>OY969721.1:0-2545174 GCA_963702175.1 uncultured Solirubrobacterales bacterium
GGTCAAAGCGGTAGCCGACGCCCCGCACGGTCTTGATCCGGCATGCGTGCTCGGAGCCGAGCTTGGCCCGCAGTCGTCGGACGTGGACGTCGACGGTGCGGGCGCCGCCGTAGTAGTCGTAGCCCCAAACGCGGTTGAGCAGCGCCTCGCGCGAGAAGACCCTGCCCGGATGGGTGACGAGGAAGCGCAGCAGCTCGTACTCCTTGAAGGCGAAGTCGACGGGCTCGCCGGCCACGGTCACCTGGTAGGTGGCGAGGTTGACCTCAAGCGAGCCGGTTCGCACGCTGCGAGCTTCCTCGCCGCCGCCGAGGCGACGGCGGGCGCGCACTATGCGTGCCTCCAGCTCGGCCGGCGTGAAGGGCGTGATCAGCACCTCCTCGGAGACCGGCACGCTGCCGTCGAGGTCCTCGTGGCGGACCGAGAGCAGGATCGGGACGTCGGCGAAGGTTGTGTCGTCACGCAGGCGGGCGCAGAGCGAGTCGTCGCCGATCACCACCGCCAGGTCGGGCGGCCGCCCGGCTGCGCCGCCATCTTCTCCGCTCGGTCGCAGATCGCCGTTGGCCTCAAGCAGGCGCGGCGTGAAGCCCAGCTCGGCCACTTGCGCGGCCATCCGGGACGCGCGGTCGGGTGCGTGGCTGTAGATCCATGCATCCGCCACGTGTCACAGCCGGCGCAGATAGCGGTCGCGGTCGAAGTCGGTCACGGCGGCGCGGTAGGAGTCCCACTCGTCCCGCTTGCTGGCTACGTACCAGTCGCAGAGGCGGTCGCCGAGCGTGTCCCGCGCCAGCTCGGAGGAATCGAAGAGGGCGGTGGCCTCGCCGAGGTCGCCGGGCAGCGGCCGGCCGCCGTCCCCATCGGCCGCGGCCGCCTCCGGACCCAGCTCGTATCCGCGCTCGATCCCCCTCAGACCGGCAGCCAGGACGAGCGCGAAGAGGAGATAGGGGTTGGCTGCGGAGTCGGGCGAGCGCAGCTCGATCCTGGCGCTGTCCGGTCGTCCCGGCCGGCCCGCCGGCACCCGCACCAACGCACTGCTTCCGTCGCGGGTCCAATCGACTTGGGTTGGCGCCTCCATCCCGGCGGCGAGGCGCTTGTAGGAGTTGACCCACTGGTTGGAGACCGCGGCGGTCTCGGCCGCGTGGGCGAGCAGGCCGGCGAGGAACCGGCGCCCGCGTGCGTCGGCGTCCTCCCCGTCGCCGGCGAAGAAGAGGTTGCGCTCGCCCTCATACAGGGAGAGGTGCAGGTGCATGCCGCTGCCACTGAGGCCGTCGACCGGCTTCGGCATGAAGGTGGCAAAGAGACCGAGGTCGCGCGCCACCTCCTTGACGACGATGCGGAAGGTCGTGATCGCGTCCGCCATCGAGAGCGGATCGGTGTGCTTGAGGTGGATCTCGTGCTGGGAGGGGGCGACCTCGTGATGCGACGCGGTGACCGGGATGCCCATCTGTTCCAGGTGCTCGATCGCGCGGCGGCCGAAGTCCGAGACCATGTCCTGCACGGTGAGGTCGAAGTAACTGCCGTTGTCGAGCGGCGCCGGCGGCAGGCCGGGCCGCTGGTCCTCGGCGAAGAGGAAGAACTCGATCTCGCACCCGACCTGCAGCGTCAGCCCCGCCTCGGCGGCCTGGTCGAGCACACGGCAGAGAGTCTCGCGGCTGTCGCCGGGGAACGGCTCGCCGTCGGGAGTGCGCAGCTCACAGCACATCCGTGCCACTCGCGGCTCGGTCCAGGGCAGCACCTGGAAGGAGCGCGGATCAGGCCAGGCGTAGATGTCTCGTTCGGAGCCGCGAGCGCCCGCCTCGATCGCCGAGCCGTCGAGGCCCACGCCTTCGGTCAGCGCCGCCTCCAGCTCGGAGACCGGCACCGCGAGGCTCTTCAGCGACCCCACGACGTCGACGAACCAGAGGCGGACGAAGCGCACGCCGCGCTCCTCCACCACGCGCATCACGTATTCGGCATCGGCTTGCACCGAGCCAGCCTAGGCTCGCCATGGCGAAGGGCGGTTCGCCCTTTGTCCAAAATCGGCACGCGGCGCATCGCCGCGCTGGCCGGGCGTGTTTCGAGCTGGTTTCGAGCCGGTGACCGGCCCCGTCACACCGAGGCGTGGGCCAGGCTCGGAATCCGTCGCGTCGCGAACTCCTTGCGCAGGTAGAAGAACCAGGTCATCGCGGCGAAGACGAAGTAGGCGGCGAAGAAGACCCAGAGCGCCGGGACCGACCAGTCGGCGTGCGCTTGCGCGACCGCCAGCTTCTGCGCTGGCGCCTCGGCGGCGCTGACAAGGGCGGTGACGCCGAGGCTCGCCTGGCGCAGCACGACCTGGATCAGGAAGCCGCCGAAGGCTCCGACTGCGCCGGCGATCCCGATCACCGCCGCGGCGCGGCGCTTGAAATCGGCTGCGGTCCGCTCGGGCTCGAGCCCCTTCGCATCGGCCTCGCCGCGGCCGAGCGCGGCGAAGATCGAGGGGATCATCCTGTAGGTCGAGCCGTTGCCCATCCCGGCGAGCAGGAAGATCGCCATGAAGGAGCCGAAGAAGAGCGGGAAGCTGCGGCCGCTGACGCCGGCGATCGCCAGCGCCGTGAAGGCGGCCATGCCGATGAAGCACCAGAGCGTGACCCTGGCGCCGCCGAGCTGGTCGGAGAGCCAGCCCCCAAGCGGTCGCGCCATCGATCCGATCAGCGCCCCCATGAAGCCGAGGCCGGCGAGGTAGGTGGCGATGAACGGGTGCTCGGCGAGGAACTCCGGGAAGGTGTTCTTGATCACCAGCGGCAGCGCGAACGCGTAGCCGATGAAGGAGCCGAAGGTGCCGATGTAGAGGAGGGACATCACCCAGGTCTGGCCGTGCCCGAGAGCCTTGACGTAGGAGCTGGTGTCGGCCTTCGCCTCGGTGAGGCTGTCCATGTAGCGCCAGGCGCAGAAGGCGGCGAGCACGATCAGCGGCATCCACATCAGGCCGGCGTAGGCGAGGTGCACCTCGTGCTCGGGCAGTTGCACCGCCGCGGTCGGCACGCCCACGACGATCGCCAGCGGCACGGCCAGCTGGGTCAGGGCGACGCCGAGGTTCCCGCCCGCCGCGTTGAGGCCGAGCGCGAAGCCCTTGTGCCGTTCGGGATAGAAGAAGGAGATGTTGGACATCGAGGACGAGAAGTTGCCGCCGCCGAACCCGGCCGCCGCCGCACAGCCGAGCAGCACCCAGAACTGCACGTCGTGGCTCTGCGAGAGCAGCCAGCCGCTCGGTACGAGGAAGGCGAGCAGCAGGCAGGGAATCATCAGCAGCGAGGCGCTGATGCACGTCCACAGCCGCCCGCCGAAGCGCGGCACCGCAAAGGTGTAGGGGATCCGCAGGGTCGCGCCGATCAGGTTCGGGACCGCGGTCAGCCAGAACATCTCGGAGAGGGAGAGGCTGTAGCCGGCGTTGCCGAGGTTGATGACGACGATCGTCCACAGCACCCAGACGCTGAAGCCGATGTTCTCGGCGAAGATCGAGAAGATCAGGTTCTTGCGGGCGATCCCCTTGCCTGCGGTCTCCCAGAACCGCTCGTCCTCGGGTTTCCAGTGATCGATCCAACGTCCTCTTGCGCTCATCTGTCCTCCGTCCGCCCGAGATCGGGTGAGTCTGTGGGTGCCGAACATGGCCGGCGACGCTAGAGCCCTTCCGTATCGATGCCGTGACCTCTGTGTTTCGGCCTTGTCACGAGTCCGAGACGCCTTTGTGGCGAGAAGGCAAGACGCAGCGAGCTCGTAACCGGTTGTTCACCTAGCCGTAGCGAAGTCGAAACGGCGGCGACGCAGTGGTGAAACCACGGCCCAGCAGGATCGGTCGATGCCCGACGAGGTTCGCACCCTCTGCCCTTACTGCGGTGTCGGCTGCGGGTTGATCGCACGCCGGCGCGGCGATCGGCTCGACGCCGTCGAGGGCGATCCGATCCACCCGGTCAACCGCGGTCGCACCTGCCGCAAGCCGCTCGAGCTGGCGAGCGCGGTGCACGCCGCCGACCGCGCGACGGCGCCGCTCCTGCGCGAGCGCCGTGACCTGCGCTTCCGCGAGGCGAGCTGGGAGGACGCGATCCCCCACCTTGCCGCGCGCCTTCGCGCGATCGTCGCCGAGCACGGTCCCGATGCGGTCGCCTTCTACATCTCCGGCCAGCTGTTGAGCGAGGACTACTACGTGGTCAACAAGCTCGCCAAGGGCTTCCTCGGCACCAACAACGTCGACTCCAACTCGCGCCTGTGCATGTCCTCGGCGGTTGCCGGCTACAGCGGCGCCTTCGGCTACGACGGGCCTCCGCCCGCCTACGCCGACATCGGGCTGGCCGACTGTCTCTTGCTGCTCGGGACCAACACCGCCGCCTGTCACCCGATCGTCTGGTCGCGGATCCGCGAGCGGCGCTCGGAAGGGGCGTGCGTGATCTGCGTCGACCCGCGCCCGACCCAGACCGCGCGCGAGTCGACCCTGCACCTGCCGGTCCGACCGGGCACCGACCTGGCGCTGTTGAGCGCGATGCTGCACGTGATCGATCGCGAAGGCCTCGTCGACGAGGCCTTCCTCGCCCGCAGCACCTCTGGCTGGGAGGAGGCCCGTGAGGTCGCCCGCGAGTGGTCGCCCAGCCGCGCCGGCGAGGTCTGCGGGGTCGAGCCGGCGCTGATCGAGGAGGCGGCGCGCCGCTTCGGCACCGGCCCGCGCTCGATGGCGCTGTGGTCGATGGGGGCGAACCAGTCGCGGGTCGGCACGCTGAAGAACCGCGCTCTGATCAACCTCTGCCTGGCGAGCGGGCAGATCGGCAGGCCAGGGACGGGGCCGCTTTCGCTGACCGGCCAGCCGAACGCGATGGGGGGTCGGGAGACCGGCGGGCTGGCCCATCTGCTGCCGGGCTACCGGCGCGTCGAGGACGAGGGGGACCGGGCCGAGATGGCGCGGCTGTGGGGGCTCGACGAGTCGGCGGCGGGGATATCGCCGCGGCCGGGACTGCCCGCGGTCGAGCTGTTCGACGCCCTGCGCGACGGCAGGGTGAAGGCGGTCTGGATCGTCGCCACCAACCCGGCCGTCTCGCTGCCGGACTCCGCTCGCGCCCGCGAGGCGCTGGAACGAGCCGAGCTCGTCGTCGTCCAGGATGCCCATCACCCGACCGAGACCTCGGCGCTGGCCGACGCGGTGCTGCCGGCCGCAGCCTGGCCCGAGAAGCAGGGGACGATGACCAACTCCGAGCGCCGGGTCGGCCTCGTCCGCAAGCTCCTGGAGCCGCCCGGGGAGGCGCTCCCCGACTGGCGGATCTTCGCCCGCCTGGCGCAGGCGCTCGGCTACGGGGAGCACTTCGCCTGGCGGGGCCCCGACGAGGTCTTCGCCGAGCTCGCCGCCTGCACGGCGGGGCGCCCCTGCGACCTCAGCGGGATCGACCACGAGCGCCTCGCGAGCGCGGGGAGCTTGCAATGGCCCTGCCCGGACCCGCGCTCGCCGGGGACGGAGCGCCTCTATGAGACCGGCCGCTTCCCGACCGCCGACGGGCGTGCCCGCTTCGCGCCGACGCCGCCGGCCGGGCCTGCCGAGGCGCCAGACGACGAGTACCCGCTGACCCTCACCACCGGGCGCCTCGCCGAGCACTGGCACACGCTGTCGCGCACCGGCAAGTCCGCCCGCCTCACCACCGCCGCCTCCGAGCCCTGGCTGGAGCTGAACCCGGTCGACGCGGAGCGGATCGGCGTGCGGGAGGGGGCGAGGGCGCGGATCGTGTCGCGGCGCGGCGAGACGATCATGCGGGTCGCCTTCTCCGAGGGGCTGCGGGAGGGCGTCGTCTTCGCGCCCTTCCACTGGGGCGCCCGCCACGCCCCGCCCGGCGCCGGCCAGGCCAACATGGCGACGATCGGCGTCACCGACCCAGTCTCCAAGCAGCCGGAGCTGAAGGCGGCCGCGGTGCGGGTCGAGCCGGCGATGGGCACCGCCGTCGCCGCCCGGCGGCGGTCCCAGCCACGACGCCTGCTGGTGATCGGCTCCGGGATGGCGGCGCTCGAGACCGTCGAGGAGGTGCTGAGGCGCACCGAGCCCGGCGCCTGGCGGGTGACGATGCTCGGCGAGGAGCCCGGCTCTCCCTACAACCGGATGCTGCTCTCGAAGCTACTCGCCGAGGAGATCGGTGCAGCGGCCCTCGACCTGCGGCCGCCGGCCTGGTTCGCAAAGCACGGCGTCGAGGTGCGCGGTAGCTGCCCGGCGACGCGGATCGACACCGAGCGCCGCCGCGTCCTCGCCGGCGACGGTGGCGCGCACGGCTACGACGCGCTGGTGATCGCCACTGGCTCGCGGCCCTTCGTGCCGCCGATCCCGGGCGCCTCCGAGCCGGGGGTGCTCACCTTCCGCACCGTCGCCGACGTGGCGGCGATCGAGAGCGTCGCCCATGCCGCTCGCCGCGCCGTCGTGATCGGCGGCGGGCTGCTGGGGCTGGAGGCGGCCGCGGGACTGCGTCGTCACGGCGTCGGCGTCACCGTGGTCGAGGCGGCTCCCCACCTGATGCCGCAGCAGCTCGACCCGGCGGCGGCGGCGATGTTGGGAACGGCGCTGGAGGGACTCGGAATCGAGAGCGCATGCGGCGTCGGGGTCGAGCGCTGCGCCGCGGACCGGGTCGCGCTGGCCGGCGGCCACGAGATCGAGGCGGAGCTGACCGTCGTTGCCGCCGGGGTCAGGCCCGAGGCCTCGCTCGCCGCCGACGCCGGGATCGAGGTGAGCCGCGGCATCGTCGTCGACGACGAGATGCGGACCAGCGCCCCCTCGGTCTGGGCGGTGGGCGAGTGCGCCGAGCACCGCGGCACGGTCTACGGCCTCTGGGCGCCCGTCGCCGCCCAGGCGCGGGTCGCCGGAGCGTCGCTCAGCGGAGACCCCGCCGCCTTCCACCGGGAGGTCCCCGCCACCAACCTCAAGGTCGCCGGGGTCGACCTCTTCGCCGGCGGCGAGGACGGCGGCGGCGACGAGCTGGTCTGGATCGACAGGCGGCGCGGGGTCTACCGCAGGCTGGTTCTCGACGG
Source organism: uncultured Solirubrobacterales bacterium (assembly GCA_963702175.1). Classification (GTDB taxonomy): domain Bacteria; phylum Actinomycetota; class Thermoleophilia; order Solirubrobacterales; family 70-9; genus VRUE01. Next base: position 7,003 of record OY969721.1, read on the forward strand.
CGAGCGGCTGGTCGCGGCGATCCTGCTCGGCGATGTGAGCGGCGCCCGCGAGCTCTCCGCCCTGCTGCGCAGCGGCGAGGCGGTGCCGGAACGGCTGCTGGCGCCGCCCGGCGCCGCCGTCGAGCCGCCGACTCCCGAGCCCGGCGACGTGGTCTGCAGCTGCAACGCGGTCACCCGGGGTGAGATCGAGGCCGCGATTCGCGCCCGCGCCCTGCGCTCGGCGCCCGCGGTCGGCCGCGAGACGCGGGCCGGCACCGGCTGCGGCTCGTGCGTCGCGGACATCGAGGCGATCCTGCGCGAGCAGGATTCATCTACCCGAAACACGGACGTGACGGACGCGAAACGGTCGCGCTCCAGGATGCCGGCATGAGGCCCGCCGGAATCGTCGTGGTCGGCGGCGGCATCGCTGCTCAGTCGCTCTGCGAGGCGATCCGCGAGCGCGACCCCGGGGTGCCGCTGACGATGGTCTGCGGCGAGCCGCGCCTGCCCTACGACCGCGTCCGCCTCTCCGAGCTGCTGCTCTCCGAGGAGCCTCCCGAGGCGCTGGCCTTGCGGCCCGAGGAGTGGTACGCGGATCGCCAGGTCCGCACCGTGCTTGGCCGGCGCGTCGTCTCGCTCGACGCCGCGCGGCGGCGGCTCGCCCTGGAGGACGGCGAGGCGGTCGAGTTCGAGAAGCTCGTCCTGGCGACCGGCTCGGAGCCGCTGATGCCGCCGCTGCCCGGTCTCGATCTGCCCGGCGTGCTGCCCTTCCGCGGCCCCGAGCACTGCGAGCAGATCCGCGCCGCCGCCCGCGGCGGCGCCACCCGGGTCGCGGTGATCGGCGGCGGCCTGCTTGGGCTCGAGGCCGCCTACGGGGTCGCCGCGCAGGGCTGCGAGGTGACCGTCGTCCACCTGATGGACCGCTTGATGGAGCGCCAGCTCGACGACTCGGCGGCGGCGCTGCTGCGCCCCGCGATGGAGGAGCTGGGCGTCGAGGTCCTGCTCGAGCGCCAGACCGAGCGCGTCCTCGGCGCCGGGCGAGTCGAAGGGCTGCGTTTCGCCGACGGCGAGGAGATCGAGGCCGACCTGGTCGTGGTCAGCATCGGTATCCGCCCCCAAGCCTCGCTCGCCGCCGATGCCGGGATCGAGGTGAACCGCGGCATCGTCGTCGACGACGAGATGCGGACCAGCGCCCCCTCGGTCTGGGCGGTGGGCGAGTGCGCCGAGCACCGAGGCACGGTCTACGGCCTGGTCGCGCCGATCCACGAGCAGGCCGCGGCCGCCGCCGAATCGCTGCTCGGCGGCTGCGAGCGCCCCTACGAGGGCTCGCTGCAGTGGGCGAAGCTGAAGGTGATGGGCGTCGACCTGGTCTCGATCGGCGCGCCATCCGGGGCCCAGGAGGCGGTTGCCGCCGACGCCGGCGGCCCCGCCTACCGCAAGCTCGTCCTCGCCGACGGGCGTGCCGCCGGCGCGATCCTGCTCGGCGACACGCGCGGCAGCGAGGACCTGCTCAACGCGATCTCCTGCGGCGAGGAGGTCGCCGACCCGCTGGCCCGTCTCGCCGCCTCGGCGGAGGCGAGCGCCGCCGATCTGCCGGACACGGCGCAGATCTGCAACTGCAACGGGGTCTGCAAGAGGGAGATCGTTATTGCGGTCAGCGAGGACGGCTGCGCGACGCCGCGCGAGGTGATGGCGAAGACCCGCGCCGGCACCGGCTGCGGCTCCTGCAAGGACGCGGTGACCGAGCTGGTCGCGATCCAGACCGGCGGCCTCGTCGAGGAGCCGGCCTACCTCTGTCCCTGCCGCTCGCAGACCCGCGAGCAGCTCGCCGCGGTGATCCGCGAGCGCGGCTTGGAGGCGGTCAGCGAGGTGGTGGACGCCTGTGGCACCGGCCGCGACTGCGGCCAGTGCAAGCCGGCGCTCGCCTACCTGGTCTCCGAGGTCAACGCCAACCGCCACCGCGAGGAGCGCGCCGCCCGCTTCATCAACGACCGGGTCCACGCCAACATCCAGAACGACGGCACCTTCTCGGTGGTGCCGCGGATGTACGGCGGGGTGACGACCCCGGACGAGCTGCGACGGATCGCCGACGCGGCCGAGCGCTACGACGTCCGCATGGTCAAGGTGACGGGCGGCCAGCGGATCGACCTGCTCGGCGTTCGCAAGAAGGACCTGCCCGGGATCTGGAGCGACATCGGCATGCCCTCGGGCCACGCCTACGCGAAGGCGGTGCGGACGGTGAAGACCTGCGTCGGCGAGGACTTCTGCCGCTTCGGGCTCGGCGACTCGATCGCGCTCGGCATCGCGCTCGAGAAGGAGTGGGAGGGCCTCCACACCCCGGCCAAGGTGAAGTCCGGCGTCTCCGGTTGTCCGCGCAACTGTGCCGAGGCGACCGTCAAGGACATCGGCGTCGTCGCCGTCGAGGGTGGCTGGCAGATCCGGGTCGGCGGTGCTGCCGGCGGCACGGTTCGCGAAGGCGATCTGCTGGAGACGGTCGAGACGCCGGAGGAGGTGATGCGGATCGCCACCGTGCTGCTCCAGTACTACCGCGAGAACGCCGAGTACAAGGAACGGCTCTACGACTTCGTGCCACGGGTCGGGCTCGGGGAGATCCGCCGGGTGGTCGGGGACCCGGAGCTCTCCGCACAGCTGCTGGAGCGCTTCCGGATCGCCAAGGCCGCCGTCTCCGATCCCTGGCTGGAGCGCGACGACCCCTACCACCCGCGCCAGTTCAGTGATCTCGACCCACCCGCCGCCGGCGACCTGGTCGAGGCCCTCGTCGGGCCGCCGTCCGAGGAGGAGTTGTGAGTGCCGCGACCGCGGGCGCCGCGACGACCGTCGTCGTCTGTCGCACCGGCGACATCCCGCTCGGCGAGGGGCGCGCCGTCACCGTTGCCGGCCGCCGCATCGCCGTCTTCAACGCGCCGAGCGGCTGGTACGCGCTCGACGACGCCTGCCCGCACATGGGGGGGCCGCTCGCCGACGGGATCCTTGCCGACTCCTGCGTCGCCTGCCCGCTGCACGAACGCCGCTACGACCTGCGCAGCGGCGAGGCGGTGGGGGGCGGCGAGGCTGTCGTCGCCCACGCGGTAGCGGTACGCGGCAACGTGGTCGAGGTGACGCTGGGGTGTTGAGCGACGGTCACGGCCGGCGGATCTCCGACCTGCGGGTTTCGGTGACGGACCGCTGCAACTTCCGCTGCCAGTACTGCATGCCGGCGGAGGGGCTGCCCTGGCTGGAGCGGGAGGAGATCCTCAGCTTCGAGGAGGTCGAGCGGCTGGTGCGGCTCTTCGTCTCGCTCGGCGTCGAGGACGTCCGCCTCACCGGCGGCGAGCCGCTGGCCCGCCGCGAGCTCCCGCGGCTGGTCGCGAGGCTGGCGCGGATCGAGGGGCTGCGCGACCTCGCCCTGACGACGAACGGCTACCTGCTGGAGCGCGACGCCGCCGCGCTCGTCGCCGCCGGCATTGACCGGGTCAATGTCTCGATCGACTCGTTGCAGCGCGACCGCTTCTTCCAAGTCACCCGCCGCGACGCGCTACCGCAGGTGCTGCGCGGGCTGGAGGCGATCGCCGCCTTCCCGCAGGTCCACCCGGTCAAGGTCAATGCGGTGGCGATGCGCGGCTTCTCCGAGACCGAGGCGCTGCGCTTCGCCGAGTTCGCCCGCTCGACCGCCTTCCAGGTGCGCTTCATCGAGTTCATGCCGCTCGACGGCGACCGCGCCTGGCGGCCGGACGCGGTGCTGAGTGGCGAGGAGCTGCGCGCGATCATCGACGCCGTCCACCCGCTCGAGGAGCTGCCGCGCCTGCCCTCGGCGACCGCCCGCGTCTTCCGCTTCCGCGACGGCAAGGGGGAGATCGGCTTCGTCAACCCGGTCTCGGAACCGTTCTGCGCCGACTGCAACCGGGTTCGGCTGACCGCCGACGGCAGGTTGCGGACCTGCCTCTTCTCGATCCACGAGACCGATCTCCGTGGGCCCCTGCGGGCCGGCGCCGGCGACGCGGAGCTGGAGCGGCTGATCCGCGCGGCGGTCTGGCGCAAGGAGCTCAAGCACCGGGTGGGCGAGCCCGGCTTCCGGCCGCCGGCCCGGACGATGAGCGCGATCGGGGGCTGATGGAGCCGATCGCCGCGAAGATCGGTTGGCGGGCGGCGCTGCGCGAGCTCTCCGGGGGGTTCGGCGACGTCGGCATGCTGATCCCGCTGGCGGTCGGGCTGATCGCCGTCAACGGCCTCAACGCCACCGCGGTCTTCGGCGGTGTTGGCCTTCTCTACCTCGCCACTGCCCTCTACTTCCGCGTGCCGGTGCCGGTGCAACCGCTGAAGGCGTTCGCCGCGGCGGCGCTCGCCCTGCAGCTCGACGCGGCGACGATCGCCGCCGGCGCCCTGATGATGACCGCGATCATGGCGGCCCTCGCCGCGCTCGGCGTCGCCGATCGGCTCGCGGCCCGCTTCCCGACCGTGCTCGTCCGCGGCATCCAGGTCAGCGTCGCCCTGCTGCTCGCCAAGGCGGCGTTCGAGCTGGCCGAAAAAGGCAACTGGCCGGGCCTGGCGCCGATCGACGCGACGCTCAGCCTGGCGATCGCCGGCGGCGCCTGTGCGCTGCTGCTCGCCTGCCGGCGCAGCGAGTGGCTGCCGGGCAGCCTGATCGTGCTGGCGGCAGGGGTGGGGATCGGGCTCGCGGCGGGCGGGCTGCCGGCGGGCCTCGACGCCGGCCCGGCGGCGGTTCGCCTCGGCCTGCCGCAGGGGGCCGACCTGGCGACGGCGCTGAGCGCCCTGCTGCTCGCCCAGCTACCGCTCACCTTCGGCAACTCGATCGTCGCCACCGCCGACGTCGAGCGCGCCTACTTCGGCAGCCGCGCGCGTCGCGTCACCCCCAACAAACTCGCCACGTCGATCGCCGGCGCCAACCTGTTCGCCGGGCTGATCGGAGGGCTGCCCGCCTGTCACGGCGCCGGCGGCGTCACCGCCCACTACAAGCTCGGGGCCCGAACGGCGTGGGCGACGGCCGCCGCCGGGGCGACCTTCCTCGCCCTCGCGATCGGGGCCGGCGCCTCGCTGCCGGCGCTGCTGACGCTGCTCGCCCCGGGCGCCCTGGCGGGGATGCTGCTCTATGTGGCGATCCAGCACGCGCTGCTCGCCTCCAGCCTGGAGCGCGCCGACGACCGCGCGATCGCCGCCGGGGTCGGCCTCGTCACTCTCTTCAGCGGCAATCTGGGCATCGGCTTCGGGGCCGGCGTGGCGGCGCTGCTCGCGCGAGCGGCGTTGCGACGGCTCGTGGCGCAACCGCCGATGGCCGGGCCGAGCGGCAGGCCCGAGGTGTCCTCGTGACGCGCGACGAGTGGATCGGCGAGCTGGCGCGACGGCTTGGAGTCGAGCCGCCAGGCGAGGAGGAGATCGAGGCGCTGCTAGAGCTGGCGCGGGTCGCCGCCCACTCCTCGGAGCGCACCGCGGCGCCGCTCGCCTGCTGGCTGGCTGGTTGCTCCGGCGAGTCGCCGCAGCAACTCAAAGGAATCGCCGAGGAGATCGGCTGACGATGACAGGATCGCCGCATCCGACTTTGACCACACTGGGGTGGGGTCAAAGTCGGATGCGGTCGGCCACCGGAACGAGCCTGCAGCCGACAGCGTCACGCCGGGCGGCAGGTGCGGACGATCTCTTCGGCCCTGGCAAGGTCCTCGGGGGTGTTGACGTTGAGGCAGAGCAGCTCGGGGTCGCCGAAGCGGCGCAGCTCCGGCTCGCCGAGCAGACGCGGCGCCAGCCCTCGCAGGGCGGCGGTCAGCGACTCTTCTGTCGCCAGTGCCGCCTCCAGCGGCGCCGACGCCGCGGCGTCGTAGCGGGCGAGCAGCGGCTGCGGCCGGCCCTCCCCCTCGACCGCTGCGGACGACGGCTGCGCGGCGAGCCAGCCGATCAGCTCCGCGGTCACGAACGGCATGTCGGCCGCGATCGCGACCACCGGCGCCGGCCGCGCCTCGTGCAGCGCGGCGATCAGCCCGCAGAGCGGGTGGGCCGGCTCGGCGGGCTCGATCAGAACCCGGCAGTCGAGCGGCGGCAGCTCGCTGCCCGGCTTGGCGACCACGATCGGCTCCAGGCCCGCGGCGCGGGCGGCGTCCAGCGGGTAGGAGATCAGCGGCCTGCCCCCGAGCGGCAGGCCCGGCTTCGGCACCCCCATGCGGCTGGAGCGCCCGCCAGCGAGGATCGCGACGATCGGGTCCACCGCTCAAGCCTGGCAGGAGGTGGCGATGCCCGCTGAGCCGATCGAGGTCGAGGCAGCGCGGCGCCTGGTCCTGGAGCGGGCCCGCCCGCTCGGCGACGAGCTCGTGCCGCTCGACGCGGCGCTCGGCCGGGTGCTGGCGGAGGACGTGATCGCGGTCGAGGCCGTCCCGGCCTTCGACAACTCGGCGATGGACGGCTACGCGATCCGCGCCGCCGACGCCGCCAGCGCGGACGTCGAGGCACCGGCACTGCTGTGGGTCGCCGGGGAGTCGCGGGCCGGCCACGCGGCGCCCGTCGAGCTCGGCGCCGGCGAGGCGATCGCGATCTCGACCGGCGCCCTCGCCCCCGCCGGCGCCGACGCGGTGGTGCCGGTGGAGCTGACCGCCGCCCGCAATGGCTCGGTCGAGGTGCGGGGGAAGGTGGCGCGGGGCGCCAACATCCGCCGCGCCGGCGAGGACGTCGCCGCCGGCGAGCGCGTGCTCGCGGCCGGGGCCGCGCTCGGCCCCGCCGAGCTGGGGGTGCTCGCGGCCGCCGGCCGGCCCGAGGTTCGCTGCGCGCTCCGGCCCCGCCTCTCGGTTCTCCTCACCGGCGATGAGCTGATCGGCCCCGGCGAGCCGCTGCGCCCCGGGGCGGTGCGCGACTCCAACGCGTACACGGTGCCGGCGCTCGCCGCGCGGGCAGGGGCGGAGGTGGTCGCCGTCGAGCGGGCCGGCGACGATGCGGCGGTGACCGAGAGGGCCCTGAGTGCGTCGCTCGCCGCCGACGCGCTCGTCGTCTGCGGCGGCGTCTCGGTGGGGGCCCACGACCACGTCAGGCCGGCGCTGGCACGGCTCGGGGTCGAGCAGGTCTTCTGGCGCCTGGCGCTGCGACCGGGCAAGCCGACCTGGTTCGGCCGGCGCCCCGGCGGCGCCCTTGTCTTCGGCCTGCCCGGGAACCCAGTCTCGGCGATGGTCACCTTCCTTCTCCTCGTCCGTCCCGCGCTGCTGGCGATGCAGGGTCGCGACCCCTCGCCTCGCCGCCTCGCCGTCCGCTTCGGCGCCGACTACGCGAAGAAGCCGGGCCGGGCCGAGGCGGTGCGCTGCCGCCTCGAGGACGGCGCCGGCGGCCTCTTCGCCTTCCCGACCAAGGAGCAGGGCTCGCACGTCCTCACCTCGATGCTGGGCGCCGACTGCCTCGCCTGGCTGGCCACCGAGAGCGGCGGTGTTCGGGCCGGCGAGCGGGTCAAGGCCGAGCTGCTCCCCGGAGGCCTGGCGTGAGGCTGAAGGTACGGCTCTTCGCGTCGCTGCGCGAGCGCGCTGGTACCGACGAGGTCGAAATCGACCTGGCCGAAGGCGCCACCGTCGCCGATGCGCTGGACGCGCTGGCAGCGGAGCCGCGCCTTGCCGGTCTCCTCGCCCGCCTGCCGGTAGGGCTGGCGGTCAACCGCGAGTACGCAGAGCCGGGGACGCCGCTGGGGCCGGGCGACGAGCTGGCCGCGATCCCGCCGATCAGCGGCGGCGCCGAGCCACCACTCGCCGAGCGGGTGCGCGCCGGCGTCAGCGCCGCGCCGCTCGACCCCGTCGCGCTGAGGCGCTGGGTGGGGCGCTCGGAGGCGGGCGCGGTGGTCACCTTCGAGGGGACGACGCGAGAGGTCGAGCGGCTCGATTACGAGGCCTATGTGGAGATGGCCGAGCGGCGAATCGAGGAGATCCTTGCCGCGTGCGTCGAGCGCCACGGCCTGGCCGCGGTAGCTGCCGAGCACCGGGTCGGCTCGGTGCCGCTGGGCCAGCCTGGCGTCGTCGTCGTCGCCTCCGCCGGGCACCGCGAGGAGGCCTTCGCCGGGGCGCGCGAGGCGATCGACCGGATCAAGGCCGAGGCGCCGATCTGGAAGCGCGAAGTCGAGGGCGGGGAGGCCTGCTGGGTCGAGGGGACCCCGGTATGAGCGAGGATCCCGCTGTGGGCGAGAAGCGGCTGACGCACATCGACGAGGACGGCGCGGCGCGGATGGTCGACGTCGGCGGCAAGCAGCCGAGCGAGCGGCGGGCGGTGGCGGAGGCGCGCCTGCGGATGTCGCCCGAGACCGCCGCGGCCGTCGAGCGCGGCGACGGCCCCAAGGGGGAGGTGCTGGGGACGGCGCGGCTGGCCGGGATCGGCGCCGCCAAGCGGGCCGGCGAGCTGATCCCGCTGGCCCACCCCCTGCCGCTCACCTTCGCCGGTGTCGAGGCGCGGGTCGACCCCGCCCGCGGCGAGGTCGTGCTGCGCGCCGAGGCGCGCACTGTGGGGAGGACGGGGATCGAGATGGAGGCGATGACCGCCGCGGCAGTCGCCGCGTTGACCGTCTACGACATGGTCAAGGGAGTGGAGCGCGGGGTCGAGATCGAGCGGGTCGTCCTGCTGGAGAAGAGCGGCGGCCGCCACGACTGGGTCCGGCCGGAAGGCTGAGCGTGCGCGCCGCGGTGCTCACCGTGAGCGACAGCCGCTCGCGCGGCGAAGCCGAGGACGAGGGCGGGCCCCGCCTTGCCGAGTTTGCGACCTCGCTCGGGGCAGAGGTCGTCGCCCGCGAGATCGTCCCCGACGAGCAGGCGGAGATCGAAGCGCTGCTGCGACACTTCTGCGACGAGGTCGGCTGCGATCTCGTGCTGACGACCGGCGGTACCGGCTTCGCGCCGCGCGACGTCACCCCCGAGGCGACGCGAGCCGTGATCGAGCGCGAGGCGCCCGGGATTGCCGAGGCGATGCGGCTCGCCTCGCGCCGGCACACCGACCTCTGGATGATTTCCCGCGCCGTTGCCGGCGTCCGCGATCGCACCCTGATCGTCAACTTCCCAGGTAATCCCGGGAGCATTTCCGAGGCCGGGGAGGGCATCCGCGAGGGCCTGGTCCACGCAGTGAAGCTGCTGGGCGAAGGTCCTCATCCATAGCGTCGCCCTCTCTCAGGTGCGATGAAATGAAGCTAGCCGGACGACTTTCGAACCTTGAGTTCATCCGTCGCTTAAACGTTCATTCGAGAGCGGTCCCGGTCGTCCATCCCCCGTGGAACGCTGACGGCATGTCGCAAGCCGTGTCCGCAAAACGCACCCCGAGCCGCCACAAGGCGCGCGCTTGGTCGCACGAGGGGACCTCCCCGACGCTCAGGTTCGCAGTGGCATTCGGGTTGACCGCTGCCTACGTGGTATTCGCCGTCTGGGCCTCATCCCCGTGGCGGGCAGAGCTGCGCGATGCGATCGGTCCGGTGATGTCCTGGGTGATCCCGATCTTCCTCGCCTACGTCCCGGCCGTGCTCGTCGGCTTCATGATCTTCACGCTGATCACGCTGCGCTACCGCGTTCCATCGCTGGATCCACCCAGTGGCCCTTGGCCGGAGGGTGCGTGGCCCCCGGTTACCGTCGTGATCGCCGCCCGGGACGAGGAGTCGGCCATCGGGCCGACCCTGGAGCGGATCGCGGACCTCTCCTATGGCGGGCCGCTCACGGCGATCCTCGCCGACAACAACTCGACCGACCGCACCGCCAAGGTCTCCGAGGAGACGGCGCGGCGGCGTGGTCTGGAGCTGTGGCGCACTTTCGAGCCGGAGGCGGGAAAGTGGAGGGTGCTCAACAGAGCATTGGAGAGTGTCGAGACTCCGATCGTGGTCACCGTCGACGCCGACACCCTCCTGCACCCGGAGGCTCTGAAGTACCTGATCGGCAGGTTGATGCGCGAACCCGGAGGGCAGCATGTCTGCGCCTGCGCGGGCGCCCTGGTGGTTGAGAACCCCACGCGCAACCTGCTGACCAGGATGCAGAGCTGGGACTACCGGCTCGGAATCAACGGGGTCAAGCGAATGCAGTCGGCCTACGACAGCACCCTGGTCGCCCAGGGCGCCTTCTCCGCGTACTGGACGGACGACGTTCGCGCGGTGGGGGGCTGGCCGGACGCGATCGGCGAGGACATCGTCCTCACCTGGTCGATGATGCGGTCCCGCGGGCTGGTCGAGTACGAGCCATGCGCGCTCGGTGCCACTGCCGCGCCAGAGCGGGTCTCCCAGCTCATGCGCCAGCGATCGCGCTGGGCGCAGGGGATGCTGGAGGGTCTTCGGCGCAACCCGCCCGCCGAGCAGCCGAGAGTCTTGGCCAGATTCGTCTCCGGGCTCGACTACCTTGTGCCGCTCCTCGACGTCGGCTACGTCTTCTTTTGGATCCCGGGCATCGTCCTCTTCATCGCGGGCTATCCACTGCTGTTCTCATGGTGGTCGATGCTGGTGCTGCCGATCACCCTCGTCATCTATGGGCTGCTGCGCAGGTGGCAGGAGCGGCACGTCTTTCGTCGCCTCGGATTCCATCCCCGGCACGACGTCCTGGGTTTCCTCGGCTACCTGTTCGGCTATCGAGCCCTGGTCTCGCCAGCTGCCCTGCGCGGCTACACGGAATACTTGGCCGGGGCGCCACGGCGCTGGAAATAACGGACCGGCGCCAGCCGATCTGACCGCCTAGTTGTAGTTCCTCAGCACGTTGTTCCAGCTCGGCAAGCCGAGCCGCAGGCGCCTTGTGACCGAGGGAGCCGTGTCTTCTCCTGAAGTTGTAGTGATCGAGCCAGCCGGGCAGCGCTGCGGTGCGCTCGGCCGAGGAGCCGTAGATCGCTCCATAGGCCCAGCGATTGGTCAGAGTCTGGATGAAGCGCTCAGCCTTGCCGTTGGTCTGGGGTCGGTAGGGGCGGGTGAAGAGGTGGCGCACGCCCAGCTGCGCGCAGGCCGCTTCGTGGGCACGGGAGCGGTAGCAGGCGCCGTTGTCTGAGAGCACCCGCTCGACCTGGATTCCCATGCCCTTGAACCAGCTGGCTGCACGTCGCAGGAAGGCGGCTGCGGTCGCGCCCTTCTCGTCGGGAAGTACCTCTACATAGGCGAGGCGAGTGGCGTCGTCGACGCAGACGTGGACGAACTCCCAGCCGGTGCCGCGGCGCTGTCCACCGTCGCGGTTGATTCTCACCTGGCCGCGCCCACGGATGCCGGTGACACGGTGCCCCGCGCCCTTTGCGCTGATCCGACCCAGCTTCTTGATGTCGACGTGGATCAGCTCTCCGGGGCGCTTTCGCTCGTAGCGGTTGGGCGGCTCGGGAGGGGTGAGGCGGCTTCTCTTTCCCAATCCGATCCGCCTCAGCCACCGCGAGACAGTGGAGAGCGCCATGCCGAGCACCTCGGCGATCTCTGCCGCTGTCATCCGTAGGCGCCGCAGCGCCTCGATCGCAGCCAGGCGGTCGACGGGCAGGCGCGAGGGAACCCGCTTGGGCGCAGAGCTGCGATCCAGCAGCCCGGCCTCTCCTCAGAGCGCCAACGTGAGAGCCACTTGCGAGCCGATCGCTCGCTGATGCCGGCGGCCTCGGCCGCCACCATCAGCGACCAGTCCTCCTCTTCGATGCGCTTGACCAGCAGCATGCGGCTTTTCGGGCAGGTGCGAGCGTTAGCGTGGAGCTTCATCCGGTGTCCTCCTTGATCTGGGTGGCTTCAGCACCCCCAGCCTTCAAGGAGGCCCGGATGAACAACGTTGTGAGGAACTACAACTAGTGCCTCAAATCGCGCAGATGCGCGGGGATTAGAGGCGATTTCCGGTTGATCTGCTCGTTTTCGTGAGACGGTCGGGCTACGAAACCGAAGGTCATAGGTTCGAATCCTGTCGGGCGCGCTCGTAGCGTATCCCGCTGATGGAGCCAAAATCTGGCTTTACTAGTGGGATGCGGCTCGCGTTGGGATCTTTGAGCAGAAGGTCAGCCGAGGTCAGCGAAAGTCAGCAAAAGTCTGTTTTTAGACCCTCTCCTTACCTTCACCTTCACTTTGAGGTGCCTCGGCGTCGAGAAATTGACGAGGCCGCATGGCTGCTATTGGATAGGGCCAGTGGCAAGTGCTCAGCACAGCACATGAGCGATTCGGCGCGACGACTACGGAACGCTGCTGGCCGCTGGTCAAGTGGTGCGCAGGCTCGACGAAGTAAAGAACCCTGACGAATGGCGAGCAGAGATGCGCCGCAGCGCCCGAGCTGATCGAATCAAGCTCCGGACCGGCAGGACCGAAGGCATCGTTTGGGCACTGCTAAGCGAGGCCAGGAACGCGGCGCGCTCCGCCGAGTCCCGCCGCTACGACAAGCTCCTCAGAGAAATTGTTCCTCGGGCTCAAGACTATCGCCACGAGCCTGTGGTTGCGGCTCGTGATGGCGACGAGGCCCTCTTCACTTGTGAGCGCTGCGACGCCTTGGGCTATGCCGATGCCGCTTCTGGGCCGCTAATCGGCGGCGAGCTCTTGGAGGAGGACTGCCCTCGCGTACTCGATAGTTTTCGTTGCGAGTTACTCTTCATTTGATTGCCTGGCCAGCAGTGAGCTGCTGACGGGTGCTCTCCTGCCGGGCCAGGCGGACGGCGATGCTACTCATGAGTCTGTAGACCGTCAAGTATTCAGGCGAGAGCGTTCGGCCCCACGATGGCCGGTCAGCTCCACCGAAACATCGGCGACAACCTGCGTGCTTACCGCGAAGTCAAGGAACTGAGCCAAGAAGACTTCGCCGACGAGCTGGAAGTGCATCGCACCTACATGGGCGGCGTGGAGCGAGGGGAGCGCAACCTGACCCTAGAGACGGTAGAAAAATTCGCGGCCATGATCGGTATGGAGCCGTGGGCGCTCCTGCAGCCTCCTCGCCAGGGCCGCCGCCGATAGGTACGTCAGCGGCATCCCGGACGTTTGCGAATGCTACTTATGAGTCTGTAGACTGATCAGTAGCAAGCGGGAAGCGTCTCCTTTCCGATGGAGGGCGACCTGCAACGCAACGTTGGCCGCAACCTGCGCGCCTATCGCCGGAAACGCGGCTTGAGTCAGGAAGAGTTCGCCAAGGTGCTCGGCGTCCACCGGACATACATGGGAGGCATCGAGCGAGGCGAGCGCAATTTGACCCTGAGGAACGTGGAGCGGATCGCCCGCCGCATCGAGCTAGAGCCCTTGGCCCTTCTGCAACCGGCCAAGCTAGAGCGGCGCTCCTAGCTCGGGCGCCTTGCCGGCGTCGGCGAGCAGACCCGCGACCTGCAAAGGGTTAAGGACCGGGAGGCGGAGTGCCGCCCTCAAGAAAGGAACAACGAGCAGATGGAGTCAGCAGCGAAAGACCAAGACCCCGCCTTACTCTATTCACGCCTGGCCTATGCGCTCGGGCATCCCCTGCGAGCGCGCATCGCTAGCGAGCTGCATCGGCAGCCAAGGAGCCCGGATGAGTTGGCGAAGGCGCTCGGTGTGCCGCCACCGCGCGTGGCCTACCACTGTGGCGTGCTCGAGCTGCATGGCGGAATAGCGCCGCCGAGCAGCAACGGCAATCACTGAACAACGAGCAAACATTTGCGCTCTCCGCGCCGCGGGCCGGGTGTTGAACAGCACCACGGCGAAAGCTACACCCCCCTGGAGGTCCGACGGCTGGCAGCGGGGGAGAAGTATTTAAGCGAATCGATTCGCCTCATCCTTGGCTCTCGTCCCTTCGCGAACCTCGGCCTACACGATATCCACCCGGCACGAGATCAAGCCTCGGGAGGTAGCTCCGTTGGATCACTGAGAGGCGAAAGTTCCGCAATACGTTCGGCTACACACTCGCGGAAGATCTCGCAGACGAGATCGGCGCCATTCGCGAAACGCTCGATGATGGGCACGAGCGAGCGGACGATCGGCTCGACGGCCCATGTCTTGAGATCGATGTCGGATGTCCTATCGGTAGTGAGGTGTGCGATGTGCTTGTCCGCCATCCACCGGGCCTCACGCAGGTAGAGGTTCAGGTCGGGCTTTTCCCACTCTTTGTAGAAGTTCCCGGCGCAGGCGTCGGTCTTTGCGTGCGTTGCGCGGAGCAAAGAAGTCAAGAAGGTTGCGGAGGTGAAGCGCAAAGACCTCGATTACAAAGTTCATCGGGAAGAGCCCCGCGCTTGCTGCCTCTATTGCCCTGGGTCGCACGAACGAAGTGCGTGATCTCGTACAGCACGTGCTCGCACGCGTACTCACGTAGCTCGTCCTCTGAGAAATCTTCAATCGATCGCGTGGATTCCATGTCGTGGATTGTCGAGGCTCAATAGGCGGAAGCTGATTCGCATCGTTTTGACGAGTCGGTGCCCCCAGCCAAAGGCCGCTTGTGCCTTCCATGCAGAGCGGCATATCCGCTTCGCGCGAAGTGGGCGCAGGCCTGTGGTTGTCGGCCTACATGTTCTTTTCTTGGAGCGGCCCGAACCCGACGCGGCGCTTAGGGCATGAGGCGGGATGTAAGCTTGTTCGTGATGGTTCAGGAGGCAGGGGGCAACGATCGCCGGTTGTCGGTTTGCGCCCGTCCTCTCGTTGCCGCAATTTGCATCCCCGTTCTCTTGGTGGCGGCTGGCATCGGCGGTACCGACCTGACGAGCACCAGCCAGGCCAAGACGCCGAAGCGCCCCGTCGCTTCACACACATCTCTTACCCCGGCGATCGCTACGGGCGCATTCGGCCTCGACCTGATGCGCGCCCAGGGGCCAGGGAACCTCGTCCTGTCGCCCGACAGCGTCGCTGCGGCGCTAGCAATGACGGGGATGGGCGGCGTCGGGCGCACCGCGGGGGAGATCGCCCAAACCCTCCATCTGAAAAGGCCTGCTGCCCTTGCCGCCGTAGGGGACCTCCAGCGCGCCATCGTCGCCGGGCAGGCTGCCGCCGCAGTAGGCGACCCGGAACCGCCCACGCTCGAGATCGCCAACGGCCTATTTCTCCAGCAGGGGCTGCCGTTCGAGCCCGCCTTCCTCTCCGGCGCCCTGCAGCGTTTCGGCGCCCCCCCGGAAACCGTCGACTTCGCGGGTGACCCGACGGGCGCCCTTGACGCGATCAACAGTTGGGTGAGTGAGCGCACCAAGGGGCTGGTTCCCCGGATCCTCGACTCGCTGCCCGAAGAAATGGCGCTGGCGCTGGCCAACGCCGTCTATCTTGACGCAGATTGGGAGCATCCGTTCAAGAAGGGCAAGACCAGGCCCGGCGTCTTCCATGAGGCCGCTGGAGAGGCCACCGTTGACTTCATGCACCAGACCGAGTCGCTGCGCTACGGCGCCGGGCCCGGTTACAGAGCGGTGGCGTTGCCGTACCGCTCCTCGACGCTTTCGTTGCTCGTCGTGCTGCCCGTGCAGCAGCGACTCGGCACGCTGCAGCACCGCCTCGACGGCAGCAGCCTGGCCCGGATCGCGCGCGACCTCTCGGCGAGGCCGGTGAACCTCAGCCTGCCGCGCTTCCACCTGAACACCGACGTCGAGCTGACCGGCGCTCTGAAAAAGCTGGGCATGCCCACGGCCTTCAGCGAAGCCGCCAACTTCTCCCGCATAACGACGGCAGCCGACCTGAAGATTGCCTTCGTCAAGCACGCCGCCGATTTCACCGTCGACGAGGCTGGAACGGTCGCCGCGGCGGCGACGGTCGTCGGCGTGACAGTCAAGTCGGCCCCGCGACCTCTGCGCGATGCGGTCACCTTCAATGCCAACCGTCCCTTTCTCTTCTTCCTGCGCGACGACCAGACCGGTGCGGTCCTCTTCGCAGGACGACTGACTGATCCGGCTTCCGCCGGCGTATAGGGAGTGCAGGCGCGCGCGCCGTCGTCGGGAACGCTGCTTCACGCGAAGAGGAGCTTGATCCCGAAGGCAGTCGCTGGGATCGGCCTTGGCTGTTATGTCCTGTGCGATTCCTATCTTCGAAGCATGGGCAGAATCGCGAACGGATACAGAACCCCGGGGCTCAGCGCCAACTGTTCGGCGTCCCGCCACCGCAATGCGGCGCTGCATCGCGGCGCGTGGGCTGTGGTCTTCCTGGCGTGTGCGGTAGCTGCGGTAGTCGAAGGAGCGCCTAGCGGTGCCCTCCTATGGATTGCCCTGGCTGCCTATCTCGCCTACAAGGCGCGCGAGCGCTTGCGCTTGGAGTCTTCGTTTCGGCTTGGAGCCCAAGCCGAGGAGCGAGTCGGCATCCTCTTGGAGGAGGCAATGGACTGGGGTTGGGCTGTCGAGCATGACGTGCTGAAGCAAGGCGGCGGGAACATCGACCACGTAGTCCACTCGCCTTCAATGACCTTCACGATCGACACCAAGCGGTCCTGGTGGCGCGAGCGAGATCTCGACCAGGCCCACCGGCACGTCGAGTGGGCGGCCAGGTACTACGGAGCGCAGCGACCGATCGTTCCGGTCATCTGCGTCCAGAGATCGAGCGATCCTGCGATGGAAGTAGACGGCGTAGTCGTTGTTGGCAGTGCTCGGTTGCTCGGGTTCCTTGGCTCGACGCACTGGTCCGAGTCGATCGCCGGAGACGAAGATCTGTTTGGGCACTCGCAGCGGGAAGCCGACTTCGAAGAGCTGTTCGGCATCTGCGCGTAAGATTCGTCTATGACGCCGCCCTGCGGCCGCTGCTGGGCGGCCCGAGCGTGCCGCCCAGCCCGGCACCGCACCGTTTCGCCTGCCAGCTTGCCACGCCGTGGATCCAGGCGATCGCGGGTGCCTTTCTGGCGGATGCCCCTGCGATCGCCTGGATCCTCGCCGTACCCCTGCTCGTGGTGGCGGCAACGGTCACCACGAGCAACTGGTGCCTTCCCACGTTCATCTACGGGATTGCTGCACGGCCGGCGGACGGGCGAGGCGGCGAGCTGATCGCAGGTCGTGAGGCCGAGGGGTTCGGCTGCGAGCGGCATGGCGGACGACGATCGGCGTGCCGTGTCTCGGGACGAGGGTGATGCCGCGCATCACCACGGGTTCGGGGTCGCGGATGCCGCCGCCAAACGGCAGCCAGGCGTAGGAGGCCGCCTCTTCCTCGATGAAGCGCTCGTGCGCGGCTACGGGCGACGTTGCCCCAGTGTGGCGGCGGGTGTACGGTCGGATCGACTCCAAACCCGATCGAAGGAGACCCATGGCAACCGCTGAAGTCAAGAATTTCGACTCTCCCGACGAGATCCGCCCGTTCGAAGGGAAGGGCCAGGCGAAGATGGTGCAGCTTGCCGGTCACGCTGTCGGCAAGGGGACGTTCGAGCCCGGGTGGAAATGGTCGGAGAACGTGAAGCCGATCGCGGGCACCGACTCCTGCCAGGCTGCGCACTTCGGCTACGTGCTGTCCGGCAAGATGAAGATTTTCATGGACGATGGCTCCGAGGTCGAGGTCGTCGCCGGCGACGTGGTCGCGATCCCGCCGGGCCACGACGCCGAAGTGCCGGGCGACGAGGCATGCGTGATGGTCGACTTCGGCGAGATCGGCGACTACGCCAAGCGAGGCTGACGAGTTCACTGCGCACAGGCCCAAGCTGTCTGTCAGGTACGCCGTTGAACTACAGGCTCGCTTATAGGCTTGGTTTCCACCCCTGGGAGGACCTCGCCGAGCACCCGCCCTACGCCGACAAGCTCATGGAGCTGGTGGCTTGCGACGAGGACGGGCGCAACCCCCCCTTCGGCCCTGCGCTCGACATTGGGACCGGTAGCGCTGTTTGGGGTATTCGACTCGCCGAACGAGGCTGGCAGGTGACCGGCATCGACACCGTCGAGAAGGCACTGAGCCGGGCTCGCAAGCGAGTGGAGGAGGCGGGCGTCGATATGCGCCTGCTCCGAGGCGACGTGACGGCATTGCGGGAGGCGGACATCGGCACCAGTTTCCGCTTGCTGGTGGACACCGGCACTTTCCACGGCCTGACCGAGCCTCAGCGGCAGGCGATGGGAAGGGAGGTGGGCGCGGTCGCCGCTCCAGACGCCACGCTAATCCTCGATTGCTTCGCTCCCCGGCGCAGGGGTCCGCTGCCCCGAGGTGCGAGCAGAGACAGATGTGGAAGAGGCATTCCCCGGGTGGGAGATCACCGACATTGAGACGGCGGACACTGAACCCGATCCGATTGCCCGGCTCTTCCGGTTCGACGAGGCTTTCTACCGCCTTCGCCGC
The DNA here is from genome assembly GCA_963702175.1 of uncultured Solirubrobacterales bacterium. Taxonomy (GTDB): domain Bacteria; phylum Actinomycetota; class Thermoleophilia; order Solirubrobacterales; family 70-9; genus VRUE01. The sequence goes on from OY969721.1 coordinate 25,067, forward strand.
CAAGGCGCTGCGGTCCCGGGAAAGTAGCGCCACCGCTGAGTCTAGGTCTACAGGAGGATCCGTCGGGAAACGAACTCGGCGCGGGAGGGCCTGCGGCCTGACGCCCAAGTTTTCGAAGACAGCGCCTCTGCTTGTTAGGTTGAGCGCTCAATCCGAGCCGCCTCGCTCAAGCGAAGGCGGACGGGGGACCCAGGTAGTTGGGGCGAATCGGCCGGTGATCCGGCCCTAGCGGCATTGGCCGCGAGCCCGTCAGCTAACCCCGTAGGAAACCGACAGAGGAGGCGCGAGATGAAGGCCCAGACCGGTGTGAATCGCAACCTACTCCGTCCCGCGACGACGATCCCGCAGCGGAGAGTCAGGTCGATCAGGGGGCGCAAGTCTGGCGTCGAGGAGGGAGGCATGGGGACGCGACCACGTCAACCTCTGGCCAGAACTTTTCTTGCCCAACGCTTCTTTGCGCCCCTGGTCGAATCGCCGAGGTTCGTCTATTTGGCCGGCGTCGGACTGGGAATTGGATGCGGCGGGCTGGTGGTCGTGCTCTTGCTCGGCGTGCTCAGTCTTTGAGTTGACCGCCCTGGCCGTGGCTCGAAGGACGGGTTTGGTCGGCTGAATCGACCCACGCTTTCATCGGCACCCAGGCTCTTTGCAGCACAAGGGGCCTGACATTCGATGCGGTGATCCGTTTCGATCAGTATCGGCGAGGACGGGGTGGTTCGCCTCAAATTCTGCAAGGAGCCCCTTAACGGCGCGTGCAACGCGCTGGAAGGAGATCGAACGATGAAGAGACGTATCCGTAGGGTGACTGCACTCGCTGCTGCGATCATGTTGATGGCGGCCGGACCCGCCTACGCATTCGGCGGCCCGAATTCGGCTGGGAACTCCGGGCACTTCCATCCGAACAGCAATCCATGCCAAGGGCCGAACGATCAACCCAACTGCCCGGGGCCGCACTGATCTATCTCTTCGAGTAGATCGTGGAGGGGCTGCTCTGGCGGCCCCTCCATCGCGGAATCGCCTGACCGCCAAGAACACGGCGTCTTGCGGTACCTGAACGACTTCATGGGACCCCTGTACACGGTGAAAGTAACCGACTACATGCTCGTCACCGAACGCCATCTTCCGAGCTCGACCGAGTGTGCAGGCCTGAGGCAGTACTTCCACTGCGAAAAGTCGAGTCGGCGAACTACTACCACGAATGCTATTACCCGACTCAGGGCGCAACCGAAGAGGCCTATTGCGTCGACGAATGGATCACGACCGGCACCTTCGTCCTCTGCGACGAAGCCCTGGCCTTTCCCCCGCGGCATACCTGTCCAAGCTGGGTGCCGCCGCACAACCCGGGGGACGACGAACCGCTCGCCGGTGGCAGAGATCGGGGTTGGCGCAATCATTGACCGATGCGCGCAATGCTCCTTGAGCAAGCGGGGGAGCCGCTGCGGCTCGCCGAGCTGCGCGATCCCGTCCCGGGTCGCGGCCAGGTCCTGATCTCGGTTCACGCATGCGGCGTCTGCCGCACGGATCTGCACATCCTCTACGGCGAGCTGAGCGAGCCGAAGTTGCCACTAGTGCCGGGGCACCAGATCGTCGGGACAGTCGTCGGCAGGGGCGCGGGGGCAGAGCGCTTCGCGGATGGCGAGCGTGTTGGCGTGCCCTGGCTTGGCTGGGCCTGCGGCGAGTGTCGTTACTGCCTCGGCGGGCGGGAGAACCTCTGCGACCGCGCTCGCTTCACCGGTTACGACGTCGACGGCGGCTACGCCGAGCTGGCGGTCGCCGACGAGCGCTTCTGCTTCCCGATTCCGGTGGACTACTCGGACGAGCAGGCCGCGCCGCTGCTCTGCGCGGGGCTGATCGGCTACCGCGCCCTGCGACTGGTCGGCGATGCCGAGCGGGTCGGCTTCTACGGCTTCGGCGCCTCCGCTCACATCCTCTGCCAGGTCGCCGTCCATCAGGGACGCCGCGTCTTCGCCTTCACCCGCGAAGGTGACGAGGAGACGCAGGCTTTCGCCCGCCAGCTCGGCGCCGAGTGGGCTGGCTCCTCCGGCGAAGCGCCCCCCGAGGAGCTCGACGGCGCGATCGTCTTCGCTGCGGTCGGGGCGCTGATGCCGGCGGCGCTACGTGCCAGCGCCAAGGGCGCGCGGGTAATCAGCGCCGGCATCCACATGAGCGAGATCCCGGCCTTCCCCTACGAGATCCTCTGGGGCGAGCGGACGCTCGGCTCGGTCGCCAACCTGACCCGCCGCGACGGGGAGGAGTTCCTCGAGCTGGCGCCACAGGTGCCGGTGCGGACGGAGGTCTCGGCCTACCCGCTGGCGGAGGCGAACCAGGCGATGGCGGACCTCCGTACCGGAGCTTTCAGGGGCGCCGCTGTCCTCATGGTCGGTTAACTACCGGCTCGCTGTCAGCGTCGCGCTCGTGTAGCTGCTGCCGCCGGCTGACGCGGCAGTGAGCGTCTCGGTGTAGCTGCCGGTCGATTTGGCGGTGAAGGTGAACTGGGTCGCGGAGTCGGCGGGACCGGAGCTGTTGATCGTCATGGGGCTGCCGGCGATGGCGCCCCCGGTCGTGGCGACTTTGACGCTATTGCCTGTACCCAACGCGCTGACGGTGTTGGCGAGGCTGTCGGTGACGCTGACTTTCGCTGTGATCGTGCCGCTATTGCCCAGTTCGGTCACCGAGCAAGTGAAAGCACAGATCGAGCTGAGAACTCCGCCGCTGATCGCGACGTTCGTGAAGGCCAGCCTTGACGGGGACCCGGGGCTGACGGTGATGGAGAGAGGGGCCGAGGAGATGGTGTCGTCGCTGACCGCGATGCTCGCCGCACCTGCACGGTTGAGTTTCATCACCCCGTTTTTCGACGAAGAGACTTTGGCGACGCCTGAGCTGAAGTTGATCGCGGTCGCCGAGCCGAAGGCAACGGCGGTGCCGGCGCTGCTGGTCACGGTCGGCAGGGTTCCGTTGGGGCTCGCTGAGGAACCCGAGAAGGTGAGGTTGCGGGAGCCGGTGTAGGAAGTCGCCGTGTTGCCGTAGGGATCGAACGCGGTGGTGGTCAGGTTGTTGGTGGCTCCCGCCGTGGGCGTCGTCGAGGCGGCTGCGAGCGAGAGGCTCGACGCTGCCGCCGCAGCGACGGTCACCGAGGTCGAGGCGCTGAGCGAGCCGTCGCTCACTTTGAGAGTGGTGGCCCCGCTTTTGTAGAGCTTCAGCACGCCGTTGGCGGCGCCGGCGACTTTCGCCACCCCGGCGTCGAAGCTGATCGCGGTCGCCGAGCCAAGCGGCACGTCGATCCCGGAGCTGTCGCTGACAGTGGGCGTGTTGCCCCAGGCGCTGGGCGAGGCGCCGGTAAAGGTCAGGTTGCGCGGCCCCGTGTATGTCGGCAGCGGGTTGCCATATGTGTCGGAAACCGTGATCGTCAGGTCGTTCGCGACCCCGGCCGTGGGCGTCGCCGAGGCAGCGACGAGCGAGATTTTCGAGGTCGCCTCGAGCGCGACGGTGAGGGAGAGATCCGGCGAGCTGGAGATCGAGCCGTCGGTGACTTTGACGCTCGTCGTCCCGCTCCGGTAGAGCCTCATCACCCCGTTTTTGGAGGAGGAGACTTTGGCGACGCCCAAGCTGAAGCTGATCGTGGTCACCGAGCCGAAAGCGATCGCCGTTCCGGAGCTGTTGCTCACGGTGGGGCTCGTTCCGCCGGGGCTGGCTGAGGCGCCCGAGAAGGTAAGGCTGCGGGAGCCGGTGTAGGTCGTGACGGTGTTGTCGTTCGCGTCCTGGGCGGTGATCGTCAGGTTGTTCGTGGCTCCCGCCGTCGGGGTCGTGGACGCAGCTTTGAGGTCCAGGTGCGTTACCTGCCCGACCGTGATTTTCGCCGTAGCGACGGAGCTGCCGGCGCTCCACGAGCGCCAGTACGCCGTGACGACGTAGTCGTAGGTACCGACGTCAAGGCCACTGTCGGTGCAGCTGGTGACGGGGGTCCGGGCGGAGGAGTTGGGGCAAGTGCCGCCGGGGGAGCCCCCATCGCGCGAGACGGCATAGGTGACCGTGCCGGACCCGGGAGGAACGACTGCGCTCCAGCTCAGCGCCACCGTTCCGCCGACAGCGGGTGTCGCGATGACGGTCGTGAGCGTGGACAGTTTCGAGACGCCCGCGGTTGCGTCGCCCGCGCCTTTGGTCGAGAAGTAGGCGAAGGCCGCGCTGGAAAGCGCCCCAACCATGATCAGGACCAGGACGGTCACGGCGATTCCAGTCCGCACCGACTTCATCCCCTTGCCTCCCCGGAGAAGGCGAGGGGGAACTGGGCGCGCTGGCAGGCGTCCTGGTTGACAGGCAGGTCACGCAGCTGGATCGTCGGCGCCGAGGCGCCCTCTGCCGGCAATCCCACCGATCCCCCTGCCGGCACTGTGAGCGGCGCCGCGCTCGACACGTTGGAGTGGGTCAGTTCGAGGTTCGCGGCGCTCGCGCATCCCGGGGCATCGGCGGTCGCCGCGACCCTGAGGCTGGTGACGTGGATCGGCACCGGGTTGGGGTTGGAGATCGTCAGCGGTAGCGGCACCGGAGGCGCTCCGGGGTAGAGTGGGCCGAGGCCGGCCAGCTGCGGCACGATCGAGAAGTCCCTCGGCGCGAGCAGGCTCCAGCGGAACCGAGCCGCGCGCCCGTGCCGGCGCCGCCGGTCAATCGCTCGTACGGAGAACCTGTGATCCCCCGGGGTGAGCCCGGCAAAGACGATCGGCGCTCGGCAGGCCCGCCACCCGCGCCGGTCGAGGCGGCACTGGAAACGCAGGTTGCGCCTGCGCACGGTGAAGACGAACCTGGCGCGGGTCGAGGTGGCCAGCTTGTCGGGGTGGTAGGTGATCGTCGGCGTCGGGAGGCGCAGGGAAGCCGGCCGGCGCTCGGCACCGCCTCCGCCGGCTCCGTGTGACGCAGCCGCGTAGGCGACGGCGCCAAGGCAGGCGGCCACGCCGAGTGCTGCCGTCAGTGCCCCGGGGATCGCGCTGCCACCGGCGCGGCCGCCTCGCTGTCTACGAGCGCCACCCTTCACGGGAGTGGATCAGTTGTTGGTCAGGTGCAGCGTCAGCGCTGCGCCCTGGCAGGCGTCCTGGTTGACCCCGGTTTCGTTCATCGTCAGGGTGCCGCTCGGCGTCACGCTCTGGCCGTTCCCGGGTGGGAAGACTTTGTTGACGCTGACCGCGGCCATGGTGAAGTCCGGGTTCCCGCCTGAGATCGTGGTGCTGCAGGCCGAATGCCCGGCATCGACGGAGATGCTCGCCAGCGTGACCGTCCCGACGCTCTGCGAGCCCGAGGACGGGTTGTCGACGGTGAGCGATACCGGCGAGGAGGAGCCGGGGTAGAGGTCGGAGGAGATCGTGGCGTGAAGTGTCACGGCCGAGCTCGAGCCGACCGCGGCGGTTCCGGTGCCCGATCCGCTCGACGTGAAATACGCGATAGCTGCGCCGGCGGCCGTCAGCGCGGCTACGCAGCCGAGCGCCGCCAGCATGCGCTTTCCTGTCGTCCAACTCATCTTTCGATCCCCCTTGTTGATTTGGATTGGCGGGATCAAAGCCCGCCAGCCCTGAGGAATCGACGGATTGCACAAGCAGCTTGAAGCTTGCAAAGGCAGACAGGATCTTTCCTTCTTGTCCACTCTGTACAGCCGTGCCTGGGGCGGGGGCGCGGGTAGGGTCAGAGGCTCGATGCCGCTGCTATCGACTGAGCGGGCAGATCCTGACGCCACGGGGGTGCGCGCGGTCGTGCGCGGCGACGTGCAGGCGGTCGGGTACCGAGATGCGAGCGTGCGCCAGGCGCGCCGGCTCGGAGTGATGGGCTGGGTGCGGAACCAGGAGGACGGCAGCGTGCTCGTGCACGCCGAGGGGCCTGGGCGGGCGGTCGAGGAACTGATGGAGTTCCTGCGTGAGGGACCACGGGCCGCGCAGGTCGCCGAGGTGGCGGTCGAGCAGGTCAAAGTCGAGGGTCATGAGCAGTTCGCGATTCGCGGCGTCAGCGCCGGCGTCTTCGTCATCCAGGAGCACGCCGCCACCGCCCGTCACTTCGACCTGCGCCTGGAGGTCGGCGGGGTGATGCGCTCCTGGGCCGTTCCGAAGGGCCCTTCACTGGATCCCGCCGTCAAGCGCCTCGCGGTGGAGGTCGCCGATCACTCGATCTCCCACAACGATTTCGAGGGGAAGAGCGGGGAGGGCGGGGTGATCGTCTGGGACCGCGGCCACTACGAGCAGGGCGGTCGCGTCGCCTGGCCGGAGGCGCTCGAGAGCGGCCACGCCGTCTTCGTCCTCCACGGAGAGAAGCTGCACGGCGGTTTCGCCCTGCAGCGCACCCGGCCCGGCGAGAAGGCTCAGTGGCTGCTGATCAAGCGGCGCGACGACGAGGCGCGCCCCGGCACGGACGTGGTCGCCGAAGAGCCGCAATCGGTGGTCAGCGGCAAGACGCTCGACGAGCTCCTCCGCGAGGATTGACGGGTGACAGCGCTCACTCGTCCGGCCTCGGAGATCCCAGGGCTGCCGCTCCCGGGTCCACTGCAGTCGTGGCTCGGCATCGCCTTCCCGGTTGGGGCGAGGCTGGCGATGCGCAAGCGCTACGGCCGCGTCTTCCGCTCCAACGACTCGATCGCGGGCGAGCTCTTCCACATCGCCGACCGCGACCTGGTCGAGGAGATGTTCAAGTGGAAGCCCGCCGCGTACGAGGTCGCCGAGCCGCGCCAGACGATGGAGCCCGTAGTCGGGCCGGCCTCGCTCCTGCTGCTCGACGGCGACCGTCACATGCGCATGCGGAAGTTGATGCTGCCCCGTTCCACGGCCAGGCGATCGCGCACTACGCCGAGCTGATCGAGCAGATCACCGACCGCGAGATCGACAGGTGGAGCCCGGGCGAGACGATTCGCACCCGCACAGTCGCTCAGACGATCACGCTGGAGGTGATGATCCGGACCGTCTTCGGCGTGTCCGACCCGGACCGCATCGCCGAGCTGAAGCGGCGCCTGCCCAAGCTCTCATCGATCAACCCGGCGCTGCTCGTGATGCAGAAGGACCTCGGCCCGCTCAGTCCCTGGGGCCGCTTCCTGCGGAATAGGGATCGCGTCGACGAGATCCTCTACGAGGAGATCGGCCGGCGCCGGGACGATCCGGATCGAGACGCCCACGACGACATCCTCACCCTGCTGCTTTCGGCCCGCGACGACGAGGGCAATCCGCTGACCGATCGAGAGTTGCGCGACGAGCTGATCACGATCCTGCTTGCGGGGCACGAGACGACCGCGACCTCGATCGGGTGGGCGTTCGAGCGACTCCTGCGCACGCCGCCGGCGTTGGAGCGTCTGACCGCCGAGGTGAGGGCGGGCGAGTCGAGCGAGTACCTGGATGCGGTGATCAAGGAGACGCTTCGGGTGCGGCCCGTCGTCACCGAGGTCTTCCGCTCACCGACCGAGCCAACGGAGCTGGGGGGTTACCTCTTCAAACCGGGAGCGCAGCTGGCGGCCTCAATCGCACTCTTGCAGTGGGATCCGGACCTGTACCCACCCGACCCCCTCGCCTTCCGTCCCGAGCGCTTCCTCGAAGGAGCGCCGGAGCCCTACACCTGGGTTCCGTTCGGCGGCGGCGTTCGCCGCTGCATCGGGGCGTCCTTCGCGATGCTCGAGATGAAAATCGCGATCGCGAGGATCCTCGCGCGGACCCAGCTCCGCGCTCCCCGGACGAAGGACGAGAAGTCACGCTTCCGCGGCGTCACGGTCCTACCGAGCCGTGGGGGCGAGGCGATCGTGGAGAGCGTCACCCGGTAGGTGTTACGCGTGGGTTCGACTCTCGACGAGCTGACGATCGCCGACGCGCCGGAGGCCTGGACGACGCTTGGGTTCGAGCTCGACGGTGACACCTGCATCGTCGGGGACACGCGGATCCGGATGGTTGGGCGCGAGGCAGGTCGCGGGCTCACCGGTTGGTCGTTGCGCGAGATTGAGATCGCCGAGTTGGACGGGCTGCCGACCACGCGGTCGGACCGACCGCCGCCGGACGAGCCGCCGGCGCACCCCAACGGCATCACCGAGCTCGATCACGTGGTCGCGATCACGCCGGACCTCGATCGCACCGTTACGGTGCTTCAACGGGTCGGTCTCGACTTGCGTCGCATCCGCGAGGAGCCGACGCCGGCCGGCGCTCCGCGCCAGGCGTTCTTCCGCCTCGGCGCGGTCATCCTCGAGGTCGTGCAGGAGCCGCAGGAGGCGATCGAGCGCGGCGGCGGCACCGACCGCCCCGCCTTCTTCTGGGGCCTCGCCTTCGTCGCGCCAGACTTGGACTCCACCGTCGCCGGTCTTGACGATCGCGTCAGCGAGATCCGCGACGCCGTCCAGCCCGGCCGTCGCATCGCCACCCTGCGCCGCTCCGCCGGCCTCGCGGTGCCGGTCGCGCTGATGACGCCTAAGGACCGATGAGCCAGATCGACGAACTACTCGGCAACGCTGGCGGCGTCGTCACCGAAGACACGATCCGCTCGCTCTCGATCTCGCAGCGGAAGCTGGGCACGGAGGAGATCGCTCTGATCCAGCACACCGGCTGTGGCTTGCTCACCTTCACCGACGAGGAGTTCACAGCGGAGCTCGAGATCGAGACGGGCGAGCGGCCGCGATGGAGCGCCCACACGTTTCCGGATCTCGAGCAGTCCGTGCGCAACGGCGTCGAGTTGATCAGGTCGAGCCCGTTCGTCCCTCGCACCGGTACCGTCAGGGGCCTCGTCTACGAGGTCGAGACAGGGAGACTGCGCGAGGTCCACACACCATGACCGTCCCCAACGACATCCAGCCGGACCACGGGGTCGCGGTGATCGGGGCCGGGTTCTCCGGCATCGGCACGGCGATCAAGCTCGACCAGGCGGGGATCAGGGACTGGGTCGTGCTCGAGGCGGGGGATGGTGTCGGCGGAGCGTGGCACTGGAACACGTACCCCGGCATCGGCGTCGACATCCCCTCGTTCAGCTACCAGTTCTCCTTCGAGCAGCGCAGCGACTGGTCACGCGTCTATGCGCCCGGCGAGGAGCTGAAGGCCTACGCCGAGCACTGCGTCGACGCCTATGGCCTGCGCTCCCGGATTCGCCTCAACACGAAAGTCTCCGGGGTGAGCTTTGACGACGAGCACCACTTCTGGTGCCTGGAGACAGCCGGCGGGCCGGTGGTCACGGCGCGATTCCTAGTCGGCGCGACGGGCGTCTTCACACAGCCGAAGCCACCTGAGATCCCCGGCTTGGAGACCTTTGCCGGCTCAGTCATGCACACCGCGCGTTGGGATCACGAGCAGGACCTGCGCGGCCGCAGGGTGGCGATCATCGGCACCGGCGCCTCCGCCGTGCAGGTGATTCCCTCGATCGCACCCGAAGTCGAGAAGCTGACCGTGCTGCAGCGCACGCCGATCTGGTGCCTGCCCAAGCCCGACGGGCGGATCGGGCCGCGTCTGCGCGGGCTGCTCCGCCGCGTCCCGGGCGCTCAGGCCGCGGCGCGCGCCCTGAGTCAGACTTACGTCGAGCTCAATTTTCCGCTGCCAGCGCATTTCCACGGTGTGGTGCCTGTCGCTACGGCGGCGGAACGCATCGGGCACAGGCACCTGCGCCGCCAAGTTCGCGATCCGGTGGTGCGGGAGAAGCTAACCCCGCGCTACGGGCTCGGCTGCAAGCGCCCGAGCTTCTCGAACGAGTACCTGCGGACATTCAACCGCCCCAACGTCCTACTGGAGACAACACCGATCGAGACGTTCGTTCCCTCTGGCGTTCGCACCGCGGACGGCACGGAGCACGAGATCGACATGCTGATCCTCGCCACCGGTTTCCAGGTGTTCGACAAGGGCAACCTGCCGGCATTCTCCGTTCAGGGAAGCGACGGAGTCGACCTCGCGGAGTGGTGGGAGGCGAACCGGTTCCAGGCCTACGAGGGAGTGAGCGTGCCCGGCTTCCCCAACCTATTCCTGATCCTCGGGCCCTACGGTTACAACGGCGCCAGCTACTTCACCCTGATCGAGAACCAGGCGCGGCACATCGTGCGCTGCCTACAGCGCGCGCGCAGCACCGACTCGACCTCGGTCGAGGTCACCCGCGAGGCGAACCAGCGCTACTTCGAGACGATGCTGGCCCGCCGCGACCGCCAGGTCTTCTTCCGCAACAGCTGCTCAACGGCGAACAGCTACTACTTCGACTCACATGGCGACGCGCCGTTCCGCTCTGCGACCACGCTCGAGGTCGCCTGGCACAGCGCCCACTTCGACCTCGGCGACTACCGGTTCACACGCCGCAGCGGCCAGCGCGCTTCGGCATCGATGGCCGCTTAGATCAAAAGGTCATACCGATCTGGCCTCGAATATTCGGAGCGATGAGCGCTCCGATGCGTGCCCATTTCCGCTTTGGCCCGCCCGTGTTCGCTCTGGCGTGCCTGACTCTTCTCGTCGCGCTCTCAAGCTTCGCGAGCCCTGCCTTGGCAGCCCAGGAGCAGCAACTGACGACGCTCAGCGTCTGCATAAAGAAGGCAAGACCTCGCAAGGGCAGCATTCGCTTCGTGCAAGCGAAGAGACGCTGCGGGAAGGGTGAGCAAGCTGCTCAGGTGGTAACCGCGCCGAACTCTCCGGTCGTGCAGGGCACGGCCGGAGGAGAGAAGGGCGACCGAGGAGACCCCGGCCTGGAAGGCCCCGCTGGTCCTGTCGGACCGATCGGTTCGACAGGACCTACTGGCCCACCGGGTCCCACCGGGCCTGAAGGTCCCACCGGTCCGCAGGGCATCACGGGCGAGGCTGGCGCGCCGGGTACCCAGGGTCCGCAAGGCATCCAGGGAGAGCAAGGTCCGACTGGTGTTCAGGGCCTGTCAGGTGAGACAGGAGCGACGGGTGCCCAGGGTCCGCCGGGAGCAGTGGGCTCGACTGGCACCCAGGGTCTACAGGGCGAACCCGGTCCCCCAGGCGAACCCGGCTCTCCGGGTGAACAGGGGCCGACCGGCGAACAAGGGCCGACCGGTGAGCAGGGTCCGCCAGGTCCTGCGGGGAGTGGCCTCTGGGCGGTCGTAGGAGCTACCGGTGTGCTCGCACGCGGGAGTGGAGTTACCACCGTCAGCGGTCCAAGCTCGAACGTCTTCACTGTTGAGTTCGACCAGAACGTGATCGGGTGTGCCTATCTCACTGTGCCCGGCGAAACCGGGACCGCGACGCCTGGCAGCGAGCCACTTGGCTTCGCGGTGCCCACTGGGCACGCGAGCAACGCCAAAGCCGTCAGGGTGAAGACCTACGACAAGGGCGGCTCGGTCGCCAACAGGGCGTTCCACCTGAGCGTGGCCTGCTGAGCGCAGCTGCCTGAGTCCTGGTGGTACCGTCATCGCGGGTTGGACGGCTCACAGGACAGATGAAGACGGTTCTCGTCACCGGCGGCTCCGGGTACCTCGGGGGCTGGTGTGTGGTTGAGCTGCTGCGGCGCGGCTACCGGGTGCGCACGACCGTGAGGGATCTCTCGCGCGAGGCGGAGGTACGAGCCAGGATCGAGCCCGAGGTCGACGCCGGCGACAAGCTCTCGGTGCTGGCTGCGGATTTGTCTAGCGACGACGGCTGGGAGCAGGCCGTCGACGGCTGCGACTACGTGATGCACGTCGCCTCGCCGTTCCCGCCGGTGCAGCCGAGGGACCCTGACGAGCTGATCGTGCCGGCGCGGGAAGGGACGCTGCGGGTGCTGCGGGCGGCTTTCGATGCCGGGGTGGGGCGGGTCGTCGTCACCTCCTCGATTGCGGCGGTCGGTGGCAGCACCAGTCGCTCCTCCGTGCCGCTGACCGAGGAGAGCTGGACCGACGCCGACAACCCCAAACTGACCCCGTACACGCGCTCGAAGACAATCGCCGAGCACGCGGCCTGGGACTTCGCCCGGGAGCAAGGTGCGCTCGAGAAGCTGGCCGTCGTCAATCCGGGCGCGATCATTGGTCCGGTGTTGAGCGACGACCGCTCTTTCTCCCTCGAACTGATCGAGCGGCTGCTGAAGGGGATGCCCGGGACGCCGCGGCTCGGGTACAGCATCGTCGACGTCCGCGACGTCGCCGACCTGCAGATCAGGGCGATGACTGCACCCGAGGCCGGCGGCGAGCGCTTCATCGCGGTGAACGAGTTCTGGTGGATGTCGGAGGTCGCCGCGGTGCTGCGCGACCGCCTCGGGCGGGACGCCCCGAAGGTGCCGAAGCGAAGCGTCCCCGATCTGCTCGTGCGCGGGATGGCGATCTTCGACCCGAGCATCCGCTCGATCATCGGCCAGCTTGGTAGAAGGGTCGAGATGTCGAGCGAGAAGGCCAAGACCCAGCTCGACTGGTCCCCTCGTCCGGTCGAGGAGACGGTCGTCGATTGCGCCCAGAGCCTGATCAGTGAGAAGGTGGTCTAGGCCATGGCCACGGTCCTCTGTGTCCTCTATGACGACCCGGTTGACGGGTACCCGCCGTCCTACGCGCGCGACGAGGTGCCGACGATCGAGCGCTACCCCGACGGGCAGAGCGCGCCCACGCCAGAGACCCTCGGCTTCGAGCCCGGCGAGCTGGTCGGCAGCGTCTCCGGAGAGCTGGGGCTGCGCGAGTTCCTCGAGGAGCGCGGGCACCGGCTGATCGTCACCTCCGACAAGGACGGCCCGGACTCGGTCTTCGAGCGCGAGCTGCCCGAGGCCGAGGTGGTCATCTCACAGCCATTCTGGCCTGCCTACTTGACTGCCGAGCGGATCGCCAAGGCGCCGAAGCTGAAACTCGCGCTGACCGCCGGGATCGGCTCTGACCACGTCGACCTGCAAGCCGCGATCGAGCACGGCCTGACGGTCGCCGAGGTGACCTACTCCAACAGCATCAGCGTCGCCGAGCACGTGGTGATGATGATCCTGGCGCTGGTCCGCAACTACATCCCCTCCTACCAGGTGGTGGTCGACGGCGGCTGGAACATCGCCGACTGTGTGTCGCGCTCCTACGACCTGGAGGGGATGCAGGTCGGCACCGTGGCCGCCGGCCGGATCGGCTCTGCCGTCCTGCGGCGGTTGAAGCCATTCGAGGTTGGCCTGCACTACACCGACCGGCACCGCCTGTCGGAGGAGGTCGAGCAGGAGCTGGGCGTCACCTTCCACCCCAACGCCGAGTCGATGGTGGAGGTGTGCGATGTGGTGACTATCAACGCGCCGCTGCACCCCGAGACCGAGAACATGTTCGACGCGGAGATGCTGGCCAGGATGAAGCGGGGCTCGTATCTGATCAACACCGCGCGCGGCAAGATCTGCGACCGCGACGCGGTCGCGCGGGCATGCGAGAGCGGCCAGCTGGCGGGTTACGCGGGTGACGTGTGGTTCCCGCAGCCCGCGCCCAAAGATCACCCGTGGCGATCGATGCCTCACCACGGCATGACTCCGCATACCTCTGGCACCAGCCTCTCCGCCCAGGCTCGCTACGCGGCCGGTGCGCGCGAGATCCTCGAGTGCTGGCTCGACGGGCGTCCGATCCGCGAGGAGTACCTGATCGTCGACGGCGGCACCCTCGCCGGCGCCGGCGCTCACTCCTACAGCGAGGGTGACGCGACGGGCGGCTCCGAGGAGGCCGCCCGCTTCAAGAGCGGTTGATGGTCCGATGAGGATGCGCGCGGCGGTGCTCGAGGAGTTCGGGGAGCCGCTCGCGGTCCAGGAGGTCGAGCTCGCCGAGCCGCAGGGCGGAGAGGTGTTGGTTCGGCTCGTCGCCTGCGGTGTCTGCCACACCGATCTCTACACCGCCTCCGGCGCCGACCCCTCGGGCTATGCGCCGACGGTGCTCGGCCACGAGGGCGCCGGTGTGGTCGAGCGGGTAGGACCGGACGTCACCTCCCTCGCGCCGGGCGACCACGTCGTCACCCTCTTCTCGCCTCAGTGCGGCGAGTGCGTCCACTGCCTCGACCCGCGGACCAACCTCTGTCTGGCGATCCGCGAGCAGCAGAACAAGGGCTTCCTCCCTGACGGCACCACCCGCATCTCGCGCGAGGGGGACGGGATCCGTCACTTCATGGGCTGCTCGACCTTCGCCGAGTACACGGTGATGCCGGAGATCGCGCTGGCGAAGATCAGCCCCGAGGCGCCGTTTGAGCACGCCTGTCTCTTCGCCTGCGGTCTCTCGACTGGCCTCGGCGCTGCGATCAACACGGCGTTGGTGCAGCCCGGCAGCACCTGCGTCGTCTTCGGCGCCGGGATGGTCGGCCTGGGGGCGGTCGCCGGCTGCCGGCTGCAAGGCGCCGAGCGCATCGTCTGCGTAGACCTCTCCCCGGAGCGGCTTGAGCTGGCCCGCGGCCAGGGCGCGACGGACGTGCTCGAAGGCGGCGAGGGCGCGGTCGAGCATGTCCTCGAGATGACCGGGGGCTTCGGCGCCGATTACACCTTCGAGGCGACCGGCAACGTCGCCGTGATGCGCCAGGCGGTCGAAGCCGCGCGCATGGGGTGGGGCCTGTGCACGATCGCCGGGGTGGCCGGCAAGGGGGAGACGCTCGACGTGGTTCCTCGTCTCCTGATCACTGGCCGCCGCGTCGCCGGCTCCTCCTTCGGCGGCGTCAAGGGGCGCGATCAGGTACCGCAACTGATCGATCGCTGCCTGGCCGGCGAGATCGACGTCGAGCCCTTCATCTCGCATCGCCTCACCCTCGACGAGGTCAACCGGGGCTTCGAGCTGATGGAGGCCCAGGATGGGATTCGCAGCGTCATCGAGTTCAGTTAGAGGGAAGGCACTCGCTTTGGCAGGCGTGGTGGTGCTCACCGCCATCGCTGGCTGCGGGAGTGAGAACGACACGTCGGACTCTGGGACGCCGCCCCTAATCGAGCAATCATCTCCCCAGGAGCAGAAAGGGCCAGACGCTGACACCGTCACCCCCGCGCGTTGTCCACCCGACCTGCCCAGCTGCCGCACCGCCGAAGGGCGGATCGCATATGTGGAGCGGGTCGACCCCGACGGCGACGGCGACGCGCACTTCGTCATCGTCGACTCGCAGGGAATCACCCTTCCCGGCCTGACCGCGATCGACGTCCGCAAAAGCCTGCGTCCCGATCCGCTTCCCGGCCCGGGAGACCTGATCAGCGCCGCCGGCCCGGTCCAGACCGGCTCCTATGGGCAGAGTCAGATCCACGCGCTCGAGCTGCACGTGGCCGAGCGCTGAGACTATGAGTCCGCCGCGTTTCGAGCCGCGGCCAGCTCGCGACTGACCACGTCGGTCTGGTTCGGGATCTCCAGCCGACGTTCGAGCACGGGGATCGCCTCTTCCGGGCGCCCGCTGAGGCGCAGCGCGTTGCCGAGGTTGAACAGGGCGTAGGCGTAGTTCAGATCGTCGGTGTCCGCTGGGAAGGCGCGAACCGCTTCTTCCAGGACCGGGACTGCTTCTTCATGCCGTCCCGCCTGGATCAGCTCGAAGCCTTCCTGGTTGAGGGAGCTGCCCAGGGCGGGATCGTTCCCTTCCGGCGCCGGTGCCGGCGGGGTCGCCGCAGTCTCCTCGCGGTTCGTTGTCTCGCCACCACCGTCACCGCTGTTAGCGGCCGCGCTCCGGTCAACTTTTCCGCCGCCGTCCCCCGATGGCCCATCGGCGATGAGCAGGATCGCGGCGACGAGCCCAGCGGCGATCCCGGTGAGGGCGGCGACTCTTGCCCAAGCCGAGCGCGAGGCTCGAGGCGGGGGACGCTGGCGGGTGCGGAGCATCGGCTCGAGCGGCTCGGTCGGTTGCGGTGGGGCGACGAACGGCTCGGTCGGCCGCTCCGGCGCGGAGGTCTTTCGGCCGAGTTGAGCCACCGCCGCTGCGGCCGAGGGTGGCCGGTCACCGGGATCCACCGCTGAGAGGCGATCCGCCAGGAGGGCGAGACGCCCCCGGGCGTCGTCGCCGACGCAGTCACGCAGCAAGACTCCACTCGAGTAGAGGTCGGACCGCTCCGTAGCGGGCTCGCCGTGCATCACCTCTGGGGCGATGTAGCGGGCGGTGCCGAGCAGGTGCCCGGTGAGGGTCAACGATGTCGCGTCCCTGGGCAGCGCGATCCCGAAGTCGATCAGCTTGGCGTCGCCTTCCGGGTCGATCAGGACGTTCTGGGGCTTGACGTCCCGGTGCACGATCCCCGCTGCGTGGATGTGGGCGAGGGCGCCGAAGAGCTCGCGCGCGAGCCGCTCGCAGTCGATCGCGGCGCCCCGCGACATTCGCTCAGTGAGGGTCTCCCCGCGGACGTACTCCATAACGAGGTAGGGCCGTTCCTCTCCTTCCGCGTAGTCGTAGACGCCGATCAGGTTCGGGTGAGACAGGCTGGCGGCGAGTCGCGCCTCGCGGCGGAACCGCGCCAGGAACTCGGGGTCGGAGGCGATCGTGTCCGAGAGGACCTTGACCGCGACCGGCCGCTCGAGAACCTCGTCGCTCGCCAGCCAGACCGACGCCATGCCGCCGCGCCCGAGGAGCCGTTCGAGCCGATAGCGGTCCTTCAACCGGGCCCCTCTGGCGATCATGATCGCGATCTGGGCCTTAGCCGGAAGCTTCGCCGAGCGCCGCGGAGATCTCGTCGATCGCCGCTCGCTCAGCGTCGCTTACCGGCTGGTCGCCCTCCTCCTTGGCGCTCGCGACCCGCTCCGCGAGGCTGAGCGTGAAGCGCCTGTAGTCCTCGACCTCCTCGGGAGACGCCTTGGCTTCGAGCAGCGAGACTGCTTGCCGGATGATGCCCAGATGGTGGTCTTTCATCTCCTCGACTGAGCCGTGGCGCGCCCGGTCGACCTTCGGCTTGGATTGGGCGATCTCGTCGATGAGGCCGGAGGCCCCGGCGGCGGCTCGCGCCTCGGTGAAGGCCTTCGCCAGCGCAAAGGACTCGCGGAAGGAGCCGCCCCGTTGCGCTGTCGAAACGATCAAGCCGGCACTCGTCGCCCCCTCGAGCACCGTCTCCCACTCCTGCTCTGTGAAGTCGGCTTTTCCAGTCATCAGGCAGGACGCGTCGCCCTTACTTCCTCCTCGGGGCTGGCCAGGCCGGAGCCGATGCCGAGCACGCCGAGGACCGCGTGGAGGACGTTGTCCTCGTCGTTGACGGGGATGAAGCCGAGGATCGACTCGCCACCGCCGATGATGAAGCCCCAGATCGCAACGACGACGTAGACCGCGCCGAAGGCGAGCGCGTAGGTGCGTGCCGCACGAGGGCCTGAGGCGAAGGCGAGCAGTCCCAGCGCGCCGCTGAGCAGGTGAACCAGGTTGTGCCAGGCGTTCACGTCGAGCACACCGAGAACAGCGTCCACCGAGCCGGGGCTCCCGAACGAGGCGCTGTAGAAGAATCCGATGATGCCAGCGATCGCCAGCGTCGCTCCGATCAAGACTGCGTAGAGACTGGCGGGGGTGACAGGTTCGTTCATCTCCTCCTCCTTCTATTACAGCGCTTACGAACTGCGAATACCCGTCCGCGCGTCGATCAACCGTGACTCACGTAAGGGGCGATCGGAGAAGCCGCTCAGTCTCGCACGGCCCTCTCCATGAAGTCGATCTGGCGCTGCTTACGCATGATCAGGTGCTCGAGCATGTGCTCCAGCGCCTCGGAGCGGCCCTCCCGCCCGGTTGGCTCGATTGCTGCCTGCAGAGCCTCCACGCCTTCCTCCTCGCGGAGAGGAAGGTGGCTGTGACCGAAGACGACGGCATCCGCCTGCGGGAAGCGGCGGCGCAGGCGCGCCAGGCGACCGCTAGCTGTAGTTACCCATGACGTTGTTCCAGCTCAGCGAGCCGAGCCGCGGGCGCCTTATGGCATGTGGGTGTCGGCGAGGACGGCGATCATGCGATTGCGATGGGACCTCTGGGGACGCATCGCACGTATCTACTACATGCTCACTTCCTCACCGCGAGCGTTGCAACCGGTGCTGCTGGTCGCGCTGCTCTCGCTCTCCGCTTTCCTGACGGCACCGTCCGCCACGGCGGACGTCGGGGTCGAACGGGTCAGCCGTCTGGCCGGCGTTCCCGGCGACGCGGTCGAGCTGACCATCGGCTGCGGCTTTTGCTACCCGCCCTGCGAGGGTCCCGAAGGTGACCGCAGCGGGGTCTGCGTGCCCGGCGTCGAGTCGCCCCCGCCCTCGTTCCCGGTCTCGCTGGTACCGATCGAGAAGGTCCCAAAGCCACACCGCTGCGGACCGAGGCGGCTCTGCACGCCGCATGCGCCTCGACCACCTGAGCGGGCGCCATTCACCCTGCTCGGCTGGGCGAAGCCGGTACAGGCTGAGGCGAGCGGCTGGGGGTATCTAGGCGGCGGCGGCTTTGGCCACGGCGCGATCGAACCGCCGCGCTACACGCTCGACTTTCGCATCCCGGATCTGAGCCCCGGCGTCTACTCCTACGTGATCTATTGCGGCGTCTGTCAGCGCGGGGAGGGCGGCAGCCTGATCGCCTTCCCCGAAAGGCGATGGCGACTTCGCGTACGTCGCGTCGCGCTCAGTACCCGGTACCGATCTTGACCTGCTTGCGCTCGGAGGCGTGGGCGCCGCCCTTCTTCTCGAGCGTCGCGCAGGCCTCGGCGATGTCGTCGGCGAGCCGGTCGATCTGAGCGCGGCTCAGGGTCTGCTTGACCAGCGCCCGCATGATCGTCACGTCTTCGGCGTCCGGCGGCATTGTGTAGGCGGGCAGCATCCAGCCGCGCTCGGCGGAAAGCTGCCAGGAGACGTCGAACTCGTCGTAGGACTTCTCGCCGCTGAGCTTGAAGGCGACCAGGGGCAGTTGCTCCTTGTCGGCGCCGATCAGCTCGAAGTCCCCCATCGCTTCCAGCTTGCCGGCCAGCGCCCGGGCGTTCTCCTCCATCGCCCGCATCACGAACGTGTAGCCCTCGCGCCCGAGGCGGACGAAGTTGTAGTACTGGGCGAGCACCATCGAGGCGCCGGTGGAGAAGTTGAGGGTGAAGGTCGCGTCGGTTTTTCCGAGGTAATTCTCGTAGAAGACGAGGTCCTCGGCGAGATCCGATTTCTCGCGGAAGACGAGCCAGCCGATGCCGGGGTAGACGAGGCCGAACTTGTGGCCGGAGACGTTGATCGAGCGGACCTGCTCGAGCCGGAAGTCCCACTCCGAGTCGGGGTAGAGGAAGGGCCAGACGAAGCCGCCGCTGGCGGCGTCGATGTGGAGTGGGACGTCGAGGCCTTTGTCGCCCTTGAGGCCGACCAGCAGCTCGTTGATCCCGACGATGTCGTCGGCATGGCCGGTGAAGGTGGTGCCGAGGACCGCGGCGACGCCGATCGTGTTCTCGTCGACGTGGGGCTCGACGTCTTCGGGCCCGATCACGTACTTGTTTTCCTGGAGGCGGACGATCCGCGGTTCGACGTCGAAGTAGCGGCAGAACTTTTCCCAGACCACGTGGACGTCGCCGCCGAAGATCAGGTTCGGTTTGTCGACCGGCTTCGATTCGGCTTCGCGGCGCTGCTTCCACTTCCACTTCAGCGAGAGCGCGCCGAGCATGATCGCCTCCGAGGAGCCCTGGGTGCGGGCGCCGGTCGTCTCGCCAGGCGCGTGGTAGAGGTCGGCGAGCATGCGCACGCAGCGCTGCTCGATCTCGGCGGAGATCGGGTACTCGGCGTGGTCGATGAAGTTGCGGTAGAGGTTCTCGCCGATGATCCGCTGCGCCTCGGGCTCCATCCAGGTCGTCACGAAGGTCGCCAGGTTGCGCCACGGGTCGCCCTCAAGCACCAGTTCCTCGTCGACGAGGCGCATCGCGTCGAGGGCGGACATGCCGCCGCTGGGGAACTCCTTGTCGGGGGCGTCTTCGGTGAGGAAACGGTTGCCGTAGAGCTTCGCCGCCTGCTCGGGGCTGGTGGGCTTTTTCATGGCTCCTCCGGTCTGGATCGGGGACGGGTCCGATGCCGGCTGAGCCTAGCCGAGGCTTCAACGTGGCCGCCACTCTGGCGGCGGCTCTCGCCAACACCGAGGGGCGGATCGTCTACGTCGAGCGGGTCGCGCGATCGAGCTGCACATAGGGCGGTAGCCGCTGCGCCCCTTGGTGGTTTGACGTCCCTAGGGGGAAGGGGGTTCTTTTGGAGGAAAAAGTTCGGTGGCGGTGTCGAGTCGCTTACTGTCCGTGATCGCTTTTAGGCCGGCAAACTCGCCGGTTGATTCACCTTCTGCCAGCCAACGTTCGATCTGCTGTTGACCCTGGCTGCCGACCATGAGCAAGGCGAGAGAGAGCTGACTGCCTCGTGGGTACTCCGCCTCGATCGATTGCACTAGCCAGTGTGAATCTGGGCTGATTTCCGGCTCCTTCGGGAAGAGAAGGTTCCCGACCTGGACGGCGAGCCAGATGTGCTGGTCGCTGGGAATGTCGCGAAGAGTTCCCTCGGCGCTGAGGACCTGCCCAACGAAGCCTCCATCCTTGGGGAAGGTGATCGCACCTCGCGGCTCGCCTCCGGAACCGTCGCTGGTGGCGTAGACCGCGTAGACCGCAGCGCCACCTCCGATGAGGGCAACCAGAAGCGGAACGATCACGTGACTCAGCCACCACTTCCACCCACGCTCGTAGTCCGCTGCGCTCTCCGTTCCCATCGACAGGAGCTGATCGTATTTGGTCGAGGCGGGTCTATGCGACGGGTGGCGGCGAGCCCTCGGCGCTCGCGGCGAGCCCCGAGTCCCAGCCGCAGACGAGACATGCGTGCTGGAACGTCGAATGGGCGAACTCGAGCGCAAACGCGTGCGGGTTCTCGCTGGCGCAGACGTCGTCCCAATCGAGGACGTAGAGGCCGAGCTCATCGTTCCAACGCGCGGCCGCCGGGGAGATGGTGCCGTCCGCGAACCCCTCCGGCGCCGGGTGGGCGTATGCGTAGAACGCAGCCTTGCCCAGTTTGGGGTCGCCGGGCCACCATCCCACCGCCACCTCCTGGGAATCCATCGAGTTGCGCATGATGAAGTCGTCCGAGGGAGGTTCGGCCGGGACCCCGGAGTAGAGGTTCACGGCGAGGTCGAACGATCCCCACCAGGCATTGACCGGCGAGGACCGGCCGCGGAACGGTGCCCGGAAGGCGGCCAGGACGAGCGCGGCCTGAGTCGCGGCAACGAAGTAGGAAGCGACCTGGTCGGGGTCGTAACTCGCATGTTCCTCGTCCTCGTCGAGCGGGACGCTCCATGGCACCTCCTGCGGCGTTGGGTCGATCTCGACGGCGCCGACCAGGTCAGCCACCGTCTTCATCAACTCACGGGTGACAGAGCCCACTGCCCGGTTCGGGGTCAGGGGGACGCTTCCGGTCCGGCCGTCGCTGTGCTCGACCACTGCCTCGTGCGCGTGCAGGTCCAGCGCGACGACGAGCGTCCCTGAGCCGTCGGGCGCTGGCAGTGGACCCGTTTCCCAGCCTCGCGCGGTCAGCCGCAGCGCGGCGTGTTGGAGCTGTGGCTCGGGTGGCGCCAGCGTCGCGGCGATCTTTCCCAGCACCTGCGTATGCGCGTGAAGCGTGTCGCAGGTCTCGCTCCAGTCTTCGTAGGAAACGGATGGCCACAGGTCGGAGGACGTCATCGGCCCACCGTAGCGCCCTGCATCGGTCCGCTAGGAGCGGATCCGCGCCTCCTCGAGGTCGAGGTCGCGCTCGATCTGGCGCATCGTCGCGTCGCGCAGCCGGCCCTCTTTGCGCAGCGCGAGCAGCTCTTCGCGCTCCACTCCGATCAACTCGCGGCGCAGGTGGCCGTAGTCGGCGAGGCGCTCCTGGCGGGCGGCCGTCTCGGGGTCCTCGCCGCCCAGCACCGCCGCGCACATGCGGAAGCGGGCGCGGTAGAGGTCGCGCAGCCGCCGCAGCTGGGACTCGCTGGCAAGTCCCTCCTCTTCGATCTCGTCGAGCCGGTCGAGCGCGGCCTGGGCCGCCTCCATCCGCGCCACCGCCTCCTCGTCGCTCCAGCGCCGCGGTTGCTCCAACCCCAGCGCGCGGATGACGAAGGGCAGCGAGAGGCCCTGGCCGACCAGGGTGACGAGGATCAGCGCGAAGCTGAGAAAGACGATCTGCGGCCGGGCGTCGACGCTGAGCGGCACCGCCAGCGCGGCCGCCAGGGAGATCGCCCCTTTCATCCCGCTCCAGCCGACGGCGAAGCGCTGGCCGGCGGTCTCGCCCGCGTCCGATCTCATCGCGAAGACGAAAGCGAGTCGGGTGGCTATCGCAGTGAGGGCAATCGCGGCGGCGGGCCAGAGCAACTGGCCGATCCCGGAGGAGGTCTGCTCGAGCGTGTCGACGATGCTTGGCAACTGCAGGCCGAGTAGGACGAAGAGGGTCGTCTCCAGTCCGAAGACGAGGACGCCCCAGAAGGCAACGGCGCTGAGCCTGGTGTCGGCGTCGAGAGTGTGGGGGGATTGGTAGCCGGTGTAGATGCCCGCGACGACGGCAGCCAGGATGCCAGACACGTGCAGCTCCTCGGCGCCAATGTAGGCGCCGTATGCGGTCAGCACGGTGAGGACGGTGACCAGCGCGGCGTCGGTCTGGCGGCGGATTACGATCGTCGAGAGCCAGCCGACCGCGAGGCCGATCAGCAGGCCGCCGGCCGAGACGGTGACGAAGTCGAGCGTCGCGCCACCGAGGCTGAAGGCGTCGCCGGTTGCGACTCCGACGGCGATCCCGTAGAGGACCAGCGCGGTGGCGTCGTTGACCATCGACTCTCCCTCGACCAGGAGTCGCACCCGCTCCGGGGCGCCGAGGCGGCGGAAGATCGAGATCGCGGCCACCGTATCGGTGGGGGCGAGCACTGCCCCCAGCACCGCCGCCGCGGCCCAGCTCAGCCCCGGCACCAGGGCGTGGGACACCACCGCGATAACCGCTGCGGTGAGGAAGACCAGCAGCACCGCCATCAGCGCCAGCGGGCGCAGCACCGCCCGCAGCTCCCGCGCCGGGGCCGACCAGCCGGCGGCGTGGACCAGCGGCGGGATGAAGAGCAGGAAGATGACGTCGGGGTCGAGCTCGAACTCCGGCAGGCCGGGGACCAGCGCGATCGCGAGCCCGCCGAGCACCAGGACGATCGGGGCTGGGATCCTGCCGAACTCGGCGATGCGGACCAGCAGGACCGCAGCCAGCAGCAACAGCAGTACGTGCTCGATGTTGCCCACCGGCGCATAACATCACGCAAGTGGACGACAAGCTCACTCCTCCCCTGGACAAGGAGATCGACCACATCCGTGGCGAGTGGGGGAGCCCGCTGGAGCTGGTCATGTTCGGGGACTTTCAGTGCCCGTTCTGCCTTGGCGCCCAATCGGTGCTCCGGCGCGTGCGCGACCGACTCGGTGAGCGGCTCGTCTTCGCCTTTCGTCACCTACCGATCCCCGAGCGCCACCCGCTGGCGCCGCTTGCAGCTGAGGCCAGCGAGGCAGCCGCGGCGCAGGGTCGCTTTTGGGAGTACCACGATGCTCTCTTCGCCGCCCAGCCGAAGCTCTCAGAGGAGACGATCCTCGAGGTCGGCCGCGAACTCGGCCTCGACGCCGAGCGCATGGCCGCCGAGTTGGAGGCCGGCACCTGGCGCGAGCGGATCGCCCGCGACGTCAGCTCCGCTGAAGAGAGCGGCGCCACCGGCACCCCGACCTTCTTCGTCAACGGCGTCCGCCACTACGGCGCCTATGACGCGTCCTCCCTGGTCGAAGAGCTGACCTCCAGCTCGAGGTAGCCTCGGATGTCAGGCGGTTCGCTGCCAGCAGTCTCCCGGCGCCGCCTCGCGATCCTCCTACTGGTCCTGCTTGCCTGCGCGGCGACAGCGGGCGGGACGGGCAACGCCAAGCGGACCGAATCAAAGCCTATGCGCTGGCATCCCGACGTCGCCGGGGCCAAGCGTTACGCGGATCGCCGCGCCGGCGACGTCGCCTTCGCGGTAGTAGATCCGCGCGGGCGTATCCGGGGCTTCCATAGGGCCCGGACCGCTCCGGCCGCAAGTGTCTTCAAGGTGATGCTGCTGGTTGCCCTTCTGCGTAAGCGCCATGACGCCGGCCTCTCCGCTCGTGACCGGGCACTGCTCGGTCCGATGATTCGCCGCTCGGACAACGTCGCGGCGTCGACGGTCCGCGACCTCGTCGGCTCGCGACGGATCAAGCGCCTCGCCCGGGTCGCCCGCATGCACGACTTTCGCTACCACCCCGTCTGGGGTCAGAGCCTGACCAGTCCTCGCGACCAAGCGCGGTTCATGTACCGGCTGATGTCGTACATCCCTGACCAGCATCGCCCTTACGGGCGCTATCTGCTCTCCCACATCGTCCGGGAGCAGCGATGGGGGATCGGCCGCGTAAAGCCGCGCGGCTGGCGGCTCTTCTTCAAGGGTGGCTGGGGCAGCGGCACGGGCCTGGTCGACCATCAGGTTGCGCTGCTGAAGCGGAAACACCGCCGCGTTGCGATCGCCGTCTTCACCGAGCTCAATCCCAGTCACGGCTATGGCAAGCGAACCCTGCGCGGCGTGTCTGCCCGGCTCCTCGCCGGCCTCGGCCGGTGACCGCTCAGACCAGTGAGCCGGCCAACTCGCGATCTATCTCGAGCAGGTAGGGCGCGACCTGGCCGCTGTAGGCGGCCTTGCGCTCGGCGGGGAGGTCCTTCCAACCGGTCACCGAGCCGCGACAGATATCCGCGCCACAAAGGCAGCCGCCCGGAAAGTGCTCGATCGAGTAGTTGCGCATCGCGTAG
This sequence comes from uncultured Solirubrobacterales bacterium, assembly GCA_963702175.1. Lineage (GTDB taxonomy): Bacteria > Actinomycetota > Thermoleophilia > Solirubrobacterales > 70-9 > VRUE01. The sequence goes on from OY969721.1 coordinate 49,626, forward strand.
TCGAAGGTGACCTCCTCGCCTTTGGAAATCGACTTGCGCGCCACGAAGTTGCAAGCCCCCGTGTCGTTGAGCTCGACGCCGCAGTTGGGGCTGCACGAGTGGTTGACCTTGGGGCCGAGGCCGCCATGCCGGGCCCACTTGGTGCGGCTCACCTGGGTTGCGTGCGAGTCGTTGCAGGCGACCTCGCCTTCGAGCACCCCCACCATCACCGTCTCACCGATCTGGAAGCCACGGGTTGCGCGAACGCCACCGCCCTTGCCGCCTTCGGGGGTACACAGCTCATAACCGACAGGATCCAAGGGAACCGCCTCTCAATTGTTTGAGCGCAGCGAAACTGCGCTCGATCACACTAGGCCATCGATGTTGAGCGACCTGCTTGGGGCGGCGGGAGCGAGGTCCCTGTCGACTAAACATCTTCCTCACTTACCTCTGCGCTCTGCGGCGAGCGGGCCTGGTGGCCGAGCATACCCCGTGGGGGTATGCAAAGATGAGGCGGCGATGGCAACCCTCGCGCTCGTCCTCTACGCGGTTTACCTGGCGCTGGCCTTCGGGCTGCGGATCCTGATCCAGCTTCGCCGCACCGGCTCGACCGGCTTCCACGGCCTCGGCGGCCGCCCCGGCTCGGCCGAGTGGATCGCCGGGGTGGGCTTCACCGTCGCTCTGCTCGTCGGCGCCGCGGCGCCTCTGCTCGCCCTGGTCGATCTGGTCGAGCCGTTCGGCGCGCTCGACGTCACCGCCGTCCACGCCTTCGGCCTCGTGCTCGCCGTCGCTGGGATCGCGGCCACCTTCTACGCCCAGGTGGCGATGGGGGAGAGCTGGCGGATCGGCGTCGACCCCGGGGAGCGCACCCAGCTCGTCACCAGCGGCCCCTTCGCCCTGGTTCGCAACCCGATCTTCGCGGCGATGCTCCCCACCGCGCTCGGCCTCACCCTGCTGGTGCCGAGCTGGGTCGCGTTCGTCGGTCTGGTCGGGCTGATGCTCGCGCTGGAGCTGCAGGTGCGGGTTGTCGAGGAGCCCTACCTGCTGAGCGTGCACCGCGAGGAATACGCGGCCTACTCCGCTCGGGTCGGGCGCTTCCTGCCCGGCATGGGGCGGATTCGCCGCACCGGCTGAGCTCCGCCCGGGGCCTGCGGCAAGTCCGTCCTGCGGATGCTTATACTGCGCCGCGACCAAATACCTGCCTAATCCCTGGCCACGGAGGCCAAGGGAGTGGGGGAACCACAGGGGAGACATCTTCCCGGGGGCGAATCGGACCGACGTGTCCGTAGCGCAGCTCTTTCAGCGCGAGCCCGACAGCTAACCCCGCCGGCTCGAGAAAGAGAGGATGTACCTTGGTCGGTTCATTCAAGCGGCGCTCAGGCAAGGCCATGGCCCTACCGCTGGCTCTACTTCTTCTGGCGCTGAGCGCTGCGGGCGCTCACGCTGCGATCTCCCCCGGCAAGGGCGGAATCAGCGCCACGCCGTCCCCGTCACCCGCGACGCCGCCTTCCGGCACGGAAACACCGGTCTACCCGATTCAGGGCCCGCACGAGTACTGGGACGGCTTCGGCGGGTCCCGTGGGCATGAGGGCGTCGATATCGGCTCCCCGTGCGGAACGCCGCTGGTTGCCGTGCAGGCCGCCCGCGTGCGCTACCGCAAATACCACGGCGCCGCCGGCAACTACGTCGTGCTCGACCTCAAGGGCTCGACTGTCGACCTGGCCTACATGCACCTGAGCGAACCCTCCGTCGCCCGCACCGGCCAGCGCGTCGCCACAGGCCAGTTGATCGGCTACGTCGGCGACACCGGTAACGCCTCCGGCTGCCATCTCCACTTCGAGGTATGGGACGGGACCTGGTACGGCGGCGGCACGCCGGTCGACCCGATGCCCTTCCTCTCGTCGCTGGAGAGATCCAGCAAGCGCGCCGCTCGTCAGTCGTCCTCCCGATGAGAACCCCTCGGGCCTTGCCTCAGGGCACCGGTTCGGCATAGGCTTGGCACCGATGACGGTCAAGCTCCATCGCTGCTCGGCCATGTGGGCCAAGGTCAACGCGCACCCGTGCTGGAAGGTGCAGAAGGCGCTGGACGAGCAGGGGATCGAGTACGAGGTGGTCAAGGGACCGCTGCGGCCCGGGAAGCGCGAGGAGCTGGAGCAGATCTCGGGTCAGCGCAAGTACCCGACGATTGAGTTCGAGGACGGCCGCGCCTACCGCGCGGAGTCCGCGGAGATGGCCGAGCGCATCCGCGCCGGCAAGCTCTTTGAAACGAATTGAACTAGTCAGACGGTCTTGTCTATAACCCGGGTGTTGGGGGCAAGGGGCGCATGGGCCCGGCCACCTAGCCGAGACCGGCTGGGCCCATGCGATTTTCTTCTTTGACTTCAGCCGCCGAGTAGCTGGTCGAAGCGCAGCGCCGCGCGGGTCGGCAGCACCATCTCGCCGTTTCGCTGAAGCAGGCCCGTTGCGATTAGGTCGCGGATGGCGCGTTCGACCGCGTCGCGCTGCGTGGCGTCACCCGACCCCTGGTCGAACTCGCGCAGCAGCTCCTCGAGGCTCGTCTGCACCGGGTGAAAGGCGAGGATGTATTGCAGGACCGCCGACTCGGTTCTGGTGTCCTCCTCGGCGCTGCTGCGTATCTGGCTGCGGTCGTCCACGTCTGCCTGGATAAGCCGGCCGGCACTCGATCTCTCCCCCTCAGGCCGCCGCCCGATTCCTCCAGCGACCGCGTCCGGGCTTGCGCCGGCCTTTGAGTGGCTCGGAGCTTTCGATCACGGAGCGCGCCCACTCGGCTTCGATCGAGGGGAGGTAGAAGTGCCGCTCAGAGCCGCGGGAGGGCGTGGTCCGCACCAGCCTCACGGCGCCGCGGTTGGCGAGGACCCTGACGTGATAGCTGACGGTAGGGAGAGGGAAGTCGAGGCTCTCAGCCAGATCGCTCGGGCTACGCGGCAGCTCATCGGCGAGCGTCCGCAGGATCTCTCGCCGCAGCGGGTGGCTGAGGGCTAGCAGTAGGTCCGTGGTCCGAGACTCGTCGGCGCTTCCCATGCCCTGAGAATATAGAGCAAACGAAATGAGTTGTCTGCCAGACGTTTACTCTCAGGCTTCTTCACGGACGCCGCCCATCTCGCTGAACACCGCGGTGACCCCACCGTCTTCGCGTTGCTCGTCGGCGATCACGTGGGAGACGGCGTTGATCAGCGCCAGATGGGTGAAGGCCTGGGGGAAGTTGCCGAGGTGGCGGCCGCTCGGCGCGTCCAGCTCCTCGGCATAGAGGTCGAGCGAGCCCGCGGCGGCCAGCAGCCGTTCGCACAGCGTCCGCGCCCGCTCCGGCTCGCCCATCTCCGAGAGCGCCGAGACCAGCCAGAAGGAACAGATCAGGAAGGTGCCCTCCTCGCCATGCAGTCCGTCGTCGGTCTCCTCGACTAGGTAGCGCAGGACCAGCCCGTGCTCGGTCAGGTCGTCGGCGATCGCCTCGACCGTGGCACGGACCCTGGGGTCGTCGGCCGGGAGGAAGCGCAGCAGCGGGATCAGCAGGGTGGAGGCATCGAGCGCGTCGGTCTCGTAGTGCTGGCGGAAGACGCCGTCGCGCACCCCACGCTCGAGGATCTCGGCACGGAACTCATCGGCCTTCCGCTGCCACTCCTCGGCTACGTCGTCGACGCCGACGCTGCGCGCCAGCCGCACCCCGCGATCGACCGCAACCCAGATCATCAGCTTCGAGGAGACGTAGTGCCGCGGCTCGCCTCGTGCCTCCCAGATCCCCTGGTCGGGATGCGGCCAGGCTTCGATCGCCGCCTCCACCTGTTCGCGGATCAGTTTGCGATCCGCCGGCGTGCCGCTGCCGCGCAGCGCCTTCTCGTGCAGGTAGATCGAGTCGAGCAGGGCGCCCCAGACGTCGTTTTGTCGCTGGTCGAAGGCGCCGTTGCCGATCCGCACCGGCCGTGAACCGGCATAGCCGCCGAGGTGGTCGAGGGTGCTCTCGGTCAGGTCCTTCTCGCCGCCGATCCCGTACATGATCTGCAGGTTGGGGTCCTCGCGGCAGACGCTGAGCACGAAGCGCATGAAGTCGCGCGCCTCCTGGTCGAAGCCGAGCGTGTGCAGGGCCCAGAGGCTGAAGGTCGAGTCGCGGATCCAGCAGTAGCGGTAGTCCCAGTTGCGCTCGCCGCCGGGGGTCTCCGGGAGCGAGGTCGTTGGGGCGGCGACGATCGCCCCGGTCGGGGTGTAGGTCAGCCCCTTCAGCACGAGCGCCGAGCGCTGCAGGTGGACGCGCCAAGGGTGATCGGGGAAGTTGCCGTAGCGCAGCCAGGCGCGCCAGAACTCGCCGGTCGAGTCGAGCCGCTCCAGCGCCTCCGGCGCGCTGCGCGGGCCGCCGAGGTCGCTGTCGCCCCAGGACACGGCGCAGAAGCTGGTCTCGTCTTCGCGCAGCTTCACGCGTCCGCGGGCAGCGCCGCCCTCCAAGGTCAGCTCCATGTCGCTGGTCAGGTGCAGCTCGCTGCCGTCGTCGCCGCGCGCGGCCGCGCCACCGAGCTCGCCGCCGCTCCAGCTCGTCTCGCCGGCGCCGTAGCCGAAGCGCGGCAGGCACTCCATCTCCATCTCGACATGGCCGTCGATGCAGGTGACCAGCCGCAGCAGCGACTGGTCTGACTCGTGCTCGGTGCGCGGCCGCGTCCCGTCGGCGTCCTGTTCCTCCCACTCGGCGATCGTCAGCGCGTCGTGGACCACGGCCCAGCCGGTGTCGGTGACCCAGGTGGTCTCGACGATCAGGGTGCCGGGCTGGTAGCGCCGGGCGAGCGGCACGGCGACACCATGCGGAGCGAGCCGGAAGTGGCCCGCGCCGCGGTCCAGCAGCGCCGCGAAGGCGCTCGGCGAGTCGAAGCGGGGCAGGCACAGCCACTCGATCGAGCCCGCGAAGGAGACGAGGGCGCTGGTGTGGCAATCGGAGAGGAAGCCGTAGCTGCCGATCAGCGGAAAGCGGTCATTACCGGCACTCACGGAGATGCCAAGCTACCACCGTGGACCTCCTCACCGCCCACGTTGCCGGCTCCTTCGTGCCGCTCGAGGTCGTGCCCCTGACTCTGGCGGGCGTCCTCTACTGGCACCGCGTCATGGTTCTTTCCTGGGCTGGGCGGCCGGTGCCCGCCTGGCGCCAGGCCTGCTTCGGCGCCGGCCTGGCGACGATCGCGGCTGCCCTCTTCGGCCCGCTCGGCCACATGTCGGAGGAGTTGGTGATCGCCCATATGGCCGAGCACCTGCTGATCGCCGACATCGCCTCGCTCTTCCTCGTCCTCGGTCTGACCCGGTCGCTGCTGCAGCCGGTCCTCGCCGTGCACGCCTTCAACCGGCTGCAGTTCCTCGCTCACCCGGCGGTTGCCTTCCCCCTCTGGGCGCTCAACCTCTACGCCTGGCACCTGCCGGCCCTCTACCAGGACGCCTACGGGGCGGCGCCAATCCACGCCTTCGAGCACGCCACCTTCCTGCTCATGGGCTGCCTGGTCTGGATGCCGGTCTTCGGGCCGCTGCCGAAGCCGGCCTGGTTCACGGCGGCCTGGAAGGTCGGCTACGTAATCGCCGTGCGCTTCACCGGTGCCATCCTCGGCAACGTGCTGATGTGGTCGGGCACGGTGCTCTACCCGATCTACGCCCCAGGCGAGCTCTACTGGGGGATCTCGCCGCTCGCCGACCAGAGCACCGCGGGCGTGATCATGATGATCGAGGGCACCTTCCTCACCCTCGGCGCGCTTGCCTGGGTCTTCTTCGAGGTCGCCCGCGAAGGCGAGGAGAAGCAGCGTCTACTCGACCTCGCCGACGAGCGCGGCGTCGCCCTCGACGAGGAGAGGGCGCAGCGCGCCGTCGCCGCCGGGCACGGGGCGCGACTGGAGGAACGGCTGACCGCGGCTGGGAGCGACCCCGATCAGTAGCCAACTCGCTGAGCCGAGGCGGCTCGGACTGCTGACCCTGCTCGTCTTCGTCGTCGGCGCCGCCAGCCTCGGGGCTGAGATTGCTGCGGCGCGGCTGCTGGCGCCCTACTTCGGCGCCTCGACGATCGTCTGGGCGAACACGATCGGGGTCGTCCTCGTCGCCCTCTCAATCGGGTACTGGCTCGGCGGGCGCTACGCCGACCGCCATCCTCACATGCGCGGCCTCTGCCTGGTCGTGCTTGCCGCCTCGGTGCTGATCGCGCTGATCCCCTTTGCCTCGCGTCCCTTCCTCGGCTTCTCGGTCGACGCCTTCGACGCGGTCTCGGTCGGCGGCTTCGCCGGGTCGCTGTTCGGTGTGCTGGTGTTGGTCGCGGTTCCGGTGACCCTGCTCGGCGCCGCCGCACCGTGGGCGGTGCGGCTCGCGGTCGACGACCTCGGCAGCTCCGGCGAGACGGTGGGGCGGCTCTACGCGATCTCGACCGCCGGCTCGCTGTTCGGGACGATGGCCTCGGCCCTGCTGCTGATCCCGTTGCTGGGGACGCAGCGCACCTTTCTTTGCTTCGCCTTGGCCCTGGCCCTAGTCGCGGTTGCGGGTCTCGGCTGGCGTTTCGCGGCCTTCCCCGCGGCCCTCGCCCTGACCCTGGTCGCGGTCCCCGTGGGGACGATCAAGGCCGCCGATACCGGCCACGTCCTCTACGAGGCGGAGACGACGCACCAGTACGTGCGGGTGGTCGAACGCGACGACGGCAGCCGGGCGCTGGAGCTGAACGAGGGCCAGGCAGTGCACTCGCTCTACCGGCCCGGCAGCTACCTGACCGGCGATTACTGGGACGGCCACCTGGTGCTGCCCGCCGCCTCGCGGGCGCTGCCGCCGCGGCGGATCGCGATCCTCGGCAACGCCGCCGGCACGGTGGCGCGCGCCTTCGGCCGCTTCTTCCCGGCGACCTACGTCGACGCGGTCGAGATCGACGGCGAGCTGACCGAGATCGGCCGCCGCTTCTTCGACCTGCGCAACCGCCGCATGAAGACGCACGCCGCCGACGCCAGGCCCTGGCTCGAGCAGGCGGACGGGGGCTACGACGCGATCATGGTCGACGCCTACCGCCAGCCCTACATCCCCTTCTACCTGGCGACGCGCGAGTTCTTCGAGCTGGCGCGCGAGCGCCTGGCGCCGGGCGGAATCGTGATCGTCAACGTCGGCCACCCCGAGGGCGGCGAGGAGCTGGAGCGCGTGCTGGGACGGACGATGGCCGCCGCCTTCTCGACCGTGCTGCGCTACCCGATCGAGCCGACCAACACGTTGCTGGTGGCCGGCGAGGGCGCGCTCTCAGCGGCGCGCTTGCGCGACAGCGCCACCGCCCTGCCGCGACCCCTGCGACCGCTGGTGGGAGAGGCCGCTGCGGCGCTGGCGCCGCGCCTGCCCGGCGGCGAGGTCTACACCGACGACCGCGCCCCGGTCGAGTGGCTGGTAGATGCTTCCCTGCTGGAATATGCGAATGAGTAGGACGGCGAAGGCGTGGCTCGTGACGGGTCCGCTAGGGCGAGGCCTCGCTTTTGCGATCGACTTCGCGGTAGCGGTCCGCAACGGCCTGCGCTCGCGCCGCTCGACGCATTGAACACACTGGAGTGTGCTCAATCGAACGAACGGCGATGACTCGGGCACGGAACTGATCATCTAGGGTCAGTTGCAGATGCAGACCACCGTCACCGAGCTTCCCGGTTCCCGCGCCCGGGTCGAGGTTGAGGTCCCAGCCAAGGACGTCGACCGCGGCGTCCAGCGTGCCGCCCGCTCTCTTGCGCGGGAGATGCGGCTGCCCGGCTTCCGCAAAGGAAAGGCGCCGCCGTCGCTGGTGATTCAGCGGCTCGGCTACGGCGCCGTGCTCGAGGAGGCCCTGCGCGACTCGCTACCCGAGTGGTACGAGCGGGCTCTGCTCGCCTCGGGGGTCAGCCCGATCGGCGACCCCAGTATCGAGCTGGTCTCCACGCCGCAAGACGAGGGCGAGCCGCTTGGTTTCAAGCTCGAGGTCGGTGTGCGCCCGCAGGCGAAACTGGGCGAGTACAAGGGCCTCGAGGTTGGCAAGGGCGAGCCGGAGGTGCCCGACGACATCGTCGAGCGGGAGATCGAGCGGGTTCGTGAGGGGTTCGCACGGCTCGAGCCGGTCGAGCGGGCAGCCGCCGAGGGCGACGTGCTGCTGATCGACTTCGAGGGCCTAATTGACGGCCAGGCGTTCGAGGGTGGCAAGGCAACCGACTACCGCATCGAGCTGGGCAGCGGCCAGCTGGTCGAGGGCTTCGAGGAGCAGCTCGCTGGCGCCAACGCGGACGAGCAGCGCGAGGTCAAGGTCTCCTTCCCAGGTGACTACCGCGCCGAGCAGCTCGCTGGACAGGAGGCAGTCTTTACGGTCACGGTCAAGGAGGTGCGCGAAAAGGTCCTGCCTGAGCTCGACGATGACCTTGCGGCCGAGGCTTCCGAGTTCGACACCCTCGACGAGCTGCGCGCCGACATCCGTGAGAAGGTCTCGGAGGTCGCCGGGCAGCGGATCGAGGAGGATTTCCGCATCGCCGCAGTCGACGCCGCAGTCGACGCCGCGAACGTCGAGCTGCCAGAGGAGCTCGCCATGGCTCGCGCGGTAGAGCGCTGGGAGCGGGTCGAACGCCAGCTCGCCGCGCGCGGGATGAGCCCCGACGCCTACCTTCAGATGCAGGGCAAAAGCCGCGAGGAAGTGATCGAGGAATCGAAGCCGGACGCCGAACGCGAGCTGAAACGCGAGTCGGTGCTGGCGGCGATCGCCGAGGCCGAGGCGATCGAGGTCTCCGAGGAGGAGATGGTCGAGGCGCTCGTTCATACCGCCGAGCACGAGCGCACCACGCCGGAGAAGTTGCTGGCGCGACTGCAGGAGAACGGCCGTGACGCGATGGTCCGCGAAGACATCCGGATCCGCCGTGCGATCGACCTCGTCGCCGAGTCGGCGAAGCCGATCCCGCTCGAGCAGGCCGAGGCTCGTGAGAAAATCTGGACGCCGGAGAAGGAGCGCGAGCAGGCCGGCTCCCTCTGGACCCCTGGCTCCGAGTCCTAGCCGGACGTTCGAGCTTTCGCGCACGAGCCTGTGCAGCGGTTGTCTCCTGGGTAAGGATCATCGATGAGGTGCCTAAGCCCGTGCGCCGCCTCGAGGGAATCCATCCAAAGGAGCAATCGCTCGCCCTGATTGGCAAGCGGCCGATCAACGCTGCGCTCCTTGCGGCTGCGCTGTTCGCGGCGATCTTCGGCATGCGCTTCGCGATCGGCACGCTCGGCGACGCGATCACCTTCCTTTACGTGATCCCGGTGGTGCTGGCGGGGATGGCCCTGGGCACGCGCGCGGGGCTGGCCGCGGCGGCGGTTGCCTTCGTGCTCTCGACCGTGTGGGTGCTGGTCGACGGTGCCCCAATCACCCCGCTTGGCTACTTCAACCGGGCACTCGTCTTCCTCTTCGTCGGCGGTCTCGCCGGCCACTTCGCGACGAGGATGCGGGCACTCGAGGCCGAGAGCGCGCGCCACTTCAACCTCTCGCTCGACATGATCAGCACCGCCGGCTTCGACGGCCGCTTCAAGACGGTCAACCCCGCCTTCGAACGCGTCCTCGGCTACCGGGCGGAGGACCTGGTCGACCGTCCCTTCCTCGACTTCGTCCATCCCGATGATCGCGAGAAGACCGAAGAGGAGGCCGCCTCGCTCTCGGATGGCCGCACCACCGTGCAGTTCCAGAACCGCTACTTCGACAGCAAAGGGGAGGTGCACTGGATCGAGTGGACCTCGGTGCCGATGCTCGAGGAGCACATCATCTATGCCGTCGCCCGCGACGTCACCGAGCGCAAGAAGATGGAGCAGGAGCTGGAACGGCTCTCCCAGTGCGACCCGCTCACCGGCCTCTTCAACCGCCGCCGCTTCGACGAGGAGCTGGAGGCGCAGCTCGCCTACACGCGTCGCTACGGCAAGGGCGGGGCGCTGCTCGTGCTCGACCTGGATCGCTTCAAGCGGATCAACGACGAGCTGGGACACGCCGCCGGCGACGAGGCGCTGCTCGCGGTGGCCGAGACACTGCGGCGCAACCTGCGTCAAAGCGACACGGTCGGCCGCCCCGCCGAAGGCATCGCCGCCCGGCTCGGGGGCGACGAGTTCGCTGTGCTGCTGCCCGAGGTGGACGGACCCGCCGCGGAAGGTGTCGCGGCAAGGCTGGTCGAGGCCTTTGCCGCCTCGGAGCTGGCCTTCGAGGGACGGCCAGTGCAACTCGCCGCCAGCGTCGGCATCGCCCTCTACGACAAGCACGGCTGCCCGCCGGCCGAGGACCTGCTGGTGGCCGCGGATCGGGCGATGTACGAGGCGAAGGCGCGCGGCGGGTCCAGCGTGGCCCTTCTATAGAGTGCGGTCCATGAGCCCTCTGGTCCCGATGGTGGTCGAGCAGACCTCGCGCGGCGAGCGCGCCTTCGACATCTACTCGCGCCTGCTCGGCGAGCGGATCGTCTTTCTCGGCACACCGGTCACCGAGGACATCGCCAACCTGATCGTCGCCCAGCTCCTCCACCTCGAGTCCGAGGACCCCGACAAGGACATCAGCCTCTACATCAACTCTCCGGGCGGCTCGGTCTACGCCGGGCTGGCGATCTACGACACGATGCAGTTCATCAAGCCCGAAGTGCAGACGATCTGCGTCGGCATCGCGATGAGCATGGGCGCGCTGCTGCTTGCGGGTGGCGCCACTGGCAAGCGGATGTCGCTGCCCAACTCGAAGATTCTCATCCATCAGGTCTCCTCCAGCTTCCAGGGCCAGGCCACCGACATCGAGATCCACGCCAAAGAGATCATCGACGTGCGCCGCCGCCTCGACGAGATCCTCGCCAAGCACACGCAGCAGCCCTTCGACAAGGTCGCCAAGGACACCGAGCGCGACTACTTCATGAGCGCGGAGGAGGCGAAGGAGTACAACCTCGTCGACCGCGTCATCGAACACCACTGAGGCGCCCCGCCCTTCTCGCCCTTGGCCTGCTCGTGGCTCTCGCCCCGGTCTCTGCCGGCGAGGCCACTACCCGCGATGGGGGCGTCCCCTACCGCGAGCACGCCTTTCCCGTCCAGGGTCCGCACTGGGTGCGGGGAGCGATCGGCGAGCTCGGCGAGCCGCGCAGCTACTTCTACTCTCACCTGCGCCAGTCCGCTCTGGTCCGCGGTGGGGAACGGGTTTGGGCGGGGCAGCGCGTCGGCGGGGTGGGGAAGACCGGCAACGCCCGCAGCGTCGGCTGCCACCTCCACTTCGAGATCCGCGAGCGAGGCCGGCCGATCGACCCCGAGCCGATCCTGCGCCGCTGGGACCGCCTCGGCTAGAGGCCGAGCTCGTACTCGATCCAGGTCGAGCGCTGGGCGCCGGTCGAGTCGTAGAGGCGCTGGGCTGTGGCGTTGTCCGGCGCGGTCCTCCACTCGAGATGGTGAGCGCCGCGCTCGCGGGCCACGTCGGCACTGGCCTCGATCAGGGCACGGCCGACGCCATGGCCTCGAACGGCCGGGTCGACGTAGAGGTCGTTCATCAGCACCGTCTCGGCGGCGTCGGTCGAGGAGAAGTGCCAGTAGAGGCAGGCGTAGCCGACCAGCTCACCCTCGCGCCAGGCGCCGATCAGCATGCCGTCGTCGCTGGGGGCGAGGAAGCGGCGGAAGAAGGTGCGGTTGCGCTCCTCGTCGATCTCCTCAACCTCATAGAAGCGCTGGTAGGCGGCGATCAACGGCAGCAGCGTCTCCAACTGCTCGGCCGCGACCGGCTCGGTCCGGACTGGCGCAGTCATCGCCGCAACCGTAACGGGCCAGTCGTATGCGTTTGGGGCGAAAGGATTTTCAGGTTGGCGCAGATGTGGCGCCACTCGTGCATTTTCGCCTGGCAGAATGACGCCATGCGGCGAAGCGAACTGTCTGAGCGACTCGAGCGTCATGCGGAGCGCGGCGAGGAGCTGATGGAGCTGAACCGTGCCGCACTCGATCTCAACCGTGCCGCATTCGATCGCAACACAGTGGCCTTTGAGCGCGTCATGGCCGCGCTCGATCGTCATGAGCAGATGTTCGAAGAACACAAGCTCTTTATTCGCGAGATGACCCGCCGCGGCGAGAAGGTGGTGCAAGACCTGATTCGCGGGAACAGAGAGTTCAACGCGGAACAGGCGAAGCGCACCGACGAAATCGTCGCCGAGCTCCGCGATGGGCGGGAGGAGCGCAGGGCTCAGACGGCGGCGCTGCTCGCCCTGGTCGATCGCCTGCCGCCCCCGGCGCAGGCCGCCTGACCCTGCGGTCGACATAGGCCTTACTCGCTGCGCAAGCACGCGCTCAGTGGAAGGGACCTCCGCCGGCGCGGCGTATGAGCCGCCTACAGGGCCGGCTTGAAGCTCCGTCTAAGCTGTTGGGGCCGACGCCGGTAGGCAACTTCCGCCCCGCAAGGAGGGGATCCCGCTGGCACGTCCCACAGATTCGAACGAGCAACTCCTCTGCAGCTTCTGCGGCAAGTCGCAGCGCCAAGTCAAGAAGCTGATCGCCGGCCCCGGGGTCTACATCTGCGACGAGTGCATCGACCTCTGCAACGAGATCATCGACGAGGAGCTCTCGCCGCCGACCCAGATCGAACTCGAGAACCTGCCCAAGCCGCGGGAGATCCACGAGGTCCTGCAGGAGTACGTGGTCGGCCAGGAGACTGCCAAGAGGGCCCTCTCTGTCGCCGTCTACAACCACTACAAGCGGGTCCAGATGGTCCAGTCCGAGGACACCGAGGTCGAGCTGCAGAAGTCGAACATCATGATGCTCGGGCCGACCGGGTGCGGCAAGACGCTGCTCGCCCAGACCCTCGCCCGCATCCTCAACGTCCCCTTCGCGATCGCCGATGCGACGGCGCTGACCGAGGCCGGTTACGTCGGCGAGGACGTCGAGAACATCCTGCTGAAGCTGATCCAGGCCGCCGACTACGACGTCAAGAAGGCCGAGACGGGAATCATCTACATCGACGAGATCGACAAGATCGCGCGCAAGGCCGACAACCCGTCGATCACCCGCGACGTCTCCGGCGAAGGCGTCCAGCAGGCGCTGCTGAAGATCCTCGAGGGGACGACCGCATCGGTGCCCCCGCAGGGTGGGCGCAAGCACCCCCACCAGGAGTTCCTGACGATCGACACCACCAACATCCTCTTCATCTGCGGCGGCTCCTTCGCCGAGCTCGACCAGGTGATCGAGAAACGGGTCGGCGACCGCGGGGTCGGCTTCGGCGCCGCGATCTCCTCACGCGAGAACAAGGACACCGGCGAGTGGTTCGAGCAGGTGCTGCCCGAGGACCTGATGGAGTACGGGCTGATCCCCGAGTTCATCGGCCGCCTGCCGGTGGTCGCGGCGATCCACCAGCTCAGCCGCGAGGATCTGATCACGATCCTCACCGAGCCGCGCCACGCCCTGACCAAGCAGTTCCGGCGCTTCTTCGAGTTCGACGACATCGAGCTCGTCTTCTCGGAGGACAGCCTCGATGCAATCGCCGACAAGGCGCTGGAGCGCGAGACCGGCGCCCGCGGCCTGCGCTCGATCCTCGAGGAGACGCTGCTCGACGTCCAGTTCGAGCTGCCCTCGCGCCGCGACGTGACCAAGTGCGTCGTCACCAAGGAGACGATCGAACAGGGCCGCCGCCCGACCCTGGTCACCGAGGCCGCTCCGCAGGACATCGGCCCGGCCGAGGACGAGGTCAGCGAGGAATCGGCTTAGGTATCTAGACTCGCCGCGTGGACGCTGCGCAGCGGCAAAAGCTGGAGGAAACCACCCGCTACGAACCCGGTGAGGTCGAGGGGCGGGTCTTTGAGGAGTGGATCGCGGGGGGGTATTTCCACCCCGCTGCCGAGGGCACGGCGGAGGAGAACTTCTCGGTGGCGATCCCGCCACCCAACGTCACCGGCGCTCTGCACATGGGTCACGCCCTCAACGGGACGATGCAGGACGCCCTTGTCCGGATGAACCGGATGCGGGGCCGCAACGCGCTCTGGGTCCTCGGCACCGACCATGCCGGGATCGCCACCCAGGCGGTAGTCGAGAAAGAGCTGCGGGCGGAAGGCAGGACCCGCCAAGAGCTCGGTCGCGAGGAGTTCGTCGAGCAGGTCTGGGCCTGGAAGGAGGAGTACGGCTCACGGATCGTCGAGCAGTACAAGCGGCTCGGCGCTTCCTGCGACTACGAGCGGGAGCGCTTCACCCTCGACGAGGGCTACGTGCGCGCGGTCTACCGGGTCTTCAAGCAGCTCTACGAGAAGGGCTACATCTATCGCGACAACTACATGGTCAACTGGGACCCCGGCTCGCACTCGGCGATCTCCGACCTCGAGGTGGAGAACCGCGAGGTCGAGGACACGCTCTACTCGATCGACTACCCGGTCGAGGGCTCCGAGCGCGTACTGACCGTCGCCACGGTGCGGCCGGAGACGATGCTGGCCGATACCGCCGTCGCCGTCAATCCCGGTGACGAGCGCTACGCCGGCGTGGTCGGGCAGCACTGCATCCTGCCCCTTGTCGGCCGCCGCCTGCCGATCATCGCCGACGTGCACGTTGACCCCGAGTTCGGCACCGGGGCGCTGAAGATCACCCCTGGGCACGACGTCAACGACTTCGAGATCGGCCGCAAGCACGGGCTGGAGGAGATCGGCGTGATCGGCCCCGACGGACGGATGAGCGAGGAGGCGGGGGAGGCCTACGCCGGGATGACGGTCGCCGAGGCGCAGGAGGCGGTAGTCGGGACGCTGCGCGAGCAGAGCCTGCTGCGCGCCGAGGAGCCCTACGTCCACTCGGTTCCCTTCTCCCATCGCTCCGGCGAGCGGATCGAGCCGCTGATCTCGCTGCAGTGGTTCTGCCGCATGGACGAGCTGGCGAAGCCGGCGATCGAGGCGGTGCAGCGCGACGAGGTGCGGATCACGCCGCCGCAGTGGAAGCGCGTCTACCTCGAGTGGATGAAGGAGATCCGTCCCTGGTGCATCTCGCGCCAGCTCTGGTGGGGGCACAGGATCCCGGTCTGGTATTGCGGGGGTGCGGACTGCGGGGAGATCTGGGTCGGAGAGGCAGCGCCGGAGCGCTGCGGCATCTGCGACGCGGAGCCGCGCCAGGAGGAGGACGTCCTCGACACCTGGTTCAGCTCGGCGATCTGGCCCTTTGCGACGCTCGGCTGGCCGGACCAGACGCCAGAGCTGCGCGCCTTCTACCCGACCAGCTTCCTGACCACGGCGCGCGAGATCCTCTTCCTCTGGGTCGCCCGGATGATCATGACCGGGATCGAGTTCGCCGGCGACGTGCCCTTCCGCGACGTCTACGTGCACTCGGTGATCCAGGCGCGCGACGGGCGGCGGATGTCGAAGAGCCTCGGTACGGGGATCGACCCGCTGGAGGAGATCGACGTGCACGGCGCCGACGCGCTGCGCTTTGGGCTGCTGGCGATGTCCTCGACCCAGGACGTGCGCTACTCCGATGCCAAGGTGCAGCAGGGCCGCGACCTTGCCAACAAGCTCTGGAACGCCTCGCGCCTGATCCTGCTGAACGCGGGCGATGGCAACGCTGGGCAGCCCCAGCCGTCGCGGGTCGAGGATCGCTGGATCCTCTCGCGGCTGGAGCGCACGATCGCCTCGGTCAGTGCCATGCTCGACTCCTACGACTTCGCCCACGCCGCCGCCGAGGCCTACGGGTTCTTCTGGTCGGAGCTCTGCGACTGGTACCTGGAGATCGCCAAGCCCCGCCTCTACGAGGGTGAGGAGGACGCCTCGGCGACGCTGCTCTGGGCGCTGGAGCGAGTGCTGGGGCTGCTGCACCCGATCATGCCCTTCGTCACCGAGGAGGTTTGGCGCTACCACCCGGCTCGCGAAGGCCACCTGGCGGTCCATCCCTTCCCGCAGGCGGACGAGTCGCTGTTCGATCCGGAGGCTGAGTCGGAGGTCGAGCGGTGGATCGAGCTGACTCGCCGCCTGCGCGCCTGGCGCGACATGGTCGAGGCGCCGGCTGCGACCCGGCTCTCTGCCCGGGTCGAGGGCGAGCAGCCGCACGAGTTCGTCGGTCGCCTCTCCCGCTTCGAGTTCGCCGAGGACGGTGGGGACCCGATCGCCGCGGTCGGCCCGGTCAGGGTGCTGGCCTCGTCCGATATCGACGCCGAGGCGGTTGCGGCGCGGCTGGAGAGGCGGCGCGAGGAGCTGCGCTCTGAGGTCGCCCGTGCCGAAGGCAAGCTGGCCAACGAGAAGTTCGTCGCTAAGGCGCCAGTGGAGCTGGTCGAGGAGGAGCGCGAGAAGCTCGAGCGCTACCGCGGCGAGCTGGAGGAGCTGTCGGAATAGACGCGGAGGCTTATCTCGACTCGCTCGAGCCGATCGGCTGGAAGCTGGGCCTGGAGCGGATGCGCCGGCTCAACACTGCGCTCGGGATGCCCCAGCACCGGTTCGCCTCGATCCACGTCGTCGGCACCAACGGCAAGTCGTCGGTGACCCGGATGACCGCGGCGCTGCTCGAAGCTCACGGGCTCGCCGCCGGCGCCTGCGTCTCACCCCATGCCGAACGCTGGTCGCAGCGGGTTTTGATTCACGGCGAGGAGATCGGTGGGGCCGAGTTTGCCGCCGCGGTGGAGCGCGCCGCCCAGGCCGCGGAGAACGTCAACCGCGCGCTCGAGGATGGGGAAGAGGTGACCCAGTTCGAGCTGGCGACCGGGGCCGCCTTTGCCGCCCTGGCCACGGCGAGGGTCGAGGTCGCCGCGATCGAGGCCGGGCTAGGGGGCAGGCTCGACGCGACCAACACGATCCCTTCGCGGGTGACGGTGCTGACCTCGGTCGGCCTCGACCACACCGAGTGGCTGGGCGAGACCGAGGCCGAGATCGCCACCGAGAAGCTCGCCGTCCTGCGCGATCACTCGATCCTGGTCATCGGCCGGGTGAGCTCCGAGGTCGAGCAGCTCGCCGAGCGCACCGCGGCCGAGCGCGGCGCCCGCCTGGTGCGGGCGCCCGAGGATCCCGGCGAGGAGGTGCGGCTGCGGGCGCCGGGGCGCTTCCAGCGGCGCAACTTCGCCCTGGCGATGGCTGCGGCCGAGGCCTTCCTCGGTCAGCTCGACCCCGCCCGCGTCGCCGAGGTCGCGGCGACGCTGACCGTCCCCGGCCGTCTCGAGCGGGTTGCCGAGCATCCGCCGGCCTTCCTCGACGCGGCCCACAATCCCGACGGCGCTGCGGCGCTGGCTGAGGCCCTCGCCGAGCTTTCCACCGGCCGCGTTCGCCCTTTGTCGTGCTCCTCCAGACAAAAAGCGAACGCGCAGCCGGTCATCGCCTGCCTGGCGATCCTCGGCGACAAGGATGCGGCGGCGATGGTACGCGCCCTCTCCCCGGTGCTGGAGCGGGTGGTTTGCACCGAGCTCGACGCCGCGGTCCTGGCCGCCCGAGGTCTGCCGGGGGCCTTATCGCGCCCAGCCAATGAGCTGGCAGAGCTCTGTGCAGCCGCCGGCCTCGCCGCCGAGACGGAGCCCGATTTCACCGCGGCGGTGAACCGCGCTCGCCGGCTCGCCCTCGAGGCCGATGCGATCCTCCTCGTCACCGGCTCGCACTACGCCCTGGCGTCCGCCCGCGCCATTCTCGTGTCCTGAGTCCTATGCGAGGATGATCGCGTGAACAGGAGCGCTGGCTCGGAACTGCTCTCGATGATGGCTCTGGTCGCCGCGGTCGTCGCCGTGGTGATCCTCGTCTTCTTCGGCATCGGGTACCTGTTCGGCAGGCTTTTCCTCTGAGCGGAGGTTTCCCGCCGGGCGTGGCGAAGTAGACTCGCGCTCCCTCCCGGCGCGCCCCAAGCCCATGTCTACAGCGATCTTCGGCATCAGCAACAGCGGTCTCAACCTGGTCGTCAGCCTGCTCGTATTGATGGTGGTCGTCGTCTGGCTGGCGCTGATCGTCTACACCTACCTCGACGCCAAGCGCCGCCTCTCCGACCCCTTCCTGGTCGCCTGCGCCACCGTCGGCTCTTTCTTCCCCTATATCGGCACCGCGGTCTACGCGATCGTGCGCCCGCCGGAGTTCCTCGAGGACGCCCACGAGCGCGAGCTCGAGATCAAGGCGGCCGAGCTGCGGGTGCGCCAGCTGACCGAGGCCTCCTGCCCGAACTGCGAGTTCCCGATCGAGAAGAGCTTTCTGCGCTGCCCCAAGTGCCAGCGCCGCCTCAAGGATCCCTGCGGCAGCTGCGGCAAGCCGGTCGACCCGCGCTGGTCGCTTTGCCCCTACTGCGAGACCCCGCTTGCCAGGCGCGAGCGCGAGCGCGAACGACCGAGTCGCGCCGAGCGGCAGCCCCCGCGCCGCGCTGAGCGTGACGAGGGCCGCGAGAGCCGACCGCAACGGGAGGAGCGGCCCGCGCCGAAACGGCAGCCGGCCGCCCGCAAGAAAGCCCCGCCACCCGATGCCGAGAGGCAGGCGCCGGCGGCGAAAGCAAAACGACCCCAAAGGAGCCCCGAACGTGAGCCGGACCCTGATCCTCGTCAAGCCTGACGCCTTCGAGCGCGCCCTGACCGGCGAGGTAATCGCCCGCTTCGAGCGCAAGGGGTTGCGGATCTCGGCTCTGAAGACGATGCGGGCCGACGAGGCGATCGCCAACAGGCACTACGAAGAGCACACCGAGAAGCCCTTCTTCGGCGAGCTGGTCTCCTTCATCACCGGCGGCGACCTGGTCGCAATGGTGCTCGAGGGGGAGGAAGCGGTGCCGGCGGCGCGCCAGGTGATCGGGGTGACCAACCCTGTCGAGGCTGCGCCCGGCTCGATTCGCGGTGACTTTGCGCTTGAGGTGACCTTCAACATGGTCCATGGGTCCGACTCCGATGAGTCGGCGCAGCGTGAGATTGGGATCTGGTTTCCTGAGCTTGCGTAGTAGGCCCGGGTGGGTGGGGCCTACGCTCAACTTTTTCGGTCGGCCAAGTGAGGCCGTCCGAGATGCGGTAAGCCGAAAAAGTACAAGACGCTTCGACCCCACCCACCCGGGCCTATGACGGTGGTTCTGGCATCCGGATCTCCTCAGCGGAGAGAGATCCTCACGAAGCTGGGTGTGACCTTCGAGGTCGTGGTTCCCGGTGTAGACGAGCTAACCGGGGGCGATCCGGAGGTCGAGGTGCTGGAGAACGCTCGGCGCAAGGCAAATGCTGTGACCGAAGCGGCCTCTCCCGCGGGTGGCATCGTAGGGGGGCCCACCCCCGAGGACGCTTTAGCGACCGCAGGGGGTGGGGGGTCCCCTGCGGTGACAGGACCCGCGCGCCTGATCGTTGCCTGCGATACCGATGTTGTCCTGGACGGCAAAGCACTCGGCAAGCCGGCTGATGCCGACGAGGCCCGCAGCTATCTGGATCGAATGTCTGGGCGCGCGCATCAGGTCCTGAGCGGCCTGATTGTCCTGGTCGGCGACGAAGAGCGCAGTGGACTGGAGAGGACGACCGTCGTCTTCAGAGACCTGAGCGACGTCGAGAAGGTGCGTTACGTCGATTTCGGCGAGTGGCAGGGGCGCTCGGGGGGGTATGCGATCCAGACGCTGGGGTCGACCCTGGTGGAGCGGATCGAGGGGAGCGTTTCCAACGTTGTGGGGTTGCCGGTTGGCTTGCTGTTGGAGCTGGCGCCGGAGCTGTTCGGACGAGACTGACCGAGAAATCGGGCCCGATTTGGTCCGTTTGGGATCATTCCCAGGGAACTTCTCCCTGGAGGCCTCCAATTCCAGCATGGGCGTACTCGGCTATCTAAGAGGGCTCGGCGGTCGCGACATGGCTGTCGACCTCGGCACGGCCAACACGCTCGTCTACGTCCGCGGTCGCGGCATCGTCCTTTCCGAGCCCTCGGTGGTGGCGATCGACTCCCGCAACGGGCAGGTCCACGCGGTCGGGGTCGAAGCGAAGCGGATGCTCGGCCGCACGCCGGGCACGATCACCGCGATCCGCCCACTCAAGGACGGCGTGATCGCCGACTTCGACGTCACCGAGCAGATGCTGCGCCACTTCATCACCCAGGTGCACTCGAACCGCTTCGCCCACCCGCGCGTCGTCGTCTGCGTCCCCTCCGGCGTCACCGGGGTCGAGAAGCGCGCCGTCGAGGAGGCCTGCCTCTCGGCGGGCGCTCGCCAGGCCTACCTGATCGAGGAGCCGATGGCGGCGGCGATCGGTGCCGGCCTGCCGGTCGCCGAGCCGACCGGGTCGATGGTCGTCGACGTCGGTGGAGGCACCACCGAGGTGGCGGTGATCTCGCTCGGCGGGATCGTCGTCTCGCAGTCGATCCGGGTCGGCGGCGATGAGCTCGACGAGGCGATCGTCAACTACTGCAAGCACGAGTACAAGCTGGCGATCGGCACGCAGACGGCGGAGGAGGTGAAGCTCGAGGCCGGCTCCGCCTCGCCGCTGGCGGAGGAGGTGCGGACCGAGATTCGCGGCCGCGACCTCGTCTCTGGGCTGCCGAAAACGATCACGCTCGGCTCCGAGGAGATCCGCGAGGCGCTCGACGAACCGGTCGGACACGTCGTCGAGGCAGTCAAGGACACCCTCGATCGCACGCCTCCGGAGCTTGCGGGGGACATCATGGACCGCGGTATCACGCTGGCCGGCGGGGGCGCGCTGCTGCAAGGTCTGGAGCAGCGCCTGCGTGATGAGTGCCAGATGCCCTGCCAACTGGCAGAGTCACCGCTTACGTGCGTGGCGATCGGCTCCGGCATCTCGCTGGAGGAGTTCGAGGCGATCCACCGCGCCAGCAAGAGAAATTCCGGAGCGAGGCGCCAGCTTGGCTAGCCAACGCTCACTTTCACCGCAAGACTTGGTCATCAATCGTGTATCGCAAGCAAGTACGCCGCCGTAGGGCGGTGCTGGCACTGCTGGTGCTCGGCTCCTTCGCCCTGCTCACTCTCACCTACGGGCAGAGCTCGAACGGGTTCCAGCGTGGCGTCAGCACCATCTTCAGCCCGCTCCAAACCGTCGCCGACCGGGCGCTGAAGCCCGCCCGTGACCTCGTCGACTGGTTCGACGAGACCTTCGAGGCACGCGGCGAGAACGAGCGGCTGAAGGCGCAGCTGCAGGAGGAGAGGGAGATGGCGGTGGCTGGGCAGGTGGCGCTGCAGGAGAACGCCCAGCTGCGCAAGCTGCTCGAGTTCGATCGCGGCCCAGTGCTCGCCTCCTCCGCCTATGAGTCGCTGACCGCGCGGGTGGTGGTGCGCTCGCCGACGATCTGGCACTCGACGGTGACGATCGACGTCGGCAGCGGCGACGGCGTCAGGGTCTGGGACCCGGTCGTCAGCGGCGATGGCCTGGTCGGCCGGATCTCCTCGGTCGAGGGCGGGACGGCCCAGGTGATGATGCTGACCGATCCCGCCAGTGCGATCTCGGCGAAGGTGGTGCCGGAGGGCGTCCAGGGCTTGGTCAGGCCGGAAATCGGCGATTTCGAGGAGCTCGTGCTCGACTTCATCGACTCGACCCAGCGCGTCCACCAGGGCCAGGACGTGGTCACCTCCGGCTGGCGTGCCCAGGGGCTCGCCTCGCATTTCCCGCAGGGCCTGCCGATCGGCGAAGTGACCCGCGCCCCGGTGGAAGAACAGGAGGCTCGCCAGCGGGTCTACCTGCGTCCCTACGCCGACCTGCGCGACCTCGACTTCGTGCAGGTGTTGACGGGGGGCTCGCGTTGATCCTGACCCCGAAGATCGTCGCCCGCATCGTCGCGATCGTGCTGATCGGCGTGCTGCTGCAGCTCTCGTTCTTCTCCCGAGTGGACCTCTTCCACGTCAGCCCTGACGTGCTGCCCGCCCTGGTCGTGGTTCTGGGCCTGCTCGGCGGCAGCATGACCGGCGCGGTGGTGGGCTTCTCGATCGGGTTCCTGGTCGATTGCCTGCTGGTCCAGCCATTGGGCGCCGGCTCGCTGGTCCTGCTCGGGACCGGCTATCTCGCCGGCATGTTCCGCGAGCGCTTCGAGTTCCACGGCCTGCTCGTCCCAGCCTTGCTCTGCATGGGCCTGACCCTGTTCGCGGAGCTGGGGTACGCCGCGGTGGAGCTGCTGCTCGGCGTCGACTCGCCGGTCAGTCTGCTGGTGATCCGCGACATGCTGCTGAAGAGCGTCTACGCCTTCTTCCTCGGCGGGGCGATCTACCTCGGCGTGCGCCGGGTTCTGCGCCCGGCGCTGGTCGAGGAGCCGAAAGCGCCCCGCGAGCGGCAGGCGTCGATCCTGGGGGCGGGGTAGATGTACCTGCGCTCTGACGGTCGCGAACCCCAGATGAGCAACCGGCTGGCGCTCCGCATCGCGATCTTCGGCGGGGTCGCCCTGACCCTCTTCGTCATCCTCTTCGTCCGCCTCTGGCTGCTCCAGGTGGCATCCGGCGAGGAGCGCCTGGCCGAGGCGAACAGCAACCGCACCCGCGAGTTCCGCGGCCGCGCCCCGCGCGGCGAGATCCTCGACCGCGACGGAGAGGTCCTGGTCTCCAACCGCACGAGCCTGGCCCTGCAGCTCAACCCGGCCAAACTGCCGGCGGACGAGGCCGAGCGTCGGCGCGAGCTAGAGGAGCTCGCCGAGCTGACCCACACGACCCTGCCGAAGGTCGAAGAGACGATCGACGAACAGGAAGAGATCTCGCCGGGGGCGCCGGTCACCCTGCGCCGCGACGTCGGCGACTACCTCGTCTACTACGTCGAGGAGAACCAGGAGCGCTTCCCGGGGGTCGCTGTGGAACGGGTCTTCGTCCGTCGCTACCCGCAGGGCATGCTGGCCGCGCACACGCTCGGCAGCGTCGGCGAGGTGAGTCCTAAGGAGCTGAAGGAAGCGCGCTTCCGCGGGGTCGAGCCCGGCGACCAGGTCGGCAAGGAAGGGGTCGAGGACACCTATGACGGCTTCCTGCGCGGCGTGCCGGGGCTGACCCGGATCCAGGTCGACGCCTTCGGCCAACCGACGGCGGGCGGGCAGCTGGTCTCGCGCTCGCCGACTCCGGGCAAGAACATGCGGCTGACGATTGACCTCGACCTGCAGGAAGCCGGCGACGCCGCGCTCTCCGAACAGGGGCTGTACGGCGGCTACGTGGCGATGGACGTGCGCAACGGCGAGATCTTGGCGATGGGATCGAACCCGAGCTTCGACCCGGCCGTTCTGACCCGTCCCCTGACCCAGAAACAGGTCAACGCGCTCTACCGCGACCCGGTCGCCTCGCCGCTGACCAACCGTGCGATCGCCGGTGCCTACCCGACCGGGTCGACCTTCAAGCCGATCACCTCGATCGCGGCCCTGGCGAGCGGTGAGGTCACTCCGACCGAAACGATCTATGACGACGGTGTCTTCACGCTCGGCGGCATTGACTTCAAAAACGCCGGCGGCGCCGCCCACGGGACGATCGCGATGCAGAGGGCGCTCGAGGTCTCCTCCGACGTCTTCTACTACACGCTCGGCGACCGGATGTACCCGGGTACGAAACTGCAGCAGTGGGCGCACAAGCTCGGCATCGGCAGGGAATCCGGCATCGACGTTCCCGGTGAGCTGCCGGGCCTGCTGCCGACACCGGCTTGGCGCAACGAGCTCTACCGCGAAAAACTGACGGACCGCCCCTGGTCCGCGGGGGATAACGTCAACCTCTCGGTCGGCCAGGGCGACCTGCAGGCTGACCCCCTGCAGATGGCGATCGCCTACGCGACGATCGCCAACGGCGGCGAGGTGCCGCGCCCGCACCTGGGTCTCCAGGTCGAAGACGCGGCGGGCCGGGTGCTGAGGGAAATGGAGTTCCCGTCCACCCGTCAGGTGCGGATCGACCCCGAGTGGCGCGACGTCATCCTCGCCGGCCTGCACGACGCCGCCCAGTCCCCAGAAGGGACTTCCTACTCCGTCTTCGGCGGTTTTCCGGTCGATGTGGCGGGCAAGACCGGGACGGCGGAGCGCCCGCCGTACGAGGATCAGTCATGGTATGTGGTGCTTGCTCCCTATCCCGACCCGGAGATCGTCGTCGCAGTGACCTTCGAGCAGGGCGGGTTCGGCGCCGACACCGCCGCGCCGGCTGCCCTCAAGATCCTCTCTGAGCACTTCCACAAAAAGGCCGCCCAGGTCGAATCCGGGGCGGCAATCGAGTGATGGGCAGGAGCACGCGCTGATGTACGCGACACGCACCCGACAGGCCCGCCCCGAGGCATTCGCCGTCCGCCCCAGCATCGCGGAGCGCCTCGGGCTGCCCTACATGGACGGCACCCTGGCGCTCTCCGCCGTCGTCCTGGCGGTCTTCAGCGTCTTCACCCTGAGCCAGGCGACGGCGGAGGACGTGCCGGGCAGCCCCAACTACTTTGTCGACCGCCAGGCGATCTACGCCGGCTTCGGCATTGTCGGCATGTACCTGCTGACGCGGATCGACTACTCGCGCTTCCGCGAGTTGCGGGTCGGCATCTACACCTTCCTCTGCGTCAGCATCTCGCTCGTCTTCGTCTTCGGCTTCGCGGCGCGCGGATCGCGGCGCGCCTTCGATCTTCCCTTCTTCAGCTTTCAGCCATCCGAGCTCGGCAAGCTCCTGCTGGTGCTTGCGCTCGCCGGGTTCGTCATCGATGGCGCCAGGCGCGGATCGGAGGTGCAGCGCACGGTGCGCTACCTCTGCCTCGGCCTGGCTCCGGCTGCGCTCGTTTTCCTGCAGCCAGACCTCGGCACCTCTCTGGTGTTCGTGGTCGTCACGCTCGCCGTGATGTACGTGGGGGGCGTCCCCTGGACGCACTTCGCGGTGATCGGCAGCGTTCTCGCCGCGCTCGTGACGGTCGTCCTGGTGGTTGCTCCGGCAGCGGGGGTTCCCCTGCTAAAGGGCTACCAGGAGGAAAGACTGACGTCTTTCCTCGACCCCGCAGATGACCCGAGCGGCGCGGGCTATCAACAAGATCAATCGCAGACCGCCATCGGCTCGGGGCAGTTGACCGGGCGCGGCGACCATGCGACACAGACGCGGCTCGACTTCGTCCCCGAGCGGCACACCGACTTCATCTTCGCGGTGATCGGTGAGCGCTACGGATTCGCCGGCGCCGCGTTCGTCCTATCCCTCTACGCCCTGCTGATCTGGCGGGCGCTTCGGATCGTGACGCTCTCAAAGAACTCGTACGGGACCCTCGTGGCCGGCGGCATTGCCGCCATGCTGCTCTTCCAGGTCTTCGTCAACGTTGGGATGAATCTCGGGATCATGCCGATCACCGGGATACCCTTGCCGCTGTTGAGCTACGGAGGTTCCTCCGTGCTCGCAACCTTTCTGGCGGTAGGGGTCCTGCAGAGCATTCACATGCAAGCGCGGCTCAGTCAGAAAGGCGGGTTTGCCTGGTGACTCCCCGTGGAGTGCCAGTCATGCGTAACTACTCTGAACTGAGCTGAATCAATGAAAAAGACAATCCTGGTCTCCGCCGATCGCGGCGAGACCCGCGTGGCCGTCCTCGAGTCGAAAACGAAAGGCGGCAAACGCAAAGTGGCGGAGCTCTACATAGAGCGCCGTGGCCGACGCTCGATCGTCGGCAACATCTACAAGGGGAAGGTCGACAATGTCCTTCCCGGCATGGAGGCCGCCTTCGTCGACATCGGCCTTGAGCGCAACGGCTTCCTGCACGTCGACGAGATCGTCCTGCCCAGCGGCGAGCAGGCCCCGCGGCGCGGCCGCGGCAAAGGAAGCCGCATCGACGAGCTGATCAAACCCGGTCAGGAGATAGTCGTCCAGGTGGTGAAGGACCCGCTGAAGACGAAGGGCGCACGGCTCTCGATGAACACCTCGATCGCCGGTCGCTACCTCGTCTACGCGCCGCAGGGCAGCGGTGTCGGGGCCAGTCGCAGGCTCTCGGGCTCCGAGCGCGACCGGCTGCGCAAGATGGTCGACCGCGTCCACAAAAAAGGCGAAGGGGGCCTGATCATCCGCACCGCGGCGCACGGCGCGAAAAAAGCCGACTTCGTGCGGGAGATCGGCTACCTGAAAAGACTGAGCGAGGTGCTGGAGCGGCGCACCGAGGAGACCGAGGCGCCCGACCTCGTCTTCCAGGAGGCGGACCTGCCGGTGCGGGTCCTGCGCGACGTCTTCCTCAGTGACTTCGAGAAGGCGATCATCGACTCCCAGAAGCAGTTCGAGCGGGTCACCAGCTTCTTCCAGCGCACCGCGCCGGAGTTGGTCGACGGGGTCGAGCTCTACGAGGGCCGCAAGCCGCTGTTCGAGAAATGGGGAATCGATAAGGAGATCGAGTCGACCCTGAGCCGGCGGGTCGACCTGCCCTCCGGCGGCTACCTGATGATCGACTACGCCGAGGCGCTGACCGTGATCGACATCAACAGCGGCAGCTTCACCGGTCGCGGCAAAGGTGGGCTCGAGGAGACGATCACCCGGGTCAACACCGAGGCGGCGGAGGAGACGGTGCGCCAGCTGCGCCTGCGCGACATCGGCGGCATCATCGTGATCGATTTCATCGACATGGCACGGGCGCGCAACCGCGACAAAGTGCTGAAAACGCTGCGCAAGGCGCTCGACACCGACAAGTCGAAGAGCTACGTGGTCGAGGTCTCGCCGCTCGGCCTGGTCGAGATGACCCGGCAGAACGTCACCGACGGGGTGCGCGAGATCCTCACCGCCCCCTGCCCGACCTGCGAGGGCGAGGCTGTCGTCCTCTCGGCCGAGACGGTGGCGCTGGACGGGATGCGCAGGCTGCCCGACATCGCGATCGGCGCCGGCGATGCCGAGGCGTTGCTGCTGCGGGTCAACCCCAAAGTGGCGGCGGAGCTGATCGATCCCGAGAGCGGCTTGGCCGAGCTCGAGGCCGAGACCGGCAAGCAGTTCCACTTCGAGGGCGGCGAGGCGCTGCCGATCCAGACCTTCGAGCTGGTCGAAGCGGGGACGCGCGCCGAGATCGAGGAGCGGGCGCTGCCGTTCAAGGTCGGCGAGGAGGTGCTGGTCAAGATCGACGAGCCGCACATGTACAACCCGGACGACGCGATTGCCCGGGTCGACTCCTACATCGTCAGCGTCACCGGCGGCGGCCCCTTCGTCGGGGAGCGCAAGCTGGTGCGGATCGAGCGGGTCGAGCGGGCTGCCGCGGTGGCCTCGCTGCCGGGGGTCGAGGTTGGCAACGGGGCGTCTGGAGGCGACGCGAACGGCGATTCGAACGGGTCCCAGCTAGAATCCGCCGCCTCGCGCAGTAGCCGTCGTGGCCGCAGGGGCGGTCGCGGACGGTCGCGCCCCACCGAGCAGAGCGGCAAGGACAAATGAGCACGTACGCAGTCATCGAGAGCGGAGGCAAGCAGTACAAGGTCGAGAAGGGCAGCTCGCTGCTCGTCGATCGCCTCAGCGCCGAAGAGGGCGACAAGGTCGCCTTGCGTGCCGTGATGTTCCGCGACAAGGAGGTCGTCGCCGAGCCGAAGGAGCTGGAGAAGGTGAAGGTCGAGGCGACCGTCGCCGAGCACCTGCGCGGGCCGAAGATCAAGGTCTTCAAGTACAAGCCGAAGAAGGGCTACCGGCGGCGCGCCGGGCATCGCTCGGAGCTGACCAGGCTCGAGGTGGTCGAGGTGAAGATGGGGGCGGCGAAAAAAGCCAAAGCCAAAAAAGCTGCGAAAAAGGAGGCTGGAGATGGCTCATAAGAAGGGACTCGGATCCAGCCGCAACGGGCGCGAATCCAACCCCAACATGCTCGGGGTCAAGGTGTTCGCGGGCGAGCGGGTGAGCGGCGGCGAGATCATCGTGCGCCAGCGCGGCACGCGGTTCTGGCCCGGCGACGGAACAGGCCTCGGGCGCGATCACACGATCTTCGCGAAGCGTGCCGGCACTGTCGACTTCAAGCCTTCCCGCAAGGGCCGCACGATCAGCGTTCTCGCAGAGGACTAAAGCGTCTGGGAGGGGCCGGGGTGCCCCTCCTGCTTGCTGGGTTTCTCGCCTGATGCGTTTGCGGCTGCCGTTGGAGTTGGTGGGGCGAGAAACAGGACGCCGCTGCTGGAGGGGCACCCCGGCCCCTCATCACAGCTACCGATTGTCGAATTTCATCCGCATAGCGAACGAAAGTCGACACTAGGCTGAGAGCGATGGATGATCGGGCGAAGATTTGGGTTGAGGGCGGTGCGGGTGGGAGCGGGTGCATCTCGTTTCGGCGGGAGGCGCATGTTCCTCGGGGTGGGCCCGATGGGGGCGATGGTGGGCACGGCGGGGACGTTGTGCTGGTCTGCGATGCATCGAAGCGCGATCTAGCTGCCTTGAGAGGAAGCAAGCACTTCCGGGGTGGAAAGGGTCGCCATGGGGAAGGGTCTAACCGGCACGGTGCTCGCGGGGAGGACCGGGAGATCCCCGTGCCGGCGGGAACGCAGGCGGAAGCCGTGGACGGGAGCCGGATCGACCTGGTCGAGGCAGGACAGCGGGCTGTGGTCGCGCACGGGGGTCGTGGCGGGCACGGGAACAAGCGGTTCGCCAACTCGACCAGGCAGGCGCCCCGCTTTGCCGAGCAAGGCGGCGGGGGCGAGGAGGGATGGATCGAGTTGCGGTTGAAGCTGCTCGCCGACGTCGGGTTGGTCGGGCTGCCCAACGCTGGCAAGTCCTCGCTGCTGGGCAGGTTGACCAGGGCGGCGCCGAAGGTCGCCGATTACCCCTTCACGACGCTCTCGCCGGTACTGGGGACGATCGACGGCGAGGACCGCCAGGCGGTCGTCGCTGACATCCCTGGGTTGATCGAGGGGGCGGCCGAGGGCGCCGGCCTTGGCCACGAGTTCCTCGCCCACGTCGAGCGCTGCTCGATGCTCGTTCACCTGGTCGACCTGGCACCGCTCGAGGGCGAGCCGGCGGCGAACTACGAGGCGGTGCGGGGCGAGCTGGGCTCGTATGGCGCCGGCCTCGACCACCTGCCCGAGTTGGTCGTGCTCTCGAAGCGCGACCTGCTGCCGGCAGAGGAGGTTGCGGCGGCGGTCGTCGAGTGGGAGGAGCGCCTGGCGGGACAAGCCCTCGGTGTGCTGGCCCTCTCCTCCGCGACCGGCGAGGGCATCGAGGAGCTGTGCGCTCGCATCCTCACCGAGCTACCGCAGGAGCCCAGCAAGGCGGCGGTGCCGGAGCACGCTGGCGCAGGGACGGCGACGCCGGCCGAATTCGAGGTCGAGCACCGCGTCTACCGGCCCGTGGGCGAGGGCGGCTACTCGGTCGAGCGCGAGGGGGACGGTGGCTTCCGGGTGCTGGGTCGCGGCGTCGAGCTGCTGGTCGAGCGCCACGATCTCGCTAACGAGGAAGCGCTCGCCTACCTCGAGCAGCGGCTCACCGAGATCGGGGTCGTCGCCGCGTTGCGCGCCGCCGGTTTCGAGCCCGGCGACGACGTCCGCATCGGCGAGCATGAGTTCGAGCTATTCCCGTAGGGCCTCTTTGAGCAGCACGTCGGCGCGGCTGTAGTGCCCGACCGAGTCGAACCAACGCTTGGCACTGAGACCGGTCCGCAGGTCGCAATCGGCGAACACCATTCCCTCCTCGCCGTAGAGCGGCCCGGCGATCACCTCGCCCCAGGTGGGCTCGACGATCGCGGCGCCTCCCCGCCCGAACGTCTCCCGCTCGGGCAGCTCGACCGGGAAGTCTTCGGGGAAGGCCGCCCGCGGGATGAACTGCGGCGCCGAGACGACGAAGGCGCCCGACTCGATCGCGACGTGGCGCATGCTGGCGAGCCAGCCGTCGGAATCGTCAGCGGTTGGCGCCACCCAGATCTGCGGCCCGGACCGGTACATCGCGTAGCGCGCCAGGGGCATCCTGTTCTCCCAGCAGATCAGCCCGCCGATCGTGCCCAGTGGGGTCTGCGCTGCGATCAGGTCGTCGCCGTCGCCGATCCCGTGGAAGAGCCGCTCGTGGTGGGTCGGCATCAGCTTGCGGTGCTTCCAGGCGATGCCCTCCGGGCCGATCAGGACGAGCGTGTTGTAGAGCGACCCGGGCCGCTCGGACTCGCGCTCGTTGACGCCGATCGCGCAGTGCGCGCCGGTTCGCTCGCAGGCTGCCACCAGCTGGTCCGTGAGTGGACCGGGGACGTCGACCGAGTTCTCCCAGAGCCGCTCCCAGAGCTCGTCGAAGCCGGAGAAGCTCGCCGCCGGGGCGGCCCAGGACTGGGAGGGGTAGAGGGGGACGAACGCCTCCGGCAGGACGACGAGCTCGGCGCCATCCCCGGCGGCGTCTTCGATCAGCCCAACCGCCTTCTCGATCGACGCCTGGGCATCGAGGATTGCCGGAGTCGCCTGCACCGCCGCCACCCGCACCGTCCTCAGCTCGGCCATCGCGGCAGCATCGCGCAAAGTCACCGGCTGTACAACCGGCTGTGGGCCCAGGGCCTTCATACACTTGCCTGACCATGACCCTCGTCGTCAAGCTCGGTTCCTCGATCGTCGCCGCCGACGACGGCGAGCTGCGCGCCGACGTGCTCGACTCGGTCTGCGCCCAGGTGAGCGCGCTGGAGCAGGGTGGCGAGCGGGTGGTGATGGTCACCTCGGGGGCGATCGCGCGGGGAATGCGGCTGATGGAGATGGACGTTCGCCCGCGTGGGATGGACGAGCTGCAGGCGGCCTCGGCGGTCGGCCAGGGCAATCTCTTCCGCGCCTACGAGGACCGGCTCGCCACGCAGGGCACCCGCGCCGCGCAGGTGTTGCTCACCGCCGCCGACATCGCCGCCCGCACCAACTACCTCAACGCGCGCCAGACGCTGCGGCGGTTGATCGAGTGGGGGGTGGTGCCGGTCGTCAACGAGAACGACACCACCGCGACCGACGAGATCACTTTCGGCGACAACGACTTCCTCGCTGCCCAGGTAGCGATCCTGCTCGACGCGCGCCTGCTCGTGCTGCTCTCTGACGTCGACGGCCTATATGAGGCCGATCCGCGAACCGATCCCGAGGCGGCGCTGATCGACAAAGTCGAGGACTTCGCCGCCCTGGAGGGGATGGAGATTGGCGACCGCACCTCTGCCTTCGGCTCGGGTGGGATGCGCAGCAAGGTGGCCGCCGCCGAGATGGCGAGTGAGGCCGGCATCCCGGCGACGATCTGCAACGGCACAGTCGCCGGGACTCTGACAGCAGCGGCTGCTGGTGAGCGCGTTGGGACCCGCTTCGCTCCCCAGGCCGGCAAGGCCCCAAGCTTCAAGCTCTGGCTCAAGCACGCGAAGCCGACCCACGGCCGGCTGACCGTCGACCCGGGAGCGGCCCGTGTCCTGCGCGAGAGTGGCTCCAGCCTGTTGCCGGTCGGGATAGTCGGCGTCGACGGAGAGTTCGACGCGGGCGACGCGGTCGAGATCGTCTGCAACGGAGACCCGGTCGGCAAGGGGATAGTCGACTACTCCTCCACCGAGCTGACCCGCGTGCTGGGGCTGAAGAGCCCCGAAGTGCGCGAGCTGTTGCCGCACGCGGCCGACGAGGTCATCCACCGCGACCGGTTCGTCCTCGTCTAGGCGCTAGCTACCCTTAGCGGTCATGGCAGTGACGACGGCAACCGTGGCCGAGACATGTGCTTCCGCCAAGCGGGCATCAAGAGTGCTCGCCAGCGCTTCAACCGAGGCGAAGGACGCTGCGCTTGAGGCGGCGGCGCGCCTGCTGGAGGAGGGAGCCGCGGCGATTCTCGAGGCGAACGCCGCCGACCTCGCCGACGAGCGCGCCGCCGACCTGACGCCGGCCCTGCGCGACCGCCTGACGCTGAACGAGCAGCGGGTCCAAGCGATGGCCGACGGAGTGCGGCAGATCGTCGCGCTCGACGACCCGGTCGGTGAGGAGCTCGAGCACCGCACGCTCGCCAGCGGACTCGACCTGCGCAAGGTGCGGGTCCCGCTCGGGGTCGTCGCGGTGGTCTACGAGGCGCGCCCCAACGTGACGATCGACTGCGCGGCGCTGACGATCAAGAGCGGCAACGCGATCGTCCTGCGCGGCTCCAGCTACGCCGAGCGCTCCAACGGCGCGCTGGCGGCGATCGTCCGCGAGGCGCTCGAGCAGGCCGACCTGCCGCAGGACGCGGTGCTGCTGCTCGCGGTCACGGGCGGGCGCGACGACCTGGCCGAGCTGGCGACTCAGGACGAGAACGTCGATCTGCTAATCCCGCGCGGCGGCGAGGGGCTGAAGGCGGCGCTGAAAGGTGTCGCCACGGTGCCGATGATGTACGCGGCGGCGGGCAACTGCCATGTCTACGTCCACGCCGACGCCGACTTGGAGATGGCGCAACGGATCGCCTATAACGCCAAGGTGCAGCGACCTGGGATGTGCAACGCGGCGGAGACGCTGCTCGTCCACGCTGCCGTGGCGGAGCGCTTCCTACCCAACGCGCTCGCCGAGTTGCACGAGGCGGGCGTCGAGCTGCTCGGCGACGAGCGGACTCGGGAGCTCGCCGGCGAGGTCGAGGTCGGCGCCGCGACCGATGCCGACTGGGGCACCGAGTACCTGGGCCTGAAGATGGTGGTGGGTGTGGTTGACTCGCTGGAGGAAGCGATCGATCACATCAACGGTCACGGCACCAGTCACTCGGAGGCGATCGTCACCTCCACCGAGGAGGCGTCGGAGGCTTTTGCCGCCGGGGTCGACGCCGCCGCCGTCTACACCAACGCCTCCACCCGCTTCACCGACGGCTTCGAGTACGGGCTCGGGGCCGAGATCGGCAACGCGACCCAGAAGCTGCACGCTCGCGGCCCGATCGGGATGCGCGAGCTGACCACCTACAAGTACGTCGTGCGCGGCGACGGCCAGCTGCGTGGGTAGCCCCACCGGGGCCGGGGCGATCGGCGTCCTCGGTTCGGCGTTTAACCCGCCGCACCTCGGGCACCTGGCGCTGGCGCAGGAGGCGCTCTGGCAGCTCGGCCTCGACGAGGTGCTGCTGATGCCAACGGGGGAGGCGCCCCACAAGCGGATCCCCGACGACCCCGGCCGTGAGCTGCGCCTGGCGATGACTCGCCTCGCCGCCGCCGAGGACTCGCGCTTCTCTGTCTCCACCTTTGAGGTTGAGCGTGAGGGGCCGTCCTATACGTATGAGACTTTGGAGCTACTTGCGAACGAGAGAGGCGATGCGGAGCTTGTCTTCGTGATGGGGGCGGACGCCGCCGTCGGCCTGGAGAGCTGGCGGGAGCCGCGCCGGGTGACCGAGCTGGCGCGGATTGCCGTCGCCAGGCGAGCGGGCGTGTCCGAAGCCGACGTGGCGGCGGTCCTGCGCAGCCTCGGCGCGGAGGAGCGGGCGACGATGCTGGAGATGCCGCAGTTCGGCGTCTCCTCATCGGCGGTGCGGGAGCGGGCGGCGCAGGGTCGGCCGCTGCGCTACCTGGTTCCCGAGACGGTGGCGCGGTTCATCGAGGAGAAGGGGGTCTACGGGTGAGTGCGGGGGAGGGCAAGAGCGAGCGCCTGGCGCTGCGTCTGGCGGCGATCACCGACGCCAAAGGCGCCGCCGAGATCGTCGTCCTCGACATGCGCAAGCTCGTCTCCTACACCGACTTCCTGGCGATCTGCACGGCGCGCAACGAGCGCCAGGCGCGGGCGATCGCCGACGAGGTGAGGCTGCGGTTGAAGCGAGAGGACGAGCTGCTACCCCGCGGCGCTGAGCTGGAGTCGGCGACCGGCTGGATCGTGCTCGACTACCTCGACTGCGTGCTGCACGTCTTCACCGCCGAGGTGCGCGAGCGCTACGGGCTCGAGGAGCTTTGGCGCGAGGCGCCGCGCCTCGAGTTGCCGTCCGAAGGGGCCTCTACGGTCCCGCTCCATGGGTAGCTTCAAGAGGGCGTTCCTCGGCTACCGCCGCGACGAAGTGGATGCGGCGGTCGAGGCGCGGGACGCACGAGCCTTGTCGCTGGAACGCGATGCGGAGAACGCCTTGGAGCGCTGGCGCGAGGCATCCGAGTCGGCCGCGGGTCTGGAGCGGGACGTGAGCTCGCTCGCCGAGATGGTGATCGAGCGGGAGCGGGAGATCCGCGGCCTCGCCGAGCGCCTGCACGAGGCGAACGAGCGCCACGACCGCAGCATCGTCTCGCTCGAGTCGGTCTCGGCGCGGCTCGATGAGATCCACGCCCAGGCGCGCGGACAGGCGACGCGAATCCGGATGAAGGCGCTCCACGACGCGGTCGAGGTGAGCCGCCGGGCGCAGGAGCTGGCCGAGGTTGAGGCCGGGGCATCGCAGGAGATGCCCGCGAGTGCGGCCGGTGGCGACGCCGGTGCGACGGACTTGTTCGAGGGTTCGGTCAAAGTCGAGATCGGGCCGCTCGGTGACTTCTCCCAGCTCGTCGGCTTCGAGGACGCGATCGGCCAGCTTGGTGCGTCGGAGATCTCGGTCGAGCGTTTCTCCGAGGGCCGGGCGACGCTCTCGATGCGCCTCAACGAACCGGTCGAGCTGCTGCGCGAGCTGGAAGAGCGCTCGCCGCTCGAGTTCCAGGTCCGCCGCACGGCGGACGACAACCTGATCCTCGACATCGACGAGGACCAGGGCCCCGAGCAGCGCGCGGCTTAGTCACAGCGCTGTTTTGGCTGAGAGAGCGGCGCGATCAAAACGTCACGGTTTCATTGCACTATCTGCTCATTCACGTCTTGATCCGTGACATTTCGTCTGCGAGCGTCAGCGTGTGGAGAACCCGAACCACAAGGGCAACGTCGCCGAGCTGGCGATCGCGACGGAGGCGGCTCGCCTTGGCCTGTCCGTTCTCAAGCCGCTGACCGAGCATGAGCCATACGACTTGGCGCTTGGCATCGATGATCGCTTGCTAAGGGTTCAGTGCAAGTGGGGCCGCAAGAGTGAGAACGTGATTGTGATCAATTTGACCCGCAATCGACGAGGTCCTAACGGATACATCCGACGCAGCTACTCCGCGGCTGAGATTGATGCAGTCGGCGTCTATTGCGGAGAACTCGATGAGTGTTTCCTCATTCCAATCCACCTCGTGGCCGGTCAATGGAGCCTTCAGCTTCGGTTGACTCCGGCGAGAAACGGGCAGCGCGCAGCACTACACTTCGCCGAGACGTATCGCCTTGGGGCTGTAGCTCAGCTGGCAGAGCGCTGCCGTGGCACGGCAGAGGTCGGGGGTTCGAATCCCCCCAGCTCCACTTCTTCTTTCAGGCCTCCCGGCACGGCCGTGCTGGACTTTCCTGAGCGCGACCATTTCACCGATCTCGAGCAGACAGTTGGCATGGACGAGTTCCATGCCAAGCTTGCGCAATACGTCCGTCGCGCCGAGGCCGGAGAAGAGACCCTGATCACCCGTTGGGGCCGGCCAGTCGCACAGCTGGGCCCACCCCAGTCATAACGCATCGGTTGGAAAGCGCCTTCCCCAGTACGCTCGCGGCCCATGGACCAGCTCGTGCAGATCGTCGGGGCGCTGCTTATTCTCGTCGCCTATGCGGCCGCCCAGTTCGGGGCGATGAGCCAGCACTCGCGTGCCTATCTCCTCCTCAACCTGATCGGGTCGGTGGTGCTGGCCGGCCTGGCACTAGTCGAGCAGCTCTGGGGCTTCCTGTTGCTGGAGTCGGTTTGGGCCGTCGTCTCTGCCTGGGGCCTGATCCAGCTGCTGCGAGGCCGCCCGCTCTCGGCCGGTCACTGATCCCCCGTCGGGCTCAAATCGTCGATCGCCGCTGCCGATGACCAAGGGATGAGCACCGCCAACGAGCACGTTTTCTCGCACGGGATGCAGGACACCAGGGAAGCGTTCGATGCGTGGAACGAGCGCCCCTGGATGGTGCTCCGCGGCTGGGTGGCGCTAAGCCTGGCGATCACGCTGACCCTGCTCGGGGCGGTCTGGGTCGTCGCCGGGCTGCTCACTCCTGACATCACCCCAATCCACATGGCGGGGCTGAACGAGTCGAGCGACGCGGGCGACCTGCTGCCGATCCTCTACCGCAACTCGCTGGTGCTGGCGCTGCACGCGACCGCCTGCGTCGCCGGCTTCATCGCCGGCGCCTCGATGCCGATCGCCGCCGCGCAGCGCAGCGGATTCTCGCGTTGGGTCCACGTGAAAACCGCCCAGTTTGCGATCCTCTTCGTCGCCGCGGTGACCCTCTTCTCGCTTTCTACCCAGGCGCTCTACCTCGGCTTCCAGGGCTCGACTATCGCCTATCAGCTGCAGATCTCCCACGCCGCCCTGATCCTCAGCGTGCTCCCGCACGCGATCCCGGAGCTGACCGCGCTCTTCCTGCCCCTCGCCGCCTGGCTGATCGCCAGCCGCCGCGGCGAGTGGAACCAGCTGCTCGCCGCCACCTTCATCACCGTCCTGCTCGCGATCCCGGTTGTTGTTCTCGCGGCGACGCTCGAGGTCTACCTCTGGCCCCGCGTGCTCGAGGCGATCTCGCCGGTCCTCTGAGCAAATCACGCTGGGGGACGGACGCGGGACACCAGCACGCCGTCGTCGCCCGCGGCAGTTTGCGAGGGCGGCTCCGCGCGGCGGGTGGCGCGGATTTGGGGGACCACCCCGAGGAAGCTTTAGCTACCGCAGGGGTGGTGGTACCAAATCCGTGACAGGACCCGCCGCGCCTGAGCGCCCATAAGATCGCTCCGATGAGCAGCGGTTACGACCCGAAGGGGATTGAGGCGAAGTGGCAGCAGGTCTGGGCCGATGAGCAGACCTGGGAGGTCGCCAACCCCGGCCAGCCCGGCTACGAGAGCGAGAAGCCGAAGTCCTATGTGCTGGAGATGCTGCCCTACCCGTCGGGGGAGCCCCACGTCGGCCACCTCAAGTGCTACGCCGTCGGCGACGCGATCGCCCACTTCCGCCGTCGCCACGGCTTTGAGGTGATCCACCCGATGGGCTACGACGCCTTCGGCCTGCCGGCGGAGAACAACGCGATCAAGACCGGCGAACCGCCACGCGAGGCGACCGAGCGCTCGATCGAGTCCTTCCGTCGCCAGTTCCGCGAGTGGGGGATCTCGATCGACTGGGCGCGGGAGCTCGGCACCCACACGCCCGAGTATTACCGCTGGACGCAGTGGATCTTCCTGCGCCTGTTCGAGCGCGGCCTCGCCTACCGCACCGAGGCGCCCGTGCAGTGGTGCCCCAAGGACGCCACCGTGCTCGCCAACGAGCAGGTCGTCGACGGGCGCTGCGAGCGTTGTGGGACGCCGGTCGAGCAACGCAAGCTCGAGCAGTGGTTCTTCAAGATCACCGAGTACGCGGAGCGGCTGCTCAGCGATTTCGACTTGCTCGAGTCTTGGCCCGAGCACGTGATCACGATGCAGCGCAACTGGATTGGTCGCTCCGAGGGGGCGGAGGTGACCTTCCGCTGTGAGGAGCTCGAGCTCGACTTCCCGGTTTTCACGACCCGCCCCGACACGCTCTTCGGCGCCACGTTCTTCGTTCTCGCCCCCGAGCACCCCGAGCTGGAGCGCCTCGTCGCCGGCACCCCGGCGGAGGAGGAGGTGCGCGAGTACGTCAACCGGGTCGCGCGCGAGTCGGTGGAGGAGCGCGGTGACGAGGATCGCGAGAAGACCGGCGTGCCGCTCGGCCGCAGCGTCGTCAACCCGGTCAACGGCAAGGAGATCCCGATGTTCGTTGCCGACTACGTGCTGATGGAGTACGGCACTGGGGCGATCATGGCGGTTCCCGCCCACGACAGCCGCGACTACGAGTTCGCCAAGGCTTTCGACCTCTCGATCCACCGGGTCATCGAGGGCGTGGACCCCGAGACGGCTCGCGACGACGAGGGCCTGCCCTATCCCGGCGGCGGGCCGATGACCGGCTCCGGCCGCTTCGACGGCAAGGGCAACCGCGATGCCTACGAGGAGATCGTCGCGTGGCTCACTGCGGAGGGTCGCGGCAAGGCGGCGGTCAACTACCGCCTTCGCGACTGGCTGGTCTCGCGGCAGCGCTACTGGGGGGCGCCGATCCCGATCCTCTACTGCGACGCCTGCGGCATCGTCCCGGTGCCGGACGAGCAATTGCCGGTGGAGTTGCCCGAGGTCGAGGACTACGCGCCGCACGGGCGCAGCCCGCTTGCCGCCGCCGAGGACTGGGTTGCCGCCGAGTGTCCCCGCTGCGGCGGCCCCGCCCGCCGCGAGACCGACACCATGGACACCTTCGTCGACTCCTCCTGGTACTTCCTCCGCTATCTCGACCCCCGCAACGAGGAGGCGGCTTGGGACGCCGCCGCCGCCGAGCACTGGATGCCAGTCGACCAGTACATCGGCGGGGTCGAGCACGCGATCCTGCACCTGATGTACGCGCGCTTCCTCACCAAGGCGCTCGCCGATATCGGCTTGCTCGGCGTCCAAGAGCCCTTCGCCAATCTTTTCGCCCAGGGGATGATCACCCGCGACGGGGCGAAGATGTCGAAGTCGCGCGGCAACACCGTCAGCCCCTCCGAGTACGTCGAGCGCTACGGCGCCGACACCGCCCGCACATACGTCTGCTTCATGGGTCCCCCGGAGCGAGGCGGCGACTGGTCCGACGAGGGAGTCGAGGGAGTCAACCGGTTCCTCTCGCGGCTCTGGCGCCTCTGTGAGGAGGTCGAGGGGCGCGAGGCGGGCGAGCTCGACTCCGAGGCGGGCGACGAGGCGCGCGCCCTGCTCGCCAAGGCTCACTGGGCGATCGACAAGGTGACGCGGGACTTCCAGCGGGGGTTCCAGTTCAACACCGTGATCTCTGCCGTGATGGAGCTGGTCAACGAGGCCCAGCGGAGCAAGGACGCCCTCTACGCCGACCCGGCCGGGGTCGCCGCCCTGCGCTTCGCAGTCTCGACCGCGGCTTCGCTGATCTTCCCCTTCGCGCCCCATCTTGGTGCCGAGGTTTGGGAGCGGATCGAGGGCGGACGGGTCTGGGAGCAGCCCTGGCCAGAGGCCGACCCCGCCCTGCTGGCCAGCGATACGGTGACCCTGGTCGTGCAGGTAAACGGCAAGCTGCGGGACCGGATCGAGGCCGCAGCCGACGCCCCGCGCGAGGAGCTACTGCGCCTCGCGCGCGAGAGCGAGAAGGTCGAACGGCATCTCGATGGCAAGGAGGTCGTCAAGGAGATCGTCGTGCCAGGCAAGCTGGTCAACCTGGTCGTCCGCTAGACCGCTGCAAACCAGCGCATATCGGCGTCCTCGGTCGCTCCCGTGCAGAGCACGCCACGCTCCCTGCGTCCACCGATCTGCTTGGTTTTCACGGCCTTGGTCGAGGTTTCTGGTACAAAGCGCGCCGATGCTCGTTAGACGGCTTTCCGAAGCCCCGGTCGAGGAGTGGCACAGGCTCCGGCCTCATGTCCTGATGGACGCGGGCGAAATGGGCGCGCGCAACATGTCGGTGACTTGGCTGGAGGTGCCGGCCGGGGCTGAGCAGACGCTGCACTCCCACGAGGAGGCCGAGCAGGTCTACGTGGTCGTGCGCGGCGCTGGCACCATGTCGGTGGCCGGCGACACCGAGCGCGTCGAGGAGGGCGACCTGATCCTGGTCCCGCCCGCCACTGACCACGCAATCGCCAACGATGGCGACACCTCGTTGGCCTGCATCTCAATCCAGTCACCGCCTGTGGCGGCCTCAGAGCTCTACAGCGACCAATTGGCTGAGGTTGCTGGCTACGACGACGAGGATCTGTAACCCAATAGTTTGATTTAGCGCGCCACGTGCGCGCTCTTGCCTGCCAGCGTGGGGGCATGCCTGAGCTGAGCCGATCGCAGGTGGTCGTCTACGGGGCAGTCGCCGTCGCGCTGCTCTTGGTCGGGGCGCGGGCGATCCGGGCCGGCGAGAGTGGCGAGTCCTTCGCGATCGAGGCGAGCGGCGCGGCTGGGGCGAGCGAATCGGCCGGTCCCGGCGGCTTCACCATCTCCAGCTCCGGGGGCGACGTCGTCGTCGACGTCACCGGAGCGGTGCGGCGGCCGGGCGTCTACCGGATGCCCGCCGGGGCGAGGGTGGTCGACGCGATTGAGCGCGCCGGGGGCGCCACCGGCGACGCCGCGCTAGAGGGGATCAACCGGGCGGCGCGACTCGCCGACGGGCAGCAAGTCGTCGTCCCGGCGTCAGGTCCCGACGGAGCCGTCGTTACTGGTGTAGCGGGAGGCGAAGGGCCGATCAGCCTTGGCACCGCCACTGCTGAGCAGCTGGAAGAGATCGACGGGATCGGCCCCGTCACCGCGGGCAAGATCGTCGAATACCGTGACCAGCACGGCGGGCTCGCTTCGGTCGATCAGCTCGACGAGGTGAGCGGCATCGGCCCGGCGACGATGGAGTCGCTGCGCGCCCGCCTACAGCCGTAGGTGCCCTGGGATGGCCGGGCGAGGCACGCCGGCGCTCGTCACGCTCTCCGTCCTGGCGGCGGTCGGCCTGGCACTTGCTCATGCGGGTCAGCTCAAAGAGCGTGCCTCGACCGCCCTCGGTCGGGGGATGCCGGAGCGCGAGGCGGAGCTGGCGCGCGGTTTCGTCCTCGGCGAAGACGAGCGGATAGACCCCGCGACCGAGGAAGACTTCCGCCGGGCGGGACTTACGCATTTGCTCGCGGTTTCGGGGCAGAATGTGGCGCTGCTCGCGCTGCTGGCGATGCCGCTCCTGGCCGCGCTCGGCATGCCCCTGCGCACCCGCCTGCTCTGGGTGCTCGGCCTGATCGCGCTCTACGTGCCCCTCGCCGGCGCCGGGCCGTCGATCCAGCGAGCCGGGGTGATGGGCGCGCTATCGGTGTTGGCGACTCTGGCGGGGCGTCGGTCGTCGCGTCTCTACGCACTCGCGGTTGCCGCGACCGTCACGCTGGCGATCGACCCCGGTATCGGCTCCGACGTCGGCTGGCAGCTCAGCTTTGCGGCCGTGCTCGGGATCCTTGCCCTGGCTCAGCCCCTGCGGAGGTGGATCGCTGCGCGAAGCGGCGCGCGAGGCCCGCTCGGCCGGATGCTCGCCGAGGGCGCTGCGATGACGGTCGCCGCGACCCTTGCCACTGCGCCACTGATCGCCTTCCACTTCGGTGAGCTCTCGACCACGACGCTAGTCGCCAACCTGCTCGCATTGCCCGCGGTCGCGCCGGCGATGTGGCTGGGAATGCTGGCCGCCGCGTTGGGCCAGCTCCATGGCTTCCCGCTTGACCCGTTGAATCAGCTGAACGCGCTGCTGCTCGCCTACATCGCCCAGATCGCCAGCTGGTGTGGGCAACCGAGCTGGGCGATGCTGGAGGTGCGACTTGGGCTCGGCGGGCTGGTCGGGTCCTATCTCGGGATGGCCCTCGCCACGGTCACGGTCCCCTGGCTCGCCCGCCGCCGTCGGGTTTCCTCGCTGAGGCAAAGCCCGCCAGCCCGGCGGGCCCGATCATCCGCGGCCCTCCCGGTGTTCCTCGCCGCTGCGGTGGCGCTCGGCGCGCTCGCCCTGGTTGTTGCTCCGGGATGGGGAGGAGGGGAGACCACTGCGCCGCCGAGTGGCCTGCGCGTCTCCTTTCTCGACGTCGGTCAGGGGGATGCGGTCCTACTTCAGCCTGCCAACGCGGCACCCATCCTCGTCGATGGCGGCCCGCCGGGCGCGAGGTTGGTCGAGCAGCTCGCGGCCGCTGGGGTGGAACGCCTCGGCGCCGTCGTCGTTACCCACGACCAGTCCGATCACGCGGGTGGGATCGAAGAGCTGCTCGGGCGGGTGCCGGTGGAGCGGTTCGTCTACGCGGCGGCCGGACGGGAGCTGCGCACGGCCGCAGCGGCTGCAGGCGCGGCCTCTTTGCGGCTTGCGGCGGGGGACGAGCTCCGCACCGGCCGGCTGCACCTGGAGACGATCTGGCCGCCGCGTGAACTGCTCGGCGAACGAGGCGCCGGCGCCGATCCCAACCAACGATCCCTAGTCCTCCTCGCACGCTGGCGCGACTTCACGGCGCTGCTCGCGGCGGATGCCGAGGCCGAGACTGCGCCGCTTGACCCCGGGCCCGTCGACGTGCTGAAGGTTGCCCACCACGGCAGCGAGGACGCCGGTCTCGATGCGCTCCTCGGACGCATGGTTCCGGCGCTGGCCGTGATCTCGGTGGGAGAGGAGAACACGTACGGACATCCGGCTCCCACCACGCTGGCGACGCTGGCCGCGCACGGTGTCCGTACTTTGCGGACCGACCGCAACGGCGCCGTCGTCCTCGACGTCGGCCGTGGCGGGATCGAGGTCAGTACCGAGGACTGACCTCGTTTGTCAGCCCTCGACGAATTACCCACCCACTATTGGGTTTTTCCCACGGAGAGCCTTGTCGGCGCCCGGCTTGTGGTCGATGGTCGTACAGGTGTTCATGCTGGGGGACAAGCTGCTGGACAGGCTGCGGAGCGCGACCTTCGCGATGCTCGGACTGGTCACTGCGGTCGGCCTGGTCCTCGTTGCACTCGTCCTCCAGCAGGGTTGGCCCAGCGTCTTCGGGGGGCCTCTCCCTGGCTTTCCCAACAAGCCCCCTGCTGACGAGATCGCTTCGGCGGTCCCTGGAAGCCCTGGTGGCGGCGCGGCCCCGACTCCCCAGTCCGGGGTCGGTGTCGCGGCGCCGCGGGCCGGGTCGGTATCGGGCGGCAGCGGCTTCAATGGCTCCAGGGGCCAGCAGGGCTCGCGCGAGGTGGCTGCCTCGGCTCCGGTCACATCGAGCCCGGGTCCTGCACCGAGCGAAACCGCCCCTGAGTCCCCGACTGCGCCGCCAGTGGTCGACACCTCGCCCGCGCCCACTCCACCGACGGCGGTGGCTCCCCCGACGCCTCCGGCAGCAAGCACCGAGGAGAGCGAAGGTAACGGCAACAAGGCTGCCCCCGGGGCCGAGAGTAAGAAGACCCGGGGTAAGGACAAGGTGGCCGCGAACGGCAAGGGATCGTCATCCAAGTCCAAGCCGTCCGGTGCGAAGTCTTCCCAGCCGCCGGTCGACAAGGCAAGCGCTGAGTCGGCTCCGAGCAAGCCGGTGCCTCCCGTGTATGAGCCGAGTAAGAACGAGACCGAGACTCTGCCCGTGGAGGAAAAGGGAGAGTCCGGATCCGGGCACGGGTACGGCAAGGACAAGTAGCGCCGCGCGGCTTGGCCCGCGCCTGTGTCTAGACTCGCCCGCATGGCCGAGGGCCTCCACTCGCTCTACCTGATCGCCGGCACCGATGAAGCCAAGATCGACGCGACGAGGGCGCGATTGCGCGCCAGGGCTGAAGGCGACGGCGGAGTCGCCGCCCTCGCGGTCTTCGAGCCCAGCGAGGGGAAGGGTGCGCCTGATCACGAGGCTGTGCTGGCGGCGATCCCGGCGATGTCGCTGACCGAGTCGCGCCGCTACCTGCTCGTCGACGGGGTCGAGCGCTGGCGCGACCGCCAGCTCGACCCGATCGCGAGCGCGTTGGGCGAGCTTCCTCCCGACTTGACCCTGGTCCTGATCTCGCGGGCCAAAGCGCCGCCGAAGCTCCTGCGCGCGGTCAAGGGCGAGAAGGGCGAAGTCCACGAGTTCGAGGCGCCGAAAGCGCGGGATATGCCGCGCGTTCTGGTCGCTGACGCCCAGCGGCTCGGATTCCGCCTCGAGCCCGCGGCGGCCCGCGTCATGGTCGAGCGGATGGGGACGAGCTCACTGCGGCTCCGCAACGAGCTCGAGCGCCTCGCGCTCTGGGCCGGAGAGGGGGAGAGGTGACGGCGGAGGATCTCGACGCGATGATCTCCGACACCTCCGAGTCGGCCGTCTGGTCGCTCTCCGACGCCCTCCTTGAACGCGACCCTGCCAGGGGACTGCGGATAGGAGAGCGCCTGATCACCCAGGGGGAGAACGTCACCGGGTTGATCTACGGCCTCGCCTCGCGTTTGCGCAAGGCCTGCGCCGCGGCCGCCCAATTGGAGGAGGGGGTTCCGCCAAAGCAGGTCGAGTCCTCGCTTGGCATGCACCCCTACGCCGCCAAGCAGCTCGTCTCCCGCTTGCGTGAGACCGACCTCGGTCAGCTGCAAGAGGCGACGATCGCGCTCGCCGAGCTTGAGGTCTGGTGCCGAGGCGGCGCCGACTATGGCGACGAGCTGGCGCTTACGCTCGCCCTGCGGCAGATGGCCGTCTAACGCAGGCCGCGAAAACCAAGCAGGTCAAGGACGAGCGAGGGAGTGTGCTCTGCACATGACCGAACGAGGACGCCGAGATGCGCTGGTTTGCAGCGGCCTACGCCTGAGCTGCAATCCGAGCCGCTCTTGACTTCTTGCGGGCGGCGGTGTTCTTATGCAGCGCGCCCTTCTGGACTGCCTTGTCGATCCGCGAGACGAGCGAGCGCTGCTCGGCGGCGATCGTGTCGGCATCGCCTGACTCGACCGCGGCTTCGAGGCGACGGAAGTAGGTCTTGATCGTGCTCGTGAGCAGCCGGTTCTCGGTCCGCTCGCGCTCGCTGCGTAGGATCCGCTTCTTCTGTGAGGCTATGTTGGCCATGTTTCGGGCGGCCGACTATAGCGAGTGAGATAGGGCTTGGAGACCGCCGAGACGCGTGAAGAGAGCCGCCCGGCGGGCCGGATCGCCCGCTCGACGGCGTTCTTCTCTATTGCTACGGCCGCCTCGCGGGTGGCCGGGCTGGGTCGCGAGATCGTCGCCGCGAGCTACTACGGGATCAGTGGCCCGATGTCGGCATTCACGATCGCCTTCCAGGTCCCCAACCTGATCCGCAGCCTCTTCGCCGACGCCGCCCTGCAGCCCGCCTTCATCCCGGTCTTCACCGAGCACCTGGAGCGCAAGCAGTACCGGGAGGCCTTCCGGCTCGCTTCGACGCTGTTGTTGCTCGTCACCATCGTCCTCGCTGCGATCACGGCTCTCTTCGTGCTCGCGGCGCCGCTGCTCGTACCGCTCTTCGCTCCCGGCTTCGAGGGGACGATCCTCGACCTCACCGT
Organism: uncultured Solirubrobacterales bacterium; assembly: GCA_963702175.1. Taxonomy (GTDB): domain Bacteria; phylum Actinomycetota; class Thermoleophilia; order Solirubrobacterales; family 70-9; genus VRUE01. The sequence goes on from OY969721.1 coordinate 94,174, forward strand.
CGCCCTCTCCCAGCTCCTCTTCCCGATCCTGATCCTGCTCGGGGCGAGCGGGGTCGTGGTCGGCATCCTCAACAGCTACGACCGATTTGGCGCCTTCGCCATCGCCCCCCTGTTCTGGAACCTGACGATCATCGCCGGGCTGGTCCTGCTGGAGCCGATGTTCGAGGGGCAGGACCGGATCTACGCCTACGCGATCGGCGTCCTCGCCGGCACCCTGGTCCAGCTGCTGATCGTCGTCGCCGACCTGCGCAACACGCCGTTCCGGTTCACCTGGAGTTTTGACTGGCGCAACCGCGATCTGCGCCGCGTCCTGCTCCTGATGCTGCCGGTGACGATCAGCCTCGGGTTGATCAACTTCAACCTCTTGATCAACAGCCTCTTCGGCAGCCTGGTCAGCGATCAGGCTCCCGCCGCGATCGACAAGGCGTTCCGGATCTACCAGCTGCCGCAGGGGATCTTCGCGGTCGCGATCGCCACCGTCCTCTTCCCGACCCTGGCCCGCTTCGCCTCGCGCGGGGAGCACGAGAGCCTGCGGGCGACGATGGCCAATGGGATGCGGCAGATCCTCTTCGTGCTGGTCCCTGCAGCGGCGGCGGTCCTGGTCCTCTCCGAACCGATGATCCGCCTCGTCTACCAGCGCGGCGAGTTCAGCCCGGAGCAGACGACTCTGGTCGCGACGGCGCTCTTCTGGTTCGCCTTCTCGCTGCCGACTAACGGCCTCTTCCTGCTCCTCACCCGCACCTTCTTCAGCCTCCAGCGACCCTGGGTGCCGACCACGATCGCCGCCGCCAACCTGGCGGTGACGGCGCTCGCGGCGCTGGGCCTCTACCACCTCGGCGTGGGCGGGATCGTCGCCGCCACGGCAATCGCCACCGGCGCCAGCGTCGTCGCCCAGTGCGTAGTCCTGCGCCGCCTCCTCGGCGGCCTCGAGCTGCGCCGGCTCGCCGACGTCGGCATCCGCATCCTGCTGGCCTCGGCGGCCCTCGCGGCCGTTTCCTTCGGCGTCTGGGACCTGCTCGACGGCGCGCTGGGCCGCGGCCTCCTCGCACAGATCGCGTCCCTGGGGACCGCTCTCGGGCTGGGTGGCCTCGTCTATCTCGCCGCGGCGAAGCTGCTGCGAATCCCCGAGCTTGACCAGATCATGCGCCTCCTGCCCGGCAGGCGCTGATGCTCGACTTCTGGCGCTACCTGCTGGGGGTGGCCGAGATATTTCTGCTCGTCGGTTTCGCCTGGCTCGGCGCCACGCAAGTCCGTCGCCGACTGCTCCCCGAGTTCACCGGCGCTCCCGCCCATCTGGCGACTGCCGTCCTCGCACTCGCTCTCCTGCTCTGGGCGGCCGAGTTGTTGGGCGCGGTCGGCCTCTTTGGGCCTTTGCCTTACCTCGCTGCAATGGCTCTAGCCGCGCTGGCCGCTTGGGGCCTGACGTCGCGGGTCGGGGGGTCCCCTGCGGCGACAGGACCCGCGGGTCGGAGCGCCCCGACGCTCATCGCCTTGGCGATCGCGGTGATCGCGGTTGTCAAGTTCGGACTGGAGGTCAAGCCGAATCTGAGTAGCGGCATGACCGGGTTCGATTCGACCTGGTACCACGGGCCGTTCGCCGCGGGGTTCTTCCAGAGCGGGAACACGTGGGATCTGCACTTCATTGCGCCGCAGTTCCTGGCCTGGTTCTACCCGGCCAATTCAGAGGTCTTTCATGCCATCGGGATGCTCGCCTTCGACAGGGACATCCTTTCCCCGCTGCTGAATCTCGGTTGGTTCATCGGCTGCCTGGTTGCGTGTTGGTGCATTGGTAGGCCGTACGGGGTGGCGTCTTGGTCGTTGGGACTGGGGGCGATCGCGCTGAGTGTGCCGGCGTTTGCCGACCAGGCCGGGGAGGCCCGCAACGACATCGTCGGGGTCTTCTTCCTGCTTGCTGCGGTTGCGATCGCTCTGGCCCAGCGCGAACGCAGCTCCTACCTGCCTGTGGGAGCTGCGATCGCGCTGGGCCCGCTGGCCGTTGCTGGACTCTCCGCCGGGCTCGCCGCGGGCACCAAGCTCAACTTTCTCCTACCTGCTGCTGTTCTCGTGATCGGGCTGCCGTTCGCAGCACCAGCCGGCACTCGGTGGCGCGCCTTTGCTGTGACTGGCCTCACGGCCCTGGCCGGCGGTGGCTACTGGTACCTGCGCAACCTGATCCACACCGGCAACCCGCTGCCCTGGATCGACAGGATCGGACCGATTTCGCTGCCAGCACCCGATCAGGCCCTGGGCGGGCGCGAAGGCCATAGCGTGCTCGGCTACCTGACCGACGGCGCCGTCTGGTCGGACTGGTTCCTGCCGGGCCTCCACAACGGCCTCTGGCTCATCTGGCCCCTGCTGTTCGGCGCCGCCCTCGCCGGCCTGCTGCTCCCGTTGCTAGGCCAGCTCCGGAGTGGGCCATCGAGCGATCGACTCCTGCTCGTCGCGGCCCTCACCGGCCTCGCTGCCTTTCTCGCCTGGCTGGTCGCCCCAACCTCCGCCTCCGGTCCTGAGGGATTGCCCCGCGGCTTCGAGTCCGGCCTCCGCTATCTAGCTCCTGCATTGGTCCTTGGCCTTTCGCTTCTCCCGGTCGTGCTGCCACTCCGCCTTCGAGAGGCGGGCAGGAGATACCCCCCGAACGGGCGGATACTCAAAGCGCCGAGCCAATTGGCTCGGCGCTTGTCCGGGCGGGGGATATCCCCCGCCCGCCTTGCGACGTTGGCGGTGCTTTTCGCGGTTGCGATCGGCTACCCAATCCAGCGCCACTACCTGGAGAGCCGCTACGCCGACCCGTCCTTCACAACGCCGGGCCTCAACACTACCTTCGCCTGGTCACGCGACTTCTCCGACGCCCGCATCGCCACCACCAGTACCCGCCAGTACCCCCTCTACGGCACCGACCTCTCCAACCAGGTCGACTTCATCGGCTTCGAGCAACCCCACGGCGGCTTCACCGCCCCGACCACCTGCCCCCAATGGCGCCGCCTACTCAACGAGGGCAACTACGACTACGTGGTCACCAGCCGGGACCGCGTTGAGCCGGGAAAGCCCCCGTATCCACCGTCTGCGTCCTGGACTGAAGGCCCTGGAGTAGGGGTCGTCCTTCGCGAGCCCCCCACAGTCGTCTACCAGCTAAGGAGTTCCCTGGATCCATCGGGGTGTGACTGAGCGCGATTCTCCCGCGGGTGGCGCCGATCTGGGGGACCACCCCGAGGAAGCTTTAGCTACCGCAGGGGTGGTGGCACCAGATCGGTGACAGGACCCGCGGGCCAATCGCCATACTCCGCCTCCGCCCATGGATCAGATCCGGAATTTTTCGATCATCGCCCACATCGACCACGGCAAGTCGACCCTTGCCGACCGCATCTTGGAGATCACCGGCGCCATCGATCCGAAGAAAATGCGCGCCCAGGTGCTCGACTCGATGGACCTCGAGCGCGAGCGCGGGATCACGATCAAGGCGCAGGCGGTGCGGGTCGAGTACAAGGCCGCCGACGGCCAGACCTACCACCTGCACCTGATCGACACCCCGGGCCATGTCGACTTCTCCTACGAGGTTTCGCGCAGCCTCGCCGCCTGTGAGGGCGCCCTGCTCGTCGTCGACGCCGCCCAGGGGGTCGAGGCGCAGACGGTCGCCAACACCTACCTGGCGATCGAGAACGGGCTGGAGCTGATCCCGGTGATCAACAAGGTCGACCTGCCGGGCGCCGAGCCGGAGCGGGTCGCCAGCGAAATCGCCGACCTGCTCGGCAGCGATCCGAGCGACGCAATGCCGATCTCGGCGAAGACGGGGGAGGGGGTGGTCGACGTGCTGGAGGCGATCGTCGCCCGGGTGCCGCCGCCTGAGGGCAACCCAGCGGCAGCGCCCCGCGCACTGATCTTCGACTCCGAGTTCGACCAGTACCGCGGCGTGATCGCCTACGTGCGGATGGTCGACGGTGCCTTCCGCAAGCACGGACGGATCGTCGCGATGCAAAACGGGACCGAGGCCGACATCGACGACATCGGCTTCTTCCGTCCGGCGATGACTGCGGTGAAGGGAATGGAGGCCGGCGACGTCGGCTACCTGATCACCGGGATCAAGGACGTCGCCAAGCTGCGCGTCGGCGACACGCTGACCTCGCTCGAGGGACCGGCGACCGAGCCATTGGAGGGCTACCGCGAGGTGCGGCCAATGGTCTTCTGCGGCCTCTTCCCGATCGACACCGACCGCTTCGAAGACCTGCGCGACGCGCTCGAGAAGCTGGCGCTCAATGACGCCGCGCTGTCGTGGGAGCCGGAGACCTCGGAGGCGCTCGGGTTCGGCTTCCGCTGCGGCTTCCTCGGCCTGCTCCACATGGAGATCGTGCGCGAGCGGCTCGAACGCGAGTACGGCCTCGACCTTCTGGCAACGACTCCGAACGTGCGCTACGAGGTGCACCTGACCAACGGCGAGCAGGTCGAGGTCCACAGCCCGACCGACCTGCCCGATCCGGGCACGATCGAGGCGATCGAAGAGCCCTACATCCGCGCCACGGTCATCTGCCCCTCCGAGCAGGTCGGCGCCGTGATGGAGCTCTGCCAGTCGCGCCGCGGCACCCACGTCGACATGCACTACCTCAGTCCCCAGCGGGTGCAGATCCGCTACGACATGCCGCTAGCCGAGATCGTCCTCGACTTCTTCGACCTGCTCAAGTCCTCGACCCGCGGTTACGCCTCTCTCGACTACGAGCCAATCGGCAACCAGGCCTCGGACCTAGTCAAGGTCGACATTCTGCTGGCCGGCGACAAGGTCGACGCGCTCTCGATCATCGTCCACCGCGAATTCGCCTACGAGCAGGGCAAGCGCCTGGTCGAGCGGCTGCGCAAGACGATTCCGCGCCAGCTCTTCGACGTGCCGGTGCAGGCGGCGATCGGCTCGAACATCCTCGCCCGCGAGACGGTCAAGGCGCTGCGCAAGGACGTCACCGCGAAGCTCTACGGCGGCGACGTCACCCGCAAGCAGAAGCTGCTGAAGAAGCAAAAGGCGGGCAAGAAGCGGATGAAGTCGGTCGGTCGCGTGGAAGTGCCGCAGGAGGCGTTCTTGGCAGTGCTAGAAATTGACGAATAGTCAGCGGCGGGCGGGTCCTGTCGCCAATCTGGACCCACCACCCCTGCGGTAGCTAAAGCTTCCTCGGGGTGGTCCCCCAGATCGGCGCCACCCGCCCGAGCTACCCCCTGGTCACTAGACTGCCGCGACGATGAGCATCAAGACGGACGCAGTGGGCAAGGAGTGGCCCGGCACGACCTACCAGGTCGGGCGGGAGAAGATCAAGGAGTACGCGAACGCGCTTGGGCTCGACAACCCGGTGCACTTCGACGTCGAGGCGGCCAAGGCGGCCGGGTTTCGTGATGTCGCCGCGCCGCCGATGTTCGCCGTCGTCTACAGCGGCCCGGCGGTGGCGCCGGCGATCCTCGACCCCGAAGTCGGGATGAACTTTGCGACGATGGTGCACGGTGGCCAGGAGTTCGAGTGGGGTGAGCCGGTCTGCTCCGGCGACGAGATCACCACCACGCCCAAGTGCCTGGAGATCTACGAGAAAGACGGCAAGGGCTTCTACGTGTTCGAGTCGGTGTCCGTCAATCAGAACGGCGAGCAGGTCGTGCGCGCCATCTGGACCAACATCGTCAGGGGGGTTTGAGATGGCTGAGTTGAACGAGGGCGATCAGGTCCCCGAGCTGCGGGTGACGCCGGACAAGTACTTGCCGCACCGCTACGCGGGCGCTTCGGGCGATTTCAACCCGATCCACATCGATCCCGAGTTCGCGAAAGCGGTCGGTCTGCCCGGCAACATCCTCCACGGCCTCTACTCGATGGCCCTCGTCGCCCGCGCCAATACGGCGCTGGCGGACGGCGATCCGCGCGCCCTGAAGCGCCTCTCGGTGCAGTTCCGGGGGATGGGCGCGCCCGAGCAGGAGATCGTCGTCACCGGCACGGTCAAGTCGGCAGACGGCGACCGGGTGACGATCGACACGGTGGCCACCCAAGGCGAGAACCAGATCATCCGCAACGCCGAGGCGGAGATTCAGCTGTAGTTGGAGTGCGGGCGGGCACCCGCCCGCGCTTCTAGACTTCATCTGTGCTCTCGGAGCGACAAGAGCTGATTCTGCGACTGGTGGTTGAGGGATATCTCTCCTCGGCCAATCCGGTGGCGTCGAAGCAGATCGCCGAGAGGTCCGACGTCGAATGGGGTCCGTCCACCGTGCGCGCCGAGCTGGCCGCACTGGAGGCGGTCGGGCTGCTCACCCATCCACATACCTCGGCCGGCCGGGTGCCGACGGACGCCGGCTACCGCCACTACGTCGACCTGATGCTGGCGGCGGGCGGCCCTCCCGCCGATGCCGGCGTCGCCCTCGAGCTCTCGCGCCTGCGCCGCGAGGTCGACGAGGCGATGCGGGAGACGAGCGAGGCGCTAGCTCAGGTCACCGACCTGATGGCGTTGGTCACGGCGCCGCCGCTCGGCGACACCCTCTACGTCCACGGGCTCTCGCGACTGCTCTCGGCTGAGCACCTCGCCGACCTTCCTCACGTCGACGAGTTGATGGGAGCGTTGGAGGGGCGCGCGACAGTTCTCGGAGTGTTGCGCTCGGCGCTCGATGAGAGCTCGGTCTTCTGCTGGATCGGCGGCGAGAACCCGCAGCCGGAGTTGCGCTCGGTCAGCGTCGTCGGCGCCAACTACGGGCTCGGGCATCGCAACCTCGGTTCGGTCGGAGTCGTCGGCCCCCTGCGGATGGATTACGCGACTGCGATCGCCTCGGTGCGGGGCGCCGCGCGCGAGCTCTCGCGCTACTGCGAGACCGTCTACGCGGCCTGACGATGCCGCGCGACTTCTACGAGACCCTGGGTGTCGGCCGCGACGCCTCCGAGAAGGAGGTGAAGGGTGCGTTTCGGCGCCTCGCCCGCGAGCTCCACCCCGATGTCAACAACCACGACCCCGAGGCGGAGGAGAAGTTCAAGGAGGCGGCGGAAGCCTACGAGGTGCTCTCCGACCCCGAGCGTCGCCGCACCTATGACGCATACGGGCACGAGGGTTTGCGCGGCAGCGGTTTCCCCGGGGGCGGCACCGCCTTCGGCTCGGTCGAGGAGATCTTTCAGGCTTTCTTCGGCGGCGGCGGCGGCTTCGGCTTCGAGGTGCGCCATGGGCCGATGCGCGGTCAGGACCTCTTGCACACGGTCGAGATCTCCGCGGTCGAGGCGATGCTGGGCGTCTCGATCCAGATCCCCAGCCACGAGGGCAAGCGCGAGATCGAGCTGCCGGCCGGCATTCAGCACGGCACCCGCTTCGCGCTGCGCGGGCACGGCCTGCCGGGCTCTCGTGGCGGCCCGCCCGGAGACCTGGTGATCGCCATCCACGTGATCGTTCCCACCGACCTCTCCGAGGAGCAGCGCGAGCTCGTTGAGCGGTTGGACGAGGCGCTCGAGCCGCGCAACGTCCGGCGCCAGGGCGACGAGGAGAGCTTCTTCTCCCGCGTCCGCAGAGCCTTCGGGTGATCCGGCTCGCCGTTCGCTGCTCTCCGGAGCAGGCGGAGCTGGTGCTGGCGGAGCTGACGGTGCTCGCCCCGAACGGGGTCGAGGAGGAACAGGGTGAGGGATACGTCGAGTACGCAATCTACGGCGGCGAGGGCGAGCTGCCGGAGCTGGGCGAGGTCGAGGCGGCGGCTGGTGACGGGCTGGTCGAGGTGATCGCCACCGAGGTCCCCGACGATTGGGCCGATCGCTGGCAGGACTTCCACAAGCCGCTGCTGGTCGGCGGGCGGCTCTGGTTGCGGCCCTCCTGGGAGCCGCCGCACCCCGATCCCGGAATCATCGACTTGGTCGTCGACCCCGGCCACGCCTTCGGCACCGGCGCCCACCCAACCACCCGCCTCTGCCTGGAGTTCCTGCTGGAGCTAGCGGCAGCCGGCGAAGCACACGGCCCGCTCACCGACCTAGGTACCGGCTCCGGCGTCCTCGCGATCGCCGCCGCGAAGCTGGGCTGGGACCCGATCCGCGGCTACGACCACGAGGCCCCGGCGATCGAAGCGGCAACAGCCAACGCTGCCGCCAACGACGTCGAGATCGAGTTCGAACGCCGCAACCTGCGCGAAGGCCTGCCTGGGCTCGCCCCGACCGTCGTAGCCAACATGACTGCGCCCATCCTGAGGGTGGTGGCCGAGCAGCTTGAAGGGGCCGGCATCTTGGTGCTCTCCGGATTGCTCCCAGGGGAGCTCGACGATGTGACCGCCGCATTTACACCCAGCGGCCTCGTCGAGTCCGAGCGACGCCGCAACGGCGACTGGGCGGCGCTCCTGCTGCGTCAGGACTGAGCGATATGTTGTCGCCGATGCCGCTGGCCTCGATAGTCGACCCCGGCTACAAGATCGCGCTGTTCTTGCACATTCTTGCGGTGGTGCTCGCGTTCGGCCCGACCTTCGGCTACGCGCTCTTCTTCTCCGTCGCGCCGCAGTACCCGCGCGCGACCCCGGCGATCCTCACTGGGGTGCAGAAGTGCGACCGCTACCTGGTCAACCCGGGCATGATCGTGCTGCTGCTGGCCGGCGTCTACCTGTTGGTCGACGGCGATTGGGAGACGAATGAGGCGTTCATCAGCATCGGCTTCGTCGCGATCATCGTCCTCTTCGGCCTCCAGCACGCCTTCTTCCAGCCCCAGGTCGCCAAGGCCAAGGAGCTTGCAGAGCGCGATCTCAAGTCCGGGGACTCGCTAAGCGACGAGTTCACGGCGCTGAGCGATCGGGTCGGCAAAGTCGGCGGCCTCGCCGGCCTGATCGTGGTCGTGACGGTCTTTTTCATGACCTACAAGCCCTTCCTCTAGCCAGTCGCCCTGTCGTCCCCGGCTTCCCAGCTCGACGCCTCGCTCCCGATAGCGATGTTCGACTCCGGCGTCGGCGGCCTCACCGTCCTGCACGAGTGTCTGGTCTCACTGCCCGAGGAGGACTACGTCTACCTCGGCGACACGGCTTGGTTCCCCTACGGGACCAAGGACCCAGAACAACTGAGAAAGAGAATCAGGTCGATTGCCTCGTTGCTGCTTGGTGACGCCAAGCTGCTGGTGATCGCCTGCAACACGGCGACCTCAGTCGGCACGGACGTGGCTCGGGAGGTCGCGGGCGAGCACGGAGTGGAGGTGGTCCCGGTGGTCGAGCCGCAGGCCGAGATCGCGGCGGCGATCACCGACAGCGCCAGGGTCGGCGTGCTGGCGACGCCGAACACGGTTAAGAGCGGCGCCTACCGGCAGGCGCTTGAAGAGCAGGGCCGCGCCCTGGAGGTCACCGAAGTCGAGGCGCCGGACCTCGCCCCCTTCATCCAGGACGGCTCCCCCTTCGACCAGGGCGTGGTCGAGATGGCCCGCTCCTACTGCGCGCCGCTGCAGCGGGCCGAGGTCGACACCCTGATCCTCGGCTGCACCCATTACCCCCTGGTGGCACCGATGCTGCAGCGCATCCTCGGCCGCGACGTGCGCCTCGTCAGCGGCGGCCACGCGGTCGCCGCGGCCGTGCAACGCACGCTCGAGCGCCAGGGCCTCGCCCGAACCGCCGACGGCGAGGGCGCCTACCGCTTCCTCTGCACCGGCGACATCGACTCCTTCCGCGACCTCGGCACCCGCTTCCTGCAGATGCCGCTCGGCGAGGTGGAGCGGATCGCAATCTCGACGGACAATTACCCTTAAGCGAATGAGTGTCCTCGAGCAGGTCCAGGCAGACGTGCGTACCGCGATGAAGGCGGGCGAGCGGGAGCGTGCCGCGGCGTTGCGGATGATCGTCGATGCGCTGCAGAAGGAGGCGAAGCTGGGCGACGGCGATGGCGACGAGGTCGCGGTCCTCCAGCGCGAGCGCAAGAAGCGAATCGAAGCGGCGGACGCCTATCACGAGGGCGGCAGGGCTGAGCAGGCCGAGGCCGAGCGCTCCGAGGCGGAGCTGATCGAGGCCTACCTGCCGCAGCAGCTCTCCGACGAGGAGCTGGCCGAGCTGGTCGATGCCGCGGTCGCCGAGAGCGGCGCCAGCGAGCAGAAGCAGATGGGCCAGGTGATGTCGGCGCTGATGCCGAAGGTCGGCGGGCGCGCTGACGGCAAGCGGGTCAGCGCGGCGGTGCGTGAGCGGCTTGGCGCGTAGGCAGCTCACCCTCGACAACACCGTCGCCGCCGAGCTGGCGGGCTCCGAGGACGCTGTGCTGCGGGCCCTGCGCGGCCATCTCGACTGCGACCTGCACCTGCGCGGCAACGTCCTCACCCTCGACGGCGACTCCGGCAACGTGCAGACCGCCGCCACCGTGGTCGACGAGCTGGTCGAGCTGATCGAGCAAGGCCACGAGGTCGCGCCGGGCACGATCGAAGCGGTCACCGGCGCGCTCGACGCACACGAGAGCCCGGCGGAGATCCTCGAGGACGTCGTTTGGCGCCATCGCAACACCAAGGTGGCGCCGAAGACGCTGAACCAGAAGCGCTACGTCGACTCAATCCGCGACCACACGGTCACTTTCGGCATCGGCCCTGCGGGCACCGGCAAGACCTTTCTCGCGGTGGCGATGGCTGCCCACGCGCTGGCCGAGCGCCAAGTGCAGCGAATCATCCTCACCCGACCCGCGGTCGAGGCAGGGGAGAGGCTCGGCTTCCTGCCCGGCGACATCCAGGCCAAGGTCGACCCTTACCTGCGGCCGCTTTTCGACGCGCTCTACGACATGCTCGACCCCGACCGGGTCAACGGCTACTTCGAGCGCGGCGTGATCGAGGTGGCCCCGTTGGCGTTCATGCGCGGCCGCGCCCAGCCGCTCGCCAGCTCCGTGCTTACGCCATCTGGCTTTCGCCCGATCGGGAGCTTGAGGGTCGGCGATCTAGTCGTCGGGTCCAACGGATTGCCGACCCCCGTCCTCGGGGTGTATCCCCAGGGTCGCAAGGAGGTCTTCCGATTGCGTGCGCAGGATGGCGCATCGACGCTGTGCTGCGGCGAGCACTTGTGGCATGTCTTCACGGCGGAGGATCGCCGCCGTGGAAAGCCCGGCCGAGTCGTTGAGACGCAGGAGATGGTTGGTCGGCTGCGGGCCGCCCATCGCCACCGGTTCGAGCTGCCGCTTCTCAGCGCTCCGGTCGAGCTTCCGCATTGGGACGTACCCCTGGACCCGTACGCCCTGGGTCTCCTGCTCGGCGATGGCTGCCTGACGTGCGCGACGACGCCAAGCTTCGCCACGGCTGATCCGGAGCTGGCGAGCGCCCTGGAGGAATGCCTCGACGGGATCGAGCTACGGCACAAGAGAGGAGTGGACTACGTGCTCCGTCATTCCACTGGCCATCGTGGTGGCGTGATTGTCGCCAATCCCGTCACCGTGGCTCTGCGTGAGCTTGGTCTTGCGGGTACGAGGTCCGACACAAAGTTCGTTCCTGAGGTTTACCTGCACAACGACACAACCGTGCGAACGGCCATCCTCCAGGGCCTGCTCGACAGTGACGGTGGTCCGGTCGTACAACAGGGACGGACTTGCCGGATTCAGTACACGACCTGCTCTGAGCGTCTCCGCAAAGACGTTGCCTTTCTGGTTCGCTCGCTGGGCGGCATCGCGTATTCGCGACGCAGAGTGGCGGCCGGGCGGCCGCCCGGATGGGCGAGCGGTCGCCCAGTCCACCATCGCGTGGACGCGTTCGTCATGGACATCCGCCTGCCCGACGGTATCGAGCCATTCCGCCTCCAGCGGAAGCGCGAACGCTATCGGCGGGAAGACGGCGGTCGTCCGATGCGATTCGTGCACGAGATCGAGCCCGCGGGTGAGGCGGAGACGGTCTGCATCCAGGTGGCCGCGGCGGATTCTCTCTACGTCACCGACGACTTCCTCCTCACGCACAACACCCTCAACGACTCCTTCGTGATCCTCGACGAGGCGCAGAACACGAGCCCGGAGCAGATGAAGATGTTCTTGACCCGGCTCGGCTTCAACTCGCGGATGGTGGTGACTGGGGACGTCACCCAGATCGACCTGCCGACCGATCAGCGCTCCGGCCTGATTGTCGTCCGGGACATCCTCGACGCGGTGCGGGACATCTCCTTCGTCCACTTCGGCGGCGAGGACGTCGTCCGCCACAAGCTCGTCCAGCGGATCGTCGCCGCCTACGACGAGCACGGCAGCCGTGAGCGCGCGGCGCGGGCGGAACACGGGCCGACGCCGGGCTCTTGAGTCTCGATCTCTCCGACGTGCCCACCGAGTTGCGCGACGCGGTCGCGGCTGCGCTCGCGGCAGCTGGGGTCTCCGACGGTCACGTCGGGGTGGAGCTCGTCAACGAGGGCCGCATCCGTGAGCTGAACCGGGAACACCGGGCCAAGGACGCGCCGACCGACGTGCTCGCCTTCCCGATCGACGGGACGGAGCCGACCGCCGGCCCGCGCGAGCTGGGTGACGTGGCGATCTGCCCCGAGCACTGCTCGGATCTGACCGAGGCCGCCGTCCACGGAGTCCTCCACCTCTGTGGCTACGACCACGAGACCGACGACGGCGAGATGCTCGCGCTGCAGGCGCGGGTGCTCACCGACCTGCGATGACGCGCGCCGGCTTCATCGGGCTGGCGGGACGACCCAACGTCGGCAAGTCGACATTGGTCAACGCGGTCGTCGGCTCCCATGTCGCGATCGTCTCGGCCCGCCCCCAGACCACCCGGCGTGCGATCCGCGGCATCCACACCGACATCGAGGCTGGCCTCCAGCTGGTCCTGGTCGACCTACCGGGAGTGCAGCGCCCTCGCGATGTGCTCACCGAGCGCATGCAGCACCGGGTGGAGCGCGAGCTGGCCGATTCCGACGCGGCCCTCTTCGTCGTCAACGGCGAGCAGGGGGTCGGCCCCGGCGACCGTTTCATTGCCCGGGCCCTACTGGCGGCGAACGCCGGCGTGCCGACAATCTGCGCGGTCAACAAGGTCGACCGGATCGGTCCCAACGAGCTGGTGCCGGTGCTCGCTGAGGCGGCCGAGCTGGAGGGGGTCGACGAGGTCTTCCCGGTCAGCGCCCGCAGCGGCGAGGGGTTGGAGGAGCTGGTGGAGCGCCTCAGCGCGCTGATGCCTGAGGGCCCCTACATGTACCCGCCGGAGGACCACAGCGACCAGTCGAGCGAGCTGCTGCTCGCCGAGCTGATCCGCGAGCAGGTGCTGAACCGGACCCGCGACGAGATTCCCCACTCGGTCGAGGTCTCGGTCAAGGAGATATCCAAGCGCGAGGACGGCCTCGTCACCGTCCGCGCCGAGGTTTGGGCGGAGACCGAGTCGCAGAAGGGCGTCCTGATCGGCAAAGGCGGCGCCAAGGTGGGCGAAATCGGCGCCGGCGCGCGCCGCTCGCTCGAAGCCGAGCTTGGAGCAAAGGTCCACCTCGACCTCCAGGTCCGCGTCCGCCGCCGCTGGCGGCGGGATGAGGATCTGCTCGACCGCCTGGGGATCGAGTGAGGCGGTGGGGGACGCCTCGCCCGGACAATTGCCGGTCTACTTAGACCGGCAATTTGAGTATCCGCCCGTTCGAGGCGTCCCCCACCGCCTTCCCGAACCCAGCCGGTAGTCATTGGCTGCCATACGATTGGCTGGTGTTCGAGCAGGTGAAATTCGACGAGCGGGGCTTGGTCCCGTGCATCGCGCAGGATTTCGCCAGCGGCGAGGTGCTGACGCTTGCCTATGTCAACGCGGAGTCTTTGCGGCTGACGCTTGAGACGGGGGAGGTCCACTTCTTCAGCCGCTCGCGCGGTGGGATTTGGCGCAAGGGGGAAACCTCGGGCAATGTGCTGCACCTGCACCAGCTGCGTTACGACTGCGATGGCGACGCGATCCTCGCCCTGGTCGAGCCGGCTGGGCCCGCCTGCCACACGGGCGAGCGCTCCTGCTTCTACCGTGAGCTCGAGGACGGTGACCGCGCTCCGCTCGCCCATGAGGCGCTGCCGGCGCTGGAGCGCGTCCTGCGCAGCCGCGCTGCCGAGCGCCCCGAGGGCAGCTACACGGCGAAGCTGCTCGACGACCCGAAGCTGCTCGGCGAGAAGGTCGAGGAGGAGGCCGAGGAGGTGGTGCGAGCGGCGCGTGAGGAGTCCGACGAGCGAGTTGCCGAAGAGGCGGCCGACCTGCTCTACCACCTCAGCGTGCTGCTCGCCTCGCGCGAGGTCTCGCAGGCGGCGGCGATGGAGGTGTTGAATGGCCGTCGCCGCTGAGGCCGAGATCCGGCTCGAGCCCAGCCTCGAGCAGGCCCGGGAGCTGGCCGCGGAGGGCAACGTCGTCCCCGTCCGCGCCCGCTTCGCCGACGACTGCGAGACGCCCGTCTCCGCCCTGCTCAAGCTGCGCGCCGGCGAGCCCGAGGGGGCGCCCTGCTTCCTGCTCGAGTCCGCCGAGCAGGGCCAGGTCGGCCGCTACTCCTTCGTCGGGATCAGGCCACGGGCGCTGCTGCGCTGGAGCGACGGGATCCTCTCCGAGTGGAGCGGCGACGAGCGCCCCAGCGAGTCCGCGCCGCGCGCGACCAGCGAGGCGCCTGATCCATACGCCGCGCTCTCCGGCTACCTGGAGCGCTTAAGAGCCGCCCCGGTCGAGGGGCTGCCGCCGTTTGCCGGCGGCGCCGTCGGCTTCTTCGGCTACGACCTGGTGCGCACGGTCGAGCCGCTCGGCGAGCCCAATCCCGACACGCTCGGCCTGCCCGACATGGCGCTGATGGTCACCGACGTGCTGCTCGCCTTCGACCACCTGCGCCACGAGCTGACGATCGTCGCTTGCGCCTTCACCGACGACGAGGGCGGGATCGACGCCGCCTACGAGCGCGCCGCGGCCCAGATCGCTGAGGTGCGCCGCCGCATGCGCGGCGCCGTTCCCGCTCCCGACGCACCCGTCCTCTCCGATCCGCCCAGCTTCACCTCCAACCTGGAGCAGAAGGAGTTCGAAGCGGCGGTGGCGCGGATCGTCGAGTACGTCCACGCCGGCGACGCCTTCCAGGTCGTCCCCTCGCAGCGCTTCTCCGCCCCCGCCCCGGTCGAGGCCTTCTCGATCTACCGCGGCCTGCGCGTGGTCAACCCCTCGCCCTACATGTACTTCCTCGACTTCGGCGAGTTCCAGATCGCCGGCGCCTCGCCGGAGCCGCTGGTCAAGGTGCACGGCCGCCGGGTCGAGACGCGGCCGATCGCCGGCACTTACCCGCGCGGGAACGACGAGGAGGAGGACCGCCGCCTCGCCGAGCGACTCGTCAACGATCCCAAGGAGCGAGCCGAGCACGTGATGCTGGTCGACCTCGGCCGCAATGACTTGGGCCGGGTCTGCGAGTACGGCACGGTCAAGGTCGACGAGCTGATGGCGGTCGAGACCTACTCGCACGTCCTCCACATCGTCAGCCAGGTTTCCGGGACGCTGCGCGAGGGCGTTGGGGCGATGGACGTGCTGCGCTCGGCCCTTCCCGCCGGCACGCTCTCGGGCGCGCCGAAGGTGCGGGCGATGCAGATCATCGACGAGCTGGAGCCGGTCAAGCGCTGCTCTTATGGGGGCGCGATCGGCTACCTGTCCTGGAACGGCGACCTCGACACGGCGATCCACATCCGCACCGTTGTCGTCAAGGACGGTCAGATCCACGTCCAGACCGGCGGCGGCACGGTCGCCGACGCCAAGCCGGCCTACGAGTACAACGAGTCGGTCAACAAGGCCAAGGCGGTCTTCCGCGCCGTCGAGCTGGCCTGCGAGCAGCCGGATTGGCCATGAGAGTCCTCGTCATCGACAACTACGACAGCTTCACTTACAACCTGGTCCAGTACCTGGGCGAGTTGGGTGCGGAGGTCGAAGTGGTGCGCAACGACAAAGCGCAGGTCGGCGAGCTGCTGGAGCGCGGCGCCGACCGCCTCGTCGTCTCGCCCGGACCGTGCACGCCGGCCGAGGCGGGGATCTCGGTTGAGGCGATCCGTGCCTTCGCCGAGGCGGGCACGCCTTCGCTTGGCGTCTGCCTCGGGCACCAGTCACTGGTCGAGGCGTTCGGTGGACGCACCGTGCAGGGCGAGCCGATCCACGGCAAGGAGGCCGAGATCGACCACGACGGGCGCACCGTCTACGCCGGCCTGTCCAGCCCCCTGGTCGCTGGCCGCTACCACTCGCTGGTCGCCGACCCCGACCTGCCGGATGAGCTGGAGCTGAGCGCCAGCCTTGGTGACGTGGTGATGGGCACCCGCCACCGCGAGCTACCCGCCGAGGGAGTTCAGTTCCACCCCGAGTCGGTCTTGACGCCGCAGGGAATGAAGCTGTTGGCAAACTTCCTCGGAGAGCGATGACACCCAACGATGTCGTCAGCAGGGCGATCGACGCGGTTTGCGCCGGCGACCACCTCACCGCCGACCACGCCGCCGCGGTCCTCGCCGAGGTGATGGAGGGCCGTGCCGGCGAGGTCCAGACCGGCGCCTTCCTGATCGCCTTGCGGGCAAAGGGGGAGACGGTGCCGGAGCTGGTTGGTCTGGCGCGGACGATGCGCTTGCTTGCTGCTCCCGTCTCCACAGCTCGCACCGACCTGGTCGACACCGCGGGCACCGGGGGCGGGCCCTCGACCTTCAACGTCTCGACCACGGCGGCGCTGATCGCGGCAGCGGCCGGCTGCGCGGTTGCCAAGCACGGCAACCGCTCCAACACCAGCCGCTGCGGCTCCGCCGACCTGCTGGAAGCGTTGGGGGTCGACATCGAGCTCAGCCCGGAGCAGGTCGGCCGCTGCATCGACGAGATCGGCTTCGGATTCATGTTCGCCCCTCGTCATCACGCCGCGATGGCCCACGTCGTCCCGGCCCGTAAGGCGCTCGGGGTGCGGACGATCTTCAACTTCCTCGGGCCGCTGACCAACCCGGCGGGCGCCGAGCGCCAGCTGCTCGGCGTCTCCGACCGCCACTACCAGGAGACGATCGCCGAGGCGCTGCTTGGCCTCGGCAGCGCCAGGGCTCTCGTGGTCACGGCTGAGGACGGCGTCGACGAGCTCTCGATCTCTGCTCGCACCCGCGTGATCGAGGTCGCCGAGGGACGCACCGAGGAGTGGTTCGTCCAGCCGGGGGACTTCGGCCTCGGGCCCGCTGAGCTTGACCAGGTTGCCGGTGGCTCGCCGGCCGAGAATGCCGTAGCGTCGCGTGCCGTGCTCGACGGCGAGACCGGTCCCCGCCGCGACCTCGTCCTGCTCAACGCGGGCGCCGCGATCTACGCCGGCGGGCGCGCGGACAGCCTCGGCGCCGGGGTCGAGCAGGGCCGGACGGCTGTCGACTCGGGTGCTGCGCGAGAGCTGCTCGACCGCCTGGTCGCGACCACCGGGGCAATGGGCGGCGAGGCCGCCGCTCCATCCGGTTAAGGTCTGGGCCTCAACGTGGGAATGATCGAGCAGCTCATCTCGGCGGCCCGGGACGGGGTAGAGGAGCGCCGCGGGCAGGTATCGCAGGCGGACCTCGAGTCCCGTCTCTCCGCGAGGGCGGATGACAGGCCCTTCCGCGAGGCGCTGGTACGCCCCCGCCTCTCCCTGATCGCGGAGTTCAAGCGACGCTCGCCCAGCGCCGGCGACATATCGACCTCCACCGCGATCGTCGACCAGGTCGGTGCCTACGAGCGTGGCGGCGCGGCCGCGCTCTCCGTGCTCACCGACGAGCGTCACTTTGGCGGCACGCTCGAGGATCTGCGAGCCGCTCGCTCCGCCTGCGACCTGCCGATCCTGCGCAAGGACTTCATCGTCGACCCCTACCAGCTCTACGAGGCGGCGGTCAACGGTGCCGACGCGGTATTGCTGATCGTGCGCGCTCTCGCTGACGGTGAGCTGAGCTTGCTTTACGAGGAGGCTCGTCGCCTCGACCTCGACTGCCTGGTCGAGGTCCACGACGGTGAGGAGCTGGAGCGGGCACTGGCGTTGGACGCCGAGGTGATCGGGATCAACAACCGCAACCTCGACGAGGGGACGGTCGACGTCGCGACGACCTACGAGCTGATGCCGGATGTGCCGGCCGGCAAGACGGTCGTCGCCGAGAGCGGCATCTCTGAGCGCGCCGAGCTGGAGGAGCTGGAGCGGGTCGGGGTCGACGCGGTGCTGATCGGCACCGCGCTGATGAGTGCGCCGGACCCGGAGGCGAGGACCCGGGAGTTGACCGGCGCCGACGAGGGCACGCGCGAGCACCACCTGCCCTGAGATCCGGTTCGGCCCATTTTTAAGAGAACTTTGAAGTGGTCCTGGATGATCGTCCCTCGATGAGGCACTTCTTGCGCACTCCCTTCTTCTCGGCTCTGGTCGGCGGCGGGGTCGTCGCCGTCTTCGGGTGGGTGGCGATCGCCGCCGGCTGGATCGAGGCCGAGGGGGACTCGACGCCCGCCGTTGTCACCCCGCTGGCCGCTCCGGTGGCGGTGAAGGACAGCGACGACGAAAACATCGTCAACCAGATCTACCGTCGCGACGGACAGGGGGTCGCCTTCATCGAAGCCGAGGGCGTCGGTGGAGAATCGGGCGCGCCGGGTCCGTTCGGCGAACCTGAACCCGAAGAAGAAGGCGGCGGTACGGCTACCGGCTCTGGCTTTCTGATCGACATGGAGGGACACGTGGTCACCAACAGCCACGTCGTCGAGGGCGCCGACCGAGTCCAGGTGACGCTGGGCTCTTCCGACGAGAGTTATTCGGCTGAGATCGTCGGCACCGACCCGGCCACCGACGTCGCCCTGCTCAAGGTCGACGCCCCGGCGGATCAGATGCACCCGCTGGCGCTCGGCGATTCTTCGCAGGCCCAGGTCGGCGATCCAGTCGTCGCGATCGGCAACCCGTTCGGGCTTGACCGCACCGTGACCAGCGGCATCGTCTCCGCCCTGCAACGCCAGATCCAGGCGCCGAACGGCTTCTCGATCTCGCACGTGATCCAGACCGACGCGGCGATCAATCCCGGCAACTCGGGCGGCCCGCTGATCGACGTGACCGGCGACGTGATCGGGATCAACGCCCAGATCCAGACCCGAACCGGGGGCAATGTCGGGATCGGCTTCGCGATCCCGATCGACACCGCGCGCGACGTGGTCGAGCAGCTGAAGGCGGACGGCGAGGTTGAGCACGCCTACCTCGGGATCAGCGGCGGCAGCATCACCCCCGACCTGGCGAAAGCACTGAACCTGCCGGTGGAGGAGGGTGTGCTGGTGCAGGAGGTGGTCCCCGGCGGGCCGGCCGAGGACGCTGGGCTCGAAGGCGGCGACACCTCAGCGACGATCGACGGCGCTGAGTTCGACTTGGGCGGCGACATCATCGTCGAGGTGGAAGGAGAGCCGATCAGCTCGATGGACGAAGTCATCGATCTCGTCAACGAGGCTGAGCCGGGCGACAAGATGAGGCTTACGGTGCGGCGGGGCAAAAGGACGAAGACGATCGTCGTCACGTTGGGGCAGCGGCCGGACTCGGCGCAGTAGCGGCGGGCGGGTCCTGTCGCCGCAGGGACCCACCACCCCTTCCGGTAGCTAAAGCTTCCTCAGGGGTGGTTCCCCCTACGGCGCCACCCGCCCGAGCTGCCGCCCCGCAGGACGGGCTGCCCAACGTGACGCCTCCCGTACTCTGGGCTGATGCGCGTGAAGATCTGCGGAGTTACGAATCTGGACGATGCGGCAGAGGCCGTTCGCCTCGGGGCGTGGGCAATCGGCCTCATCCACTACGACAAAAGCCCCCGTTTCTGTGAGTCGGGGGAGGCGGTGCGGATTGCGGCTGCGTTTCGGCGTAAGTGTGAGGTCGTCGGCGTGTTCGTGAACCCGGAGCTGGGGGAGGTTGCGAAGGCGGTTGAGGACGCCGGGCTGACGATGGTGCAGCTGAACGGGGAAGAGGGAACCGCGTTTTGCGCCGAGGTGGCGCGGCGCACGGGGGTCAAGGTGATCAAGGCGATCCACGTCGCCAGCGCCGCCGACGTCCACGGCGCCGAGGCCTACCGCACCGACTTCCACCTTTTCGACCGTCGCAGCAAGGGGCTCTGGGGCGGCAGCGGCGAGAGCTTCGACTGGGGCCTGCTGCGTGAGCATCGCTCGGAGGTGCCGGCGATCGTCGCCGGCGGCTTGCGCCCGGAGAACGTCGCAGAGGCGATCGCGGTCACCCATCCGTATGCAGTTGACGTGGCCAGCGGCGTCGAGGCGGAGCCGGGCCGCAAGGACCATGCGGCGATGATGGCCTTCTTCGAGGCGGCCGGGGTCGCTAGCGTCCCGACCCCATGAGCACGGTTGAGGAGCGCTTTGGGCCGTACGGCGGCCGCTACGTTCCCGAGACGCTGATCGCGGCGCTCGACGAGCTGGCCGCCGCCTGGGCGGCGGCGCGCGAGGACGAGGAGTTCGGCGCGCGCCTGTCCAGCCTGCACCGCGGCTTCATCGGCCGCCCGACGCCGCTCTACCCCGCCCGACGCCTCTCCGAGCGGGCCGGGCGCACCGTCTACCTAAAGCGCGAGGACCTCGCCCACACCGGCGCCCACAAGATCAATAACGCGCTCGGCCAGGCGCTGCTGGCCCAGCGAATGGGCAAGCCGCGGATCATCGCCGAGACCGGGGCTGGGCAGCACGGCGTCGCCACCGCGACCGCCTGTGCGCTGCTCGGGCTCGAGTGCGTCGTCTACATGGGGACCGAGGACATCCGCCGCCAGCGCCCCAACGTCGAGCGGATGGGTCTGCTCGGGGCCGAGGTGGTGCCGGTCGAGGCCGGTGCCCGCACGCTGAAGGAGGCAGTCAGCGCCGCGATCCGGGACTGGGTGACTACGGTCGAGACAACCCACTATGTGATCGGCTCGGCGGTTGGGCCGGCGCCTTTCCCTGCTCTGGTCCGCGACCTGCAGCGGGTCATTGGCGACGAGGCTCGCGAGCAGGCGCTCGCGGTCGAGGGCACCCTGCCGGCACGGGTGATCGCCTGCGTCGGCGGCGGCTCCAACTCGATCGGCATCTTCACCCCCTTCATCGACGACGCTAAGGTCGAGCTGGTCGGCGTCGAGGCGGCGGGGGAGGGGCTCGAGAGCGGACGGCATGGCGCCTCGCTGGGGGCAGGACGTACGGGAGTGCTACACGGCTCGCTCTCTTCGATCATCGCCGACGAAGAGGGCCAGATCCTCGAGGCCCACTCGGTCTCGGCCGGGCTCGACTACCCAGGGGTTGGACCGGAGCACGCCCACCTGCGCGACACCGGTCGAGCGAGCTACTTCGCGGTCACTGACCGTCAGGCGCTGGCTGCCTTCGTCGAGCTTTCGCGGCTCGAGGGGATCATTCCGGCGCTCGAGTCGGCTCATGCGATTGCGTGGTTGCTTGAGAACGGGGGGGGCGATGGCTACGACGTCGTTTGCCTCAGCGGGCGCGGCGATAAGGATTTGGCCGAGGTAATGGAGAGAACCGATGCCTGAGGCGACGGCTGCCGGGGTCGAGCGGATAGCCGCCGCGTTTGAGGCCGCGCAAGCTGAAGGTCGGGCTGCGCTGATGCCCTACATGATGGCCGGGTATCCCGATCGGGAGTCTTCGCTGGCGGTTGCTGAGGCGTATGTCGATTCCGGGGCAGATCTGATCGAGCTGGGGGTGCCGTTTTCTGATCCGCTGGCTGATGGGCCGACTATTCATGCTGCGGCTACTGCCGCGCTTGAGGCGGGCGCCACTGTTGAGAGCGCCCTTGAGGTCTGCGAGTCGGTGTCAGGCCGAGTGCCCGTGGTTCTGATGACTTACGCGAACATGGTGCTCGCGCAGGGTGGCGCGACCGAGTTCGCAGGCCGAGCTGCTGCGGCCGGTGCGGCGGGGACCATCATCCCCGACCTGCCGCTCGGGGAGGCCGAGGATGTGCGTGACGCTTTCGCTGATGCGGGCCTGGCCCTGGTTCCGCTGATCGCCCCGACCACGTCGCCCAAGCGTCGCGCTCAGATCTGTGCGGTCGCGCGCGGGTTCGTCTACCTCGTCTCGACAGTTGGCACGACCGGCGAGCGCGAGGGGGTTCCAGTTGAGCTCGCCGACCTGGTTGCCGCGGCCAAGACCGAGTCAGAAGTCCCGGTTGCGGTCGGCTTCGGGATCGGCACCTCTGCCCAGGCGGCCGAGGTCGGGCGCCACGCCGACGGTGTGATTATCGGCAGCCGCCTGGTCCGCGCAGCCGGAGAAGTGGGTTCGCCGCAGGCCGCTGTCGAGGCCGTCGGCTCCTTCCTCCGCGAGACGCGTGCCGCCCTCGCCAGCGGATAAGCTGCCCGCCGCATGGGAATGGTCGTCACACTCTTCCTCGCCATCGCCGCGATGGCAATCTCCTACGCACTGGGCCAGGGCGGCCCCGTGGCCGGCATGGTCTTCGCCACGGTCCTCTTCATCGGCGCCGCTCTGAGGGTCCTTCGCCCGCAGCCGAGGTAGCGGGTCCTATCCCTCTTTAAGCTGCGCCGTATGCGAATCGGCGTGCTCACGGGAGGTGGCGATTGCCCCGGTCTCAATGCGGTGATCCGGGCGATCGTCCGCAAGGGAGTCGAACACTACGAGCACGAATTCGTCGGCTATAGGGACGGCTGGCGGGGGCCACTCGAGCGCGACAGTGGGCCGCTCGGTGTGCCCGAGGTGCGCGGCATCCTGCCCCGCGGCGGCACGATCCTCGGCGCCTCGCGGACCAACCCGTTCAAGGAGGAGGGCGGCGCGGCGGGGGTCGCCGAGAACATGGCTGCAGATGGGGTTGAGGGCCTGATCGCGATTGGAGGCGAGGACACACTCGGGGCGGCTTCGCGGCTGTACGAGGAGCACGGACTGCAAGTGGTCGGTGTGCCGAAGACGATCGACAACGACCTCGGTGCCACCGACTACACCTTCGGCTTTGACACCGCGGTCAACATCGCGATGGAGGCAATCGACCGTCTCCACACGACCGCCGGCAGTCACCACCGGGTGCTGATCGCCGAGGTGATGGGGCGGCATGCCGGCTGGATCGCCTTCCACGCCGGACTCGCCGGCGGCGCCAACGTGATCCTGATCCCTGAGCGGCCCTTTGACGTTGAGCGCGTCTGCGAGCTGGTCGGTCGCCGCTTCGAGAGCCGCTTCGCGCCGATCGTCGTCGTCGCCGAGGGCGCGCAGCCGTCTGGCGGTTTGCCGGAGACGCAGGACGAGGGTCTCGACGAGTTCGGCCATATCCGCCTCGGCGGCATCGCCCACTGGTTGGAGAAGGAGATCGAGCGGCGCACCGGCAAGGAGGCGCGCGCGACTGTGCTTGGCCACGTGCAGCGTGGCGGCACCCCGACCGCCTTCGACCGCGTCCTCGCGACCCGCTTCGGTCTGCACGCGATCGACGCCGTGGACGCGGGGCAGTGGGGCAAGATGACCGCGCTGCGGGGCACGGACATTCAGCTGGTTGAGCTCAGCGAGGCGACAGCCAAGCTAAAGACAGTGCCAGAGGAGCTGTACAGCGAGGCTGAGGTGTTCTTTGGCTAAAGGTGGAGGTGGGGAGGGGAGGGCAGTCCTCTCGCCTGACAAGTCGCGCGCTAATGAGCGCGCGACTTTGAGTATCCGCCAGTCGAGAGGACTGCCCTCCCCTCTCGACCGCTCGCTTAAGGCCGCGATCACCGCTGTTGCCGTACTGCTACTCGCGATGGCTGGCTGTGGGGACGAAGGGGTTGCCGAGGGGGCGGCGGTGACTGTTTACGTCAGTGCCCCGCTGTGTGCGGAAGCTGAGCGGGAGCTGACACGCAGCGGTCAGCCCGAAAGCGTCAGGGTGCAGGTCATCTGCTTGGCGCCGGCAGAAGACCGGGGGCGTTTGGATCTGGCCACGATCGGGGCAAATGCCCGCCGTGCCACCCAGGACTCGACCACGGTCGCCTACATCGGTGAGCCCACCCCGGCCGCGAGCCGCTTCTCGGAAACGATCCTCGACACCGCCGACATCGCCCAGCTCTCGGAGCTTTCGGGCAGCATCGCGATGTCACGCGTGCTGCGAGCCATCCGCAGCGCGGGCGACTCCGGCTCCCTGCGCGAATCGCTGCACGACGACCTGGGCTAGCCGTCGGAGGAGGGGTGGCAGTCCCCTCGACTGGCGGATACTCAAATCGCCGGGCTAATTAGCCCGGCGATTGTCAGGCGAGGGGACTGCCACCCCTCCGGCCACCACCGCTAGAGCAGGTCCTTGAGTGCCTCGTCCAACTCAGGGTGCCTGAACTCATACCCCAGGTCTAACGCCCGCCGCGGCAGCACCCGCTGTCCGCCGCGCAGCACTTTTCCGAACTTTCGCCCGTACATCAGGTCGAGCGTCACTCCCGGCACCGGCATCACCGCCGGCCGGTCGATCGCCCGCCCGAGCGCCTTCGAGAACACTCGGTTGGTGACCGGGTTCGGCGCCGTCGAGTTGATCACGCCCCTCACCTTCTCGTTCTCCAGCGCCCAGAGCAGGATCCCGACCTCGTCGTCGATGTGGATCCAGGAGACGTACTGCTCCCCACCGGCAAGCGGGCCGCCAACGCCGAGCTTGAATGGCGTCAGTAGCTGCTTGAGAAAGCCGCCGCGTGGATCGAGCACGTGGCCGGTGCGGACGACGACGAGGCGCACCCCCGTACCCTCCACCTCCTGCGCGGCCTTCTCCCACTCCTGAACGACTTCGGCGTCGAATCCCTCACCCGGTTCGGCCGACTCATCGACGATCGCCTCGCCGCGGTCGCCATAGAAGCCGATCGCCGCTTGGCTGACCAGGACCTTTGGCTTGCGCTGCAGGCCGGCGATCGTTCCCACCAGGTTGTGGGTGCCGGTGCGGCGGCTCTCCATGATCCGCTGCTTGGCCTCGTCGGTCCAGCGCTGGTTGATCTTCTCGCCGAGCAGGTGGATCACCCCGTCAACTCCGTCGAAGGCCTCGACCGGCGGGCGTTCCAGGGTCGGCTCCCAGCGATGCCATGTGACGCTTGGGTTGCTCCCCCGCGCCTGGGAGGGGTCGCGGGTCAGCCCTACCACCGTGTCGCCGCGGACCAGCAGCGCATCGCACACCGCCGCGCCAATGAAGCCGCTGGCGCCGGTGACGAGGACCTTCACGACTGCGTCGTCGTCTCCACGGTCGAGAAGGTGCCGGTCTCCTCGCTGAGGCGGGCGATTCCCTCGCGCCGTGCCTCCTCGACCACTGCCCGGGCCACTGCCGGGGCAACGTCGCGATTGAAGACGCTGGGAATGATGTAGTCCTCGGAGAGGTCGTCCTCGTCGACCGCGCTGGCGATCCCTTGCGCTGCCGCCAGCTTCATCTCCTCGGTGATCCGCGGGGCGCCGGCGTCGAGGGCGCCGCGGAAGATGCCGGGGAAGCAGAGCACGTTGTTGATCTGGTTCGGGTAGTCGGAGCGGCCGGTGGCCATGATCCGCACGTAGGGCGCCGCGTCCTCGGGCATCACCTCGGGGTTGGGGTTTGCCATCGCGAAGACGATCGCGTCTTCGTTCATGCGGCCGAGCGCCTCGGCGGTGATGATCCCCGGCCCAGAGAGGCCGATGAAGAGGTCCATCCCCTCGATCACATCGGCCGGCTGTCCGCTCATCTTGTCGGGGTTCGAGACTTCCGCGTACCAGCGCTTGATCCCGCTCATCTCACCGGAGACATAGTCCTCACGCTCGGTGGAGATGGCGCCTTGGCGGTCGCAGCCGACCACATGGGTGACGCCGGAAGCGAGCATCATCTTTGTCACCGCTACCCCAGCAGCACCGAGCCCAACCATCAGCACCCGCAGCTGCTCGATCGGCTTGCCGACGATCTTCAGCGCGTTAAAGAGCGCCGCCATCGTCACCACCGCGGTGCCGTGCTGATCGTCGTGGAAGACCGGGATGTCGAGCGACTCCTTCAGCCGGTCCTCGATCTCGAAGCAACGCGGGGCGGAGATGTCCTCGAGGTTGATGCCGCCGAAGGTGGGCGCGATCAGCTCGACCGCCTTGACGATCTCGTCCGGGTCCTGGGTATCGAGACAGATCGGGAAGGCATCGACCTGGGCGAACTCCTTGAACAGCATCGCCTTGCCCTCCATCACCGGCATCGCCGCCTCCGGGCCGATGTTGCCGAGCCCAAGTACGGCGCTACCGTCGGAGACCACCGCCACCGTGTTCTTCTTGATCGTGTACTCGAAGGCCTTGGCACGCTCGGCATGGATGTCCTGGCAGACGCGGGCGACGCCGGGCGTGTAGGCCATCGAGAGGTCGTCGCGCGTCTTCAGCGGGTACTTGTTCTCGACCGAGATCTTGCCGCCGCGGTGCATCTGCATCGTGCGGTCGACGTAGTCGAGCACCTTGGCCCCGCGGGTCGAGCCGATCCCGCGCAGGATCCGCTCCCAGTGCTCGCGGTCCTGGGCGTCGATCGTGAACTCGCGCACGCGCTTGCCCTCGCCGCCGGCGCCGGGCACCAGGTCGACCCCCTGCAGCTGACCGCCGGCCTCGGCGATCACCGCGGTCAGCTTGCCGAGCGGCTCTTGCCGCGCGTCGAGCTCGACCCGGATCGTGACGCTGTATTGAGCGCTGACAGCCATGGGCGGCTATCGAATCAGATTCGCGCCCCGCGCCCTCGCATGCCTGGCGTTAGCGTTGCGCGCAGTGATCGCTCGCTTCCTCTCCGCAAGGTCCCTGGCCATGGCCCGTCGCGCCTCAATCGCGCTCTGTCTGGGCTGCTCGGTGACGGCTGCGACCGCGACGGCCCAAGCCCCGCCGGACCCCGCCGCGTCGATGTACGAGCCGGAGACGGTCGTGGCGATCGAGTTGACGCTACCCGCAGCCTCGATCGAGGCGCTGGAAGCGAAACCGGACGAGTACCAGCCGGGGACGTTCTCGCTGGCGGCTACGGACGGCACGCCGGCCGGCGTGGAGGAGGCATCGACGCCGATCGACGTCGGCATTCGCCTCAAGGGCCAGGGCTCGTTCAAAGCCCTGGCCGGCAAGGCCGCTTTCAAGATCAAGTTCAACGAGTTCGTCAAAGGCCAGAAGTTCCTCGGCCTCAAGAAGCTGACCCTCAACAACATGGTCCAGGACCCCTCGATGGTCCACGAGACCCTCGCCTACGAGGCGTTTCGCGCCGTCGGTGTAGCAGCGCCCCGCACCGGCTACGCCTACGTGCGCGTCAACGGTGAGGACTACGGGCTCTACCTGAATGTCGAGACGCTCGACGACGTCGGTCTCGCACGATGGTTCGGTGCGACGGCTCACCTCTACGAGGGCTCCTATGGATCCGACGTGACGCCAGGAGGCGCGGCGGCCTTCGAGGTCGACGAGGGCGACGAGGAGGACCGCAGCGACCTAGAAGCCCTGATTGCGGCTGCCAACGGGGCGACGGGCGACTGGTCGGATGGCATGGCCGGGGTGGCCGATCTCTCGCAGATGGTGCGGATGTGGGCGACGGAGCGCTACATCGGCCACTGGGATGGCTACTCCGGCATCGAGGGCGAGTTCTGGCCAAACAACTTCTACCTTCACAGTGATTCCGCGGGAGAGTTCGAGATGGTCCCCTGGGGTACCGATCACGCCTGGAGCAATCGCCTGCCCTTCGAGGGGGACGCGGGTCTTCTCTTCGACCGGTGCCTCACGGACGCTAGCTGCAGCACCGCCTATGAAGCGGCATTGAGCGATGCGTCGGCAGCGATCGCGACGCTCGATCTCGACTCGCACGCCGCGGCAATCGCTGAGCTGCTGCTGCCGTGGCAGGAGATGGATCCGCGCCAGGAACACACCGTCGCCGAGATAGCCGAGGCCGTCGAGGCCACGCGGGCCTTCATCGCCGCCCGGCCCGCGGACCTCGCCGCATGGCTGGCGACGCCGAAAGGCGAGCCTGAGCCTGCGACGGGTCCCGAGCCTTCCTCCTCACAGCTCTTCGATCCGTCGCCGTTGGTCGCGGCAAGGACGATGCGAGTAGGTCGCTCGACGGTTGCCGGCGGCTTCCTCGTCACCCGTCTCAGCCTCCCGGCCCCGGGGAGGGTCAGCAAGCGCGCCTCGATCGGCACGACAAGCGGCGCCGTTGTTGCATGTGCAAGCCGCTCGGAGATGAAGCGGGCCGGCGCCACGACGCTGCGTTGCCAGCTCTCCGCCGCCGCCCGCCGCCGCCTGCAGGCGCGATGGCTGCGGCTTAAGGTCGAGATCCAGTTCTTCCCCCAAGGAGCGAGCCCCGAATCACTCACCCGCACCCTCGTCGCCAGACGCTCCTCGTCCACGTAGGGGCGAGATCGCCGCTCCAGTCGCCTTTGTATCCCTATGGGCGACAAAGGCGACTTGATCGACCTGGCGGTCGCACGGACAGCGGCTCGGCAGCACGGGGTGATCACGCATCGGCAGCTTCTTGATTCAGGGCTCAGCCGGTCGGCGATCGCAAAACGAGCACATCGCGGGCGACTTCACCGAATGCATCAAGGCGTGTACGCGGTGGGGCACACCGGCTTTGGGGTGCAAGGACGTTGGATGGCGGCGGTGTTGGCGAGCGGACCGGATGCTGCGCTCAGCCATGGGAGCGCAGCCGCTCTTTGGAAGTTGCTGCGACCGATCTCCGGCCCCGTTCACGTCTCCGTGCCAACTCAGGCGGGTCGTCGCATGCGCACCGGGATCCGCTTGCACCGCTGTGCTTCGCTCGCACCCGATCAGGTCACCCGTCACCGCGGGATTCCTGTGACCACTCCCGCTCGCACCATTGCCGATCTGCGGACGTCTGTGCCGCCGAGGCTGGTCAGGCGCGCGACTCGGCAGGCGGAGATGCACGGCTTCTCACTGGGGACGAAGGTCGGAACGGACGGGACACGCAGCGACCTGGAGGGGGACTTCCTCCAGCTGTGCCGGCGTCATCGCCTCCCCGAGCCGCGCGTCAACGTCCGAATCGGTCGCTGGACGGTCGACTTCCTCTGGCCGGTCGAGCGGCTCGCAGTCGAGACCGACAGCCATCGCTGGCATCGCGGCAGCATCGCCTTCGAGGATGATCATGCGCGCGACCTCGACCTGCGCCGGCGCGGCTATGCGGTTAGCCGCTTCACCGAACGCCAGATCCGGGAGGATGCGGCGAAGGTCGTCGATGACCTGCGGGAAGCGCTCGGGCTCGCCTCATAGAGTGGCGATATGGCCGCCAAGCCAATGAGGAGCGAGGACCGACCGGAGCTCTTCCTGGTCGACGGGAACTCGCTCGCCTACCGGGCCTTCTTTGCGCTGCCGGAGTCGATCGGGACCAGCGACGGGCGGCCGACGAATGCGATCTACGGGCTTGCCTCGATGCTGGTCAAGATCATCGACGAGCACCACCCCGCCGGGGTCGTGGTCGCCTGGGACGCGGGTATGTCGGGACGCGAGGTCACCTACGACCTCTACAAGGCGCAGCGCAAACCCCGCCCCGACCTGCTGCGCGAGCAGTGGCCGCACCTGATGCCCCTGGTCGAGGCCTTCGGCTACGCCAACGTGAAGGTCGAGGGCTACGAGGCCGATGACGTGATCGCCTCACTGACCCGTCAGGCTCGCGAGCAGGGAATCCCGGTGATGGTCGTCACCGGCGACCGCGACGCTTACCAGTTGGTCGGCGATGGAGTGCGGGTGATGAGCACCTCGCGCGGGATCACCGAGACCAAGATCTACGACAGCGACGCGGTCCTCGAGCGCTACGGAGTCGCCCCGGAGCTGATCACCGACCTGATGGGACTGCGGGGGGACACCTCCGACAACATTCCGGGCGTCCCCGGCATCGGCGAGAAGACGGCCACGCAGCTGCTGCAGCAGTTCGGCTCGCTCGAGGGCGTGCTCGGCAGCGTCGAGGAGATCTCCGGCGCCAAGCGCAAGCAGAACCTGCTCGAGCACGCCGACGACGCCCGCATGTCGAAGCAGCTGGCGACGCTGCAGTACGACATCGATACCGGCGTCGATCTGGGCGCGGTGATGGGGTCTGAGCCCGACCGCGGCGCCCTGCGCGACTTCATGCGCGAGTTCGAGCTGCGGGCAGTGATGGAGCGGCTCGAAGAAGCGCTGCTGGATGGGGATGCGGTGCCGGGTCGCAGGGTCGAGACCGAGCTGGCGGTCGAGGCGGAGGAGGGCACGCCCGCCGATCTCAGCAAGGGGGAGGGGCCGGTCGCTCTGGCAATCGACGGCGAGCGCTGGGCA
Organism: uncultured Solirubrobacterales bacterium; assembly: GCA_963702175.1. Classification (GTDB taxonomy): domain Bacteria; phylum Actinomycetota; class Thermoleophilia; order Solirubrobacterales; family 70-9; genus VRUE01. The sequence goes on from OY969721.1 coordinate 124,164, forward strand.
GGCGTCGAGGGCGAGCGCGTCCTCGCCGGCTCGTCGACGCCCGACGAGCTGGCGGTGGCGATCGCCAAGCGATCGCTCGTCGCCCACGACGCCAAGTCGCTCGGCGGCGGCCGTCACGGCCTGCTTGCAGCCGCCGCCCGCGAGGAGGTCGAGCTGACCCTCGACCACGACACGATGCTCGCCGCCTACCTGATCGAGCCACAGCGCCGCACCTACGACCTGACCGAGCTCGGAGCCGACGCCGGGATCGGCATCGCCGCGGTCGCCACCGGCGGAGGCGACCCCGACGACGGCCAGCTCTCCTTGGAGGACGACGGCGAAGGCGAGGCCGGCCTCGACCCGGCCGAGGAGGCGCGCCTGGTGGCGGCGCTGGCCGAGGTGCAGCGTCCCCGCATCGAGCAGCTCGCGCTGGAGACGCTCCTGAGCGAGGTCGAGCTGCCCCTCGTCCACGTGCTCGCCGCGATGGAACGGGAGGGGCTGAAGCTCGACGCCGAGCGGCTGGCCGAGGTCGGCGCCGGCTTCGGCGAGCGCATCGCCACCCTCGAAGCCGAGATCTACGAGCTGGCCGAGGAGGAGTTCACGATCGGCTCGCCGCAGCAGGTCGGCCGGGTCCTCTTCGAGAAGCTCGGCCTGACCCGCAAGCGCCGCGGCAAGACCGGCTTCTCGACCGACGCCCGCGTCCTCGCCCAGATCCGCGACGAGCACCCGATCATCGAGAAGATCGAGTCCTGGCGCGAGCTGACCAAGCTGAAGAACACCTACCTCGACTCGCTGCCCGACCTGATCGACCCGCAGACCGGCCGAGTCCACACCACCTTCAACCAGGCAGCGACCACCACCGGCCGCCTCTCCAGCACCAATCCCAACCTGCAGAACATCCCGATCCGGACCGAGCTCGGCCGCCCGGTCCGCGCCTGTTTCGTCGCTGAGCGCGGTGCCCGCCTGCTCTCGGCCGACTACAGCCAGGTCGAGCTGCGGGTGCTCGCTCACGTCGCTGACGAGGACGTGCTGAAAAAGATCTTCGAGGCCGGCGAAGACGTCCACGCCGCGACTGCCGCCGAGGTCTTCGAGATCTCGCGCGACGATGTCGACGTCGGCCAGCGCTCGAAGGCGAAGATGGTCAACTTCGGCATCGTCTACGGGCTGACCGGGTTCGGCCTCTCCGACCGCCTCAACATCCCGCGCAAGGAGGGGGAGGAATTCGTCGCCCGCTACCTGGAGCGCTTCCCCGCTGTGCGTGCCTTCCGCGAGCAGGTGGTCGAGCGGGCGCAGGACGAGGGTTACGTGACGACACTGATGGGTCGGCGCCGGCCGATACCGGAGCTGCGCTCGGGCAATCCCAACACACGCCGCCTCGGCGAGCGGCTGGCGGTCAACACGGTGATCCAGGGCACCGCAGCCGACATCATCAAGGTTGCGATGGTGCGCTGCCACCGGGCGCTGGTGGAGGCAGGGACGAAGACCCGCCTCGTCCTCCAGATCCACGACGAGCTGCTTTTCGAGGGGCCACCGGGGGAGATGGACGACGCGGCCGAGCTGGTGCGGCGCGAGATGTGTGCCGCTTACCCCCTGGACCCGGCGCTCGAGGTCGACGTCGGCATCGGCAAGGACTGGCTGGAGGCGAAGTAAGAGTCAGTCGCCGCTGCCGGGGCCAGACGAGTCGTCCTCGATCTCGGCTTCCTCGCTTGACTCGGGTTCCAAGTCGTCGTCGCCGGAGAGCTCGGGTTCGCCCGAGCCGGGCCCGCTGTTGGAGCCCGATCCGCCGCCGCTGCGATCGTCGTCGTGACCTGACCCCTCGTCCTCGTCGCTGTGTCCCGACTCTCCCCGCCGTCCCGGGCCTGAGGAGTCGTCGTCCTGGTCGCGGTTCTCGCCGCGATGGTCGGAGTCGTCGTCCCGATCGGACCCTCGGTCGTCGTCCGACCCGGATCGACCGCCATCGTCATCGCCACTGCCAGACCCACGCGAGGAGTCGATGACGGGGGCGCTGTCAGTTGCCCCCCCGGTGTTATCTGCCGGCGCCTGCGCGACGACTGCGGGGGCGGCCCGCTCGTGTCGACCTTCTGGCGCTCGTCCTTGAGCGCCACCCCGGTACCCACGGAGCCCGCGATCAGCGCCGTCGCCAGCCCGGCCTTGAGGGCGGTGCCGCCTCCTGCCCCACCGATCGAGGCGCCCGCAGCCGCTGCTCCGGCGCCCGCTCCGGCGGCGGCCGTGGCCTCGGCGCCATGGTCAATCAACATGCGCAGCAGGGGGATCGGAATGAGGAAGCCGGCGGCGTCGCGGAGCGTCGTGCGGGCCCGGTGGATCGCTTGCCGGGCCGCCCCGCCGGTGACCCCCAGCGCGGCTGCGATTTCTTCGTGGCTAAGGCCTTCGAGCTCGCGCATCACGATTGCCGCGCGCTGGGGCTCCGGCAGGGCGCGCAGCCGGGTCATCAGCTCGGTCAGCTCCTCGCGCTGTTCGCTTCCTCGGCTGGGCTGCGCCCGCCGGCGATCGTCTCGGCGAGAGCCTCGGCTTGGCGCGGGCCGGTCGCGCAGGTCGTTGAGGGCCGTGTTGCGGACGATCCGGTAGAGCCAGGGGCGCAGCTCGATCTCGGCGTCGTCTCGTCGCAGGGCAAGTAGCGCCTTGGAGAAGGAGTCCTGGGTGACGTCGTCGGCGTCGCCGCCGACGATCGCAGCCGCGTAACGGCGCAGCGGCGCGCCATAGCGGCGGACGATCTCCTCGAAAGCGGTCTCGTAGCCCTCGCGCACGAGCCGCACCAGCCGCCGGTCCGACTGCGTGCGCAGGGCGGGACCGAGGAAGAGGCGGGGGACGAGATCCTCGGCTGACGGTGGCATCTACATGGTGTAACACCTCGCGAGTGCCGAGAATCACGGTCGCCTGATATGACCGGTGGCATGGATCGGGGTCTGGCCGTAATGCTCACCGCCGTCGCTGGTGGCCTGATCGCCCTGCAGGCGCCGATCAACGCTGGGCTCGGCAAGGCGACCGGCAGCCTTCCCGCGGCGCTGGTCTCGTTCGTCGTCGGCACCGTGGCGCTGGCGGCGATCGTCGTCCTTAGCGGCAAGGCCGGCGGGCTCGGCTCGACCTTCGACGTCAGCTGGTACTACCTGCTCGGGGGCTTGCTTGGCGCTGTCTACGTCGCCAACGCGCTGATAGCGGTCTCGGCGATCGGGGCGGGAGGTGTCGCCGCGGCGACGATCACCGGCCAGCTCACTGCCTCGGTCGTGATCGACCGCTTCGGCTGGTTCGGCCTCGACGAGGTGGCGCTTACGCCCGAGCGGCTGCTCGGGGTCGCGCTGCTGCTGGTGGGGACGATCCTGGTCGTGCGCTAGCAAGCTCCGGCGGGGCGATCCGCAGGTAGTGGCCGAAGGACCAGTCGACGAAGCGCTTGGCGCCGAAGAGGCGAACCAGCGGGCCCAGGACCCGCGGTGGCACCCTGGGAATGAGTTTCTGCACCCGCAGCATCCAGCGGAACTTCCACTCGTGGGAGTCGTTGAACTCGGCATAGCGGGTGGCGGCCTGCTCACGGCTCTGTCCACCCTCGACCACGTCGCGCAGCTCGCGCCCCAACGCGATCCCGAAGTAGAGGGCGGTGCGGATGCCCTCCGCGGTCAGCGGCAGGCAGTGGCCGGCCGAGTCGCCGGCGAAGAAGATGCCGGCCTCGGTGGCGCGGCGCAGCTTGTGGGGGATCCAGTTGCCCTGGTAGCGGACCCGGTCGCGCCCCAGGTCCTCGGCCAGCAGCTCGGTCGTCTCACGGACGTGGAAGCGCGGATCGAAGGAGCCGACTCCGATCCGCAGCTCGTCGCGGGCGGGGAAGGACCAGCCGTAGCCCGCCGGGACGTAGCGTCGGTCGATCCAGATCTCGAGGTCCTCGCTGGCCCCGTCGGGATGGACCTCGAGCCCGCGCGAGAGCGGCGCGTCCGGGGGCTGGTAGCCGTCTCCAGCGGCCAGCACCCGGCGCCAGCCCAGCGCGTCGACGACGAGCGGCGCCGAGACGATGCCGCGGTCGGTGTCGACGTGGATTGCACCGTCGCCGTTGGCAGGCCGGGCGCGGCCGTTGACCTTGGCGGTCTCGAAGTGGGCGTCGCACTGGCTCCAGAGCAGCTCGCAAAGCTCGCGGTAGTCGAAGGTGGAGAAGGTCCAGGGCAGGTCCATGCGAGAGGTCCCGTGGGGGGTGTGCACGACCAGTTCGCTGAAGCGCTGGCGCTCGGCCTCCATCAGCCCGGTGGCGCGCAGCCACTCGGTCGGGATGCCACAGGCAGAGGTCTGGCGCTCGCCGATCTCGTAGCGGTCGAGGACCATCACGTCCGAGCCCGAGCCGGCCAGCTCGCGCGCCACCGCGAGCCCGGCGAAGCTCGCCCCGCAGATCAGCACGTCATGGCCGCCCAACAGGGGGGTTCGTTCGTCGCCGCGTTTGGTCGCGCGCACCGGCACGACGGGAGCGTATCCCCTCTGGCATCATTCGCCGCTGTGTCCGTGACCGATACGACCTTGACCGATACGACCTTGGCATCCACCGCTCCCAGCACGCCTGCTGAGGGCTCCGGCGACCTTCTCACCGAAGTCGACGGCAAACTCGTCCCCAACTACGCGGCGACGATGGTCTCCTTCGAGGAGGGAGACGTGGTCAAGGGCAAGGTCGTGCGGATCGACAAGGACGAGGTCCTGGTCGACATCGGCTACAAGTCGGAGGGAGTCATCCCGGCCGGCGAGCTATCGATCCGCAAGTCGGTCGACCCGGCCGACGAGGTCGAGCTTGGCGAAGAGGTCGACGCCCTCGTCCTTACCAAGGAAGACGCCGACGGCCGCCTGATCCTTTCCAAGAAGCGGGCCCGCTTCGAGAAGGCCTGGCGCCGCATCGAGGCCGCCGCCGAGTCGGGCGAACCGGTCGAAGGCAACGTGATCGAGGTGGTCAAGGGCGGGTTGATCCTCGACCTTGGCGTGCGCGGCTTCCTGCCCGCTTCGCTGGTCGACATTCGCCGCGTCCACAACCTCGACGAGTTCACGGGCGAGACGCTCGAATGCAAAGTGATCGAGCTCAACCGCAGCCGCAACAATGTGGTGCTCTCGCGGCGCGCCGTGCTCGAGGAAGAGCGCAAGGAGGTGCGCGAGCAGATTCTCGGCCGCCTCCAGCCGGGCCAGGTGGTGGAGGGCAAGATCTCCAACCTGGTCGACTTCGGCGCCTTCGTCGACCTCGACGGCATCGACGGCCTGATCCACATCTCTGAGCTTTCCTGGAGCCACGTCAACCACCCCTCCGAGGTGGTCGCGATCGGCGACACCGTGCGGATCAAAGTGCTCGACATCGACCGCGACCGGCAGCGCATCTCGCTTGGCCTGAAGCAGACCCAGGAGGACCCCTGGCAGCGGGTGATCAGCTCGCACCGCGCCGGCGACGTGCTGGCCGGGACCGTGACCAAGGTCGTCGCCTTCGGCGCCTTCGTTGAGATCCTGCCCGGCGTCGAGGGCCTGGTCCACATCTCCGAGCTTGCCGACCACCATGTCGAGAACCCCAGCGAGGTGGTCGAGCCGGGCGCCACGCTCGACGTCAAGATCCTCGAGATCGACGAAGAGCGGCGGCGGCTCTCGCTCAGCATCAAGCGGGTTGAGGGGCAGAAAATGGCTATGGGGGACCTTGGCGAGCAGATTGCTGCGGCGGGGGAGGGTTCGGATGTCGACGAGGACGCTCCGGCTGCGGGTCCTGTCGCCGCAGGGGACCCACCTCCCCTTCCGGTAGCTGAAGCTTCCTCAGGGGAGGTCCCCCCTACGGCGCCACCCGCAGAGGAGGCGTCTTCGGAAGCTGACGAGGTACCAGCCGATGAGGCTGAGGCCCCGGCGGAGGAGCCTGCTGCCGAGGAGCAAGAGGTTCCGGCCGCGGAGGAGGCTCCCGAGGAGACCGTTGCCGAGACGGCGACGCCCGAGGCTCCGCCCGAGGAAGGGCCTTCGCCGGAGGAACCTGAGGAAGGTGAAGAGGCGGGGCAGGAGGGGGAATCGGTCACTGAGCGGCCGGATTCTCCTGACGATGCCGACGAGGCTGCCGGCGAGGACGAGCAGGCAAGCGAGTCCGAGCAGGACTGAACGGCGGCCCGGGTGGCGAGGCCGCTGACCATTGGGCTCACCGGTGGGATCGCGGCCGGCAAGTCTGAGGCGCTGGCTGCATTTGAGCGGCTCGGTGCCGCGACGATCTCCAGCGACGCGGTCGTGCACGAGCTGCTCGACTCGGAACCGCTGGTGGGCCGGCTGACTGAGCGCTGGGGGTCCGAGGTGGCTCCCGGGGGCCAGGTCGACCGCGCCAAGATCGGCGAGATCGTCTTTGCCGATCGCGACGAGTTGAGCTGGCTCGAGGCCCAAATCCACCCCCTGGTGGGGGAGAAGATCGGCGCCTGGCTCTCCTCGCTGCCGGAGGACGCCGACGTCGCCGTGGTCGAGGTGCCGTTGCTGTTCGAGTCCGGGATGGAGGAGGTCTTCGACACGACCGTCGCGGTCGTCGCCGGCGCGGATCTTCGGCGCACCCGCGCCGAGGCCCGTGGCCACGTGCTGGTCGACGAGCGCGAGACGCGCCAGCTGGCCCAGGCCGACAAGGCCTCGCGGGCCGCGCACGTGGTCGAGAACGAGGGAACGGTCGAGGATCTGGAGCAGGCGCTGTCCGGTCTGGTCGAGAGGCTGAAGTCATGAAGCGAAAGCGCAGGCGTCGCCGCCGTCTGCTGTTCGGCAGCGCGGTCGTCGCGGCCGCGGGGGTTTGCGTCGCCCTGCTGCTGGGCGTGCCAGGTGAGGTCGACCGTGCGCTCCAGGAGCTGACCCTGCCGCTGCGCCACGAGGACGTGATCCGCCAGCAGGCAAACGAAAAGGATGTCGACGCTTCGCTGATTGCCGCCGTGATCTACGCCGAGTCGCGCTTCCGCGATCAGACCTCACATGCCGGGGCGCGTGGGCTGATGCAGATCACCCCAGCCACCGCAAACGAAATCGAGCGCCTCAGCGGCGGCACGAGCTTCAAGCTCGAGGACCTCTCCGATCCCGAAATCAACATCCGCTACGGGACCTTCTTGCTGCGTCAGCTGTTCGACCGCTACGACGGCAACTGGGTGGCGGCGTTGGCCGGCTACAACGCTGGGCCCACCAACGCCGACGAGTGGGGCGGGTCCGGCATGTCGCTCGACGACATCGGCTTCGAGGAAACTCGCGGCTACGTCGAAGACGTGCTCGACAAGCAGGACGCCTACCGCGACGAGTACACCGAGGAGCTGGGCTACCGGTGAGCACTCCCCGCCCTCGCGTCGCCGCCCTGGCGCTCGCAGTCGGCCTGGTCCTGGCCGACTCCTCGATCGTCGTTCTGGCCCTGCCGGAGATCTATCGCGAGCTCGACACCAGTGTTGCCGGGGTCACCTGGGTGCTCATCTCCTTCAACCTGGTGATGGCGCTCGTCGCCGTTCCGGCTGCCCATCTCGCCCGCCGCTTCGGGCCCGGTCGCACGGGCGCCGTCGGACTCGCGGTCTTCGCCGGCGCCAGCCTCGCCTGCGGCCTCTCGGCGGAGCTGGGGACGCTGATCGCCGCCCGCTGTGTGCAGGCGCTCGGCGGCGCCGCCGCGGTGACCGCGGCGCTGGAGCTGCTGCCGGCCACTACCGGATCTGAGCGTCGAGCCGTCGCGCTCTGGGCTACGGCGGGCGCGACCGGCGCCGCGCTGGGGCCGGCGCTCGGCGGCCTGCTTACCGAGCTGGTCTCCTGGCAGTCGATCTTCCTGTTCCAGGTGCCGGTGGCGATCGTGGCAGGGGCGCCGATCCTGGCCGTCGCCAGGCACGAGGCGGAGACCGGCATCCTGGCCGCCGAGCTGCGCAGCACCGGTCGCCCCCACCTGCTTGCCAACCTCGCCCTGGCGATGGTCTCGGCGGCGATCGCCGCCGCTCTGTTCCTGCTCGTGCTGCTGCTGATCGAGGGCTGGCGCCTTACCCCGATCGGCGCCGCGATCGTGGTCAGCGTGATGCCGCTGGCGGCCTTCTTCGGCAGCCGGATCGGCCCGCAGGTTGCCGGCGCTCGTGCCCGCGCCGCCGCCGGGGCGATCCTCGTCTCCGGCGGGCTGGGTGGGCTGGCGCTGCTGCCAAAGGCCGAGGTTGCACTGACCCTTCCGCCGCAGCTCCTTGTCGGCGTCGGCCTCTCCCTCGTGCTCTCGGCGCTGACCGAGACGGCGCTCGCCGGACGGGCGCCGCAGGCGATCCACGGTGGCTGGACGATCTCGGCACGCCACGCCGGCGTCGTGATCGGGCTGCTTGCGGTGACCCCGATCTTCACCTCCGACATCGGCGAGCAGCGTCGCGACGCAATCGACGCCGGCACCGCCGTCGTCCTCGACTCCCCGGTCAGCCCGCTGCTGAAGCTGGAGCTGGCGCAGCGGATCGAGGACCAGCTGGACGACGAGCGCGGCCGGGTGCCGACAATCGGACCCGCCTTCGAGCCGCTTCCTGACGATCCCGAGGAGCGCGAGGAAGCGGTCGAGCTGCGCGACGAACTGCAGGAGCAGCTCAACCGCGGCGCCACCCACGCCTTCAGTCCCTCTTTCGGGCTCGGCGCCCTGATCGGGCTGCTGGCCCTGGTCCCGATCGGCCTCGCGCGTAGGGTGGATCTGTGAGCGTCGAGCGAAAGGGAATGCTCCTGGTCGTCGGCTCGATCGCGGCTGCGGCGGCGTTGGTTCTCGCTTACCTGGCGGCTGGCGGCTCCTCTTACGCCCCAGCGCAGGTCCAGGACCCCTGTGAGGAGCGGGAGTGGCGCGATCCCGAAGGGCTGCAGCAGCTGGCCGAGCAGTTCTCCCTCTCGGCGCTGGACGGGGCAGCCTGCGAGCTGGGCGTCAGCCGGGAGACGCTGGCCCGAGCGCTGGCCACCCCCGAGTCACGGGAGCGCTTCACGCGCCGCTACGGGATCGAAGATAGCCAGCTCGCCCGCGCAGTTCGCGCCGGGCTGCTGCGCGCGGTCGTCGACGCCGAAGAAGCGGGCGCGCTCAACCCGCTGATCGCAGCGCCGCTGCGCGAGACGCTGCGTCGGATCCCGCTCGAACAGGCGATCGAACTGATCGACGACGCCGAAGTGCTGCTGGACCAGCTCCAGACCTTCCTCGGCCCGGCCCAGGGCCTGCTCGAACAGTTCCTGCCCTAGCTGCCCCGGCGTCGAGAGGAGTCGGCTGCCCTACTTGTACTTGAAGCGCTTGCGGTCGGGCAGCCAGGTAATGCCTTCGCAGAGCTGTTCTGGTGTCGTGTTGAGGGCCCCGGAGAGCTTGATGATCGTGCCCAGCCGGGGCTCCCGCCCGCCCCGCTCGAGCAGGGAGATCTCAGTGCGATGGAGCTCGCAGCGGTAACCCAGCTCCTCCTGCGAGATTCCGGTCTTTTGGCGCGCTTTGCGCAGATTGGTCGAGAAACGCTCACGTGGTTTCATTCGGGGATTCTCTGTCTTCACTGACAGAAGCTCTACAGACAGAAGAACTACAGACAAAACCACACGTTTATAACACGAATTAATCGCGGGTGGCGCGCCAGACCCAGAGCATCGCCAGCGGCTGCAGGGGTAGGCGGGCCCACAGCGCCCAGCGCGGCACGCGCTTCAGGTCGAGTCCCTCGACCTGCTCCGGGTTGACCGCCATGTGCACGTTGGCGGGGAACACGGCGAGCAGGAGGCCAAGCAGCCACCAACGGGCGAAGCCACGGCTTCTCGGATGCAGGACGGCCGCTCCGCCGGCGATCTCGGCGAGACCGCTGACGATCACCGCCTCGCGGTGGCGGGGCAGGGACGGCGGCATGATCGCTTCGTAGCTGCGCGGAATCACGAAGTGCATCGTGCCGGCAAAGGTGAAGAAGCCCGCCAGGGCCTTGCGTGAGCGGCTCATCGGCCGCGCAGTCTTCCAGGTGGGGAGGATTGGCGACTTAGTCGCGCATAGAGCGACTAAGGACCTATCTCAGTAGACCGCAGCCAGCCGCGCCGCGTGCGCCTTCTTGAAGGCGATCAGACCGCCGGCCAGCTGTAAGAAGGCGAGGTGGTTCTCCTCCTTCTTGGACCAGCGGACGAGGACGCCGCGGTTGCGGTTGAACCACGAGTGAGAAGCCTCGGCGACCCAGCGCCGGGCCTTCCAGTCGGGGTGGTCGGTCTTCAGCTCGACTTCCTCGCCGCGGGTGCGGATGTGGGGCTCGAAGCGCTGACGCAAGGCGAGCTCGCGGATGTCGTCGTAGTCGTAGCCCTTGTCGAGGCAGAGCCCCTGCGGGCTGCGCTCCTCGGGGATCGGCCGGGCGATCGGAACCGACTCCAGGGTCGGCTCCAAGAGCTTCATGTCGTGGCGATTGGCTCCCGCGTGCGCGATCCCGATCGGGATTCCGGCAGCATCGGTGAGGAGCGAGCGCTTCGCCCCCCCTTGGCTCTATCAGTTGGATTGGGGCCTGTCTTGGGGCCGCCGAGCGGCGCCTTGGTCTGCGCCCCGTCGGCCGCCAGCCAGCTCCAGTCGATGCCGATCTCAGAGTCGTAGTCGAGCAGGCTCTGGCGCCAGATCTCGTGGAAGATGCCGGCCTGCTCCCACTCCTGGAAGCGCCGGTGTGCCGAGCTCGAGTGGCAGATCCCCGTCGCGTTCAGCGCGTTCCACTGCATCCCGGTGCGCAAGACCAAGAGGATCGCGTCCATCGCATCGCGGTCGGGGACCCGCGGGTTGTGGCACCCAAGCGGGTGCTCGGGGCGAGGTGGCAGGAGCGGCTCGACCTTCCCCCACAGCCAGTCCGGCATTCGCCAGCCGTCGTCGCGGTCGACCAGTCCCATGACCCACCTCCCACTATCCAGTTTTCAGCGGACAGTGGGGAGTTCGGCGCGGGGCGCGGGTTTCCTACCGAGATAGGTCCTAAGTCGCCAGGTAAGGTCACCTGGTGCCGGAGTTCAAGCTCAACCCCGCCTACACGCCGACTGCTGACCAGCCGAAGGCGATCGCGGGGCTGGCCGAGGGCCTGGGGGCGGGGGAGCAGTTCCAGACTCTGCTGGGAGCAACCGGCACCGGCAAGACTTTCACCATGGCCGGGGTGATCGAGGCGGTACAGAGCCCCTCGCTGGTGATCGCCCACAACAAGACGCTGGCGGCGCAGCTCTGTAACGAGTTCCGCGAGTTCTTCCCCGACAACGCGGTCGAGTACTTCGTCTCCTACTACGACTACTACCAGCCCGAGGCCTACGTCCCCGCCCAGGACCTCTACATCGAGAAGGACTCCTCGATCAACGACGAGATCGACCGCCTCCGCCACGCGGCCACCGCGGCCCTCTTCGCCCGCCGCGACGTGATCATCGTCGCCTCGGTCTCCTGCATCTACGGGATCGGCTCGCCCAAGGTCTACAACGAAAAGATGCAGCTGTTCAAAGTCGGCGAGGAGATCGACCGCGACGAGGTATTGCGCAAGCTGATCAAGATGCAGTACCAGCGCAACGACTCGGCGCTGGGGCGCGGCGCCTTCCGGATCCGCGGCGAGGTGCTGGAGATCATGCCCTCCTACGCCGAGTCCGCCTACCGGATCGCGCTCTTCGGCGATGAGATCGAGAGCATCCAGCACTTTGACCCGCTCAGCGGTGAGATCCTCGACACGATCGACCACGTCTCGGTTTGGCCGGCTTCCCACTACGTGACCAAGGACGAGACGCTGGAGCGCGCGGTCGAGGAGATCCGCAACGAACTGAACGCCCGCACCGCCGAGCTCGAGGGCGAAGGCAAGCAACTCGAGGCGCACCGGCTGCGCCAGCGCACCGCCTATGACATAGAGATGCTGAAAGAGATCGGCTTCACCTCGGGGATCGAGAACTACTCGCGGATCCTCGACGGCCGCCCGCCCGGCAGCCCGCCGCACACGCTGATCGACTACTTCCCCGACGACTTCGTCTGCTTCGTCGACGAGTCCCACCAGACGATCCCCCAGATCGGCGGGATGTACGAGGGGGACCGCTCGCGCAAGACGACCCTGGTCGACTACGGCTTTCGCCTCCCATCGGCGATCGACAACCGGCCGCTCAAGTTCGACGAGTTCCTCGCCCGAGTCGACCAGCTGGTGATGGTCTCGGCGACGCCGGGGCCGTTCGAGCGGGCCGAGGCGACCCGCACCGTCGAGCAGATCGTCCGCCCGACCGGGATTATCGACCCGGCGATCGAGGTGCGCGAGACGAAGAACCAGATCGACGACCTGATGAACGAGATCAGGGTGCGGGCCGACGCCGGCGACCGCGTCCTCGTCACCACCCTGACCAAGAAGATGGCCGAGGACCTGACCGCCTACCTGCTCGAGTACGGAATCAGAGTCCGCTACCTGCACTCCGAAATCGACACTCTGGAGCGGATCCAGATCGTCCGTGACCTGCGGCTCGGCGAGTACGACGTGCTGGTCGGGGTCAACCTGCTGCGCGAGGGCCTCGACCTGCCTGAGGTCTCGCTGGTCGCGATCCTCGACGCCGACAAGGAGGGCTTCCTACGCGGCGAGACCAGCCTCGTGCAGACGATTGGCCGCGCCGCCCGCAACGTCAACGGGCGGGTGCTGATGTACGCCGACAAGGAGACGGATGCGATGGCGGCGGCGATGCGCGAGACCGACCGCCGCCGCGCGATCCAGCTCGCCTACAACGAGGAGCACGGGATCACCCCGGAGACGGTGCGCAAGGGCATCTCCGAGATGAGCGAGTTCCTGGCGATGGAGGACCGGGCCCCGCGCAAGCGCCGCACCCGGCGCGCCACCGGTATCGACGATCCGGCCGAGCTGGAGCGGGCGATCGTCGCTCTCGAGGAGGAGATGCTCGCTGCCGCCGACGATCTCCGCTTCGAGGAGGCCGCCCGCATCCGCGACGAGCTGAAGGAACTGCGCCGCGACCTCGATGGGATGCGGGCGGGCGCGTAGCGCTACGGCCTGTGAGCATCGTCAGGTGACGATCTGTGAGGAGATAGCTGGGTGGGCAGTCGGGCTGCGGCTAGCCGACCTCCCCAAGAGTGTCCGCGAGCGGGCGCGGTTGCAGGCGATGTGCGTTGCCGCGGGTCGTGCCGCCGGCGAAGAGGCCGCCGCGCCGTTCGTCGCAGTCGCGCCCGAGGGGCCGGTCGGCGAGATCTACGGATCCGCCGCCGCCTCGATCGCCCACGATTGGGACGACTACCTCTTCATGGGTCACACCGGCCACTCCGCGGTCCCGGCGGCTGCGGCCTTCGCCTCCGATCCAGAGCGAGAGCTGCTTGCCCAGGTCGCCGCCAACGAGGTGGCGGGCCGCCTTGGGGCGGCGCTCTTCCTAGGTCCTCACAACGGCCAGTTCTGGGCCTCGATCCACTGCGCCTCGGCCGCGGTTGCGGGAGCGGTTGGGCTCGGGCTCGATTCCAGGCGCGCTGCGCACGCGCTGGCGATTGCTCTCTACCAACCGCCTTATGGGATGTGGCCAGGGTTCATGGGTCCGACGAGCAAGCTGCTGACCGCGGCTGAGCCCGCCGCAGTAGGGGCGCGAGCGGCTTTGCTGGCAGCGGACGGGGTCACCGGCGCGCTCGACGTGATCGAGCACCCGCGCGGCGTTCTCGCCAGCCTCTCCTTCGCTCCGCGCCCGGCGATGTTCGGTGCTCTCGGCCGAGTCTGGCTGACCGACACCCTCGCTTACAAGCGGCTACCGGGTTGCGCCTATCTCCAGTCGGTCGCCGAGGCGGCGCTCGCGTCGGGCGTCGAGGCGGGGGAGGTAGACCGGGTCGAGATCGAGGCGGGCTGGCTCACCTGCGAGATGGAGGAGCTAGGCAGGGGGCCTGACCTCTCCCCGGTACGGATCAACTTCTCGGCGGCGTTGACGACAGCGATCGCGCTGCTGGCCGGCCGGCTAACCCCGGCCGAGCTGGCGCCGGCCTGGCTGGAGGAGCACGAGGCCGAGATCCGGGCACTCGCCGCCCGGGTGAGCCCCAGCCACGACCCGGCACTGACCGCCAGGACTCTGCGCGGCACACTCGAGGCGGGCGCTTCTCCTAACCTCGGCCTGCGCGACCTGCTGCGCATCCGCCGTCGACTCGGTGACGCCAACATGGACGAGGCGAATCCGGGACCGGCGGTGCTGCTTGCGGTGCGCACCGACCCGGGCCTGCGGCGTTTCCTCGGCCACTCCCTGCGTCGCCGCTTCGGCGGCGACTCGGGCGACGCCGGTATCGACGGACTCGACACCGAGGCGGTCCGGATGACCTTTCCCAGCCGCCTGCACTTCCACCTGCGCGACGGTTCCACCCACGTCGTCGAGGGCAGCGAGCCGGGCTCGTGCGGCCGTCCGCTCGCCGAGCAGCGCGCCGTCGTCGAGGAGCGCCTCGCCGTCGCCGGGCTCGCTGTCTCCGCGACCGCCTAGAGGGACTAGCGAAAACTCGCGTGTGTGGCTGGCGAGCGCCGGACCAAGCGGGGCAAGGACGCAGGGAGGCCGAATAGCGCTGCTCATGAGTATCCGGTTGACTCCGGTTGGCGCCCAAATGAGCCGGTCAAGGCCCGCTGAGGCGGCCCCGGCACCCGCAGCCGACATTGACCCCACTCTGGTGGGGTAAAAGTCGGCTGCGCCAGAGCACCGGTTGGGTCTGGAGGCCCGAGTTGCGTTTCGGTGGGAGCAGCCTGAGCGAACCGGATACTCATGAGCAGCGCTATTTGGCCGACTGAGGACGCCGCACCGCGCAGTGTCCGCGCCGCCAGGCGCGACGAGAGTTTTCGCTAGTCCCTCCTAAGCCAGCACCTTCGCCGCCTTGGCGCTGTCGGCGTAGAACTCGCCGCGCATGATCTTGCCGTCGTCGAACTTGATCAGGTGGGCGAAGGGGGCTTCGAAGCTGCCGCTGTCGTTGCCGGCACGCTGCGTGCCCCGCACGACCACCCAGTCACCGGCGTCGATGAACTCCTCCGGCTCGACGCTGAACGACGTCCAGTAGTTGGGTATCTGCGCGAAGTTGCCGAGGATCGCATCGCGGCCCTGAGTTTCGCCGCCGAGCGGCAGCTCGTCCGAGGTGAGCCAGGTGCTGTCCTCGCTCAGTAGCTCCTTCAGCGTCTCCAGGTCTCCGCTGCTGAAGGCCTCGTAGGCGGACTGTGCGGTGTCGACGTTGGACATGGTCTCCTCCTTGCTGGGATGGCCCTGCCCGCTAACCACGCTAGCGCTGTGGTTCTCGCCTCGCAAGCGTCGCGTACTCGGCCATGTCCTGCGACCAGAACTCGACCACGTTGCCGTCCGGGTCGGTGACGTAGATCGCCCGCCCGGGGCCGAGCTGGATCGGCCCCTCGACCTCGCCGCCGGCACCGAGGAGGCGCTCGTGCAGCCGGTCCAGCTCGGAGTCAGCGATCGCGAAGGCAAAGTGGACGTGGGCGCCGCCGCGACCGCCCGCCAGGCCGACCTGCGGCGTCCACAGCCCGAGCCGGGCGCTCTCGCCGACCAGGAACCAGCGCCGGTCCTCGCGGCCCTCGCCGTGGCGGGTCTCCTCGAAGCCGAGCAGGTCGCCGTAGAAGGCGCGCGACGCCTCCAGGTCCGCGACCTCGAGGACCAGCTCGGAGATGCCGCTCACCGACGGCGGCCGGTCGAGTCCCGGTCCCTGTGGCGGCTGCTGAGGCATCGCTCTATCTAACCTCACGGGCATGGCGACTCGCGGTGGCCTTGGCCCGCAAGCGGCTGGAGCGCGGAGCCGAAGACGAGGCGCTGGAGGCGGTGAAGCCCCATGAGGACGATTTCGCTGCGACTGGGATCGCCGCCCGGGTCGAGCTGGCCCCGCCACCCGCGAGTACCGGCGACGCCTCGCCACCGCGCTCTACTGAACGTCCAGTCGCTTTTACGTCCTATAGGCGCAAAAAGCGACTTTCTCCCTAGGGGAACATCTGTTCGCCTCCCTATGATGGGGATGAGTGGCCGCTTCTGAGCGAATCGTCATCTCCGGTGCCCGCGAGCACAACCTCAAGGACATCGACGTTGAGCTGCCCCGAGACGCGCTGATCGTGATCACCGGGCTCTCCGGTTCGGGCAAGTCGAGTCTCGCCTTCGACACGATCTACGCCGAGGGCCAGCGCCGCTACGTCGAGTCGCTCTCCGCCTACGCGCGCCAGTTTCTCGGCCTGATGGAGAAGCCCGACGTCGACTCGATCGAGGGGCTTTCGCCGGCGATCTCGATCGACCAGAAGACGACCTCGCGCAATCCGCGCTCGACGGTCGGCACGGTGACCGAGATCTACGACTACCTGCGCTTGCTCTGGGCCCGGATCGGGGTTCCGCACTGCCCCCAGTGCGGAGCGGAGATCACCGGCCAGACGCAAGAGCAGATCGTCGACCGGCTGATGACCTTGGAGGACGGGACCAAATTCATGGTGATGGCGCCGGTGGTGCGGGGGCGCAAGGGCGAGTACGGCAAGCTCTTCGAGCAGTTCCGTCTCGAGGGCTACTCGCGGGTCGAGGTTGACGGCGAGCTACGCCGGCTCGACGAGGAGATCGTCCTCGACAAGAAGTTCAAACACGACATCTCGGTCGTCGTCGACCGGCTGACGATGAAGTCCGACCTGCGCCGCCGCCTCTCCGAGTCGGTCGAGGCCGCGGCGGGGCTCGCCGCCGGCCTGGTCGAAGTCGAGATCGTCGACGGCGAGACGACGCTCTTCAGCGAGCAGTTCGCCTGCCTTGAGTGCGGTACCTCGATCCCCGAGCTGGAGCCGCGGATCTTTTCTTTCAACTCGCCGCACGGCGCCTGCGAGCGCTGCCACGGGCTCGGCTTCCAGCGGGTGATCGACCCGGAGCTGGTCGTCCCCGACCCGACCCTCTCGCTCGCCGAGGGCGCGCTGCAGCCCTGGAACCGCGGCGTCACCGCCTACTGGCGCCGCCTGATCGCCGCCGTCGCCGAGGGGTACGAGATCGACGCCGAGAAGCCCTGGTCGAAGCTGAAGAAGTTCGAGAAAGAGGTCTTCCTCTACGGCACCGGCGACGAACGCCACCTGGTCAGCTACACCAACCGCTTCGGCCGTCGCCGCTCCTACAAAGTCCGCTTCGAGGGGATCGTCAACAACCTCGAGCGCCGCTACGAGGAGACCGACTCGGAGACGAACCGCGAGCGGATCGAGGGCTACATGGCCGAGCAGCCCTGCCCGCAGTGCAAGGGAGCGCGCTTGCGCCCCGAGACCCTCGCGGTCAAGGTGGGCGGGATCAGCATCGCCGAGCTGACCGAGATGTCGGCGCGGGCGGCCTCTGCCTGGATCGAGTCGCTGGAGCTGAACAAGACCGAGCGGGCGATCGCACGCCTGATCGTGCGCGAGATCTCCGAACGGCTCGCCTTCCTCGAGAACGTCGGCATCGGCTACCTCTCGCTGGGGCGCTCGGCCCGCTCGCTCTCCGGCGGCGAGGCGCAGCGGATCCGCCTCGCGACGCAGATCGGCTCCAGCTTGGTCGGGGTGATGTACGTGCTCGACGAGCCCTCGATCGGCCTGCACCAGCGCGACAACGAGAAGCTGATCGGCACCCTGGACCGCCTCCGCGACCTCGGCAACACGGTGATCGTGGTCGAGCACGACGAGGGCACGATGCGGGCTGCCGACCACCTGGTCGACCTCGGTCCGGGCGCCGGCGAACACGGCGGCCACGTGATCGCCGCCGGGTCGCCGGCCGACGTCGCCAAGGACGCGGCTTCCCTGACCGGCCAGTACCTGGCCGGCAAGCGCCAGATCGATGTCCCAGAGCAGCGGCGCCGGCCGCGCGGCGAGCTGGTCGTGCGCGGCGCCCGTGAACACAACCTGAAGGGGATCGACGTCGCGGTGCCGCTCGGCGTCCTCTGCTGTGTCACCGGCGTCTCGGGGTCGGGCAAGTCGACCTTGGTCAACGAGACCCTGCACCACGCGGTCGCCAACCGCCTGCACCAGGCGAAGCTCCGCCCCGGCGCCCACGACGGCATCGACGGGCTCGACCAGGTCGACAAGATCATCAACATCGACCAGTCGCCGATCGGTCGCACGCCGCGCTCTAACCCGGCCACCTATACCAAGATCTTCGACCACATCCGCCAGCTCTTCGCCCAGACCCAGGAGTCGCGGGCGCGCGGCTACAAGCCGGGGCGGTTCAGCTTCAACGTCAAGGGCGGGCGCTGCGAGGTCTGCCGCGGCGACGGCCAGATCAAGATCGAGATGCACTTCCTGCCCGACGTCTACGTGCCGTGCGAGCAGTGCCACGGCAAGCGCTACAACCGCGAGACGCTGGAGGTGCGCTTCAAGGGCAAGAACATCGGCGACGTGCTGGAGATGTCGGTCGAGGAGGCGGTCGGGTTCTTCGAGAACGTGCCGAAGATCGCCCGCCGCCTGCGCACCCTGCACGATGTCGGCCTTGACTACATCCGCCTCGGCCAGCCGGCGACGACGCTCTCTGGCGGCGAGGCGCAGCGCGTGAAGCTGGCCACCGAGCTCTCCAAGATCGCCACCGGCGACACTCTCTACATCCTCGACGAGCCGACCACCGGCCTGCACTTCGCCGACGTGCAGCGTCTACTTGACGTGCTCGACCGCCTGGTCGACGCCGGCAACACCGTGGTCGTAATCGAGCACAACCTCGACGTGATCAAGACTGCAGACCGCCTCATCGACCTCGGTCCCGAGGGGGGAGAGGAGGGGGGAGAGGTGGTTGCCACCGGCACCCCCGAGGAGGTCGCCGCGGTCGAGGGGTCTTACACCGGTCGTTTCCTGGCTGAGCTGCTCGAGCCTGCGAAGCCTGCCAAACCGCGCCGCGCCCCACGCAAGCGCCGCGAGCCGGTCGCCGCCTAGCGCCCTGCTTAAAAGCGCCGCCTCCCGGGTAGTGGCGGAGCCGACGGGCAGAGAAGGAGAACGACGATGTCGAGCTTTGTCGGTTTGAGGCGAGTCTCCGTCATGCTTGTGGTGCTGCTCGCGATTGTCTTCACGATTGCCGCCTGCGGCGACGACGATGACGACGGCGGGGGTGGGGGCGGCGGTGCGACCATCGCGTTCCTCCTGCCGGAGAACCAGACCCCGCGCTACGAGGCCTCCGATCGACCGCGCTTCGAAGAAAAGGTCGAACAGATATGCCCTGAATGCGAGATCCTCTACAGCAACGCCACCGAGGACGCGTCGAAGCAGCAGAGCCAGGTGGAAGCGGCACTGACGCAGGGTGCCGACGTGCTGGTGCTCGACCCGGTGGACGCCGCCTCAGCGGCAGCGAGCGTGCAAAAGGCGGCCCAGCAGGACGTGCCGGTGCTCAGCTACGACCGCCTGATCCTCGGCGCCTCTGACGTGGCTGTCTACGTCTCCTTCGACAACGTCCGGGTCGGCGAACTGCAAGCCGAATCCCTCTCAAAAAAGCTGAAAGAAGACGGCAGCCCCAAAGGCCCGATCGTGAAGATCAATGGCGATCCCGCTGACAGCAATGCGGCCCTGTTCAAGGAAGGGTCGAACAAAGGGTTCGAGGCTGCCGGCGTCGAGATCGCGAGGGAATACGACACGCCCGGCTGGCTAGCGAGCAACGCCCAGAACGAGATGCAGCAGGCGATCACGGCGCTCGGCAAAGACGGCTTCGCCGGCGTCTACGCCGCTAACGACGACACCGGTGGCGGCGCGATCGCGGCGATGAAAGGGGCCGGCATCGACCCGGCCGAACGTCCGACCACCGGCCAGGACGCCACGGTCGCCGGCCTGCAGCGGATCCTCGCCGGTCAGCAGTACATGACGATCTACAAGGCCTACAAGCCCGAGGCCGCGATCAGTGCCGAAATAGCCGTCGACCTGGCGGAAGGCAAAAAAGTCCCGCAGGACAAGATCACCGACGAACTCGACAACGAAGCGGAGAAAGTGCCCTCGATCCTGCTGACCCCAATTGCCGTGACCAAAGACAACATCAAACAGACCGTGATCGCGGACGAAGAAGTATCGGTCGACGAACTCTGCACCGGCCCATACGAGAAAGCCTGCGAAGAAGCGGGCATCTCCTAAACGGAGCGTGCGATGAGCGCTGATGCCCCGTTGCTCGAGGTTGACGGGGTCAGCAAGAGGTTCGGCCCGGTCCAAGCTTTGGACCGGGTCGACTTCGAGGTCCGCTCGGGGGAGGTCGTCGGCCTGGTCGGCGACAACGGGGCCGGCAAGTCGACCCTGGTTAAGACCGTCGCCGGGATCTACTCGCCCGACGATGGCGGCATTCGCTTCGCCGGTGAACGAGTCTCGATCTCCCGCCCGCAGGACGCTACGGCGCTTGGCATCGCCACCGTCTACCAGGACCTCGCCCTCTGCGACAACCTCGATGTGGTCGCCAACCTCTTCCTCGGTCGCGAGGAGGTCTCGCCGGGCGCGGGCGGGGTCTCGCGCCAGCTCGACGAGGCGAGGATGGAGCACCAGACCGAGGAGCTGCTCTCCGGCCTGGCGGTGACGATCCCGAGTCTGCGCGGCGAGGTGGGGACGCTCTCCGGCGGCCAGCGCCAGCAGGTCGCCGTGGCGCGCTCGCTGCTGGGCGAGCCGCGGGTCGTGCTGCTGGACGAGCCGACCGCGGCGCTTGGCGTCGCGCAGACGGCACAGGTGCTGGATCTGATTCGCCGCCTGCGGGAGCGCGGCCTGGGCGTGGTCATGATCAGCCACAACCTCGTCGACGTGTTCGAGGTGGCGGACCGCATCGTCGTCCTCCGCCTCGGCAAGTCGGCGGGAGAGTTCGACGCTGAAGCGACCACCGAGGAGCATGTCGTCTCGGCGATCACTGGCGCCGGCGAACGGAACGACGAGCGAGAGGGCGAGCGGTGAGTGCGGCAACCGAAAGTGCCACTGGTCCGGCTCCTCCAGGGGCGGCCGACACCCGCCACGAGACCCTGCGGCGCTTCATCCAGGGCGACCTCGCCTCGCTGCGCGTCGTCCTCGGCCTGGCGGTGATCTGGATCATCTTCCAGACCCAGAACGACCGCTTCCTCTCGGCCGAGAACCTCACCAACCTGATGCTCCAGATCACCGCGGTGGGCCTGATCTCGATTGGCGTCGTCTTCGTCCTGCTGCTGGGTGAGATCGACCTCTCGGTTGGCGCCGTCAGCGGCCTGGCAGCTGCGGTTGTAGCCGTGCTCAACGTCAAGCACGGCTGGAACCCCTACCTCGCGATCGCCGCCGGGGTGGTGACAGGGATGGCGATCGGCCTGCTGCAGGGCTTCCTCTTCAGCCGCTTCGGCGTGCCCTCCTTCGTCGTCACCCTGGCGGGCCTGCTCGCCTGGCAGGGGGCCCTGCTCCAGGTGCTCGGCTCAACCGGGTCGCTCAACATCAACGACCCGAAGATCACCGGCCTCGCCAACACCTTCTACTCCGACACGGTGGGCTGGATCGTCGCTGCGCTGGTGATCGCTCTTTACGCCGGGGTCGTGCTGGTCGGCCACCGTCGACGTGTCGCCACAGGCCTCGCCGGAGAGGGCCTGACCGGGCAGATAGTGCGAGTGGTCCTGGTCGCAGCTGTGGCGATCGTCGCCGTCGCGATCCTCAACTCAGACCGCGGCCTGCCACTCGCGCTGCTGATTCTGCTCGCCTTCATCGTAGGCATGGAATACGTCGCCAAGCGCACCCGGTTCGGCCGCCACATCTACGCGGTCGGCGGCAGCATCGAGGCGGCGCGGCGCGCCGGCATCGGGATCGATCGCGTCCGGGTGGCGGCTTTCGGGATCGCCGGCACGATGGCGGCGATCGGCGGCATCCTCGCCGCCTCGCGGCTGCTCGCGGTCAACCAGAACTCCGGTGGCAGCGAACTGCTGCTGCTGGCGATCGCGGGCCCGGTGATCGCCGGCACGAGCCTCTTCGGCGGTCGCGGCGCCGTCTGGACCGCTCTGCTGGGCGCCCTCGTGATCGGCTCGATCTCCAACGGTATGGACCTGCTCGCGCTCTCCTCCGCGGTCAAGTTCATGGTCACCGGCGGCGTCCTCCTTCTCGCCGTGATCGTCGACGCAATCGCCCGCCAGCAGCGCCAGGCCGCCGGACGGATCTAGCCCCTCAGCGGGCGAACAACAGCGAGGCGCCGACGGCGCCGCCGAGGTCGCCCAGCGCGGCGACTTTCAGCGCCGGCGGGCGTTCGTCGACGAAGAGGTGCTTGCCCATCTCCTTACTGAGGGCGTCCATGTAGCGCTCGCCGAACCGCTCCCCGAGGCCGCCGCCGATCACCACTGCTTCGGGGTCGATCAGGTTGACGGCGGAGGCGACGCCGGTACCGAGCATCTCGATTGCCCGCTCGATCAGGCTGGTGGCGAGATGGTCGCCATGGTCCAGCGCGCGCTCCCAGATGCCGCTGGTCAGGCGCTCGCGCTCGTGCTTGTGCATCAGCTTGAAGAGATCGGTCTTGACCCCCTCCCTGTGCTGGCGCCGCGCCTCGGCTTCCATCGCCGCACGCCCGGCGTAGGCCTCCATGCATCCCTTGCGGCCGCAGGGGCACTTGGCGCCGCCGCGCTTGACGACCATGTGGCCGATCTCGCCGGCGGCGCCGCGTCCCAGCCAGGGCTTGCCGTCGAGGATTAGGCCGCCACCGACACCGGTGCCCCACCAGACGCCGAGCACCGAGCTGTAGGGGCTGCCAGCGCCGAGGTGGTACTCGCCTTCGACCGCGACCTGGACGTCGTTGCCGACCCGCATCTCGGTCCCCAGCGCCTCCTTCAGCGTTTCGGCGAGCGGGAAGCTGCCCTCCCAGCCGGGCAGGTTGCGGGCGGCGGAGACGACGCCGGTGCGCTCGTCGGCGTCGCCGGGGGAGCCGACGCCGACCCCCTCCAGAGAGCTCGCCTCGACTCCCGCATCCTCGGCTGCCTCGCGCAACGCCGCCGCCATCTCGTCGGCGACGTCCTGCGGGCCGCCGCTGGTCGGCGTCGGGCGTCTCGCCTCGCCCAGTACCTTGCCGCTGCCGTCGACGATCGCCGCCTGGATCTTCGTGCCGCCGAGGTCGATGCCGCCGCATGCTTTCGCCTTCCTCGAGATCACGAGGCGACCCTATCCGCGCCGCCTCTGGAAAGCTAGAAGCGTGGCCGGCGAGCAGACGGGTTGGCGCGTGTGGTGGGCGAAGCGGCGCTGGTACGAGCGCAACCGGCGGCTGCTGCGCCGCTGGCGGCTGGCGCGCCACGCTGCCCGCGGCGGCTTCTACGTCCGCCAGCCCTTCGAGGGCGAGCTGCTGGAGGCGCTCGAGGAGGGCCGACTGCGGATCGGCGAAGGCACGCTGCTGGAGCCCGGCTGCTGGCTGACCCTGGCGCCCGAGGCCGAGATTGAGATTGGCGCCGACTGCTTCCTCAACCGCAACACGATGCTTGCCGCCCTCGAGCGGATCGAGATCGGCGACCACACGATGTTCGCCAACGGCTGCTTCATCGGCGACGCAGCCCACCGCTTCGACGACCCCGAGATTCCGATCACCCAGCAAGGCTTCACCGCGAAGGGGCCGGTCAGGATCGGCTCCAACTGCTGGTTCGGCGTCAACTGCGTCGTCACCAGCGGGGTCACGATCGGCGACCGCTGCGTGGTCGGTGCCAACTCGGTGGTAACCAGCGATCTGGCCCCTGGCACGGTCGCAGCAGGCACCCCGGCCAAGCCACTGACTCGCAAATAGCGGGATTTAGCTCAGTTCTCTTGTGTGACCAAACCGGCCTGGCGCCGCCGGTGACCCCCTATAATCGGGCCACGGCCGTGACCCCTAGGGCATGGACCCCATGGACCTCGCACTGACCAATCCCTCGCACGCCAAGAGCCGTGTCAAGCTCGTCCGCGCCAAGCAGGAGCTGCGCGACGCGCTGATCTGGCCGCGCCGCACCGGCTACTCGATCGGGCTGGTGCCGACGATGGGCTACCTGCACGAGGGGCACCTCTCGCTGCTGCGCGCCGCCGCCTCCCACTGCGACGTCGTGGTCATGAGCCTCTTCGTCAACCCGACCCAGTTCCGGCCGGGCGAGGACCTCGACCGCTACCCCCGTGACGAGGAGCGCGACCTCGAGCTGGCCGCCGAAGCCGGCGTCGACATCGTTTACGCGCCCCCGGTCGAGGAGGTCTACCCCGAGGGTTTCGCGACCCATGTCGAGGTCGAGAACCTGACCGAAGTGCTCTGCGGCGATCCTGGCCGGCGCGGCCCCGAGCACTTCCGCGGCGTCACTACGGTCGTCGCCAAGCTCTTCAACTCGGTCCAGCCCGACGTCGCCTACTTCGGCCAGAAGGACGCCCAGCAGGCGGCGGCGATCCGGCGCATGGCCCGCGACCTCGACTTCCCGGTCAGGGTCGAGGTGCTGCCGACGGTGCGCGAGGACGATGGCCTGGCGATGAGCTCCCGCAATGCCTACCTCAGCGAGGAGGAGCGCGAGCAGGCCACGGCCCTCTCACGAGCGCTGCGCGCCGCCGAGCAGGCGACCCAGGCTGACTCGCTCGCGGCCGGTCTCGATGCGGCTCGGCGCGAGCTGACCGCTGCCGGCATCGAGCCCGAGTACCTAGAGGCGCGCGATCCCGACGAGATGACCCCGGTCACCGAGTTGAACGGCCGCCCGGTGCTCGTCGCCGTTGCGGCCCAGGTCGGCGCCGCCCGCCTAATCGACAACGCCTTGATCCGACCCCAAACCCCCGCAAAAGAACCTCGATGAGCTGACACGGAGGCGCAATGCAGAGGCAGATGCTCAAGTCCAAGATCCACCGGGCGACGGTGACTGACTGCGATGTCGACTACATCGGCAGCATCACCATCGACACCGAGCTGATGGCCAGCGCGGACCTGATCACCAACGAGCAGGTACACGTCTGGGACATCGACAACGGCGCCCGTTTCGTCACCTACGTGATCGACGGCGAGCCCGGCTCCGGCACGATGCAGGTCAACGGTGCCGCTGCCCATCTGACCCAGCCCGGGCACAAGATCATCGTCGCCTCCTTCGGCGCCTATGACGAGAGCGACCTCGAGACCTACTCCCCGGTCGTTGTTCACGTCGACGACGAGAACGCGATTATCGGCGTCGACAGCAAACCCGAGGTGCTGCTCTCATGAGCGCCGCCGCCGAGCGCCAGCCGGTCAGCCTGCCCCATCTGGCGGAGATGAAGGCGGCGGGCGAACCGATTGTGATGGTGACCGCCTATGACTACCCCTCAGCTCGGGTGGCCGAGGAGGCGGGGGCCGACATCGTCCTCGTCGGCGACACGGCGGCGATGGTGGTGCTCGGCTATCCCGGCACCGAGGCCGTCTCGATGGACGAGATGGTGATGCTGGGACGGGCGGTGCGGCGTGGACTGGAGGCACCATTGATGGTCGGCGACATGCCGATGGGCAGCTACGAGGCGAGCAACGAGCTCGCCGTACAGAACGCCCAGCGACTGGTCAAGGAGACCGGCTGCCAGGTGGTGAAGCTCGAGGCGGGGGGGACGTCGGTCGAGCGCGCACGGGCGATAGTCCGCTCCGGCATCCCGGTGATGGGGCACGTCGGGCTGACCCCGCAGAGCGCCACGGCGCTGGGCGGCTACCGGACCCAGGGCAAGACCGCAGAGGCCGCGATCAAACTGTGCGAGGACGCGCTGGCGCTGCAGTCGGTTGGCTGCTTCGCGATCGTCTTCGAGGCGGTGCCGGCGGCGGTGACCGAGGCGATCGTTGAGCGGCTCGAGGTACCGGTGATCGGGATCGGCGCCGGACCTTCGACCGCGGGCCAGGTGCTCGTCTTCCACGACCTGCTTGGGATCACGACCGGACGCACACCCAAATTCGTCAAGCGCTACGCAGACGTGCACGGCGAGATGGTCAACGGCGTGCGCGGCTACGTCGAGGAGGTGCGCTCGCAGCACTTCCCCGAAGCCGGCCACGTCTACAGCGTCGAGCCAGCCGAGCTGGCCGAGCTCAGGCGCTACTTGGACCAGGAGAGCCTCGCGTCGCCGGGCGCCTGGGACTGGGAGCCGCTGTCGTAGCCACCTCTGCGCCACGAGCATCTCGTCGACCTCGGGAGAGCCATCTACGATGCGGGCGATGCCCGTCTATGAGTTCGAGTGCGAGGAGTGCACGCACCGCTTCGAGGAGCTGCTGAGCGCGGGGGCGGAGGCTCCCGCCTGCCCTCGGTGCGGCTCGCCTATGCGGCGCCTTCTCTCGCCCGTCGCGCCACCCAGCCGCCAGCCGCGAGGGGCTGGGGTGCGCAGTGGCGAAGCCCGGCGGCGGGAGGGCGAAGCCGCGCGCCAGGAGCGCCTCGCCGAGACCAAGCGCAAGCGTGCAGCGGGTGAAGTGCCGCCACGCCGGCGCGGGGGAGGGGTATGAGCGCAAGCGCCGAGGAACGCCGCGAGCAGCTCGTCGCCCTCTACAAAGAGGTCCAGGGCTGCACCAAATGTCCCCTGCATGAGACCCGCACCAAAGCGGTCTTCGGCGCCGGTGACGCCGACGCCGACCTGATGTTTGTCGGCGAGGCCCCGGGAGCCGAAGAGGATCGCCAGGGCCTGCCCTTCGTCGGCCGCGCCGGGCAGTTGCTCAACGAGATGCTGGAAGGGATCGGTCTCTCGCGCGAGGACGTCTTCATCGCCAACGTGCTGAAGAGCCGCCCACCTGGCAACCGGGACCCCCAGCCGCTCGAGATCGAGGCCTGCCGGCCCTACCTCTTCGAGCAGGTGCGGCTGATCGAGCCGAAGGTCGTCTGCACGCTGGGCAACTTCGCGACCAAGCTGCTGAGCGGCAACCCGGTGGGGATCACCAGGGTGCGGGGGACGCCGCAGGTGCACGAGCTGGGCGGGCGCACCGTTTTCCTGCTGCCGATCTTCCACCCGGCGGCGGCGCTGCGCACCCCGGCGGTAAAGGAAACGCTGCGCAGTGACTTCGAACTCCTACCGGAGCTGCTCGCCGGACCGTCGCCAGCTCCGTTAGCGCCACCGGACGAGGAGCTCGAAGAGGCTTCGTCCGCCCCGGGGCCTCCGCAGCCGTCCGACGAGCAAATGGACCTGTTCGGCTGAGCGACACGGTGGAGAGGCACACGACCCACGGCCCCGAGCAGACCGAAGCGCTCGGGGCGCGGCTGGCCGAGCGGCTCAGCCCTGGTGACGTCGTCGTCCTCCGCGGCGAGGTCGGGGCGGGGAAGACGACGCTGATTCGCGGCGCCTGCCGAGCCCTGGGCGTCGAGGACCCGGTTACCTCGCCCACCTTCACGATTGGCCAGCGCTACAGGGGGCGGCTCCCCGTCTCCCACCTTGATCTCTACCGCCTGGAGGGCGTCGAGGGCGAGGATCCAGCGCTGCTGGACGACTACCTCACCCCCGACGCGGTTGCCTTCGTCGAGTGGCCGGCCGCGGCGGAGGCCGAGCTGGGTCGCCCGGCCCTCGAGGTCCGCCTCGACCACGCCGGCGGCGACAGCCGCCGGATCGAGTTCGCCTAGGCCCGGTAGCGCCGCGCCTCAGTAGCCGGAGCCGTCCAGTTCCTTCTCTGCTTCGTCGATCGCCTCATTTGCCTTGTCCTTGGCTTCGTCGAGCTTCTGCTCAGCTTCTTTGCCGGCCTTCGTTCCCTCGAGCTGTTTTTCGGCTTTGTCGATCGCTTCGTTGCCCTTGCTCTGCGCTTCCTCCAGGGCGTCTTCGCCTTCCTTGGTCGCCTCGTTGAGTCGCTCACGGCCCTCTTCGAGCGCCTGGTCCGCTTCGTCCCTGACGCTGTCGACCGTGTCGTCGTCGCCGCAGCCGGCGACTGCGCCGCCGGCGAGCGCCAGCGCTGCAAGGAACGGGGCTGCCTTCCTGATCGGTCCTCTCACTTCAAGCTCCTTTCGGGGGCGGGAGGCCAGCCTACTCGGAGGCGCCGGCGCCTCGACACCGCAGTGGGCGCATCGACCTGCAACTGAGCGTGTTCCGGAGATGCCCGCGCTGTAGCATCGCCGCAGTAACTCGACCGCAATTTGGAGGGAATCCCGGATGAGGGGACTGAAGACGCTTACAGCTGTGCTCTTCGGAGCCGCGTTGCTGGCCTGCGCGGCGCCCGCCTCGGCTGAGGCTGCCGCCTTCCAGCACTACGTTGGCTGCGGCACGTCGCAGAACGCGAAACCGGCGCACAAATGCCCGAAGTCGAGCAAAAAGGGCGCCTTCTTCAAGAGCGTGCGCGGGGAAGTCTTCTACTCGATCTGCGTCAGGTTCCCGTCCGGCCGGAACATCTGCGCTCCCCGCCAGAAAGCGGTCCAGGGGACGCTCTACGTCAACGAGATCACCTCCAACATCCCCGGCAAACACAAGGTCACCTGGTTCGTCGAGGGCAAACGCGTCGGCCTCTTCTTCTTCCAAGTCCGCGCCTGAGCCGGGCGGCCCCGCGCCGCTCGTCGTCGGCTTCGACACCGCGACCGGTGACACCGCGGTCTGCGCGTCGCGCGGCGACGAGGTGCTGCACGAGTCGTTGATCGGCCTCGACGCCGACGGCAGTCCGCGCCACTCGACCGCGCTACTCGCTGAGGTGGAGCGAGCCGCGGCGGCTGCGGGGGGATGGAGCGAGGTCGACTCGATCGCGGTCGGGATCGGCCCGGGGTCCTTCACGGGGCTGCGGATAGGGGTCGCCACGGCACGGGCGCTCTCGGCCGGTCTCGGTCTGCCCGCGAGCGGCGTCTGCACGCTCGACGCGATCGGGCGGGGGCTGGTGGAGACAGGAGGCGACTCGCCCGTCCTGGCCGTCCTCGACGCTCGCCGCGGCGAGGTCTTTGCGGCGCTCTACTCAGCCATCGGGGAGCGGCTCTGGGGACCGCTGGTAGAGGCGCCGGGTGACCTCGCGAAACGCATCTCCGGCCTACCAGAAGCCCCGTTGGCCGGCGGATCGGGAGCGCTACGATTTCGCGATGAGCTCGGTGTCGAGATGCCCGAGGACGACGACCCCGTGCACCGGGTTGCAGCGCGCAACGTCTGCGCCCTCGCTGCCGCTGATGGGACGCGAGACCCCGGTCGTCTCGCACCGATCTACCTAAGGGCCCCCGACGCGGAGCGTTGGCGTGAGCGAGACGGTGTCTAGAGAGCAGAGCGAGCTAGCCCAGCGGCTCGCCATGCGGCGGCTCACCTACAGCGATCTGCCCGCGGTCCTCTCGGTTGAGCGCCGCTCCTTTCCGACTCCCTGGTCGCTGGCGATGTTCGTGCTCGAGCTCTCCAAGCCCTCGGGCATCTGCCTCGCAGCGAGCATCGATGACGAGTTGGTCGGCTACCTGGTTTGCTCCCGCTACGACCAGGCCTGGCACCTGATGAACGTCGCGGTCGCACCCGAGCGTCGCCGGGTCGGGATCGCCAGTCGCCTGATCTCACAGCTTGTCGAGGAGGCGGGGAGGGAGCTGCCCTTCACGCTCGAGGTACGGGTCTCAAACCGCCCCGCGATCGCGATGTACAAGCAGCTCGGCTTCCGCTCCGCCGCCGTCCGTCCCCGCTACTACCAGGACAACGGCGAGGACGCCCTGATCATGTGGCTGGACTGAGGCCAGGACCGCTCGTTTGCCGCCCTGGCCCAAGTACGCTCGTCAGCCTGCTAGCCGATTCCAGTCCATGTTTTCCCTTTGGATTCGCCACTTAGATCCAGCGTCATCTTCCCTTTGAACGATGATGTTTTACCTGAAAACAGAAATGGGTAAGACGGAAATAATGCCGCAATCACTGGACTGAATGTGAGGGATTGTATGACTCTTTCACCTGGTTCGGTTTCTCCTACGAGATAGCCTTTGAAGCCGATTTTCCCTCCGTAGAAACAGAGCCCTTCCGGTTCAATTGGTTTGAAGTCCATGGTGATAAGCCAGCCACCTTCTTCAGCCGGTGAGAGTAAGTGATACGTCCGGCCACCATGGAGAAACAGCTTGTCGACGACTTTGAATTTGACAGGGTTTATGATTTCGCAGATATTTCCTATTTCTCCCATCAGTTTGCACGATTCGAGCACCATCGTGGCACTGACGGCGCCACTTTTGTGGACTTTTAAGATCGTGGCTTCTTCGAGTGATAGAGCTGTGCAGGTTACTTCTAATTTAATCATTCCATTTGCGATGATCTGGAAGGTTTCGCTCGCAGACCCTAAGATCGTTTCTTTTTCGATCCCAAGTTCGGTGAGCGTTTTCCCGCCGATTTTCCATTCATTTTTAGGCTGCACCACTTCACCAATCCAGGCCAGTCCTTTAGATTCCCCGCTGAGAGTCTGCGACATTTTGCCTCTCAGGGTCGCCGGATGAGAACCGAATTCCAATGTGTGGCCGGCGAATAATTTTTCGGTCGTGGAGTTGATCGAGACCGATCGTTCTACGGCTTCAAAGCCGTATGTTTCACCCACAAAGCTGCCCGTAACTTCATTTTCCATTGGAAGCGGACATTCTGTGCCTTCTTTGAACTGCACCGTCGTCAGAGGTTTGCCCGCTTCTTCTGCCTGAAATAAGTCATATGTCCTATCGTCTGAGTTGTGGTAGACGAGTAAGTCTTTGACTTTAAACACGACGGGCTCGATGAGTTTGCATGTTTCGGTGACGAAGGGTGGACCGGACAGGGTGCAGGAAGAAAGATTCAGAGTGGAATGACCTCCGCCTCCCGATAAGATCTTCCCGTTTTCACTGGCGAGCGTTTTGCACGCGATTTCGATGGCGTACCAGGGAACCGCGAGTTTGAAGGTTTCGCTCGCGGACCCTGTGATCGCTGCTTCTGTTTTCCCCAGTTCTTCGAGCGTTTTCCCGCTTATTTTCCATTCCCCTTCAGCCTGTGCCGCGGTAGCGGTTAGCATCAGCGAGAAGGCCGCTACCAGGACGGTCAGGACGAGGGCCCTGAGTCGAGGGCTTCCGTGTTTCATCTCCGTGTTCCTTTCGGATGGTTGTTGGGATGCGACTTCGAAGCACACCTGCAGCAGATCATCCGTCCCTGACCGATCACCAGTCAAGGTTGCTAAAGCAATGCTTTTGCTGCGCCTGGCACACTCTCAGGGGCGGGTTCCGCGTACCGTTCAAGCCAAGCTTGAAAACCATCCTCGCCATAGAGACTTCCTGCGACGACACCTGCGCGGCGGTGTTGGACGGGCCGCGGATCCTGGCCAACACGATCTCCTCGCAGGCCGAAGCGCACGCGCGATTCGGGGGCGTGGTGCCGGAGGTGGCTTCGCGCCATCACCTGGAGCTGGTCGTGCCAGTGGTCGAGGACGCGCTTAGCGAGGCTGACGTCTCGCTAGATGACATCGAGGCCGTCGCGGTCACGGTCGGTCCCGGCCTGATCGGCGCCCTTCTAGTCGGTGTCAGCAGCGCCAAGGCGATCGCGGCGCCGCGGCGGCTGCCGCTGATCCCAGTCGACCACTTGCAGGGCCACGTCGCCGCGAACTTCCTCGAGCCCGATCCGCTCGAGCCGCCCTTTCTCTGTCTCGTCGCCAGCGGCGGTCATACGCTGCTGACTGCCGTACGCGACCACGCTGGCCACGAGATCCTCGGGCAGACGCTCGATGACGCTGCGGGTGAGGCCTTCGACAAGGTCGCCCGCCTGCTCGGGCTCGGCTACCCCGGCGGCCCAGCGCTGGAAAAGCTCGCCGCCGAGGGCGACCCCGAGGCCTTTGAGCTGCCGGTGGCGATGAGCCGCGACCCCGGGCTCGACTTCAGCTTCAGCGGTCTGAAGACGGCGCTCGTCTACCGCTGCCGCGAGCTCGGCCCGGACGGCGTGCGCGAGCGGCGCGCCGACCTCGCCGCCAGCTTCCAGGCGGCGGCGGTCGGCCAGCTCACCGCCAAGCTCGATCGGGCACTAAAGAGCGGCGAGTGGAGGGCGGTCGCGCTCGGAGGCGGTGTCGCCGCCAACGGCCCCCTGCGCGAGGCGGCCGCGGCTCTCTGCGAGAGTCGCGGTATCGAGCTAAAGCTGGTCCCGCCCCAGCTCTGCACCGACAACGCCGCGATGATCGGCTCCGCGGCCCGCTTCGCGCCGCGGATCCCCTACCCGGACTACCTCGCCTATGACGCTTTCGCCACGGGCGAGGCCGCGGCGACCCCGGCGTGACCCAGGTTCTCGTCTACTCGCGCCCTGGCTGCCACCTCTGCGAGGAGGCGATGGCGGCGATCGTGGCCCTGGACCGGGACGGCTACCGGTTCGAGCTGCTCGAGGTCGATATTGAGAGCGACGATCTGCTGCTGCGCCGCCACCTGGAGCGCATCCCCGTGGTCGAGGTCGACGGCGAGGTGGTCTCCGAGCTGCTGCTCGACGAGGCCGCGCTGCGGGCGAGGCTCGATACTGTGGGGCCGTGAGGTCCGAGACGGTGGCCAGGCGATGATCGAGCAGACGATTGGGGGCGGCGAAGCAGTCGATGGCCTCGCCACGGACGGCGAGCGACTCTCGCTGGGCGTCGCGGCGCGACTCTCCCGCTACCTCCAGGTCCTCACCCAGGCGCGCAAGATGGGGCGAGAGACGATCTCCTCGCAGGAACTCTCCGAATACACACACATCAACCCGACCCAGATCCGGCGCGACCTCTCCGGCTTCGGCAAGTTCGGCAAGCGCGGTGTCGGCTACAACGTCGACTCGCTGGTGGCGGAGATCCGCAAGATCCTTCGCACCTCCGGCCAGCACAACATCGCCCTCTTCGGCGCCGGCCACCTCGGCCAGGCGATTGCCAGCTCCGACATCTTCGCCGACCACGGCTTCCAGGTCGTCGCCATGTTCGACGTCGACCCCTCGGTGGTCGGCAACCAGGTCGGCAACCTGCGTGTGCGCGACTTCAGTGAGCTCGAGTCGATCGTCGGCGAGCAGGGGATTGTCGTCGGCGTCCTCGCCGTCCCCGCCGAAGCCGCCCAGACCGTCGCCGACCGTCTCGTTGAGGCCGGCGTCAAGATCATCTTCAACTACTCCGAGCAGCTGCTCCAGGTGCCGCCGGACGTCACCGTGCACACCTCGAGCCCGGCAGTCGACCTTCTCTACGCGCTCTACTTCTACCTCGCCTAGGTTCGTGTCCCTCGACCTCGACCTCGCTCGCGAGAGATTCGAGTCCTCGACCGACTTCACGGTCGGGCTCGAGGAGGAGTTCGCGCTCCTCGACCCCGCCTCGCTGGAGTTGGCGCACCGCTTCGAGGATGTCTACGGCGCCTGTCAGGAAGACGACGTCCTCGCCGACTCCGCCGCCGGTGAGCTGATCGCCTCCGAGATTGAGCTCCGCTCCGGCCGCGCCGGGAGCTTCGCCGAGGCGGTCGCCCTGCAGCGCGAGCGGCGCACCCGTCTCTTCGCCTTGGTCGAGGGGATGGGGTTGGCGCTGGGGGCGACGGGAACGCACCCTTGGGCGAACTACCTGGACCAGCGGATCATTGATACGCCTCACTACAACCGACTGCGCCAGGAACTCGGCTGGGTGGCGCAGCGAAACAACACCTGGAGCATGCACGTGCACATGGGCGTGCGTGGGGCCGACCGGGCGATCGCGGTCTGCGACTGGTTGCGTGAGCTGCTGCCCCTGCTGCTGGCGGTCTCCGCCAACTCGCCCTTTCTCGATCGCAACGACACCGGCTTGCACTCCGTCCGCACCGAGATCTTCACCCGCACCTTCCCCCGCTGCGGGGTGCCGAGCCCGTTCGGCGACTGGCGCCGCTACGCCGAGTTCATCGGGATGCTGGAGCGCGCCGGGAGCGTGGTCGAGTCGACCCAACTCTGGTGGAGCGTTCGCCCCCACCATGCCTTCGGCACGGTCGAGGTGCGGATCTGCGATGCGCAGGCGCGCGGCGAGGAGTCGTTGGCACTGGCCGGGCTGATCGCGGCCTGCATCGCCCAGACCGCGCTCGACTATGACGAGCACGGCTACGATGGGTCGGGACGGCCGCTCGAGGATCGGGAAATCGAGGAGAACCTGTGGCGGGCGATCCGCCACGGGATGAGCGGCAAGCAGATCGACTTTCGGCGTGGGGTGGAGGTGGAGGCGAGGGTGGTGCTGGAGCGCCTGCTCGCCTGGACCGAGCCGGCGCGCACGCAGCTCGGGATCGAAGTCGAGCTGCCGGAGCGCAACGGGGCACAGCGGGCGCGCGAAGCGCTCGACGCTGGCATCACGATCGAGGACATCTACCGCGACGCCGTGGCGGAGACCAAGCGGACCTACTCCGCGACCGTCCCAGCTTCCTAGTTTCACTGGAACGAAACGATTTGGGCGGTCCAACCGTTCTAAGTTTTCGAATGTTCCTTAGAAATAACTAGGGGGTACCGATCAAGGATCATGTCCATGCTGGGGGCGCTCGACAAGCTCGAGAAACGGTATTGGCACGACATCTGGCGCACGGCGGTCGCGGATGCGGTCGCCGAACTCCGGATCGACCTGGCGAGGTTCGGGCCCGTGCAGGCCTTGATCGTGCCCGGAGAGCCCTCGGAGCCCTCACTCAACCTGGTCCTCGGCGCAGCGGCGCCTGACGCAGCCGAGGCAGGGCATCTCGAGGACGCGCTCGCCTGGGCCACCGTGCACGGGGTCGACTACCGCGTCCCGGTCACGCCCGGCTGGCCCGGGACGAAGCGCGCTGAGGAGCTGCTGAGCGAAAGCGGGCACGAGCAGGGGGCCACCCGCGCGATGCTGATCCGCGACGTCTCGGCACCGGTCCCGTCGGGTTCGCAAGGGATCGAGGTCCTGACGCTCGACCGCTCAAGCATCGACGAAGGCTTTGCCGGCGCCTTCGCCGAGGGCTACGGCATGCCCTTCTGGGCGGCCACTTTCTTCTTCGAGCTACCCGGCAGGGAGGACTGGCGCTGTTACATCGCGGCCAGGGGCGATGCGCCGCTCGCCTACGCGGCGATGCTCTCCTACGGCGGCGTCGCGGCACTGACCTTGGCCCATCCGACGCCCGGAAGGCGCGTCGCCGAGGGGCAGGCCGCCTTGCTCGGCCGCTGCATCGAGGACGCGGCGGCGGCGGGCTGCAGAGACGATCCTGGCCGAGGTCGAGCAGCCTCAGCCCGGCGCGCGACCCTCTATCGGACGCGAGAGCCTTCTCATGGCAGGATTCGAGCAGGCCTTCGTCCGCGCCGACTGGCGTCCTCCGCGCCACGCGGTCGCCGAACGCGGCCTGCGTCAGCGCTGGCTGTAGGCGGGCGCGGGGCGCATCTGCGCCGCTCCCGCATATAGACTCCCGCGCCGCTCAAATCCACCGGAGGGACTGACTTGACCAGCTTCTTGACCGATTACGGAGTCGTCGTCGCGCTCGTCTGCGCAGGGGCGGCTGTGCTCTACGGACTTTTGATCACCCAGCGCCTGCTCGCGAAGTCGCCGGGCAACGAGCGCATGCAGGAAATCTCGGGAGCGGTGCAGGAAGGCGCCAGCGCGTACCTGAACCGCCAGTACACGATCATCGCTGCCGTCGCGGTGCCGATCGCGATTCTTCTCCTGATCCTGCAGAACTGGGAGACCGCGGTCGGCTTCGTCATCGGCGGAATCCTCTCCGGTGCCACCGGCTTCATCGGCATGAACCTCTCGGTGCGTGCCAACTCGCGCGTCGCCGAGGCGGCGCGCGGGGGCGTGCCGCCGGCCCTCGACGTCGCCTTCAAGGGCGGCTCGGTTACCGGCATGCTCGTGGTTGGCCTGGCGCTGTTCGGCGTCGCCGGCTACTACGGGATCCTCGTCGCCACCGGTAGCACCGACGAGCACGCTGTCGATGCTCTGATCGGGCTCGGCTTCGGCGGCTCGCTGATCTCCGTCTTCGCCCGGCTCGGCGGCGGCATCTTCACCAAGGCCGCCGACGTCGGCGCCGACCTCGTCGGCAAGGTCGAGGCAGGCATCCCCGAGGATGACCCGCGCAACCCGGCCGTGATCGCCGACAACGTCGGTGACAACGTCGGCGACTGCGCCGGCATGGCCGCCGACCTGTTCGAGACTTATGCGGTCACCTCAGTCGCGGTGATGCTGCTCGGCGTACTCACCTTCACCGGCGCCGGCGGCGACTATCTGCGCGAGGTGGCGATATATCCGCTGGTGCTCGGGGCGGTCGCGATCCTCGCCTCGATCGTCGGGGCGCTTTCGGTGCGGACCAAGACGGACCGGGTCGAGGGAGCGCTCTACCAGGGCCTGATCATCTCCGGGCTGCTCTCGATCGCCGCCTTCTACCCGATCACCGAGTGGCTGATGAGTGATGCCGTCCAGTACGGGCTCGACGTGGGGGCTGACGCGATCACCACCACCGACCTCTGGCTCTGCGCGGTGATCGGCATCGCCGTCACCGGGTTCCTCTTCATCATCACCGACTACTACACCTCGACCCGCTTCCGCCCGGTGAGGACCACAGCGGAAGCGTCCCAGACCGGACACGCGACGAACATCATCCAGGGCCTTGCCCAGGGCTTCCAGTCGACCGCCGCGCCGGCCATGGTGATCGCGCTGGCGATCCTTGGCGCTAACGAGCTGGCGGGCATCTACGGGATCGGCGTCGCCGTGATGGCGCAGCTCTCACTGTGTGGCTTGATCGTCGCTCTCGACGCCTTCGGGCCGATCACCGACAACGCCGGTGGGATCGCCGAGATGGCCGAGCTGCCCGAGGAGGTGCGCAACGTCACCGATCCGCTTGACGCGGTGGGCAACACCACCAAGGCCGTGACCAAGGGTTACGCGATCGGTTCGGCGGCGCTGGCGGCGCTGGTTCTCTTCGCCGCCTTTGAAATCGAGCTCAAAGCTGAGGAGCCTGGGCTCGCGCTCGGCAATCTCTTCAACCTGACCAGCCCCGAGGTGCTGGTTGGGCTGATCATCGGCGGCATGATGGTCTACCTATTCTCCGCCTTCGCGATCGAGGCCGTCGGCCGCGCCGGAGGTCAAGTCGTCGAGGAGGTGCGCAAGCAGTTCCGTGAGCACCCGGGGATCATGGAGGGCACCGAAAAGCCCGACTACGGCAAGACGGTGAGCATCGTCACCCTGGCGGCGCAGAAGGAGATGATCCTGCCCTCGCTGATTCCGATCGTCATTCCTGTGATCGTTGGTGTACTGAGTGTGCAGGCGCTCGGCGGCCTGCTGATCGGTGTCATCGTCGTTGGTCTCTTCGCCGCGATCTCGATGACTGCCGGCGGCGGTGCCTGGGACAATGCAAAGAAGCTGATCGAGGACGGCGCCTTCGGCGGCAAGGGTTCCCCTGCCCACGCCGCCTCCGTCACCGGTGACACCGTCGGCGACCCCTACAAGGACACCGCCGGCCCCGCGATCAACCCGATGATCAAGGTCGCCAACATCGTCGCGATCCTAATCATCCCAATCGTCCACTTCTAAGTCATTCCGAGGAGGGGCCCCTCCAATGCCCCTCCTCGGCCGTGCCTTCGTCGGCCAGTCGAAGCTCGAGCAATCCGGAAGTGCCCGCCGGGAGCTCAGAAAAGTCAACACCAGCCCAAATCGACGTAAATCGATTTGAGGTCACAATTGCTTCTTGGTTCAGGAATCGAACCAAGCCTTCCTGGCCGTGCTCATACACGAAAAGCGTGACCTCTCCCCCCGGTGGAGGGTGATCGCTGGGGCATCCGCAGGCGGGGTCGTCGTTGATCTTGTTTCCGCATGGCACGGGTCTGCTGTCTGGGATGAATCGGGTCTCATTGGATCGCCAAGTCATGTCAAGCACCGATCGCATTCCCTCATAGATTTGGAGCTCAGAGTCATCTAACTTCAGGACGGAATTAGCTGAGTCACACTCCCCGACCTCATACGTACATGTTCGATCCTGCTTATGCACCATCTCGTGTCGAACGCTGCCCCATTTTCCTCCCACGGACGCGGAGACTGCATAGGTTTTCCCTCTGTGATTGAAACGGTGGTTTTCAGGCATGCCGTCGCGAGGCCGAAGTCAAAGCAGAACCGTCCTACGTAGGCGCGTACGAGGGTTCGCTCGGAGCCGAAGATGGGCGGAACTCCGCGGCGTTCGCTCACCTCTGACAGTTCCACCTCTCTATAGTCGCTGGCAAACATGCGTAACTCCTCCTGTCCTCGGCAGATTCGATCTCGTAGAGATACCAGCCTAAGTTAAACCGGTACGTCCTAAGACTGACTAGCGCAATGGCCTCTCCCGGAGCGGTCGGATAAGTCGAGTGCCATGAGCGACGACTTAATAAACGGCGCTGACTTCGCCGATGAGGCTTGCGATCAGGGGTTTCGGCGGCCAAGTTCCCCCAATTAAAAAACATCTCGGTCGAGTTCTTGACCTTCGATGGCGGGAGAGCGATGCTTGTCTCTGCGCAGGGCGCCTTACGCGCCCACGCATAACCGTAACACTATTCATCGAGAGGAAACTCATGTATAAGAGAAATGGGCTTCGCGCCCTGGGACTCTCCATCCTCGCTGCGCTCGGACTGATGGCATTCACTGCCTCGGCCGCGCAGGCGGGCGGCGGCGTGTGGTTAGACTTAACCGGCGCACTACCGACCCCGATTACTGGAGAACAGACGGGGACGGAAAACCGGCTCCTGATCTTAGGCCTGAATATCTTACTGAAGTGCGAAGAAGTCGAAGTAGTGGGTACCACAGAAATCGAAGCAAACGGTCACGGCAAAGGTGAACTTTCGTTCGCCGGATGCTACTTCACCGACCTGAGCTTAAACAAAAACACGATATGCAATGTCGAAGTCTTAAACGCTCAAGTCTTAGCCTTACTGGTCAAACACAACAGCCACGGCTACGTCTTATTCTCACCGGTAGCACCAGCAACAACCTTCACGCAAGCCCACGCCACATCGACGCCAGGCAACGAATGCCTGCTGCCGAAATTACCTGTGGTCAAAGGCAGCGTGGTGGCGAAAATCGCTACCAACCCTGGTACGCATGCTGCCAGCCACTCACTCACCACCGTAGGCACATTAACGTTATTCACCAGCGACAAACTTTTCTATGGCGCCAACGAAGCACACCTGGAAGTCAATGCTGAAGTGAGTCTCGCTGCAGGAGGCTCCTGGGGGTACGATCTGAACTAGTACGCATCACAGCGGTAAGCAGCAAACAGTAAGTGAGTAGTAAGAGTCACCTGTGAGTAAAAGAACCACCCGTGGCCCGGGACCGTAATGCGGTCCCGGGCCACTGGGAAGCCAGGGAGAACAGGAAGCAAACGGGAGAAGGGAGCAGGATGAGCGGGGGAAGAGCAGCGCAGGGGAGAGGTGGAAGTGGAAGGACCTTCGCCGTCACGCTCGTGGCGGCTGTTTGCGTGTTGGCCTCGCTTCCAGGCGGCGCCTTCGCCGTGCCCCCGACCATTCCCCTGACGGCGATCTCCGCCGTCGGCACCTCCGCAGCGACGCTCGAAGCCGACGTCAACCCCGAAGGCAAAGCGATCCTCTACCGCTTCGAGTACGGCCTCGCCGACTGCGCCTCCAGCCCCTGCACGAGCGTCCCGGTCCCCGACGGCGAACTCCCCAGCGGGGCCGTCCCCGTGCGGGTCACCGAGACGATCGAAGGCCTCTCGCCGGGCACCGCCTACCACTTCCGCCTCCTCGCCGAAAACGGAGCCAAAGAGAAAGCGCAGAGCCCCGACCGCGTCTTCACCACCTATTTGCTTTCACCGGTCTTCGGCCCCTGTTCCTCCAACGAAGCCCTGCGCAAAGGCCCCACAGGCGATGCTCCCAGCCTCGGCCTCCCCGACTGCCGCGCCTATGAGCAGGCCAGCCCGACCGCCAAGAACGGCACCAGCCTGCTCGGCGAAGTAGTGGCGCTGAGGGCCGCGCCCGCAGGCGACGCGGTCAGCTTCGAAAGCTCCTCGGGCATCCCCGGCGGCGAAGGGGGCCAGAACTTCCCCTACTACCTCTCCAGCCGCGGTGCCGAGAGCTGGTCGACCCAGGGCCTTTTGCCGAAAGCGGCCGCCGCCGAGGGCGCTGAGGTGACCGGCTGGACCAAAGACTTCGAGTGGTCCTTCGCCAGGGCGAGGATAGGCAACGCGACCGCCTATATGGCGCGCTCCAGCGCCGACGGCTCGCTAACCCCGATCGTCGACTACCTCCCCGAAGCGGGGCTCGAGCCGCGCTTCGCCGGCGCCAGCGAAGACGGCTCCAAGGTCTTCTTCGAGTCGCCCGCCGAGATCCCCGGCCAGCCCTCCGCCCCCGAAAAGCCAAACCTCTACGCCTGGGACCGGGGTAGCGAAGAGCTGAGCCTCGCCGGCGTCCTGCCCGACGGCTCGACCCCCCCCGGCGGCTCCTTCGCCGGGCCCTATGACTGGATCCAGGGGACGACGAAAGAGACCGTCGCCAGCGGCGGCGCCAGCGACAACTACTACACCCAGGACACCAACGCCGTCTCTGCGGACGGCAGCCGCGTCTTCTTCACCGAGGGGGAAACCGGGCAGCTCTACCTGCGCGAGGACCCGACCGAGGAAGGCGCCGCCACCGTCCAGGTCTCCAAATCGCTGAAGGACAACGGCAAAGGGCCGGGGGGGACCGATTCGGCAGGGACCCGCCCGGCCGCCTTCCAGGCGGCGAGCGCCGATGGCTCGGTCGCCTTCCTGACCAGCTCTGAGAAGCTGACCAACGACGCCACCACCGGGGTAGAACCGGAAACCTTCCCGGCGATCGCTAGCGCCAACATCACGACCAAACCGCCAACAGACATCAAACTCGGCTGCCTGCCGACCGCTGCCTTCGGCGTCGCGCTGGATAGCGAACACATCTACTGGACCGACCCGGGCGCGGGGACGATAAGCATGGCCGAGCTCGACTGCAAAGACCCCGAGAAACTGATCGAAGGGCTGGAGAGCCCGCAGGGCCTCGCCGTCGATGCCGAACACATCTACTGGAGCGAGCTGGGGGAACTCGACGAAGAAACAGGCAAAGCTCTGGAAGGCAAAGGGACGATCGGGCGGGCGGAGATCGACGGCGAGAGCCCCAACCCCGACTTCATCACGGGAGCGAGCAACCCGCAGGGGGTCGCGGTCAACGCGACGCACGTGTTCTGGGCGAACGCGTTCCGCTTCAACCCCGGGTTCGGGAGCAAAGGGACGATCGGGCGGGCGGAACTGAGCGCGAGCGAAGCCAAAGACGTCGACCAGGACTTCATCGAAATGCCCTTGACCCTGGAACACCCGGAGGGGGTGGCGGTGAGCGGCGAACACATCTATTGGACGGCGAGCAGATCCAACCTCCCTGTTGGCTTTGTGCGGATGCGGGAACTGGACGGCGACCCGGAAAGCGAAGAATTCATCCTCATCGGCGAAAAACTCGAGCTGGCGGGAATCGCGGTCAACGCCTCCCACGTCTACTGGTCGAGCCCCGCTCCCCAGAACGCGATCGGGCGGGCGAAACTCGACCTAACGGAAGTCGAAAAAGAATTCATCACCGGCGCCGGGCAGCCGCAGGGCCTGGCGGTGAACGCGACCCACGCCTACTGGGCGGCGAACCAGGTGACCCAGCCCAACCCCGGCAACGACCTCTACCGCTTCGACGCGGAGGCGCCGCCCGCAGAACGCCTAACCGACCTGGTGGTCGACACCTCGAGCGCCAACGGGGCCGAAGTGAGGGGCGTGATCGGGGCATCTGGGGACGGCTCCCATCTCTACTTCGCCGCCAACGGCGACCTCGACGGAACGGGGCCGGCGAGCGACGGCGACTGCCAGGGGAAAATCGTGATCGGCAGCGGCCAGTGCAACCTCTACCTGTGGCGCGAGGATGGCTCGGCGAAGGGGGAGATCACCTTCGTCGCGCGGCTTCAGAGCGAGGAAAACGAAGAGAGCGACGGGGCGAACTGGGCGGCGACGCCGAACGGCATCTCCGGGTCATTCTCGCTGACCTTCCAGAAAACCGCCCGCCTCAGCCCCGACGGGCGCACCCTCATCTTCCGCTCCCAGCGCCAGCTCGGCGCCTATGAGAACGCAGGGGTGCCGCAGTTCTACCGCTACGACGCCGACGAGGAAAGCGTTACCTGCGTCTCCTGCAACCCGAGCGGGGAAGCGCCGGGGGCGCCGCCGAGCCTGGGCGGCGCGATCGCCTTCCTGATCTCCGCCGGGACGCCGGCGGCGACGCTCACGCGTAACCTCTCCGCCGGCGGCGAGCGGGTCTTCTTCGAGTCGACCGAGCGGCTCGTGGCCGAGGACACCAACGGCCTCGCCGGCTGCCCGGTCGTCGGCTCGGCGAACCAGTCCTTCCGCGCCTGCAACGACCTCTACATGTGGGAGGCAAGCGGCGCCGGCTCCTGTGAGAGCGAAGCGCAAAACGGCGGCTGCCTCTACCTGCTCTCGACCGGCAAGAGCCCTGAACCCTCCTTCTTCGCCGACGCGGGGGCGAGCGGCGCCGACGCCTTCCTGCTCACCTCCTCGCGGCTGGTCCCCCAGGACCGCGACGAGCTCTATGACGTCTATGACGCCAGGGTGCAGGGCGGCCTCACCGCCCAGAACCAGCCGCCGAGCCTTATCTGCACGAGCGTCGATGCCTGCCACGAACTGCCCAAACCTCCCCCGAGCACCGAATCCCCCGCCAGCGTCAACCCCGGCCCGCCCGACCCGCTCCCCACGCGCAAAAAAGCCTGCCCCAAAGGCAAGCGCAAAGCGATGGTCAAAGGCAAGGCTCGCTGCGTGGGTAAACGCCATAAAGGTAAGCGCGCCGCCGGCAAGCGGCGGGCACGAGATAAGCAGACGAGCAGGAGGGTGGGCCGATGAGCGCCAGGAAGATCGCGATCTCGCTGCTTTGCCTGGGTGCTTTCCTGACGGCGCCCGCCGCGGCGCTCGCCGAACCGAAACCGGCCTGGAAGCTGACCGGGCTGGCCCTGCCGACCAACCTGCAGCCGGGCTCAGAAAGCGGCCTCTTCGGCCCCGCCTACTACCTGGTTGCGACCAACGTCGGCGCCGCCCCCAGCGCCGGTGAGATCACCTTCACCGCCACCCTGCCCGCGGGCGTCGAACCGGTCGATGCGAGCGGCGTCGCCAGGAATCAATCCCTGCCGGAGCCTACCTGCGCGCCGCTCGCCGGGCAGACGGTCACCTGCAAAACCACGGCTCCCGTCGACCCCGGCAACTGGGTCGCGGTCAAAGTCGGCGTCGCCGTCTCCCCGACGCCGTCGGGGCCGATCTTTGCCGAAGGGAGCGTCGAAGGCGGGGGGACGGCCGCCATCGCCGAAACCACCACTGAGACGCGAATCGACGCCGAACCCGCGGCCTTCGACATCCTCTACTTCGACGCCCCGCTGACCGGCGAGGATGGCTCCGCCGTGACCCAGGCGGGCGCCCATCCCGAACGGCTCACCGTCGACCTCGCCTTCTCGACCGAAAAATCGGGCGGCCAGCTCTCCGGCGTCGAGCACCCGCGCCAGATCGTCGGCGAGCTGCCGCGCGGGGTGATCGCCAACCCGGCCGCGACCCCAGTGCGCTGCACCGAGGCACAGCTGACCGGCGCCGTGGGCTGCCCGCGCGCCTCCCAGGTCGGCTCGGTGACGATCATGACCCAGGCGGGGGGCGCCGTCCCGATCACCTCCCCCCTCTACAACATGGTCCCCCCGCCCGGGGCCCCCGGCTCCTTCGGCTTTGACGCGGTCGGGGTCGGCATCTACGTCCACCTGCTGGGCAGCGTGCGAAGCGACGGCGACTACGGGCTCTCGGGGACGGTCAACGACATCCTCGCCCGCGACCCCAACCCGGTCCTCAGCGCCCAGACCCAGCTCTGGGGGGACCCGACGAGCCCGGTCCACGACGGCGCCCGCCAGTGCTCCACCTTCGGCGACTGCCCCCTCGATCCCGCCGAGCGCAGCGAACTCGCCTTCCTCACCATGCCGACCGAGTGCTCGGGGGAACCGCTCCTGACCGGGGCGGGGGTGAGCAGCTGGGAGAACCCGGCTACCTTCCACGAAGCGCTCTACGGCGGCGCCGACCTGGAAGGCAACCCGGTCTCGCTCAGCGGCTGCAACGCGCTCGAATTCGAGCCGACGATCGAAGCGGCGCCGACGACGAATCTCATCGACTCCCCCTCGGGCCTCGATTTCCACTTGCACCAGCCCCAGGAACTCGACCTCGGCGGCCTCTCCACGGCAGCGCTCAAAGACGCCACCGTCACCCTGCCCGCGGGGATGGTCGCAAACCCCTCCCAGGCCGACGGCCTCGCCGCCTGCAGCGCGACGCAGATCGGCCTCAAAAGCGCGGTCGGGGCGGCGCCGATCCGCTTCGACAAGGCGCCCAACGCCTGCCCCGATGCCGCCAAGCTGGGCAAAGTGGTGGTGAGCACGCCGCTGCTCGAGGACCCACTGCCCGGCGAGGGCGGCCTCGGCGCCGTCTACCTCGCCGAGCCCTTCGCGAACCCCTTCGGCTCGCTGCTCGCCATCTACATCGTGATCGAGGACCCCAACACCGGCACCGTCGCCAAGCTCGCCGGCCAGGTGATCCCCGACCCGGCGACGGGCCAGCTCAGCTCCCGCTTCGAGGAAAACCCCCAGTTGCCGCTGGAAGACATCGAGCTGGAGTTCTTCGACGGCCCGCGGGCGCCGCTGCGCACCCCGCCCGCCTGCGCCACCCACACGGTCGCGGCCGACTTCACTCCCTGGAGCGCCCCCGAAGGCCAGGACGCCCACCCGACGGATTCCTTCACCCCGACGGCGACGCCGGCGGG
The DNA here is from genome assembly GCA_963702175.1 of uncultured Solirubrobacterales bacterium. Taxonomy (GTDB): domain Bacteria; phylum Actinomycetota; class Thermoleophilia; order Solirubrobacterales; family 70-9; genus VRUE01. The sequence goes on from OY969721.1 coordinate 168,497, forward strand.
CGGCACCTGCCCGGCCTCGGCGGCGGCGGCGCCCCACGCCCCCGCCTTCAGCGCCGGCACCGTCTCGCCCCAGGCCGCCGCCTACACCCCCTTCGTGATGAGGCTCGCCCGCGGCGACGGCACCCAGGAAATAACCGGCCTGGAGACGATGCTGCCGCCGGGCCTCTCGGCGAAGCTCGCCGGGGTGTCCAACTGCCCCGAGGAGGCGATCGCCGCGGCGAGGGCGCGCGAACGGCCCGAGCTGGGCGCGCTCGAGCTGGCCGCCCCGAGCTGCCCGGCCGCATCTGAAGTCGGCACGGTCGCTGTCGCCGCCGGCGCCGGCCCCACCCCCCTCAACGTCCAGGGCCGCGCCTACCTGGCCGGCCCCTACAAGGGCGCCCCGCTCAGCCTCGTGATCATCACCCCCGCCATCGCCGGGCCCTTCGACCTCGGTGCGGTCGTGGTCCGCGCGGCGCTCCACGTCGACGCCAAGAGCGCCCAGGTGCACGCGGTCTCCGATCCGCTGCCGCGGATCATCGAGGGCATCCCGCTCGATTTGCGCTCCGCCTACCTGCGCATCGGGCGCGCTCAGTTCACCCTCAACCCGACCTCTTGTGACCCGATGTCGATCCAGGCGAGGGCCGGTTCGCTCTTCGGCCAGGTTGCGCTGCTCTCGAGCTCGTTCCAGGTCGGCGGCTGCCAGGCTCTGCCCTTCAAGCCCAAACTCTCATTGCGCCTAATCGGCGGCACCCGCCGCGGCGCCCACCCCAAACTGCGCGCCACCCTGACCGCGAAGCCCGGCGAAGCGAACATCGCCAGCACCTCGGTCGCCCTGCCGCGCTCTGAGTTCCTCGACCAAAGCCACATCCGCACCGTCTGCACCCGCGTTCAGTTCGCCGCCGACCAGTGCCCCGAGGGCGCGATCTACGGCCACGTCCGCGCCTTCACCCCGCTGCTCGACGAGCCCCTGGAAGGGCCGATCTACCTGCGCTCCTCAGATAACGAACTGCCCGACACCGTGGGTGTCCTCAAAGGCCCGCCCTCGCGGCCCTTTGAGATCGAGGTCTCCGCCCGCATCGACTCCTTCAAGCGCGGCATCCGCGCCAACTTCGAAGCGGTCCCCGACGCGCCGGTCAGCAAAGTGGTGGTGACGATGCGGGGCGGGCGCAAGGGCCTCCTGATCAACAGCGAGAACCTCTGCGAGATCGGCCGCGCGAAGCGGCGCGCCACGGTGAAGATGGACGGCCAAAACGGCAAGGTCCACGACTTCCGGCCGCTACTGCAAAACGACTGCGGCAAGCGCCGCAAGGCAAGTCGCCGGGGCAAACGGGGGCGCTAGGCGCTACGGCGCCGCCTCGCGCGGGGAGAGCTTCTTTCCAAAGAGACGTAAACCCAGTCCCAGTCAACCAAGCTCAAGGAGCGGGAGATGATTCAAAGACCAAACAAGACCGTGGGGGTGCTTTGCACGGCGATGCTCGCCGCGATGCTCACCACGCTTGCCTTCGCGGGCTCTGCCTCCGCGAAACTAGTGGGCGAATATGAACGGTTCCAGTTCTGCCCCTTCACCAATGCCGAAGTCAAAAGGTGCATTCACTCGCTGAACACCGGCGGCGAAGTCGTCCTCGGCAACAAGAAAACGCCGATCGTCAATCAGGTGACCCTGCAGGGCGGCTACGGCACGCCATCGGGGGAATTCGCGAAATTCTACGCCGCCACCAATGGCGTGACGCTCTCCAAAGCAGGGCAGCCGGTTCCCGGTGGCCTGCTCGGCATCGTGCCGCCTGAAAGCTCGCCGCCGCTGGTCAAAGCGCTGTCGAAATTCTTCTTCGAAAACAGCCTGACCGGGGTCAACTCGGTGCTCGAACTGGCCAAGCCGGCGAGCGAAATCAAAATCAGCGAAGAAAACCTCGCAGAAGCAGAACGGGTGGCGCTGAAACTGCCGGTCAAGGTCCGCCTCGAAAACCCGTTCCTGGGCAAAAACTGCTACGTCGGCTCGAGCGGCACGCCGATCTGGTGGGAACTGACGTCCGGTACGACCAACCCGCCCAAACCGAACGGGCCGATCACGGGCGCACCCGGCGAAATCGAATTCATCGACGGCGGCCGGATCTTCAAACTGAGCAACAGCGAACTGGTCGACAACGCCTGGGCGGCACCCGCGGCCAGCGGCTGCGGAGGGATCCTCTCCTTCCTCGTCAACCCGATCATCAACTCGCAGGTCGGGCTCCCCTCGGCGGCGGGCAAAAACACCGCCATCCTCAAAAACACGGTCCACATCTCGAGTGTCGCGGCCGTGAAAAAAAACAACGAAGAAAACCCGTAGGGCGATCCCCGATCAAGGAGATGATTGAGAATGAAGATGAAAGCAACAGGCATCTTCCTGCGGGGAATGCTGGCGGCGCTTGCGCTTAGCGCCGTCTTCGCCGGCAGCGCCGGCGCCGCCCCCGTTTGGAAGTTCGAAGGCAAAGAACTGACCGGCTCGGAAACGATCGTCGGTGCTGCCGAAGACAGCACGATGACCCTGCCCGGCCTGGTCACCGACTGCGAGAACTTCCTCTACAAGGTAAGTATCTCAAACAGCGCCGGCACCGGCGCGGGGTCAGTCACAGAACTGCCCCTCTACGATTGCGGCACCAACAGCGAAGCATGCACGGTCGAATCGATCGCGGCGGAAAAACTGCCGTGGGCCTCGAAACTGACCAACGTCAGCAGCGCCCCCTACATCATCATCGAAGGTGTCAGGGTCGGCATCCTCTATGGCGGTGAAGAATGCGTGCTGAGCGAAATCTGGGCCAAAGTCACGGGAACGGCCGGAGGCTCGATCGACAACACGACCGAAAGCGCCACCTTCAACGGAACGACCTTCAAAGCGACAGGCACCAAACTGTCGGCCCTGGGGTCCTCGGTTGAATGGAAAGGGCTCTTCCCGACCGAAGCATTCGAATGGAACCGGGAAAAGGCGCTGACTGTCTCATAGCGCCTCTGACCAAGGCCGCGAGCGCCAGGGCGGTCCTGGCGCTCGCGGCCGCGGTCGCACTCCTCTTCGCGGGCTGCGGGGGCGACTCGCAGGGCGATGAGGACTCACCGCCCGCCGCCGAGCCGGCGGCGAGCAAGACGGCGCCGGGCGGCGCCTCCCAAAACAACTCTTCTTCAGCGGGCCCGTCGAGCCCGAGCGCCAAGGGCCCCGGCCCCGAGGGCGAAGGCACGCAGGCCCAGGGCACCGGTGCCAGGCAAGGCCCGCCGATCGCAGCGCCTAAAGGTCCGCAGGAGACCGGTCTCACCCCTGAGCAAAGAGAGAAAGCAAAGGTTGCCAGCATCGTGCTCGAGAGCCCCGCGGTCCTGCCGGTCGCAAACGGTCCCGCAGAGCTCCCCGCCGCCTACACCTGCGAGGGCCGCGACAGCTGGCCGGCGCTGCGCTGGCGCGGCGTGCCCGAGGGGACGGCGGAGCTGGTGCTCTTCGCGATGAACCTGGCGCCGGTGGAGGGCAAGCTCTTCTTCGGCTGGGCGCTGGCGGGGATCGACCCCGCGCTTGAGGCGATCGAGGCCGGCGCCCTGCCGCGCGGCGCGGTGATCGGACAGAACAGCTTCGGGCGGCGCGGCTACTCGATCTGCCCGCCGGCGGGCCAGGGCGAAACCTACTTCTTCGCGCTCTACGCGCTGCCCGAGCGGCTCTCCGCCGGCCCCGGCTTTGACCCCCGCGAGCTGCGCAAAGAGGTGCAGGAGCTCTCGCGCAACGTCGGCCTCCTCCCAGTCACCTACACCCGGGGCTGAGGACGTGCCCCCCAAGGCTTTTCGAGAAGTGGCAAGTGCAAGTGGTTCACAACGAGATAAGGAGCAATGCTGACGATGCAAAAACCAAGAAGCCTGAGGAGCGTGGGGTGGGTGGCCGCTTTGGCCGCGATGCTCACTGCGCTCCTCCTCTCAGGCAGCGCCTCCGCGAAACTGGTCGGCGAATACGAAAGGTTCCAGTTCTGCCCCTGGAAAGACCCCGGGGTCAACAGGTGCGTGCACTCGGTAACCGAAGGCGGCGAAGTGGTCCTCGGCTCGAAGACCTCGCCAATCGTCAATCCCGTCACCCTGCAGGGCGGCTACCCCGTGGTCGAAGAAGGTGAATTCTCGAAATTGGTAGCGGCGACCAACGGCGAAACGCTGGAGAAAGTCAAACAGCCGGTCCCCGGCGGCCTGCTCGGCCTGGTCCCGCCCGAAAACTCGCCGCCCCTGGTCGCGGCGCTGGTCGAACTGGCGGCTGAAAACGGCCTCACCGGCGTCAACGCCGTGCTCGAACTGGCGCGGCCGGCGAGCGAGGTCGAAATCAACGAAACGACGCTGGCAGAATCAGAAGGAGTGGCGCTGAGGCTGCCGGTCAAGATCAAACTGGAAAACCCGTTCCTCGGCAACAACTGCTACGTCGGCTCCGAAGCGGCGCCGATCTGGTGGGAGCTGACCTCGGGCCTGACCAGCCCGCCGGAACCGAACAAACCGATCAAAGGCGCGCCGGGCTCGGTCGAATTCATCGAAGGCGGCCGGATCCTGAAACTGACCGGCGCCGAACTGGTCGACAACGCCTGGGCGGCGCCCGCCGCCAAAGGCTGCGGCGGCTGGCTCGCCTTCCTCGTCGACCCGGTGATCAACCTCGCCTCCGGCCTGCCGGCCAAAGCGGGCACCAACACCGCGATCCTCGAGAACACGATCCACGTGACGAGCAAGAGCGCGCTGAAAACCAACGACGAAGAAAACCCCTAGCGCCCACGCGCCTGGGCAAGCCGTGCAGCCCCGGGGAGGCCGAGAGGCCTCCCCGGGCTGGATAACTAGAAACCCCAACGTTAAAACAGTAAACGGTAAACAGCTTAAAAAACACCCTCGACCAGCTCCTTGACGGGCGCATACCGCAGGGCGATGCTGCTCTCGCAAGTCGCGTCGTGCCAAGCGCGCGGCGCCGATCACACGGGAGGACTCATGCAGAAGAGAAACGGGCTTCGTGCCCTGGGGCTCTCCATCCTCGCTGCACTTGGGTTGATGGCTTTCACGGCCTCGGCCGCGCAGGGGGATGGGGGCCAATGGTTAATCTTAGACGAGGATGGGACGGCATTAACAGGCGCAGAATTAGATCGACATCGATCACCGGAGAACTAGAGGGCGAAGGCAACCGACTCTATATCTTAGGGCTCAACATCTTACTGAAGTGCAAATATGCCACAGTGGTTTCTGCGTCGATCGGCGCAAACGGCCACGGTAGTGGTGAAATCTCATTCAAAGAATGCTACTTCACCGACCTAAGCTTAAATAAAAGCGAAACCTGCAACGCTGAAGTCTTAAACGCCAAATTCTTAGCCTTACTGGTCAACCACAACGGCCACGGCTACGTCTTATTCTCACCGCAGGAAACGAACTTTACACAGGCCCATGCTACCTCAACGCCAGGCAAAGAATGCCTGCTGCCGAAATTACCGGTGATCAAAGGCAGCGTGGTGGCGAAAATAAGTGCAGCGTCTGGGGTACACGATACCCTCAACTTAATCAGTACCAAAGGAATGTTAACTTTATTTAGCAGCGACAAACTTTTCTACGGTGCCAACGAAGCTCATCTGGAAGCCGATGCCACGGTGAGCGGAGGCACGCAGTCGCAGTCGGGCAAGCAATGGTTAATCTTAGACGAGGATGGGACGGCATTAACAGGCGCAGAATTATCGACATCGATCACCGGAGAACTAGAGGGCGAAGGCAACCGACTCTATATCTTAGGGCTCAACATCTTACTGAAGTGCAAATATGCCACAGTGGTTTCTGCGTCGATCGGCGCAAACGGCCACGGTAGTGGTGAAATCTCATTCAAAGAATGCTACTTCACCGACCTAAGCTTAAATAAAAGCGAAACCTGCAACGCTGAAGTCTTAAACGCCAAATTCTTAGCCTTACTGGTCAACCACAACGGCCACGGCTACGTCTTATTCTCGCCACAGGAAACGAACTTCACGCAGATCCATGTCACATCAACGCCAGGCAACGAATGCTTTCTGCTGAAATTATTTTCGTGCAATGGCAGCGTGGTGGCAAAGATTGAACATGGACCCAGTGATCACTTAGTGGAACAGTTAATCACCACCAAAAACCTATTAACCTTATTCACCGGCGATGACCTTCGCTGCGGTGGCATCGAAGCCCATCTGGAAGTCGATGGGATTGCGGGCCTCGCTGGTGCTCACGAAGGACTCTCCTGGGGATACCATCACTTCCAGGCAAGCTCCTCTTCCTGGGGATACCACGTCCAGACAGGTCCCTCCTGGGGTTATCATCTGAGTTAGTAACCAAGACTTCAACGCAGGGCTCTACAGGCCCGGAACCGTGCCAGCGGTTCCGGGCCAAGCTTCAGAGCAGCGAGCCCTAGCTAGAAAACATTCCTCAAAAGTTCTTGACGGGGCTAGCTGGGAAGGCTACGAATAGGTCTACTGAGCGCCGGTCGGCGCGCTAACTCAGGGGTGCTGACGAACCGAAATTGCGCTGCCCGCAGGGTTGAGCCGACTATTGACGGCTGCGCTTGATTGGGAGTTAGCTGCTATGTGGCAGTTCCGAGTTCATCACGCTTGAATAGTGACAAAAGTGACAGTATTAATAACCATCAAGGAGCAATAACGATGCGAAATAGACGAAAGGCAATGGCTGTAGCCGCAGCGCTCGCTGTGGCTGTCAGCATGTTTGCCGTTACGAGTAGCGCTTCTGCAAAACTAACGGGCGAATACACCAGGTTCCAATTTTGCCCCTTCACCAATGCAGAAGTAAAACGATGCCTGCATTCGGTCAACGATGGTGGGTTTGTCGTTCTTGGCAGTAAGAAAGTTCCAATCGTCAACCCCGTCACCCTGCAGGGCGGCTATCCCGTGGTTGAAGAAGGAGAATTCGCTAAATTCGTCGCTGCGACCAATGGGGTAACGCTTTCCAAAGCAGCGCAGCCGGTGCCTGGCGGTCTGGCGGGCCTCGTGAACTGTCCTGAAATCAGTAACTTCATACTGAGGGCACTTTGCAAAGCGACTTTCGAAAACGGACTGACGGGGGTCAACTCGATCCTTGAACTTGCCCGCCCCGCAAGTGAGATCGAAATCAGCGAAACGCATCTTTCCGAAGCAGAAGGCGTTGCTCTGAAACTGCCGGTCAAGATCCGTCTCGAAAACCCCTTCCTGGGTAGCAACTGCTACGTCGGCTCCGAAAGCGCGCCGGTTTGGTGGGAACTGACTTCAGGCACGACCAATCCGCCGAAACCAAATGGGCCGATCACGGGTGCCCCCGGCGAAATCGAATTCATCGATGGCGGCCGCATCCTGAAACTGACAGGCACTGAACTTGTAGACAATGCCTGGGCGGCGCCGAAAACAAGCGGCTGTGGAGGGATCTTCTCCTTCATCCTCGACCCGATCGTAAGTTCCTCCTCGGGCCTTCCCGCGGCGGCAGGCACGAACACCGCGGTACTGGAGAACACTGTCCATATCTCATCCGCTCTTGCGGTGAAAAAAAACAACGAAGAAAACCCCTAAGGATCATCTGAAGGTCGCGAGCGTCGAACAGGTCGGCGCTCGCGACCATCCCTTACTCCCTTTCCTCCAGCCAATCCAGTAGCTCGGGGATGCGGCTGCGGAGATCCGGCTCGGCGGTGGCGAGCTCCGCGTGAGCGATCTGGAAGGCAGCGCCAAGGGCGAGTGTGGCGCGCTCGGGAGAGCAGTCCATGCATTGCACGAGGCGGTCCACGGTCTCCTCATCTTCTCGCAGCTTCCAGAGGGCCTCACGTGCTCGCTCTGGGTCCGCTTCGGCGGCGTCGATGGCTGCCTCCAAGGCGTTGCGAATTCGCTGTCCGTAGGGTCCGTCAGCTGCGGCGTCGAAGGCCCGCTCGACGAGCCTCTCGTCCAGACGGCCGTCGACTAGCAGCGCGACCCCTCTATTCTCTGTCATGTTGGGACCTCCTATTCAGGTCTCGGCTGGCCCCGGCGCGTGGCAGCGCTGCCGGGGCCGAATCTGTCTCGGTCTTACGAAGCTAGGAAGGCCCCCGGACAAGACGGGGGCCGAAAGCACCTATTTTTGACCCTGGCTTCACTTCCGTCACACAATCGGCGCTGAGAAGGCACCAAATGTAGACTCAGCCCGGAAAGATACGCGCCTGCCGCCTTTTGGTCAAATTTCTATGAGCAACGCGATACCGAAATACGACTCGGCGGCAGTCGAGGCGGGACGCCAGGCCATTTGGGCCGAGCGTGACGCCTTCGTGACCCCTATCCCGACTGAGGGACAGCGTTGCGCCTACGTCAAGCCCTCGAGCCCCTTCACGTCGGGCAACCTCCACATGGGCCACGTGCGCGACTACGCCCTCGGCGACGCCTACGCTCGCTTTCTGCGCGCCCGCGGCGACGCCGTCCTCTTCGGCTTCGGCTTCGATGCCTTCGGCCTGCCGGCCGAGATTGCGGCGATCGAGCGCAAAGTGCCGCCGGCGGACTGGGTGCGGCGCAGCGGTGAGCGGATGCTCGCCCAGATGAAACGCCTCGGCTTCTCCTTCGACTACGACCGCGCCTTCTACAGCTCCGATGAGGAGCAGTACCGCTGGTCTCAGTGGCTCTTCCTGATCCTGCTCGACGCAGGGCTGATCTACCGCGCCGAGGCGACGGTCGACTGGTGTGACCACTGCCGTACGACCCTAGCCGCGATCCAGGTCGAGGACGGTCGCTGCTGGCGCTGCCACAACGAGGTGCGCCTGATCCGCCGTCCGACGTGGTTCCTGCGTATAACCCCATATCTGGAGGAGAACGACCGCCGACTGGCCGACCTGGAGCAGGAGTGGGACGAGATCTCGCTCGCCACGCAGCGCGACATCCTTGGGCGCAGCGAGGGAGCCGAGGTGGGGCTGCCGGTGAAGGGTGGGGAGGAGCTGGTCGCTTTCACTCCCCACGTGGACGCGGTCGCGGAGGCTAGCTTCGTCCTACTCTCGGCCCGCTACCCCGATCTCGAGCGCTGGGCCACCGAGCCGGATGTGCGGAAGCAGCTCGAGGAGCTGCGCTCGGGAGGCTGGGAGCGAAGCGCGCGGGACGCGAAGGCCGTGCCGCTCGTCGACACCGGCGCCGCCGTTGCCGCGCCGTGGAGCAGCGAGGAGCTTCCCGTCCTCGTCTCGCCGCTCGTCGATGCCCGCTTCGGGCCCACCGCCGTGCTCGGAATCCCCAGCGTTGACGAGGCGGACGCGACGATCGCCGCCCGCGCGGCACGGGTAGGGGGCGGCGAGGGCTCGCCCCGCAAAGCTTCTGGGCTTGAGTCTCTGTTCCGCCCGACCGTGCGTTACCGCGCCGCCGACTTCTCGATCTCCCGCCAGCGCTTTTGGGGCACGCCGATCCCGGTGATCCATTGCCAGAGCTGCGGCGCCGTGCCGGTTCCTGAGCAGGACCTGCCGGTTGTGCTGCCCCGCGACGTCGAGCCGAGTGCAGAGGGCAACCCGCTGGCCGAGCACGCCGGCTTCGTCGACGTTCCCTGTCCCCGCTGCGGCGAGCCCGCCAAGCGGGAGACCGACACGCTCGATTGCCACTTCGACGCTTTGTGGCTGTGGATCCCGGCGGCGGTGCCGCCGGAGGCGCGCGCCTCGCAGATGTTTAGCCACCCGGACCTGCGCCATTGGCTGCCTGCCGAGCGTCTCGTCGCCGGCGCCGACAGCGGCAACTTCGTCTTCGACCAGCGCATCGTCACCAAGGCGCTGCGCGACATCGGCCCGCTCTCCTTCCTCGGGGACGGTGAGCCCTTCGCCGGCTGCCTCTTCCACGAGATGGTGATTGCCGATGGCCGCAAGATGAGCAAGCACCTCGGCAACGTTGTCGATCCCGACGAGCTGGTGGAGCGTTACGGCGCCGATACCGTCCGCCTCGCCGTCCTCTACGCCGCCGGTCCCGCCAAGACGCTCAACTGGAACGACGGAGCCCTGCGCTTCGCCAGCCGCTTCCTCGGCAACGTCTGGGATTACTCGCACGAGCGCTTCGCGAGTGTGTCCGATGCACCGGAGAGCGAGGAGGCGGCGGCGGACACCGAGTTCATGCGCGAGCGACTCCGCAAGTGGTGCGACAACGGTCTGGCCCGGATCACCGCCGACCTCGAACAGCTGCAGATGCACAAGGCGGTCCGCAACGTCACCCGCCTCTTCGAGCGCATCCAGGACTTCGAAAAGCGCGTGCTGAAGCGCCGCGGCGAGCTCAGCCGCGCCGACGCCGAGGCTCAGGTCGCTGCGCTGGTGTTGCTGGCTCGCGTCCTGGCGCCCTTCGCCCCGCATCTTGCCGAGCAGTTGCTGATCGCCTCAGGGCGGGCGGATGACGCCGATCTCCTCGGCCCCTGGCCGGAGCGACTATTCCTGCCGGCCCTCGATCATGTTTCGGGCGAACTTTGAGCATCAAAAGGGATTGGTTAGCAGGTCGCTGAAGCACAGCCCGTGAGTTCATCCGCCTCTCGCGCCGCCAGCCTGTCCAGCGAACGAAATTTTTGCACGGAAAGACTTGACTGATCGAAGGTTCTTCTGTTATACCTACCGATGCTGACGACCGAACCAGCACGGAGAGAAACCCCAGTCAGGGCGACTCGCCTTGCGATAGCAATGGGAGTGCTAGGAATGAGTCGAGAAAGCGGTTCACGGGAGCACGGAGGCGAATGCGCTGTCGGCGCTGCCCCACCTCACGCCCTCAGCGCAACCCGGCCGCTTCGCTCTCTCCGCTGGTGTGGGCAAGTCCCGACCGAGCAGTCGCCGTCCCAACGGGTCGCGGGGCCCGGTCACGGTCAACTCGGATGGTCGCAAGTGCAATCGCGTCGGGGGCCTTGTTTGGAGCCCGGACGCAAACCGTAGCTCCGACCGTCGCCGGGGAGGCGCGGTCGATAGGACCCGGCCAACGGAAGCCGCGTTTCCGTTGGCCGGGTCCCTACGGTTTCCTTCGCAGCCCTTTGCCTCTAGACTCGTCTGGGGTTCAATGGGTCCTCAGAATGCGCAGGAAAGCTTGATCGCTACCACCAGATCTGTTATACCGCGACGGATGCCTCGATGAGCCCGTTCGCTGAAGAGACCCGATCGTGCGCTACGGAGCTTGTCTGCCGCGACTGCGGCCAGCGCTTGCCGCTGCTCGACACGACCTTCAAGTGCCTCGGCTGCGGTCAGGGGCTGGATATCGACTACGACTACGAGCTGGCGAAAGCCCGGCTCGCCGAGCTCCCGACCTCGGAGCGTGCGATCAATATCTGGCGCTTCGAGGAGCTGCTGCCGATCCTCGACGCGCGCGCCCAGCGCCGCGTTGGCTACTACAGCGGTCGCACGCCGCTGATCCACGCCGACCGCCTCGGCGCCGAGCTGGGGCTGCGCAAGCTCTACCTGAAGGACGACAGCACCCAGCGTCCCAGCCTCTCCTACAAGGACCGCGTCGTCTCGATGGCGGTCGCCCGGCTGCTGGAGCTGGGCAAAGAGGAGATCGGCTGCGTCTCGACCGGAAACGTCGGCACCGCGGTCGCCTCGCTGGCGGCTAAGGCCGGCGTCACCGCCTACGTCTTCTACCCGAGCAATCTGGAGCCCGGAAAGGCGCGCGCCTGCCGCGCCCTCGGCGCCGCCGTGATCCAACTTGACGGCAACTACGACCAGGCCAACCGTGCCTGCCGTGAGCTCGCCCTCGCCAGCGGCGTCCAGTTCGCCAACATCACTCTGCGCCCGTTCTACGCCGAGGGGGCGAAGACGGTGGCTTATGAGGTCGTCGAGAAACTCGACTGGATCTCGCCCGACCACTTTGTCATCCCTGCTGCAGGAGGAACCCTCTCCTCGCGCGTCCACAAGGGTCTCCAGGAGCTGGAAAAGGTCGGGCTATCGGAGACTGCCGCCACCAAGATCCACGCCGCCCAGCCTGACGGCTGCGGACCGATCGCCGGGGCGATCCTTGACGGCTCAGGCGAGATCCAGCCGCAGACACCGCACACGGCCGCCCACTCGCTGGCGATCGGCGCCCCCGGCGACGGGCCACTCGTCGTCGACGCGGTGATGTCGCGCGGCGGCTCGGCGGCAACCGTCACCGACGAGGAGATCTTCGAGGCGATCGACCTGCTCGGCGCCACCGAGGGCATCCTCACTGAGCCCGCCGGTGGCACCACGGTGGCGTCGACGGCGAAGCTCGCCGCCGAAGGCATGCTCGGTCCCGACGAGACCGTCGTCGCCGTGATCAGCGGCAACGGCTACAAGACCCTCGACGAGCACCCCGAGAAGCCCTGGCCCTCGATGGTCTCCTGCGACGTAGATTCGATGGGCGAGATGCTCGCCCAGTTTCGCCAGCACGGCGTCGGCGCCACGCTTTCCTAGTCAGACTACCGAAGCATTCTGTCTGCGGCGAGCTGTAGGCTCCGTCTCTTATTTATGGCATTTCGCCTAGGCATCTTCGCGATCCCTATCGCAGTGGTCGTCGGCCTCGTTCTGGCATTGAACGGGCTGAAAGCAGGCGTCAGCGCAGGCGAGAGTGCATGGGGCCACGCCGATATAGCAACGACGATGATCCACCTCCCGCGCCCGTATCAACTCGACTTCTTCGAGATCGGCTTCATTCACCCCGATGTGGCGTAGCGCCCGACCGTAGTAGCGGTTGTCGGCGATCCAAATAGTGATGTCCGCGCGGGCAACACGGCCCCTGATTCCGTGCAGTGATGCGATGCCGGAGGAGGGACTCGAACCCCCGACACGCGGATTATGATTCCGCTGCTCTAACCAGCTGAGCTACTCCGGCGGGAGGGTGATGGTAGCGAGGGCTGGGACCGCTTAGGCTTGTCTGCGTGAACGAGGGGCTGGACAGGGCGGTGCAGACGGTCCTGCGGGACTGTCTCGGCGTCTCGCCTGGTGAGGACGTGCTGATTGCCTGCAACCCGGCCACGGAGAGTCTGGCTGACCTGATGCGCATCCATGCCCAGGGGGACGGGGCGGAGGCGACGCTGGTGGTGATTGCCGAGCGGGACTCGCACGCCGCCGAGCCGCCGCCGCCGGTGGCCGCTGCGATGCTCGCCGCCGACGTCTTCATCGCGCCCACCATGCAGTCGCTCTCGCACACCGCCGCCCGCAAGGCGGCGAGCGAGGCGGGGGTCCGCGTCGCCTCGCTTCCCGGGGTCACCGAGGACATGCTCGCGCGGCTGATGGGTGCCGACATGGCGGCGCTGCGGCGGCGCGGCACGGCGGTTTGCGCGGTAATGGAAGGCAGCGAGGCTCGCATTACCTGTCCAAATGGCAGCGACCTCCGACTCGGCCTCACGGGCCGCACGCCGATCGTCGACGCGGGTCTCCTCAGGGAGCGCGCCGCCTTCGGCAATCTTCCCTGCGGCGAGGGCTTCATTGCGCCGCTCGAGGGGACCGGGCAGGGCACGCTGGTCGTCGACGGCTCGATCGCGGGGGTGGGACAGGTCGCGGAGCCGGTGACGCTCACGGTGCGCGACGGCCACCTGGTCGACGCAAGCGGCGAGCAGGGGACGGCGCTGATAGAGCTGCTGACCGCGCACGGCCCCGATGGCACCAACGTCGCCGAGCTGGGGATCGGCACCAACGAGGCAGCGACGCTGACCGGCAACGTGCTCGAGGACGAGAAGATCCTCGGCTCGGCGCATGTCGCCTTCGGCGCCTCGGCTGCGATCGGGGGCACGGTCCAGGTTCCAGTGCATCTCGACTGCGTGGTGCTCGAGCCGACCGTGGAAGTCGACGGCAAGCTGATCGCACAGGGCGGCGAGCTGCGTGTCTAAGACGTGGTAAGGCCGCTGCTCGCCGTTCCCAACGTCTCCGCGGGGCGTGACGCCGCTACGGTCACTGCTCTGGAGACGGCCTTCTCGAGCGGCGTCACGCTGCTCGATCGTCACTCCGACGCCGAGCACAACCGTTCGGTGTTCACCCTCGCCGGGGAGCCCGAACCCTTGCGGGAGGCGCTGGCACGCGGCGCCGGGCAAGCGATCGAGATGGTCGACATGACCACGCACCAGGGCGTTCACCCCGCGATCGGCACGCTCGACGTCTGCCCGCTGGTCTGGCTCGACTCCGCCGATCGCAGGATCGCTCGGGCGGAGGCGCTCGAGGTCGCCGCGCAGATCGGCGGCCTCGGTATCCCGGTCTTTCTGTATGGCGAGCTGGCAAGCCGCCCAGAGCATGCGGAGCGTGCTTACTTCCGCAACGGCGGCTTGACCGAGCTGTGGCTGCGGATGGAGGGCGGGGGTCTGCGCCCGGATTTCGGCCCCGATCGCCCCCATCGCAGCGCCGGCGCCACCCTGGTCACGGCACGGCCCCCGCTCGCTGCCTTCAACGTCGAGCTCGATAGCGGCGATCTGGAGGTGGCTCGCGCCGTCGCCGCCGAGCTGCGCGAGTCTGGGGGTGGACCGCCGGGCGTGAGGGCAATCGGGCTGCCGCTCTCCAGCGGGCGCACCCAAGTCTCGACCAACGTCCACAACCCCTTGACGGTGCCACTTGCCGAGGTGGTCGCCCGGGTGCGTCTCCTCGCCAAGCCACTGGGCGCCCGCCCGCTCGAGGCGGAGCTGATTGGCCTCATTCCCGAGGCCGCTCTTACCGCCTATCCGGAGGACGTGCCGATCCGCGGCTTCGACCCCGAGCAGCACGTGATCGAGCGCCGCATCCGACTTTGACCACACTGGAGTGGGGTCAATGTCGGATGCGCTCGGGTGACTCGATCATTTAGATTCACCGCAATGGCCCAGGCCAAGAAAAAGCGCCGCCGCAAGCACCGCGGCACCCAGGGCGGACGCGTCGACGCCAATCGCCGTGCCGCCCGTCCCCGCAGTCGCGAGGAGGCGAAGGCGCGCGCCCGGGCGCGTGGCAAACGCGCTCCCCGCGCCGATCGCCCGCCGACCTGGGGCAGCGCCCTTACTCGCGGTGCGATCGCGGCCGCGATCTTCGTCGTCCTCCTGATCGTGATCTTCGGCCGTCCGCTTGGCTCGGCGCTCGCACTCGGCGCCTTTATGCTCGCCTTCTACATCCCGGCCGGCTACTACGTCGACACGATGATGTGGCGGCGGCGCGAGCGAGCCCGGATCCGCGCCACCGAGCGCTCGTGAGCGAAGCGGCGCGATGAGCCTCGACGTCCGGCATCTCACCGTCGGGCCGATTGCCGAGAACTGTTTCCTGCTGCGCCGTGAGGCTTCCGACCGTGGATTGATCGTCGACCCGGGCGAGGAGCCGGAGCGCATCCTCACTGAGGTTGAGGCGATGGGCATGAAGATCGAGGCGATCCTGATCACCCACTGCCACTTTGACCACATCGGCGCCGTCGCGCCGGTGGCCCGCGAGACCGGCGCCACCGTTTACTGCCCGACGATCGAGGTTCCGGTCCTCGCCGACATCATGTCCTTCGTCCCCTACGCCGGCTTCGGTCCCTACGAGAGTTATGAGGCCGACGAGACAGTGGGCGGCGGCGAGGCCCTCGAGCTGGCCGGTCTCACCCTCGACGTCCTCTTCACCCCAGGTCACAGCCCCGGGCATGTCACCTATGCGGTACGCGACGAGGACGCGCTCTTCTCCGGAGACGTCCTCTTCCAGGGCTCGGTCGGCAGGGTCGACCTGCCCGGCGGCGACGGGCCGACACTGATGCGGTCGATCCAGGGCCTAGTCGAGTCCTATCCCGACGAGGCGGTTGTCTACCCGGGCCATATGGGCGTGACGACGCTGGGGACGGAGCGCACCACCAACCCGTTCCTGACCTCACTGGCCGGCTGATCGCCGCGCCGCGCCGGTAAGGTCGCCGCCATCGTGGCGAAGAGTAAGTACCAAGCGCCTCGCGGGACGTTCGACGTCCTGCCCGACGCTGCCCGCGCACGGGCTCGGGTCGAGCGTGCGGCTGCCGCCGTCTTCGCCCGCGCCGGCTACGAGCCGGTGGCCACGCCGGCCTTCGAGGACACCGAGCTGTTCGAGCGTGGGGTCGGCCACTCCACCGACATCGTCCGCAAGGAGATGTTCACCTTCGAGGACAAGGGCGGGCGCAGTCTCACCCTGCGGCCGGAGGGGACGGCGCCGATCTGCCGCGCCTACGTCGAGCACGGCATGCACAAGCTGGCGCAGCCGGTGAAGCTCTCCTACGTCGGGCCGTTCTTTCGCCACGAGCGCCCCCAGGCGGGGCGCTACCGTCAGTTCCACCAGCTCGGCGCCGAGTGCATCGGCGCCGACTCGCCGCTGGCCGACGCGGAGGCGATCGGGCTGCTCGCCGACCTGCTCGCCGAGCTGGGCGTGCCGGGAGTCGCGCTGCGCCTGGGCAGCCTGGGCTCGTTCGAGGCGCGCCAGGCCTACCTGGAGGAGTTGCGGAACCACCTGCGCGCATACGAGGGCGAACTGTCGAAGGACGTGCGCGAGCGGATCGACGCCAACCCGCTGCGCGCTTTCGACTCCGACGATGAGGGGACACGGGGAGTGATGGCGAGCGCGCCACGGCTGGTCGACCGTCTCGAGGGCGAGGACGCCGCCCATTTCGAGGAGGTGCGGGCGCTCCTGGGCGCTGCCGGGATCTCCTATGAGATCGACGCGACTCTCGTGCGCGGCCTCGACTACTACACGCGTACGATCTTCTCCTTTGTCTGCGACCGGTTGGGCGCGCAGTCGGAGATCGGGGGCGGCGGACGCTATGACGGGCTGGTGGAGCAGCTCGGCGGCCCGCCGACGCCGGCGATCGGTTGGGCCGCGGGGATCGAGCGGATCCTGCTGGCGCTGGGCGAGGATGGGGAGAAGGCCGACGAGGGGGTCGACCGCATCGTCTTCGTCTCCTATGACGAGGGGGCCGAGCTGCGTCCGCGGGCGATCGCGATCCTCGGTGAGCTGCGCCACGCCGGCCTCACCGCCCAGGCGGATCTCGCGGGGCGGGGGCTGAAGGGCCAGCTCAAGCACGCCGACCGGATCGGGGCCACGCACGTCGTCATCCTCGAAGAGGGTGGCTCGGCTCAGCTGCGCGACATGGAGAGCGGCGAGCAGCACCCGATCGACGTCACCAGGATCGTCGCCAAGGTCACCGGAGGCGAGGCATGACGGACTTTCCCGCTCTGCGTCCCAACGGCTTCCGCGACGCCTGGTGCGGCCAGGTGCTGGGCGACCGCGTCGACTCTGAGGTGCGGGTGGCGGGTTGGGTGCACCGCCGCCGTGACCACGGCGGCCTCGTTTTCATTGACCTGCGCGATCGCACCGGAATCGTCCAGCTCGTCTTCGACCCCGACGAGGCGGGGGAGGTGTTCAAGCTCGGCCACGAGCTGCGGGCGGAGGACGTGCTGAGCGCGTCCGGCAAAGTCGTGCGGCGCTCGCCCGAGACCGTCAACGCCGACCTGCCGACCGGCGAGGTTGAGCTGCGCGTTGGCGCCGCCGAGCTGCTCGCCGACGCGGATACGCCGCCCTTCCAGATCGAGGGCTTCTCCGGTGAGGTCGGCGAGGACGCCCGCCTTCGCCATCGCTACCTCGACCTGCGTCGCGAGCAGATGCGTGAGGCGTTGGCCCTCCGCCACCGGGTGACGGCGGCGATGCGCGAGTTCCTCGATGGTGAGGGCTTCCTCGACGTCGAGACGCCGGTGCTTACGCGCTCAACCCCTGAGGGCGCGCGCGACTTCCTCGTCCCCAGCCGTCTCCAGCACGGCTCCTTCTACGCCCTGCCGCAGTCGCCGCAGTTGTTCAAGCAACTGCTCATGGTCGCTGGCCTCGAGCGCTACTACCAAGTGGCGCGTTGCTTCCGCGACGAGGCGACCCGCGCCGACCGCCAGGCCGAGTTCACGCAGCTCGACATCGAGATGTCTTTCGTAGGCGTCGACGACGTGATCGAGGCCAACGAACGCCTCCTGGCGCACGTCTTCGAGCGTGCTGGCGGCCCGGCGATCGAGCTGCCGATGCAGCGCCTGCCCTACGACGAGGCGATGGACCGCTTCGGCACCGACCGACCCGACCTGCGCTTCGGCCTCGAGCTGGTCGACCTCGGCGACGCGCTGCGCGAGACCGAGTTCAAGGTCTTCCGCTCGGTGCTCGACGGGGGCGGCGCTGTGCGCGGCCTCAACGCGGGGCGGCGCGACATGCCCCGTTCTGCCCTCGACGGTCTGATCTCCCGCGCTCAGGAGCTGGGGGCGAAGGGGTTGGTTTGGGCTTTTCGCGAGGGAGATGGCTGGCGCTCGCCGACCGCCAAGTTCCTCTCGGCGGAGGAGCTGAGCGCGTTGAACGAGCGGCTTGGGGCGGAGGAGGGCGACCTGCTGCTCGTCGTCGCCGACCAGCGTCGGGTCACCGACGCCGTCCTCGGCCAGCTTCGGGTTGAGCTTGCCGAGCGCTTTGACTTGATCGACGAGGGGGAGAACCGGCTCGCCTGGATTGTCGATTGGCCGTTGATGGAGTGGGACCCGGAGGAACGGCGCTGGAACCCGTTGCACCACCCATTCACGGCGCCGGCTGGGGAGTTCGACCCCGAGAACCCCGGCGAGGCTCGAGCGTTGGCCTACGACGTGGTCTGGAACGGCCAGGAGCTGGGCGGAGGATCGATCCGCATCAACCGCGCCGACGTTCAACAGGCCGTATTCGCGGCGCTCGGAATCGATGCCGAGCAGGCCGAGGCTCGTTTCGGCTTCCTGCTCGAGGCACTGCGCTACGGCGCTCCGCCGCATGGGGGCATCGCTTACGGGATCGACCGCATCGTCCAGCGCCTCTGCGGGGCGGAGACGATCCGCGACACGATCGCCTTCCCGAAGACGGCCTCGGGCTACGACCTCCTGACTGGCGCACCCGCGCCGGTCGAGGAGGCTCAGCTGCGTGAGCTCGGCATCGCCGCCCATCGGCCCGGCCTCGCCGGCCACTGAACGCCGACCCCGCGCAGAGTGGTGGGTGAAGAGTCAATATGTCCTCGATGGGCATGCTCGACCGGATCAGACTCGCTTTCGGGCCGCGCCGGCAAGGGCCGGGCCTGACTTCCGTTCACGTGGACGACCCCACCTTCGACTCCTGGGAGGTGGTGCGGGACTTCGTCGACGTGAGGACGGCCCGGGCCTGGCATCAGGGCCTGGAAGAGGCGGGAATCGAGGCGGTCCTGACCGCCGACTGGCCGCTCGATCGCTATGGCCACGGCGACATCGCGCTGCGGGTGCAGCCGGAGGATTGGAGCGAGGCCGAGCTTCGTCTTTCAAACTTGGACTAGGGGCTGGCGCGGTGGTACGGTTGCCCCGAGGCTCGAGCCCGTGCGAGAGCCGTCTCACCGTTTGACCCAACACAAACGGCGCGGGAGCTGATCTCTCTCGATCCCGTGGGATCGCGAGGAGGCGCCCACCCTTTACTTCAAGGGATCAAAGCCAGAGGCGGTACCGGCGGGCTGGAGCCTCTTTTGGTGAACCTGGCTCGGTCGGGCGGGGCGCGCGTCAGCCACGCACCCCACCCTCCCTCGACAGGTTCATACTTTTGGGAATAGATGAGTAGAGAGCTCTTTGAGGCCTATCTGTGTGACGAGACCCGGCGGGGAGAGGCGCCTAAGGGCGCTTTCACGGGCGCGGCCGGGGGAGCGGCCTGTGGGGATCTTTCTCGGGTTTCGTTGGTCGTCGAGGACGGGGTGGTTTCGCGGGTTATGTTCGACGCTGAGGGGTGTGGGGCTACTCGGGCGGCTACGGCGGCGGCGGCGGAGATGGTTGAGGGGGAGGCTGTTGTCGATGCGGCGCGGGTTGGAACTGACGAGGTGGAAGCAGCTCTCGGGGGATTGATCCCCGCCAAGCGGCACGCGGCGCAGCTCGCGGCCGATGCGCTGCACCGGGGTTTGGCCCAAGTGGCGGCGTCCTCTGCGCGGTTGGCGGCGCCGAATGGGGATCGCGTCCTCGTTGCGATGTCCGGCGGAGTCGACAGCGCGGTTGCGGCGTTGCTGGAACGGGAGCGTGGGGCGGAGGTGCTCGGCGTCACGGTGAAGCTCTGGGCCGATCCGGAGACCGATGGGGCCAAGGCCTGCTGCTCGCCGGAGGCGGTGCTCGGCGCCCGCTCGCTCGCCCACTCGCTGGGAGTCCCTCACCTCACCCTCGACCTCGAGGAGGACTTCCGCCGCCGGGTCGTCGCCGGGTTCGTCTCCGGCTACGCGGCGGGGCGCACGCCGAACCCCTGCATCCTCTGCAACGGCGAGGTGCGGATCGCGGCGATGCTGGACCTCGCCGAGCGGCTCGGCGCCACCCACCTGGTCACCGGGCACTACGCCCGCATCGTCGAGGACGACACCGGGCTGCTGCTTGCCGCTGCGGCCGACAACGCCAAGGACCAGAGCTACATGCTCGCCGCGCTGCCGCCGGAGCTGCTTGGCCGCCTGCGCTTCCCGCTCACCGAGCTGAGCAAGCCCGAGGTGCGGGAGATCGCTGCTCGCCATGGGCTTGCCGTCGCCCGCAAGCCGGAGAGCCAGGACCTCTGTTTCCTCGCCGGCCAGGGCAAGGGTCGCTTCCTGCGTCGGCACGGTGATCTACGCGACCGTGAAGGCGCCGTGCTCGACCGCTCCGGCAGTGCGATCGGGCGTCATCGTGGCCACCACAACTACACCGTCGGCCAGCGCCGCGGG
Source organism: uncultured Solirubrobacterales bacterium (assembly GCA_963702175.1). Taxonomy (GTDB): domain Bacteria; phylum Actinomycetota; class Thermoleophilia; order Solirubrobacterales; family 70-9; genus VRUE01. The sequence goes on from OY969721.1 coordinate 189,004, forward strand.
ATCGGCGTCTCCGCGAAAGAGCCGCTCTACGTGCTCGCCACCGACGCTGGGGCTAACACGATCACCGTCGGCACCCGCGAGGAGCTGGCTACACGGACCGTGCGGGTGCGCGACGCCGTCCTGCACCGTCCCGGCGAGGCGGTGGACGCGGTGAGGCTGCGCTACCGGTCGCGCCCGCTCCCGGCCGCTTTGTCAGCGACCGGGAGCGGGCGTCACGAGGAGCTCGACGTCGAGCTTGGCGAGGCCTTCACCGGCGCCTCTCCGGGCCAGACGGCGGTGCTCATGGCCGGCGAGGCGATCGTCGGCCATGGCACTATCGCCGCTTAGACCTGGCTCTCCTCCTGGTCTTTCCTCAGCTGCGCGGCAGCTTTTACGCAGCGGCTGAAGGGAGTGCCTTTCTCGCCTTTGACGTGTTTCTTGCTCAGGCCTTTGCAGGCTTTGCGCGGGTTCAGCGCGTCGTCGTTGGCCGCCTTGGCCATCGCTTTCACGCACTGCGAGAACGGGGTCCCTTTCTCGCCTTTGACGTGTTTCTTGCTCTCGCCTTGGCAGTAACGGCCGTAGGCTTTGGCCTGTGCGGGCAGGCCGTCTTTGGGGCCGGGCGTGGGGTCACCCGGGGTGTACGTGGGGCCTTTTCCGTAGGGCGCGCCCTGGCTTTTGCCGTGCGATTCGCCGTGGTTGGCCACCCCGAGTGCCGGGAAGGCTGCCAGGGCGAGGACGCCACTGACGAGGGCGATCGTGGTCTTCAGCTTCATCGTGCCTCCTTGGATGGTTCTGCACTCCCTGAGGAAGTGCCTTTCACCTCGGGTTTCGATGGCTGAAACGGGTCGCTCGTGCCTTTGTCAGGCCCGACCTCGGTGCCGGAAGAGTCACTCGGAGAGCCAGCTTGCTTTGACTTAGGGGCTGCGGGACCATGCTTGGGGCTGCCTTTCGTAGGCCCGCTTTTGGCGGGCGAGGTCGGCTTGGCGCCTTTGGCGGGGGCGCTGGTCCCGCCCTTCTTCGACCCCGAGTGTGCCTCCGCGGCCGTTTGCTGACCGTGTTCGGAAGCGGCGGGGAGGTCTTCCTTGCGCCCTTTGGTATTCGAATGGGCCCTGGTGCCAGGTCCGCCGGGGGAGGAGATCGGCCGGCCCGCGGCTTGGCCCTGCCCTTGGGCAGCTTTCGCGTTGGTCTGTTTCGTCGCCTCCTCGGCGTCACCGGCCGCTGCAGGCCGCCGGTTCGGGTTCGGGTCGCCCGCCGCATCATCTCGGTCCGTTTCGCCCTGTTCTCCGCTGGAACCCTGCGTCCCCGGCGTCGGTCCCGAGGACTTGGCCCCGCCGATGCTCGAGGGCAGGGGTGTCTCGATCACGCCGCCGCGGTCGGCTGCGGTGACGCCGACTGCGACGACCGCCACCGTCGCCGCTGCTTTCAAAGCAACCGATTTCCCGGCGCCGACGGCTGTAGCGCCGGCCAGGGAGCCGCCGGCACCTGTCCCGGCGCTGCTTGCACCGCCACCGAGCAGTCCCTGCAGCAGGCCCGCCGACACCGCCAGAGGCAACGGCGAGAGCGCCGCGAAGTCGTTGCGCCTCTGCTCGACTTCCTCAGCAAAGGCCTGGCATTCCGAGCAGGCGCGCAGGTGGGCTTGGATATCGCGCCGCCGCGCGACGCGGCCGTCGGCCTCGGAGAGATCCCACATCACGCTCCTGCACCTCATCTCACGCCCCGCCTCCATCTGCCTGAGGCTCAGTCGCGCCTCGTAGACGGTTTGCCGCGCGACGGCGGCGGAGGTGTCGAATGCCTCCCCAATCTCCTCGAAGCCGAGTCCGGCAAGCTCCCGCATCACCAGCGCCGACCGCTGCCGCTCCGGCAGCTCGCTGAGGTCGGCGAACAGTCGCCGCAGCCGCTCGCGTGTCGCTGCCGCCTCGCTCGGGTCGCCTCCTGAGCCCACGACCTCTGGATCCAGCTCGGTGTTGTCGCGTCGGCGCCGCAACAGCTCGACGGCCTCGTTGTGGGCGATCCGGTAGAGCCACGGCTTCAGCTGGATCTGACGGGTCTCGCCGGGCAGCGCCCGCAGCACCTTGACCATCGCATTCTGGAGGGCGTCCTGAGCGTCCTGCGGATCGCGCACGATCGCCAGACAGAAGCGGTAGAGATCCTGGCGGTAGCGCTGGTAGATGGCGGCGAAGGCCCGCTCGTCCCCCGCTGCCGCGTGCTTTGCGAGGCGCTCGTCCGAGGCGAGCCTGACGGTCCGAAAGCGTCTCGTCGGGAAGCTCGTGGAGTCTGCGTGACTCACGTGTGCGCGATTTCGGCATTCGCAGCCATCCAGTCAAGGGTAGGGACCAATCCGCTTACTTCAACGGGCCAGGGACGCCGTTGTCAGCGCCTGCTCAGCCTGCGTCGCGGTCACTTAGGCTCCATGGCTGTGAAAGCACAGGAGATTCGCGACACCTACCTCTCCTTCTTCGCCGAGCGCAGGCACAAGATCGTGCCCTCGGCCTCGCTGGTGCCGTCCGTCCACGATCCCTCGGTGCTGCTCACGACGGCTGGGATGCAGCCCTTCAAGCCCTACTTCCTCGGTCGCGAAAAGCCGCCGGCACCCCGCCTCGCCGATGTGCAGAAGTGCTTCCGCACGACCGACATCGAAGAGGTCGGCAACACCGCCCGCCACCTCACCTTCTTCGAGATGCTCGGCAACTGGAGCTTCGGCGACTACTTCAAGCAGGAGTCGATCCCCTGGGGGTGGGAGCTGTCCACGCAGGGCTTTGGCATTGATCCAGAGAGGATCTGGGTCACGGTCTTCGGCGGTGACGAGGACCTTGGCCTCGGTCCCGACAAGCAAGCGATCGAGATCTGGCGCAGCGTCGGGGTGCCTGACGAGCGCATCGTCCGCCTCGGTCGCGCCGACAACTTCTGGCAGGCGGGGCCGACCGGTCCCTGCGGTCCCTGCTCGGAGCTCTACCTCGACCGCGGCGTCGAGTTCGGCGCTGAGGAGGAGCGGCCCGGCGACGACACCGACCGCTTCATCGAGTTCTGGAACCACGTCTTCATGAGCTACGACCTTGCCGAGGACGGAACCCTTACCGAGTTGCCGATGCGCAATATCGACACCGGCATGGGGCTCGACCGGATGGCGGCGATCCTCCAGGAGGTTCCCTCGGTCTTCGAGACGGACCTGATCCGGCCGTTGATCGACCTCGCCGAGGAGCTGTCCGGCCATTCCTACGAGGAGGGCGGCGCGGTGACCCGCGCGATGCGGATTGTGGCCGACCACGCGCGCGGCGCCACCTTCCTAATCGCCGACGGCGTCGTTCCCTCCAACGAGGACCGCGGCTACATCCTGCGCAGGATCATGCGACGGGCGATCCAGCAAGGCGACAGCCTCGGCTTCGATTCGCCCGGGCTCGGCCGCTTCGCCGAGCGCACGATCGAGATCATGGGGGAGACCTACCCGGAGCTGGTCGCTGAGCGCGAAACGATCGCCCGCTGGATCGCCAGCGAGGAGGAGAGCTTCGGCAGGACGCTCAGTCGGGGTACCAAACTGCTCGTCGACCTGGTTTTCGATGCGGGGGAAAAGAAAACCTCGTGGATCGATGCCGCAGACGCTTTCAAGCTGCACGACACCTACGGTTTTCCCTACGACCTGACCAAGGAGCTGCTCGCCGAGGACGGCCTTTCGGTCGACGACGCAGGCTTCGAGGAGCTGATGGAGGAGCAGCGCCAGCGTGCGCGTGCCAGCGCCGCCACGGCTCACGGCTCCGAGAATCGTCACGAGAGGGTGATCGCGTTCGCCGCCGCCGCGCCACCGACGCGTTTCGTCGGCTACGAGACGCTGCGGGCGACGACCGGCGTCGCCGCGGCGCGCGCCGACGACGGACGGGTACTGATCAAGCTGGAGGAGAGCCCCTTCTACGCGGAGGGCGGCGGCCAGGTTGCCGACTCGGGCATGTTGTGCTGGAACGGTGGCGAGGCGCGCGTGGTGGACGTCTACCGCGTCGGCGAGGACCAGGCGCTGGAGGTGGAGGCGGGTGGCGCCGTGGTCGAGGCCGGCGCCGCGGTTGAAGCTCAGGTCGATCACGAGACCCGCCACGCGACGATGCGCAACCACACCGCGACCCATTTGCTGCACGCGGCGCTGCGCGAGCGCCTCGGCACGCACGTGCGCCAGGCCGGCTCTGCCGTCCGCCCGGACAAGCTGCGCTTCGATTTCACCCACGGCCAGGCGCTCAGCGCCGATGAGCTGCGCGACGTCGAGGACCGTGTCAACGAGTGGATCAAGGCAAGCCGCCCCGTGCGCTGGCTGGAGATGGAGCGCGCGGAGGCGGAGAAGCTGGGCGCGATGGCGCTGTTCGGCGAGAAGTACGGTGAGTGGGTGCGCGTGGTCGAGGTCGACGCGGTCTCACGCGAGCTCTGCGGTGGCACCCACGTTGCCAACACGGCAGAGGTGGGCATCTTCAAGGTTGTGACTGAGGGCTCGAGCGCGGCCAACGTGCGCCGGATCGAGGCCCTCACCGGTCCCGCCGCGATCGACTTGTTCCGCGAGCGGGAGGCGCAGCTGCGCGAGGCCGGCGAGTTGCTCGGCGCGCCCCAGGACCCGCTCGGCGGCGCCCGCCGCGCGGCCGAGCGCTTGCGCGAGGCGGGGGAGGGGGCGAAGCAGGCCGAGAAGCAGCTGCTGGGCGAGGAGGCGGAGCGCTTGGTCGCCGCGGCGGCCGAGGTTGCCGGCGTGAAGCTGGTGACGGAGAAAGCACCGATCGCCGACCAGAAACAGTTGCTCGACCTCGGCAACCGCGTGCAGTCGAAGCTCGGCGGCGAGTCGGCTCTCGTCCTAGGCGGGGCTGAGGGCAGCAAGGTCGGTCTAGTCGTGCTGGTCTCCAAGCCCGCCGTGGAACGCGGTCTTTCCGCAGCGGCGATCGTGCGTGAGGCGGCAGCGGTTGTCGGCGGCGGCGGCGGCGGGCGCGACGAGATGGCCCAGGCCGGCGGCAAGGACGCCGCCAAACTCGAGGAGGCGTTGGCGACCGCGCGCGCGGCGATCGAGCGGGGTCTGGCCGGGTAGCGATGCGCGTCCTCGCTCTCGATCACGGCACGGCGCGGATCGGCTGCGCGCTCTCCGACCCGAGCGGCACCTTGGCGACGCCCCTGCCGGTGATCGAACCGCCCGAGCCACGCTCGGTGGTCGAGCTGGTCGCCAAACACGAGGTGGAGCGAGTGGTCGTCGGCCTGCCGCTCCACCTCAGCGGCGAGGAAGGCAGCCAGGCGGCGCTTACACGCAGCTTCTGCACCGAACTGGAAGCCGTGCTCGACATACCGGTCGAGACCTACGACGAGCGGCTGACGACGCGCATGGCGGAGGCCAGCAAGCGCGAAGGAGCGGCCGCCCCGCCTGACTCGCTCGCTGCTGCGCACCTGCTCCAGGCCTACCTCGCGGGGCAGGCTGCGATCGAGGGCCAGGGAGAAGACGATGAGTGAGGACTGGACCGCCGACGACCCCCTGGTCGATCCGAGCGATCCTGCTGCGGTGGCCCGGGAGCAGCGCCGTCGCGAGCGGGAAGCGCGCCGCCGCGGGCGCGAGCAGAAGAACGGCAGCGAGCAGCAACCGCCGCCAGCTGTTCCGGCCGCCCCGGCGGTTCCGGCAAAGCCGTCCCCGTCTCCACCTCCGCCACCATCGCCCAAGCCACGCCGCGAGCCGCGATTTCGCCGCCCCTCCCTCAAGGTGGTCGCGGTGCTCGCTGCGATGGCCCTGGCGGCGCTCGCCGTGGTCACCCTCGCGTATCGCTACTTCGACAAAGAGCCGCCACCACCGGTCGTCTTCAAAACGACGACGGTGACCATCCCCGAGGGCCTGAGCCGCGCCCAGACCGCTGAGCTCGCCCGCGAACTGGGGCTCAAAGGCGACTACCTGAAGGCCAGCAAGGGGCGCGAGGGCTTCCTCTTCCCCGACACCTTCGAGTTGCGCAAAGGCGCACCGGTCTCCGACCTGGTGCAGCTCCAGCTCGAAGACTTCAAAGGACGCATCGCGGGCGTCGACCTGGGCTACGCCCGCTCCAAGAACCTGACGCTCCGCGACGTGGTCACGATCGCCTCGATGGTCGAGGAGGAGGCGATGCTCGACAGCGAGCGCAAGCTGGTCGCGGCGGTGATCTACAACCGCCTGCGCGAAGGCATTCCGCTGGGGATCGACGCGACGACCCGCTTCGCCACCGGCAACTACACGCAGCCGCTGACCGAAAGCGATCTGGCAACCGACTCGCCCTACAACACCCGCGTCAACTCGGGCTTGCCGCCGGGGCCGATCTCCAGCCCGGGCCTCGCCTCGCTGGAAGCCGCCGCTCGCCCGGCCAAGGCGGACTACCTCTACTACGTGGTCGAGCCGGGGACCTGCGGCAAGCACGCCTTCTCCTCAACCGATGCCGAATTCCAGGCCGACGTCGCCCGCTACAACGAAGCGCGCGAAGCGGCCGGGGGCGAATCGCCCGACAGCTGTTGATGCCGCGCCTCGCCGTCCTCGGCTACCCGATTGGCCACTCGCGCTCGCCGGCGATGCAAAACGCGGCGCTGGCGGCGCTGGGGATGGGGGAGGAGTGGGGCTACGAGGCGATCGAGGTCGCCCCGGACGCATTTGAGGCCCGGGTGCGGGAGATGCCTGGCGAGGGCTTCGCCGGCGCCAATGTCACGGTCCCCCACAAGGGCGCGGCGCTGGCGCTCGCCGACACGCTCTCGGAGACCGCACGCGAGATCGGTGCCGCCAACACCCTCGTCTTCGCGGATGGCGAAATCCACGCCGACAACACCGACGCGGATGGCCTGCTGAGCGCGCTGCCGTCCTCGTCGGCGAAAAAGCGGGCCCTGGTGCTCGGCGCGGGCGGTGCCGCCCGCGCGGTGGTCTGGGCGCTGCTCCGCGAGGGGGCCGAGGTCGATGTCTGGAATCGCACCGAGCGCCGCTCCGCCAGTCTCTGCGAGGAGCTTGGTGGCCGATCGGTGGCGGCGCCAGATCAGGCTGGGTACGAGCTGATCGTCAACACCACTGCGGTGGGGCTGCGCGGCGAGGATCCCTTCGAGGAGCTGCCGCTCGATCCCGACCACTTCGCCCCGGAGCAGGTCGTGGTCGACCTCGTCTACGGCAAGGAGCCGAGCCGCCTACTCGCCGCCGCCGAGTCAGCGGGAGCGACGGTGGTCGACGGGATCGAGGTCCTGGTGCGACAGGGTGCGCTCTCGCTGCAGATCTGGACTGGGCGCGAGGCGCCGCTCGACGCGATGCGCGCCGCGGCTCGCCTATAGCCTTGGCCCGGCAATGAGCGGGTTCCGTTTCACAACAGCAGGGGAGTCGCACGGCCCGGGGCTCGTCGCGATCGTCGAGGGAGTGCCTGCCGGGCTGGAGCTAGACCGCGAGGCGCTCGACCGCGACATGGCGCGCCGCCAGCTCGGCCATGGCCGCGGCGGGCGGATGAAAATCGAGACCGACACGGTGGAGATCCGCTCCGGATTGCGTCACGGCCGCACCCTCGGCAGCCCGATCGCGGTGCTGGTCGCCAACCGCGACTACGCCAACTGGGAGGAGCGGATGAACCCCTGGCCGGTCGATGGCTTCGAGCCCGACGAGGTCCACCTGCCGCGGCCCGGCCACGCCGACCTCGTCGGGGCCCAGAAGTACGGCCACACAGACATCCGCAACGTGCTGGAGCGGGCCAGCGCCCGCGAGACCGCGGCCCGCGTCGCCGCTGGCTCGATCGCCCGCGGCTTCCTCACCGCGCTCGGGGTGAGCATCCACAGCCACGTGCTCCAGATTGCCTCGGTGAAGGCGGAGGAGCGTCCGGACCTCGCCCCCGCTGACTTCGAGGGGGTCGACGACGATCCGGTGCGCTGCCTCGATCCGAAGGCGAGCGCGGCGATGGTGGAGGAGATCAACCGCCTGCGAAAGGCCAACGAGAGCCTCGGCGGCAGCTTCGAGGTGCGCGCCTTCGGCCTCGTCCCCGGCCTCGGCTCGCACATCTCTTGGGAAGACCGCCTCGACGGCCGCCTGGCCGGAGCCGTCGCCTCGATCCAGTCGGTGAAGGGGGTGGCGATCGGCGAAGCCTGGGACGTCGCCGGCCGGCCGGGCTCAGAGGCGCACGACGAGATCTTTTGGTCCGAGGAGCGCGGTTACCACCGCGAGACCAACCACGCCGGCGGTCTCGAGGGCGGCATGACCAACGGGTTGCCGCTCAGCGTGCGCGCCGCGATCAAGCCGATCTCCACCCTGACCAAGCCGCTGCGCTCGGTCGACACCGAGACCAAGCAGCCGGCCGAGGCGTTGCGCGAGCGCACCGACTCGACTGTAGTACCGGCCGCCGCCGTGGTCGCCGAGGCGATGGTCTGCCTGACCCTCGCCCGCTGTTACCGGGAGAAGTTCGGCGGCGACCACATCGGCGATGTGCTGGCCGCCGTCGAGGCGTACAAGCAGCGCATCGACTTCCGGGGCTGAGCGCGTGAGCCGCCCTGCCCTGGTCTTCATCGGCTTCATGGGCGCCGGCAAGTCGGCGGCGCTCGCCGCCGCCCGCGAGGCGGGCTTCGAGACGACCGAGATCGACGAGCTGATGGAACGCGAGCTGGGGATGCCGATCGCCGAGGCCTTCGAGCGCGAGGGCGAGGAGGCCTTCCGGGCCAGGGAGGCCGAGATTGTCGGCAGCCTCCTAGAGGAGGCCGACGGGGGCGCAATCGCGCTCGGCGGTGGCAGCGTGCTCTCCGAGCGCGTGCGCGCGGCGCTTGACCGCCATGTCGTCGTCTGGCTCCAGGTAGATCCTCGCGAGGCTTGGCGGCGGATCGCCGGCAGCGACCGTCCGCTCGCCAGCAACGCCGACGACGTCGCCCGCCTGCTCGAGACGCGCCTGCCGCTCTACGAGGAGCTCGCCGACGCGATCCTGCCGCAGGGCGATCGCGGCCTGATTCACCGTGCGATGCCCTCGGTCATGGCTCTCGTCGAGCTGCCCAAGGGGACGAAGCTGCTCTGGGCGTCTAGCGACTCTGGCGAGTATCCGGTGCTGGTTGGCCGCGATCTGATCGGGGCGGGATGGTGGCCGCTGGAGGGACGGCGGTACTGCGTAACTCACCCGGCCGTCACCCCGCTCTACGCAGACCGGATCGGGCCGCTTGCAACCCGGATCGAGGTCGAGCCCGGCGAGGCCTCGAAGTCGATGGACGAGGCCGAGGACGTCCTGCGCAAGCTCGCCCGGGCCGGAATGACTCGAGAGGATCACGTCGTCGCCCTCGGCGGCGGCGTCGTCGGCGATCTGGCGGGCCTCTGCGCCCACCTCTACCAGCGCGGGGTACCGATCGTCCACGTCCCGACCACGCTCGTCTCGCAGGTGGACTCCGCCTACGGCGGTAAGACCGGCGTCGACCTGCCCGAGGGCAAGAACTACGCCGGCGCCTACCACCTGCCGGCTGCGGTGCTCGCCGATACCTCGACGCTGGCGACGCTGCCGCCCGAAGAGCTGGCCGCAGGCTTCGTCGAGGCTTTGAAGACCGGGCTGTTGTCCGGCGGCACGCTCTGGGAGCGCGTACGGAGGATCGAGTCGCTCGATCCGGACTCGCTCGGCGACGTCGTCTTCGCCTGCGCCCGCTACAAGTGCGAAGTGGTTGCCGCCGACGAGCGCGACGCCGGCCTGCGCCAGGCGCTCAACCTGGGGCACACGGTCGGACACGCGGTCGAGGCCGCCAGCGGCTACTCCCGCTACCGGCACGGCGAGGCGATCGGCCTCGGACTGTTGGCGGTGCTGCGCCTCTCCGAGGCTCCCGAGTTGCGGGACGAGGTCGAGACGATCCTGCGCGCTCACGAGCTGCCGACCAGCCTCGATCCCGCGATCGCGGTGGACGAGGTGCTGGCGGCGCTGGAACGCGACAAGAAGCGCACTGCGGAGGGTGTCGGTTTCGTCCTCCTCTCCGAGCCGGGCGCGCCGCGGGTGGGGCAGCTGGTCGACCCGGATAGGGTCAGGGCCGCCGTGGAGGAGCTGCTCCCATGACCACTGCCCACAACCGCATCGCGGTCCTGCACGGGGTCAACTTCGACGTGCTCGAGCGGCGCGACCCGGAGATGTACGGGGGGCTGTCGCTGGCCCAGCTGGAGCAGAGGGTCAGCGGCTGGGCGCGCGAGCTGGGCCTGGAAACGATCTTCTTTCAGACCAATTCCGAGGGTGAGTTCGTCGAGTATCTGCACCGGGTTCCGGAGCAGGCAGATGCGGCGCTGGTCAACGCCGGCGCCTGGAGTCACTACAGCCGGGCGATCGCCGACGCGCTCGACGTCGCCGGCCTGCCGGCGGTCGAGGTGCATCTCTCCGACGTCGAGTCGCGCGACGAGTGGCGGCGGCTCTCTGTCTTCGACGGCCTCGTGCTTTCAAAGGTCTCGGGCAAGGGGCCGGACGGCTACCGCGAGGCGCTCGAGGTCCTCGCCCGCGAGCTCGGCGTGCAGGAGGGCTGATGCGCGGCCGTGGCGACCGTCTCGCCGCCCTCGTCGCCGAGCGCGAGCTGGAGCGAGTGCTCGTCACCGACCTGGTCAACGTCCGCTACCTGACCGGGTTCGGCGGCACCAATGGCGCCTGCGTCTGCGGGCAGGAGGAGAGGTTCTTCCTCACCGACTTCCGCTACACCGAGCGCGCCGAGGCCGAGGTCGAGGGCTGGGAGGTGATCACGGTCAAGGACGACTGGCTCGGGGGGATCGCTGAGCGGCTAAAGGGCAAGACCGGGTTCGAGGACCAACAGATGACCGTTCGCCTGCGCGAGAAGCTGGAGGAGAAACTGCCCGATGGGGTCGAGCTCGAGGCGGCGGGGGGAATGGTGGAGCGGCTACGGCGGGTCAAGGACGCCGACGAGCTGGCCGCGATCGCCGCCGCCGCCGAGCTTGCCGACGAGGTTTGGGCCTGGAGCCTGGAGCGCGGCCTCGTCGGGCGCAGCGAGCTCGACGTCGCCCGTGCCGCCGAAGCGCGGATCCGCGAGCAGGGCGCCGAGCCTTCGTTCCCGACGATCGTCGCCGCCGGGCCCAACGGCGCCCTGCCGCACGCCGAGCCCGGCGAGCGCGAGATCGGAGCCGGCGAGATGGTCGTCTTCGACATGGGGGCGAAGCTCGACGGCTACTGCTCGGACGGCACCCGCACCTGCGCCACTGGCGAGCCTGGAGACCAGGCCCGCCAGGTCTACGCCACGGTGCTGGAGGCGCAGTCGGCGGCACTCGCCGCCGTCAAGCCCGAGGTCGGCGGCGAAGAGCTCGACGGCGTCGCCCGTGAGGTGATCGAGGCGGCGGGCCACGGTGAGCGCTTCGGCCACGGACTTGGTCACGGCGTCGGCCTTGAGGTGCACGAGGAGCCGCGCGTCTCGCCGCGCTCCGACGACGTGCTGGCGAGCGGCGAGGTGGTGACGATCGAGCCGGGGGTCTACCTGCCTGGCGAGCTGGGCGTGCGGATCGAGGATCTGGTCGTCGTCACCGAGGAGGGCCACCGTAACCTCAGCGGCACGCCCAAGCAGCTGCAGCTGGTCGAGTAGCGAGAAGTCCGGTGCACTGCTAAGCGGCGCCGGGCTAGATGTCGATCTTGTGTCTGTGAGGCAGACGACCGAGACCGAGTCGTTGGCGGCGATCCGCAAGGAGGCGCGGCGCGAGCGCCTGCTCGACATGGAGCGGCGCGTGCGGCGCTACCGCACAGCCTGTTTCGCGATCCTCGCCTTGGCGCTAGCTTCCGCCGGGCCCCAGATCGGATGGGGCTGGCTGGCCCCGCTCGCCGTTGGCTTCTGCGGCTTTGCCGTCGCCGACCGCTTCATGCAGACCAGCCGACGTCCCTGGCTCTGGGTAGCGGGCGCCTGGGGCGCTCTGCCGCTGCTTCTGGCCGGCGCCGTGATCGCCACCGGCGGTCCGACCAGCCCGGCACTGATGTGGTTCGCGTTGCCCGCGGTCACGCTCGGCGCTCGCTTCGAGCCGTGGGGGATGGCGGTCGGCACCGCCTACCTCCTTGCCGTCTTCCTGGTCAGCACGATCGCCGTCGACCCGGCCGCTGCGGCCGAGCACAGCCAGACGCTGATCGCCGCCGTTGCGCTGATCCTCAGCACGGTCATCCTTTCCGGCGCTCTGGTCGAGTCCGACCGCGCCCATCGCCGCAGCTCGACCCTGGACCCGCTGACCGGCCTCTTAAACCGCAACGCGCTGGAGCAGCGACTTGCCGAGCTCGACGGCGGTGCGGCCAAGGGCCTTTCGCATGCTCTGCTCCTCTGCGACGTCGACCACTTCAAGCGGGTCAACGATCGGCTCGGTCACGCGACCGGCGACGCGGTCCTGCAGGAGATCGCCTACACGATGCGCGCCGTTCTGCGCGCCGGCGACTCGATCTATCGGGTCGGGGGCGAGGAGATCCTCGTGGTCCTGCCCGGCGCCAGGAAGGAGGACGCCGTGGCGGTCGCCGAGCGCCTGCGTCAGGCGGTGCGTCGCCGTCAGCTGGTCGGCGTCTCGGTGACGATCAGCGTCGGCGTCGCCGTCTCTCGGCCCAGCGGGGTCGACACCGACGACCTCGTCGCCCGCGCCGACGCTGCCCTCTACGAGGCCAAGGCGGCGGGTCGCGACACGGTCGTCGTCGGCGCCGCCTAAGCGGCGCCCTCGGTTGCCGCCTCCCGCCGCAGCTGTTCGCGCGCCTCGCCGTAGCTCTGGGTCTCGTAGGCGATCAGCGCCCAGATCAGGACGTTGACGACCGCCAGCGCGACTAGTGCGGGCACCGCGGTCGCCGCCGGGACGAGGATCAGGAGGACGATCGCAAGGCCGAGGCGACGACGGCTGAGGGTGTGGATCTGGCGGTAGCGGAAGGCGACGTGGCCGAGCAGGTAGGCGGCGACGCCGCCGAGCAGGGCGAAGGCGGGAGTGTCGGCGAGATGGTCGTCAGGGTGGGCGATCGCAACCTTCATGCCGAAGGCGACGAGGACGATGCCGGCCACCATCGGCAGATGCAGGAAGGAGTAGGCGTCGCGCGCCATCTCGTTCAGCTCGCGGCCCACGGGCATTTTCGCCAGCCGTTTGGCGGAGACGAGGGCGACCACGTCGAAGTAGATCCACCACATCGCCGCCGCGAGGGCGACGCCGAGCACGGCGACCGCGACGATCTCCGCGCTGAGGGCGCCGGCGGCGCCGATCCCAAGCGCGACGATCGACTCGCCGATCGCGATGATGACGATCAGGCCGTGCCGCTCGGCGAAGTGGGCTGGGACCAGTTTCCAGCCCTCGGAGCCGAAGAAATAGGGACCGGCCATGTCGAGGAAGAGGGCCAGCGCCCAGAGCGATCCCTGGGCGACGCCGTCGAACAGCGAGGCCGTCGCCAGCAGGCCGACGCCGATCGCGGTGCTGGCGGCGAGCGCGATCACCGAGTGGCGCAGCGCGTCGTCGTCGGGGCTGGCCAGCATGAAGAGGCCGATGTGGGCCACCCGGACCGCGCCGTAGGAGAGGGCGAAGGCGAGAGCGAGGTTGTCGAAGGCGCCGGGAATGCTGAGGGCGGCGACCAGCATCGCCGCCATCGCGCCGAAGAAGACGAGCCGGACTGCCCCCTCCTCGGGGTCGATGACGCTGGTCAGCCAGGCGTAGCCGACCCAGGACCACCAGATCACGCCCAGCGCCAGCAGTCCCTGCGTCAGTCCCGACCAAGTCGGGTGATGGGACATCAGCGCCGTGCACTGCGTGATCGCTAGCACGAAGACGAGGTCGAAGAAGAGCTCCAGCGGCCTCACCCGCTCGCCTTCGCGCGGAACTGCCGCGATGCGGGAGACCGAGGCTTCGCCGGCGCCGTTGCTCACGCAGGCCATCCTTGCAAGTACCGTTTCGCGGGTGAGCGAGCACCGTAGAGTGGCCCTCGTCACCGGCGCCTCGAGCGGGATCGGCGAGGCGGCGGCGAAGCGCCTCGCGCGCGAGCCGGGAGTCGAGCTGGTCCTCGTCGCCCGTCGCGAGGAGCGTCTGCGGGCGCTGGCCGAGTCGCTGCCCTGTCGCGCTACCTGGGTCGCAGCCGACCTGACGGACGCCGATGCGCCGGAGCGGGTCCGCGCCCACCTCGACGCCGAGCACGGCGGCCGCCTGACGCTCCTCGTCAACAACGCCGGCTCCTCCTGGCGCGGGGCCTTCGCCGAGGAGGGCTACGCCAACGTCCAGCGTCACATGGAGCTCAATTTCGACGCGGTCGTTCGCCTCACCGAGGCGCTGCTGCCGCTGCTGCGCGAGAGTGCGCCGAGCGCGATCGTCAACGTCGCCAGCACCGCGGGGCGGGTCGCGCGGGCGCGCACCGGCTCCTACTCGGCGAGCAAGTTCGCGCTGGTCGGCTGGACCGACGCCCTCCACGCAGAGGAGCGCCCGCACGGCGTCCACGTGGGCATGGTCCTGCCGGGGTTCATCGTCACCGAGGGCTTTCCGGCGACCGAGCTGCGCGAGAGGGCGCTGACCCGCTGGATCGTCTCCAAGCCGGAGAAGGTCGCCGAGGCGATCATCGAGACGGGCCCGGGCGGCAAGGCCGAGCGCTACGTTCCGCGTCCCTACGCCCTTGCCGGGGTCGCCCGCATCCTCGCTCCCCGCCTGGTGCGTCGTGTCCTGTCAGGCGGTTCAGCCTCGGCCCTCACCACCAGCACCGGCGCCGAAGCGACTGAGCCTCGGTGACGCAGAGCGCCCAGCTCGCTCAGGTGAAGCGCGAGGGCGTGAGCCGGCAGTAGTCGAAGCCGAAGACGAAGCCGACGTTGTTGGCGGCGTTGCTGCTGCGTTCGACCCGGATCCGTTCGTGCACGGCCTTGACCCGGTTCTCTTCCTTCAGGGCCTTGCCGATCATGCGCAGGTAGGTCTTCACCTTCCCCAGGAACCCAAACCACTTGACGAGGCGAGCGTCGTCGGCCGCGGGCCGGGGCACCGCCTCTATCTCTTTCATCGTGGCGCCGAACTCCTCCGAGGCGCGTATGAACTGGTCCCCGGCGGCTTTCAGCTTGCCGTTGTTCACCTTTGCCTGAACGCCTTTAAGGATGCGCTTGTTGGCAAGCGTGTTCTGCTCACAGATCGGGTCGACCTGGGCGACGTATTCCTCACGGGTGGGTCCCTCACCCGCGGCAGGAGCAACCGCCGCGGTGACGCCGAGCGCCGCCACGCCGATCACGGCGAGTGTCTTCTTCGCTGCCCCCATCCCTGGTCGTCATAGGTTAAGGGAGGCGCTACCCTCGCCCTAGGGTGAGGTCCAGCGAGGAGATCGACGCGCCGACTCGTTACGCCGACTCCGACGGGGTCAGCATCGCCTACCAGGTGCACGGCGAGGGCGAGCTCGACCTCGTCCTCGTGCCGGGGTTTGTGTCCCACGTTGAGCTGCTTTGGGAGGAACCAAGGATGGCGCGCTTCCTGCGCCGCCTCAGCTCCTTCGCGCGGCTGATCCTTTTCGATAAGCGCGGCCAGGGACTCTCCGACAGGCCGGTCGCCCCGCCGACGCTTGAGGACTCGATGGGCGACCTGCACGCGGTGCTGGAGGCGGCGCAGAGCGAGAGTGCCGCGATCCTCGGCGTCTCCGAGGGCGGGCCGATGTCTGCTCTCTTCGCCGCCACCTACCCGGAGCGCGTCTCCTCGCTTGTCCTCTACGGGACCTACGCCCGCATGGTTGAAGCGTCGGACTTCCCACAGGGCATGCCGATGGAGGTCCTCGACCGCTGGGGGAAGATGATGGTGCGGGAGTGGGGGAGCGCTGTCGGGGCGAAGTTTTGGGCGCCGAGTGCCGGGGACGCCGAGTTCGAACGCTGGTGGGCGCGGCTGCTGCGCCAGGGCACGAGTCGGGCGGGCGCGATCGCCCTCATGGACCTCTACCGCGAGATCGACGTGCGGACGATCCTCTCGAGCATCGACGTGCCGACCCTCGTCCTGCACCGTGCCGACGACATGATCGTGTTCGTCCGCCAGGGTCGTTACCTGGCCGAGCGGATACCCGACGCCCGCTACGTCGAGCTGGAGGGTGCCGACCACCTCGCCTGGACCGGCGACCAGGACGCGCTGCTCGACGAGGTCGAGGAGTTCCTGGTCGGCAGCCGCCGTGCCCACGAGCCGGAGCGGGCGCTCGCCACCGTCCTCTTCACCGACATCGTTGGCTCTACGGAGCGGGTAGCCGAGCTGGGCGACCGGCGCTGGCGCGACTTGCTCGAGCGCCACGACGCCGCCGTGCGGCACCAGCTCGCGGTCCACCGCGGCCGCGAGGTGAAGACGATGGGTGACGGCTTCCTCGCGACCTTCGACGGGCCGGCGCGAGCGATCCGCTGCGCCCAGGCGATCGACGATGCGGTGGGGGACGTCGGCCTCGAGGTGCGAGCCGGGATCCACACCGGCGAGGTCGAGCTGATCGGCGAGGACGTCAGCGGCATGGCGGTCAACATCGGCGCCCGCATCGGCGCTCTGGCGGGCGGCGGCGAGGTGCTCGTCTCCAGCACCGTGCGCGAGCTGGTCGTCGGCTCCGGCCTCGAGTTCGCCGAGCGCGGCGCCCACTCGCTCAAGGGAGCGCCCGGCGAGTGGCGTCTCTTCGCGGTTCTCTAGTCTTCGCCGCCGTGATATCGACCAACGAATTTCGCAACGGCAGCCATATCGAGATCGACGGGACGATCTTCAAGATCCTCGAGTTCCAGCACGTCAAGCCGGGCAAGGGCGGCGCCTTCGTGCGCACGAAGCTGCGCCGGATCGAGGACGGCTCGGTGATCGACAAGACTTTCCGGGCGGGGGAGAAGTTCCGGCCCGTGCGGACCGAGTCGCGCAAGATGCAGTACCTCTACGACTCCGGCGACGCCGCCGTCTTCATGGACACGAGCGACTACGAGCAGCTCGAGATATCGAAGGATGTCGCCGCCGACGCTCTGCAGTGGTTGCTGCCGAACGGCGAGGTCGAGATCCTCTTCGTCGACGAGCGGCCCAGCGACGTGCAGGTGGCGAGCGCCATCGATATGAAGGTGACGCAGACCGAGCCGGGGGTGAAGGGCGACACCGCCTCGGGCGGCGGCACCAAGCCGGCGACGCTCGAGTCCGGCGTCACCGTCCAGGTGCCGCTTTTCATCGAGGAGGGCGAGGCCGTCCGCGTCGACACCCGCAGCGGCGAGTACGTCTCTCGCGCTTAAGCTCTGCCCATGCGTAGATCCGACCAGCGCCGCGACGCCGTCTTCGCCTGCTACCAGCGCGACGTCACCGGGCGCCCGCTGGGGGAGCTGGTCGCCGATTCGCGTCCCTTCACTCGTGAGCTGGCGGAGGGGGTCGAAGCGCATCGTGACGAGCTCGACGCGGTGATTGCCCATCACGCGAAGGGCTGGGAGCTGGAGCGGATCGCTCCTCTGGAGCGGAACCTGATGCGGGTGGCTCTGTATGAGATCGAGCACGGCGAGGCGCCGACCGAGGTTGCGATCGACGAGGCAATCGAGATCGCCAAGGAGTATTGCGGCGCCGACGCGCCCGGCTTCGTCAACGGGGTGCTCGGGGCGGCGGCGCGGGAGCGCCAGCCAGCCGCCGACGGGGGCAAAGGATGAGCCGCCTGCGCGAGATCTCCGAGCGGCTCACCGCGATCGCGGCAGAGCTGGAAGCGGAGGAGACTCCGGACGAGCGGGCAGGGGAGCTGGCGCGGGAGGCGGCTGAGCTCTCGGCCGAGGCGGTCGAGGAGGCGAACCGCCGGATCCGCGAGGCCGAGTGACGTACCCGGAGGACCTGCGCTCACTCGTCGATGCCGAGCTGGAGCGACTGAGCTTCTCGGCCTCGGTGCCGACCGCGGAGTTGGAGGAGGCGATGCGCTACTCGCTACTCGCGGGTGGCAAGCGGGTGCGTCCCGTCCTCGCCCTGGCGACCGGCCGTGCCCTCGGCGCCGAGCCTGAGCGCTTCCTGCCGGTCGCCTGCGCGGTCGAGCTGATCCATACCTACTCGCTGATCCACGACGACCTGCCGGCGATGGACGACGACGATCTGCGGCGCGGCGCGCCGACCTCGCACGTCAAGTACGGCGAGGACGTGGCGATTCTTGCCGGCGACGGCCTCTTCGCCGAGGCGGTTCGCATCTTCTGCGAGCAGCCCGGCGAGCCGGCCCGCGTCCTCGCCGCGCTGCGCGAGCTGGCCGGCGCGACCGGCGTCAACGGCATGGTTGGAGGCCAGTTCGTCGACGTCGTCAGGGGCGCCGCCGACGCCGAAGGGTTGCGCGCCCTGCATGGCCTCAAGACCGGCCGGCTGATCGCCGCCAGCGTCGGTGTCGTGCTGGAGCTCGAAGGAGTGACGGAACCTGAGACAATCCCCTACCGACAATTCGCCAGTGAGGTGGGCGTGCTGTTCCAGATCGTCGACGACATCCTCGACGTGACCGAGAGCGATGAGCGGTTGGGCAAGCCGCGGGGTAGCGACGAGCGCCACGGCAGGCTCACCTACGTCAGCCTCTTTGGCCTCGAGCGGGCGCGCGAGCTCGCCGCCGACTCGCACGCGAAGGCGACAGAGGCTCTGGCTGGGGCGGGTGGCGAGACCAAAGACCTGAAGCGGATAGCCGACTACATCTTCACCAGGAACGAATGAGCGAGAAGCGCGAGACGACTAACGGAAGCGCAGAAGGGCAGACTCTGCTCGAGCGGATCGACGGGCCCACCGACCTGCACGCGCTCGACGACGAGCAGCTGCAGCAGGTGGCGCAGGAGATGCGCACCTACATCATCGACACGATCGGTGAGATCGGCGGTCACTTCGGCGCCAACCTCGGCACCTGCGAGCTGGCCGTCGCCCTGCACAGCTTGCTCGACTCGCCCCGCGACAAGGTCCTCTGGGATGTCGGCCACCAGGCCTACCCGCACAAGATCCTCACCGGCCGGCGCGAGGGCCTGCCGACGATCCGCCAGTACGACGGTCTCGCCCCCTTCTGCTCGATCTTCGAGTCCGAGCACGACATCATGGGCGCCGGCCATGCCTCGACCTCGATCGGCTACGCGGTGGGGCTGAAGGAGGCGATGCGCCACGGCATTGGCGAGGACGGCAAGGTCGCCGCGGTGATCGGCGACGGCGCCCTCACCGGCGGAGTCGCCTATGAGGCGATGCAAGCCGCCGGCGGCTTGCAGACACCGATCGTGATCGTCCTCAACGACAATGGGATGTCGATCTCCCCCAACGTCGGGGCGCTCTCCCGCTACTTCAACCGGGTCCGGCTCAACCCGCGCCTCTTCCACGCCCGTGAGGGAGTCGAGGACCGGCTGACCAAGCTGCCGCTCGGGCTCGGCAAGCGGATCGAACGGCTGGGACCGGAGATTAAGGCCGCGATCAAGGCCTACTGGGCGCCGGGTCTGATCTTTGAGGAGCTCGACCTCGCCTACATGGGGGTAATCGACGGCCACGATGTACAGGCCCTGCGCGAGGCCCTGCGCGAGGCCTTCGCCGCCGACCGGCCGGTCGTCGTCCACATTCACACGATCAAGGGCAAGGGCTTCGCTCCGGCCGAGGAGGGCGGCCTCGAGGGGATGGAGAAGTGGCACGCGGCGAAGCCGAAGAGCATCGTCAACGGCGAGCCGGCCGCCAAGCCGGTGCCGGTGAAGGAATCGGACTCTCCAGACGCAATCGCCCCCGAGCGGCTGGAGAAGCCGCCGGCGGCGGGGGCGCCGCCGCAGTACACGCAGGTCTTCGCCGACGCGATCGTCGCCGAGGCCGAGCGCGACCGGCGGGTGGTCGGGATCACCGCGGCAATGGCGGGGGGGACCGGCCTGCAGAAGCTCGCCGACGAGGTGCCCGAGCAGTACTACGACGTCGGCATCGCCGAGCAGAACGCCGTCCTGCTTGCCTCCGGCTTGGCGATCCAGGGCGCGAAGCCGGTCTGCGCGATCTACTCGACCTTCCTCCAGCGCGCCTACGACCAGATCATCCACGACGTCTGCCTGCAGGAGCTCGACGTCACCTTCGCGATGGATCGTGCCGGCTTGGTGGGCGACGACGGGCCGACCCACCACGGCGCCTTCGACATCTCCTACTTCCGCCCGATCCCCAGCGTGGTGGTGATGGCGCCGCGCGACGAGGCGATGCTGGTCCACATGCTCCGCACTGCTGTCGCCCACGATGGCCCGGCGGCGCTGCGTTACCCGCGCGGGGCGGCGGAGGGGGTCGAGCTGCCGACCAAGGCGCAGGAGATCCCGATCGGGACCGGCGAGCTGCTGGCCAGCGGCGAGCGAGTCGCGCTGCTCGGCTTCGGCTACGGGGTCGCGGTGGCGCAGGACGCAGCCGAGGTCCTCGCCGGCCACGACCTGAAGCCGACCGTTGCCGACGCCCGCTTCGTCAAGCCGCTCGACACCGAGCTGCTGGAGCGGCTCGCGCTCGGCCATGACCTGGTGGTGACGATTGAGGAGAACGTGCTGCCCGGCGGCTTCGGATCGGCCGTGCTCGAGCATTTGGAGGACGCCTTTGCCGACCGGCCCGGGGAGCGGGCCAGGGTGCTGCGGATCGGTTTGCCCGACCGCTACGTCACCCACGGCAAGCCCGCTCTGCTGCGCGAGGAGGTCGGTCTGACCGGCGACTCGGTGGCCGAGCGGGTGCTGGCCGCCCTCGGCGCCCGCGAGCCGGTTGCCTCGTAGAAGCTAGAAAACGAGGGCTTGCATCAATGCGCTCGATCGGCTAGCCTCTCGGCGTCTCTTCTGGGGTTACTAGAGGGAGAAGAGACATCTCTATGTATGTGGATCCACGCGGGAGGGGAACCGCAGCGGCTCCACAACGTGAGCCGCGGCCTCGCCTCCAAGGGCAGGACTCGCGGCGACCCGGACCGACTCGTTTCCGAGTTGGCGCTGCCTATGCTCTGACTATGTCCTCGACCCAGCATGTAGGACAGCCGGAGCCGCTTGACGCCGCCGCGCTCTCCGATGACGAGCGACTGGTCGTCGAGCGCCTAGTTAGTTCGATCGAGGACGAACTGGCCGATGACCTACGTGCCGTCTGGCTTTATGGCTCGCGAGCGCGTGGCGACGCGGCGATCGATGAGACCGATCCCGACCTGAAGTCCGACATTGACTTGATGGTGATCGCTGACGGCGGAAAACGCCGCTATGACGCCAAGGTCCACAGTCTCGCCTACAGGATCGCGAGGGACGCCGGCGAGAGCCCGGTTTGGTATTCGGTCTTCGTCTTCGATTCGGAGTGGCTGCAGTCCCGGCGCGAGATCGAATCGTTCTTCATCCAGAATGTCGATCGCGACAAGCTCGTGCTCGCCGGAAGCGGACTCGAATGAGTCCTCGTTCGGAGGAGTTCATGGGGCAAGCGCGCGATCGCGTCAAAGCCGCGCAGGAGCTTCTCGAAGCTGGCCATCTGGAGACAGCGGTCAGTGTCGCCTACTACGCGATGCTCAACGCCGCCCGCGCTGCACTCTCGGAGGACGACGAGCACTCACGCACCCATCGAGGGACCTGGCATCTGTTCCATCAGCGCTACGTCGCCAGCGAAGCCTTCGACGAGAACCTGCACGCCCTGGCGACCAGCGCGCAAGAGATGCGCGAGCAAGGGGACTGCGAGGCGATCACGCCTGATGCTGACGAGGCGCGGAAGATCGTCGACGGCGCCGGCTCCTTCGTCGCTGCGGTCGAGCAGATGCTGGCCGGATAGAGGGGAGCTACGGCATCTGCGCCGATGGGCCGCGCTCGCGCAGCCGCACCGCCAGGCCAGCGAGCAGGTAGGCGATCGCCGCCGCCAGGAAGGCGAACTTGCAGGCGGCGAAGATCGTCGCCAGAAGGGGGAACGCGGCACCGGATCCCTCGATAGTGAGCAGCAGGCAGGCGTTCTCGAGCGCGTCGAAGGCAGCGCAGATGGCGCCGAATGAGACGGCCACGCCGCCGAGCGCCGCGAGGCGGCGCCACCCTCGCTCTCTGGCCATGTTGCGAACCGCCGCGAGGGCAAGGGTGAGGAAGGCCCCGTAGGCGAGCAGGAAGGCGAAGTCGATCCACAGCGACTCGCGCGCGGCGTCCTGGCCCTCCTCGCCCCATTCGGCGAGGATCTCGTCAGCTCGCTCCTGCCCGCCGGTCAGCTCGAAGGGGATGATCCCCGGCCCGCCGGTGTCCTGCATCCGCTCGTCCGCAGGCGCCATCGCCAAGAGTAGAAGCACGGTCGCGATCCCCGTTGCGATCAACCCCCGCCGGCGTGTCATGCGGGAATCATTTCGCATGCGGACGGCGGAATGTTTCCGGTGGGGGAGACCCTGTCGCTCCCTGGCCTTAGCTCACCGACGCTTACATTTGCCTTTCACGACAAAGCGACGATTCCCGCTCGGGTGATTCGCAAGATCCTCATCAAAGAAGTTGGACTCGCCGAAGGCGAGGCCCTGAAGCTACTCTGAGGTGGAGAACCGAATGGAAACTGTGCGCGTCATCTATCACCACGAGGCCGAGGGCTGGTGGGCCGAGTCGCCCGATGTAGAGGGCTGGACTGCCGTTGGCGATTCCTACGCTGAGGTGGTCAAGCTCGCGGAGGAGGGCGTTCCCTTCGCTTTGGGTCACGAGGCCGAGCTAGAGCACTACGTGCCGGCTGGCGAGCACGTAGCTGCATAATCGGGGGTTACTACAGAAGGAGAGGCAGTGATCGGCTCGGCAGCGGACCGGACCCGTCAGCCGATCTTCTCAGCCAGCTCGACGATGATCCCTTCGGGGCCGCGGACGTAGCAGAGCCAGTAGCTGTCCTCGTAGCGCACCAGCTCGCCGACGAGCTCGGTGCCGCGGGCTCGTAGGCCGGCGACGATGGTGTCGATGTCTTCGACGAGGAAGGCGAGATGGCGGAGGCCCGGCGTGTTCGCCGGCGCGTGCGGATCGCCGTCCTGGGTCGGCGGCGAGTGGAACTTCACCAACTCGATTTCTCCGTGGCCGTCCGGGGTCCGCAGCATCGCGAACTCCACCCTGACCTCATCGAGCGCCACGATGCGGTCCACCCAGCTGCCCTCGACCTGGCCCTTGCCTCGCGCCTCGAGTCCGAGCTCGACGAAGA
Source organism: uncultured Solirubrobacterales bacterium (assembly GCA_963702175.1). Classification (GTDB taxonomy): domain Bacteria; phylum Actinomycetota; class Thermoleophilia; order Solirubrobacterales; family 70-9; genus VRUE01. The sequence continues at coordinate 211,913 of OY969721.1, forward strand.
ACTCGGTTGCGGCCGCGAGGTCGTCAACAACGATGCCGACGTGTTCCATCCGTTGGATCGTCATCTGCTCGATGGTAAGGAATCGCCGTAGCCGCACTCAGCTGCGGGCTGGGGTTGCTACAGGGAGGAGAGACCGGCGAGTCGCCGCATCGGAAAGCGGAATCCAGCTCGCAGAGCCAAATCTCATCCGGCTGATTTCGGTTACAACCGGCTGAATCCGCGCCCGACTGTGGCACGAGCGTGGCATCGCTCGATTCCGCTGCACGACAAAGTCGATTGCCTTGGCCAACGGCCGCCGACCACCGCGCATGTAGCTATAGCCTATAAACGCCTTGGTTCACGGGGTCCATTTGAGTTCAATTCCCAAGCTTGTCTCGTCGCCGAGGAGGCTTGCGCTTGCAGCATTGACCCTGCTGGTTGCGGCCGCGCTGAGTGGCTGTTCGTCTTTGGAGCAATCGCCCGGCGAGCGCCTCAGCGAAGATCTCGCGAATGCTCTACGCGCCGAAGGGCGCATTGAGTGTTCGCTCTATCTAAAAGATCTCTGGCGGTGCTACGTCGAAACGGACCCCGGCAGCGGCTTGGGCGGCGGGCTCACGCTCAGGCTGCGCGGAAACGGCTGCTGGAATGCCCGGCATACCCGGTACGCCAAGGGGGAAAATTGGCCCTATTCTCGCGAAAGCCTCTCTTTTGGAGATTCGGAAGCCGTTGGCCGCACATTCCGGGCTGTACGGAGCTTGAGGATTAGTTGACTCGTCGTAGTCGATGGCAATCACGCCCACTCGCACTAGCCATCTCGTCAAGCTGCTTTCTGATCCGGCTTCCTCGGCCTCGCGGTCGTAGCTCGCACCTCAGACCAAGGTGTGCTGAAGGACAACGCCGACGATCCCCGCAACGCCCATCACGTAAACGACAGTCAGCTTTGAGTGCCAGCGGTTGAGGGCAGCGAAGGCACCAAGGGCGATCAGGGCGGTGTGAACATCGGTGACGCTGGTTTCGAGGATCGTCACCGTGACCGCTGCGATCAGCCCGATCACCGCCGCCGCGACGCCGAGCAGGAAGGGGTGCAAGCGCTCGTTCTCGGAGACCGCTACGAGCTGGCGGTGGAGGAAGATCGGGAAGACAAAGGCGGGCAGGAAGATGCCGAGCGTCATCACCAGGGCACCGCCGAGCCCTCCGGCGATGTAGCCGACGAAGGTCGAGAAGATGATCAGCGGCGCTGGCAGCACGCCGCCCATCGCCAGGCCGTCGTTGAACTGGCTCGCGGTCAGCCAATGATGGTTTTCGACAGCGGCCTCGCGCAGGAAGGGGATCACGGTGTACGCGCCGCCGAAGGTGAGCAGGCCCGCCTTCAATCCCTCGAGGAAGATCGTCGCCGTCAGCGAGAGCGTGATCGCCCCGGCGAGGACGGCTAGGACCGCCAATGGACTGAGCGCAAAGCTGTTGGCCCGATGAGTCCAGCGCCGCCCGTTCGTCCACAGCTCATAGGCGATACCGCCGCCGAGCAAAACCAGGACGAAGGTGATGCCGGTCCAGACGGTCAGGACGAAGCCCACGAGCGCGATGATCGCGAGCGGCACGTCGCTGATGAATGATTTGCTGAGCCGGACCAGGGCGCGGGCGACCAGCGCCCCAACCGCCGCCGTCAGCCCGTAGAACAGGCCGTGCAGGTGTCCGGCGAGGTTTGCCTCGACGTAGAGAATCGAGAGGCCGAGCATGAGGATGAAACCCGGCAGCATGAACCCGAGACCAGCGAGGAAGCCGCCGAGCTTGCCGCCGCGCAAGCGGCCGAAGTAGACACAAAGCTCGTGGGCCTCGGGGCCGGGAAGGATTTGGTAGACGGCCAGGAGCTTCCTGAAGCTCGCCTCGCTGAGCCAAACTTCCTCGTCTACGCACTCGCGCTTGATCATCGCGATCTGCGCAGCCGGTCCGCCCCAGGCAAGCAGGCCGAACTTGAGGAAGCGAATGAAGATCGAGCCGGGCGAGTCGGTCGCCCTCGAAGGGATCGGCGGCTCGATGGCGCTGGCGTCGGTCGCGGCCATGATCTAGGCGGCGGAGGCTAGTAGGGCGTGGGCGTGACCGTCGCGGACCGCTGGCCATCACTGCTGGGCGATCAGGACGGCGAGGTTCAAGCCGTGCCACGGATCGTAGGTTTGCTGACTGTGGCACCGACTGTGGCACGGGTGGCCGGGGCAGCGCCGGGGCGACCTGCCTGAACACTCGCTGGGGCGCCGTATTCCGCTTGCTAAAGCCTCACCAACAGAAAACGCCCCTCCGGGGAGGAGGGGCGCTATCTGGGGTTACTACAGGGAGGAGAGATATGTATCTCTATATATGTGGATCCGTGGGAGGTAGGTGGGCCCTGATGTGCCGCGGGCGCTGCATCGTGGGAAGCGATGAGTGCCAGGTTGCGGTACGGAACCCAACCGAGAAGTCTTTGTCGTTCTGCCCCTTATCGTCCTTTTGCTCGAATCCTTGAACAGCGTACGAACATATGTGCGCTCTGTCTGTGAGTGGGATCACAGAGGCTTGGCGTCTCCAAGCCCTTGAACTGGTCTACCCGGTCGAACGACCTTAGTACCCAATTCTAATGAGGGGCTAAACCTCCTGCAAGGCCTGATCTGGCAGGGCGATCACGAGGCGCGCCGGTAGCGTTGCAGCCGTGACTAAGGCTCGGATAGACGCGGTCTTGGCCGACCAGGGCCTTTTCTCGTCGCGCACAGCCGCGGCCGGGGCGGTTCGCGCCGGCGAAGTGCGGATCGGCGCCGACGGCCCGGTCGCCCTGCGCCCGAGCCAGCTGGTCGAGCGCGAGGCGCAGCTGGTGGTGGACACAGGGCCGCGCTTTGTCTCACGCGGAGGGATCAAGCTCGACAACGCGCTCGGGGCGCTCGGGATCGACGTCGCCGGGCGCGACTGCCTCGACGTCGGCGCCTCGACCGGGGGCTTCACCGACTGCCTGCTCCAGCGCGGCGCCGCCAGGGTCGCGGCCGTCGACGTGGCCTACGGCCAGCTCGACTTGAGATTGCGCGAAGACCCGCGGGTGACGGTGATCGAGCGGCTCAACGCGCGAGAGCTCGACCGCGGCGACCTTCCCTTCGAGGTCTCGCTGGCGACCATCGACGTCTCCTTCATCTCGCTGGCCAAGGTGCTTCCGGCCGTTACCCGCTGCCTGGCGCCCGGCGGCGAAGTGCTGGCGATGGTCAAGCCGCAGTTCGAGCTGGGGCGCGAGCGGGTCGGTCGCGGAGTGGTCCGCGATGCGGCCGATCGTCGTGAGGCCGTTCTCGGTGTGGCGCACGCCGTCCGCGAGCTGGGCCTGCCCGTGAGGGGGTTCGCTCCCTCGGGCCTGCCGGGACCGAAGGGCAATATCGAGACGTTCGTCTGGGCCGGCGGCGAGGGCGAGGGCGTCGCGGACCTGCAGGCTGCCGTCGATGAGGTGGATGCCTGATGGCCGAGCGCGTCGCCGCCCTGATCACCCACTCGCACCCGCCGGCCGCGACCGAGGCCGTCGCGGTCGCCACTGCCGCTGCCCGCGAGGCGGGCTGGCGCCTCGTCGCAACCCCAGAGGAGCTGGCCAAGCACGGGGACGCCGCCGCCGGCATCGAGGAGGTGGGGTCGCTGCCGGCTAGCCCCGACCTCTGCCTCGTGCTCGGTGGCGACGGCTCGATCCTCTACGCGCTGCGCAGCTTCGCCCGCACGGGGGTACCGGTATTCGGCGTCAACTTCGGCACGGTCGGCTTTCTCGCGGCGGTCGAGCGCGACGAGGCCGAGCGGGGGATCAGGCGCGCCCTCGGGGGAGAGATCGAGACGATCGACCTGCCCGCGCTCACGGTCGAGGTCGGCGGCGAGGAGCGCGTCGCCTTCAACGACGTCAGCTTCAGCCGCCGCCCCCAGGACCGGGTCGCCGAGCTGAGCTACCGGATTGCCGGCGAAGAGGTCGGCCACGTGCGCTGCGACGGGCTCGTCGCAGCCACTCCCGCCGGCTCGACCGGATACAACCTCGCCAACCAGGGCCCGATCCTCGCCTGGGGGGTGGAGGGGTACGTGGTCTCCTACATCTCGCCGCACTCGCTGACCGCGCGTGCCCTCGTCGTCGCGCCCGGTGACGTGCTCACCGTCGGCAACGCGGCGGGCCGCGAGCCTGTCGACGTCGCGGTCGACGGCGTCCAGCTCAGTGAGATGGAGCCGGGCGCGGCGATGGAGGTGCGCTTCGCCACGGGGGCCGGGCGCCTCGCCCAACTGCCGGGGACGAGCTTCTACCACCGAATTCGCGAGAAGTTCGGCCATCTCGCTGTCTAGGAGTGCGATCCCCCTGCACAGGCGGGGTCAGTCCGATTCCGCTGCTACTTAAGAGAGCGTGTTGCGAGAGCTGCGGATCGAGAACCTGCTGCTGATCGAGCGGGCTGAGTTGAGGCTGGGGGAGGGGCTGAACGCGATCACGGGGGAGACCGGGGCGGGGAAGACCGTGCTGGCGCACTCGCTCGACCTGCTGATGGGCGGCAAGGCCAGGCCGCAGATAGTCCGGCCTGGGGCAGGGGAGGCCTGGGTGGAGGGGGTGTTCGACCTGCCGGAAGGGCTGCTGGGGGAGCCCGAGATGGAGGAGCTGGCCGAGCGGTTGCCGGAGGGCGCCGAGGAGGTCGTGCTCGGCCGCCGCGTCTCGGCAAGCGGGCGGACAAGCGCCTTTGTCGCCGGCCGCTCCGCCTCCGCCGGCGATCTGAAGCTGCTGGGCGGGCGGCTGCTCGCTTTCTACGGGCAGCACGAGCATCGCAAGCTGACGCTCGCCTCGGCCCAGATGGAGGTGCTGGACGGTTTTGCCGGAGCCGCTCACCTGGAGCTGCGTCGGCGCTATCGCGAGGCGCACCGGGAGTGCTCCCGGCTCGAGGCCGAGCTGGCGGAGCTGCGCGAGCAGGACGGCTCGCGCGAGCGCGACTTGGATCTCTATCGCTACGAGCTGTCCGAGATCGAGGCGGCTGCGCCAGATCCGGCCGAGGAGGCGGATCTCGCTGCGGAGCGCGAGCGCCTGCGTCACTCCGAGGGCTTGCGCGAGGCGGCGGCTGGGGCACAGGCGGGTATCTCCGGCGCTGAGGAGGACGGCGGCGGCGCTTCGGCTTCGCTCGCTCAGGCCGAGGCTCTGCTCCAGGGCGTCGCCGGGGTCGACGCCGAGCTCGACTCGATCGGCGAGCGGCTCGGTGCTCTCGCGCTCGAGCTGGGCGACGTCACCGCTGAGCTGCGCGGCTACCTGGAGGGGATCGAGGCCGACCCGGAGAGACTCGCGGCGGTCGAGGAACGGCTCGACTCACTGGAGCGACTGAAGCGCAAGCACGGGGGCAGCATCGAGTCGGTGCTGGCACACGCGGAGCGCTGCCGGACGGAGGTCGAGCGGATCGAGGGTGCGGAGTCGAGGGGCGGCGAGGCGGAGGCGGCACTGGCCGAGACCGAGTCGCAGCGGGAGGAGCTCGGCGAGCGCCTCGCCAAGGGCCGTGCCAAGGCCGCCTCCCCGCTGGAGACGCGGGTGGCCGAGGAGTTGGAGGGGCTGGCGATGCCGGGCGCCGTCCTCGAGGTCGTCCTCGAGCCCCATCCCGATGGGTTCGGCCCGAGCGGGCGGGAGACGATAGAGCTGCGGGTCGCGCCAAACCCGGGCATCGAGCCGGCGCCGCTGCGCGACGCGGCGTCGGGCGGCGAGCTCTCGCGGGTGATGCTCGCACTAACCGGCCTCGGCGAGGCTGGCGGGCCGGGCACCCTCGTCTTCGACGAGATCGACGCTGGGATCGGCGGCACGACCGCGCGCGCTGTCGGCGAGCGGCTGCGGGGGCTGGGCGAGGCCCGCCAGGTGATCTGCATCACCCACCTGCCGCAGGTTGCCTCCCTCGCCGAGACGCACTTCCGGCTTGAGAAGGACCTCGCCGGCGAGCCGGCGCGGGCGACCGTGGAGCGTCTCGACGGCGACACCGTGGTCGCGGAGATCCGCCGCATGCTTGGCGGGGACGGAGACGACGATGCCGCCACACTCCACGCGCGTGAGCTACTGAAGGCTGCCTGACCGGCGCATAGCCGCGTCCTCGGTCGCTCGCGTGCAGAGCACGCCACGCTCCCTGCGTCCTTGCTCTGCTTGGTCAGGCAGCCTTCAGGACTTGCCGTAACCTGGGCGGGTGGCTACCGCCAGTCGCCGTCGCTTCCCTGCGCTGCTCTCACGGCGCAACGGAGCGTCCGCGGAGGAGTCGACCCGCGGCACGGCGCGGCTCGGGAAGCGCACCAAGCACTTGGTCAAGCGCCTCGGTCCCGGCGACGTCGCCGTCATTGACCACCTGAACATCGATCGGATCGCGGCCGAGGAGCTGATCGCGACCGGCGTCGGCGCGGTGCTGAACGCATCGCCCTCCTCCGACGGCCAGTACCCGAACACCGGGCCGCTGCTGCTCGCTCGCGCCGGCGTCCTGCTCGTCGACGTCGAGGACGGCGATCCCTTCGAGCTGCTGCACGACGGCGACGTGGTGACGATCTCCCGCGCCGGCGTCGTCACCGTCAGGAGCGGAGAGCTGCTGCACGGCCGGAGGCTCGAGATCGCTGAGCTGGAGCGCCAGCTCGACGAGCAGCGCGAACGGGTCGACGAGGCGCTCGCCGAATTTGCCGAGAACACGGTCGCCCACGTCCGCCAGGAGACCGACCTGCTGACCGGCAGCGTCGAGTTCCCGCCTACCCGCGCATCCTTCCGCGACCGGCACGTGCTGATCGTCGTCCGCGGCGAGCACCACCGGCGCGACCTGAAGGCGCTGCGCGCCTACATCCGCGACATGCGGCCGGTGGTGGTCGCGGTCGACGGCGGCGCCGACGGGGCGCTGGAAGCGGGCCTGAAGCCGGACCTGATCCTCGGCGACATGGACTCCGCCGGCGACGCGGCGCTCCGCTGCGGGGCCGAGCTGATCGTCCACGCCTATCCCGACGGCCGCGCGCCGGGGCGTCAGCGGTTGCTGGACATGGGACTCGAGCACACCGTCCTTCCGGCCGCCGGCACCAGCGAGGACGTGGCGATGCTGATGGCCTACGAGCGCGGCGCGGCGCTGATTGTCAGCGTCGGCGCCCACTTCAACCTGATCGAGTTCCTCGACCGCAAGCGCGGCGGGATGTCCTCCACCTTTCTCACCCGGCTGCGGATCGGCGAGCGCCTGGTCGACGCGAAGGGCGTCAGCCGCCTCTACAACCCCGGGACTGGCTACGGCCCGGCCGCACTCTTCCTCGCCGCCTTCGCGATCCTGCTCGCTGTCCTCGTGATCGCCTCACCGGCGCTGAACGAGCTCGTCGACTTGATCTGGCTCAAGATCAAGATCTGGCTCGGCCTTTCGTAAGGTCTGGCGTTGCGGCGAGCAGCCGAATAGCCTCTCCCGGCGATGGGATACAGCGCCCGCTATCACGCGACCTCACTGATCGCGATCTTCGTCGCCTTGGCGATCGGGATCTTGATCGGGGCCGCCCTCGGCGGTGACACCCTCGACGACACTCGCAAAGACCTGGAGCGCAGCCTCACCGGCAACCTCGAGGACGCGCGCGAGCGGTCCGAGGAGCTAAGCGGTGAGCTGGGTCGCGCCAACGAGTTCGCCGCGCGGGTCTACCCGGCGCTCACCCGCGACCGGCTGGACGGCCGCCGGATCGGCCTGCTCGCGCTCGGAAATCTGCCCGGCGACGTTCCCGACGAGGTCGAGGAGGCGCTGGACCCGACGGGCGGGAGGCTGGTTGCTGTCGGGGTCGTGCGGGAGCCGATCGACGTCCGCGCCCTCGCCAACGACTTGGAGAGGACCCGGTTTGCCGAGATGGCCGACGATCCCGACGCCCAGACTGCCTTCGGCGCCGGGGTCGGCCGGCAGCTCGTACTTGGAGGGACGTTGCTGGAGCGGGTGCGAAGCCGCCTCTTCTCGCGCGCCAGCGGCAACTTCGGTGGGCTCGACGGCGTGATCGTCGTCCGCGACCAGCCCGAAGACATGGGGTCGCTGCAGGAGGCCGCCGCGGGCCGGGTCGAGTCCGGTCTCGTGAGCGGCATCGCCGCGACTCGAGCGCCCGCGGTAGGGGTCGAGACATCGACCGACGACTCGTCCTCGATCGCCTTCTTCCAGGCAAACGACCTCTCCAGCGTCGACGACGTCGACCTCGTCGCCGGACGGCTGGCGATGGTGCTCTCCTTGCTCGGAGCCGAGGGCAGCTTTGGTGTCAAGGGCTCCGCCGACAGCCTGCTGCCCGACCTACTGACCCCCGAGCGCCGGTGACCTGGATCGGCTTCCCGGTGGCGATCGCCGTCGCCTTGCTGGTCGTGCCGGCGGGAGTGCGGGGGCTGCTCGACGCGGGGCTGGTGCGCGAGAACTATCGCGGCGCCAGGCTCGCCTTCCCGCTCGGCGCGGTGCTGGCGACGGCGGCGCTGGTGGCGCTGGCGCCGCTCGCCTTCCTCGACGACCGCGCCGACCTCGACCTACTCGACCCCGAGCTGCGCCGCTGGCTGCCCTTCCTGCTCGGCGTCGCCTTCCTCGGCTTCCTCGACGACTCGCTGGGGCGCGGCGAGGCGGCGGATGCTCCCCGTGGCTGGCGCGGCCACTGGCGAGCGCTGCGCGAAGGGCGGCTCTCGACCGGTGCGATCAAGGCGATCGGGGCGCTGGCGCTGGCGGCTTACGTCGTCTCCGGTCGCGGGCTCGAGTCCTGGCGCTATCTCGCCGACGTGGCGCTGCTGATTCTCGCCACCAACCTCTTCAACCTGCTGGACCTGCGGCCCGGGCGGGCGGAGAAGGCGCTGACGCTGCTCGGGATCGGGCTCTGTCTTGGCGCCTGGACGCTGGCGCCGATCGAGCTGGCGGGGATCTTCGCCGGGGCGATCCTGGTCGGCGCCTGGTTCACCTTGCGCGAGCGGGCGATGCTCGGCGACACCGGCTCGAACCTGGTCGGGGCCGTCGCCGGCGTCTGGCTGTTGACGACCCTGGGGGCCGACGGGCGGCTGGTCGCCCTCGCCGCCGCCGTTGCATTGACCATTTACGGGGAGTTGCGTTCGATCTCGAAGGCGGTCGAGTCGCTTCCGCCCCTGCGCTGGCTAGACTCGCTCGGCAGAGCATGAGTCGGCCCTCTCAAGAAGATACGAGGTTCATCTTCGTCACCGGCGGGGTGGTTTCGGCTCTCGGCAAGGGGATCGCCGCCGCCTCGATCGGTCGCCTCCTTGTCTCACGTGGCTTCCGGGTTCAGCTGCAGAAGTTCGACCCCTACATAAACGTCGACCCAGGGACGATGAGCCCCTTCCAGCACGGCGAGGTGTTCGTCACCGAGGACGGCGCCGAGACCGATCTCGACCTCGGCCACTACGAGCGCTTCACCGACGAGAACACGACGCGGGCCTCCAACGTCACCGCCGGCTCGGTCTACAACACGGTGATCAACCGCGAGCGCCGCGGCGACTACTTGGGGCGCACGGTCCAGGTGATCCCTCACATCACCGACGAGATCAAGAACCGGATTCTGATCGTCGCCGAGTCGCAATCGGTCGACTTCGTGCTCACCGAGATCGGCGGCACGGTTGGGGACATCGAGTCGCTGCCCTTCCTCGAGTCGATCCGCCAGCTCTACACCGACCTCGGGCCGAAGCGCTCGATGTTCATGCACTTGACACTGGTCCCCTACGTCGGCCACGCAGGCGAACTGAAGACGAAGCCGACCCAGCACTCGGTCAACGAGCTGCGCCGGATCGGGATCCAGCCGCATGCCTTGGTCTGCCGCTCCGAGGGGCGCCTCGACAGGGAGATTCGCGAGAAGATCGCGCTCTTCGCCAGCCTCCCGGTCGACGCGGTGATCTCCGCCAACGACGTCGACAACATCTACAAGGTGCCGCTTGTCTTCCGTGCCGAGGGGGTCGACGACCTGGTCCTCGACCACTTCGGAATGGAGGCACCGGCGCCGGACCTGGCCGAGTGGGAGGCGATGGTGCAGCGCGCCGACGCCGCCGAGGACAAGGTGAAGATTGCCCTAGTCGGCAAGTACGTGCAGCTCGCCGATGCCTACAAGTCGGTGATCGAGGCGCTCGAGCACGGCGGCTTCCACCACGAGGTCGAGGTCGAGGTCGAGCTAGTCGACTCCGAGGACTTCAGGCCCGAGCGGCTGGAGAACGCCGACGGCATCCTGATCCCGGGCGGCTTCGGCGAGCGCGGGATCGAGGGCAAGGTGCAGGCGGCGCGGATTGCTCGCGAGCGCTCGATCCCCTACCTGGGGATCTGCTTGGGGATGCAGATCGCCGTGGTCGAGTTCGCCCGTTCGATGGCTGGGATGGAGGGTGCCAACTCAGCCGAGTTCGACCCCGAGACTCCGTTCCCGGTGGTCGACCTGCTGCCCGAGCAGAAGGAGGTCTCCGAGATGGGGGGGACGATGCGACTTGGCGCCGATCCGGTGAAGCTGCATGAGGGCACGCGGGCGCGCGAGATCTTCGGCGAGGCTGTCATCTACAAGCGCCACCGCCACCGCTATGAGGTCAACAACCAATTGCGCCGCCGGCTCGAGGACGAGGGCTTGGTTTGCGGCGGCACCTCGCCAGACGAGCGGCTAGTCGAGATGGTCGAGCTGCCCGATCACCCCTTCTTCATTGCCTCCCAGTTCCACCCCGAGTTCAACTCGCGGCCGAATCGCCCCGAGCCACTCTTCCGCGAGTTCGTCGGCGCCGCGGCGCGCCACGCTGGTGCCCGTCCCGCCGACGGGGCGGAGATCGAGCAGGAGGATTCCTCCGTAGCTCACTAGCCTGTCCCGTCGTGGAGAGGCTTTACGAGACCTTCGTCCGGCTCTGCGAGATCCGCAGCCCGACGGGGGAGGAGCGCGAGGTCACCGACACCGTCGCGGCCGAACTGCGAGCCCTGGGGCTCGATGTGAGCGAGGACGACGCAGCCGGTCCGGCAAAAGCGGGAGCGGGCAACCTGCTTGCGCGGCTGTCGGGTCGGAGCGAGGAGTGGGTGATGTTCTGCGCTCACCTCGACACCGTTCCTCACGAGGGCCTGATCGAGGTGGTGAACGACGATGGCGTCTTCCGCAGCCACGGTGAGACGATCCTCGGCGCCGACAACAAGGCGGCGGTCGCCGTCTTCATGGAGCTGGTTGCCCGCCACGCGGCGGAGCCCCCGCCGGTCGGGATCGAGCTGCTGCTGACCGTCGCCGAGGAGCAGGGACTGCGGGGGGCAAAGGCCTTCGACACGTCGGCGTTGCGATCGAGGTGCGGTTTCGTTCTCGACCACGCCAGCGCGATCGGCGAGGTGATCGTCAGCTCGCCGACCCAGCAGCGCCTGCTCGCCGACTTCGAGGGGGTCGAGGCGCACGCCGGGATCCGGCCCGAGGACGGCAACAACGCAATCGCCGCCGCCGCGGCGGCGATTTCCCGGATGGAGATCGGTCGGCTCGACGAGGAGACGACCGCGAACGTCGGCCTGATCGAGGGAGGCACGTCCGGCAACGTCGTGGCGGGCCATTGCAAGGTGACGGCGGAGACCCGCGCCCTCGACGCAGACCGCGCTGCCGAGATCGCCGGCGCGATGACCGAGGCCTTCGCCTGGGGCGCCAGCGAGCATGACTGTGACGTCGATGTGCGGGTCGAGGAGGTGTTTCGCGGCTACGAGCTGACGCCGTCCTCGCCCTCGCTGTCGCTCGCGGAGGCGGGACTGCGACGGGCCGGGTTCGAGCCGGTGCGGACCGCGACCGGCGGCGGCAGCGATGCCAATGCGCTGATCGCGGTCGGCTTCGACTGCGTCCTGCTCGCCAACGGCACAGAGGCCAACCACACCGCGGACGAGAGCGTCACCGCCGCAAGCCTCGACGCGATGCTCGAGGTTTGCGAGGCGATCCTGGTCGAGGCCGCCACGGGCGCGGAGTGAGTGGTCGGCTGAAGCTGCGTCGCGGGGTCGTCGTCAGCGAGGATCCGCTGGCGGTGGAGATCGACGGCGAGCGCCGCCGCGCCTGGGCCGACACCGGCCTGCTCGGCGAGATGCGCGAGGGCGACGAGGTCATCGTCAACGTCGAGGCGCTCGACCTCGGGCTCGGCTCGGGCGGCTCCGACGTCGTCCACGTCAACCTCAGCCGCGGGCTGGAGGGGGGCGGGGGGAAGGGCGAGCACGTGATCAAGCTCAACTACACCTCGCTCCAGCACCCGGTCGAGCCGGTCGAGCGGCCAATGGCGGAGACCCACGGCCCGGCGACGACGCCGGTGCTCGTCCTGCCCCTGCACGGCCATCTGGCCCCGGCCGCCTGGGCGGCCGCGCGGACAGCGCCTGGATCGAAGGTCGGCTACGTGCAGACGGCTGGGGGAGCCCTGCCGGGCTCCTTGTCTCGCGACGTCGCCGAGTTGCGCGAGCGCGACCTGCTCTGCGGCCATGTCACCGCCGCTCCGGCCTACGGGGGGGACCACGAGGCACTCTCCGTCGCCGGCGCGCTCGACGCCGCCGCGCACGGGCTCGGCTGGGACGCGATCCTCGCCGGTCCCGGCCCCGGCATCATCGGCTCCGACACTCACCTCGGCCACGGCGGCATGGCTGCGCTCGACGCCGCCCACGCCGCGCTCTCCCTCGGCATGCCGACGCTGCTCTCGCCCCGCCTCTCCGCCACCGATCCGCGTGAGCGCCACCGCGGCGTCAGCCACCACACCCTCACCGTCCTGCGAATGCTCCTCGGGGCGGTCGAGATCGCCGTGCCTTCCGACAACCCGGTGGTCACGGCAAAGCTCGCCGATGCAGCGGCCTGGCGCCACAAGCTCACCGAGGCTCCTGCCGACCTCGAGGGTTACGGCGCCTCCGGCCTGTCGGCGCAGACGATGGGTCGATCGTTGGAGGAGGACCCGCTCTTCTTCGCCGCCCCGCTCGCCGCGGGCGCTGCCTTGCGCGCCAAGGGTTGAGCGCCGCCGGCGAGAACCAGGCGGCATGGCAATCGCCGTCGAGCCGCAGTCCGCGGCCAGCGCCCGCTTCGAGGGTCTCGTTCTCGACTTCCTCTCCTACCTAGAGCTGGAGCGCGGCCTCTCCCGCAACACTCTCAACGCCTACCGGACCGACCTGCTCCAGTACGGCGAGTTCCTCGCCGACCACGATCTCGACGCGCTGGCCGCGCGCCCGCCTGACATCTCCGAGTTCCTCGCCGACCTGGCGACCGGCAACGGGCGACCGGCCTGCTCGGCGGCGACGATCCACCGCAAGGCGGCCTGCCTGCGCTCCTTCTACAAGCACCTGCGCCGCGACGAGCTGATCGGCGACGACCCGACTGCGGCGCTCTCGGCGCCGCGCCGCGCCAAGAAGCTGCCCCAGGTGCTCAACTACCCCGAGGTGCAGAAGCTGCTCGCCGCGCCAACGGGCAGCGAGCCGACTGCGCTGCGCGACCGCGCCCTGCTGGAGACGATGTACGGGTGCGGGTTGCGGGCCTCGGAGACGATCGGGCTCGAGGTCGCCGACCTCGACCTGCACGAGGGCGTGTTGCGGGCACGCGGCAAGGGCAGCAAGGAGCGGCTGGTGCCGCTCGGCCGCCAGGCGATCGCGGCGATCGGGGCCTACCTGCGCAGCGGCCGGCCGAAGCTCGTCGGCGAGCGCCACGAGCCGAGGCTGTTCGTCAACTTCCGCGGCGGCCCGCTCAGCCGCCAGGGCCTCTACAAGATCGTCCAGCGCAACGCCCGCGCCGCCGGCCTGGCCGGGCAGATGAGCCCGCACACGCTGCGCCACAGCTTCGCCACCCACCTGCTGGCGGGCGGCTGCGACCTGCGCGCGGTGCAGGAGATGCTCGGCCACGCCGACATCTCCACTACCCAGATGTACACGCACCTCTCCGGTGAGCAGCTGAAGGACGTCTACTTCCGCAGCCACCCCCGCGCCACCGGTTGACCGCGTGTGGCGACTTACCCCGTCTATATGACGGATAAGTCGCCACACGCCTGATAGAACCGGCCGATGCCCGAGCTACCCGAGGTTGAGACCGTCTGCCGTCAGCTCGAGCCTGAGATCGAAGGGCGCCGGATAGAGCGGCTCGAGGTGCTTGACGAGCGCTGGTGCCGTCCGGTGCCGCCAAGCGAGCTGGAGGCAGCGGTGGGGGGAGCGACGATCGAGGGCCTGGGGCGCCGCGGCAAGCACCTGCTGCTGGAGCTCGACGGCGGCCGCACCCTGGTCATGCACCTGCGGATGACCGGCAACCTGGTCCTGGTCGAAGGTGAGGACAGGCTCGACCCCTCCGAGGGGATGAGGCTGTACGAGGGCGAGCGCTCCACCTCCGAGCGTCACCTGCGCGCCCGCTTCGCTCTCGACGACGGGCGCGAGCTCTGGTTCACTGATCCGCGGCGCTTCGGCGAGGCATTCCTGATCGACGACGTCGGCCTCGAGGCCCGCTTCGAACGGCTCGGGGTCGAGCCGTTCTCCGCCGAGTTCACGCCCGAGGCGCTGGCTGGGATGAGCACCGGCCGCACCGCGCCCCTGAAGGCCTTCCTGCTCGACCAGTCGCGAATCGCCGGGGTCGGGAACATCTATGCCGACGAGGCGCTCTTTCGCGCCCGCCTGCACCCGCTCTCGCCCGCAGGTTCGATGCGGCCCGAGCACCACGCGGCGCTGCGCGACGCGGTGGTCGCGGCGCTCGAGGCGGGGATCGACCGCGGCGGTGCCTCGATCGACGACTACCGTGACGGGCGCGGGGAGAAAGGGACGATGCAGGACGAGTTCCTCGTCCACACCCGTGAGGGCGAACCCTGCCCGAGCTGTGGCGAGCCGATCGCGCGGATCGTCGTCTCCGGTCGCTCCACCTACTACTGCCCGCATTGCCAGGTCCGCCTGCGCAAGCGCCCCCGTCGTCGTCCGGTCCGTCGTTCAACTTAGGTTCAGATGACTGACCCCACACCCACGAGGTCAGTCATCTGATGGCCGGAAAGACCCTGAAGACCGAGGCGGTCGTCCTGCGCAGCATTCGCTTCGGCGAGGCCGACCGCATCCTCCACCTCTACTCGGCGAACCGGGGCAGGATCGGGGCGATCGCGAAGGGGGCGCGGCGGCCGAAGTCTCGCTTCGGTGGCCGTCTGGAGCCCTTCTTTCGGCTCGACCTCATCCTGCACGAAGGGCGCGGCGAGCTGCTCACGGTGACCAACGTGGCCACGGTCGACGGCTACCCGCGCCTGCGCTCCTCTGGGCCGGCGCTGAGCGCCGGCGCCCGCGCCTGCGACGCGGTCCTGCGCCTGCTCGACTCGGCCGAGGCGAACCGTCCCGCCTACAACCTGCTCAGCCGCTACCTGGGCCTGCTCGATGACCCGGCGGCGGAGCGGGCGGCGGCGGTTGAGACGGCGCTCTCCTTCCGGCTCAAGCTGGCGCTGGCGGCGGGCTTCGTCCCGGAGCTGGCCTCCTGTGCGCGTTGCGGCGAGGCCGAGCACCTCCTCGGCTTCTCCGGCGCCGCGGGGGGCGTGGTCTGCGCTGGTTGCGAGGCGGGCTCCTTCCCGCTCTCAGAGGAGGCGCACCGCTTCATGGTCGAGGCGATCGCGAAGCCGCTTTCCGAGGCGCCGGCCGCTGGGGAGCGGGATCTGCGCCAGGTGGAGCGGGCGGTCGGTGAGACGCTGGAGCACCACGCGCACGTGCAGCTTCGCCCCGCGGCGTAGGATCGAGCCGTGGAGGCCACCGTCGATCTCGAGGGCCGCGTGCGCGCCTGGGAGGCGGAGTTCCTCTCTGAGCACGCGACCCCTTCCTACCCCGCGCGACGCCTGCGGGCGGAGCCCGACAGCCCGCTCCGCACGCCCTTCCAGCGCGACCGCGACCGCATCGTGCACTCGAAGGCGTTTCGGCGGCTCAAGCACAAGACCCAGGTCTTCATCGCCCCCGAGGGCGACCACTACCGCACCCGCCTCACCCACACGCTCGAGGCCTGCGGGATCGCCCGCACCGTCGCCCGCTCGCTGGGGCTGAACGAGGACCTGACCGAGGCGATCGGCCTCGGCCACGACCTTGGCCACCCGCCCTTCGGCCACACAGGCGAGGAGGCGCTCGACGAAGCGACGCGGGAGGCCTGCGGCGGTGGCTTCAAGCACAACGTCCACTCGCTGCGGGTGGTCGACGCGCTCGAGCGCGAGGGCCAGGGCCTCAACCTGACCGAGCAGGTCCGCGACGGCATCCTCAACCACACCGGGCCGGACAAGCCGGCGACCCTCGAGGGTCGCGTGGTCAAGCTCGTCGACCGCGTCGCCTACATCAACCACGACATCGACGACGCCCTGCGGGCGGGGATCCTGCGCCAGGAGGACCTGCCGGCGGCGGAGATCGAGCTGCTCGGCCCGACCGGCTCGGCGCGGATCGACACCCTGGTGCGGGACATCGTCGCCCACTCGGCCGGGACCGCCGACATCGCCCAGGGGCGGGAGGTCGGCGGCGCGATGCTGCGCCTGCGCAAGTTCATGTTCGACCGCGTCTACTTGGGAGAGGAGGCCCGGCGCGAGCACGAGCGGGCGCAGCGCGCCGTGCGGGGCCTCTTCGTCCACTACATGGAGCACCCGGAGGAGGTGCCGGAGGGCGAGCCGGGGGCGGGGGAGTGCCAGCGCGTGGTCGACTACATCGCCGGGATGACCGACCGCTTCTGCATCGCCAGGTTCGCCGAGCTGACGATCCCCGAGGAGGCGCGCTTCTAGTGGCGCTGATCTCCAACGACAGCCTCGAGCAGGTCAAGCAGGCCGTCGACATCGTCGAGGTGGTCTCGGCGCACACCGACCTGCGTCGCCAGGGCGCGCGCTGGGTCGGCCTCTGCCCCTTCCACGAGGAGCGCACGCCCTCGTTCTCGGTCGACGCCCAGGAAAAGCTCTACCACTGCTTCGGCTGCGGGGTCGGCGGCGACACGATCAAGTTCGTCGAAGAAAAGGAGGGGCTCGGCTTCGCCGACGCGGTCGAGCTGCTCGCCGATCGCTACGGGGTCGAGCTGGAGCGGGAGAAGGAGGACCCGCAAGCGGAGGCGCGGCGGGCGCAGCGCCGGCGGCTGGAGGAGCTGCTGGCCCGGGGCGCCAGCTTCTACTCGAGCTATCTGTGGGACTCGGAGGAGGCGGGCAAGGCGCGCGAGTACCTGGCGGGGCGAGGGCTAGGCGAGGAGGTGCTGCGGACGTTCAGCGTCGGCTATGCGCCCAGCGCCTGGGACCAGTTGTTGCTGCGCGGGCAGCGGGCCGGGTTCAAGATCGAGGAGCTGCGCGGCGTGGGCCTCGTGCAACGGGGCCGGAGCGGGGGCGAGTACGACCGCTTCCGCGAGCGGATCATGTTCCCGATCCGTGACCGGCGCGGTCGGGTGCTCGGCTTCGGCGGCCGGGCGATGCGCTCCGACCAGGGGGCCAAGTACGTCAACACAGCGGAGACCGATTTCTTCCACAAGAGCCAGATGCTCTACGGAATCGACGTGGCGAAGAACGCGATCGCGAAGGCAGGGCGGGCGGTGGTGGTCGAGGGCTACACCGACGTGCTGGCGCTGCACCAGGCCGGGGTCGAGGAGGGGGTCGGCGTGATGGGCACGTCGATCACCGACGAGCAGGTGGCGGCGCTCTCGGGGATGGTCGAGGAGGTAGTGCTTGCCCTCGACGCCGATTCGGCCGGACAGGAGGCGATGCTGCGCGCGCAGCGGGTTGCGGCGGGGCGGAAGATGCGGCTGCTGGTGGCGGCGATGCCGGCGGGGGAGGACCCAGCCGAGATGGTCGCCACAGAGGGCGGAGCGGAGCGGTTTCGCGACCTACTGGCCAGTGCTGTCGAGCTGTCCGCCTTCCAGGTTGGGCTGGTGCTGGACGGAACCGACACCGGATCACCGGCCGAGCGCGACCGCGCGCTCGCCGAGGTTGCCCCGGTGCTGGCCGGAATGGGGGAGAGCGTCAGCCGCGACGACTTGGTGCGGAAGGTGGCGGAGCGGCTCGACCTGGAGCCGGCGATGGTGATGGGGAGGGTGGTGGCGTCGCAGCCGACTGCCGGTGGGGAGAGCCAGGGACCAGCGCCGAGCACTGCTGCCAGCGCCCCGCCACGTCGCCGCAGCGCCGGGGAACTGACCTCGCGCGAGCGTCGTGAGCGCGCTCTGCTGGCGATGTGCATCGCGATGCCGAAAGAGGGGCGCGAGTACCTCGGCCGGCTCGGTGACGACCACCTCTCCGCCAGCGGAGCCCGCCTGCTCGCCTGGCTGCGCGATCACCTCGACGACCCCGCCTCCGACCTGCCCCACGACGATGAGCTGGCCGGCCTTGTCACCGAGCTGGTGATGCTCGCCCGCGACGAGCCCGCCTCACCGGGGGCGATGGAGCTCAACTTCCTCCTGCTCGAGCAGCGCCGCATCGAGGCCGAGATCGCTGCCGCCGGCGAGCGCGACGACTACGAGCGCCGCGCCGCCCTGAGCCGCGAGCGCGCCGTCCTGGTAGAGCGCATAGCCCGCACCGAGCGCGTCGGCGGCTAGCCACTCGCCATTCCAGGGTTTTGCAGACAAAGACATTCAATTTTCCGTCCGCCTAGATCGGCATGATCCCGCATGGACAAGCGGTTTCTGGAGAATTGCCTGGCGAAAGGCATGTCGCTTGAGGCAGTCGGCGACCTGGCCGGAAAGCACCCTTCGACGGTTGGCTACTGGCTGAAGAAACACGCTCTAACCGCTCGCAACGCGGATCGGTGCGCACCGAAAGGTGCTCTAGATCAAGACCAACTCGAAGCGCTGATCGCAGCAGGTTTGACACTCCGAGAGATTGCGGAGCGGCTGGACAGAAGCGTCGCAACGATCCGGCATTGGATGGGCCGCTACGGACTCAAGACGGTCCGCCGCCGACGCTCCCGCCCTGCGGGAGATGCATGCAAGGTCCAGATGTCGTGTCGACGCCATGGAGACACGACATTCGTTCTGGAGGGCCGTACCTTGATCCGGCGACGAAGGAGTTCCACCTCGGCGATCAGGGTCAAACCCGATCGCTCACCCGGTCAAGAGCAGAGGCTCGGAAGTGCGCCCTTCTTTGCGCCAACTGTCACGCTGAGGTCGAGGCAGGATTGGTTGCGTTGCCGGTAAATTCACCTGCGAAACTTAATCCGGAGTAGCAATTCGGATTAGCACGGTCCGGGGTAGCTCAATTGGAAGACGCGCTCGGCTGTTAACCGAGAGGTTGTGGGTTCGAGTCCCACCCCCGGAGCTTTTCTCAGGCTGGTGCACGTTCGGCCAGTTGCTCTACCAGCTTGGCTCCGCGCGCGGCGCCGTCGTGCTCGCGCCCCCAGACCGCCAGCTCGCCGGTCCGCACGGCGAAGGAGCGGTCGCGGAGAATGCGGCGCGCTGCCCAGCGCAGCGGCGCCGGCTTGCAAAGGCGCCAGGGCAGCGAGAGGCCGGCCTTGGCCCAGGCGACCCGCATCGCGGTCTCACTCATGTCGCCGATCAGCGGGCAGACGAGCACTGGCGTGCCGGCGCCTAGCGCCCGCGCGACGGTGCCGTGGCCGCCGTGCGAGATCACCAGCGACGCCGCCGGCATCAGCTGGCTGTAGCTGAGCCACTCGACGAGGACGGCGTTCGGCGGCACCTTGATCGGGCTCTGCGGGACGACCCGGTTGGTCGTCGCCACCACCCGCACCGGCTCGTCCGCCAGCGCCGCCAGCGCCGTTCGCACCAAGTGGTTCTCCGAGTCGTGCGCGGTGCTGGGCGCGACCAGCACTAGCGGAGCGTCGCCCGGTGGCAGCTCGATCTCGGGATGGGGTAGCTCGAAGGTCATCGGCCCGGTCACCTCGACGCCCGCCGGCCAGCGCCGCGGGTACTCGAGCTGAGGGAAGGTCCCAACCAGCGCCAGGTCGGGGCTGATCCCTCCGTGGAAGCGCTCGAGAGGCGGCAGGTCGAGCCGCTCGCGCTGGATGTTGAGGTCGCGTCGCCCCTGTCGCAGGCCGATGTCCAGCATCCGCTGCCCCGCTTTCCAGACCCCGCGCCCGAGCTGCGTGCGCGGCGGCCGCAGGCCGACCGCGAAGAAAGGTAGGCCCGGCTCGACCACCGGATAGATGTGGGGGATCAGGGTCGCCAGGGGAATGCCCGCGCGCTCGGCCGCCAGCGACGGGGCGAGTGTGAGAATGTCGCTGACCACCGCGTGCGGCCGCATCTCCTCTAGTAGCGGCAGCAGGGCGCGGGCCGCCTCGGCCGCGTGAGCGCCTTGCGGCGAGTTCGGGTCGGGCGGGGGGAACATCCGGTATTCCTCCGCCGCGGCGAAGCCCAGACCAGCGCCCTCGACCGCCCCCCGGCGCTCCTCCCAGGTCTCGATCGTGACCTCGTGGCCACGGGCCGCCAACGCTCTTCCCAAGGCTATCGCCGGAAACGCATGGCCCGCGTCGCCGAAGGCAGCGACCAGGAGCCTCAGAGCCTGTCCCATGACCCCCCGCGCACGTCTGGCGGCGGCGGACACTTCGCGGTGCGGCGTCCTCGGTCGGCCGAATAGGGCAAGGCTATTCGGCCTCCCTGCGTCCTTGCCCCGCTCGGTCCGGCGCTCGCCAGCCGCACACGCTGGGTCATGGGACAGGCTCTACGGGGTGTCGAGTCCCTCACCCGGGCGCGTGAAGACGATCTCGGGGACGTGGCAGTTGCGCGACGTGCTGAGCAGGAAGCGCACCGCCTCGCCGATGTCCTCGGGCCGGATCATCTCCTCGCCCGGGACCTGGCCCTTGGCGAACTCGGTCATCGGCGTGTCGACGAAGCCGGGTGCCAGCGCCGTGCACTGGATCCCCTCGCCGCCCGCCTCGCGGTGCGTGGACTGGGTGAAGTTGATCACGGCCGCCTTGGTCGCGGCGTAGACCGAGAGCCAGGCCTGGCCGCCCTTGCCGGCGATCGAGGCCGTGTTGACGATCAGCGCCTTGCCGTGCTCGGCGCCGGCCTCGCGTAGCAGCGGCAGCCCCTCCCGCGTGCCAAGAACCAGTGCCCGCAGGTTGACCCCCAGTTGCATGTCGAGGTGCTTGGTCTGGATCTCCGCCATCGGCGCACCGATCCCCACACCGGCGTTGTTGACAAGCACGTCGAGCCGACCGTAGGCCTCACGATGCTTGGCGAAGACGCCGACGACGTCCTCCTCGTCGGTCATGTTGGCGGCCACGCTCTGCACCTCGATGCCATCGGCGCGCAGGCTTTCAGCCGCCGTCTCGAGCTTCTCCGGGCGCCGCGCGGCGACGGTCAGGCCATAGCCCTGCTCACCCAGCACACGGGCAATCGCCAGCCCGATGCCGCTCGAAGCTCCCGTGATCAACGCCGCTCGATCCGCCACTTCCCGCTCCTTTCGCTCTCCCTACTGACGCGCACCCTACCCGTGGGCTGGTGGGCGGGGCGGAATGAGCCGCCGCGCCGCAATAACATGGCGTCGATGCGCCTCCGCAGAGTTTTTGGGGTACCCGCCTGCCTGCTCGCAGCCGCCACCTTGATCGGCGGCTGCGGCGGCGATTCCGACTCCCCGACCTCGTCCGGGTCGACCTCGGCTGAGAGCCGACCGGCGCTGCCGAAGAGCGAGTTCCCCAGTGCTGCCGGGAAGTCGCTTGCCGAGGTGCTCAAATCCGAGATGGTTGATGGGCCGTCCGAGCTCGTGGTCTCCCCGGCCGCGCTGGCCTTCTACCAGGGCGAGAACCGCTACCCGTTCGGTGTCTTTCGGCGCGATGGGTCACAGGTCTCTGACGCCGAAGTGGCACTCTACTTCGCCCGCTTCCCTAAAAAACAGGGCGCGGCGACTGGCAAAGAACCGGCGGCCGCACCGGAATCGGCAAACCGCGCGACGGCTGCCGAAGTCCTCGCCCAGCCTGCAGTGGGGCCGTTCCCGGCTCGTATCGAAAGCCTGCAGACGCAGCCGGCCTTCCGGGCGCGCACGACGACCGACGACCCCGATGCCGCGATGGCCGTCTATGTCTCCGACTTCGAATTCCCCAGCGAAGGAGAGTGGCGGATCGCGGCGCTGATCAAGGATGGGGACGAAGTCACCACGGCGCTGTTGCCCAGCGCCGTGGTCGGGAAATTCAAAGGAGTGCCGAGGCCCGGTGAGCCGGCGCCGAAGATCCACACCCCGATCGCGGAGGACGTCGGCGGCGACCTCTCCCAGATCACGACCCGCCTTCCCCCGGACACCCAGAACCAGGTCGACTACGCCGACGTCCTCGGCAAGGAGCCGGTGATCCTCTTGTTCGCGACCCCGCAGTTCTGCCAGAGTCGGGTCTGCGGGCCGGTTGTAGACGTGGCCGAGCAGGTCAAGGAGCTATACGGCGACGAAGCGGAGTTCATCCACATGGAGATCTTCAACGACAACGATCCCGCCGAGGACGTGCGCCCGCAAGTGCGCGCCTTCCGCCTGCCGACCGAGCCGTGGCTGTTCGCCATCGACCGGCGGGGCACGATCCAGGCTGAGCTCGAGGGCGCCTTCGGCGTCGATGCGTTGACCTCCGCGGTGAAGAAGGTGACGACGGAATGAGTGAGCAGGCAACACCCGACGCCGAGCAGCAGAAGCTGCTTGAGGCCTTTGCCGAGGAGGCAAAACGGCGCTGCGATGTGATCGCCGCCGGCCTGGCGACCGAGACCACCGACTTCGAGACGATGCGCGCCGAGGCGCACGCCCTGCGCGGCACCGCCGGCGCCGTCGGCCTGCGCCGCCTCGCCGAGCTGGCCGGCTTGATGGAATCCGACCTCGACGAGGCGAAGAAGACCGGCCTGATCCGCGGCGGCCGCTCCCACCAGATCGCCGATGCCGCCAAAGCCCTCGCCGAAGGCGCCACCGCAGCGGCCGAAGGCAAGGAAGAGCCCGCCGACGTAGGCCGCTCCCTGGCCCAGCTCTTCAGCCCCTGAGCAGCCGCCAACCCCCGTCCGTCTCCCGCTACGCTCGACCCGAGGGGCGGTAGCTCAGCTGGTTAGAGCAGCGGACTCATAATCCGTCGGTCGAAGGTTCGAGTCCTTCCCGCCCCACTAAGGAAATGGCTCTGTAGAGCCAAGTAGGTAAGAGCCACTTGACAAGAAATCAGCCCGCGATCGCCGATCCGCACATGCGGCAGCCCTCGCGAGCGCACCAGCTCGTACAGCGTGCTGCGCGCCACCCGGAGGAGCCGCGCCGCCTCGTTGGCATCCAGCAAGGGCTCAGTGAGCAGCGGGGCATCGGCCATTGGTCTCTGCTCTTGTTGTCCAGCGAGAAGGCGGTTTGCCCCGCCTTCCTGAGTTTTCTTAACATCGCTCCGCGAGTCAGAGTCCTCTTTGTGGCCGAACGTGTACTGCCCGAGCCGCGTCCCGCCGGGATCCCAATCCATCCCGACGAGCAATTCGCCGGGCGGGACTTCCAGGGAGCCCGCGAGCTTGATCAGCGTGTCCACGCGAGCGACCCGTTCGCCGCGCTCGATCTGGCCCACCGCCGTTCGATGCAGCGAAGCGCGAACGGAAAGCTCTTCCTGAGACAGCCCGGCTCGATTGCGGCAGTTGCGCAGGTTCGCGCCGAACTGCTTCGCAACCATCAGCCCTCGTCCTCGCCCTCCATCGAGAAGCCCCCCGGCCGGTACTGACCGGAATGCCAGACGATCCCAGTGAGCAGATCGTCGGAGGAGACTTCGAGCGCGTCCCTGAGCTTGACCAGCGTGTCGATCCGGGCGATGCGCAGCCCCCGCTCAAGCTGACTTACCTCAGTCCGATGGACCGAGGCTCGAAGGCTGACCTCCTCTTGGGAGAGGTCTGCGAGCTTGCGACAGCGCGCCAGGTTGTCTCCGAAGCGAGCGGCAATGTCAACGAACATTGCTCTCGCCCCCGGTGAGCTGGCCCAGCAAGCCGTGAAGCGCCTCATGCTCGGTTATCACCCGCTCATACTCGTTCTCCGGTCGTATATCCCGGCAAGGTCGCGAAGCACATCGCGCACGTCTCGGTCGGGAACGATGGAGCCGCCGTCAAGCGCCGCGAGAAGCTTGTCGTAGACGATCTCTTCTCGACGCAGGCGGCGCGGCTCTTTGAGCTGCTTGGGATATTGCGCCAGCTCTTCTCGAATCCCATTGCGGGCGATCTCGAAGAGACAGCGTAGAAACTTGCAATGCATGGCGGGGATCGCGAGGGCGACGGGATCGCCGTCCCCCGTAGGGTTGGTGCAGGACATGGGAGCTCATACCTCCTGTGTCTCAGGCAACCCGTCGCGCTACCACGCGGCGGGTTGCCGCTTTCTGGAGCCGGCATGTCGATACCGTTCCCGCTGCGGCCGGCCTGGTGAGAGCTATGCCGGTCGCCACGGGGCCGGTGTGTCAGCACGCGGCCCCACTTATGTCTTGAGCAACCCTACCACGTTATACTGGCGGTATGACTCACAAGGTTGGGATCAAGGGCCAGGTCGTCATTCCGAAGGCGATCCGCGAGGAGATTGGCATCGAGCCCGGCGACGAGGTGGCATTCGAGGCCGAAGGTGCAGAGGTCAGGATTCGCCGTGCGGCGGACGAGCCTGAGGTGCGCGCAAGGGAGATCAAGGCGCTTCGAGGCATCTGGGCCGACTCGGCAGGCGGAGGCACTGACGAGCTGCTGGAGGAGCGGCGCAAGGAGCGCGAGTTGGAGGAGCGCAAGGCCCAAAGGTGGGGCGTTGGTCGTCCTTGACAGCTGGGCCCTGCTCGCATATCTGAAGGACGAGCCGGCTGCGGAGCGGATCGAGCAAGAGTGGATATCGCAAGGGGCAGCGATCTCTTCGGTCAACCTCGGCGAGGCGCTCTACATACGAATCCGAGAGAGCGGCGAAGCTGCCGCAGCGGCGGACATAGAGACGATTCGCAGGCGCAGCAAGATCGTCAACCCGGACTGGGCCTTGGTCTTCTCCGCCGCACGAATCAAGGCACGCGGCGGCCTCGCCTATGCCGACGCCTTTTGCGTTGCAACTGCGGAGCGTCTGGAAGCACCGCTTTGGACGGGCGATCCAGAGATCATCTCGGTGTCCGAGAGTATGCGCTGCGAGGTTGTGGACCTGCGCACCGGGAGCTGACCTCACCCAGAGGGGATAAGCGGTAGCTCACGCTCCCGCACCGCCTCGGCGGCATAGCGAATCGCCTCCCGCAAGTCCTCGGCCTCCAGGTCCGGATAGGCCGCAAGGATCTCTGCCTCGTCCATGCCGTCAGCGACCAAGTCGATGACGGTCGCCACCGGAATCCGCAGGCCGCGGATACATGGAGTCCCGCTCAGCTGGTCGGGTCGCGCGGTGATCCGCGTGAAACTCATTGACTCAACCTAGCCAGAGTCAGAGACGAAATCAGAGCCTAGGTCAGTCGCAAGATCCAGAAGCGCCGAAGCCACTAGCTCAGGACCAATGAGTTCGGTCTCAGCACCAACTGAGACCGAACCTCAACAACCAACAGCAACCACCCTCACGCCTCATCACTTTGTTAAGAGAGCGGGGCAAAACGCGCTCCCACTGGACAGAGGGGGTGATGCTGTCCATCGGAAAGCTCGGGATCGGCCAGGAGCGCTACTACCTCGACAAGGTCGCCGAAGGCGCGGAGGACTACTACTCCGGCGAGGGCGAGGCTGCCGGCGAGTGGATCGGCGACGCCGCCCACCGCCTCGGCCTCGAAGGCGAGGTCGGGGCAGACCAACTTACGGCGATGCTTACCGGCCGCAGTCCGGTCGACGGCGAGCCGCTGCTCGGCCGCCAGGGCGTCCCAGGGAAAGGGTCGGTCCCCGGCTTCGACCTCACCTTCTCCGCACCCAAGTCGGTCTCCCTGCTCTGGGCCCTCGGCGGACCTGTCGCCGCCCTCGAAGTCCAGGCCGCTCACCGCGAAGCAGTAGGAGCCGCCCTGGGCTACATGCAGCGAGAGGCGTGCTGGACGAGGCGTGGAGCGGGAGGCTCGGAGTTCGTCCAAGGCTCGGGCTACCTGGCCGCCGCCTACCGCCACCGCTCCTCACGCAACGGCGACCCGCAGCTCCACACCCATGTACTCGTCGCTAACGCGACCCAGGGACCGGACGGCCGCTGGACCCGCCTCTACCACCCGGCGATCTACGACCACGCGACCACCGCCTCCTACATCTACGAGGCGCACCTGCGCCACGAGCTGAGCCGCCGCCTCGGGGTCGAGTGGCAGCCGACTAGGAAGGGCATCGCCGAGATCGCAGGCTTCGCCGACGAGCATCTGTGGGCCTTCTCCACCCGCCGCGCGGAAATCCTCGAGGCAGCGGGAGCGGATGCCTCGGCGGCATCACGCCAAGTCGTGACGCTCGCCACCCGCAAGCCGAAGGACTCGGACGTCTCGCGCGGCGAGCTGTTGGAGCGCTGGCGATCGCGGGCGAGTGAGGTCGGCCTCGACCACGAGACGATCGAGCGCACCTTCGACCCGGAGGCAAGGCTGAGACCCAGCGCCGCCGTGAGCCGCACGGTCTCTACCTGGCAGGTAGACCGTGCGGTCACGGCGGCGGCGTCCCACTTCGACAGGCGAGACGCGATCCAGGCGGTTGCCGACTCGCTTCACCAGGGAGCTACAGGGGCCGAGGTCGAGCTGCTGGCCGACACCTTCCTCGCTTCCGATTCGGTGATCCAGGTCGGCGAGAGCCGCGCCGGCCTCCGCTACACCACCCGCCGAATCTGGGAGCTTGAGCGCGAGGCGCTTGCTGCGGTCGAGCGGATGCGCGCGCAGGGACCGACTCCGGCGGGCGAGCTGGTCGCGGCGCGAGTGATCGCCGCCCATCCAACCTTGAAGGCCGACCAGCGCCAGATGGTCCGCCGCCTTCTCATCCACTCAGAGGGAGTCGCGGTCGTGATCGGCGAGGCGGGCACCGGCAAGACCTTCGCCATCGTCGCTGCAGCCGAAGGCTGGGCGCAGGCCGGGATCGAGCTGCGGGCCGCAGCGCCGACCTGGCGGGCGGCGAACGTGATGCGCTCGGATGGCTTGCCCACCAACACCGTTGCCGGCCTTCTGGTCGAGCTTGACCGGGCCAAGCACGAGGGCAGCGACGGACTGCCCCGAGGCTCGATCCTGCTCGTGGACGAGGCCGGGATGGTGGACTCGGCGACGCTGGCGAGGGTGATTTCCCACGCTGAGCGAGCGCAAGCCAAGCTCGTCCTCGTCGGCGATCCCGAGCAGCTGGGGGAGATCGAGGCGGGCGGCCTCTTCCGCGCCGTCGCAGATCGAACGGAGCCGATCCGCCTCGATGAGGTGATCCGCCACCGCCATGAGCTCGACCGCGTGGCGGCGAAGCGGATCAGAGACGGCGAGGGACGTGAGGCGCTTGGCCTGTACGAGTCGGGCGAGCGGGTGACGGTCGCACCGAATACGGAGGCCCGCCGCGAGGCGATGGTCCGCGACTGGCACGAGTCCTTCGAGCGTGGGGAAGACGCCGTGATGGTCGCCAAGCGAAACGTGGACGTGGAGAGGCTGAACGCGATGGCGCGCGAGGTCCGCAGGCAGGCTGGGCAGCTCGGAGTAGATGAGATCGAGGTCGGCGAAGCGAGGTTCGCTGCCGGCGATCTCGTCATTACCCGAGTCAACGATCGCGCCGCCGCTATCTACAACCGCGAGCGCTGGCGGATTGCCGAGGTAAATGCGGAGAAGGGCAGCGCAATTCTCGAAGGCATCGATCAGGCGCGCACGGTCGAGGTCGGAGCCGACTACCTAACTCAGGCCGACCCACACTCAGAGGCCCCGGCGCTCCAATACGCCTATGCCGTCACGATCTACTCGGCGCAGGGCTCCACCTTCGAGCGGGCCTTCGTCATGGCCGACCCTTCGATGGACAAGCAGGAGCTATACGTCGCCGCCTCCCGCACCCGCGAGCAGACCTTTCTCTACGCGACACCGGAGGTCCAAGTCCACCGTGAGGAGATTGCGCCGGGATCTCCCCACCTGCGCGGGGACATCCCACACATCGCCGAAGCCGCCGAGCGCGACCGCGCCCAGATCGCCGCTCACGAGGTCGCGCTGCGTTCGCAGTTCTCCGGCCTGCCGACCGAGGAGCTGGTCGCAAGACGCGCCGAGCTGGGGGTCGCTGCTGGCCGAGAGGAGAGCCTGGAAGGACAGCGGCGCAGCTTGCAGGAGCGGATCGAGCGAGCCCGCGAGCACATCGACGGCTTCGCGGCCGAGCGCGAGGCTGCCCAGGAGCTTTCGCGACGCCAGCGCCGCGACGAGCTTGCCCGCATCGACACCTGGGAGGCGAGGTTGCGTGAAGCGACCGCACGCCTCGAAGCCGAGGCCCGGGATATGCCCATCGCCGGGCAAGCCGCGCGTCGGGAGCTAGCGGTTGCCGATCAGGTTCTCGCGCAGCGGCGCGAGCTGGCGATCATCGCCGCGCGGATCTTCCCGCCCGCCTACGTCAAGACCGAGCTGGGGGAGAGGCCCTGCGATCCGGTTAAGCAGAAGGCTTGGGATCGCGGCGTCGCCCACATCGAGCGCTACCGACAGCAGCACGGCGTTAAAGATCCCAACAGGGCCTTCGGCCAAGAGGCGACGCGGGGGGCCGAGCGAGCCCGCCAGCAGGCGGCGTTGCGACGACTCCACGAACTTCACCGAGTCCTCGGCCTCGGTCAGCACGCAACACGAGTGCGCCAGCCCAACCGTGGGCTGGCGATTGGGCGATGAGTGCCCCCCCGAGCTACCAGCGATTGAAGCGCCGCGAGGGCAGCCGTCAACCTTCTCGAGAGTCGAGCCAAGCGTCCGCCGGTGCCTGACTGGACCTACAAGCAAGCCCAGGCGGTACGTCGGCAGGTCTGAATAGGATCAAGACCATGCTGAGGCTTGTGCATGTGAGCGACATTCATTTTCGGCATGGCCAAGGGTGGGATCTCGATGCCGATCAACGTGATCAATTGGTAGTGGATTTGGCGAGCCTGGTAGAGGTGGAGGGGGAGGGGGTCGACGGCATACTAGTCGGCGGAGATATTGCCTTTGAAGGAGCACAGACCCAGTACGCCGACGCACTGGACTGGTTGAAGCGATTGATCGACGTATCGGGCTGTCCGTCCGGGGGGGTCTGGATGGTGCCGGGAAATCACGATGTTGAGTGGTCCACTGTCGACACGAGCCCAATCATCAGCGCATTCCACAGAGAGGTGAGGGAGACTGATTTGGATGGGGTTGATCCGCTGCTTAATGTACGGATGGCGATTGATGCGGCGGGGGCTGGGCTCATCGAGCCATTTCGTGAGTACAACCACTTCGCAGGCGAATGGGGATGTGAAACGGCGGCAAAAGAGCTGGAGTGGTATGACCCTCTGGGCAGCATGGACGGCATTCCAGTAAAGCTATGCGGATTGAACTCGGCTTTTATTAGCGATAAGGATGATGCCCAAGATGAGGAAAATCCAAACCTTGTACTGGGGAGTCACCAGTGCAAAGTAAAAGAGGAGCATGGGGAGATCCGGATCGTTCTCTGCCACCACCCACCGAAATGGCTGCGTGACTGGGAGAGTGTTGCTGCTTATTTTAAGCGGGCTCATCTGTTGCTTTTTGGCCACGAACACAAGTTCCGATGTGAGCAACAGGGGGAGAGAGGGCAGGTATGGATACACGCCGGCGCCGTCATCCCCGGGGAAGGTGGCAATCGAGTTGCGACATACAATTTCCTGCGGTTGGGTCTCGATGGCGACGATGACGTAAAACTGACCGTCCAGTCTCGGATTTGGTCTGAGCAGGCGAAGCGGTTCGTTTCTGAGGTAGGAGATCCAGGCCCGTTCACCATCGCTCGCGATTTGCGTACGCTGGGCGAAATGGAGAAGCCGAGTCAAGCTGAAGAAAAGCCGGATGACGAACCAATTGCGGCGACGCCGCTGGCACCACGGCCAGGGGAGGAGACGGAAGTCAGCATTGATCAGCAGGCCAGACTGCGGGAGATCGCGGTCGCCTATATGAGCGCTCCAGCCACGACCCGCATTGAGATCGCTAGGCGGCTGGGGGTGCTCAAGGATGCTGATCTAGAGTTGCCTACAGATCGTGAGCGATACGGCACGATTCTGGCCAGAATCCGCGACAAGGGACTCACCGATCGATTGGCAGAGGAGCTAGCGATATGACTGAGGCATTCATTGACGAGAACTTTGGACGCTGGATGCGATCCGTCACTGTTGAGGACAACGAGGAGCGTTTGCAGGTCCTGAAGACCGCTAGTCAAGCGGCTGAGAAAGATTTGGTGGGACGTGAGCTGGCGGTGGTTATGGCTGCATATGGGCACATGGACGAAGGGACTTTCGGTTGGCTTGGTGCCCATCTCAGGGCTATCGACGAGGGATTCGTTGCGGAGGGTAAGGACGAGATGCTGAAGGTCCTCGCGGCGGTCGCCGTGTTCCGCCGAATTGTGCTCAGCAGTGAGCCAGACGCGACTCTCTGTGCGCTCGCGATTAGCTCGGCCGAGTTTTCCGGGATGGACGCGGTAATAGCCGAGCTGCCGCAAGTGGCGCGTTCTAGGCTTGCTGAAATGGGGCGTGCGGTTCGAGAGGCCGAGGTGTCCGCGGCGTCGAGCTATCTGGTCAAGGTGCCACCGCAGCGGAAAGAGGTCGACGACGCGGGGGAGGCGACGGGCATTGGTCAGGCGCTGGTCGATATCCACTCGGTAGGCCAGGCCGTGAAGAAACTGGCAACCATGGTGGACTCAAGCGTGAGGCCGGCGCTCGCACGCCAGCTCGCACTCAATGAAGAGATCGAGATGCTTTGGTGGGTGATTTCAGACACAGATGAGGCCGGTATTTCCTGGGGCGAGCGAAGTGGCGTGGGCCGCGCCGTCGCAGGAGCAGCCGAGTTGGCAGCACGAACTCGCATTCTTCCTGAGCCTCCCTCCGCACGTGCGTTGCTAGAAAAGCTACTGGGCAAAGAAGCCACGAAAGAGAAGTCACTCGCAGAATTTGCGAAGGAAGCTGCCGCGCAGGAAATCGGTGCTGCAGCGGGACAAGAGAACGCGCTACTGCCTGTGGCTAGTTCATGCGAGGCGATCAGCAAGTTCGCTACGGATGACGACGAGGACACCTGGCAGAACGCAATGCTAAACCAGCTGAAGTTGGATCCAAAGCGCAAACAGCCCCTCTTGAGTTGTTCGTTGCAGTTCTACCGAGAGCTGCAGATGATCCGGCTCCTGGGAGAATGAGCGAACCCCAAATAGTCGCTTGCGAGGTAGATGGGTGTCCGGTCCTTGAGAACGGGCGCTGCTTGGAAGGTTTTGAGAATCCTGTCGAATGCCCGCACGCGGCTAAAGGGACTTCTCAAGAGGAACGGGAGCCGGAGGCTGAGGCTGAGCTTGAGCACGTCACCGAGCCGACCCAGAACCTGGAGGGCGAGGAGATGGAGCCCACCCAAGACGTAATTGAGCTTGGTGGCGGAGAATCCCTTACGCTTCCCCAAGCTGACCACCTCGCCAATCGTTATGGCGGGCAGGTGGTTTTGATTGCCGGCGAATTTCAGAGCGGCAAGACCACGCTTGTAGCCGAGCTCTATGGCCGCTTCCTCAAAGGGTCATACGATGGTTGGTCGTTCGCGGGCTCCGACTGCCTTCGCGCGCTGGACAGGCGCTATCACGGAACGCGTGAGAGTTCAGGGCTGACCCATCCCGACGTGCCGCGCACGGAGGATGAGGAGATGAGACTGGTTGACCTTCGACTGCATCGGAGTGGAAAACGGCTGCCCCTGATGCTTTCTGACATACGAGGCGAGCTTTTTGACGGAATTGTTGGAGGCGGGCCGGTAGCAACTATCGTGCCACTGGCCGCCCGGGCCGACCAACTTGTGGTCTTGATCGATGGAAAACAGATTGCTGATGACTTCAAGCGAAGCGTCGCACTGACTTGGTCGAAGCAGTTGATCGGCGGACTCACTGAGGCAGGGGGTATTGGTGTGGGAACGCCGACGGCGATAGTGCTCTCAAAGGCAGACTTGGTTGACGAGGACCATTTGCAATGGTTCGCAAAAGAGGCAGAGAGTTTGCGGGAACTCGCCTTAGAGCGAGGTTGTGGACCGTCCGAGATCTTCACGGTTGCGGCGCGCCCAGACGCTTCGCCACACGAGCCAGTCGATCTTCCACCGCTCTTTGCGTGGCTGACCTCAGGGCGAGTCGAGGCCAGCAAGGTGCCCACCAATGACAAAAGAGTGGGCCGGTCGTTTTGGCGATGGGGTGTGAAATGACTGAAGCGGCATCGCGAGAATTGCTACTGGTGGGGTTGCAGGAAACCGGTAAGACGAGCTTCCTGAGCCTCTTTTATCTAGCTCTCCTCAACGGAGATGGTCAGTTGAAGCTAGCCAGCTTCCAGGATGATCGAGAGCACTTGAACAAGATCAGCAAGCGGCTCATGGAATGCGATGTACCCCACCACACCGAAGTGGCTGAGGAAGGGAGACTGGCCCTTTCCCTTGAGGTGCAGACCAGCGGAGAAGCCGTAGAGCTGAGCGTCCCGGATCTTTCGGGGGAGACTTGGGGAGAAGCTGTTGAAGAGCGACTCTGGCACGAGAACATTGAGGAGCAGGTTAGGAACAGTGATGGGATCCTGCTCTTCACCGCAGCAGATGGCCTGGACGCAGGCGTCACAAAGGGCGATGCTGACCATTTGGCAGCAGCTCTCGGCGCTGAATCGACGCAATCACAGCCAGAGCCCGTCGATCCAAAGGCGAAGCAAGTCAAGATGAAGGGTAAGCCGCCGACTCAAGTGCAGCTGGTTGATCTACTGCAGCTGACGGCTGAGCAGCGAGGCAGACGCCCCTCGCGAGCCTGCATCATCATCTCCGCTTGGGACACTCAGTCCGAGGCATTGACTCCCGGCGATTACGTTGCCAAGAATATGCCACTGCTAAGCCAATACCTAGATGCCAACTCGGGGTGGCTCTCGGCTCGTATCTTTGGAGTGAGCGCTCAGGGTGGAAGCTTTACGGATGACGCCGAACGGGAGGCGTTGGCCAGACAGGACCCTCTTGATCGTGCTTATGCTCTGACCGAAGACGGATCAAAAGTTCCCATTGGCGCGCCAATTGCGTGGACGCTCGCCATTGACGATGCGTCATGAGTGGCGCAATAGATCAAGCGCTCTATGGTTATGAAGATGGCCACCGTCTGATTGCGAGTTCGGTACAGCTAGGAGCTGAACCTGGCCGCATCCTTCGCTCTCTCACTGATATGGCTTTTGATGGGGAGGCACGGTCTTACCTCACTTGCTTGCCTATAGCAGAGCTTGGGCGCTATTCGTTGATCCGAAGCTGGCCGGCACCAGAGGTCGCTCGCCCGGGTGCGGTCTGGTCCCATGTCCTGCTTGTCGACTTCGTCGACCTTGGCGCGCTTGACCACCTAGACGTTCTGGCGAATCTGTTTGAGCGACCGAAGCTCGGCAAACACGGGGATTTGCCAAGTGCGAAATACAGTGTGGCCAAGAAACTGCCCTTGGGTATTAAGAATGTATCGAGAAAGCGATCGAAAGCCGAGGATGAAGAGCTATTAGACACTCTCTGGACGGCATACGTTGAAGGTGGGTCTGGTGTACTTCGAGTCGCAGATGTGGAGCGTCTAGAGACACTTCTTTTCGAGATCTGGAGTCAGCAATGGCCTCGGCTTCGGAGATCTTTTGCATTCCGAACTCGCTATAGAGCCGCAGAGAACTCCGTTGCGTTTGACCTACAGCTAGTTGAGCGTCTTCATCGAGATCAAGTTCACAGTTCCCCCCAACTCCAAGCGACCTCCTGGCTTGAGTGTTTGGCGAAGGATTTGGTTGATCCACGGCCGTCCTTTCGGGGGTTTCTGCGGCGCTTCGGAGCAGAAAGCGACAACGGCAAGGCTGACCTGCATAGTCTCGTGGGGGTCTGGCTTCAATTGGAGCGACAAGCTGAGCCGCGTGAGCTGAGCAGCGAGGTCTCAGGTTCATTTCGAAAGCAACGCTCGATGCGCGAGTTGAAGCGGGCGCTGTTCGGGCCATTCTCCGGGGGAAAAGTGATCGGCCCGAAGGGAGAAGTCGAGCGCATGATCGCCATCCTTGCTGCGCGGCCCGCCAAAGCGCTTGATCTGAAGGATCTCGAATTTGAAGCGAGGGTCGAGAATCTCTGGCGAGCCGAAAGGAATGAGGCGGTGAGGCTACTTTCTAGCCTAGGAAGTTGGGAGCCGCCCAACAAACGGGCGCTTAGCATGCTTATGCAGAGCGCGGTGGCGAATATTTCAGCTGCCAATGTTGTGACCCTGGCTGTTTCGGATGACAGTCTGGCGCTGGCCCTGCTCGCGAAGCGCCATGATCTCCTGTGCTCCCCATCGCTGTGGCGGGGTGATGAACCGTTCGTTAGCGAGCTACTTGAGCTAACCCATGGCCTAAATTCAGAGGCGCGGCAGGAAATTGTCGTCGCCTTGCTGAAGAGCAATGTGGTAGCTGCAAATGATGTGCTCGCTCAGGAGCCGGCACTGTGGTGGGGCACACTGGACTGGGCGGCAGCAGCCGTTGCGGAGGGACGTTCGCTGCCTCGAACTGTTGCCGCCCTTGGGCGGGCTTTGGATACAGTCGGCCCAGGAAGTGTCGGCAGTGCGCCACGTCGACTCTCCGCCGATGCCAGGGTTTTGTTGGCGCTGGTGTCGCGGCCATCATTTGGACTCTGGCGACAGATTTCAGCTGAAGACTGGGCCGAGGTCTCAGGCGATGTGCTGCGCATTGGAGACGGGCGAATGCGCAACCGGGGCCTCGTCATCCTGCTTGCAGCAAGCGGGTTGGCTACGAGTCCCAGTATTCGGAGCGAGTTGTGGCAGGGGGTGTTCGGGCCACTTCACAAGGCGATCGAAGCGAATGACGTGGACCAAGCAGACCTTGCAAGTCTTAATGAGATTCTGCCGAAGCCGAACGAGAGTTGGCAGGAGCGCCTGCGCAAGGGGTTGGTAAAGGAGATCAAGAAGGACCGCTGGGCGCCGCAACAGGTCAAGCAAGCGGTTGATGCGGCCCCGGCTCACCGACAGGAAATGCTCGAAGACTTGGAAACCAAGAAGAAGAGTCGCAAGAAGTGGCTGCGAGACATCTTCGACTTCGTGACTCAATAGCCAGATACCAACGGGCAATGTTCGTCTCAAGCTTGGCTCGAGTCCTGCCCGCCATGACAAATGGGGTCTAAATATTGCCCGCCTAGCCGTCAGTCGACGTCCTTGGTCTTGTCTTTGAAGCGCACTCGCTTGGCACTGCCGAAGATGGTGATTGCTTCATCGAGGGCACGATCGGTTTCCCCGCGTGCCTGCGTCAAGAGTTGCTTGAGCATCGGATGAGCTGATTCTTCTATCTCGGTTTCATTTGAGAGGAGGAGAGCTTTCAGCTCGTCTTGCCAGCCGAGGTCTTGCAGGGCTCTCGCTTGCCACCATAGATCCCCTTTATCTGCTGCCTCTTGAAGGGCCTGAACATAGAGCGAAGTTATGAGGTCGTGGCTCACGAGCTCCCGCAGGTAGAACGCAGCTGAGAAGGTGCGGCCTTCCTCGAGAGAGGCCAAGACGCCTTTTACATAGTCCTCACATGCCTCCCGGTAACGACCGAGCTTCATATACAGGCGTGCGCGCTGAGTCCAGTTCTTATGCGCGGCGTTTCGCCGTATCTCTCGTTCAGCTACTTCCTCAGGAATAAGCTCGGGGCGGCCCTGGAGGCCGCGAAGGCTGATGATCTCCGCATCGTCCGGGTCGCCTTGGAGGGCAATCTCAATGTACTTATCACGCAACTCCTTGTTGCCGGCTTGGTCGTAAAGCATGGCCAGCAGCTCCCACTGCTCATTCTCGCGATAGGCCTCGGCGATCGACGTTGTGTATTTGACGCCGTGGGTCGCCGTCGTCTGGCCGCCCGACGACGGGCCGTCCCGGGGCGACCG
The DNA here is from genome assembly GCA_963702175.1 of uncultured Solirubrobacterales bacterium. GTDB lineage: Bacteria > Actinomycetota > Thermoleophilia > Solirubrobacterales > 70-9 > VRUE01. The sequence continues at coordinate 247,597 of OY969721.1, forward strand.
GCGACCGGCGACTAGACGATTCCAGTCATCGCGGTACAGCGCGATCTGATCGGAATCGAGCTTCCGGTCAAAGCCACCACGAATCTGGGTTTTGTTATGGCAATCCAGGCAGAGTGCGGCAAGGTTTGAAAGATCGTTGTTCGACGGATCGTCATCAATGTGATGTAGCTGAATCGGCTTATTCCGATCTCGACAAACGCAGCAGGTCCGATCAGAGAGGAATAGTGCTTGCGCGGCTATCGCCTGTGGAATGGGCACGCGTGACTTCGCCATAGGAGAAAGCCTAGGCTGAGGCATGGACGATCTGCTCGACCGCTACCGCCTCTCTTGACGGCTTCGTTCACGAGGGGGTCGTCGGATCGGATTTGTCAGCAATGCACGATGCGTGATCAGCGACCTCCGCTACCGCCAAGCCGAGCTAGAAAACTTGGTCCCGAAATTGGTCCCCGAATCCACCGAACTCAGCCGAACTCCTCGGACGTGATCCGCGCTATCAGGCCAGATTCGGCTCCATAGACGGGTTCCGGCTCGACTCATAATCCGTGGAGCGCAGGTTCGAGTCCTGCCCGCCCCATTCCAGCTGGCCGCCTCGTTCGCTGCGGGAACTAAACTCACCAATCACCGAGATGGAATTTGCGGGAATACGGGGGATAGTGACGATTGGAGGAGCAACGGATCGCTCGCGCATTCGTGCGCCTCACCTGTGGTTTCTACTCCTGACCGTTGCCGGTTTCCTGGCGGCGGGTTTGGTCGCATCGCCCGCGAGCGCGGCGCCAGGCTGGTCGCGCCCGATGAATGTCTCCGGGGTTATGAGCATTGGCGAAGAATCCCCGTTGGTGAATGTTGATTCCGCAGGCAATGCGACCGCCGTGTGGCGGCGATACCGCGGCGGAAAACTCATCTACGAGAGCGCGGTGCGGCAAGCCGGCGGACCTTGGTCCACTCCATCCCGTTTCTTTGGCGGTTTGGAAGATGCGTATGGATTGCAGATCGCCGTCGACCCCCCGGGCAACGAGACGGCCATCTGGGGGCGCCGTGTGGGTCGCTCCTGGGTCGTCCAGGGCGCGACCCGCTCAGTCGGAGGGATCTGGTCGGCACCGGTCACCCTCTCCGCAGCTGGCGCGGGTTCGGCGCTCGTAGCGGCCGGCCCTGAAGGCAACGTGACTGCGGTCTGGCTCTTGGAACGGGAGGAAGGTTGGCGCTCGGTCGTCCAAAGCGCGACCCGGTCGGCTGGAGGGAGCTGGTCGGCACCGGTCACCCTGTCTCCACCGAGAAAGGCCGCCCGATCTCCGCAAATCGCACTTGACCCCCAGGGCGGCGCAACTGCGGTCTGGGAAGAGGAATACAGCGGTGCAATTGAAAGCTCGACCCGCTCATCCGGAGGGATCTGGTCGGCGCCGGTCACACTCTCTGCCAATGGAGTAGTGGGCGGTTGGCCACAGGTGGCTGTGGATTCCCAGGGCAACGCCACAGTGGTCTGGGCAGGCAGGGCGTCCAATGGCCGTCGGATCCGGATCCAAACTGCGACCCGCCCGGCCGGTGGGACCTGGTCGGCGCCGGTCAGCATCTCCAAGGCGGGGCACCGCCACGTACAGGACCCGCAGATCGCGGTCAGCCCCCAGGGCGAGGCGACCGCGATCTGGCAACGTTCCAACGGTAGTTATCTCGTCGTCCAGGGCGCGACCCGCCCGGCCGGAGGGGGCTGGTCGAGGCCGGTCGACATCACTACCGGTCATGGACGGGGTGGGCAGCATCTGCAGCTGGTGGTGGATTCCTGGGGCAACGCGACCGCGATCTGGGAGGGCTACGACACCCGCCCCGGCCCCAACTTCGCCATCCAGGCGGCGAAGCATCCGCCTGGAGGTGCCTGGTCGCGGCCCACCGATATCTCCCGTTGGACGAAGAGCCTCGGCGAACCGCAGATTGCTGTCGATCCGCAGGGCAGGTCAACCGCAATCTGGGCAATCGGCGCTAAGGGCGGCGCAGTCATCCAATCTGCCACCTCGGTCAGGAGGTAGAGCGCACGCTGCTCGCTTCACCCGTCCGGGGGTCGGGCCTTGATCACGGTGCGCTGCGCGTATGAAATCGCCGAGGCAAATCTGTGGTCTGAAGACACCGAAACTTGGTCCCGAAATTGGTCCCCGACTCAGCCGAACTCCTTGGGCCTGATTCGCTCTATCAGACCAGATTTGGCTCCATAGACGGCTTCCAGCCCGACTCATAATCCGTGGAGCGCAGGTTCAAGTCCTGCCCGCCCCATAGGACGAACCGATGTCGCTTTTCGCGCGGAACGGGTGCGAGCGCCATGTCGCGGAAGCCCCAGGGACGAATCCGGGTGGAGAGGGGAGATAATCCGCGCATGGCAAATGCATACCAGCCGGACTTCGATGCGGATCAGGACCGTGAGGGCTTCACCTACCGGCGTGCCAAACTGGGCCAACAGGCCAAGTCCGAGAAACTCGGAGCAAGTCTCTATGAGATCCCGCCTGGCCAGGCGACCTTTCCGTACCACGCCCACAGCGCCAACGAGGAGATGCTCATCGTGCTCAGCGGCCAGCCGCACCTGCGCACGCCGGACGGGTGGCGCGAGCTGGCCGAGGGGGAGGTCGTCGCGTTTCGGGTCGGCGAAGACGGCGCGCACCAGCTCCAGAATCGAGGCGCTCAACACGCCCGCGTGCTGGTGGTCAGCACGATGATCGCTCCCGAGGTGAATCTCTATCCGGATACCGGCAAGTTGATGGCGGCGACTCGGGCTCCCGGAGCCTCAGACGAGGGATTCCAGGAGGCCTACCGGCGAGAGCAGGCGACGGACTATTGGACCGATGAGGAGCCGCCAGATTCATAGCCGTCGAGCTGCTCCTCTCGCGTGAAAATGACAGCGTGGGATGTCGTGATTTTGGCCGCCGAAAACTTGGTCCCGAAATTGGTCCCCGACTCCACCGAACTCAGCCGAACTCCTTGGACGTGATTCGCTCTATCGAGCCAGATTCGGCTCTATAGGCGGGTTCCGGCCCGACTCATAATCCGTCGGTCGAAGGTTCGAGTCCTTCCCGCCCCACTTTCTTGGTCCGTCGGGTGCGATCGACGCGCTTCAGCCTGACTTGGCCTGGGGTGGGACAGTATGGCCAGTTAGCCCTGCGCAGCGATGAGCTGAGCAGACAGCTGGGTCGTTACCCGGCGACGGGTGCAGGCCCCGGCGCCGGAGCAGCCTCCTCGGCCAAGTCAGCAGCAAGCGCCTCGACCACCTGAGGGTCGAACTGGGTCCCGGCGCAGCGGCGTAGCTCGGCTAGTGCCTCGCCTGGGGTCAAGGCCTCGCGGTAGGGACGGTTTGAGGTGAGGGCGGCGTAGGCAACGGCGACGGCGATGATGCGGGAGCCGAGGGGGATCGAGTCGATGGCGAGCCCGTCGGGGTAGCCGGTGCCGTCGCAGCGCTCGTAGCTCGATCGCACGAGCCTGGCGACGGGGACGAGGCCGGGGGCGGCAGCGATCATGCGCTCACCTTCAAGCGGGTGACGGTGAAGTAGGGCGGTCTCCGTCTCGTCAAGGGGGCTCTTCTTCTCCAGGGTCGCCTCCGGAACGGCGAGCAGGCCAACGTTCTGGAGCTCCGCAGCGAGGGCAACGTCGTCGATCTCCTCGCGGCTCAGTCCGAGGCAGCGGGCCAGCGAAATCGCCCGGTAGGTAACGGCGCGAAGGTGGTCCCGCAGCTCCGGACGGCGGGCGCTGAGCGCTGCGACGAGGACGGCGTGCGCTTGCCTTCTCGCCGAGTGGTGCTGTCCTTGCTTGTGCGCGACGAGGCGCTGGCCGGCGATCTGGAAGGCGGTCTCGGCATCGGTGGCGTCGCCGGGGATGGCAACCTCGCCGTAGGTACGGCCGATCGGCACATCCTCGTCCTCCCGCAGGGACGCGGTGGCGACGAGGACGACCTCGCCCAACTGCTGCTCCACCGCCGGAACGAGCACGGCGAAGCGGCCCTCGTCGAACCGGTAGGCGTTGCCTCCCAGCGGTTCGACGGTGCTGACCAGGCACAGCGCGGTTCGCCTCAGCAGTTCGTCCGCCGCGGCATATCCATAGCGATCGCCATAAGTCTGCAGATCCTCGACCTCGAGCAGCACGAGCGCTCTCGCCGCGTCTGGCGCCGCCAGGGCCGTCTCGATGTCAGCGCAAAGAGTAAGACGGTTGGGGAGGCCGGTGACCTGGTCGCTGAACGCTTCGAGATCGCGCTCCTCGAGCGCCAGCCGCTGTCTGCGGTTCGTTTCCAGCATCCGCGCGAAGACCGTCACGATCAAGCCGAGGGTCAGCCAAAACACCACAGCGGGCATACGCTGGTTGGTGTGGTCGTAGATCAGGAGGGAAATCGCCATGGCGACGAAGACGAACGGTCCGATTAGGGACCGCCAGCCGCGAGGCCCGAGCAGGCGAGCCGTTTCCACGCGCAGCCACTCACTCGCCCGCGCCAAGGGAGAGCCGCTGGCCTCGCCCGGCCACTCGACGGTGCGTGTTTCGGCTCGATCGAGGGCCTGCACGGTTGGTTCATCGGTACTCCGACTTCGAATTGCAAGGGGGACGGACGGACGATTGATCGGACCCGGAATGTGCAAGCGTCCTTGCACATAGATCATGCTTGTGAGACCGATGGCCCGTCCAGAGCAAATGGACGAGTTCGAGTCCCTGGTCGCCGACGCGATCGACGCGCTGCCTGAGCAGTTCCAGGAGCTGCTCGAGAAAGTCGCTGTCGTCGTCTCCGACCGGGGAGCCGAAGCCCACGCCTACGGCCACTACTTCGGCGACGGCCTGGCGCAGGAACGCTACGAGGACAGGATCGTGATCTACAGAGACACGCTGGAGCGCGACTTCGGCCACGACCGCGAGTTGCTCGCGAAGCAGGTCGAACGCACCCTTCGCCACGAGCTTGCCCACCACCTTGGTTGGGACGAGCCCGGGGTCGGCGGCCTCGGCCTCTGAGTGGTCGCCGCCGCTAACGAACCCGGCAGTCGCGCGCGATCTCGGTGGTCAGCGTCCTGCCATCGGCGAAGGAGAAGGTGGTTCGAGCAAGCGTGAAGAAGCCGATGCGGAAGCCGGGCGGGGCGGCACAGCTGGCGCTGAGAAAGCTGCGCGGGGCGCCGCGGTAGCGGTACTCGCGGCCGACCGTCAGCTCGATGTCGGTGATGTAGCCGGTGTCCGCCGCGATTTGCGGGATCGCAGCCGAAAACACCGTGCCGAATTGGTTCCTGGGCCTGCGCGAGATCTCAAAGGGCAGCACGAAGGTGATGCGGATCGGGTTCGAGCTGAAGATGTGGAGGACCGCCGCCGGCTTCCCGCGCGAGCGGCCGTTGAAGATGAGTGCCTTCCCCTGAGCGGGATAGGGAGCGGCCCCGGGGAAGGTGACGTTGGCGGCAAAGCGCCCTCGACCGATCAGCGCCGGCCGGCAGCGATCTAGCGCCGCCTCGGTGTTGGTCTGCTGGAGCTCTGCGGGATTGCAGGTCGGCAGACCGGCGAAGGAGACCAGGCCATGGCGGTTGACCGCGATCGAGATTCGGCGGAGCGGCGGTGGGCTGCTGCCGTCGACCGTGCGGATCGAGCTCTCGAGGTAGGCGGTCACCGGCGCCGGGCGGTCGCGTGGCAGCGCCCGCGGCGCCAGGCGGCCGTCGAAGGAGACACGCAAGTTGCCCTGCTGGGCCTGCTCGCCCTGAGCGGCGGCGACGCCGAGCATGGCGACGGCTGTGAAGGCGATGGAGGCGACGATTCGTTTCATGGCGTGCCACTGAAAGTCTAGGAGCGGGCAGGTCCCGATTTATTACGGTCGCGAGTAGTCAAAGCGTCGGAAAGGAGTCCCTTGAAGTCCCACACCGCTTACATGACCTTCGAGACCACTGAGCGACGGCAGCTGATCCGGATTACCGAGGAGGTGCAGGCGGCGGTCGATGAGGCAGGGATCTCGGAGGGGATGGTCCTGGTCTCGGCGATGCACATCACCGCCGGGGTTTGGGTCAACGACGACGAGCCCGGCCTGCACGAGGACGTGCTCGAATGGCTCGACAAGGTCGCGCCGCCCAGCTGGAAGCCGGCCGCCAACGAGGTGGCGGGGGAGCTGCTCCCCGATGAGGGTGACTACCGCCATCACCGTGGCGGTGAGGACAACGGCGATGCCCACCTGAAGAACCTGCTCGTCCACCACCAGGCGATCGTTCCCGTCACCGACGGCCGGCTCGACCTCGGCCCCTGGCAGCAGGTCTTCTACTGCGAGTTCGACGGCGGCCGGGCGAAGCGCCTCGTGATCAAGGCGATGGGCGAGTAGGCCTCAGTCGCGTTTCCGCTCGCCGCCGGGATGCGCGACTCGTTCCGCCCGCTGGCGAACTTCTTCTGCTGCCTCGCGCGTTGCCGCTAGAGCTTCCTGGCTCGCCGCCGCGACCCCCTCGCTTGGCTTGCCGCCGACGATGTCGCGGAAGGCTTCCTTGAAGCGCTCGGTGCGCCGCTTCGGGTTGAAGCGATCCTCCGCCTTGGCCTGCTTCTTCGGTTTCCGCTCACCGTAGAGGCGCCGGCCCCAGGGTGATCCGGGCTTGCCGATCCGGGCGGCGCCGTAGATCGCGACCGGGAGGACGAAGAAGCCGACCGTGCCGTGCAGGATGCGCTGCTTGGCGAAGCAGATCGCGACCACGGAGAAGACGATCAGCGCCGCGACCAGGCTCCCCAGCGTCTCCTGAATCGACTTGGTCTCGAAGCTGAACGGGCTGAAGCCGAGCAGGAGCAGGCCCATCATCGCCGCCGCGATCACCGTGGCGTCGATCGAGACCCGGCCCTCCTCGGCCCAGTAGACGTCGTCGAGGTAGACCCAGAGCGCAAACTCGTCGATCGTCAACCCCGCGCCGACGCCGAACAGCGCGGCGCAGATCTCGGTGTAGGGGCTGTCGCCCAGCGCCACGAACCCCACCGTGCCGGAGACCATCATCGTGACGATGCCGAAGACGAGGTGGTGGACGTGGACGCCGCTGTCACTTACCACGCTGCCAGGCCACCAGGGGACCCGTGGGCTGCGCATCAGCCTCGTGCTCATCCGGATGAAGCCGAAGGAGAGCAGGAACCCGATCAGCACCAGGAAGATCCCCTGCTTGCCGTCGGCGACCAGCTGGTCGTCCCAGAACTCGACGAAGATCGAGGCGGCGGTCATCGGGGTGGCTCCGAGTGTAGTTCGGCCCCGCCGCCATCCTTCTCCCGGATCAAGCCGACGGTGATCAGCACGGCGGCGACCGCGTAGAACGGCGTGAAGGCGAGGTTGGAGAGGACGTCGGCCAGCCACTCGGAGAGGAACGTCTCGCCGAGCAGGTCATGGGCGATCTCGGTGGCCAGGCTCGTGATCCCGTCACCGAGTAGCTCGATCGGCGCCAGCACGGCGAAGACGACCCAGAACTTGCCACGGATCAGCTGCACGCTGCGGGCGAACGCGTCACGCACGCCCCGACCCTCGATCTCGACCACGGGTGCGGCCAGCGCGAACCAGACGAAGGCGGCGATGCCGGGAACGACGAGCAGGACGAGACCGATCGCGACGAGGGCCCCGTAGACCAGATCGATCGCGATCAGCCGACGGTACTTGACCATGGTGGCGATTTCGCGCAGCGACGGCGGCCTGCCGTCGCGAGGATGGGTGAGCGAGATCGCCACGGCGCCGGTGTAGAAGACCTCGCCAAGCAGCCCCGTGACGGCAAGCGCGATCACCGCCAGCATCACACCGAGGATCGTCAGCACCCCGTCGAGGTCGAGTGCGTTGATGTCGGGGTGGATCGCGATCGTGTGGATGAGCCCCACCGGGACGAAGACGACGACGGCGAGCAGCAGCAGCGACGGCGCCCATTTCGCGTAGGTCCGCGCGATCTGGGCGTAGAGGGAGAGCGGCCGCATGCTGTCGGTCACGCCGACATCAAACCGGGTTTCCCTCCCGAGGCGATTCGCGTCCCGGCGCTCAGCGCTGGCGGCGGCCGGCGGGCCGACGGCCGCGTGCCTCGAGCCTCGATTGGGAGGACTCAGCGGCGGGCATGCGCTTCAGATCCCTCAGCTGGGGGATGAGCAGTTCTTCACCGCAGCGTCGGTGCCAGTGGTGGTGTTCGGTCCCACCCAGCTTGAAGACGTACTGCACAACGGTGTGCTCGGAGCCGATCTCGATCTCACCGTGGCAACCTGGGCAGCGGTAGAGCTTGCGGGCGATGCCCCGGATCAGCCAAGCCTCGTCGCCCTCTTCGTCGATGCCGCGGAGGCTCCAGCGTTTGTCTGGCAACCCGGAGAAGTCGCCCATTGCGCCTAGCGCCTCGAGAGCCAGGCGAAGCCAGCCGCCATCGCCAGGTTGGCGACTCCGGCCAAGCGAAGCCCGAGCTTCGCGCCGGGACGACTGACGGCGGGAGACTCTGACCAGAGCGCGTCGGTTGCGATCTCGGTCCCGCGCAGCCAGGCAAGCGCCCACCAGTCACGCTGAGCGCCGCGGCGGTCAGCAAGCGCGTGGGCAGCAGCGAAGGTGAGCCAGATCGGACCGCAGCGGCGAAACAGGTGTGCGGCGTCCGGCGAGGGCTCCTCGTGCCCCAAAACCTTCAGCGTTGTCTCCGGCGCAGCAATCGCGGCGCTTCCGAGCACCAGGTCGAAAGCGATCATGTTGCGATTTGTGAGGCGCAGCGCCTGCTCGAGCGTCATTTTCGGGAGTGCTTGGAGTCGCGGGGTGACGTCCACCGTCAATCCAACCAGATCGGAGCCAGGCCTGCACCGATGGGTACGTGCCGTTCTGCGCGGAAGGGAAAGTGCGCGCCTCGGCGAAATGGACCGCCGTGACCAAGACCGCGACCAAGACACCCCCACAACTAAAGAGCCTCTCCGATTACATCCAGGAGCGCTTCGACGATTTCTCCCGCTCCCAGAAAGACGTCGCCCGCTACATCGTCGACCATCTCGACGAGGCAGCCTTCCTCACCGCCGAGGAGCTGGCCAGGAGAGCGAGCACCTCGTCATCGACGGTGGTGCGCTTCTCCCAGGCCCTCGGCTTCGAGGGGTACCCCGAGCTTCAGCAGGCGGCGATCGAGGAGTACCGCAATGGAATCGCCACCAGCGCAGGCGCCCAGAAAGAGGGCGGCGCGGCGCTGTTCTCCTTCGACCACAGCGAGCTGGAGGGCTCGTTGGGGGCCGACTACGCGAACCTCGAGGAAACGGCGCGCAACCTGACTCGTGAGCAGGTCGACGGTGCGGTCGTGGCCCTTGCCGAGGCGCAGCGCGTCGTCGTCGTCGGCGTCGACCAGATGGCCTTCTTCGCCAGTTACCTTCGTCACACCCTCAGCCTGCTCGACATTCGTGCCGAGATCGTCACCAGCACCGGCGGCGAGTCGCTGCAGCGCCTGGGCAGGATCGACGACGAAACGCTCGTCATCGTGCTTTCCAGCGGCCGCGCTCACCCACTGCTGCTGCGGGCGATGAAACTGGCAGTGCATCGCCGCGCCAACACCCTTGCGATCTCCGACGCATCGCTCTCAGAGGTCGGCGAGCATGCAGGGTTGACCCTCTACTACTCGTCCAATAGCCCCTCCTTCGCCCGCTCGAACACCGCCTTGATGGCTTTGGTTCAGGCACTCGCTCACGGTCTCTACGCCCGTGACGAAGCGGCGCACCGCGACCGCATCCGCGCCTACAAGCTGAAGTAGCACGGAGTGCGCTGGCGCGGCGGGTCCTGTCGCACCCGCCGCGAGCAGCACGCTCAGCACCTTCCCGCTGCAGCAGGGCCCGCGGGTCGGGCACGTAATATGCAGTCGATGGCTGAGAGAGCGACGTGGCGCGTCAAGACTGGGTTGGCCGAGATGCTCAAGGGTGGGGTGATCATGGACGTGGTCACGCCTGAGCAGGCGCGGATCGCGGAGGAGGCCGGAGCCTGCGCGGTGATGGCGCTGGAGCGGGTTCCCGCGGATATCCGCAGGGACGGCGGCGTGGCCCGGATGTCGGACCCGACGATGATCAAGGGGATCCAGGAGGCGGTGACGATTCCGGTGATGGCGAAGGCCCGGATCGGGCATTTCGCCGAGGCCCAGGTGCTGCAGGCGCTGGAAGTCGACTACGTCGACGAGTCCGAGGTGCTGACCCCAGCCGACGAGAGCAACCACATCGACAAGCTCGCCTTCGAGGTCCCTTTCGTCTGTGGTGCGACCAACCTCGGCGAGGCCCTGCGGCGGATCGGCGAGGGGGCGGCGATGATCCGCTCCAAGGGCGAGGCCGGGACCGGCAACGTGGTCGAGGCTGTGCGCCATATGCGCGGGATCATCGGCGGCATCAAGCGCCTTGCTCAACTCGGACCGGAGGAGCTCGCCGGCGCCGCCAAGGAGCACCAGGCGCCGCTCGAAGTCGTGCGCGAGGTGGCTGAGGCGGGACGTTTGCCGGTGCCGCTGTTCTGCGCCGGGGGGATCGCGACGCCGGCTGACGCGGCGCTGATGATGCAGCTCGGCGCCGAGGGTAATTTTGTCGGCTCGGGCATCTTCAAGAGCGCCGATCCGGAGCGACGCGCACGCGCGATCGTCGAGGCGACCACGCACTTCAACGACCCCGAGCGGGTCGCGGCAGCATCGACTGGGCTGGGTGAGGCGATGCCGGGGCTGGAGATCTCCGAGCTGGCGGCGGCTGACGCGCTTCTGCAGGACCGCGGTGCCTGAGAGTCACAAGCTGCGCATCGGCGTCCTGGCGATCCAGGGTGGATTTGAAGCCCACCTCCACATGCTGCAGACACTGGAGGCGGAGACGCACGAGGTGAGGACCCCGGAAGATCTCGAGGGCCTGGACGGGCTGGTGATCCCCGGCGGTGAGAGCACGACGATCTCGATGGGGATCGAGGCCGGCGGACTGGAGGAGCCGATCCGCGCGCACTGGCGGGGTGGCGGGACTGTGTTCGGGACCTGCGCCGGGATGATCGTCTGCGACGACGAGCACCTAAGCCTGATCGACGCGACCGCGAAGCGAAACGCCTTCGGCCGTCAACTGCAGAGCTTCGAGGCGGACCTGGCGGTGCAGGGGACGGGCGACGAGCCGCTGCGCGCCGTCTTCATCCGCGCGCCCTGGATTGAGCGCCACGGCCCGGGCGTCGAGGTGCTCTCCACGCACGAGGGCCGCCCGGTTGCGATCCGCGAAGACGGCGTGCTCGCCTGCGCGTTCCACCCGGAGCTGACCGACGACCCGCGGCTGCATGCACTGTTCATGGCGATGACGACCAGCGCTAGTGAGCGCGTAGCGAGCGAGCGAGATTTCCGGTGATGATTAGCGAGAGCGAGCGCAGCGCGAAACATTCGTGGTTGCGCGAGGAGGTTGAGCGATGAGAGATCCCCGAGTGGAGAACCTGGCAAGCATCCTGGTCGGCTACTCGACCGAGGTGAAGGAGGGCGAGACCGTCGCGATCGAAGGCTCGAGCATGGCGGAGCCGCTGCTACTGGCGGTCTACGAGCAGGTGCTGAAAGCGGGCGCCAACCCGATCCTAAACGTCGGCCTCGAGGGCCAGTCGGTCACCTACTACAAGCACGCCAGCGACAAGCAGCTCGAGTGGATCTCGCCGGTGGCGGAGTGGATGGCGGACAACGTCGACGTTCGCATCGCGATCGCCGCCAGCGCCAACACACGCGAGCTCTCGGCGATCCCGCCTGAGCGCCAGACGCGCCGCCAGGCCGCCACCGGCGAGCTGCTGGGGAAAATGATGGAGCGCAGCGCCGCCGGCGACTTCCGCTGGGTCGTCACCCTCTTCCCGACGAACGCCTTCGCCTCGGAGGCCGAGATGAGCCTCGTCGACTACGAAGACTTCTACTACGGAGCCTGCCTCGCCGACGACTCCGACCCCCTGACCGCCTGGAAGCGCACCTCGGCGGAGACGGAGCGGCTAGCGGAGTGGATCGACGGTCACGAGGAGGTGCGCGTCACCGCGCCCGGGACCGACATCAAGCTAGGCATCGGCGGCCGCACCTTCATTCCCTGTGCCGGCCGCCACAACATGCCCGACGGCGAGTTCTTCACCGGCCCGGTCGAGGACTCGGTCGAGGGTGAGGTGACCTTCCACCTGCCAGCCCTGATCGGCGGTCGCGAGGTCTCCGGGGTGCGGCTGCGCTTCGAGGCCGGGAAGGTCGTCGAGGCCAGCGCAGAGCGGGGTGAGGAGTTCCTGGTCGAGCTGCTCGACACCGACGAGGGCGCGCGTCGGCTCGGCGAGCTCGGGATCGGCACCAACTACGCGATTGACCGCGGTACCCGTGAGGTCCTGCTCGACGAGAAGTTGGGCGGCACCGTCCACATGGCGGTCGGGCGCAGCTATCCGGAGTCGGGTGGCGTCAACGAGTCGGCCGTGCACACCGACCTGGTCTGCGACCTGCGCGGCGGCGGCAAGATCGTCGTCGACGGCGAGGACTTCCAGGTCGACGGCAAGTTCGTCGTCTAGCGCGCAGTCACTGGTTCGGGAGCGGCGATCCGGCCAGGAAGAAGAACCAGAACATGAAGACGACGCCTGCGAGCAGGACCGAGCCCATCAGCACCGCCTCGACCACCGTGGTGGTGCCGACGGGCCCCGAGGTGTCGCGCATGCTCTTCATCCAGGCCGGGCGCATCGGCTCCAGCCGGTTGGTGCCGGTGACCCGGACGTAGAGCTGGTTGAGGCGGGTCAGCAGCCACGAGGTGAGGAGGATCGAGAGGATGATCCCGACCGCGACCACCATGTAGGGGCCGGTCGCGGGGAACTGCGTCTCGGCGACCTTGGAGCCGATCCAGATCCAGCTCAGCGGGATCGCCGTCCAGAGCGCGAGCGCCGCGAACAGCATTACGACGAAGATGACCATGGCGGCGAGCGCCCTGCCCGCGGAGTGGGTGTGCGGATCGGCTGCCATCTCCCTACTCATAGAATGTAACTCGCATGTCAGGTCACTCTAAGTGGTCTTCCATTAAGCACAAGAAGGGCGCAGCCGACGCCAAACGCGGCAAGCTCTTCACCAAGCTGGCACGGGCGATCACCGTCGCCGCGCGTGACGGAAGCCCAGATCCGGACGGCAATCCCGCCCTGGCGACGGCGATCCAGAAGGCGCGCGACGCCTCGATGCCGAAGGACAACATCCAGCGGGCGATCGACCGCGGCAGCGGTGTCGGCGCCGACGCTGGGGCGATCGAGCGGATCCTCTTCGAGGGCTACGGGCCCGGCGGAGCGGCGATCCTGGTCGAGGCGCTGACCGACAACCGCAACCGCGCCAGCGCCGACGTCCGCCACGCCTTCTCCAAGCACCACGGCAGCCTCGGTGAGCCTGGGTCGGTCGCCTGGATCTTCGAGAAGCGCGGCGTCGTCGTCGTCGACGCGGACCGCTACGGCGAGGACGACTTGATCGCGGCGATCGACGCCGGCGCCGAGGACGTGCGCGAGGACGGCGACTCGCTGCGAGTGATCACCGCCCCGGCCGACCTTGCCGCCGTCCGCGAGGCGCTCGAGCAGTCCGGTGTCGAGATCCAGTCGGCCGACTTGGCGATGGAGCCGAAAAGCACGGTCGAAGTGAAGGGGACGGAGGCCGAATGGCTGATCCGCCTGGTCGACGCGCTCGAGGAGCACGACGACGTCAACGAGGTCCACGCCAATTTCGACGTGCCCGAGGAGATCCTCGAAAAAGTGGCCGCCTAGCCTCTCGGCAAAGGCATCCGAGGCTCAACCCAGAATCAATCCTCATGCAGGTCGTGATGGGGATCGACCCCGGCGCCGCCAACCTCGGCTTCGGCGTAGTCAGGATCGAGGGCAACCGCATGGTCGCCCTCGACGGCGGCGTGGTCGAGACCTCGCCGGAACTCCCGATCGAGCGCCGCCTCGAGCGCATCCACAGCGAGCTCTCGGAGCTGATCGAGTGGCACGCGCCGAAGGCGATGGCGCTCGAGGATCTCTACTTCGGCAAGAACGTGCACTCGGCGATGACCGTGGGGCGTGCCAGCGGCGCCGCGATGCTGGCTGCGGCACAGCATGGTGTGCGCTGCTTTACCTACACGCCGCAGGCGATCAAGAAGGCTGTCTGCGGCTCCGGCGGGGCCGGCAAGGAGCAGGTGCAGAGGATGGTCGGGACTCTTCTCGGCCTGCCCGAGCCGCCGACCCCGGATCACGCCGCCGATGCCCTCGCGGTGGCGATCTGCCACGGCGGCTTCGCTCCGCGCGAAGCGATCGAAGCGGCCGGCACGGCCGCGGTGGGGAGGCTGGCGGGATGATCGCCGCGGTTCGCGGCGAGGTGATGGTGCGACGCCCCGATCACGTCGTGATCGACGCCGGCGGCGTCGGCTACCGGCTGACCGTCTCGGCCGAGACGCTGAAGGCGGTCCCCGCGGCGGGCAGCGATGCCTTCCTACACGCCGAGCTGGTCGCTCGCGAAGACTCGCTCTCGCTCTTCGGCTTCGCCTCCGAGGAGGAGCGCGACCTCTTCCGCGAGCTGGTCTCGGTCAGCGGCGTCGGCCCCAAGGTCGCGGTCGCGGCGCTCTCTGGCGGACCGGCGCGGGAGCTGCTGCGGGCGATCGCCGCCGGCGACGCGAAGCGCTTCCAGGCAGTGCCGGGGATCGGCAAACGGACCGCCGAGCGGATCATCGTCGAGCTGCGCGAGAAGGTTGCCGGCGCGCTCGAGGAAGAGGTCGCGGCGGCGGTGATTGAGTCTGGAGACGCCCGCGCCCTGGCTCGGGACGGCCTCGTCAACCTTGGCTACGCACCGCTCGAAGCCGAGCAACTACTTGACGGCATCGAGAGTGACGATCCTCAGGAGCTGATCTCGACCGCCCTGCGGCAAGCGAGGGCGGGCAAGGCGTGAGCGAGAAGAGGATCAGGACCCCTGGGATCGAGGAGCCGCTCGGCGAGGAGGTGCGGATTCACGACGCCAGGGCCGACGCTCCCGACGAGGATCTCGACCGCTCGCTGCGGCCCCGCACGCTCGAGGACTTCGTCAACCAGGAGCAGGTCACCGGCCAGTTGGCGATCTTCATCGAGGCCGCCCGCGGCCGTGGCGAGCCGCTCGACCACGTGCTGCTGGCCGGGCCACCGGGGCTCGGCAAGACTTCTCTCGCGCACATCGTCGCCGCCGAGCTGGAGGTGCCGATGGTGCAGACCGCAGGGCCCGCCCTGGAGCGCAAGGCGGACGTGGCCTCGTTCCTCACCGCGCTGGAGCCGGGCAGCGTCTTCTTCGTCGACGAGATCCACCGACTCGGCCGCGCGGTCGAGGAGACGCTCTACCCCGCGATGGAGGACGGCGAGCTGCCTGTCGTGCTCGGCCAGGGCGCCGGCGCCCGCACGGTGACCCTGCCGCTCCCTCCGTTCACGCTGATCGGGGCGACCACGCGGGCCGGGCTGCTCACCACGCCGCTGCGCGACCGCTTCGGCGTCTGCCACAGGCTGGAGCACTACGAGCCTCGGCATTTGGCTGAGATCGTCGTCCGCTCCGCCGGCATCCTCGGAGTCGAGATCGACGCCGAGGGGGCAGAGACGATCGCCACCCGCTCACGCGGCACGCCACGGGTTGCCAACCGGCTGCTGAAGCGTGTTCGCGACTACGCCCAGGTCAAGGACAGCGGCACGATCGACGTCGCCGTCGCCGGCGCGGCGCTGGAGATGCTCGAGGTCGACGCCGGCGGGCTCGACCGCAGCGACCGTGCCCTGCTCGACGTCGTCGCGACCAAGTTCTCGGGCGGCCCGGTCGGCCTCTCCACGCTGGCGATCGCGGTCGGCGAGGAGGCCGAAACGATCGAGGACGTGATCGAGCCCTATCTGCTCCAGCAGGGCATGCTGAAGCGGACCCCCCGCGGCCGCGTGCTGACCCCCAGGGCCTACGACCACCTCGGCCTGCCCACGCCCGAAGGAGCGAAAAGCCTGTTCTAGAGTCTTGTCGGAAGTTCCGCGTGTGCGGCTGGCGAGCGCCGGAACAAGCGGGACAAGGACGCAAGGAGGTCGAATAGTCCTGCACTATTCGACCGACTGAGGACACAGGACCGCGCCGTTCCGCCGCCGCCAGGCGCGCGCGGGGAGCTTTCGGCCGGACTCTCAGTAACCTGGCGGGGGATGCCGTTCTTCATCTGCCCCAACTGCGGCAACAGGGAAGCCAGCACGGACCGGACTGCCGGTTTCAGCACCCGTCCGAAGGGCTGCTCCAAATGCGGCTTCGGCTTCGTATTCGAGCTGCTCGACGACTACTACCCGGCGCCCAACGCGGCCTTCTTCGTCTGCGACCGCGAGGCTCGAGTGATAGATGCCGGCCGCGGCAGCTTCGAGCTGACCGGCCTCACCGACGAGGACGTGATCGGCCGTCCAGTGCAGGAGGTGCTTGGCCTCGAGTGGCGGGAGGGTGGGAACGGCGGCGAGAGTGCGGATACCAACGGCGACGGCCTCACCGATCCGATTGAGACCTCGCTGGAGTGGGGGGTGCGCTCGCTCGGCAAGCGCGTCTCGGTCAACGCGGAAGGGGACATCCCGGCGGAGGCGGTAGCCGACGTCTTTCCAGCCTACGACGAGGACGGCGGCCTGCTGATCGTCCTCACGCCCGACGGCTAGGCGTGAGATGGGGAGGAGGCGCCGACATCTATTCGTCCTGATCTTCGTTCTCGGGCTGATCGTGGCCTCGGCCGCGGTCATCGCGACCACGTCGACCAAGCTCGGTCTCGACCTCAAGGGCGGGGTCGAACTGATCTACCAGGGCACGCCGACTAACCAGGTGGAGGAGGTCAGCAGCGAGGACATCGACCGCTCGATCGAAATCATCCGCGAGCGCGTCGACGAGCTCGGCGTCTCCGAGCCGGAGGTCTCCCGCCTCGGGCTTGATCAGATCTCGGTCAGCCTGCCCGACGTCACCAACGCGCAGCGGGCGATCGACCAGGTCGGCACGACCGCGCAGCTCTACTTCTACGACTGGGAGCCCAACCTGATCGGCCGCGAGCGGGCGATCGGGGGCCGCCCAGGCCAGCAGCCGACCCCGGAAGCGCTCACAGAAGCGACCAACGAATGGAAAGCCGCTGGGCGCAGCATTAGCAAGCTCGAGAACCAGCAGCTGCTCTACGGGGGCGCCTACGCGACCGCATACGGCGCCGTGCAGCTCGCCGCCGAACAGAAACCGGTCGAGGACTGCTCGAACTGCTCGACCGACCGGACGCGCTTCTACCTCTTCACGAAAGGTGACCCCGGCAAACTTATTGCCGGCCCCGAGTTCGCCCGCGAGGATCTCTACGTCAAGCCGACCGGGGAGAAACTTCCCCGCAAGAAGGAATGCGAGGACGATGAAGCCGGCGAATGCCAGACCATCCTCGCGGTCCCTCCCGGGACGATCGTCGTTTCCGAACAGCCGGTTGACTCGGGCGGAAAAGTGGTCGAGGACGCTGAGCCGGGCTGGTACGCGCTGAAAGACGACCCGGCGCTGTCGGGGACCGACATCACCGACCCGAAGCAGGAAACCAACGAATTCGGCCAGCCCAACGTCACCTTCAACTTCACTGACGACGGTCAGGACGCCTTCCAGGAGGTGACGCGCACGATCGCCCAGCGCGGCCAGGCCTCGGCGATTGGCGTGGTCGACGACAAAACAGCCGAACAGAGCTCCGGCCACTTCGCCGTCGTCCTCGACAACGAGGTGACGACGCGGCCGATCATCAACTTCAAGGAAAACCCCGATGGGATCGATGGGCGGACCGGGGCACAGATCTCCGGCGGCTTCTCCGGGGTCCAGGAGGCCCAGGACCTGGCGACGATCCTCCAGATCGGCGCCCTGCCGATCAACCTGAAGCTGATCAGCCAGACCCAGGTTTCGGCGACGCTCGGCGAACAGGCGCTCGACCAGGGGCTGAAGGCGGGCCTGATCGGGCTGCTTCTGGTGATCGTCTTCCTGATCGCCTACTACCGCCTGCTCGGGGTCGTGGCGACGCTCGGGCTGGCCGTCTACGCGGTCTTCTTCTTCGCCCTGATCAAGCTGATCCCGATCACGATGACCCTGCCGGGGATCGCCGGCCTGATCCTCACCATCGGCGTCGCGGCGGACTCGAACATCGTCATCTTCGAGCGGATCAAGGAGGAAGTGCGGGCCGGTCGCAGCCTCTCCTCGGCGATCGCGGTCGGATACCGGCGCGGGATCGGGACGATCATCGACGCCAACGTCATCACCTTCTTCACCGCCTTCATCCTCTTCGTGTTGGCGACGGCGAGCGTCAAGGGCTTCGCCTTCACGCTTGGCGTCGGCACGCTCGTCTCGCTCTTCACCGCGGTGGTCTTCACCCAGGCGCTGCTCGCCGTCTTCGGCCGCGGCCGGCTGCTCTCCTCCCCGCGCCTGCTGGGGGCTGCGCAGGAATCGGAGTCCAGGTGGCGCTTCAATTTCGTCGGCGCGAGCCGCTGGTTCTTCTCGATCTCGGGCGCGATCCTCGTCGTCGGCGCGCTCTCCCTCGCCATCAGCCAGCTGAACTTCGGCATCGACTTCGAGTCCGGGACGCGAATCAACTTCGCCCCCGAGCAGAGTGCCAGCGTCGAAGACGTACGGTCGGTGATCGAGGAGGAGGGGCTGGGGGAGGCCGAGATCCAGGAAACGGATGACGAGCAGTTCGGAGATGGCTTCCAGATCCAGTCGGAGGAGCTGCAGCCGGGCGGTGTGGAGAAAGCCGAGGAGGTGCTGGCCGAGGAATTCGGGATCCAGCCCGAAAGCTTCGAGAACACCAGCGTCGGGCCGACCTTCGGTGAGCAGGTGGCTCGCAGCGCGATGCTCGCGATCATCTTCTCGCTACTGCTGATCTCCGCCTACATGGCTTTCCGCTTCGAAGCGAAGTACGCGGTGCCCGTCCTGATCGCAGTCGCCCACGACATCTTGATCACCGCGGGGGTCTACTCGCTTGCCGGGGAGGAAGTCTCGAGTGCCACCGTGGCCGCCTTCCTCACCATCCTCGGCTACTCGCTGTATGACACCGTGATCGTCTTCGACCGGATCCGCGAGAACGTGCCACGGATGCCGCGTGCTGCTTTCTCGCAGATCGTCAACCGCTCGATGAGCGAGGTCCTGACGCGCTCGCTGATCACCGGACTCTCGTCTGTCTTCCTGGTCACCGTGCTGCTGATTTTCGGCGGCGCCACCCTGCAGGCCTTCGCCTTCGCGATGATGGTCGGCATCTTCTCCGGTACCTACTCGTCGATCTTCATCGCCGCACCGGTGCTGAATGCCTGGAAGGAACGCGAGCCCGGCTTCCAGCAGCGGCGCGAACGGATCGCCGCGGCGCATGGCAGCGTGCCCGCCTTTGCCGACGAGCTCGAAGTGGCGAGGCTCGACGACGAGGAGCCTGGGAGGGCGGAGGTTGAGGTGCCGCCCGCCGCCCAGCTCGAGCCGGAGCCGCAGCCGAGCGCGGTGGCCACGGCCGAGCCTCCAGCCGACGGTGATGGCGCAGAGCCCCCTGCGGACGGCGAGTCGCAGGCAGCTGCCGATCCCGCCTCTGCCGAGCGACGCGAACGCAACCAGCAGCGCCGCGAACGGCGCCAGCAGCGCCGCAAACACGGGAGGCGCCGCTGATGGCACTGGTCGTCTGGTTCATGATGGGCCTCGCCCTCTGGCACTTCACCGTGTTCCTGCCAGATCGTTTCTGGCAGGGCATCGTCGGCGCCCTACTCGGCGCGACCACCGGGGCCGTCGTCTTCGGCGCGATCATTGCCATCGCTTCCGGGAAAAGCCTTGGCGACACCGATCTCGCGACCGCGCTCGTCGCGATTCCCGGCACGGTGATCGGCCTCGCCGTCATCTGGTTCATCGGCATCCGCGCGGCCGAAGAGTCGGCCTAGAAACCCTTCGCGCACGTCTGGCGACGGCGGATGCTGCGCGGTGCTGCGTCCTCCAGTCGGCCGAATAGCGCTGCTATTCGGGCCTCCCTGCGTCCTTGCCCCGCTTGATCCGGCGCTCGCCAGCCGCACACGCAGAGTTCCTAGGACGACCCTCCGTCCGCAGCCATTCCTAGGTTGGGAGTCGTGGGGGATTCCGCCAACACCTTTATCACCGCGCCGTACGACTACGCCGAGGCGCGGGCGCTGGTCGACGAGCTCGGCCTGAGCGAGCCGGTCGCGATCACGTTGGTGCGCCGCGGGCACCGAACGCCTGAGGCCGCTCGCGTTTTCCTGGAGGCGAACGAGTCGCACGAGCCAGGCGATTTCAAGTCGATGGCCACAGTGGTCGAGCGGGTTCTGGCAGCCGTGCGGGACAAGCACCGGATCGCCATCCACGGCGATTTCGATGTCGACGGCGTCTGCGCCACGACGATCTTGGTTCACGTGCTGCGCGAGCTGGGTGCCGAGTGCGACTGGCTAATCCCCGATCGCCTCAACGATGGCTACGGGCTCAGCCCGGCGAACGTCGAGAAGCTGGCTGAGCGCGGCACAAAGCTTTTGATCACCGCCGACTGTGGCATCACGGCTGTCGAGGAGGTTGCGCTGGCGAAGGGATTGGGAGTGGACGTGATCGTCACCGATCACCACCAACCAGGTGCGGAGCTGCCCGATTGCCCGATCCTCCACCCGGCGATCGACGGCTACCCCTTCGAGAGTCTCTGCGGTACCGCTGTCGCTTGGAAGCTGGCCTGCGCTCTGCGGGAGGCATCGGGGGAGGGGTCCCCAGGAACTCCGCGCGAAGGCGCGCCTGGGGACCCCTCCCCCGATGCCTCTGCCGCCGACCTGGACCTGGTTGCCCTCGCCACCGTGGCAGACCTGGTTCCCCTCGTAGGCGAGAACCGGTCGCTTGTGCGTCGCGGGCTGGAGGAGTTGCGCCGTGCCCAGCGGCCCGGGATCCGTGCTCTGATCGAGGCAGCCAAATGCGAGCCGACGCAACTTGACGAGAGCGACCTCGGTTTTCGGTTGGCGCCGCGGATCAATGCCGCTGGCCGTCTCTACCGTGCTGATGCCGGGGTGGAGCTTTTCCTCACCGAGGATGAGGGTCGGGCCGCTGAGATAGCCAAGGAGCTCAATCGCGCTAACGGTGAGCGGCGGGCCACTGAGCGCGAGGTCGACGGGGCGGCGGAGACGGCTTGGCGCGAGCTGTCTGAGCGGTTGCAAGAGGCCCACGGGCTGGTGGTTGCCGGCGAGGGATGGCATCCAGGTGTGATCGGGATCGTCGCCTCGCGGATGGTCGAGCGTCATCACCGGCCGACGGTTGTCATCACGCTTGATGAGAAGGGGGAGGGGCGGGGAAGTGGTCGCAGCATTCCAGGATTCGACTTGCTGGCTGCGCTCGAGGCCTGCTCCGAGTACCTGACCGGCTTCGGCGGTCACCGTGCTGCTGCCGGCCTGCAACTGGGCGCCGAGGACGTTCCTGCCTTCCAGGAGGCGTTCGCCGCGCACGCCGATTCGGTTCTCTCGCCTGAGGATCTGGGGCGGAGAGAGCGTGTAGATGCGATGGTCGGCGGTCAAGGCATTGGCCTCGAGCTCGCCGAGGAGCTCGGTCGGCTTGGCCCGTTCGGGATGGGCAACCCCGGTGTGCGACTGCTGGTGCCCTCCGCCCGAGTCCGCGACGTGCGCCCGATGGGAGAGGGGAAGCACGCTCGCTTCAGTCTCCACAGCGGCTCCCACCGGGCGCTTGGGGTCGCCTTCGGTCGCTCGCGCCTCGGCGTCGGCGAGGACGAGGCGGTAGACGCCACCGTTCGGCTTGAGGTCAACCGCTGGAACGGCGCCGTGGAGCCGCGCGTCGTCCTCCGCGAGCTCTATCCGGTGGAGCCGGTCTGCGAGTGCCCGGATAGGGAGTGGTGGAGTCGCTTCGAGCGCGAGTTGCGGTTGCCGCTCGAGCCACCGTCCGGAGACGGGACCTCGGAAGAGCCTCGCGTTCGCGAGCTCGTGAGGAGCGGCGGCTCCGGCGCTTCGACGATCGCCGAGCTGGTCTCCAGCGGCAACGAGGTGCTGGTCGTCTGTGCGGACTCCGCGCGCCGGCGCGAGCTCGCCGCCCTCGCCCGCTTCGACAACCGCTCCCCTGGAGCCCGCTGCGAACGCTGCGGCGGCCTCCTGGCGGAGGGACTGCGCGCCCCTGCGGTTGCCGACTACTCGACGCTGGAGCGAACGCCCAGCCTTGCCGCCGAGTACGAGCACGTTGTCCTCCTTGACCCGCCCACCTCAGTCAGTCACGAGCGATTGGCCGCCAGGCCCGTGGACGGCTGGAGCGACCGGGCAGGGCATCCCGGCCACCTACACGAGGCTTGGGGGCAGGGAGAGGTGAGCCAGGCGCTCACCGCGCTCGAGGAGCAGCTCGCGCGCCGCCCGGCCCTGATCGCCGTGTTTAGGAACCTGCGCGAGGCAGGGGAGACCAGCGGCGAGTCGCTGCGGGAGGCGCTGGCGGGAGCCGGAACCCGTGAGCGCGGGCCCGAGACCGCGGCGCGTTGCTTTCGCGTCCTCGCTGAGCTCGGCCTGGTCGAGGGAGACCCCGACGGTGGGCGCGGGGAGGTCGGGGTCGTATCCTCAGGGAGAACAGACCTGGAGCGCTCCGCCGCGTTCCGCGCGTACAGCGCCCAATACGAGGAAGACCGCCGATACCTGGAAAGGCACAAACACCCGTAGAGCACTCGGAGCTCCTCGCCGACCTCTTCGCCGTGGTCGAGGAGTTCGACTCCGCGCCCGCAGGGGACGGCGTCGCCGTGGGCGGCAACGGCGGCACCGCGCTCGCCGTGGCGACGATGATCGACCGCGCCGCGGTCGAGCGCGCCTTCGAGTTTGCCTGTGAGCGCCACGCCGACCAGAGGCGCCGCTCCGGCGACGAGTTCATTACCCACCCCGTGGGGGTGGCGCAGGTCTGCGCCGCGATGCGTCTCGACACCGAGACCCTCTGCGCCGCGCTGCTGCACGACACGGTCGAGGACACCAGCGCCAGCCTCGAGGAGATCCGCGACGAGTTCGGCGAGGAGATCGCCCAGCTGGTCGACGGCGTCACCAAGCTGACCGGGATTGCCTTCGAGAGCCGCGACGAGCGGCAGGCCGAGAACTACCGCAAGATGATGGTGGCGATGGCCACTGACATCAGGGTGATCCTGATCAAGCTGGCCGATCGCCTCCACAACATGCGCACCCTGGGTGCGCTGCCGAAGCAGAAGCAACTGACGAAGTCGCGCGAGACGCTGGAGATCTACGCGCCGCTGGCCCACCGACTCGGCATCCACGCGATCAAGTGGGAGCTGGAGGACCTCGCCTTCGCCACCCTGCACCCGCGCAAGTACAAGGAGATCAAGCAGCTCGTCGCCCAGCAGCGCACCGAGCGCGAGGACTTCGTCGAGGACGCCGGCAGCTTCCTTTCCGGCGAGCTGGACAAGGTTGGCATCGTGGCCGAGATCTCAGGCCGCGCCAAGCACTTCTACTCGATCTACACGAAGATGACCAAGAAGGGGCGCGAGTTCAACGAGATCTTCGACCTGACCGCGATGCGGGTGATCGTCGGCTCTGTCAAGGACTGCTACGGGGCGATCGGCGTGATCCACTCTCTCTGGAAGCCGCTGCCGGGGCGCTTCAAGGATTTCGTCGCGATGCCGAAGGCCAACATGTACCAGGCGCTGCATACGACGGTGATCGGCCCTGAAGGCAAGCCGCTCGAGATCCAGATCCGCACTGAGGAGATGCACAAGCTGGCCGAGTACGGGATTTCCGCCCACGTCGCCTACAAGGAGGGCAGCGGCGGCGACCCGCAGCGGGAGAAGATGACCTGGTTGCGGCAGCTGGTCGAGACCGAGGGCGAACAAGACCCGACAGAGTTCCTCGAGTCGCTCAAGGTCGACCTCTTCGAGGACGAGGTCTTCGTCTTCACGCCGAAAGGCGAGGTGAAGAGCCTCTCGGCGGGCTCGACCCCGCTCGACTTCGCCTACGCCGTCCACACCGACGTCGGCCACCGCTGCGTCGGCGCCAAGGTCAACGGCAAGATCGTGCCGCTGCACTACCAGCTGCGCTCCGGCGACATCGTCGAGGTAATGACCGCGAAACAGAAGCGCGGCCCCTCGCGCGACTGGCTGAAGCTGGTCCGCACTAGTCGCGCCCGCAACAAGATCCGCGCCTGGTTCAAGGAGGAGGGGCGCGAGGACGCCGAGCGCAACGGCCGCGAGGCTCTGGAGGCGGCGCTGCGAAAGCATGGCTTGCCGATGCAGAAGGTCGCCGGCTCGCCCCTGCTCGCCGACGTGATCCGCGAGATGGGCCACCGCAAAGCGAGCGAGTTCTACATCGCCCTAGGACAGGGCAAGGTCTCCGCCAGGCTGGTCGCGAGCAAGCTGATGCAGCGGCTGAAGGCCGGCGAGGCGGTCGAGGACACCGAACCGCTGGGCATCTCGGACGCGCGCGAGGACAAGGCGCGGCGCACCAAGGACGCCTCCAACTACGGGATCAGTGTCAAGGGTGCCGAGAACGTCGTCGTGCGGCTGGCCAAGTGCTGCCGCCCGGTGCCCGGCGACGAGATCGCCGGCTACGTCTCGCTGGGGCGCGGGATCACCATCCACCGCACCGACTGCAAGAACATGCGGGCGCTCAAACGCGACCCCGAACGCTTCGTCGAGGTCAGCTGGGACGGCGAGAACGAGGCCTCCTATCGGGTTGAGATCCAGATCGACGCCTACGATCGCACTCGGCTGCTGGAGGACCTCTCGCGGACCTTCTCCGAGGCGGGGATAAACATCGTCGGCGCCAGCTGCATGACCCGTCACCCGATGGTGAAGAACCGCTTCGTGGTCGAGGTCGGCGACACCGAGCAACTCAAACAGTGCATCTCCCGACTGCGCAACGTCGAGTCGGTCTTCGACGCCTACCGGATTACGCCGGCGCCCTCTGCCTGATCAGGCGACGACGGTGAGGGCGGCGGGGACCGCGCGCAGCTTGATCTCGGTGTGCTCGCCGATGTAGTCGCCATCGACCTGGACCGGGAAAGGGCGGACAGCCCCGCCCTTGGTCTCGGAGATCGAGGTGACTGTGGCCTCGCCGACATCCTCGAAGTGAGCTATCTGTCGGTGGCGGGCGGTCGAGGGGCCGACGCTGAGCACCCGGGGTATGAGGGTCGGCATGTCGCGCTGGGCGGCCCGCTTCAGGACCCCGACGGAGAGCGTGCCGTCGTCGATCTCGACTCCCTCGCAGACCCGGATCGGGCGTTTCGCGAAGTAGGTGAAGGGCTGCGAGTTCTGGGCCAGCGCGGTGACCCCCTCGACCGACTCGTCGTCTCCGATCACCGTTTGCAGCCTCACCGGGTTGTGCAGGTAGCGGCGGTAAAAGGCCGAGATCGCCGCCCAGGTGTAGTAGTAGGGGCCGGCGCTGCGCTTCAGCTTCGGGTGGGCATCGACCCGCTCGACCACGGTGGCGTCGATGCCGACCCCGCAGGAGAAGACGAAATAGCGGTCGTCGACCATGCCGAGATCGATGCGCCTCGGCCTCCACTCGTCGGCCATCGCCAGTAGGTGCTCGGTCGCGTCGACTATGTCATTGGGAATACCGAGTGTGCGGCAGACCACGTTGGTCGACCCTCCCGGCAGGACCGAGAGTGGCACGTCGGTGCCGGCCAGCCCGTTGGCGACCTCGTTCAGCGTCCCGTCGCCGCCGAAGGCAACGACCACGTCATAGGCCCCATCGCGGGCCTCACGGCCGATCTCGGTGGCGTGGTTCTGCGCTTCCGTCGACACCGCCTCGACCTCGTAGCGACCCTGCAACGCGTAGACGACGAGGTTCTTCAGCCGGTCGGAGACCGTAGTCGCGTAGGGGTTGACGATCACCAGCATCCGCCGCTTGGCCGCGCGCGGCGGTAGAGCCGCCGACTTGCGGCGGAGTGCGGCGTCACGGGATCGCGACACGGTTGCAACCGGCGGGGGAGCCACTACTGATTCCTAAACCTAGCCGTCGCCGCCGTTACTCGCGTCGTGCTGGGTCGCCTCGTAGCAGATTGTCTCGGCGTCGTCGACTTCGGCCACGCGCCCTTCGTCGACCAGCAGGTCGGCGTGTCCGATCACCTCGGAGAGGGTGAGGAAGGCCTGGGTGACGGCGACGTTCCCCCACAGTGCCTGGGCCAGCTCGTAGCCACTGCGCGGTCGCTCGGCGATCAGCCTGAAGATCTTCTCCTTACGCCGAGTGTGCTGGGCAAAGCGATCATCGATCAGGGCGACGTGGTCGACGATCGGCTCGCCGTGACCTGAGAGGACGATCTCGGCCGGCACCTCACGAGTCCTCCGCATCGACTCCAGGTACGTGACCAGCGCTTTCGGCCGCCCTGAGGACCCGTCAAGCGGCCGGGCGAGGAGCGGGTTGGAGGAGATGTGGGCGATCAGGTGGTCGGCGGCGATCAGGATCCGTCGCTCCCCATCCCAGAAGACGGTGTCGGAAGGGCTGTGGCCGGGTCGGTGCATGGTCCGGAGAGTGCGATCCCGGAAGTTGATCTCCTCGCCGTCTGCCAGCGGCCTGGTTACCGTCACGTGCGAGCCCCAACCGCGAAAGCTGCGCGAGACGCTGCGCAGCGCCACCGTAACCTCCTCGGGGATGCCGTTGCGCAGCATCAATTCCACGGCGAAGCGGTCCTCGGCCTCGGCGTCCTCGTCGAAGTTGGCCAGCCGCTCGGCCGCGATGCCGAGTGCCGCCACCTCGGCGCCGGAGTGCTCGACGATGATCTCGACCAGCCCCAGGTGGTCGATGTGCTGGTGGGTAACGACGACCAGCTCGAGGTCGTCGATCGAGTGGCCGCGTTCGGCCAGCTGGGACTGCAGCTCGTCGAGCGCCTTGCCCGAGTTGGGGCCGGTGTCGACCAGGGTCAGCGGCTCGTCCTCGATCAGGTAGCAATTGACCCGGCCGACCGCGAAGGGAGTCGGGATGCGAAGCCGGTGGATGCCCGCGTCGGCGGCCTTGTCGAGTGCTTGCTCAGAAGTGAGGGTCACGCCCGGATCAGCCCGAGGACCTCATCGCGCTTGGCCTCCATGTCCTCGCGCGAGACCAGCGACTCGAGGTTGAGCCGCAGCAGCGGCTCCGTGTTGGAGGGCCGCACGTTGAAGTGCCAGTCGGGGTAATCGATCGAGATCCCGTCGAGGCGGCTCTGCTCGCCGTCTGCGTAGCGGGCGGCGATCTCCTCGACCTTCGCCGCCGGATCGGCGACCTCGGAGTTGATCTCGCCGGAAATGAAGTAGCGCGAGCGGAACTCCGCCATCAGCTCGACCAGCGAGCGTCCGTCGACGGAGAGCAGCTCGAGCATCAGCAGGGCCGGGATCGTCCCCGAGTCGGCGCACCAGAAGTCGCGGAAGTAGTAGTGGCCGGAGACCTCGCCCCCGAAGACGGCATTCTCTTCCCGCATGCGGGCCTTGAAGAAGGCGTGGCCGACACGGGAGAGGTCGGAGCGTCCGCCCTCGGCGGCGACCAGGTCGGGGACGGCGCGGCTGGAGCGCGGGTCGTAGAGGATCGTCGCTCCGGGGTTCTTGGCCAGTGCCGCGCGGGCGAGCAGGGCGCAGACGAAGTCACCGTCGCAGAACTCGCCGCTGTCGTCGATGAAGAAGCAGCGGTCGCCGTCGCCGTCCCAGGCGACCCCGAGGTCAGCGCCGGCGGTGCGCACCCGCTCGACGATTGCGCGGCGGTTCTCCTCGAGCAGCGGGTTGGGCTCGTGGTCAGGGAACTCTCCGTTCGGCTCGAAATACATCTCGTCCAGCTCGAAGCCAAGCTTGTTCAGTATCGGCCCGACCATCGGTCCCGCCATCCCGTTGCCCCCATCGACGACCAGCTTCATCGGCCGCATCGCCGCTGGGTCGACGAAGGAGGCGACGTGCTCGCGGTACTCCTCCCAGACGTCGACCTCCTCGAAGGAGCCGCCGCCGGGGGCGTGTCCGAGGCCGGCCTCGATCTCGCGCCGGACGTCGCCGATACCGGCGTCGCCGGAGAGCGCCAGGGCTCCCTCGCGGACCAGCTTGACCCCGGTATAGGCCTTTGGGTTGTGGGAGGCGGTGACCATCGCGCCGCCGTCGAGCTCATGCGAGCCGACCAGGTGGTAGAGCATCTCGGTCGCGACCATGCCGGCATCGAGCACGGTGGCACCCTCGAAGATCAGCCCGTCGCGCAGCTCCGCCGCCATCGCCGGCGCGGTCAGGCGCATGTCGCGGCCCAGGCCCACCCGCAGCCCATCCGTTTGCTTGCCTCGCAGCCGCGCCAGTACGCGGGCGAAGGCGCGGCCGATCGCGTGCGCGGTGGTCTCGTCCATCTCCGTCCCGTAGAGGCCGCGGATGTCGTAAGCCTTAAATACATCGGGATTTACCTCCTCCGCTCCCGGGCGGGCGCGCTTATGACCCCCGGAAGTCACGCGCCCGCCCTCCCGCGTCCGGGGGCAAATCCGCTGACCTTGGTCGTCAAAACGCTCCCTTCAGTGCCTCGTAGCTCTGCTCCAGGGTCTGCGGCATCACCTTGGTGTCGGCGATCACCGGCATGAAGTTGGTGTCGCCGCCCCAGCGCGGCACGACGTGGAGGTGGATGTGGTGCTCGACCCCGGCGCCGGCGACGCGGCCCTGGTTGAAGCCGACGTTGTAGCCCTGCGGGTCGTAGACCCGCTCGAGGCCGTCCATCGCCTGCTGCACCAGCGCCATCATCTCGGTGACCGTCTCTGCCGGCAGCTCCTGGATCCTCCCGATGTGCTCGAAGGGCGCCACCATCAGGTGCCCGTTGGTGTACGGGTAGAGGTTGAGGATCACGAAGCAGCGCTCGCCGCGGTGGACGATCAGGCTCGCCTCGTCGTCTCCCGCCGCCGGCTTGGCGCAGAAGACGCACTCCTCCTCGATGTCCTTCGACGCGTCCTTCACGTAGGCGAGGCGCCAGGGCGCCCAAATCCGATGGTTTGCCACAGGCGGCGGAGGCTACAGCCAGCCGCGATTGCGGAAGTAGCCGACCATCACGACCAGCATCGCCAGCATCGCGCCGAGCAGGATCCAGAAAGCGGTGGTGTCGCCCTCGCCCGGGACGTGCACGTTGGCGCCCCAGATGCTGGCGATCAGGGTCAGCGGCAGGACGATGACGCTGATCGAGGTGAGCACGCGGAGGATGTCGTTGACCCGGTGTGAGATCACCGACTCGTTGGTCTCGGCCAGAGCCTCGGCCACCTCCTTGTAGTTCTCCAGCATGTCCCAGATCCGCTCGTGGGCATCGACGATGTCGTCGAAGTAGATCTCGAGGTCGAGGTCGGTAGCGAGATAGCGCTGCTTCACTTTCTCCAGGTCGCGCAGGACCGGCCGCTGCGGGCGGATCACCTTGCGGAAGTTGATGATCTCCTGCTTGGCGTTGGAGATGTCACGAACGACCTCCTCCGAGCGTCCCTCGAAGATGTCGTCCTCGAGTGCGTCGAGCTTGTTGCCGATCTTGCGCAGCATCGGGAAGCAGTAGTCGAAGCTGTCGTCGACGAGGCGGTAGAGCAGATATCCGGACCCACGCGAGAAGAGCTGCTCGCGCAGCTCCTCCTTGGCGCGGCAGCGCTCGAACAAGTACTCGACTGGCTGCAGCGGCTGGTTGGGGATCGTCACCACGTAGTCGGGCCCGACGAAGAGGTCGAGCTCGCCGGCGCCGAGCCGGCCGGCCGCGGGGTCGAAGACCGGGAAGTGGAGAACGATGAAGAGGTACTCGTCGTAGACGTCAATCTTCGGCCGCTGATTGCGTGAGAGGACGTCCTCGAGGTCGAGGGGGTGGAAGTCGAAGTGCTCCTCGAGCCAGCTGCGCTCCAGCGCTCCGGGGCGCTCGATGTTGACCCAGCGCAGGCCAGCTGCGTCGATCTGCTCGACGCGGGGTGCCTGCGGCTCAGCCTGCGTGTCCGCGGGAGCCAGGTCGCCGCGCCGCGCGGGCCGTCGCAACCTGGGCTTCGGAAGGTTCGGCATCGCTCTGGCTCATTTTCTCGTCGCGCGGATCCATGGCTGTGCACAGGAGGTTAAACGCCGAGTCCAGTTGCGGAGCAGGATTGCTCTCAGGCGCCAGGGCCGTTGCTATAGTCGTGTGCACATAAGCGCCACATCTAGAGGGGTGGAGGGACTGGCCCATAGAAGCCCCGGCAACCATCTCGGACCTCGGTTCGAGGCAGGTGCCAACTCCAGCAGGTCGTTTGAAAGGCCTGGAAGATGTGGGGGATGTCCGACCGGACCTCTGCCCCACAAAAGGCGGAGGTTTTTTCGTTTGGTGACGGAAAGCGAGGTCGGATGTCGATAGAGAGCCTTAAGTGCAAGGAGTGCGGGTCGAGCTACGACCTCGGCGCCCACTTCGCCTGTGAGAACTGCTTCGGCCCGCTCGAAGTTGCCTATGACCACTCGGGGCTCGACCCGGCCGAGGTCAAGCGCAAGATCCAAGCCGGTTCGCAGGGGATTTGGCGCTACGCCGACTTCCTCCCCTTCGTCGGTCGCCCCGGCGACCCGCTGGAGCCGGGCCTGACCCCATTGCTGCGAGCCGACCGGCTCGCCGAGCGCCTTGGCATCGACGCCGAGGTTTGGATCAAGAACGACGCCGCCAACCCGACTCACTCCTTCAAGGACAGGGTCGTGGCCGTGGCCGTGGCGAAGGCGCGTGAGCTGGGCTTCGAGACCGTCGCCTGCGCCTCGACCGGCAATCTCGCCAACGCGGTCGCCGCTCACGCCGCCGCCGCTGGCCTGCAGTCATACGTCTTCGTCCCCGCCAACCTCGAGGAGCAAAAGCTGCTCGCGACCGGCGTCTACGGCACCAATCTGGTCGGCGTGCGCGGCAACTACGACGACGTCAATCGCCTCTGCACCCAGCTGGCCGAAACCCGGCCCTGGGCTTTCGTCAACGTCAACCTGCGCCCCTACTACGCCGAGGGCTCGAAGACGCTCGCCTACGAGACCGCCGAGCAGCTCGGCTGGGAGCTGCCCGACCGGGTCGTCTGCCCGATCGCCTCGGGCTCGCTCTTCACCAAGGTCGGACGCGGCTTCCAGGAGTGGCTCGACCTCGGGCTGGTCGAGGGAGAGCAGCCGGTCTTCAACGGCGCCCAGGCTCAGGGGTGTAGTCCCGTAGCCACTGCTTTCGCCGAAGGCTGGGATGTCTGCAAGCCGCAGCGGCCGGAGACGATCGCCAAGAGCTTGGCGATCGGCGACCCGGCCGACGGGCCGTATGCGGTTGAGCATGCGCGCCGCACCAGGGGCGCGATCGACACGGTCACCGATGACGAGATCCGCGACGGGATCCACCTGCTGGCGGAGACGACCGGGATCTTCACCGAGACCGCGGGCGGCGTCACGATCGGCGTCCTGGCGAAGCTGGCAGCGCGGGGCGACATCGGCAAGGGCGAGCGCGTCGTCGTCTACATCACCGGCGAGGGTCTGAAGACGCTCGACGCGGCCCGCGATAGGTTCCAGATGCACGAGATCGACCCCGATCTCGCCAGCTTCGAGTCCGAGTTCGAGCACCAGGAGGTAGTCGCCTAATGGCAGTGACGGTGAAGATCCCGACCCAGCTCCGCGCCGCAACCGATGGCGAGGCCGAGATCGAGGTTTCCGGCTCGACCGTGGGCGAGGTGCTCGACGCGGTCTTCGAGGCACACGGCGACCTGCGTGAGCGGATCACCCAAGATGGCGATCTGCGCCGCTTTGTCAACGTCTACGTCAGCGGCGAGGACATCCGCTTCCAGCAGGGCCTCGAGACTGCGATTGGCGAGGGCGCCGAGGTGACGATCCTGCCGGCTGTTGCTGGTGGTTGAGCGGGCATCCCGGCAGGGGTTCCGCTTAACTTTTTCGGTCAGCGTGAGATGCCGTCCGATGACGGATCGGCCGAAAAAGTACAAGACGCTCTACCCCTACCGGGATGCCCGCTAGGCCACCCGTAGTCATCCTCTGTGGTGGACGCGGGACCAGGCTGCGGGAGCGGACGGAGACGGTGCCTAAGGCGCTGGTGGAGATTGGGGGGCGGCCGATCCTCTGGCACGTGATCGGGATCTACGCGGCGCAGGGCTTCGACCGCTTCCTGCTCGCGACCGGGTACCTGGGCGAGATGGTCGAGGAGTTCGTCGCCACCACCGAGTGGCCCGCGGGAGTGACGGTCGAGTGCGTCGATACCGGCCTCGACACTCCGACCGGGGGCAGGATCGCCCGCCTGGCGGGACGGCTCGGGGACGGGACTTGCTGCGTCACCTACGCCGACGGTGTCGCCGACGTCGACCTCGATGCGCTGCTCGATTTCCACTGCGATCACGGCGCCCTAGCGACGGTGACCGTGGTGCGCCCGCACCTGCAGTGGGGGGTGGCGGAGCTCGGCGAGGGAGACCGGGTCGAGGGCTTCGTCGAGAAGCCACGCAGCGAGCGCTGGATTAACGGCGGCTTCCTCTGCGTCGAGCCGGGAGCGCTTGACTACCTCAACGAGGACAGCGTGCTCGAGCGCAAGCCGCTGGAGCGCCTCGCCGCCGACGGCGAGCTGCGCGCCTTCCGCCACGAGGGATTCTGGGACTGCATGGACACCTATAAGGACGCGGTGGTGCTGAACGACCTCTGGGCCGGTGGCGAGCCCCCCTGGACGGTTTGGGCCGAGGCTGGGGCGGAGGTCCGGTGAGCCGGGTCCTGGTCACCGGCGCCCACGGCTTCGTCGGCTCCCACCTTGCCCGGGCATTGCTCGAGCGTGGGGAGAGCGTTCGCATCCTCGACCGGCCGGACCCGCGAGAGGCGGACGTTGGCGGACCGCGCCTCTCCGGCCTCGACCTGCTCGGGATCCGCGCAGAGGTCGAGCTCGCCGAGGCCGACCTGCGCGACGCCGAGGGGGTCGACGCAGCGGTCTCCGGCTGCGACTCGGTATTTCATCTGGCGGCGCAGACGATCGTCGGTGTCGCCCGCCAATCGCCGCTGGAGACTTTCGAGGTCAATGTCCAGGGCGCCTGGAACGTCTTCGAGGCTTGCCGCGCCCACGACGTGGCCCGGGTCGTGTTCGCCTCCTCCGACAAGGCCTACGGCTCCAGTCCGGAGCTGCCCTACCGTGAGGACTTCCCGCTGCGGGCCGCCTACCCCTATGACGCGAGCAAGGCGGCGGCGGACATCATCGCGCGCAGCTACGCGCACGCATACGGCCTGCCGCTTGCCGTCACCCGCTTCGCCAACGTCTATGGCGGCGGGGACCTCAATTTCTCTCGACTGATTCCGGAGACGGTAATCGCCGTCCTCGATGGTCGGTCACCGGAGATCCGCTCCGACGGCAGCCCCGAGCGCGACTTCCTCCACGTCGACGACGCCGTCGCCGCCTATCTTGCGATTTCCTCGGCCCTCGACTCCCGTGGAGCGGTGGGGGAGGCCTTCAACGCGGGCGGCGAGCGGCCCCACTCGGTGCGCGAGGTCGTCGAGCTGATCGTCGCCGCAGCGAGTGCGGGTGTCGAGCCGGACTTTCAGGGCGCCGGCAATCCCGACGGCGAGATCGACCGCCAGTTCGTCGACTCGGGGAAGCTGCGCGAGCTGACCGGGTGGGGGCCCCAGGTCAAGCTGGAAGAGGGCCTCCAGCGTACGCTGGAGTGGTACCGGGCGCATCCGGAGGCTCGTCCTGCAAAGCTGGCCGTCTGATGTGCGGGCGCTTCACGGTCACGGCCAAAGACGCGAAAAAAATCGCCGATCGCTTCCAGGTCGAGCTGGAAAGGTCGCTGGAGCGCAACTCCTCCGGCGAGGCGCCGCCGCCGAAGGCGGAGCGGGCAAAGAAAGCCGCGAAAGGGTTGGAGCGCTTCAACGTGGCGCCGACCCAGGAGGTGCTGACGATCCGCTCCTCGCCAGACCCGGAGGAGGCGGCGGCGGGCGAGCGCGAGGCGCGGTTGATGCGCTGGGGGCTGGTGCCGCGCTGGGCGAAGGACCTCAAAGTCGGCTACCGGATGATCAACGCCAAGGCCGAGAACCTGACCTCGAGCCGCGCCTACGGGCCGTTGGTCGGCAAGTTCCGCCACCGCTGCCTGATCGTCGCCGATGGCTTCTACGAGTGGATGAAGGCCGAGGACCCGAAGCAGCCGCGTCAGCCCTGGCGCTTCACCGTCGACGGAGGCGAGCCCTTCGCCTTCGCCGGGATCTGCACGCGCAAGGAGTGGGGGGACGGGGAGGACCGCGGCTTCGACGAGGGCTGGCTCTACAGCTGCACGATCGTCACCACGACGCCGAACGAGGTCGTCGCCAAGGTGCACGACCGGATGCCGGCGATCCTGCCCAGCCCCGAGGCTGAGGCCGCCTGGCTACGCCCTGACCTCGAGGTCGAGGATGCGGTTGCGATGTGCGCGCCGCTGCCGGCAAGCCGGATGGAGGGCGCCCCAGCCAACCCGAAACTGAACAAGGTCGGCAAAGGGATCGAGGGCCCCGAGCTGTTGGTTGCGCCCAGCTAGCCGAGGGATCCGGCGGTGCGCACGGTCGCCGAGCCTGCACCTGTCGTGATCGTGCAGGCGATTTTGGCGGCCGGCGTTGCGGTCGTGCGCCAGATCGAGGCGAAGGGGAGCACCAGCGGTTCCGCCGGGCGCCCCGGGGGGAAGCCCCACTGCCACACCTGCTGTCCGACTTTGTATGGCGCCCACTCGACGACGATGCCTTTCTCCTCCGTGTAGCGCTTGCCGATCACGTCGCTCATCTCGAGCACGGCTAGGTCGGTGCTGCGGGAGTTGAACTCGACCAGCGCCGTCTCGGACGTCTCCTGGTCGGCCAGCTCTTCGCTCGAGCGCGGGTAGGAGGCGCGGCTATTCGGCGTCTTGGCGACGATCGTGCGAGGCGGCACCCGGATCGCGCAGCGCAGGCGTCCCTGGCCGACGGCGGAGCCGGCGTTGATTGTCAGCACCGCGGCGACGCGGTAGAGGCGGTATTCGCTGGCGTTGGCTTCGGTGACACGGATTCCGGCCTCGCCCAGTCGCATCTCGCCGCCACCCGGGATCGCAACTGGTTTCGCGTCGGGGAGCGGCACCCTGCTCTCCCATTCCAGCTCGACCGCCCCCAGTGGCTTGTCGGTGCTGAGCAGCGCCGCGAAGACCGTGGCCAGGAGCCCAACCACGACCACGGCCAGCGCCCCCCGCGGCGGTCGATCCTCTCGTCCAGCACTCACGGGCGCGACCCTAGTGGAACAGAGGCGGGTGCAGGGTCAAGCGGCCTACGCGCCCGGCAGGATTCGAACCTGCGACTTCCACCTCCGGAGGGTGGCGCTCTATCCAGCTGAGCTACGGGCGCTCGACCAGCAGCTTATCCGTCGCTCACGGCCTTCTTCGAAGATCTTCGTCGCGTAGTCTCGCGACCACATGGATCTTTCTGTTGCATTCCTCGGCACCGGCGGCTCGGTGCCCTCGGCGCGGCGCTCGACCGCCAGCGTGCTGATCGCGCGTGGGGGGGAGCGATTGATGTTCGACTGCGGCGAAGGGACGCAGCGCCAGCTGCAGCGATCGGTCGGGCTGACGCAGGTCGACGCCATCTACCTCAGCCATTTCCACGCCGACCACGTTCTCGGGCTGCCGGGGCTGCTCAAGACCTACGACCTGACCGACCGCGAGGCGCCGCTGACGATTTACGGCCCGCTCGGCTTGGTCGACCTGTTCAAGACGCTGAGCCGGATCATTGGCAAGACCGGGTTCAAGCTCGAGCTGGTCGAGCTCCAGCCCGGCGACGTCGTCGCTCACGAGGGGTACGAGATCCGTGCTTTCGCCGCCGAGCACAGCGTGCGGGCGAACGGCTACGTGCTGGCTGAGGAGGATCGACCGGGACGCTTTGACCCGGAGGCGGCGGCCCGCCTCGGCGTGCCGGAAGGCCCGGCTTTCGCCGCGCTCCAGCGCGGCGAGTACGTCGAGGGCTCCTCGGGCCCGGTGCGGCCGGAGGACGTGATGGGGGAGGCCCGCGCCGGCCGCACCGTCGCGATCACCGGCGACACCGCTCCCTGCAGGGCGACCGCCGAGGCGACCCGCGGTGCGGAGCTGCTGGTGCACGAGGCGAGCTTCTCCGAGGAGGAGGCGCAGCGCGCCGCCGATACCGGCCACTCCACTGCGGGCCAGGCCGCCGCCGTCGCCCGCGAGGCCGGCGTCAAGCTGCTCTCCCTCGTCCACATTTCCTCCCGCTACCACGTCGGCGCCGTCCTCGACGAGGCCCGTGAGGTCTTCCAGCCGACGATCGCCCCCCGCGACTTCGACCTGGTCGAGATCCCCTTCCCTGAGCGCGGCGAGCCCAAGCTGGTGCCAAACGGCGCCCGCGAGCGCGCCGAGGGGGAGCCCTTAGCCTACGAGTGAGCTTCATCTCTTTGCCGTCTTTGCGCCAACTCGCCTCGTCGTTGTCCGGAAGACTCCCTAGCATCGCTTCGTGATGGAGGCTGCACAGGCAACGACGATCAAGCTCGACGAGGAGAGCTTTCGAAAGATTGAGTCGACGATGCTCTATCTGGAGGAGGCACGGGCCCGCGCCGAGCGCGCTGCGAAGGAGATGCGAGAGATCGGCGCCGAAGTTCATCTGATCGAAGCCACTGAGCGACTGCGAGACGATCTCGCGGACCAGGCTCGGCGCTATAGGCATCGAACCTACTTCGCCGCCCCCAAGGCCCAAACGAGCTTCTAGCCGAATCACGATGGCGCTCTCCGACGAGGAGATCCGCCGCAAGCTGACAGGCTTTGCGGTGGACTGGGGCGGCTATCAGGGAACCGAGCGCAGCGAGGCCCAAACCTTCTGCAACGAGCTTCTCGATTGCTACGGGACCAAGCGCAAGGAGGTCGCGACATTCGAGGAGCGCACTGGCGCCGGCGGTTTCATCGACATGATCTGGCCCGAGGTCTGCCTGATCGAGATGAAGCGGCCCAGTCAGGCCGAGAAGCTTGCCGACCACCGCGAGCAGGCGCTGGACTACTGGCAGGAGGTCAGCAAGGCGGCAAGCGAAAGTGGCAAGAAGGCCCCCGAGTGGATCGTCCTCAGTGCATTCGGGCGCTTCGAGATCCTCGATCCCGATGCGGGTTGGGATCGGCCAGTCGATGAATTCCCACTGGCCGAACTCCCGGAGCGTCTCAGCTCCCTCAAATTCCTGGCAGGAGAGGAGCCATACTTCCGAGCCTCGCAGGCCGATCTGAGTCGCGATGCTGTCGCCACGCTGACCGACCTATATGCGGGATTGCGGGAGCGACGCGCCAGCGACCTCGACACGCTTCGGGTATTCATCCTCCAGGTCGTCTGGGCGATGTTTGCCGAAGACCTCGGCCTTTTGCCTAACAACGTGCTCAGCCGTGTTCTGGAAGGACTCGTCAAGAGCCCGAGCCGCTCGAGCGCCGACGATCTTGGCCAGCTCTTCCGATATCTAGCAGAGTCGAAACCTAGGCCAGCGAAGGGAAGTCTCTATGAGGGAACGCCCTTTGCCAATGGGGGCCTGTTCGAACGGCCTACCCAGGTTCATCTCACCGTTGAAGAGCTGAAGACCCTGCTCAATGCTTGTAACCTCGATTGGCGTCAGGTCGAGCCCGCAATCTTCGGCTCGATCCTTCAAGGCGCTTTGGGTAAGGACAAGCAGTGGGCCTTGGGGGCTCACTACACGTCGAAAGCAGACATCATGAAGGTCGTTGGGCCAACGATCGTCGAGCCTTGGCATGAGCGCATCGAGGGTCTGACAAACGCAACCGAGGCAGAGAGAGCTTGGCGCGACCTGATGTCGTATGTCGTGCTGGATCCTGCGTGTGGGTCAGGCAATTTCCTCTACATTGCCTATCGGGAGCTGCGGCACGTCGAGCTGAGACTGCGAGAACGCCTCGCCAAGCTGAGGTTGGCAGATGGAATGGCTCCACAGGAGGAGATGGATTTCTTTCCAATCTCCAACATGCGTGGGATCGAGGTCGAGGCGTTTGCCGCCGAGCTAGCGAGGGTAACGCTATGGATGGGACACAAGCTGGCGGCGGATGAGATGAGGAAGCACGGGCTCAACGAGCCGACGCTTCCGCTCGTCGATCTTTCCGGCATCCAGCGAGCCCACGCTTTGCGAATCGAGTGGCCCGAGGCTGATGCGATTGTCGGCAATCCGCCCTACCACGGCTCCCAGATGCTTCGCGGTGAGGTCGGCGACGAAGAGATCGACTTCCTCAAGGAGGAATTCGGCATCGGGGTAAAGGACTACTCGGTCTACTGGTTCCGCAAGGCGCACGAGCGTCTTCAGGCGGGCGGCCGAGCGGGGCTCGTTGCGACGAATTCGGTCACCCAGAACCGCAACCGCAAGCCGAGCCTCGAGTGGATCGTCGAGAACGGTGGCGTGATCACCAACGCGATCTCCAAGCAGGAGTGGACTGGGGATGCGACGGTGAACGTTTCAATTGTCGATTGGGTTAAGGAACCGACTCGGGCTCCCGGGCGATTTCTCCTCGACGGGGTTGAGACTGCAGGGATCACACCATCATTGCTTTCACCTGGCCAGGACATTGCCTCCGCCACCCGTCTTTTGAAGAACGATGGAATTGCTTTTCAAGGCCCTATTCCAGTTGGACAAGGCTTCGTGTTGGAAGAGGACGAGGCGAAGGAGCTGCTTGCTCTGTCGGGTGCCGACTACAGGGAGGTCGTACGTCCTTACCTGGTGGGTAAGGACATTGCTGAAGATCTACGCCAGCAGCCGACTAGGTGGATCATTGATTTTGCCGCAAGATCATTGGAGGAGGCAGAGCTTTGGCCAGCCGCCCTGGAGCTCGTTCGAGAGCGCGTAAAGCCTTTTCGAGACAAAAACAAGCGCAAGGCCCGACGCGAGAAATGGTGGCTTCTAGGTGAGCTGGTCCCAGCAATGAGAGTGGCACTAAAGCCACTTGATCGATACATCGGCGGCACCGCGACCGGCAAGAGACTTCTCTTTTGCTGGGCTGATACCTGGACATGCCCGAGCAACGCGATGAATGTTTTTGCTCTCGACGATGACTACTCAATGGGAATTCTTTGCTCTGGCGTTCACGATGCTTGGGCATGGAGACAGTCTTCGACCATGAGGGTTGATCTTCGCTATACACCTACGACCGTTTTCGACACCTTTCCGTGGCCAGACGCGCCTGATGAGCTATCTAGGCAAATTGCTGATATTTGCCGAAAGGTCTTCATCCTTCGACAAGCACTCTGCGTCGCTCGCGAAATCGGTCTGACCGCCCTCTACAACGAGGTTGACGATGGCATGCATTACGAGCTGAAGGATCTCCATCGCGAGCTCGATAGAGCCGTTGTGGCTGCCTATGGATGGCCAGCCTCGGTCGCAGAGGTACCTGACGAGTCTAATCGCCGTCTCTTGGAGTTGAACGAAGGGATCGTCGCTGGAGAGGTCGAGTACGCGGGTCCTCGCTAGTCGGGCCGCCGCCGCTGCTACGCTGGCGGCGTCCTTTAAACGGGTCCCGAGAGACCCAGAAGGAGAACAGAGCGAAGTGAGCGAGAAGGTCGTGCTCAAGCGCGACGACCTGAGGCGGACGCTGCGGCGGATCGCCCATGAGATCACCGAGAAGAACCCGGCACCGGAGGGCTTGGCGATCATCGGCATCCACACTCGCGGCGCCCTGCTCGCCCACCGCCTGCAGCCGCTGTTGAGCGAGTTGACCGGGGCCGAGATCCCGCTCGGCGAGATCGACATCTCCTTCTACCGCGACGACCTCGGTGGCAAGTCGCCGGCCGACCAGCCCGTCGTCCACGCTTCCAAGATCGACTTCGACCTCGCCGGCCGCACCGTCGTCCTCGTCGACGACGTCCTCTTCACCGGTCGCACGGTTCGCGCCGCGATCGAGGCCCTCTTCGACTACGGCCGCCCGCAGCGCGTCCAGCTCGCGGTGCTCTGCGACCGCGGCCATCGCGAGCTGCCGATTCGGCCCGACTACGTCGGCAAGAACCTGCCGACGGCTCGCGAGGAGCGGGTAAACGTGCGGCTCGAAGAGGTGGACGGCGACGACGAGGTAACGATTTCCGAGCCACAGCCGGTCGAGGTAGCTAGATGAGGCACCTGCTCTCGATCGAGCAGCTCTCGCGAGAGGAGATCGATGCGATCCTGGCGCGAGCGGAGAGCTTCGCCGAGGTCGGCCGGCGTGACATCAAGAAGGTGCCGACCCTGCGCGGCCGCACCGTCGTCAGTCTCTTCTACGAGTCGAGCACCCGCACCAGCTCTTCTTTCGAGCTGGCGGCGAAGCGCCTCTCGGCCGACCTCGTCTCGGTCAAGGCGGCCGGTTCCGCGGTCGACAAGGGCGAGTCGCTGAAGGACACCGTGGCGACCCTCTCCGCCTACGACCCGGCAGCGATCGTGATTCGCCATCCGTACGCGGGCGCCGCCCAGATGGTCGC
Source organism: uncultured Solirubrobacterales bacterium (assembly GCA_963702175.1). Classification (GTDB taxonomy): domain Bacteria; phylum Actinomycetota; class Thermoleophilia; order Solirubrobacterales; family 70-9; genus VRUE01. Next base: position 287,752 of record OY969721.1, read on the forward strand.
CGGGTGGGCCGACGCCGCCGTCGTCAACGCCGGCGACGGCAAGCACGAGCACCCCAGCCAGGCCCTGCTCGACGTCTTCACTTTGCAGCGGCGACTCGACTCCCTAGAGGGGAAGCGGATCTGGATCGTCGGCGACGTCCTGCACAGCCGCGTCGCCCGCTCCAACCTGATCGCCTTCCGGGCGATGGGGGCGGAGGTGACGCTCTGCGGGCCTCCGACCCTGATCCCGCGCGGGATTGAGCAGCTCGGCTGCGAGGTCTCCCACTCGCTCGATGGGCTCGACGAAGCTGACGTCGTGTACGTGCTGCGGATGCAGAATGAGCGCATGCGCGAGAGCTTTGTCCCCTCGCTGCGCGAGTACGCCGCCCGCTTCCAGATCGACTCGCGGCGACTCGGGCCGCGCCAACTGCTGATGCACCCGGGGCCGGTCAACCGCGGGGTCGAGCTCTCCGGCGAGGTGATCGACTCGCCGCAGTCGCTGATCACCGAGCAGGTCGCCTCCGGCCTTGTGGTGCGGATGGCGATTCTCTATGAGCTGTTGGCCGCGCGCGGCGAGCGGCCAGCGCCGGCCGCGGACGACGTCACCGGGTCACCGACGCCGATCGGGCAGCCGGCGTGAGCGAGCCACTGGTGATGCGAGCCGGTGATCCGGCAGACCTCATCCTGCGCGGAGCGACCGTGCTCGACCCCACGGCTGGGATCGAGGGGACCCACGACGTCGTGATCCGTGCCGGGCAGATCGCCGAGCTGGCGACGCCGGGAGCGGCCTCTGATGATGGCGCCGAGTCGATCGACGCTGCCGGCCTACATGTGTTCCCGGCTTTCTTCGATCCCCACGTGCACCTGCGCGTCCCCGGCCACGAGCACAAGGAGGACATCGAAACCGGGACCCGCGCCGCCGCCGCCGGCGGCTACTGCGGCGTGCTGGCGATGGCCAACACCGAACCACCGGTTTCCACCCCTGCGGACGTCGAGGCGCTGCGCGGCGCCGCCAGCGAGAGGGCTTCGGTGCCGGTTGGGTTCCTCGCCACCGTCACCCGCGATATGGCTGGCGAGGAGCTGACCGAGATGGCCGAGTTGCGCGAGGCGGGGGCGGTCGGCTTCAGCGACGACGGCCTGCCGATCGTCAACGCGCGCGTGATGCGCCGTGCCCTCCAGTACCAGCGCCTCTGCGGCGGCACGATCGCCCTACATGAGGAGGACTCGGAGCTCTCCGGCGACGGCGTTATGCACGAGGGGCCGGTCTCAGCTGCGCTCGGCCTGGCCGGCATCCCCGCCGTCTCCGAGTCGACGATGATCGCCCGCGACGCCGCCCTCGCCGCCTACGAGGGGGGGAGGATCCACGTTCAGCACCTCTCGGCCACCGAGTCTGTCGATGCGGTGCGCGCCGCAAAGGCGGCGGGTGTCGAGATCAGCTGCGAGGCCAGTCCCCACCACCTCTGCCTGACCGACGAGGAGGTGCGGAGCCTCGATCCGGCCCGCTTCAAGATGAACCCGCCGCTGCGCTCCGAGGCCGACCGCCAGGCCCTGATCGAGGGCCTGCGCGACGGCACTATCGAGTGTGTCGCCACCGACCACGCTCCGCACGCGGCGGAGGAAAAGGAAGTGCCCTTCGAGCAGGCGGCGATGGGGGTGACCGGCCTGGAGACCGCGTTCGCCGCCCTCCACACCGACCTCGTCCTGCCGGGCGTGCTCGACCTCGACCTGGTCGTCGAGCGGATGGGGGGCGGTGCCGAGCCGTTCGGGTTCGAACGCCCGACCCTGGCCCCCGGCAGCGCCGCCAACGTCGTCCTCTGCGACCTCGGCGCGGAATGGACGGTGGGCGAGGAGGGCTACGAGAGCCGTTCGCACAACTCCTGGTGCGCCGGCCGCACCCTCACCGGACGAGTGCTGATGACCGTCGCCGCCGGTCAGGTCGCCTACCGCCTACGCTCGTTCTCACTGGGAGTCGCCTCGTGAGCGCCGGCTACGTCTTGCTCGAGGACGGAACCCGTTTCGATGGAGAGCTTTGTGGGCATGCGGAGGCGATTACCGGGGAGATCGTCTTCAACACGGCGATGACCGGCTATCAGGAGTCGGTCACCGACCCCTCCTACGCGGGGCAGATCATCACCTTCACCTACCCCCTGATCGGCAACTACGGCGTCTCGGCCGAAGCGATGGAGTCCGCTCGGGTCCACGCCCGCGCCGTGATCATGCGCGACGCGAAGAACGGCGAGGACGTCGCCACTGCGGAGGGGGGCTGGCTCGACTGGCTCGCCGACTGCGGCGTGGCCGCGATCACCGGCGTCGACACCCGCGCCCTGGTCCGCCACATCCGCGACCAGGGAGCGATGCGCGGCGGCCTCTTCCCGGCCGAGCTGTCCGAGTCAGAGGCGCGCGAGCGGGTTGCGGCCGAGCCCGCGATGGACGGCGCCGACCTCGCTCGCACGGTCACGCCTGCCGATCCCGTGCGCTTCGACGGCAACGGTCCACATGTGGTCGGGATCGACACCGGGATCAAGCTCAGCATCGTCCGCCAGCTGCGTGAGCGGGACTGCCGGCTCACCCTGCTGCCCTGCGCTTCCTCGGCGGAGGAAGTCCTGGCAGAGGACCCCGACCTCGTCTTTCTCGCCAACGGCCCCGGCGACCCCGCCGCCCTCGATTACGTCGTCAACACGGTCCGCGAGATCGTCGGCCAGCGGCCCGTCTTCGGCATTTGCCTCGGTCACCAGCTGCTCTGCCGCGCCGTCGGCCTGGAAACCTTCAAGCTGCCCTTCGGCCACCGCGGCGCCAACCACCCAGTCAAGGAGCTGGCGAGCGGCAGGATCGACATCACCTCGCAGAACCACGGCTTCGCTGTCCAGGGGCCCGGTGGCGAGCCCCGGATCGAGCACGATAAGCCGGTCCGCTGGGAGACCGACTTCGGTGCCGCCGAGCTCTCCCACCTCAACCTCTACGACCGTACGGTCGAGGGGCTGGTGTTGCGGGACGTGCGCGGGGCGACGGTCCAGTACCACCCGGAGGCCGGCCCGGGCCCGCACGACGCCCGTCACCTCTTCGACTCCTTCCTGGAGCTCGCGCATGCCTAAGCGCACCGACATCGAGAAGATCCTCCTGATCGGCTCAGGGCCGATCGTGATCGGGCAGGCGGCCGAGTTCGACTACTCCGGCGTGCAGGCCTGCAAGGTGCTGCAGGAGGAGGGCTACGAAGTCGTTCTCGTTAACTCCAACCCAGCAACGATCATGACCGACCCGGAATTCGCCGACGCCACCTACGTCGAGCCGCTGCTGCCGGGCCCGGTGACGAAGATCATTGAAAAGGAGCGGCCCGACGCGCTGCTGCCGACCCTCGGCGGCCAGACGGCGCTGAACTTGGCGATGGCGCTGCACGAGGACGGCACGCTGGAGCGCTTCGGGGTCGAGCTGATCGGCGCCGATGCGGCCGCGATCCGCCGCGCCGAGGACCGCGAGGAGTTCCGGCGCACGATGACCGAGGCCGGCCTGCGCATCCCCTGGTCGATGACGGTGGGGAGCGTCGGCGAGGTCGAGACTGCGCTTGCCGATGGGAGGGTCACGCTGCCGGCGATCGTGCGCCCGGCCTTCACCCTGGGCGGGCAGGGCGGCGGCGTGGGGGAGACCGAGACCGAGCTGCGCCAGATCGTCTCCGAGGGCCTCGCCGCCAGCCCGATCAACCAGGTGCTGGTCGAGGAGTCGGTGCTCGGCTGGGGCGAGTTCGAGCTCGAGGTGATGCGCGACCGCAATGACAACGTCGTGATCATCTGTTCGATCGAGAACGTCGACCCGATGGGTGTCCATACCGGCGACTCGGTAACCGTTGCCCCTGCCCAAACCCTCACCGACCCGCTCTACCAGGAGCTGCGCGACCAGGCGATCCAGGTGATCCGCGCGGTCGGGGTCGAGACCGGCGGCTCCAACGTCCAGTTCGGCGTCGATCCGGAGAGCGGCGAGATCGTCGTGATCGAGATGAACCCGCGCGTCTCGCGCTCCTCGGCGCTGGCCTCGAAGGCAACCGGTTTCCCGATCGCCAAGATGGCTGCCAAGCTCGCCGTTGGCTACGCGCTCGAGGAGATCCCCAACGACATCACCCGCGCCACCCCGGCCTCCTTCGAGCCGACGATCGACTACGTGGTGACGAAGGTGCCGCGCTTCGCCTTCGAGAAGTTCCCCGGCGCCTCGGGCCGGCTCTCGACCCACATGCAGAGCGTCGGCGAGGCGATGGCGATCGGCCGTACCTTCCGCGAGTCCTTCGCCAAGGCGCTGCGCTCACGCGAGCTCGACGCCGAGCCGAGCTTCCCCAGCGAGGACGAGGAGCTGCTAAGCAGGTTGGAGATCCCGTGCCCGGAGCGCTTCGACCTTGTGCTCGAGGCGCTGCGGCGCGGGCTCGGGATCGAGGTGGTGCACGAGCGCTGCCTGGTCGACCGCTGGTTCTTGCGCGAGCTGGAGGCGTTGGCGCTGGAGGGAGATGGCACCGACGGGCTCGAGCGAACTTACAAGGCTGTCGATACCTGCGCCGCCGAGTTCGAAGCGGCAACGCCCTACTACTACTCGGCCCATGAGCGTCCTCGACCGGACGGTCCGGCCATCTCGGAGGTGCGCCGGGGCGAGCGACCCTCGGTCGTCATCCTCGGCGCCGGTCCGAACCGAATAGGCCAGGGAATCGAGTTCGACTACTGCTGCGTCCACGCCGCGATGACGGTGCGCGCAATGGGCCGCGACGCGGTGATGATCAACTGCAATCCGGAGACGGTCTCGACCGACTACGACACCTCGGATCGGCTCTACTTCGAGCCGCTCACCACGGAGGACGTGCTCGCGGTTTGTGAGCAGGAGCGGCCCGAGGGCTTGATCGTCCAATTCGGCGGACAAACGCCGCTGAGGCTGGCCCGCGCGCTGGAGGAGGCGGGGGTGCCGCTGCTCGGCACACCCGTCGACGCGATCGACCTCGCCGAGGACAGGGGTCGCTTCGGCGCCCTCCTGCGCCGTCTCGGGATCGAGCACCCGCCGTACGGGACGGCGCTCTCCGCCGAGCGGGCGGTGGCGATCGGCGAGGAGGTCGGCTTCCCGCTGCTGGTTCGGCCCTCGTACGTGCTCGGCGGCCGCGCGATGGCAATCTGCTACTCGACCGAGGACCTCAACGCCTACCTCGAGGCCAACGTCAAAGCCGACCAGGAGCACCCGCTGCTACTCGACCGCTTCCTCGAGAACGCGATCGAGGTCGACGTCGACGCCCTTGCTGACGGCGAGGACGCCTGGGTGGCGGGCGTCATGCAGCACGTCGAGGAGGCCGGTGTCCACTCCGGCGACTCGGCCTGCGTGATCCCGCCGATGAGCCTCGGTGAGGAGATGATCGAGGAGATCCGCGCGACGACGAAGCGGATCGCCCTCGAGCTCGGCGTCGTCGGTTTGATCAACATCCAGTACGGGGTCGCCGGCGGCAGGCTGCACGTGATCGAGGCCAACCCGCGTGCCTCGCGCACCGTCCCCTTCGTCTCCAAGGCAATCGGGACGCCGTTGGCGAAGCTCGCCGCGCGGCTGATGCTTGGGGAGCGGCTGGCGGACCAGGAGCTGCCGGAGTCACCGGGCAAACACGTCAGCGTCAAGGAGGCGGTGTTGCCCTTCGCCCGCTTCGCCGGCGCCGACTCGGTACTCGGGCCAGAGATGAAGAGCACCGGCGAGGTGATGGGGATCGCCGCCGACTTTCCGACTGCCTTCGGCAAGGCGCAGGCCGCCGCCGGGGTCTCGTTGCCCTCTGAGGGTTCGGTGTTCGTCTCTGTCACCGACACCGACAAGCCGGCCGCGACGCAGATCGCCGCCCGCTTCCACGACCTCGGTTTCGAGCTGGTCGCGACCGGGGGCACCGCGCAGGCGATTTCTGCGATGGGCATCCCCGTTACCCGCATCAACAAGCTCGGCGAGGGTTCTCCGCACGTCGTTGACCTGATCCGCGAGCATCGCTGCGACCTGATCGTCAACACCCCTACCGGATCGGGCGCGCGCGCCGACGGCCTCGAGATCCGCACCGCCGCGGTTCGCCATGACATCCCCTGCGTGACGACGATGACGGGGGCCTCGGCTGCGGTGCGGGCGATCGCCGCGCAGAAGGAAAGTGAGGCCGAGGTCAGGTCGCTGCAGGAGATCCACGGCCTACAGAAGGCGCCACTGACCCGGTAACAACCTCAACCTCGACCCGAGGTCGAGGTGAATTTTTCCGCAAATGCGTCAGATGACCTTGCAGGCCCTCGACCCGCGGCTATACTCGCCGCCCACATGACTGCCCCGGTCAAGACCTCCACCTCGGCCCCTGAGAGGTCGCTCGGCCAGCGGATGGACGCGCTCAAACGCGCCAACGACATCCGTACCGCCCGCGCCAAGCTGAAGAAGGACCTGAAAGCGAGCAAGGCGAGCATTCACGCGTTGCTCCTCGACCCACCCGATTACGTGATGACGGCAAAGGTCTTCGACATGCTGCTCGCGGTCCCCAAGTACGGCCGGGTGAAGGCCAATCGCATCCTCAACCAGTGCCGCATCTCGCCCTCCAAGACCATCGGCGGTCTTTCGGAACGGCAGCGTGCGGAGCTCGTTTCCCAGCTGCGCCGCTAGCTGACCGCCCGGGCGGTCAGTATGCCGCCGTCTATGTCGAAGGTATTCGTAATCACCGGACCCAGCGGGGTGGGGAAGGGGACACTGATCTCCGAGCTGCTGAAGCGGGTTCCCGGCCTGGAGCTCTCAATCTCGGCGACCACTCGTGAGCCTCGCGAGGGTGAGGTGGATGGCCGCGACTACCACTTCCTATCGCCGGACGAGTTCGCCCGCAGGGTCGAGGCGGAAGACTTCCTCGAGTTTGCCACCTACAGCGGCAACCGCTACGGCACTCTCCGCTCCGAGGTCGAGCGGCGGCTTGCCGAGGGCCACTCGGTCGTGCTCGAGATCGAGGTGCAGGGCGCGCGCCAGGTGCGGGCGGCGATGCGGGAGTCGGTTCAGGTCTTCATCGCGCCACCGCAGCCGGAGATCCTGCGCGAGCGGTTGGAGGGGCGCGGCGCCGACAGCAGCGAGGCGATCGACGCCCGCCTCGAGGTGGCCGAGCAAGAGCTGGCGGCCCAAGACGAGTTCGCCCACCTGATCGTCAACGACAATCTCAGGCGCGCCGCGGACGATCTGGAGGGAATCGTGCGCGCCGAGCTCGGTCTATCACTAGACTCCCGGGCCGAATGATCCACCCACGCGTCGACAAGCTCCTCGAGCACGCTGACTCCCACTACGCCGCAGTGATCGTCGCGGCCAAGCGGGCGCGGCAGATCAACAGCTACTTCCACAACCTCGGCGAGGGCGGCTTCGGCGAGTACCCGCCCCCGATGGTCGACATCGGCAACGATCGGAACTACCTCTCGATCGCGCTCGAAGAGGTCGCCGCGGGCAAGCTCAAATACGAGTACCGCTCCTAGCCAGGAGGAAAAGCCATGGCCCGAATCCTGCTCGGCGTAAGCGGCGGGATCGCTGCCTACAAGTCGTTGGAGCTGGCCCGTCTCGCCACCGTGGCAGGTCACGGTGTGCGGGTGCTGATGACCGAAGGAGCGACCCGCTTCATCGGCCCCGCCTCCTTCGAGGGAATCGTCGGCGCCCCCGTCCTCGTCTCTGAGTTCGAGCGGGATCCTCTGCGCGGCGCCTTCCCCGGTGACCCTCGCCCTGAGCACGACCCGATCGGGCACCTCGAGCTGGCCGCCAACTGCGACGCCTACCTGGTCGCTCCCGCTACCGCCAACACTTTGTCCAAGCTTGCGGCGGGGGTCGCGGACTCGATGCTGACCACCTCCTTCCTGGCCTGTGCTGCCCCGCGGCTGGTCGCGCCGGCGATGAACGACCGCATGTACGCCGATGCGGCGACGCAGGCGAACCTGGCGACCCTGCGCGAGCGCGGGGTGGAGGTGATCGAGCCGGAGGAGGGCGCCCTGGCCTCGCGCGGTGAGCACGGCCGCGGCCGCCTTCCCGACCCGGCACGGCTGTTGGCTCGCATCGAAGCGAAGCTGCCTGCGGGCCAGCGCCCCTGGGACGGCCTGCGCGTCCTGGTCACCGCCGGCGGCACTCGCGAGCCGATCGACCCGGTCCGCTTCATCGGTAATCGCTCCAGCGGTCGCATGGGCATCGCGCTGGCGGCGGCTGCGGCCCGCCGCGGCGCCGATGTCACTCTGATTGCCGCCAACGTCTCGCTGCCGGAGCCGGCTGGCGTGCGCCGCATCGACGTCCAGACGACCGCCCAGCTCGCCGAGGCCACCCGCACCGAGTTCGCCGAGGCCCACGTCCTGCTGATGGCGGCCGCCCCGGCCGACTTCCGCGCCGCCGACCCCGCCACGGACAAGCTCAAGCGCCAGGGCGCCCTAGACCTTCACCTGGAGCCCACCGAGGACATCCTCGCGGGCCTGACCGCTACTCGTACCCCCGAGCAAACCGTCGTCGGCTTCGCAGCAGAACACGGCGAGGGAGTCGAGAGAGCCCGCGAGAAGCTAGCCCGTAAGGGAGCGGATCTGATCGTCCTAAACGACGTCTCCGACCCCACGATCGGCTTCGAGAGCAGCGAAAACGCCGTCACCCTCATCGACTCGGCCAGCCAGGAGCTGGTGCCGCAGGCTCCAAAGGATGCGATTGCGGAGGCGATCTTGAATCGAGTGAGTGCTCTGCGAGGGGAGGGAGTGCAGTCCCCTCCCACGGGCGGATACTCAAAGCGCCGGGCTAATTAGCCCGGCGCTTGTCCGGGGGAGGGGACTGCACTCCCTCCCAACCAGCTTGTCCGGGGGAGGAGATTGCTCTCCCTCGACCGACGCCGCGGGCTATACTCGCTACAAGCTTTTTCGAAACAGATTTGTGTCGAGAAGTGGGCCCCGCCCACTTTTTTTTCGGCCCAAACCCCGCACGAGACCCGCATGACAGACCTCAAAGACAGCATCCAGCAGCAGCTCACCGAGCTCGATTCCGAACTCGACCTGGTCGCCCTTGAGCAGCCGGGCAACGAGACGCTGCGCCTCTTCATTGACCATCCGGGCGGCGTCGACCTGGCGCTCTGCGAGCGGGTGACGAGGCATCTCAACCACCTGCGGGTGGATTACGCGTTGGAGGTTTCTTCGCCGGGCCCGAAGTATCGCCGTTCCGAGCCCCCCGCCACCGAAAAGGAGCAGTCGTGAGCAAGGAGATCGTCGAGGCGGTCAAGGCCCTCGAGCAAGAGAAGGGCATCTCCGCCGACAAGCTGATGGACGCGCTCGCGGACGCCCTGCTCTCGGCCTACAAGAAGACGCCGGGCGCCGCCAAGTACGCCCGTGTCGACCTCGACCACGAAACCGGTGATTTCCGGGTCTTCGAACTGATCCTGCCTCCGGAGCTGGAGGAGAAGCTGCTCGCCGAGGCGGCGGAGGCGCAGGAGGAGGAAGAGCGCGAGATCGACCCCGAGACCGGCGAGCTGCGTGAGCCCGAGGAGCCCGAGCTCGACCCGGAGATGATCGCCCCTTACGAGGACCAGATCACGACCAAAGACGTCACCCCGGAAGACTTCGGCCGGATCGCCGCTCAGACCGCTAAGCAGGTGATCCTGCAGCGCATTCGCGAGGCCGAACGAATGATGATGTTCGAGGAGTACAAAGACCGCGTTGGCGAGCTGGTTACCGGGATCATCCAGCAGTCCGACAAGCGTTACACGCTGGTCCAACTGCGTGAGCGGGTCGAGGCGCTGCTGCCCAAGTCAGAGCAGGTTTACAACGAGCGCTACGACCACGGCATGCGGGTGAAGACGGTGATCACCGATGTCTCCGACTCGACCAAAGGACCGGCGATCGTGGTCTCGCGGCGCAGCCCGGAGCTAATCAAGAGCCTGTTCGAGATGGAGGTGCCCGAGATCGCCGACCGGCTGGTCGAGATCGTCGGCGTCGCCCGCGAGCCCGGCTACCGCTCGAAGATCGCCGTCATCTCGCACGCAGACGGGGTCGACCCGGTCGGCGCCTGTGTGGGGCCGCGCGGCTCGCGGGTGCGGATGGTCGTCTCCGAGCTGCGAGGCGAGAAGATCGACATCATTCCCCACAACGACGAGCCCGCCCGCTTCGTCGCCAAGGCGCTCTCGCCGGCACGGGTGCGCGAGGTGATCGTCGACGACGAGGAGCGCCAGGCGACCGTGGTCGTGCCCGACGACCAGCTCTCGCTGGCGATCGGTCGCGACGGCCAGAACGCGCGTCTGGCGGCGCGCCTGACCGGGTGGCGCGTCGACATCAAGTCCGAGTCCGAGTTCTCCCAGGAAGAAGCTGACATTGAGTACGAGGGCGAGGAGCAGTTCGACGGGCGCTGCATGGCGGTGCTCTCGAACGGGCGCCGCTGCCCCAACGCGGCGATCGACGGTTCCACCTACTGCGGGCTGCCCACCCACCAGGCGTTGAACCGCTTCGAGACCAGCCAGATGGCCGTGCTGGCGCCGCTCTCAGAGGCCGAGGTGGCAATCCTGGCCGATCCCGATGTCGACGATGGGCAGGTGTCCGAGCTGGTCGCCAAGGCTGAGGCGGAGTTCGTCGAGGAGACTGCGGAGGTCCCTGGGGCCGAGGAGGCTGTTGACGAGGACGCTGCCGCCGCGGAAGAGACGCCTACCGCAGGGGGTGGGGGGTCCCCTGCGGCGACAGGACCCGCGGCCGAGAGTTCTAAGGAGGCTTCCCCCGAGGAGCCGGAGGCTGTTGCCGAGGAGGCAGAGCAGGCCTAGTGGCTAAGAAGCGGGTTCATGAGATTGCGAAAGCTCAGGGGCTGAGCAGTAAAGAGCTGCTCGTAGCTCTGAAGGCGGCTGGGATCGAGGCTAAGGCCGCCGCCTCGAGTGTCGAGGAGGACGCAGCGCTGAAGGCAATCGCGGCGGCCAAGGGCGACGGTGGCACCGCCACGACTGTGAAGCAGAAAGCGGCTCCGGCGCCGCAGGCAGCCAAGCCAGCCGCCAAAGCGCCAGCTGCCGCAAAACCGGCCAAAGCGCCGGTTCGCCCCGCCGACAAACCCGCTGCTGCGGCTGGTGGCGGCTCGAAAAAACGCCGCCGCGTAGTGATCGATTCACAGGCCGCGCGTCGCGATCAGATGGGCGGGCCGCCGCCGCAGCGCCCGCCGCGCCGCCGAGGCGGGCGGCGCCGGAGGCCGATGTTGGAGGAGCCGCCGCCCAAAGTCGAGGCGGCCGCCCCCGAGGCGACCAAGGTCCCGGCCGGCGCCACCGTGCGCGAGGTCGCCGAGCTGCTCGGCCTGGGCAGCGCCGAGGTGATTAAGAAGTTGATGACGATGGGGGAGATGGCGACGCTCACCCAGACCCTGACCGACGACTCGATCAAGGCGATCGCCGACGAGTACGACCGCGAGATCGAGATCGTCACCGCAGCGGAGGAGGAGCCGGAGGCGCCCGAGTTCGAGGACGCCGAGGAGAGCCTCATCGATCGTCCGCCGGTGGTGACGATCATGGGCCACGTCGACCACGGCAAGACTTCGCTGCTCGACGCGATCCGCGAGACCGAGGTGGCAGCGGGCGAGGCCGGCGGGATCACCCAGCACATCGGCGCCTACCAGGTGCATCACGAGGCGAGGACGATCACCTTCCTCGACACGCCCGGCCACGCCGCCTTCACGGCGATGCGAGCCCGCGGCGCGAAGGTGACCGACATCGCTGTCGTCGTCGTTGCCGCGGACGACGGCGTGATGCCGCAGACCAAGGAGGCGATCGACCATGCCCGCGCGGCCGACGTGCCGATCCTGATCGCGGTCAACAAGATCGACAAGGAGGGGGCGCAGCCCGACCGCGTCCGCAACGAGCTCGCCGCCGACGGCCTCACACCCGAGGACTGGGGAGGGGACACCGTCTACTGCGATGTCTCGGCGAAGACGAAGGACGGGCTCGACAACCTGCTCGACATGATCCTCTTGGTCTCCGAGCTCGAGGAGCTCGGGGCGAACCCAGAGGCGGCCGCCTCGGGCACCGTGATCGAGTCCCAGCTCGACCCCGGCCGCGGCCCGGTCGTCAGCATCCTGGTCCAGCGCGGCACGCTGAAGGTGGGCGACGCCCTCGTCGCCGGTCCCCAGTGGGGAAGGGTGCGGGCGATGCACGATTTCACCGGCGATCGCGTCGAGAGCGCCGACCCGGGGATGCCGGTCGAGGTGCTCGGCTTCGACGGCGTCTGCGAGGCAGGCGAGTTCGTGCAGGCGGTCGATAACGATCGCCGTGCCCGCCAGCTCGCCCAAGAGCGTGCCAACCGGCTCAAGACCGAGGCGTTGGCGCGGCGCCAGGCCCGCAAGGTCAGCCTCGAGGAGGTCTTCTCCAGGGTCCAGGAGGGGGAGATCAAGGAACTCAACATCGTGCTCAAGGCCGACGTTGCCGGTTCGCTGGAGGCGCTCCAGGACGAGATCGCCAAGGTCCCCCAGGAGCAGGTCGGGATCAACATCATCCACTCCCAGACCGGTGGCATCAACGAGTCCGATGTGATGCTCGCTGCGGCATCCGACGCGATCATCATCGGCTTCAACGTGCGCCCGCTCGCCGACGCCCGCCGCGCCGCGGAGCGCGAGGGCATCGACATCCGCACCTACTCGGTGATCTACAAAATCACCGAAGACCTGCGCAACGCGATGGAGGGACTGCTGGAGGCGGTTGAGGTCGAGGAGACGCTCGGCGAGGCCGAGATCAAGCAGACTTTCAAGGCTTCCAAGGTCGGCCGGATCGCCGGCTGCATCGTCACCGAGGGCAAGGTCGCCCGCGACGCCAGCGTCCGCCTGGTCCGCGACGGCACCGTGATCTGGGAGGGTAAGCTCGGCTCTCTGCGACGCTTCAAAGACAACGTCCAGGAAGTCGAGGAGGGCCAGGAGTGCGGGATCGTGCTCGACGGCTATGCCGACGTCAAGGAGGGCGACGTACTCGAGTTCTTCAGGACCAAGCAGGTCGAGCAGACGCTGGATTAGGCGCCGCAGCGAGATTCCTGATCGATGCGTCTATAGTCGCCCCGCGTGGCCACTGCGCGAATGCGCCGCATCAACGAGGTGCTGCGGGAGGTGATCGGCGCTGCTATCGGCGAGCTCAGCGATCCCCGCATTGGCTTCGTAACCGTGACTTCCGTCGAGACAAGCCCCGATCTTCGCGCCGCCAAGGTGCACGTCAGCGTGCTCGGCAGCGACGAGGAGCGGGAGGCGACCCTGGCCGGGCTGCGCTCTTCGCACGGGGTGCTGCAGTCGGCGATCGCCACCGAGACGCGGATGAAGCGCACGCCCACCCTGAGTTTCCACTACGACCCGACGATCGAGCAGGGAATGCGGATCTCCCAGCTGCTCGACGAGGACGGGGAGGACGGGGAGGACGGGGAGCAATGAGCGGGGCGGCCACCACGTCCGGGATCGAGCAGGTTGCCGCCGAGCTGCGCTCGCGCCAGCGCTTCCTGCTCACCGCTCACGAGGGTCCCGACGGCGACGCGCTCGGCTCCCTGCTCGGCCTCCACCACCTACTCACCCAGCTCGGCAAGGACTCGGTGATGTTCATGGCGGCGAAGGAGTTCCCGCTGCCGATCGAGTACCGCTTCCTGCCGCTGGAGGAGGTCTTCCACGAGCCGCCGGCCGACATGTCGGACCGCACCGTCGTCTTCCTCGACTGCGGCAACATCGACCGCATGCCGGTCGATTTCCTCGCTGAGGACGGCAACCTCGTGATCAACATCGACCACCACCACGACAACACCCTCTTCGGCGACCTCAACCTGGTCGACGTCGACGCCTCCTGCACGGCCGAGATCGTCTACGAGCTGGCGGTCGCGCTCGGCGCCGAGATCACGCCGGAGATGGCCTCGGCCCTCTACGTCGGCGTGGTCACGGACACCGGCAAGTTCATGTACGAGAACACGAAGGCGCGCACGCACCGGATCGCCGCGGAGCTGATCGACGCCGGGGTGAAAGTCGACGAGACCTACCGCCGCCTCTACGAGCACGTGCCGATCGAGAAGCTGCGGCTCGTCTCGCGCGCCCTCGACGGCATCCAGTTCCACTGCGACAACCTGCTGGTCCTCGCCTACGTCACGGCTGCTGACTACGAGGCGACGGGAGCCGGTGAGGAGATGACCGAGGGCCTGATCGACTTCCTGCGCTCGGTCGAGGGCGGCAAGGTCGCCGCCCTGGTCCGCGACCTTGGCGACCGCGGCCGGTCGGCGCGCAAGGTCAGCCTGCGCTCCAGTGACGGCGAGGTCGACGTCTCGGCGGTCGCCCGCAAGCACGGTGGCGGTGGGCACAAGCGCGCCGCTGGCTTCTCCACCGATCTCGAGCTGGAGCAGCTGGTCCCCTTCCTCTGCGACGAGGTCACGGCCCAGCTCGGGAGCTAGGTATGGACGGGGCCGTGCTGCTCTGCGACAAGCCGGCCGGGATAACCTCGCACGACATGGTTGCCGCTGTACGGCGAGAGCGCGGCTGCAAGACCGGGCATGCGGGCACCCTGGACCCGTTCGCGACCGGGCTGCTCCTGGTCCTGCTCGACGGCGCTACCCGCCTGCAGCGCTTCCTCGTCGAGCTGCCGAAGACCTATGTCGCCAAGGCGAGGCTCGGCTGGCGGTCGAGCACGGGCGATCCGGACGGAGAGCTGACCGAGACCGGCCGCAAGCCGCACTCGCTGGAGCTGCCGACCGGCAGGGTGCGGCAGCGGGTGCCGATGACCTCGGCGGTACGGGTGGGGGGCGAGAGGCTCTACCGCAAGGCCCACCGCGGCGAGACGATCGAGACGCCGGAGCGGGAGATCGAGGTCTACCGCGCCGATCTTCTCGGCGGCGACGCGGAGACTGCGACCTACGAGATCGAGTGCTCGACGGGGACCTACATTCGCACCCTGATCGAGACGCTCGACGACGCCTACTGCGTGGAGCTGCGCCGGACGGCGGTCGGCCCCTTCGAGATCGGCCAGGCAGGGACTGAGCTGGACATGGACCAGGTTGCCGAGCTGGTGCCGGCGGTGGCAGAGGGGATGCGCTGAAGTTGAACATCAAGGTGACTTCGCTGCCAGATGCCGAGAAACGGCCCCGCCACGTCGCGATCGGGACCTTCGACGGCGTCCACCGTGGCCACCAGGAGGTGATCGACGGCGCTGACACCGTGCTCACCTTCGATCCCCACCCGCTCGAGATCCTGCACCCGGCGGCACTGCCGAAGCTGATCATGCCGTTCAGCGTCAAGCGCGACGTGATCGAGGGCCTGGGGGTCGACGAGCTGGTTGTGATCCCCTTCGACCGCGATTTCGCCGCGCTGAGCGCCGAGGACTTCGTCGAGGGGGTCCTGGTCGAGCGGCTCGGCGCCGAACGCGTCTCGGTGGGTGAGAACTTCCGCTTCGGCGCCAAAGCCCAGGGCGATCCGAAGATGCTCGCCAGTCACCCCGAGTTCGAGACCGGGGTGGTGCCTCTGGTTGAGGTCGACGGCGAGGCGGTCTCCTCTACCCGGATCCGAGCGCTTGTGGCGGCGGGGGAGATGGAGGCGGCGCGGCGCTGTCTCGGTGCGCCCTTCATGGTCGAGGGCACGGTCGTCGAGGGAGACCAGCGCGGGCGCACGCTCGGCTTCCCGACCGCCAACATTGTTCCCGACGACCGCCTCGCGATTCCCGGGCACGGCGTCTACGCCGCTTTCGCCAACGGCGTCCCGGCAGCGGTCAACGTCGGCGTGCGACCGACCTTCGAGAGCGGTAGGGGAGTACTGATCGAGACCTACCTGATCGACCGTGAGGAAGACCTCTACGGGATCGAGCTGAGGGTCGCCTTCGTCTCCCGCCTACGCGGCGAGAAGCGCTTCGCCGGCGTCGAGGAGCTGATTGCCCAGATGAAGATCGACGTCCAAGACGCGCGCCGCGTTTGCGGGACCTTCCAACAGCCCTAAGCCGACGCGTCCGAGCTGGGGCAGCCGATGTCCACCTCGCTCGCAACTCGTCGTTGAGGCGGTCAAGTGCTGTCGCCCCGAGCGTTGTTCTCCTCCCGCGCAAAACGCTCGGAGGACACCAGCTACCCCAGCTCGGCCTCACCAGCCGCAGGGAGGGATGGGACGCCCCCGCGAACGTTTTGCGCGGGAGAGTCTGTGCTAGCGTCAGGCCGCGAATGACGCTCACCACGGAGAAAAAGTCCGAGCTGATCGGCAAGTACGGCCGCGCCGACGGCGATACCGGCTCGGCCGAGGTCCAGATTGCCCTGCTCACCGAGCGGATCAACGAGCTGACCGAGCACCTGCGCACTCATGCCAAGGACCACCACTCGCGGCGCGGCCTGCTGATGCTGGTCGGCAAGCGCCGCCGCATGCTGCGCTACCTCGAGCGCAAGAACCTCGAGCGCTACCGCTCGCTGGTCGCCGAGCTGGGCCTGCGCAGATAGCGCCCTGTAGTCTCCCTGGCGAAAGAGAACGAGAGTTCTGAACGCGAATGCCGCCATCCGGGCGGCTGGAGGTAACAACTAAATGAGCATGTTTGACGTAAGCCGCGTTTCGGCGGATGTCGGCGACAGCCAGATTTCCTTCGAGACGGGCAAGCTCGCGAAGCAGGCGGGTGGCGCGGTCGTAGTCCAGGCCGGCGACACGATGGTGCTGTGCACCGCGACCGTCGGAAACCTTCGCGACGTGGACTTCCTTCCCCTCACCGTCGACGTCGAGGAGCGGATGTACGCCGCGGGCAAGATCCCGGGCTCGTTCTTCCGTCGCGAGGGACGATCGGGCGAGAAGGCGACGCTGACCGCGCGCATGATCGACCGCCCGATCCGGCCGCTCTTCCCGAAGGGCTGGCACTACGAGACCCAACTAGTCGCGATCCCGCTGTCGGTGGACCAGGTCCACCCCTACGACATCCTGGCGATGAACGGCGCCTCGGCGGCGCTGGCGATCTCGCCGGTCCCGGTGGCCGCCCACGTCGGCGCCGTGCGGATCGGCAAGCTCGACGGCGACTTCGTCGTCAACCCCTCTGAGGAGGACCTGGCCGAGCTCGATCTCGACCTTATCGTCGCTGGCACCGACGAGGCGATCCTGATGGTCGAGGCCGGTGCCAACGGCGTCACCGAGCAAGAGATCCTCGACGCGCTCGACATCGCCCACTCGGAGATCAAGAAGCTGACCGCGGCGATGGACGAACTGCAGAAGAAGGCCGGCAAGGAGAAGATCGAGGTCGAGGCCCCCAAGATCGACGAGAGCCTGATCGACGAGATCCGCTCCTCCCATGGCCAGACCCTGGTCGACGCGATCGCCACCGAGGGCAAGCTCGAGCGCTACGAGGCGATCGACAAGGTCAAGGACGAGGTGGTCGCCAAGTACGCGCCCGAGTCCAGCAACGGAGAGACCGACGAGAAGCACGTGGCCGAGGTCAAGGCCGCATTCGGCTCGATCGAGAAGGACACGATCCGCAAGGCGATCGCCGTCGACAAGAAGCGCCCCGACGGCCGCGCCCAGGACGAGATCCGGCCGATCGAGTGCGAGGTCGACATCTCCCCGCGCGTGCACGGCTCGGCGCTGTTCACCCGCGGTGAGACGCAGATCCTCTCCAATGCCGCGCTCGGCACGACGCGCATGGACATGCGTATCGACACGCTCGGCCTGGAGACCTCGAAGAAGTTCTGGCACCACTACAACTTCCCGCCCTTCTCGGTCGGGGAGGCCGGCTTCATGCGCGGCCCGAAGCGCCGCGACATCGGCCACGGCGCGCTCGCCGAGCGGGCGCTGGTGGCGACGATCCCCAACGAAGAGGACTTCCCCTACGTGATCCGAGTCGTCTCGGAGACGCTGGAGTCGAACGGGTCGAGCTCAATGGGCTCGGTCTGCGCTTCCTCGATGGCGCTGCAGGCGGCGGGCGTTCCGGTCAGCGCACCGGTCGCCGGCGTTGCGATGGGCCTGATCAAGGAGGGTGACGACTACATCGTTCTCACCGACATCGCCGGCGTCGAGGATCACCTTGGCGACATGGACTTCAAGGTCGCTGGCACCGCCGAGGGCATCACCGCCCTGCAGATGGACATCAAGATCACCGGCGTCACCTTCGAGATCCTCACCGATGCGCTGGAGCAGGCCAACAAAGGTCGCCAGTTCATCCTCGGCAAGATGGCTGAGGCGATCGACGGGCCGCGCGAGCAGCTCTCCAAGCACGCGCCGCGGATCGAATCGATCAAGATCGACCAGGAGAAGATCGGCGCCGTGATCGGCAAGGGCGGGGAAACGATCCGCGCCCTCTGCGAGGAGTTCGAAGCCGAAATCGACGTCGAAGACGACGGCACGATCCGGATCTACGCCCCGACGGGAGAACTGGTCGAAGCCTGCGTGGCGCGGATCCAGTCGATGACCAAGGAGGCCGAAGTCGGCGATCGCTACGAGACTGCCAAGGTCGTCAAGACGACCACCTTCGGCGCCTTCGTCGAGCTGGTCAAGGGCACCGACGGCCTGCTCCATATCTCCAACGTGAAGCCGGGCGAGCGAGTCGACTCCGTCGACGACGTGCTGTCCTCCGGTGAGGTGATCGACGTCACCGTGGTCGAGGTCGATCGCGAGCGCGGGCGGATTGGCCTGCGCCTCACCGACGACCCCTCGATCGCGGGCAAGAGCCCCGAGGAGCTGGCCGCGGTCGGCTCCGGCGGCGACGGTGGACGGCGCAACGGCGGCGACCGCGGCGGTCGCGACGGACGCCGGCGCCGCGAGGGCGGCGACCGCGAGCGCCGCTGACATTGGCAGAGCCGCGAACAACCGAGCTCGGCTCGGGCGTCCGGGTCGTCACCGAGGAGGTTCCCTCGGTGCGCTCGGTTGCCCTCGGGCTCTGGGTGCGGACAGGCTCGCGTGACGAGACCCCGGCGCAGGCCGGGGTCTCGCACTTCCTCGAGCACCTGCTGTTCAAGGGCACGCCGCGCTTCTCGGCGATCGAGATCTCCGAGCGCTTCGACGGCCTCGGTGCCTCGGTCAACGCCGCCACCGGCAAGGAGACCACCCACCTGCACGCTCGCTTCCTCGACGAGCACACCGAGGAGGTCTTCGACTTGCTGGCCGAGATGCTGCTGGCGCCCACCTACCCGGAGGTCGACTCCGAGCGCGAGGTGGTGCTGGAGGAGATCGCGATGTACGAGGACGAGCCGCAGGACCGCGTGCACGACATCCTCGCCGGTGCCGTCTTCGGCGAGCATCCGCTCGGCCGGCGGGTGCTGGGTGAGGCCGAGGTGATCGCCTCGATCCCGGTTCCGGAGATCGAGGCCTACCACGGCGACCGCTACACGGGTGCCAACATCGTCGTCGGCGCCGCCGGCCACGTCGATCACGAGCGAATCGCCGGACTGGCCGAGCGACTGGTTTCGCCCGCACCGGGGGGGACCGTCAACGGCAATCCGGAGGACGCCGAGAACTCTGCGCGCCTGCACTTCTACGGCAAGGACACCGAGCAGTACCACATTTGCTTCGGCGCTCCCGGGCTGACCCGGGACGACGAGCGCCGCTACGCGCTCGCCGTGCTCGACTCGATCTTCGGCGGTACCAGTTCCTCGCGGCTCTTCCGCGAGGTCCGCGAGAAGCGCGGCCTCGCCTACGCGGTGGGCTCCTACAACGAGCAGTACACCGACTCGGGGATGGTCGCCGCCTACGTCGGCACCCGCGAGGAGAACGTCGAGCAAGTCTGCTCGATCATCGGCACGGAGCTGAAGCGGTTGCGCGGCGAGCCGGTCTCGGCCGATGAGCTGGGGCGGGCCAAGGAGAGCGTCAAGGGGCGTCTCGTGCTCTCCTCGGAGTCCACCGCAGCGCGGATGACGCGGATCTCGCGCGCGACGCTGTTCGGCCTGCCGATCGACAGTCTCGATGAGATGCTGGCCAAGGTCGACGCGGTTACGGTCGAGGACCTGACCGAGCTCGCCACCGAGCTCTACGGTCCCGAGCGGCTCTCCGCCGCCTGCATCGGACGCGACGAGGGCTGTTTCCGTGACGCGCTGGGGCCGGTCAACGAGGAGCTGCTCGCGGCGTGATCCGGGTTGCGGTATCCGGCGCCGCCGGGCGTATGGGTCAGGCTGTCTGCGAGGCAGTGGAAGGCGCCTCCGACACCGAGCTCGCAGCGAAGGCTGACCCGGCGCTTGGCGTAGAGCTGGGCGAGGTGCTCGGCGATGCCGATGTCGTCGTCGACTTCACCACCCCGGACACCGCGCTGGCCAATGTCACCGCCTGTCTCGAGGCGGGGGTCCACGCCGTCGTCGGCACCACCGGGTTCGACCTAGATGCATTGCGCGGGGTGGCCGAGAGCGCCCCGAGTGGGGCCAACTGCTTCGTCGCCCCCAACTTTGCGATCGGGGCCGTGCTGCTGATGGAGGTTTCGCAGACGATTGCCCGCCACATGCCGGAGTGCGAGATCATCGAGTTGCACCACGACCGCAAGCTCGACGCCCCCTCCGGGACAGCGAAGCGCACCGCCGAGCTGATCCGCGAGGCCGGCGGCAACGTCCACGAGCCGATCCACTCGGTTCGCCTGCCGGGCCTCGTCGCCCACCAGGAGGTCGTCTTCGGCGGCGAGGGCCAGACGCTCTCGTTGCGCCACGACTCGATCGACCGCCGCTCCTTCATGCCCGGCGTGCTGCTCGCGGTGCGAGAGGTCGGCAGGCAGCCGGACCGTTTCACGGTCGGGCTGGAGAAGCTGCTCTGAGACCGCCGCGATACCCTGGCCCGATGCAGGAGATTCGAGGCGTAATAACGGCGATGGTGACGCCCTTCGACGAGAGCGGCGCGGTCGACTTCGTGGCGGCGCGCAAGCTCGCCGCGCACCTGGTCGCGAACGGGTCGCACGGGCTGGTTCTCTGTGGCTCCACCGGCGAGTCGGCCACCGTCACCGACCCCGAGGGCTTCAAGCTGCTCGAGGCGGTGCGCGAGGAGGTCGGCGACGAGGTGCTGCTCGCCTTCGGCACCGGCACCAATGACACCCGGCACTCGGTCGAACTGACCAAGACCGCGGCCGAGATGGGCGCCGACGCGGCGCTCGTCGTCACCCCCTACTACAACAAGCCGAACCCGGCGGGGATCGTCGCCCACTTCGAAACGGTCGCCGCGGCCGCTCCGCAGATGCCGGTGATCACCTACAACATCCCCTCGCGGGTGGTTGTCAATGTGCCACCTTCGCTGCTAGCCGAGCTGGCCAAGATCGACAACGTGGTCGCGGTCAAGCAGGCCAACAACGACGATCTGCAGCAGATCGAGGGCCTGGGGCTGCTGGCCGGCAACGACGACGTCTTCCTGAGGACGCTCGAGCTCGGCGGCGCCGGCGGCATCCTCGTCGCCTCCCACCTGGTCGGGCCGCAGATGCGGGAAATGTGGGATGCCGCTGAGGCTGGGGACTTGGAGCGGGCCCGCGAGATCGACAGCGGCCTACGGCAGGTCTATGACGCGATGGGGGTAACGACCAACCCGATCCCGGTCAAGGCGGCACTAGAGATGACCGGCCAGATCCCCTCTGGCGGCCTGCGGCTGCCGCTCGTCCGCGCCGACGAGGAGCAACGCGACGTCGTGCGGGCGGCGCTGGAGAGCGTCGGTCAGACCCCGGTGAATCAGTAGTGGCTGGATCCAAGCTGCGAGTCCTGCCGCTCGGCGGCTTGGGCGAGATCGGCAAGAACATGACCGTGGTCGAGTACGGCGGTCGCATCATCGTCGTCGACACCGGGCTGATGTTCCCGACCGCGGAGATGCTCGGCATCGACCTCGTCCTGCCCGACTTCTCTTACCTGCGCGACCGCGCCGACGACATCGAGGCGATCGTCCTCACCCACGGGCACGAGGACCATGTCGGCGCCCTGCCCTACGTGCTGCGTGAGATCGGTTTACCGCCGGTGATCTACGGAGGGCTGCTGACGATCGGCATGGTCCGCTCGAAGCTGGACGAGCACAAGCTCAAGGACGCTCCGCTGGAGGAGCTGCCCGCCGGCGAGAAAGTGAACCTGGGCCCGTTCGAGCTGGAGCTGGTCCACCTCTCGCACTCGATCCCCGACGCGCGCGGAGTGCTGCTGAGCACTGAGTTGGGCACGATGCTGATGACCGGCGACTACAAGTTCGACCAGACGCCGGTCGATGGGCGACCCGCCGACATCACCCGGCTCGCCGAGCTCGGGCGCGACGGCCTGCTGCTGCTCTGCGGCGACTCGACCAACGCCGACCGCCCCGGGATCGCGCCGTCGGAGTCGAGCGTCGGCCCGGCCCTGCTCGAGACCTTCTCAGGCTGCAAGGGGCGGATCATCGTCACCTCTTTCGCCTCCAACATCCACCGCGTCCAGCAGGTGATCGACGCGGCGATCAAGCTGGACCGGCGGGTGGCGCTGGTCGGCCGCTCGATGCGCAAGAACTTCAACATCGCCTCCAACCTCGGGATCGCGGAAGCGCCCTCTGGCCTCTTCATCCAGCCGCGCGAGATCGAGAGCTTCCCCGACGACAAGGTCGTCGTAATCTCGACCGGCAGCCAGGGCGAGCCGCTCTCGGCGCTGCGCCGGATGGCCAACAACGACCACCGCGACGTCGAGCTACATTCAGGCGACACCGTGGTCTTCTCGGCTACGCCAGTGCCCGGCAACGAGCGTGCGGTCAACGAGACGATCGATCGCATCTACGAGATCGGCGCCAGCGTGGTGACTGCCAAGGATGCGCCGATCCATGCTTCGGGGCACGGCTGGCAGGAGGAGCTGAAGCTGATGCTCAACCTGACCAAACCCCGCTATGTAATGCCGATCCACGGCGATCACCAGCGGTTGCGGCTGCACGCCGAGCTCGCCCACTCGGTCGGCATCGACCCGGAGTGCGTCTTCCAGGGCCGCAACGGCCTGCCCTTGGAACTTGATGCGAACGGCGCCCGCTTCGGCGAGGACGTGCACGCGGGAGTGATCTTCGTCGACGGGGTCAACGTCGGCGAGCCGGACGACGTGGCTCTGCGTGACCGCCGTGAAATCTCTGCTGACGGCATCTTCATCGTCGTCGCGACGATCTCCTCCGACGACGGCAGCGTCGTCGCTGACCCCGAGGTGATCTTCCGCGGGGTCAGCTTCGCGGCTGAGGCCGATGCCTTGGTCGACGAGCTGGGCGACGTGGTCGAGGACTCACTCGAGGAGGCGGCCGAGGCGGGTAGGCGCGAGTTGCACTTGATCCAGGAGGACCTCCACGACGCGATCGCCGGGCTCGTCTACGAGAAGCTGCGCCGCCGGCCGATGATCCTGCCGGTCGTGGTCGAGGTTTGAGCCCGTTCGGACTCTAAAAAAGGCCCGCCGGGACTATTGGGGAGATCCCGGCGGGCCATGTGTCTCGTCCGTAGCGGAACGTACCTCGGGTCGCTAAAGCGTCTCTAAAACTCTCCGGCGGGCGGGTCCTGTCTCGAAGGGAGGGGCCTGCGGGCGAGGTTTTCGTTCTCGGCCCCTCCCTTCGAGCCACCCGCCCGAGGAGCGTTTGCCAGAGGGACGCTGATGCGGAAGAGCGCGCCGCCGCTGTCTGCCCCGGACACTTCGGCCGTACCGCCGTGGGAGCTTGCTACTGCGCGGACGATTGCGAGGCCGAGGCCGGTGCCGGTGTTGCCCGCGGTATCGGCGGTGCCGTCGCCGCGGGCGAAGCGGTCGAAGACGTGGGCGCGCAGGTCCTCGGGGATGCCGGGGCCGTCGTCGGAGACCTCGAGGACCGCCTCTTGGTCCTCGGCGTGGAGTCGCAGCCTGATCGTCGAGCTCGGGGGGGTGTGGCGGGCGGCGTTGTCTAGGAGGTTGAGCACCATCCTGTGGAGTTCATCCTCGTTGCCGTCGACGTAAAGTGATCCGTCGGCTTCGATCTCGAGACCGCGATCGCCGAGGACGGGTGTTACCTCGGTCGCTGCGTCGCGACAGATCTCGGCCAGGTTGCAGCGATGCCGAGCGCTGGGGCGGCCGGCGTCGGCTCGGGCAAGCAGCAACAGGTCGGCCACGAGGCGGCTCATGCGGCGGGAAGAGCGCAGGGCCGACGCGACCATTGCAGCGTCCTCACCTTGTTGCGGCGTGCGCAGCGAGGCCTCCAGCAGCTCGAGGTTGGCTAGAACGCTGGTCAGCGGGGTGCGCAACTCGTGCGAGGCATCGGCGACGAACTCGCGCTGCTTCTGCATCGCCGCCTCGCGCTCGCTGCGCGCCGCGTCGAGCGAGCGCAGCATCTGCTCCAGGGTCCGAGTCAGCTCGCCGACCTCGTCTTCGGCTCGTGGCTCGGGCATGTGGCTAGAGGGGTCTCCCGTGCCGGCGATCCGCCGAGCCGTCGCTGTCAGGGCGGCGACCGGCCGCATTGCCCGGGAGGCGACCACGAAGCCGGCGAGGCTGGCGAGCAGGGCGCCGCCGAGCACGCCGGCCGCGATGAAGAGCCAGAGCCGCTCGACCGTCGAGTCGACGTGGGCGAGACTGCGCCCGTACTGCACGTAGCCGGTCAGCGTGCCGCTGCCGCTGTTGATCCCGGCCGTGGTCACTCGCATCCCGTTGCGCTCCACCGTCCCCGGCAGCGGCGGTCCGAGGTCGCCGGCGTCTTCGCTCGCGGTGAGCAGGGTCCCAGTCGCGTCGAATACGCGCACCGAGGCGTCGTTGGGCAGGACGAAGTCGTCGAGACCGGGGCCTTCGAGCAACAGGGAGCCAGTTGGCGTGTCGACGATGCGCAGCTCGGCGGCCAGCGTCTGCACGGCGCCGTTCATCTCGCCGTTGAAGTCGTCGCGAATGCGCTGCGTCGCGACGCTGCCGATCACCGCGGCGAAGACGAGCAGGATCACCAGGGTTAGCCCCGCGGAAGCGGCCGCGATGCGCCAGCGCACCGGCCAGTTACCCGGCCTCGCTAGCCTCGAGCGCTTACGCCCTGAGGACATAGCCAGCGCCGCGCTTTGTGTGGAGGAGCCGCGCCTCGCCGTCTTCCTCCAGCTTACGCCGCAGGTTCGAGACGAAGACGTCGATCGTGTTGGTGGCGGCCATCGGGTCGTAGCCCCAGACCTCGTCGAGCAGGCGTTGGCGGGAGACGACGAGGCGCTCGTTGCGCATCAGGTACTCGAGCAGCTCGAACTCGCGGTTGGTTAGCTCGATCTCCCGCTCGCCGCGACGCGCCTCGCGCGAGTCCGGGTTGAGCAGCAGGTCGCCCACCTGCAGTGCGGCCGCGCCGCGCGGCGGGCGCCGTCTCAGTAGCGCCCGGATCCGTGCCAGCAGCTCCTGGCGCTCGAAGGGCTTGACCAGGTAGTCATCGGCACCGCTGTCGAGGCCGCCGACGCGATCCTCGGTCTCCGCTCGCGCCGTCAGCATCAGGATCGGGACGTCGTTCTCGGCGCGCAGCCGCCTGCACACCTCGACCCCGTCGAGGCGGGGGAGACCCAGGTCGAGCACGACCAGGTCCGGGACGAACGCCTCGGCTGCGTCAAGGGCATCGATCCCGTCGCCGGAGAGCCGCACCTCGTAACCCTCCTTGCGCAGTGAGCGGCGCAGCACCTCGGCGATCTCGACGTCATCCTCGACCACCAGCACGCGGCCTCCGGCGGCTTCGCTGTCGGTCGTCAGCATCGCCACGATGTTAGAGAGGCGTCTGCATCACTCAACGGATATTTAGCGTGAATTTAGGCCCAGCCACCAGGCGCGTTCGCTGTTCGTAGTGCTGTGCCCCCATAAACAGCGAACGCGCAGGGGAGCGGGGGTCGGTGTCGAAGCGTGGCTTATGTTCGTGCGGAAGAAGCGCGGTAAAGCGTCGCGGCGTAAAGGCAAAGCCAAGGTGCGCACGCCGAGGCTACGGATGCCTGAAGGGCTGGGGCAGCGGCACCTGGACCTGGTGGGCCTGTTCCTGATCGCCTCCGGCGTCTACCTGTGCTTCGTGCTTTTCTTCGGCTGGGACGGGGGGAAGGTTGGGTACGGGGTGGAGACCGGGCTGGAGTACCTGCTCGGCGCCGTGGGGGCGCGGATCGTGACCGTCCTGATGCTGGCCGCCGGCGCCCTGATCGCCACTGGGACGTCGATCTCGTCCCTGTTTCGCGGGATCGGCCGCGGGTTGCGTCGGCTCTTCGTCGGCGGCCACGGCGTCGCCCAGACGGTTGCCAAGAGCCGCCAGGGCCGACGGGAGGAAAAGACCTTCGCCTTCGAGACGCAGGCGGGGCCGACCGACGTGATGAGCGCCTACCCGGAGGAGGACGACGAGTTCGAGCCGACGATCGCGATCGCAGAGGACGGGGACGAGCCGGCCGAGACCGCCACCCAGGACTTCGCGGAGCTGGATGGGGCCGAGGACGAGGAGGACGAGGTCGTCGCTGAGGCCGAGCCGCCCGCTCTCACCCCGATGGGAGCGAAGCGCGGCGTAACCACCTCGGAGGAGATCGACTACCGGCCACCGCCCGCCAAGGTGCTGGAGAAGGGTCGCGCGGACAAAGGTCCCGACCCGCGCGATCACGAGGCGATCAGCCGCAAGCTGGTCGAGACGCTCGGCCACTTCGGGGTCGAGGCGAAGATGGTCGGCATCGTCAGCGGCCCGCACGTCTCCCGCTACGAGCTGCGCCTGGCGCCCGGCACCAAGGTGAAGAAGGTGACCGAGCTGGCCAACGACCTCGCCTACGCCCTTGCTTCGACCGACATCCGCATCCTGGCGCCGATCCCAGGCAAGCAGGCCGTCGGCGTCGAGGTCCCGAACGCGCGCCGCCGCATCGTCCGGCTCGGCGACATCTACGCCGGGCGGCCGGAGAAGACCTCGCCGCTGGTCGCGTGGCTGGGCCGGGGAATCGACGGCAACCCAGTCTGGACCGACCTGGCGAAGATGCCGCACGTCCTCGTCGCCGGCACCACCGGCTCGGGCAAGTCCGGGTGCGTGAACGCGATCCTCTCCTCGATCCTGATGCAGGCCTCCCCCAACGAGGCCCGCCTCGTCCTGGTCGATCCCAAGCAGGTCGAGCTCAACCACTACGAGAACGTCCCTCACCTGCTGACGCCCGTCGTCACCTCGCCGCGCCTGGCCGCCAACGTGCTGGCCAACCTGATCGGCGAGATGGAGAGCCGCTACGGGATCATGGGCGAAGCGCGCTGCCGCAACTTGGCCGAGCTGAATCGCGCGCGCGCCAAGGCGGGCGAAGCGCCGCTGCCGCACATCCTCTGCGTGATCGACGAGCTCGCAGACCTGATGATGGTGGCGCCGGCCGAGGTCGAGGACTCGATCATCCGCCTGGCGCAGAAGTCGCGCGCCACCGGGATCCACCTGGTGCTGGCGACCCAGCGCCCCTCGACCGACATCATCACCGGCACGATCAAGGTCAACATCCCGGCCCGGATCGCCTTTGCCGTCTCCTCGCAGACCGACTCACGGGTGATCCTCGACCAGGGCGGCGCCGAGGCCCTTCTCGGCCAGGGCGACATGCTCTTCCGCGGCGCCGGCAGCTCGAAGCTGGCCCGAATCCAGGGCGCCTTCGTCACCGAGGAGGAGATCGCCCGGATCACCAACCACTGGGCCAAGCAGGGAGAGCCGGAGTTCGAGGCCGAGCTGCTCGAGGTGCACGAGGAGAAGGGCCTGGGGGAGGGCGATGGAGATTTCGACCCCGACAGTGATGACCTGCTCGACGACGCGATCAGGCTCGTGGTCGAGACCGAGACCGCATCCGTCTCGATGATCCAGCGCCGCCTCCGCGTGGGATATACCCGCGCCGGGCGCCTGATCGACATGCTCGAGCGGCGTGGGGTGATCTCCGGCTACGAGGGATCGAAGCCGCGCCAGGTGCTGATCACCCAGGCAGACCTGTCGCGGGTGATCGGCGGCGGCGAGAGCCATGCGAGCGCGGACTCGGAGGCAGATCGTCCCGCGGTTGTGCCCGAGTAGCACAATGTCCGTGTGGACATAGGGATTGGAGCGACCCTTCGCGAGGCGAGAAATCGCCGCAAAGTCGATCTTTCCGAGGTCGAAGCCGCGACCCGGATCCGAATTCGCTACCTGCGGGCGATCGAGGGCGAGGATTGGGATGTCTCTGCCTGGCGATGTGTATGTCCGCAGCTTCATCCGTACTTATGCCTCCTACCTGGGGCTTGACGGCGAGCGGCTTGCCGATGACTACAGGCGCAGCGTCGCGGCGGCGCCGGCGAGCGCCGATGCCGCAGCGGCGATTCGCCGTCCGGCCGCCCCTCGGCCGCAGGCTCGTGGCCGGGTCGTCGCCGCGGCCGTGGTGGTGGCGTTGATCGGCCTGATAGTCGGCATAGGCCTCTTCACCGGCGACGAAGATCCAACGGTGACGGTCGATCGCGAGCCCAGCGGCGTCGTCAATGCCGAGGAGCCGGTCGCACCGCCGCCGACCCAGGCTCCGCGGTCGGGCCTCTCGCTCGAGCTGGTCGCCACCGCGGAAGTCTGGGTCTGCGTGCTCGACGGCCGTGGGGAACCGCTGGTCGACGGTCAGATCCTCACCGAAGGAGCGGAGGAGGGCCCCTTCCGCTCCGGTAGCTTCACCGTCTCCTTCGGCAATGGGGAGGTCACGATGAGGATCGACGGTAAGGAAGCGGAAATCCCGGCGACGTCAAGTCCGGTCGGCTACGCGATCGGCGAGGACGGCGGGCTCGAGCCGCTCGAAGACAGCGAAAGGCCGACCTGCCTGTGACATATATCGCCGCCTCCTCTGCTCTCGCGAATGCCTGAGGAATCAGATATGGACAGGCACTCGCTCCCGCGTCCGGGGGCGGCGGTGCGGGCGGGAGTGGTGGTTACCGGGACCGAGGTCCTGACCGGCCGGATCGCGGACCGCAACGGTCCCTGGATCTCCGAGCGACTGGCCGAGCTGGGCATCGAGGTCGCTCACATCGTCGTCGTCGGCGACCGGCCGGACGACCTGGAGGCGGCGCTCCGCTTCATGGCGACGGAGGGGATGGACCTGATCGTCACCTCCGGCGGGCTGGGGCCGACCGCGGACGACCTGACCGCGGAGGTGGTCGCGCGCTTCGCCGGGCGCGAGCTCGTCCTCGACGAGGGGATGGAGGAGAAGATCGCCGCCATCCTGAGCGTCTTCGCGCAACGAGTCAAAGTCGACGCGGAGGCGCTGCGAGTGGCGAATCGCAAGCAGGCGATGGTGCCGGAGGGCTCGATCGCGCTCGATCCGGTCGGCACGGCGCCGGGCCTAGTGGTGCCCGCCGACGGTCGCGTGGTCATCGTCCTGCCCGGCCCGCCGCGCGAGCTCCAGCCGATGTGGCCGGCGGCGATGGCCGCGGAGCCGGTACAGGCTGCCCTCGCACGGGCCACGCCGCTGCACGGCTACACGCTGCGGATGTTCGGCATCCCCGAGTCGGAGATCGCCAAGAGCCTGCGGGAGATCGAGGCCGAGGGGACCGAGGTCTCCGCGGTTGAGGTCACCACCTGCCTGCGCCGCGGCGAGATCGAGGTCGACGTCCGCTACCGCTCCGAGGCCGAGACTGTGGCGGAGGCGCTGCGCGCCGGCTTGCGCGAGCGCCACGAGCGCCACCTGTTCAGCCTCGACGGGGAGACGATCGACGCCCAGGTCGCCGGGCTGCTCGAGGGCCGCCGGCTCGGCCTGGCCGAGTCGTGCAGCGGCGGCCTGCTGGCGGCGCGGATCACCAATCTCCCCGGGGCCTCGGCGTACCTGGCCGGCGGCGTCGTCGCCTACTCGAATGAGGCGAAGGAGGAGCTGCTGGACGTCGACGCCGGCCTGATTGAGACCCACGGGGCGGTCTCGCCCGAGGTCGCCGAGGCGATGGCGGTCGGGGCCCTGGAGCGCTTCGGCGCCGACGTCGCGGTCTCGATCACCGGAATCGCCGGGCCGGACGGTGGCACGGAGGACAAGCCGGTCGGCTACGTCTGCTTCAACGCCCGTCTCGCCGAGGGGGGCAGCATCGCCCGCGATCCCGTCATCCCCGGGGGCCGCGCCGACATTCGCGAGCGCTCGGCCCTGGTCGGCATGCACCTGTTGCGGCTGTTGTTGGGCGGCGGCGAGGCACCTCTCTAGCGCCGCTCGACACACACTTTTCACACCGATGCGTTGTCTTGCGCGTCCGCTCGCCGTAGCGTGGCGGGACGATGGCGAAGGAGAGGCTTAAGAGCCCGCGGGCGCGTTTGTTCATCGCTCTCGACCTGCCCGACTCGGTCAGGGCGGGGATCGAGGCTTGGGGGCGCGAGGAGCTGAGCGACCCTGCCTTGCGTCCTGTACGGCGCGACGCGCTTCACATCACGCTGGCCTTTCTCGGCTACCGGGCTGAGAAGGAGATCCCCCGACTGGCCGAGATCGTCGAAGGGAGAGAGGGCTCTGCGCCTCGGATCGAGCTGGGAGACCCGGTCGGCAAGCCCACAATGAGCCGTGCCCGTCTCTTCGCCCTGCCGGCCGTCTCGCCAGCGACAGTTGCGTTGCAGGTCGAACTCGAGGAGGAGCTGGTATCGGCGCGGCTCTACGAGCCCGAGAAGCGCCCTTTCTGGCCCCATGTCACCGTCGCGAGGGTGCCATCGCAGGGGCGTGGGTCGAAGCGCCCGGCCCGCCTGTCCAAGCCTCCCGGTGGGCTCCCGCAGAAGCTGTTGCAGCCGTTCAGTGGCGTCCGGATGACGCTCTACCTTTCCAAACTCCAGCCGCAGGGTGCGCGATACACCCCGCTGGCCCAAGTCAAGCTGAGGTGAGAGAGATGGCAGACAAGAAAACGACTTTGAAGGACGCCTCGGCGAAGGAGGCAAAAGCCAAGGATGCCGCGCTGGAGAACGCGGTCACCGGCATCAAAAGAGAGTTTGGCGAGGGTATCTTGATGCGCCTCGGCACCGACAACGCGCTGCCCGTCGAGGCGATCCCAACTGGCTCGCTGGCGCTCGACCTGGCGCTCGGCATCGGCGGCGTGCCACGCGGGCGGATGGTCGAGATCTACGGCCCCGAGTCCTCCGGAAAGACGACGCTGATCTACCACATCATCGCCGAGGCTCAGGCGCTGGGCGGAGTCTGCGTCTTCATCGACACCGAGCACGCGATGGACCCGATCTACGCTCGGGCGATCGGCGTCGACACCGACGAGCTGCTTGTCTCCCAGCCCGACTTCGGCGAGCAGGCGCTGCAGATCGCCGACCGCCTGATCGCCTCGACCGCGATCGACGTCGTCGCGATCGACTCCGTCGCGGCGCTGACGCCAAAAGCAGAGCTGGAAGGGCAGATCGGAGACCAGACCGTCGGCCTCCAGGCCCGCCTGATGTCGCAGGCGATGCGCAAGCTTGCCGGCAACCTCAACCGCACCAACACCGTCTGCCTCTTCACCAACCAGATCCGCGAAAAGGTCGGCGTCCAGTTCGGCTCGCCGGAGACGCAGCCGGGAGGGCGGGCGCTGAAGTTCGCCGCCTCGCAGCGCCTCGACATCCGCCGCATCGAAACCCTCAAGGAAGGAACCGAGGCGGTCGGCAACCGGGCGCGGGTCAAGGTCGTCAAGAACAAGGTGGCGGCGCCGTTCCGCCAGGCCGAGTTCGACATCGAGTACGGGACCGGGATCTCACGCGAGGGCGAGCTGCTCGACTTCGGCATCGAGCACGACCTGGTCCGCAAGTCGGGCGCCTTCTTCTCCTACGGCGAGATCCGGCTCGGACAGGGACGCAACAACGCCAAGCAATTCCTCGCTGAGAACAAAGACCTCGCCAGTGAGATCGAGGCCAAGATCCGTGCTGCGCTGGGGATCGGCGCCGAGGTTGCTCCGGTAGTAGAAGCAGCTGAGGCTGCCTGATCAAGCAGGCCAAGGACGCAGGGAGCGTGGCGTGCTCTGCACGCGAGCGACTGAGGACACAGGCATGCGCCGATCAAGCAGCCTCAGCGTTTAGGATGCCGCGCGCATGAGCAACGGCGACCTCTTTTACGTATGCGGGATTGTGCTCGCGGTCTCGGCCGTGGTGGTCACATTCCTGGGCCTGCGCGTGAAGGGCTTCCCGGGTCGGTTGGGGCCGGTTGTCGTCCTCTGGTTTGTGGTCTTCGTCGTCGGCTCGGCGACCTTCTCGGTCATGCATTCCCAGGATGAGGAAGAGCACCATGAGCAGGAGGTCGGCCTGCCGCACGCCACTGAGGAAGCCGAAGAAGAGGCAGCCGAGTAGGGCACCTGCAAACCGTCGCATCTCAGGGTCTTCGGTCGGCCGGATCGGGTCACGCACCAACTGTGCGCTCCCCTCTCCAGCCTCCCTGCATCCCCTGACCTGCTCGGTTTTCGGCGCCCTCGCCTAAAGTTTGGGCCGATGCCCAGCTTTCACGTAACCACGTTTGGTTGTCAGATGAACGTGCATGACTCCGAGCGCATGCGCGGGATGCTCGCGTCGCTGGGGTACGCGGAGGTCGCCAGCCGCGACCAGGCCGACCTGATCCTCTTCAACACCTGCTCGATCCGCGAGTCGGCGGACAGTCGCTTCGTCGCCCACCTGGGCGAGGCGAAGCGGCTCAAGTCCGAAGACCCAGAGCGACTGGTCGGGGTCGGCGGCTGCTGGGCGCAATCGGTCAAGGACGAGGTCTTCCAGCGCTTCCCCTTCGTCGACGTCGCCTTCGGCCCGGGCCAGATCCACAAGCTCGCCGAGTTCCTCAACTCGGACTCGCTGACGGCGCAGGGCTACTTCGAGTTCGAGGACTTCTCCGGCCACCTGCCGACCCGGCGCGAGCGCGAGTTCCAGGGTTGGCTGCAGATCTCGCAGGGCTGCAATTGTAAGTGCGCTTACTGCATCGTCCCCTCGACCCGGGGGCGAGAGGTGAGCCGCGATCCCGGCGAGCTGTTGATCGAGGCGGAGGCACTGGCCGTCGACGGGGTCCGCGAGGTAACCCTGCTGGGACAGAACGTCAACAGTTACGGCCGCGACCTGCCGAAGGGTGCACGGATCTCCTTCGCCGAGCTTCTGAGCAGGATCGACGCGGTGGAGGGGGTGGACCGCATTCGCTACACCAGCCCGCATCCAAAGGACATGCGAGAAGACGTGATCCGCGCCCATGCTGAGCTGCCCTCTCTCTGCGAGCACATTCACCTGCCGCTCCAGGCGGGCTCCAGCGCCGTGCTCAAGCGCATGCGCCGCACCTACGACCGCCAGCGCTACATGGACCGCGTCGCCCTGATCCGTGAGCACGTCCCGGACTGCGCGATCACCACCGACATCATCGTCGGCTTTCCCGGCGAGACCGAGGCTGACTTCGAACAGACGATGGAAGTGGTCGACGAGGTCGGTTACGACAGCGCCTTCACCTTCGTCTTCTCGCCGCGACGCGAAACCGAGGCGGCGGAGATGGACGGGCACGTCCCGCACCCGGTCAAGCGCGAGCGGATGGGGCGGCTGGTCGAGTTGGTGCAGGGGCGAGCTACGGAGCGAGCGGAGCGGTTCGTTGGCCGTGAGCTTGAGGTGCTGGTTGAAGGACCCAGTCGGACCGACCCGTCGCGGCTGCGAGGGAAAACCAGGCACAACAAGAACGGTCCATTTCGCTGGAACGGCGCAGCCAGGTGAGATGGCCTTGGTGGAGATCGAGTCGGCGACGTCCACGAGTCTCGCCGGAAGCGAAAGGCTGCTGAGTCGCACGTCCTAGCCATCTTCGGGCCCACTGGAGTCGGCAAGACAGGTGTCGCCATCGAGCTGGCGGAGTTGCTTCGCAGCCGAGGCGAGGATCCGATTGCGATTTCCTGCGATGCGTTGCAGGTGTACGAGGGCTTGGGCGTTCTTACCGCGGTCGCTACCCCTGAGGAGCAGCGGCGGTTGGAGCATCGGTTGGTCGGGTTTGTGCCGGTGTCGCAGCCGTTCTCGGTTGGCGACTACATGCCGTTGGCGCATGCCGAGATCGATGCGGCACTTGAGGCG
Source organism: uncultured Solirubrobacterales bacterium (assembly GCA_963702175.1). Classification (GTDB taxonomy): domain Bacteria; phylum Actinomycetota; class Thermoleophilia; order Solirubrobacterales; family 70-9; genus VRUE01. The sequence goes on from OY969721.1 coordinate 321,466, forward strand.
GGTAGGCGGCCGATTGTGGTGGGAGGGACGGGTCTCTACCTGAGAGCAGCTCTGGCAGAGCTTTCGCTGGTCAAGGCCCCACCGGAAAGCGAAGACTCGGAGCTGTGGTCACCGGAGACGCGGCACCCCACCACGATCTTCGGCCTGAGCATGGATCGGGCAGCGCTCTACGAGCGAATCGATGCACGCACCGAGGCGATCATTGCTGCTGGCGCCCATGAGGAGGTGGTCGCGGCGGAAGCGAAGGGACCGTCACGAACCGCCCGCGTCGCCCTCGGCTTCGACGAGCTGCTCGCCGGCGACGTCGAGCTGATGAAGAAACGCTCCCGCAACTACGCCCGCCGCCAGCTCACCTGGATGCGCAAGATCCCCAACCTCCACTGGATCGACCGCGGCAACCGTGACGATGCCGCCGTCGCCGCCGAGATGGTCGCCTCGCTCTCCGAATAGGCTGCGCCGCGAATGCGATTCGAGAAGTGGCAGGCGCTGGGCAACGACTACCTAATCGTCGAGGCGGAGGAGCTTCCTTGGGGGCTGACCGCGGCGCGCGTGCAGAGGATCTGCGATCCGCACTTTGGTCTCGGCACGGACGGCATCCTGCTGCTCTCGCGGAGCGACGACGCGGCGTTTGTCGCCATGCTGCGCATCTTCAACCCCGACGGCTCTGAGGCGGAGCTGTCGGGGAACGGGGCGCGGGAGGCGATTCTCTACCTGCGCCGCCACGGCTGGACAGGTGAGGACACCTTCTCGATCCTCACCGCCGCCGGGCCGGTCACGCCGACGATCACCTCCGAGCGGACCTGCTCGGTCGAGATGGGCCGGGCGGCCACGGCGTCCAAGGACTTCCCCTCCGGTGGCCCGGACGGGAAGGGCGTGCTGACCGCTGCCGGGCGGGAGTGGAGCTTCCAGCACGTCTTGATCGGCAACCCCCAGTGCGCGATCGACGTCGGCGACGAGCTCGAGGGGCTCGACCTGGCCGCGATCGGGCCGGGGGTCGAAGGCCACGAGCTGTTCCCCAACCGGACCAACGTCTCCTTTTTGCGCGTCGAAGGAAGCAGGGTGCGAGCGCGGATCTTCGAGCGCGGGGTGGGGGAGACCCTCTCCTCCGGAACCGGCGCATGCGGTGCCGCGATCACCGCCTTCCTCGGTGGCACGTCGAGCCCGATCACGGTCGAGCTTGACGGGGGCGAGCTCGAGGTCGAGATTTCCGAGGACCTCGACGTGCGCCTCAGCGGCTGGGCGGAGCCGGTCTGCTCCGGCGAGCTCTCCCCGGAGCTGCTCCGGGCACTTGCCGACCTCTAGGGTGCCGGCCATGACAAACGCAGAGACAAAGCCCGGCATTGCTGCGCCCTCCAAGCGCCTTGAGGCGATGCCTCCCTACATGTTTCAGGAGCTCGAGCGGCGGATTGCAGACAAGCGAGCGGCCGGCATCGATGTGATCAGCCTCGGTATTGGCGACCCCGATCAGCCGACCTATCCGCACGTGGTCAAGGCGATGCAGGACGCGGTCGCCGACGGCACCAACCAGAAGTACCCGACCAACCGCGGCCGGGCCGAGTTCCGCGAGGCCTTTGCCGAGTTCTACGGCGAGCGCTTCGGGGTCGAGATCGACCCCGAGAACGAGGTGATCCCGGCAATCGGCGCCAAGGAGTGCATCTACAACCTCTGCTTCGCCTTCCTCGACCCAGGCGGCGTCGCGCTCGCCTCCGACCCCGGCTACCCCGTCTACACCGGCGGGCCGATCCTCGCCGGGGCGACCCCGGAGTTGCTACCCCTGGTCCCCGACCTCGGCTTCGCCCCGGACCTCAGCGCCGTACCCGCGGACGTCGCTGCGAAAGCGCGACTGATGTTCATCAACTACCCCAACAACCCCACCGGGGCGGTGGTCCCGGATGGCTTCTTCGAGCTGGTCGTCTCCTTCGCCCGCGAGCACGAGATCCTCGTCGTCCACGACAACGCCTACTCGGAGACGACTTACGACGGCTACGTCGCACCGAGCTTCCTGGCGACGCCTGGCGCCAAGGAGGTCGGTGTCGAGGTCTTCTCGCTCTCCAAGGGCTACAACATGACCGGCTGGCGCTGCGCCGCGATCCTCGGCAATGCCGAGGCGATCCAGACCTACTGGCGGCTGAAGACCAACGTCGACTCGGGCCTCTTCGAGGCGACCCAGCTCGCTGGCGCGGCGGCACTGCGCGGGCCCAGCGGCCCGCTGGAGCGGATGAACGAGACCTATGCCCGACGGCGAAACCTGGTCGTCGAGGCGCTGCGCGAGATCGGCGTCGAGGTGACAGCGCCGAAGGGGACGATCTACGTCTGGGCACCGGTCCCCGAGGGGCACAGCTCGACCTCTTTCTCTGAGCTGGTGCTCGAAGAGGCGGCGGTTGTCGTCTCGCCGGGCTCGATGTACGGGCCGAGCGGCGAGGGCTTCTTCCGTATCTCCCTCACCACGCCGGACGAGCGCATCACCGAGGCGGTCGAGCGGATGCGCGAGCACCTGGCCTGAGCAGCCAGGCGTTCCTCCGGTTACTCGACCTCGACTTCGTCGACCATGCCTTTGAGGGCGTGGGGTGGGCCGCCCTCACGGTCGCTGACGAAGCAGTAGAAGACGTAGCGACCAGGTTCGAGGTCGAGCGTTACGAGCTGGCTTTCGCCGCCTTCGATCACCGTTGTCGACTGAGTGCTTTTCTGGTCTAGGGGAGCTTTGCCTTTTTCGGCCTTGAAGTAGCGCTCGACGTCCTCGGCGGTGCTGTCGCCAAGCAAGGGCGCGGCGAGCAGATGATGCGGCTGAGCACCGGCATTTTCGAAAAGGATCTCGTTCTGCCCGGCGGGCAGCGCGCTCGCCTCGAACCCGTAGTCGACCGCTTTCACGGTGGTGTCGGCCTCCAGCTGCGCGTCGGATTCTTCGCCGTTGACGGTGAACTTTGGTTTCACCGTGCCTGCTTCAGCGTTGTAGAGGTAGTAGGTGCCTGGCTGGAGGACCTGGGTGACGGTGAGGGACTGACCGGGTGCCACCGGGCCGACACCGCCTCCGGCGGAGAACCAAGCGCGAAGGGGTTTGCCTTCGACCGCGTTTTTGAGACCATCGGCCACTTCCTGGCTTGAGGGTTTGCCTTCAACCCGGAGCAGCTGTAGTTCGGCCTCTTTCTCGCCGTCGTTTGTCAGCTCGATCTCCGCCGGCCCAGAGTCGGCTTCTTTGGGCGCTGTAAAGCTCGAGTCTTTTCCGGATCCCTGCAAGGTGACGGCCAGCTCCTGAGTGCTTTCGTCGCTGCCGCAAGCGACGAGAAGTGAAGCCAGCGCGACGAAGAGCCCGACGCAGACGAAGCGGATTGACGATCGAAAAAGGCCTCGGCTCACGTTGCCTCCCCCCAGTGAGAGAAATCGAATGCTCCTACCCAAGCGGAGCAACCTTAACGCTTGCGCCAGTAGCGGTCCAGGCCGCGCCACTGATACTCCGGCGGGACGCACTGGATCAGCTCGGCGGCCGTCTCCGGGTCGGCGTTGGCAGCGACGCGCTCGCGGTGATGCTGCTCGTACTCGGTTTCGGAGAGCTCCCGCGCCAGGTCCGCCTCCTCACGGAGTCGCTCGCGCACTTGCGCGAGATGTGCTGCAGGCTCGTCGACCTGGCCGAAGTGGGTCAGCGCCAAGCGCTCCGGCGCCCAGCCTTCGATGATGCCGATCGAGTCCTGCCAGGTCTCGATGTCGATGTCGGGCGGCGGAGTGGGGGGCACGATCAGTCCTGAGGGCGGGATGCGGACCGCGGCGACGTCGCCGACGAAGGCGGTGCCGCTCTCCTCGTGCAGGTAGCAGACGTGATGGGAGGCGTGGCCCGGGGTGTATGCGACCTGCATGCCGAGCACGCGCTCGCCGCCGCTGAGTGGCTTCACGTTCTCCTCCGGGACGGGGACGATTTCTCCCCAGAGGCGCTCCATCGCGTCGCCGTAGAGGCGCTCGGCGCTGGCCAGCAGCCTTGAAGGGTCGATCAGGTGGGGGGCGCCGCGCTCGTGCACGTGCACCTCGAGCTCGGGGAAGCGCCGGACCAGGGCACCGGTCGCCGCTGCGTGGTCGAGGTGGATGTGAGTGAGCAGCAGAGCGCGGGGCTGCTCACCTTCGAGCGCGTCGAGCACCCTCTGCAACGACGACTCCGGCCCCGGATCAACGAGGGCTCCGTCGACCTCCCAGCAGCCGATTACGTGCGGCCGCCCGAGGTGCATGACATCGATTACGCGCATCGGATCAGCCTATGGGAGTCGGGGGAGGACTCGACGGAGCCTCCATGCTGTTGCTCCGGCGAGTCCTCCCCCGACTCGCTCAGGCAACCGGATCGGGAAAGCGGTCGTCCGCCTCGAGCGTCTGCCGCAGGCCCTCCTCCATCCCGCGGGGCGCGTAGCCGAGGTCGCGAGAGGCCTTCTCGTGGCTGGCCCAGAAGGTCACGCCGTCAGCGGAGGAGATCAGCTCGCGCAGGTTGGGCGGCTGGCCCATCATCTTGCCGACGAGCGGCCCGATCGGAGTCAGCATCTTTATCAACAGCGTCGGCATCGCGTGCTTCGGCGCCTTGCGACCGCTGATTCCGGCGACGACGTCGACCGCCTCGCGCATCGTCGTCACCGGCCCGCTTAGCACGTAGTCCTCGCCCACCCTGCCCTTGTCGAGGGCGAGCAGGATCCCGGCGGCGATGTCGTCGACGTGGGTCATGCAGATCCCCAGCTCGGGGAAGGGGATCAGCGGCAGCTTGCCGGCGAGGAATTCTCCGAGCAGATCAGCTACCTGCGAGGTGTCGCCGGGACCATAGACGCCGCCGGGCTGGACGATCACGCAGGGCAGGTCCTCGCCGGCAATCATCTCTTCGGCGACCCGGTGCGCTTCCCACTTCGTCTGCTCGTAGTAGGAGGTGAACTCTCTGCCCGGGTGCTTGTAAGTCTCATCGACGACTTTTTTGTGGGTGTTGCCGAAGGCACCGACGGTCGAGACGTAGACCACCTTGGGAACTTTCGCCTCCAGTGCGCTGCGCAGGACCAGTTTGGTCCCCTCGACGTTGGCGGCGTACATCGCGGCGTGCTGTGACTTCGGAATGCCGACCTCGTACATCGCGGCGACGTGGATCACGCCGTCACAGCCCTCCATGCCGCGGCGGATCGCGGCACCGTCACCGAGATCGCCGCTGACCAGTTCGCAGCCCTGCGCCTTCAGCTTTTCGCCCTTGGCCGGGTCGCGGACCAGGCAGATCACGTCGTCGCCGCGCTCACGCAGCTGGCGTACGACTTTCCCGCCGATGAAGCCGGTGCCGCCGGTGACGAAGACCTTCACGGCGCGTAAGCCTATCCATCTCCAGGCGGCGCCTACAATTTGCCTGAGTGCAAGGTTCGAGAAACGGTCGCCAAGCCCAGACGCGCTACAGCGCGAATGGCACCGGCGTCTCGAACCGGAGGGCACGCCAGCGGGCGCTGGCGATCGGCATCGCCGACGGAGCGGGGAACGAGGACTCGCTGGCCGAGCTGAAGGAGCTGCTGCACACGGCAGGCGTGGCGACGGCGGGCGAGATGCTCCAGCAGCGCTCCGCCCCTGATCCGGACCGCTACTTCGGGCACGGCAAGCTGGCTGAGCTGAAGCGGGAGATCGCGGCCTGCGACGCCAACCTGGTCGCTTGCGACGACGAGCTGGCACCGCGCCAGGAGCGCAACCTGGAGGCCGCGCTGGGCGTGCCGGTGATCGACCGCACCGCGGTGATCCTCGACATCTTCGCCGACCACGCCCACTCGGCCGAGGGCAAGCTCCAGGTCGAGCTGGCCCAGCTCGAGTACAACATGGCCCGCATGCGGGGGCTGTGGACGCACCTCGAGCGCCTTGGCGCCGGGCGCATGGACGGCGGCATCGGCACCAGGGGCCCGGGCGAGAGTCAGATTGAGACCGACCGCCGCCTCGCCCGAGACCGCATCGCAGCCCTGCGCCGCCGCCTCAAGCGGCTGGAGCGCAACCGCGACACGATGAGGGCCAGGCGCGACCGCTCGTCACTGCCGCGCGTGGCCCTCGCCGGCTACACCAATGCCGGCAAGTCGACCCTGCTCAACGCGTTGACGGGGGCCGAGGTTGGGGTGGGGGACAGGCTCTTCCACACGCTCGATCCGACTACGCGCAGCTTCGAGCTCTCCGGCCGCGACTACCTGTTGACCGACACCGTCGGCTTCATCGAGAAGCTGCCCCACCAACTGGTCGAGGCCTTCAAGGCGACCCTGGAGGAGACGGTCCTGGCAGACCTGATCCTCCACGTCGTCGACGCGGCCGCGCCGGAGGAGCGCCGTCTTGCCGACATGCAGGCGGTCGACGCCGTGCTGGAGGAGATCGGGACGGGAGATAAGCCGCGACTGCTGGTGCTCAACAAGGTCGACCTGCTCGACAAGGGCGATCGCGACGAAGCCCTGCTGCGTCACCCTGACAGTGTTCTTGTCTCGGCGCTGGCCGATATCGGCTTGGAGGAGCTCCGGGAACGGGTTGAGCTGGCTTTCGAAGACACGCTGGCCGACGTAGAGCTGCTTGTTCCCTACGCCGAAGGGGCTCGGTTGCACGAGCTGCACGAGCTGGCGGGCGACCTCGAGCGCGAGGATCGTGCGGACGGCGTTCTCGTTCATGCGCGTGTGCCCAGGGCTGAGCTGCACCGATTCGAGGATCTGGGAACCACGGCGGCTTAGGAAAGGCGAGGACACCCCCGCCTTTCCTTCAATCGCGGTTGTAGGGTCCTCGGGATGACGCAGCTGCCAATAGCAAAGCTGAAGGACGAGGCCGTTCTGCCGACGCGGGCGCATGAGGGAGATGCCGGGCTGGATCTGTATGCCTGCGAGGCTGCTCACATTGGGCCGGGGGAGAGGTGGAGCGTTGGGACCGGGGTGGCCGTAGAAATCCCGGAGGGCCATGCCGGGCTGGTGCTACCTAGGTCAGGGCTGGCCAGGAAGCACGGGATCGCACTGGTCAACTCGCCGGGGCTGATCGACTCCGGGTATCGCGGAGAAGTACGGGTGCTGCTGCTCAACACCGATCCGGCGGAGACTTTCCGCGTGGAGGCAGGGGATCGGATTGCGCAGTTGGTGATTGCACCGATTGCGCTGGCCGAGCCGGTTGAGGTCGACTCGTTGAGCGATTCCACCCGTGGCGACGGCGGGTTTGGGTCTAGCGGGCGTTAGCGGCGCTGGATTCGGAGGGTGAAGACGGCCGGTGAGCGATCGCGATTGCCGGCGGCGTCTACCGCGAAGACGCGGAAGGTGTGGGGGCCCAGCGTCAACCGGTAGGGGCGTGGGGAGCGGCATGGTTGGAGGGGGCGGCGGTCGAGCGCGCAGCGGAAGGAGGCGCCTGACTCGTTGGCGCCGAAGGCGAAGATGACGCGGCGGGACCGCTTGTTGGTGAAGAGACGCTTGGGCGGCCTGTGGGCAATGCGCGTGTGCGGCGGCGTCCGGTCGTCGGCTCGCGGTGGGGGTTGAGGCGAAAGCCCGCCACCGGCCGGCGGCGCGGTTTCGGGCTCGGGGTTCGGGTCTGGTGGGGTATCGGGCGGCCGGAAGCTGTTCGGATCGCGCTCGTAGACCGACTCGCAGGCGATCGGCGTAGCGTCGGGGCCGTTCTCGGGGTGATCGATCTGAGCGGTGTCGAAGCCTTCGCCGCAATCGATCGTCGGATCGGGGTCGTCGTTGGGCGTGCCCGAGTTGGCGAGAATCGAGTCGTCACCGGCCGCAGCGAAGTAGGAGTCTGGTCCTGGCCTGCCGAGGAGTTGGTTGGGGTCGGCGTCGCCGATCATGACATCGCTGAGGCCCGTCCCCTCGGTGTCCTCGATTGCTGCGAGGGTCGTGAGCAGGGAGCTGCCGGCGCACTGTGGCTGTCCACCGGACCCGACGAGCCCTGCCCGCTGCGCCGCCATGTCGATCGCCACGGCTGCGTTGAAGTTCGCCCAGTTGGCGTTGTCCCGGTCGGGGCCTCCGTCGAGCAAATCGCCGTCGCAGACCGCGTTGGAGACGAAGAGATCCTCGCCGGTCCCGGCGTGGAGCTGATCGCCCCCCTCGTTGTTGGGCACCGCGTCGTCCCTTCCCCCGGCATCGGCGGTGTCCGCGCCGGCGCCGTCGACGAGGGCGTCTTCGGTGAGGCCGCCGATCAGCTCGTCGTTCCCCCCGTTTCCGAGCAGGATCACCGCGGTCGCTTCCGTCGCCCCCGAGCCGAAGCCAGAGACGGCGAGCGTGTCGTTCCCGTCCAGCCCGGCGAGGACGATCGAGTCGGGCGAGGCAGCAGGGCAGACGACTTTGCCGCCGGCTGGCGCGCTGCACCCGCCTGCGGCTGAGGGGCTGGTGTCGAAGCCGCCCTGCGAGCTCGGTCCGAGGGCGAAGGTGACGGCGCCGGCGGCGTAGCTGGCAGTCACTTCGTCGTTTTCGTCGCTGCCGGTCAGGTAGAGAGCCGGGTTCCCTCCGGACTGTGGCGCCATCAGGCCGACCGAGATCGCGCCCGGGTCGCGCTGCTCGACTTCCTCCTCGTCGGCCTCGCACTCGAACGTCGTCGCGGCGTCGCAGCTGTCGCCGTCCGCTCCGCCGTAGGCGACGTCCGAGCCTCCTTCGCCGAGGATCACGTCGGCGCCGCCGCCGCCGTAGATCGTCTCCGCGTCGGTGGTGCCGACGATGAAGTCCGGGAAGGCGCTGCCGATCACCACCTCGAAGCTCGTCCCTTCGAGCCCTTCGTCGACCCCTCCGCCCGACGGAGCCAGGCCGTTGTCGCCGATACCGCTCTGCAGGTTCACGTAGGCGCCGCGCCCCTCCCGATCCGGGGGAAGCCCGTCGAAATTCGAGACGCCCGGCCGGCCATCAAAGAAGCCCGGCGTCGCCCCGGTCGCGTAGCTGAGCGTGTCGGTGCCGCCGCCGGTATCGGCGATCGCGTCGATCGTGGCGTCGCCGCGCACGAAGTCGTTGCCGCCTTCGCCGTCGAGCGAGTCCGCGCCGAAGCCGCCCGAGAGGAAGTCGTCGCCAGGGCCGCCGCGGGGCCGGTCGTCTCCGATCCCGCCGTAGAGGCGGTCGTTACCCTCGCCGCCGTTGATCTGGTCGTTACCGCGCTGGCCGTAGATGACGTCGTCGCCGCCTTCGCCGTTGACGGTGGTGACGCCGCGAGGTGCGCGGATCGTGTCGCCGCACGGGGTGCCGACGATCGTGTCGCCGACCGTCTGCAGGCCTTCGGCGCAGCTCTGCGCCATGCTCGGCTGGGGCCCCGCTCCGGCGAGAGCGGCGAGAGCAGTGAGCAGCGCAAAGCTGGCGAACCCTGGCTTTCGCCTCAACCGCATCTCATCTGACTACCCGGTCTCGCGCCGGGTCACTCAGTCGCGCAGGGCAACCTCGCGGGCGCAGCTCTGCGCCGCCAGCTCCAGCTCGTCATCGAGCGATTCCAGCTCGGGCCGTGTCCCGTAGCGCCGCTCCAGGGCCAGGACGATCAGGAGATCGGCGAGCCAGGCGTTCTTGGGCAGCAGTGGACCGTGCAGATAGGTGCCGATCAGGTTGCCGCGCCGCACTCCCTCGAAGCCGTCCTTGCCGTTGTTGCCGAACCCCTTGACGACTCGACCCAGCGGCCTTGCATCGGGGCCAAGATAGGTGCGACCGCCATGGTTCTCGAAGCCGGCGACGACCCGCGGCTCGCCGCCGAGATCCGCCTCGATCGCGACGTTGCCGATCAGCCGCGGCCCCGGCTCGCGCACGGTCTCGAGGTCGGCAAGTCCCAGCCCGGGCAGCGTCTCCGCCTTGATCTGGTAGCTGTGGCCGAGCAGCTGGTAGCCGCCGCAAACCGCGAGCACGACGGCGCCGTCGGCGATCGCCGCAGCGAGCGCGTCGCGCTTTGTCGCGACCATGTCGGCCGCCACTGCCCGCTGGTCGCGATCCTGGCCCCCGCCGATATAGAGGAGATCGTGGGCAGCGGGATCGATCGCCTCTCCGGGGCCGGCCGCGGCGTAGGAGAACCCGATCCCGCGCCACTCGCAGCGGCGACGCAGGAGCAGGATGTTCCCCCGGTCGGCGTAGATGTTCATCTGCTCCGGGTATAGGGCGAGCAGGCGCAGCTTCATCAGGCCTCCTTCTCGAGCAGAGACAACGGTCGAGCCGACGTGGTCGTCGGTGGCGTCTATCGCGTGCCGTCCCGCCGGCCGCAGCCCGGCCACCCGTGCATCCTTCTCCAGGTCTTCGGCCGAGAGCAGGAGTAGGCGAACCTCATCGACCTCCTCGCTCAGCTCCCCCGCCGGCGAGACGGTCTGCCGTAGGCGGCTCACTGCGATCGTCCCAGCGTCGCGCCTGGCGCCGAGCGGCAGGCTGGAGTAGACCCAGCCGTCGACCTCCCGCGTGTCGGGGAGGGGGTAGGCATCCTCGGCGACCTCGGGCATCGACTCGACGATCGCAAACGCCGCCCGCGCCCCATGGGCCAGGTGCGCGGCGACGCACCGCAGGCAGGCCACTCGCTCAGCGGCGCCATCGAACAGCTGCAGGAGCTGCATGGGGGCAAGCATCAAGCCGAAATCGCCCTCGAGCTCGAAGTCCCGCGCGTCCTCGGCAACCGCGTGCGCGGAGCCGGATGCGCGTTCGTTGAAAGCGGCGACCAGCTCGGCGTCCAGATCGAGGCCGGTGACCGAGTGCCCGCGCTTCGCCAGGTGCAGCGCGACGCGTCCCGTGCCGCAGCCGAGATCGAGGACCCCCCCAGCCGCGCCGTCAGCCAGCTCCTCCCACAGCTTCAAATCCGCGACGTAGCCTCCACACTCGACGTCCTGCCAGATGACATTGCTCGGGCGGGTGGCATGGGGGGAGGGGGGTCGAGGACGTAGACCTCGCCCGCAGGCTCCCCTCCCCCCATGACAGGACCCGCCCGCCGCCATCTTCATCTCCAGAACTCCGGTGCGAGGCCACGCGAGGCCAGCAGCTTGCGCAGCTCCAACAGCGCCGTGTAGGTGGGCAGGGCGAAGAGCCGCTGCGGTGCCCCCGCCACCGCCCGGTCCAGCGCTCTCTCGATCCCCGGCTCGACCTCGATCGTCTCGATCGGCCAGCCCGCGTACTTAAGCCTCAGCGCCATCTCCGGTGCCCGCGTGCCGGCGCAGACGACGCGGCGCACGACGCCCTCGAGCAGCTCGAAGTCGGCGTCCCAGATCCAGGAGACGTCGCGCCCGTCGGCGATGCCGTCGTTAAGGGCGATCCAGAGGTCGATGCCCTCGCTGCCAGCCTCAAGTCGCAGCGTGCGCAGCACCTCGTTCGCGCCGGCGGGGTTCTTGATCAACAGGATCGAGACCGGCTTGCCTGCAACCTCGATCGTCTCGACCCGGCCGAAGGCGGCGCGCATCTCGCCCAGTGCGGCCGCGATCGCCGCCGGCTCCACGCCCAGCTCGAGACAAGCCGTGACCGCGGCCAGCGCGTTGTAGACGTTGTAGAGGCCGGGCAAGGGCAGCTCCAGGTGCAGCGGTCCCTGGGGGGTGCGCAGCTCGACCAAGGAACCGGCCATCCCGCGCAGCTCGACCCGCGTCGCGGCCACCTCGGGCGCTGGGCGCTGGGCGCCGCAGCCCTCACACGCGTAGTGACCGAGATGGCCGACGAAGGCACGCTCGTAGGTGTAGGGATGGCCGCAACGGCGACAGTGCTTGGCGTCGAAGGCATGCTGAAGCTCGGGCAGCGCCTGCGAGGAATCCTCGAGGCCGAAATAGACGACGCCCGCGCGCGGGCTCCCGTCGCCGTCACGGCCGAGGTCGGCGATCAACGGGTCGTCGGCGTTGAGCGCGAAGCGGGTGCTGCCGGCTTGCTCGGCGACGGTTGCGGCCCAGCCGTCGGCTATCGTCTCGATCTCGCCGTAACGATCGAGCTGGTCGCGGAAGAGGTTGCCGAGGACGATCAGCGAGGGATCGAGCTGCTCTGCCACCCGCGGCAGCCAAGCCTCGTCAACCTCGAAGAGGCCCTCGTGGCCGCGCTGCTCGAGCAGCGCCGTGGCCACCCCCCAAGTCATGTTCGACCCGGCTCGGTTATGCACCGGGGCTCGTCCTGTCGCGCCGAGAACGGCGGCGATCATCGCCGCGGTGGTCGTCTTGCCGTTGGTGGCACTGACGATCGCCGTGCCGCGGTTGAGACCGGCACCGAGCCTGGCGATCGCGTCGGGAGCGAGGCGCAGCAGCACGCGGCCGGGGAGGGTGGTGCCGCCGCCGCGACCGCTTACCCGGCTGGCGGCGCCGAGAGCGCGTGCCAGCGCAACCTTCGCCCCGAAGGCGATCAAGGCGGCGGGACGAGCAGGTCCAGGGCGCGCGGCAACACGCGTAGCGAGACGGGCAAGTCGGTGAGGTGCTCGCCGTCCGCGTAGACCGGCAGCGGCCGACTCGCGCTCAGCTCCAGGCGGGACGCGCGGAAGACGCGGACCTCGTCCTCATCGACGTGCGTCCCCTTGAACACCTTCGGCAGGTTACTCACGAAGCGCAGCTTGGAGACCGCGCCGACGGCGACGATGTCGAACTCGCCGTCGTCGAGCTCGGCATCCGGGGCGATGAACATGCCGCCGCCAAAGGCCCGGTTGTTGGCGACGGAAATCGAGTACCCGGTGAGGCGCTGCCGTTTCTCGCCAATCTGCACGGTGAAGCGCACCGGCTTCCAGCCGATCAGGGTGCGGAGCGCCGCGTAGGCGTAGACCAGGTTGCCACGCAGGACGTTGGTCTCGTTGGCAAGCTCGTTGGCTTCGGAATCAAAGCCAACACTGACGATGCCGAGGAAGCGCTTGCCGTTGGCCTCACCGACGTCGATCCGCCGCGTGTGGCCGGCGGCGAGGACCTCAACCGCACCCTCCGGGTCGTCCGGGATACCGAGCACCCGCGCCAGGTCGTTGCCGCGACCGCCGGGGACGATGCCAAGCGGGGTCTCGCCACCGGCAAGGGCGCCACCGACGGCGCCGACTAGCCCATCGCCGCTCATCACCACCGGCACCTCGCCCAGGTCAGCGGCTGCCAGCGCCCGCTCGACCCCGTCCTCGAGACCGCGGGTCAACTCGACGCGGAAGGCGATCCGCCGCGTGTCCAACGCTTGCTCCACCCGTGGCAGCAGCTTCCGCGTGCGGCCGTGCGCAGAGGCAGGATTGACCAGCAACGCCAGCGGCATTCCCTCGATCGCCATCGGGTCGCGAAGCCTAGATGGCGCGGCCGCTCAGCCGGTCACGGTGAGGCGGCCGACATAAAAAGTCCCAGCACCCGCCTCGCCGATCTCGACTGGCTCGATCCCGTGCTGGAGGAACTTCCAGCGCAGCAGGGCGGGCCGCGTATAGAAGGGGGTCTGATCGCCCCAGCTAGAGGCAACCACGGCGCATCCGCCCGGACGCAGGACCCTGGCGATCTCGGCGAAGAAGGGCGGCATGTTGAGCTGGGCGACGAGGTCGAATGACTCGTCCGGGAAGGGAAGGTCGGCGGCATCGCCCTGCTTGAAGGCGATCCGGCCCTCGGGATCGAGTCCGACCTTGGCGATGGCGGCGCGAATCATCTCCTCGGAGAGGTCGACGCCGCGTACCCGTGCCTGGGGAAACTCGCGGGCCAGGAACAGAGCGTCCTCACCCGTTCCGCAACCCACATCGAGGATGCGTTCGGGGGCGCGATCGACGTGGAGGACGGCGGCCGCCAGGGGGGCCAGGTGCTCGGCTCCGCCGGCACCGGTGCGCTCGTCCCAGCCGCTCGCCCGCTCCGAAAAGAAGCGGCGAGTCGGGCTCCTCAGCAGGGGCCATAGCCACGGGGCGCGAGCGACCAGGCCGTTGATCGCGCGCCCAACGATGCGATTGAGCGAGGAGGTCGAGCGGGGGAGGGCCACGCGCCGATGATTGCAACCGGGGCTCGGTCGTCTAGGATTTCGCTGCGATGGAGGAGACGCCGGACCGCCGCTGGATCATCCTTGCCGCCTTCGGGCTGGTCGCGGCGGGGGTCGTCGCGGCGATCCTGATCGGGCGCAGCGGCGGTGACGATGATGAGCCGGCGACCGCGAGCGCCGACGGTTGCGAGCAGGTCGAAGCGCCGCAGCCGAAGCAGGTCAGCTTCAAAGCGCCCAAACAGGTCATCGCGCAGGGTGAGCAAGCGACCGCCGTGGTCGAGACCAGCTGCGGCAGCTTCGAGATCGTCCTCGACACCGAGCGCGCCCCGAAGACTGCCAACTCGTTCGCCTTCCTCGCCGAGGAGGGCTTCTATGACGACCTCACCTTCCACCGCGTCGCGCCGGGCTTCGTGATCCAGGGCGGCGACCCGGAAGGAACCGGCACCGGCGGACCCGGCTACACGGTCGACGAGAAACCACCGGCCAACCTCGCTTACACCAAAGGCGTGGTGGCGATGGCGAAGAGCTCGGCCGATCCTCCAGGGCGCTCGGCCAGCCAGTTCTACGTTGTCACCGGCGCCGACGCGGGGCTGCCGCCCGAATACGCGCTGGTCGGCAAGGTCAGCGAGGGCTTGGACACAGTTGCGCGGATCGATGCCCTGGGCACCCCCGAAGAAACACCGAAACAGACAGTCCTGATCGAGAAAGTCACGATCGAGCGCGACTAGCTAGTTCTCGTCCGGCGGGTCTTGCCGGCCGCGCTTGAAGTACCCATAGGCAAGCGCAAGCCCGCCCCCAAAACCGAATCCAGCGACCGCCAGGGGTGAGGCGGCCGGATTTCGCAGCATTAGGGTCGCCAGCACCACGAAGCTGCCGGCTTTGATCGCGATTGCGACGACGGAATCGAGGTTTTCGATCCGTTCGCGCCAGTTCGAGTTCCGGTTTTTGCTCTCTTCGCGGTCGAGCTTAGGCTTGCCCCGAGCACCGCGCTCGCGGCGATGGAAGATGCAAGCTCTTCGCCTTGGCGTCCGCGCCCCCGGTGGCCGCTCGCCACTATGGCCATTGCTGGTCGTCTCGGTCTCGTGAGATCCGAACGTGGTCTCGGTTACGTCGTCGTTCTTTTTGACTTCGCTCACATCGCCTCCCGCTGCATGTAGCGGTCCTCGCCGGCCTCGGGAAGGCGCGACAAATCGGGAGACAAACCTCCATTCCGGGGCGTGCCGGAATGGAGAGCTACATATGACCCCCGGCTCCGCTGCGCCTGCTTGAGCTGGCCTCGTACTGCGATCGCACCATTGTCTGCCCTGTTCCCCGTTTCAGCTTAACCCTGGATAATCTGTTTATATTCCGGTCAGTGCCCTGAAATTATCCAGTCAAAGTATCAGATCCCGCACCAAACGTTTGTTCGGCGTGCTAGTTTCAGCACCCAGCCGGATCCAGTCCACCAGAACTTCCGTCCGGTGATGGGTTTTGCAGTTCCGTCCGGTCATTTCGACTAGGCTGGCGTGTACGCAGACAATGTCTTTCGATTCCACGTTCACAGATCTCCGAAAGCGGCGGCGTATTCCGATGCGGCTTTTCGAGGAGCGCGTGGGGATCAGGCCCTCCTACATCTACGAAATCGAAAAGGGCAAACTGTTGCCCAGCCCCGAGAAGCTCGACCTTCTGGCCTCGGTATTCGTCGAGGTTGCGACCGAGCAGCGTGCCGCCGACCCCGACGACGACGCCCGCCAGCTCTTTCGCGAGCGGGAGCGCAGCGCATATGTCGACCGGCTCGGCTTCCCTCCCGAGATTGCCGACGTGCTCGTCCCGTTGGCCGAGGTCGACGAGGACCTGCGTGCTGAAATCGCCGAGCCACTCGAGCACGCGATACGCCTCTTCGGCGAACTCGAAAAAAAGCAGCGGCAGGGTGTGGCGACACTAATCCGCGAGATCGTCAAATTCATTCAGCCGCTCAACCGCGAGCAGAAAATCGCGGTCGGGAACAAGCTCGCGGAAGCGCTTGGCAGAGGGCTCGATGAAGCCCGGGGCGAGCCCGAGCCTGCTTTGCCGTCCGGTGACGGCAAAGAGACCAGCTCCGAGGAAGAGGCCACGGAACTGCAGCGCTCGCCCTGAGGCGTACCTGCCCGCTCGTCTCGGTTAGCCTGGCCCGGTGGCCAAGATCGACCTAGGAGATGCCGCGCCCGAGTTCGAGCTACCGGGCACCAGCGGCAGGACCTATAGCCTCGCCGACTATCGGGGAAGCAATCTCGTGCTCGCCTTCTATCCTGGCGACGCGACCACGGTCTGCACCAAGCAGTTCTGTTCCTACCGCGACCAGGGCGACAGGCTCGACCGGCTCGACGCGGAGGTGTTGGGCATCTCGCCGCAATCGGTCGACTCTCACGAGCACTGGATGCAGGAGCAGGAACTAAACGTCCCTCTACTCGCGGACGTCGACCTGGAGGTGGCTAAGAGTTATGGGGTGACCGGTTGGGTCGGTCCATTCGCCAAGCTCGCACGGTTGAAGGACGCGCCTGGCGGCCGCTACGTGCAGCGCGCAATCTTCGTCGTCGACGGCGAGGGGGTCGTCCGCTACCGCCACGTCTCGCGCACCGGCAGCACCTTCCAGACGGTCGGCGACCTCGAGCGGGCGGTCGCGACGCTCGGATGACTCCAGCTGAACCGGTCCCGTTCACGGCCGGTGACGGTCTCGCGATCAAGGGCGAGACCGTGGGGGAGGGGCCAACGATTGTCCTTTGTCACGGCCTGACGGCGACCCGCGACTCCGTTGTGCACGGCTCGCGGGCGCTGGAGCGCGCGGGCTACGGGTTGGTCTCCTACGACGCCCGCGGTCACGGCGAGTCTGATCCCGCTCTCGCCGGCGAGGGTTATGGATACCTGGAGCTGGCCGGCGACCTGGAGTCGGTCGTGACCACAGAGGTGAGGGAGGAGCCGTTCGTCCTTGTCGGCAGCTCGATGGGTGCCCATACCGCCGTCGCCTTTGCCCTGCGCAGCCCTGCGCGACTCGCCGGCCTGGTCCTGATCGGGCCGGTCTATCGCGGCGCGATCGACGAAGCGGAGCTGGCGTATTGGAACGGTCTCGCGGCAGCGCTGGAGACCAGCGGGGTGGACGGCTTCGTCGAGTACATCGACCGGTTCCAGGCGGCTGACCCGGCTTGGCGCGAGTCGATCCTGCGCTTCACCCGTGAGCGGATGCTGCGGCACCGCCACCTCGATGCGGTGGCCGAGGCATTGCGCCAAGTCCCGCGCTCGCAGCCGTTCGGGGAGCTGGTGGAGCTGGAGTCGGTGCAGGTGCCGGCGCTGGTGGTCGCCAGCCACGATGACGCCGATCCTGGCCACCCACGCGCCGTCGCCGAGGCCTACGCAGAGTGCCTGCCGCTGGCGCGGCTGATTGGCGAGAGCGAGGGGGAGTCGCCACTCGCCTGGCAGGGCGGCAGGCTTTCGCGCGAGATAGCGGCGTTCACCGCTCCGCTGACGGGGCGCAGCGAGCGCTAGCCTTCCCGGCGATGACTGATATCGGCCCTGGTGTCCACTACTCGGCGGTGCAGCCCGGCACGCCCGTCTACAGCACAGACGAGGTGGAGGTTGGCGTCGTCGAGGTGGTCCTCGACAACTACGAGGAGCACATCTTCGACGGTGTGGTCTTCAAGGACCTCGAGGGCGTGCAGCGCTTTGCCGACGCCCCCGAGGTAGCCCGGACCGCTGAGCGCGGCGTCGTCCTCGCGATCAGCGCTGAGGAGGCGAAGCGCCTCGGGCCGCCCGAGGAGGGCCACGCCAAGTTCAAGCCCAACCGGCGCGCCGGTCGTCTCAGCCGCCTCTTCGGCACCGGCTGGAAACGGCACTGAGCGAACCCTTGCTTTAGCCGGGGTACAGGCGGACCCCGTAGTCTCCCGCCGCATGTCTCTGGCAGAG
This sequence comes from uncultured Solirubrobacterales bacterium, assembly GCA_963702175.1. GTDB lineage: Bacteria > Actinomycetota > Thermoleophilia > Solirubrobacterales > 70-9 > VRUE01. The sequence goes on from OY969721.1 coordinate 339,183, forward strand.
GGAAGGCTCCGGGCGATCGCTGTCTTCGTCGCGACGCTTGGCATCGCCGTTGCCACCTACATCGCGATCGCCGAGGCCGACGGCGGCGCACCTGCTTGCTTCGCCGGGGGTGGTGGTTGCGAGACGGTCGCGGAAAGCTCCCACTCAGAGCTGGCCGGGATCAACGTCGCGGTGATCGGCATCCTCGGCTACCTGCTGCTGCTCGGTGCCGCGCTATTGCGGGGGGACGGTCCGCGCCTCGCCGGCTTCGCCCTAGCGCTGATCGGCTTCGGCTACAGCGTCTACCTGACCTGGCTGGAGCTGTTCGTAATCGACGCGGTCTGCCAGTGGTGCGTCGCCAGCGCGATTCTGATGACAGTGCTTTTCGCCGTCAACGCGGTCCGCATGCTCCGCTACGTTGGGACGCCTCGATGAGCCCAGAGCAGCGCAGTCAAGTCGAGCAGGAGCGCCGCCGCCGCGTCGCGCAGCTGGGCAGCGCCGCCGCCTTCCTGGCGATCGTCGTCGTCGCAGTGCTGATCGTGATCGGCCAGAGCCAGACCGACGGCGGCGACACCAGCCTCGAGGGCGCCGACGTGGTCCGCCAGGAGCTCGCCGGGATTCCACAGGACGAACTGGTGCTCGGCGACCCCGGCGCTCCCGTGACGCTGGTCGAGTTCGGCGACCTCCAGTGCCCGGTCTGCAAGGGCTACGCCGAAGAAGTCATCCCTGACGTGATCGACTCCAAGGTGCGCAGCGGCGAGGCCAGGATCGAGTTCCGCAACTTCACGATCATCAGCGAGGAATCGGTTCCCGCCGCCGCCGCGGCAATTGCCGCCGGCAAACAGGGCCGCGGCTGGACCTTCTTCGAGCTCTTCTACCGCAACCAGGGGATCGAGCGCTCCGGTTACGTCACCGACGAGTTCCTCACCGAGATCGCCCGCGGCGCCGGCGTCCCCGACATCGCCAAGTGGGACACCGACCGCGAAAGCCAGCGCGTCCTGTCCGAAGTCTCAGCCGACACCGCCGAAGCTGAAGAGCTCGGTCTCGGTGGCACGCCGTCGTTCGCGGTAGAAGGGCCGGGCACGAGAGGGCTCGAACCCCTAGGCACGCTGGGCTCAGCCGACGAAATCGAAGCCGCGATCGAAGCCGCTCTCGGCTGAGTTCACATAACCACCATTATCGTGCGTTGAGTTGAGATTTCGGTCCTGATCCCCGCGTAGCCTCCCCGCCGTTCATCGCGTACGTCGTCGCGATTCAGCCCCTCTTGGTGCATGAATGGAGCGAGAGCCGAGAGTCGGACTGACTCAGGCCGCCTGCGACTCAGGTGGACATAACGGCACTGCCCCGCACCAGCGGCCTGACCAGCGGTGGTGCTTTGGGCAGCTCACCTTGCTCGACGTGCTCGACGCTGAACGGTGAGGCTTGGATCGTCGCCACGGTGTCGCGGTTGCAGTGGCAGCCATCGGCGAGGAAGCGCCAGGGCTTCTCGAGCCGGTCCTGCCAGCGGGCCAGACCGGGGTCCTCGGCGCGAACGTGCTCGAGGAAGAGCAGCTTGCCACTAGGGCGAAGGATCCGAGCGGCCTCGGCGAGCGCCGCGGTCGGGTTGGGAACGGTGCAGAGCACCAGCGTGAAGGCGACGGTATCGACGCTGGACGCCTCCAGCGGGAGGCTTTCCGCGGGCGCCTCGATCACCTCCGCCGCCGAGCCTGCTTCGGCCAGCTTGCCCCTGAGTCGCTTGACCATGTGAGGATCGGGCTCGGCGAGGATCAGCTCGGCGACCTGCGTCGGGAACAAGCCCAGATTGGCACCGGTGCCGGCGCCGATATCGATTGTCCGCCCGCTCGCCCCACTCAGGGCCTCCTGCCGCATCTCCCGCAACCCCGCCTCTTCGGCCGCCACGAAGGCGCGGTCATAGAGCGCCGCAAACCCCCTCCCCCAGGTCGCGTCGTAGATCCGGCCCATCAGCGCATCCGATTTTGACCACACCAGGATGTGGTCAATGTCGGCAGCGTCAGGCCGCCTTGCGCTCCGTCTCGAGCGACCCCTCGGCTTCGAGCCCCGGCTCGCTGTGGGCGGCGCGGTCCTCGTAGGCGCGGCGGGCGCCGTGGTCGACTTCGGTCATCAGCTTGTCGATCTTCATCAACCGCCCGATCGCCTCGCGGACGCCTCGCGGCAGCAGCGCGACGAGCTTGAAGAGGGCGCCGTTGGCGCGCGGCACCCAGACGTCGAAGCGCGGCACTTCGAGCGCGTCGACGATCTCGTTGGCGACATCCTCGGCCTCGACCGGTTTGACCAGGCGCTGGCCGACGCCGGCGGTCAGCTCGGTGTTGACCACGGTCGGCATCACGCAGGCGACCTCGACGCCGCTGCCGCGTAGCTCGGCGCGAACCGCCTCGCTCAGCCCGACAACGGCGTGCTTGGTCGCTGAGTAGGTGGCAATGCCGGGAACGCCGCCCTTGCCCGCCTGGGAGGCGATGTTGACGATGTGCCCGCGGCCGCGCGGCTGCATCCGCTCGATCGCCAGCTGGGTGCCAGTGATCACTCCGTGCAGGTTGATGTCGACCTGGCGGCGGACCGAATCCTCGCCCTCCTCGACAAACGGAGTCACCGGCATGATCCCGGCGTTGTTGATCACCACGTCGAGCGGGCCGAGCTGGCGCTCGGCCTCATCGAGGAAGGCAGCGAAGGAAGAGCGGTCGGTGACGTCGAGCTCGAGCGCGACCGTGCCGCCGCCGAGCTGCCCAGCCGTCTGCTCGGCCAGTGCCAGGTCGAGGTCGCCGATCGCCACCCGGCACCCCTTGCGGATCAGTGCCGTCGCGGTGGCCTTGCCGATCCCGCGCGCGCCGCCCGTGATCGCCACCACCTTGCCGCTCAGTGCCTGTCGCTGCTTCGCCATCGTGCCCTCCTCCTGCGGCCGTCGCTCAGGCGGCGGCCGGCTTGTAGACGGTGACCACGGCGGCGCCGCCGAGGCCGATGTTGTGTTGCAGGGCGGTCTTCGCGCCCTCGACCTGGCGCTTGTCGGCTTCGCCGCGCAGCTGCCAGGTCAACTCGGAGCACTGGGCGAGGCCGGTCGCGCCCAGCGGGTGGCCCTTGGAGATCAGCCCGCCCGAAGGGTTGACGACGACCTTGCCGCCGTAAGTAGTCGCCTCTTCCTCGACCAGCTTGTGACCCTCGCCCTCAGCCGCGAAGCCGAGCGCTTCGTAGGTGATGAGCTCGTTGGCGCTGAAGCAGTCGTGCAGCTCGCAGACGTCGACTTCCTCGGCCGCGACGCCGGCTTCCTCATAGGCTTCCTCGGCCGCCTGCTTTGACATATCGGAGCCGACGATCTTCATGCAGTCGGTGTCCTCGGCGAAGGTCGAGGAGAGGTCGGTGACCATCGCCTGGCCGGCGATTTCGACCGCCTGGCCCCAGAGGCCGTGCTCCTCGACGTAGCGCTCAGAGGCGACGATCGCACAGGCCGAGCCGTCGGAGGTCGGCGAGCACTGCAGCTTGGTCAGCGGGTCGTGGATCATCTTCGCCGCCTTGATGTCCTCGATCGTGTACTCGTCCTGGAACTGGGCGTAGGGGTTATTGACCGAGTGCTTGTGGTTCTTCCAGCCGATCCAGGCGTAGTGGTCTGGGTTCGACCCGTACTTCTCCATGTGGTCACGACCGGCGTTGCCGAACATCTGCGGGGCGGGCGGCGACTGCTCGGGATCGCGGATCTCGAACATCCGCATCGCGTGCTTGTCGAGCGCGTTAGTGCGGTCGGTGTACTTGACGCCGAGCGAGCCCGGCTCCATCTTCTCGAAGCCGAGCGCGAGCGCGCACTCGGCGATCCCGCCCTTGACCGCCTGGCGGGCCAGGAACAGCGCCGAGGAGCCGGTCGAGCAGTTGTTGTTGACGTTGACGACGGGAATCCCGGTCAGGCCGAGCTGGTAGAGCGCCCGCTGCCCGTAGGTCGAGTCGCCGTAGCAGTAGCCGGCGTAGGCCTGCTCGACATCCTCGTAGGGAATGCCGGCGTCGGAGAGCGCCTTCTCCCCCGCCTCCTTGGCCCAGTCCGGGTAGTCGCCCTCCTTGGTGCCGGGCTTCTCGAATTTGGTCATCCCGACCCCGATCACGAACGTGCGGTTGCTCAAAGCTCTGCTCCTGTGGTCTCGCCGCATGCGAGCGGCGGTTTGGCTGGCTAGCCAGGAATGTACCGGTTGCGGCCCTCCCCCGCCGAAGGCGTCACAGCGATCGCGCGAAGTACCCTGGAGGGGACGTGTTCCTCGCCGAGATCAGCACCGACCCGACCGCCGGGGTGGGGATCTTCGCCGCGCTGGCGGCGGGCGTCGTCTCCTTCCTCTCCCCCTGCGTGCTGCCGCTCGTCCCCGGCTACCTCTCTGCCGTCAGCGGCGTCTCCGCGAGTGAGCTGGAGAGCGCCGGCTGGCGCCGGGTGCTGGGTCCCAGTCTGCTCTTCGTCGCCAGCTTCTCGACGATCTTCATCCTGCTCGGGCTGACCGCGACCGGCCTCGGCTCCACCCTCAACGAGCACGAGGAGCTACTGAGCAAGATTGCCGCGACGCTGATCATCACGATGGGCGTCTTCTTCGTCGCCTCGCTCTTCATCGTGCGGCTGAACCGCGAGTGGCATGTCGAAGCGCTGCTCGACCGCGCTGGCAAAGGAGGCCCGGTCGTCGCCGGTGCCGCCTTCGCGATCGCCTGGACACCCTGCATCGGCCCCACCCTGGGAGCGATCCTCACCGCCGCTTCGTTGACCGACTCGGCCGCTCGCGGCGCCTTCCTGCTCGCCGTCTACTCGGCGGGCCTGGCGATCCCCTTCCTACTCACCGCCGTCGCCTTCTCGCGCATGACCACCGCCTTCGTCGTGGTCAAGCGCCACTACCAGCTGATCGTCGCCACCGGTGGCCTGATCCTGATTGCGATGGGCGTCCTGATCTGGACCGACCAACTGACCCAGCTCAATAGCGAAGCGCAGAACTGGCTATCCGGGCTGGGATTGGACTTCTGGAGTGACATCTGAGCCACGCGTCTGCACTAACCCCCGCTATACGCCGGGTAAATGCAGACGCGTCAGTTGTTGACCGGCGTCACGGTCTGAAGCTCCTGGCCGACCGCCTCAACCTCCTCGAGGCCGGCGCCGTCCACGTCGCGAGAGCAGACGATGCGGAAGCGACCCGTCCCGATCTCGGCGTCGGGCACGACCGGCAGCCCTCGGATCTCCTCCCAACCCAGCCGCTCGACCTCGAACGGGTTCATCCGCACCTCGGCTGCCGGAAAAGGACAGCTCGAGTTGTGCTGGTCGATCGCCTGCGAAATCGCCTCGAGATTCTTCGCCTCGGGGGAAGCCATTGGCTCAAGTCTAGAAGCGAGACGCTGGTCCGAGCTACAGCGTGCCGCCGGTGTCGTACGGCTGGCCCGGGGTTGCGCCGAGAGCGAGGAGGCGAAGACCGTCGGGGCCGGGAGTGATCTTGCGCTTGACCTCGGGGGCGACGCGGGCGATGTGGTCCGGGTCGAGCGGGAAGGTCTCACCGTCGGCTTCGAGGGTGCCGGAGCCGCGTAGGGCGATGTAGACCTCCTCCTGGCCGAGCTGCTCTGGACGTCTGGCGAACATCTGACCGCCGATGCCGTCGGGCGAGTGGTCGTGCTCGGGGTACTCGGTGGCGCCTGGCTCCATCTCGACGATCGAGATGCCGAAGGCGCTGACACCCAGCCCTTTCGCGACCTGGTGCATCTTGATCCCCTCCAGGAACCCTTCGAGCGCCTGAATCTCTTCGATCCTTGCGTGAGTCAGGTCAGCCACGCTCCGATCGTACCCGGGCAGCAGTCGGGCAAACGCTCCTCGGGCGGGTGGCGCCGTAGGGGGAACCACCCCTGAGGAAGCTTTAGCTACCGGAAGGGGTGGTGGGTCCCTGTGGCGACAGGACCCGCCCGCCGGAGCGTTCCCGTCCCTAGTCCGTCCTACCATCGGTTTATGGCCGATTCCCGGACGATCGCTCACCTCGACATGGATGCCTTCTACGCGTCGGTCGAGCTGCGCAGGCGGCCGGAGCTGAAGGGGAAGCCGGTCGTCGTCTGCGGGTCGGGACCGCGGGCGGTGGTGACGACGGCGAGCTATGAGGCGCGCAAGCTGGCCGGAATCCATTCGGCGATGCCGGCGGCGGTGGCGCGGCGCAGGCTGCCGGACGCCGTCTACCTCCAACCCGACTTCACCGCCTACCGCGAGGCGTCCCGAGACGTGATGGCGATCCTGCGGCGGAACGCCGAGACGGTCGAGCAGGTTGGGCTCGACGAGGCCTACATCGACCTGACCGGGCTCTTCTCGCCGAAGGCGACGATGCGCCGGATCGCCGCCGAGATCCGCGAGGACACCAGCCTCACCTGCTCGGTGGGGATCTCCGAGAACCGCCTGCTGGCCAAGATCACCAGCGAGCTGGGCAAGCCGGCCGGGCTCGTCGTCCTCTCCCGCGAAGAAGCCCTGGAGCGCTTTGCCGCTGAGTCACCTGGCCTGATCCCCGGCATCGGCCCGAAGAGCGTCGCCAAGTTGGAGCAGATGGAGATCCGCACCCTGGCCGAGCTGCGCGCCCGCGACGCTCCCGTGTTGGTGGAGGAGTTCGGCCCGCGCACCGGTCGCTGGCTGTACGCCCGCGCCCGCTTCGAAGACGAGACGCCGATCGTCACCGTCCACGAGACCAAGTCGCAATCGGCCGAGACGACCTTCGACTACGACGTCGCCGACCACGGCGAGCTGGCGACGTCGCTGCGTTCACTCTCCGAGGAGCTCTGCAGGCGCCTGCGGGCCCGCGATCTCGAGGGGCGCACGATCGGAATCAAGGTCCGGCTCGACGACTGGACAAACGTCACCCGCTCGCACACGATCGAGGCGCCGACCAACGACCCGGCGGTCGTCGCTCCGGTCGCCCTCGACCTCTTGCGCGCCTATGCCCCACCACGCCCCGTCCGCCTACTAGGCGTCCGAGTCGCCAGCTTCACGAGCGAGCCCACCGCTGAGCCGGGAGGGCAAACTCAGATGCAGCTCCTCGCCGGTTGAGGACAATCTCGGTAGGGGTGAAACGTCTTGTACTTTTTCGGCCGATCCAATCTCGGACGGCAGCGGCCGCTCTCCGAAAAAGTTAAGTGAAACCCCTGCCGAGATTGTCCTCCATGCGAAGATGCCCCAGATGAGCGGCGACCGTCTCAGCGGACTCGATTCCTCCTTCCTCCACATGGAGCGAGCCGGCGCGCACATGCACGTCGCCTCGGCGATCCTCTTCGAGGGGCCGCCGCCGAGTCACGAGGAGTTCCGCGACCACATCGAGTCGCGCCTGCACCTGGTACCGCGCTTCCGCCAGAAGCTGCGCTTCGTCCCCTTCGCCCAGGGCCGCCCGGTCTGGGTCGACGACCCCCACCTGAACCTCGACTACCACGTGCGGCAGACCGCGCTGCCCGCGCCCGGCTCCGAGGAGCAGTTGCGCAACCTGGCAGCGCGGATCTTCTCCCAGCAGCTCGACCGCAGCAAGCCACTCTGGGAGCTGTGGCTGGTCGAGGGCCTCTCGGGCGACCGCTTCGCGATCGTCGGCAAGAGCCACCACGCGCTCGTCGACGGCGTCTCGGGGGTCGACATCACCACCGTCCTCTTCGACGTCGAGCAGGAGCCGACCTCGCCCCCGGTCCGCCCACCGAAGTGGGCGCCACGGCCGGAGCCAACCGACCTGCAGATACTCGCCGACGCCCTGCGCGAGCGCGCCACCAGCCCGCGTGAGATCGTCCGCGGCATCCGCGCCACGCTGCGCGGCCCGCGCCAGGTGCTGGAGGGGATCGGCGCGACGAGCAAGATGATCGGCGCCGGGATGGCGGCGCCGTCCACTCCTTTCAACGTCGAGATCGGCCCCCACCGGCGCATCGCCTTCGTCCGCGCCGACCTCGCCGACCTGAAGCGGGTCAAGAACGAGCACGGCGGAACCGTCAACGACGTCGTCCTCTCGGTGGTCACCGGGGCGATCGGCAACTACCTGCGTGCCCGCGGCCACGACACCGAGGCTCTGGAGATGAGGGCTTTGGTGCCGGTCAGCGTCCGCACCGAGGAGGAGCGCGGCGCGCTCGGCAACCGGATCGCGGCGATGATGGCGCCGCTGCCCGTCTGGTGCGAGGACCCGGTCGAGCGGCTGCGCCTGATCACCGAGACGATGGGCGACCTGAAGGGCTCGGGCCAGGCGGTCGGCGCTGAAATCCTGACCAGGATCACCGACTTCGCCCCACCGACGATCACTTCCCAGGCGGCCCGGCTGCAGCCGGCGCAGCGCTTCTTCAATCTCGTGGTCACCAACGTGCCGGGGCCGCAGTTTCCCCTCTACGTCCTCGGGCGGAAGATGGAAGCGATCTTCCCGCTGGTCCCGCTCGCCCGCCGCCAGGCGCTCTGCGTCGGGATCATGTCTTATGACGGCCAGGTCAACTTCGGCCTGGTCGGCGACTACGACGCGATGGCCGACCTTGAGAGCTTCGGCCTCGACCTCGAACAGGCGCTGGCCGAAGCCGTCGATGCAGGCGGCAGCCGGGGCGATGGCGACGGCCGCTCGACTCAGCGCGCCAAGCGTGCGCTGACCGTGAACGGCGCTGCGTCCCGCAGGTAGCTCCAGTCGAACAGGCGAGCGCTGTAGCCGACGGTGCTGGCGTCGGCGTTGACTAGCACCGCAGTGATCCGGTCGAAGCGCCCTGGCCGCCGCAGGCGCACCGACATCGCGCCGCCGTTCACCTTGAAGCGCAACTTCGAGACCACTCGACCACGGCGTTCGCTGCCGATCCGCCCGACCAGCGCCAGGCCGGCCTCGGTTCCGACCGGTGCCGTGGCGCTGACCACCACGGCCTTCCCGCCGGGGGCATGGATGCGCAGCAGCTGCGCGGTTGTGTGATTCAGCGACCGCTGGAGGGGGCGGCCGGTCGTCGGCAGGCTCCCTTGACGGGAGACGTCGCGGTAGCGCCGCGCCTCGGGGAAGACAGTGCCGGTGCGCCACTCGGCCACGTCGCGTGAGAAGCGGGCGAAGTCGCGGCCGAAGCCGGGACCGCGCGCGGCACGGATCGCCGCGCCGTAGGCGGAGACCGAGAAGCCGCCCGGCTTCGTGTAGAGGGCCCGGGCCCAGGCCTTACGGACGACTTCGCGGCCGTAGCGGTGGGCGAGCCACTGGTTCCAGACCGCAGAGCCGTACTCCTTGATCGAGTTCGCGGTCAGCGGCGTGTCGTAGTGGCGCACCCAGCGGCGCACGTAGCGCAGGTAGTCGTTGCGGCTGTCATAGACCTGGTCCTCCATCCAGACCGCGCTCGACTCGGCGAACCAGGCGTCCTGGTAGGCGTCGTAGCCGAACTGGAGGATGTGGTTGTACTCGTGGGCGAAGGTCACCTCGAGGTTGGCGAGCTGCGTCGTTCCGGGGAACTCGCGCGGGTCGTAGTCGTTGTCGAGCACGAGGTAGCCGTGCAGACGGCGAGGCAGGCGGTGTGCCCTGGTCGCCTGGCCCCGGTCGGGGGCGGCGTAGCCGAACAGCGCCCCGCCGATCTGAGCCAGGTAGACGTCGGTCTTGCCCCTGCCTCCCCCCTTACGACCGTCTGACTTGGGCTCGCGCCAGCCGAGCTTGCCGTTCTCGATCGAGTGGACGTGCTCGGCCACCTCCAGCACGCGCTCGACGAAGTCGGGGACGCCGTCGGCGTCGCGGCTCCCGTCGGCGTCGGTCAGTTTCGGCGCGTCGATCCCCTCCGACACCCAGTGGATGCAGAAGTGGCTCGTGCAAGCGGGCGAGCGGGGTGCCTCGGGAACTGTGTAGGCGTTGCGGTTGGGGTCGGGCTGATCCGTCGGCCGGGCGAGGGGCGCGCGGAAGACCCACTGGTCGCCGGCCAGGACGGGAGCCGGCGCCACCGCGACCAAGGCCAGTGAGGCGAGCGAAGTCCCGATCAGCCGCCGATTCCCCCGCACCCGCCGCAATCTACACACAGTGCGGATACCACCCTCCCCCCTCTGCGGCGATACTTCAGCCGTGACCGGCCTGCCGCTCCGGAGCCTGCCTTGCGCGTAGCGCTTGCCCAGATCGACCCCACGGTGGGCGACGTCGCAGGCAACGCGGCGAAGGTCGCCGAGTGGATCGAGAGAGCAGCCGATGCCGGCGCCGACCTGGCGATCTTTCCCGAGCTCTGCATCCCCGGCTACCCCGCCGAGGACCTCTACCTGAAGCGCCACTTCGTCGAGGCCAACCGGCGCGCGGTCGAGGAGCTGGCGGGAGGGGTCGGCCCCGGCCTCACCGCGCTGGTCGGGTTCGCCGAGCCCGCCGCCGAGGGCGGCGATTTCCGCCACGCCTACAACTCGCTGGCCGTGCTCTCCGACGGGGCGTTGCAGACTGTCTACCGCAAGAACCGACTGCCCAACTACGCCGTCTTCGACGAGCAGCGCTACTTCATCCCCCGGGATGAGCCGATGACGATCGAGGTCGCCGGCACGCGGGTCGGCCTGACGATCTGCGAGGACTGCTGGGTCGAGGGACCCCCGGCCTCGGTCGAGGCGGCGCAGGGGGCGGAGCTGATCACGAACCCGTCGGGCTCGCCCTACCACCGCGGCAAGGGCCGCGAGCGCGAGGCGATGTTCGCCGAGCGCGCTCGCGCCTACGGCGCCCACTTCGCCTTCTGCAACCTGGTCGGCGGCCAGGACGAGCTGGTCTTCGACGGCCACAGCTTCGTGCTCGACCCGAACGGCGAGCCGATCGCCCGCGCCGCCCAGTTCGAGGAGGAACTGCTTGTCTGCGAGGTCCCCTCCCCCGCTCCCGGCCCGCTGGCCGAGCCGCTCGGCGACCTGGCCGAGGTCTACGCCGCGCTTGTCCTCGGCCTGCGCGACTACGTCGCCAAGAACGGCTTCCAGCACGTCGGGGTCGCCCTCTCGGGAGGAATCGACTCCGCCCTGGTTGCCCTGCTCGCAGTCGATGCGCTCGGCCCTCGGCGAGTCAGCTGCGTGATCATGCCGTCCCCCCATTCCAGCTCGGAAACACAGCATGACGCGCGGACTATCGCTGACAACCTCGGCTGCGAGACGATCGAGATCCCGATCGCCGACGCGATGGCCGAGTACGAGAGAGCCTTGACCGGCCGGCCGGCCCAGCCCTCCGAGCCCGACCTCGCCGCCGAGAACATCCAGGCCCGGATCAGGGGGAACCTGATGATGGCGCTCTCCAACCGGCATGGATGGCTGGTCCTGACGACGGGCAACAAGAGCGAGATGTCGGTCGGCTACGCCACCCTCTACGGCGACATGGCGGGCGGTTTTGCGGTGATCAAGGACGTGCCGAAGACGCTCGTCTACGACCTGGTCCGCCACCGCAACGAGGTGGCGGGGCGCGAGCTGATCCCCGTTTCGGTGCTGGAGCGCGCACCCTCTGCCGAGCTGCGCCCCGACCAGCGCGACAGTGACTCGCTGCCCCCCTACGAGCTGCTCGACCGCGTCCTGGAGGCCTATGTCGAGCGCGACCAAGGGCGCGAGGAGATGGTCGCTGCGGGACTGCCGGCCGACGTCGTCGATGAGGTGGTGAGGCTGGTCGACCGCTCGGAGTACAAGCGGCGACAGGCGGCGCCGGGAATTCGGATCACGCCGAAGGCCTTCGGCCGCGACCGGCGACTGCCAATCACGAACCGCTTCGGCGGTTAGGTCTTCGGCAACGGCCTAACAGCGATGGTCATCTGAGCAAGCGCGCACAGTCTCCCGTCTGCGTCCTTGACCTCCGCATCCCATACCCATGTCGTGCGGCCGCGGTGACGGGCCTTGGCGTGGACTTCTGCGTGGCCCTCGGTGATCGGGCGGATGAAGTTGACGCTGATCGACTGACCCATCGCGGCCATCCCGTCATCGAGCACCGTGAGGGCGGTGGCGCGAGAGCAGACGCTCTCGATCAGCGAGGACATCACTCCGCCGTGTAGGAGGCCGACCGGCTGGCGCAGCTCGTCTCGCATCGTCACCCGAACCCGGGCGTGGTCGGGATCGTCGTCGAGCCACTCGGTGCCGAGCAGGGCGTCGAAGTGGGAGACAAGGCCGCGTGGGTCGTCCGCCATCGCGCCCAGACCCTACTCATGCGGCCGCTCGCGTAGGCTTCGGAGACGGTGGGGATGAGCGACGACCAGAGGGCCCTTCTGCGCCTGCTTGCGCAGCGCGAAGAGGGCTATGAGGACATTGCGGCGCTGATGGGGCTCAGCGTTGATGAGGTGCGGGCGCGGGTCAAGGGTGCGCTTGCGGAGTTGAACGAGGAGTCTCCAGCAGCGGCGAGGGACGAGAGCTCTCCGGCCGCGGGTCCTGTCGCTGCAGGGGACCAGGGCGCTCCGGCCGCGGGTCCTGTCGCGGCTGTGGAGGAGCCTGCGGGCGGGGGCTCCGCCTCCGTTCTCGGCCCCTCCACATCCACGCCACCCGCGGAGGAGAGAGCACCGGCTCCAGCCCAGCGAGCATCGTCAGCAGCACCGCCCCCCTCCAAGCCCAGGTCACCAGCACGCCTGTCCGTGCCCAGGGATCGGCGGCGTTTGTTCGAGCTGGTCGGTGGTGGATTGGTCGTGCTCTTGGTGCTGCTCTTTGCCACCGGGGCGGTTGACATTGGCGGTGGGGATGACTCGGATTCGGGGTCGGACGCGACGAGCACCGCGAACGATGTCGCAAAAGGCTCGACGAAACTGACCCAGGCGATCCTTCAGCCGGTCGATGGAGGCGACGCCAAAGGTCTCGCCGTGTTCGCCCGTTCGAAAGGTTCGGTCCTACTGCTGCTCCAGGCCGAAAGCCTGGAGCCCGCCGGCAAAGGCCAGGCTTACGCGGTCTCGCTCTCCCGCTCGCCGACCGAGAGGATCCCGATCGCCATCACCAGGGTTCCGCGGTCCGGAACGATCGAAGCGCAGTACCCGATCCCCTCCGAAGCACTCGGCCTGCTGGCAAGTGGCTTCGACCAGATGGAAGTCTCGCTGGTCTCCAATGCGGAGCTGAAAGCGGCGCTGGCCGAAGCTGGCAAAGAGCAGAAAGCGCCCACCTACGCCGGCGAAGACGTCCTGCGTGGCGAAGTCACCGGACCGATCGTCAACGTCGCCAAAGAACAGAAATAAACCTCCTCGGCTGATCTGGCCAAGCAGGCCAAGGACGCAGGGAGCGTGGCGTGCTCTGCACGCGAGCGACCGAGGACGCCGGAATGCGTGGCCAGATCAGCCGAGCAGCTTGCCGGGGTTCATGATCCCGGCTGGATCGAGCTCGTCCTTGACCGCGCGCAGGACGTCGAGCCCGGTTCTCCCCACCTCCGCCTCCATGTAGGGAGCGTGGTCGCGGCCGACGGCGTGGTGGTGGGTGATCGTGCCGCCGCCAGCGACGATCGCCTCCGAGGCGGCTTGCTTTACGGCCCGCCACTGCTCGACCTCCGCCCCCCTGCGCGAGCGCGCGATGAAGGTGAAGTAGAGCGAGGCGCCGTCGGCATAGGCGTGGGAGAGGTGGCAGAAAACCAGGCCGGGCGTTCCCTGGGCCGCGAGCGAGTCAGAAATCGCGCCGCCCACCGAGCGCCGCAGGTCGTTCAGCTTCGACCAGGTGTGCGAGGTCTCGATGGTCTCGACCATCGCGCCCATGTCCATCAGCGTGTCACGCAGATAGGGGCCCTGGAACCGTCCGTGCTCCCAGGATTCCCCCGCCGACCGACCGAGGTAGGCGACACCGCCGGCGCGCAGGGCGCGTGAGGCGAGGGCACGGCGGCGGGCAACCGACTCCTCATCGCCCTCGATCCCGACCACGATCAGGCAGCCGCCGCGCTTGCCGCGCAGTCCCAGGTAGCCGTCGAAGAGCTTGCCGGTGACGCCCCGTGGACCGGATAGGGCGAGCGAAACGCTGGTCTCTTCCTCATCGGAGACCCGGATCACATCCGGCAGCCCCGGGCCCTGCGCCATCGTCCGCACGATCTCGGCCCCGGCCTCGAAGCTCTCGGCGATCCAGGCCTCATAGCGTCGTACGGCGGGGAGCGGACGCACCCTAACCGTGACGTCGGGGATCACCCCGAGCACGCCCTCCGAGCCGATGACCAGCTCGCGCAGGGCCGGCCCGGCGGCGGTGTGCGGCGTATCCAGCGTGCGTAGGTCGCCGGCCGGCGCGACGAGGCGCACCGAGTTGACCACGGCGTCGAAGCGGCCGTAGCCGCTCGAGGCCTGGCCGGCAGAGCGGGTCGCGGCGAAGCCGCCGATCGTCGCGTACTCGTAGGACTGGGGAAAGTGTCCGAGCGTCATTCCCTGAGCCGCCAGTGCGGCTTCTGCCTCGGGACCGCGCAGCCCAGCGCCGAGGCGTGCGGTCAGTGAGCGCTGGTCTACTTCGACCGCCCGCAGGTCGGCCAGGTCGAGGCTGACCAACCGCTGGTGCGAGCCTCGCAGCGGCTCGACCCCGCCGACCACGCTGGTGCCACCGCCGTAGGGAACCACTGCGACGCCTTCTGCGGCGCACGCTTGGAGGACGCGTCTCACCGCATCGGCGTCGACCGGCAGCAGCACTGCGTCGGGCGCCGCCCCCAGCCCACCACTGCGCAGGCGGGCGAGGTCCACGTAGCCACACCCGGTTGCGTGGCGGACCCGATCCTCGGCCGAGGCGAAGACGCGCTCCTCTCCTACCGCCTCCGTCAGGGCCGTTGGCAGCGGTACGGGCTCGGGCAGCTCAAAGCTCTTCAGCTCCGTCGCTCGCGATGAGGGCGCCAGCTCGCCGATTCGCTCGCGCAGCGTCGCCAGCGCCTCACCATCCAGCTCGGGCGATACGGCCGGGTCTCCCCACCCCCACCACTTCGAATCGCGACGCGGCGCCTGTGGCGAGTTTCCCGTCATATGCACGGGTAGGCCGCCACGCTCATGCCTCTCCGCCAAGTGCCCACTCGATCCCGTCCAGGGCTTCCTCGAGCGTCCTCGCCTGCCCGCGCCGCATCATCGGCGCGCCCAGCCGCGAGAGCCCACGCAGCGACTGGCTGGAAGAGAGCGCGACCTGGGTGCCGTTGTCGTCGTGGCGCAGCGCTATCGCGACGCTCGAGGCGCGTAGGTGACGGGCAAACGGCGTCTCCTCGACCTGCTGCTCCCAGCCGTACCGCTCGCCCTCCACCGCCTCGCGACAGCGGAAGTCGGCGCGCACGCCGCGCCCCTCGGCGGTACCGAGCACGTTCGTCCACTCTGCTCCCGTGCCACTCCCCTGCACGCCCTCGACCCGCACCGTCCGTGGCCACCAGCGGGGAAGGTTGTATGGATCCGAGATCAGCGCCCAGACCTCCTCCGGCGGGGCGGCGATCACCCGGCTGCGAGTCACGCGCGGCACCTGGCGGCTCAGTCGCCGGCGAGCTGGCGCAAGTCCCTCACCAAGAGCAAATGCTTCAAGTGGCTGACCGTGGCGGCCAGGCTCTCGAGGCTCTCCAGCGCCTCTTTGCGCCGGTCCGGGTTGCGCGAGCGCAGCGCCGGCCCGAGCATCGCTTCCAGCAGGTTGGCCTCGCGGTCGGCCGAGGAACGGAAGATGCGCAGGTTGCGGGCGCCGACCCCAAAGCGGGAGAGCTCGTTGGCGGCGCGAACGATTTCCCGGTCCGTCTCGTCATAGACGGTCTTGCCTTCGCGTTTCTCCGGCTGCACGATGCCGAAGTTCTCGAGCTCGGCGATCAGCTCCTCGCGGGCGCCGGTCTCCTCGATCACCTCGTCGAGGGTGAGATAGGCATGCGAGGTGTTGACGAGGATCGCTCGCCGAACCGAGCCCCCGGAGGGGCGCCGATCGGAGCCGCCGCTGGGGACGATGTCTCCGCCCGACGCCAGCTCCTGGCGGATCACTCGCAGGGGCAGGAACTCGTCGCGCTGGAGGCGGAGGATCGTGCGCAGCCGTTCGACGTCGGACTGGCTGTAGAGCCGGTAGCCCCCGGCGGTACGGCGCGGGGTGAGCAGCTTCTGGTCCTCGAGGTAGCGGATCTTCGAGATCGAGACGTCGTCGAACTCGCTCTGCAGGATCTTGCAGACGGCGCCGATCGTCAGCGCCTTGCGTGGGCGCGAGTCGCGCTGGCGGGCCTGCTGCTCGGAGACTGCCATCGCCGCGCCCCCTATTTCTCCAGGTAGCTGAGCTTGTACTTGCCGACCTGGATCTCGTCGCCGTCGGCGAGCAGGTGGGACTCGATCCGGCGGCGGTTGACGTAGGTGCCGTTGAGCGAGCCGAGGTCGTCGATGTAGAGGCCGTCGCGGCGACGCACCAGCAACGCGTGGTTACGGGAGACGGTGACGTCGTCGAGGAAGACCCCGGCGTCGGGGCTGCGGCCGATGCTGACCCGCTCCTCGGTGATGGTGAAGCTCTCCCCCGCGCGGCCGCCGCCGGAGCGGATCACGAGGGCGGCGCCGCTGCGAGCCACCGCCTCGTCGATGTCGATCGGCTGCATCTCGCCGGTGTCGTCGACGGTGTAGGTCATCGTCGTCGGCTCGTCGCTCTCGCCCTCGGCGGGCCCACCCAGGTAGGCGCCGCACTTCTGGCAGTAGTTAGCGCCCTCGGGGTTGACGAAGCCGCATTCAGGACAGTGGACAGCCATCGGCTCGATCCTTCCGTCAGGCGGCGGGCTTGTCCTCGGGGGCGCCGGCCGCTTTGCCGGCGAGGATCTCCGTCAGACGGCTGACGTCGTCGCCGGAGATCAGCGATTCGCCGTGCTCGCGTTTCTGGCGCAGGCGGTTGACCAGCTCGGCGCGCAGGATGTCGATCTTGCCGTGCAGGACACGCCGCTTGTAGGAGATTTCGTTCTCCTCCTCGGTGAGCTTGTCGATCAGGTCCTTCAGTTCCTCGTCGCTGAGCGAACCGAGATCGGGAAAGGTGTCCTCCATGGCGCTCCTTACTAGGGGTGTCCACCGGTCGGTGGGTCGTTGCCGATTATAGGTCGCTCAGCCAAAGGTTCAACCGAAGGTTGAAGGTTTACGTGCAGCGCGCACTTCGCGCAGGCCCGTGCGGGCATAGAGCGCAGTGGCGATCAGGGCCAGGACGAGGCCGAGGATCAACAGCGCTACGGGGACCCAGCCGGCGAAGACCATCGCGAAGAAGATCCCGCCCATGATCGGGAAGACGGAGATTCGCCCTGGCCAGTTGACCGCGAGCTCGACCCCGTGCCGTAGGCCGTACTGGGCCAGGGCCAGCATCGCCAGCTCGCGTGCGGCGAGCAGCGCCAGGGCCCAGCGGGGCAGCAGCTCGAAGTGCCAGCAGACGATCGCGCCGGCGAGGATCGCGAGGCGGTCGACGAAGGGGTCGAGGATCGCCCCGAGGCGGCTGTACTGGCCGGTGACGCGGGCGAGGAAACCGTCGAGGTAGTCGCCGGCGGCGATCAGCCAGAAGAGCGCCGCGGCGGCGGCATCACGCCCGTCGCCGGATTCGAGGCCGAGGTAGAGGAAGACGGGGATCGCGGCGAGGCGTATGAAGCCAACCAGGTTGGGGAGCGTCCACGGATTGAGCGGCTCGCCTTCAAGCGTTTGGCGTGGCGGCGGGCCGCTGCGGTCGAGACCGAAGAGGCGGCGCAGCCGGCCGCGGCCAAACGGCGCGCTCTCAGCCATCGGCGCCGCGGAGGAGCGATAGCGCCCGCTCGGCGGCCTCCTCCACGGGCAGCTCATGCTCGGCGCCGGAGGCGCGCTCGCCCGCCTCGACGACTCCCTTGGCGAGACCGCGACGCCCGACTACGAGCCGCAGCGGGCAGCCGAGCAGCTCGGCGTCGGTCAGCTTCTCGCCGGGCCCGGCGTCGCGGTCGTCATAGAGGACCTCCACCCCGGCCTCGCGCAACTCTTCGTAGAGGCGATCGGCCACTCCGCGCTCCTCCTCGCCGGCCTTGGCCAGCGAGACGAGCTGCACCCCCCAGGGGGCGATCGAGGACGGCCAGACGATCCCGCGCTCGTCGGCGCGCTGCTCGATCGATGCGGCGACGATCCGGGCCGGGCCGATTCCGTAACTGCCCATCACGATCGCCTGCTCCTTGCCCTCCTCGTCGAGGTAGGTGGCACCGAGTGGCTCCGAGTAGCGGGTCCCGAGCTTGAAGATGTTGCCGATCTCGATTGCCGGCTCGATCTCGATCGAGCCGGCACCGGGAATGGTGTCGCCGGCCTCGACCGAGCGCACATCGAGCTGCTCGAACTCGAAGTCGCGACCCGGCTGGATACCGCGCAGGTGCATGTCCGGGCGGTTGGCGCCGCTGACGTAGGAGTCGCCGTCGATCGCTGTGTCCTTGACGATCGGCAGGTCGACCCCGACAGGACCGATGTAGCCGACCGGACCCAGCTCCGCCTCGATCTCCTCGGGCCGGGCCTGGCGGAAGTCGGCGCCGAGCGCGTTGCGCAGCTTGATCTCGTTGAGGCGGTGGTCGCCGCGCAGCAGCACGATCACCATCCCTCGTCCCTCGACGATCACCGGCAGCGTCTTGATGAAGGCGCCATGCGGCAGGCCGAGGTGCGGCGCCACCTCCTCCACCTTGCCCAGTCCAGGCGTGCTGACCTCCTCGGGCGCGTCGAGCGCCGGCGGCAACTCAACCGGCTGCGCCTCGGCGGAGGCCACCTCGACGTTGGCGGCGTAGCCGGGGGTCAGCGCCACCTCGTTCTCGCCCGCCGGGCAGGGCGCCATGAACTCGTGGGCGCCGGAGCCGCCCATCATCCCGACATCCGACTCGACTCGGTACCAGCGCAGCCCACAGCGGTCGAAGATGCGCTCGTAGGCGCCGCTTTGCAGTTCGTAGGAGCGCTCGAGGCCATCCTCGTCGCGGTCGAAGGAGTAGGCGTCCTTCATCGTGAACTCGCGGGTGCGGAGCACGCCTGCCCGCGGCCGCGGCTCGTCGCGCTCCTTGGTCTGCAGGTGGTAGAGCATCAGCGGCAGGTCGCGGTAGGAGCGCACCTCTCGCGCCACGTGGTAGGTGAGGCACTCCTCGTGCGTCATCGCCAGCACCATCGACGCGCCCTTGCGGTCCTCGAGCTTGAACAGCTCGTCGATTCCGTAGCGCCCGGTCTTCTCCCAGGGCTCGGCCGGCTGCAGCACCGGCATCAGCATCTCCTGACAGCCGATCCCCTCCATCTCCTCACGCAGCACCGCTTCCACCTTGCGATGCGCCCGCCACCCGGCCGGCAAGTAGGTCCATAGCCCCGCTCCCAGCTGTCGGATCAGCCCGGCCCGAACCATCAGCTTGTGCGAAACGGCCTCAGCGTCCGCAGGCGCGTCCTTCAAAGTCGGCAGAAACGTCTGGCTGAGTCGAGTCATCAGGGGAAACCTATCCGCCCCTCGCGGCGGGTGGCGCCGATCTGGGGGACCACCCCGAGGAAGCTTTAGCTACCGCAGGGGTGGTGGCACCAGATCGGCGACAGGACCCGCCGCGCCGGGGCGCTCAGGCTCTCGTGAATCTCCGTCCAGCCGTGGGGGAGGCCTCCTCGTCGAGGAGCACCTTGTCGGACTCGCCCTTCTGGGCAGCTTCATGCTCCAGCTTGGCGATCTTCTCCGGCGTCAGGTCGCCGGCGCTCGCCTCCTCGATCTTCGCCACCCACTCGGCGCCCTCGCGCGATTCGGCCTCGTCGAACTCGACCTTGCCGCCGCGGTTGAGCGACTTGTCGATCTCGTCGAACAGGGTGTCCACCAGCTTCGCCTGCGGGACCTTCCGCAGCGGTTTGCCTTCGGCGAAGATCAAGCCCTCGTTCTTGGCTCCTGCGATCCCGAAATCGGCGTGGCTTGCCTCGCCGATCCCGTTCACGGCGCAGCCCAGCACGGCGACCTCGATCGGCTCCTCGTAGCGCTCCAGACGCTGCTCAATCTCGGCGACGACGGAGTCCATGTCGAACTGGAGGCGGCCGCAGGTCGGGCAGGCGATCAGCACCGGGCCGCGCTCACGCAGCTGTAGCGCCTTGAGGATCTCCCAGGCAACCTTCACCTCCTCCTCGGCGTGGAAGGTCGAGAGGCTGATCCGGATCGTGTCGCCGATTCCATCGGCGAGCAGGGTCCCGAGTCCGACTGAGGACTTGAGCGAACCCGACCACTTGGTCCCGGCCTCGGTGATGCCAAGGTGCAGCGGGTAGGGGATCTTCTCTGCTAGCAGCCGGTTGGCGGCGATCGTATTGGGCACGTTGGTCGACTTGATCGAGACCTTGAAGTTCTCGAAGTCGAGGCTCTCCATCAGCTCGACGAACTCGACTGCCGCTGCGACCAGCGCCTCAACCGGGCTCTCGCGCTCGAGCTCGTGCAGGTGCTTGGGCAGCGAGCCGGAGTTGACCCCGATCCGCATCGGCACCCCGGCCGCCGTCGCCCTGGCGGCCACCTCGGCGACCTTCTCACGCCCCCCGATATTGCCCGGGTTGAGCCGAATGCAGTGGGCGCCGGCGTCGATCGCCTTCAGCGCCAGCGTGTGGTTGAAGTGGATGTCGGCGATCACCGGGATCGGCGATTCTTTGACGATCGTCTTCAGCGCCTCGACGTCGTCATCTCGGGGCACGGCGACTCGGACCAGATCCGCCCCGGCATCGGCGACCTTATGGATCTGCTCCATCGTCGCTGCCAGGTTGGCGGTCTCGGTCTTGGTCATCGTCTGCACGACGACCGGCGCGCCACCGCCGATAGGCACGCCGCCGACGAATATCTGCCGCTTCGAAGCCATATCTGAAGGGTATCCCGGCGGCGACGCCGCTAGCGGACGTCGAACCCTTCGCCGGTGAGGCGGCCGATGTCGTTGCTGAGGCCGATGAAGAAGAGCATGATCACGAGCACGAAGCCGAGCGCGCCGGCTCGCTCCATCACCCGGAACGGGACCGGCCGGCCGCGCACCTTCTCGACCAGGCTCCAGAAGATGTGGCCGCCGTCGAGTGGCAGGAACGGGAAAAGGTTGATCAGCCCGAGCGAGAGGCTGACCAGGCCGAGCAGGATGAGCGAGCGCTCGACGCTGATGTCCAGGGTCTTGTTGGCGACATCGCTGACGCCGACAATGCCTGAGACTTCCTTGCGGCGCTCCTCTTCGAAGAGCCTGGAGAAGACCGTGACGGTGCCGCTCGTCACCCGCCACATCAAGTCGAGACTGCGCTCAGCCGCTCCACCCTCGACAACCTCCGTGCCGTAGCCAAAGCCGATCCTGGTGCGGTCGATGGCGGCGTCGTACTCCGGCCGCACCGTGATCGTCCTCAGCTGTCTGTCGCGGCGTACGGTGAGCACCACGGGGGTCTCGGCCAGGCATCCGTTCCGCGGTTTGCCGGCGCACTCGTGCGCACCGACCTGCTCGATGAATTTCACCAGGCGATCTTCGAGCGGGAGGTTCGCGTAGCGGTGGCCGTCCACGGCCACGATCTTGTCCTCTGAGCGCAGGCTCCCGGCGGCTGGGGAGTCGGGAAGGATTCTGCCCACGGTCTGGGTCACGTCGGCATAACCCAAGGTCGTCAAGGTTTCCTTGTCGGAGCCGAGCAGCACGAAGAAGAAGATCACGAAGGCAAGAACGATGTTGACCGCCGGCCCCGCCCCGATCACGACGATCCGCTTCCAGACCGGCTGGTGGTAATAGCCGCGCGCCGCGACCTCGAGCGGCAGCTCCTCGTCGGGGTTCATGCCAGTGATTTTCACGAAGCCCCCCGCCGGGATCGCGCCGATCCCGTACTCGGTCTCCCCCCGTTTGACCGAGGCCAGCTTCGGCGGGAAGAAGAGGAAGAAGCGCTCGACCCGCATCCCGGTCGCCTTGGCGGCGACGAAGTGGCCGAGCTCGTGGAGGACGATCAGCAGCGAGAAGCCGAGGAAGACCAGGACCCAGTTCATGCCCTCGCCAACCCCCCGACCTGCTCTTCGGTGCGGCGGCGCGCCTCGGCGTCGACGGCGAAGAGGTCCTCGAAGTGGGTAGGCTGCTGCGCCGGCATCTCGGCCAGGACGCGCTCGATCGCGGCCGCGATCGCGGTGAACTCGATCCGGCCGGCGAGGAAGGCGGCGACCGCGACCTCGTCGGCGGCGTTGAGGACGCAGGGCGCCGTCCCCCCCGCCTCGCCAGCCTCGCGAGCCAGCCGCAGGCAGGGGAAGGCCTCGGGGTCGGGCCGCTCGAAGCTGAGCTCGCCGAGCGCTGCGAGGTCGAGGCGCTCGACGTCGACGTCGGTGCGCTCGGGGAAGTTCAGCGCGTAGGAGATCGGCACCCGCATGTCGGGGTTGCCGAGGTGGGCCAGCGAAGCGCCGTCGTTGAGGTCGATCAGCGAGTGGACGATCGACTGCGGGTGGACGACGATCTCGATCCGCTCGTAGGGGACACCAAAGAGGTGGTGAGCCTCGATCATCTCGAAGCCCTTGTTGGCCAGGGTCGCCGAGTCGATCGTGATCCGCCCCCCCATGCGCCAGGTCGGGTGCGCGAGCGCCTCTTCGACCGTCACGCCTGAGAGGTCGGTGCGGCCACGGAAGGGGCCGCCCGATGCGGTGAGGACGAGCCGCTCGACGGTCCCCGGGGGCTCAGAGCGGATCAGCTGGAAGAGCGCCGAGTGCTCGGAGTCGACCGGCAGCAGCCTCGCGCCCGTCGCCTCGGCGAGGGCGATGGTCAGCTCGCCGCCGATCACGAGGCTCTCCTTGTTAGCGAGGGCGACGTCGATACCCGCGCCGAGCGCGACCACCGTCGGGCCCAAGCCGGCTGCGCCGACGATCCCGTTGAGGACGAGGTCGGCGTCGGAGGAGCCGGTCAGCTCGCGGATACCCTCCTCGCCGGCGAGGACCCTCCCGTCCCAGGCAGAGCGCGCCCGCTCGGCGGCGTCGGCATCGGCGAGCGCCACGGTCGGGACGCCGTGCTGGCGCGCCTGCTCGACCGCCTGCTCCCAGTTCGACCCGGCCGCGAGACCGACGACCTGCAGCTCGTCAGAGGCAGCGACGATCTGCAGCGCCTGCGTCCCGATCGAGCCGGTGCTGCCGAGAATGACCAGCTTCTTCATCTGAGCCAGTTTAGGTAGCTCAGTAGACCAGTTGGAGAGATAGGTAGTAGCCGACGACGACGGTGAAGAGGACGGCGTCGAGGCGATCGAGGAGGCCACCGTGGGGACCGAAGATGCGGCCGGTGTCCTTTTTGCCCAGATCGCGCTTGATCATCGAGGCGAAGAGATCACCAACGGGGGCGATTGCAGCCACCGCGGCGCCGAGGATCAGCGCGTCGACTCCGGAGAGCCAGTCCTGGTAGAGGCCGGCGAACCAGAGGCCCATCGTGCCAATCAGGAAGCCGCCGACTAGGCCCTCAAGCGTCTTGTTTGGCGACAGGTTGGGGGCGATCTTGTGCGAGCCGAACATGCGCCCGGTGGCGTAAGCGCCGGTGTCGGCGGCGAAGGTGCCGACCAGGACGTCGACCAGTAGGGCGGCGCCGTGGTCCGGCAGCTCGCGCAGGAGGACGGTGTGGACGAGCGGCACGCCGATCCAGACGATGCCGAGCAGCGTCACCCCCATCGACATCGTGATCCCGTCGCGGTGCTTGCGGTCGGCGCCGAAGGCGAAGAGCAGCGGGAAGGAGGCGGCAAGGACGAGGAGGACGTTGAAGGCAGTGCCGAAGTAAGCGGCGGAGATCAGAGCGGCGACCGAGAGGTAGGCGGCAAGCTGGATCGGACGCAGAGCCTCGGTCATCGAGAAGTACTCGCGCAGGCAGATCGCGCCGATCGCGAGCATCGCAATCGCGAAGGCGGGCCCGCCGGCGACAATGATCGCGATCGCGAAGGCGATCCAGGGAAGCGCGAAGAGGACCCGCTTCGCGGTCTCCCCCCGCAGCCGGCTGCGCCGCCGAGGCGGCCGCGGCGGCGGTTTCGGCGGCGCCTCCTGCTCGAGTGGCTCGTCGAAGCCGCCGAAGAGGTCCTCGACCTCGTCGTACTGGCGCCTGCGACCGCTGCTGGCCGCGCTCTCCTCCGGCGTCTCGTTCATCAGACCCTCGCCCCGAAGCGCCGCTGCCGCGCCGCGAACTCCTCCAGGCACTCCTCCAGCGCCTCGCGGCCAAAGTCGGGCCAGAGCTCGTCGCGGAAGACCAGCTCCGAGTAAGCGCACTGCCAGAGCAGGTAGTTGGAGATGCGCCGCTCGCCGCTGGTTCGTATCAAGAGGTCGGGGTCGTGCATCTCGGGTGCGTAGAGACGACTGCGGAACTCCTCCTCGGAGGCCCCCTTGAAGTCTCGCGCCGCGTCGACGATCTCCGCCCGCCCGCCGTAGTTGAAGGCGACGTAGAGGACGATGCGGTCGTTGGCGGCGGTCTTCTCTTCGGCCCAGGCCATCTTCTCGACCAGCTCCGGCGCGACGCCCTCGCGGCGGCCGACGAAACGCATCCGCACTCCCTCCGCATCCAGCTCGGGGGTCTCGGCGTCGATTCGCTCACCGAACATCCTCATCAGGCCCTCGACCTCCTCCGTCGACCGCGACCAGTTCTCGGTTGAGAAGGAGAAGACGGTCAACTCCTCGATTCCCAGCTCGGCCGCGTCGCGCAGCCGTGCCTTGACCGTGTCGGCTCCCGCCCGGTGGCCCTCGACGACGCGAAGGCCCCGCTGCTGCGCCCAGCGCCCGTTGCCGTCGGTGATGATCGCTACGTACCGCGCGGAGGTGCTCACACCTCCATGATCTCCTCTTCCTTGCCCTTGAGCAGCGCGTCGATCTCGCCGATCGCCTCGTCGGTCTGCTTCTGCAGGGCGGCCTCGGCGCGGCGCTCGTCGTCCTCGCCGGCTTCACCCTCCTTCTTCAGCTCGCGCAGGTCGTGCATCACGTCGCGGCGCACGTTGCGAATTGCGACCCGGCCCTCCTCGGCCACGCCGTGGACGACTTTGACCATCTCGCGCCGACGCTCCTCGGTCAGCTCGGGGATCTGGAGGCGAATCACGTTGCCGTCGTTGCTCGGCGTCAGGCCGACGTCGGACTCCTGGATCGCCTTCTCGATTCCCCCCAGCGAAGACTTGTCGAACGGGGTTACCGTGAGCAGGCGCGCATCGGAGGCGGCCACGTTGGCGAGTTGCTTGAGCGGGGTCGAGGTGCCGTAATAGTCGACCGAGATGCGGTCGAGCAGGTGCGGCGAGGCGCGCCCGGTGCGCACGGTGGCGAGCTCGTTGCGACTTGACTCGACCGACTTCTGCATCCGCCCTTTCGCGTCTTCGAGCAGTTCGTCGATCAGCTCCACAGTCGCCCCCGTTCCGGTCAGCTTGCGGGATCGCTGGAGACCAGCGTTCCCACCTTCTCGCCGCTGACGATCCTATCTATGTTGTCCTCACCGGCCATGTTGAAGACGTAGATCGGCAGGTCGTTGTCCATGCAGAGGGAGAGGGCGGTCGAGTCCATTACCTTGAGACCGCGCTCGATCGCTTCGCGGTGGCCGATCGCCGGAATGAACTTCGCCCCGGGCTCGATCGCCGGGTCGGCGTCGTAAACGCCCTCGACTCCGTTCTTGGCCATCAGGATCGCCTGCGCGTGGATCTCCAGGGCGCGCAGCGCCGCCGCCGTGTCGGTGGTGAAGAACGGGTTGCCGGTGCCGGCGGCGAAGATCACCACCCGCTGCTTCTCCAGGTGGCGCATCGCGCGGCGGCGGATGTAGGGCTCTGCCACCTCCTTGACGTCGATTGCGGAGAGAACGCGGGTGTGAGCGCCGAGCTTCTCCAGCGCGTCTTGGAGGGTGAGGGCGTTGAGGACGGTCGCCATCATCCCCATGTAGTCGCCGGTGGCCCTGTCCATCCCTTTTGCGGCGGCCTCGAGGCCGCGGTAGATGTTGCCGGCGCCGACCACGATCGCCACCTCCACCCCGCGCTCGCGAATCGCCGCCACCTGGCGCGCAATCTGCTCCACCGCCACGGCGTCGGTCCCGTACTCGAGGTCGCCCATCAGCGCCTCCCCGGAGAGCTTCAGGAGGATGCGGTCGAATTTGGGGTCTGGGCTCTGGCTCAAGGAATAAGGCTTCGGCTTCGCTCCGCTCGCGAAGAGCCTATCTGTGACGCTCGCTGCGCTCCGCCTCAGAGCCCGACGCGGAAATAGGAGAAGCGGGCGATGCGGATGTTCTCGCCCGTCTTCGCGGCCAGCTCCTGGCGCAGCTCCTCGATCGACTTCGAGTCGTGCTTGTCGGCGTTGACGTGCGACTGGTCGAGCAGGGCCACTTCGCTCGCCCACTTGGAGAGCTGGCCCTCGACGATCTTCTCGACCACGTTGTCGGGCTTGCCGTCCTCGCGCGCCTTCTCCTCGAAGACCCGCTTCTCCGCCTCGCGCTCCTCGGCCGGGATCTCCTCAGCGGAGACGTACTGCGGCGAGGTGGCGGCAACATGCAGCGCGACCTCGTAGGCAAACACCTTGAAGTCCTCGTTGCGGGCGACGAAGTCGGTCTCACACTGGACTTCGACCATCGCCCCGACCTTGTCGTTGGCGTGGATGTAGGCGGCGACGACACCCTCGTCGGTCCCACGGCCTTCGCGCTTGGCAGCAGACGCTTGGCCCTTGACCCGAAGGATCTCAATCGCCCGGTCCACGTCCCCCTCGGACTCCGTCAGGGCGGCCTTGCAATCCATCATCGCCGCCCCAGTCCGATCCCGCAGCGCCTTCACATCAGCAGCCGTAATGCTCATTTCCCCTCGCCCTCGGCAGCAACAGGCTCGGCAGCTTTCTCCTCGGTAGCCGGAGCCTCCGGAGCTTTCTCCTCAGCAGCAGGGGCGGCCTCGGCGGGTGCCTTCGGAGTCTCCTCGGCCTTCGCCGGTGATTTCTCGGCAGCCGGGGCCTGCGGTGCTTTAGTCGGAGCCGTTCCGGCCGCGGGTGGCGCTGTAGGGGGAACCGCCCCCGAGGAAGCTTTAGCTACCGCAGGGGGCGGTGGGTCCCCTGCAGCGACAGGACCCGCGGACTGACCGCTCTGTCCCGCGCCCGGAGCAGCCTGCGACGCCGCTTTTTCAGCCGCCGCTTTAGCGGCCTGCATTTCAGCCGCTTTTTTAGCCGCCTCCTGCGCCGCCAAACGCTCTTTCTCTTCTTCCTCGCGCTTCTTCCGCTCTTCTTCCTCCTTCTTGCGCCGCTCCATCTCCTCGGCGAGACGGCGCTCCTCCTTCACCCGCCAGGAGCCGGCGCCCTCCTCGATCGCGGAGCCGACGGTGCCGATCACCAGCTCGCAGGAGCGGATCGCGTCGTCGTTGCCGGGAATCACGTAATCGACCGGCTTCGGGTCGCAGTTGGTGTCGACCAGGCCGATGATCGGAATCCGCAGGCGGGCCGCCTCGCGGACGGCGATCTCCTCGGTTTTCAGGTCGGTGACGAAGACGGCGTCTGGGAGGCGGTCCATGTCCCGCACCCCACCGAGGTTGAACTCGAGCTTGGCCAGCTCGGCCTGCATCCCCATCCGCTCCTTGGTCGGCAGCAGCTCGAGCTTGCCCTCTTCCTTCCAGCCGTTTAGCTCGTGCAGACGGGCGATCCGCGCCGACATCGTGTTGAAGTTGGTCAGCAGCCCGCCCAGCCAGCGCTGGCTGACGTAGGGCATCTTGCAGCGGGCGGCCCACTCCTCCACCGGCCCGCGCGCCTGCTTCTTGGTGCCGACGAAGAGCACGGTGCCGCCGCCGCTTGCCAGCTCGCCGGCGAAGCGCCGCGCGTTCTCCAGCAGCTCCTCGGTCTGGATCAGGTCGATGATGTGGATCCCGTCCAGCTCGCCGAAGATGTAACGGCGCATGTTCGGGTTCCAGCGGCGTGTCTGGTGGCCGAAGTGAACTCCGGCCTCCAGCAGTTCCCTGAGGCCTGCCTCTGCCATGTGATGCCTTTCCTTGGGTTTTCGGGGAATGCCCCGCCGTCCTTGCCGGGAGCCGGCTGTGAGCCGGTCAGGAATCCGGGTCGGCACCGACGGGGGTCGGTTGTGAGTTTGCCGATTGTAGAGGGGATCCAGCCCCAAAGGTCGCGGGTTCGATCAGGCTGCGCGCGCCGCCGCCAGCGCCGCAGACAGGTCGGCAGGCAGCTCGGAGGCAAACGAGAGCCGCTCACCGCTCTCAGGGTGCGCGAAGGAGAGGCGGTGGGCGTGCAGGAACTGACGCTCCAAGCCGTACTTGGGCTCGCCGCCGTAGGTGGCATCGCCGGCCAGCGGGTGGCCGATCGCGGCGAAGTGGGCACGGATCTGGTGGGTGCGTCCGGTCTCCAGGCGCGCCTCGAGGTAGGTCTCGTACGCCAGCACCTCCAGGGCCTCGAAGTGCGTCCGTGCCTGGCGCGAGGCGGCGCCGGATACGGCCATGCGGTGGCGCTGGCGCGAGGCGCGGCCGATCGGCGCATCGATCATGCCGGTGCGGGACGCGAGCTGACCGCGGGCGAGGGCCAGGTAGGCTCGCTCGACCTCGCGGCGGCGAACTTGAGCCTGCAGGGCGGCGTGAGCGGCGTCGCTACGGGCGACGACCATTAGGCCGCTCGTCCCCTTGTCGAGGCGGTGGACGATCCCGGGGCGCTCCGGGTCCTCCCCACCGCCGAGGATCTCGGCCAGCTCGGAGACCAGGGTCGGCCCGCGATGCGAGGGGGCTGGGTGGACGACCAGCCCGGCAGGCTTGTCAATGACCGCGAGCGCCTCGTCGAGGTGGAGGACCTGCAGCTCGCCCTCAGCCATCGGGTGCTCGCTGCGGCTGGGCCAGGTAGAGGAGCGCGAGCAGGAGGACGCCCGCGACAATCGCGACGTCGGCGAGGTTGAAGGGCGGCCAGGCGAGGAAGTCGACGTAGTCGGTGACCGCCCCCTCGAACACACGATCGATGAGGTTTCCGAGCGCGCCGCCGGCCAGCAGCCCGACCGCCACCCACATCCCCGAGCGAGCGGGGTCGCGGGCGAAGAGGTAGCCGACCGCGCCGAGCGCCGCGAGGCTGAACAGGATCAGCACCTCTCCCCCGCCGCTGGCCAGCCCGAAGGCGACGCCGCTGTTGTGGGAGAGCGTCAGCTCGAGCGGGCCAAGCACGCCGACTCGCTCGCCGGTGACCAGGTTGGCCTCGACAAGCGCCTTGGCGAGCTGGTCGAGAGCGACCACAGCGATGGCAAGGGCTGCGGCCAGGAGCCAGGCGCGCTTCGCCTGGAGGCTCACCCTTGGATCAGGCCGACGACCAGGCCCTGCAGGACGAACAGCACGATGACGCCGATGATCGGGCTGAGGTCGAGGGCGAAGCCGCCGCCCCCGATCGGGGGCAGGATGCGGCGGAAGAGGTTGAGGTAGGGGTTGGTCGTCTCGGTGACGAAGTCGAGTGCCGCGCGCAGCCAGCGGTTGTAGGGCATCCGCGGCACCCAGGAGATCAGCACGTTGATGAAGATCAGGACGATGTAGACGAGGAAGAGGGCGCTTACGTAATCGGCGACGTCGTAGCGGGTGAGGGCGAGGGCGATCACCCTCGCATCCTCTCAAGCGAGGCCCGCACGGCAGCCTCGAATGCTTCGCGTGCCCCTTCCCGGTCCAGGGCCTCCAGTCCGGCCTCGGTACTGCCACCCGGAGAAGCCACTGCCTCGCGCACGTGAGCCGGGTGCTTGATCCGCAGCAGCTCCGCCGTGCCAGCGGTCGTCTCGACCACCAGCTCTTTCGCCAGCTCCTCGTCCAGCCCCGCGTCGGCCCCGGCATCGGCCAGCGCCTCGACGGCCAGCGCCAGGTAGGCCGGCGCACACCCCATCACGGCGGTGGCGGCGTCGAACTGCTCGTCGGGGAGCTCCACGACGTGCCCGAGCAGATTGAGCAGTGCCCGCACCTCCGGCGAGGCGGCACCGGCGAGACACAGCACTCCCTTGCGCACCTCGACCGCCACGTTGGGCATCACCCGGCTTGCATCTGCGGCTGGGAACGCGGCTTCAACCATCTCCAGCGAGGTGGCGCCGAGCAGTGAGAGCACCGCCTTCGCCCCTTGGAGCTCGTCCGCGACTTCCCCCAGCCTCGCGGGCTTGACCGCGAGGACGAGCAGGTCCGCCCTCTCGGCCAGCTCCGCATTCGAGTCAAGCGCTTCTCCGTCAACCTCGTCGGCTAGCCCCGCAGCCCGCCCAGAGCCGGAATCGGTGAACAGTAGCTCGGCCTCACCGACCCATCCCCGCGCCATCGCCGCAGCCATATTCCCGGAACCGCAGAAGCCAACAATCACAAACCGCAGCCTAGTCGCGGCTCGTGAGGGAGGGGCACCCGACCCTTCCACCACCCGCTACGACTGGTTGAAGAACCCCTTGTCGATCAGGCGTGCCTTCTCCTCGGCCGAGACCTCGACGTTGCGCGGGGAGAGCAGGAAGATCTTCTCGGCGATCCGCTGCATGCCGCCGTCGAGGGCGTAGGTCAGGCCGGAGCAGAAGTCGATCATCCGCTTCGAGAGCTCGTGGTCGGTCGTCTGCAGGTTGAGGATCACCGGCACCGACCGTTTGAACTGGTCGGCGACCTGCTGGGCGTCGTTGAAGTTGCGCGGGATGACCAGGTGGACCTGGACCTCGGAGTCGCCGTTGCCAACTGGGCGCAGGGTGCGCGTGCGGGTAGCCGAGATCGGCTCGTCGTCGGCGAAGATGTCGTCGATCTCATCGCGCCGGGAACGTCGCGATGAGGGCAATCGACGCACTTGCGCCGATTCGCGCCTGGCTTCGATCTCCTCGTCGCCAAGGTCGAAGTCTTCCTCGTACTCGGGACCGTGGTCGTGATCCTCGGCCAAGCCGAAGTAGACCAGCGCCCTATGCCATGTGTCGCGAATAGCCATGGGTTTTCGCCTCTTTCGGCTCTAACCGATCGATTCCTCTACGGATTATGGCTCAATCATCACATGTAGAGGACGGTGCCGAGCCTCACAATCGTCGCTCCCTCTTCGACTGCCACCCGCCAGTCCTGCGAAGTGCCCATCGAGAGTCGCTCCAGCCCGTGCTCGGCAGCGAGCTCGGCAAGGCGGGCAAAGTGTGGTCGTGAGTCCTCGGGGTCCTGGCTGAAGGGCGGCATCGTCATCAGGCCGGAGACGCGCGTCGGGCAGCGCTCGAGGAAGGCGCCGAGCTCACTCGGGACCACCCCGCCCTTGCCCTCCTCGCCGGCGACGTTGACCTCGACCAGAACCTCGGTGTCCGCGTCACCGTGGCGGCGCAGCTGCTCCAGCGCCGACTCGGTGGCGACCGAGTGGATCAAGCGGCAGGCCGGGAGCAGCTGCTTCACCTTGCGGCTTTGCAGGTTGCCGATGAAGTCCCACTCGAAGTCCCCGCCCCAGCGCTCCTGCTTGGCGGCCAGGTCTTGCTGACGATTCTCCCCAACCAGCTGCACGCCGGCCTCGGCAAGAGCGCCCATCTCCTCCTCTGGCACGTACTTGCTGGCAGCGAGGATCTCCACCTCATTCCCCGCGACCGAGCGCACCTGCTCCAGGTTGGCGGCGATCTTCGTCGGATCGAGGCCGTGGATAAGTCCCGGCACGTCAGGACCTCTCCTCGCTGAGCCAAACGAGCCCGCCCTGACGACCAGGACCGCCATCGCGCCTGTGCGAGAAGAAGAGCCCCTCCTCGCAACGCGTACAGAGACCGGCGATCGCGACCTCCTCCACACCTGCCCGCCGCAACTGCTGCCGGGCCACCTCAGGGAGGTCGAGCATCCGCCCCGAGGAGATCCCATCGTCGAGGCCGGAGAATGCCGCGAGCACCTCGTCGCCGACCTCATAGCAGCACGGACCAATCCCAGGGCCGACCGCCGCCGCCGTGGCGTCGACTGCCTCGACACCGCGTGCGACGATTCCCGCCGCCAGGCCACGCCAGCCGCAGTGGAGGATCGCCGCCCCTCCTGGTCCGGCGACGGCGACCGGTAGGCAGTCGGCCGTGTAGACCAGACCGGCCATACCCGGTGACCGGATCACGTGTCCGTCGACCTCGACAGAGCCCGTGGTTGCATCGCTGCCCTCATGAAGGGCCAGCTCGGCGCCGTGCACCTGCCGACCGTGGAAGACGCGCGTGGAAGCGATGCCGATGGCGGCTACGGCACTTTCATGACTTTCCTTCAGCGATCCGGCCGTCCGGGTCGTGAAAGCCGCGGTCGCACCGGGTAGGCGCGCCTCGAGCCAGCGCACCCCGTCTGCCTCACGCCACTCCATCGTCCCCCTGTGCGGCGGCGAGGGCGGCCTCCAGCTCGCGCTGGCGCCCCTCGATCTCGCCGTCCAGCTTGCGGCGCAGCGCGCAGTCGAGGCCGCGCCCGACCGCGGGCCCCTGCGGGATCCCGGCGGCGATCAGGTCCTCTCCATCGATCTCCAGCGACACCGTGCTCCATTCGAGCAGGTACTCGTCGAGCCATCCGGCCCCCTGGGCCCTGGCCAGCGCCAGCTCGACAGGGTCGTGGCGGCGGGCTCGCTCGACGCCTTCTGAGGGTTGCTCCGGACGCGCAGCAGCGAGCTCCTCCTCGCCCCCCGGCGGTCCCAGCGCCGCCCTCAGCACCGTCGCGGCACGGGGAGCAGCCTCGCGCCAAGGCGGCGCCGAGAGCAGGTCCGCTACCTGTTCGGTGAGTTCGACCCCGCCCGGCCGCAACTCCACCAGCCCCCACTCGGCGAGCAGGCGAAAGCCGCGTGCCGGCTCGGACTCGACGGCCAGGCGCAGCAGGTCCGCCTGCTGGCGATCAGCTGAGACCGTGCCGAGATCCGCCCCCTGCAGCAGCGCCAGGGTTTCCGGCTCGATCTCGAAGCCAAAACGCGCTGCGTAGCGGGCGGCGCGCAGCGCTCGTGTCGGGTCATCCGCGAAGGAGCGGGGATGGAGGACGCGCAGCAAACCGGCGTCGAGGTCGGCTCGGCCGTTGTGGGGGTCGACCAGCTCGCGGTCCCCCTGCAGCGGGATCGCCATCGCGTTGATCGTGAAGTCGCGCCGGGCCAGGTCGGCCTCGAGACCGGCGGCGGGCTCCACCACGGGGAGTGCGCCGGGCTGTGGGTAGGTCTCGGCGCGGGCGGAAGCGATGTCGATCTCGTGGCCGTCGAGCTTGACCTTGGCGGTGGCGAAGCGCTCGTGCTCGACCACGTCGGCGCCGAGACGGGTGGCGAGGGCGGCGGCGTCACCGACAATGACGAGGTCGATGTCGCCGCGGGCGCGACTGAGCAACAAGTCGCGCACAGCTCCGCCGACCAGGTACACGGGCTGCTCGTCGGCCGCGCCGGCGACCTCCTCCAGCTCCGGGTAGGCGCTTCGCAGCGCCGCGGCCAGATCGTCGATCACGCTCGCACCGGGATGCCCGCCGCGGCGAGGTGCTCCTTCGCCTCCTGTACCCGGTACTCGCCGTAGTGGAATATCGAGGCGCAGAGGACGGCGTCGGCGTGGCCCTCGACGATCGCCTCGCTGAGGTGCTCGAGGTTGCCGGCTCCGCCCGAAGCGATCACCGGCACTGAGACGGCGTCGGCAACCGCCCGGGTCAACTCGAGGTCATAACCGTCGCTGGTGCCGTCGCGGTCCATGCTGGTGAGCAGCACCTCCCCCGCCCCGCGTTCAACCGCCTCCCTCGCCCAGGCCACCGCGTCTCCTCCCTCGACCTTTTTGCGGCCCCCGTTGACGTAAACGCCCCAGCCGCCATCCTCGCGTTTGGCGTCGATGGCTATAACCACGCACTGGGCACCGAACTGGTCGGCGAGCTCGCCCAACAGCTCGGGCCGCGCGAGCGCGGCCGAGTTGACCGAGACCTTGTCGGCGCCGGCGTCGAGCACCGCCTGGGCGTCCTCCACCGAGCGGATGCCGCCGCCGATCGTGAAGGGGATGAAGACGTTGTCGGCGGTGCGCCGGGCGAGCTGGACGATCGTCTCGCGCTCTTCGTGGGAGGCGGTGATGTCGAGGAAGATGAGCTCGTCGGCACCCTCGGCGTCATAGCGCTCGGCCAGCTCGACCGGGTCCCCGGCGTCGCGCAGGCCGACGAAGTTGGTGCCCTTGACGACGCGCCCGGCGTCGACGTCGAGGCATGGGATGACGCGCTTCAGGACCATGCCGAGAGACTAGAGGCCACCCCTATCGGGATGGCCTCTGTAGTGCCACGATCGCTTCAGCGACCGTGAACTTGCGCTCGTAGAGGGCGCGGCCGACGATTGCGCCTTCGATGTTCTCGGCAGGCATGCGCGCAAGCGCTTCCAGGTGCGCGAGCGTGCCGACCCCACCCGAGGCGATCACTTGCGCCTCCGTTGCCGCGGCGATTCGGTTCAGCTCGCCGATAGCCGGTCCCTCCATCGTGCCGTCGACCTCGATCGCAGTGCAGAGGAAGCGAGTGGCGCCGCGCTCGCTCAGCTGAGCTACGGCATCAGCGACGTCGACGTCGCTGACTTCGGTCCAGCCGGCCAGCGAGACCTTGCTGTCGCGGGCGTCGACAGAGACGACGACGCGCTCCCCCTGCTCCTCCAGGACTACGGCAAGGAACTCGGGGTCGCGCAGCGCCGCCGTGCCGATCACGACTCGCTCCGCTCCCGCCTCCAGCACTGACGCAACCGACTGGGGATCGCGCAGGCCGCCGCCGACCTGGATCGGGCACTCGACTGCAGTAGCGATCCGCCTGACCGCGTCGAGGTTC
This sequence comes from uncultured Solirubrobacterales bacterium, assembly GCA_963702175.1. Taxonomy (GTDB): domain Bacteria; phylum Actinomycetota; class Thermoleophilia; order Solirubrobacterales; family 70-9; genus VRUE01. Next base: position 373,539 of record OY969721.1, read on the forward strand.
TGCGGGGAGCCGGCCTTGGCCCCGTCGAGGTCGACGACGTGGAGGAACTCGGCTCCTTCGCCCGCCCAACGGACCGCAGCGTCGGCAGGGTCGGCGTCGTAGGCCGTCTCGCGTTTGTAATCGCCCTGGGTCAGGCGCACGGCTTGACCGCCGCGAATGTCGATCGCCGGGTAGAGGATCACGCCGGCACTGAGGCGCAGATGCCGGCGAAGTTGGCCAGCAACCGCAGGCCGGCGGCGCTCGACTTCTCGGGGTGGAACTGGACGCCGAAGACGTTGCCGCGCTCCGCCGCGCAGGCGAAGCGGGCGCCGTAGGCGGCGGTGCCCAACACCTCGCTCGCCTCGGGCCGGGGCGCGAAGGAGTGGACGAGGTAGAAAGGCGTCTCGCTCTCGATCCCCTCGGTCAGGCGCGACTCCTTCTCCCAGCGCACGGGAGACCAGCCGATGTGGGGAATCTTGAGGCCGGGCGCATCCAGCTCGGCAACCTCACCCTGGAGCAGGCCAAGGCCGACGCCGCCCCCCAGCTCGGTGGTCGAGTAGAAGAGCAGCTGCAGGCCGAGGCAGATGCCGAGGATCGGCACGCCGGCCCTCCCGCGCTCGGCGATCAACTCGTCCAGTCCACGCTCGCGGATCCGCTCCATCGCCTTCGGGAAGGCGCCGACCCCGGGGAGGATCACCCCATCCGCGGCCTGCACCTCGGCCGGGTCGGCGCTGATCGTCGCGGTTGCGCCGACGTGCTCCAGCGCCTTCTCGACCGAGCGCAGGTTGCCGACGCCGTAATCGAGGATCGCGATCCGGGCGCTCATTCGTTGAGCGTGCCCTTGGTCGAGGGCACCCCGCTCTCCTCGGGGTCGAGCGACACCGCGACCCGGAGCGCCCGCGCAAAGGCCTTGAAGCAGGCCTCGATCATGTGGTGTGCGTTGCTGCCGTAGCGCACCGAGACGTGCAGGGTCAGCTTGGCGCTGTTGGCGACGGCGCGGAAGAACTCCTCGGCCAGCTCGGTGTCGAAACCGGCGATCGAGGTCGCGGGCAGCTCAGCATCGAAGATGCAGAGAGGACGGCCGGAGATGTCGATCGCGCACTCGGCCAGCGACTCGTCCATCGGCACGACGGCAGCGCCGTAGCGCCTGATCCCAGCCCGGTCGCCAAGCGCCTCGTCGAGCGCCTGACCCAGCACGATGCCGACGTCCTCGACTGTGTGGTGGGCACCGGTCTCGAGGTCGCCGCTGGCCTCGACCTTGAGGCCGAGCTTGCCGTGGCGGGCGAGCAGGTCGAGCATGTGATCGAGGAAGCCGACCCCTGTCGCGGCGCTCGCCTCTCCCCCGTCGAGGTCCAGCGAGAGCCGGATCTGCGTCTCGGCGGTGCTGCGCTGCTTTTCCGCTGTGCGGTTCATGATCTGGCTCTAATCATCGCCGACTCGCCGTGGACGGGGAATCCCTCCGCCCGCGCGATCGTGTCGGCGTGCGGTGCAAGCTTCGCCGCCGCCTCGGCTGAAACCTCCACGGTGGAGATCTTGCGACGGAAGACATGCGGACCGAGCGGGCCGGAGAAGCGCCCAGCGCCGCCGGTTGGCAGGACGTGGTTCGAGCCGGCGACGTAGTCGCCGAAGGCGGTGGCGCTGTAGCGGCCAACGAAGACGCATCCCGCCGTCGTCACCTGGTTGGCGAGCAGAGCTGCATCCTCCTCCATCAGCTCCAGGTGCTCGGGTGCGAAGGCGTTGGCGAGGTCGATCGCATCGCTCAGGTCAGGGACGAGGACCGAGGCAAGCGGAGCGTCGCCGATGTCAGGACGTTCGCTCGCCAGTCGTTCGGTCGCGTCGATCACGCCCGCCAGCACCGCCTCCTCGACGGCGACGACGAGCAGCGGCCCGTCAGCGCCGTGCTCGGCCTGGGCGCAGAGATCGAGCGCCGCCCACTCGGGGTCGGTGTCATGTCCGGCAACCAGCATCAGCTCAGAGGGCCCGGCGAGCGAGTCGATCCCCACCTGGCCGTAGACGGCGCGCTTCGCCTCGCGCACCCAGGCATTCCCCGGGCCGGCGACGACGTCGACCGGCGCCACCGACTCGGTCCCGTAGGCAAGAGCGAAGATCGCCTGCGCCCCGCCCATCGCGTAGATCTCGTCGACCCCGCAGAGGGCGGCGGCAGCCAGGACGAGCGGGGCGATCTCGCCATCTGGCCCTGGCGGGGTGGCGAGCACGAGTCGTTCGACGCCCGCGACCCTGGCGGGAATTGCGCACATCAGCACGCTCGACGGGTAAGCGGCGCGACCGCCCGGCGCATAGACACCGGCGGCACGGACGGGAGACTCGCGCACTGCGACGCTTTGCCCCTGCGACAGCTCGGCGCGGCGCGGCGCCCGGTCGAGCTGGGCCTCCGCGACAGCCCCAACGTTGGCAACGGCCACCTCCAGTGACTCGCGCAGCCCAGCGTCGATGCCGGCCAGTGCCTGCTCGGCAACGGTCGGCTCCACTCGCAGAGCCAGCGACTCCGCGGGTCGCTCAGTCGCATCGAAGCGTGCAGTGAGGCGCAGCAAAGCCTCGTCGCCCCCCTCCCGAACTTCTCGTTCAATCGAGCTCACGTCCGGCTCGGCGGCGGCCTCGGCTGCCCAGCCACGAATCGCCGCTCCCGTTGGGTCAGCTCCGACCCACTCGAAGCGTCGCGCCCTCATCGCGCCGTCGCCTCCCTCAACTTCCTCGCCAGCTCGTCGACCTCTCCCCCGCGCAGCTTGTGCGCGACACGGTTGGCGACGAAGCGGGCGGTGCAGACGAGGATCTCCTCGCGGACCTCGAGGTCGTTCTCTTCCAGGGTGCGCCCGGTGGCGACTAGGTCGACGATGCCGTCGGCGAGGCCGATCAGGGGCGCCAACTCGACCGAGCCCTTGACCTCAATCACCTCGGCCTGGTGCCCGGTGCTCTCGAAGTGGCGCTGGGCGATCCGCGGGTACTTGGTCGCGATCCGCATCATGCCGAGGCGGCGCTCGGACTCGCCGAGGCGCTCGTCGTCCTTGCGGCCGGCGAGGACCATGCGGCAGCGCCCGTAGCCGAGGTCGAGCATCTCGTAGACGACCCGGTCGGACTGCTCGAGCAGCACGTCCTTGCCGGTGATGCCGACGTCGGCGGCGCCGGCCTCGACGTACGTAGGCACGTCGGAGGGGCGCATCGTCACCAGGGTCACCTCAGGTCCGGGGAAGATCAGCGCTCGCGACTCGCCGCGGACCGCCGTCGTATCGATCCCGACCGCATCCAGTGCGTCCAGTGTCTCCGCTAAGAGGGCACCGCGAGGAACCGCGATCTTGAGCGGCCCGTCGGCCTTGGCCCGAGCCGTGCCGGCAACCTCGACACTCACGGTTCTCCCCCCCCAGGCTCCTTCTCGGCCTGCGCGATGTGCAGGCGCTCGACGTAGAGGGCGAAGCCGGCCGCGGGCAGATCGAGGCCGAAGCGCTTCAGCAGCCCGTCGTAGCGGCCGCCGCCGCCGAGGACGTGACCCAATGCAGGGTCGTAGACCTCGAGGATGGCGCCGCTGTAGTAGCCAAGATCGCGCAGGAGGCCGAGGTCGATCTGCACGCGCCCGGCCGCGCCGCGGTCCGCAAGCGCTTCGTAGGTCTCACCGATCCGAGCCGTGGCGCGCTCGACCGCGGCACCGCCGATCGATCGCGCCTCGTCGAGTACCTCGCTGCCCCCGCGCAGTTGCGAGAGAGCGATGCAAGTCGCGACCTGCTCGTCGCCGATCCCCTCCAGTTCGGAGAGCTCAGCCTCGAGGCCGACGAGGTCGTGCATCGCCAGTCGCTCCAAGACTGAGTCGCGTGCCTCCCCTTCGACCCCCAACTCAGAGAGCAGCTGGCGGTAGAGGTCAGCGTCGCCGAGGCCGATCACGGCGCGCTGAAGACCGGCCGCATCGAGCACTGCCTCCAGCACCTCGACCACCTCGGCGGTTCCGTCCGGGGCCGAGGCCCCGATCAACTCGACACCGGCCTGGGCGAACTCGCGCATCTGGCCGCGCTGTGGGCGCACAGCGCGGTAGGCGTTGGCCAAGTAGCAAAAGCGCAGAGGCGGCTCGGCGCCGGCGTAGCGAGTTGCCGCCAGGCGCGCGATCGGCACGGTCATGTCGGAGCGCAGCGCCAGTAGGTCGCCGCTCTCGTCGAAGAAGCGGTAGGCGCTGCCCGCAGTGCGGCCGTCGCCGCGCCCCAGCACCTCGTCGTACTCGATCGCCGGCGTCGCCACCTCGCCGTAGCCGCGCGACTCGAAGACCTCGATCAAGGCAAGGTGCAGGCGACGCAACTCCCGCATCTCATCGGGGAGCACGTCCCTGGTGCCTGGCGGAATCGGGTGAATCACTCGCCGGACCTTACGAGAGAAGGAACGGAAGTCCTACTAAGCCGGGATCTCCGCAGAGACCCGTTCAATCTGCGCGCCGAGGCCACGCAGCCGCTCATCGATCTGCTCGTAGCCGCGGTCGATCTGGCGGATGTTGCCGATCTCCGAGACGCCGTCGGCGGCGAGGGCAGCGATGAGCATCGCCATCCCGGCGCGGATATCGGGGCTCTCGACGCGCTCGCCGTGAAGACGGCTCGGACCGCTGACGATCGCCCGGTGGGGATCGCAAAGCGTGATCCGAGCGCCCATGGCGACAAGCTTGTCGACGAAGAAGAGGCGGTTCTCGAACATCTTCTCGAAGATCAGGATCTCGCCGTCCGCCTGGGTGGCGAGGGCGAGGGCGATCGAGGTGAGGTCGGCAGGGAAGGCCGGCCAGGGGCCGTCCTCGATCTTCGGGATCGCGTCGCCGACGTCGCTCTTGACCTGCAGCTGCTGACCCGCCGGCACGAGAACGTCGTCTCCCTCGATCGTCGAGGTGAGGCCGAGGCGCTGGAATTGACGGCGGATCATCACCAGGTCGCCGGGCTCGATGTCGCGGATACGCAGCTCGCCGCCGGTCGCCGCCGCCAGCGCCATGAAGCTGCCGACCTCGATGTGGTCGGGCGAGATCGTGTACTCGGCGCCGGCGAGGCGATCACGGCCGTGCACGGTCATCACGTTGGAGCCGATGCCGTCGATGGTGGCCCCCATCTGGGTCAGCAGGCGCGCCAGGTCCTGCACATGCGGCTCGCAGGCGGCGTTGGAGATCGTCGTCGGGCCCGGCGTCAGTGCCGCGGCCATCAGAGCGTTCTCGGTGCCCATTACCGACGGCTCGTCCATGAAGATCGCGCAGGCCCGCAGGCCACCGGCCGGCGCCTCCAGCTCGATCCAGCGGTCGCCGTCGACACGGGCGCCGAGATCAACGAAGGCATCGAGGTGGGCGTCAAGGCGACGGCGGCCGATGAAATCGCCCCCCGGCGGCGGCATCTTCGCCTCGCCGAAGCGTGCCAGCAGCGGCCCGGCAAGCAGAAAGGAGGCGCGAATCTGCTGCGAGAGCTCTTCGTCGACGGCAACGTCGCGAGCGTTCGCGGCGCAGAGGCGGAGGCTGTTGTCGGCCACCCATGACACCTCGACCCCAAGCCGCTCGAGCAGCGCCACCTGCGCCTCCGTATCGCGGATCCGCGGCACCCGGTGCAGCAGTAGCTCCTCCTCGGTCAGCAGGCAGGCAGCGAGGATTGGCAGGGCCGCGTTCTTGTTGCCGGCGACGCTGAGCTCTCCCGAGAGGGACGCGCCGCCCTGGATGACGAATTTCTCCATCAGTTCCGGCTAGGGTAACGACCGCCATGCGTAGAGGCTGGAAGATCCTGATCGGCGTCATCGCAGCAGTCCTCGTGCTGCTGGCGCTGAACGCTGTGGTCACCGGCAAGGAAACGAAGTCGGCCGAGGTGACCGTGGCCGGTGGCGAGATCGTCAAGCTGCCGGGCGGCGACCTGCAGGTGGTCGATTCAGGACCGCGCAACCCCCGCGCCACGGGCGGCACGATCGTCCTCGTCCACTGCTTCACCTGCGCGATTGACTGGTGGGACGGAATGCGCCCGCTGCTCGAACGCGAGCACCGTGTCGTCGCCGTCGACCTACTTGGGCACGGTGGTTCGGAGAAGCCCGAGTCCGGCTATGAGATCTCCAATCAGGCGAATCTGGTCGCCCAGGCCTTGGGCCGGCTCGGCGTGCGCGACGCGACCGTGGTCGGCCACTCGCTCGGTGGCACGGTCTCCACCGCGCTCGCCCAGCGCTCGCCGCAGCTGGCCGAGCGCGTCGTCATCGTCGACACCGGGCCAACTCACGAAGAGGGCGACCTGGGGCTGATCGCACGCCTCGGCTTTGCCCCTGTGGTTGGCGAGGCGTTCTGGCGGACCAAGCCTGACTTCGCGGTTCGTGAGGGGCTCGGCGTCGCCTTCGCCCCCGGTTTCGACGTGCCCGACGCCTTCGTCGAGGACGTCGACCGGATGACCTTCAGCGCCTATGACAAGTCGCCCACCGCCTCCGAGGACTATGGCCATGAAGAGTCGCTGGACCAGCGGATGAGGGCGACCGGCAAGCCGCTGCTGGTGATCATGGGCGCTGAGGAGCAGATCATCGACGACCCTGCCGCCCGCCTCGCCGAATATCGCGAGACGGTCCCGGGAGTGCAGACCAGGCTGATCCCGAATGTCGGCCACTCGCCGAACGTCGAGGCTCCGGCCCTGACCGCCAACCTGGTCCTCGATTTCGCCGCCGCGGCCCAGCGAGCGAAAGCGCAGAAACAAGCCAAATCTCAGGGTCAGATGCATAAAGAACTGCAAAAACGGGAAGCTGTCCGGAGGCGACCCTAGAGTCGAACCCATGTTCGATACGAAGACAACACCGAGAGAGCGTCTCGCAGACGCGGCCGACCTGGTCATCGACTTCGCCACGCTTGGCGAGTACGGCCTCGAGCCGGTCCTTACGTCCGCCCGACCCTGTGAAGCAAGGCAGCGCAGCGCAGCCCGGCGCAGCACAGGAGCGTGGAAGTCCGCGATCGACCGCTTCGCCACGCATTCTTAAACGACCACGCTTCTAAACGACAAAGGGCCGCCCAAACGGGGCGGCCCAGAGTCAAAGGAAGAACCGGCGGCGACCTACTCTCCCAGGAGGTTGCCCTCCAAGTACCATCGGCGCTGAGGGGCTTAACTGCTCTGTTCGGAATGGGAAGAGGTGTCTCCCCCTCGCTATGCGCCACCGGAAATTTGCGAAACCGCCCCGGTGGAGCTTGAAAACCGCACAAGACCGCAGAGTAAAAATATCCGTCAAGCCCTCGACCCATTAGTACCGGTCGGCTGAGCGCATCACTGCGCTTGCACCGCCGGCCTATCAACCTGGTGGTCTACCAGGGGTCTTACTCCCTCAAGGGGATGGGAGAGCTCATCTTGAGGACGGCTTCCCGCTTAGATGCTTTCAGCGGTTATCCGTTCCGTGCGTAGCTAACCTGCGGTGCCCTTGGCAGGACAACAGATACACCAGCGGCACGTTCATCCCGGTCCTCTCGTACTAGGGATGACTCCTCTCAACTCTCCAGCGCCCACAGAAGATAGGGACCGAACTGTCTCACGACGTTCTGAACCCAGCTCGCGTACCGCTTTAATGGGCGAACAGCCCAACCCTTGGGACCTACTCCAGCCCCAGGATGCGACGAGCCGACATCGAGGTGCCAAACCGGTTCGTCGATGTGGACTCTTGGAACCGATAAGCCTGTTATCCCCGGAGTACCTTTTATCCGTTGAGCGACGGCGCTTCCACTTGCAACCGCCGGATCACTAAGCCCAACTTTCGTTCCTGCTCGACCCGTCGGTCTCGCAGTCAAGCTCCCTTGCTGCCTTTACACTCTACGCACGATTTCCAACCGTGCTGAGGGAACCTTTGGGCGCCTCCGTTACTCTTTAGGAGGCGACCGCCCCAGTCAAACTGCCCACCTGACACTGTTCACCACCCGGATCACGGCATGGTGTTAGAAGCCCAGAACATCAAGGGTGGTATCTCAAGGGTGACTCCCCGGCAGCCAAAGCCGCCGGTTCACTGTCTCCCACCTATCCTGAGCGAGATATCCCAGACTCCAATATCAAGTTGCAGTAAAGGTTCACGGGGTCTTTCCGTCTTTCTGCGGGTACTCGGCATCTTCACCGAGACTTTAATTTCACCGAGCCTCTCGTTGAGACAGCGTCCAACTCGTTACGCCATTCGTGCAGGTCGGAACTTACCCGACAAGGAATTTCGCTACCTTAGGACCGTTATAGTTACGGCCGCCGTTTACCGGGGCTTAGCTTCACTGCTTCGCGCCGAAGCGCTAACAGGTCCACGTAACCTTCCGGCACCGGGCAGGCGTCAGCCCCTATACGTCGTCTTGCGACTTAGCAGAGGCCTGTGTTTTTGGTAAACAGTCGGTTGGACCAATTCACTGCGGCCCCCTCGGGCTCCCTCCGTACGGAGTTCACCCTACCGAGGCGTCCCTTCTCCCGAAGTTACGGGACGATTTTGCCGAGTTCCTTAACGAGAGTTAGCTCGCTCACCTTAGTATGTTCTACTTGTCCACCTGTGTCGGTTATCGGTACGGGCACGCGAGTCCTGCCTAGAGGATTTTCTTGGAGGCATGGGATAGAGGACTGGCCGGCGATCAAGCCAGCTGGCATCGCACCTCGCGTCAAAACGCCGCTGCGGATTTCCCTACAGCGACTAGCTACGTGCTTGCCCCAGGACAACCATCGCCTGGGTTCCCTTACCCTTCCCCGTCCCCCCATCGGTCATAACGGATTCGACGTGGTACAGGAATATCAACCTGTTGGCCATCGGCTACGCCTTTCGGCCTCGCCTTAGGTCCCGACTAACCCTGAGCAGACGAACTTTACTCAGGAAACCTTGGACAAACGGTGGAGGGGAGTCTCACCCCTCTTTCGTTACTCATGCCGGCATTCTCACTTCCAGCCGCTCCACGGGGGCTTACGCACCCGCTTCTCGCAACTGGAACGCTCTCCTACCGCGTGCAGAGCCCGCAGGCCTGCACACCCATAGCTTCGGAGACTAGCTTGAGCCCCGTTGAATTCTCCGCGCCCGAACACTTGACCAGTGAGCTGTTACGCACTCTTTTAAGGGTGGCTGCTTCTAAGCCAACCTCTTGGTTGTCTCTGCATTCGGACATCGTTCACCACTTAGCTAGTACTTAGGGTCCTTAGCTGATGGTCTGGGTTGTTCCCCTTTTGCGTACGAAGTTTATCCCCCGCACACTGACTCCCGAGCTAACCGTAACGGTCTTCGGAGTTTGCCTGAAGTCGGTAACCTGGTAGGGCCCCTAATCCAAGCAGTGCTCTACGGCCGCAACGCAAACGCTCGAGGCTATACCTAAATATATTTCGGAGAGAACCAGATATCTCTGGGCTTGATTAGCCTTTCACTCCGATCCACAGGTCATCCGCCCAGTTTTCAACCTAGGTCGGTTCGGCCCTCCACGAGGTCTTACCCCCGCTTCAGCCTGCCCATGGATAGCTCGCCCAGTTTCGGGTCTACCGCCAATGACTATGTCGCCCTGTTCAGACTCGCTTTCGCTGCGGCTCCGCTCATCGCTTAACCTTGCCACTGACGAGTAACTCGCCGGCTCGTGATGCAAAAAGCACGCCGTCACACCCGAAGGTGCTCCGACCACTTGTAGGCTTACAGTTTCAGGTACTATTTCACTCCCCTTCAGGGGTGCTTTTCACCTTTCCCTCACGGTACTAGTTCACTATCGGTCACCAGGTAGTACTTAGCCTTGGAGGGTGGTCCCCCCAGATTCAGACCGCGTTTCACGGGTGCGGTCCTACTCAGGAACATCATTCGACAGGTCAGCGCGTTTTCACCTACGGGACGATTGCCCTCTGTGGTGCGAGGTTCCACTCGCTTCGGCTAACACCTGACTTTGTAACTGCCGCCGAGCCGGACACGGCTCGGGCATGACGTCCTACGACCCCCGACAGGCAACGCGTGCCCGCTTACACCTGTCAGGTTTAGGCTGATCCCCTTTCGCTCGCCACTACTAAGGGAGTCTCGGTTGATTTCTATTCCTCGGGGTACTTAGATGTTTCAGTTCCCCCGGTTGCCCTCCGGTGACTATGTATTCACCACCGGATGACGCCGCATTACCGGCGCCGGGTTTCCCCATTCGGAAATCCGCGGGTCAATGGCTGTTCAGCGCCTTACCGCGGCTTATCGCAGCCGTCCACGTCCTTCATCGACTCCTGGTGCCAAGGCATCCACCGTAAGCCCTTACTATCTTGACGGTGAGCAACTAACACACAAGTGTGTAGTTGTTAATTAAATACCCTCAGAATCCACAAACGTGGATTCTGATTTTTGGCCTTGTGCAGTTTTCAAGGTCCACCGAGGCACACACGGCGGGGATTCCGCCGGCGGTCTCTCAAAACTGAGCAGCGCTCCGATAACACATAGTCACCGGTGAGCCCGGTCGACGTTCTAGAGAAATCTCCCTAGAAAGGAGGTGATCCAGCCGCAGCTTCCGCTACGGCTACCTTGTTACGACTTCACCCCAATCACAAGCCCCACCTTCGACGGCTCCCTCCAAAAGGTTAGGCCACCGGCTTCGGGTGTTGCCTGCTTTCGTGGTGTGACGGGCGGTGTGTACAAGGCCCGGGAACGTATTCACCGCGGCATTGCTGATCCGCGATTACTAGCAACTCCACCTTCATGGAGGCGAGTTTCAGCCTCCAATCCGAACCGAGACGCGCTTTCTGGGATTCGCTCCACCTCACGGTATTGCTGCCCTTTGTACGCGCCAATGTAGCACGTGTGTAGCCCTGGACATAAGGGGCATGATGACTTGACGTCATCCCCACCTTCCTCCGGTTTGTCACCGGCAGTCTCCCATGAGTCCCCAACCTAATGCTGGCAACATGGAACGGGGGTTGCGCTCGTTGCGGGACTTAACCCAACATCTCACGACACGAGCTGACGACAGCCATGCACCACCTGTGAAGGTGTCCCGAAGGAAAACCGTGTTTCCACGGCGGTCACCTACATGTCAAGCCCAGGTAAGGTTCTTCGCGTTGCGTCGAATTAAACCACATGCTCCGCTGCTTGTGCGGGCCCCCGTCAATTCCTTTGAGTTTTAGCCTTGCGGCCGTACTCCCCAGGCGGGGCACTTACTGCGTTAGCGACGGCACGGGAGGAGTCGACACCTCCCACACCTAGTGCCCATCGTTTACGGCGTGGACTACCAGGGTATCTAATCCTGTTTGCTCCCCACGCTTTCGCACCTTAGCGTCAGTACCGTCCCAGCGAGCTGCCTTCGCTATTGGTGTTCCTCCTGATATCTGCGCATTCCACCGCTACACCAGGAATTCCACTCGCCTCTTCCGGACTCTAGCCCCACAGTATCCATCGGCTTTCAAAGGTTGAGCCTTTGACTTTCACAACGGACTTACGGGGCCGCCTACGTGCGCTTTACGCCCAATGATTCCGGACAACGCTTGCTCCCTACGTATTACCGCGGCTGCTGGCACGTAGTTAGCCGGAGCTTCTTCTGGAGGTACCGTCAATCCGCACGGCTATTCACCGGCGAACCTTCGTCCCTCCTGAAAGGGGTTTACAACCCGAAGGCCGTCTTCCCCCACGCGGCGTTGCTGCGTCACGCTTTCGCGCATTGCGCAAGATTCCCCACTGCTGCCTCCCGTAGGAGTCTGGGCCGTGTCTCAGTCCCAGTGTGGCTGATCGTCCTCTCAGACCAGCTACCCATCGTTGCCTTGGTAGGCCGTTACCCCACCAACAAGCTAATGGGCCGCGAGCCCCTCCCAATGCGGAGGCCGAAGCTTCCTTTAGCGAACAGGCTTACACCTGTGCGCCACATCCGGTATTAGCCCGAGTTTCCTCGGGTTGTCCCGGTCATCGGGGCAGGTTACTCACGTGTTACTCACCCGTTCGCGGCTTAGCCCCAGGGCAAGCCCTGGTTCGTCGCACCACTTGCATGTGTTAAGCACGCCGCCAGCGTTCGTCCTGAGCCAGGATCAAACTCTCCGTGAAGGTACTTCTACAGAGAGCTGTCATGCCTGGCAGGCCGCCGGGTACACAAACTCGACGGCCGGCATGACGGGTAAATCGGACCGCTCGACCATGCTCATCGGCCAAGCGGTTCGGGCTCAAACAATCCACAGGCCATCGCTGGCCCGCGGAGTGCACGCTGCTCAGTTTTCAAAGACCGCTGCGCCTTTGCGACGGGATTCGCCGCCCTTCACGCATGAGACAGGCACGGGCCTGCCTCAGAGGGACCGAGAAGTATAGCGCTAGGAGGGCGTCCTGCCTAGCCCGGCGCGGAGGCGGCGGAAGCGCCGCTTGCCGACCTGGAGCACTCGCCCGTCAAGGGCCTCCGGCGCCAGGTCGAGGCTATCGGCTGGAATCGGCTCTCCGTCAAGCTTCACGCCCCCTTGTTTGATCAGCCGCCGGGCCTCGCTCGAGCTGATCCCAAAGGCACCCGCCATCAGCTGCGGCAGGTGAACCGTGCCTCCGCCGTCGCCCAGGTAAGGGCCCAGCTCGACCTCCTCGACCTCGTCAGGCGCCTCGTGGCGGACGAAGAGGCGATCGAAGTGCGCCTCTGCCGCGGTCGCCGCGGCAGCATCGTGGAAGCGCTCGACGATTCGCCGGCCGAGCTCTCGCTTGGCCTCGTTCGGCGGCCGCTCGCCTTCCAGGCCTTCGCCGAGCAGGAGCCGGTAGTACTCGGGCATCGCCTCGTCGGGGATTCTCATCAGGCGGCCGAACATCTCCTCCGGCGGATCGGTGACGCCGACGTAGTTGTCGAGCGACTTGCTCATCTTGCGCTCACCATCGATGCCGACCAGAATCGGCATCGTCATGACTGATTGCGGTTTCTGGCCGTAAGCGGACTGGATGTCACGGCCGAAGAGCAGGTTGAACTTCTGATCGGTCCCCCCCAGCTCGACATCGGCCTCAACCGCGACCGAGTCGTAGCCCTGCAGCAGCGGGTAGAGCAGCTCGAGGGCGGCGATCGGCGTGCCCGCAGCCATCCGCTTCTGGAAGTCGTCGCGCTCCAGCAGCCGCGCCACCGTCGTCTGCGCCAGCAGACCGAGCAGCGCCTCTGGCTCCATGCGCAGCCACTCGCTGTTGAACCGGACCTCGGTGCGCTCGCGGTCGAGCACCTTGAAGGCCTGCTCCTGGTAAGTGGCGGCGTTGGTGGCGATCTCCTCGGGCGAGGGCAGCGGCCGCTGGGTCGAGCGGCCACTGGGATCGCCGATCCTGGCGGTGAAATCGCCGACGATCAGGACGACGTGGTGGCCGGCCTGCTGGAACTCGCGCAGCTTCTCCAGCACGACCGTGTGGCCGAGGTGGATGTCGGAGGTGGTCGGGTCGATCCCCAGCTTGACCCGCAGCGGTCGCCCCACCCCCAGCTGGTCGTCGAGCATGCCCGCGGGCAGCACGTCGACAGCGTTTTTCGTCAGATCCGAGGACATCAGGGATCGCACCTCTCTCGCTGCGCGGAGAACCAGATATGCACGCTTGCTCGTTCGGCGCTCAAGGCCGCAATGCTAGACTGCCGCCTCCTCTTGGCGGGCAAGCGCACCAAGCCGCGCCTCAAGAAGCTGCGCATCCTCTTCGTTCTGTTGGGGCTGAGCGCGCTGGGGCTGTTCTCGATGGTCTTCGGGATGATCATGGCTGTCTCCCAGGATCTGCCGGCGATCTACGACTTCGCCCAGTACAAGGCCTCGCAAAACAGCGAGGTCCTAGACGCCAGCGGCGAGCCGATCGGCACCCTGACCAGTAACCAGAACAAGATCCTGCTCGACTCCGGGCAGATCTCCCCAAACGTCAAGAACGCCGTGGTCTCGATCGAGGACACGCGCTTCTACGAGCACAACGGCGTCGACTTCCAGGGCATCGGGCGAGCGCTGGTGCAGGACATCCTCTCGCTCAGCGCCAGCCAGGGCGCCTCCACCGTCACCCAGCAGTTCGTCAAGAATGCGCTCGCCGCCCAGGAAAGCCGCACGGTCTTCCAGAAGTTCCGCGAGGCCGCGCTGGCATACCGGCTCGAGCGCCACTGGAGCAAGGACAAGATCCTCACCGAGTACCTCAACACGATCTACTTCGGCGAGGGCGCCTACGGGATCGAGGCCGCAGCTCGCACTTTCTTCGGCGCCGCCCACTCCGGCTGCGGCACCGAGACCGAGCCCTGCGCCTCCGTGTTGGCCCCCTGGGAGGCCGCGATGCTGGCCGGGATCATCGCCTCGCCCTCCGCCTACGATCCCAAGTTCTTCCCCGAAAACGCCCTGCACCGGCGCAACCTAGTGCTGGAAAGGATGTACGAAGAGGGCTACATCACGCAGGAGCAGTACGCCGAAGGAACGAAGCAAGCGCTGCCCTCGCCCGATGACATCGAGCCGCCCCAGCTCGATTCCGAGGCGCCCTACTTCACCTCCTGGCTGCGCCAGCAGCTGGTCGAACGCTATGGGGCCGCGAAGACCTTCTTCGGCGGGCTCAAAGTCAAGTCGACGCTCGACCTGCGGCTACAGGAAGCGGCGGAGGAAGTCGTCACCTCCTATCTCGGCGAACTCGGTCCGACCTCGGCCCTGATCGTGATCGACAACCGCAACGCCGGCATCAAGGCGATGGTCGCCGGCCCCGACTTCGAGGAGAAACCGTTCAACCTGGCGACGCTCGGGCACCGCCAGCCCGGGTCCTCGATCAAGCCGATCATCCTGGCGACGGCCCTGCAGCAGGGGATCTCGCCGGAAACGGTCTACGAATCGGCGCCCCAGGTCTTCTACTTCGGCAAGAAAGGCAGGGAACCGTTCGAGGTCAAAAACTACGAGGACAGCTACCTGGGGTCGGCCTCGCTGGCGACGGCGACGACCTACTCCGACAACGCCGTCTACGCCCAGGTCGGGCTGGAAAGCATCAAAGGCGGGACCAGGGCGATCGCCCGCACCGCCCACCGGCTCGGCGTCCAGACCCATCTCTCGACCAACCCGGCGATGGTCCTAGGCGGGATCGAGGAAGGCGTGACCCCCTTGGAGTGGAGCTACGCCTTCTCCACCCTGGCCAACGACGGTGACCGGGTCAGCGGCACGCTGGCGCCGATCCCCGGCGACAGCCCCGTCGCCTACACCGAAGTCACCGACAGCGACGGGGACCTGATCCGGGAAGGCGACAACGACTCGATCCACACCCAGGTGCTCCCCGCCGGGGTCGTCGAAGAAGCGAAGTCGATCCTCGCCTCGGTCGTCAGCAGCGGCACCGGCGTGCGGGCCGACATCGGCGACGAATCGCAGTGGGGGAAGACCGGGACGACCGACGACAACGGCGACGCCTGGTACTGCGGCGCCACCGACGAGGTCACTTCCTGCGTCTGGGTCGGCTACGCCGACACACTGACGCCGATGACGACAGAGTTCTCGGGCGGACCGGTGGACGGCGGCACCTTCCCGGCGCTGATCTGGGCCGGGGTCATCTCCGCCTGGCAGGACATCCAGGCGGAGCGGGCGGCGGAACGCGGCGAAGACAAAGAGGACTCGGACGGCTCCGACTACGTCCCCTACGAAGCGCCCGAATCGAGCGCTCCCGAAGCGGAAGAAGCTGCACCTAGCACGCCAGAACCGGCTGAACCTGCCCCTGAAGCCGCTCCGGAATCCAGCGGTGGCGGGATCACAGCCGGGTGAGAGTCGATCCCGGCAGGGGTTCCACTTAACTTTTTCGGCTCGGCGATTGCGGCCGTCCGAGCTGCGAGGTGCCGAAAAAGTACAAGACGTTCCACCCCTGCCGGGATCGACTCAGGCCGGCCGCGGTCGCGACACAAAGGGGTTGCCAGCGAGGCTGAAGCGCCAGGGGCGATCGACAGCCTTAGTGATGCCCACACGGGGGCCAGCGACGATCTCACCGTCCCAGTCGCGCTCTGGCGGTAGCAGCAGAAACGGATCCGCGCTGAGGTCGGCGCCGTTGGCGTCGAGGCCGATGCCTAGCGCCTCGGTCAGCTTGCCTGGGCCGGAGCAGAGGTCGAGGTCGGAGCGGTCGCCGCGGCGGGTTCGCATCTGATCCAGGCCGGTGGTTGGCTCCAGCGCCCGGATCAGCACCGCCGCCGCCTCGCCCTCGGGTTCAGCGACCGCGTTGAGCAGGCTGTGGATTCCGTAGGAGAGGTAGACGTAAGCTCGCCCGGGCGGCCCGAACAGCACCTCGGTGCGCGCGGTGAGTCCGACGTAGGCGTGGCAAGCTGGGTCGTCCCGCTCGTAGCTCTCGGCCTCGACGATGACGCCGCCGCAACCGCCGTAGAGGAGCTTGCAGCCGATCAGCTCGCGCGCGACCGTGTGGACGGAGCGAGCGAAGAACTCGACCCCGAGACGATCTGTCGCGGTGACGCTCACTCCCTCTCTTCGCGCACCCTGGCTTGGACCGCGGCGAGGGTCTCGTGCGCCTGCTCGATCTGCCTGGCGAGGGCCTCGGAGCCGGTCCCCCCCTCGATCCGCTTCGACTCCAGCCAGTTCGCCTGCTTCAGCACCTCGTAGTAGGAGTCGTCGAGCATCTCGGAGCGCTCACGCAGCTCCTCGGGGGTCAGCTCGGAGAGCGTCTTGCCGCGCTCGATCGCGTCGCTGACCAAGCCGCCGACGATCCCGTGCGCCTCGCGGAACGGCACCCCCTTGCGGACGAGCAGGTCGGCGACCTCCGTCGCCGCCAGCATCTCGTCACCGGAGGCCTGCTCGAGCCGCTCGCGGTCGAACTCGATCCCGGTCAGCATCCCCTCTGTCGCGTCGAGGCAGAGCTCGACCGTGTCGATCGCGTCGAAGAGCGGCTCCTTGTCCTCCTGCATGTCCTTGCCGTAGGTCAGAGGCAGCGCATGCATGACGCCGATCAGGGCCGCGTAGTTCGCCGCCACCCGGGGGCTCTTGGCACGCAACAGCTCGGCCGAGTCGGGGTTCTTCTTCTGCGGCATGATGCTCGACCCCGAAGAGAAGGACTCGTCGAGCTCGCAGAAGCCGAACTCGCTGCTCGACCAGATCACCACCTCCGAGCCAAGCCGTGAGAGGTGCATCGCGCAGGCTGAGGCCGCAGCGAGATAGTCGAGGATGAAGTCGCGGTTGGAGGCGCCGTCGATCGAGTTGTGGGTGACGTGTTCGAAGCCGAGGTCCTCGGCGACGGCGCGCCGGTCGATCTCCCAGTTCACCCCGGCCAGGGCGCCGGAGCCGAGTGGCATTACCGAGGCGCTGTCGAGGGCGAACTGGAAGCGCAGCACGTCCCGCGCCAGCATCCAGAAATAGGCGAGTAGGTGGTGACCCAGGTAGACAGGCTGGCCCCGCTGCAGGTGGGTGTAGCCGGGCATCGGCCAGTCGCGGTGACGCTCGGCCAGGTCGAGCAGGCGCTCCATTGTCCCCCCGGCCAGCTCGATCGCGCGCAGCGAGTGGGCTTGGACGACCATCGCCACGTCGGTGGCGACCTGGTCGTTGCGCGAGCGGCCGGTGTGGAGCTTGCCGGCCAGCGGGCCGATCTCCTCGCCGAGCAGTCGCTCGATCGCCATGTGGATGTCCTCGTCCGCCCCCTCGAACTCGAAGCCGTGCTGAGCCATGCGATCGCCGACCCGCTCCAAGCCGGCGTCGATCTCGCCTAGCTCCTCTTCGCTGATGACGCCGATCTGACAGAGGCCGCGGGCGTGCGCGCGCGACTGGTCGATGTCGTAGGGCGCCAGCCGCCAGTCGAAGGAGATCGAGCGGTTGAGCCGCCAGAAGCGGGGGTCGGGGTCTTTGCGGAAGCGGGACATCAGCGCAGGGAGTCGGCGAGAGCCTCGCACACCCTTTCGACCTGTTGCTCGCTCATCGAGGGGAAGAAGGGCAGGGCAAGTGAGCGGGCTGAGGCTTCTTCTGCCACCGGGAACTGGCCCTCGGCGTAGCCGAGCTCGCGCAGGTGGGGAAAGAGGTGGATGCAGGGGAGGTAGGCCTTGGCCGCGACGCCGCGCTCGGCGAGCTGGGCGACCGTCGCGTCGCGATCGACCTCCGCGGGCAGGCGGACGGTGTAGACGAACCAGCTGCGCCGCTCGGCGCCGCGCCCGGCCATCGGTGCCTCAAGGCCCTCGATCCCGAGCATCGCCAGCGATCCCTCGTAGAGGGCCGCGACCCGATCCCGCCCCGCCAGCAGCTCGTCGAGCTTCTCGACCTGAGCGACGCCGATCGCCGCGGCGACGTCGGAGAGCCGGTAGTTGAAGCCGAGCCGGTCGTGGTCGAGCCAGCCCATGTCGACGGCGCGGCCCTGGTTGCGCTCGCTGCGCAGGCGCTTCGCCAGCTCGGCGTCGGTGGGCACGATCACTCCCCCCTCCCCCGTCGTCAGCTGCTTGTTGGCGTAGAAGGCGAAGGTGGCGAGGTTGCCGCGAGCGCCCACCCGCTTGCGCTCTGAGTCGACGGCGCCGAGCGCCTCGCAGCCGTCCTCGAGGATGCCAAAGCCGCGCCGCTCCGCAAGCGCCTCCAGCTCGGGCATCGCGGCCGGGTAGCCGAAGATGTGGATCGGGAGGATCCCGACGGCCTTCTCGCCCGCCGCCGCCTCGGCGGCAGCGGGGTCGAGGTTGAGCGTCTCCGGATCGACGTCGCAGAAGACCGGCTTCGCCCCCTCGTAGAGGAGGCAGTTCGCAGAGGCGACGAAGCTGAAGGGGCTGGTGAGAACCTCGTCGCCGGGACCCCAGCCAAGCGCGCGCACGCCGAGGTGGAGGGCAGCGGTGCCGCTCGAGACGGCGACCGCGTCCTCGACCCCGAGCCACGCCGCCAGCTCGCGCTCGAAGCGCTCCCCCATCGGGCCCAGCGAGAGCCGGCCCGAGCGCAGGACTTCGAGCACTAGCTCCTCCTCGCGCTCTCCGAGCTCTGGACGTGCCAGCGGGATCTCGGCGGTCATGCCCGCGACCCTAACCCGAGCCGTCGCCGCGTGGTTGAAAGGCGTACTCGAGCGAGTCGACCAGCGCCTCCCAGGAGGCCTCGATGATGTTCTCCGAGACCCCGATCGTCTCCCACTCGTGCCTGTGATCGGAGGATTCGAGCAGGACGCGGGTGATCGCGTCGGTACCGTGGGTCTCGTCCAGGATCCTCACCTTGTAATTGGTCAGCTCGATCTCGGCCAGGTCCGGGTGGCGACCGACGATCGCCGCCCGCAGAGCGCGATCGAGGGCGTTGACCGGGCCGTTGCCCTCGGCGACCTCGACGTGGCGTTCGCCGCCGATCTTGACCTTGATCGTCGCCTCGGTCTCGACCTCGCCGTCGGCACGCTTCTCGGTGGTAACGCGGAAGCTCTCCAGCTCGAAGAGCGGTTCGTAGGCCCCTGCCTCGCGACGCAGCAGCAGCTCGAAGGAAGCCGGCGCCGCCTCGTAGTGGTAGCCGCGGTGCTCGCGCTCCTTCAGCCGCTGGACCGCGCGCGAGGCAGCCTCGTCGTCGAGCTCCAGCCCGGCGCGCTCCGCCTGGCTGCGGATCGTCGCCTTGCCGGAGAGCTCGGAGACGAGGATGTCCCGCTCGTTGCCGACCTCGGCCGGGTCGAGGTGCTCGAAGGTGCGGGCGTCGGCGGCGATGCCGGCCGCGTGCATGCCGGCCTTGTGGGCGAAGGCGTTGCGCCCAACGTAGGCCTGGTCGGGGTCTGGGGTCACGTTGCAGAGCTCGTCCAGATAGTGGGCGGTCGGGGTGAGGCCAGCGAGCTGCTCCGTGGAGACAACGTCGAAGCCCATCTTCAGTTGCAGCGCCGGCAGGATCGAGGCGAGGTTGGCGTTGCCGCAGCGCTCGCCGTAGCCGTTGACGGTGCCCTGGACCAGTCGTGCGCCAGCGCTGACTGCAGCAAGCGAGTTGGCGACCGCACACTCGGCGTCGTTGTGGGTGTGGATGCCGACCTCCGCCTTCCCGTCCAAGTCGGCGATCACGGCGGCGGTCGCCTCGGCGACGAAGTCGGGCAGGCTGCCGCCGTTGGTGTCGCAGAGGGTGACGTTCTCCGCCCCCGCCTCGGCAGCGGCGCGGACGCACTCGAGCGCGAAGCCCGGGTCGTCGCGATAGCCGTCGAAGAAGTGCTCGGCGTCGAAGACCACCCGCTTGCCGACGCCCCGGCAGAAGGCGACCGAATCGCGGATCATCGCCAGGTTCTCCTCCTCGGGGACCCGGATCACCTTCTCCACGTGCAGTCGCCAGCTCTTGCCGACGAGGCAAACCATGGGGGCGAACGAGTCGACCAGGGTCGCGAGCGCCGGGTCTTCGGCGGCGGCGAGGCCGCCACGCCTCGTCATCCCGAAGGCGGCGATCGCCGAGTTCTCGAGCTCCAACTCGGAGAGGCGCTCGAAGAGCTCGGCTTCCTTGGGGTTGGAGCTGGGGAACCCGGCCTCGA
The DNA here is from genome assembly GCA_963702175.1 of uncultured Solirubrobacterales bacterium. Taxonomy (GTDB): domain Bacteria; phylum Actinomycetota; class Thermoleophilia; order Solirubrobacterales; family 70-9; genus VRUE01. The sequence continues at coordinate 393,777 of OY969721.1, forward strand.
TGAAGTGGACGCCGAGCGCATCGAGCGCCTGCACGACCTTGAGCTTCTCCCCGGCCGAGAGCGACATGCCGTGACCGCCCATACCGTCCCGCAAGGTGGTGTCGTAGAGCCTTACCTGTTCCATCTGATGCCTTTCGATTCGAGGAGTCGGGGGGAGGGCCTTTCGACCCGTGCGCACGGCAGCGCCGCGCCAGCCGCTAGGCGGCTGCGGTAATTCGCCCGATCGACTCGAAGCTGTGCATCAGGAACTGACCTTACTTGGCTCGTCAACCTGCTTTGGCGCCTCGACGAAGTCGAGCCACTCCAGGTACTCCTCGGCGCGGCCGCAGAGGGCGTCTTCGAACTTCGCCTGCAGGTGGCGGGTGATCTCGCCCGGCTCCCCCAGTGGGTGGTCGTCGATCTCGCGCACCGGCACCAGCTCGGCCGCGGTGCCGGTGAGGAAGACCTCCTCCGCCAGGTAGAGCTCGGAGCGGGCGACGTCGCGCTCGACCACGGTGTAGCCGAGGTCGCGGGCGATCTGGATCACCGACTTGCGGTTGATCCCGTCGAGGATCGAGGCGACGTGCGGCGGGGTGACGATCTGGCCGTCACGGACCAGGAAGATGTTCTCGCCCGAGCCCTCGCAGACGAAGCCACGCTCGTCGAGCAGGATTGCCTCCTCGTAGCCGGCGTTGGTCGACTCGGTCTTGGCGAGAATCGAGTTGAGGTACTGGCCCGAGGCCTTGGCGTGTGGGACCAGCCCGCCGGGGCCGATCCGGCGCCAGCTCGAGATCTTGGCGCGGATGCCGTGCTTCTTGCCCTCCTCGCCCAGGTAGACGCCCCAGGGGAAGGCGGCGACGATCACCTCGACCGGAGCATCGGTCGCGTAGAGGCCGAGGTTGCCGTAACCGCGGAAGGCGAGCGGGCGGATGTAGCAGGAGGCGAGGCCGTTGCGGCCGATCAGCTCCCGCGTCGCGGACGCGATCTCCTCGGTCGAGTAGGGCAGCTCGAGGTAGTAGAGCTCGGCCGACTTGGCGAGTCGATCGAGATGGTCCTGGTGACGGAAGACCGCCGGCCCGCGCTCAGTCTCGTAGCAGCGAATCCCCTCGAAGACGCCGGTGCCGTAATGCAGGGCGTGGCTGAGGACGTGTGTCTTCGCGTCCTCCCAGCGAACAAACTCGCCGTTCTGCCAGATCAGCTCCGCCTGCTCCATGTCCGGGAAAGTATGCCCTAAGAAAGGAGCTCGGCCAAAACCGCTTCGGTCATCTGGTCCGTTCCGACCGTGTCCTCCCCCGCCGCTGCCAGGTCCGGGGTGCGGTGGCCACGATCAAGGACGGCGTCGACCGCGGTCTCGATCTTCTCGGCGTCGTCCGGACGATCGAGGCCGTGGCGCAGCATCATCGCCGCCGAGAGGAAGGTCGCGAGCGGGTTGGCGACCCCCTGGCCGGCGATGTCGGGGGCGGAGCCGTGGACGGGCTCGAAGAGGCCGGGCTCGCCGTCGGCGCCGAGGCTGGCCGATGGCAGCATTCCCAGCGAGCCGGTCAGCATCGCCGACTCGTCGCTGAGGATGTCGCCGAAGAGGTTCTCGGTGACGATCGTGTCGAAGTCCGCCGGGCGGGAGACCAACTGCATCGCCGCGTTGTCGACTAGCAGGTGGTCGAGCTCGACGTCCGAGTAGTCCGGCGCGAGGTTGCCGACCGTCTCGCGCCAGAGCCGCGAGGTCTCGAGCACGTTTGCCTTGTCGACTGAGGTGACGCGCGGTGTGCGGTCTGTTCCCTCCGCCCGGCGCCGGGCCGCCTCGAAGGCGACGCGGGCGATCCGCTCGATCTCGGCGACCGAGTACTCGCAGGTGTCGTGGGCGACGTCGCCGTCGCGGCCGCTCTTGCCGAAGTAGATGCCGCCGGTCAGCTCGCGGACGACGAGCAGGTCGGTGCCGGCGATCCGCTCCTCGCGCAGCGGGCTGGCGCCGACCAGCGCTGGGCTCGGGCGCACCGGGCGCAGGTTCGCGTAGAGGCCCATCCCCTTGCGCAGGCCCAGCAGCCCCTGCTCGGGCCGGGGCGCGTCGGGATCCGTCGTGTCCCACTTGGGGCCGCCGACGGCGCCGAGCAGAACCGCGTCGGCGGCACGGCAGACCTCCAAGACCTCGTCGGTGAGCGCTGTGCCGTGGGCGTCGATCGAGCAGCCGCCCATCAGGCGCTCGTCGAACTCGAACTCGCCCAGCGCCTCGAGCAGGCGGCGGGCGGAGCCGATGATCTCGGGGCCGATCCCGTCGCCGGGCAGGAGGACTATGCGAGGAGCGCTCACAGCGGGGCGCACTCTATGCGGCTATGCCGCCGCACGCGCGTCGATATTGAGGCGCACGTAGTCGAGGGTCAAGGGCTTCTCGGACCGATCGAGGATCGCTTCCGCAAACGGCCGGCGTAGCTCGCCCGGAAGGCGGGCCAGGTGAGGCCCGAGCGTCACCGTCATCACGAACTCGAGTGGCTGCTCGGGGGTGACTGGCTTTGGCTCGAGCCAGCAGCGGGCCTCGGCGAATCCGGCCTCGAGCAGCTTTCGCTCCGTCTCCTCTGGCGCGGCGAAGTTCCAGATGCTGGTCATCTCCTCGAAATGAGGAGCGAACTCCGGCAGCGCCATCACCGTCGCGATCTCGCGCGCGTAGCTGGCGACGTTGCCCTGGCCTCCGCACTGGGCGAACAATCGACCCTCGGGGTGCAGCGCCGCGCGAAGGCGCCGGAAGAGGGCGTCGTGATCGAGGATCCAGTGGAAAGTGGCGGTGGAGAAAATCAAGTCGACCGGCTCGTCGATCTCCAGCTCCGCAAGGTCCGCAACAAGGTAGGAAGCGTCGCTTCCCAACCGCTGTTGCGCCTTGGCGATCATTGCCTCGGAACCGTCGACGGCGAGCAAGTGGCCTGCGGGAAGGCACTTCGCCAACTCGGCGGTCACCCGTCCGGAGCCACAGCCGGCGTCCAGCACGGTCTCGTCGCCGCGCAGGTCGAGCCTGCCCAGGACCTCAACCCCCCACTGGTACTGCGGGTCGGAGACGGCATCGTAGGTCTCCGCGTCCCACTCCAGCGGGCCACTGTTGATCGATCCGCTCATGGCAGTCGCTACAGCGCGGTGGTGACCGGGCCGCGATCGCCAACACTCTGCTCGAATGAGTCGATCGCCGCCCCGTTCTCCAGCGTGATGCCGATGTCGTCGAGGCCGTTGAGCAGGCGGTGCTTGACGTCGGACTCGATCTCGAACTCGAAGACCCCGGCGGCGCAGTTCACGGTCTGGTCGTCAACGTCGATCCGCGCCTCCCCCACCTCGGCGACCACCCGGCAATGCTCCTCGTCGAGGACCACCGGCAGCAGCCCGATCTTGGTGCAGTTGACGTAGAAGATGTCGGCGAAGGAGGGGGCGACGACCGCCTCGAAGCCGAAGTCCTCGAGCGCCCAGGGGGCGTGCTCGCGCGAGGAGCCACAGCCGAAGTTGCGACCGGCGAGGAGGATCGGGTTCGGCTCCAGCTCGATCTCGCCGTCGCGGATCCAGTCGTAGAAGAGGAACTCACCGAAGCCGGTCCGCTCGACCCGCTTGAGGAACTGCTTGGGGATGATCTGGTCGGTGTCAACATCGGCGCGGTCCAGCACCGAGACCTTGCCCTCGATCACGTCTATCGGCCTCATCGCTAGCTCCAATCCCTGATGTCGACGAAGTGCCCCTCGATCGCCGCCGCTGCGGCCATCTTCGGACTGACCAGATGGGTGCGACCGCCCTTGCCCTGGCGTCCCTCGAAGTTGCGGTTCGAGGTCGAGGCGCAGCGCTCGCCCTCCATCAGGATGTCGGGGTTCATGCCCAGGCACATCGAGCAGCCCGCCTCGCGCCATTCGAAGCCGGCGGAGCGGAAGACGTCGTGCAGCCCCTCGGCTTCGGCGCTCGCCTTCACCTGCTGGGAGCCGGGAACCACCATCGCCCGCACCGAGCTCGCCACCTTGCGACCGTCGACGATCGCGGCGGCCTCGCGCAGGTCCTCGATCCGTGAGTTGGTGCAGGAGCCGATGAAGACGCGTTCCGGGGCGACCTCGGTCATCGGCGTGCCGGGCTCTAGCGCCATGTAGGCGAGAGCGCGTTCGGCTGACTCGCGGTCGGCGGGCGAGTCCATCGCCGCCGGATCGGGGACCGCTTCGGTCACCTCGACCACCATCCCCGGGGTCGTGCCCCAAGTCACCATCGGCGAGATGCCCGAGGCGTCGATCTCGACCTCGGTGTCGAACCTGGCGCCGGGGTCGGTCGGCAGCTGGCGCCAGAGCTCGACTGCGGCGTCGAAGTCGGCGGGCGCCGCAGGGCGGCCTCGCACCCACTCGAAGGTGGCCTCGTCAGGGGCGATCATGCCGCCGCGGCCGCCGCCCTCGATCGTCATATTGCAGATCGTCATCCGCCCCGGCATCCCCAGGGCCTCGATCGCCGGCCCCGCGTACTCGACCGCGTGGCCAACCATGCCGCCGGTGCCGAGCCGGCCGATCGTCGCCAGGATCAGGTCCTTGGGGGTGACGCCGGCGCCCAGCTCACCGTCGTAGAAGATCCGCATCGTCTTCGGTCGCTTTTGGACCATGCACTGGGTTGCCAGTACGTGCTCGACCTCGGAGGTGCCGATGCCGAAGGCGAGCGCACCGAAGGCGCCGTGGGTCGACGTGTGGCTGTCACCGCAAACGATTGTCATTCCGGGCTGGGTCACGCCCAGCTCGGGTCCGATCACGTGGACGATGCCCTGCCGTTCGGAGCCGAGCGAGTAGAGCGGGATGCCGAACTCCTCGCAGTTTCGCTCCAGCGTTTCGACCTGCACGCGCGAGAGCTCATCGGCAATCAGCCGCGCCGCCATCGTGCCGTCGGTGGGGACGTTGTGGTCGGCCGTGGCCAGCGTCTTGTCGGGCCGGCGCACCTCGCGACCAGCCACGCGCAAGCCGTCGAAGGCCTGCGGCGACGTCACCTCGTGCACCAGGTGCAGGTCGATGTAGATCAAGCCGTCGGAGACCGAGTGCGCCTCCCAGATCTTGTCGAACATCGTTTGCGGCATAGCCGGTCGCGGCCTCCTCTGCTCTCGTTCGCTCACACTCATCATTACTGGAGATCTTGCTCGCTCACTCCCGCGTCCGGGGGCCGCTAGCTCCTCCTCAGCCCAGCGGCGATCACGGCCAGGAAGCGTGTCGGCTCCTCGCCATCGTTCTCGAAATGATGAGGCAGATCTGCATCAAAGGTGACACTGTCGCCTTCGGCAAGCTCGTGACGCGTCCCCTCGACGAAGAGGACCAGGTCGCCGGCGAGGATTACGGCCGTCTCGCGGCTGCCCGGCTCGTGCATCGGCGGGTCGTCACGGCCACCAGTCGTTGCGCCCGGCTCCAGCGTGTGCACCGAGACGTCGGCCCGCTGCCCGGGAAGAGGCGGGGTCACCTCCTCGAAGCGATGACCGCCTCGCTCATAGCGGCGTCGGCTACCGGCTCGGCTGACCATCACGTGCTCGCCCTCGTCGAGCCGCAGCAACTGCGAGAGCGTCAGCTCCAGCCCTGAGGCAATCTTCTCCGCGACCATCAAGGTCGGGCTGGTCTCCCCCCGCTCGACCTGCGAGAGCATCGGCGCGCTCACCCCGCTGCGCTCAGCCAAATCCCGCAGCGACAGCCCCATCGCCTCCCGTAGGGCCTTGACGCGAGGGCCGATCGCGGGTGCAGGGGGAGCCTGTCGTGCAGCCGGGTGCCTCGGCGCCCGGGTAGCAGTGGTCGTCTCGGTGGCGCTCATCTCCAGCGTACGTTATCACGAACGTTTGTATCTGGAAGCGGGGAGCTGCTGGCTTGGTAAGGCGAGGAGGGCTCGGAGATCAGCGGCGATCTCCTCGGGGATCTCGTGCAGGTGGCGCCAGGTCACCCTAGGGCCTCGATAGCCGGCTGCGAGCAAGCGCCGGTCGCGATCCCGGTCTCCCTCGAAGGCTTGGCGAGTCCCGTGCGTGGCATAGCCGTCGAGCTCGACGATCACCTTCTGCGCCAGCCAAAGGCAGTCGACCTGGTAGCGGCGCGAGCCGATCGTCAGCCAAGCGTTGAGCCGAGGTCGCGGGAACCTATATCGGTCGAGGAAGGCAAGGAAGTCCGCCTCCAGCTCCTCCCGAGTGACTCCGTCGGGGAGGTCACGGAGGCGACGTAGGCACTCGCGGACCGCCCGGCTACCGTGGCGGCGCGGGTAGCGCGCGAGCAGGTCGGTGAGCGATAGAGCGTCGTACAGCCGCAGCCTTTCCACCTGGCGCAAGGCCTGCTCAACCCGACCGACCGGTTCCACAGCTGCGAGGTCGAAGAGCGTCCGGGGCACCGTCGTCACCGGAATCCCATCGCGTTCCGTTACCTCGTCTGCAGGTAGGACAGCGAAGTGGCGCCGGATGCGCCCGCGTGAGCGAGTCTTCGACGGTGCCGTCACCTCGATTGCACCTGAGGTGCCGCGGATGCCCCAGAGGGCTGCAGCCGTGCGGTGACTGAGAACCGCTTCCGGTCCACAGAAGAGCACAGCCGCCATCCACCTCGCCTCACACGAGAGGACCCGATGGCCAACCGCGTAGACGCCACGGTGCAAGCGATGCAGGCGTCCCGATCGCAGGCGCCACTCAATCGCTTCTTGCCCTGCCCCGAGAGAGAGCAGCTGTTGCCGCGTCACCACCCCATGCTGCCCTTCCGCCAAGTTCGCAATCCGCGCGTCCGCGGCACGCGTCTGCTCCAGCCCTTCCATAGCCCGAGTAAGGGCAGACGCGTGCGAATTCGCCCCTCTTCGGCGACGGAAATGGCCGGAACTTATGGGCCCGGGGTGCGTTCGGTGGCGGCCTCGGCGGTTGCCGCCTCGGCCTCACGGATCGCGGCCCCCTCCAAAGCGTTGGAAAGTGCCCGGACGTAGGCGCGGGCCGAGGCCTCGAGGATGTCGGTGGCGACACCCTGGCCGGTGGCGAGGCGGCCAGCGGCGCGCAGCATCACCGTCACCTGGCCGAGCGCGTCCTCCCCGCCGGTCACGGCCTCGACTGTGTACTGGCGCAGATCGCACTCGGTCTCGGTCGCCTGCTGGATCGCGTGGAAGATCGCGTCTACCGGGCCATCCCCGCTCGCCTCGCCTACCGACTCCTGGCCGGAGGGCATCTTCACCGCAACTCGAGCCAGCGGCTCGCGCCGCGAGCCCGCCTCGACCTCGAACCAAACCAGCTCGTGGGCGTCGGCCTTCTCGCGCATCTCATCGGAGACGATCGCCTCCAGGTCGAGCGCGGTGACCTGCTTCTTGCGATCGGCAACCTCCTTGAAGCGTTTGAACGCGGCGTTCAGCGCGTTGCCCTCGACCTTGAAGCCGAGCTGCTCCAGCGCGTCGCGCAGGGCGTGGCGGCCGGAGTGCTTGCCGAGCACGATCGAGTTCGACTCGAGGCCGACTTCGGTCGCGTCCATGATCTCGTAGGTGGTGCGCTCCTTCAGCACCCCGTCCTGGTGGATGCCCGACTCGTGGGCGAAGGCGTTGCGGCCGACCACCGCCTTGTTGGGCTGCACCTGGTAGCCGGTCAGGCGCGAAACCATGCGGCTGGTGCGGGCCAACTCACGGGTGTTGATGCCCGTGCTGAGCCCGTGCAGGTCTTCGCGAGTGCGGACCAGCATCACGATCTCCTCCAGCGAGCAGTTGCCGGCTCGCTCGCCGATCCCGTTGACCGCGCACTCGACCTGACGCGCCCCGGCCAGCAGCCCGGCGTAGGAATTGGCCACCGCCAGCCCCAGGTCGTCGTGACAGTGAACCGACAGCTCCACCTCGCGCAGGGCGGGCGCCAACTCGTAGAGGCGGCGGAAGTACTCGGCGTACTCCTCGGGTGTGGTGTAGCCGACCGTGTCGGGGATGTTGATCACGTTTGCGCCCTCTTCGACCGCGATCGCGCAGACTTCCGCGGTGAACTCGACGTCGGCGCGGGTCGCGTCCATCGGCGAGAACTCGACGTCCTCGCAGTAGGACTTGGCCAGCACCACGGCGGCGCGGGCCTGGCCCTTGACGTCCTCGCGGTCGGTCTGCAGCTGGTGCTCGATGTGAATGTCCGAGGTGGAGATAAAGGTGTGAATACGCGGCCGCTGCGAGTCCTTGATCGCCCCCCAGGCCGCGTCGATGTCGGCCTTGTGGGTGCGGGCCAGGCCGCAGATGGTCGGCCCCTCGACGTTACGGGCGATCGCCTCGACTGCCTCAAAGTCGCCGGGCGAGGTGATCGGGAAGCCGGCCTCGATCACGTCCACCCCCAGGCGGGCGAGCTGCTGGGCGATCTCCACCTTCTCGGCGGTGTTCAGTGAGATGCCCGGTGACTGCTCCCCGTCGCGGAGCGTCGTGTCGAATATGTGGACGCGATTTGCGTCGTCTGCGGATGCCACCGTTCCTCCTCCTTCTCTACTCCGTTCGAATGACCTTGTCTCTCGCGGCTCTCGCGCCGCCCAGCGCTATTCCCCCCGAGGGGGGAGGAGAAGGAGAAGCGCAAGGCTGTCGAGCCGGTGCGTCATTCGCCACCGGAGCTTAGCGTAGGGTGCGCCCATCTCAAAGCAGAACGAACAGACCAATTGGCTCGCTCTGTTCGCGATGGGACTCGCGGTCGTCGTCATCGCCAATGACTTCTCAGCGATCAATGTCGCCCTGCCGACGATGGAGGGCGATTTCGACACCAACGTCAACACGATCCAGTGGGTGGTCAACGCCTACGCCCTCACCTTCGGGGTGATGATCGTGACCGGCGGGCGGTTGGCCGACATGTTCGGTCGCCGCAACGCCTTCTTCCTCGGCACCGCGATCTTCGCCGCGATGTCGGCGCTGGGCGGCGCCGCGCAGACCGAGAGCTGGCTGATCGCCTCGCGGGTCCTGATGGGCATCGGGGGGGCGCTGATGTGGCCGGCGATCCTCGGCATGACCTACGAGCTCCTGCCGGAAGAGAAGGCCGGCCTGGCCGGCGGGATCATCATCGGCGCGGCCGGCCTGGGCAACGCAGTCGGCCCCTTGATCGGCGGCGTTCTCACCGACGCCCTCAGCTGGCGCTGGATCTTCTTCCTCAACGTGCCGATCTCGATCTTTGCGGTCCTGGTCACCTACTACCTGGTCAAAGTCAAAGAGCCCGAGCCCGGGGAGCGGCGGATCGACTACGCCGGGATCGCAACGCTCTCGGTCGGCCTCGTCTCCCTGCTCGTCGGGCTCGACCAGGTCGACCAGTGGGGCTTCGGCGACCCGCGCGTGATCGGCCTGCTGGCCCTCTCCGCCGTCCTCATCGCCGCCTTCGTGCCGATCGAGCGCCGGGCCGGGATGAGTGCCCTCGTCCCGCGAGCGGTGATGCGAAACGAGAGCTTCACCGCCTCGTGCATCGCGATCCTCTTCATGTCGGCAACCTTCTTCGCTGCCCTGCTCTACCTGCCCCAGTTCATGCAGAAGCAACTCGGCTACTCGCCCCTGGAGGCAGGGGTCGGCATCCTCCCCTTCCTCGCCACCTTCGCCCTCGTCTCCTTTGTAGCCGGCCCGCTCTACAACCGGCTCGGGGCGAAGCCCCTGGCGGCGTTCGGGGCCGGCTGCATCACCGTCGCGCCGTTCCTCTTCTCGCAGGTGGACCCCGGCTCTGGCTACGACTCGCTGATCATCGGCATGGTCGTGCTCGGACTTGGGATCGGCGCCTTCTACCCGACGGCGACGACCGCCGGGGTGACCTCCGTTGATGAGTCGCAGACTAGCCTCGCCGGCGGAATCGTCTACATGTTCCAGATCGCCGGAGGGTCGATCGGCCTCGGCCTGACGACGACCGTTTTCTCGGCAAACATCCCGCCCTTCGCCGACGGTATCCAGGCCGCTTTCCGGCTCGACGCCGCTCTCTCGCTGGTCGGCTTCCTGGTCGCCCTCCTCTTCGTCGGTGGCCGGCTGCTGGACAGGCGCCGCGCCGTCACTGAACCCGCCGGATAACGAAACGCGCTACGGCGTGAGTCGGCGAACGTTGTCCTCGCCGCTGCCGGTGTGGACGACGTCCTTGCCGTTGGAGCCGGTGAGGATGACGTCGTCGCCAGGGCCGCCCGAGTGCAGGTCGTTACCAGGACCGCCGCCGACGTAGTCGTCGCCGCTGCCGCCGAACAGGTCATCGTCACCCATCCAGCCCACCAGGAGGTCATCGCCGAAGCCACCGACAAGGCGATCGTCGCCGGTCCCTCCAAGGAGCTTGTCGGGGCCGGAGCCGCCGGTCAGCGTGTCGTTGCCGGAACCGCCGCGCATCGTGACCGGGATCATCACGGCCTTGGCAACCGTGATCTGATCATCACCGCCGTCGGCGTTTACTTCGAAGCCGGCAATCGACGGAGCCGCGCAGAGCAGCTCGTTGGGGTTCCCTTCGGGATTGGAGCAGACGGTGCCTCCAACTTCGAGCGGGACGACGGAGTCGATCACGTAGGTGCGGCCGTCCGGCGTCAGCCAGATTTTGATCACGTTCGAAGCGGCGCCGCCGGCGAGCAGCACGTTGAACCGCTCTGCGGCATGCGCAGCGGACGGCACCAGTGCCGCCAGCACCGCAAGCGTAATCGTGAGTGTCTTCCTCATCGCCGGTCAGTCCCGCCGCGCCCCGAGTCAAAGCGTCCTAACTTGGAAACAGCACGACCTTGCCGACGTTGCGGCGTTCAGCGATGAACCGATGCGCCTCGCCCGCTTGCTCGAAGGGAAAAGCCTGGGCGACGACGGGGTCGAGGCGGCCCGCATCGAGCTCGGCCTGCAGCGGCTCGACCACGCGGTCGAGGCTGCCCTCCTTGTCCCACCACTTGAGCATGTTGAGGCCGAAGACGCCCTTGTTCTCGTTCATCACCAGCAGGCTCTTCCACCAGGGCATCGTCGCGGTCGACATCGCCGCCAAGCTCTTCAGGGTGAGTGGGATGCTGCGCTTGCCTTCCTTCGAGTTCTCCGAGAGCCCGTACATGACTAGCCGCCCGCCGGCCCGCAGCAAGCGGTAGTCCTTGCGGAACGAGGTCGGGCCGAGGGCGTCGATGACGAGGTCGACTCCCTCACCGTCGGTGATTCGCATCACCTCGGCCTCGAAGTCCTGGTTGCGGTAGTCGATCGCGTGGGCGACGCCCTGCGCCCGGATCGCGTCGTGCTTAGAAGCTGAGGCGGTACCAAAGATCTCCGCCCCCTCGTTGCGAGCGATCTGCGTGGCGGAGATCCCGACCCCGCCGCCGGCGGCGTGGATCAGCACGCGGTCGCCTTTGCGCAGGCTGCCCATGATGATCAGCGCTGCGTAGGCGGTGCCGTAGTTGACCGGGAAGGCCGCTCCCTGCTCGAAGCTCAGTTTCTCCGGCAGCGGCAGCGCCTGGTCGGCGGGGACGGTGACGAGCTCAGCCTGGCCGCCAAAGCGGGTGCCGGCGACGACGCGGTCGCCAACCTTGTGCTCGGTCACCCCCTCCCCGACGGACTCGATCTCACCCGCCACCTCGTAGCCGAGCACACAGGGTGTCTTCGGCGCGTCGGGGTAGAGGCCGACCCGGGCCATCGTGTCGGCGAAATTGATCCCGGCCGCCTTGACCGCGATCCGCACCTCGCTCGGGCCCACCGGAGGGTCGGGCATCTCCCGTACCTGCAGTACGTCATAACCGCCCGTCCCCGTGAGCACCACCGCCTTCACGGGTACAAGACTATGCGCTGTGGACGTCTGACCAAGCAGAGCAAGGACGCAGGGAGCGCTGCGTGCTCTGCACGCAAGCGACCGAGGACGCCGCTATGCGCTGGTCAGAGGTCCACAGAGCGGCCGACGGAGAACCCGTCGACCTGGAGGATCTTGGCGATCGTCTCGTCGAGGACAGGGGCGTCGGTGGTGAGCGCCATCACCGCGCGCTCGCCATCCTCCTCGGCGCCGACCGCGGCGGAGACGATGTTCACGCCCTCCTCGCCGAACATCGTGCCGACCCTGCCGATCATCCCGGGGCGGTCGGCGTAGCGGAAAACCGCGATGTGCTCGGCGAAGGGCAGGTAGAAGCTCTCGCCCCAGACCGAGACTAGGTAGGGCTCGTTGCGGGGACCGACGCCGGTGCCCGCGACCTCGACCTCCTCCTCTCCGGAGTGGAGGCGGATCGTGACCAGCTCGGTGAAGTCCTCGGCGGCGGAGTCCTTCGTCTCGACCAGCTCGATGCCGCGTTCCTCCGCCATCTGCGGGGCGTTGACGAGGTTGACCGGCTCCTCGGTGTGGCCGGAGAGAATCCCGACCAGCACCGCGATGCCGAGCAGCCGCGTGTCGTGGGCAGCGAGCCTGCCGCGGAATTCGGCGCTGACCCGGTCGACCGAGCCCTCCGCCAGACCCTCGGCGAGCCGGCCGAGCTTTTCGCAGAGCGGCACGAACGGGGCCAGCGCCTCCATCTCCTCGGGGCGCACGGCGGCGATGTTGACCGCGTTGGTGACGACGCCGCCGTTCAGGGCCGCAGTCACCTGTTCGGCGGTGACGATGCCGGCACGGTCTTGCGCCTCTGCCGTCGAGGCGCCCAGGTGCGGAGTGACGACGACGTCGGGTCGGGAGAGGATCGGGTGGTCGGTGAAGGGCTCGGCCGGGAAGACGTCGAGCGCCGCACCGCCGACCTTGCCGGACTCGAGGCCAGCGAGGAGGGCGTCGAGGTCCACCAGCTCTCCCCGGGCGCAGTTGACGATCCGCGCCCCATGCTTCATCGCGGCGATCGCGTCGGCGTCGATCAGGTCGACCGTCTCCGGCGTCTTCGGCACGTGAAGGGTGATCACGTCGGCGCGCCCGTAGAGCTCCTCGAGGTCGTCAAGCCCCTCGACGCCGAGCTCACGAAAGCGCTCAGCGGTGACGAACTTGTCGAAGGCAACGACCTCCATCTCGAACCCCTGTGCGCGCCTGGCGACCAGCTGGCCGATCCGGCCGAAGCCGATCACGCCGAGCGTCTTGCCGTATAGCTCGGCGCCCTTGAAGCTGGCGCGGTCCCAGCGCCCTTCGGCGAGGCTGGCGTCGGCCCGCGGCACGTTGCGGAACAGCGCCAGGGCGAGGGCGAGGCTGTGCTCGGCAGCGGCTATCGAGTTCGATTCCGGCGCATTGGCGACGACGATGCCGCGGCGCGTGGCGGCGGCGATGTCGACGTTGTCGACCCCGGTGCCAGCACGACCGATCACCTTCAGGTTGTCGGCCCGTTCGATCAGCTCGGCGGTCAGCTGGGTCGCCGAGCGGATCAGGATCGCGTCGTAGTCGGCGATCGCCTCGCGCAATTCCTCGTCGCTCATCTCGAGGCCGAGGTCGACGTCGAAGCTCTGGCGCAGGAGCTCTACGCCCGCGTCGGCGATCTTCTCCTTGACCAAGACCTTCACCGGGTCACCTCATCCACATTCTCGATGATCCAGTCGACGCAGGCGGTGAGCGCTTCGACGTCAACGGGCTCGACCGCGGGGAACATCCCGATGCGCAACTGGTTGCGGCCCAGCTTGCGGTAGGGCTCGACGTCGACGATGCCATTGGCGCGCAGCGTCGCGGCAACGGCAGCAGCATCGACCGGATCGTCGAAGTCGATCGTGCCGACTACCAGCGACCGCTTCGCGGGGTCTGCGACGAAGGGAGTGGCGAAGTCAGAGCCCTCGGCCCAGCCGTAGAGGTGCGCGGAGGAAGCAGTGGTGCGTTGCACGCACCACTCGAGCCCGCCCCCGGCGAGCATCCACTCGACCTGCTCGGCGAGCAGGATCAGGGTGGCCAGCGCCGGGGTGTTGTAAGTCTGCTCCTTGCGCGAGTTGTCCAGGGCCGTCTTCAGCGAGAGGAAGGCCGGCTGCCAGCGGTCGGCGGCACCGTCGAGCTCCTCGATCCGGGCGATTGCGGCCGGGCTGAGCAGCGCCAACCAGATTCCGCCGTCGGCGCCGAAGGCCTTCTGCGGGGCGAAGTAGTAGGCGTCGGCCTGGGCGAGGTTGACCGGCAGGCCGCCGGCGCCGGAGGTGGCGTCGACCAGGACCAGCGCCTCGCCTGCGTCGCCCGGGCGCTGCACGTCGACCATGACTCCGGTCGAGGTCTCGTTGTGGGCCCAGGCGATCGCATCGGCGCCGGGATCGGCGGTCGGGGCTGGGGCGTCGCCGGGCTCGGCCTCGACCAGGATTGGGTCCCCGAGGAAGGGCGCCGCGGCGGTCGCCTTGGCGAACTTCTGCGAGAACTCGCCGTAGGTGAGGTGAAGGGAACGCTCGCGGACCAGCCAGGCCGCCGCCGCCTCCCAGAAGGCCGTGGTGCCGCCGTTGCCGAGCGTGACCTCGTAGCCCTCGGGGAGCTGGAACAGCTCGCCGAGGCCGCCCCGAACCCGCCCGACCAAGTCGCGGACCGGCTTCTGCCGGTGGGAGGTGCCCATCAGCTCCGACTGCCCGGCGAGCTTTTCGAGCGCCTCGGGGCGGACCTTGGAGGGACCGCAGCCGAAGTGGCCGTCGGCCGGCTTGAGCTCGCTGGGGATCTGGGGAATCGTCGAAAGCGCCATTTCGGCGACAGGTTATTGGTCGGGATGGACCCGCAGCTCCAATGCCGTCAGCCGCGGCAGAGGCTGACTCCTCTGCCTACGCAGCTGTTCGGATGACGCTCATCAGCTGGTCCTCGAACCGCCGATGCTCAAGGAAATGAGCGTTGCCATCCTTGAAGAACGTGTAGTTCCAGTAGATGCCGAAAAGCCCGAAGGTGACGATCGACAAGAGAAGGTAGAGGGCATAACTGCGCTCGCCGACGACCTGCTCAACCACTATTGGATGCTTGCCGACCCCAAGCTTGTTGAGCAGCGCCGAAGCCTTTTCTATGTACTCCGCCTCGGCCCGCTGGTGCTCTACGAGATCCTTGTGAAGGAAGTAGTAGACATAGAAATAACCGAGTCCAAAGGTGATCAGGCTGATGATCGTCCAGAGGGCAGGACTTCGCTCCTTGCCGGCCTGTAGGCGCTGAAAATCCTCATTCAATCCACGCAGCTCCGCCAGCTCAGAGGCGTGCTCTCCGGCTTTTCCAGTGTCCTCGGCCTGCTCCTCCGCCAGTTTGTAGAGATCGTCATTGAAGCGCGACATGCGATCGAAGTGGTTCTTGCTCGCGCTGGATCAGCTTGTAGTGCGCGTAAATCGCGTAGATACCGAAGGTAATGATCGAGAGCACGATGTAGAGACCAAAGCTCATCTCCTTGTCGGTCTCGATCCTTCTCCTCGACTCGCGATCCAAGAGCGGAAACGTCTCAAGTGTCATGCAAGCCTCCACACGTTCTTCTTCGAATGATCAATGTCCCGCGACAACTCCGCGCGCAGACTATTGGGTGATGGCTCAGAGCCCCCTCCTCCTTCCGACGCTGACCACGCGGGCGGCATAGACTGGGCACGATGAGCGAGACCGCCGCAGAGAACGTGACCAAGGGCGAGGGCTACGCCGTTGCCCACCTCGACGACCTCGGCGAGGGACCCGGCTTTCGCAAGATTCGCAAGAGCCTCGGGGTGACCGCGTTTGGCGCGAATGCGATCGTGCTCCCGCCCTCCTACGAGACCGGTCGCCATTACCACGACGAGCAGGAGGAGCTGTACTTCCTCCACAGCGGCCGGATCGCGATCGAGTTCGGCGACGACTCCAGCCACGAGCTGGGGCCCGGCGGCCTCGCCTGGGTCGATGCCGCAACAGTGCGCTCGATCCGCAACCTCAGCGACTCCGAGGATGCGGTCTACGTCGTCGTTGGCGGCAAGGACGGCTACATCGGCCGCGACGGCCGCCAGCCCGAAGGCGAGACGCGCCGCTGACGGTTGCCGCCGGTGAGCGGTACCGCTCCCCAGTCGCAGCGCCTATCTGCGCGACCGAAGCAATAGCGAGCTGTTTCGCCGGGCTGAGGGACGTGTGGAGAGGAGCCCGGTCGGCCTCCAGGCGAATGTGCCCGAACAGGGCGCGACATGCAATCTGTCCTTTGCGCGGCGGTAGCCGCGCACGAGATTCGTCGCTAAGGCCATAGGCCGTGCGACATCAATTCGGCTGGAGGCCGACCGGGCTCCTCCATCACCATGCCCCTCAGGCTCAGAACTTCTGGTCGATCCAGGGCATCATGTCGCGGAGGTCTTTGCCTACCTCCTCGACTTCGTGCCCCGCAGCCTCGTCGCGCATGCGGTCGAAGCTCTCGCCGCCGGCGCGGTTCTCGGCGATCCACTCCTTGGCGAACTCGCCCGACTGGATCTCGCTGAGGATCTGCTTCATCGCCGCCCGCGACTCCTCGCCGACGACGCGCTTGCCGCGGGTCATGTCGCCGTACTCGGCGGTGTTGGAGATCGAGTAACGCATCCCCTGGATCCCCTTCTCATACATCAGATCGGCGATCAGCTTCAGCTCGTGCAGGCACTCGAAGTAAGCGAGGCGCGGGTCATAGCCGGCCTCGACCAGGGTCTCGTAGCCGGCCCGGACCAGTTCACTGGCGCCGCCGCAAAGGACGGCTTGCTCGCCGAAGAGGTCGGTCTCGCACTCGTCCTTAAAGCTGGTCTCGATCACCGCGGCGCGGCCGCCGCCGATCCCCGAGGCGTAGGCGAGGACGAGATCGTGGGCACCGCCGCTGGCGTCCTGGTGAACGGCCATTAGGCAGGGCACGCCGTTGCCTTCCTCGTACTGACGACGGACGAGATGGCCCGGCCCCTTAGGCGCGACCATGCCGACGTCGACGCCGGGCGGAGGCTGGATCTGATCGAAGTGAATCGCGAAGCCGTGGGCGAAGAGCAGCAGGTTGCCGGGCGCGATCCCGTCGGCGATCTCCGCCTCCCAAACCTCGGCCTGCTTCTCATCGGGCAGCAGGACCATCACCACGTCGCCGCGGCTGGCCGCTTCGGCGACGTCGAGCACTTCCAGCCCGGCCGCTTCGGCTTTGGCGCGGCTGGAGGAGTCAGGGCGCAAGCCGACGACGACGTCGACGCCAGAGTCCTTCAGGTTGAGGGCGTGGGCGTGGCCCTGGGAGCCGTAGCCGAGGATGGCGACGGTCTTGCCCTCCAGCTTCGAGAGGTCAGCGTCCTTGTCGTAGAAGATGTCGTCTGTGCGCATAGCCGCGGAGGCTATCGGAGGGCTCTGCGCATCAGCTTGCCCGAGGGAGTGCGTGGCAGCGCCGCCGCCAGCTCCACTCGCTTCGGCACCTTGAAGCCGGCGAGCGCCTCGGCGCAGTGCCGGCGCAGCTCGTCCGGCGTCACTGCCGAGCCGTCCTCGAGCACGACGATCGCGGTCACCGCCTGCTGCCACTCCGGATCCTCGCGACCCACCACTGCCGCGTCGGCGACCTCTGGATGCCGTAACAGCACCTTCTCCACTTCCGCCGGGACGATGTTCTCGCCGCCGCTGACGATCATGTCGTCGATCCGATCATCGACGTAGAGGAAGCCGTCCTCGTCGATCCGGCCGAGGTCGCCGGTGTGCAGCCAGCCGTCGGCGTCGGCGTGACCCGGAGCCACGGTGGGACCCTGGACGAGTATCTCGCCGTCCTGGATGCGCAGGTGGGTGGTCAATAGCGGCCGTCCCGCCGAGCCGAGCTTGCGGCGGGCCTCCCCCGGCGCCAGGGTCGTCACCTGCGAGCAGGCCTCGGTGAGGCCGTAGGTCTGGACCACGGTGGCGCCGCGGCCGATCGCCTCCTCCAGCGGCTCCTCGGGGACCGGGCCACCACCGACGAGGATCGCGCGCGGGCCGGAGAGGTCGGCGCCCGCCTCGAGCAGCCGGGTCAGCATCGTCGTCACCAGCGAGACCACGCTGATCCGGTCTTCGGCCAGGGCCGCGGCGACTCGGTCGGCGTCGAAGCCGTCGTGGAGGACTGCCGTGGTGCCGTAGATGACCGAGCGCATCACGATCCCCAGCCCGGAGACGTGGCTGAGCGGGGTGCAGCAGAGCCAGCGGTCCTCCGGCTGCACCCCGATGTTGAAACCGGAGCCGACCGCGCTCCAGAGGAAGTTGCCGTAGGTGAGCCCGACCGGGTGCGGCCGTCCGCTGCTGCCGCTGGTCAGCAGGCGGCAGACGAGGTCGTCCATGTCGTGCTCGCCGAGTAGCGGCAGGTCGGCCTCGGTCTGGGTGAGCTCGCCCGGGTCGGTGAGGTCGAGGGCGGGCTCCTCCTCGGCGACGACAGCTGCGCGCTCCTCCGCGCTCGTCCTCGGGCCGAGCGGCAGCAGGACCGCACCCAGCTTCATCAGGGCGTGGGCGAGGACCACCTGCTCGCGACCCGCGTGCATGGTCAGCGCCACGGTCGAGTCGCGTCGCACGCCCTGCGCGGCGAGGCGGCGGGCGACCCAGGTCGACTCCGCCTCCAGCTCGGCGTAGGTGACCTCGGCGCCGTCGGCGACCAGGGCGACGCGGTCGGGGCAGCTCTGCGATCGCTGCGCGAGCCAGTTGTCGAGTTTCATTGGGATCGAGACTTTGGCCGGGTGTGGCTGGCTATGGTGCCCATCATGCCGCAACGCCCCAAGGACGCCCCGCCCGAGCAGGACCTCTACGCGCCGATCGCATGGGAGACCGCCGACGAGTCCGGCGACATCCGCTACGAGAAGGCGGACGGGATCGCCAAGATCACGATCGACCGGCCGGAGGTCCGCAACGCCTTTCGCCCGCAGACACTGGTCGAGGTCTCCGCGGCGCTCGAGTCGGCACGCGAGGACACCGAGGTCGGGGTGGTGATCCTCACCGGAGAGGGAAAAGACGCTTTCTGCGCCGGAGGAGATCAGAAGGTCCGCGGCGACACCGGCTACCTAGCTGAGGGCTCTTCGCTTGGCCGCTTCCACGTCACCGACCTGCAGGTGCAGATGCGGCGTCTGCCGAAGCCGGTCGTCGCGATGGTCGCCGGCTACGCCGTCGGCGGGGGTCACGTCCTCCACGTCTGCTGCGACCTGACCATCGCCGCCGACAACGCGCGCTTCGGGCAGACCGGGCCGAGGGTCGGCTCCTGGGACGGCGGCTTCGGTGCCTCGCTCCTGCGCGACCTCGTCGGGACCAAGAAGGCGAAGGAGTTCTGGCTGCTGTGCCGCCAGTACGACGCTGAGGAGGCCCTCGAGATGGGGCTGGTCAACGCGGTGGTGCCGCTCGAGGACCTTGAGCGAGAGACGATCGCCTGGTGCCGCGAGATGCTCGCCCTCTCGCCCTTCGCCCTGCGCCTGGTCAAGGCCAGCTTCAACGCCCACGAGGACGGCTACGCGGGCATCCAGCAGCTCGCGCACGACACGAACCTGCTCTTCTACGGCAACGAGGAGGCCCGCGAGGGCCGCGAGGCCTTCAAGCAGAAGCGCCAACCCGACTTCTCGCAGTTCCCGCGACGGCCATGAGCGCCGCTGGGGTCGGGGGCGAAGGATGAGGATCTGGCTGATGGCAGCACGGGTGCGGACATTGCCCGCCGCGATTGCGCCCGTGCTGGTCGGGACCGCCGCAGCCGTCTACTGGGCCGGCGAGCTGCCGCGAATCGGGGCGTTCGTCGCCGCCCTGGTCGGCTCGATCTTCATCCAGATCGGCACCAATCTGGCCAACGACTACTCCGACGCGCGGCGGGGCGCGGACACAGCGGACCGGCTGGGGCCGGTGCGGGTGACCTCGGCCGGCCTGGTGACGCCCCAACGGGTTCTCAACGCGACCTGGATCGCCTTCGCAATCGCCGTCGCCTGCGGGATCTACCTAGCCGCCGTAGCTGGCATCGTGATCCTTCTCGTCGGCGCAGTGTCGATCGCCGCCGGCGTCCTCTACACCGGCGGCCCGCGCCCCTACGGATATGCCGGCCTCGGCGAGGTCTTCGTCTTCCTCTTCTTCGGCTTGGTCGCCGTCAACGGCTCCTACTACGTGCAGATCGAGGAGCTCGACGCGCTGCCGCTGGGACTCTCGATCGCGGTCGGCTTCCTCTCCACCGCGATCCTCGTCGTCAACAACGTCCGCGACATCGAAACCGACCGGCGGGCGGGCAAGATGACGCTGGCGGTGCGGATGGGCCGGCGCAACGCGGTCGGGCTCTTCCGAGGCCTCGTGCTTGGTGCCTACCTGGTGCTGCCAATCGCGTTGGTCGCCGGCGAGGCGAGCGCTTGGCCGCTGATCGCCTTCGCCTCGCTGCCACTGGCGGTGGGACCGATGCGGACGATGTCCAATCGCACCGACGGCCCGGCGCTGAACGGGGCCCTCGCCGCCACTGGCCTGCTGCTCGCTACCTTCAGCCTGCTCGTCTCGGCCGGCCTGCTGGTCGCGGCATAGCTGACGCATCTGCATTAACCCGTGTATAGCGCGGGTAACTGCAGACGCGTGGATGCGATCCTGTCAAGGTGAAGATCGCGTCGGTCGAGGTCATTCCCTACGCGCTGCCGTTCCGCGAGCCATACGTGACCGCGCGCGGTTGGCTGGAGCAGCGCGAGATGGTGCTGCTGCGGCTGCGCGATGCTGACGGCCTCGTCGGTCTCGGTGAAGCGGTGCCGCTCTCCCTGCGCGGCGGCGCAGGGTTGACCCAGGTAGTGCGGGAGCTGGAGCGCCTCGCCGAGCGCGAGCAGCTCGACGAGACGTCCTTGATGGGAGACGCCACCGCTCTTTCCCCGCCGGCTCGCTGCGCAGCCCTCACCGCCCTGCTGGACCTGCGGGGACGGCGAGCTGCCGGAGAGACGTGGCCCGCCGCGGTCGAGGCGCCGCCTGTCGCCTGCAACGCGACGCTCGTGGCCGGGCAGCCAGCGGACGTCGCCGCCGACGCGGAGCGCTGGGCAGCAGACGGCTTCTCCACTTTCAAGCTGAAGCTCGGCGCCGGCGACGACGTCGGCCAGGTCCGCGCGGTCCGCGAGGCGATCGGGCCCGAGGTGCGGATCCGGATCGACGCCAACGCCGCCTGGGGGGTCGAAGAGGCGAAGCGGACCCTGGCGGCCTTGGAGCCCTTCGATGTCGAGCTGGCCGAGCAACCGGTTGCCTCGCTGGAGGAATCAGCCGCGTTGACCGCTTCCACCACGATCCCGATCGCCGGTGACGAGAGCATCGAGAGCCGGGCCGACGCGGAGCGTGCGCTTGCAATCGGAGCCTGCGCCCTCGCCGGGCTGAAGCTTTCCAAGGTCGGCGGCCCCGAGGCGGCGATCGAGATCGCCGAGGTCCTCCCCTCATATCTCTCCAGCGCACTCGACGGGCCGGTCGGGATCGCTGCGGCGGCCCAGGTCGCGCAGACGCTTGGCGAGACAGCCGGCGAGGGAGGAGTAAGCCTCGCCCACGGCCTCGCCACGCAGCGCCTCTTCGCCTCGACCATCGCCGCAGTCGAGTGCGAGCTGCGCGACGGGATGCTGCACCTGCCTACGGGTCCGGGTCTCGGAGTCGAGATCGACGAGGCGGCCCTCGACGCGCACCGGCTCTAGGCCTGGGGGGCGCTTTTATTCGGGATATGGCCAAATAAAGCGCCCCCAATAGGCTCCCGCTCGTGGACCCGACCAACGCCAACACCGCCCTCGCATCGGCCTTCGTCGAGGAGCTCGCCCGGGGCGGGTTGCGGCACGCGGTCCTCTCCCCCGGCTCGCGCTCGACGCCGCTGGCGCTCGCCCTCTGGCGTCAGCCCGAGATCGACGTCACCGTGATCGTCGATGAGCGCACCGCCAGCTTCTTCGCTCTCGGAGCCGCACAGGCGAGCAGCACTCCGGTGGCGATGCTCTGTACGTCGGGCACCGCGGCGGCCAACTTCCACTCGGCTATCTGCGAGGCGGATGAGTCAGGGATCCCGCTAATCGCTCTCACAGCCGACCGCCCGCCCGAGCTGCGCGGCATCGGCGCCGGGCAGACGATCGACCAGGTGAAGCTCTACGGCTCCTCGGTGCGTTGGTTCTGCGAAGTCGGCACCCACGACGCCGACGATGACGGGCTGCTCCACTACCGCTCCACCGCCTGCCGGGCGCTGGCCTCGGCACGCGAGCCGCGGCCGGGCCCAACCCACCTCAACCTCCCCTGGCGGGAGCCGCTGGCGCCGATCCCTGTCGAGGGCGCGGTCACAGCCACCGATCCGCTGGCGCTCGAAGGCCGTGACACCCGACCGTTGACGGCAGTTACCCAGATCGACCTCGAGCCCTCGGCGTTCCTGCTCGAGGAGGTCGCCGGTCACATCGGCGACGCGATCGCCGGCGTCATCGTCGCCGGTCGTCAGCTCGACCCCGAGCTGCGCGAGCCGCTCGCTCATCTAGCCCGCGTTGCCGGCATGCCGATCCTCGCCGAGCCGACTTCGCAGCTGCGCTGCGGCCCCCACGACCGCTCTCATGTCGTCACCGCCTATGACCTGCTGCTGCGCGACAAGCACTTCGCCAACTCGGTGGTGCCGGACCTGGTCCTCCGCTTCGGCGAGATGCCGACCAGCAAGCCGCTGCGCGCCTGGCTGGCGAGCTCGGGGGCGGACCAGATCGTCATCGACCCCTACGGCGGCTGGAACGAGCCGACCCGGCGGGCAGCGGCGATCCTTCGCGCCGATCCGACCGAGCTGGCGGCCGGCTGGGCGGCGCGGCTGGAGAAGGGCGAGGCGCGCCCAGCGCCGGAGCGCTGGACCGAGGCAGAGGTGAAGGCCCGCGCCGCCCTCGGCGCGGAGTTCGACGGTCAGGGCGAGCCATCCGAGCCCGGACTCCACCGCGCGCTCGGGCTCGCCCACCGCGACGGCGACATCGTCTACACGGCATCGAGCATGCCGATCCGCGATCAGGAGGCCTTCCTGCCGAGCAGCGAGACCGACGTGCTCTTCCTCTGCAACCGCGGTGCCAACGGGATCGACGGCCTTATCTCTTCGGGCATCGGCGCCGCCCATGCCAGCGGTCGACCGACCACGATCGTCACCGGCGACCTCGGCTTGCTCCATGACATTGGCGGGCTGGCGACACTCCGTGACATCGAGACGCCGGTGCGCATAGTCGTGATCGACAACAACGGCGGCGGCATCTTTGGCTTCCTCCCCCAGGCCAACTTGCTGGAGAGCAACGAGTTCGAGGCCCTGCTCGGCACCCCGCGTGGCGTCAGCGTCGCTAAGGCCGCGGCCCTCTTCGACCTCCCCCACCGCCGACTGGAGTCCCTGGGTGACCTCCCCGATGCCCTCGCCGCCGGTACCGGCCTGATCGAGGTGAAGACGGACCGCCAGGCCAACGTCGAGCAGCACCGCCGCCTTGCCAGCGCGGTCAGTCAGGCGATCAGCAACTGATCCGGCCGGCCTCGCGGCCGGGACCGAGCTGCCAGGCGACGCCGTAGAGGATCCGCTCGGAGTCGGAAAAGACTTTCGTCAGACAGGTGCCGTCGCGGTTGATGGCCATCACCGAGTTCCCCGGCTCAGGCATCAGCTGGCCGGGGCGCCTGGGAGGAAAGCGAGTGAAGGCAAGGCGCTCCCCCGACGGATCCCAGCTCGGCGAGCCCAAGAGGCCTCGTCTGCGCAGCAGACGCTTGGCTCCTCCACCATTGGCTCGCGCTACCAACAGCTCGCTGCTGAGCCTGGGGGTTTCTGTAGGTGCGGTTTCCCGGCTCCTGATCCGCGAGAAGGCCAGCCTTTCTCCGTCCGGGGAATAGATCGGCTCCGAGGCATTTCGGACCAACAGTGACTGCACGCCGGTGCGGAGATCGATTGCAACTCCTCGGACTCCCCTGCGGTCATAGACGGTGGCGGCGAGGGTCGAGCCGTCTGGCGAGTATGAGCTCGGCTCGATGAACGTGTCAATCCGCCACGGCGTGAGCTGGCTCAGCGAGCCGTCCTCGACGCCGACGGACCAGATCCCAGTCTTGATGACCACCCGGCTATCGGCGGCAGGACGCTGGAACTGACCCCTGACTACCTCAAACCGGGCGAACGCCACCGAGCCGCCGTCGGGCGCGACGACGAGGTCGCCGTACGGCACGGCCCGCTTGAAGACTCGCAGTCCAGTCCCATCTCCACTCACCACCGCGGCGCGAGGTGCACCGCCTCGCTGCGTGATGAACGCCAGCAGGCTGCCGTCGGCCGACCAGGAGCTGCGCGACTCAACTACCGGTCCTGGCCGCGACCCACCACCCACAAGCCTATGTGGCGCCTCACCGGCTGGCCCAGTCATGACGATTTCCGAGTCCGCTTCCGGGAAGACGTGCATAGCTGCGATCGCCAGCCGCGGCCCCTCTGCAGGCGCCGCTGCGGCGCCGCCGACGGCAACCGAGATGAATAGGGCCAACGACAGCAGTGCGGCTCGGCGAATCACGCGCGCAGGCTATTCCGCCAGCAGGGGCAGCAGGGCGTCGAGCTTGACCTCGGTCTCGGCCAGCTCAGCAGCCGGATCGGAACCGGCGACTATGCCGCCGCCGGCGTAGAGATGAGCCTCGCGGTCGCGGAGCAGGGCGCTGCGCAGGGCCACGCAGAATTCGCCGTCCTCGGTCGCGTCCATCCAGCCCACCGGACCGGCATACCAGCCGCGGTCCATTCCCTCTAGGTCCGCGATCGCGGCCGCCGCGGCTGACCAGGGTTCGCCGCCGACTGCCGGAGTCGGGTGCAGCAGGCCGGCCAGCTCGACCGCCGAGCGCGGCTCTGCCAGCTGAGCGAGGATCGGCGTCGCCAGATGCTGGATGTTGGCGACCTTGACGATCTCCGGCTCCGGCGCCTGCTCGACCCAGACTGCGTGCGGGCGCAGGACACGGACAATCCGCTCGGCGACGATTTGGTGCTCGCGCCGGTCCTTGTCGCTGCGTAGCAGCTGCTCGCCCAGGTGGTCGTCGATGGAGGGGTCCGAGCTGCGCCGGGTCGAGCCCGCCAAGGCAACCGTCGAGAGGCTCGCCCCCGATCGGCGCACCAGCAGCTCGGGGCTGGCGCCGATGAAGGCCGCCTCGGGGGTGCCACAACAGAAGCAGAAGCAAGAGGGGAACTGCTCGCGCAGGGCACCGAAGACGGCGGCCGGATCATGGGCCGCGCCAGTGGAGACGACCACCTCCCTGGCGAGCACGATCTTCTCCAGCTGCCCCGCTTCGATTCGCTCGGTCGCCGCGATCACCGCTCGCTCGAACTCGCTCGGCGGCCTAGCGCTGCGGATCTCCGTCCGCGAGGTCGGGTGGGGATCGATCAACGGCAAGGGCTCGTCGCGCAGGCCGCCGAGACGCGCCGTCAGTGCTGCCACTGCCTCCTCCGGGTCGCCCGGCCGCACGACCGCGTTGACCGTTAGGTAGCCCTCGCCCTCATTGCGGCAGATGGAAAGCTCAGGTAACGCCAGCGAGGCCGGCGCCAGCGAGGACCACTCCGAGGCTTCGCCTCCGTCTGGGTCGAAGGCGAAGCCGCCGACCCAGACGGCGCCAGCACCTGCCGGCAAGCCCGTTGGCTCGTCGATGATTGCCTCTCCCCCGCCGCTCAGGCACTCGCGCGCGACGTCGCCGAAACGACTCCGCCCTCGCGAGGTCGCCTCGCGCACGGCACCGAGCGCTGCCAGCGCGAAGCCGCGGTCCGGCTGCTCCCAGCAGAACCAGCGGTCGCTGGCGAGTCGCGAGGCGAACACCGCTGCGCACGGATCGATCCCGGCAACGGGAACGGTGACGCTGACCAGCGTCGAGCGCTGACGCTCGGCGGCCTGCTCGGCCCCCTCGCGCAGCTTGGCGCGCAGCGAGCTAGTCGCTGCCTCGAGCAATCGCGATCTCGCCGGTGCGGACCATTTCGATCAGGCCGTGGGGGCGGATCATCCGCTCGAAGGCCTCGATCTTGTCGGCGGAGCCGGTCACCTCGATCGTCATCGTGCGGCGTGAGACGTCGACGATCTTGGCGCGGAAGATCTCGGCGAACTGAATGATCTCGGCCCGGTTCTCGACCGCCGAGGAGACCTTGAACATCGCCATCTCGCGAGCCACCGTCTCCTCCGGCTCCATGTCGCGGATCTTCAGAGACGTTGATCAACTTGTGCAACTGCTTGGTCACCTGGTCGATCGGGTGGACGGCGCCGTCGAGGGTGAGGGTGATCCGCGAGATGTCCGGATCGTCGGTCGGGCCGACCGCGAGCGTGTCGATGTTGAAGCCGCGCCGGGCAAAGAGGCCGGCGATCCGCGCCAGCACGCCCGGCTGGTTCTCGACCAGGATCGAAAGCACGTGCTTGCGCCCGCTCAGCTGACCTGGGACGCGCAAGTCCTCGAGTTTGACCAGCTGCGGGGTCCCGGCCTCCATCAGCCCACCATGTCCCTCGCCGCGGCGCCGGCCGGGATCATCGGGAAGCAGTTCTCCTCCTTAGAGACGCGCACGTCGACCAGCACCGGGCCATCGGTCTCTAGAGCCTTGCCCATCATCTCCTCGAGGTCGGCGGCGTCCTCGCAGCGCATCCCGGTGGCGCCGAAGGCCTCGGCCAGCTTCACCCAGTCGGGGCTTGGGCCCATCTCGACTGAGCTGTAGCGGCGGTCCCAGAACAGCTCCTGCCACTGGCGGACCATGCCCATGTAGCCGTTGTTCATCAGGAACACCTTGACCGGGATCTCTTCGGTGACGCATGTGGCCAGCTCCTGGCAGTTCATGATCAGGCTGCCGTCGCCGGCCAGGCAGACGACCGCCTCATCGGGGCAGGCGACCTTGGCGCCGACCGCCGCGGGAAGGCCGAAACCCATCGTCCCCAGCCCGCCCGAGTTGATCCAGCGCCGAGGCTTGTCGAAGCCGTAGTACTGCGCCGCCCACATCTGGTGCTGGCCGACGTCGGAGGTGACGATCGCGTCGCCCTGCGTCGCCCGGTGCATCGCCTCGACCATGAACTGGGGCTTGATCTCGCCGCTCTCCCCCGGCTCGTAGCGGAGCGGGTACTCCTGCTCCCAGGCGCGCAGCTGCTTCCACCAGGCATCCAGCCGGGAGGGATCGGTCTGCAGCGCCCGGTACTCGCGGGTCAGCTTCGGCAGTACCTGCTTGGCGTCGCCGACGATCGGGATGTGAGCGGGGACGTTCTTGGAGATCTCCGCCGGGTCGATGTCGATGTGGATGAACTTGGCACGCGGAGCGAACTCGGAGAGCTTGCCGGTTATGCGGTCGTCGAAGCGGGAGCCGATCGCGACGATCAGGTCCGCCTCATCCATCGCGTAATTGGCGGCGCGGGTGCCATGCATGCCGAGCATCCCCAGCCACTGATCGCTGGAAGCCGGGAAGGCGCCCAGGCCCATCAGGGTCGAGGTGACCGGGAAGCGGTCCGATGCGGCGAACTCGCGCAGCTCCTCGGAGGCGTTGGCGTTGACCACGCCGCCACCGACGTAGAGGATCGGCCGGTTCGCGTTGGCGATCGCCTTGGCGGCGATCCTGATCTGCTTGATGTTGCCGTCGGTCGAGGGCTTGTACCCCGCCAGGTCGACCGGCTCGGTACGCGGCACGTAGTCGATGTCGGCGCGCGAGAGGTCCTGGGGAATGTCGAGCAGGACCGGGCCCGGCCGCCCCGTCGAGGCGACGTGGAAGGCCTCGTGGACGTACTCGGGAATCTGGCGCGGGTCGGTGACCGCGAAGGAGTGCTTGACGAAGGGCAGCGTGGCGCCGAGGATGTCGGCCTCCTGGAAGCCGTCGGTGCCGATCAGCTCGGTGCGCACCTGGCCGGTAACGAAGACGGTCGGGACCGAGTCCATCATCGCGTCGGCGATTGCCGTCACCAGGTTGGTGGCGCCGGGACCGGAGGTGGCGAAGGCGACGCCGACTCGGCCCGAGGCCTTGGCGTAGCCCTCCGCCGCGTGGCCGCCGCCCTGCTCGTGACGCACCTGGATGTGGCGGAAGTCGGCGTCGACGAGCGCGTCGTAGGTGGGCAGGTTGGCCCCGCCGGGGATGCCGAAGATGTGCTCGACGCCCTCGGCCTTCAGCGATTCCATCAATGTGTCGGCAGCCCTCATCAGAGTCGCGATGGTACCAGTGGCTCAGTGCCCGGAGACCAGGGATTTTCGGTTCCTCGCGGCGGGTGGCGCCGATCTGGGGGACCGTCCCGAGGAAGCTTTAGCTACCGCAGGGACGGTGGAGCCAGATCGGCGACAGGACCCGCCGCGCCGGGGCTCCAACGTACATGGGGGTCGATCGAGCTCTCGATCACCCGCTCCTTGTGGCGCTCGATCGCGTGCAGCATCGACTCGACCAGCTCCTCCCCGAGCAGGGTCGGCTCGAGGCCGAGGTCGAGCAGCTTGGTGTGGATCGCGTTGTAGTAGTGCTCTTCCTTCTCAACCCGTGGGTTCTCGCAGTGCTGAACCTCGACGGTGTAGCCGAGGTGCTCACCGGCCTGCTTGACCAGGTGGGCCAGGTCGAGGACGGAGAACTGCTCGGTGAACTGGTTGAAGACGCGGAAGTCGCCGCGCTCGGCGGGGTTCGCCACCGCCAGCTCGACGCACTGCAGCGTGTCGCGGATGTTGAGGAAGCCGCGGGTCTGGCCACCCGAGCCGTAGACGGTGAGCGAGTGGCCGATCACGGCCTGCACGCAGAAGCGGTTAAGCACTGTGCCGAACAGCTCGTCGTAGTCGAAGCGGGTGACTAGGCGCTCGTCGCCGGCAGTCTCGTCGGTCGCGACCCCGTAGACGACGCCCTGGTTGAGATCGGTGGCGCGCAGGCCCCAGGTGCGACAGGCGAAGTGGATGTTGGTCGAGTCGTGGACCTTGGAGCAGTGGTACAGCGAGGCCGGCAGCTTGGGGAACGGCAGCGTGTCCTTGCGCCCCTTGTGCTCGATCTCGATGTAGCCCTCCTCGATATCGATGTTGGGCTGGCCGTACTCCCCCATCGTGCCGAGCTTGACAAGGTGGCACTCGGGGACGTGGTCGCGGATCGCGAAGAGCAGGTTGAGGTTGCCGATCACGTTTGCCTGCTGGGTCTCGACTGCCTTCTCGCGTGAGGCCATCGAGTAAGGCGCCGAGGGCTGCTGGCCGTAGTGGATGACCGCCTCCGGGCGGGTCTCGGCGACGATGCGGTCGAGGAAGTCGCCGTCCTCGACCGAGCCGACGAAGCTGCGGATCCGGTCGCCGGAGACCTCGGCCCAAGCGTCGATTCGCCGCTCGAGATCGAGGATCGGCGTCAGCGAGTCGCTGCCGGCACCTTCGACCCAGCGGCGGCGGGCGAAATTGTCGACGATCGTCACCTCGTGGCCGCGGGCGGAGAACCTCAGAGCCGTCGGCCAGCCCAGGTAGCCGTCGCCCCCAAGGATGAGAACGCGCATAGGTCGCGGCAGCGTAGCGGACGAGAACGACGCGCCGCCATAGCATCCGGGCGTGAGCGCGGAGCGAACAAGCGTGCATATCTGGTTCTTCGCGAAGTGAGCGAAGCGCGATCCTTTGTCGGGAGCGGGCTGGCGCAACGCAACGGTGGGCCGGTCGGCCTCGCGATCCTGGTCGCGATCCTGCTGCTTGGCCTCGGGCTGCGCCTCGACTACGCCTGGGACGGCGGTGAACCGGTATTCGACGCGGCCGCCTACTCGGAGATCGCCGCCAACCTGGAGCGCGGCGAGGGCTTCACGCTTGGCCCTGACGCGACCCAGCCCGCAAGCAACTACTCCCCAGGGCTGCCCCTTCTCGCGGGCGGCCTCTACGAGCTCACCGGAGGCGTCCACGAGCGCACGGCGCGCATCGTCCTTGCGCTCCTAGGCACGCTTTCGATCCTTTTCGCGTACCTCGTCGCACACCGTCTTCGCCGCTCGATGCATCGGACACACTCGGCTGTGTCCGATGCATCGAGCGGCGTGGCAGGTTTGGTAGCAGCAGCAGCGGTGGCGATCTATCCGGCCCTACTCGAGTACCAAGGGATGCTGATGGGAGAGCCGCTGGCGGCAACCCTGCTCGCGGGAGCGGTCCTGGGGATGCTCTGGGCGGATGCAAGGCAGGAGCATCCGGCGCGCGGGTCCTGTCGCGGGGGTGGGGGGCCTGCGGGCGAGGTCTACGTCCTCGACCCCCCACCCCCGCACCACCCGCGCGTCAGATGGGTACTGCCAGGCGTTCTGCTCGGAGCGTTGGTGCTGGTGCGACCGGAGTATCTGGGCGTTGCAGTACTGCTGAGCTTGGTGGTACTGGCCAGGAATCCCAGAGATTGGCAGCGAGCGGCGATCCTGCTCGCCGGCCTCGTTCTCGTCGTCGCACCGTGGACCGTGCGCAACGCGGTCGAGCTCGATCGGTTCGTGCCGGTCTCTACCGGTGGCGGCCAAGTGCTATTCGCTGGCACTTACCTGCCGTCGGACGGGGACCCCGAAAAGGTCGGAGCCGAGGTCGTCGCTCGCCATCCCGGGCTGCTCGAGCCGGAAGACGTCGAGCGCCAGCGGCTCGAGCAGATCCTCGCCAGGCTCGCCGCCCAGCGCTACCCCGGCGTCGAAGCCGACAAAGCCTTGGCGCGGATGGGACGCGAGCAGCTCTGGGACAACATCACCGAGGAGCCGGTCGAGTACGCCGGCTTCGTTGCGGCCAAGGTCTGGCGGATCTGGTCGCAGGGACCGCGCGAGGTTATGGACAAGCCGATATGGAAGGCGCTGCATTGGGCCCTGGTCGCATTTGGCCTGCTCGGCCTGATCGCACTGGCGCGACAGCGGCGCTGGGAGGCGTTGCTGTTGGCGACGATCTTCGTCTCGATCACCGCGGTCAGCGCGCTACTCGTCGCCTCGCCACGGCGGGTGTTGGTGATGCTGCCGCTGGTCGCGGCACTCGCCGGCGTCGGGGCCGTGGCCTGTCGGGATAGCCTCGCGCGATGGAATCGCTGAGCCGCTGGGTCCGCACGCTGCCCGAGCGCCACGGACGGACCACGCTGATCCTGCTCGTGGCGATCCTGGCGGTCGGCTTTGGCCTGCGCGCTTACCGGGTGGCCGAGCCCCTGGCCACGCCCGGGGATGACTCTCGCGCCTACTACGCGCTCTCCAAGGCCCTCTACGAGGAAGGCAGCTATGGCGGGCCGAGCTTCCGCGACTCGAGCGACTGGTCGCCGGGGGCACCGCTGCTCTACGCCGCGGCCTACTACGCGACCGGAGGGGCGAGGGAAGGGACGGCACGGATCGTCGAGCTGCTGCTCGGGATGGGCGCGATCATCGTCGTCTACCTGCTGGGCAGCCGCATCAACTGCCGCCCGGCGGGCCTGGTTGGCGCCTTCGGCGTCGCCGTCTACCCGCCGTTCATTCACTCGACCGGAGCGCTGTTCAGCGAGCCAGCGGCGATCCTCACCCTGCCGGCGGCGGTGCTTGCGTTTCTCTGGGCGGGAGACCGAGAACGCCTCTCCGCCTGGCTCCTGCCCGGCCTGCTCTTCGGCCTGACGGCGCTGATCCGCCCCGAGTACCTGGTGGTCGGCGTCGCCTTCGCTGCGCTCGCCGCAATCAGGGTCGGCCAGACGAGGGGGTGGCAGCCGGGCCTTGCCGCCATCGCACTCCTCCTGGTCGGCTTCCTGCTGCCGATCGTCCCCTGGACGGTGCGCAACGCGATCGCCCTCGACCGCACCGTGCCGATCTCGACAGGCGGCGGCAAGGCGCTTTACGTCGGCACCTTCCTGCCCGCCGACGGTGAGTACCAACGGGTCAAGGCGCGCCTCGCCGAGCGCTACCTCGGCCGCAATCTCGAACCCGGCTCGGATGCGCTCGACCAGGTCAACCCAACCCAGCTCTTCGACCGGGTAGCGGCTCGCTACCCGGACCTGCCCCGTGACGAGGCGCTGGGCAAGATCGGCAGGGAGAACCTCTCCAAGTTCTTTGGTGAAGACCCGTGGGGATACACAGCGATGACCGTTCGCAAGGTGGGGCGGATGTGGAGCGGAGGGGTCGGCGAAGCGATGAGCAGCACCGCGGGGCGGGTCGTGCAGGTGCCGCTCGTCCTGCTCGGCCTGTCCGGGCTGGTGCTGCTCGGGATCCGCCGGCGCTGGTGGGAGCTGATCGCGATGGCGACGCCGCTCGTGATCGTCACCGCGGTCGGTGCGGCCTCGCTGGCGGCGCCGCGCCGCAACGAGGTGCTGATGGCACTTGTCTTCCCACTGGCCGGCGCGGCCCTGGCTGCGGCGAACTCGGCCCTATCCTCCAGGCGCTCATGGCAGAAGCAGCCCTCTTCCCGTCCGAGCTGACGGCGCTCCGCAGCGCCGGGCTGGTCCTTGCCGCTGTACTGGCTGCCTACGCGCTGATCCGGCGCCGGACGCTGCGCAACGTCGACGTCCTGATCCTGCTTGGGTCCGGCCTCGGGCTGGTAATCGTCTCCGGCACCGAACTCACAGACGCGCTGCTCTCCGCCTTCTCCTTCGAGAAAGGCAACGGCGGCCGCATCCTCGGCCTCGCCGTCTTCGCGATCTTCATCCTCTTCCTGCTGGCGCTGCGGGCGCTCTCGCAGTCGGCGCGCAACTCGCGCCAACTCTCCGCCGTGTTGGAGGGCCTCGCCTGGGAGGAGTTCAGACAAGCGAAGCTGCCGGAGCGCTTCGGCGGCAAGGTCGCGGTGCTCGTCCCCGCCTACAACGAGGCCGAAAACATCGGCCATGTGCTCGACCTGATCCCAGCTGAGGTCTGCGGCAGGCCAATCGCGGTGCTCGTCGTCGATGACGGTTCTCGCGACGGCACCGGCGACGTCGCCGCCGAGCATGGCGCCGTTGTCGCCCGCCACGTGATCAACCGCGGCGGCGGCGCGGCACTGCGCACCGGCTACCGACTGATGGTCGACTCGGGTGCCGAGATCGTGGTCACGCTTGACGCCGACGGCCAGCACCTTCCCTCCGAGATGGAGCGCCTAGTGCAACCCGTCCTCGACGGCGAAGTCGACGTCGCCCACGGCAGCCGTGTGCTCGGCCACGCCGACCGCAACCACTTCGCTCGTGAGCTCGGCATCGTCTTCTTCAACCGCCTCGTCTCCCTGATCACCCGAACCAAGGTCAGCGACTGCTCCAACGGCTACCGCGCCGTGCGCACCACGGTGCTGCCGCAACTCGTCCTGCGCCAGGAGCAGTTCCACACCTCGGAGTTCATGATCGAGGCGATCAAGCGCGGGATCCCGGCGAAGGAGGTACCGGTCACGGTCGAGCGCCGCCTTCACGGCCACTCGAAGAAGCCCGCCGTAGTCCGCTACGGCCTCGGCTTCGCCAACGCGATCGTCAGGACCTGGCTGCGCTGAAGGGTGGAGTCTCGAGGCTGCGCCAGAGGTGGGCGACGGCGTAGGAGCGCCAGGGCCGCCAATCCTCGGCGAGCTGCGCCTCCGCGGCTCGGTCGGACGCGTATCCGTGGCACTCCAAGGCCCGCCTCAATCCCGCGTCGCCGACCGGGTAGGCGTCGGGGTCGCCGAGCGCTCGCATCGAGACGTAGGAGGCGGTCCAGGGGCCGATGCCGGGGACGGAGAGTAGTCCGGCCACGGCATCCTCGGGATCGGCGCCGGCCCCCAGCTTCAGGTCATCACTGTCGACCAGCCTCGCCAACTCGCGCAGCGCCCTTGCCCTGTTGCGCGGCATCGGCAGGCTCGCTGGGTCGACCGCAGCAAGGACCGAGCTGGCCGGAAAGCGGTGGGTGACGGCGCCGACCGGGTTACCCAGGGGCTCTCCGTAGCGCTCGACCAGCTTCGTGGTCACCGACCGGGCCGCAACCACCGACACCTGCTGACCGACCACGGCCCGGACCGCGAGCTCGAATCCGTCGACGCAGGCCGGCACCCGCAGGCCCGGCCGGCTACGGACGAGGCTGCCAAGGCAGCGGTCCTGGCCGAGCTGGGCCGAGACCGTCTGCGGGTCAGCGTCCAGGTCGAGGAGGCGACGGCAACGGGCGACCGCCGCGGTCAGGTCGCGGAGGTCGTCGAGCCAGAGGCGGCAACGAACCGTTCGTCCTGCGGTTGCAGCTCGACCACCCCTCCCCCGTGCTGCAGCGAGAGGGAGCGACGGTAAGTCGCTCCGCTCAACTCCTCCACGCCGGGCACCGCCCGCTGTCCGAGGAAACGGATCAGAGACTCGGCGTCAAAGGGCTGCCGGCAGGGGAGCTTGAGCTCGATCGCGCCTGGAGCGGCTCTGTCGGCATGTCGCCCTGCTCGCCTTCGCAGCTCGGTCGGGGTGCGCGCGTAGACGGAGCGGATCGTGTCGTTGAACTGGCGCACGCTGCCGAAGCCCGCGGCGAGGGCCGCCTCAGCGAAGGAGATCTCGGTCGACTCGATCAGCAGTCTGGCGGCCTGCGCACGCTGCGCCCGGGCCAGCGCGACCGGCCCCGCCCCGACCTCGGCCGTGAGGATCCGCTGAAGCTGGCGCTCGCTGTACCCGAGCTGCCCGGCGAGGCCCTGGACCCCGTCCTGATCGACTACACCTTCGGCGATCAGGCGAAACGCCCGGCCGGCGACGTCGGCGCGGCGGTTCCAGGCTGGCGAGCCCGGAGCGGCATCGGGGTCGCATCGCTTGCACGCCCTCAGACCAGACTCCTGCGCCGATGCGGCGCTGCGGAAGAGCCGCACGTTGCGACGCTTCGGCAACCGAGCCGGGCAGCTCGGGCGGCAGTAGATCCCGGTGGAGAGCACGCCGACGAAGAAGTAGCCGTCGTAGCGCGGATCGCGGCTTCGCATGAAGCGGTAGCAGGCCTCGAAATCGTCGATCATGGCCTCCATCGTCCCACGGCGATGCGCGACTTCTGGCGGTTTTCGGACATCGAGACCGCAACCGGCGACAGTGTCGGATTCCCGCCAGACCCGGGCTCGTGCTCCGCCTATCGTCGTCGCTCCAGCAACCAGCGAAGGGAGCCTCCGTGACGGACGTCGAGCGGTTCATGCAGGTGTACGAGGAAATCTGGCCGGACTTCGATGCCGACCGCCTCGAGAAGTTCGAGATGGTCCACCCCGAGGCCACGATCCACCACTCCGGGATGGAGCGGCCGATCCGGGGCGACGAGGAGCCCGACTACGTCAGGGGAATCAAGGCGTTGATGCCGGACATCTCCCTCGAGACGAAGAACTGGGCGGCCCGCGGGAACGTCATCTTCGTCGAGTACGCGATGGAGGCGACGGTGAACGGCGAGCGAGTGGCCTGGGATGGGATCGGGCGCTTCGTGCTTCGCGACGGGCGCGTGATCGACGCGATCGGGCGCTGGGACCCGGCGGAGATCCAAACCGCGCTCGCGGCTCAGGGATCGACAGCGGGGTGACGGACGGCTGCCGGATCGGGCAGGTAGAGATCGGTGCCGCAGCGGGGGCAGACCTGGACGTAGAGCTTCAGCGCCTTGTGGCAGTTGGGGCACTGCCGTTCTGGTTCGGTCTTCTCGGAGCGGTGCAGGATCACCGCGATTAGGCCGAACGGCGGCAGCACCGTGCCGATCAGCAGCCAGAGCCAGAACGAGCCGCCCTTGCCCTTGCCGATGATCGCCGTGGCTAGGCCGAAGAAGAAGGCGATGACGAGGTACTCGAAGCCCATGGCTCCATTGTCGCGTCAAGCCGCTTCGGGTGCCCGATCGAACCGACCTCGGAGAGGTCGCGGCGGAAGGGCAGGCTGGCAGTCCA
Organism: uncultured Solirubrobacterales bacterium; assembly: GCA_963702175.1. Classification (GTDB taxonomy): domain Bacteria; phylum Actinomycetota; class Thermoleophilia; order Solirubrobacterales; family 70-9; genus VRUE01. Next base: position 429,037 of record OY969721.1, read on the forward strand.
GTCGATCACGGCGCGGGCCTTGCGGGCGGCGCCCGGGATCTGGCTCATGTGGTAGGTGCGCGCCAGCCACCAGGCGGGAAAGCCGCGGAAGGTGCGGCTGCCGATCCGGCCCACGGCCTTATAGCGGCCAAGGTTGACGAAGGCCGCTTTGCCGCGATACTCAAACCGCTGCGGCGTACCGACTCCCAGCTCGGCGGCGATGTTGCGGGCGGCCACAGGGCCCTGCCGAACGGCATGCTGCGCTGTCGGCGGCGCGGTTCCCCCGTCGGGGTCGGGCACGGCGGCGCAGTCGCCGATCGCCCAGACCGAGTCCATCCCCTGCACCCGCAGGTGGTCATCGACCGGCACGCGGCCACGCTCGTCGAGCGGCACCGTGAGGTCGCGCAGCCTCGGGTTGGCCGCGACGCCAGCGGTCCAGACCACGGTGCGACTCGGCAGCGTCTCGCCGGTCGAGAGCGCGGCGCTGTCGGCGCTCAGCCGCTCGAGCGTCGTCCCCAGGCGGATGTCGATTCCGCGCCCGCGCAGCTCGCGCAGCGCGTACTCGGCGAGCTGCGAGTCGATCTCCGGCAAGACCCGGTCACTGGCCTCGACCAGGACCCAGCGCATGCCATGCAGGCGGGCGCGCGGGTAGCTCTCCATCGCGTCGGCGGCGAAGTCCTGCAGCTCGGCCAGCGCCTCGAGGCCAGCGTAGCCGCCGCCGACGAAGACGTAGGTGAGCAGCTCGTCGCGGCGAGCGGGGTCCTCGGTGGCGTTGGCCGCCTCCAGGGTCTCGACCACGTGGTTGCGCAGCCAGATCGCGTCGGCAAGCCCCTTGAAGCCGATCGCGTGCTCGGCCAGGCCCGGCACCGGCAGCACGCGCGAGACCGAACCGAGTGCGAGCAGCAGCTGGTCGTAGGGAAGCGTCTCCGCCTCGCCGTCGCGGGTTCGCAGCTGCACCGTCTTTGCCGCTGGGTCGTGCCCCGTGATCTCGCCAAGCCGCAGGTAGGTTCGCGCGAGGATCTCGCGCAGCGGCGTCACCACGTGCCGCGGCTCCAGCGTGCCGGCGGCGGCCTCGGGCAGGAACGGCGTGTAGAGCAGGAAGTTGACGTCGTTGACGAGGGTCAGCCGCGCCGACTGCCGGGGCATGACCCGCTCCAGCTCCCGCGCCGCCATCGCCCCACCGAATCCACCTCCAGCGATGACGACATTCCAGGCCATGCCTTCAACTTAGCACTTTGTAACAAGGTGTTACAAAGTGCTAACTCGCACATTTCTTCGACTCCAAGAAGAGCTAGAATTTAGCTCGAAAAAGAACCTAAATTTGAAAGAAGAAATATGCCTATTGATCTAAAGCCAGGCGATGAGATCCGTCGCGTCGATCTTCATCAGACCTACGGCGGGCGCCGCCAGGGCGGAATCAGCCCGTCCAAGCAGTCACCCAACGTCTTCCTCTTCACCGATCAAGCTCGTGGCGTTTTGCATGGCTACATCTACGACGGCCAGCGCGATGACGGCTTCTTTCACTACACCGGCGAGGGTCAGCTTGGGGATCAAAGGATGGTGCAGGGGAACCGAGCGATCCGCGATCACAAAGAGGAAGATCGAGAGCTCCACCTCTTCGACTCAAGCGCGGGAACAGCTACGTATGTGGGCAGGTTCGAGTACATCGACCACTACACCGCCGACGCGCCAGAGACCGGCGAAGGAAAGATCCGCTCGGTCATCGTCTTTCGGCTAAGCGCCCTCAGCGGATCCCCGCGACCAACCACGTCGCCCATCGATGAACTTGGCTCAGCGCTGAAGAAGGAGGTGCCGGTCGAGCAACACCTCACCGAGCGAAGCTTGATCGAGCCCACCCGGGAGCCATATGAGGCCGAGCGCCGCGAGCAGCAACTCGTCAGGGCTTTCATGGCCTCTCTGGTTGCTGAAGGTCATGAGGTGTGCCGACTCCAACTGCTTCCCAAGGGCGAGCCTGCGCATCTCTTCTGCGACCTATTCGATCGCACTACTAACACCCTGGTTGAGGCTAAGGGCAGCATCTCTCGCCCCGCATTCCGCATGGCAATCGGCCAGCTTGCCGACTACGCGCGCCTGGTTGATCCGCCCCCGCGCAGAGTCATTCTCGTCCCCCAAGAGCCGCGCACCGACCTGCTTGAGCTCGCTAAGAGTCAGGAGATCGCTGTGATCTGGCCCGACGCAGAGGGCAAATTCAGAGACCCAGCTGTGCGCGAATCAGGCGGCTGACCTCGCCGCCGTCGGCGCGGCCCTTGGTCTCCTTCATCACAGCGCCGACGATCGCGCCGATCGCCTTCTGGTTGCCGCCACGGACCTGCTCGGCGGCCTCGGGATTGGCCTCGACCGCGGAGGCGACGATCGCCTCCAGCTCGCCGCTGTCAGAGATCTGGGTGAGGCCCTCGCGCTCGACGATCGCCGCCGGATCGCCGCCCTCGGCAACCATCGCCGCCAGCACGGTCTTGCCGCTGCCGTGGGAGATCTTCTTCTCCGCCACCAGTGCCGCCAGCGCCGCCAGGGCGTCTGGCTCGACCTTCGACTCGGCGACGGTCACCTCGCCACCGTCCTGGCGCAACGCCGCCGCCAGCTCGCCCGTCACCCAGTTGGCGACGACTCGGGGCTCCACCCCCTCGGCGGCACCGGCTGCGCTCTCGAAGAAAGCAGCGGTCTCGGGATCAGCCGCGAGCAGCGCCGCGACGTCCTCGGTCAAGCCAAGCTCCTTGCCGTAGCGCTCGATCCGCGCCGCTGGCAGCTCCGGCAGCGCCTCGCGTGCCTCGTGCAGCATCTCCTCGGTCGGCGCCAGCGGCACCAGGTCGGGCTCCGGGAAGTAGCGGTAGTCGTGCGCCTCCTCCTTCGAGCGCAGCGAAGTGAGAGTGCCGTCGGTGGGGTCGAAGTGGAGGGTCTCCTGGACCACCGCCCCCCCCATCTCGATCAGCTCTCGTTGCCGCGCCAGCTCGGCCTCGATCCCGCGCTCGAGGAAACGGAAGCTGTTCATGTTCTTCAGCTCGGTCTTCGTTCCCAACTGCTCGCTGCCCGCCGGGCGGACCGAGACGTTGGCGTCACAACGCAGGCTGCCCTCCTCCATGTTGACGTCAGAGACGCCGAGCTGGCGCACCGTCTCACGCAACAGGCGCGCCCACTGGGCCGCTTCGGAGGCCGAGCGCAGATCGGGCTCAGTGACGATCTCGACCAGCGGCGTGCCGCCGCGGTTGAAGTCGACCAGCGAGGCGCCGGAGCCGTGAATCCGGCCCGATCCGCCGAGGTGGATCATCTTCGCCGCGTCCTCCTCGAGATGAGCGCGGTGGATGCGCACGTCGCCTAGCCGACCGTCGCTGGCAAGCGGAATGTCGTACTGGCTGATCTGATACGCCTTGGGGCTGTCGGGATAGAAGTAGTTCTTGCGATGGAAGATCGAGCGGGGAGCGACCTCGCACTCCAGCGCCGCGGCGATCTGCAGGGCGTAGAGGATCGCCTGCTCGTTCGGCACGGGCAACACGCCGGGGTGAGCGAGGCAGACCGGGCAGGTGTGGACGTTGGGCTCGTCGCCGAAGGAGAGCTCGCAGCCGCAGAACATCTTCGTCTTGGTCGAGAGCTGGACGTGGATCTCCAGCCCGATCACCGCCTCCAGCTCAGCCACCGTCGTTCCCTCCCGGCCGCGCCTCGAACCCGATCGCCCGCTCGAGCGCGTACGCGGCCTCGAGCAGTGGCTGCTCGGCGAAAGCCGGCGCTGCGATCTGGAAGCCGACCGGCAGTTGTGGTCCACCTCCCTCCGGCTCAGCAAGCCCGGCCGGGATCGAGATCGCGGGGATGCCGGCGAGGCTCATCGGCACCGTGAAGAAGTCGTTCAGGTACATCGCCAGCGGGTCGTCGGTCTTCTCGCCGAGGGCGAAGGCGACCGAGGGCGAGGTCGGGGTGACGACGAAGTCGAACTCGGCGAAAGCGGCGTCGAAGTCGGCGGCGATCTTGGTCCGGACCCGCTGCGCCCGTCCGTAGTAGGCGTCGTAGTAGCCGGAGGAGAGCGCGTAGGTGCCGAGCATGATCCGTCGCTTCACCTCGGCGCCGAACCCCTTGGCGCGGGTCGACTCGTACATCTCGATCAGGTCGCGGGCGCCCTCCTTGCGCATGCCGTAGCGGACGCCGTCGTAGCGGGCCAGGTTGGAGGAGGCCTCGGCGGGGGCGATCACGTAGTAGGCGGAGATGCCGTGCTCGGCGTGGGGCAGCGGCGCCTCGGCGATCTCGCCCCCGAGGCCCTCGATCCTCTCCAGCGTCGCCTCGAACACGGCCCGCACCCCGGAGTCGATCTCGTCGCGGGCCAGCTCGCTCGGCACGGCGAAGCGCAGCCCCTTCAGGTCCTCGCGGCTTGGCGCGTCCACCCCGCCCTCGATCCCGACCGAGGTCGAGTCGCAGGGGTCGCGCCCCTGCAGGGCCGCCAGCAGCAGCGCTGCGTCGGTGACGTCGCGGGTCAGCGGTCCGCACTGGTCGAGCGAGGAGGCGAAGGCGATCATCCCGTAGCGCGAGATCGCCCCGTAGGTGGGCTTGAGGCCGACGATCCCGCAGAGTGCCGCGGGCTGGCGGATCGAGCCGCCGGTGTCGGTCCCGATCGCGCAGGGCGCCAGGCCGCCGGCCACCGCGGCCGCCGACCCGCCCGAGGAGCCTCCAGGCACCCGCTCACGGTCCCAGGGATTGAGCACCGGCCCGAAGGCCGAGTTCTCGTTCGAGGAGCCCATCGCGAACTCATCCATGTTGGTCTTGCCGAGCACCCGCGCCCCCGCCTCGCCCAGCCGCCGCACCGCGGTCGAGGTGTAGGGCGGCGCGTAGCCCTCGAGGATGCGCGACCCCGCCGTGGTCGGCACCCCCTCGGTGCAGAAGATGTCCTTGACCGCGACCGGAACACCGGCCAGGGGTCCCTCGGCGCTTCCCGCTCCACCTTCAGCCCGCCACAGGTAGGCGTTCAGCTCATCGCCAGCCGCCGCCTCTCGCCAGGCTTCGAAGTACTCCTCCGCGGAGACCTCTCCCGCCGCGACCTTCGCCGCCGCCTCGGCGACGGTCAGCTTCAGCAGCTCGCTCATCTATGCCTCGGCCTGCGGCGACGGCACCCGGAACGCCCCGTCGACAGGGTCAGGCGCCGGCTCCAGCACCACGTCCTTGGGCCAGCTCGGCCGCGGCTCATCGGCCCGCAGCACGTTCTCCAGCTCAACCACATGCGAAGTAGGCCGCACGTCGTCGAGATCGAGCGCGGCGATCCGGTCGACGTGGTCGAGGATCCCCGACAGCTCCCCCGCCATCCTCTCCACCTCGGCCTCATCGAGCCGCAGCCGGGCCAGCTTGGCGACATGGAGAACCTGCTCCCGCTCGATCACCGGCCGGATTCTAGGCGGGACTCACATTTGGCTGCCTAGCCAGTTATTGTCCCGGCGGCAATGCAGGGAGCAGCGGCAGAGCGCTTCGTCGTCTTCAGCCTGCGGCTCCTGGCCGCCAGCTTCGCGCTAGTCGGCCTCCTCTTCATCGTGATGCCCGATGGCGTCCTCGGGGCGATCTCCGATCTCGGCGACTCGATCGGCAGCTTTACCGAGGCGCCCGAGACCACCGAGCAGCTGTGGCTGGCGCTCGGCTTCGCCTACATGGTGGTGATCACCGGCATCTGCCTGGTCGTGCAGGCCGACGTCCCCCGCTACCGCCCGCTGCTGCTGGTGCTCGCTGCCGGCAAGGCGGCTTCCTCGCTCGCCTCGCTTGGCTTCTACCTCTTCGACGAAGACGTCTTCGCCTACCTGCTCAACTTCCTGGTCGACGGCTTCCTGACGCTGACCACGCTCTGGCTCTGGTCGCTGGCCGGCCGGGCCGGCAGTCCGGCCGCGCCTGGCTGAAGGAGCGTGCCGGGGCTCTCAGCCGCCGAGCAGCGCACCCTGAGCACGATCTGCGAGGCGATGGCCCCCGGCGTCGACGGGCTGCCGGCGGCAGAGCGGGAGGTCGACGTCTCCGGCCCGGTCGCCGAGCTCCTCAAATCCGTCTCGCCCCGCGTCCTCCCCCGCCTCAAGCTGGCGCTGCGGCTCTTCAACCTGCTGCCCTTCCCCTGGCGCTTCAACCGCCTCGACCTCGGCGCCCGCGAAGACTTCCTGCGCCGCATGGAGCGCTCGCGCTTCGGCCTCTACCACGAGCTTCTGGTGATGGCAAAGCTCTTCACCACCCTCGGCTACACGGTGCTGCCAGAGGTCGAGGAGCGGATCGGCGTCGAGACCAGCTGCCGCCTCGCTGACGGTTCGCTGCCGACGCCAACCGGCTCGCTTGGAGACACGACCCCACCCGAGGGCGGCGAGGAATGCGACGTGGTGATCATCGGCTCCGGTGCCGGTGGCGCCGCGGCCGCAACGACGCTGGCCGAGGCGGGCCTCGACGTGATCGTGCTCGAGGCGGGCGGCAGCTACGACCGCGACAGCTACCCGACCGATCCGCTCGAGGCGATCGCCACGCTCTATCGCGACGCCGGGCTGACGATCGCCGAAGGCCGCCCACCGATCCCGGTACCGGTGGCGCGCACGGTCGGCGGCACGACGGTGATCAACTCCGGTACCTGCTTCCGAGCGCCCGAGCCAACGCTGGAGGAATGGCAGCGGCGCTTTGGCATCGAGTGGGCGTCCGATCTCGCTCCCGACTTCGCCGAGGCGGAGGAGTTCCTGCGGGTCACCCCGCTCGACCCCGAGCGGATGGGCCGCAACGGGCAGCTGGCGATGGAGGGAGCGGCGGCGCTGGGCATCTCGGGCGGGCCGATCTCCCGCAACGCCGGCGACTGCGTTCAGTGCAGCTCCTGCCCCTACGGCTGCAAAATCGACGCCAAGCGGGGGATGAACGTCAGCTACCTGCCGCGGGCCGTCGCCGCGGGCGCCCGGATCCGGGCCGGGGTCGAAGCGCGCCGGCTCCTGGTCGAGGACGGGCGTGCTAACGGCGTGAGCTGCGTGGTCAGCGGCCCCGCCGAGAGCAACGGTCACCGCGCCCCCTACACCGTGCGCGCCCGCCGCGCCACGATCGTCGCCGGCGGCGCGCTGGGAACGCCGGAGCTGCTGCTGCGCTCCGGCGTTGGTGGCGACCAGGTCGGGCGCAATCTCCATATCCACCCCGCCTGCTGGGTCGGGGCGCGCTACGAGGAGGAGGTGCGGGGCTGGGAGGGTGTGATGCAGAGCTACTACGTCGACGAGTGGGAGCCCGAGCGGGTCCTGCTCGAGGCGACCTTCACCCCACTCCCCTTCGGCGGCGCCTGGCTGCAGGGCACCGGGCGCGAGCACCAGGAAGCGATGCTCGGCTTCGGCCAGGTCGGCTCGATCGGGGTCCAGCTGCAGGATCTCTCCAAGGGCCAAGTCGGAATCGCCCGTGACGGCTCGCTGCGGGCGTCGTACAAGCTCAGAGCTGAAGACGCAGAGGCGCTCACCTTTGGCATCGCCCGTGCGGCCGAAGTCCACTTCGCCGCCGGCGCCACCGAGGTCTACCCCAACATCGCCCGGGCCGGGGTGCTGAAGCCCAACCAGCTGGCCGAGTTCGAGGCGATGGACTTCAAGCCGTCCGAACTACGCCTCGAGGCCTTCCACCCGTTGGGAACCGCGCGGATCGCGGCCGATCCGCGCGAAGGGGTCTGCGCCGCCGACGGCTCGGTCAACGGGGTCACCGGCCTCTACGTCGCCGACGCCTCACTCTTCCCCGGGGCGGTCGGCGTCAACCCGATGATGACAATCATCGCCTTCGCTAAGCGGATCGCCGGGGGAATAGTTGACGGGGGTTCCGCTTAACTTTTTCGGAGATCGAAGGTGGCTGCCGCCAGTCGCTCAGCCGAAAAAGTACAAGACGCTTCACCCCCATCAACTATCCCCCATGACAGTCGGCCGCTGGGCCAAGGCTTCTGTCAATTGCTAGGTGGTGGCGGAGGCGACGGTGGAGGCTGCTGGGACTGTGAGGGTGGAGGCGGCGGTGGTGGTGGCTGCTGAGACGGAGGTGGTGGTGGGGGCGGGGGTGGGCCGCCGCTTGGGCCGCTGTCGCCGAGACCGGGTCCGCCGCCCCCGCCGCCTAGGCGGTCGGCGGCGTCGCCGAAGGTGGCGCCTTCCTCCTGCATCGTCCTGTAGCCGCCGTAGGCGATCCCGCCGGCCGCGAGCAAGCTGAGGAAGATCCCGAGCTTCCGCGTGACGTCGACCTCGATACCGGGGAACTCGCCGATGCTGGGCGGGTCGATGATGCGGTAGAGGATGAGCAGGGTGGAGATCGCGCCGAGGACCGTGACCACGATGCTCATCGAGATCGCCGGCTCGAACGTCGAGTCGGTAAGTCGGAACGCCACCATTGCCAGGGTGGTGATGATCGCGATGATCAGAATGATCGGGATCAGGTCGAGGGCATCCCAGGCGTTGCCGCCTTCGCCGACGCTGCCCGAGAAGCCGGCCACGCCCGAGACCTCGACCCCGAACCAGTCGAAGAACATGAATATGAAGAGCAGGATCGCCGAGACGCCGGCGATCTTCTCCCCCGTGCTCAACCTGTCAAGTGCGTCCATCTGGGCATCCTCCTCGGCGACTGCGGGTCGTGCCGACCCTACACCCGCTGCAAGGCGGAAAACGCGGAAAGCTAAGGACCTAGCCCTATAGGGCCGCGGCCACCCGTGCCGCATGCGCCCGCTTGAAGGCGATCAAGCCGCTGGCGAGCTGTAAGAAGGCCAGGTGATTCTCCTCCTTCTTCGACCAGCGGACCAGGATCGCCCGGTTGCGGTTGAGCCATGAGTGGCATGCCTCGACGACCCAGCGGCGCGCTCGCCAGTCGGGATCGTGCTGCTTGAGGTCGATCTCCTCGCCGCGAGCGCGGATGTGTGGTGTGAATTCGTGGTCCTCGATCAGGTCGCGGATGGCGGGGAAGTCGTAGGCCTTGTCGAGGCAGAGGCCCTGGGGAGCGGACTCGCTCGGGCAGGGGCGCTCGATCGGGACCGAATCGAGTGTTCCCTTCAGCAGCTTGTGGTCGTTGCGGTTCGCTCCATCGTGATCGAGCCCGATCGGGATTCCCGCAGCGTCTGTGAGGAGCGAGCGCTTCGCCCCCCCTTGGCTCTATCAGTTGGATTGGGACCTGTCTTTGGCCCACCGAGCGGCGCCTTTGTCATCGCTCCGTCGACTGCCAGCCAGGACCAGTCGATGCCGACCTCCTCGTCGTAGTCGAGCAGGCCCCGGCGCCAGATCTCATGGAAGACCCCAGCCTGCTCCCACTCCTGAAAGCGCCGGTGGGCGGTGGAGGAGTTACACACCCCGGTCACGTCGAGCGCGTTCCACTGCATGCCGGTGCGCAGGACGAGCAGGATCGCGTCCATCACCTGGCGCTTTGGCAGGCCTTTGCGGTGCGTTCCCAGCGGATGCTCAGGCGGGGGCGGCAGCAGGAGCTCGATCTTCTCCCACAGCCAATCTGGCATTCGCCAGCCATCGTCGCGGTCGACCAGGCCCATCTCCACCCTCCTATGTCCGATCAACAGATCGACTGAGGGTTCCTCGGCAGGGATGAGAATCCTCCTATGGGGCTAGGTCCTAAGCCAGACGGCTGCGGGCGGCGGCAAGGGTGTTGACGAGCAGCATCGCGATCGTCATCGGCCCGACCCCACCCGGCACAGGGGTGATCGCAGCGGCGATCTCCGCCGCCGCCTCGAAGTCGACATCGCCGCAGAGGCCGTCCTCGGTCCTGTTCACGCCCACGTCAATCACCACAGCTCCAGGCTTCATCGCGGCGGCGCCGAGCAAGTGAGGAACGCCAACCGCGGCCACGAGGACGTCGGCGCGTGCGCAAACGGCGTCCAGGTCGCGGGTGCGGGAGTGGCAAACGGTGACCGTCGCGTTCGCGGCCAGCAGCAGCCGCGCCACCGGCACGCCGACCAGCTTCGAGCGACCGACCACTACTGCCTCCGCTCCCTCCAGCTCGACGCCCTCATGGCGCAGCAGCTCCATCACCCCAGCGGGAGTGCAAGGAACGAAACCGGGAGTCCCGTGCGCCAGCAGGCCGGCGCTCGTCGGTGCCAGCCCGTCGACATCCTTGCCGGGGTCGATCCCGGCAACAATCCGATCTGGGTCGATCTGGTCCGGTAGGGGAAGTTGAACGAGAATTCCATCGACCTCGCTGTCACCGTTTAGCGTCTCGACCAGCTCGAGCAGCTCCTCTTCACTCGTCTCCGCGGCGAGGCCGTGATGGACCGACTTCATGCCCGCTTCCTGGCAGGCCTTGTGCTTCATGTCCACATAGATCTCCGATGCCGGGTCGTCGCCGACGATCACCGTCGCCAGTCCCGGAACGCGGCCGGCCTCGGCCCCGTACGCGGCGACTTCGCCGGCGACCCGCTCGCGCACCGCAGCGCCGACCGCCTTGCCGTCGATGATGCGAGCGCTCAGCGCCCTCACCGCCTCCGGATCGGCGCGTAGTCGGCCATCAGCTTGCGCTCGGCGCCGTCGCCGGCGAAGCGGACGACGACGATCCCGCCAGGCTCGACAGCGGTCACCACGCCGTCGCCGAAGCTGGCGTGGACGACGTCGTCGCCCACCTGCATCTCCAGCGCCGGGCCGGGATCGACCGGGGCCGCGGACCCCGACTCCGCCGGCTGCCAGCCAAGCCCGCCGCCGGGGGCGCTCGAGTGCCGCTCGGTCATCTCGGCCGGCAGCTCGTCGACGAAGCGGGAAGGCAAGTTGCGCTCGGAACGGCCGAAGAGGCGTCGCTCCCGTGCCCAGGTCATGTAGAGGCGCTGGCGGGCTCGGGTGATGGCGACGTAGCAAAGGCGTCGCTCCTCCTCTTCCCCGCCCTCTTCCAGGGCGCGCATGTGCGGGAAGGAGCCCTCCTCGCAGCCGATCACGAAGACCGTGTCGTACTCGAGCCCCTTGGCGTTGTGAAGGGTCATCAGGGTGACCAGCGACTCTTCCTCCCGCAGGTTGTCCTGCTCCGAGAAGAGGGAGACCTGCTGCAGGTACTCCTCGAGCGGGGTGACGTCGCTCTCGCCCTCGGTCTCGCGCTCGATGTCGAACTCGGCGGCACCGGCGACCAGGGCCTCGAGGTTCTCGACGCGACCCTCGGCCTCGACCGTGCGCTCGGCGGCCAACGCTTCCAGGTAGCCGGTCTCGTTCAGCACCGCCTCGAGCAGCCCCGCCACGGGCCCTTCTTCCTCGGCGCGTTCGCGCAGGGCCTCCATCGTCTCGTGAAAGCGAGAGATCGCCTTGATCGCCGCCGCGCCCAACCCCGGCACCTCCTCGACCCTGCCGGCAACCTCCCAAATCGAGAGGCCCGTGGTGTTGGCGTGCGAGCCAAGCCTTCCCTGGCTGGTGTTGCCGATTCCCCGTCGCGGCGAGTTGACGATGCGCGCGAAGGAGACCTGGTCGGAGGGATTGGCCAGCAGGCTGAGATAGGCGATCGCGTCCTTGATCTCGGCCCGCTCGTAGAACTTCGTCCCGCCGATCACCTGATAAGGAACGTTGAAGCGATTGAGCGTGTCCTCCAGGACCCGGCTCATCGCGTTGGTCCGGTAGAAGACGGCGACGTCTTGTCGCTGCACGTCCTCCTCCTCGGCCAGACGCTCGATCTCACCTGCGATCCAGCGCGCCTCCTCCTGCTCGTCGGACAGCTCGCTGAGCTGCACCGGGTCGCCGCCGGCGATCTCGGTCCAGAGTTGCTTCGGCCGCCGGTCGCGGTTGTGTTCGATTACCGCGTTGGCGGCGGAGAGGATCGTCTGGGTGGAGCGGTAGTTCTGCTCCAGCGTCACGACCTCCGCTTCAGGAAAGTCGCGCTCGAAGTCGAGGATGTTGCGGATATCCGCGTGCCGGAACCCGTAGACGGACTGATCGGCGTCGCCGACGACCATCAGGTTGCCGTGCTCGGCCGTGAGCAGCTGCAGCAACCGATACTGGGCGTGGTTGGTGTCCTGGTACTCGTCGACGAGGACGTGGCGGAAGGTGCGGCGCCAGCGCTCGCGGGCCTGCTCGGAGAGCTCCAGCAGATTGACCGTGCGAACCAGCAGGTCGTCGAAGTCCATTGCGTTGGCGGCCAGCATCCGCTTCTCGTAGAGGGCGTAGACCTCCGCCACGACTTCCTCGAAGACGCTGCCCTGCGCTTCGGCGTAGGACTCGGCGTCGACCAGCTGGTTCTTGGCGCCCGAGATCTGCGAGCGGATCGCCCGCGGTGGGTAGCGTTTCGGGTCGACCCTGAGCTCAGCCATGCAGCGTTTGGCCATCCGCAGCGAGTCCGACTCGTCGTAGATCGTGAAGCTGCGCGAATAGCCGAGCGCTTCGGCGTCGGCGCGCAGCATCCGCGCACAGGCCGAGTGGAAGGTCATCACCCACATTGCTCGTGCCGAGCGCCCGACGAGGGCCTCGACCCGTTCGCGCATCTCGTTCGCCGCCTTGTTGGTGAAGGTGATCGCAAGGATCTCGCCGGGCCTGGCGGCGCCGGTGGCGAGCAGGTAGGCGATTCGGTGCGTGAGCACGCGGGTCTTGCCGGAACCGGCGCCAGCGACGACCAGCAGCGGTCCCTCGCCGTGGCGGACGGCCTCCCGCTGGGGCTCGTTGAGCTCGGCGAGCAGGCGCTCGGCGCGGTCGGCGCCTGGCTCGGTGGGCGCTCCTGCGGCCTCGTCGAAGGCGTCGGGCATCGCTTCCGGGTCAGCCTGGAGCGTCACATGCCGAGCATAGCCCCGGCCGCGGCCGGTCCTCAGCCGCCTGCGGAGGAGCGGCCGGTGCGCGTTCGCAGGCCGCGCTCCCCGCCGTCGGGGCCCTCTTTCCCGTTGCCACCATCGAGCTCGGCGAGGCGCCGCTCGAGGTCGGCGATCCGCTCGGAGAGGCCCTTGATCGCCTCGGCGATCGGATCGGGCAGGTGGATCCAGTCGGCGTCGGGTCCTTCGACCCTCCTGCCTTCGACCTTGACCGGGTGGCCGGGGTTACCGACCACGGTGGTGCCCGGCGGCACGTCCTCGACCACGACCGTGTTGGCGCCGATCTTGGCGCCGTCGCCGACCGCGATCGGGCCGAGCAGCTTGGCGCCGGAGCCGACGGTGACGTTGTCGCCGAGGGTCGGGTGGCGCTTGCCGCGCTGAAACCCGGTGCCGCCCAAGGTGACGCCCTGGTAGAGAGTCACCCGCTCGCCGATCTCGGCAGTCTCGCCAATCACCACGCCGGCGCCGTGGTCGATGAAGAAGCCGTCGCCGATCCGTGCCGCCGGGTGGATCTCGACCCCGGTCACCGAGCGGGTCATGTAGGCGATCGCCCGCGGTGCCAGCGGCACTCCGGCGCCGTCCAGGGCGTGGGCGACACGATGGGCGAGCAGCGCCTGCACGCCGGCCCAGCTGGTGAGGATCTCGAAAGTGGAGACCCCCTGCGCCGCCGGATCGCGATCCCGCGCCGCCGACACGTCGTTGCGGATCTCCCGGACGACGCGCTTCAGCCGCTCGCTCATGGTGCAAAGAAGGGTAGGGACACGTAGCGCTCGCCCGAGTCGCACACGACCGTCACCACTCTCTTTCCCGCCAGCTCCGGTCTTGCCGCAACCTCAAGCGCCGCCTTGATGTTGGCCCCGGCCGAGATCCCAGCCAGGATGCCCTCGCGCCGTGCAACCAGGCGGGCTGTCTCCAGCGCGTCCTCGTCGGAGACCCCGATCGTCTCGTCGATCACGCTGCGATCGAGCGCCTCAGGGATGAAGCCGGGGCCGATCCCCTGGATCTTGTGAGGCCCGGGCGGGCCGCCGGAGAGGACCGGCGAGGTCACCGGCTCGACCGCGACGACCAATGCGTCGGGGGCGCGCTCGCGCAGCATCTGGCCGACGCCGGTGATCGTGCCGCCGGTGCCGACACCGGCGACGAAGGCGCCGACCTCGCCGTCGGTGTCGCGCCAGATCTCCTCGGCCGTGGTGCGACGGTGGATCTCCGGATTGGCGGGGTTGGAGAACTGCTGCGGGGTGAAGCCCTTGCGCTGCTCGCGGATCGCCTCTGCTAGCTCGACCGCCTCGTTCATCCCGCCCAGCGAGGGCGTTTCCCGCACTTCGGCACCGTAGGCGCGCAGCAGCTTCGCCCGCTCGCGACTCATCCCCTCGGGCATGGTCAGGATCAGCTCGTAGCCGCGGGCAGCGCAGACCATCGCCAGCGCGATCCCGGTGTTGCCGCTGGTCGGCTCGACGATCACCGAGCGCCCCGGCTTGACCAGCCTCTCTTCCTCGGCGGCATCGATCATCGCCACCCCGATTCGATCCTTGACCGAGCCACCGGGATTGAAGTACTCGAGCTTGACGCAGACCTCCGCCCCCAGCCCCTCACCAAGCCGGCGCAGCGCCACCAGCGGTGTGTTCCCGACAACCGCCGACGCCTCCCCCCCAATCCTCATCGAAATCGCCTCACCGCTCTCACCGGCGCGACCTTACTGCCCAAAGCTTTGGGTACGCTCCGAGTTTCGGCAATCGGATGGGAGGAACCATGCATCGAATCGTCGCTGTGGCCGCGACCGCCGTCGTCCTCATCTTTCCGGCGACTGCCCCAGCCGCCGACAAGGACTGCTCGGACTTCCGCAGTTGGAAAGCGGCCCAGAGGTTCTACAAGAACCACGGCGGCCCTCGCTACGACCCGCACAGGCTCGACGCCGATCGGGACGGGATCGCCTGCGAGAGCCTGCGGTGAGATGGGGAAATGGCTAAAAGGAAAAGAAAAAGCCGAGCGGCACGACTTCGCGATCTGCGAAGACCGGGAGGTTCGTAACCAAGAAATACGCCGATAGCCACAAAAGCACGACGGTTACTTCGAAAAGGAAGAAAGCTCCAAAAAAGAAGAAAAAGTAGCCCGCAGCCTAGGCCTCGGACCCCGGCATCAAGTGCCCATAGTGGCCCAGGATGATCGAATGTTGGCGTCGCCCATGAAGCTCTGCAACGCCTTCACGTTGACCCAACAGTGATCATCAGAGAGGCGAAGACGTGGCGGCACTCGTGCAGCTCAGACGCGTTCGGCCGGGTTGAGACGCAGCGGTTGCGCCACTGGTTGACGACCGGACCACCCACAAAGATTGGGGGCTGTGTCTCAAGAAGACAAGGAACTTAAGGAAGCCAAGGAAGAAGAAGGGCCGTTTCAGCGAATTCGTGATCTTGAGCGGGCTCTCTTCAGCCCTCTTAATGATCGCGTCCGGCTCGACTTGGCGTGGCCCATACTGGCTTTCCTCGCCGCAGCACTTCTATGCCTGATCCCATTTGACTTCCACGCGCCCTACTTTGCTGCTATGGCGCAGATCCTCCCGGTACTCCTCGTCGCCGTGTTTGTCGAGATGGCGATCATGCATCGAATCTTCATGCCCGTGGTGGCTGAGACGTTCGACTGTCGCTACCCCGATCCTCACCGCTCCGTCTTTCGACTGTTCCAAAGCTGGGTGCGGGCTATGTTGCGCCTCACCCTCATCGGTCTCACGGCAACCCTCGTCGCTCTAGCGACGGACTGTCAGTCGCCATTTCTGGGCTGGCTCGTGGCGATCTCCGCTGGCGGTACCGCGTTTTCGCTGGCCTCGGCGTTCACGCAGAGACTGGCCTTCTACCAACTGCTGCAACGGCGAACCCCGGGCGGGCCGCCACAAATTTGACTGGCAGGCAGCGAATCGCACATAGCAGCCCGACGGCTCAGGTCATGGCGGTCAGCACAAACGGGTGTCGCTTCGCCCTCTTGTCGCTTGGCCAGTGATGAATCGGCGCCACTCACGCGGCCGTCAGCGGGTGATCGGTCAGCGTCGCCGTCGCGACATGCAGCGGTCCCCTCTGCTCGCCCTCGTCAGCGAGATAGAGCGCGACTCCCTCTTGCAGCGACTCGAACAGCTCGTCCAGGGTGTCGCCGGAGGCAAAGCAGCCGGGCAGCTCGGGAACGTCGGCCCAGTAGCTGCCGTCCTCGATATGGATACGGGCAGTTAGCTCCATAGGTGAAGTTCCTTCATCTTAGCCCTGCCTGTCTGAGAACCGCCTGGGCCAGGCCCGTTGGGTAATCGCGCCCCTTGTGCTGCGGGAGCGTGATCGGACGGCATCCAGGCTTGGTCATCTTGACCTGGTGCTTGCCACCGCGAGCCTGCGTCCAGCCGTTTTTTTTCAACAGCTTGATCGCCTTCTTCTGATTGAGCGTTCCCTTCATTGGCTGGGCGACCGTAGTCCCCGATGCGGCGGAAACGTTTCGGTGTCCGGCCTTGTGCGCCACTGGTGCGCCAGTCAGATCGAGAATAACCAGATTCAGCCGGACAAAGGACCGCTTGAGCAAGCGGAATGCCAATGCCGCTCCGAGCCGATCTAGATGTAGTACATGCCGGAACCCGCCTCTGCGGCCTCGCGGCGGGCGACTTCAGCGATCGTGGTCTGGCCGAAGACTTTGCGCAGGGCGGTGACGCCCTCCGCCCAGATGCCGCCGGCCTCGTCGGCCTCCTGGCCGACCTTGCCGTCGAGCGCCTGGACGATCTCCAGGACCGTGATCTCCTCGGCCGGACGCGAGAGCGTGTAGCCGCCCCGCATCCCGCGGTGGCTGGTGAGAAGGCCGGCGCGGCGCAGGGTCGAGAAGAGCTGCTCGAGGAACTGCTCCGGGATACCCCGCCGCTCGGCGAGCTCCTTGATCGGCACGGGGCGATCGGCCGAGCGGGCCAACTCCGCCATCGCGACGACCGCGTAGCGCGACTTCGAGGTGATCGAGATCATTGCGTCCCTTTCTACCGCACCGCCCGGACCCGGCTCACTGGCTCTCAGTTAGGATCGAACGGACTCCGGCTGACGGCAGAGTCTCCCCGCGTACCCGATCGGATCGGACCTGTTCTGAGTGAGCAACCACAGTGCCTGGTGATCGACGGCCACCCGCTCGTCCGGCTGGGCGTACGCAACGCGCTGGCCGAAGATTTCTCGGTGCACGAGGTCGCCAGCCGCACCGAGGGCCTCGAACTGGTCCGCGACATCGGCAGCTTCGACGTGGCGATCGTCGACATGCGGGCACAGCCGCTGGTCCCGGACCAGGGCATCGATGGCCGGGAGGCGATCCGGGCCCTGCGCAAAGCCGAGCCCAGCCTCGGGGTGGTCGCCCACGGCGAGCGGCCCGATCGCCACTGCGCGAGCACCGCGCTGCAGGCCGGTGCAGCCGCCTATGTCTCCCGCACCTCCGGCGCCAAGGAGCTCTGGCAGGCGGTGCAGGCGGCACTGGCGCACGAAAGCTTCGTCGACCCGGCCGTCCCCCCACCTGGCAGCCGCGGCAGGCTGACCCGCCGCCAGCGGGAAATTCTTCAGCGGCTTGCCGATGGTGAATCGACGACGGTGGCCGCGCGCCAGCTCGACCTGAGCGAAGAAACGGTCAAGACCCACATGAAGCACGCCCTGGCCCGCCTCGGTGCCCGCAACCGGACGCACGCGGTCGCGATCGCCCTGCGCGAGTCGCTGATCGAGTAGCCCAGCGCTCGCGGCGCGGCTAGATCCAACCGCGGTCGCGGGCCGTCAGTACGGCCTGCGCCCGGTCGACGGCGCCGATCTTGCCGTAGACGTTGTGCAGGTGGGTGCGGATCGTCGAGACCGAGAGATGCATCTCGCCGGCGATCTGCTTGTAGACCATGCCCTCGGAAAGGTGCTTGAGGACGTCGAGCTCGCGGGCCGAGAGCGGGCAGGGCTCAATCGAGCGTGGCGAGTCTGAGCGGGGATAGGGAAGGTCGTAGAGCAGCTCGCGCAGCCCGTCGCCGTCGAGGCCGCACTGCTTGGCGGCGCTGCGCAGGCGCTCCGGCGTCACCGCCTCACCCTGGGCGTAGTGGGCGATCATGTCGGCGGCCGACACCATCGCAGCAAGGCCGTCAGCGTCCTCGGCGTGATGGCGCTCGATCGCCACCGCCAGCCGCTGCGGCAGGTTCCAGCGTCGCGCCAGCACGCCCCCGACCAGGGCGTGGTCTATGCCGAGCTGCTCCCGTTCTTCGCGTAGGCGCTGCTCCGGGGTGCGCGCGGCAGCCTCGAAGTAGCTCTTCTGCCCGGGGTGCAGCTTGGAGACGACGAGACGGCCGATGTCGTGGAGCAGCGCGGCGACAGCCAGCTCGTCGCGCTCCGGCCAGCCAACGGCACGACCGATCTGGTCGGCGGCCTGCTGGGTCGCGAGGGCGTGGACGCGGAAGCGCTCGGGTTTCAGCTCCCAACCGCCGTTGGGCTCGAAGAAGTCGAATGCGGGCGCGGTGCCGGCGATCGCCAGAACGCCGGAAGGCTTCAATGCGTCGACGGCAGCGGGGATACTCGCCACGCCACCGGCTTCCGGGCCGGTACGGTTGGCGAAGCGCAGTACGGCGATCGCCAGGCCGACGTCGGCCTCGACCGCTTCGACGATCTCGCCGATGCGGGCGGTCTCGGCGGTGGCGGCCTGCATCACCCGCGAGCGGGACTCGATCAGGACCGGAAAGCGCTCGACCGCCTCGAAGGCGGCGGCGAGCCGAGCCCCCGGTGCGGGTTTGCCGTCCTTGGCACTTACCGTGCCGGGCTTGGTCTTGCCGTTGCTGTGAGCATTCGCAGCCATAACTCTTCGCACAGCTCATCGGCAGTCGAGGACGCTTGACTTAACCTCCGGCTCCCAAAAAATGCGGACGAGTGCTCACCACTTGTACGTAACGGCACAGGCTTATGCTCTGCTTTGTCCTAACAGGACGGGGTTTCGAGCCTGCTGAGTGACGAATCGATACGGGCCAGGGAGTCCTCGCGGCCGAGCACGGCCAGCGACTCGAAGATGCCTGGCGAGACGGTGGTGCCGGTGATCGCCACCCTGATCGGCTGATAAACCCTTCCCGGCTTGATGTCGAGGCGCTCGGGCAACGGCGAGAGCGCCGCCTCTACCGCGCTGGCGTCGAAGTCGTCCGTTTCGGTCAGCGCCTCACGCGCCGCCCGCAACGCCGCCGGTGCCTTCTCCCTCATCACCTTGCGCCAGGCCTTCTCGTCCTCGACCGGCGGCTCGAAGAGGAAGCGGATCAGCGCCCAGACCTCCGCCAGTGTCTGCGCCTTCTCCTGGGCGATCTCGCAGGCCTGGCGCAGCCGCTCGTCTGGCTCGCGCCCGAGGTGGCGCGCCACCGCCGCCGTGTACTCGTCAAGCGGCATCTCCCGCATAAAGCGGCCGTTGACCCAGCGCAGCTTCTTCTCGTCGAAGATCGCCGCCGCCTTGCCGACGTCCTTGACCCGGAAGCGCTCGACCAGCTCGGCGGTCTGCATCAGGGTGGTGTCGTCGTCGGTCCCCCAGCCCAGCAGCGCTAGGTAGTTGCGCACGGCGGCGGGCAGGTAGCCGGCCTCTCGCAGCTCCTGTACCGAGGCGGCGCCGTGGCGCTTGGAGAGCTTCTTGCCGTCGGGTCCGTGCAGCAGTGGCAAGTGCGCGTAGCGCGGCGGCTCATGGCCGAGCGCGGCGAGGACGAGCAGCTGCTTGGGCGTATTGGAAAGGTGGTCGTCACCGCGGACGACCTCGGTGATCTCCATCTCAGCGTCGTCGACGGCGACCGCGAAGTTGTAGAGGACGGAGCCATCGCCGCGGGCGATGACGAAGTCGTCGTAGCTGCGGTTGGGGAACGAGACCGGGCCGCGGATCAGGTCCTCGACCACGGTCTCGCCATCGTCGGGTACGCGCAGCCGCACGGCGGCGCCGGGCTCCTCGCTCGGCGTCCCGCGGTAGCCCGTCCCCGCCCCGTGCCCCGCCTTCCAGGCCTCGACGTCCTTGGCCGTGGCCGAGTCTCGGTAGGCGGCGCCGGACTCGAGTAGGCGCTCCAAGGCCGCGCCGTGTCGATCGACGCGCGCGGCCTGCGAGAGCGGCCCCTCGTCCCAGTCCAGTTCCAACCAGCGCAGCGCGTCGAGGATCTGCTCGACGTTCTCTTCGGTCGAGCGCTCGCGGTCAGTGTCCTCGATCCGCAGCACCAGCTCGCCGCCTCCGTGACGCGCCGCGAGCCAGTTGTAGAGTGCCGTCCTCGCCCCACCGATGTGCAACGCCCCGGTCGGCGACGGCGCGAACCTGAGGCGGAGAGAGCTACCGGATGGAGAGTCTGCGGACACGATGCTGATCGGCGCGCATGTTTCCACAGCGACCGATCTGTGCCCCTGCACACGACAGGCCCGCCGAAGCGGGCCTGTCGAGAAGAAGCTGCTTCTGCCTAGCAGCCCGGCCATGAGCCGAACCCATCTCAGCGTCAGCAGCGCCCTTGACTAGAGACCAAAAGCGTAGCGCAGGCAGCAGCGCACGAAGAGTAGGCTCATCCCCCCGGCAGGATTCGAACCCGCGACCTCGTCTCTAGTCAAGAGCGCGCTCTATCCACTGAGCTACGGGGGGACGCGGGCGACCGTATTGACCGATTTCGCGGATTCAAGGCACGACGCGCAATTGGCTCCATAGGATGCGCGATCCATGCTGATTGGCGCGCATGTTTCCACAGCGGGAGGCCTGGACAAAGCGATCGAGCGCGGAACCGAGCTCGGCTGCGATTCGATCCAGATCTTCAACCAGAGCCCGCGAATGTGGCGGCCGACGAAATACGGCCCCGATGACTTCGCTGCCTTCCACGAGAAGATGGCCGACTCGCCGGTCGAAGCGGTAGTGATCCACGCCGTCTACCTAATCAACTGCGCGACCAACGACAAGGAGCTGCGCAAGAAGTCGCTTGCATCGCTGACCCACGCGCTGCGCATCGGCGACGGGATCGGCGCCGCCGGCGTCGTCCTGCATCCCGGTGCGCAGAAGGGAGAGGCACACGGGCCTTCGATGAAACGAGCCGCCAAGGTGATCGCTGCGGCGCTCAAAGACAGCGAGAGCTGCCCGCTCCTCCTCGAGCAGACCGCCGGCCACAAAGGATTGCTCGGCCGCGACTTCGACGAGACCGCCGAGCTGATCGAGCTGGCCGGCAGCGGCAAGCGGCTCGGCCTCTGCCTCGACTCCTGCCACCTCTTCGTTCAGGGCTTCGACGTCACCGATGAGGCCCACCTTGCCGAGGTGGTTGAGGAAGCAGACCAGAAGGTCGGCCTCGAGCGCCTGCGCTGCCTGCACGTCAACGACGCCGCCGCCCCGCTCGGCTCCTGCCGCGACCGCCACGCCAACCTCGGCAAAGGCGAGATGGGCAAACGCGGTCTAGCCGCCTTCCTCTCCGAGCCCCGCTTCGAGGGCCTGCCGGCGACCCTGGAGACCCCGGGCCCGAACAAGAAAGGCGCTGACCGCAAAGAAGTGCTGGCGGCCAAGAAGCTGCGCAAAGAGGGCCTCAAGCGTCGCGGGAAGTGAGGGACGGCAATCGGCTCACCGGGAATTGCGTTCGCCCCCTTCGGGGGCTAGTGCGCGGCTAACGCCGCGCAATCACCAGATTGCATATCGCCGCCTTCGGCGACATTCCCGGTGAGCCGATCGCCGTCCCTTTCGACACGCAGTAAGACCGCCTAGGACATCCCGGCCTGAGTAGGCTGGCACCATGAGAAGCGCTCTGCTCTTCGACCTCGATGAAACGCTGATTGTCGAGGAGCCGGCAGCCACCGCGGCCTTCGAAGCGACGGCTCAAATCGCCGCGGCGCACTACGACATCGACCCCGCGACTTTGGCGGTAAAAGCTCGATTGCGAGCACGTGAGCTGTGGTACGCGGCGCCGACTCACGAATACTGCATGCGAGTCGGCATAAGCTCGTGGGAGGGACTCTGGTGTCGGTTCGAGAGCGACGAGCCAGAGACTCGAAGGCTTCGCGAATGGTCTTCAACCTATCGACGTGAAGCATGGCGACTAGCGCTCGCCGACCACCAAGTTGACGACCCGCCGCTCGCTGAGGATCTGTCTGAACGATTCAGCGAGGAGCGTCGGACACGTCACGAGGTGTTCGCCGATGTCGTCGTTCCGCTGAATCGGCTCCGGGAGTCCCACTCCCTGGCACTCGTCACCAATGGCGCCGCATGCCTTCAGCGCGAGAAGCTCACCTCCTCGGGCTTGAGCGACCATTTCGAAGCAGTCGTGGCGTCTGCCGATCTCGGCGTCGCCAAGCCCGACGCCTCAGTCTTCCAGCACGCGTTGTCACAGCTTGGCGTTGATAACGACCACGCAGTGATGATCGGCGATTCCCTCCCCAAGGACATAGATGGAGCTCTTGCGGCTGGGCTCGCAGCGGTGTGGGTCAACCGCGACGGACACCCAGCACCCCCACATCAAGCAAACCTGGCAGAGATCTCGACCCTTACCGATCTGCCGGATGCGCTGAGTGATCTGGCGAGCGTTTCAGCTTGAGCGCGCCAAAGGACCTCACGCTTCGTGTGGTGGGAAGCCCGGTCGTCCTCTGGGCGAATGTGCCCGAATAGGGCGCGATATGCAATCTGTCTTCTGCGCGGCAAAGCCGCGTTCAATCTCCGTCGCTAGGCGCGCAGCGCGTGCGGCATCAATTCGCCCGGAGGACGACCGGGCTTCCCTTCACCTGAGAGCTGGAGGAGCTACCGAATCTGGATGCCGGAGATCGCGCGGGAGATGACCAGGCGCTGGATCTCCGAGGTGCCCTCGAAGATCGTGTAGATCTTCGCGTCGCGGTGCATCCGCTCGACCGGGAACTCGCGGGTGTAGCCGTTGCCGCCGAGGATCTGGATCGCTCGCTCGGTCGACCAGACGGCGACCTCGCCGGCCTTCAGCTTCGACATCGAACCCTCGGCGTTCTCGAATTTCTGGCCGTTGCGGCCCATCCAGGCGGCGCGCCAGACGAGCAGCCGGGCGGCGTCGATCTCCAGCTTCATGTCGGCGAGAGTGAAGGCGATCGCCTGGTTCTCGATGATCGCGCGACCGAACTGCTGACGCTCCTTGGCGTACTCAAGCGAGTACTCGTAGGCGGCGCGGGCGATGCCGAGCGCCTGGGCGCCGACCGTCGGGCGGCTCGCCTCGAAGGTCTGCATCGCCGCCTGTGATTTCGCTTTTTTGCCCTCGCGCACCCGGGCAAGGCGTTCGTCAAGCTTCTCCTTACCGCCCAGCAGGCAGCTGCCGGGAATGCGGCAGTCATCGAGGTGGACGTCGGCGGTGTGCGAGGCCCGCAGGCCGTGCTTTTTGACCTTGGCACCCTGCTCGCAGCCCTTGGTCCCCGGAGGGATCATGAAGGCGGCGTGGCCGCGCGAGCGCAGCTCGCGGTCGACCGTGGCGATCACCACGTGGACGTCGGCGATGCCGCCGTTGGTCGCCCAGGCCTTCTGGCCGTTGAGCACCCACTCGTCGGTCGCCTCGTCGTACTTGGCGGTGGTCCTGATTGCAGACACGTCGGAGCCGGCGTCCGGCTCCGACGAGCAGAATGCGGCGACTTTGGGATCGTCGGCAGTGCCGAAGCACTGCGGGATCCACTCGCCCATCTGCTCCGGGGTTCCCTGCCCGAAGATCGCGGCGACCGCGAGCGAGGTGCCCATGATCGCCATGCCGATGCCGGCATCTCCCCAGAAAAGCTCCTCGTTTGCGATCGGCAGCGTGAGGCCTGTCTCATCGGCCCAGAACTGGCCCAGCGCTTCAAAGCCGTAGAGGCCGATTTTGGCCGCCTCCTGGATCACCGGCCAGGGCGTCTCCTCGCGCTCGTCCCATTCCTCGGCGGCGGGCCGGACGACGCCCTCGGCGAAGCCGTGCACCCACTCGCGGATGTCCTTCTGGTCCTGGTTCAGCTCGAGGGTGAACTTCGGCCCCTCGGGGGACGCGCCGTCATTGCCGGCCGCCTCCGCCACGAGCTGCTCTGTCTCTGCCACTGCGGAAGTATCGCTCATGGCCGCAAGACTACACGGAAAGGTGTCGGGGTCAGACGTCGCGCAGGTCGAAGGCGCGCAGGCCCTCGGGCCCGTCGTCGGCGCAGTCGAAGAAGCGGCGGTTGACGCAGTCGTAGGACTCGCCGGAGCCCTCGTAGGCGCGCTCGACTGAGAACTGGCACTGCGGCAGCGCCTCGCCAGTCATCTTGACGCCGCCGAAACCGCCCGGCTGGAGCACCGCGTCGAGCTCCACCTTGGCGCCGTAGACCCCCTGCATGCAGCCCACGTACTGGATGCCGTTGAGCATGTCGATGAAGCTGTAGAGGTAGCGGCAGCGCAGCTCGATGCAACCGCGCGGCTCGACCATCTTGTCGCAGAAGGAGCGGCACTGGCGGCACTCACCAACCTTCGTGCGGGTAGCGGGCATTACCGAAGTCTAGGGACCGGATTGGCGCATCTCACGCGGCAAGCGCGTCAGTGCCGAGCAGGTGGTCCAGCTCCGCTTGGAGCTTGCTCGAGGGACGAACTCGGAACCCCTCGCCGAGCTTCAGCTCACGAGGACGGCCGTCCCTGCCCACGATCGCGAGGAACACGGGCGCGTCGCCCTTGTGGTGCTCGAACACCGTCCTCAGCTCGTCGAAGAGGTGCGGGTTCTCGACGCTCGCCGCCCCTATCCTCAGCCTCAGCGGCTCGGCTGGGCCACTCGGGGTTGGGGCCGCCGCCACCTCCTCGGCGCTTGGTTCGAAGCGCTCTGCCTCCTGCACGACGAGCTTGGTCTCGCCGCGCTCTTTGTGATCGACCCGGCCCCGCACCAAGACGATCGCGTCGGGGCCGATCGTCTCCGCGATCTCCGACTGGTCGGCCCTGAAGACGAGCATCTCGACCTGCCCCTCGATGTCGTCGAGGGTGGCAAACATCATCTGGGTGCCACTCTTGGTGCGGATTTTCTTACAGGCGACGACGATCCCGCCCACCGTCACCCAGGAACCGTCGGGCTTGTTCGCCAGCTCCGCCAGCGAGCAGTCGACCCGGGCGCGCAGAGCGCCGCGCACCTCGGTCAGCGGGTGCGAGGAGAGGTAGGTGCCCAGTGTCTCCTTCTCCATCGCCAGCAGCTCGGCGCGGTCGAACTCGACCGCGGAGATCGGCGGGCGGTGCGCTGCCCGCGAGACGCCCTGGTCCTCCCCGCCGCCGTCGCCGAAGTCGAAGATCGAGCCCTGGCCAAGCTGGGCGTCCTCCTGCGCCTTCTGACCGGCCGACTGCGCCGCGGGGAGCGCCTCCAGCATTCCCTTGCGGGTGGCGCCAGTCGAGTCGAGCGCGCCGCACTTGATCAAGCACTCGGTCGCCCGCTTGTTGACAGCGCGGCTGTCGACTCGCTCGCAGAAGTCCCAGATCGAGACGATCTCGCCGTCATCGCGCGCCCGCAGGATCGCCTCGACTGCGGCGTGACCGACGTTTTTGACCGCGTCAAGGCCAAACCGGATCGCTTTCTCGGAGACGACGAAGTCATGGTCGGAGGAGTTGACGTCGGGCGGCAGCACCTCGATCCCCATCTCCTCGCAGCGATTGACGAAGAAGGGGACCTTGTCCTTTGTGTTCATCACCGAGGAGATCACCGCGGCCATGTACTCGGCCGGGTAGTTCGCCTTCAAGTAGGCAGTTCGGTAGGCGATCAGCGCGTAGCAAGCGGCATGGGACTTGTTGAAGGAGTAGTCCGCCGCCGCCTCCATCAGTGACCAGAGGTCCTTGGCGACCTTGTCGGCCGTCTCGGAGGTCTTCATCCCTTCGAGGAACTTGGCCTTCATCGTCGCCATTAGGTCGCGCTTCTTCTTGCCGATCGCCTTGCGCAGGTCGTCGGCCTCGGCGGGGCTGAAGCCGGCCATCCGCTTGGCGATCTCCATCAGCTGCTCCTGGTAGATCAAGCAGCCGTAGGTCGGCTCGGCGATCGGCCGCAGCCGCTCGTCCGGGTAGGTGACGGAGCCGGGGTCGCGCTTGCCCTTGGCGTAGTCGGGGATGTATTTCATCGCCCCCGGGCGGTAGAGGGAGACGAGCGCGACGATGTCGTCGAACTCGGTTGGCCGCACCTTCTTCATCGCGTCCCGCATGCCTTCGGACTCGAGCTGGAAGACGCCGGTGCCGTCGCCCCGCGAGAGCATCGCGAAGGTCTCCGCGTCGTCCATCGGGATCGCCCCGATGTCGAGCTCGACGTCGCGGGAACGGCGGATGATCTCGACCGTGTCCTCGATCACGTCGAGGTTGCGCAGGCCGAGGAAGTCCATCTTCAGCAGACCGATCTCCTCGATCGGGCCCATCGAGTACTGGGTGACGATCTTGTACTGGCGCTGCTTGGCGCCGGTCGCCCCGCCGTTGGCGCTTCCGTTCCCATTGCCGGTCGCGGCCGGGGCGCTGCGGTCCTCGGCGAGCTGCAGCGGAACGATCTCCTGCAGCGGCCGGTCGGCGATCACCACCGCGGCGGCGTGGATCGAGTTGTTGCGGATGATCCCCTCGAGGCCCTGGGCGACGTCGAGGATCCGTTTCGCGTCGGGCTCGGCGTCGTAGGTCTTGCGCAGCTCCTGCCCGGGTTTGAGGCACTCCTCGAAAGAGGGGTTGCGACCGAGGATCGGCTCGGGGATCTGCTTGGCGAGCCGGTCGCCGCTGGCGTAGTCGAAGCCGAGTACACGGGCGGCATCGCGGGTTGCCGCGCGCGGCGCCATCTTGCCGAAGGTGATGATCTGGGCGACCGACTCGCGGCCGTACTTCTCGGCGACGTAGCGGATCACCCGCTCGCGGCCGCGCACCGAGAAATCGATGTCGATGTCCGGCATCGACTTGCGCCCGGGGTTGAGGAAGCGCTCGAAGAGCAGGTCGTTGGCGAGCGGGTCGAGGTCGGTGATCGCGAGGCTGTAGGAGACGATCGAGCCCGCCGCCGAGCCGCGCCCGGGGCCGACCGCGATGCCGTTGTCCTTGGCGTAGCGGACGAAGTCCCAAACGATCAGGAAGTAGGAGGAGAAGCCCATCTCCTCGATCACCCCGAGCTCGAACTCGATCCGCTCCACCGCCTCGGCGGGCAGCGGATCGCCGTAGCGCGCCCGCAGGCCCTCGGTGGCGATCCGCCGCAGCATCGCTTCTGGCTCCTCGCCATCGGGGGTCGGGTAGCGCGGCAGCAGCAGCTTGCCTAGCTCGATCTCGACCTGGCAGCGCTCGGCGATCTCGACCGTGGTCGGCACCGCCTCGGGCCACTCGGCGAAGGACTCCGTCATCTCCTCGTTGCTCTTGAGGAAGAACTCGTTGGTGTCGAAGCTCAGCTTCGGCGCCTCCAGGGTCGACTTGGTCTGCACGCAGAGCAGCGCTTTGTGGTTGTCGAAGTCCTCGCGGCGCAGGTAGTGGACATCGGCGGTGGCGACCAGGGGTCGGTTTAGCTCGCGGGCGTAGCGGACGATGCCCTGGTTCGCCTTGTCCTGCTCGGCGATCCCGTTCTTCTGCACCTCGAAGTAGACCTGCTCGGGTCCGAAGGCCTGGATCAGGTCGTCGAGGTGGGCACGCGCGTCATCGGGGCGCTCCTCGACGAGGCGGCGGCAAAAGCGCGATTGCAGGCAGCCGGTGAGCACGATCACGCCCTCGGAGTGAGTAGCGAGCAGCTCCATGTCGATGTTCGCCTTGCCGCGGGAGAAGCCTTCGAGGAACCCGGCTGAGGTCAGCTTGACCAGGTTGGCGAAACCAGCGTCGCTCTCGGCCAGCAGGGTGAGGTGGTTGCGCTCGTACTTGGGCTTCTCCTTAACCGCCTGGACGTCGTCGACGAGGTAGGCCTCGAGGCCGATCACCGGCTTGATCCCGTGCTTCTGGCAGGCCTTGTAGAGATCGACGGCGCCGTTCATCACGCCGTGGTCGGTGAGGCCCAGCGCCGGCTGCCCCAGCTCCGCCGCCCGCGCCGCCATCGCGTCGATCTTGCAGGCGCCGTCGAGCAGCGAGTACTCGCTGTGGGCGTGAAGATGGACTGCTTGACCGGCACTCATGGGGTGCGGGCGATCATGCCAAGCGAGGCAGATGCCACCGGCCGAAGAAGCGCGTCTTCCGCGCATTCTCCGCGCATTCCCGCACCGAAGAAACACGAGAGCGCGACTAGGAACTGACGAGGAGCTAGTTGGGAACGTTTTAGTAGCTAAAACACCGCCAGACAAAAACTTTCGCCATACTGACGTGGCGATGTGCGCGAGAGTGGCTATTCCCAGAGATCAGGCGGTTCTGCGCCGGCTGGCGCTGGCTCACTTAAAACTGCAGCTGTTGTTCCTGCTCTGGGAAAAGACGGAGGGCGACGACTTCGCCGTGCTCTGGGCTGCCACCGGCGACCTCGCACGGAACGGGGCCGCGGAGAGCTAGCGCCGCAGTGGGTTGCGCTCGGCGCCGCTCAGCCAGCGCAGACCCAGGCGCCGCCGCCCGAGTCGGCCCAAATTTCGGCGGCGATGCGATCCTGTTCGGCCTTGGGGGCTTCGTGGGGCGCGCCCTTGCCCCCGTACAAAGCCCAGGTCGAGGGGATGATCTGGTAGGCGCCTCCGGCGCCGCTCGACGGGTTGAGCGCGCCGTAGTCGCCGCCCGACTCGCACATCACGATGTAGGTCGGGATCGAGTAGGGGCCTCCTAGCCAGCGACCGACCGTTTCTTCGGCCGCAGCCCGGCTCGCCGCTTCAGCCTCCTCGATGTCGCTGACCCACTCGCCGATGCGCGATTTCAGGGTCGACAGCGAGGCAGCGCGGGCGGCGGCGATCGCGTCCTGCTCCGCGGCGGCTGATTCGGCCGCCGCGCGCACGGCCGATATCTCCGAGCGGGCGGCGGCAAGCCGCTCGTTGTATGCGTCGATCTGCGCCTTCAGCTGGGCCACCCGCTCGAGCCCCGCGCGCACGGCGTCGCGCACCTGCTCGACTCGTCGCGCCAGATCCTGGTCGGAAGCCTCGATCCGGCGCAGGTAACCGGCCCGAACGGCGAGGTCGTCGAAATCGGCTGAGCCGAGGACGACGCTTGCCGTGTCAGCGGGCCCGCTGACATACATAGCCACCAGGCGCTGCGCCAGCTCGCGGCGCGCTCGGCGCAAGCGGCGGCGCTCCAGGGCGAGGCGGCGTTCAGAGCGTACGACCTTCTCGGCCAGCGCCGCGGAGCGCTCTTCGCCGCTCGCCAGCAGGGCACTCATTCGCTGCTCTCGCGAGGCGGCGGCTACCGCCTCTTGCTGGGCAAGGACGAGGCGTTCCTGGCTGGCACGCAACTCCGAGGCGAGCGCTCCGGCCTCGTCGCGGGCTGCGCTGACCTTGGCCTGCAGCGAATCGACGTCCTCGGCGGGAGCCGTCGCTGTCGACAACAAGGCAGCCGCACAGAGCGCGCCGCAGGCGAAAGCGCCCAGGCGTCGCCTGCGTCCTGCCTCTGTCGCGAGGGCTCGCGGCACGAGCCGGCGAGGGTAGCGGACTTTGTTAGCAACTACTCACAAGTTGCCGATAAGCCGCAACGGAAGTTGCGGCTTCAGCCCTCGGGCACGTCGCGGCTGGCCAGGTAGGCGGCGATCCCGACCGCTACCGCGGCGACTCCGACACCGATGCGGATCTGGCGCCGGTAGCGCTGCCGCACGTACTTCAGTGCGAAGCGGATCGCGACCTTGCCGAGCTTGTCGTAGCTCATCCCTCTCCCTCTGCCCCGCGCTGGCGGATCCTATGCGCCATCCGCGACTGCAGCGACCAAAGCTCGATGAAGCCCGGCGAGGCGGCCTGCGAGAAGAGGCCGCCCGACTCGGCGAAGGAGGCGAGGTCGGCGTCGTAGACGGCGTTGGGCGAGGAGCGGGTGACGACGCCGACGCTGCCCTTGTAGAGCTTCAGCCCGATCGTCCCCGTCGCCTGGGCGTTGGCCGCGTCCATGTAGGCGTCGAGGTCGGTGCGCAGCGGCTCCCACCAAAGGCCGGCGTAGACGAGGTAGCCCCACTGGCGGTCGAGACCGGGCTTGAACTGGTTCTGGTGGATCGTGCTGACAAGCCGCTCCAGCTCGCGATGCGCGGTGAGCACGATCGCCGCCGCCGGGGCCTCGTAGATGTCGCGCACCTTGAGGCCGACGATTCGGTCCTCGATGTGGTCGACGATGCCGACGCCATGGCGACAGCCGATCTCGGCGGCGCGCTCGAGCAACTCGACCAGGCCGAGCCGCTCGCCGTTGAGGCCGACCGGGACGCCCTGCTCGAACTCGACCGTGACGATCTCGGCCTCGTCGGGCGCCTCCTCCGGCCTCGTGACGAGCTGGAAGACGTCGTCCTCGGGCGCGTGGTCGAGGTCCTCGATCCAGCGCCCCTCAGAGGAGCGACCCCAGAGGTTGTCGTCGATCGAGTAGGGCGCGACCTCGGTCCCGCCCTTGACCGGGATGCCGTGCTCGCGCGCGTAGGCGATCTCCTCCTCGCGGCCCATCTGCCAGGAACGCACCGGGGCGATCGTCTTCAGCTCCGGCGCCAGCGTCGCCACCGTGGCCTCGATCCGCACCTGGTCGTTGCCCTTGCCGGTGCAGCCGTGAGCGATCGTGTCGCAGCCGGTCTCGCGCGCGTGCTCGACCGCCAGCGCCGCGATCAAGGGCCGGCCGAGCGCGGTGAAGAGCGGGTAGCCGTCGCCGTATTCGGCGTTCGCCTTGATCGCCGGCACGAGGAAGTCGTGGGCGAAGCGCTCGCGGGCGTCGACGACGCGGCACTCGAGCGCGCCGAGGCGCTTCGCCTTGTCCTCGATCACGGTGTAGTCCTCGCCCGGCTGGCCGAGGTCGACGGTGAGGCAGACCACCTCCGCGTCGTAGGAGTCCTGGATCCACTTCAGCATCACGCTGGTGTCGAGGCCGCCCGAGTAGAGCAGCAGGACCCGGCGCACCTGCGCGGGGTCGGCCTCGTAGCTCGCGGTCGGAGGAGCTTGCTCCGGCACTAGGGCGCTTCTATGCCGCCGCTGCCGTCTTCTTCGGGCGCGGTCGTGGTTTCTTCGGTCGTCGTTGTTGTCTCCGTCGGCGAGGTGGTCGTCGTCGGCTCGGTCGGCTCGGTGGTATCCGTGGTCTCGGTGGAATCCGTCGTCGTGTCGGTGCTGGGCAACGTCGTCACCTCCGAAGGTGTAGAGACCGTGTCGCCGTTGCCGCCGTCGTTGGCGATGACGACGATCGCCACGATCAGCCCGACGATCACCGCCACCAAGCCCGCGACCACGAGGCGCATGTTGCCGTGCGGACTCCCGTGATCAGGCTCCCGCATCATCCGGGTCGGGTCCTCGTGCATCTCTAATGCCGCCTCTCGTGAGTCGGCATTTACTCCTCCGGTCCGAGGATGGCGTCGAGGATCTCACTCGCGTCCTCGATGTCAAAGCCGCTGTGCAGACGCGCCTCGATCTCCTCCCGGCTGCTGCCCGAGACCGCCATCTGGGTGGCGAAGAGCCTTGCCCCCGCGGAGCCGGGACGGCGCGGGCCTTCAGAGTCGGAGTCGGGATCAGAGCTGGACTCCACCGATCTAAGCCGTGGCTCGGCGGGCACCGCCGCGGGCGGGTCGAGCTCGTCGGCAAGCTCGCGTAGGCGCTCGGCGACGACCCGGTCGGCGCGGGCGCGGGCCTCTTCGAGCGTGTGTTGAGCCTGCCGCTCGGCGTCGTCGATCACACTCGAGGCGGCGCGCTCGGCGGCGTCGACGATCGCTGCCAGGCGCTCAGCCGTGGTGGTGGTCGAGGTCGGCGCCGGCTCTGAGGGGAGCTTCTTCGACTTCATCGGGCGTCACAGCTTATGAGCGCAGCCTCGATCAGGGCGACTGCCCGCTCGATTTGGGCGACATCGACCGTCAGCGGCGGCAGCAGCCGCAGCGTGCCGGGCTCGGGGACGTTGACGATCAAGCCGCGTCCCAGCAGGTCGACGCCGACCGCGGTTGCGTCGATCCCGTCTGCCAGGCCGACGCCGAGCATCAGGCCCCGTCCGCGCACCTCCTCGACCCCATCGAGGCCGAGCAGGGCCTCGCGCAGGGTCGCCCCGCGCTCGCGGACCTGGCGCAGCAGCGCCGCGTCATCAACGATTCCGAGCACCGCCAGCGCCGCCGCCGCGACGACTGGGCCACCGGCGAAGGTCGAGCCGTGGTCTCCGGGTTCGAGCACCTCACCGGCCGCGGACGAAGTGACGCAGGCGCCGATCGGCAAGCCACCTCCAAGCGCCTTGGCGCTAGTCAGTACGTCAGGCCGCACCGGTGTCTGCTCGTAGGCCCAGAGCGAACCGGTCCTCCCCAGTCCGGTCTGGATCTCATCGAGGATCAGCAGCGCGCCGACCTCATCGCAGGCCTCCCGCGCAGCGAGCAGCGTCTCCTCGCCAAGCGGGTAGACGCCGGCCTCGCCCTGAATCGGCTCGATCAGGACCGCGGCGGTGCTCTCCCCAATCGCCTCACGCAGGGCCGCCGCGTCGTCGAACGGGACCGAGCGGAAACCCGGCAGCATCGGCGCCAGGTCGGGGTTCTCGGCGAGCTTCGGAGTGGCCGAGAGGGCACCGTAGGTGCGGCCGTGGAAATCGCGGTCGAAGCTGACGATCTCCGGCGCCTTGACCCCGCGCCTGTGGGCATGCTTGCGGGCGATCTTGATCGCGCACTCGTTGGCCTCGGTCCCCGAATTGGAGAAGAAGACACGGCCCCCCAGGCTCGACTCGGAGAGCTGCTCGGCCAACCGCACCATTGGCTCGGTGTAGAAGAGGTTGGAGGTGTGCATCAGGCGTCCAGCCTGCTCGCGCGCCGCCTCCACCACGGCGGGGTGGCAGTGGCCGACCGAGCAGACCGAGATACCGGCGAGGAAGTCGAGGTACTCCTTCCCCTCC
Organism: uncultured Solirubrobacterales bacterium; assembly: GCA_963702175.1. GTDB lineage: Bacteria > Actinomycetota > Thermoleophilia > Solirubrobacterales > 70-9 > VRUE01. Next base: position 461,522 of record OY969721.1, read on the forward strand.
GCGTCCCAGATCAGGGCGCCCTCGGCGCGGACGAACTCGACCGGCGCACGGCGGTAGGTCTGCATCAGGTAGCGCTCCTCCAGCTTCTGCAGCTCCTCAAGGCCGAGCCCGGCCTCGGCGGCGCTCACGACGTCACCATCGTGCCGATGCCAGCCTTGGTGAACAGCTCCAGCAAGAGGCTGTGCGGCTTGCGGCCGTCGATGATGTGAGCCGACTGGGCGCCACCCTGGATCGCGTCGACGCAGGCCTGCAGCTTGGGGCGCATGCCGCCTTCGATCCCGGCCAGTCCCTCCTCGACCTCGGCCACGGTGGCGCGGGAGATCAGTGAGCCCTCGTCGCCGGCATCTGCCAGCCAGCCCTCGACGTCGGTGAGGAAGACCGCCTTGTATGCGCCCAGCGCCGCGGCGACCTTGCCTGCCGCCTCATCGGCGTTGATGTTGTAGGCGCGCCCTTCGCGGTCAGATGCCGAGGAGGCGATCACAGGGATGTAGTCCTCGGCGATGTGGTTGAGCACGTCGACATCGACGCGCTCGATCGAGCCGACGAAGCCGACCTGCTCGGCGTTGGGCACGGGGGCCACCTCGAACAGACCGCCGTCGCCGCCGGAGAGGCCGACCGCCGGCTGCCCGTGCCGGTTGAGCCGCTGCACGATGTCGGAGTTGAGCTTGCCGAGCAGCACCATCCGCGCCACCTCGACCGTCTCCGCATCGGAGACCCGCAGGCCCTCGTGAAAGCGCACCTCGAGGCCGAGCCGCTCCATGTACTCGGTGATCTCGGGCCCGCCGCCGTGGACGACGACCGGGTTGAGGCCAACGTACTTGAGCAGGACGACGTCGGTGGCGAAGTCCTCGCGCAGCGCCTCCTCGCGCATCGCGGCGCCGCCGTACTTGATGACCACGGTGTGGCCGTGGAACTCCCTGATGTAGGGAAGCGCCTCGAGCAGGGTGTCGACGTTGGTGCTCACGTGGTTCCTCTCATGTCGTGTACTCGGCGTTGATGCGGACGTACTCGTATCCGAGGTCGGAAAACCAGACGTGGGCGCGGTGCTCGCCGCGGTCCAGCCGCAGGCCGATCTCGGCCTCGGCGACGTCCTCGCCGAGCTCCGCGTTCTCGATCGAGTCGGCGCCGATCTCTTCGAGGTCCTCACCGACCAGGGCCATCCCGGCAGCTTGCGCGATCCGGCCCCAGTTGGGGTCGCGCCCGAAGAGCGCCGTCTTTACCAACGGCGAGTTGGCGATCGCCCGCGCCACCCGCTCGGCCTCCTCCTGTGAGGCGGCGCCTTCGACCTCGACCCGCCCGACCCGCGATGAGCCCTCGCCGTCGGCGACGACCTCCAGCGCCAGCTGCAGCAGCACCGCGTCAAGCAGCTCTTCAGGAAGCGGCACCCCGGCAGCTCCTGTTGCTTGCAGCAGGACCGTGTCGTTGGTACTCATCTGGCCGTCGACGGTGATCCGCTCGAAGGACGCGGCCCCGGCAGCGCGCAAGGCCGAGTCGGGGTCGGGGACGACGGCGTCGGTCTGGACGAAGCAGAGCAGCGTCGCGAAGCCAGGCTGGATCATCCCGCCCCCCTTGGCCTGGGCTGAGATGGTGACGCCGTCGACGCGCAGCGTGCAGCGCTTGGGCCAGCGGTCGGTGGTCATGATCGCTTCGGAGAAGGCGACGCCGCCGCTCTCCGAGAGATCCGTAGCCGCGTCGCCGATCCCCTTGAGGACAGCGTCGATCGGCAGCGGCACCCCAATCACCCCGGTCTCGGCCACAGCGACGGTCTCTGGCGGCAGCCCAAGTTGCGACGCCGCCGCGTCGACCATCGCGACCGCGTCGGCGTAGCCCTGCTCGCCGGTCTCCGCGTTGGCGTTACCCGCGTTGACCACGGCGGCACGGATCTCCCCTTGCCGGCAACGGTCGCGGCAGACCCGGACCGGCGCCGCCGAGGAGGCGTTGCGGGTCAGCAGGATCGAGGAGGCCACTTCGGGTGCGTCGCAGACGACCAGCCCGACGTCGGTCTTGCCGCCGCCCTTGAGCCCGCAGTGGGCGGTCCCGGCCCGGAAGCCGGGTGCCAGCGCCACCGGGTCGAGCTCCTCGACACCGGCAGGCGGATCGACCCAACGCGATTTGAAGAAAGCCGTATTCGACCGCCTGCTCCGCTGCGCGTCCGCGGGCGGTCGGGTCGAATCCATCACGTGAGTCCCTCCGTCTCGTCCAACCCCAGCATCAGGTTGAGGCACTGCACGGCCTGGCCGGAGGCGCCCTTCCAGAGGTTGTCGATCGCCGAGAAGGCGAGCACCCTCCCCCGCTCCTCAACCGTCACGTAGACATGGCACTCGTTGGTGTCGCGGACGTCGCGCAGACCCGGCGGCGCCTCGACGAAGTGGACGAAGCGCTCCTCCGCGTAGCGCTCCCGGTAAAGGTCCTGGACCTCCTGCTTGGAGATCGGCTCGGTCGTCTGTACGTAGCAGCTGGTCAGCTCGCCCTGGTCAAGCGGCAGCAGGTGCGGAACGAAGGTGACCGGAGCGGTGCCGCCCAGCGCCGCCAGCTCCTGCTCGATCTCGGGCCGGTGGCGGTGGCCCTCGGTCTTGTAGGGGAAGGCGTTCTCATCCATGGTCACGTAGTGCATCGCGTCTCCGCCGCCGCGGCCGGCGCCGGAGACGCCCTGCTTGGCGTCGATGACGACGTCGGCGAGCAGGCCGCGCTCGGCCAGCGGCGCCAGCGCCAGCACGCTCGCGGTCGGGTAGCAGCCGGGCACCGCGACCAGGTCCGCCTCCCGCAGCTGCTCGCGATAGAGCTCGGTGAGGCCGTAGACGGCGCCCTCGAGTAGCTCCGGCGCCCCGTGCTCGCCGTACCAACGCTCGTAGGTGGGCAGATCGCGCAGCCGGAAGTCGGCAGAGAGGTCGGCGACGAGCGCCCCCAGCCCGCGCAGCGCGGCGACGGTCGGCGCCGAGGCGCCGTGGGGGTAGGCGACGATCGCGGCGTCGACGTCCTCGATCCGGTCGAGGTCGAGCTCGGTCAGCTCCAGCGGCACCCGGTAACGCGGGTAGAGGCGGTCGAGGCGGGTGCCGGTGTCGCTGCGCGAGGTGACGGTGACCAGCTCCAAGCGCGGGTGTCGCCAGATCAGGTGAGCCGCGAGCGCGCCGGTGAACCCAGAAGCGCCGGCGACCAGCACCCGCGCCGCGGGCTTGCCTTCGAGCGGCTGAGCAATGTCCTTATTCACGGAGCTTCCCCCCGATCTTCTCCAGCTCGCCTGCGATCGAGTCGCGCAGGCCAGCGACCTCTTCGTCGGTGAGGGTGCGGTCGGCGGCGCGGAACTCGAGCCGCAGCGCCAGGCTCTTGCGGCCCTCGCCCAGCTGCTCGCCCTCGTAAAGGTCGAAGACCTCAGCCGCATGCAGCAGCTTGCCGCCACCCGCGAGCACGGCCTCGCGCACCGCGGCCGCCGTGACTGCTTCGTCAACGACAACTGCCAGGTCCTGGTAGACGCCCGGGAAGGTGGTGAGGTCCTCGAAGTTCTCCTCCCCGGCCCTGGACGAGGCGACCAGCACTGCCAGCTCTAGTTCGAAGGCGACCGCCGCGTCGATATCCCACTCACGGCAGACCAACGGGTGCAGCTCGCCGATCCAGCCCGCCGACGCGCCGCCCAGCTCGAAGCGAGCCGAGCGTCCGGGGTGCAGGAAGGGGTCGCCGGAGGGCTCGAGTGAGGTGTCGAGGGAGAGCTCGGCGTCGAGCAGACCGACGAGGGCCTCCAGCACGCCCTTGAGGGCGAAGAAGTCGGCGGTCTCCGCCTCGCCGCGCCATGAAGTGGGCGCGAGCGGGCCGATTGCCAGGCAGCCGAGCCGGTGGGGCTCGGTGAATGGCGGCGGCCGCTCGCCGGGGAAGCCGCCAGCCAGCGGACTCTCACCGGGATCGCCGGTACTGAGGTAGACCCGGCCCGACTCGAAGAGCGAGATCCGGTCGACCCCGCGTGCGCGGTTGCGCTGGGCGACGTCGAGCAGCGAGCCGAGCAGGGTCGTGCGCATCACCGACTGGTCTTCGGACAGTGGATTGGAGATGACGACGCCCTCGGCGCGCGTATCGCCTGCGGGGATCCGCAGCCGCCTGGGCTCGCCGGGGTCGGTGAAGCTCCAACCGACGACCTCGTCGAAGCCGAGATCCCGCATCGAGTCCTCGACGCGGCGGCGCAACCGCTGCTCGCGGTTGAGACCACCGACCTGGCCGGCGCTCGCCGGCAGCGTGCTGGGCAGGTGCTCGTCGAGGCCGTGGACGCGGGCCACCTCCTCGATCAAGTCGACCTCGCGGATGACGTCGTGGTGGCGATCGGGGGGTACCTCGACCTTCAGGTCCTCGCCGTCCGCCTCGACGCCGAAGCCGAGCCGCTCGAGGTAGACGACCTGGTCAGCCTGCTCGATCCGCATCCCGAGCAGGCCCTCGACCCGCTCGCCGCGCAGGACGACCTGGTGCGGGCTTGGAGTCTCCGCCGCGACGTCGATCGTCCCCGGCACCAGCTTGGCGCCGCAGAGCTCGACCATCAGCCGCGAGGCAACTCGCTGCGCCCGCATGCAGAGCTCTGGGTGGAGCTGCTTCTCGAAGCGCGAGGAGGCCTCGGAGCGGAGGCCGAGCATGCGCGAGGTGCGCAGGATGTTGGTCCCGTTCCAGTTGGCGACCTCGAGCAGGACTCGTGTCGTCTCCGACGTCACATCGGTGCCCTGTCCACCCATTATCCCGGCGATGCCAGCCACTCCGTCGTGATCGCAAACCACCACGGTCTCGGCGTCGAGCGTCCGCTCAACACCGTCTAGCGTGTTTACCTCCTCCCCTTCGTCCGCGGTCACGACGAAGAGTGCCCCACCAGGCAGACGCAGGAGATCAAAGGCGTGCAGCGGCTGCGCGGTGAGCAGCATCACGTAGTTCGTGATGTCGATGACGTTGTTGATCGGCCGCTGCCCGGCCGCGACCAGCCGCGCCTGCAACCACGGCGGCGAGGGGGCGATCGTGACATCGGTGAAGACGCGCGCGGTGAAGCGGGGACAGAGATCGGGCACCTTCACCTCGACTGAGGCGTAATCGCCCACCTCGCCCTTGCCCTCGGCCGGGGCGTCCTCCGCCCAGGGCTCAGGGTCGAGCGGCGCATCGCTGATCGCGTGCACCTCCCGTGCCACGCCGTAGATACCGAAGCAATCGACCCGGTTCGGCGTCACCTCCAGCTCCAGCACCTGCTCGACGATTGGCAAGACCTCGGCAAGCGAGGTTCCCGGCGCGAGGCCATCGTCGTCGAGCACCATGATCCCCGGCGGCCCCTCCCCCAGCTCCAGCTCGGAGGAGGCGAGGATCATCCCGGCCGAGCGCACCCCGCGCAGCTTCGCTTCGCCGATCTCGTGCCCGCCCGGCAGCGTCGCGCCAGGGAGCGCCACCGGCACGGTCTGGCCGGCCTCGACATTGGGCGCGCCGCAGACGATCGTGCGCTCCCCGTCACCGGTGTCGACGGTGCAGACCTGCAGCCGGTCGGCTTTCGGGTGGGGCTCGACCGCCAGCACCCGGCCGACCACGAAGGCATCCGGCGAGGGCGGGCCGATCGTGCCGACCCGCTCGACCTCGGTGCCAGTCATCGCCAGTCGCTCGGCCAGCTCCTCGACCGAGACGCCGGGATCGCAGTACTCACGGAGCCACGCGTAGGGGACCTTCATGAGAACTGCTCCAGCATCCGTACGTCGTTGTCGAAGAAGCGCCGTAGGTCGGGAACCCCGTGGCGCAGCATCGCGATCCGCTCCACCCCCATGCCAAAGGCGAAGCCCTGCACCCGCTCGGGGTCGTAACCATTGCCCTCGACGAAGCCGAGCACGTTGGGGTCGACCATGCCGGCGCCGCCGACCTCGATCCAGCCGATCCCCTTGCAGAGGTTGCAGCGCCCGCCGTCGCTCAGCTCGCCCGTTCCCTCGCACTGGAAGCAGGAGACGTCGAACTCGACGCTGGGCTCGGTGAAGGGGAAGAAGTGCGGCCGCATCCGCGCCTCGCGGCCGCCGCCGAAGATCGCCCGCAGCATCTCTTCCAGGGTTCCCTGCAGGTCGGCGAGCGTAATCCCCTCGCCGATCGCCAGTCCCTCGACCTGGTGGAACATCGGCGTGTGGGTGGCGTCGGAGTCGCGGCGGTAGACCTTGCCCGGCATGATCGTGAAGATCGGCGGCGGTTGGGCCTCCATCGCCCGCGTCTGCACCGGGGAGGTGTGGGTGCGGAGGAGGACCTCCGGGTGCGACTGCACGTAGAAGGTGTCCTGGAGCATCCGCGCCGGGTGTCCCGGCGGATGGTTGAGCGCGGTGAAGTTGTAGTAGTCGTGCTCGATCTCGGGGCCGTCTGACACCCGGTAGCCAAGCCCGACCATGACGTCTTCGATCTGCCGCATGGTGCGGGTGATCAGGTGGGTGTGACCAACGGCGTGCGCCGGGGCGCCTGGCAAGGTGAGGTCGATCCGGTCGCCGGCCAGCTGCGACTCGAGCTCGCTCGAGTCCAGGTCGGCGGCGCGCCGCTCGAGCAGCGTCTCCAGCGCCTGGCGCGCCCGGTTGGCGCCGGCGCCGACCTGACCCCGTTCCTCCGCCGACAACTCGCCGACCCCGCGCAAGATCGAGGTCAACTCGGACTTGCGGCCGAGGTAGGTGACCCGCAGCTCCTCCAGCTCTGCCGTGCCCGCGGCGGACTCGATCGCCGCCTCGGCCTCAGCCTGGATCTGAGCGATCCGCTCAAGCACTTGGCTCAGCCTCCGGCATGGCGGGCGACGATATCCGCTTCAACATCATTGCTCCCGCTCGCTTGCTTGCGAAGAGTCAGAAATGCACGCTGCGCTCGCTACGCGCTCGCTGGCTATCGCAGCCGCGGCGGCGACGTTGAGCGACTCGGCGCCGCCGGCCCGCAGGGGGATCGTCACCTCGGTCTCGCAGGCGTCGAGCACCTGCTCGGGCAACCCCGTCCGCTCGGCGCCGAGGCAGACCGTCGCGACGGAGCCGAGCGCAGCCAACCCGGTACCACCGTGGGCAACGAGGCCCGCGCGCGGGCCAGGGGTCTCGGCGATCGTCCCCCGTAGAGGTGGCCGGGCGAAGATCGAGCCCATGCTGGCCCGCACCGCCTTCGGCGAGAAGGGATCGGCGCAGTCCGGACCCAGCACGACGGTACCGTCGAGCAGCGCGTGCGCGGTACGCACGATCGTGCCCACATTGCCTGGGTCGCCGACCCCGTGCAGGTAGAGACAGGGCGGTCGCGGCGCCTCTGCCCAGCGTTGCGGCCAGACCGCGATCGCCCGTGTCCCCGAGCCCAAAATCGAGACCGAGGCGAGCAGCTCCGGCTCAACCTCCTCGCCGCCGAGGGCGCTGCCGGCGGCGGTGAGCAGGAAGCGAGGCTCTGCCCCGGCGGCCAGCCCGGCCTCGACCAGATCCTCGCCCTCGCTGACGAAGAGGCCCTCGCGCTCGCGGTGCTTGCGCTCGCGCAGCTTGCGGACCAGCTTCAGCTTCTCGTTGTGGGGACTTTCGATCATCGGTGGCTCTGTGTCTCTGGAGTGTGTTCTTTCTTGTCGGCGGTTTCTTCTCCTGGAACGAAAAAGCGGGCCGTTCTCACGACCCGCCCGGGAAAGTGGAGTGTGGGTTGCGGCTAGGCGGCCGCACCCTCCCGGGCGAGCTCCACAAATCGGCGAAAGGCATCGCGGTCGGAGACCGCGATCTCGGCCAGCATCTTGCGGTTGACCTCGACCCCGGCTTTGTCGAGGCCGTGGATCAGTTCCGAGTAGCTCATGCCCTCGAGCCGCGCGGCGGCGTTGATCCGGGTGATCCAGAGCCGACGGAACTCGCGCTTGCGGTTGCGCCGGTCCCTGTACGCGTACATCCCCGACCGCTGCACCTGCTCTTTGGCGAAGCGGTAGGAGGAGTGCTTGCGACCGAAGTAGCCCTTCGCTTCCTTGAGGACTTTGCGGCGCTTCTTGCGCGCGTGGACGGAGCGCTTGACCCGGCTCACTTGCCGCCTCCAAGCAGGTGCCGCACCCGCGGCGCATCCGCCGGAGAGATCTCCACCGGCCGCGCCATCCGCCGCTTCCGCTTCGGTGACTTCTTCTCCAGGATGTGGCTGGAGTTGGCGCGCCGGCCACGCAGCTTGCCGGTGGCGGTCTTGCGGAAGCGCTTCTTGGCGCCGGAATGGGTCTTCATCTTCGGCATCGGGATGGGTATTGAAGCAGACACGTGGGCAGGCGCGATCCGGGTGCCGCTGACGCAGGTACGCTGGCGCCGCGATGCGGATCGTCTACGTGGTCGGGACGCGGCCCAATTTCGTCAAGACGGCGCCGGTGATCGGGGCGCTGCGCGCTCGCCTGCCGCAGGGACGGCACACGATCGTCCATACCGGCCAGCACTACGACCGCCTGATGTCAGACGTCTTCCTCGAGGAGCTGGGAGTGCCGCCGCCCGATCACATGCTCGAGGTCGGCTCGGGCAGCCATGCGCAGCAGACGGCGCGGGTGATGGAGCGTTTGGAGTCGGTCCTGCTCGACGTGCGACCCGACCTGGTGATCGTGCCGGGCGACGTCAACTCGACCCTGGCGGCGGCCCTGACCGCGGCCAAGCTGCAGATCCCCGTCGCCCACATCGAGTCGGGGCTGCGCAGCTTCGACCGCACGATGCCCGAGGAGCTGAACCGGATCGTCGCCGATGAGATCGCCGAGCATCTCTTCCTGCACAGCGACGAGGCGGTCGAGAACCTGCGCCGGGAGGGCATCGCCGAGGAGCGCATGCACTTCGTCGGCAACACGATGATCGACACCCTGGTCGCGCTCGAGAAGCGCTTCCGCGCAGCCGGGGCGGCCGGGAAGCTCGGCGTCGAGCCGGGCGAGTTCGTCCTCGTCACTCTGCACCGCCCCGCTCTCGTCGACGGGCCGCTGCTACCCGAGACGGTCGCGCAGCTCGCCGCCCTGGCCCGGGAGATGCCGGTCGTCTTCCCGGTTCACCCCCGCACCCGCAAGGAGATGGAGAAGGTCGAGGCCGACCACCCCGGCCTGCTGCTCTCTGATCCGCTCGGCTACATCGACTTCCTCTCGCTGCTCGCCGACGCCGACGCAGTCCTCACCGACTCCGGCGGCATCCAGGAGGAGACGACCTACCTCGGCGTCCCCTGCTTCACCCTCCGCGACAACACCGAGCGCCCAGTAACGATCCGCGCCGGCACCAACACCCTCCTGGGCCTCGACCCGGTGGCGATCGCCGGCATCCCGGCGGCGCTGCGCGAGCGGCCCGCCGCACCATCGGAGCCCCCGCCGCTCTGGGACGGCCACGCCTCCGAGCGGGTCGCTGACGTATTGGTAGAGAGCTAGAGGACTACGCCGCGGCGGCGTCGTCGTCGGCCGGCGTCTCCGCGGCCGGCTTCTGAGCTTCCTCGGCGGGCTCTTCGGCCTCAGCTGCCAGCTGCTCTGTCTCGGCTGCCGGCTCTTCGGCCTCAGCTGCCGGCTCCGGCGCGGCCTCGGTCGGCTCGTCCGTCGCGGCTTTGTCCGCAGCCTCCTCGACCGCTGCCTTGTCGGCGGCGGCCTCCTTGGCGATCTCTTTGCCCGGCGCCAGCATCATGCTCATGTTGCGGCCTTCCTGGAGCGGCGCCGACTCGATCACGGCGAGGCCGTCGAGGTCCTCAAAGAGGCGCTGCAGTAGCGCCCTGCCGCGCTCGGGGTGAGCCTGCTCGCGGCCGCGGAACATGATCGTGATCTTGACCTTGTCCTGGTGGCGCAGGAAGCGCTCGACATGGCCCTTCTTGGTTTCGTAGTCATGGTTGGCGATCTTCGGGCGCAGCTTGATCTCGCGCACGTTGACCTGCTGCTGATGCTTGCGGGCCGCCTTCTGCTTCTGCTCCTGCTCGTACTTGTACTTCGAGTAGTCGAGCAGGCGGGTGACCGGCGGCTTCGCGTTGGGCGCGACCTCGACCAGGTCAAGGTCGGCCTCGCGGGCGCGTTTCAGCGCCTCCGCTGTCTCGACGATCCCGAGCTGCTCGCCCTCGGCGCCGATCAAACGCACCTCGCGAACACGGATGCGGTCGTTGATGCGCGTGGTATCGCGCTCAGGGGGACGCCGATCGAACCTGCGAGGGACCGGCACTATCTAAGTGTGAGGTGGGACTTCAAGCGGACGAGAGATGGGGAGGCTGGCACGGGACGCTCAGCGGCGCGGGGTCTGTGTCGTGCCTGCGATCAAGTTTCCGCAGTATAGACAGCCTTAACCAGATCGGCCACCGGCATCGCGCCCAGCTCACCCTGCTCGTGTGAACGCACCGCGACGGCGCCCGCTTCCTGCTCTTTGTCACCGACCACCAGCATGTAGGGGTAGCGGCCGAGCTCGGCGTCGCGGACCTTCTTGCCGACCGACTCTGAGCGCTCATCCACTGTGACCCGGACGCGGGCCTCGCGCAGCTCGGCGGCGACGTCCGCGGCGTACTCGTTGTGGCGGTCGGAGACCGGCAGCACGATCGCCTGCACCGGCGCCAGCCAAACCGGGAAGCGACCAGCGTAATGCTCGATCAGGATCCCGGCGAAGCGCTCCATCGAGCCGAGCAGGGCGCGGTGGATCATCACCGGCCGGTGCTGCTCGTCATCCGCACCGACGTATGAGAGGTCGAAGCGCTCGGGCATGAAGAAGTCGAGCTGGCAGGTGCCGCACTGCCAGGAGCGGCCGAGCGCGTCGGTGACGTGGAAGTCGATCTTGGGCCCGTAGAAGGCGCCGTCGCCGGGGTTGAGCTGGTACTCGCGGCCCTGACTCTCGAGCGCCTCGCGCAGCGCTGCCTCCGCCCTCTCCCACTGCTCGGCGCTGCCGATCGACTTCTCCGGCCGGGTCGAGAGCTCGACTTTTACGTCCTCGAAGCCGAAGCGGGAGTAGAGCTCGTCGATCGCCTCGCAGATGTCGGCGACCTCGGCGGCGATCTGCTCCTCGGTGCAGTAGACGTGAGCGTCGTCCTGAGTGAAGGCGCGCACCCGCAGCAGGCCGTGCAGGACGCCCTCGCGCTCCGCGCGGGAGACCTGGCCGAACTCGGCGACGCGCAGCGGCAGCTCGCGGTAGGAGTGGCGCTCGGAGCCGAAGACCAGACAGGCGCCGGGGCAGTTCATCGGCCGGATCGCGTACTCCCGCTCGCCCCACTCGGTGAAGTACATATTCTCGCGATAGTTGTCCCAGTGGCCGGAGCGGTGCCAGAGCTCGACGTCCATCACCTGCGGCGTCTTGATCTCCTCGTAGCCGCGCTTGCGCAGCTGCTTCTGCACCTCGGCCTCAATCAGGCGCAGCAGCGCCGTGCCGTTGGGCAGCCAGAAAGGCATTCCCGGCGCCTCCTCGCGCAGCATGAAGAGGCCTAGTTGCGGGCCGAGGCGGCGGTGGTCGCGCGCCTTCGCCTGCTCGATCCGCTCCAGGTGCGCCTCGAGGTCCTTCTTCGAGAAGAAGGCGGTCCCGTAGATCCGGGTCAGCATCTGGCGGCTCTCGTCGCCGCGCCAGTAGGCGCCGGCTATCGACTCCAGCTTGATCGCCTTGATGCGGCCAGTCGAGGGCCCATGCGGACCGCGACAGAGATCTTCGAAGGGGCCGTTGCGGTAAAGGGAGACGGTCTCGACGTCTTCGTCGCGGACCAGGTCCTCGATCAGCTCGACCTTGTAGTCCTGGCCCTGGTCACGGAAGAGCTCAATGGCATCGCCGGGGACGACGTCGCGGCGTTCGAACGGCTCGTCGGCCTCGAGGTGGGTGCGCATTGCCGTCTCGATCCGCTCCAGATCGGCGTCGGTGACCTTGACGTCGGGCGGGAACTCGAAGTCGTAGTAGAAGCCGTGCTCGATCGGCGGGCCGATCGTCACCTTCGTCCCCGGGTAGAGCTCCATCACCGCCTCGGCCATCACGTGGGCAGCGTCGTGGCGGATCAGCTCCAGCGCCTCGGGGTCGCGGTCGGTGAGGATCGCGATCCCAGCGCCGTCGGGCAGCGGCGCCGCGAGGTCGCGCAGCTCGCCGTCGACGCGGATCGCCAGCGCGGCCTTGGCCAGGCCCGGGCCGATCGCCGCAGCGGCGTCGGCGCCGGAGGCGCCGCCGGGCAGCTCCAACGGCGTGCCGTCGGGCAGGGTGACGGTGATCTTTTGCGTGGCCGCCTCGATGCGGCCCATGCTACGGCCCCTGGCGGGCTTGGCGAACGGCGATCAGCGGGCAGGGGCTGGGACCGCCGACCGTACCCTGGCGCTCCCAAAGCAGGTAGGGACCAGCGCGGCGGGCGAGCATCAGACTCGGAAAGGGCGGATCGCCGCCGGTGTCACTGGCGATCACGTAGCGCACGCCAGGGGGCAGTCGGTCCCCGGCTTCCGCCTCAGACTCGATGCAGACGCGACCGCCGCGCAACTCCCAGGCCAGGTAAGGGACGCCGTGTTCCTCGTCGAGCAGGCGTTCCGGGGCGAGCACAAGAGTCGAGTCGGCGGCGAGAATCGGCCGCAGCTCGGTCAGCTTCGGTGAGTGGGAAGTCGGCCCCACAGGCGCATTGGCGAGCGCCAGCAGCGTGCAGACACTCGCGCCCATTACGTAGGCCGCCGCGGCGAACTTGTCGACTTTCATCCGTATACCGAACGAAAGTCGACACTCCGACGCCAGCAGCGGCAGCAAGATGGTGAGCGTGATGAGGGGCGCCGCGACCTCGAGCGCCTTGGCCGCTGTGTAGGGCGTGCCGCCCAGGCGGGCGGCGGCGTAGATGCCGAGCGCGCCGAGCAGTCCGGCGAGGATCGCCGTCTCGCGGTCTTGCCAGCAGCGGACGGCGCCGTAGATCAGCAGCGCCAGGGCGAAGGCCGCGCCGAGGTAATAGATGAACCCGGGGACCGAGCCGTCGCCGGGGGCGACGCGGAAGTCGCCCGAGGGCCAGATGCCGAGCGCCTCCAGCGGTGAGATCTGGCCGAACAGGTTGCCGAGGCCGGGACCGTTGGGATCGAAGGTCTCGAAGCGCTGGAAGTCGATCATCCGCCCGATCTCGGGGGCGGTTAGGACGATGAAGGCAAGTAGGGCGAGGAGCAGGGCGCGAACCGGCAGCCTTCTCTCGAGCGCGAGCCAGAGAACCAACGCGGCGGCCAGCCAGACGAGGCCGGCGAAGCTGTAGGTGAAGACGCTACCCGCCGCGATCAAGGCAGCCGGGACGAAGCGCAGCGGCAGGTCGCGCCAGGGACCGGCGCTCTCGCGCAGGGCAAGGACGAAGGCGAGGACGAAGAGAGCTTGCATCGTCTCCTTGACGGCGCCCTGCGCGTAGTAGGTGACGACCAGGTACGGAGCTCCGACCAGGAGCGCGCCGGCAGTGCGACGCAGCGACGGCAGCTCGGCGAAGGCGGCAAGAGCGGTCAGCGAGGCGAGGACCGCCACGGCGATCGTCAGGCCGCTGAAGCCTTGGACCGGCCCGATGCCAAGGCCGGAATCGAGGGCGACGACGATCGCGTGGGGGCCGAGCGGGTAGCCCTGGTTGAGAAGCTGCCCTCCCATACCCTCGCCGAGACGGTCCGCCGCCAGCAGGTGCTGGGACATGTCCGGGTTGAAGCCGGTGCCGAGGATCCCGAAGTGTCCTTCGACCACAAACGGGAGCGAGGCGGTGGCGAGGGCCACTAGGGCGACTGGTTTCCCCGCCAGCAGCGCCCCCCTCCCTGCGTCGACCTTAACCCGCATATAGAGCGCCGCGGTAACGGTTAGCAAGAGAACAATGAGGACCGAAGTGATACCCCTGCCCGGCAGGCGAACCGTCCCCCAGCAGACACCGCAGAGCAGCGCCAATCCGAGCGCCGGCGAGAGCCACGACCAGCGCCGCGCCCCGCAGAGCGCTATGGCCGCTTGTCCGATCGCCAGCGAAGAACCGCACACCGCCAGCGCGGCTGCATACGTCCCGATCACGAGGCGGCGAGCCTAAACGACGAGCGCGAGTGCTCAGCCGGGCGGCTTGAACTGGCCGCCGCCCAGCTCTGGCGGAAGGGCACGCGGGCCGGCTGAGTACATGTCCCGTAGCTGCGCCTCGCTCATCTCGAGGGTGTTGGCGAGCTCGGGCGGCGCGCCGACGACCAGCCACAGGGCCTCGGCCTCGGTGTCGTTGAAGAGCTGGCGCACGGTGCGGGGCTCGACCAGCAGCGCGTCGTGCGGCTGCAGCTCGAAGACCTCGTCTTCGACGCGGACCCGACCGCGACCCTCGAGCAGGACGTACAGCTCCTCCTCCCTTGCATGGCGGTGCTGGGTCGAGGCCTGGCCTGGGCGCAGGCGCCAGAGGCGGGCGCCGAGGTGCGTCGCGCCGAGCTGCTTGGCGAGGTCGGTGTTGAGGACCCGCATCTGGTTGGACTCGCGCCAGTGGGCATCCGAGGCGCGAAGCAGACGTGCGGGCATATGGGCGCTACTGGGCTCGAACCAGTGACCTCCAGCTTGTCGAGCTGGCGCTCTCCCAACTGAGCTAAGCGCCCCGCTACCTGAATCTAGCGAAAAGCCGTGCCTACGAGTGCGGGGTATCCCCGGCCAGGGGCTCAAGCCCGGGCCTGCAAGAGCCGATGCAACTCGTGCAACTTTTCAGCTCACGCGGTGTTTCTGAATGCGGAGCGCAACAAAGCTTGAGGACCGACGAGCCAGAGGACCTCAGTCTCACTGGTGGCACGTCCTTCGGAAACAAAGGGCCCCTCACGGGGCCCTTTTCCGTTCAGCCGAGGACCTGGACGACGACCGTCCGCTCCCGCGAGCGGTCGTCGAAGTCGATTAGCACCAGCTGCTGCCAGGTACCGAGCGCGAGCCGGCCCCCGACCACCGGCACAGCCTCCGAGGGCCCGACCAGCGTCGCCCGCTGGTGCGCATGCGAGTTGGAGTCGTGGTTGAGCCGGTTGTGCTCGTAGTCGCCCTGCGCTGGGATCAACCGCTCCAGCATCGCCCGCAGGTCGTGCACCCCACCCGGCTCGAACTCCATCGTCCCGATCGCCGCCGTCGACCCCCGCACGAACGCCAGCACCTGCCCCTCGGAGACACCCGCCTCCTCGACAACCCCCTGCACCTCGCCCGTGATGTCGAGGACATCGGCATCGCCCCGGGTTGCGAAACGCAGCTCGGCGCTGTGCAGATCCATGCAGGCCAAGCTACCGAACATCTCCTCACCCAAAACGAAGGCCCCACTTTCGTGGGACCTTCTGACTCCTTGATTACCCGGAGCGAACCGGCACAAACACAGCAGAGGCGCCTACCGGAATCGAACCGGTGTAAACGGCTTTGCAGGCCGCTGCATAATCTCTGCAAAGCCTTTCTTAGAGCCAAATAGGTCGCGCCGTGCCAGAGCTCTTGCCAGAGTCGCGCCAGTTCCGTGCCGCTCAGCCGCTCGGCTCAAGCTTGGCGCCGGCCCACTTGCCGACTTCCTTGACCAGCGCGACCGTGGCCTGACGGTCAAGTGGCTCGGTGTCCAAGATCTCGTCGTATCGCAACGGCACCGCGTGCTCGGTTAGCGCAACCACCGCGGGGATGTCGAATGGAAACTCGCCCACAGCCGCCGTCACCTCAGCAATCAGGCGGTGCAAATCGTGGGTGTACTCAAATTCGATTCCCCGGGATCCGAGCACGGCCTTGAGCCACTTCTCGACGGCCTGCTGGGCGTGGAAACCGATGATCTCGTCGCTGATCTCCGAGTCTGGGACAAGCAGTTGCATCGCCTTCGCGTCGTCCTCTGCCTTGCGAGCGAGAACGAGAGCTTCGGCCTTCGGTTCACGCTCCGACAAGGATGCGGCCTCTTTGCAATGCCTCGTTGACCATGGTTCCGCGAATCCGAGCCCTCTGATCTGCGTACTCGGCGCTGAGAACTATGAGGTCAATCGGAACGCCGAGATCACCGAGCGCTTCGCGAAGCCGCACGAACTCCGCTCGCCGGCTCTTCACCTCGGGCTCGATTACGAGAAGGTCCAGATCGCTGTTTGAACGAGCCTCACCTCGGGCGCGGGAGCCGAACAAGATCACCTTGGCGTCAGGTGCGGCAGCGGCTAGACGACTGGCAGCCTCTGCAATTAGTGCCTCGTCAGTCATTGGGCGCTCACAATCGAAAGCGTAGCTGCCAATCGCGACGACTCGCGGCTGTTCGGCCAATCGCTCCAGCGTCTCTTATGCCTCCGCGGTGCTACACGAAGCTCCGTTCGGCTACTGCGCTACCCCAGAGCCGGTAATCCTTGGCAGTGCATGATCCATCAGAGTCACGCGATCCCACTACAACGAGAGCCGCCGCCACTCAGCTCTCGGCAACCGCCCGCCTATGGCTCGCGTTCGGGACGTCTTGGGGCACGACAACTAGACCCAGGTACTACGCCGAAGCGTTTTCAAGGATGTGGTCGTGCCCGTGGGCCACAAATAGGCCAGTCGTGCCACGAGCCGGCTACAACCGGATTCAGCCGGATCTGAGAAGCGGCTAAAAAGACCTCTCACGGCTCTGACGAGCGGAATACCGCTTGTCAGAGCCGAAGGCGCCTACCGGAATCGAACCGGTGTAAACGGCTTTGCAGGCCGCTGCGTAGCCACTCCGCCAAGGCGCCGCGGGCGATGAAGCGTAGCCGTTGGGCGCGGGGCTAGGCGAGCTTGGCGCGGCGGAACAGCTCGCCGGCGGTGGCGACCAAGACGGCGACCGCGCTGGCGGCGAGGAGGGGCTTCCAGAGGTCCTCCTCGAAGGTGGCGCCGCCGAAGTAGCCGAGCAGGGCGATGTAGGTCGCCCAGAGGCAGGAGGCGACCGCGTCGATCGCGACGAAGCGGCGCCATGGCATCCCCAACGTGCCGGCCGAGAAGGTCGTCGCCGTGCGACCACCGGGGATGAAGCGGGCGGCGATGATGATCACGGCGCCGCGCTCCTGGAGCTGCCTGCGCGCCCACTCCACCCGCTGCCGACTGCGTCCCGAGGAGAAGAACCTTCGCTCGGCCCGGCGGCCGAGCGACGCCCCCAGGCCGTAGGAAGCGTTGTCGCCGAGGAAGCTGCCAATCGCGCCGGCGAGGATCACGAAGGGGAGGATCAGCTCGTCGTTCGCGGCCAGCACGCCGGCGGTGATCATCATCGCCTCGCCCGGAGCGATCGGGAAGAGAGAATCGAGTGCGACCGCTGCGACGAGCGCTGGATAAGTCCAGACCTGGCCGCCGATCGCGTCCTCAAGCCATTCGAAGGCGGTGATGGCCAGCAGCAATCTCATGGCCCGTCTCTACCCGCAGCGGCCTGTGACAGCACCCCAGGTCACGAGGGCTCTGAGATCACCAGGCGCAGAGCGCCTTCGTACTCCTCCATCTCACGTAGATGGCCGTGCTCGGCATCCCAGTCGCCCGATTCGAGCGCTGTGTCGAGCCGTTCGACGATCCGCTCCTCGACGCCGGGCGGCAACAGAGCCCACATCGACTGGGCGCCGCGCACCGCCGGATCGAGCAGCTGCTCCGGCCGGTTCCAGAAGGCCTCGAAGAACCCGTCGGTGCAGTCGGCCGGCGTCGGGAAGCGCTCGATCCGGGTCTGGCCGCCAAGCGCCGCCGCAACCGTCTCCAACGACTGAAAACGCGGGCGCTCGATCTCGATGCCCTCAGCGAGGTGCTCCTGCTGCCAGGCGGGCAGATGGTCGAGGTCGAAGGTGAAGACGACGACCGGACCGCGGGCCACGCGCCGCAGCTCTGCCAGGCCAGCCTCCACAGGCTCCCAGTGGTGGATGGTCACGCAGGCCATCGCCGCGTCGACGGAGTCGTCGTCGAAGGGCAGCGCCTCGGCGCGGGCATTGATCACGGGAGCTGCGCCTGGCGGACGCTGGGCACGCATCGTCGCGCTTGGCTCAGCGGCCAGGACCCAGCGATCGGTGGGCTCGTAGGAGCCCGAGCCGGCGCCGACATTGAGGACCGTCTGCATCGCCGAGAGCGGCGTGGATCCGCGCCGCTATCCGCGGGTCGGCCCGCCGGTGACGGGCGTAGGTGCGCCCGTGCTGCTCGTAGTCGACGCTCAGACCCACCCTCGCCCGCCTGGCTCAGACCTCGACGCCCTCGGTGGCAGCGTCCCCGGGATAGGACTCCTCGCGAATCCCTGCTCGACCCGCGGCCGTAGCCTTGCGACCGGCAGCAGGCACCAGGTTCGTGGCTGCGCCGAGACCGGTCGGCGGCATGTTGTTGTAGACGGACTCGTAGCTGCCCGCGGAGACGAGGTACGTCTCGTGCCAGATGCCGACGTCGCCGCTCGACCCAACCGCTTGTTGAAGGCGACCCAAGCCGGCCAGTGCTCGGCATCACGGCTGCGCGCATATGCCTCGAGGTGCTCGAAGGAGCGCCAGTACTGAACGATCATCGCCCGCCGCGGGCTGCCGAGATACCAGTCGGCTCCGAGCAGGCCAGCTTCCGGGCTCCGGTCGAGCTCGCGCAACATCCGCGGCATCGCGAGGGCGACGGGCAACCACTTCCGCACCTTCCAGGGCCTGTTGATTCGCAGACCGATCAGGAAGACGACGAAATCGCCCTCGATCGCAGCCGTCACGCGCTTGTCGATGACCGGTGCCGCTGGCTCGCCTTCCTCTTAGGGACCGGCTCTGCGATGCGAAGAAAAGCGGCTGATGGGATTCGAACCCACGACCTTCTGCATGGCAAGCAGACGCTCTAGCCAGCTGAGCTACAGCCGCGCGAGCGGTGGATTATAGGCCCGCGGCGCGCATGGACGCCGCGGGTGCGGGTATGAGGCTCGGCATGCAGCCCTCTTGGTCTCTACCAACTATTTGGTAGGCTCGGCAAAGCCCTAATCGCCGAGGCGGCCATCAAAAGCCAATCGTCAGGAGGCTCCGATGAATCGAAGCAAGGTCATTGTCCTCGTAGCATCGCTGGCACTTGGCGCTGGACTCCTCCCCCCAGCGGCCGCCTCGGCGTGGGCGCCAACCGAGACCGCGACGGTGCACCCCGGAGTTCAGGTCTTCACCGAAGGTGGCCAGTGCACCGCGAACTTCGTCTTCCAGGGAGGCGGCGACGTCTACCTGGGCCAAGCCGCGCACTGCGCCGGGACCGGCGGGCAGACCGAAACCGACGGCTGCACG
Source organism: uncultured Solirubrobacterales bacterium (assembly GCA_963702175.1). Taxonomy (GTDB): domain Bacteria; phylum Actinomycetota; class Thermoleophilia; order Solirubrobacterales; family 70-9; genus VRUE01. Next base: position 480,534 of record OY969721.1, read on the forward strand.
AGCGGCTCGCTGCCGCTCGGCACGCCGGTCGAGGTGACCGGAGCGAGCAAACCGGGCACGCTCGCCTACAGCTCCTGGCTGACGATGCAGGCGAACGGCGAGACCGACCCGGACGCCTGCGCCTTCAACGACCTCGCCCTGATCCGGATCGACCCGGCCGACGTCGGCAGCGTCAACCCGTCGGTGCCGGGCTTCGGCGGGCCGACGGAGGTCGGCGCAGCCGGCGGGCTCGGCTCGACCGTCTACTCCTACGGCAACTCCTCGCTGCGCGGCGGCGTCACCCTGCTCAGCCCCAAGCAGGGCGTCGTCGTCCAGAACCAGGGCAACGGCTGGAGCCACAACGTGGTGACGCTGACGCCGGGCATCCCGGGCGACTCGGGCAGCGGCTTCATGAACAATTCGGGCCAGGCGATCGGGACACTCAGCACCCTCCAGCTGGCGCCGCTCGCCGGCTCCAACGGGGTCGGCGACATGGCGAAGGAGCTGGCCTACATGCAGGCGAACTCCTCGCTTACCGGGGTGGAGCTCGTGCCCAGCACGCAGCCGTTCAAACCGAATCTGGTCGGCGCGATCCTCGGCTTCTAGCTGTCCAGCTCGGCCTGCAGGCTGCGCAGGTCCAGCGGTCGCGTGTACATCTCGACCTTCTGACCGGGCTGCGGCTGCGGCCACTCCTCCCGCGGGCGGTCCCAGTAGAGCTCGATGCCGTTGCCGTCGGGATCGGCGAGATAGAGCGCCTCGCTGACCCCGTGGTCGGAGGCGCCGCTGAGCGGGACGTCTGCCTCAGAGAGCCGGCGCAACACATCAGCGAGGGCGCGACGACTCGGGTAGCGGATCGCGAAGTGGAAGAGGCCGGTGCTCCCCGGGGGCGGCGGCGAGCCGCCCTTCGAGTGCCAGGTGTTGAGGCCGATGTGGTGGTGGTAGCCGCCGGCCGAGACGAAGGCCGCTTCGTCGCCGAGGCGTTGCTGCAGCTCGAAGCCGAGCACCCCGCAGTAGAAGTCGAGGGCGCGATCGAGGTCGGCCACCTTGAGGTGGACATGGCCGATGTCGACACCCGGATCGATCGGCTCAGGACCCATCGAGCACCTGGTTAACCAGGCGGTCGGCCTCGACGTTCTGCTCGCGGCGCACGTGGCGGATCGACCAGCGCTCGAACGGTGCCAGGGCGCGCTTCACCTCGGCGTGCAGCTCACGCATGTTCTCGTCTTTGACCTTGTACTCGCCCTTCACCTGACGAACGACAAGCTCCGAGTCACCAACTAGTTCGAGCTCTTTCGCCCCCAGTGCTGCCGCCCGCTCGATCCCGAGCAAGAGCGCTCGGTACTCGGCAACGTTGTTGGTTGCTTTGCCGATCCGCTCGCCGCGCTCCTCGAGCACCTCGCCACCGTCGTCCTGGACCACGGCGGCGATCGCTGCCGGACCCGGGTTGCCGCGGGCGCCGCCGTCGACGTTGACCACGAGTTTCTCCACGATCAGCCGACCGGAGCCCCAAGCAGCAACTGCCCGCCCGGGGCGGCGCTGGCATTCCACTGGCGGGCGGAGGCATCGAGCTGGGAAATCTCGCTGCCGCGGTCGAGCTCGGCGACAGGACGCAGCTCGTCCGCCAGATCCACCGCCCACTGGTACCAGGTCAGCTCCCAGGCGACCGTGATTCGGGCCTCGCTGGGCGAGCCAGCGGCGGCGCCCACGGAGACAGACGGCTCGCCCAGAGTCCGCATCAATCCAGCGACCGTGCGGGCTGCCTCGCTGACGTTGAAGCGGTCGATCGCGCGCTCCAGTCGGCCCTGTGGGGTCTCCCCCGGTTCAGCTTCATGGCGGCCCACGTTCGCTCCCGCTGCCGCCGGATCGACCCACCCCTGGCGCTCGGCGCGGTCCCGGCAGAGCTCACAGACGAGGCGCGGCCCCTCCTTCGGGCTGATGTAGCTGCGCGTGCGCTCTCCGGACAGAATGGTTCGGCCGCAAACGGAACAGGTTTCACGAGAGCTCACGAGTGCAAATTAGTGGATGGCGTGACGCGGAACGCGGAGAAGCAGGCGACGCAGAGGACTATGCGTTGACCTTCGCGCTCTCGTCCGCCGATACGACCTTTGCGGCCAGGTGAGCAGGTACCTCCTCGTAGCGGTCGAACTCCATCGCGAAGTCCGCCCGGCCGCCGCTGATCGAGCGCAGGTCAGGGGCGTAGTCGAGCACTTCGACCATCGGCACCTCGGCCTTGACCTCGGTCATCGAGCCCTTCGGCTCCATCCCCAAGGGATGACCACGGCGGGAGTTGAGGTCGCCGATCACGTCACCGACGACGTCCTCGGGACAGCTCACGGCGAGCCGGACAATCGGCTCGAGTAGGACCGGGTCTGCTTCCTCCATCGCCTCCCTGAAGGCCATCGAGCCGGCGATCTTGAAGGCCATCTCGGAGGAGTCGACGTCGTGGTGTTTGCCGTCGACCAGGCGCACCCGCACTCCCTTGACCGGGTAGCCGGCGACCGTGCCGTGCTCCATCGCCTCGACCACCCCCTTCTCGACCGCGGGGATGAAGCTGCCGGGAATCGAGGCACCCTTGATTTTGTTGACGAAGTCGAGGTCCACCCCGTCCTCGGCCGGCTCGATCTCGATCTGGCAGTCGGCGAACTGACCACGGCCGCCGGACTGCTTCTTGTAGCGGGTGTGCGCCTTGGCCGGCTTGCGGATCGTCTCCTGGTAGGGCACCCGCGGCGGGTGTAGTTCGATCTCGACCCCGAAGCGCCGCTTCATCCTGTCGACGACCACCTCGACGTGGTCGCGGGTGAGACCGGCGAGGATCTGCTCGCCGGTCTGGGGATCGCGGTGGATGTCGAGGGTCGGGTCCTCCTCGGCGAGGCGGCGCACAGCGGCCGCCGCCTTCTCCTCGTCGCCCTTCGACTTCGGCTCGTAGGCGAAGGCCATCACCGGGTTCGGCAGGTCGAGCGGCGCGAAGGCGATCTCCTCCTGGCGCTCGCAGAGGACGTCGCCGGCGTGGGTCTCCTTCAGCTTGGCGACTGCGCCGATGTCCCCTGCCCCGAGCTCAGTCGCCGGCTCCAGCTCCTTGCCTAGGGGCTGCCCCAGCTGCCCCACCCGCTCCTTCTGCTGCTGGGTCACGTTGACCGTCTGCGAGTCGGAGCGCAGGGTGCCGCGCTGGACGCGGAAGAGGTTGACGCGGCCGGTGTAGGGGTCGGCGAGCGTCTTGAAAACGTAGGCGACGAGCTCGCCGTCCTCGTCGGGCTCGACCTCGATCGGCTCGCCTTCCGTGCCGGTCGCCGCAATGGCGCCGCGCATCGCCGGCGAGGGCAAATCCTCGACCAGCGCCTCAAGCAGGCGGCCGGTGCCGAGGTTGCGCGCCGCCACGCCGCAGGTGACGGGGAAGACCCGCCCTGCCGTCACCCCTTGCTTCAGCACGCGGACAATCTCGTCGTGGTCTATCTCCTCACCCTCGAGGTAGCGCTCCATCAGCTCGTCGGAGTTCTCCGCCACCTCATCCATCAACTTCTCGCGGTACTCCTCGGCCTGCCCGCGCAGCTCCTCCGGGATCTCTGTCTCCTCCGCGCCGTCGCGCTCGACCCCCTCGTAGACGAACGCCTTGAGGTCGATCAGGTCGATCACCCCCCGCACCTCGTGCTCGGCGCCAATCGGAATCTCGGTAGCGACGACGTGGGGGCCGAAGGCAGCCTTGAGCGAGTCGAGCGCCTGCAGGAAATCGGCCCGCTCGCGGTCGAGCATGTTGACGAAGACGAGGCGGGCCAGCCCCTCGGCGTCGGCGCGGCGCCAGAGCCGCTCGGTGTGCACCTCGACTCCGGTCACCCCGTTGACGACGACGACCGCGGCGTCGGCGACCCGCATCGCGGCGATCGCGTCGGCGACGAAGCTGGGCTCGCCGGGGGTGTCGATCAGGTTGATCTTGCGGCCGTCGTGCTCGAAGCTGGCGACGGCGGCGCCAATCGACATCTCACGCTCCTGCTCGTCGGGCTCGTGGTCGGAAACGGTCGAGCCGTCCCCCACCGTGCCGAGCCGGTTGACCGCGCCGGCCTCGAACAGCATCGCCTCGTGCAGGCTGGTCTTGCCGCAGCCCCGGTGCCCTATCAGGGCGACGTTACGAATCCGGTCTGCAGCCTTATGAGGCACATGGAGAAGCTACACCTGTTGCAATCCGGACTTCAAGCGCATCACGGCCTTGGTGTGGAGCTGCGATACGCGCGACTCGGTGACCCCGAGGACCTCGCCGATCTCCCTCAGCGTGAGGTTCTCGTAGTAGTAGAGAGCGACGACCAGCTGCTCGCGCTCGGGCAGGGTCGCGATCGCCTCGGTGAGACGGTCCTTGACCTCGCTGCTGGCGAGCGATTCCTGCGGGTCCTCCGCCCGCGGGTCGGAGATCGTGTCGAGCAGCGAGACGGTGTCGCCGGAGGAGTCGGAGACCGTCCAGAGCTCGTCCAGCGCGTAGACCGAGGAGTTGGCGATCTCGAGCAGCGAAGCCTGCAGTTCTTCCTCGGTGATCCCGAGCTTGGCCGCCAGCTCGGCCTCGGTCGGCGCCCGTTGCAGTTCGTGCTCGAGTTTGGCCTGGGTGGTCTCGATTTCACGGGCGCGGGAGCGCACCGAGCGCGGCACCCAGTCGAGCGAGCGCAGCTCGTCGATGATCGCGCCGCGGATCCTGGTCATCGCGAAGGTCTCGAACTTGATCCCCCGCTCCGGCTCGAAGCGCTCGATCGCGCCGATCAGGCCCATCAGGCCGTAGGAGATGAGATCGGCGTCGTCGACGTGCGAGGGCAGTCCGGCGCCGAGCCGGCCGGCGACGAACTTGACCATCGGCGAGTAGGCGACCACGAGGCGCTCGCGCGCCGCGGCGTCGCCGTCTCCCTTGTAGCGGCGCCAAAGATCGCGCAGCTCCACCTCTTTTACGCCAGTTTCCATGGCCTTTTGCTCGATTCTATGTTCGCTGGCGGCATTTCAGTGCGTCAGGCGCGGGGATGGGTGGAGGCGTACGCGTCGCGAAGGCGGGCCGCGTCGACCCGAGTGTAGACCTGAGTCGTCGAGATCGACGCGTGACCGAGCAGCTCCTGGATCGTGCGCAGGTCGGCGCCGCCTTCAAGCAGGTGGGTGGCGAAGCTGTGTCGCAGCGAGTGCGGCGAGACGCCGGCAGCCAGCGAGGCCTGACGAACCCAGAGCCGCAGGCGGCGGGTGACGTCGGAGTTGGAGAGACGGCGGCCGCTCTTGGAGAGGAAGAGGGCCTGCTCGCGAGGGTCGGCCTTGAGGACGTGGCGGCCCTTCTCCAAGTAGCGCCGCAGCGCCTGCTGCGCCGGCTCGCCGACCGGGAGCAGGCGTTCCTTGCCACCCTTGCCGAGGACGCGCAGCCGCTCGCTTTCGAAGTCCATCGCGCCGAGATCGAGGCCGACGATCTCCTCGCAGCGCAGCCCGCAGGAGTAGGCGAGCTCGAGCATCGCCCGGTCGCGTAGCTCGAGCGGGGTCCGGGCCGGGATCCGCTCCAGCAACGAGCGCAACTGCTCGGCGCTGAGGATCTGGGGCAGCTTCTGCTCCCGCTTCGGGCTGGAGACGAGGTCGGCGGGATTCTGGCCGAGCCGCTCGCTTCGCACCAGGAAATCGAAGAGGCCGCGGATCGAGGCCAGCTTGCGGGCGACCGTTGCCGGTGCAGCGCCGCCCTCCGAGAGCCCAGCCGCGTAGCGCCGCACATCCCGGTGGCGCACGTCACCCGGCCCCAGCCCCCTCCCTTGTGACCACTCGACGAACTGGCCGAGGTCGACGCCGTAAGCCTTGCGCGTGCGCTCCGACGCACTGCGCCCAGTCAAATCACGGTCGTATGCGCTCAGTGCCTCGTCCCATCTCATGGAACGAGATTCGATGGGGGACGCCACGAGCCTTCATGGACCGAACTCGGCAGGGGTGGAACGTTCTTGTACTTTTTTCGCTACCCGCATCTCGGACAGCCGCACCCGCTCCGCCGAAAAAAGTTAAGTGGAGCCCCTGCCGGGTTCGGTCCTCAACCTATGTAGATCGGCGTACCGACTTCGACCAAGTCATATAGCTCTTCCACGTCGGGGACCGCCATCCGCACGCAGCCGTGCGAGGCAGCGGTGCCGAGCGAGGAGGTTTCTTCTGTGCCGTGGATGCCGGCGCCTTCGTAGATCCCCATCCAGCGCGCCTTCAGCGGGTTGGAAGGCCCTGGCGGGATCGACTGCCCGGCGAGGCTGCCGGCCCAGTCGGATTCGGGCACGTTCCAAGTCGGGTTTTCCTGCTTGTCCTGGATCGCGTAGATCCCTTCGGGCGTTTCGAGGCCGACCTGGCCGACGGCCACCGTGTAGGTCTTGGCCAGCTTCAGGTTCTTCCAGAACCGCAGTGTGTAGGAGCTGCGGTCAAGGGTCAGGTAGGTCGGGTACTCCCCGGCGACCTCTTCACCGGTCACCTCCGGCTTCACCGGGTTGGTCCGGGCCGCGATCGTGTGGTCGGCGCCGGCGTTGAGGACAGCGGCCTTGAGTTGGTTGGTGAGCAGGTTGTCGCGCAGCTTGCGGCCGTACTCGGCGGGAACGACCGCGAGTTCGGCCCCGTTGGCCTCGACCGTCGCGTTCTGCGCTTCGACGCCAACCTCGGCGGCAACCTTGCGGACGAAGCGGTTGACCGCAGGCTCGGAGTAGGTGACGGGGGCGGCGATCCGCTCGTCGACCTCGTCACCGCTGACGTAGCGCACCACGCGCCCCGGCAGCCCGCCGTCGCGGCTGGCGGCAAGCGCTTCGTCGACGGCGCCGGCGACTTCGGCGCGGACCTTGAGGTCGTCGCCGGAGAGCTCCCAGCCCTCGCCGTCGTAGCTGACCCTCAACGAGTGCCGCAGCGGCGCGACGAGCTGCTTGCGCACCGCCCGTTCGGCTTCGGCGGCATCGAGGTCGCCGACATCGACCCCGCCGATCGTCACCCCCTCAGCGATCTCGTCCTTCTGCGAGCTGTCGTAGGCGTAGGCGCCGACGGCGCCGAGCAGCAGTGCCACGACACCAACGACGATCGCGATTTGAGTCTTGCGGCCCATTACTTTTCCTCAGCCTGAACGGCCCTGCAGACGAATCGGCTCAGCCAGAGTTTAGGCATACCGATCATTCGGCCAGATAGCCTGCATTCCCTGCAAATCGCGCCCCAGCTACGGACAACCGGGCGCGCGGATATCGTTGGCCTCGGTGGCCGCTAAAGGCAGCAAGGACGAGATCCGGGGGGAAGTCTGGAAGGCGATGGAGCGTGAGGGCGTCTCCCGCTTCCCCGGTGCCGAGGGACGAATCCCGAACTTCGCCGGGGCCAAGCTGGCGGCTGAGAAGCTGGCCGGAAACCGCGCCTGGAAGCGGGCGCGGACGATCAAGGCCAACCCCGACTCGCCCCAGACCCACGCTCGCCGCATGGCGCTTGAAGAGGGCAAGACGGTGATCATGGCGGTGCCGCGCCTGCGCGATCCCCACCCCTTCCGCGTGCTCGACCCGAAGAAGTTGACCAAGGCGGGAATGAAGGAGGCGGCGACGATCAAGGGAGCGCTCAAGCACGGCCGGGTGACCGCTCTCGACGATCTCCCCGAGATTGACTTCGTTCTCTGCGGCTCGGTGGCGGTCAACCTGAGCGGAGCGCGGGTCGGCAAGGGCGGCGGCTACTCGGACCTCGAGTACGGCGTCCTGATCGACGCCGGCAAGATCGACGATCACACCACGGTGGCGACCACCGTGCACCCAACCCAGGTGCTGCGACGCCACCTGATGATGACCTCGCACGACCTGCCGGTGGACCTGATCGCGACACCGCGGGCGGTGATCGAGGTCGAGAGCCAGTATGAGCGGCCACGCGGCATCCTCTGGGACCACCTGCAGCCGCCCCAGATTCGTGAGATTCCGATCCTCGAACGGATGGGCTACGCCTGACGGACAATGCGCAGCGCATCGAGCGACCGAAGGGAGCGGTGCGAGCGAGAAGCGCGAGTTCCTCGGTCGCTCGCGTGCAGAGCACGCCACGCTCCCTGCGTCCTTGATCTGCTTGCGCCTCGCGCCTCAGGTAGTAACGGCGCCCTTGGACGCTGACGAGACAGTCGCGGCGTACTTCGACATCACGCCGCTGCCGAAGGGCGAGGGCGGCGACTTGTAGGCGGCGACGCGCTTGGCGATCTCCTCGTCAGGGAGGTCGACGGCGAGGCGACGCGCGTCGATGTCGATCGTTATCTCGTCGCCCTCGCGGATCGCCGCGATCGGCCCGCCCCTGGCGGCCTCGGGAGCGACGTGGCCGATCATCAGGCCGCGGGTAGCGCCGGAGAAGCGACCGTCGGTGACCATGGCGACGCTCTCCCCCAGTCCCTCGCCGACGATCGCCGCGGTGACCTGGAGCATCTCCCGCATCCCCGGCCCGCCGACCGGGCCCTCGTTGCGAATCACGACTATGTCGCCGGCGTTGATCTGCTGGTCCTTGACCGCGCGGAAACATTCCTCTTCGGACTCGAAGACCCGGGCCGGTCCGGTCTGCTGGGTCCGCTCGGTGCCGGCGAGCTTCACCACCGCGCCTTCGGGGGCGAGGTTGCCTTTGAGGATCGCCAGCCCGCCTTCGGCCTTGAGCGGATCGTCGAGCGGTCGCACGACTTCCTGACCGGGGGCCTCGCTTGCTTCCGTGGCGACCTCGCCGATCGTCTTACCGGTGACGGTGACCGCGTCCTCATGCAGGTTGCCGCCTTCGGCGAGTCGCTTGAGGATCACCGGCACGCCGCCAGCGGCGAAGAGGTCGGTGGCGACGAAGCGACCGCCGGGCTTGAGGTCGGCGAAAAGCGGCGTCGCGCGGGAGATGCGCTCGAAGTCGTCCATCGTCAGCTCGATCCCGAGCTCGCGGGCGAGCGCGATTAGATGCAGGACCGCGTTCGTCGAACCTCCCGAGGCGCAGACACAGGCGATCGCGTTCTCCAACGCGTCGCGAGTGATCACCTTGCTCGGGGTTATGTCCTCGGCGAGGACGTTGAGGACGAGCTCGCCGATCCGCTCCGCCACCGTCCCCTTCTCGCTGGCTTCGGCGGGGACCATCGCCGAGCCGCCGGGGCTGATCCCAAGGGCCTCGAAAGCGCAAGCCATCGTGTTGGCGGTGAACTGACCGCCGCAGGCACCGGCGCCGGGGCTGGCCACGCCCTCGAGCTCGTTCAGTTCCTCGTCGCTCATGTCGCCGGCACTGTGGGCGCCGATCGCCTCGAAGATGTCGAGGATCGTCACGTCGCGGCCGTGCCAGTGCCCAGGCGCGATCGAGCCGCCGTAGAGGAGCACCGAGGGGACGTCGAGCCGGGCCAGCGCCATCGCGCAGCCCGGGATCGTCTTGTCGCAAGCGCAGATGGCAACGATCGCATCAAACTGGTAGCCGCGCGCCATCAGCTCGATCGAGTCGGCGATCACCTCGCGGCTGATCAGCGAGGCCTTCATCCCCTGGGTCCCCATCGTCACCCCGTCGGAGACAGCGACGGTGTTGAACTCCATCGGCGTGCCGCCGGCGGCACGCACGCCCTCTTTGACGTGCTCTGCGAGCCCGCGCAGGTGGAAGTTGCAGGGCATCGCCTCGGTCCAGGTGTTGGCGATGCCAATCGTCGGCCGGCTGAGAGCGTCGTCGTCGAAGCCGATGCCCTTCATGTAGGCGCGCGAGTGGGCACGATCGGGCCCGTCGAAGACGACGCTGGAGCGCGGGCGCGGCAGCGCGGTGGCGGTCTTGCCGTTCGTGCTCATGGGCGAAATCTACTGCCAAGCCCGAGCGCGTCGACCGGGCCGGCACCGGCGCCGATATCGCGCAGCCCGTTGGCAACGGCCTCCGAGGCGACCTCGCGTGCCCGTCTGGCCGCCTCCAGTGGCTCGCAGCCATGAGCGAGGAAGGCAGCCAGGGCCGAGGAATGCGTGCAACCGGAGCCGTGGGCTGCGCCATCAGGGTGACGTTCGCCTGTGATCTCCACGACGCGCTCGCCGTCGAAGAAGATGTCGATCATCTCCTCGCTGTGACCACCGGTGACGACCACAGCCTTCGGCCCCAGCTCCAGAACCGCACGCGCCAGATCCTTCTGCGTATTCCCCTCCCCCAACCCGGTCAGCTCGCGGGCCTCGGGGATGTTGGGAGTGGCGATTGCGCAGCGCGGCAGCAGCACCTCTACGAGTGCGGTCCTCGTCTCGTCGTCAAGCAGTACAGCGCCGCTCTCAGCGACCATCACCGGGTCGATCACCACGGGCGCGAGCGCGACCCCGGAGTAGGTGAGTCCGACCGCCACGGCGTCGATCGTGGCCGCTGAGCCAAGCATGCCGATCTTGATTGCGTCGGCCCCCATGTCCTCGGCGATCGCCAGGATCTGGCCGAAGACCACCTGCGGCGAAACCACCTCGACCTGCTCGACCCCGCGAGTGTTCTGCGCCGTGATTGCCGTGATCGCAGTCATCCCGTGCACGCCGCAGCGAGCGAAGGCCTTGAGGTCGGCCTGGATGCCAGCGCCGCCGCCGGAGTCGGAGCCGGCAATCGAGAGCGCGGTGGGTATGCGAGCCTCGTCCACGCTCAGCAGCCTAGATACCCACCGGAAGTTTCAGCATGGTGCGGGTATACGAGCCCACCAACGAGCAGGAGACGTAGCCGTGGGCCTCGAGGGAGGCGAGCGCGGTGGCGGCCTCGGCGCCTGAGAGATTGAGTACGCCAGCGAGCGCGTCGGGAGTGTCCGCGCCTCCCTCCACCGCTTCGAGCACGGCGCGTAGCCCCGGCTCAAGGCTCGGACCGGAGCGCTCGAGCCTGCGCGCCCCGGGTCCCAGCATCGCGTCGAGGACGTCCTGGGCGTCGCGCACCAGGCAGGCGCCACCGGCGAGAAGGTCGTTCGGCCCGGCCGAGGTGCGGGCGGTGACCGGCCCCGGCACGGCGCCGAGATCCCGACCCAGATCGACAGCAAGGTCGGCGGTGATCAGCGAGCCCGAGCGCCGCGCTCCCTCGACCACAATGGTCATGCCGGCGATCGCGGCCATGATCCGGTTGCGCGCCGGGAAGGTCCAGCGCCAGGCGCCGGTCCCCGGTGGCAGCTCGGAAAGAACTAGACCCTGCTCGCAGATGCGCCGCCACAGCGAGCGGTGGGGCTGCGGGTAGGCGACGTCAGCGCCGCAGCCGAGGACGGCGACCGTCTTTCCTGTATCGAGCGCGCCGCGGTGCACGCAGCCGTCGATGCCGAAGGCGAGGCCGCTGACCACAACCAATCCAGCGGCGGCGAGCTCGCGGCCCAGCTCGCGCGCCACCTCGCGGCCGTAAGCGGTGGCCCTGCGAGCGCCCACGACGGTTACAGCGTCATCGGGTTTGATCCCCTCGAGCAGGGTCGGGTCGCCGCGTCCGATCAGCGCTCGGGGCGCGTCGGCTGCATCGCGGAGCCCCTCCGGGTAGAGGGCGTCGTGGCAGCAACAGGCCCAGCACTGCGCCGCCCGCAGCTCATCGCGAAGGCGATGCTCCTCGATCTCCCTCACGCCAGCCAGCACCTGCGTGGCGACGCTCGGTGCGGCTGCAGCCGCGAGGTCCTCGTCCGAGAGCCGCAGCAATTCGGGTGAGCGCGAGCCCGGCGCGCCGGTCGCGATCCGCTCGATGTAGGGGGCGAGGCGGGCGAGCAGCCAGGCGCGGCGCAGGCACTCGGGGCATGCGCGGGGCTTGCTCACGCCTCCCTCCGCCGCAGTTGCAATGCCTGCGCCATCTCCTCATGCCCAATCGCGTCGGTACCAGTGAGGTCGGCGATGGTCTGAGCCAGGCGAAGAACGCGGTCGTGAGCGCGGCCGCTGAGGCGACGCCGCGAGTAGGACTCGGCCAGCAGCGCCGCGGCACTCTCCGAGAGAGCGCATTCCCGCGCCTCGGCCGGGGTCATCTCCGCGTTGCAGCGCCCGGCGCCGAGGCGGCTCGCCTGGCGCTCGCGCGCCTCCTCCACCCGCTCCCGTACAGACGCCGAGGGCTCGCCGGCCTCACCGCCCATCGCCTCTGCGCTCGGCTGGCGAACCGTGGCGAGGATGTCAATGCGATCGGCGAGGGCTCCGCTCAGCCTGCTCTCGTACCGCCGCACCGCCTGCGGCGCGCAACTGCACTCGGCGTCAGTCTCACCGCGCCCGCAGGGGCAGGGGTTGGATGCCGCGACCAGCATGAACCGGCATGGCAGGCGCCGGGCCGAGCCGGCCCGGGCGATCGATACCCATCCCGACTCCAGCGGGGCTCGCAGCGCCTCCAGTGTGTCGCGGCGGAACTCGCAGAGCTCGTCAAGGAAGAGGACGCCGCGGTGGGCGAGCGTTATCTCGCCGGGGCCCGGCGGGGTCCCGCCGCCGACCAGCCCCGCCGGGCTGACCATGTGGTGCGGGGCCCGGAAGGGCCGGGGGCCGGCGGAGCCTTCGGTGAGCTTGCCGCAGGCGCTGGCGATCCTCGCCACCTCCAGCGCCTCCTCCTGGGCAAGCGGCGGCATGATTGAGGGCAGGCGGCTGGCGGCAAGCGACTTGCCTGCCCCCGGCGGGCCGACCATTAGCAGGCTGTGGCCGCCCGCCGCCGCGACCTCCAGCGCGTAGCGCAGGTGCGGCTGTCCACGCAGGTCGGCGAGGTCTCCCCCTCCCCAGTCGGCGTCGAGGGCGAGCGGCAGCGCTCGTGGCGGCGCCGGCCGCCACTCGCCCGCGGCGAGCTCCGGCAGCTGCGCCAGGTTCTCGAGGCCGATCACCTCTATCCCCGGGGCCAGGGCCGCCTCAGGCCCGTTTTCAGTAGGCACGAGGAGCGTCTCGGCGCCCATCTCACGCGCCGCTTCGGCGATCGCCAGCGCGCCCGGCACGGGCCTGGTCGAGCCGTCGAGCGCCAGCTCGCCGACCATCGCAACCTGGGGAAGCGCTTTCCACTCCAGTTGCTCAGAAGCGGTCAGCAACGCCACGGCGATCGCCAGATCCAGCCCGGGCCCGGCCTTGCGCAGGCTGGCGGGGGCGAGGTTGGCGACGATCCGCCGCAGCGGGAACTCGAAGCCGCAGTTGGAGAGCGCGGCGCGGACCCGCTCGCGCGCCTCCCTCACCGCCGGGTCGGGAAGGCCGACGACGGAGAAGGCGGGCAGGCCCCGGCGCACGTCGATCTCGACCCGGACCGGCCGGGCCGCGATGCCATCGAGAGTGAACGTTCGCGCCGTGGCGAGCATGGCGACGACGCTAGGGGGCGAATTCGCGCGCGTGGCGCGCTTATGCAAGAAGTGTGTGAATTCTCTCCCCTAAGACGATGACCGAGCGGCGCCGCAGGCTCGGCGAGACAGCCGAGGCGCTCGTCGCCGCGCGCCTCGGCTCAGCCCACTGGGAGATCCTCGAGCGCAATGCCCGCACCCGCTTCGGCGAGCTCGACCTCGTCGCACTCGACGGGCAGACGCTCGTCTTCGTCGAGGTCAAGGCTGGTCGCGCCGGCTCCACCTTCGGTCCCGAGCGCCCGGTGCTGGCGGTCGACCGCCGTAAGCAGCAACGCATCCGCCGCCTCGCCGCCGCCTGGATGGCGGAGCGCCGTCTCGGCCGGCGCTATACGGAGATCCGCTTCGACGCCGTCGGTGTCAGCTTCGACCGCGCCGGGCGCGTGACCGACATCGAGCACATCGAGGACGCGTTCTAGTCCCCGGGTGGCGCCTGGCCAAGCAGATCAAGGACGCAGGGAGCGTGGCGTGCTCTGCACGCGAGCGACCGAGGACGCCGATATGCGCCGGCCAGGCGTCACCCGGCAAGCTCCAACTGCGAGTAGGCCACTGACTGGAACGAGCGCCGGTGCAGGGGCGAGATCCCGATCTGCTTGATCGCCCGGCGGTGCTCGGGGGTCGAGTAGCCGACGTGCTCGTCGAACCCCCAGCCAGGGTGGTCGCCGGCGATGCCGCGCATGTAGCGGTCGCGGGTGACCTTTGCGAGCACCGAGGCGGCGGCGATCGCGGCGCTGGTGGCGTCCCCTTCGATCACCGCCCGGTGCGGCACTGCGCAATCGCGCAGCGAGAAGCCGTCGACCAAGCAGGTGGCGCCCTCGTCCGGCCGCAGTCGCTCGAGCGCCGCCGCGAGCGCCCCGATGTTGGTGACGTGGAGGCCGCGTGAGTCGATCCCGCGCACGCACCGGATCACGATGCTGGTCCGCGCCGCCACCCGCAGCACCGCGGGGAAGAGCTCCTCGCGACGCTCCGGTTTCATCTGCTTGGAGTCGTGCAGGCCGGAGAGCGCGCGCCGGTCCGCGTTGGAAAGCGACTCGTAGTCGAGCAGCACGGCAGCGGCGACCAGGGGACCGGCGAGACAGCCGCGGCCGGCCTCGTCGGCCCCGGCAACGAAGCGGCTGTCCAAGCCGCGGTCGAAGGCGAAGAGCCGGCGCGAGCGCGCCAGCCTGCGGCGATGGGCCTTAGAAGATCCCGATCCGGTCGGGCGGCCAGTAAGTGGCGAAGGCCTTGCCGATGATCCACTCGCGGGGGACGGGGCCCCAGAAACGGCTGTTTTGGCTTGCCCCACGGTTGTCGCCCATCATGAAGTAATGGTCGGGTGGAATGGTGATCGGATCCGGCAAATTGCAGGCTCCGCCGGCACCGCAGGGGTTGGTGTAGGGCTCGTCGGTCTTCTCGACGCCGTTCACGACCGGGTGCCCGTTGCGAACGCTGAGCGTGTCCCCGGGCCCGGCGACGATCCGCTTAATGAAGTTTTCGCTCGCCCGCTCCACCGTCGGCCGTGGACAGGCTTGCTGTGAGGGATGGGGCGCACCGCACATTTTGCCGTCTTCGGCTCCCTTTGGCGGGTGAAAGACAACGATGTCGCCCACACCTGGATCGGTGAAGTGGTAGAGGAAGCGATTGACGAGGACGCGCTGGCCGACCTCGAGAGTCGGTTCCATCGACTGCGAGGGGATCTGGTACGGCTTGACCAGCCAGGCCTGGATCGCCAGGGCAAGGCCCAGGGCCAGCGCCACGATCACGACCAGCTCGACCAGCCCGCCGCCGCGGCTTTTCGGCTTGGGGATCGAAGGGTTCAGGCCGAGTCCTCGTCCGCGGATTTCTCGGCTTCCGCCTCATCCGCGGGCGCCTCTGCCTCCGCCTCTACCTCTTGCTCCGGTGTATCTCCGTCTGCCTCCGACTGATCGTCCGCGGGTGGCGCTGTAGGGGGAACCGCCCCCGAGGAAGCTTCAGCTACCGCAGGGGGCGGTGGGTCCCCTGCAGCGACAGGACCCGCGGCCTGATCGGCCTCGTCAGACGGTGCTTCGGCAGCCTCGACGTCCTCTTGGCTCATGCCCTCGGCGTCGACCGCCTCCGGCTCCTCCGCCGCAGCGGGGGCCGAGATCAGCTCCTCGTCGATGCCCCAGCGCCGCTCGGCAACGCGGGCGGCCTTGCCGACGCGACCGCGTAGGTAGTAGAGCTTGGCGCGGCGTACGTCGCCGCGGGCGGCGATCTCCAGCTTCTCGATCTTCGGCGAGTGCAGGGGGAACGTCCGCTCCACCCCGACCCCGAAGGACTGCTTGCGCACCGTGAAGGTCTCACGGGCACCGGAGCCCTGCCGCCGCAGGACGATTCCCTCGAACACCTGGGTGCGGCGGCGGTTGCCCTCGACGACTTGGAAGTGGACGCGGACGCGATCGCCTGGGCCGAAGGAGGGAAGTCCCTTCCTCAGCTGGCTCCGCTCGATGCTGTCAATAACGCTGCTCATTGGCGTGAAAAAACCGCGGGTGCCCGGGCCGGACGCCGCGCGGTGGCGGAATGGTAGTCGAGTCAGCCTTCTTCGAGGGCCCTGGCCCTGATCTTGCTCTGCTCCGCCCGCCAGAGACGCACGCGCTCGTGATCCCCCGAGACCAAGACCTCGGGCACCTCCCAGCCCCGGTAGGCGGGCGGGCGGGTGTAGTGGGGGTACTCTGGGGCACCCTCGAGAATCTGGCTGAACGACTCCTCGACCGCGCTCTGCTCATGACCGAGGGCGCCGGGGAGCTTGCGCATCACTACATCGGCGAGCACCATCGCCGGCAGCTCCCCCCCAGCCAGCACATAGCGGCCGATCGAGACCTCGTCGTCGGCGAAGTGCTCGTGCACCCGCTCGTCGAACCCCTCGTAGCGTCCGCAGAGCAGGGCCAGGTGCGGCTCCCGGGTGAGCTCGTCCGCCAGCGCGTCGTCGAGCAGCCTGCCGGTCGGCGAAAGAAGCACAACCCGCGGCCGCTCGCCGTTCGAGTAGGCGGCCTGCAACGCGGCGTCGACCACGTCGACCCGCAGCACCATCCCCGCGCCGCCGCCGTAGGGGGCATCGTCGACCTGTCCCGCCCCCAGCGGCGTCGTGTCGCGGTAGTTGAAGAACCGCAGCTCATTCCCCTGAGCGAGCGCGTTCTGGACCGACCGCTGGCCGCTAAACCACTCGAACGCCTCGGGGAAGAGCGTGAAGACGTCGAGCTTCACCCCGCTCCTCAATCAAGAATGTCGACGATAACCCGGCGATCGAGGCGCACGGCGGCGGCTTTGGCGATCGTGCGGATCGCGTTGGCGATTCGCCCACCCTTGCCGATCACCCGCCCCAGGTCGTCCTCGGCAACCGAGATCTCGTAGACGAGGTCGCCATCCTCTTCGAGCTCCTCGACTTTGACCGCCTCAGGGTCCTCGACCAGCGCCCGCACCAGGAACTCGAGCAGCTCGGTCACGTCAGCAGCTCAGCTGCCCGAGGCGGCGATGCCCTTGGTGCGCAGCAGGTTGGCGACCGTCTCGGAGGGCTGGGCGCCGTGCTCAAGCCAGTGCTTGGCGCGCTCCTCGTCGAACTCGATCGTCGAGGGCTCGGTCTGCGGGTTGTACTGGCCGATCGTCTCGATCGTGCGCCCGTCGCGCGGCGAGCGCTTGTCGGCGACGACGATCCGCCAGATCGGGTTCTTCTTCGAACCCACTCTTCTTAGTCTGATTCGTACAGCCATGGGACTGCGGCAGGTTAGCGCCTGCGCATCTTCGGGCGCGGTGTGCGCCCCCCGCCAGAGGCCATCTGGGCGAGCTGCTGCGGATCGGGCATCTTGCCCGAGGCGACCTGCCGCATCATCTTGCGCACCTGGTCGAACTGCTTGACCAGCTGGTTGACGTGCTGCACTTTGGTCCCCGAGCCGTTGGCGATCCGTTTGCGCCGGGAGCCCTTGATCATCCCCGGGTTGGCGCGCTCTTCCGGGGTCATCGAGAGGATGATCGCCTCGACCCGGTCGAGCTCGCCCTCGTCGACCTCGGCGTTCTTCAGCTGCTTCATCGCACCCATGCCGGGCATCATCCCGAGCAGGCCGCTAAGCGGCCCCATCTTGCGCACCTGCTGCATCTGCTGCAGGAAGTCCTCGAGGGTGAAGCGGTCGCTGCGGAGCTTCTCCTGCAGGTCGAGCGCCTGCTGCTCGTCGACCTGCTTCTCGGCTTTCTCGATCAGGCTGAGGACGTCGCCCATGCCGAGGATCCGCGAGGCCATCCGGTCGGGGTGGAAGCGATCGAAGTCCTCGAGCTTCTCGCCAGTCGAGGCGAAGAGGATCGGCTTGCCGGTGACGGCCTTGACCGAGAGCGCAGCGCCACCGCGGGCGTCGCCGTCGAGCTTCGACATCACTACGCCGTCGAACTCGGCGGCCTCGGAGAACGCTTCGGCGACGCCGACGGCGTCCTGGCCGGTCATCGCGTCGACCACCAGCAGCACGTCGTGCGGCTTCACCTTCTTGCGGATCCGGGCCAGCTCCGCCATCAGCTCCTCATCTACGTGGAGGCGGCCGGCGGTGTCGACGATGAGGACGTCGCGGTTCTCCTCGCGGGCGCGGTCGAGCGCCCAGGCGGCTATATCCACCGGGTCGCGATCGGTCCCCTGCTCGTAGACCGTCGCGCCGGCACGCTCGCCGACCGTGACCAGCTGGTCGACCGCGGCCGGGCGGTAGACGTCGCAGGCGGCGAGCGCGATCTGCTTGCCCGACTCACCGAGGTGGCGGGCGAGCTTGGCGCAGGCGGTGGTCTTGCCGGAACCCTGCAGGCCCGCCATCAGGATCACCGTCGGCCCGCTGGATGCGAGAGCGAGGTCGCGACTCGCCCCGCCCATCAGCGTGGTCAGCTCCTCATTGACGATCTTCACCACCTGCTGGCCAGGATCGAGGCTCTCCAGCACCTCGGAGCCGAGGCAGCGCTCCTTCAGGGTCGCGGTGAACGACTTAACGACCTTGAAGTTGACGTCGGCCTCGAGCAGGGCGAGGCGGATCTCACGCATCGCGGCATCGACGTCAGACTCGCTCAGCTTGCCGCGCGAGCGAACGTCAGAGAGCGTCGCCTGGAGACGGTCTGAGAGCTGGTCGAACACCGCAACCCAGGCTACTCGCCGAGCAGAGCGCGGGCGAAGTCGGTGGGGTCGAACGGGCGCAGGTCCTCGAGCGACTCGCCAGTGCCGATTAGCTTCACGGGGATGCCAAGCTCGCTGGCGATCGCCAGCACGATGCCGCCCTTGGCGGTGCCGTCCAGCTTGGTGAGCACGACCCCGTCGACCTCGGCGGCCTCGGCGAAGACCTTTGCCTGGCGCAGCCCGTTCTGCCCGGTTGTCGCGTCGATCGTCAGCAGCGTCTCGTGCGGCGCCCCTGGCATCTGCTTGTCGATCACCCGCCGCACCTTGGCCAACTCGTCCATCAGGTTGCCCTGGGTGTGGAGGCGCCCCGCGGTGTCGATGATCGCCACGTCGGCGTCGCGGGCGCGGGCGGCGGCGACGGCATCAAAGGCAACCGACCCGGGGTCGGCGCCGGAGTCGGCCCGCACCAGATCAGCGCCGGCCCGCTGCGCCCACTCGGCGAGCTGCTCGCTCGCGGCGGCGCGGTAGGTGTCGGCGGCACCGAGGACCACAGAGAGGCTGAACTCCTGCGAAAGGTGCCAGGCGACCTTGCCGATCGTCGTCGTCTTGCCGGTGCCGTTGACACCGACCATCAAGACCACGGCGGGCTGGGCGCTGAGGTCGATCGGAGCGCGGCCAGTGGCTGCCACCTCGGCGACGATCTCGATCAGGCGGTCGCGGACGGCGGCGCCGTCGGCCGGCACGGTCCCCGCCTCGACCTCGCGCTCGAGGCGCTCGACGATCGCGGCGGTGGTCGGCGCTCCGGCGTCGGCGAAGATCAGCGCCTCCTCCAGCCGCTCCCAGGTTTCCTCGTCGATGCGGTCGAAGAGACTGGCCGAGACCTCCTCGGTGAGCGCCTGACGGCTTTTCGAGAGGCTCTCGCGTAGGCGGCGGAAGACCCCCCGCCGCTCCTCGGACTGCTCAGCTTCCGCCGAGGCGTTCGCGCTCTCGCGCGAACCGAGGTTGAGTATCTCCTGCCAGCTGGTCGCCATCGGACTTGTCGGGGGAGGCTATCCGGGCGGCGGCGAGGAGCTCCTCCACGGCCTCGTCGAGATAAGGCGAGAGCTGCTCCGCATCCGGCATCGCGACGCGGTCGGCCAGGATCCCGAAGTTGACCTGGCCGTTGTAGCTGATGATCGCGATCGCCAAGGCGTGGCGGCGAGCGAGGAAGCCGATCGGGAAGACGCCTGTGAGCTCACGCCCGAGGATGTAGAAGGGAACCTGCGGGCCGGGGAAGTTGGTGACGAGGAGGTTGAAGAGGCGGGTCGAGAAGTTGATCGCGGCGGTCGGCGAGAGCAGCAGCGGTGGGGCGAAGTCGCGGAACCAGTCGTTGAGGCCCCAGATCGCTTCCGCTCCCAGCGGCTGCTTAGAGTCCTTCAACCCCTCCATCGCCTCGCGCACGACTTGCAGCCGCTCTACCGGGTCAGCGACACCCACCGGGAGTGGCCCGCGCATCGCAGTGAGTTTGTTGCCGAGCTCGCCGTGCTCGTTCAGGGTGCGGATCGAGACGGGGACGAGCGCCTTCAGTTCCATCCCCTCGGTATCGACGTCATGGTCGTGGAGCCAGCGCCGCAGGGCTCCGGCGGTCGCCGAGAGGATGACGTCGTTGACGGTCACCCTCAGGGCATTCTTGACCAGCTTGAAGTCGGCGAGCGTGAAGCCAGCCCAGGAGAAGCTCCGCTCGGTGGATATCTCGACGTTGAGCGGCACCTTCGGCGCGGGTCGGGCCAGGTTCCAGGTCACCTCCCAGAGCCCTATGAGGCCATCCGCCGCGCGCTTCCTCGCTCGCGCGGGCTGGCGAGCCGCCCTGCGCAGCCAGCGCCCCAGGCGCCTCACGGTCGCCCAGATGCCGGTCACGACGTGGACGACCAAGCCCACGGCGGAGGGCGTCTTGTGCGGGTCCCAGGGCGCCTCCTCGCGGGAGGGCTCGGACTTCTGCTCGACGTCAAAGAGGAGCGTGCCGATGTCGACTGCCGAGAACCCGTCGGCCATCGCGTGGTGGGTCTTGTAGACGATCGCGAAGCGATCGTCGGCGAAGCCCTCGACCAGGACCAGCTCCCAGAGCGGCTTGGAGCGGTCGAGTGGCGGCGAGAGGATCTCGCCGACGAGGTCGTGGAACTCGGCATCGCCTCCGGGCGCGGGAAGGCTGACCCGGCTCAGGTGGTTGGCGAGGTCGAAGTCGCGGTCGTCGACCCAGAAGGGGGTGCCGAGGCGCAACGGCGGAAAAGCCAGCCGCTGGCGAAGTCGCGGCAGGAGGTGGAGGCGGCTGCGGATGTGGGCGTCGAAGTCCCCGTGGCTGGGCGGCTCGCCGGTGCAGACCAGCACGGCGCCGATCGCCATATGCCCGTTAGACCTCTCGTTGGTCAGGAACGACGTGTCAAACGACGTCAGCCTGTCCATGTGGCGTTGCATGACCCTCCTCTCCTGCGCCGAGTATCCAACGTAGCGGAGCAGTACTGCATAAACGGAGGGTTAAGGCCCATCCCGGCAGGGGTTCCACTTAACTTTTTCGGAGAGTGGCCGGTGCCGTCCGAGACGCGGACGGCCGAAAAAGTACAAGACGTTCCACCCCTACCGGGATGGGCCTTAAGCAGCTTCGATCCTGCTGTCAGGTGCGGGGCGTTCAGTCGCCGGCGTCTCACCTATGAGGCCCGGAGCCGGGCCGGGCTCTTCCTCCTCGGCCACGCCGGCGAAGGGGGGTGGGGCGATCGCGTCCTCCGCTTCGCGGGGCAGACGGCGCGAGACGACCTTGGTGACACCGTCATCGCCCATCGTCACGCCGTAGAGGACGTCGGCGGCGTCCATCGTCCGCTTCTGGTGGGTGACGATGACGAACTGGGCGCGATCCGAGAAGCGGCGGATCAGCTGCAGGAAGCGGTCGATGTTGGCGTCGTCGAGTGCCGCCTCGACCTCGTCGAGGATGTAGAAGGGGCAGGGCCGGGCGAGGAAGACGGCAAAGACGAAGGCTAGCGCGACCAGTGACTTCTCACCGCCGGAGAGCAGCGAGAGCTTACGGGTCGACTTGCCCGCCGGGGTCACCTCGATCTCGACCCCGAGCTCCTCGCGTTCTTCCTCGGTCTCCTCCTCGTCCTCAGTGCCCGCTCCCTCGGCAGCATCCTCGGCATTGCGGACCGCGCGCAAGGCGACGCGGCGCAGCCGCCCACGGCCGCCGGGGAAGAGGTGCTCGACCATCTCCTCGAAGTTCTTCGCCGTGCCCTCGAAGGTCTGCTCGAAGGCGCGCTCGATCTCGCGGTCGATGTCGCGGATCAGCGCCTCCAGCTCATGCATCCCCCGCTCCGTGTCCTCGCGCTGGGCCTGCAGCGTCTCGACGTGGTCGCGCGCCTCCTCATACTCGCGCTCGGCCAGCGGATTGACCGGACCGATCTGGGCGCGGCGACGCTCCAAGCGTTCGAGCCGGCGGTCGATCTCGGCCCGCTCCTCCTCGCCAACCGGCTGCTCCCAGCTCTCAATCGACTCGCCGAGCCGCTCGACGATCGCGGCCAGATCTTTCGCCGCCTCGGAGCGGCGGTCGCCGAGATGGGCGGCTTCGACCTCCGCCGCGGTCAGCTTGTCGGAGGCGGTCTTCATCTCCGCCTGCAGCTCGTACTCGCGCTGCGAGCAGGCGCGCATCTCCTCGGCGATCTCGTCGCCGTCACCGGCGTCGCCGACGACGCGGCCCTCGATCCGCTCGACCCGGGCGCGAATCGCCGCCTCGGTGACGAGGGCGGCCTCTGCCGCGGCCTTGACGTCATCGAGCAGCGCCTCGCCAGCGGCGAGCCGCGTCCGCAGCGCCTCCCGGTGGCGCTCGCCAAGCAGTCCCTGCGCCCGCCGCGCGTGGCGCGCCGCTCGCTCGGCGCCGCTTCGGACCGCGTCGAGCGCCTTCTCGCGGGTCGGCTCGGCGGCGTCGGTGGAGCGGGCCTGCGCCAACCCCTCGGCGGCCCCGGCGAGACCGGACTCGACCTCAGCCAACTCCTCCTCCAGCTTGCGGCTGCGCTCGCCGGGGGCGGCGCCGGCACCGATGTCGAGGGTCAGCGGACCGAGCTCGGCCCGCAGCGACTCGATTCCGGCAGCGAGCTCACGCTCGCGATCGGCGAGGCTCGCGCCCCTCACCGCGATCCGCTGCTGCTCGCCGCGCAGGCTGGTCAGCTGGCCCCAGGCCTGGGTGCGCTCGCGATCGCGGGCCGCGAAGCGCTCCTCCGCCTCCCGACGCCGCTCGCTGACCTCGGTTAGGCGACGCTCGATCTCTGCCCGCTCGGCCCGGGCCTGCTCCGCCACCCGCTGGGCAGCCAGCGCTCGGTCCTCGCCGCTGCGCAACTCCTCGGAGACCAGGTGGCCGCGCAACTCCAGTTCCTCGCGCTCGATTCGCGCGCCTAGCTCGGCGGCCTGCGCCTGGCGCTTGAGCGGTCGCAACCGACTGCGCGCCTCGCGCTCGAGGTCGAGCGCCCGGTCGAGGTTGTCGCGGGCGGCGCGCAGCTTCAGCTCGGCGCGGCGGCGGCGCTTGCGGTGCTTGCCCAGCCCGGCCGCCTCCTCGATCAGGAGGCGGCGCTCGCGCGGCTTCGAGTGCACGATCGACTCGACCCTCCCCTGGCTGATCACCGAGTGCATCTCCCGCCCGAGGTTGGCGTCGGAGAGGACCTCGACCACGTCGACGAGGCGGCAGCGGGCGCCGTTGAGGCGGTATCCGCCGTCCCCGGCGCGATCGAGGCGACGGCTGACCGCGATCTCGGAGAGCTCGGTGGCGGCGCGGCCCTCGGAATTGTCGATCACCACCTCGACCTCGGCGGCGCGACGCTGGCCAACCCCCTTGCCGCCAGCCGAGATCACATCCTGCATCGAGGCGCCGCGAATCGCGCCGGGGCTCTGCTCTCCCAGCGCCCACAGCACCGCGTCGGTGATGTTCGACTTGCCGGAGCCGTTGGGGCCGACGATCACGCTGACGCCAGGCGAGAACTCCAGCCTCGCCCGCTCGGGGAACGACTTGAACCCCTTCATCTCGATCGATCTCAGATACATCTCAGCTCAGCCTTGGTCTCGCACGGAAGCGTGTCGGTGGACAGGGTAAGGCTCGCGGGTGGGCCGGACGCGAAGCACGCCTAGACGTCTTCCAGCTGCCGAAGCGCTTCCTCCGCGGCGGCCTGCTCGGCCGCCTTCTTGCTCCTGCCCTCTCCCCTGCCCACTTGCTCGGAGTCGACGATCGCCTCGACCTCGAAGGTCCGCTTGTGCGGCGGACCCGCTTCGGCGATCACTCGGTAGCTGACCCGTGCCTGGCGACGCGCCAGCAGCTCCTGCAGCGCCGACTTGAAGTCGGTCGTCGTCTCGGCCGCGAGCTCGACCCGGGCGGTGAAGGCGCCGGCGACCGCCGCCGCGGTGCGCTCGTAGCCGAAAGCGAGGAAGCAGGCTCCGATCAACGCCTCGGTCACCTCTGGGAGGGGGCGCTCGCCGGCGAGCAGCACCGCTGCCGGGATCGCCTCCTCGCGCTCCGGCTCGGCCTCTTCAAGCATCTTCGGGACGCCGAGCTCACGCCCGACCTCGGCGCAGGAAACGCCGCTCACCGCCTGGTTGTGGATCTTGGTCAGCCCGCCGGCATCGACCGCGGCGAAGCGCTCCAAGAGGTCGGATGCGACGGTCAGCGCGAGCACGCTGTCGCCGAGGTAGGCAAGGCGCTCGTAGGAGTCGACCCGGTCCTCGGTCCAAGAGGAGTGGGTCAGTGCCTGCCGGCGCAGGTCGTCGGGCAGGCCCTCGACCAGCTCGGCCAGCGTGCCCTGCGACGAAGCCGTCAAACCTTGGCGTGCTCGACGACGAACTCGACCGCGTCGCCGACGGTCTCGATCCGCGCCGCTTGCTCCTCGGAGACCGAGATCCCGTAGCGATCCTCGAGCTCCATCACCAGCTCGTAGAGGTCGAGCGAGTCAGCGTCGAGATCCTCCTTGAAGCGTGTCCCCTCCTCGATCTTGGTCGCCTCCACTTCCAGCTCCTCGGCGAGGTGGCTGCGAACGAGGGTGAGGATCTCCTCGCGGGTCATCGCACGTTTCCTATCACGCAGGGCCGTCGGCGAGCGAACCACGGGTGGCGCCGCCGGTCTCGAGCAAGGCCGCGGTCCGACCCACCGCGTCTACCTCGGCGCAGCGGGCAGCCAGGCGCACTGCGTTGGCGACCCCCTCCGCTCCCGAGCTGCCGTGGCCGACGACGGCGACGCCGCGCAGTCCGAGCAGGACGGCGCCGCCAGTCGCGTCCGGATCCATTTCGCGCCGCAGCCCACCCAGTGCCGGACGAAGCAACAGACCGCCGAGGGCGGAGAGCGGGTTGGAGCGGGCGGCCTCTCGAATCGCCGCAGTCAGGGTCCGCGCGGTGCCCTCCATCAGCTTCAGGGCGACGTTGCCGGTGAAGCCGTCGGTGACGACGACGTCCGCCACGCCGGCCGGGAGGTCACGCCCCTCGACGTTGCCGAGGAAATCGATTCCGGCGGCCGCGGAGAGCGTCTCGCGCGCCGCGACCACCTCCTCGCGACCCTTGCCGGCCTCCTCGCCAACCGAGAGCAAGCCCACGCGGGGCCGCGCGACCCCCAGCACCGCCTCGCTGAAGGCGGCGCCGAGGAAGGCGAACTGGACCAGGTGCTGGGCGCGGACTTCGACGTTAGCGCCGACGTCGAGGAAGAGCGTGGGCTGCCCGCCAGGGGTGGGCAGCTGCACTGCGAGGGCGGGCCGCTGCACGCCGCGCAGCCGCCGCAGGCCGAAGGTGGCGGCCGCCATCGCCGCCCCGGTGGAGCCGACGCTCGCCATCGCCGCGCAGCGTCCCTCCGCTACAGCGGCGACGGCGCGGATCACCGATGCCTCCCCCTTTGCCCGAACCGCCGGCACTGCCTCCTCCTCGTTGGAGATCCACTCCGAGGTCGGTGTGACCTCCACACCATCCACTCCATTGAGCCCCAACTCGTCTGGGGGGCCGAAGACGCGTACGCCGATCCCGTCCGCCGCGGCCCTTCTCACCCCCCCAGCGAGCACGTCGAAACCCTGCTCGGCCCCGAACCCGTCCAGGGCGACGGTCACGCCGCGCCCGGCCACGGTTACTCCGCTTTGTCGGTGGCGGCCGCGGTCGGATCGGCCACTTTGTGCTCGATCACCTCGCGCCCGTTGTAGGTACCGCAAGTCGGGCACACCCGATGCGGAAGGCGCGGGCTATGGCAACGCGGACACTCATTCAGCCGCGCCTTGCCGGCCTTGTGCTGCGCACGCCGCTTGTCGCGCCGGGCGCTCGAGGTTCTCTTCTTGGGGACCGCCATGAGCGCGGAATCGTAGCGGGTGGCCCCTACTCCAGCTTCAGCTCGTCGAGCTTGGCCCAGGGAGAGTCGCCTCCCGTGTCGTGTTCGTGGGCGGCTGGTTCGGCGTCGTTTAGGGACTCGCCGCAGACTGGGCAGAGGCCAGCGCAGTCGGGGCGGCAGAGGACGCGGGTGGGCGTCGCGAGGGCCGCCGCGTCGTGGGCCCAGCGGCCCAGGTCGAGCTCGTCGTCGACCACGTAGGGGCTGCGCAGCTCCTCGTCGTCGGTGTCGCGCTGGTCGACCTCTCGGGCGTCCACCTCGGTCTCCACAGCGGCGGCCTCGAGACAGCGCATGCACGGGCCATCGAGACGGAGAGGAAAGCGCAGGCGGAAGGCGTAGCCGCTGCTTTGCCGCGAGACGTCGATCCTGGCGTCTACTGACTCGCGCTCTACGAGATAGGACTGCCCGCCGAGCTCGAGCGCCTCGAGGCGGACCGGCAGATCCAGCCGCCTGCCCTCGCCGTAGGCGAGATTGAGGCGCGCCAAGTCGACGATGGTGGTTGGGATTCGAGCCATCAGCACTCCTCCGCTTCGCCCGCTCTTACGATGGCACCTCGGACGAGGTTACGAAATGGACCGATTCGACTGGACACCCGATGAGTACTTGACGCGGATCCGCGCCCGGATCCCGCGCTATGACGAGCTGCAAGAGCAGGCTGTCGCCGCGATCCCTTTCCCGCCAAAGCGTGTCCTCGAGCTTGGGATGGGGACTGGCGAGACCACGAGGCAATTGATCGAGGCCTACCCCGACTCCTGGGTGATCGGCCTCGACTCCAGCCCCGACATGGTCTTTCGCGCCCGCCAGACCTACGACGACGTCCAGTTGGCCCGCATGGAGGACCCCCTCCCCGACGGCCCCTGGGACCTAGTCATCTCCGTGCTCTCAGTCAACGACCTCAACGACGTCCAAAAGCAAGCCCTATTCCGCAGAGTAAAAGACCACTCCCGCTCCCTAGTGATCGGCGACGTCTTCGAGGGAGACCAACTTTCCGATCTCGTCAAATGGTCCGGTGGCGAGATCACCTGGCAAGCAGAGGATCTAGCAGTAGTACGCGCCGTGTATTGAGAGGGTCGGGTGGCCCTCAAAGCGGCTTGTACTTTTTCGGCCGTCCGCTTCGCGGCAGTCAGCGAGGCTCACCGAAAAAGTTGAGCGACGAGGGCCACCCGACCCTCTCCCCCACAAAGCGCGACTACTGCTGCTCGTCGAGCTCAGCCACCGGCTGCTGCTCTTCGTCGCGCCCGGCGAGCCGGTCGCGACCGCGCTGCACGGCGGCGAGGAACTTCTGCAGGTTGACCTCGAGCGTGTTGAGGATCTCGTCGGCGTAGTCCTCGGCGCCGAGACGAATCTCACGCTCGCGGGCACGGGCGTCCTCGACGATCTCGTCGGCGGCACGCTCGGCCTGCTTGGTGACCTCCTCGTCGGAGATCAGGCGGGCCTGCTGCTCGCGCGCCTCGCGCACGATCCGCTCCGCCTCACGTTTGGCCTCGGCGAGCATCTCCTGGCGCTCCTTGACGATCCAGCGCGCCTGCTTGATCTCCTCGGGGATCGTCGCCCGCATCTGGTCGAGGAGGTCGTAGATCTCCTCGCGGTCCACGCGCACCTGATCAGTCAGAGGGACCGGGCGGGCGTTGTGGACGACGTCGTCCAGCTTGTCTATGAGGACCAGAACGTCCATTAGAAGATCGTAAGCCTACGTGTCAGGGGCATTTTCGGTGAAGAAGCGGTTATTTCCACGGCTTTTTGCAATCTATCGCCCACCGCAGACCATGCCGGCGAAGCCTACCTGTCGCCCAGGCGGTCCGCCATCGCCGTCGCGACTGGGGCCGGGACAAGATCGGAGACGTCGCCGCCGAAGGTGGCCATTTCCTTTACCCCGGTCGAGGAGAGAAAGCTGTACTGAGCCGAGGCGATCACGTAGATGCTCTCGATCCCCGGGTCGAGCTTGCGATTCAGCTGCGCCATCTCGAACTCGTACTCGAAGTCGGAGATCGCCCGCATCCCCTTGACGATCGCCTTCGCGCCGAGTTCGCGGGCGAACTCGACCAGCAGGTTGGAGAAGATCCTCACCTCTACATTGGGCAGATCTGCCGTCGCCTCTTCGATGAAAGCGCGGCGCTCCTCAGCCGTGAACAGGGTCTTCTCCTTGCGGATCGGGTTGTTGACGACGCCGACCACGACCCGCTCGAAGACCCGTGAGGTGCGGGTGATGATGTCGATGTGGCCGTTGGTGACCGGGTCGTAGCTGCCCGGACAAACCACTGTCCCGTTCTGCTCGCCGGTCATTTCGACACCCCACCGTAGAAGGAGACGTCAGTGGCGCCGTAGCGGCGCTGGCGGATCGGCGCCAGGGAGTCGAGGCGGAGCGGCCGCCGCGCAGCGCTCTCGACGACCGCGGTCCCCCCCTCGGCGAGAAGGCGCGGCAGATGGGTGTCGAGTTCCTGCCCCACGCGGTCGGCGAGTCTATAGGGGGCGTCGACGAAGACGAGGTCGAAGCGAGCCTCCGCGGAGGCGTCGCCCAGCCAGCGCGGCACGTCGGCGCGGATCAAGCGGGTGCGCTCGCCGAGGCCGAGGTGCTCGACGTTGCCGAGCGCTGCCCGGGTATCGCGGTCGACCAGGGTCGCGTCGAGGGCGCCGCGCGAAAGGGCCTCGATCGCCAGCGCTCCGGTGCCGCAGTAGAGGTCGAGGATGCGGCTGTCATTGACCCGGTCCCCGAGCGCCGAGAAGATCGCCTCGCGGACCCGGTCGGACGTCGGCCGCACCTGCCAGCCTCGCGGCGCGACCAAGCGCCTGCCCTTCAGCTCTCCCGCGATCACCCTCATAAAAGTCGCGCCTCCCTCACATCGCAAAGGAATCAGATATGCATGCTCGTTCGCTCGGCGCTCCGCTCAGAGTGGTATCGGGTCGGAGGCGCCGGCGCCGAAGCGGCGACGCGCGGCCTCGAGCAGCGGGCCGAGCTCCGGCGCGTCAAGAGAACCATGGCGGCGGAGCAGGGTCAGGACCTCGTCCCGGGCAGCGACCAGAGACCGGGGTTTCCTCCGGCAGCTCGGCGAGCCCGAAACGCGGCAGGCCGTGCTGGCGAGTGCCCAGCACCTCTCCCTCGCCGCGCAGCGTGAGGTCGATCTCGGCGAGCTTGAACCCGTCGCCCTCGCGCTCCACCGCTTCGAGGCGGCGTCGCGCCATCCCGCCCGCTCCTTCCGGGAGCAAGAGGCAGTGGGAGCTGTGCGTCCCCCGCCCCACGCGTCCCCTCAGCTGGTGCAGCTGGGAGACGCCGTAGCGCTCGGCGCCCTCGATCGCCATCACGGTCGCGTTGGCCACGTCGATCCCGACCTCGATCACCGTGGTCGCGACGAGCACGTCGGTCTCCCCCGTGACGAACGCTTCCATCGCTTCGGCCTTGCGGGCTGAGGGCATCTGACCGTGAATCACGCCGACCGTGAAGTCGCGCAGCTCGCCCGCCGCCAGCCGCTCCGCCTCTTTCTCCGCCGCCCTCCCCTGCATCTTCTCGGACTCTTCGACCAGCGGGCAGACGACGTAGGCCTGGCGGCCCGCGCGCAGCTGGGCGCGGATGAACTCGTATGCCGCCTCGCGCTCGTCGCCGGCCACCACTCGGGTCTCGATCGGCTTGCGGCCGGCGGGGAGCTCGCGCAGGGCCGTTGTGTCGAGATCGCCGTAGGCGGTCAGCGAGAGGGTGCGCGGGATCGGCGTCGCGGTCATGTGGAGGACGTGCGGCGCCAGCCCCTCGACCCCCTTCGAGTCGAGCGCCCGGCGCTGCTCGACGCCGAAGCGGTGCTGCTCGTCGACCACGCAGACCGCCAGCCGGGCAAACTCGACAGTGGGCTCGAGCAGGGCGTGGGTGCCGACGATCAGGCCCAGCTCACCGCTGGCGAGTTGATCCAACGCCTGCTGGCGCCGCTTGGCCGGGGTAGCGCCGGTCAGGAGTGCGAACGGGGTGGCTTCTGCCGCCAGCAGCCTCGCCAGCGTCGCCGCGTGCTGTTCGGCCAGGGTCTCGGTCGGCGCCATCAGCGCCGCCTGGTAGCCGGCTTCCAGCGCCCGTAGCATCGAGTACAGCGCCACCACGGTCTTGCCGCTGCCCACCTCCCCCATCAGCAGCCGCTGCATCGGCTCGCCGGAGCGCAGGTCGGCGTCGACCTCGTCGAAGGCCCGCAGCTGGTCCCCTGTCGGCTCGAACGGCAGCGACTCGATCCAGCGCCCGACCGACTCTCCCGGCTTCCCCAGCAGGGGAGCCGGACGCGCGGTGCGGTGGGAGCGCTTCCGCGTGGCCAGGATCGCCTGGTAGAGGAACAGCTCTTCGAACGCCAGCCGCTCCCGAGCCTCCTCTACGTCCTCCTCGCTCTCCGGGAAGTGCACGGTCCGGATCGCATCGCCAACCCCAGCCAACCCCCGCCGCGTGCGCAGCTCCGCAGGCAGCGGCTCGATCGCGTTTCCAGCGAAGACGACGGACTGCTCCATCCATTGTCGGATCCGCTGCGCTTTCAATCGCTCCGTCGCAGGATGAACGGGTACGAGCGTTGCGGCCCGCGGGTCCTGTCGTGGGGAGG
Source organism: uncultured Solirubrobacterales bacterium (assembly GCA_963702175.1). Lineage (GTDB taxonomy): Bacteria > Actinomycetota > Thermoleophilia > Solirubrobacterales > 70-9 > VRUE01. The sequence goes on from OY969721.1 coordinate 510,701, forward strand.
GGGCCTGCGGGCGGGCAGGTGTGTCCGTTCTCGGCCCCCTCCCCACGCCACCCGCGGGAGCAACGAGCTCATACTCACTCACTCTGAAGCCGCGTTTGTCCCGCGCCCCGGTGAGCAGAAGCTGAACTCCTTGCGTCAGCTTCTGGGCGACCCAGGGCTGGTTGAACCAGGTGGCGCGGACCGAGTCGGTTTCGTCGCCGACCTTGACCGAGACGATGCTGAGGCCGCGGCGGCGGAAGGGGCGGGGGTTCGCGCCCAGCACCTCGACCTGAACGGTTGCCTGACTTCCCAGCTCGACCTCGGCCAGCGGCACCACCGTGCGGTCGCGGTGGCTGCGCGGGAAGCGGAGAAGCAGGTCGTAAACGGTGGCGAGGCCGGCTTCGGCGGCCACCTCGGCAAGTTTGGGTCCCACTCCGGAGAGCGCAGTCAAGGGAACGTCGAGGACGCTGGGGCGGGGCCAGCGGACGGGCGCGTCACGCAGCTGCTCCGGGGTGAACTCGAACTCGCCGGCGAAGGAACGCACCGTTACTGGGCGGCGAGCAGCCACCACCAGCTCGGCTGGCCGCCCTCGTGTGTCTCGATCTCGACCCCGTCGGGAACGTGCGTGTCGAGCTCCTCCAGTGGGATCGGCGCCGCCTCGCCGGCGATCACCGTGACGATCTCCGCGCCCTCCGCCAACTGCTCGATCGTCGCCGCCAGGGTCGACCCGGCTCCTCCCCAGGCGACGATCTCGCCGCCAACGAAGCCGACCGCGTCGCCCTTGCGAAAGCGCCCCTGGGCATCGTCCCGGGCAGCGGGAGCGACGCCGCCACTGGCGATTTCCCCGAGCGCAGCGTGGAGCCGCTCGCCGTTCTCCTCCAGCGCGACCGCCCGGTCAAGCTCGACCAGGACCAGCAGGCTCTCCTGCTGGGAGGTGGAAGGCACCACTCGCGCCGGCTTCTCCGACAGCTCGCAGGCGCGCTCGGCGGCCATGATCACATTGGAGGAGCTGGGCAGGACCAACACTTCCTCGGCCGGAACTCCGTGGATGCCGGCCAGCAGCTCGTAGGTCGAGGGGTTGAGCGTCTCGCCGCCGTCGATGACGTCGGCGCCGAGCTCGGCAAAGAGCCGCGTCAGCCCCTCGCCGGCGGCGACCGCGAGGACGCCGGTCCTGCCCTCCTCGAGGCGGGCCCGGCGTTCCGCGACCTGCTCCCGCATGTCGCCTACGTCAAGGTTGGTCACCTCCCCAGCACCCTCGAACAGGGTCACAGCGGCTTCGGGGTCGTCGGTGTGGACGTGAACCTTCAGCGTCACCTCGTCGCCGACGACGAGGACGGAGTCCCCCATACCCTCCAGCCGCGGCAGGAAGTCACGCGCCGAGAGTCCGGCGCCGGAGACAATGAAGTTGGTGCAGTAGCGGAAGCGACTGTCCTCGTGGCGGGGGCGGCTGGCCGGCGGCGCCTCGTGGTGGGTGACCTCCGGTGAAGCCGCTCCATCACCGCGCAGACCGGCGACGACTCCGGCGAGGATCAGGACCAAGCCATAACCGCCCGCGTCGACGACGCCCGATTCACGCAGCACGTCGAGCTGCTCGGGCGTCCGCTCGACCGCACGCTGCCCGTCGGCGATCGCCCGCTCGAGGATCCCGGCGAGGACGGCGTCCTGCTCCTCGTCGCTGACCCCGCGGTCAAGGCGCTGCTTCTCGGTGTCGAGGCGGGAGAGCTGGCGGGCGATTGAGTGCGCCATCTCGCGGAAGACGGTCAGCATCGTCCCCTCGGCCGGCTCGCGTACCGACTCGTAGGCAGCGTCGGCGGCGCTGGCGAAGGCCGAGGCAATCAGGACGGGGTCGATCAGCTCGCCGGGCCGACTGGCCAGCTCCTCGGCGGCGCCGCGAACGATCTGGCTGAGGATTACCCCGGAGTTCCCCCGCGCCCCCATCAGCGCCGCTCGCGCCAAGGCCTGGACCAGCTGGGTGCGGCCGATCTCGTCGACCTCGAGCCCGTTGAGCCGGTCCAGCTCCTCCATCACGGCGCGCATCGTCATCGCCATGTTGTCGCCGGTGTCGCCGTCAGCGACGGGGAAGACGTTGAGGTCGTTGACCTCCTGGCGCCGCTCCTCCAGATGCGCATAGGCAGCTGTGACGACGCGCCGGAAGCGCACGATGCTGGGATCGGGCATTACTCGAAATCTAACTGCCGGGTGCGGATGACCCCCAAGGTCGACTGACCAAGCCAGAGGGTGCACGACGACGAGCGAATAGCAAGGCTATTTGCGAGGAGGTGGGTGCGCTATGGCGCAGGTCGGGCGGCCTCAGGCGGCCTTGGTGACCTTGTTGGCCTTCAAGCAGCGCGTGCAGACATAAGTGCGCAGCTTGCGGCCGTTCTCCTGAATCCGGACCTTCTGCAGGTTCGGATCGAAGCGCCGCTTGGTGGCGACCATCGAGTGGCTGCGGGACTGGCCGAACGCCGGTCCCTTGCCGCAGCTATGACATACCTTCGCCATCGGGTCGGAGATGGTACAGGAGCTTCAAATCTCAGCAAAGGTCTCCTCGAGCTTGCTTAGATCGACCTCGTCGCCAACCGGAACCAGCATTGCCACGGGATCACCATCTCGGCAGATCACAATCTTCTCGCCATTTTCGACACGTCCGATCAGCTCTGACAGTCGAGTTTCGGCAACGTGAATCTCAACTCTTGCCAAGCCATCGAGGCTCATTGCTCCCCCTTTCAAGCTCTAAATAAATCTAAATCAGGATAGGGAGTCATTCAGACAAAAGCCTTCGGCCATGTAAATTCATGGCGAGTTGCCATCGAGCGCGGCGCATCCGACTTTGACCCACACCAGGGTGGGTGAATGTCGGCTGCGCGGCCTCGATTGACCCTAAGCGCAGTTCAGCAGCGAGCAGCCTGCGTGAACCGGATGCCCAGGTAGCGATCTAGCCGAGCTGGTGCTTGAGCAGGGCCATGCGGGCGACGGTGAGGGCGGCGTTGCGGCCTTGGTCGCGCTTGCCGCCGCCCGCCCGGGCGAGGGCCTGCTCCATCGTGTCGCAGGTGATCACACCAAAGGCGCAGGGAACGCCCGTCTGCAACTGCACATCTTGAATCCCCCGCGCCGCCTCGGCGCAGACGAAGTCGTAGTGGTCGGTCTCGCCGCGGATGACGACGCCGAGGCAGGCGACGCCGGCGAAGGCCGCGTCAGCCAGCTGCCTGGCAGCGAAGGGCAGCTCGTAGGCGCCTGGCACCGAGAGCTCCTTAACACTGCCCCCGTCCACACCGGCTATCTTGAAGCCCTCTCTGGCGCCGCTCAGCAGCCGCTCGGCGAGGTCCTCGTAGAAGCGGCCGACGCAGACCGCGAAGTGCAGCGGCGCCAGAGCGTTGCGCTCTTCCTCGCTGAACGTTTCGAGGAACTCCCCGGCCTCAGCCACCCTCCGCCTCCGCGTCGCGCTCCTCCTCCTCGTGGATCATCTCCTCGTCGAGGGCGAGGCCCTGGTGGTGCAGCGAGTGGCCCATCTTGTCCCGCTTCGCCCGCAGGTAGGCCTCGTTGTGGGAGTTGGGAGAGGCTTCGATCGGCACCTGCTCGGCGACCGAGAGCCCGTACCCCTCGAGGCCGTGAATCTTCTTCGGGTTGTTGGTGAGAATGCGGATGCTGGTCAGGCCGAGGTCGACCAGGATCTGGGCGCCGATCCCGTAGTCGCGGAGGTCGGCGGGCAGCCCCAGCTTCAGGTTGGCTTCGACCGTGTCGGCGCCCTCCTCCTGCAGCTTGTAGGCCTTCAACTTGTTGAGCAGGCCGATCCCGCGCCCCTCCTGGGAGAGGTAGAGGAGGACGCCGCGGCCCTCCTCCTCGATCATCGAGAGTGCCGCGACTAGCTGTTCGCCGCAGTCGCAGCGCATGCTGTGGAAGACGTCGCCGGTCAGGCACTCGCTGTGGACGCGGACCAGCACGTCCTCGGTGCCGTCGACCTCGCCCTTGACCATCGCCACGTGGTGCTTGTCGTCGACCAAAGAGCGGTAGCCGACGGCGGTGAATTCGCCGAACTCGGTCGGCAGCGCCGTGTCGACGACCCGCTCGACCAGCTTCTCGGTGCGCCGCCGGTAGGCGATTAGGTCGGCGACGGTGATCATCTTCAGGCCGTGCCGCTCGCAGTAGGGGATCAGGTCGGGGACGCGCGCCATCGTCCCGTCCTCGTTCATCACCTCGCAGATCACCCCGGCCGGGTTGAGGCCGGCGAGCCGGGCCAGGTCGACGGCGGCCTCGGTCTGGCCGGTCCGCTCCAAGACCCCGCCGGCCTTCGCCTTGAGCGGGAAGACGTGGCCGGGCTGGACCAGGTCGCGGGGGCTAGCGCCGGGGTCGACGGCGACCTGGATCGTCCGCGCCCGGTCGGCGGCGGAGATCCCGGTGGTGACGCCCTCCCGCGCCTCGATCGCGACCGTGAAGGCGGTCTGGAGCGGCGTCTCGTTCTTGGCCGCCATCAGGTCGAGGCCGAGCTCGTCGCAGCGCTCGGGCGTGAGCGCGAGGCAGATCAAGCCGCGCGCCTCCTTGGCCATGAAGTTGACCGCCTCGGGGGTCGCGAACTGGGCCGCCATCGTCAGGTCGCCCTCGTTCTCGCGGTCCTCGTCGTCGCAGACGACGACCATCCGACCCTGGCGGATCTCCTCGATCGCCTCCTCGATCATCGCGAAGGGGCCCTCGCCCGCCTCGGCTGCCACACCCTCTGTCTTCTGCGTCTCCGTCATCTGGCTCACGCCCGCTCCTTTCCAGCGAATGGTGACACCAACCTCTCCACGTACTTTGCGATCACGTCACACTCGACGTTGATCTTGCGCCCGGCATCGGCCTCCCCCAGGTTCGTCCGCTCCAGCGTCTCGGGGATCAAGGACACCTCCGCCCAGTCATCGCCCAACGCCGCCACGGTGAGGCTGACACCGTCAAAGGTGATCGAACCCTTCTCGACCACGTAGCGCAGCAGGTCCGGTGCGAGCGCGACGCGCAGCCGGCGGGCGAAACCGTCCTCCTCGACCGAAGCGACCTCGCCGACGCCGTCGGCGTGGCCCTGGACGATGTGCCCTCCGAGTCGGTCAGAAGCCTTCATCGCCAGCTCGAGGTTGACTCGGCTCTCAGGTTCCAAGCCACCGAGGGCGGTGACATCCAGCGTCTGGTTCATAGCCTCGGTCTCGAACCCGCTCGTTCCGACGCTCCTGGCCGTGAGGCAGACGCCGTTGACAGCAACAGAGTCTCCGGTCGCGATCTCATCAGCCAACGAAGTGGCGATGCGCACCCGCGCCCCGTCGGCGCCGCTCTCGATCGACTCGACCGTGCCTACGTCTTGGACTAGCCCCGTGAACACTCACCACTCCTTGAATCGGGCTTGAACGAGAACATCGTCGCCGACGGTCTCGACAGTGGAGGACAGGGCGGTCCGGCGCGCGGGTGGCGCCGTAGGGGGTACCGCCCCTGAGGAAGCTTTAGCTACCGGAAGGGGCGGTGGGTCCCCTGCGGCGACAGGACCCGCGCGCAGAGCCCCGTGTCCCACACCTCCAAGCAACACCGGCGCGACGAAGATGCGGGTTTCGTCGATGGCGTCAGCGTCGGCGAAAGCGGCAGCGAGGGTCTGGCCACCCTCGAGGAAGAGGCTGGCGATGCCGCGGCGGCCGAGGTCGGCGAGAGCGGCATCGATGCTGCCGGCGACGAGGACCTCGACGCCTGCTTCGCGCAGCGCGATCTGGTGGGACGGGTCGGCATCGGGTGAGGCGATGACGAGCACGGATGACTCATCGAGCGTATGGACAAGCTGAGAGTCGAGCGGGAGGCGAGCCTTGGAGTCGAAGACGACGCGGGTCGGCTGGCGGGCGGCGTCCGGGGTGCGCGCGGTGAGGAGCGGATCGTCGGCGAGAACGGTGCCGATGCCGACGGCGATCGCGTCTGATTCAGCGCGCCAGCGGTGGACGAGCGCGCGGCTGGACTCACTGGAGATCCAAGGGGAGTCGCCGGGTGGCGGGGTCGTGCGACCGTCGAGCGACATCGCCAGCTTGAGCGTGACGAGGGGCAGGCCGGTGCGGGCGTGCTTGCGGAACGGCTGGTTGAGCAGCCGCGCCGCGGTCGCCTCCTGGCCGGCCGCCGTCTCGACCTCGATCCCGCCGTCGCGGAGGATCCCGGGCCCACGTCCGGAAGCCTTCTCGGTCGGGTCCTCGGAGCCGATCACCACCCGCCCAATCCCGGCCTCGAGGATCGCTTCCGTGCACGGTGGCTGCCGACCCTGGTGCGCGCACGGCTCCAAAGTCACATACATCGTCGCCCCCGCCGGGTCCTCTCCCCGCCGCCGGCAATCCTCCAACGCCGCCCGCTCGGCGTGCAATCCGCCCAGTTCGGCATGGAACCCCTCGCCGATCACGGCTCCGTCCCGCACGACGACCGCGCCGACCAGTGGATTAGGACTGACTCTCCCCCGCCCTTGCTCCGCAAGCTCAAGAGCTCGCTGCAGATGCGCCCGATCCGTGGCTGTGAGCTGGGCATTCATGGCACTGATTGACTCGTCAATCAACATCGTACCGGGGCGGCTGATCCGAATACGGGGATACCCTCCCCCACCGTGAAGCTGATCGTCCAGATCCCTTGCCTGAACGAGGCGGAGACGCTGCCGGCAACCGTGGCCGACATCCCGCGCCGAATCGAGGGGGTCGATGAGGTCGAGCTGCTGGTGATCGACGACGGCTCAACCGACGGCACGGCGGCGGTCGCGCGCGAGCACGGAGTCGAGCACATCGTCCGTCTCCCCAACAACAAGGGCCTCGCCGCCGGCTTCCAGGCGGGCCTAGACGCCTGCCTGAAGCTGGGCGCCGACGTCATCGTCAACACCGACGCCGACAACCAGTACCGCGGCGCCGACATCCCGAAGCTGCTCGGCCCGATCCTCGCCGGTCACGCCGACATGGTGGTCGGCGACCGCCAGGTATCCCGCATCGAGCACTTCTCCGGGCCGAAGAAGGCCCTGCAGCGCCTCGGTAGCTGGGTCGTGCGCCGGCTCTCGGGAACCGCGATCGCCGACACCACCTCGGGCTTCCGCGCCTACAACCGCGAGGCGGCGCTGGGCCTCCTCGTCGTCGACAACTTCACCTACACGCTGGAGAGCCTGATCCAGGCCGGCAAGATGCTGGTCGCAGTCGACCAGGTCAAGATCGGGGTCAACCCGCAGATGCGCGATTCCCGCCTCTTCGACTCGACCGGCGCCTACGTGCGCCGCAACGCGCTCTCGATCCTGCGCATCTACGCCCGCTACGAGCCGCTGCGCGTGTTCGCCACGGCCGGGCTGGCGGTCGGAATCCTCGCCCTCGCCGCCTGGATGCCCTTCCTGCTCGACTGGATCCTCAACGGCGACAGCAGCGGACACGTCCAGTCGCTGATCCTCGGCGCGGTGCTCTTCATCGCTGCTGTGCAGCTGCTGGCGCTGGGCGTGATCGGTGACCTCCTCGCCGGCCAGCGGGTGATGACCCAACGCGTGTTCGAGCGAGTGCGGCGGGTCGAGCTGGCGCTCGACGTCGAGCCCTCGCACTACGAGCGCGGCGCCTCCGCGCGCTGATGCGTTCGCTCCGCAAAGCGCCGGGCGGAGGCTCGGCGACCGCCGACTATGGCAAGACCGCGAGCTTCCTCGCCATCGGCGTCGGCCTCACCGGCGTGATCACCTACGTCTACTTCTTCATCGCCTCGCACGTGCTGTCCAAGCCCGACTACGGCGAAATCACCGTCGTCTGGTCGGCCGTCTTCATCACCGTCTCCACCCTCTACCGCCCGGTCGACCAGCTGCTCTCGCGCCACATCTCCGAACGCCTGGCGAAAGGAGAGCCGGTGCGCGAGCCGACCCTGGTCGCGACCAAGATCCAGCTCGGCCTCGCCGCGACCTTCGCCGTCATCACGCTCGTCCTGCGCGGGCCGATCCAGGACGACCTGCTCAGCGGCAACGAAACGCTCTACTGGGTCTTCTTCTGCGCGGTCCTCTTCTACGCCGCCAGCTACTTCGCCCGCGGCTATCTGGCCGGGCACCGTCGCTTCGGCCTCTTCACCGCGATGATCCTCTCCGAGTCCGTCTTCCGCACCCTGTTCGCGGTCCTGGTCGCGGTCGGGCTGCTCAGCGGCCAGTCGGCGGTGGCGATCGGGATCGTCGCGGCTCCTTTTCTCAGCTTGCTTGTGGTGCCAGCGGCTTTCGCACGCCGAGCTCGCGCGGGTGGCGCCGTAGGGGGTACCGCCCCTGAGGAAGCTTTAGCTACCGGAAGGGGCGGTGGGTCCCCTGCGGCGACAGGACCCGCGCGCCAGGCGGAGGAATTCTCGCTGGCCCACGGCGCCGGCTTCGCCGCGGCGGTGCTGCTGATCATGTTCAGCGAGCAGGTTTTCCTCAACGCCGGGCCGCTGATCGTGCGCGGGCTGGAGGGCGCCGCGGCGGCCGGCTTCATCTTCAACGTGCTGATGATCGCGCGGGCGCCGCTGCAGCTCTTCCAAGCGGTCTCGACCAGCATCCTCCCCCACCTGACCAGCCTCCACACCAGCGACGAGCCCGGCAGCGAGGACGAGTTCCACCGCTCGGTGCGGATGGTCCTGGCGGCGATTGCCGCCTTCACCGCTCTCGTTGCAGTTGCCGTCCTGGTCGCCGGCCCCCAGCTGATGCAGCTCGCCTTTAGCGAGAAGTTCACCTACGACCGGCTCGGCCTGCTCTTCGTCACCGCCGGGATGGGCCTCTATCTGTCAGCGGTGACGGTCAACCAGGCCTGCCTCGCGCAGGGTCAGGTGCGGCGCGCCGCGGCGCGCTGGATCGGATGCGCCGCCTTCTTCGTCGCCTGGTGCTTCCTGGCGCCGATCGGCGAAGAGTTCCGCCGGGTCGAGGTCGGCTTCGCCCTCACCGCCACCCTGCTCCTCGGCCTGCTCTTCCTGATCTACCAACTGCCGCGCGAGCGAGCCGAGGACGTGCCGACCGCCGGCTCGACCGAGGAGCTCGAGGCGCGCCTGGCCGCCGCCGACGAGGGAAGCTAGGGACATGGAGGGCCACGACGCCGAGCTGATTCTCGCCGCCGGCGCCCTGCTCGCCGCCGGGATCGGCGCAGCCCTGATCGCGGAACAGGTCCGTGTTCCGGGCCTGCTCCTCTTCCTCGGGCTCGGGATGCTCGCCGGTTCAGAGGGCATCGGCGGGATCGAGTTCGACGACGACGAGCTGGCCCGCACCCTGGGCACGATCGCGCTGATCCTGATCCTCTTCGAGGGTGGCCTGACCGCCGGCTGGCGCGAGATCCGGCCGGTGCTTGGGACAGCCGCCTCGCTGGCCACCATCGGCACGGTCGTGACCGCAGTCGTCGCCGGCCTGGCGGCGCAGTGGATCTTCGACCTGAGCACACTGGAGGGGATGCTGGTCGGCGCCGCGATCGCCGCCACTGACTCAGCCGCGATCTTCGCCGTCCTGCGCCGCTCGACCCTGGAGAAGCGGCTGGCCCGCTCGCTCGAGGGAGAGTCCGGGATGAACGACCCGGTCGCGCTGCTGCTGGTGATCGGGTTCATTGAATGGATCCAGGACCCGGGCTACGGGCTCGCCGACATGGCCGGGCTGCTCGCCCTCAAGCTCGCCCTGGGCGCCGCCATCGGGCTTGCGCTGGGACGGATCGTGGTTGCAGCCCTGAACAAGGTGCGGCTGCCCACCGACGGGATCTACCCGGTCGCGACGATCGCGATCGCTGGCCTCGCCTACGGCCTGGCCGAGGTCGCCCACGGCTCCGGCCTGCTCGCCACCTACCTGACCGCGCTGGCGCTGGGGTCAGGCAACATCCCGGCGCGGCGCACGATCGTCGCCTTCCACGAGGGGGTCGGCTGGGTCGCCCAGATCGGCCTCTTCGTCCTGCTCGGGCTGCTCGTCTTCCCCAGCGCCCTCGGCGACGTCGCGGTCGAGGGCCTGGCCCTCTCGGCAGTGCTGATCCTCGTCGCGCGCCCCTTCGCCGCTCTCGTCGCCACCCTCTTCTCCCCCTTCGGCATGCGCGAGCGAGCAATGCTCGGCTGGGCCGGCCTGCGCGGCGCCACGCCGATCTGGCTCGCCACCTTCCCCGTCGTCGCCGGCGTCGCCGGCGGCGAGGAGTTGTTCGCGATCGTCTTCTTCGTCGTCGTCACCTCGACCCTGATCCAGGGAGCGAGCTTCGAGCCGTTGGCACAGCGGCTCGGGCTGACCACCGACGAGCCGGCTCTGCCCCGCCGCCTGCTCGAGTCGGGTCGGATCCGACGCATGGGCGGTGACGTGATCGCCTACCGCCTTCGCCCCGGCGCGGCCGCGGCAGGACACCTGGTGCGCGAACTGGGGCTGCCGCGCGAGGCGCTGGTCAACGTGATCGTGCGCGACGGGCGAGCGCTCCCGCCGCGCGGATCGACCCAGCTCAAAGAGGGCGACGAGCTGCACGTGCTGGTGCGAGGCGAGTTGCGCGACGAGGTCGAGAAGCTGACGCGGCGCTGGCAGGAGGGACCAGTCGGCACGCCGCCGGTGCCGAAGCTGCCCCGCACCGGCGCCACCCAGGTCTTCACCGTCCGCCCCGGGGGTGACATCGAGGATCCCTCAGACCCGAAGGAGGTCGATGGCGTCGCCGTGATCGCGATCCTGCGCAGCCGCCGCGACCGCTCCAGCGCCCTGGTGGCGCTGGCGGACGGCCGCTACTCGGTGACGACCGAAGGCGTGGTCGCAATCGGCGGCCGCCAAGCGCTGGTCCGCTGGTCCGAACGGCGCGCCGAGCGGGTCGGCGACGACCCTCCGGAGCGCGCCTGGTGGCAGGAGGTCATCGGGGCGCTGATCGCGCGTGGTTAGGGACCCCTGCCGGGATGGGTCTCAAACAGCACCCGTTGCAGCGACGATCTCAGCGTAAGCAGCGGCTGGATCGTCTGAACCGAACACAGCAGAGCCGGCTACGAAGAGGGAGGCGCCGGCCTCGGCGGCTGCGCCTGCCGTCGAGGCGTGGATGCCGCCGTCTACCTCGATCCTCGCGTCGCCGACCAGCGGTGCCAGGCGCGCGACCTTGTCGAGGGTGCTCTCGATCAGGGTCTGCCCGCCCCAGCCGGGGTTGATCGTCATGCAGAGGAAGATGTCGGCGAAGCCGCGCAGCTCGGTCACGGCCTCGACCGGGGTAGCGGGGTTGAAGGCGATGCCCGCCAGGCAGCCGAGCTCGCGGATGGCCCCCAGCGTCCGGTTGGCGTGCGCCGTGGCCTCGATGTGGAAGGTGATCGAGTCGGCGCCGGCCTCGGAGAAGGCCTCGATCTGCTGCTCGGGACGCTCGATCATCAGGTGGACGTCGAGCACGCCGCCCGCCGCGTGAACCTGGTCGGCGATCGAGGAGGCGACCAACGGGCCGATCGTGATCGGCGGGACGAAATGCCCGTCCATCACGTCGAAGTGGATCACCCGCGCGCCGGCGTCCATCACCTCGTCTAGCTGCGCCCCCAGGCGCGAGAAGTCGGCCGAGAGAATCGATGGCGCGACCCGTGGAGCGCCGATCAGCTCCTTCATCCGCTCGCTCATACCGGCCTCAACATTGAGTCTCCACAGATCTGGCAGGTCATGTCCTCGGTGGTGCTCATCCGGGCGATCGTCTGGTGTTCGCCGCAGTTGGGGCACTGCGAGACCAGCTCGAAGCGGCGCAGACAGTACACGCAGCGGAAGCGGCCGGGGAGCTGCGTGGGCCTCAGCCAGGGTTCGCCGCAGCCAGGACAGGCCGGCCGCCGCAGCACGCTCTCCGCATCGCTCCCGGCGCTCATCGCCTAACCATCATCCCGCCTCAGCCGGCAGATGAAGAAGCCGGTGGTGCGATCGCGGTCGGGGCTCAGCTGCCAGCGCTCGCCCCCGGCGACCCGCTCCTCGTTCTCGCGGCGGCTGATCGTGCAGGTCGCGTAGACCAGCGTTCCGCCGGGGCGGAGGGACTCGAGCGCCCTCTCCAGGAGCTGCGACTGGACCTCAACTAGGCGCTCGATCGCCGCTGGGGACTTGCGCCAGCGCGCGTCGGGTCGCGAGGCGAGCGCGCCGAGATCGGAGCAGGGCGCGTCGAGCAGGACCCGGTCGAATCCGGGCGCGATCCCGGACTGCGCGCCGTCCGCCTCGATCACGGTGACGCTGCGCAGACCGAGACGGCGGGCCTGGGCCGCGATCTCGGCGGCGCGGGCGGGGTCCTGCTCGACCGAGATCACCTCTCCTCGGTCCTCCATGCGGGCGGCGATCTGGCCGGTCTTGATCCCGGGACCAGCGCAGAGGTCGAGGACCTGCTCGCCTGGCTGGGGATCGAGCGCCTCGACTACGGCGGCCGAGCCACGGCTCTGCGGCGTCAGCTCGCCGCCGGCGACCAGCTCCGGGACGGACTCCCCCGTCCTACCCTGGACGACGATCATCTCCGGCGCCGCCAGGGGCCACTCGCCAGCCGCGGGGCTCGCCTCCACGCCGGCCTCGCGCAGCTTCGCCAGCACCGCCTCGCGATCTGTGGCCAGGGTGTTGACCCGGAAGGCCGACTCGGCGGGCTCGTTGCAGGCGGCGAGCAGAGAGCACGCCGCCTCGGCGCCAAGCTCCTCCCACCACATCCGCGCCAGCCAGAGCGGCGCAGAGTGGGCGACGGCGGCGAGCTCGGGAGTCGAGTCGTCGCCGAGCAACGAGGCGGTGAGCTCGTCGCGCTCACGGACCGCGCGCCGCAGCACCGCGTTGACGAGGCCGGCGGCGTGGGCGGCGCCGGCCTGCTTGACCAGCTCGACCGACTGGTCCACCGCCGCGTGGTCCGGGGTACCGTCGGCGAAGAGCAGCTCGAAGAGACCGAGTCGCAGGCCGGCCAGCACCGGTGGGTCAAGCCGGTGCTGCGGCCGGTTGCTGAGACGCGAGATCGCCGCGTCGGCGGTGCCGCGCCGCTGCACGGCGCCGTAGGCGAGGCGCTGGGCCTGGGCCCGCTCGCGCCCGGCGAGGCCTTGGGCGTCGGCCGCCTCGGCGAAGACGCGCTCGGTGTGGGCATCCTCCTCGAAAGTGGCGCGGATTACACCAAAGGCGAGCGCGCGGGCCGGAGAGACCTCGCTCATCACACTCGTTCGCGCTTCGCTCGCGGCGCGAAGAACCAGATATGCACGCTTGTTCGCTTCGCGCTCACAGTTTGGGCACGGAGTGGCCGCGCAGGTATGCGTCCGCCGCCATCGGCTTGCCGCCGGGCGGCTGGACCACGTCGAGGCGCAGCGTCCCCCGCCCGCAGCCGAGCAGGAGCGCCCCCCACTCCGCCTTCAGCACGCCCGCCTTGACGCCGACGTCTACTGCGCGGGCACGCCTCACGCCGAGCCTGCCCTCCGCCGTCTCCAGGAAGGCGCCGACGTGCGGGGTGAGGGCGCGGACGGTCCACGCCAGCTCCGCCGCCGGGCGAGAGGGATCGAGGCGGCGCTCGGCGGGGTCGATCTTCTCGGCGTAGGTCGCCGCCGCGTCGTCTTGCTCCTCGAGCTCCAGCCTTCCCTCGGCCCGCAGGTCGAGGGCGCCCACCATCAGCTCGCCTCCGCGCTCGGCGAGTCGCTCCGACAGCGTCTCGAAGTCGTCCTCGGACCCGATCGCGACCTCCTCGCAGGAGGCGACAGGGCCCGAGTCGAGCCCGGCGGTGACCTCCATCACGCAGACCCCGGTGAGCTGGTCGCCGGCCATGATCGCCCGCTCGATCGGCGCCGCCCCGCGCCAGCGCGGCAGCAGCGACGGGTGGACGTTGAGCATCGGCAGCTCGGATAGGAGCGGCTCACGCAGCAGCTGCCCGAAGGCGCAGACGACCGCCAGCTCGGGCTGCGCGGCGCGGATCCGCTCCAGAGCCGACTCGTCGTTGACGCTCTCCGCCTGCAGCAGCTCGATGCCCAGCTCGCGCGCTGCCTCGGCGACCGGCGGCGACGCCGTCCTCCTACCGCGCCCCCTTGGGCGATCGGGAGGGGTGACTACCAGCGACGGTTTGTGCGGCGAGGCAGCGAGGCGGCGCAGGACCGTGACCGCGAACTCCGAGGTGCCGAGGTAGACGGTGCGCACTCAGACGTCGGTCCGCGACTCGACGTGGTGCTCGCCGTCGGCCTCCGGGCCCTCGCCCTCAGCGTGCTGGGGGCTGTAGGTGCCTCCCTCGCGCAGCGCCCGCAGGGCGCCCTTGCGCTGATCGCGCGGGGCGTGATCGAGGATCAGCACCCCGTCGAGGTGGTCGATCTCGTGCTGGAGCACCCGCGCCTCGAGGCCCGAGGCCTCGACCTGCACAGACTCGCCGTCGAGGTCGAGACCGGTGACACGCGCGTGCAGCGGACGCTCAACGTCCATCGAGACACCGGGCAGGCTGAGGCAGCCCTCCTCGGCGACGACGAGCACGTCCGACGCCCACTCGACCTCGGGGTTGAGCAGCGCCGTCGGCTCGCTGTCGGGGCCGGCCTGGAAGACGAGCAGGCGGCGCAGCACCCCCACCTGGGTGGCGGCGAGCCCGACGCCCATGCCGTCGCGCATGATCCCGATCATCCGCTCGACCTCGGCGCGCAGCTCCGGGCCGAACTCGGTGACCGGCGAGGCTTTGCTCTTGAGGACGGGATCGCCGAACTTGACCACCTGGGCGAGGGCGGCATCGCGCCGCGCGATCAGCTCGCGTTCGAGCTCCCCGCGCTCGCCCTCGTCAGCTCCGATTGCCTGCTCATCGGCCACAGACCGATTGTATGGACCGGCCTGGCCGCGATCCCCGCTGACCTAGCGAAGGCGGGCGTGCTGGCGCGCTTGGAGACGAACTTCGAAAAGGATGCCGAGGAGCATCGCCAACGAGACAGATATGCCTACATACGCAAAGACGGTATATCCGCGGACGTCGAGCATCGCGCCGATGGCGCCGAAGCCGACGACGATCAATGCGGTCAGAAGTCGCCTCTCCCACATAGACAACATGTTACGCCTCCAGCTCGCCGAAAACCCAGAGCGCCAGAGACCCCCAATGCGCCGAGAAACATTCCCTCTCGCCAACCGTCGATCTTCGGCTCTAGCCCAAACATCGGCGCAAGGCGTACAACGATCTCACCGAGGACTCCTCCGACAGCTGCTCCCGTCCCGATGTCGGTGAGCGCGATCTGACCATTGATCAGATCGCCGATAGGCAGCGCAGTCGCCAGCACGAATAGGAGTTCCACCCTCGATATGAGATCCCAGGGGCGGAGATTCTCCCCTGCAATCCTGTGTCAGGCAGTCGCTCCCTACTGCGGGTCGACGTCGACCGAGATCGCGATGTCGCGCAGGGAGCGCTCGGCGGCGAGGCGCTCGACCGCCTCGCGGATCGCGGCGACAGCGGCCTCGCGGTCGCCGGCCTTGGTCAGGAGGCGGCGACGGTAACGATTGCGGACGCGGAACATCGGCGCCGGCCCGAGCAGCTCGGCGTCCGGCGGCAACGTCGGCCGCAGGGCGCTCGCGAGCTCGGCGGAAGCGGCTTCCAGTCGCGGTTCCGACTCGGCCTTGAGCACAATCCGCACCAGGTGCGAGAAGGGCGGGTAGCGCAGCAGCCGGCGTCGCTCGACCTCCTCGGCGAGGAAGGAGGCGGCATCGTGGCGGGCAGCGCAGACGATGCTCGCCGCCCCCGGCGCCAGGGTCTGCACGATCACCTCTCCCCCGGCCTCACCACGGCCGCTGCGGCCGGCGAGCTGGGCGACCATCGCGAAGGTGCGCTCGGCGGCACGGAAGTCGGGGAAGCGCAGGGTCGCGTCGGCGTCGAGGATCGCGCTCAGGGTCACCTCGGGGAAGTCGTGGCCCTTGGCGACCATCTGCGTGCCGACGAGGATGCCGCTCTCGGCCTCACCGAAGCCAGCAAGGATGCGAGCGTGCGCCCCCTTGCCGGTCACTGTGTCCGAGTCGAGGCGGAAGACCGGCATCGGCGCCAGGCGCTCGGCCAGCAGCGCCTCGACCTGCTCGGTGCCGACCCCTGCCCTCGACAGGGTGGTCGAGTCGCAGTCGGGGCACGACCTGGGAGCCGGCTCGACGTGGGCACAGTGGTGGCAGACGAGGCGGTTGGCGTGGCGGTGGACGATCAGCGAGACGTCGCAGTTCGGGCACCCCCAGTGGCGCCCGCAGGAGCGACAGGTAAGCCAGGGCGCGAAGCCACGGCGGTTGACCATCACGATCGCCTTGGCGCCGTCCCGCCTCACCGCCTCGAGCGCCTCCCAGGTTGCGCGATGCAGGGGGCCGGAGCGAGGGTCGGCATCGCGCATGTCGAGCACCTCGACCGGCGGCATGCGGCGGCCGTCGACGCGGCGCGGCAGCTCCAGCCGGGGCATCGCCAGCCAGGACTCCGGCCGCGGCGTGGCGGTGCCGGCAACGAGGACCCCCGTCTCCTCGACGCGCCGGAAAGCGACGGCGCGGGCGTCGTAACAAGGGTCGCCCTCCTGCTTGTAGGAAGGGTCGTGCTCCTCGTCGATTACGACCAACCCGAGGTCGCGGACTGGGGCGAAGACAGCCGAGCGAGGGCCGACGCAGACACTCGCCTCGCCGCTGCGCAGCCGACGCCACTCGTCGAGCCGCTCGCCGGCGGAGAGGGCCGAATGGAGGACGGCGAAGCGGTCGCCGAGCCGGGCCCGGAAGCGTGCCACCGCCTGCGGCGCGAGGCCGATCTCGGGGACGAGCACGATCGCGCCGCGGCCGCGAGCGAGCGCTGCCTCGACCGCAGCCAAGTAGACCTCGGTCTTGCCGGAGCCGGTGACGCCGTGCAGGAGCAGCTCGCGCGGCGCCCCGGCCTCGCCGTCGAGCGCCGCGACGATCCCCTCCACAGCCCGCTCCTGCTCGGGCAGGAGCGACGGTCGGGCCGCGGCGGCGGCGAGCGCAGGGTGGCTCGGCCGCCGGCTCACGGTCGAGCTGCGAGTGGCGATCAGGCCGCGTCCCTCCAACCGCCGCAGGACCTGGCGGTCGGCGCCGACGGCCGCCGCCAGCTCGGGCGCCGACATCTCGCCGGCGGAGAGCGCCTCCAGAGCAGCCCGCTGCTTAACCCCGAGCCGCTCTCCGTCCGAGAGGGCGGCTTCGCCGGCAGGGACGATCTCAGCGCGCAGCTCACGCCGCGGGCGAACCCGCTCCCCCGCCACCCCCAGGCCTGGCGGCAGGACCAGCTCGAGCCCGCGCGACGGCGTCGAGCAGTACTCGCGGGCGACCCAGAGGCCGAGGCGGACCAGCTCGGCCGGGACGCCCGCCTCGAGCGCCTCGATTGGCTCCGCGAGGCGCTCCGGAGGCAGCTCCGAGGCATCCGCCAGCCCGACCACGACGCCGAGTACCCGACGCGAGCCAAAGGGGACGCGGACGACGCTGCCGACCTCGAGGTCGCTCATCTCGGCCGGCAGGCGGTAGTCGAAGGGGCCGCGCAGGGCGCGGGCCCGGGTCAGCGGCTCGACCTTGGCGATCGTCACCGACTCACGGTATGGAGGGGCGCGGACACCGCGGGTATGCTCCGCCCGATGGCTCTCAACCTCAGTCCGGGAGAGCGGGTGATCTTCCAGGGCCACCCCTCGTGGCGGGCGATTCTCGGCTTCTACCTGAAGGGGATCGCGATCGCCGCCGTGGTCGGCGTCGTCGCCAGGCTCTTCGACGTCAGCGGCGGGACGGTCTTCCTGCTCGTCCTCGTGATCGTCGGCCTGACGGTGCTGGTCGGCTTCGTCAAGCGGGTCGCGACGACCTACACGATCACCGACCGTCGCCTCAACATCAAGCGGGGAATCATCTCCCGCGAGGTCCAGGAGACCCGCCTCGAGCGGGTCCAAAACGTCAACTTCAACCAGGGCGTCTATCAGCGGATCGTCCAGATCGGCGACGTCGACTTCGACACCGCCGCCGGCGACGACTACAACTTCGTCTTCGCCGGGGTAGCCAATCCCGAGCAGGTCGTTGAAAGCGTCGACCAGGCAACCGGCACCCACGCAGCCGGCACCCACGGCCTCGGCGAGCCCCAGCCCCCTCGCTAGAGGCGCAGCACATGCCCGCGATCAAAGGACTCCTCACTGCTGCGCTGCTGAGCGCACTTTGCCTCGCACTCGCCGCATGCGGCGACTCGACCGCGTCTTCTTCCTCAGAAGAGGCCACGGGAGGAGGTGGCATAACCAGCGGCTACCCGATGGCCGTCGCGAACCGCTTCGTCCAGTCCTGCGCTCTGAACGCCAAACTCTCCAGCTCCGGCAAGCTGACCTCCGAAGAGGCACGAGACCTCTGCATCGACGCGCTGAACTGCGTGGAAAAGGGGCTCACGATCTCGGAGCTGAGAGAGACCGAACGCAAGCTGCTGTCCGGCGAGCCCAACCCCGGCGCCCGAGTCCTCCGAGGCTGCACCGAAGAGGCAATCGAGCAGCACGTCGGGTAGGGATGCCGGTGCCCCTCTCCGTGAACTAGCTCAACCCGACCCGGTTCGCAGTCGCAGTACTCGCTGACCGGCGCGCAGCACCAGCAGACTCCGCTTCAGTTGCCAATCAGGATCTGCGGTGAAGAGGCTCATCAGCCATCTGTCCTGGCGCCCCGAGAGGTTGGGACAGCCAACGGAACTGGAGGTGATCGAGCCGAGCCGCATTCGCTTGTGGCCGACGTGCATCTGGGCTCCTGATCCGTTGCAGTTCGCTTCCCAGCCGATCCATTGACCTCGTTTGTCGTGGCTGAGGCTAAGTCCGATGTCCTTGGGTCGGTCGAAGAGGCGGGTCCCTCCGGCACCCGAGGCGGAAACGGCGGCGTAGCTGCCCCAGATGCGGTCCGGGGGGCGGTAGCTGGCCTCGGCGGGAGCGCAGAGGGTCGCGGCAGCGAAAAACGCGACCATCGCCAGAAGACCCGCCCGGTACCGCCATCCCGCTCCGATTCTCAACATCCGGCGCACACTCTATCTACGGGACTGTCGCCGGGCTGTCACACCTGAAACGTCAGCCAACGCTGCCGACGGCGCCCCCGCGTATCCGCGCTCCCAGAGTCTACGTGCGAGCGCTGGGGCAAGAAATGGGGCAAGAACCCAACAGATTCCAGCCGATTTCCGTCTCGCGGAAATCGTTCTAGACCGCACTACGTAGTCCAGCCGATTTCAAGGTCCGCTCTCACAACCCGAAGGTCACGAATCCGCAGTCGATGCACAGAGCAACCCCGAGATCCCTGCCACAGACGTGTCGAAAGGGGTCCGGGCGGGCTCTGGGCGAATGTCGCCGTTAGGCGGCGATATGCAATTTGGTGATTGCGCGGCGGTAGCCGCGCTCGAACTCAGTCGCTAAAGCGCCGAAGGCGCGTGCGACTTCAATTCGCCCGGAGTCCGACTGGACCCCTCCCCACCTCGCTAGGCGGGTGTCGCCTCGGCGGAGCCGGCGGCCGCGCGCAGGGAATCGGCGCGGTCGGTGCGCTCCCAGGTGAAGGACTCGCCCTCGCGGCCGAAGTGGCCGTAGGCGGCGGTGGGCCGGTAGATCGGCCGGTGCAGGTCTAGGTAGCCGCGGAAAGCGCCGGGCCGCAGGTCGAACTCGGCTTCGACCAGCTGCGAGATCTCGGCGTCCGGGAGCTTGCCGGTGCCGAAGGTCTCGACCATCAGCGAGATCGGGCGGGCGACGCCGATCGCGTAGGCGACCTGGACCTCGCAGCGCTGGGCGAGGCCAGCGGCGACGACGTTCTTGGCGACGTGGCGCGCCGCGTAGGCGGCGGAGCGGTCGACCTTGGAGGGGTCCTTGCCGGAGAAGGCACCGCCGCCGTGGCGGGCCATGCCGCCGTAGGTGTCGACGATGATCTTGCGGCCGGTCAGGCCGGCGTCGCCGACCGGGCCGCCGATCACGAACTTGCCGGTCGGGTTGACGAGGAAGTGCTGGCGCAGCTCCGCCTCGTCGAAGAGGCCAGGCGCCTCAGCGCCAAGCACGGGAAGGACCACACTCTCCCAGAGGTCGGGCTTGATCTTCGACTCCGACTCGACCCCCTCAGCGTGCTGGGTGGAGATCAGGAGCTTTTCGACCCGCACCGGGCGGCCGTCCGCGTAGCGAACCGTGACCTGAGTCTTGCCGTCGGGGCCGAGGTACTCGAGCGAGCGGTCCTTGCGCACGGCGGCGAGCCGCTCGGCGAGCCGGTGCGCGATGTGGATCGGCATCGGCATCAGCACCTCGGTCTCGTCGCTGGCGTAGCCGAACATCATTCCCTGGTCGCCGGCGCCGGCGACCAGGAGCTCGTCCTCGACCGACTCGGTCCGGGTCTCGTAGGCGGCGTCGACGCCCTGGGCGATGTCGGGCGACTGCTTGTCGAGCGAGACCAGCACCGAGACGTGGTCGCAGTGGTAGCCGTAGTCGCCGTGGTCGTAGCCGATCTTGCGGATCGTCTCGCGGACGAGGTCGGGCACGTTGAGGTGGACCTCGGTCGAGATCTCCCCCGAGACCACCGCCATCCCGGTGTTGACCATCGTCTCGCAGGCGACCCGACCCTCCGGGTCCTCCGCCATCACCGCGTCGAGGACAGCGTCGGAGATCTGGTCGCAGATCTTGTCGGGATGCCCCTCGGTGACCGACTCCGACGTGAACAGGTATTCGCCCTCGGCGAGTGGCTGGGTTTGGCTCATGCGGCGAAGATTAAATGGTCAAGGAGGGATGCGCGGTCATGCGTTCCGGTATCTGCTTTTCCTCGGGACGAAGTCGATCACCAGGGGGACGCCCTCGAGACCGTAAGCCTCGCGCAGCCGGTTCTCGAGGTGGTAGGCCCAGTCGCGGATGATGAGGCGACGGTCGTTGACTTGGATCGCGATCCGCGGCGGTCGCTCTCCGATCTGGGCCGCGTAGTAGAGGCGCAAGCGCCGCCCGCGGCGAGCCGGCGGCGGCGCTTTGGCGACGACGTCGGCGACGAAGCGGTTCAGCTCCGGGGTCGGGATGCGCTCGCCGGCACGATCGGCAAGCTCGATCGCCTTCGGCAGCAGCTTGGCGACGTTGCGTCCCCGGCTCGCCGAGCAGGTGATCACAGCCGGACGGAGGCGCAGCTTGCGCTCGACCCGAGCTTTGGCGTCGTCGAGATCAGTGCGAGTGACATCCCACTTGTTGAGCGCAAGCAGGGTCGCGCAGCCCGCCCGCATCGCCAGCTCGGCGACGCGCAGGTCCTCCGCGGTGACCCCCTCCGATGCATCGCAGACGACCAGCGCCACCTCGGCCCGCTCGACCGCGCGCTCGGAGCGCAGCTGCGCGTAGTAATCGACCGTGCCGGCAACCTTCGAGCGCCGGCGCAGGCCAGCGGTGTCGACGAGTACGACGCGCCGCCCGTCGACCTCGAGCTCGGTGTCGATCGCGTCGCGAGTGGTGCCGGCGCGCTCGGAGACGATCACCCGCTCATCGCCGAGGAAAGCGTTGACGAGGGATGACTTGCCGGCGTTGGGGCGACCGACCACGGCGACGCGCACCTCGTCCCCCGCCTCCTCGAGAGGCCGGGCCTCGCCGAGCGCGGTGACGATCGCATCGAGCAGGTCACCGCTGCCAAGGCCGTGCGTCGCCGAGACCGCGAGTGGCTCGCCGAGGCCAAGCTTGTTGAACTCGGCGCTGAGGTGCTCGTCGCCGGGTCGGTCGGCCTTGTTGACGGTGACCAGCGTCGGCACGTCAGCTCCGCGCAGGGTCTTTGCCAACTCGGCGTCGCCGGCGCGCATCCCGGCCCTGCCGTCGACGACCAGCAGCACCGCGTCGGCCTCGGCGATGCCGAGCCGCGCCTGGCGCTGGATGTCGCGAGCCAGCTCGCTCTCGTCCTGCAGGTCGATGCCGCCGGTGTCGAGCAGCTCGAAGGCGACGCCGTTCCACTCGCAGCGCACCCGCTTGCGATCGCGGGTGACTCCTGGCTCGGCATGAGTGACAGCCTCGCGCCCGCCCGCCAGGCGGTTGACCAGGGTGCTCTTGCCGACGTTGGGGAAGCCGACCACCGCCACCGTCGGCAGGCTCATGCCAGTCCCCTCTCACGCGCCAGGGAGACGACCCTGGCGACGACCTCCTCACGCGCGAGGCCGGTGGTGTCGATCTCGACCGCGTCGGGAGCGGCGCGCAGCGCGCTGTGCTCCCTTGTGGCGTCGCGCTCATCGCGTTGTCGCTGTGCTGCCAGCACCTCGGCCTGGTCGGCCCCGATCTGGGTGGCGCGCCGGCGCGCCCGCTCCTCCTCACTGGCGGTAAGGAAGACCTTGAACGGGGCATCGGGGCTGACCACGGTCCCAATGTCGCGTCCCTCCGCTACATAGCGCCCGGCGGCGATCAGCGCCCGCTGGCGGGCAACCATCGCCTCGCGTACACCAGGGTGGATGGAGACCCGCGAAGAGGCCTCGGTCACTTCGGGGGCGCGGATCTCCTTCGAGACGTCGCGCCCGCCGAGCATCACGGCCTCGCCCGCGAAGGCGATCTCGAGCCCGGCGGCGAGCGCCGCCATCGCCTCGGGGTCATCGAGGCCTACGCCCTGCTCGATCCCAGCCAGAGCGACGCAGCGGTACATCGCTCCCGAGTCGAGGTAGGTGAAGCCGAGCGCCGCGGCGACGCCGCGGGCCACCGAGGACTTGCCGGCCCCGGCGGGGCCGTCGATCGCGATCACCATGGGCGCAATGTATGGGCGTCAGGAGCTGAGCAGCGTTGCGAGGTCGGCCTCGAAGCGCGGGTAGCTGACCGTAGCCGCCCCCATACCCTCGACCTCGACACCCTGGGTCGAGGCGAGACCGGCGATCGCGCCCAGCATCGCGACCCGGTGGTCGCCGTGCGAGAAGGCCGAGCCACCGCCCAGGCCGCCGCCGCCCAGAATCCTCATCCCGTCCGCCCTCGGCTCGACCTTGCCCCCCAGTCCGTTCAGCACTTCGGCGACGACCGCGATCCGGTCCGACTCCTTGCGGCGCAGCTCGGCGGCGTCGCGGATCGTCGTCTCGCCCTCGGCGAAGCAGGCGGCGAGCGCCACCAGCGGCAGCTCGTCGATCGCCAGCGGCACGTCGGCGGCGGCGACCTCCGTCCCGCGCAGCTCAGTGGAGCGGACACGGAGCCGGCCGGCCGGCTCACCGCCGCGCTCGCCTTCGGGCTCGACCTCAATCTCAGCTCCCATCCGGGCGAGGATCTGGAGCAGCCCGGTGCGAGTCGGATTAAGGCCGACGCCGGTGAGCGTCAGGTCGCTGCCCGGGACCAGCAGCGCCGCGACGAGGAAGAAGGCGGCTGAAGAGAAGTCGGCAGGGACGGCGACCTCGCCGGGCTCGAGCCGCTGCGCCGGTCGCACGGCAACGGCGCCGTCGCGGCGCTCGACCTCTGCCCCCGCGGCGGCGAGCATCCGCTCGGTGTGGTCGCGACTTGGCGACGGCTCGACTACCTGCGTCTCGCCCTCCGCCAAAAGGCCGGCGAAGAGCAGACAGGACTTGACCTGGGCGCTGGCGACCGGCAGCTCGTAGGAGATGCCCCGTAGCGGTGCGCCGTCGATCTCGAGCGGCGGCAGGCGATCCTCGCGGCAGCGCAGCTGCGCCCCCATCAACCGCAGCGGCTCGGCGATGCGATCGACCGGGCGGCGGCGGATCGAGGTGTCGCCGTCAAGCGTCCAGCTCCCCGTCTCCTGCCCGGCCAGCCAGCCCGGCAGCAGCCGCAGCAAGGTGCCGGCGTTGCCGACGTCGATGCTCGCCTCGGTGAGGCCGCGCAGGCCGATGCCACGGACCGTCATTCGAGATGAGATCATTGGCGGCCCGGTCGCCAGGCCTTCCACCTGCGCTCCCAGCCGGCAAATGGCGATCAAGGTCGAGAGCGTGTCGGCCGAGTCAAGGTAGCCGTCGATCGTCGTCTCGCCGTCGGCCATCGCCGCGATCAGCGCAGCGCGGTGGGAGACCGACTTGTCCGGCGGCGGCCGCAGCGCTCCACGCAGCGGTCCGGAGGGGTCGAAGCGGGAGGCGCTCACGCGTCCGAGGGGCCGATCACCGTCGCCGAGTGACCCAGCTCCCGCACCAGGGTCGCCGCGCGCTCCGCCTGCTCGCGGCCGGCGACCCAGAGCGAAACGGCGCCCGAGCGCATATCGGGAGCCGGGTGCAGGGCCATGTCCTCGATGTTGACGCCTGCCTCGCCCAACGCCAGCGCCAGCTCGGCGACGATGCCCGGGCGGTTGACGACGACGACGCGGAGCTCATGCAACAGCCCGCCCGCGAGGTCGGCCTCGAGCAGGTTGCGCCTGGCATCCCCCGCCGCCTCGTGCCAGGCGGCGACGGCCTCTCGGTTGCCGCTGCGGATCAGCTCCGCGGCCTCGCGCAGCCGCTCGCCGGCATCTTCGATCGCCTCTGCCACCGCATCGCTGTTGGTTAAGAAGATGTCGCTCCAGATCGCCGGGTTGGCACCGGCGACGCGGGTCGTATCGCGAAAGCTCGGCCCGACCTCGGGCATCCGCTCCGAGTCGCGAGTCAGCTCGGCAGCCGCCTGGCCGACCAGCACGTTGGCGACGACGTGCGGCAGGTGGCTGACCGTCGCCATCAGGCGGTCGTGGGTCTCGGCGGCGATCGCCTGCGGCCTCGCGCCGAGGTCGGAGACCGCCCGCTGCAGCTTGTCGTAGAGCATGCCGCCGGAGCGCTCGGTCGGGGTCAGGTACCAGCGAGCGCCCTGGAAGAGGTCGGAGCGGGCGTTCTCCACCCCCGACGTCTCCGCACCGGCCAGGGGATGGCCGCCGATGAAGCGCTCATCGCTACCCAGGGCGGCGACGATCTGGCGCTTGGTCGAGCCGACGTCGGTGACGACAGCGTCGGGGCCGCAGGCCTCGAGCGCGGCGCCCGCCAGCGATGGCAACGCCGCCACCGGAGCTGCGCAGAAGATCACTTCGGCCGCTTCGCAAGCCTCGCCGGGCGTGCTCGCACCTCGATCGAGGGCGCCGGACTCAACCGCTCGCGCCAGGGTCGCCGGGTCGGGGTCAAAGCCGACCACCTCGCCACCCTCGTGGCGCCGCGCCGCGAGCCCGATCGAGCCGCCGATCAGGCCGACCCCAAGGACGGCGATTCTCATTCGCCGCGCCGCGCCCGCACGGCCGAGGCACCCTGCTCGAGCACCCGTACCGTCTCGTCCCAGTCCATGCAGGGGTCGGTGATCGACTGCCCGTAGGTGAGCTCGGAGCTCTCACCGAGATCCTGGCGCCCCTCGACCAGGAACGACTCGAGCATGACGCCGACGATGCGGCTGTTGCCGTCGGCGATCTGGTCGGCGACGTGACCGGCGGCCAGCACCTGCAGCGCCGGGTCCTTCTTACTGTTGTCGTGCGAAGCGTCGACGACGACGCGCTCCGGGAGCCCGGCCTCGCCCAGTCTCGCCAGCGCCTCGGCGACCCCCTCGAGGTCGTAGTTGGGGGCCTCCCTGCCACCGCGAAGGATGATGTGGCCATCGGGATTGCCCGTGGTGTAGAGGACGGCCGGGTTGCCGCCGTCGTCGATGCCGGCGAAGGCGTGCGGCACAGCCGCGGCGCGCACGGCATCGACGGCGACCTGGATGTCGCCGTCGGTGCGATTCTTGAACCCGATCGGCATCGAGAGCCCCGAGCCGAGCTGCCGGTGGATCTGGCTCTCGGTGGTGCGCGCACCGATCGCCCCCCAGGAGACGGTGTCGGCGATGTACTGAGGCGTGATCGGGTCGAGGAACTCGCAGCCGACCGGCAGGCCGAGGTCGAGCACCTGCAGCAGCAGCGCCCGCGCCATCCGCAGGCCCGCGTTGACGTCGCCGGAGCCGTCGAGGTGAGGGTCGTTGATCAGGCCCTTCCAGCCGGTCGTCGTGCGCGGCTTCTCGAAGTAGACGCGCATTACCACCAGCAGCTCGTCGCCGAAGTCCCGGGCCACCTCGGCGAGGTTGCCGGCGTACTCGAACGCCGCAACCGGGTCGTGGACGCTGCACGGCCCGACCACGACCATCACCCGGTCATCGGCTCCATCGAGAACGTTCCCTACTTCTCCGCGGCCCCTCACAACGGCCTTTTCGCGCACCTCGCCCAGCGGCAGCTCCTCGAGCAGCGTCGCCGGCGAGACGAGCTCCTCTACTCGCTCGATCCGCTGGTCGCGAACGCGATCCCCAGTCTTCCCCTGCATCCCGATCATCATTTTGCCTTCACCGCCCTCCATGCTCAAAAATCCTACTTCGGGTCTGCCTCATCGCACAAACGTCCAAGCGAAGAGACGAAAATGTCCGGCGCCCGGCCGAGAAACTTGGGGGTGCGGCAACACCCCGCGAGGCCGGACGCCTAGCTAAATCGCCAATAGGACTCAGAGGCACGCACGAGCCCGCCCGAGCGGGCGGCGGAGGTGTTCGGCGTGGCGACTCGAGTCATCCCGTCCTTTGTAGCAGGGCATGCCGACCGCGGCAACCCGGGCCCTAGACCAGCTCGGTGATCGCGGCGAGGAAGCGGTCGTTCTCGGCCGCCGTGCCGTAGGTGACCCGGATGTGGCCGGGGTCACCGAGGGGGCTGCCCGGGCGGACGGCGATTGAGCGCTCGGCGAGGCCGGCGATGACCTCGCCCTCGTCGGCATCGCCGAGGTCGATCCAGGAGAAGTTGGCCTGGGTCGCGGCGGTGCGTAGGCCAAGCTCGCGCAGCCCCTCCTCGACCCGGATCCGCTCGGCCACCGTGCTCTCCACCCTGCGGGCGACGTCGTCCTGGTGCAGGATCGCCTCGGCGGCAGCGGCCTGGGCCAGCGCGTTGACGCTGAACGGCTGCCGCACGGCGTCGACCGCAGCGCGAAACTTGGCGGAGCCGACCGCGTAGCCCACCCGCAGGCCGGCGAGGCCGTAGCACTTGCTGAACGTGCGCAGCACGACCAGGTTGGGGAACGCGGCCAGCAGGTCGATGCCGGCGTCGGCGTCCTCGACGGTCTGGAACTCGACGTAGGCCTCGTCGAGCGCGATCGTCACGTGCGCCGGGATCCGCTCGCAGAAGGCGGCGATCTCGGCGGTTGGAAGGTGGGTGCCGGTTGGGTTGTTGGGATTGCAGACGACGACGAGCTGGGTCGCCGCGGTCACCTCCGTAGCCATCGCATCGAGGTCATGGACGTCACCAGCGGCGAGCGGGACGCGGATCTCGCGCGCCCCGGTCAGCGCCGCCAGGTACGGGTACATCGAGAACGACGGCCAGGCGTAGACGATCTCGGAGCCGGGCTCGCAGAGCGCCTCCGCGGCGGCAAGGAGGATCTCGCAGGAGCCGTTGCCGACCGCGATCCGGCCGGGCTCTGTCTCGTGCCGCTCGGCGATGCGCTGGCGCAACAGCGTCGCGTCGGGGTCTGGGTAGCGGTTCATCGCCGCGGCGGCGGCCTTGATCGCCGCGACCACCTCTGAGTGGGGCGGGAACGGCGACTCGTTGGAGGCGAGCTGGGCGATCTCGCCAGCGGCGATCGCCTCCGGCGCCTGCCCGGTCGGCACGCCGGCTTTGTAGCCCGGAATGCGGGCGAGCTTCTCAGCGAAGGTGACGCTCATCGCTCCTATTGTGCAGCGTGCAGGTCGGAGCGCAGCTCCTGCGTGTCTCCTAAGTAGGTGTGGGCCGGGGTGTGGCCGACCGGCGCGTAGTAGTGGACCATCGCCCGGATCACCCGCGGCATCGCCCCGGGGACGTCGATCTCGCGGGCGCAGATCAGCGGCACCGACTCCAGCCCGACGTTGCGGGCCGCCACGGCCGGGAACTCGGCGTCGAGGTCCTGGGTCGTCGTGAACATGCAGCTGACCATCGCCTCCGGCCCGAGCTCGTTGCGGCTGAGCAGCTCGCGCAGCAGCGCCTCGGTCGCGGCGACGATCGCCTCCGCCTCGTTGGCCTCCGCCTGAACGGCACCGCGGACGGCGAACAGCCGCTCCTCGCCCTCGCTCATTCCCACCCCTCGGTCCACCTCACGGGCCTACATCCTTCCAGAGGCTGGCGATCTCGTCGTCGGAGAGGCGACGCGCCTCTCCCGCGGCCAGCCCACCGAGGGTGATCGGACCGAAGCGCACCCGGCGCAAAGCGACCACCTCGTTGCCGACCGCCTCGGCCATCCGCCGCACCTGGCGGTTGCGTCCCTCGCGCAGGACGATCTCGACCTCGCGTTCGCCGAGCCGGCTCACCTCGGCCGGCGCGGTGGGGCCGTCGTCGAGCACGACCCCTCCTCGCAGCCGCTCCAGATCGCCGTCAGAGGGCGGCCGACGCAGCTCGGCCCGGTAGGCCTTCGGCACTTCGTAACGCGGATGCGTGAGCCGGTTGGCCAGTTCCCCATCGTTGGTCAGCAGCAAGAGCCCGGTCGAATCGGCGTCGAGCCGCCCGACCGGATACAGCCGGGCCTCAGTGCGGACCAGCTCAACCACCGCCGGCCGACTCCCCGGCTCCTGCGCCGTCGAGACAACCCCAGCAGGCTTGTTAACCACCCAAACCTCCCGCGCCTCCTCTCCAACTGGACTCCCGTCGACCCGCACGTCATCGCCCTCGCCAACGTTCCGAGCCGGATCGGTAACGACCTCACCGGCAACCGTGACCCGGCCTGAGGCAATGATGCTCTCTGCTTTACGGCGGGAGGCAACTCCTCCGTGGGCCAGAAACTTCGCGAGCCTCACGGCTCGGCGCGCTGCTCGCCCGCCTTCAGCAGCCGCTCGCGCAGCTCGCGCTCGTCCTCCGGGGTGGGATCGAACTTCGACGGATCGGGCAGCTGGTCGAGCCCGGCGAGGCCGAAGAGACGCTCGAACAGCTCGGTCGTCTTGAAGATCGCGGCGCCGAAGCGCGAGCGCCCCGACTCTTCGATCAGGCCACGCTCGGCGAGCGTCTGCACCGCCGACTCCGAGGAGACGCCGCGGATCCGCGCCACCTCCGGCCGCGAGACCGGCTGTAGGTAGGCAACGATCGCCAGCGTCTCTGCCTGCGCCTGGGTCAGCGGCGGGGTGCGTGGCTTGGCGAGCAGCCGCCGCGCCGCCCCCTCGCTGGCGGGGTCGCTGGCCAGCGAGAAGCCGCCGGCGACCTCGCGCAGGACCACACCCCGCTTGCCTTCGCCGAGGTCCTCGCGCAACAGGTCGATCGCCTCGGCGACCTGCCCCTCCTTCGCCTCGGTCGCCTCCGCCAGGTCGGCGAGAGAGACCGGCTGCGGCGAGAGAAAGAGCAGCGCCTCGACCGTCCGCGCCAGGTCGTTCACGAGACATCCATTTCGCGCTTCGCTCGCGGCGCGAAGAACCAGAGATGCACGCTTGCTCGCTCCGCGCTCATGCCTTCCGGATCTCGATTGGGCCCAACGGCTTGGACTGCTCCCACGTGACCTCCCCCTTGCGGTAGAGCTCGAGCAGCGCGAACAGGGTCACCGCTTGGGTGAGCCGGTCCTCGCCGCCGAACTGCTCGTCGAAATCGATGCTCGGGCGCCCGGCGAGCGCGTCGCGCAGCGCGCTCAGTCGCTTTTCCAGCGAGACGGTCGGGCGAATGTGCTCGAAGTTGAGCCCGGGCGGTGTCGTCAGCAGATCGCCCAGGGCGACGCCGAGCCGTTCCGGGTCATAGGCGGCGGTAGCGGCCTCGAGGGCGACGCGGCGCAGCTCGGGAGGCAGCGGCGCGGCGCGGTAGAGGTGGCCCCGCTCGGCCTCGAAGCGCTCGGTCAGCATCGCCGCCGCGTCGCGGTAGCGGCGGTACTCGAGCAGGCGGGCGAGCAGCTCCTCGACCGCCTCCTCGGGCGTCGCCTCCTCCAGCCCCTCGTCCGCGCCGGGCAGGAGCAGGCGGGACTTCAGCTCCAGCAGGGCCGCAATCAGGACGAGGAACTCGGTCGCCACCTCCAGCTCGAGCTCGTCCTCCCGCTCGAGGTGCTCGACGTAGGCGACCACGACCTCACCAAGCTCGACCTCGAGCAGGCTCACCTCCTCGCGCAGCACGATCGCCATCAGCAGGTCGAACGGCCCGGCGAAGACGTCGAGGTCGAGATCCAGCTCGGCGACGGTCACGGACAAAGCCTAGTTCTGGTCTGGTGATCGTGATGACCACCGCCGCCATGGTTTGAGATCACAGATTGTGATCTCAAAGACTCCGGATCTGTCGGCGGCGGCGAGCCCCTACTGGTCCTGACAGACGGCATCACCCCTCAGAGTGCCAGTCGCATCGGTTGCGATCGGCGCATCCGACTTTGACCACACCAGAGTGGGGTGAATGTCGGCTGCGCGGCCTCGATTGACCCGGGGCGGGACTATTTTGGGCCGATGCCCATCCGGTCGCGGACCTCGGCGAGAGTCGGCGAGGCGATCGCGCGCGCCTTCTCGGCCCCGGCGGTGAGCGCCGCCTCCAGCGCCGCCTCCTCCGGGCGCAGTTCCGCGTAGCGCTCGCGGACCGGGGCGAGGAAGTCGACCACCGTCTCGGCCACCGCCTTCTTGAAGTCGCCGTAGCCGGTGCCCCCGAACTCACGCTCGACATCCGCCTGGTCGGTGCCTCGGGCAACGGCGAGGATGTCGATCAGGTTGCTGATCCCCGGCTTCTCGGGCAAACGGACGATCTCGCGCCCGGAGTCGGTCACGGCCGAGCCGAACTTCTTGCGGATCGCGTCCGGCTCGTCGAGGACGAGGACAGTGCCCTGCTCGGTGCCGCCCGTGGTCGACATCTTCCGCTCCGGCTCCTGCAGGTCCATGATCCGGGCGCCAACCTCAGGGATACGCATCTCCGGCACGACCAGCGTCTCGCCGAAGCGCTCGTTGAAGCGGCGGGCGATCTCCCGCATCAGCTCAACGTGCTGGCGCTGGTCGTCCCCGACCGGCACCTCGGTCGCCTTGTAGGCGAGCACGTCGGCGGCCATCAGCACTGGGTAGAAGAAGAGAGCGGCAGGGACAAGCTCGCGCTGCTTAGCCGACTTGTCCTTGAACTGGTGCATGCGGTTGAGGTCGCCGTGGGCGGTGACCGCCGAGAGCAGCCAGGTCAGCTCGGTGTGCTCGCGCACGTCGGACTGGCGGAAGAGGATGCAGCGCTCAGGATCTAGTCCCGCCGCCAGCAGGATCGCCGTCGTGTCGTACAGGCGTTCACGAAGCTCAACCGGGTCGTATTCGACTGAGATCGCGTGCAGGTCGACGATGCAGAAAATCGCCGGATCGCCCCGGTCCTGACCCTCGACGTACTGGCGGACCGCGCCGATGTAGTTGCCGAGGTGCTTGCGACCGGTCGGTTGGATGCCGGAGAAGATGATCGGAGCGGGCATCGCTACTTCTTGCCGTTCTCTGGCGGACTGAATCCGAGCGGATGCTTTCGCTTGGGTGGCACAGGAGTTGCCAGCTGCCTTAGGGCTTTGAAGATCGCCACCAGATGTTTCTCATGCTCTCCAAGCTTTCCAGCTGTCCTTGCCTCTAGATCATCGATTCGCGTCTCAAGCGCTTTGTAGTTGGTTGCGGCGCGACGCATCTCTATGAAGGCCCGCATGATTGCGATGTTCGCGGCTACCGCCCTACCACTGCGAAGAACACT
The DNA here is from genome assembly GCA_963702175.1 of uncultured Solirubrobacterales bacterium. GTDB lineage: Bacteria > Actinomycetota > Thermoleophilia > Solirubrobacterales > 70-9 > VRUE01. Next base: position 542,004 of record OY969721.1, read on the forward strand.
CGAAAGCATCGCGACCCCTTGCTCGGTAAAGACATAAGGGGGATAGCGACGACCCCCGTGCCCACTCGAGATGCCAATTTGGCTTCTCAAATCTGCATATTCGTCTTTTGTGAGCTGAAACATGAAGTCAGAGGGGAAACGCTCTTCGTTACGGCGAACTGCTCTTGTCAACGCGCCCGTCTCAACCCCATACAGCTCGGCGAGATCCTGATCGAGCATTACCTGGTGTTCCCTGATCACCAGAATCCTGGCCTGAACCGCGGCGACTGAGACAACTGCGAGGTCGGAACTCTTTGTCTGCGCTTTGGGTGGCATCTCAGCAAGAGTGGCAAGCGAACCGGCGGACATTGGGCGGCAGCTTATGCAGGCTCAGCCGCGGACGCCTCGGCACTTGGCGCAACCGGCTCGGCGTAGCCGGCGTTGGCGCCGTGGCCGCACTCGCCGGCTTGGGCCGTGCCGCGGGTGGGGATCGCTTCTACCCGGCGGCGCGGGTTCTCGATCCAGAGACCGGAGACGATGCCGCCGGCGATCATCAGGAGGCCGGCGATGCCGATGCCGAGGTGGAAGGCGTCGGTGGAGGCCTCGGGGGCTGCTGCGGTCAACGGGCCGGAGGCGATCTCGGCGCCGGCGCTGGCGTCGAACTGGGCCGAGATCACGGCGCCGAGCACGGCGATCGCCAGCAGGCCGGCGACCCGGGAGACGCCGTTGTTGATCCCGGAGGCGATCCCTACGTGGCGTTCCTCGACCGAGTCGAGCACGGTGGCGGTGAGCGGCGCCACCGTCGCCGCCAGGCCGAGACCAAAGACGACGATGGCGGGCAAGACGTCGGCCACGTAGGCGGAATCGGCGTCGACCCGCAGCAGCAAGAGCAGCCCGATTCCGCCGACGATCGGGCCGGCGCACATCGGCATCCGCGGCCCCACGCCGGAGGCGATCCTGCCGAAGCGCGGCGAGAGGAGGAAGAGCAGCACCGAGATCGGCGTCGTCGCCAGGCCCGCCTCGAGCGCCGAGTAGCCGGACACCTGCTGCAGGTAGAGGCCGACGAAGAAGAGGCCGCCGATCAGCCCGGCGTAGGCGGTGAGCGTGGTCAGGTTGGCGACGGCGAAGTTGCGGATCCTGAACAGGCCGAAGTCGAGCATCGGGTGCCGGGCGCGGGCCTCGCGGAGGACGAACAGCGCGAAGCAGGCCACTCCGCCGACCAGCGGGACCCAGACCAGCGGGTCGCCCCAACCGTGGCCCGGCTGTTCGATCAGGGCGAAGACCGGGCCCGCCAGACCGGCAGCCGAGAGCCCGATTCCCGCCCAATCGATGCCGCGGAACGCCTCCGGGTCGCGGCTCTCTCGCACCGCGTGCAGGGTCAGCGCCACGGTGAAGGCGATCAGGGGGATGTTGACCCAGAAGATCGCCCGCCAGGAAATGGCGTCGATTAGGGCGCCGCCGCCGGCCGGGCCGATCACGGTCGCGATCCCGGTCCAGGCAGTCCAGGTGCCGACCGCCTTGCCGCGCGCCGCTCCCTCGAAGGTGGCGGCGACGATGGCGAGAGAGCCCGGCACCAGGAGCGCCCCGGCGATCCCCTGCAGCGCCCGGGCGGCGACCAGGAACTCGTCGGAGGGGGCGATCGCGCAGAGGACCGAGGTGGCGCCAAATGAGATCAGGCCGATGACGAAAACCCGCCGCCGGCCGAACTGGTCGCCGAGCGAGCCGCCGACCAGAAGCAGCGAGACCATGGTGAGCATGTAGGCCTCGACCATCCACTGCTGCCCGGCGAGCCCGGCGTCGAGATCCTCCGCGACGGCGGGAAGCGCCACGTTGACCACGGTCCCGTCGAGAAAGACGACCGTGGAGCCGAGGATCGTCGCGACCAGCGTCAGACGCTGCTGTCGGGTCACCCGAGTGAGCTTACGGACCTCTGGCCCTTCCCCATCCGTACTCAGAGCGAGGTCGAATGCGAAACGGGCCATCGCACACGGGGCTGCTGCGGGCGACCGCCCTGGCGTTCGCTTGCTCCTGCGTCGTCACGGTCCCCACTGCGACGGCGAAGTTCCCGGGGCTATTCGGAGCCAACGGGGTGTCGGCGCCGGGGTCTCCCTATAGCTATAGGGCTCTTTCGCCTCGGACCGACGACGACCGTCTCACGGTCATCGCCCAGATCGACTCCCGCCGGGACCGAATCAGCCGCTGGTGGTACTTGCGCGGTGCCTACCAGGTGCCGGCACTGACCTACGACGGCAGTGGAAGTGGGATCTCCGCCGATGGCGGCACCCTCGTCCTTAGTCGCTTCTCCTGGATCTACCCGCCGCGGAACTCGGGCTTCGCGATCCTCGACACCGACCTCAACCTCCGCCACCCGGTGGGCGCAGGCGAACGCCGTCCCCCTCATGCGATCACGCGTGTGAACTTCCCGGACAGCTTCACCTTCCACGCGATCTCGCCGGACGGCTCGACGATCTACCTGAGCGAGCACCTCGCCCGCTTCGTCAGCGGGCCCGTGCGGATCCGCGCCCTCGACGCGAGCAGCGGAGAGCTGCTGCCACCCGCCGCGGTCGGTCCCTCCACGAGGGAGAGGCGCGCGCGGGGTGTGCCGATCGCCCGAGCGACGAGCCGCGATGGTCGCTGGGCTTACACCCTCTACACCGGCTACAAACCGCGGCCCGGACGCCTCTCGCTCACCCGCCGAGCCTTCGTCCATGCGCTCGACACGGTCACGGGGCGCGCTGCCCGAATTGACCTTCCCCAACTCGACGGTCACCTGAACCCCTTCAACCTCGCCCTCCGACCGAGACAGGCCGGCCGAACGCTTACCGTGCTCAGTGCCCCGCCCACACTGCCCGCCTCGCGACCGCTACTTGCCATCGACACGCAGGCCCTCGAAATCCATAAACCGGGCGCTCACAAGTTCGCCACCTTCCTGCCCTGGCCATCGTTCAATTCGACACAACGGCGATTCCTCGACTTCACCCAGACTCCGCGTCGCCCCGGCAACCTGCTCGCCCGCCGCGGAGTCGCCGGACGCTCCGCGGAAGGACGCCCGATCGGGCTTCTGCAGCGAGGTGACCCTGCGATCGACGGCGAGGTGCTGGTCTTTGGCTGCGTCCACGGCGACGAGTGCGCGGCGAGGGAGATCCAGCCGCTTGCACCTGGCAGTGGCTGCCCAGACCCAGCTTCAGACGTCTACCTCGTCCCCAACCTCAATCCGGATGGCTACACGCTCGGCACCCGCCTCAACGGGCGCGGCGTCGACCTCAATCGCAACTTCCTGGCTGGATGGAAGCCGATCGGCAGGCGAGGGAGCCCACAGTACTCCGGGCCGCGACCCTTCTCGGAGCCCGAGACGCGCCTCGCCGCCCGCATCGTCGAACGGCTGCGGCCCGAGGTGACAATCTGGTTCCACCAGCACTACGCGCCGAAGCCGCTGGTCCGCGCTTGGGGCCAGAGCGTCCCCGCGGCGCGTCGCTTCGCCCGGCTGGCCAAGCTGCCCTTCCGCCGCCTGCCCTGGCTGGCGGGGACGGCGCCGCACTGGCAGAACCACCGCTTCGGCGATGCCGCCTCGTTCGTGGTCGAGATGCCGCACGGCGCCATCTCGAGGCGCGTCCTGGGACGACTCGGAGGAGCGGTGGTGCGCCTCGGCAGGGAAGTGGGCGAAGATTGAGATGTCTCCTGGAAGAGGTGAAGGTTGGGTTCTGAGAGCGGCACGGTCGAGTGGGTCGGTTGGCGAGAGCCGCAATCAGCGGCCGCAGAGAGGAAGCTCGTCCGCGAGGCCCAACGTGGATCCCAAGAGGCGATCACGGGCCTCTACGCCACCCACTGGCGCCGTGCCCACCAGGCGGCGTACCTCGTCGTCCACGACGCCGCCGCGGCGGAGGACATCGCCCAGGACGCCTTCCTCGCCGCGATCGACGCGCTTGATCGCTTCGACCGCCGCCGCCCGTTCGGCTCCTGGCTGCACCGGATCGTCGTCAACCGGGCGATCGATTGGGGGCGGCGCGAAGCGCTGCGGCGCACGGTCGACGACCCGACCTCGCACGCCGATGCCTCACAGCCGCCAGAAGCCGTCGGCGAAGACCTGATGGCGGCACTCGCCCAACTCCCGGTCGACCAGCGAGCGGTGGTCGTGCTCAGGTACCTGCTCGACTACAAGCCGGGAGAGGTCGCGCGCATGCTCGAGCTGCCGCGCGGGACCGTCAACTCGCGGCTGCGGCGCGCCCTCGACCGGCTCGGCGATCTGCTCGCGGAGGTGGAGCAGTGAACGAGAACCGCCTGCGAGAACTGTTGCGGGAGACGCCGGCCCCGGATGCGGGCGAGGCGGAGCGCCGAGGCCGGCGGCTGGTCGAGACCGCGTTCGAGCAGCGCGAACCGCGCCGACAAGCGACGCTGCCGCGCCTCGCCGTGACCTTCGCCGCGGCCACGCTGCTCGCCGCCCTTCTCCTCACCCCAGCGGGCGCGGCGGTGCGCGACTGGATCGACGACGCCCTTACAGTCGGCGTGCGCGACGCGGAGCCGGCCCTGACCGAGATCCCCGGTGGCGGGCGACTGCTGGTCAGCTCGCCGGAAGGATCCTGGGTCGTCCAGCCCGACGGCTCCCGTCGCCTGCTAGGCGAGTATCCAGAGGCGACCTGGTCCCCGCGCGGCCTCTTCGTCGGCACCGCCTCGGGACACATGCTGAGCGCGGTCGAGCCGGACGGGACCGTGCGTTGGTCGCTCTCGGCGGACGCGCCGGTGACCGACGTGCGCTGGTCGCCCTCGGGGGAACGGATCGCCTACCGGGCTGGCTCGGCGCTGCGGGTCGTGGCGGGAGACGGGACGGACAACGTCCTGATCGATCGGAGCGTCGCGCCCGTGGCACCGGCCTGGCTGCCGCTGGGGCCGCACTTCATCACCTACGTGGACGCCGGGGGCACACTGCGGATGGTCAACCCGGACACCGGTGAGGCTTTCGGCTCCTCCCCAGCCTCCCGCAAGGCAGTGGAGCTCGACTGGGCCCGCGACGGATCCCGGCTGCTCGAAGTGACGCCCCGCTCGCTGCGGCTTCACGACGTCATGCTCAGCAAGCTCGTCGTACGGCTGAACCCGGGTCCGCCCCGCCGTGTCGCCTTGCCGTCCGCCGCCACGGTGAGGACAGCCGCCTTCTCACCCGATGGTCGCTCCCTCGCGGTCCTCCTCCAGCTGCCCGCACGAGATCGACAGCCGGCCCACAGCGAGCTTTACCTGATGAACCGGGCCGGCACCTCCCAACGTCTGCTCTTCACTGCCCCGGGTCTGCTCTCCTCTCTCTCCTGGTCGCCGGACGGGACGCGTCTCCTGATCGCCTGGCCGGACGCCGACCAGTGGCTCTTCATCCCGGCCGAAGGCCGGGGTCGGGGCCGGGTACGAGCGATCGGCGGGATCTCCGGGGAGTTCGCCCCCGGCTCGCCAGAGCGCGCCATCTTTCCCCTGATCGACGGCTGGTGCTGCGAGCGCTGATCAGGCGCTCGCCTCCACGCCCTCCGGCTCACGCAACTGCTGCGCCGGGGTGAAGAAGTTGCGATAGGCGAGCGTCGTCGCGACGAGGCCGGCGATTGCGACGCTGCCCAGCAGGGCGTAGAGGAGGATCAGCTGCAGGCGCACCGCATCGGTCGGGTCGGCGCCAGCGAGCAGCATGCCGACCATCGTCCCGGGGAAGAAGATCAGTCCGGTGGTCTTGGTCGAGTCGATCAGGGCGATCATTCCGGAGCGAAGGGCACGCCGGACGAACGGAGCGGCGGCTTCCTGGGCCGTCGCGCCCAGGGCCAGCGTGGCCTCGATCTTTCCCCGTGCCTCGTGAAGCTCGTCGCCGAGCCGGTTGAGCGCGACGGCGGAAGCCGTCATCGCGTTGCCGATCACCATCCCGCCGACTGGAACGAGGTAGCGCGGGGTCGCTTCGAAGACGCCGAGGGCAACGACGAGCACCAAGGTGGTCCCGCCGGCAAGCGCAAGGCCGGCCAGCAGGGGCCAGAAAGCGCCGGGAACCCTCTCGGCGCGATGGCGCGCTGTGAGAGCACCGAAGAGCACCATCACGATGAGCAGTGCCAGCACCAGCCAGATCGTGTCGGCCTCGAAGATCAGCTCGATCGCGTAGCCGATCGCGGTCAGTTGCACGAAGGAGCGGACCGTGGCCACGAGGATGTCCTGCTCGAGATCGGCTCGACGCCAGAACGAGATCGCGGCGGCAAGGGCGACGAGGGCGAGGCTCGCCGCGACCTCCCCGAGCGAGACCTGGATCGAGGTGCTCACACCAGCACCTCTCCCAGCGGACCCGCCTCGATCGCTTGGCCGGCATCGAGCCTCACGACCCAGTCGCTCAGACGCCGCGCCTGGTCGGGGTCGTGGCTCACCAGGACGATCGAGATCTCGAGCTCGCGGCGTAGCTTGTCCAGCGTCGCCTCGATCGCGTCGCGCACCGCCTGGTCGAGCGCCGAAGTGGGCTCGTCGAGCAGCAGGACAGCAGGCCTCTGGGCAAGCGAGCGCGCCAGCATCGCGCGCTGCTGCTCCCCGACCGAGAGGCGGGAGACGTCACGGTCGGCGAGCTCGGGATCGAGGCCGGCGAGGCGCAGGCAGTGCTCGGCATCGAGCTCCTCGTCGGCGAGCCGGGCGGCAAAGCGAAGGTTCGATTCGACGGTCCCCTCGAGCAGCGCCGGCAACTGGGGCACCAGCGAGACCTCACGCCGCAGCCTCAGCGGGTCGTACTCGACCAGGGGCCGGTCGCGATAGGAGATCTCGCCGCGAGTGGGGTCGGCCAGCCGGTTGAGCAGGCGCAGCAGCGTCGACTTACCGCTGCCGGAGGGGCCGATCACCGCCGTCGCCCCAAGCGGGAACACCGCGCTCACTGAATCGAGGACCCGGCGGCCGCCACGGGTGAAACCGACCTCGCGTAGATCGAACAGCACCGGCGCATGATCGCGCGTCGGGCGCAAGATGCATCCCGCCGCGATCGGGCTCGACTGGCTCCCGGTGCCGACTGCCAGAATCCGGGTAGGTGATTTGCTGATGGCGAGAGCGATTTGGAGCGGTTCGATCAGCTTCGGGCTCCTCAACGTGCCGGTGAAGCTCTACAGCGCCGTGGCCCGGCGCAGCATCGGCCTGCGCGAGATCCGCGAGTCCGACGGGACCCGCATCCGCCACCGGCGGGTCGCGGAAGGGACCGACGAGGAGGTTCCCTACGAGAAAATCATCAAGGCCTACGAGATCTCCAAGGACCGCTACGTGCCTCTGACCAAAGAGGAGCTGGAAGCGCTGGCACCGGAGAAGAGCCGCGCGATCGAGGTGCTGGACTTCGTCGACCTCGAGGAGATCGACCCGATCTACTTCGACAGCCCCTATTACCTTGGTCCCGCCGAGGGTGCCGAGAAGGCCTACTCGCTGCTGACCCGGGCGATGGAGGAATCGGGCAAGGTCGCGGTCGCCCGCTTCGTCTTCCGCAACAAGGAGCACTTGGCGGCTCTGCGGCCTGCCAACGGCGTCCTCACCCTGACCACGATGCGCTTCGCCGACGAGGTCGTGCCGCCTTCGGAGCTGGACGACGTGCTGCCGGCCGGCAAGCAGAAAGTCGCCAAGCGCGAGGTCGAGATGGCGGAACAGCTGATCGACTCATTGACCCGCGACTTCGACCCCAGCGCCTACCGCGACGAGTACCGCGAGCAACTGCTGGCGCTGATCGAACGCAAGGCCGAAGGCAAGGACGTGCTCGCCGCCCCGGAGACGGAGGCGCCGAAGCCGACCAAGGCACCCGACCTGATGGCGGCGCTCGAGGAGAGCATCGCCGCCGTCAAGGGCAAGAGCGACGGCAAGCCGGCGAAGAAACGCCGCGCGCCGGCCAAGAAAGCCGCGGGCAAACGCTCGCGGGCCAAGTCGAAGTCCTCCAAGTAAGCGGTGGGCGAAGACCGCCACGTCCAGGTCGATGGGCGTGAGCTGAAGCTCACCAATCTCGACAAGGTCCTCTACCCGAAGGCCGGCTTCAGCAAGGGCGAGGTGATCGACTACTACGCCAAGGTGGCGCCGGCGATGCTCCCGCACCTGGCCGGGCGGGCACTGACCCTGCGCCGCTTCCCCGAAGGGGTCGACGACAGCGAGGGCGCCTTCTTCGAGAAGCGCTGCCCGAAACACCGGCCCGACTGGGTGAAAACCGCCCGGGTGCCCGCCGGGCCCAACACCGGCGAGATCGACTACTGCGTCTGCGAAGACCTACCGACCCTGATCTGGATGGCGCAGCTCGCCTCGATCGAGCTGCATCCCTCGCTCTCGCTGGCGAAAAAGCTCGAGCGGCCCACCGTGCTCGCCTTCGACCTCGACCCCGGCCCGCCCGCGAACGTGCTCGACTGCTGCCGGGTGGCGCTGCGGCTGCGCGAGCTGTTCGGTCACTTCGAGGTCGAGTGCTTCCCCAAGACCTCGGGCTCGAAGGGCCTGCAGGTCTACGTCCCCCTCAACACGGCGGTCGGCTACGAGGAGACCAAGCCGCTGGCGCGGGCGATCGCCCAGCTGCTCGAGAAGCAGGCCCCGAAAGAGGTCGTCTCGAAAATGAAAAAGGCCGAGCGCAAGGGCAAGGTCTTCGTCGACTGGTCGCAGAACCACGAAACCAAGACCACGATCGCCGTCTACTCCCTGCGTGCGCGAGAGCGGCCGACCGCCTCCACCCCGGTCTCCTGGAAAGAGATCGAGCGGGCGCTCGACAAAGACGACGCCGACTCACTCGTCTTCGAAGCCGGCGACGTGCTCAAGCGAGTGGAGAAGCAAGGCGACCTCTTCGCCCCAGTGTTGGAGCTGGAGCAGGAGCTGCCGCAGCTCTAGCCGAGGGGCTGACGGACGACTGGCTTGCGGGTCGCCTTGACCTCGTCGAGGCGGCGTACCGGGGTCGTGTAGGGGGCCTGCTTGGCGATCTCGGGGTCCTGCTCGGCCTCGGCGAGGATCTGCTCGATCGCCTCGGCGAAGGCGTCGAGACTCTCCTTGGTCTCGGTCTCGGTCGGCTCGACCATCAGCGCCTCGTCGACCAGGAGCGGGAAGTACACGGTCGGCGGGTGGAAGCCGAAGTCGAGCAGGCGCTTGGCGAGGTCGAGCGTGGCAAGGCCCAGCTCCTTCTTCATCGGCTTGCCGGAGAGGACGAACTCGTGCATGCAGTGGCGGTCGAAGGCGACCGGCAGGCGCTCGGCAGCGCGTCCCTGCGCCAGTCGTGCCTTCAGGTAGTTGGCATTCAGCACCGCGGTCTCTGAGGCCTCGGCGAGACCATCGGCACCGAGGCTGAGGATGTAGGCGTAGGAGCGGACGAAGACGCCAAAGTTGCCCTGGAAGCCGCGCAGGCGGCCGATCGACTTCGGCCGCTCGAAGTCGAGGTCGAAGCGCGGCTCGGCGCCGTTCTCCCCCTCGCGGCGCACCACCTGCGGCCGCGGCAGGAAGGGCTCGATCCGCTCCGAGACGGCGATCGGCCCCGCCCCCGGCCCGCCACCGCCGTGCGGCTGACTGAACGACTTGTGCAGGTTGACGTGGACGATGTCGAAGCCCATGTCGCCGGGCCGCGAGTGGCCCATCACTGCGTTGAGGTTGGCGCCGTCGTAGTAGAGCGTCCCCCCCGCCTCGTGGATCAGCGCCGCGATCTCGGCGATGTTCTCGTCGAAGAGGCCGAGCGTGTTGGGGTTGGTCAGCATCAGGCAGGCGACCTCGCCATCGATCTTCGAGCGCAGGTCGTCCATCTCCACCCCGCCGCGCTCGTTGGTCGCCACCTTCACCACCTCGTAGCCGGCCATCGTCACCGTCGCCGGGTTGGTGCCGTGCGAGGTGTCGGGGGCGAGCACCTTGGTCCGCTCTTCGCCGCGGTCGGCGTGGAAGGCGCGCGTCAGCAGCAGGCCGGCGAGCTCGCCGTGGGAGCCGGCCGAGGGCTGCAGGCTGATATGGGGCAGCCCGCAGATCTCGCCCAGCGACTCCTGCAGCAGCCACATCAGCTCCAGCGCGCCCTGGGCGCGGCGCGCATCCTGGCCGGGATGCAGGCGGGCGTGGCCCGGCAGCGCCGCCACCCGCTCGTTGAGCCGCGGGTTGTGCTTCATCGTGCAGGAGCCGAGCGGGTAGAAGCCGGTGTCGAGGTCGAAGTTGCGGCGCGAGAGGCGGTTGTAGTGACGGACGATCTCGGGCTCGGAGATCTCGGGTAGGCGTGGCGGCTCGGAGCGCAGCAGCTTCGAGGGGATCAGCTCGTCGAGCAGCCGCTCTGGGACTTCGGCCTCGGGCAGGACGGCGGCGCGGCGACCGGGCTTCGACTTCTCATAGATCGTCTGCGCCCGTTCGCGCTGCATCGGGGTCTCGGTCATCGACATCAGTGGACCTCCCCGGCAATAGGCGCTTTTGTTTCCCTATGGGCGACAAAAGCGCCTTGCTCGGCGGCGATCGATGCCTCGAGCGCGTCGGCGAGGGCGTCGATCTGGACGCGGGTGCGGCGCTCGGTAATCGCGACCAGCAGTCCGTCCTCGTGCTCGGGGTACTCGTGCCCCAACGGGTACCCGGCAGCGATGCCGCGCTCCGCGCAGCGCTCCAGCACCCGCTCCACCGGTGCGTCGAGGCGGACGGCGAACTCGCGCACGACCGGGGCCTCATGCAGCAGCTCGACCCCGTCGACCGCTGCCAGCCGCTCGCGCGCGTAGGCGGTGCGTCGCACCAGCAGCTCGCCCAGCTCGCGGAAGCCCTCGCGACCGAGCCAGGCGAGGTGGATCATCGCCGCTAGCGCGTTCAGCGCCTGCGCCGTGCAGATGTTGTGGGTCGCCTTCTCGCGGCGGATGTGCTGCTCGCGCGTTTGCAGTGCGAGGACGAAGCCGCGCCGTCCGTCGACGTCGTCGGTCTCCCCCGCGATCCGCCCCGGCATGCGGCGGGTCAGCTCCTCGGTCGCGCAGAAAAAACCAAACGAAGGCCCGCCGTAGTCCAAGCGATTGCCGAGCGGCTGCCCCTCGCCGAGCGCCACATCGGCCCCCTGCTCGCCGGGCGGCTTGAGGATGCCGAGGGTCATCGGGTCGACCGCGACGACGAGCAGGGCGCCGTGCTCCTTCGCGGCTGCGCCGAGCGCCTCGACGTCCTCGACCGCGCCGAGGAAGTTGGGGCTCTGCAGGAAGACCGCGGCGGTCCCGCCGTCGACCGCGTCCGCGAGCGCCGCAGGGTCCGTGACCCCGTCCTCCAGACCGACCTCGACCACCTCAGCGCCGAAGCCGACCGAGTAGGTCGCCAGCGTCTCGCGGCTGTGGGGATGGACGCCGCGCGAGACGACGAAGCAACGCCGGCCGGTGGCGCCGATCGCCAGGTAGCCCGCCGAGGCGACCGACGAGGGGCCCTCGTAGAGGCCGGCGTTGGAGACCGGCAGGCCGGTCAGCTCCGACATCGCGGTCTGGAACTCGAACATCGCCTGCAGGCCACCCTGCGAGATCTCCGGCTGGTAGGGCGTGTAAGGGGTGAGGAACTCGGAGCGTTGGGTGATCGCGTCAACGATCGCGGGCACGTAGTGGTCGTACATCCCTGCGCCGAGGAAGCAGACCTCGCGTTCGGCGTCGGCGTTGCGCCCGGCCAGCTCCGCCAGCCGCTCGTGGACCTCGGCCTCGCTCATCCCCGCCGGCAGCTGCAGCGGCCGGCCGAGCCGCAGCGGCTCCGGAACCTGCTCGAACAGATCGGCGGTCGAGTCGATGCCGATCGCCGCGAGCATCTCGGCGCGGTCGGCCTCCGTGGCAGAGGTGTAGCGAGTCATGCCGCTAAGGCTACGCAGAGCGCTGCGGAAGGCGGGCTAGGTATCGAGCAGATTGCGGTAATCCGCAGCGCTGAGCAGCTCGTCGACCTCGGCCGGATCGGTCAGCTTGACCCGGACCAGCCAGCCCTCACCGTAGGGGTCGTCGTTGACCCGCTCCGGCGCATCGGCGAGGCCCTCGTTTACCGCGACGATCTCGCCGGAGAGCGGCGCGATCACATCCGAGACCGCCTTCACCGACTCAACCTCGGCGTAGGACGCGTCCTTGGCGATCGTCGCGCCAACCTCGGGCGGGTCGTAGAAGACCACCTCGCCGAGCGAGTCCTGGGCGTACCAGGTGATCCCGAAGGTCGCCTCGTCGCCCTCGATCCGCGCCCAGTCGTGCTCGGGGTGATAGCGAAGCTCATCGGGGTAGCTGGCGTCGGCCAAGGTCGGTCTCCTTCCTATCTCTTATAGAGCGGCTTGGACCCTACGCGGGCGGCGCGGCGCTTGCCGCGCACGTCGATCTCGATCTCGATTCCCGGCTCGGCAAGGTCGGCGCGTAGATAGGCCATTCCGATGCCGACCTCGAGCGACGGCGAGAAGGTGCCGGAGGTGACCTCGCCGACCTCGCCCTCGCCGAGGAGGACCGGATTGCCCTGGCGTGGGATGCCGGCGCTCTCGATCCGGAAAGGGACCAGCTTTTCGGCCGTGCCCTCGGCGCGAGCGCGGGCGACCGGCTCGGCGCCGACGAAGCCGGTCTCCTCTTTGCAGCACCAGCCCAGCCCGGCCTCGATCGGGTTTCGCTCAGGGATCAGGTCGTTGCCGTGCAGGTGGAAGCAGACCTCGAGTCGCAGGGTGTCGCGAGCGCCGAGCCCGCAAGGGACGACGCCGGCATCGAGCAGCTCGGCCCAGATCGCCGGTGCGATCTCGGGGTCGATCAGCAACTCTGTCCCATCCTCGCCGGTGTAGCCGGTCCCGCAGGCCAGCGCCGGGCGCCTGCCGATCTGTACCGGCGCAACCTGCATCCGCGCCGGCAGCTGGATCCCGAGCGTGGAGGTTGTGATCTGGCGCGCGTGCGGGCCCTGCACCGCGAGCATCGCGTAGCGGTCGGCGACATCGCGGACGGCGACGTCGAAGCCGCGGCTCCAGCGCCCCAGCCAGGCGAGATCGCGCTCGTGGTTGGCGGAGTTGGTGACGAGCAGGTAACGGTCGCCCCCGAGCCTGTAGGTGAAGAGGTCGTCGAGGACGCCGCCCTCCTCGTTACAGAGACAGGAGTACTGGGCGCCGCCCACGGGAATCGCGGCGACGTCATTAGAAAGCACGCGCTGCAGGAAGGCAATGGCGCCGTGCCCCTCGACCTCGACCTCGCCCATGTGGGAGACATCGAACATCCCCGCATGCGTCCGCACACCCGAGTGCTCCTCAAGGATCCCCTCGTAGGTAACGGGCATCTCCCAGCCAGCGAAGTCCACCATCTTCGCCCCGAGCTCGACGTGCTTTTCGTAGAGAGGCGTCCTCATCGACGCGCAAGGCTATTCACTAGGCAGGGCACGCCTCTCGCGGCGGGTGGCGCCGTAGGGGGTACCACCCCTGAGGAAGCTTTAGCTACCGGAAGGGGTGGTGGGTCCCCTGCGGCGACAGGACCCGCCGCGCCAGGGGGCGTCAGTCAGTCTTTGAGGAACGAGGGAACGTCGATGTCGTCGTCCGACACCCGCAGTTTGCGGATATCGGTGTCCTCAGCGGAGATCCGCGGGCGGCTCTCGTAACGGCGCCGCACCCGCTGTGGCGAGCGGGCCAGCAACTCGAAGCCCTCGAAGCCGGTGGCGATCACGGTGACCCTAACCTCGTCCTTCATCGACTGGTCGACGACCGAGCCGAAGATGATGTTGGCGTTGTCGTCGGCCTCCTCCTGGACCAGCTGGGCCGCCTCGTTGACCTCGAACAGGCCGAGGTCCTCGGGGCCGGTGATGTTGAGCAGCATCCCGGTCGCGCCTTTGATCGACTCCTCGATCAAAGGCGAGGTGATCGCTGCCTTGGCGGCGTCGAGCGCACGGGCCTCACCCGAGGCGGTGCCGACGCCCATCAGGGCCGAGCCGGCGTCGCGCATGATCGTGCGCACGTCGGCGAAGTCGAGGTTGATCAGGCCCGGGATCGTGATCAGGTCGGTGATGCCCTGGACGCCCTGACGCAGGATGTCGTCGGCCTGGCGGAACGCCTCCAGCACGCTGGTGCGCCGCTCAACGGCCTGCAGCAGCTTCTCGTTGGGGACGATGATCAGGGTGTCGACGTTGTTGCGCAGCTTCTCGATCCCCTCGAGCGCCTGCTGCATCCGTCGCTTGCCCTCGAACTCGAACGGCTTGGTCACAGCCCCGACCGTGAGCGCGCCGATCTCTTCCTTGGCGATTTCGGCGATCACCGGCGCTGAGCCGGTTCCGGTACCGCCACCCTCGCCGGCGGTGACGAAGACCATGTCGGCGCCCTTGAGGGCCTCCTTGATCTCGTCGCGACTCTCCGCCGCGGCGCCCGCCCCAACCTCAGGGTTGCCGCCGGCGCCGAGGCCGCGGGTCAGCTCCTGCCCGATCGAGAGCTTGATGTCGGCATCACAGGCCTGCAGCGCCTGCGCGTCGGTGTTGACCGCGACGAACTCGACACCGCGGATTCCGGCGTCGACCATGCGACTGACCGCGTTTGTACCGCCGCCGCCAGCTCCGACGACCTTGATCACCGCAAGGTAAGTGGATTCCATCTCCCGATTTCTCCAGCTGCCACCCTCGACGAGGCTGGCATTTGAGTTGAGCCTTTGTTCTGTCCGACGCTGCAGCGATGCTTAAGGGTTCAAGCTTACGCAGCTACCGCGGAAATTGCGCTCAACGTAGGGTATTTACGGCCCTCTGTCAAACGCGCGGTACGCATCCTGCAATCGGCATATCTCAAGTACTACTTGAGAGTCTCGTCTCCCTCACCCTGAGGTTGAGGGTTTAGGGAAGGGGCGGAAGTTCATGCCCAGAGCCGCCTATCGCCGGTCGGCTCGGGGAGTGCAGATCTACATAATCCAGCGCGGTGACGGAAGGATCGGCGAGTACCGTCGCCGCCGCCCTCCACTTCCGCTCCAAGCGGGAGGTGTCGCCGAAGCGGAGTTCGATCCCCGAGCGCAGCTCGACGTCGACCCCGCTTTCGCCGTAGTAGCTGCTGGCCAGGTACGGCCTGAGCGCCTCCGGCGCGGAGCCGAGGACGCGCGCCTGTGCCAGCACCGTGCCGGCGAGCTTGTCTTTCTCAGGGGCGACGGTGAGCGGCAGCTCCGGTAGCGCCGCTTCCTCGGGCAGGGGAAACCAACGCAGGATCGTCCCGTCGGCGGCGACGGCTACCGCTTCGGAGCCGCTACCGATCGTCGCCACGGGGTCTGAGCCAACCAGTTCGCCGGCGACCGTGGTGTCGCGTAGGCGCAGTTGGTAGACGGCGGCCAGCACGATGACCGCCACCAGGACAAGGAGAGCAATCCGCAGGGGCTGTCTCACAGCCCCCAGCCCTCCGGCCACCTCACCTCGCCCAGCAGCTGGACCTCCGGCTCCAGCACGATGCCGAAGCGCTCGTGGACCCGGCAGCGGGCCGTGGCCATCAACTCGATGACGTTGGCTGTCGTCGCCTCGCCGGTGTTCTCGACGAAGTTGGCGTGCTTCTCGGAGAGGCGAGCGCCGCCTACCTGGAGGCCTCGGCAACCGGCCGCCTCGAGCAACTGCCCCGCGGTGCGGCCCTCGGCGCGCTCGTCCTCCGGGTTTTTGAAAGTCGAGCCGAAGGTCTTGATCCCGGAGGGCTGCGCCTCGTGGCGCCTGCTCCGCATTCCGGCCATCGTCTCCTTGATCGCCTCCGGGTCGCCGCGATCGAGCCGGAAGGAAGCGCGGGCGACCAGTTCGTCATCGCGCAGGTTCGAGCTGCGATAGGCGAAGCCGAGGCGCTCGGGCGGGCGCCGGTCGATTCCCCGGGCGTTGCAGACGTCTACCCACTCCAGGACCTCGGCGAGCTGCCCGCCGTAGGCGTTGGCGTTCATCTTCACCGCTCCACCAACCGTGCCGGGGATGTTGACGCCGAACTCGAGGCCGGCGAACCCCCATCCCGCTGCCTTCGCCGCCGCCGAAGGCAGCCGGGCGCCACCGCCGCAGAGCAGGCGGTCACCCTCGTGTTCGATCGCTGCCAGCTCGCCGTCGAGCTTGACCGCGAGGCCACGGAAGCCGTCGTCGGCGACGAGCAGGTTCGAACCCGAGCCAACGACCCCTACTGCCAGGCCCGCCTCCTCTGCCCAGGCGAGCAGCTCAATCAAGCGCTGCTCGCTGTCTGGGCGCGCAAACCAATCGGCGGCGCCTCCCGTCCGCACGGTGGTCAGCCGGGCCAGCAGGTAGTCGCGTTCCACACCGGCGGGAGACTCGGTCACCGCTTGCCCTCCATGCCTACCAATGCATCGGCGACGCGGGAGACATTGCCTGCGCCGATCGTGACCAGGACGTCGCCAGGGCCAAGGCTCGAGGCGGCCGCGTCCCGCGCGGCCTCAATCGTGGGCGTCCACAGCACCCGCCTCCCACCCATGCGGTCGGCCGCGGCGCGCGCCACGTCGAGGCCGCTGACACCAGCCAGTTCGCCGACCGGCTGCTCGCGCGCTGGGTAGACGTCGAGGACCGCAACCTCGTCGGCCAGCGCCAGGGCCGCGCCGAACTGGGCGGCGAAAACCTTGGTGCGCGAGTAGAGGTGGGGCTGGAAGACGACGAGCAGGCGCTCGGGGTCGAGTTCGCGCAAGGCGGAGAGGGCGGCCCGCACCTCGGTCGGGTGGTGGCCGTAGTCGTCGTAGATCCGAGCCCCGTCACGTGATCCCCGCAGCTCGAGCCGGTGGCGAACGCCAGGGAACTCGGTGAGGGCTGCAGCGGCAACCCCGACATCGAGGCCAACCAGCTCGGCGGCAGCCAACGCCGCGCGGGCATTGAGCAGGTTGTGGCGGCCGGGAACCGTCAGGATGAGCTCCGCTGGTCCGGGCGAGTCGGCATCAAAATCGGTGGGCCTCACTACTCCGTGGGCCGCCGCCGCGAAATGGTCGAAGGCCTGCCGCAGCTCTGCCAGCGAGCCCCAGTGCGAGTGGTGGTCCATCTCGACGTTAGTGATCACCGCGATCTCCGGCCTCAGCTTGCCGAAGCTGCCGTCGCTCTCGTCGGCCTCGGCGATGACCCACTCGCCGCAGCCCCAGCCGGCGTTCGTCGCCGCTCCGTCCTCCCCCAGACCAGGCACCTCACCGCCGACGAAGAAAGCCGGGTCGGCACCGATCGCCCTCAGAACCCAGACCAGCATCGCGCTCGTCGTCGTCTTGCCATGCGTGCCGGCGACGGCGATCAAGCGCTTCTCGGCACAGAACTCGGCCAGCAGGTCGCTGCGATGAAGGACGGGAAGCCTCCGCTCGCGGGCCAGCGCAAGCTCCGGGTTGTCGGCGGCGATCGCGGTGGAGACCACCACCTCGGCGTCCTCGGACAGGTTGGACGCTTCGTGCCCCACTACGGGTTCGATGCCCGCCCTGCGCAGTCGCTCCATGTAAGAGGAGTCGGCGCGGTCGCTGCCGCTCACCGTCGCCCCCAGCTCGCGGCAGACCAGGGCCAGCCCGCTCATCCCGGCACCGCCGATGCCGATGAAGTGGAGCCGGCGCGATCGCCAGTCACGCTTCTCGGTCATCGTCCAATCGCCCCCAGGACCTCGTCGGCGATGCGGCGCGCCGCGTCAGGGAGGGCCAGGTTGGCAGAGGCCGATGTCATCGCTCTAAGCCTGGTTGGGTCGCCGAACAGGTTGCCCACTTCGCCCGCGAGCCGTTCCGCAGTCAGATCCTCGTCAGCGATCGCGATTGCGGCTCCCGCCTCCGCCATCCAGGCGGCGTTGGCGGTCTGGTGGCCGGCGGTGGCGTGAGGGTAGGGGACGAGGATCGCCGGCCGGCCGGCCGCGGTCAACTCGAAGATCGAGCCGCCGGCGCGGCCCACCACCAGGTCGCAGGCGGCGAGACCGTCGCCGAGGTCGGGCTCGTAGGCGAGCAGCGTGTAGCGGTCGCGGTATGGCGCCGCCGCAAGGCGGGCCCCCAGCTCCTCGAAGTCACGCCTGCCGGCGACGTGGACGACGTGGAAATTGCGATCCTTGCGCTCGGCGAAAGCCTCGATCGCAGCGAGGTTGATCGAGCGTGCCCCCTGGCTGCCACCGATCACCAGCAGGCATCGCTCGCCCTCCGCAATCCCAAACCGCTCGCGCGCCCGGGCACGGTCCGCCCGCAGGACCGCCGCCGGCACCGGCCTGCCGGTGAGGGCGTAGCGCTCTCCTTCCCTCCCTGCGATCGGGAAGGCGAGGCAGATCTTGCGCGCGCGACCGGCAAGTATGCGGTTGGCCAGACCGAAATGGCTGTCGGCCTCGGTCAGCACCAACGGGACCCTGGACGTGATCGCCGCCAACCCGGCCGGCCCGGCGACGAAGCCACCTCCGCCCATCACCACGTCAGCCCTGCGCGCACGGATCGCCCGTCGGGCCACCCGCACCGCAAGCAGCGCCTCGACTCCCGCCTGAGCCGCCCGCAGCGGGTTGCGGCGGTCGATTCCACGCACCTCGAGGAAGTCGATCTCGTAACCGACGGCCGGTACCAGCTCCGCCTCGACCCGCTCGCGGGTACCGAGGAACGACACCTCGGCGCCGCTAGCCCGAAGCTCGTCGGCGACTGCCATGGCCGGCACGACGTGTCCGGCTGTTCCGCCCGCCGCCACCACCACTCTTGCGACTTCTGGCACCGCTCGATCGACTCCTTCCCTTGGTGGGCGCGCGGGAGCGTCCACCCTCGACGAGGCGCAGTTTGCCAGCGCCGCCGGTCCCGCCACGGGCGACGTTGAGGATCAGCCCGACGGCGAACAGGGTCGTCAGCAGGCTGCTGTTGCCGTATGAGATGAAGGGCAGCGGCACGCCGGTCAGCGGCGCCAGCCCCATCACGGCGAAGAGGTTGATCGTCGCCTGCACCAAGAACGAGCGAGGTGAGGCCGGCGACGAGCAGCTTGCCGTAGCGGTCCTTGGCGCGCTGGGCGATCCGCAGGCCGGCGTAGCCGAAGAGCGAGAAGAGGCCGACGACCCCGACGATGCCGACCAGCCCCAGCTCCTCGCCAATGATGGCGGAGATCATGTCGGTGTGCGCCTCGGGCAGGTAGAAGAGCTTCTGCACACCGTTGCCGATGCCGACGCCGAAGAGCCCGCCCGAGCCGAGCGCGATCTTCGCCTGGGCGGCCTGGAACCCCGCACCGCTCGCGTCGGCGCCGGGATCCAGGAAGGCGGTGAGGCGGGCCATCCGATAGGGCTCGATCAGCGTCATCAGCAAACCGAAGAAGGCGAGCACGAGGCCGACCAGGGCGAGGTCGCGAACACGGACGCCGGCGGCGACCAGCATCGCGGCGACGGCGAAGGCGACCACCATCGTCGTCCCCAGGTCGGGCTCGGCGACGATCAGCATCGCGGCGAGGCCGGCGACCAGGAGAAAGGGCATCACGGCCTGCAGCGTCAGTTCCCGTTTCGTTTTGTTCGCCAGCAGGTCGGCGCCGTAGAGGATCAGCGCCACCTTGGCGAGCTCGGAGGGCTGGATCTGGAGAAAGCCGGAGCCGAGCCAGCGGCTGGAGCCGTTGACCGTGGTGCCGGCCACGAGGACGGCAAAGAGGAGGAAGAAGGAGAGCGCCAGGATCGCCGGCGTGAGGCGACGGACCAGGACCAGGCCATGACGCGCGACCAGGTGCATGACGACGAGGCCGACGAGGCCGAACATCAGGGTCCGCTTCAGGTAGAAGGCGCTGTCGGAAAGGCCGCCGTCGCTGAGGACCCGGGTCGTCGAGCTGGCGGAGAAGACCATCACCGCGCCGAAGGCGAGCAGGCAGAGCGTCGCCGTGAGCAGCATGTTGTACTCGGCGGGGAGCACAGCGGCGCGAGAGCGCTTGGCCTTTTTTGCCGGGGCTTTTTTCCTCACGAGAGCTCTCCGACGATCTCGCGGAAGCGCTCGCCGCGCGCTTCGAAGTCCTCGAAGGCGTCGAAGCTGGCGCAAGCCGGGGAGAGCAGCACGACCTCGCCGGCTTCGGCGGCAACCGCCGCCCGCCTCACCGCCTCCTCGAGGTCGGCGCAGCGGTAGAGCGGCACACCCACCTCGACCGCCGGCGCCAGGGCCTCCGCCAGGCGCTCCGCTGAGGCACCGGTCAGGTAGACCGCTCGGCAGCGCTCGCACACTGGGTCGAGCAGCAACCCGTAGTCGTCACCCTTCTCGCTGCCACCGAGTATCACGTGGACGCCGCCCTCGAAGGCGCGGATGCCAACCGTGGCAGAGGCGACGTTGGTCGCCTTCGAGTCGTTGACGAAGCGCACGCCGCCGATCTCGGCGACCTGCTCGAGCCGGTGCGGCACGCCGGCGAAGCTGCGCAGTCCCGCCCGCACGGCATCGCGGTCGAGGCCCATCGCCAGCGCCGCCGCGGCGGCGGCCATCGCGTTGGCGACGTTGTGCTCGCCGAACAGGCCCAGCTCCTCGATCCGCAGCAATGGCTCGCCGTCGTAGAAAATCGACCCCTCCGCCAGTGCCACCTCGCAGTCTGGGCCGGCGCCGTGGCAGAAGGCGATACGGCGCGCGCAGCCGCCCAAGTCGGTCCCGGCCAACGCCGGATCGTCGCCGTTGTAGACGGCAACGTCGTCGTTGCCCTGGTTGGCGAAGATCCGCAGCTTCGCCGCCAGGTAGGCGTCGAGGTCGGCGTGGCGGTCGAGGTGGTCGGGAGCGAGGTTGAGGAAGACGGCGCACTCGGGAGCGAAGGCGACGCTGTCTTCGAGCTGGAAGCTGGACGCCTCGCAGACGACGGTGGCGGCAGGATCGACCTCACCCGCCAGCGAGGAGAGAGACGTGCCGACGTTGCCGGCGACCGCGACCGGCTCGCCGGCCGTGCGGTAGAGGTGTCCGAGCAGCTCGACGGTCGTCGTCTTGCCGTTGGTCCCGGTCACGGCGACGAAGCGGTTGGGGATCGCGCGCCAGGCCAGCTCCAGCTCGCCGATGACGTCGACGCCGCGCTCCAGCGCCGCCGCGATCACCGACGCCTCCCGCGGCACGCCAGGGCTCTTGACCACCGTCCGCACCCCGTCGAGGAGCGCCAATCCGTCTGCATCCAGGACGACTTCGACACCAACCTCCCGAAGCCCTGCCGCCCCGACGGGATGCCCGGAATCGACCCCCCTGACGACCACGCCCCTATCCGCGAGCAACCGTGCCACAGCCTGCCCAGACCTGGCCAGTCCCACGACCAGATAAGGACCCTCAGGCAGCTCCGGGCGAACCTTCCTGGGCGGCGGCGCATTCATGGGGAATAGCTTCGCGCTCCCGCCAGTCGAACCTGTGCGCGCGTCATGGGAGGGTGGATGCTGCTCCCGGCGGCTTGTACTTTTTCGGCTACCCCCACCTCGGACGGCAACCACCGATCACCGAAAAAGTTGAGCCGGGAGCAGCATCCACCCTCCCCTACCCCTACCGCCCGATCGACTGCTGGTACAGGGTGAACCCAATCCCCGAGCAGACCGCGGCGACGATCCAGAAGCGGAGCATGATCTTGGTCTCCGACCAGGCCATCATCTCGAAGTGGTGGTGCAGGGGCGCCATCAGCAGGACGCGGCGGCGGAGGGTGCGGAATGAGAAGACCTGGATCGCGACCGAGAGCGCCTCGATCACGAAGATGCCGCCGATGATGACCAGCAACACCTCGGTCTGGGTCATCACGGCGAGGGCGCCGATCGCGCCGCCGAGCCCGAGCGAGCCGGTATCGCCCATGAAGATCGAGGCCGGGAACGAGTTGAACCAGAGGAAGCCGACGCAGGCGCCGACAAGGCAGGCGGAGAGCAGGGCCAGGTCCTGCTGGCCCTGGGTGACGAACGAGATCGCCGTGTAGGCGAGGAAGACGATCGCGCAGGAGCCGGCGGCGAGGCCGTCGAGGCCGTCGGTGAGGTTGACGCCGTTTGAGGTCCCACCGATGACCAGGAAGACGAGGACGAAGTAGAGGACCGGGCCGAGGTCGAGACTGGCGTCGCCGATCCTGAACTCGAGGATCGGCTCGAGACCGACCTCGTGGCGCGCCACCCACCAGAGGCCCAGCGCCAGGAGGAGCTGAAAGACCAGCTTCCAACGGGCAGAGAGGCCGAGCGAGCGGCGCTTGACGATCTTGATGAAGTCGTCGGCGAAGCCGAGCGCCGCGCAGCCCATCGCCACGCCGAAAACGGCCAGGCTCTGCGCGTCGCGGTTGGAGAGCACCAGGTAGGGCACGCAGATCGAGGCGAAGATGATCAGCCCCCCCATCGTCGGCGTGCCGGCCTTGGCGTGATGCTCCTGCGGCCCGTCCTCGCGGATGTGCTGGCCGAACTCCTTCACCCGCAGGTACTCGATGAATTTGGGGCCGAGGAAGATGCAGATCAACATCGCGGCCATGCCGGCGATCAGGACCTCACCCATCGGGCGAGCCCTCCAAGAGCTCCGGGAGCGTCTCCGCCACCGCCTCCAGTCCCTCCGAGCGGGACCCCTTGACCAGGATCACGTCGCCGGGCCCCAACTGGGCCGCGAGCAGCTCGGCGGCCTCCACCGGTGATCCGACCAGCTCGTCCGGGTAGTAGTCGCGCGCCGGCTCGCCGACCCCGATCACAAAGTCGACACCATGCAGGCGCGCGTGCTCGCCGACCTCGCGGTGGTAGCGGGGCGCCTCGGGCCCCAGCTCGGCCATCTCGCCGAGGACGGCGATCCGGCGTCCTCCCTCGAACGAAGCGAGGTGGTCGAGCGCCGCGCGCATCGAGACCGGGTTGGCGTTGTAGCAGTCGTTGACCAGGACGATCCCCTCGCCCAGCTCGAGGCGCTCGCCCCGGAAGCGGGAAAAGCCAATGTTCGCAGCGCGGTCGGCCATCTCGGCCAGCGGCGCCTCCAGAGCGACGCCGACCGCCACCGCGGCCAGGGCGTTGACCAGGTTGTGCACCTCGGCAAAGGGAAAGTGGAAGGCCTGGCTCCCCGAGGGAGCGCGCACCAGCGCCTCGGTGACCCCTTTCTCGATCCGCTGCTCGAGCGCCTCGACGTCGCCCCCGGGTCCGAAGCGGATCAGCCGGGGCGCATCGTCCAGGTGGGGCTCCAGCGCTCCCGCCTCGGCTGGGACGATCGCCGCGCCCCCCTCGGGCAGCGCCGCCAGCAACTCGGCCTTGGCGGCGGCGATCGCCTCAACCGAGCCGAGCAGCTCGACGTGGACCGGGCCGACGTTCGTGACGACGCCGACCTCGGGCTCTGCGATCGCGGCCAGTTCGGCGATCTGACCGGCACCGCGCATCGCCATCTCCAGCACCAGCACGTCGGTGTCCTCCGGCGCTTCCAAGACGGTCAGGGGCAACCCGATCTCGGTGTTGAGGTTCTCGCGGTTGGCGTGGACCCGGCCCGGCAGCAGCGCCCGCGCGATGTCCTTGACCGAGGTCTTGCCGACCGAGCCGGTCACCCCGACCACCCGGGCGCCGAGCGCCCGCCGCCAGGCACGGGCGAGCGCCTGCAGGGCCGCGAGGGGATCGTCGACGACGAAGACCCAACCGCCCCCGTACCCGCTCTCGCGTTCGCTGTTTGTCGTGCTCTCCCGGACAAATAGCGAACGCGCCGACGGGTCGACGACCGTGCCCCAGGCGCCGGCCTCGATCGCCTCGGGCGCGAAGCGACCGCCGTCGACGTTCTCACCGCTCAGGCCGAAGAAGAGATCGCCCTCGGTGGCCTCGCGGGAATCGATCACCGCCCGCCGCGGCGATCCCTCGCCACCCTCGGCGAGGACCTCGGCGCCGATGGCGGCGGCGATCTCGGCAGGCGTCAGCCTCATCCGGGGCCGCCCAGCTTGCGCAGCTCCTCGCTCGCCACCTCGCGGTCGTCGAAGGGGATCTTGCGACCGCCCTCGAACTCCTGGCCCTGCTCGTGCCCCTTGCCGGCGATCACGACGGCGTCGCCGGGCTGAGCCCTGCGAAGCGCGAGAGAGATTGCGGCACGACGATCCGGCTCGACCTCCAGCTCCACGCCGCCCTCGCCGATCCCGGCGACGACTTCGGCGACGATCGCGTCCGGGTCCTCGGAGCGAGGGTTGTCGGAGGTGACGACCGCCAGGTCGGAGTGCTCGGCGGCGGCCAGTCCCATCCTCGGCCGCTTGTCGCGATCGCGGTCGCCGCCGGCGCCGAAGACGGCGATCAACCGTCCCGACGTGAGTCGCCGCGCCGCCCGCAACACGTTCTCCAGCGAGTCCGGGGTGTGGGCGTAGTCGACGACGACAATGAAATCCTGACCCTCGTCGAGCGGCTCGAAGCGCCCAGGCGGAGGCGGTGCCTGGGCCAGCGCTGCAGCTGCAACCTCGGGTTCGACCCCAAGCGCGGCGCTTGCCGCCAGCGCGGCGAGCACGTTGGCCACGTTGAAATGCCCGGGAAGCGCGGTACGGACCTCCGTCTCCCCCGCCGGTGTGCGCACACCGAAGCGCGAGCCGTGCGCGTCGAAGGAGACGTCATTCGCGGCGTAGTCGGCGTCCGCGCCCTCAGCAGAGAAGGTCATGCGCTCCTCGATCTCACCGGCCAGGCGCCGGCCGTAGGGGTCGTCGACGTTGACGATCGCCGTTCCCGGCCCCATCTCGAACAGGCGGCGCTTGGAGCCGAAGTAGTCCTCCATATCGCCGTGGAAGTCGAGGTGGTCCTGCGTCAGGTTCGTGAACAAGGCGACGTCGAAATGGATCGCGTCGCAGCGGTGGAGCTCCAGTGCGTGCGAAGAGACCTCCATCACGCATGCCTCATCGCCGCCATCGCGCATGCGCCGGAAGGTGGCCTGCAGGTCGATCGCCTCGGGAGTGGTTCGCTCGACCTCCTCTTCGGTCCCGCCGACCACCTGCTTCACCGTCCCAAGCAGCCCGCACCGCATCCCGGCGGCCTCAAGGATCTCCCGCACCAGGAACGCGGTGGTGGTCTTGCCGTTGGTCCCGGTGATCCCGACGACCTTCAGCTCCGCCGTCGGGTCGCCCCAGAACCGCGCCGCCAGCGGCGCCATCGCCGCTCGCGCGTCGGGCACGACCACCTGCAGCACGCCGACCTCCAGCTCGCGCTCGACAACGAGCCCCATCGCCCCTGCCCCGACGGCCGCGGCGGCGAACTCGTGACCGTCCACCTTCTCCCCCGGCACGCAGAAGAAGAGCGTCCCCGGCCGGGCCCTACGGCTGTCGTAGGCAAGCGAGGAGATCTCAATATCAGCGTTCCCGATCACCCGGGCGCTGTCGAGCTCTCTGACCAGCTCCGCGAGCCTCACCGTGATGCCGATTCTAGGCGTGCCACAGGGCGCTTCCTCGCGACGGGTGGCGCTGTAGGGGGGGACCGCCCCTGAGGAAGCTTTAGCTACCGGAAGGGGTGGTGGGTCCCCTACAGCGACAGGACCCGCCGCGTCGGAATCCTCATTCCTGCGACACCCCGAGGTACGGCAGGGCGAAGGCCGCGATCCTGCCGAAGGCGGGAGCGGCGACCGAGCCACCGTAGATTTCCCCCTGCGGCTGGTCGACGATCACCGCGACCAGCAGCCGCGGGTCCTGCGCGGGGGCAAAGCCGATGAAGGAGGCGACGTACTTGGTCTCCGAGTAGGTGCCGTTTTCCGCCACCTCGGCGGTTCCGGTTTTGCCGGCGAGCGTGTAGCCGGGGACGCTGACCTCGGAGGCGGTGCCGCCGGGGGCGAGCACGCCCTCGAGCATCGTCCGCACCTCCGCGGCTACACCGGCGCCGATCACCCGGCGTCCCTCCGGCTCGGCCAGCTCCTCGTCGCCGACCCGCTTGATCAGGCGCGGCTGGCGCAGGATGCCGCCGTTTGCGATCGCCGCGTAGCCGGCCATCATCTGCATCGGCGTCACCGAGAGGCCCTGGCCGAGCGGCAGGTTGCCCATCGTCGAGCCGGAATACTCCTCGAGCGCTGGGACGAGCCCCTGCTCCTCGGCGGGGAACTCGACCCCGCTCGGACGGCCGAAGCCGAAGCGGGAGATCCAGCGGCTGAAGCGCTCGCTGCCGAGCCCCAGGCCGATCGTTACTGCGCCCACGTTCGAGGAGTGGGCGAGGATTTCGGAGACCGACATCGTCGCCGTCCCGCGCGAATGCGACTCCTCGATCACACGGTCGGCGACCTGGATCGTCGGCGCCAGGGTGTAGGCCGAGCCCGGCGTCACCTCTTTGTCCTCCAGCGCCGCGGCCACGGTGAAAGCCTTGAAGGTCGAGCCCGGCTCGTAGGTGAAGCCGGTCGCCCTGTTCAGCAGATCCTCGGCGCTGGCGCTGGAGAGGTCGGTGGGATCGACCGGGGGCCAGTTCGCCATCGCCAGCACCTCCGAGGTGCGGGGATCCATCGCGATCGCGGTGGCACCCTTGGGCGCGTAAGTTTCTCCTACTTCCGCCAGCACCTGCTCCGCCTTCGCCTCGATCGCGGGGTCGAGGGTCAGCTGGATGTCCTCGCCGTCCTCGCCAGCGGTCACCGTCTCCACCCGGATCGGCTCGCCCTTGGCGTCTTTGACGACCCGGCGCTCGCCATCGGTGCCACCCAGGATCTCGTCCTCCCCATCCTCGAGGCCGGTCAACCCTTCGTTTTCGGTGCCGACGGCACCGATCACCTGCGCCGCCAGCTCGCCCTGCGGGTAGGTGCGGCGGCTGTCGGGGTCCTGGCCGATCCCCTGCAACTCGAGACGTTCGATCCGCGCCGCGGTCGGCATCGCGACCTTGCGGGCGAGCACCTCGTAGCCCGATTCGGAGGTCAGAGTGCGCAGCAGCTCGTCGGGGTCTAGCTCCAGGATCGGCGCCAGCTCCTCCGCTGTCGGCACCGGTTTCTCGACTTCGAAGGGCACGGCGAAGACCGTGGCCGCGTCTTCGGAGGCAGCCAGCTCGTTGCCGTGGCGGTCGAAGACGCTGCCGCGGAGGCTCGGGACGGGGACCGTTTCGGTCTGCTGGAAGGAGGCCTCAGAGGCGAGTTGGGCGCCCTGCACACCCTGCAGCCAGAAGGCGCGGACGATGACGATCAGGAAGCAGAGGAGAAAGCCGGCGAAGAGGAGGCCGATCCTGCGCTCGATCACCCTCATCGCGGTCGATCCTCAGTAGACGCTGCCGGCGGCAGCAAGGCGTTTTGCCGCGATCGCGACGTCACCGGGGCTGGAGTGGATGGCATCGACCCCGTCACCGGTCGGGACGACCAGCCCTAGCGCCGCCGCGTCGTGGCGGACGCGAGCTGAGCCGGAGCGCTGCGCGTCACGGCTGCGCAGGATCGAGTTCTCCTGGTCGAGGGCCTGGATGTTCTGGTCGATCTGGCCGGCGGTGGCGGCGAAGCTGAGGGTGAGGACGTTGAGGGCGACGATCCCGGCCAGCAGCACGCCGAGCAGGCCGATCCAGGCCCGGCCACGGGTGAGGCGAACCATCAGGCCGGTATCGGGCAGACCGCGAACTGCGTGCGCAGCGCCCGTCGCAATCGGGATCAGCTGGGCGCCGGTGCGTTTCGTTTTGGGACGGGTGCGCTGGGGCGCCCGTGACGGCGCACCGCGACGCACCGGGGCGGGGGCCGAGGCCCCGCGTACGGTCGCGGCCTCCATCAGGCTGCCTCTCCGATCTTGACAGCGGCGCGCAGGTGCGCGGACTTGGCGCGCGCGTTCGCCGCGATCTCCTCCGCCCCGGGGGCGACGGCGCGGCGGGTCAGCAGCTCCGCTTCGGGCTCGCGGCCGCAGACGCAGATCGGAAGCTCGGGCGGGCAGATGCAGCCTTTCGCGCGGTCCGCGAGGAAGCGCTTCACCCGGCGGTCCTCCAGCGAGTGGAAGGAGATCGCCGCGAGCCTGCCGCCCGGGGGCAGCATCCGCCAGGCGGTCGGCAGCGCGTCGTCGAGCGAGTCGAGCTCGCCGTTGACGGCGATCCGGACCGCCTGGAAGGTGCGCTTGGCGGGATGGCCGCCGCCGAAGCGGGCCGACGGCGGGATGCCAGCCTTGACCGCGGCGACGAGGTCGGCGGTCGTGCTGAGTGGGCGGCGGCGGACGATCTGACGGGCGATCCCGCCGGCGTAGCGCTCCTCGCCGAAGCGGCGCAGCACCTGCGCGATCCGCGACTCCGGCCACTCGTTGAGCAGGTCGGCGGCGCTGAGCTGTTGCCGTGTGTCCATCCGCATGTCGAGCGGCGCGTCATAGGAATAGGAGAAGCCGCGCTCCCAGGCGTCGACTTGCATCGAGGACATGCCGAGGTCCATGTAGACCATCTCTGGACGGAGGCCTTCGCCATGGAGGGTGCGAAGCCCTGCCGCGAAGTCGAGGCCGAGGAAACGGGTCTGGCAGTCCGTTTCGGCCGCGAAGCGGGTGAAACGAGCCTCCGCGGCGGGGTCGCGGTCGATGCAGACGAGCGTCCCGGTGGGTCCCAGCTCAGCGGCAATCCGCCGCGCGTGCCCGCCGCCGCCGAAGGTGCAGTCGACCGCGATCTGCCCCGGCTGGGGAGCGAGCAGCCGGGTCAGCTCCGGGGCGAGGACGGGTTGGTGCTCGGTCGGCATACAAAGAAGGGTTGCGCGCCTTACTGGAGCTTCGCGCGTGCCGCGGTCGCGATGGTCGTACGCGGGCGCTCCCGCCGCCAGGGCCCGCATCTCACTCGGTTCCTCCGCCGGCGGCCAGGCCCTCGGCGATCTGGGGAGCGGTCGCGTCCAGCTCCTCCTCCTGCTTGGCCCAGGCCTCGGCGTTCCAGATCTCCAGGTACTCCCCGGCGCCGATCACGACGCACGGCCCGGCCAGGGCGGCGTGCTCGATCAACGGCTTGGGAACGCGGATGCGGCCGGCCGAGTCGAGCGTCTCGTCGAAGGAGCCGCCGTGGAAGCGGCGGCGCAGGCGGCGGGCGTCGCCGCCGAAGGGGCTGTGCGGCGCCAAAAAGCGCTCCGAGAGCTGCTCGAACTCCTCGGTCGTGTGCACCCAGACGCAGGGGTCGAAGCCCTTGGAGAGAACCACCCCGTCGGAGAGGGCTGCCCGGAACCGTGACGGAACCGTGAGCCTGTCCTTGGAGTCGAGGCTGTGCTCGTAGAGACCCCGAAATGCCATCCCCGTGAGCGTCCTTTCTTGGGCCTAGGAAGAGAGTTAGGACCGAGGTGATGAGGTGGGAGGAACCTCACCACCCCGGTCCTGGGCTTCAACTCGAGCGGCACAATAACCCACTTTCTCCCACTTTGCAACACGATCCCGTCGTGCAACCCCATTTGCACCCCGTGAGCTAGGTTGCCGCCGTGAACGAGGAGCAGCCAGAGCAAGCGGCGCCGACCGATCCGGACGACGCCGACGACCTCCGCGGCCACTACTTCAAGCTGCTGCTGCGCAAACCGCTGACCCAGGCGCTGGTCGCCGCGGCGGCGATCGTTGCCGGCATAGCCGGGGCGGCGATCGTCGGACCCGGCGTCGGCGCGGCCACCTTCTTCGCCGGCCTGCTGATCGCCCTCCTGATCATCTTCGCGATCGCCGACTCGCACTCGGAGGACGCCTTCTTCGACTCCTACGCCGGCGAGCGGCAGATGGTCGCTGACGGCAAGGGACCGCTGCCGCCCGCGACCCCGCTGCTGCGCAAGGGCGACGACCGCTACGCCGAGCGGACGCTGAGCGGCCCGCTCGCCGACGGCGTCGACGGCACTCTCGCCCTCTACACCTACGAGGAGGAGACGACCGACAGCAAAGGCAACCGGCAGACCAACTACTACCGCTACACGCTGGGCATGGTCGAGGTGCCGGAGTGCGCCGGCTTCGTCCCGGAGCTGTTCTGCCAGCGCAAGTTCGGCCTGCGCGCGCTGGAGAAGCTCGAGGACGTCTTCCGCGGCGCCAAACAGCGGGTCAAGCTGGAGAGCGAGGCGCTAGACGAGCGCTATGAGATCTTCGCCAACGAGGCCCAGGACCAAGTCTGGCTGCGCCGCCTCTTCTCCCCCACCTTTATCGTCTGGCTGGACGAGCAAGCGCCCGAGAAGTTCGCCTTCGAGCTGGTCGAGGGCATGCTCTGCTGTTACGTCAGGGGCCACAAGGAGAACGCCGCCGAGCTCGACATCGTCCGCGCCGCCTCCGCCGCGGTCGCCATGCGGCTGCGCGAAGAGGCGCTCGAGTAGCGCACGCCGGCGGGTCCCGTCGTGGTGTCGGGAGCCTGCGGGCGAGGTTTTCGTTCTCGGCCCCCGACACCACGCCACCCGCCGGTGAGCCGTCCCCCTAAAAGCCAGATAGGAGCACGTCGGCGTTGGCGATCAGGGCGGCGGCGATCATCAGCAGGACCGAGGGGACGAGCACGAGGGCGACGACGAGCTGGATCTTCGGAGCGGCACGGGCGGCGCGCTCTTCGACCGCGCGGCGCTGATCGCGACGCAGGGCGCTGGCCTGGCGGCGCAGCTGCTCGGCAAGCGGCGAGCCGAACTGGCGCGAGCGCTCGATCGAGGCGCAGAGCGCGGCGATCTCGCTGCCGGGAACGCGAGCGCGCAGCGATCTCAAAGCCTCCGGCAGGGACTCGCCGCAGGCGAGTCCCGCCACCGTCGCCCGCAGCTCGTCCGCCAGCGGGCCCTCCCCCGTGCCGGCGACTTCAGCGAAGCCGGCGGCGACACTGTGCCCGGAGGTAGCACTCACCGCGAGCAGGTCGAGCGCGTCGGGCAAGGCGGCGACGAGGCGGAGCTGCCGCTGGCGCGCCCGTCGCTCCCGGATCGCGTCGGGAACGAAGAAGCCCGCCAGTGGCATCCCGACCAGGACCAGGATGGAGAGGCGGCCCGGCGCCACGGGTGCGGCGAGCAAGGCGACGAGGAGGCCGGCTACGGCGCAGGCCAACTTCTGCGACGTCACTCGACCACCCGCGCCAGACGGCGGATCGCGACGAACCCGGCGAGCTGGAGCGCGGCGGCGAAGGCGAGGAGCACGGCCGTCGCGGGCGAGCCGAGCAGGCCGACGAGGAAGCCCGGCTGGAGCAGCTCGGCGAAGACGGCACCGCCGCTTGGCATCGCGACGACGAGCAACCCCGTGAAGCGGGCCTGCGCGGTCGCGGAGTGCGCGTCCTCGGCAACCCGGTCGCGCTCGGCAGCGCCTTCGGCGAAGCGGCGCAGGAGGCCGGCGAGGTCGCCGCCGGCAGAGCGCTGGCTGAGCAGGGCCGCGGCGAAGGCGTCGACCCGGAGTGAGCGCATTCGCTTCCGCCACGCCTCGATCGCTGCGTCGGTGGGAGCGCCGAGGTCGAGCTCGGCGCCGAGCCGAGTCAGCTCTACCGCCGCCGGACCCTCCAGCGAAGCGGTCGCGGCCGGGAGCGAGGCCCGCAACGAACGACCGGCGCTGAGCGAGTCGGCGACCGCCATCGCCACGTCCGGCAGCGCCCGCTCGACCTTGGCGCGGTAACGGCGGCGGCGGTTGGAGATCGCCCAGGCGGCGAGGCTCGGCCCGGCAACCGCCAGCGGCAGGGCGACAACGGGCCCAGCGAGAAACCAGCCTGTGGCGACGACGCCCAATGTCCCAAGCCCCGCTAGACGGCGGCGCTCGGGAGTCGAAGGCGAGTAGCCCTCGCGCCCGGCGCGCAGCAGCGGCTCCAGCGCCATGCGCAGCCAGCGGGTAACAGCTGGGCTGGCAAAGACGGCTTCCCGCGCCGCCAGGGCCAGCAGACCGCCTGCGGCAGCACCCGCCAGCGGCAACAGTGGCCCGGTCGCAGCGCTCACCGAATCTCCGCGATCTCGGTGACGTGGCGGGTGCCGTCGGAGCGTCGCTTGAGCTGGATGACGAGGTCGATGCCGCTCCGCACCTGCGCGGCGATCGCCTCGTACGGCAGCCCCACGCCCGCCATCAGCACAAGGGTCTCGAGACGGCTGAGTGCGTCCGCCGGAGAGTTGGCGTGGATCGTCGAGAGAGCGCCCTCGTGGCCGGTGTTGAGCGCGGTGAGTAGGTCGAGCGCCTCGGCGCCGCGGACCTCGCCGATCAGGATCCGGTCGGGGCGCATGCGCAGGGCGTTCCGGAGCAGGTCACGGACGGTGAACTCGCCGCGCCCCTCGACACTGGCCGGGCGGCTCTCGAGTCGCACCACGTGCGGCTGCTGGAGCCGCAACTCAGCCGCGTCCTCGATCGTCACCACCCTCTCCCCCGGTGCAATGAAGCTGGATAGTGCGTTGAGCAGGGTGGTCTTGCCGGAGCCGGTGCCGCCGCTGATCAGGACGCTGCGCCGCCCAGAGACGGCGGCCTTGAGCAGCTCGCGCTGGGCGGAGGTCAGGGTGCCCAGCTCAACCATCTCGTCGGGACCGAGGCGGCGGGCGCCGAAGCGGCGGATTGAGAGCACCGGCCCGTCGATCGCCAGCGGCGGGATCACGACGTTGACGCGCGAGCCGTCGGCAAGCCGCGCGTCGACCATCGGGCTGAGCTCGTCTACGCGTCGGCCAAGCGGAGCGAGGATCCGCTCGATCGCGTTGCGCAACTCCTCCTCGTCGGAAAAGGAGACATCGGTTGCCTCGATCCGTCCGCTCCGCTCGACGTAGACGCTGCCGGGACCGTTGACCATTACCTCCTCGACCGCCGGGTCGGCGAGCAGATCCTCCAGCGGCCCGAGGCCGAGGGTGTCGCGCACGACTCGGGCTTCGACCACCTCCCGGTCCCGGATACCGAGCAGCGCCGCTCCCTCCTCGATCAGACTTTCGATCTCGTCGCGCAACTCGGCTCCGCGCGCAGAGCCTGTGGCCGCGGCTGCTCGCCGCCGCTCGACTAGGCGGCCGCGCAGCGCACCAGCGAGCTCCTCGATCTGGCGGTCCCGAGCTTCGCCCACCTATCCCTCCGGCATCAGCGTCAGCTTGCGGGCGAAACTCTCGGCAGCGATCAGACGCAGCGCCTGGCCCCGCGTGAGCGCCAGCGTCGCAGCCGAGAGGCCGCCCGGTCCCGGTCCATCGGCACCGGGACCCAGCGCCATCAGCGGAACCCCGGCAGCGGCGACGTAGGTGCGACCGGGTCCGGGGCCGCTCGGTTCGGTCGTTACCACGACGTCGACCCTCCTCCTATTCGGCGCCGGGCCTACCGCAAGCAGGGCAGCCGCACCGCTGACCGAGATCTCGACTGGGCGCCGGCCGCCGCCCAGTCCCGGCGAGGAGCGCCTTCGCGGAGGGCGGAGCTGCGTGCCGACCAGGTAGGAGCCAGCCGGCAGTGTCATTGCCGGGGCGAGTCCCAGCGCATCGCCGGGAGCCGATAGCGCGCCGGGCGGCACGAACCTGGCCGGCACCCGCCGCACCTCCAGCGCGGCGGCAATCTCCTCCGGGCCTATCGGCCTTCCCTCACGCAGCTCGGCGCTGAGCACGACGACCGGGCGCAGTGGGCCGTAGCCGCTCGCCAGCCTCGACCCGTACCCGTCGGCGACTAGGGCCGCCAGCCCGGCGGCGAGCAACGCGCCGGCCAGGAAGGCGATCGCCCTGCCCCGTCTGCTCATCCCGCTAGCTGGCTCACGCAGCGATGGAGCTCGCGGCGGCGGACAACGGCAGCTCGAGCACGGCGACCGAACCCTGCTCGGAGCGGCGCAGGGCGAAGCGACCGCCGTGGTCGGCGGCGACGCGGCGCACCACACTCAGCCCATGCCCGTGCCGATGCTTCCCCGTCACCCGGGCGATCACCTCGGCGGGTCTGTCGCGGCGGGACTCAGGCCGCGTGTCACGACCGGAATCGATTACCGCCACTCGCAGCCGATTGCCTCCCCGCCTGTGCGCCTCGACCAGAATCGAGGGACCGCCGTGCTCGATCGCGTTGAGGATCAGGTTGTCGAGCGCCTGCGCCAGCTGAGTGCGATCGCCGAAGACTGTGGCCTCGCCAAGCGTCTGGCGCAACTCCAGCGAAGCGCCCCCGAGCGCCGCCCGCGCCTTCCAGCGGGTGACCGAAGAGCGAAGCAGCGGCCCACAGGCAACAGCGGCGGCAGTCGGGACAGGCGGCTCGCCGTTGACCTCGCGCTCGAGCCGTTCGAGCGCGGCGGCGGCAAGCCGGACGGAGTCGTGAGCCACGACTCCGTCGACTTCAGGTCCCGAGGCGAGCGCGATCGCCTGGAGCGGGCGGCGCAGCTCATGCAGGGCCTGGTTGATCGCGCTGCGCCGCCGGCCGGACCGCAGGCCGTGCGCCGTCAGCGCCGCAGCCATCGACGCGGCGAGCGGCCAGCTGACGAGGAGCTGAATCGCCTCGCTCACCGGTCGACCAACCTGTACCCGTACCCCTTCTGTTCTTTGTTCCCGGCTTGCACAAGCGGTTCGCGGCGGAGCTGCGGCCGCATCGACTCCGAATAGCCCTCGATCGCCTGCTCGCGGACCACCGGCTCGATCACGAATCCCGACTCGCCGACCATGCCGAGCTCGGCGTGCAGGCGCTTGGGCGCGTCGGGCGAGGAGCCGCGGTGTAGGACGAAACGCTCGAAGGCGGAAGCGAGCGCGGCGCGGACGGGCTCGATCGCCTCGGTGTCGGTGATCTCGCCGGCGACGGCGCGGCGGATCTCGGTCAGGTGCTCGAGCACCACCTGCTCGGCGTCGACCAGGTCGGCCCAGACGGCGACGTCGCCCTCCTGGGCGTGGAGGCGGTCGACCTCGGCGGTCGCGCCCTCCAGCTCGGCGGCGAGCTCCTCGCGCTGTTCGCGCCAGTCCTCGGCGTCGAGCTTGCCGTCCTGGTAGTCGCGCCGGACCCTGGCGATGCGTTCCTCGGCGCGGCGCTGCTCGCGGGTGGCCTCGGCGAGCAGCTCGCGGATCTCCTCGAGCTTGCGGTCGCGGGACTCGACGATCGTCTGGCGCGTCGCCTCGACGTCGAGGCCGACCTGCTCGAAGTAGGCGTAGACGGCGCGGTCGATGTCCTCGCGGTAGGCCATCGGCATCTTGCAGCCGGTGATCTGGTGGCCGTTGCAGAGGTAGTTCTCGCGGCCGTAGGTCGGGGTGCGCGGGACCATCGCCTCGCCGCACTGCCCGCAGCGGAGCAGGCCGCGGACGAAGAGGTGCGGGCCCTTGGGCTTGCGGCCGCGGCCTTTGCCTCGAGGCACGCCCTGCGCCTCGGCGAGGGTCTGGGCCCGCTGCCAGGTCTGCTCGTCGATGATCGCCTCGTGCTTGCCGGGCATGGTCTCGTCGCGGAAGCTGATCTTGCCGACGTAGAGGGAGTTGTTGACGACGCCGCGCACCGTGTTGGTCCGCCATTTGCCCCGGCGCTTGGTCGGGACGTTGTCGGCGTTGAGGGCGCGAGCGATGACGGTGTAGCCGTTGCCCGCAGTGAATTCGTCGAAGATCCGGCGGACGATTACGACCTCGTGCGGAACCAGCTGCAGGAGATGGTCGTCGTCGAAGTCGTAGCCGGTGGGTGGCGGGCCGTTGTAGCGGCCTTCGCGGGCGATCGCCTCGGCAGCCATGCGGGTGCGGCCGATGATCGTGTCGCGCTCGAACTCGGCGAAGACGGCGCGCATCCCGAACTGCGCCTTGCCCTCGCGGGAGTTGAGGTCGCCGATCTCGCCGTTGATCACCTCGAGCGCGACGCCGGCTTCGCGGAGCTTGCCGACGACGGCGATCTGCGCGGTGAAGTCGCGGCCGAGGCGGTCGATGTCCCAGACGACCAGGGCGTCGAATTCCTTGCGGACGGCGGCGGCGAGCATCTCCTGCAGGCCGCGGCGGTCGGAGCGCGACCCACTGAGGACGTCCTCGAAGATCTTGTAGAGGGACCAGTCCCTCTCCTCGATCCGCCCGAGGGTGCGCAGGCGCATCTCGTCGAGGTTGACGCCGTGTTCGGCCTGCTCGTCGGTGGACACCCGCAAATAACCTGCTGCTCTCACGCTGCCGCCTTTCTCTTGGAGGTCGAGGGCGTAGCCTCGGCTCTCCGGTGGACGGCATCGATGATCGCGGCGGTGTTGGAGTTGGCGCCGGTCGCCTTGCGGATCCGGGCGATGTCGCGGGTCAGTTGCTCGTGCTGCCCGTCGGTGAGGGTCAGGAGGATCTCGCGCTCGGCGCTCATCCCTGCCGCTCCTTCGGCTTGTGCGCAGGTCTAGCGAAGGTCTTGCAGTGCCGGGCCGAGGCGTAGGTGGTCCCGCCGTTCTCTTCCGCTCGCAGCCGCATGATCCGTTTGCGGTTGGCTTCGGCGGCCTTGGTGTCGATCAGCGAGGTCTTCACGCTGCCTGGGCCTCGTCGTCGAGCTCGCGGTTTAGTGCCTCGAACTCTTCGCGGTGGCGGACGTAGGCGGCGGCGCAGTCGGAGTGCATCCACTGCTTCCGTTTGCCGCCGAGGACAGCGCGGATGTAGGTCTCGCCCTTGACGATCGGCTCGGGGCAGTGCGAACAGGGCCCGCTCTTTTTGGCGAGGACTTCAGGGCTCAGGTCGAGCGTGGCCACGGTCATCCCCTGGCTGCCTCAGCTCGAGCGCGCTCGTCCTCCCTGAGTACTGCTCGGGGGTCGAGCCCCCACTCCCCGGCGAGCGCGCAAGCTTTGCGCAGTTCGTCGTCAGCGAAGTCCTTTGTCTCGCCGGAGGTGATGCCAACGCCGGCGAGGAACTCGACGCGGCGCCAGGCTTGGATCACCAGGCCGCGGGCCCAAGCCTGGCGATCGCGGACGAGCTGCTTCTCGGAGATCACCGCTGGACCGCTCCCCACTGCGGACAGTCCTCGCCCTGCTGCTCTACCGCGTCGTAGAGCTGGACCGTTGTTGAAGCGGCGAGGTGGAGTAGCCGCAGGTCCTCAACGGAAAGTGTTCCGACCCCCTCAGCCATTGGTGTTTCCTTTCAGGGAGGACTGGGCCTTGAAGTCGTCAATCCGTTTGCGGCGAGCAACGCAGTCCCAGTGCTCGCAGCGGGCGAACCAAGTCTGCTCGTGTAGCGGGTGTCGACTCAAGTCGTGGAGGTGCTGAGCGTCTTTCTCCAGCGCCTCTACAAGCTCTTGGACTAGGGAGGCTGAGAAGTAGGGCTGGGCCTCCTCGCCAGACCGCAGGACCGGCTCGGTGGTTTGGTAGGCCACCAAGCTGTGCACGTTGCGAATTGCCCACATCTTCTTCGGGAACTCCCCAGCAGCCCGCCTAGGCATCGTGACCCCACATCACTACGTCAGCCTCACGCCGTAGGTCAACCGCTATTCGTATGAGGTGGGTAGGCAGCTCTCGTCGTCTCGTCGGGCAAGAGCTGCAGCGCTGCGACCCACTGAGCGCGCACCAAGCGCCGGGCCTCTCCCAGCACTCACTGCCGCTGTGGTGGTCGCCTGGCGGCGTGATGTTGGGCAGGCGCTCCCTGCACGGCTTCACGGCGGATTCACAAGCGATCCGCAGGGCTTCCAACTGCCCGAGGCTAAGAGCCTCTGCGAGCGCCAAGGCACCCCGCTCCTCCCATTCCAAGTGGGACCCCGCCCTCGCAAAGAATTCGGCCTCTAGCTCGGCGGGGGTTCTTCTTGTACCCAACTTCCCGGCAGGGCTGTTCATGGGTGCTCCGATTTGATTTCGCACCCCGGCGCTATAAATGGGGTGCAAGCAGAACCTGGCTTCAGCATCCGCCACCACCGTCTCCGGCGTTTCCAGTCGGCGATGATCGGCTCGTAGCACGTGAGGCAGAGAGAGCGCCAGCGCTTAGCTCGAAGCGACCAGAGGCGCCTTGGCTGCCGCAGTTCTACATGCGCCGCTTTGCCACACAGTTCGCAGCGGAAGGTCCCCATCAGCCGTCCTCCAGGGAGTCGAGGGCGGCTTCAAAAAGCGTGCGCGTGATGTTGTTATGGGGCCGGAAATGGTGTCGGCGACTGGACTCAGCGCCAGCTACTTCGATGCCCTTCTCGCCCAGCAGCGCCTCCCGTATCCGCTCCCGCTCGTCCTCTTCGGCGACGGTAAGTGCGGCGCGGATCAGAACGCCAACGTCGCTCTCGGGGTCAATCGCGGCGAATGCCTCGGGAAGATCGCCGCCGTCTCGGGCTAGCCGCTCCCGCTCCCTCGCTACAGCCTCGTCGCGCTCACGGATGTGGTCCTCGTAGCGGACGACCAGGCCATCCTCAGACGGCAGCAGGCGGGCGACCACCATCTTGCGCAGGGTCTCGGCCGAGTTCTCAACGACCTCGTAGCCGATGATGAACTGCTCGATCCCCTTCTCTGGGGAGTCTGAGGGGCTAGGCATCGCGAGCCTCCAAAGCAGCGAACGAGCCTGACTCTCGAAGCACTTTCACGTTCTCGGCAAGGAAAGAGACGATGGTGGACCACGCCGAGTCGAGTTCCCCGACTATCGCTGGGTGCGGCTCGCCTTCGCGTCGCTCCTCCAGCGCCCAGTTAGTTGTTGGAGACACGCGCAGGAATCGAGCGCCACCGGGGAAGATCACCGTGCTTGCAAGGGAGGCGTCCGGGAACGTGGCCGCCCAAAGCCACAGCGGTCCCGCCTCGGTCTGCTTGCTCAGGTTCTCCAGCTCGAAAGCTTGGTCTTCTACCGGCCAGGGGTAGACGATCTTGCGGCCGGTGATTTTGTCGCGCCAGCTCAGCTCGCTCACCGGGTCACCGCCCCGAGAACAGCGATGCAGGTAAGGGCTGCGGCGAGCGCGTAGATGCAAAGCCGAAGCACCGGGCTTGTGCCGCCGGGGGAGATCGGAGCAACCCACAGACGAAAGGCGATCCACGTCCACGGCACCGCCAAGATCGCCGCGATAAGCGAAGTGTGCACCTGCTCGCTCACCGCCCCTCCCCCTTCAGCTCAGACAGGTTCAGTTCGACCAAGGCTTCCTCGACAGCAGCACGTACGACAGCGGCTCGCTGGTCGAAGGTCGCGCCCTCGACTACGGGGGCGGACTGGCTGCCCAGCAGGTCGCCAGCGTGGTTTTCGACCGTGGCGGCGATCCAGCCCTCAGCGGGTTCGCGGACGTTGATCTCCAGCTTCATTGCTCCCCCTTCAGCTCAGTGGCCCGCTGGAGGCGGTCTATCTCGGCGGCGATGAGAGCGCCGGCCTTGACGAGACCGCGCATCGGATCGCCGGGCTTCCACCACTTGCCCTCCCAGGGCCAGTCGTACTTCGTCACCGTTCCACCCGAGGCTTGGACCGCATAGCAGGCGGCAGCCTTGGCGAGTTCTCCATGTGCGTGCTGGTCGTCATGCTTCGGCGTCCAGCCCTCCTCAGAGACCTGGCGCTCGCGCTCGACCGCAATCAGTTCGGCTCCGGTCTTCACTGCCCGCCTCCTTTGACCTCGGGCGGGGTCCAGCCAAGCTCCCTCGCGACGGCCTCGAACTGATCGGTTACATCGTGCTTACGGGAAGCGATCAGGGTCAGCGTCTCGCCTTCCACTTTGCCGTGCGTGATGACGTAAACCGCTTTCGAGAGGCCACCTACTCGCAGCAGCGGTGGGTCAAGCTTTGCCATCGGGGCCTCCTTTGACCTCAGCGGCCCGCTTGTTTACCAGCGGCGGATAACACACGCGGCATAGCTCCTCAGGCGCGGGCGAAAGAGCGCAAGTGCCTTGAATCTTGCGGCCACAGACAGCAGGCCATATGCCGCTCGCACCAACTTTTGGTATTGGCCACTCTGGCGCCCCTTCGTCTCTCCGTCGCCGATGTGCTTTGCCTTTTCGGGTCAAGATCAGGTTGCCGCTGGCCCACGATTCGGCGGATACATATCCAGGCAGTGGCGGTGACATCCCCATCAGCGTTCGCCCCTGACCTCAGTGGCCCGCTCTCGGCAGAGGGTTGCGGCCTCCTTCAGGCCGAGTTCACGGGGTCGAGAGGTTCCTGCCCAATCCTCAGCCCTCCGCTCGAACTCGACCGCCAGCTCCTCTAGTGCTGCCTCAGCTTTGGTGGCGCGGTCTTTGGCGAATTCAAGTTCTCCTTCCGCACGCTGACGACCCTCTCGTTCAAGTTGGGCCTCCTCCTCCTCGCGCTGCCCTAGACACCGGATCACCGACTCGGCGAGTGCGCTCCGCTTGTAGCTGTCGAGGCGGGAGCCGTCTCCAGCCCCCGCCTCAGCTACACGGGTGCCCGACGAATCCTCGCCCCATTCCTTCCCGCACCAGTGACAGCGGTCGTTGGTCCAGGAGCAGTTGC
This sequence comes from uncultured Solirubrobacterales bacterium, assembly GCA_963702175.1. Taxonomy (GTDB): domain Bacteria; phylum Actinomycetota; class Thermoleophilia; order Solirubrobacterales; family 70-9; genus VRUE01. The sequence continues at coordinate 581,719 of OY969721.1, forward strand.
AGTGGTGACCGCAGGGGCGTTTGGAGTTGGGGCACGCGCCGGCGGCGGGTTCGCCGCAGGAGTAGCAGACTTGGTCCTCCCCGCTCCCACCACAGCGCTTCTGTTCGGGCTGGGGGTTGAGGGCGCGACGGAGCTTGTCGCGGCCCGAGGTGATTGCCGCTCGCTTGGACTCAGAGAGGCGCGAGAACAGTTCGAAGGAACCGCTGGTGGCGAAGATGACTTCGGCCTCCTCGCGAGTCATGGGCTCTATGTGGAGGAGGCGCTCGGCCACCGTCACCACCACCGCCCGAAGAGGACGTCAGCGAGGTACATGGCCACCACGGCGCTAGCGAGGAGGATCGGGAAGTCACGGAGGCGCGAGCCGACGGAGGAGGTGAAGGTCAAGTGGTGCACCGGCGCCTTTGCCGGTGTCCGGGTGTGGGGGCAGGTGGGCGAGTGGTGCCAGGGCTCGGCGAGGCCTTCGCGGACGCACTGGCACATGCCGTCGACGCGATCAGGCATAGGTGACCCGCGCCCCAGTCCAGTCTTCGTACGGGTCTAGCCTCCGCCACTGATCCTGAAAGTGCTGGCCGTAGGCAGAGGTTGGAAACCTCTTTTGCCACATCTCGCCGTTGACGAAGAAGAGGCCGAACATCAGGTCTCGACCTCCGGGCCCATGTAGCCGCCTGTCACGCAGTAGACGTCCTCGAGCGGTGAGGGGATGCGGCGGATCTCGTCGAGGCGACGGCGGCGCTGCTCGCGGACGTGGTCGCGGTAGACGCCGCCGAAGATGGAGCCGAGGCTGACGGCGGCGACCAGGGCGAGGAAGGCGGTGAGCGGATCAGGCACGGCGGCTGCCCTCCCGTCGACATTCGGCGTCGAGGCGCGCGTTGTTGATCGCGCAGCCGCGGATGAACAGCAGCGTGAGGATCACGATGCCGACCAGCGCGACGATGATGCAGAGGGCGAGGAGCATCAGGCCGCGGCCGCCTCGGCTTCGTCGAGCGGCCAAATGTCCGTGAAGAGGACGGTGTCCATCAGGCCGCAGCCGCCTCGGTGTCGTGCTCGAGGTAGAACCAATCAACGCTCTCTCGTTTAAGGCCAACGGCCAGGAGTGCCAGGTTGTCTTCACCCGGCGTGACCTCTCCGTTCCGCCACCTCCGTATTGCCCTCTCGTGTTGGCCCGTGATCTGGCTCAGCTCACCGGGGCCTATCCCCTGCTCCCGCATCGCCAGGGCGATGTTCTGGGCAATTCGCTGCTTCATAGTGGGTTTGACCTGTCCGGGCATTATCTGTCCGCTATAGTAGCAGAAGATGTCCGGACGGAATCAGTCCACCAAGTTGTCAGGCCCTGCCCTGCTCCGACTGGCAGCCTTCAAGGAGATGGCTGCTGATCACATACAGCGGGTAGGGCGCGCCCTCCAGATGCGTCGGGAAGAGCTCGGGCTGAGCAAGGCAGAGTTTGCCCGGACAGTCCATGCCGACGTCAGGACGATCACGCGCTATGAGAAGGGCGAGACAAGTGGCGCGCTCATCGCGATGGAAGAGCTGGCTCCAGCACTGAAGACCACGGAGGACGTCATCTTTGCCTTGGCGGCGAGTCTCCGGGAGGACGAGGAAACACAATCACCTCCGCCGGCCACCGATAGCGAGCGACTCGCTCGAATTGAGATGCAACTGCAAGAACTGCTCGACCAGCGTGGTGCGGTGGCTACGGCACCGCTTGCAGACTCCGACGAGGCCGATGCTCGAGCAGCGGCGGACTCGGCGCGGCGTGCCGACGAAGAGTCCGCTCGACGCGCTGAGCGATCTCCTCGCAAGAGCCCCTCCACGGAGAGGAAGCGTCGAGCTGGCTAGCTGCCGTCTCGGCCGCCTCCAACAGCTCCCGCAGGGCTACCGTTTCAGCTTCGCTCATCCGCTCCACCCAATCGGGAGTGTAGACAAAAGCCTTCCCGTGTCCAGCCCACGGCGGAGAGCGTAACACGAACATCTGTTCGTATCGAGACCGCTAAACACAAGGTCTTCCTGAGCGCTCCAATCTCCCCTGCCCATTAGGACCGCCACCGTACCCGAGTCTCGTCGCGGTTCAAGGGCAGACGACAAAAAAGCGCTTAGCGCCTATGCACGATCTGGTTGACGCGGCCCCGGGAGAGGCCCGCCGCCTCAGCGATCTGACGCTCGGAGATGTCCTGCTCCGCTGCCTGGCGGATCAGGAGGTCTCGGCCCTCGGCCAGATCGTCGCGCTCGGCGTCTAAGCGGCGGATTTGCTCTCTCAGTTGACGGAGTTGAGGCAGCGGGTTCTCGCCTGCCACAACCTCTCCTCGAAGCTCATCGCCTCCCTCGTTGCCATCGGACCCACCCGGTGTAGCAGAGGGGGATTGCTCAAGGCGGCTGGATTGCCGGGTTGGACAGACCTACTAGGTACTTGCGCGTAAGGGCCGCCCGGCTGGCTATCTTCCGGCGCCGTGGCAAATGGAGGCGCAGACGGCGATCCGCCGGCCGGCTGGTACCCGGATCCCGAGCAGGCTGACACCCAGCGCTATTGGGACGGAAGGGCTTGGGCCAACCAACGAGCGCCCATTGAGCCCAAACCGGCAGGCGTGGTGCTCACGCCTCGCCTCGCCCTTGGCCTGCTCGGAGCCGCGGTGTGCATCGTCGGCACCTTTCTCCCGCGAGTCGATAGCGCAAGCCTTCTGCACATCGCCGACAACTCGCTCATTCAGAGCGGCGACGGGATAATCGTCATCATCTTGGCGCTCGCGGGTGCTGGGCGGGCCTACGGTGAGCGAGCGAGTTCTGGCTTTGACCTCCAGCTCTTTCTGGTCGGAGTGCTCCTTACAGCCGCCGCCATCTACTTCGGCACGGGAGATCGCATCGTTGTGGAGAACGGCTTCGGCGAAGCAGTCGAGTCATCTGAGGGCACCGGCATCCTGGCCGTAGGCATCGGCGGCGTGCTGATGGTCATTGCCTCGACAACGACGAAAGCCCCGCCGCCTCGAGAGAGGTGACGGGGCTTTGTCTAGGGGCCGAGCAGGCGATGCGCGAACTCGGGCGCGATCGACCTCAGCCAGGCGACTTCGAGCTGATTGCGAGAGGGCATCCGGGAGAGAACGCACTCCTCGCACACCGGCCCGCGAGGCGTAGTCGTCGCCGGCGGGGAGCCGGTGATGCGACTGCCGCAGGCACAGCAGTTGTAGGACGAGCTCGGCCGCTCAGCCAGGCGTCGACCAGCCGATCAGGGCGTAGCCGCCGACGAGGACGATCAGGCCGAGCTCTTCGCGATCGAACTCGCCTGTCGCCACCCAGCGAGCGGCGATAGCCACCAACCCAGCGACGGCAGGGACAAGAACCTTCGGGACAGGGATCAGGGGCTTGACCTTTTCAAGCATCGGTCTCTCTCCTATTCAGCGCGTGACGCGCAGGTAGTCGTTGACGAGGCTCTTGTCGCGGACCTTCAGGTAGACGCCGTCGCCGCCGGTGGCGGAGTCGCTGACGGCGCCGCTCGCCCCGGTGTTGCCCTCGATCGTCGTGATCGTGCCGTCGCCGTTGTCCTTCACGAACATGCCGACGTGGTCGAAGGTGAAGCGGACGAGGTCGCCGCGCTTCGGGGTCGAGACGTGCTTGATGCCGGCGACGCCCAGGAGCAGCCGCACGGCCGCCCAGGACCGCGTCACTGCCTTGGAGCCGGCGTTGCGGTAGCAGTAGGCGACGAAGTCCCCGCACCACGGCTCGCCGATCACGCCGCCGTTGGAGCGAATGATCTCCCCGACCTTGCGGCCGGCGTTGTTGCCGCCTTCCTCCATGACGCCGATCAGCGACTCGGCGATCTTGTAGGCGCGATCCTGCAGGCGGCCGCGGCGCCAGCGTCGGACCTTCGGCCGGCGAGCCGTGGCTAGCGCTTTCATGCCCTTGGTCCGTGGCCGACTGCCCCGGAGCAGGCGCTGGGCGTATTCGGTCAGGCCCGGGTCTCGATAGTCGTAGCCGCGAGCGCGCGCCATCGGCCGACCAGCGACGCCCATCGCGTAGAGGAGCTTCTTGGCGGCGCTCTCGGTCTGCACGCCGAGATCCCCGTCGACCTTGACGGCGAACTGGTCGAGCTTGTAGGCGTCGGCCTTGTGGTTGATGCCTCGCTGGAGCTGGCGGACATCGGGCCCTTTCATGCCTCGGCGCAGCTCTCGGTGAACGGCTCTCTCGCCGCCCCTCGTTTTGGTGGGCACGGTGGCCCTCCTTTCGTTGGTATGGAGACCGGCAGGCGTGCCAGTCGGGAGTCGGTTGCGGATCGGCGTGCAAGAGAGGACACTGCCCCCTACGGGGGTTCCGGATGACCGAGTTCAAGTGGGTCGAGGGACCGCTGGAGGGGGAGGCCTACAACCTCGAATTCCATGCCTTCGACCCTGAGACGTTCATAGCCGGGCTTCGGCTTGACGCTCGCCACGGCGAATGGGTGCTAGACGTGACCCTGCGAAAGGGAGAGCACGAGTACGTGCCGTGCCCCGCTCAGCGAGTAGAGGTCGGAGGGCCTGACAAGTTCGCTTGGGCTGAGCGCAAGCTCTCCCGGTTTCTCAGCAGCCCTTGACCAGTGGCCCAGCCAGTGAGCACCCAGCCTCTTTGACGGTCTCGCTGACGCCTTTGACGACCTCTTTGACCAGGCCCGGGGGATCTTGCGGTGGGCCTTTCCCAGGCGCAGGAGGTGGCGAAGTCGGTGTAATGCCAGGAGAAGCTGGCGCTGGGGGCGCTCCAGGGCCGGGGGTAGGCGCCATTGGAGGGAGCTTGCCGCCGGGTTTGCCCGGGGTGGGTGCCTCGTCGCTGCCGCCTTTCGGTGGTGCCGCCCCGCCCTCGATGCCGCCGCCGCCCGCCGGCGGCCCGGATGGCTGGCCCGCTGTAGGGGCGGGCTGGGAGGCATCACCTCCTCGGACGATGGGCACGAACTCCTCTGGATCCAGGAGGAGGCGACGGCACCTCGGAGACCGAAGGCATCTGCGCATCACATCGACTGGCTGCACTCGCTCGATGATCTCGATGCGTTTGACGATCGCCTCGGTCTTTCGGTCGACCTCCATGCTGACCAGCGCAAAGACAAAGAGCGCAACCAATACGAGAGCACCGAGGCGGAAGAAGGCTCGACCAGCGCGCGTCTCGGCAACCCAGCGGCCGATGCGCTCATAGCGCTTCATTACTGCGTCACCAGCAGGGTCGCGATTATCCCGACGGCGCTGACCAGCATTGAGACGGTTAGCGTCGCCAATAGCTTGTAGATGCCCCCGAGCCGATCGTTAAGGCGCTCATCGAGCATTCTCAGCCGCACGTCGATATCGCTGCGCAGCGTCTCGTCTCGGCCATAGAGATCCCCAATCTGTTCGCCGTGGTGCTTCACATCGCTGTTGAGGCCGTTGTCGCCGAAGGCGCCCCAGACGGTGGTCGCCAGTTTGATCAGCAGTGTCTGGTCGTCGTCAGTGGGCGGAGCTGCCACGGGCTTGCCTCCTTAGACGCCGAGTCCGGCCAGGATTTCCACGTTCAACCGCTCCTGCAGCGCCTCTTCAGAGTTCGGAGGCGCGTCGAGATGGACGTTCGTCCCTCGCGCCGAGCGTGAGCGCTGGGCTTCAACCATGTAGCGGTAACCACGACCGTCGAGACAGTCGAGTTCGTCCCCTCCCTCGGCGCAGTAGTAGGGCCAGAGGATTCCGTGCTCGTCTTCGATCAGGCCGGTGAGCGTCGCCTCACCGGAGCTGTCGAGGAGCTTGGTCTGCTCGATATAGCGCTTACCCCTTTCGATCGCCCCGAGGTTCGTCGACATGTCTTTCAGGACGATCTTCGGACACTTTTTGAGGCCGGGGATCTGGTTGATCGGGTTCTCGGGGTCGAGGTCGATCAGATCCGCGCTGGTCTGCGGCGCCCCCGATCCTGGAGGGCCGATCAGCTTCGTCGTGCCATCGACATCCCTGTACTCGACGAAGACCCCGTTGCAGGCCCGCTCCATGGACGGACCTGTCTCCTTCAACTGGGCCTGCTTCCCCCGGACCCGCCACCGCTTTCGGCCCTCTCGCGTGCCGCGTGGGTTGAGGTAGTAGGTCGGCCGACCGCGAGGGTCGGGCCAGACCCCCCACTCGAGCAGCTCAAAACGAAGTGCCGCTTCGACGATCCTTTTCACCGTCGTCGCCTCCTTGAAGGGAAGGTGAGGGATGGGGAAGGTCGATGGCCGCAGGGTGCCGGCGGTCCCGGTGGAGAAGTTGATCAGCGGCGCCCACTGGGCCAAAGCGAAGGCGATCACGTCCGAGGCGAGCACGCCGACATCGGGCCAGGTACCCTGCAGCGGGATGTCATGGTTGCCGATGACCTTCGGCTGCCAGGCAAAAATGCGTTTTAGGGAAATGCCTTCGGATTCGTTGAGGCGGTCTCGGATCCGGGCGTGCTGGATTCCCTCCCCGCCAATGACACTCTGCTGCGAGGCTGCCACAGCGTTGTGATCAGCGCCACTGATCGTGAACAACGTATCGCTGGCTCCAAGCATGAGGGTGTTTTCCCATACGGCGCTTTCTGCCCCCCCCGCCAAATCGCCCAGAAAGTCGTAGAGGACCTCGCCTATATCGACTCCGCTGGAGTCGTAGTGGGACTCCCCCGCCTCCGTGTCGGCAGCCACTGACACGACGTTCGTGAAGTCGTTGATGATCGACGCGACCACGGCTTCGGGATCTTTCGAAGAGAGTCCAACGGAGGTCGCGGCCATCAGCCGAATCCCGTTTTCGATCAACTGCTTACGTCGTGCAGTCGAGGGCTCCCCCCACGCGTTTATGTCAGCGTCGATCGGGATGCACTGCGCGCCCTCGTAGTCGGACAAGTGCGCCTGGTAGCCAACCGCCGAGGGGTCCATGACGAGGCGATCCCCCGAGCTGCGGGGCGCCTGCTGGAGACGCCCCTGCCAGAGTCGCCGCCGCCCAGCCCCAAAGAGCTCGACTTTGGTGCCTCGCACCATGTCCCGGTAGTCGACGCCGGGCTTGCGCGGCAGCGAGCAGGCCAGCTCCTTGCAGCCACCCGGCGCGCTGCTCGAGTCGGCGAGGTCGCTAAAGACCTGATCCGCTCCGGGCTCGTCCTCGCCCCAGCGGTGGGTACGACCACTCGGTGTCGTCGCGAGCAGGTACTGCCGCATCGGGACTGGCTCCCGCACTCGCAAGAAAGAGCCGGTCGTCGAGGTTTCCCCTTTCCCGTTGAGGAGAAGGAGCAGGCTCATCGTCCTACACCGAGCAGGCCCAGCGTGCTTGGTACTGACCCGCTCGCCAGCGGTTCCGGCCGGACCTCGAAGCCAATGACGCAGGAGGGGTCGTCTTCTGCCGCGACAGTCCCGCCCGTTACCGTCCCTGGATCGCCGGTAGGGATGCACCTTTGCAACTGCTGCGAGCCGTCAAGCCCCACGGCGGTAATGAAGTTTTCGCCCGTCTCGACCCAGTCGCCGCCGGTCTCGCCGGTCGCGCTGCTGAGGCTGTTGTTGTCGGTCTGGTAGACGAGGGCGATGGCCAGGGCGCCCGCCATCGACGTTTTGATCGTCGGCATCTGGGGGTCAGTGTTGTGAGAAGTCACCACGAACCCAGCGGTGAGGTCTAGGATCGAGCCGGATACGCGACCTTTGAAGATGTGAATCCGGCCGTGCCGAACATCGGTCCCCCCTGCCGTACCAAAGCTGATTTTCGTGCCGCCCTCAGTGCCGTCAGCGATCTTGCCGAACAACCATTGCCTGCCGACAACGGTGCCGACTCCGGCGTCGGCCGGCCCCCCAAGTTCTGTCCAGCCTTTAGGTAGAGTCGGGGCGGTGCTGTTGTTGCGATGGCAGACGGCCGCATAGATGATTTCGTCTTTGTTGACCGCCGGGCAGAGGAGTTCCAGCGCAGCGCTACCTGTAGCGGTCGCGGCCCCTTCACCCGTTGCCGAGAATACGATTGCCATCGGTTTGGGCTAGGCGTAGCCGAGGTTGATAGCGACCTCGTTTTCCCCTGGCGCCCCGGTGTCGTTATCTGCTCGGCCCGTCGTGCAGGCCACCGTGATCGCTTTGGAGAATTTGAAGCCCTGGGGAATCGGGACGTGTCCAGACGATTCTTTCGGCAGGGGGAGAGTCAGGACGGGAACCGTCGTGCCGACCACCACGTTCGCGGCGGTGTCGTCGTAAAACTTCAGGTAGCGCTTGGTCGTGGCGCCGTTGTCGAAGTGGTACCAGTAGAGCTGCCCTTCAGAGCCCTTGACCTGCTCCTCCGTCTCGTCGATATCCAGAGACTTGAAGGGCGTGAGTCCGCCGGAGGTGCGTACGCCCAGGCCAACATCACCAACTAGGGCGGAGCCGGCTGTGAGCGTCACGTCTCCGATGTCGACGCCGGAGTTCGCAGCGAGCTTGCCGATCGCGTTGGCCCCCGCAGGCAGCGGCCCAACCACGTCGACCTGCATCTCGCTGCCGGCGATCGCATCGTCGAGTTTCTGGAGGGCCGTGAGCATCCCGCTCGTGTCGGCGTCGATGCTGGTCAGCAGCGCTCCGAGGGCTTCAACCGCTGCTTTCGTGCCTGCGTCATTGACTTCGGCGGTTAGCACTCCTCCAAGAGCCGTGAGAATTTCGCCGAGTTTCGTGCGGGCCGTGGCGTCGCGGATGTGCAGCTCGCTCGAGGTCGTCGCCAAGGCGGATGCTCCATCGGAGAGGCGGACTCCGACAGGGGTAGAGAGCGGCGAGTCGACGGTCAGCGAGCCACCTGCATCGCCTACTGGCAGCGGCGAGGCGCTGGACACATCGGTGGCCGAGCCGTCTGCTCCATGCTGCACCTTGACTCGCTGGTGCTTCACGCCTACGATGTCGTCGGTTGCGATGTTGTCGTCGGCGCTCTGTTTCGTGTTGTCGGCCATGCGTCCTCCTTAGCCCGGGATGTCGCTCCAACAGGGGCGGTATCCCAGTTGAGCAGTGAATTTGTCGAGGCCGCTGTCGGCCAACGTGTCGAAGTCCCCCCGGCTCGGCTTGAGCACCACCTCGACCGGCCTTTCCTCCGGCCCTGACACCGGGATCCGGGGTAGGTCGCTGCTCGGGTAGGAGACGGGTGAGTAGTAGGTGCCGAGGGCGGTCTCGCGGAAGGCGCCGCGGTCGCTCAGGGTGATCGAGCGTTTCGAGTAGACCGCCGCGTCGAGCGCTGGTTCCCAAGCCTGGAAGTTGTCGAAGGCGCTTTCCAGCGCCCCGGCGCTGAGATGCCTTGAGATGAAGCCGACCTTCCCCGGAGCGCTGACATTCGCCCCCTGCAAGGAGGTATCCCACCCGGCCGCCAGCAATTCCGGGTCGCCCTGCGGCCCGGCGTAGAGCATGTAGTTGAAGTTGGGGAGCAGGACGAGTTTGACCGTCATCCACTGCCCTTGTTTCACCGTGTTCAGGAAGAATGGCCCAGCGAAGTCGTCGACCCCGCCTTCGCGGATCAGCAGGAAGAGCGCGGGCTTGTCGCCGCCGCCTACCCAGAGGCCCTGGACGACCGCCGCCACGAGGCTTTCCGCGTTGGTGAAGCGGGCGACCGGGCCGCCTTCAAACTCGCCGGCTTTGAAGGACGACGAGATGAACATGTCGACGCTGACGACGACGGTGCCGACTGACGGCGTGCTGGCGGTGTAGATGCTCCCTAGTTCTTCGTCGGTCGCCGCCGAGCGCACGGCGCGGTCCAGTTTGGCGTCCACGACCGCCTCCGGCGTGAGGTCGCCAGCGAGGTTCCACGTCCCGCCGGTCGGCAGCGTCTTCCCTTTCAGGTTGCCTGCGGTCTGGTTGAACTCGTCGCGCGCCGCGTAGCCGTTGATCGGCACCTCGATCGCGGCCGTGGTGTTCGCCCGCACGATCCCCGAGCCCTCGTCGGCACAGAAGAAGTAGAGGCGGTCGATGTCGATGTTCTCGCCGCCGCCCGCACCGCGGGCCTGAATCATCCCCTGCCAGCGGTGTTTGCCGATCGGCAGCCGCCGCAAGTTGATCTGCCCGAGGTTGACGAGGTAGAAGTTGCCGAAGTCGGGCACCTGCACACTCGGGTTGCACTCGGGGTTGACCCAGTCGCCGATGTTGTAGGCGAGGCGCAGGTAGGGCGGAATGGCGCTCGTGGTGAAGACGCGCGCCCAAACGTCGTAGACGCCCTGGTGGGTCAGGTCTTCGGTGCCTCCCAGCGCAGTCCCGAGGACCGGCGTCCAGTCGGTCCCCAGGCTGCTCAGGCGGATCACTTTCCCGCCCGAGGCGCCCGTCCTCGTGGATTCGGTCGCGGCGCCCAGTTTCTGCAGCGCCTCGGCCTCATAGATCGCTTTCGCTGTCGAGGCCGCGGAGTAGTTGCGGCAGCGGAAGGCCCAGGCCAGTCCGGCTTGGTCTTTGCCGGTTGCCTCGGTCACGGCGAGGTTGACCCGGCCGGGGAGGTTGCCTTTCACCATCTCGGTGAAGGCACCGACTCCAGTGGCTTCGTGGACGCTCAGCACTTCTTCCTCGCCGTAGAAGTCGGGGAGCGCCTCGAGGATCAGCTCGGCGTTGGCGTCAATGCCGTCTGAGGCCGCCGTGGTGTCGTCGCTGAACCTGACGGTCGCTTTGACCAAGTCAGCGAAGAGGCGCTCGCCGGCTTCGCCGTAGCTGCCGCCGATCATTTCGCGCTTGAGCCAGCCGCCTTCCTCGTTGATCCTGCCAGCCTTCGCCTGCAGCGCGATACGGTCAGCGTCGAGGTTGCCGTTGACCCCGATGAGCAGTGGGATTTTGATCGTCCGGTTCGGAAACTCGGAGTCGATCGGGATCTCCCCCATGCGCAGCTTGGCGAGGAAGTGATTGATCTCCTGCTGGCCCCAGTCCGGCCCGGCCTCACCGACCAGGATCGAGGAGTGCAGGTCGATCTCGGCTCGGTCGTCGAAGGCCACCTCTTTCGGGTCGAGGACGATCCGCTCTTCCCTCATGGGAGCCTCCCCGCTGTGGCGAGCCCACGGCCGACCGTCCGTGCTCGCCGTCGCCCGTCTTTCTCGTTGACTGCGCGGACCCGAGCCTCGATCTCCTCGCCGCCGATCTTCGCCGTGACCTCGCCGTCTTTGTAGAAGTTCAGCTCTTCGATCACCAGCCCCTTGGGTCCGCCGGCCTGACTCGGGTCGGCGACCATCCTGCGGATCGACGCGGCAAGCGCCAGCTCCTGCTCAGGGGTGCGGATTCGCTCCCCGCCGCGCACGAGCATCACGCTCTCCTGCGTAGGCGGCCCTGGGACGATCGCCCCCGAGTGCGCCATGCCCGCGTAGGGCGGCATTGCCGAGGCGACCCGTTCCTCGATCCCGCGAAGGATGTTGCGCTGGTTCGCTTGGCGCAGCAGTTCCTTGGTGAGCTCAAGCTGCGCGCTGTCGTCCGAACCGCCGCCGCTCCCGACTCCTGCCGCGGCGTCGCGGATCTTCATGCCCAGCTCGGCGATCGAGGTCTGCACGTCCCAGATCACGCCGCCGAACATGCCCGCCACGCGGGTCGCTGGCAGGTGCTGGAGGAGTTCGTGCTGGTCGGGCCAGTGGACCCCCTGCACGTTCGTCAGGGCGTCCTCGAAGGCGCCGGAGCCGGCGAAGGGCGGGTTCGGCCGCAGCACGCGGGCCTTGCCCGGATAGAACTGCTCGCGGGACTCGCCCAGGACTTTGCGCAGCTCCCGTTCCTTGAAGCGCAGCATCGGCAGCTTGGCGAGCTGCTCTTCCATGTGGCGGCGCGCTTTCGGATGCTCGTTCCACCATTTTTTGCTGTGCGTTTTCGGCAGGTTGCTGATGTGCTCAATCTGGTTCTCAAGCCCGAGGATGTTGTCTTCCCAGTTGCCCTCCAGGCCGCCGAGCGCTTTGCCTTTCTGCCAGTCGCCGGCAGCGAATCCCTGGGCGCCCAGGATCGTGTTGCGCCAGTCGGCGACGGTCCCGAGCAGGTCGAGATAGGCCGGTTCCTCGCGCGTGCTGACGTAGGAGGCGTACTGCTCAGCGAAGGCCTTTTCCGCGGCTTCGCGCTGAGCGTCGCTCGCCGACGCCGGCAGCTCCGACATCAGCGGCTCCAGGTCGACGAGCTGCTCGGCGAACTGGCTCTTGCGCTCGTAGGCGCGCTCCTTGGCCGCGATCAGATCCTCGAAGCCGGTCAGCTTGGCGAAGCGCCGCCCGAGCCGTTTCGTGAACTTCCGTTTCGCGGCCTCTCGTCGCAGCTTCGCGCGCTCGTGGTCGAGCTCGCGGATGCGGCCTTCGAGCGCGACGATGTTGGCGCGCAGGGCGCGCTCGATCGCGGGCTTACCCTCTTTCCGGGCATGGGTCGCGCCTGCGCGGTAGCGCCGCAGTTCGCCCTTGCGCTCGCCCAGCTCCCGCTTGACGCCCTCCAGGGACTTCGGCATTGAGCCGAAGCTGAGCGAGTCGGTACGCAGGCCGCGGTAGGTGGCCGGCACGTCTTCTTTCCCTCCACCGCCAGAAGCGGCGTCGAGGGGGCCGAGCACCTGGCCCTTCGGCTGGCTGGCGTAGGCGCCGCTGTTGTAGGTCGACCAGGCAGTGAGGCCCTGGCCGTCCAGCACCTTCTTCATGCCGCGAGCGTTGGCGAGCGGGTCGAAGAGCCGGTCGTAGTCGAGCCCGAACGCGCTCGCCGTCGAGGGGATGATCTGCCAGAGGCCCTTGTCGCCGGCCCCGCCCATCGCCCGCGGGTCGCCGGCGGACTCGGCCATGGCGATCTGGCTCATCAGGCCTGGGCTCGCCGCCCGGACGTGATGCGCGAGGGTCGCAAGCTGGTCGGGGCTCAGCTTCGAGCTGCCGTGTACCCAGCCGCCCTCGAGCAGCCGCTGCACGACCCCTCCGAGTTGCATCAGCTCGACGTGCCAGGGCTCCCAGCTCATCGGGAAGTTCAGGCCGAACCGCCCCTCGGCGCCACCGTAGGCCGAGCGTTCCGGCGAGATGTCGGCGGCCTTGCCGTCTTCGTGGTTCGACTGCCCAGGCGGCGCAGCTCGCGGCGAGCCGTACTTCGCATAGAGCGCTGCCTGCTCGGCGCGAGAGCGCCAGCCCGAGGTGACAGAGATATGCCCGACCGTGGCTTTCGCCAGCGCCGAGAGACGCTGGCCGAGCGCGATGGCGAAGTCGGTGTCGCCGGAGAGGCCGGGGTAGTGACGGAACTGCCCGGCACCCGCCCCTGACGCCCCGGATGCGAAGGCGTGCTTGTCGAGGAACGCCTTGCCGCCTTCGTAGACCTCGTCGATCGCGGCCTGGCCCAGAGCGCGCAGGACACCGGCATCGCCCGCGAGCTGCGGGCGGGGAAGGTCGACGCCGCCGCCGCGCTGTAGGAAGCGCGGCACCGCGGCGTTCATCGCCTCCAGCTTGTCGCGGCCGATGCTGGCGACCTCTGCTCGCGAGAAGTAGCGCTCGCCCGCCTCGAGCGCCAGCGGCACCATGCCGCCGCTCTTGAAGCCGTAGGCGGCCGTCGCTTCGCGGTTGAGGACGAAAGCGCCCGCCTCGCCGAAAGTGCGGAACTTGTCGCCGTCGCCGCTGCCGGGCACGATGCCGCCCTGCTGGCGTTTCACGTCGCCGCCAGCGCCAGCGGCCGTCTGCAGGGTGAACTCAAGGACTTTCACGCCGTAGGCGCTGAGCGCGGCGTTGGCGTTGTCGCGGAAGATGCCGAGGGCAGAAGCGGTCGTGTTGACGAGGCGGGAGACGTTCCCGATCACGCCATCCGCCAGGCCCTTGCTCTGCTGCTTGCCGCCCTTCTGGATCGAGCCGAACTCGGAGAGCACCCGCGAGCGCATACGGCGGAACTCGGCCGCGGTGATGTCGCCGCTTCGCTTCGCCTGCTTGGCCTGCTCGAGCCACGCCTGCAACGCGACCTGGCGCATCGGGCCGGGCATCCGCTTGGCCTCGTTGATCATGCCCTGGATGCCCTGGCGCGTCGCCTCTTTGGACTGCGCCATCCCACGCGCCCACTCGCGGCCGAAGTCCTGCGCCTGTTTGCGAGACGGGGCGATGAGGTTGGCGTTGCGGATCAGGTTGCGGACCCGCTCCATCCCCTCCTTGGTTTTGTTGCCCGACCGCTGCATCTGCTGTTCGATCGCAGAGGCGGTGGCGCGCATGTTGGTGGCGGCGAGCCGGCGGCCCTCTTTCGTGTCTTTCCCGAAGGTCGTGGCGATCAGCCGGCCGGTGCGCTGAGTGACCCGGCTGATGTCGGCCATGTTGGTGCCGATCCCGCGGCGCAGGAACTGGAAGCCGCCGCGGATCTCCCGCAGCTTCTTCGGGTCCATGCCCAGGTCGATGCCGACGCCCAGTTTCGAGCCCAGGCGGGTGAGGCTCAGCATCCGCTCCAGCTCGGCCCGCGCTTTTTTGCTGACGTTGACCTCGTCCAGTTGGTGCCGAAGGCTCTCCTGGGTGGCCTGCGAGAGCTGCACCCGCTTGTGGAGCAGCTCGTCGTACTGCGCCCCCAGGTTCTCGGCCGCGCTCTTTTCGTCGGCAACGTCGCGGTTGCCGAAGGACTCGTTGATGTAGGGGCCGACGATGTTTTCCCTGACGAAGGAGACGGTGCCCTGCTTCTCGCCGATCGCGTCGAGCGCGGTCCGCACGTCGTCAGAGCGCTCGTCGAGGCGGCGCATGAACTCGTTGGTGACGTTGTCGGCCAGGGCGATGCCCAGGCCCAGCGCGCCTACACGGCCCCAGCGGATGCCCCGCAGCTTGCTCAGAATCCCGCCAGCGATCCCGCCGCCGGCAGCGGCAGTCGCGCCGACGCCGGCAGCGCCGCCGACCGCGGTGCTCGCTGCCCCGGCTGCGATCCCGACCCCGAGCCAGCGGCCGATCGAGGCGCCCGCCGTGGTGATCTTGCCGCGTCCGCCCAGCTTCGCCAGGAGCAGGGTGCCGATCACGATCTTGCCCCAGGCGTCAGTCTCGATGAAGCCCTCGACGAAGGCCTCGGCCGCCTCCGGGGCGAAGTGACCCGCCTGGGAGGCGATCTCCGAGAAGGCGTCGGAGGCGTGGTCCGCGATCCGGTCGAAGACCATGGAGAAGCGCTCCTCGTCGGAGAGGGTCGGGTCGGTGAGGATGTCGCCGATCTTCTCCATCTCTCGGCCGACCGCACCGAAGACCTGGGAGGCGAGCGGCTCGAGGCGGACCATCACCCGGTTCTTGAAGAGCTGCCACTGCTCGGCCAGGTCCGCCGTGTCTTTGGAGGCACCGAGGATGGTGTCTTTGCCGCCGCGGATCGAGCTGATCAGCTCGTCGAAGTCGAAGCGCCCCTCGCGGATCGCGGCGGCGAGGTCCGGCCCGGCGCGGGTGCCGAAGACCTCGAAGGCCATGGTGTTCGCCTCGGCGGTGGACCCAGCCTGTTCGATTTTCTTGATCGTCGCTTCGAGCGCGTCGGCGGGGTCCTTACCCTCGGCGGCGAAGTTCTTGAGCGCCATGCGCAGGCCCGGCATGGCGGTCTGGAGGTTGACGCCCTCCTTCTCGAACTTCGAGAACATCGCCGCGGCGGTGTCGAAGTCGAAGCCCATCTGGCGCAGCGGCGAGCCGAACTGCACCATGTACTCGGCGAGCCGGCCGATCTCGATCCCCGTCTCCTGGGAGGCGCGGAAGAGTTTGTCGAGCGTCTTCGGCTGCTGGTCGGTCTGGACGCTCCAGTCGGCGAAGAGGCGGGTGACGGTTTCGATGTTGCCGGTCAGGTCCGTTTCGGTCAGCCGCGACAGCTCGAGGACGCGAGTCGAGACGTTCTGGAGCGGCCTGCCGGTCAGGTCGAGCCGCTGGCTCAGTTGCGCGACCGCGGTGCCGGCGTCGGCGAAGGTGGCGGGAACGTCGGAGACGACCTCCTTGAAGTCCCCCTTGAGCCCGCCCAGTTCCTTGCCGACCGCGCCCGTTTTCACCCGGATCACGTCGTAGGCCTGATCGAACTGCTCACCCACGTCGTAGAGCGCCGCACCGGCAGCCACAGCGCCTCCGGCGACCACGCCGAGGCCCGCAGCGCCGGCCGCGCCGAGCTTGCCGAACTTGGAGGTGAGAGGGCCGATCACGGCCGCGACCTTCTTGTTCAACGTCGAGAAATCTGGCTCGAAATCGACGTAAGCGGTACCGACCGATGCCTCCACCTCTCCTCCTCAGTTCGTCTTGAAGAAGGCGGCGACGACGTTGGGGTCGGTCCCGCCCTCCTCCTCTGGTTTCTCTGCCTCGGACTCGGGTTCTGGCCGGTCGGAGTGCTCGATCCGCACCGGCTCTCCAAGCACCGATCTGTCCGGCCACTTGCCGGTTCGCATGTACAGAAGGGCTCCGAGCTCAGTCCTCCCCCAGTAGTCGACGCCTTCGATCAAGCAGGCGAGCAGCTCGTGGTGCTGCGTCCACTCGGGAACGTCGTCCCGCCAAACGGCCGCCTCTTTGGGCAGGCCGTTGACGAGTGCGCCGAGACGCCTTGGGCTCTTCGCCGCTACCTCCCAAACGTCGAGGTGGTAGTAGCGCTGGAAGTCGGCCTCGAGGAGATCCCCGCGCTCAGCTAGGAATCCTGCGAGGCCTCTACTTCCCCCTCATCCACCCCGTACTGCCCGAGGATCTCGTTGACGAGGTCGAACACGTCACCCGCTTTCGCCTCGCCACGCTCGACGAGCTGGCGCATCTTGAGGAACTGCTTCTCGCCGACAAGCGACTGCAGCATCCGAAAGGTGGGAGCAGGGCTCGCACCGCCGGCCTCGATGGCGATGAAGTCGAAGAGGATGGATTCCGGCGGGGCGGCCGGAAGGTCGAACGTGATCCCCTTCCAGGTGACTGAACGTGGCTCCTCCGAACGCTCGGCGCGAGCAGCGGCGGCCTTGTCGGCCGCCGCTTTGCTCTCCGCTTTCTTCGTCCGTTTCCTGGCCGCGCTCACGAGCCAGCCGGCGCGAAGGCCGGATCGTTGGTTTTGAAGGAGACGCCGAGTTTGTCGTTGTCTCCCGCCAGCGCCTTGTAGCCGACCGGCAACTGTGCGAGGTCGGACCGTTTCAGGCTGACCTCGACCGCCTCCGTCACGTTGCCGCGCTCGAAGGCGAGCTGGTAGTCGTATTTGTCGTTCCAGCGGAGGATGGTCGCGTACTCCGCGAGCGCCGCCTCGGCGCCGGGGAATTCGTAACCGTAGATCCCCGGCGCAACTTCGACCACCTGGCCGCCGCCGAAGGCGAAGGCGAAGTTGTCGCCGTTCCACTGCTCCAGCGACGCCGAGGCCATCACCTCTTCGTCGGTGGTTTCCCGGCGGACCGGCGCGCGCCGCTGCCAGGCTTTGAACTCCTGAATCGAGACGCCACGGCTGAATTTGACGCCGTCCTCGTTGATCAGCCCGAGGGCGATCCAGTCGGCGGTGAGTTTCGCCGTGGGGTCTTCGGGAATCGTGGCCCCAACCGGAGCGACAAGCCAGTCGCCACCGCTTGCGACCACCAACTCTTTGGTGTCCTGCATGGGTGTTCCTCCTGCCCCGGTTGGGGCGGTTGTGCCCTGCCCCTACGGCAGAGCGATGTAGGTGAGCCCGGCTACTCGCTGGACTCGTCGAGTCGAAGCCCGGAGGCTCTGACGCCGGTTCTAAGGGGTGCCAGCGGAGGGCTCTTCGAGCTTCCCCACTCTTCGAGGTGTCCACCGTGGTCGGTGTTCACCAAGCGCACCTTCTCGCCGCTGTCGTCGACCTCGATCGGCCGAGCGCCCTTGCGGCGCATGAAGTTGTGAGAGCGGACCCGCCGCGCTACGGCGGTCGCCTTGTCGGCGAGCTGCGCGCGCACGCCCTCGTCTTGGCGCATTTCCTCCGCGAACTTCGGGTTCGGCCGGAACATCAGGAGTGCGCCCAGATCGTCGCGGTGACGATGTAGCGGTCGATCTGCTCGTCGAGGTCCGTGTCGGGCAGCGGTCGGGAGCCGTTGATCTTGGCCCCGCTGATCACCGCGCCCTCGAAGGTGTGGTCGCCGATTTCAGCGATGGCCGATCGCACGAGCCGGTGCAGCTCTTCAGCCTCGACCCGCGTGCCTTTCTTGCCGGCGTAGCAGTCGAGCTGGCAGTAGAAGGCGATCAGGTGGTCGGCGCTGGAGCGGCCCGCGGGCGGCGCGTCGATCTGGACGACGCGCACCCATGGCTCTTTCAGGTTAGACGGCGTTTTCGTGGCGACGCGGTCGCCGACAATCGCCGCGATTGCCAAGTTGCCGGTGAGGTAGCCGACCAGGATTCGCTCCATCTGCGGGATCACGAGCCGACCTCCTCGTCCTCGGCGCCTGCGACGAGGCAGGCCGTGGCCTCTACTTGAGCCATCTGCTGCGTGCGCGGGTTGCGCTTGTGGTCGGGCTTGCCGTCGATCTTGAAGCGGCCCTCGTCGGGAACGGTCACTTCGTCTCCGCTGCCGATCTCCGTGCCCGCCAGGAAGAAGATCGCCCAGCGCGTCTCCGTGACCTCCTCGGCGCCCTCCTCGCGCGCGAGCTGCTGCAGCTCGCAGACCGTCTCGACGTCGTTGGTGCCGGCGACCTCGTTGCCCTGCGCGTCGCGCTCCTCGGAGGGAACGCGACGGTGGATCGTGCATGGTCGGTTGATCAGCTTGGAGAGAGGCATCGGAACTCCTCGAGCAGGGCGCGCAGCGCGCCGGGGTCGTCACGAAGGGCGAAGTAGCGGACGCGCAAGGCCCAGGACTCGGGCGAGCCCCGGCGGCGCGTCATCCGGGGCATCGGCGGGTGATAGAGGTGCAGGAGATCAGCGTTGCCGCGCCAGGCCTCGCCGGCGAGCGTGTGCAGCGCGAGGGCGTGGCATTCGTCCTCCTGCCCCCAGCCGGTGAAGCGCTCGTCGACCGGGATCTCCTCGAGCGTCTCCCGGCGAGCGACGAGGACGCCGCCGCCCATGATGCCCCTGTAGGGCTTCTTGCCGTCGAGGTCGTCGAGGGCCTGCTCGCGCCAGTCCGCGCCGGCCAGGACCGCGGACGTGCCCTCCTCGGAGAGGCGGTGCAGGTTGTAGTGGGGCATCGCCCAAGCTGCCCCGTCGTCAACGGCGGCGACGGCCGCCGTCAGGCCCTCAGTCCATACATCGGCGTCGGCCAGAACGACGATCTCGGCTCTGCAGTGCGCGACTGCCGGGTTGACCGCGGCGCCCTTGCGCCACTTCTCGGCCGGGACGCCCGCCTGGATCAGGTCCCAGCCTGGATGGGCCTCGGCGTAGCGCGCCTGCACCCAGGCCCAAGCGCGGCGCCTGTACGGACAGGTGCCGCCGTAGGGGACGACTACAGCGACGGACACGGCGACAGGACCAGTTCGGGATCGCTCGCAGGGTCCTCGACAAGGAAGTGCCGGCGAAACCAGTCTTCGACCGCCTCCGGCCCCTCGCGCTCGAGCAGATCACCGTACTCGCGCCAGTGCTGTCCGGTGCCGTAGGGAAGGCTGGTGGCGGCGTAGGCGGCGGCGCCGTTGCGGACCTTGGAGAGGAACTGCTCGGGGGAGCGGTAGGGGAAGTGGTGGACCTCCAGCAGACCGTGAACGATCTCGGTTGGCCAGTGCGCGCCGTGGTTGCCTTGGTCGATCGTCACCGGCAGCGCCGGGCGGCAGGCGACCTTGGGGAGCGGCAGCGGCTCCCGCCGGCGCCAGCGGATGCGCTCGAGCGGCGGCAGCGCCATGTCGTCGTCGGCAGCAGCGGTGTAGTTGAGGATCGGTGCTGGCGCGACGGCGACCGAGGTCTCGTCCTGTTCGGTGAGCACGTCGGCGATGCGACCGAGCGGCGAGTGCCAGACCTCGTCGACGTCGAGGGGAATCACCCACGTCGCGCCCTGCGAGGCCGCCTCGGCGGCGAGGGCGGTCATCTTGCGCGATTGGTAGTAGCCGACCTCGGGATCGTCGCGGACCTGCAGCGGATGGCTCAGCGCCAGCTCGTCGAGGATCTCGCGCGTGCCGTCCGTCGAGCCGTTGTCGGCGACCACCACGGCGTCCACCTGGTCGAGCATCCGCGTGAGCGTGCCCTCGATCACGTCGACCTCGTCCTTGCACATGGTCACCGCGAAGACACGGCCCATCAGTACCTCACCCCGTTTCGCTCAACGCCGATGTGCTCGACCAAGGGCGGATCGAACTTCGCCCCCCAGAATGCGAAGCGGCACTCGGGGTCCTCGAGCAGCCGATGCGTGAAGACCCCCTCGGAGCGCTCGCCCTGCGGCCAGCCTTGGTGGCAGAGAGCCGCCGGGTACAGACACGGGTTCGTTGAAAAGCAGACCCGGTGCTCAGTCCAGATGTCGCCGTGTTCCACCCGCTGCTCGTAGGCGTCGGGGTTCGCCTCAACGATGCCGCCGGCCGCCTTCTCGGTGTCGTTCCAAGGCTGCCGCTTGAGGCAGATCTGGGCGAGGTGCGGGTGGCGCTTGAGGACCGCGATCATCCGCTCGATCGGCACCGGCGCGTTGAAGACGAAGTCGGCCTCCAGGTGGAAGACCCAGTCCGTGCCGGTCCTCAACACCTCCTCCCAGCCTGCCCTTATCGCGCCGTCGAAGCCGAGCTCGTGGTCGCGATCGTCGATCTCGACCACCCGCTTGAACTGCGGCAGCATCTCCTTCCCAGAGGCGAGGGTGCGGTCGCGGTACTCGTCGCGGCCGTCACCGATCAGGAGGAGGCAGATGTTCATGCCGCCTGCCTTTGCCGGTACCAGCGGGTGTAGTGCTTCCGACAGCGGCCCCGCGCGTACGCATCTTTGGCGGCATCTGCGTATCGCTCCGAGAAGTTGGCTCGGTGAATTTCCCAGTGGACTTTGTCCTTGAACTCGCGGGTAGGGGCGCGATTGCGTGACTCACGGTTAAAGTGAGCGAGATACACGGCCGCAGGGATTGCCTCGATGGAGGCACCCGCCAACCAACACCTCACCCAGAGATCCCAGTCCTCGCTCCACTCGAACTCACGGAAGCCGCCGACCTCGCGGCCGAGCTCGGCCCGAACGGCAGAGCCGATCACGAGCCAGTTGCCGTCGCAGAGGCAGGCAGCGGCGCAGACATGGGAGTGGCCGGCGACCTTCGGGACGTACGGCTCCTGGCGGCGGCTGCCCTTCACGTAGCTGACAGCCGGCGCCCGCAGATCGGCGCTGCCGCCGGCGAGGGCCTCGATGTAGCCGGGTGCCAGCTCGTCGTCCGCGTCGAGGAAGACGACGAACTCGGTCCTGACCATCCCCAGCGCTTCGTTGCGCGCTTGGGCAAGGGTCAAGCCGTGGCGATGGATCACCGGGACTCCCTGGGCCTCGGCGCTCGGGATCGCTCGCTCGCTCGCGAGGCGTACCCACTCGTTGCCGCCGAAGGTGCCGATGCAGATCGTGAAGTCGCTCACGCCCACAGTTGCCGCCTCTGCCGGAAGAGGCGAAGATCCTCGCGGGCCTTCTCGCGGCCCTTGCGATAGGTGGCGTCGTCCTCAGCGCGGCCGGCCATCGGGTGCAGGTGCAACACACGGGCGTCTTCGGCATAGGCGTAGACGCCGCGGTGCCTGGCGGTCGCCAGCAGCTCGTCATCTACCGCCCAGTGCGAGTAGCCCTCGAAGAACGGCCCGCGGGAGCCGTCAATCGCCGGCTGCTCGGCGTAGGCCCTGGTCATCAGGAAGTGAGTCGCGTGGTCGCGGTTGCGCTCGATCAGGTCGTTGACTCCGACCACCTGCGCGCCGTCCTCCATAGCGGCGAGCGCCGCCTCCAGCCATCCCGCCCGCGGCTCCAGGTCATCGGCACCGCAGAAGATGTAGGGCTCGCTGGTCAGCTCGACGCCGGCGTTGATCTTGGAGGCGTAGTTCCCGCCGCCGGTGTCGGAGCCGACCTCGACGCCGTCCCTGCGAAGCTCGCGTTCGATCGCCTCGTGCTCGGGGCGGTCATAGTCGTCGGTGAGAAAGAGGACGCGCGCGCCAGGCGTCGTCGCTTCGATCGCGTCGAGCAGCGGTGCCACGCGGTGCGGGCGAGCGAGGACCGGAACCAGGAAGACGAGATTCATTCGGCGTCTTCTCCGGCTTCACGTCCCTCTCGGAGGTCGATCAGGCGGTCGATCGGCGACTCGACCGGCGCGGACCCGCTGCCCCCGCCGAAGACGGCGCGAGACGCCATGCGTTCCTCGGCTTCGCTGAGAGCCAGTGGCGGACCCTCTGCCGAGCGACTGTGTGTCTGAGAGTGAGCGTGCGAGCCGAGCGTCTCGGACTCGCTGACAAGGCTTGAGGGGTTGACGATCGCC
The DNA here is from genome assembly GCA_963702175.1 of uncultured Solirubrobacterales bacterium. Classification (GTDB taxonomy): domain Bacteria; phylum Actinomycetota; class Thermoleophilia; order Solirubrobacterales; family 70-9; genus VRUE01. Next base: position 603,809 of record OY969721.1, read on the forward strand.
GAAAGCGCCCGCTCGACGCAGAGCGCGCGCAGCACGGGGCTTGGCGGGTCGATCGCTTCGAGCCACTCGGCCGTTCGCTCGACGGCATCGGCGATCAGGCCGGTGACGGTTTCGATCACCTGGCCGGCAGTGCCCTGCTCGGTCTCGGTCAGATCGCGGCCAAGGCGAGTGGCGACATCTTTGTCAGTTGCGAGAGGTGGCACGGTTCCCCTTGCGATCAGCAAACGGGGGCCGCCGTTCGGCGACCCCCGTAGCGCTGTCGTGCTGGTTAGGAGCCCTGACCGAAGTCGAGCTCGACCGCACCGTGCGGGCGCACCGTCGACGTCCCGAAGAGGAGGTCGACGGACACGATGTCCCGCTTCTTCTCGATGGAGTAGGCCTTCACCACGCGGAGCCCGAGCCCCTTGTAGTTCTTGACCGACACCTGAGAGGAGGCGACCCCTTCGGGTGCCTCCAGGGTGCGGGTGACGGCGGCCACCGCCGAGCGATGGAACGCGACGCCGTCCGCGGACCCCTTGTCGCCGGAGCCCTCGCCGAACGTCTGCGTTTCGTAGCCGTTCATCCCGCTGAGGCGACCGACCGAGCCCTCGCGCAGCGCCTCGGTCGAGCCGGAGGTGTTCGCCTGCAGAAGGGTCGGATCGAGGGTCAGGGCCTCGGCGCCCTCCGGCGAGACGACGTAGTTCCGCTCCGCCTGCGGCAGCTTCGCGCGGGTGAGTTTCGTCTTCGCCCGCCGAAGCGCCGCGATGCGATCAGACGCTTCGCTGCCGGTGCCCGAAACGACACCGCCGCCACCTACGGCGTTGGCGGCGTCGACGAGCTGCTCGGCGAGGCGGCCGTCGACGTCCTGCGAGATCGCCTCCAGCGCCGGATTAAGGAGCCGCTCCTCGAAGCGGTCCAGCTCCAGCGTCTGCACCTCAGAGTCGACCGCGAAGGAGACATCGAGGAGCTTGTCCAGTTTGACGGTGAACGAGCCCTCCACGCCCTCTTGGACAACGATCCCGACTTTGCGGTCGAACTCGTTGACTTCGAACGTCGCGGGAGTGCGGACGGTGATCGTGTCGCCCTGCTTGCCCTGGAAATCGGACTGGTAGTCGCGATTCACCAGCGGCAAGAGGACCGTGGTGTTGAAGAGCGTGGCGAGCGCCGAACCGGCGATCACGCTCGGGGTGATGAGGGTAGGTGCCATGGCGGCCTCTACTCCTTTCTATGTAAGTGGATTAGTGGCCGCCATTCGGCAGCGTCGGGCTGCTACTTCTTGTCGCCTGCGGGGTACTTCCGCTTGGCGTGGTCCTCGGGAGTCATCTTCTCGAGGTCGTCCTTGGCCGGGCCGCCCTTGCGGGTGTCCGGGTCACCCGTGGAGCCGCCAGACCCTTCGGTCCCGCCGTCCTTGAGGTGGGGCTTGCGCTTGAGGAGTTCCTCAAGCTCCTTCTGGAGGGCGTCGGTCTTCACCTTGCCCTCGTCGTCGAAGATGTCGTCCGCGTCGATCTCGCCCCTGGAGATGGCGCGCTCGATATTGAGGAGTGCGTCCTCGGTGTCGGCGAAGCGCACGTCTTCGGCGTCGTCGCCCTCGCCGATCGTCAGCTTCTTGCTCGCGAGGCGGGTAACGGCGACCTCCAGGCGGTCGGCTTTGCGCTCCTTCTCGGCTTTCGACTCGGCCTCTTCGCGCCCGCGTTTCTCCGCCTCACTGATTTTTTTCTCAGTCTCGGTCTGGTCTTCTTCTTCGCGCTTGCGCAGTTTTTCCTCGGCTTCGTCAGCCCTGCGCTTTTCCTTCTTGGCGCGAGTCTCGTTCTTGCGCGACTTGGCCTTCCAGTCGTCGTCGGAACTGACTTTGTCGTCGTCGCCCTCGTCGTCTTTCCCTTTCTCCGCGTCCTCGTCGTCCTCTTTGCCTTTCTCTTTGCCTTTCTCTTTGCCTTTGTCTTTGTCGTCGTCGTCCTCATCCTCCGTAGCAGCTCCAGATATCGAGGGGAGGAAGCGGCCAGTAGGAGTCAGAACCGCGTCGGGGCCGCCGCCGATGTGTCGGATGATGGTCGGGCGCTGGCGAAACGCAGACTGGATGAAGGTGACGACGAACATCAGGGCGCTGAGAAATTCCCTCAGACGGGAATGCACACGAGCCATTCGGCTCTCCTTTCGTAAGGCTGCCCTTCGGGCTGCCGGTTTTAGTGAAGGTCTGCCTGGGACGTGAAGGTGTCGCCGGGGGCGACCAGGACGGCGCCCAGCTCCCCGTGCTGCTCTACAGCGACGTTGTCGTTCAGAGGGCCGTACTGGTAGGCCCTAACCCGCGAGCCGTCCGGCAGATGGACGGCGCCGCGGTGAGGCTCGGTGTTGGGCTCCATGGAGCAGCCGCAACCGTTGTGAAGCGCGTAGGCGAAGCCATCGGCAGCCTTGATGTAGGCACCGTCCACTTCGAGGCAGAAGGGGCAGGCACCCGGATCGGCAACGCGGCGGTAGCCGTAGAAGCTCGTGTCGGCGACGTCGACCGCGTCAGCAGTCGCGCGCATCGAGAGCTGCACGTCCATGGCGGCTGTGCTCTTGACCCGCGCCAGCGCCGCCGAGCTGGCAGCCTCGAAGCCGGCGTTCTCGCCGAGCTTCGACCAGAGGGTGACGAAGGGACGCTGGTAGACCTCCTCGAGCGCGACGCCGTTGCGAACGGCAGCGCCGATCAGCTCAGAGGGGTTGAAGCCGATCGGGCCGCGGCCGAGAGCCTGGCCGAGGTAGGCATCGGTGACCAGAGCCGAGGCGCGCTGCGCCGTGAGGACCGCCGGCACCGCCCGCGAGAGCCACTCGTCGATGTTCTCGCGGTCATAACCGGGAAGGTCGGCCCAGATCTGCGCCAGGGCCTGCACGACCATGGTCCGCAACCGAGCCTGAGACTCGATGTGCGCGTCAACCAGTCGCACCGCCAACGGGCTGCCCCCCCCCTTTCAACTGCTCGAGCACCTGCAGAAGCGGGTTGGTGGCTCCCAGCGCCGCCCACCGGGCGATGTCGTCCTGCGTAGCGTTCAGCGCCAGCTCGGCGACTGCTATCGGTGGAATTACGTCCTTCAACTTCGAGGCAGCGTCGGCACGCTCCGCGAGGGAGCGCGACTCCTGGTCCTTCCACTGAACCTGGGCGCGTGGGGAGAGCGTCACCGGGCTCTCGAAGGCGAGTCCGCAGAGCCGGGCGACCTCCTTCCATCCCCCGCCACCCAGGGAGGCCTTGTGTCCCGTGACGGCGGCGTGCATCGCACCCGAGAAGGCCATGACCGTATCTGAGTTGATATTCGCGATTCCGCCTTCGAGCGGGAAGTAGTGGCGAGGCGTGGCGGTAATGACGCCGAGCTGATCGAGCTCGCCGTAGATCGACATGTTGCCCCGATCCGCCGCTTTGAACTCCGCGAGTTTCGCGTTGGGGTTCTCGAGCTGGAAGGCCGAGTCCGGCTGGACCTCGAAAGGCGGCACCGGTTTCGTCTTCGGCTTCTTCGTCTCCTCGTCGATGATCGGGTTGTTGTCGTCGTCGACCAGTACCTCCCTGCGGATTTTTTCCCCGATAACGCCGCGCAATGGGAACCCCTGCCAGAAAGCGATGACCAAGCCGAGGAAGGTGAGCAGGTTGATCCGGTCGATCAGGCCGCAACAGTGCTCGAACTCGCCGCGGGCGTAGGGGAAGGAACCGGGCTTGAGGCGCCGGTTGACGGCGATCTCGACGACCGGGATCGACGGCTTGAAGAGGTTATTGAGAGGCCACTCCTCGCCCTCCACCTCGCGCTTTTCCCAGGTGTCGGTGTTGCTGGAGCTGCCCTCCGGCCCCTGGAACTTGTAGACGCCGTCCGGCAGGTAGAGCGTGGCGTAGACCCTGTCGTCTTCCTTCCACCTGCGCAGCGCGGCGACGCGGTGGCGGCGAGAACCCGGTGCGAACTCGACGATCATCTGCGTCATGTCGTCGAGGGCGATGTCCGGTGTCCCGTCTTTGCCCGGCCAGACAGTCGCGTAGCAGCGGCCGTCGAGGAGGGCGGCGCCGTGGCCGAGCTTGGACTCAGAGTCCATCTCGTTCGGCTGCCAGGCCTCACCCCAAATTCGTTCTGCCGCCTCTTCGCTCACCGGATCGCGGAGACCGGACACCTCGAGGCGGTCGAGCTTGGAGCCGACGATCAGAGATCCCCAGGGAGCCTCGGCGACGGGCATCAGGTAGCGGTAGACCTTCGTCAGCCGTGCCTTCGTGATCGCCTCGGGGAGGGGACAGTCGCCCTCCAGATAAGGCTCCAACTTCTCGTGGCGCTTGACGCGCTTGTCCAGCTCGGCGCTCAGCTTCTTGACGCGCTTGATCAGCTTGTCTAGCTCGGTTTCCATCTCACCTCCTCTCACCACTGCGCGGACTCGTATTCCGGCTCGTCAAAGAGCCCTTTCGCCTCGGCGTCGTCGCCCGCGCGATTGGCGAGCACCAACCCCGGCGCACTGTCGATCTTGAGGGCCGAGCCGCGGCGGTCCTTGGTCACCGTGTAGGCGTCCTCGGTCTCCTCTTCGGAGCGGACCCGGACCTTGCGGGTCCGAGCGTTCTCGAGGTGCCAGACAACCAATGGCTTGCCGTCGCGCTCCTGCGGCGACGTCCGCAACGGGATTGGGTCGAGCTTGGCGCCGCCATGGCGGACACTCGTCCTCAGTGCGCCGCAGGACACCGCGAACTTGCCTTCGCCGCGCCCGCCGGTCCAGAACTGGGCGACCCGTTTCTCACCGTATTTGGCCCTCCACCGAGCGCCCTCCTCCTGCCACCAGGCGGGATCGAAGTAGTACAAGACCACGTCGAAGTATTCGAAGGCCCAGTCAACGGCAGCCATCACGTCGGTGCGCCAACCGTCCTCGCCGCTGGGCGTCCACACGCCGATCGTGAACAGCAAGCGCTCGCGGGTGCGGCCGAAGAGCACGGTGTGGTCGTCAGACTCCGAGCCGTCAAAGCCCAGCGTGATCTTGGTGCCCGGCTCGACAGTGGTTTCCGGAGCTAGGATCGCCGCGATCTCCTCCGGTGCCAGCCAGGCCAGGGCCGCTTTCCGTGGCCGGTTCAGCCAGTAGCGGTAAGCGTCGCCTTCGGGGTCTTCGGCGTCGCGGATCAGGCGAACGATCCGGTCGAAGTCCATCCAATCAACAGCGGGACCGTAGGCCTGCCGAAGCGCCTTCTTGAGGGAGCGGTCGTCGCCGAAGCGCTTGGGCTCAGGTCCCTCGTGGTGGTCGTAGAGAACGCCGTGCTTCTCGAGCGCGATCTCCAGATCGAGGTTCGCGTACTTCTCCGCGGCCTGCTCGGCGATCGAGCGCTCGCCCGGCTCCCACGCTGTCGTGGTGTCGAGCATCAGCGGTTCGGCGTCCTTGCGCTTGCCGGTGTTGCGCGCCACCGTCGCGTACATCTGCCGGTTCTTTTTGAGGACGTACAGGTGGGTCTCGTCGGCGACGGCCGCTGACTCTTTGCCGCCGTCCTTGGAGGCGTCGCCGGAGGTGGACGGCACGATCTCGCCGCCGCCAGCCTCCTTGATGAAGGTCCGGGTCATGCCCACGTCGAGGGCGTAGGCGTTCGCCGCCTCGCCGTTGGTGAGCATGAATTCGACGTTGTCGTAGGTGTTGCCGGCCTGATCCTCCTCGGTCGCCATGCAGCGGATGAAGGGATAGTGGACCGGGATGCCGACCGGCTCGCCGTTCGCGTCGAAGCCGTCGCAACGAACAGGGCCGAGGGCCTCAGCGCAGACGAAGCCGCCGGCGAGCTCCGACTTCGCGCGCCCCTTCGGCCGGGAGAGGATGCCGCGCTGTACGAGCCGCTGACCCTCCTTCGGATGACCCTGCGGATGGACGCGATAGAGCCAGAGCAGGAACAGCGCGAATTCGTCGTCGATCGCCCAAGGCTCGCCGGCGACGTCGCCAGGCCCATGGCACAGGTAGGTCTCGATCCAGTCGATGACCTGCCAGCCGAGAGTTGGGAACGTGACCGGCGGGAGCACCTAAGCGCTAGCTACAAGCGAGAGGCGCCCGCGACGGTTCCCGCCTTTTGCTTTCGCTTTTTTAGGAGCCGACGTAACCGGCTGTTGGGCGTCTTTCGACTTGTCGACGATCTCCCAGCGCAGCTCGCCAATCGCCTTCGGGTCGAGGCCGAGCCGCTTGTCCAGCTCGCGCATCTCCTTGAGGATGGGCAGGCGCCCACCGGCCATCGCAGCGAGGCGACCGACGATGAACTCAAGTTCGCGGACCACGGCATCGTCATCAACGCCAAGCAGCTCGGCAAGATCCTTGGCTTCGAGCGGCGAGTCGATCAGGTCGAGGTCGTCCTCGAGCTGAGCACGTCGGGCGACCACGTAGAGCGCACCTTTGTCCCAGGCCAAGGCCTGGGGTGTCGCCCATGCCCATTTCCACCACTCGCAGCCGGGTTTCCGCAGGTTGTAGGACCCTGGGAGCTTCGGCGGGCGGCCCTTCCGACCGGCAACATCGAGTTCGGTCGTCGGGATCGTCGGATCGTTTCTCCGGCGCTTTTTTTTGTTGGGAAGCGGCCCTCGGGCCATGGCGATCTCCTCTGTTCAGAGGGCCGGGGTGCCCTTCGGGCTGCCCCAGCTGATGGATATTTGAGAAACCCGTACAGATTGCGAGTCGCAGCCCTCTTTGGTCCCCGAAAAGGGTCGAAGGGGGGTCTACCCCCACCCCCTAGACAGCAGCCAGCTCGCCGGGGAGTAGGTCGCGCTTCCTTGAGTTGCAGAGGAAGTGAGCGAGCTGCACGTTCCCGGGTGAGTGAGTGCCGCCGCGGCTAAGGGGCACGATGTGATCGACAGTCGGTGCGTCGGGTTGCGGCACGGACAGGTCGGGGTCGACCGTCTGCTCGCAGATGCCGCAGATCCAGTCGTCACGATCTCCGACTAGCTCGACCGAGAACTCCCCGATTGGCTGCACCATGGCGCGGCGCTCGGCCTTGGTGCGGGCTCGTCGATCACGTTCGGCCGGCTTGTTCCGCTGCCTCCTACGCTTGCATTGCTTTGAGCAAGTGCAGGCATCTCGGTGACCGCTTACGAAGGACTCGCCGCAAGCACAGAAGCCTGCGATCCATACATGAATCGTCGAAGGCAATCCTTGAGCTGCAGCACTCAATCTCTGCTCGGCCTGTTGCCACCTAGTCTTTCGGCGGTAATGCCGACGCTTGGATTCAAGCCGGCACTCGCGGCAACGCGGATTGCCACTGGAGTCGATCATTCGGTTCTCCGGTGTCATCTGATGCTTACCCGAGCGACAAGTCACAGTGGACTTCACCGCCCGGCGAGTTCGTCGATCTCGGGACGGGCTACGCCGAGGCGAGTGAAGGCCGCGGCCATCAACTCGACCTCTTCCCGACTGTCGCAGTGGACGAGCAGGGGTTCGCCGTCTCGTGCTGCTTCGGCTGCCTTCTCGTAGAGCGAGATGTCGACGCCGGGGAGGTTCGTCGCCTTGAGCTGGTCGACGAGGTGGCGAAGCACCCTCGCCTGGCTCTTGCGGAAGCGCAGACCCATGACCAAGCTCGGGTTCTGCTCGAGGATGTTGGTCATGCTTTCCTCCTGATCGCTCTGGCTCTCTCTTCCGCAGTCTTCACTCGATGGCAGGGCTCCGAGTGGATGGGGCGCCGGTTTTCCATGTCGTCGCTGCCACCCTCGGCCAGCGGTATGACGTGGTCGACTTCGTCGGCACCGTGAAGACCGCAGACGTGGCACTGACCCTCGTGCTGCTCCATCACGGCTCGGTTGATCCGCTGCTCTCGACTGCCTGAGCGCATCCTGTTTCGCCTGCCGTTGCTGTTGGCCCACGGCTTGCGCTGGTGGACCGGGCAGGGCTGGAACTCGGGGCAGCTCGGATCGCTGCAGACCTTGGCCGGTGCCTTCACCGACGTCCTCCGAATAGCGGCGCCCGGACTCGAACCGGGGACAGGTCAAGCGCATCCAGCGCAAAGGCGGGTCCCGCCGTCGAAGCGCGCATTGCCTGTTGCCCGACGGCGGGCGGGGTTACTACAGGGGGGAGAAGAGCCTGCCGTGCGCACGTGTCTCTGACAACCGCGCCGCTCCCATATAGGGGCCCTGGCTGGCTCAGTCGGGAATATTGCTGGCCCGGTCGGACGGAACTCAAGCGGCAGCCCTCTCGAGCACCTTTCGCTCTACAGCCTCGACTCGTTGCTCGATGACACGGAGATCTGAACTGATGTCTATGTGGCGATCGCGAGCTTCCTCCCGGAGCCAAGCAAGCCGCTCCTCGAGAGAGGCGTTGGCCTGCTCGGCCCGTCGCTCGGCCATGTCGAGGTCGTAGCGCTGGCGGGCCTCCACGCTGCCGGTGTACTTCGGGATCTCCTCTTTCGGCACTGCCTCGGGCTCAGGTGGCTGCCGAAGGTTGCGATCGACAAGGTTGTCGAAGGGATGCTGGACGCTGTCGTGTTTCGCCCTCAGCGCCTGCGCCTCGTCCTCGGTGTAGCCGGTGGGTGCGAGCAGATGCCGCTTGTCGGGCGTGTACCGGTCGAATAGCGCCAGCCACTTCCACTCGCCTTTGCGCTGGATGCGCTTGACCTGTGTGATGTTTATCCAGCAGGAGCGGAGCACGATGGTCTGCCCGACCTCGACCGGGCATTTCTGGCCTTTGTCCAGCCACTCCAGGCCACTGGCCCGTCCTTCGTTGATGTCCTGGCGCCTGCCGGCGAGCGGGTCCCTCATTTTTCCTGCAAGTCCAGATCCGTTTGGCTGACGATCTCGATGTCGGAGTAGTCCACGAACAACTCGACCGCCTGCTTAATCAGGGCCAAGTAGCGTCGGCGAACCCAGTTGCCCACGCCTTTGTCGGAGGTGTCGAGCAAAACGAGTTTCCCGTCACGTTCACCGGCTGCCTCGAGCGGAACCAAGTAGATCTCGAAGGTGGACTCCGGTACCGACGAGCGCAAGCGCTCCTTGGCCTTCTCCCAAGCCTCGGTCGCCGCACGGCTCTCGCTGATCGGGCATTCGCTGTGCGAGACGAACGCGTCGGGGGATCGCTCGCCAGCGAGCTTGGCGAACTCTTCGACGTGTTCGGTGTCGCGCAGGATGAGCGTCAGCTGGTCCCGTTTGGGCCCGCCGCGGTTTGCGTGCTTGCCGCGCTTCATGTGCCAGTTCGAGCTGACGCAGCCGATGACAGCGCGGCGGATCTCGTCCCGACTGTGACCGTCCTTGAGTCGCATCCGGATCACCCGTTTGCGTTTCTCGTTGAAGACCGTCGAGGAGTCGCGCTCGGTGAGCTTCACCCAGAGGTCGAAGATCTCTTGCAAGAAGGCGGCGTCCCCGGAAGGGGGCGCCTTTTCTTTTTTGGTTCCTGACGGTTCTACTGACGGTTCCTCCATATAGGGGGTGTCGTCACCTGCCGGTTGGTCGTGCTCTGACCTGCCGGTTAGTCCGTTGTCACCTGCCGGTTGGTCCTTGGGTTTTTCACCGGCAGGATCTGCCGGTTGGTCTAGATGGAGATGGATGTGGTCGCGTGCTCGTCCTCTCCCTTTCTCAGCGCAGCGTCGCTCGCGGTGGATCAGGTTCATCGCTTCGAGTTTCTTCAGGTGCCCTCTGACCGTTGTCTCGCCCTGCACGGTGTACTCGGCGAGCTGCTTCTCCCCGGGCCAGCAGACGCCGTCGTGGTCGGCGTGGTCGGCGATACGCAGGAGCGTGAGGAGAAGGCCTCCGCCCATGTCCAGGTCTCGACCCGTCTCCCAGGCCCAGTTCGTCGCTTTGACGCTCATACGTCCCTCTCAGCGCGTCTGAGGGCCTCTGGCCAGCCGTCAGCGAGAGGGCGCTCCTCTACAGCGTCGTACGCCCTCTCGCTCACGTCTGCACCTCCAGCGTGGTCTGCCCTACCTCAGCGTGCGCCTTCGCCTCACGCTGGCTTACAGCGTGTAGGCCAAGGACCTCCTTGACCTCTCGCCCCTCGTGCTGGGCCCAGAAGGCGATCCTGGCCTCGGCGATCGCCACGTACTCGGCTTCTCTCTCGATGCCGATGAAGTCGAAGCCCTCGAGGACTGCTGCACAGCCTGTAGAGCCAGAGCCGAGGAAGGGGTCGAGGATGGTTCCGCCTGGCGGGGTGACGAGGCGTACCAGCCAGCGCATGAGGTTGATCGGCTTCACGGTCGGATGGCCGTTCTTGGTCGGCCCTGGGTCGTTGCCGTCTCGACGCGTCAGGTGCTGGCCGGAGTTCTCAGAGCGCATCCCGCCCTCGACATTGGGAAACCCCTCCAGCCCCCCATTCCTCTCAGCCCGTGAGGCCTTGGCGCAGTAGAAGAAGCGGGCGGCGCCGAGGTCGTACTCGCCCGAGCTGCGTCGATCCCCGCTCTGAGCATCCAGCTCGGCTACCGGGCAGCCGGGGGCACAGTCGCCGTTGCACTCCTCCAGGTGGGAGAGGGCGACGTTCGGGGGCCAGCGGCCAGCATCGTGGCTCTCGAATTTCATGCCCTCAGTTGGCTGCCATCCGTCGTCGTTCATCCGGCCGAGAGCCGTGTTGCGGCTGGTCGTTACCTTCTCGCCCTTGATCCGGCATCCGTCGATGTTCAGCGCCCCCGTCCCGTGCTCCAACACGTTCTCCGCCACGGTGCTCTTGAAGGGCTTGCGGGCTACGACGATGGGCTCGTGGGAGGGCTTGAGGGCGGTGCCCCAGCCCTGCCACTGAACGGCCTCAGGAGTGACGGGAGCGGTAATAAGCGGCCGCTCGCCCTCGCGGCTTGTACCGAGAACTCCCTTCGAGCCGAGGGAGGCCTTGCGATCAGCTTCACCGACTACCTCTCGCTCGGCCCCCGCCTTCTTGTCGATCGCCTTCGAGACGTCGAGGGACTTAGGGAAGCCGGAGCCGTAGAGCCAGAGAAGGGAGTCGCGGATCTCGAAGCCCGCGTCCTCTACGCCGGCGGCGAGGCGGTGGTAGGTGCGGGTACCACAGGAGGCGAGGAGGTGGCCGCCGGGCTTGAGGATGCGGAAGGCCTCCTTGGCCCAGGCCTCGCACCAGGCCTGGTAGCGGCGGTTGGAGGCGAGGGAGAGGTCGTAGCGGCCAGCGTGCATCGCCCCGCCCCGCGCAGAGTGCGTGGTGTTGTCGGCTCCGGTGGGACCGCCGAACTTGACCCCCTCTCTCTTGCCATGACCGTTTAGCGGCTTGCGTTCGCGGGCGTGGCCTGCGCCGACCTCTGGCGAGGGCTGCGAGCGGCCTTTGCCTGTCGGCCCGAACTCTCCCGGCTGATCCCACTCGTGCCCCATGAAGCCGATGCCGTAGGGCGGGTCGCAGACCACGGCGTCGACGCTGGCCTCCTCCATCTCGGCCATGACCTCGATGCAGTCGCCCTGGTGGATATGCCAATTCACGCCAGCACCTCGCGCTTCTCGGCGACCGCGTCAACCGGATCGCTCTCGTCGTGCTGACCCGAGCAGGCCAGGCGGAAGCGCCCGGTCGGCATATCGTCGTCGCCCTTGATCGGGATGCCCTGGAACTCGTCGAAGTCGAGGCGCTCCACCTCGAAGGGGTTCATGTAGATCGCGAGCAGGGGCGAGCCGCAGTTGCCGTTGTGCTGGACGATCGCGCGGTGGATCGCCTCGAGGTTCTTGGCGGTGGAGGTCACCGGAGCATCCCTCCTCGCTGCCGTGGGCGGCGCGGGGTCTTCGGCGTGAACAGCCTCCAGCCGACGCCATCGCAGACGGCGCAGGGCACGTCGGAACCGATGCGCCCGCCCTCGCCGGCGCAGTCAGGGCAGGGCTCGAAGACACGACCGCAGCCGCCCCCACCAACACAGCGGACGAGGTTGGGCGCTCCAGCGTTCATCAGGTCGGAGCCGCCGTGCTCGGTGCAGGTGGGTGCCTTCACGTCGACACCGCCACCCGCGCCTGCGGCAGCTCATCCCAGGTGCGCCCGTCCAGCTCGCGCCCGCCTTCCTTGGCTCGGCGACCGCCCCACTGCTTGAAGAAGAAGGCGATGTCGCTGCCCGGGGCACCGCTCAGGTCGAGCAGCTCCTCCACCCACTCCTTGTGCCCTGCAGACCGAAGACGGTGTTGCTGTCGTGGGTGCGGCGAGGCTTCACGCAACTTCGGCTCCCGCCATCCGTCGAGCATCGGCTGGGCGAGGTAGTGCTTCAACCGCCTGATCGCGTCCCTGGCTTCACCGCTCCAGCGGACGATCGGCAGCTCAATCCCGGCTTCGGCAGAGAGGCGACGGAGCATGTAGCGCTGGCCTTTGGAGGCCGGGCGCTCGTAGCGGCGACGCCTCTCTGCCCGTAGGAAGGCGGTGCGGGCGGAGGCCTGAGCGGAGAGGCACCTATGCCCTCTCCGCTCAGCCGACCACAGCGCGCCCGTGTAGAGGGCGGGGATCACCCCGACCACGACCGCGACCCCGACCACGACCGCGACCACGACCCCGACCACGACCGCGACCCCGACCACGACCGCGACCACGACCGCGACCGCGACCACGACCCCGACCGCGACCACGACCGCGACCACGACCCCGACCACGACCGCGACCACGACCCCGACCGCGACCCCGACCGCGACCAGTAGGCGCCCGTGTAGAGAGCGGCAGTCATGACGACCGCGACCACGACCGCGACCGCGACCCCGACCGCGACCCCGACCACGACCACGACCGCGACCACGACCGCGACCGCGACCACGACCGCGACCGCGACCCCGACCGCGACCACGACCGCGACCACGACCAGTAGGCGCCCGTGTAGAGAGCGGCAGTCATGACCTACTTGCTCTCAGTCGGCAGGTCGTGGGCCCACGGGAAGGCGTCTACGGCCGTGGCCATGTTCACGTAGGCGCCTCCGGCGTACTCGACCTCCGACAGGGTCCCATCGGCGATCGCCTTGTGGAAGCGCCCGCTGTCAGCGACCCAGGAAGCGTTCGAGAGGCGAACCCAGTCGCCGTCAACCTCCTCGACCTGGCCGACTAGGTGGAAGGTCACGGTGCGGATGAACAGCTTGTCTCCTGCTTTGAACATGCGTTATTTCCTTTGGTTTGTGTTTCGTTGCGATTGATGGGAGGAAGGGGTTCGACCAAGGACGGGGTGAACGCGGCGCTGCTGGAGCCACTCGGCTTGGTCGGGCTCGAGGAACTTCCGCTCGACCTCCAGCTCGAAGCCCCAGTCGAGGACAAACGCGCGGACCGGGCCCGGGAGGGCGGTGGCCGTGATCTGCAGGCCGGGTGTGGCGTGGTTGTCGAAGCGGCGGTGGTGGCCGGTGCAGCCGGGCCCGCCGTTGCGCGGGTCCCATTCGGCCTGCTCGACCAGGTCGTCGACGTCGAGGGGGTCGATCGCGCCGTCGGCGAGCAGGCCGGTGGTCAGCTGCAGGCGGAGGACGTTGCGGATGCGCTGGCGGCCGATGAAGTGGAAGGCCTCGAGCGTGCCCGAGCAGGGGCGGTCGAGCGGGTCGTGCTGCTTGAGCCAGCAGGCCGGGCCGCCGTCGTAGAGGCGGAGGGGTTGGCCGGCGGCCTCGGGCCCGAAGTGGGTGAAGAGGACGAAGGCCTGCTCGCGGAAGGCCTCGGTCAACTCGGCGGGTGGGGTGCGGCGGCGGCTCACTCGGGCACCTCGCCATTGGCCAGCCGCTCGAGAGCGCCCAGCTGGACCTTGAGCCCCTCGCTGCGCTTGCGCAGCTCGTCGAGGGCACGCTTGTCCACGGCCCGGCTCTTGATGCCCTTGCCCCAGAGTCCGTCGAGCTCCCGAACCGCGTTGCGGACTGGCTTGAGATCACGGCCGAGGGCCTGGAGGAAGGCGGGGGTTTCGTCAGCTGCCATCCCCGGCGTCCCCTGCGCTCATGGCGGGGACCCGGATCGGCGCAAACAAAGTGCGCTGGGGGTACCCCCAGCTGTTGACGACGTAGCGGCCGTGCTCGGGGTCGAGCTTGCGCCTCAGGCGGCTCGCATGCGAATCCAGCGTCCGCGTCCGGCCGGGACTGTGGTACCCCCACACCTCCCCCAGCAACTCTCGCTTCGAGAAGACCCGCGAGGGGTCGGCGGCGAGCATCCGCAGCAGGCCGAATTCCTTGTTGGAGAGCTGCACTTCCCGCTCTCCGACCCAGACCCGGCGCCGGACCGGGTCGATGACGAGCTCTCCCACCCGGCACGGCCCCTCACTCGCGTCCGCTCCGCGCCGTAGCACGGCGCCGATCCGTGCCCGCAGCTCGGGGTACGAGAAGGGCTTGACGATGAGATCGTCCGCGCCGGTCTCGAGGCCCCGCACGCGGTCCTCGTCGGAGCCCCGGCCGGTGAGGATGATCACCGGCAGCCGCGGGTTGAAGCGTGAGTCAACTCCGTTCGCTTCGCGGATCTCACGCAGCACGTCGAGGCCCGACGCGTCCGGAAGCGTGATGTCGAGCAACAGCAAGTCCGGCTGGTTGTAGCGACAGAGGCGCAACGCGTCAGAGGCACTCGGCGCCGGCAACACTCCAAACCGGTCTGCCGCCAGGTGGTCGCAGAGCAGCTCCAGCGTCGGCGTGTCGTCCTCACAGACGACTAGGCTGGCGGTCTCTCGTCGCTGGGGCAGCATTGCCCCCCTTAAGTCTGACGAGGCGAAATTTCTCCCCCCGCCGGAGAGAGAACCTCGAGCACGGCCGCCGCACCACGGGCGAAAACCACACGGCACGGAGGAACTCGCCTGTGAATCGCAAGCGGCTCGCCGCGGTCGTCGAGAAAGTAGAGATCCAGCGGGAAGCGCATACCGAAGGTGTGGACGCTGGCGCAGCGCTGGATCAGGAGGCCGGCGCCGGCCTGTTCTCGACTGAGGCAGGCCAAACCCATCAGGCGAGCATGGAAACCCATCGCGATCGGCACTTCATGCCCGAGCACAACCGTCGTTGTGAGGCGGCGCAGCCTGGGGGCGAGAACTCCTCCATCCACACCGCGTCAAGTCAGTCGCCGGTCCGGTCTCTCCCCAGCTTGCCCCATCGCAACCGCATGCGAAGCCAATACTTCACTTTGTATAGTCAGGTCATGCGGACTTTCCGTCGCCTGATGGGTTTCCTACGGCCCTACCGCCCCCAGCTCTGGGGCTCGCTCGTCTTCGCCTGGGCGGCGATGGGGATGACGGTGCTGATCCCGTACCTGATCGGCCGTGCGATCAACGCGATCGAGGCGGGCGAACAGCCCGACCTGCTGCCGCTGGCGCTGGTGATCCTTGCCGCCGGTGTCCTGCGCCTAGGGCTGACCCTGGTGCGACGGATCGTCGCCGGCAAGGTCTCGCTGGCGGTTGAGTTCGACCTGCGACAGCGGTTCTACGCCCACCTGCAGCGCCTTGAGCTCGGCTTCTTCGACTCGCAGCAGACAGGGCAGCTGATGTCGCGCGCCACCGTCGACCTGCAGTCGATCCGCTTCTTCCTCGGCTACGGACTGATCTTCATCACCCAGAACCTGTTGACGATCACCCTCGCCTGTGCGGTGATGATCGTGCTCGACCCTTGGCTGGCGTTGCTCGCGCTCGCCCCGGCCCCCTTCGTCGTCTACACCGCCTCCCGCTACAACCGCGTCTCCCGGCCCGCCGTGCAGGAGGTGCAGCAGCGGATCGCCGAGTTGACCGCGGAGGCGGAGGAGAACGTCTCCGGAATCCGCATCGTCAAGGCCTTCGCCCGCGAGGAGCACCAACTGCACCGCTTCCGGCGTGCCGTCACGCGGGTCTTCGACCAGAGCATCTACTCGACCCGCCTGCAGGCCTTCTTCTCGCCGCTGCTGGGACTGCTGCCGCAGGTCGGGGTCGCGCTGGTGCTGCTGGTCGGTGGGCGCCAGGTGATCGCCGACAACCTCAGCCTCGGCGCCTTCACCGCCTTCTACACCTACGTGGTGATGCTGGCCTCGCCGATGCGGATGCTGGGAATGGCGATGGGAATGGCGCAGCGGGCGATCGCCTCTGGCAACCGCCTGTTCGAAATCCTCGACCGGGAGCCGACGATCGAGAGTGCGCCGGACGCGCCGCCTCTCCCAGCCGGCGAGGGGAGGGTCGAGCTGCATGGCGCGACGCTGCGCTACGACGACCGCCTCGCCGGCGCATCCGACATTGACCACAGTGGAGTGGGGTCAAAGTCGGAAGCGGCGCTCAAAGGGGTAGACCTCGACGTCGAAGCGGGGTGCACGGTTGCCCTGGTCGGCCCGTCGGGGTCGGGCAAGACCAGCCTGGTAGCCCTAATCGCACGGCTCTACGACCCCAGCGAGGGGTCGGTGCTGGTAGACGGCGCCGACGTACGCAAAGTCGACGTCGGCTCGCTGCGCTCGCAGATCGCCTTCGTCAGCGACGACAGCTTCCTCTTCAGCGCCAGTGTCGCCGAGAACATCGCCTACGCCCGCCCCGACGCGACGCAGGCGGAGATCGAAGCGGCCGCGCGGCGCGCCCAGGCCGACGAGTTCATCCGCGATCTACCCGGCGGCTACGAAGCGCTCGTCGGCGAGCGCGGCCTCACCCTCTCCGGCGGCCAGCGCCAGCGAATCGCGATCGCCCGCGCGCTGCTCGCCGATCCCCGCATCCTGATCCTCGATGACGCCACCTCCTCGGTCGATGCGACTACTGAGGCGGCGATTAAGGCCGGCTTGCGCGAGGTGATGGCCGGCCGAACGACCTTCATCATCGCCCACCGCCTCTCGACCGTCTCACTCGCCGACGAGGTAGTGGTGATGGATAGCGGCCAGATCGTCGACCGTGGCACCCACGAGGAGCTGCTCGACGGCTGCGGCTTCTACCGCGAGATCGCCGAGCACGGCCTCCCCGACTCGGTCTTTTTGCAGCGCGATCTGGAGCAGCGCGAGGAGCTGGCACGACTTTGAGCGCGACCCGCAACCTCTGGCGAGTGATTCGCGGCGAGGACCAGCGTGGCCGCAAGCTGCGCTGGATGGCCGGGTTGCTGCGCCCCTACCGCGGCCGGGTCGCGCTGACATTCGTCGCGATGCTTGCCGCGACGGGTGCCGCGCTAGCTCCCCCCTACCTCGCCGGACAGGCGATCGACGCGGGGATAGTCCCCGGCGACAGCGCTGCGCTGACCCGGATCGTCGTCGCCTTCCTCGCGATCGCCGTTGTCTACGCGGGCGCCACCTACGCGCAGACGTACCTGGTCGGCTGGGTCGGCACCCGCGCCCTGCAGGATCTGCGCGAGCGGGTCTTCTCCCACCTGCAGGCGATGTCGATCGGCTTCTTCACCCGACGCAGCCCCGGAGTGCTGATCTCGCGCATGACCAACGACATCGAGGCGCTCAACCAGCTCGTCACCAGCGGCGTGGTGACGCTGCTCTCGAGCACGCTGACCCTGGTCGGCGTGGTCGTCATCCTGCTCCTACTCGACCTGCAGCTGGCACTGGTCACCTTCCTCACCTTCCCCCTCGTCGCGATCGCGAGCGTCATCTTCCGGATCGCCTCGCACGGCGCCTACCGGGCCACGCGAGAGCGGATCGCCGCCGTCACCTCCTACCTGCAGGAGACGCTCAGCGGCGTGCGGGTGGTGCGCAGCTTCGGCCAGGAGCCGCGCCACATGGCGGCGATGACCGAGCTCAACGAGGCCAACCGTGAGGCGAACATGAAGACGGTCTACCTCAACGCCTCCTACTTCCCCGCGGTCGAACTGCTCTCCGCCGTGGGTACCGCGGCGATCATCCTCTACGGCGGCAGCCAAGTGATTGACAACGCGATTCAGGTCGGCGTCGTCGTCGCCTTCATCGGCTACCTCCAGGTCTTCTTCGACCCAATCCAGCAGCTATCCCAGCTCTACACCACCTACCAGCAGGGGATGGCAGCGCTCGACAAGATCTTCGAGCTGCTCGACACCGAGCCCGACATGGTCGACGCACCCGAGGCGATCGACCCGGGCGTACTGCGCGGCGAGATCGAGATGGAGAGCGTCTGGTTCTCCTACACCGATGGGGACTGGGCGCTGGAGGACGTCGACCTGCACGTGCCGCCCGGACAGACGCTGGCGCTGGTCGGCGCCACCGGGGCCGGCAAGTCGACCTTCGCCAAGCTGGTGGCGCGCTTCTACGACCCGCAGCAGGGACGGGTTCTGGTCGATGGACACGACCTGCGCGAGGTGCGCCAGCAGGCGCTGCGGCGCCAGCTCGGCATCGTCCCCCAAGAGGGGTTCCTCTTCTCCGGCAGCGTGCGCGAGAACGTCGCCTTCGGGCGGCCCGAGGCGACCCTCGAGGAGATCGAGGCGGCCGCGGCGGCCGTCGGCGCCACCGAGTTCATCGCGGCGCTGCCGGAAGGGATCGATACCGAGGTCGGCGAGCGCGGGGTTCAGCTATCCGCCGGGCAGCGACAGCTGGTCGCCTTCGCGCGGGCGCTGCTGGCCGAGCCGCGCATCCTGATTCTCGACGAGGCGACCTCGAACGTCGACGTACGGACCGAGAGGACGATCGAGCGAGGACTGGAGCGACTGCTGACGGGCCGCACCGCGATCGTCATCGCCCACCGCCTCTCGACCATCAGCCGCGCCGGTAAGATCGTCGTCCTCGAAGGGGGCCGGATCGCCGAGGCCGGCACGCACGAGGATCTGATCGAGGCGGGCGGCCCCTACGCGCGCCTCTACGGCGCCTGGGAGGAGTCCTCGGCCGCCTGACTCACAGCGTTCGCTGTTTCATAGGCCTCAGCCCGGCAAACAGCGAACGCGCTCGCGTCAGCCGGGACCGATGCCGCCGGAGCCGCCGCCTGTTTCGGGGGCCCCGCCACCTTCCGTCCCGCCACCAGCTTCGGCGCCGCCGCCGGTGCTCCCGGCTCCACCAGTTTCGGGCGCTGGTTCGACTTCTTCGGGAGCCACTTCCGCTTCTTCTTCGAGGGCTTCGGGCGCGATTTCTTCTTCGAGCGGGGCTTCCGTCGCCGCGGAACCCGACACCGGGGCGCTAGGTCCCGCGCCGCAGTCTTCGAAGCCGTAGGACTGCGCCTCGGACTGGAAGGAGGTCAGGGCCGAGGAGGCGCCCGATTCCGCCGTGGCGAGGCCAGTGCTGTCTCCCCGTTCGGCCGCCAGCTTCACTTCGCCCTCCGCTTGCGAGAGCGCATCGGCGGCGCTGGAGAATTCGGGATAGCCGTCGGTTTCCGCGGGAGTCCCCAGGCGCTTAAGGCTTTCGACCATGCCGACGTAGAGGTCTGCAACCTGCCCGGCCGTCCCACCCGCCACTTCCGTTTCGCTGGCGCCGATGCCGCCGATCGCCGCGTTGACCTCGGCGCAGATCGCGTCGCCCTGTTCGATCAGCTCGTCCTTGGTCAGCGCCGTCGTCGTCGGGATCGTCGCTTCGGGAGCCGATTCGGTCGTCTCGTCATCACCGCCGCCGCAGCCGGCGATCGCCAGCGCGGCGAGTGGCAGCGCAGCAGTGAGCAGGAGGCGGTCGCGGACGCTCATTTCAGCTGCGGCCCAGGGACTCGAACCCCGACTACCTCGTCCAGAGCGAGGCGTGCTGCCATTACACCAGGCCGCATCGGTGAGGCCTTGGAAGGATATCCGCTCCCGTCTGATGCATTTTGACCCCTATAGGGTCATCAATGCATCAGACGATTGCCGAAAGGTCGCTGTCGGGGTCGGCGATCTGGGCCTTGGCGGCGAAGACGTCGACGCGGTCGGCGAGGAGGCGGCGGGCCTCGGCGAGGTCTTCGGAACGGTCGACGCTGAGCGCGCCGGCGACGCGGTCGTCCTTCAGGTACCAGACCGAGAACTGGCCAGAGTCGCGGTCGCCGCGCCAGACCTCCTCGTCCCACTCATAAGCGGGCCCGACGTACTCGAGCCCGGCCCAGTCGGCGAGGTCGCTGAAGAAGTAAGGAACGACGTCGTAGTCGCGCTCCTCACCGAGCATGTTGCGAGCGACGTGCATCCCCTGCTGCATTGCGACGTCCCAGTGCTCGACCCGCAGGCGGCGCCCATGGACAACGCTGTCGTAGGAGCAGCAGTCGCCCGCTGCGTAGATCCCCTCCACTGAGCTCTGCAGCTTCGAGTCGCAGACGATGCCGTCGTCGACCTCGAGCCCGGCGCGCTGGGCCAGCATCGCGTCGGGGCGCACCCCGGCGCCGACCACGGCCGCGCCGCACTCGACCGCGAGCCCGCTCTTGGCCAGCACCGCCTTGACCCGGCCGTCGCCCTCGAAAGCCTCCAGCTCCTCGCCGCCGTGGATCGTGACCCCCTTCGACTCGAGCAGCTCGTGGAACCAGCAGCCGGCGTCCTCGCCGAAGGTGCGCGAGAGAACCACGTCCTCCATCGTCACGATCGTGCAATTGACGCCCTTCGCGGTCAACGAGGCGGCAACCTCGCAGCCGATGTAGCTGCCGCCGACCAGGACCACGCGCTCCGCTGCCTCGGCGTCGGCACGGATCGCGTCGGAGTTGCCGTAGGCGCGCAGGTAGTGGATGCCCTCGTTCTCGGCGCCCTCGACGCGGAGAATGTTGACCATCGCGCCGGTGCCGAGCAGCGCCTTACCGAAGGCCACCTCTTCCCCACCCTGAAGCTTCGCCGTGCGAGCCGTCGGGTCGAGCGACATCACGTTGGCTCCGGTGCGCAGCTCGACCTCGTTCTCCTCATACCAGCCCGGCGAGTTGACGTAGGCGTCCTCGCGCCCTGCCTCGCCGCGCAGGTACTCCTTGGAGAGCGGCGGCCGTTCGTAGGGCGGCTCCGGCTCACGCCCGACCAGCAGGATCGACCCCTCGGCGCCGCGCTTGCGCAACTCGGCGGCGCAGTTGGCCGAAGCGAGGCCGCCGCCGATGAGGAGAAAGTCGACCTCGCGGTCGGCCATCGATTCAGCTCTCAGCGGCGGCGCCGTTGCCGCCGGGACCGAACAGCGCCTTCAGGTCGTCCTCACGGCCCGGGTCGAGGACGGCGAGGATCTCGTCGCCCGCTTCGAGCACGGTGTCGGGGCCGGGGACGAAGCCCTTGCCCGCACGCAGAACCGAGATCAGCAGGCTCCCTTCCGGCATCTCGAGGTCGCCGACCCGGCGCCCGGTGACGACGGAGTCCTGGCCGAGCAGCATCTCGATGATCTCCAGCTGCTCCTCCTGCAGGTCGAGCAGGTGGATCAGGCCGTACTCGGGCACCTCGTGCTCGATCAGGCGCAGGATCAGGTCAGTGGCGGAGACCACCGGTTTGATCCCGAGCAGGTCGAAGTGCTCGCGGTTGCGCGGGTTGTTGACGCGGGCGATCACCTGGCCGACCTCGTACTTCTCGCGGGCGACCTGGCAGATCAGCATGTTGTCCTCGTCGTCGCCGGTGACGGCGATGACCATGTCGGCGCGCTGGATCCCGGCCCGCTCCAGCACCCAGAGCTCGGAGGCATCGCCGTAGGTGATGTTGTGCTCGAGCTCCTGCTCGACCATCAGGTAGCGGCGCCGGTTGCTCTCGATCGCGGTCACCTCGTGGCCCTTTTCGAGCAGCTCGCGGGTCAGGTTCCAACCGACCTTGCCCGCTCCGACGACGATGATGTACACGCTCAGACCGCCTCGCGCTGGGTGCCGGCGCCGCCGGCGCCGTTGCGTTGGGCACCGTCGCGCACGGCGCTCTCCAGCATGTCGATCGCGACCCGGGTCGGGCAGATCGTGTGTACGCCCTGGCGCTGGTACCACTCGGCCCGCAGCGGGTCGAGGATCCGCGCGATCACCGTCGGCACCTCATAGCGGCGCTGGGCGATCTGGGCGATCACGATGTTGGTGTTGTCGCCGTCGGTGGAGGCGATGAAGGCATCGGCCTTCTCGATCCCGGCGGCGACCAGCGCGTCCGTCTCGAGGCCGGCGCCGACGGTGAAGTGGCCGCCGTGGTCCTCCCAGCCCTTCTCGAGCCCAACCTCGAGCCTGGCGTGGGACTCAGGGTCCTCGTCGAGGCAGGAGACCTCGTGACCCTCGCGCAGCATCGCCCGCGCCACCGAGGAGCCGACCCGCCCACAGCCCACAATCAGGATGAACATGCCCTGATACTAGGCCGATTCAGTGTCGGGAGGCGCGGTCAGGAGGACCCGGCAGGGGGCCTTCTTTAGCACGTACTCGGTTGCGGCGCCGATCTCGGCTGGCTTCTTCTCCGCGATCCCGCCGAGGGTGGCGCCGCCGCGGATCTTGGTCGGCGGCTCGGCGCCGACGACGATCGCCTCGGCGCCGTTGCGCCGGGCGGCCTCGACGATCCCGGCGCCGACGTCGCGGGCACGGATCAGCTCGACGCCGATGGCGACGTCCTCGTACTCCTCTCCCACCTCGCGGGCCCGCTCCAGCGCCTGCTGTGCCTGCTGTGCCTGCTCTGGAGGCAGGTCGCCGTCGAGCGCCTCGCTCAGCGGCACCGCGACCACGTAGACGAGGTCGAGCCGGGCGTCCTCGACCTGGCCGTCCGATTGCGCCTGCTCGGCTGCGGCGAGCCGGCCTGCAGTCGAGACGATGTCGTCGTCGAGCGCGGTGCCGAAGACCGGAACGAGGATGCGACGAAAGGCGACCTCGGGGACCTGCTTGGTCAGCGCCCGCTCGCTGACCGTGACCCGCCTGGTCAGGGTCGTGCCCTCGAAAACCTTGCGGTAGACGACGTAGAAGAGCAGGCCGAAGGCCATCCAGCCGCCGCCGACCCAGCGGGCAGTGTCGTGGTAGGCGAGCACGCTGAGGAAGGCGAGGCCGCTGACCAGGGCGGCGAAGATCGCCGGCGCCGGCAGCCGGGCGCCGCGCCAGGTGAAGTTCCAGCCGACCCGAAAGGGCCGGGGGCGATCGGGGTCGGTGATGCGCAGGCGCACGATCGAGAGGTGGGCGATCGTGATCGCCAAGGTGGCGCCAAATGCGTAAAGGCCGGCGAGCAGCTTCACGTCGGCGGGGATGACAAGTCCGAGCGCGATCAGCCCACAGAGTGCGATTGCCACATGTGGCGTCGGGTGGCTCTTGCCGAGCTTGCCAAGCCAGCTTGGGATCTGGCGGTTGATCGCCAGCGTGTAGATGTGGCGGGAGACGCCGAGCATCGCCGTACTCGCCGCCCAGACCAAGACGGGTGTGGCGACAAGGGCGACGATCCAGCGCATCGAGTCCGCCACCCATGCCGGTTTGTAGGCGGAGACCACGCCGAGAAGCGGCGCCTCTACGAACTCGTTACCGAGGGCGGTCTCGGGCCCTTGAGGCCCGGCGACCACCGGCACCGCCATCAGCGCGATCGCGGCCATCCCCGCGTAGACGAGTGGCACGGCGACGACGCCGAGGGTGACGACCCGCCGCAGGTCCCGCCGCCGGACCTCGATGTCCGGGGCGAGGTCGGAGGCGGCCTCGATCCCGGCGTAGGCGAGCATCGCGATCACGCCGGCGTAGACGATGTCGGTGAAGTTGGGGTCGGTGAAGAGGTCGAGCTGGTCGGTCAACCGGTCCGGGTGAAAGACCGCGAGCAGTCCGACCGCGACCACCGCCAGCTGCAGGGCGATGTCGGCAAGCGCCAGCGTGGCGAGCCATGCCTGCCGCCCCCTGCCGGTGATGTTGAGAACGTTGAGGGCGCAAGCGACAAGGATCACTGCGGCGGCGACGCCGATCTCCCAGCCCGGATCGGCGAGGTTGCCGGAAACCGGCTGCAGGTAGTGCGGGACGGAGATCGCCGCCAGGGCGAGGACGATCAGGTAGTCGATCAGAATCGCCCAGCCGGCGATGAAAGCGATCAGCTCGTTGAAGGCGTGGCGGGCGAAGCTGGAGGAGCCGCCGCGCTCGCGTAGCATCGCGCCGCCCTCGACGTAGGTGAGCGCGGTGAGGCCGAAGAGCAGCCCCGCGGCGAGGAAGATCAGCGGCGTGAGGCCAAGACCCCGGTCGGCGACGACCCCGAGCGCGAAGTAGATCGAGAATCCGATCGAGGAGTAGACGGCGGCGAAGAGCCAGGGCACGCCGAGGCCGCGACGCAGCAGCGGCGAGGGCCGCAGGGGCGGACGCTGCTCCGGAGCGCTCACGGGTTCATCCGCGCTGAGACCCAGAGGCGGCCGACGCCGACGGTGACGAAGGCGACGCCGAGCAGCGTCCCGACCGAGAGTGGGCCTCCGCCCGCAGCGAGAGTCGTCACCAGGATCGCCAGGCCGATGGCGACGAAGGCGACGGAGAGGGCGCGGACAGAACCACGATAGATCCGCTCGGGAGAGGCCATCGTGGCGATTCTAGGCGGGTGCGTCCAGCCAAGCCCCTGTCGCGAAAACGTATCCGGTAGACACGCCTCAGTCCGGCGCGTCGCGCCGGACTGGCGACTCCTGGTCGGGGGTTACCTGCGCCGGTCGAGCACGAGTATCAGGATGACCAGGGCCTGGATCAATGCAATTACTTCAAGCATCTCTGCTCCTTAAATCGGTTACGCCCGGGCAGGCATCCGCTCGCCGCTTTTCGCCCCCTCGGATCGCGTTACGCCTCGGTCGCGCCCAGCTCGGATCGAGCTTGGACTTTCGGCACGGGGGCGAAAAATCTGGGGGGAAAGCCGCAGGCTTTTCCGGATGCTCAGGAGGGTGGAATCGAGAAAGGGGTTGAGATCGAAGTGATGAGAGGGGTTCAGGTTTTGGTCAGACCGATGCTCAGCCTCGGCCGGTGCAGACAGTTCCCGATTGGGGGGCGGCGGATTGCGATTTACTCGTGAGTCTTTTCTAGGGTCTCGCGTCGACGGCGAGCTGACCCGCGCTCACGTCCAGCGAGCGGCGGCGTCCCTATATTCGCCGTAATGCATCTTCCCGCCGGCGCCTAGATGGCGCAGCGAATCCCCAGAGACGAATCGCTGAGCCGCGTCCATGGCGTCGGGGCGCTGTTTTCGGCCGCCTACGGCAACGTTGGCTCGTCAATCTATTACGCGCTAGGGGTCACGGCGGCCTTTGCACTCGGCTTGACGCCGGTGGCTTTCGTCATCGCGGGGCTGATCTTTGCCGCCACGGCCGCCACCTACGCCGAGGCGACGGTGATGTACCCAGAGGCGGGTGGCTCCTCGAGCTTCGCCCGCCATGCCTTCAACGAGCTGGTCAGCTTCGTTGCGGCCTGGGGGCAGATGCTCAACTACGTGATCACGGTCGCGATCTCGGCCTACTTCGTGCCCCACTACCTGGCCGTCTTCTGGGAGCCGTTGGGGCACGGGCCCGGCGACATCATCGGCGGTGCCGTCCTCATCGTCGCCCTCGCGGCGCTCAACATTCGCGGCTCACAGGAGTCGGCCCGGCTCAACCTGGTCCTTGCTGTCGCCGATCTCGCCACCCAGGTGGTGCTGGTCGCGATCGGTGTCTTCCTCGTGCTCAGCCCGGAGACCTTGGTCGACAACGTCGAGCTTGGCGTCGCCCCGACCTGGAGCGACTTCGCGCTCGGGATCGCGGTCGGGATGATCGCCTACACCGGGATCGAGACGATCTCCAATATGGCCGAGGAGGCGCGCGACGCGGCGCGGACGATCCCGCGCAGCGTCGGCCTCACCGTCGCCGCGGTGCTGGCCCTCTACCTGCTGATCCCGGTCGTGGCGCTTTCGGCGATGCCGGTCACCCAGGACGCCGCCGGCCAGTTCACCACCGCGCTCGGCAACGAGTTCGCCGGCGACCCGATCCTCGGCATCGTCGAGAACCTTGGCCTAAGCCACGGCCTCACGGAAATCATGCGCTTCTACGTCGGCATCCTCGCCGCGGTGATCCTCTTGATCGCTACCAACGCCGGCATGATCGGCGTCTCCCGCCTCACCTACTCGATGGGCCAGCACCGCCAGCTGCCCGAGGGCCTGCGCCAGGTGCACCCGCGCTACCGCACCCCCTACATCGCGATCATCGTCTTCGCCGTGGTGGCGATGATCACGCTGCTGCCGGGCGAGACCGACTTCCTCGCGACGATGTACTCGTTCGGCGCGATGCTCTCCTTCACAATCGCCCACGTCTCGGTGATCTGGCTGCGCCGCCGCCGCTCCGAGGACGAGCGGCCCTGGAAGCCGCCGCTGAACTTCCGCCTACTCGGCACCGAGCTGCCGCTCTCTGCCGTGCTAGGAGGCATGGGGACCTTTGCCGCCTGGATCGTGGTGATGGCGCTCAATCCGCGCACACTGGCGGTCGGCCTCGGCTGGATGGCCTTCGGCATCGCGGTCTACGTACTCTACCGGCGCAGCCAGCGGCTTCCCCTAACTCAGACGGTGAAGGTGGTGACACCCGAGCCACTTGGGGTCGAGGAGATCGAGTACCGCAGCGTCCTGGTCGGCTTTGAGGATGACGAATCGTTCTCCGAGGAGATGGTCGCGACCGCGATCAAGCTCGCCTCGCGCCGCCGCCGTGGCATCCACGTCCACTCGATGTTCACCGTGCCAACCCACTTGCCGCTCGATGCCGAGCTGCCGGAGCAGGAAGCCGAAGCGCAGGAAAAGGTCGAGCGGGCAAGGCTGATCGGTGGCCAGAGGGTGACCGGTCATGTCGAGAGGGTCAGGCCCGGCCAGGCCGGCTACTCGATCGCCGAGGAGGCAAAGCTGATCAACGCCGCCGCGGTGGTCGTCGGGCTGCGCTATCGCAACGGCAAACCCCTCTACGACAAGACCCTCGAGACGGTCCTTGGCGAGCGACCCTGCCGCGTCATCGTCGTCTCCGACCCGCCCGTCCAGGCCGAGGCGACGCCAAGCCTGGCGTGACGTCCCCAGCGTCACCTCATGGGGGAGAGCCTGGGCGGCGGCGAAACACCGCCCAGGCTCTTTAATTCAACCCTTGACAGCCCACGTGCCGGAGGTGAAACCGGCTTCTGCCATTTCGAATTTGAGGACGGCACCGGCTCGGCCGGCACCTTCTTCGAAGACCGGTTGGAATGCCCCTTTGAATAGGGCGGCACCTTCTTCGCTTATCAGGAAACTTTCGTATATGCACAGATGACCGCTGAGGAGCGCTTCCGGTTTGTTGAACGAACCTTCTACCGGGTTACACTCAGGTGTTTTGGCCCCTGGCGCTAGGAAATGGACATTTTCTCCTTCTATTGGATCTACAAGTCTGATCGGGAAGGAGATCTGCGAGAAGACCGTCTGGCCCGCCGTGGTGCCCGATGCCACCCAGGTACCCGTCAGGGTAGCGCCCACAGGAAGGGTGTTATTAGGAACCCAAGGCTGCCCCGGCTCACCCGGCTCACCCGGCTCACCCGGCTCACCGTTGCAGACATCCGTGCTATCACCGCCACCTGCCTCTTGCAGTTTGGCGCCACCGAGTTCATCACATGCGACCCCACCAACTAGGATTGGGGTTAGGTCGATGCTTTTGCCATTGGTGCCGGCGGTGCCGGTGGCGCCTTCTTCACCGGGCGCGCCGGCTGACCCTTTCGCACCTGCAGCACCCGCCGGACCAGCCGGCCCCGCTGGCCCAGCCGGACCAGCCGGCCCAACCGGCCCTTGGCTACCAGTGGCGCCTTTCGGCCCCCTGGGCCCGGTCGGACCTCTTTTCGCTTTTTTCGCGGACGCCGTCGCGTCACCGCCACGATCCGAGGCGGCATAGGCCCCACCGAGCATGGCGAAGACAAGGGCGCATACCGCAATCACCCCTGGGAATGCCGAACTTGCTCTCACGAGCTTCATTATTTCCCCTTTTTTAGATTGACTTAGTTCTCATTGCCAAGGGGCTCTCAAGTAGCTCCCCTGCCGGTCCGTCGATTTGTGGTGGAAAGTCTCAGCGCCTGCTGTCGCCCCCTCGCGGATCGCATCCAGTGCCGCGGAGGCGCCGATCGCCGGCGCCAGGGCGAGGAAGGACAAGGTCGGCGCGATGTGCAACAGCTGCTGTGCCTGCCCGAAGACGGCGTGGTGATGGAGCAGGCCCCACACCGCCCCCACCGAGGCCTCTGCGACCAAGGGGTCCGGCCGCAGATCGGATGGCGCGCTCTCGCGGAAGAGCTCGGTCGCGCGCCCCGTGAGCCGCTCGCGGACGCGCATGCCCTCCGGACCGAGGGCGAAGATCTCAACGAACCCCAATGCCGCGAGCACCGGATCGCGTGCGATGTACTCGCAGAGCGCGACGATCCCGCGATG
Source organism: uncultured Solirubrobacterales bacterium (assembly GCA_963702175.1). GTDB lineage: Bacteria > Actinomycetota > Thermoleophilia > Solirubrobacterales > 70-9 > VRUE01. The sequence goes on from OY969721.1 coordinate 631,665, forward strand.
GACGCCGGACGCCCATGACGGAGCCTCTGTATAGACGGTGGAGGCGTAGGAGAGCGCAGAGGTCGCGTGGAGCTCGAGGGCGGCGACGAAGCACTCGTCGATGCTCTCGAAGCTGTTGTCGAAGCTCTTGCGCGAGACGCCGGCCGCCGCACGGATGCGCGGAATCGTCAGCTGCCGGTAACCCTCAGCCGCAGCGAGCTTCGCCGTCGCGAAGACAATCAGCGCGCGCTCGTCGCCGAGTGCTTCTTCATTCCGGTTGGGCCTCGCCGCAGCGGCGGGCGCACCATCCGTGTACTCAGGTCGGGATCCGAGCTGCTCGAGGCTGGCTGCCTCCTCGCAGCGATAGCAGAGCGCCCACTCGACCAGCTCGCCGGCGAGGTCCGGTAGGTCCCGCTCCTCACCGCCTAGCAGGCGCGCCCGGACCACGCTCGCCACCCCGGCGACGATGCCCTCGACAATCAGCGGCGGCACCTCCACCCCATCCGGGGCATTGGCGAAGCCGTCCTCGATCATTGCCTCGAAGGCTTGCTCCGCCACCCTCATCCGCTTCAGGGCCGGCGGTCCTGCCGCAAGCGCCTCGACGAAGGTGAGGCGCGCTATCCGCGGCTTGCGCTTGACTTCGCGCGTAAAGGCAGCGAAGCCGAGGCGAATGCGCTCCTCCCAGTCGCGGTCGCCCCGCTGCGCCGCGACCACGTGCTCCCTGGCACGCTGCGCAACCTGATCAAAGGTCCGGAGGAGACACCCCTCCTTGCTTTCGAAGTGCTCGTAGAAGGTGCGCGTGGATACCCCCGCCAGCCGGGCGAGCTCCCGCACCGTGACGGCGTCGTAGCCGCGCTCGCTGACTATGTCGACCATCGCGCCGAAGATCCGGGCCCGCTGGTGCAAGGCGACTTCTCCTGCGGAGCGTCCGGGGCCCGGGCTCAGCTTGGCGTACAGGGCTTCCGACGGGGCGGCGTCCAGCGCGGCCGTCGCCGCCGCCTCACGCGTTGCAGCCATTGACGCGTCCTGCTCCCACAGGCTCGTGCAGCAAGTTCCCTTCCTCCTCCCGGCCCCCCGGCACCCGTCTGTTCCGGATAGGAACCCTAGTGGTACCAGAGCCTGGGCCGGTTTGCAACCAGCGCCCGCGGTAACCGCACCGTAGACGAACAGCTAATCAATTTTTTTATTTTGTTAGGTATCTTCTAGCACTAAAGCCATCTGTGCGCAAGATCGCCGGGGCGGCTGACGACGGTTATGTTGCATCGATGCTCTCTCGCACAGCGGCAATCGAGGCGGTCGCAGGCCAGCGCTTTGAGGTGGTCGTCATCGGCGGCGGGATCACCGGCGCCGGGGTAGCGCTCGACGCCGCATCGCGCGGCTACTCAGTGGCGCTGCTGGAGCGAGGCGACTACGCGGAAGGCACCTCCAGCCGCTCCTCGAAGATGGTCCACGGCGGCCTTCGCTATCTGCAGAACCTCGATCTCGGCCTAGTCCGCGAGGCGCTGCTGGAGCGCCAGCTGATGGTGCAGCTGGCGCCACACTTGGTCTACCCCACCCCCTTCCTCGTCCCCTCCTTCGCCGAGGAGCGCCGCGACCGCAAGCTTGGGCTCGGGCTCAACATGTACGACGTGATGGCGACGACGCGGGTCGGGCGCAGCCGCCGCGAGATGCGCTCCTCCAAGGAGGAGGACGAGGACTACTACTGGTCCCCAGACCGCCACCGCACGATCCTCCGCGACGAGGTACTGGAGATGATCCCCTCACTCGCCCCCCGCGATCCAGGCGACGCCTACCTCTTCTACGACTGCCAGACCGACGACGTCCGCCTGGTACTCACTGTGCTCGGTGAGGCCGAGCGCTTCGGCACGGCGATGCTGAACCGGGCCGAAGTGACCGAGGTGCTGCTCGATAACGGGCGTGCCCGCGGCGTGGCCTTCGTCGAGGCGGAGTCGGGCGAGCGGATCGAGGTCGAAGCTGAGAACGTCGTCAACGCCACCGGCGTCTGGGCTGACCGGCTCCGGCCGCAGGAGACGGTCGAGGAGGAGGACGTGCCGCGGATCTCCCCCAGCTGCGGCACCCACATCTTGCTCGACCGTGCCGACCTCTCCACCGGGCGGGCCGCCTGCATAGTCCCCGCCGGCGAGGGACGGGCGATCTTCGCCCTCCCTTGGTACGGCCGCACCCTGGTCGGCACCACCGACAACAACTTCGACGGCGACATTGACCACCCCGCCCCGAGGGGCGAAGACGTGGAATATCTACTCGAGGCGGTCAACGCTTTCTTTGGCGTCTCGCTGACGGATTCCGACCTAGTCGGCGCCTACGCCGGGGTCCGCCCGCTGATCTCCACCGGCGACCCGAAGAAGTCGGTCGACATTTCGCGCAAGGCCGAGCTCTACGAGACGTCCTCGGGGATGCTGACGATCACCGGCGGCAAGCTGACGACCTGGCGGCGGATGGCGAAGCAGACAGTCGACCGACTGGTCGAGCGCGAGGGCCGCGAGGCGCCCTGCCACACGGCCGAGATCCCACTCGGGATGCAGGCCCGTCCCGACGACCTGCAGGCGCCTGACGGGGTCTCGGAGGAGTCAGTCTCCCAGCTCGCCTTCCGCTACGGGCACGCGGCGCGGGCCGTCCTCGATGTCGCCTGGAAGGACGCAAGGCTGGCGGCTCCGATCGTCCCTGGCCGCCCCGATCTGCTCGCCGAGGTGACGATCGCCGCCCGCCTCGAGCAGGCGCGGAGCGTTGCCGACGTGCTGCTGCGCCGCACCCGCCTCGGCCTGCTCGCCGCACCGCAGCTGCGTACCGCCGACGCGGTGCGTCCGGTCGCCGAGGCGCTTGGCGCCGAGCTTGGCTGGTCGCGGCGGCAGGTCAAGCGAGAGGCGGAGGCCTGGGCATCCAATGCCTCCAATAACCTGGGCGCATGACCAAGACCGAGCTGGAGTCCAAGCACCTCGCCGAGCTGCACGCTCTTGCGGCGGAGGCCGGCGTGCCCCGCTACCGGATGCTGCGCCGCGAGGAGCTGATCGAAAAGCTGGCCGGCGGAGCCTCCGCCGAGAAACCGAAAGAACGCCGTGAGTCGCGGCCGCGGCGCGAGCGCAAGCCGCGCGAGCGGAGTGATGGATCGCGACGCCGCGAGCGGCCGGAAAGGCGCGAGCGCTCCGAGCGTTCGGAGCGAGCCGAGCGGCCGAGGTCCGAGCCGCCAGCCGAGACGCCCGAGCCGATGCACGAGAAGAGCCCGGAAGTCCCCGACACCGGAGAGCGCCGGCCGCGTCGCAGGCGCCGGCGTCGCTTTGGCCGCAAGCGCAAGGAGCTCCGCCTGCACGACCTCGTGGCGCCGGGCAAGGAGCGCCAGACGATCGTCTACGCGGAGACGCGCGAGGCGTGCACGAAGCTGCTGCGTGAGCTCGCAACCGAGCTCGCGCGCGAGTCGAGCGGATCCGATCCAGTGGCGCTACTGGTCGAGCCCGGTCCCGAGGAGCTGGCCGAGTGGAGGCGCGTAGCGCCGCAGGCCGAGATCGTCGCCGCCGCGCAGGCCCGCCACGCCGAGGACGCAATCGCCCAGGCCACCCGTCGCGCCGAGAGCGGCAAGAGCGTGATCGTTCTGATCGACTCCCTGACCCGCTTGGCAGAGCTCGGTGACGCCAACGACACCACCAGCCTGCTCGACGCCGCCCGCGCCGTAACCGTCGTCGCCGCTCTAGAGCACCACTAGCCGCGGTAGGCAATGCGGCGCCAGGAGGGCTCCTTGGAGAGCTCGATCAGCTCCGGGCTGCGGTCCGGCTGAACGTAGCCGAAGGTCTGGGTGCGCTCGTCGAAGACCACGTCGAGCTCCCCCTCCTTGACGCGCTGGTCCAGCCAAGCGCCGCGGAAGACGAGACGCCGCAGCCAGTGGACGAGGCTGCGGTTGGCGGGGCCGACCAGCTCCTCCCAGTTCTCGTTGATGTGCTCGCCCAGGCCCGAGGCGGGCTCGGCGATCTCGCCGCTGACCGCGAGGTCGAGCAGGTCGTCGAGCTCTTCCCGGCTTAGCCCCTGGTTGACGAAGCCGAGCTTGACCGCGGCCTGCTCCACACGCTGGCCGAAGTCCTCCTCGTTGAAGGCGAAGCGGAGCTCGCCGTACTCGAGCACGTAGTCGGAGCCCGACTCGTAATTGCCTCTTCGCGTCGTCTTCTTTTCCATCGAGTTGAAGCCCATCTGTCCCGCCAGCCCAGCGGGAGCAGGGTCGGGATCATGCCGGTCATCGTAGCCCGGTGCCAGCGCGCCGCCGGCCCTGAACGAGGGTTTGCACCCCCCGGGGCCAGCTAGCCGAAGGCGGCCGCCTCGGCGCTTGGGACCTTGCCGCCGCTGCAGGGCGGCGGCCCGTGCCCGGACTGAGGCAGGATCTGGAAGTTGGTGACAGCGTGGAAGGGCGTGGTCGAGCCATCGTTCTGGGCGAGGTTGATGACGAGGCGGTAGAAACCGGGGCGCAGGTCCCGGTAGTAGATCTGCGGCAGTGTCGCCGGCGAGTAGCTGCCGGCGGAGCCGATCCGCTCGGCCAGTACGCCGTTGGGACCGGAGTACTCCGGGAAGTCGAATGAGGCGCCGACCAGGCGACCGCGCCCGAGCGGGCTCTTGATCGCGCGCTCGAGCTTGACCGGGTCGACGCAGTCCGGCACGCGGTTGAGGCCAAAGCGGATGTGACCCTCCCCCAGCTGGGGTTCGCCCCCGAAGTGGCGCGGGGAGAGCTGGAAGTTGTGGACATTCACCTTGACCACGACCGCATGGCTGCGCTGGCGGGCCCCGTTGCGCGGCGAGACGATCTCGATGCTGGGCTCTCCGGGAGCGGGCTCCGCCCTCGCCTGCGAGGCATCCTCCCCGTCCGAGGAGAGCACCAGGACGAGCGCGGTTGCCGCCCCGGCGAGGGCCACGAGGACTGCGATTCCGGCGCGCATTCGAGTCCGCACTCTATGAGAGGCTGCGCCCGACTGGGTCTCGTAGTTACAAGGAGGGCGGGTGGAAGAGAACAACAGGCAGTCGTGGCTCCTGATCGCGATCGCGGCGCTGGGGCTGGGGCTGGGTGCGGCGTCGCTGGTCGTTGCCTTCGACGCGAAGAACGCCAGCGACGATGCGGACAGCAAGGACTCCGTCGAACAAGTCTCGATCAGACTCTCCAACCTGGCCGCACAGCTTGGGGTCGCCGAGAAAAACCTGAGTGGCGAAGAGCGTGCCGTCGAAGGTGAGGCGCAACGCGACGCCCGTGCGACGCGCAACGCTGCCGGCGCCCTCTCCAAACGGATTGCCAAGCTCGAACGCGAGACTGCTGCGCTGCGCAAACAGGCGAAAGAAACCGCGGGGCTCTCCAAACAGATCGGCACCCTCGAAACCGACGTGAAAACGATCAATACCCGCATCACCGCGCTCAACCAGCGGGTGACCAAACTGAGTCAGCGGGTCAACTCCGCAAGCAGCGACGGCGGTCAGGCCGCGGGCTAGCTCAGGGCAGGAAGATGGCCGCCCGCTCAACCGGTGGGCGAGCGGGCGGCTCCTTCTCCTGCCGACGCGGGCCCAGGTGGAGAAGAGCGACGAAGCGCTCGTCGCTTGGCAGGCCAACCGCTTCTCTGCCTGCCTCGCCGCGCAGCAACCCCGGGGTGCGCCAATAGCCAGCGAGACCGCGGGCGTGAGCAGCGAGCAAGACGATGTAGGAGGCGACGGCGGTCGCGTGCAGATCCTCCTCGTCCTGGACCGGATCGCCGCCGAGCCGGCAGGAGACGACGACCAGGGTTGGGGCGCGATCGAGCTTTGCCGCGCTCTCCGGCCCCGCGGCCCGCTTCAGCCGGTCGAGCGCTTCCGAGCCAACGACCCGGAAGCGCCAGGGCGCAGTCAGGTGATGGTTGGGGGCCCAACGGGCCAAGTCGAGCAGCTCGAGCAGCTCCTCGCGCCCGAGCGGCTCCGAGCCGAAGGCCTTGTGGGTGCGCCGGGTGCGGATCGCGGTCTCGACGTCCATTGGGAGGCGGTCGACGTTCACCAGCCGTTGCGACGGCCAAGCCACCAGGGCACTCCGATGGCGAGGCTGGCAGTGGCGAGACCGATGCCGACCGGAGGAAGTGGTGACGGTCCCTTGTCGTCCTCATTCGCGACAGCCGGCTCAGGTGCCGGCGTAGACGGCAGCGCGCCCTCGGGCTCGGGTTCGCCCGCCGAAGGGGGCACAACAGGTGCGCCAGGCGCAGGAGAAACCGAAGGACCGGTGCCGGCGGGAGGGACGGCACCAACCCCGCTGCCACTGGTCGCAGGAGGCACCGCGGGCGACGTGGTCGGCGGCGTTGCTGGCGGCGTGACCGTGCCGGGAACGGGAGTGCCGCTGCCGACGCTGGCCGACGGCTTGGGCGCACGAGGCGGCGGCGAAATCGGGAAGGACTCGCCGGCGACGGCGGCGAGAACCTGGCCGGTCACCCAGACCGGCGTCTGGTCACTGGAAGCCGAGTAGCTGTAGTGGCCGTCGGCGGCCTGCCGCGCGGTGAGATAGTCGAGGGAGATGCCGGGATCGGCGCCGACGGCGAGCATCCCCTGCACCGCCCAGGCTGTCGACTGCGAGTTGACCGCCCCCGAAGCGCCGGTGACAAAACCGCCGTTCGGACGCTGGTGTTTGCGCAGGTAGCCGAGGCCATGTTTGGAGATCTCTGCCCCCGGCATCGCCTGCATCACCGCTCCGGTCCCGTCGGCCGTGCTGAACGAGTTCGGCACATCGCCCCAACCTCCGTCTCCGTTCTGCACTTTCCCGAACCAGGAAAGCGCGCGGTCGAGCCCTCCGGTCGCACCGGCGGTGCGCAGGGCGATCACCGCAAACGCGGTGGAGCCCGGCCAGCCGACCCAGGACCCGTTCTCTGCCTGTTTGTTGCGGAGCGTGGCGACGAGGTCGACGCCTCCGAAGGAGCTGGGGTCGATGCCGGAGGCCTCGAGGACGAGGATCGTCCGGGCGTAATCGCCGGCGCTGCCTAGTTCATCGACATTGGCGCGCAGGAAGTCGATCGGGGTGCGTCCGAGGCGGGCGACGTCGAGTGGGTTGCGATCGGCCGCGGCAAGGCCAAGCGCCACCCATGCCGTAGTCGAGACACTGGATTCGTCTTCGAGGGAGGGGCCAAAGCCGCCGTCGGCGTTCTGTACCGAGGTCAGCCATTTGACGGCGCTGCCGGTGTCGGCGCCGGCCGGCGCGGGAGCGGTCGCAGCCAGCGCAATGACAGCGAGAACCGTCGCGGCGACGCCGCCACGGAGGCGCGGCCCCCATCCGCTGGGACCAGTCTTCCGGCTCCCCCTCCCCCACTCAAAGCGCTCTCGGAAGCGAGCCAGCATCCGGATCATCGCCGGCCCCGCGATCAGGGCGAAGGCGACGTTGCCGATCGCGTGGGCGGCGTCGAAGGGCACCGCGCGGGACTGGAACGCGAGAAAGCGCTCCAGCGAGAGATCGCCACCGTAGGTCGCCATCAAGGAGAAGTTCAGCAGAGCGCCGTAAGCGATGCCGGCTGCACCGCAGACCGCGGCCAACGTGAGGCGCCCGATGTTGCGACCCCCGACTGCCGCGAGGCCGGCGCCCAGCACCCCGCAGAGCCCCCAACCGGCCATCTGCCACGGGGTCCAGGGGCCCTGGCCAAACCAGAAGTTGGAAACCAGCGCCGCGAGTGCGCCGACCGCGAAGCCAGGCGCGGCGCCGAGGGCGAAGCCGGCGAAAATGACGATGTCGGTGGTCGGCTTGACGTTCGGGAAGGCCGCGAAGGCGATGCGCCCGGCGATCGCCAGCGCCGCCAGCGCCGCGACCAGAGCCACCACCTGAGATGGCGGGCGCGAGCGCTCGTACCAGGCGAAGCCGCCAAGCAAGACGGCGCCGAGGATGAGGAAGCTGGCCGCCTCCCAGGACATCAGCCCCGCTCCTCGCCCCCGAGCAGGACAGTGGCGCCCTGCTCGGGGGTGATCACGCCGGGAAGGTTGAGCACGCGGGCGACCTCGGTGGCGAAGTACCAGCCGCCGGAGAGGATCTCGGTGGCCGGCCCGTCAGCGATCACGACACCGTCGCCAAGCAGGACGACGCGCTCGGCGAAGATTGCGGCGAACTCGACATCGTGGGTGGCGACCACCACGCCGGCCCCCTTGTTCGCGAGCCCATCGACCAGCTCCGCGAGCCGTGTCTTGTGCGCCCGGTCCATGCCGCGTGTCGGCTCGTCCAAGGCGACGAGGCCCGGCATCTCACTCCCCTCCATCCGACCAGCCAGCGTGATGGCCAACGCCAGCCTTTGCCTCTCCCCTCCCGACAAGTCGCGGGGGTCCGCGTCCACTGCGTGCTCGAGACCAACCATCTTCAGTGCCGCCATGCCCTCGACGCCCGGTAGCTCGTCACCCACCCGCTCGCGCACCAAATAGTCACCGGGATTCTGCGTCAGCAGTGCGACTCCGCAGGGTACGTCGACCTTGCCACGCACCGGCTCCTCGAGACCGGCGATGGTCCTCAGCAACGTGCTCTTCCCGGCACCGTTGCGTCCCATAAGCGCGAGGCGTTCGCCATGCTCAACACGTACGTCTATTCCTCGCAGCACGTCTCGAGATACATCGCCGTTGTTCAGCTCCACCCAAAGATCCTGAATCTCGACTGGTGTCGAAGGGGAGCCGGACTTCCCCGGAACAGCTTGTACTTTTTCGGCCGCGGCCCCGACGGCAGTCTCTCCCGCCCCACCGAAAAAGTTGAGTGCAGGGGTAGTCCGGCTCCCCTCCCCCACCCGCTGTCTGAAATTGAGGATCTGACGTGCGTCGCGGACACCGATCGGGAGCGGGTCGATGCCGACGAGGGAGAAGAGGCGAGCAGCAGGGGTCTCGAGAGCAGGATCTGAATCCTGAGCCCAGGCAAGAAAATCGCGAGCCGAGCCGTCGAAGGAGATGGTGCCCGTGTCCATGGCGATCACTCGGTCGGCGGCCGCAAGACAGCGCTCAAGACGATGCTCAGCGAGAAGGATTGTCACCCCCCACTCCTCATTCAACCTCCGCAGGAGCCATATGAGCTCATCACCGGCAACCGGGTCAAGCTGGGAAGTCGGCTCGTCAAGTAGAACCAATTGCGGCCTCGTCACGAGAGCAGCAGCCAGCGCCACTCGCTGCAGCTCTCCACCCGAGAGGGTGTCGACAGTGCGGTCGAGGAGGTGTGGGATCGCTAGAGCTAGCGCCACCTCCTCGACGGCTCGCGCTCGGGAAGCCACGGGGTCGCCGCGCATCTCAAGGGGCAGCTCGATCTCGGCTGCGACCGTGGTCGAGACGACTTGGGTCTCCGGATCTTGAGCGACGTAGCCGACGGCGGCGGCTAGCCTGCCAGGGCCTGCCTCGAGCGCGTCGATACCGGCAACCTCAATGCGGCCGGATATCTCGCCGCCGTGGAAGTGCGGGACCAAGCCGCAGGCGGCGCGCAGGAGGGTCGACTTGCCGCTGGCGGAGCGGCCGGCGAGGAGGGCGAACTGGCCGGGGTCGAGCTGGAGCGAGATGTCGCGCAGCGCCTCGCGCTCTCCGTGTGGATAAGAGTAGGTGAGCCCCTCGATCGAGAGCGCGGGGGTGATCCGGGCGGGGGTCGCGAGTTCAGGCACGTGACTGCTCTGGCGGAGGAGCGACAGTCGAGCTGGACGACTTAGCCGTCATATTGTCGGGTAAGTCGTCCCACGAGAAGCAGAGCGGCGTGAAGCCGGCGCGAGGCGGAGCGGGGCGAGTCCCGCGAGAAGCACGAGGAGAGCGACGGCAAGGGTCGTCGGGGTGGCGCCGATCTCGATCGCCGGGTAGAAATCGATGGCGTCGGCGCCGGACAGCTTCCCCGCGAAGCCCGCCGCTAGGACGCCCACGCCGACTAGGTAGAAACGCCCGTCGTAGCGCGAACGCGCTCGTGCTCTCGGCGCCTTCGGCGCGTTGAGCTCATAGCCACGGAGCTCCAGGGTGGCGGCGACGTCAACTGCTCTGTCCAGCGATCCGGCCAGCAGGCGCCGGGCCAGCGGGGCACGGCCCACCGGAGCCGCGGCGGGGCCGCGAAGGCGGGCGGCATCGCGGAGGCGAGCACCATCGGCCGCCGCCAGCGGCACGAGGCGCGAGACCAGAGTCGCGGTGAGCGCCGAGCGGCCGGCGAGCGGGCGCAGCGAGCGGAGCACGCGGTCGGGGTCGATGCAGGCCGAGTAGACGGCAAAGACAACCAGGACAACGGCAGCACGCAGGCCGAGCACGGCGCCGGCAGCAACTGCCTCGGCGGTGACGACGACCGGGCCGAGCAGCGGCCACTCGCCGAGCCTGGCCAGCACCGTCTCGCCGCGGTCTACTACCAGCGCGTTGACGACGACGATCAAGAGCGCCAGCGTCAGGCCCATCCAGAGCGCCGCCCGGACGGCGCGCCGAGCCTCCGCGAGCAGGCCGGCGAGAACCGCGGCGGCGCCAGCGGCGCCGAGCACGAGCGGATTGGAGTAGAGGAAGGCGACGACGACCAGCGAGCCGAGGTAAGTGACCGCGGCGCCGGGAGAGGCCGCCTGAAGTGGCCCTGACCGGGAGGTGTATGCAAACGGTGACCTCATCGGACCGGAAGCGGAGTCTCCTCTCCGCCCTCGACTGCGACCGCGTAATGGTCGCGCAGGTCGACCCCATCCAGCAACGTCGCCGCCGCCCGGGCTCCGGCCGCGCTGGTCCCGGTAACAACCCACACCGGCGGCGCTTCGTAGCGGCGGGTGGCCGCAACCAGACCGGCGTCGGAGCCAAAGTTGCGTGCCAGCGCCCCCTCTTCGTCGAGCCCCCACAGCTCGAAGCCGCCGGCCAGCGGCGCAAACTCGGCAAAGACGCCGCTTGCTTGCTGGCCGTCCTCTATCTGGGCTGCAGCCGAGTCACGGCGCACCTGATCCCAGGGGCCGACCAGCACCCGGATTGCCCCTCCGGGGTCGTTGGAGGCCACGTCGGCGCCCGCCCGTTGCAGTCGGGTGCGAACCTCGGCGCAGGCGCTCCCACCGGCCAGGCACTCGACCGCAACCGGCCGACGCCGTCCCTCGTAGCCGTCGATAAAGGGGTGTGGCCAGGAGCCGACCACGGCGGGCACACGCTGCGCCGCCGTCCAGTCGCGGTAGTCCCACCAGATCGCCTCGCCGCCACGCAGCTCGTAGTCGGCCGCGCCGACGCCCGCCTCGACGCCGTTGACGTAGTAGAGCCAGTCCCAGAAGCGGCCGCCCTCGCGGGTCGCTTCGAGGCCGTCGATCGACTGCACGAAGCCGCCGCCGTAGCGGGTCGAGATCTCGGCGCTGCGTTCGAGCACCCGCATCACCGTGTCGGACTCGGTGGTGTCGTCGACCCCCCGGCTGAAGAGCTGCTCAGCGCCATAGTCGCGAGTCACCGTCAGCTCGACGCGGTCGAGCTCGCTCCCCAATCCCAGGCCGCAGCCGGCGGTCGCGAACGCCAGAGCTAGCGCGATCGCGACCGCCGCCCAGCGGCGTGTGGCCACTAGCCGCGTGGGCACTTCCCCCCGACGCAGACCGCCTCGCGGCCCGAGGCGATGTCTTTGCCGTGAGTAGCACTCAGGTTGGCCGGCTTGTTCAGCACCACGGTGGTGCGACCGTCTCCGCCGGTCGGTCCTGTCGCGCCAGTCACTTTCGCTCCCGCGATTGGCGCCTTCTTGCCTTTGTCGTCGTAGGAGAAGACGCGGACCGCGAACGGCGTTCCGGCTTTCGCGTCATCGGGCGCACTCAGAGCCAACTCGTCCGGGTACGGGAAGGACGCCAGCGCCCAGAGCACTTCGTCGCCGGCTTTCACTTTCACCATTTCGCCGCCTAGTTCGGGGTTCTCGTGGTTCACCTTCAGGTACCAGGAGGCTTTCGAGCTGGAGACGGAACCGCCCACCCCGCAAATGCCGAGGCCGAAGTCGAAGGCGTCGGTGATCAGCAGCGGCTTCAGCGCCGCGGTGAACCGGGCTGCGGCGATCAGCATGCCCAGCGCGGTCGGTCCTTTGATCGTCACCTCTTTGCCGCTACCACCGGTCCCCGGTCCGAAGCAGGTCGCTTTCGGGCTGGTCTTGACCGTCTGGGTGAAGGCGCCGAACGCATCTTCAGCGAGTACCTTGCCGCCCTTGCCGACCACGCGCAGCTCGGCGACGGGGCCCTTGGCGACCGCACCGGCAGCGAGCGAGAGGACGAGAACGAGAGCCAGCGCGCACGCGGCGGCCAGCCGGAATGGAACGAGTCTTGGCATTTAAGCCACCCTTTCCTCGAGGGTTGTCATGGCTGGCCGGGGAACAGGTCTCCTGGCTTCCGGGATGAGTCTGCTGCGCCTTCCCAGGGAGGCGGTGCCTCCCCAGTGGCCGGCGCACGTGGCGCCCGCAGCTTCCTTCGCCCGGTCACAGTGGCGGGACCGCGCCGGCTTCTCACCGGACTTCCCTTGAACCACCGACCGTATTTACGCGAGCGAGTCTATCCGTCAGGCGACGAGGGGGATGACGCAGCGGAATTTTCGGGTGCTCGTCTGAGCGGCAAAGTTCGCTCCACCCGCAGCAGAGATCGTCACGACGGCATACGCATCGAGACCGCTCATGTTGGTCAGATCCCCAGTCCACTCATCCCCAGTCGCCAGCGTCACTCCCGGCTGCTGGGAGAAGGCGGCCAGCTGCAGCGCCTCGGGCAGGGTGCCGCCCTGGGCCGCGCAGGAGGCCGCGGCGGCGGGCGCGGTCAGCGCCACGTCGGCCGCCGAGGCTTGCCAGCAGGCGCCGGCGAAGAGCCGGGTGCCCGGCAGGCAGCCGGCCGAGTGGCCGTTGACGGTGGCGGCGTTGACGGCGTGGATCGCGTTCTGAGCGGTTTCGGCTTCGACCGCGTTTTGGGCTTTGCCGGCGGTTTCGGCGTGCGCTGCCTCCGGCACCTGGCCAAGGGTGAGCTCGTTGATTTCGGCCCCGGTGATTTGGGCTGTCGAGCCGGAGAGGGCAGGGAGCGCCCCCGGCTTGAGACGGTTGACCGGGACCGAGTGGGGCTTCAACCGGTTGCCCGGCAGCGACTTCACCTTGATCGTCTTGCCGTTGATCTTCCCAGCCGCGTACACGGTCCCGCCCAGCGCGACGAACAGCGCGACCGTCGCGACGACCAACGCCGGCGAGGGCCAGCGGATCCCCTGTCTCATTCGTTCCTCCAACAATTTCGACTGCAAGCGGCGGCGAGGGTAAACCGAGCAAGCGGAGCCGACCAAGGACGTTGGACGAACATACATACGCCAGTTCGCAATGGGAGATTGCGACGGCTGGCTATCCTCATCACGATGCGCCCGCGCTCGCACAGCGCCCGATCGCGCCTGGCGAGCCCGCTCGTGGCGCTCGCCTGCATGGCCGCCCTCGGACCTGTCGCCCCCAGCCAGGCCGCAGCCTCGGCCCGCCTCCATCCGCCAATCGCGACGGCTTCGGCGAGCCAGGTCCGCGAGGAAGCGGCGCGGGTCGCCCACTACTGGACGCCGGCCCGGATGCGCAGCACCAGGCCGCTCGACGGCGGCGGCGCGCAAGAGGAAAGCGCCAGCGCCAGCTTCGCCACCGTGCTCGACGCGACCCTCCCCCCCTACTCGGTCAACGGCCGCATCTTCCTCCGCCAGGGCAACGCACGCGGCTACTGCTCGGGGACCGCGATCAACAGCCCCACCCGGCAGCTGGTGCTGACCGCGGCGCACTGCCTTAACTCGGGGCCGCTGGAAACCTCGCCGCGCACGATCTGGTCGCGCTTCCTCCAGTTCGTGCCGGCCTACAGCAACGGCATCGCCCCCTTCGGCGCCTTCATCGCCTACCGCAGCAAGGTCTTCGCCCCCGAACCCTTCGTGACGGCGGGCAATCCCGACTACGACGTCGGCGCCTTCCTCACCCTCCCCAACGCCGCCGGGCAGAACGTCGCCGACGCGGTCGGCGGCGGTGTGGCGATCGCCCTCGACCGGCCCCGCACGCAGCAGTTCCAGACCTTCGGCTACCCGGCGACGCAACGGACGCTGCAGCAGTGCGACTCCCCCTACGTCGGCGACGACGTTCTCACCTACCGCTTCGCCGGACCGCCGACGATCGCGATCCGGTGTCGCTGGACCCCCGGCGCTAGTGGCGGCGGCTGGCTAGTCGACGGAGGGACCGCGATCAACGGCGTGACCAGCTACGGCCACCGCGGCGACCGTCGCCATACCTTCAGCCCCTACTTCGGCAGCGGCAACGTCGGCTCCCTCATCGCCGGCCTCTGAGGCGCTAACCGATGCATTGATGACCCTATAGGGGTCAAAATGCATCAGACGAGCTGGTTCAGGCGCTCAGCAGGTCGCGGTAGAAGCGGTAGTCGCACCGGTCCGGGCGCAGGTTGGAGGCGAGCGCCAGGTGATGGCGCGCCCGCTCGGTCTGCCCCGTCTTGGCGAGTGCGCGGCCGAGGCAGAAGTGGGCGAAGTCGTTGACCTGGTGGGTCTCGACCACCGCCTTGAACTCCGTCGCCGCGGCGGCGAAGCGGCCGCAGCGGAAGTAGGCCCGCCCCAGCGCCTCGCGCACCGAGGACTGCTCCGGCGCCCGCCGGGCGGCCGCCTCGAGCGGTACCGCCGCCTGCTCGAAATCATCGTCGGCGAGCAGCTCGATCCCGCGCCGGTAGAGCGTCAGGGTCGACTCGCGATCGTGCTCGGAAGGCATCGCTCAAGTGTAGGCGGGCGGCGCGGCGGACCAAACGGGTCCACCGCGCCGCCACGATCTACGCCGAAGCGGGCCTCAGCGCCGCTTCTTGCAACCATCCACCTTGAGCTTCAGGCGTTTGGTCTTGACCTGCTTCCCGTTCTGCGCCTTCAGGTTCATGAACGAGTTCTGGCGCCTGTCGCAGAGATCCGTCGAGTTGACGATCAGGCCCTGTTTACTGCCGCCCTTCATCCAGAGGATGAACTTCTTCACCGGGACGTCGGGCACTTTGCGGAAGACGGTCTTCAGGCCGCCTCGCTTGGAGCTGATCACCCCGCTCAGCTGCACATTCACCTGGCCGCGCAGGTCGGCGACCAGATCGGGTAGCAGATTATCCGAGGAGACCAGGTAGACCGGCCCCTTCAGCGGGTTGTCGAGCAGCGGCGTCACCGCCTTGGCATTGCCGTAGATCGCCGCTTTCGGGCAGGTCCGACTAGCCAACTGCGGCCTCGTGCAGACGGTCCTGATGTTGCTCTGGTCGAGGAACAGAGCGTGCGGCAGGACCAGCGCGCTGCGAGCCATGTTGGCGTCGCCTTCGCGCGCTTCGAGGATCGCCCGGAACTTCGGGTGTTGACCGCGGAATGTCGATTTAGCTCCGCCGAACAGCCGTGTGAACAGCTTCGGGCCGAATTTGAGTTTCCCGCAGTTGGTCGCCTGGAAGGGCGAGGAGACTGCGTAATTACTGAATGTGGCCGGGTTGGTCGGGTCGGCGCCGCCGCCGTTGATGACGCCGCTGGTGGCGAACGCCGAGCAATCGGTCGGGTTGCGCATGAACCGCTGGCGATCGACGTCGACGTCGATCGTGCGCAGGTCAAGCTTGGCGCCGCCGAACACGTCGGGAATGACGTCGGAGACGGCTTTGACCTGGGTCGTTTTCGGATCGACGAAGAGCGCGACCCTGACCACGACGGTGCCGAGGTCGAACGGCCCCGCGACCGCTGGCGTGATCACTGCCAGCGAGAGCGGCGCGCCCTTGTAGGGGCCAGCCAGGTAGGCCTTGCCGCCGATCAGGATCGGCTCAGAGCCGGTCCCAGCCCGGGTCGACGCGTTGCCGATCTGACTCGCGGCCGAGCAGCTCGGGCTGACCTGCTCGGTTCTGCCCGCAGTGTTGGCGGCCGCCGCTATCGCCCCCTCGGAGCAGTAGGGGATGCCGGCGAGCTTGCCGGTCAGCCCCTCGGGCAGGGTCACGTCGACGACCTTCAGCTCCTGCTGGCCGTCGGGACGGGCGATGCGGACGCGGAAGGGGCTGTAGGCCCCGCCCTGGGTGTTGTCCGATTTAGCCGAGTAACCCGGCGCGAACGGACGGTCCGCCATCGTCGTCGGGCAGGCGCCGCCGCCGGGAATGCTCGACAGCGCGAAGCTGCTCGACGGCGTCGCTGCAGTCCCGGGCCGCGCCCACGGCTCCAACTGAGTCGTGGTCGTGTGCGAGCCGCAGACGGGCGGGCTGGTCAGCACCTGGCGCTCGAGCGCCAGCGTCACCGTCTCAAACGGCACCTGCGGGTTTTCGAAGAACACCGCTTTCAGGTTGCCCGTCTGGGGGTCGGCGAAGATGTTGCCGATCAGCCGCGCTGAGATTCCCTCCTCTTTCGACTGCGCTTCGACGAAGACGCGGTACTCCTGACCGGAGGTCGGGTCGCGGCTCAGCTGCTCGCCGATGTACACGTTGCCTATCAGCGGAACATGGAGCGGCGGGCTGTCGACTTCGGCCGTGCCGATTCTGGAGGCCGCCGGGCAGCTGTTGTCCTCGACCCGCACGCCCTTGCCGAACTGGGCGTCGGTGCACGCCTCGAGGCCATTGGCGGCCGCGGGGTTGAGCCCCATGCCGGCGGGCATGACAATCGTCGCGTTGCGCAGGTGCGACTGTTCCTGGGTTTCTTTGTTCGGCGCGTAGGGCAGCTCGATGACGAATTTCGGTGCGGCCGGGGAGTCGACCTCCGCCGTGCCCGCCTCGACCGCGATCGTGGGGTCGAAGGGGACCGTCTCGCAGTCTTCCTGTTTGACCCCTTTCGGCAGTTTCGAGCCCACTTTGGTCGAGCCGTTAGGGAAGTTCGGATTCGGTTCACCGTGGGACTCAGCCCGGAAGAAGGTCGTGTACGTGTCTTCGTGCGGTGGAGCTTCCGGATCGAAGCACGTGGTCGGGTTGGTGATGTAGTTGCCGAGGCCCGTGCGACCTTTGCTCACCAGGCGGCTTTTTAGGGTCGAGAACGGTTTCGAGGGTGGGGGTGTTTTGATCGTGAAGCTCTCGTGGTAGTCACTCTCCCAGGCAACCTCTGTTTCCAGGAAGACCTTTCGTTTGAAGGCGATCACGAAGCCGAGTTTGGCCGGTTCGCCGAATTCCGGCTCGAGGTTGTAGAGGGGCACTTTGGTGCCCTGTGGTTCGTTGGGCTGGATCACGAAGCCGACGGGCAGGAAGGTTCCCACCGGGGCAGGTGGCGGTGCGGGCACCGCGTTTTCCGTGTTGACGACGAGAGTCGTTTCGTTGCGCCCGACGATCGTGCTCGGGTCGCATTTCGGGATGACCAAAAGTTCTTTGACGCCTGGTTTCACTTCGACTTCTTCTTCGTTTTCGAAGTCCGCCAGCGGGCACCGTCCTCCCGTTGCCTCGGGGTTGACGGTCAGCCCGACCGGCAGGTCGGTGCGCAGGGTCTTGATCGTCCTGTTCTCGATCGGTTCTTTGATCGGCATCAGCGTGCCGAACGGCGTCGGGCCTATTTCGCCGTGCTGGATGATGTACTGCGTGAAGCCGATCGGCGGGTGACCGGCGGCGATTTTGAAGAACCGCTCCGGCGTTTCCGCCGAGCAGAGAGTTGTCGGCGGTTCGTCTTCTATGCAGGTCCCTGACTGAAAGCCGCTTTTCGCCGCGTTTGGCGGGTCGAACTGCGGTTCGATGATGTCTTGCGTATCCGCAAGCGCCCCTGGGACCGCTAGCACCGCCCCAAAGCCCATCACCACCATCGCTACTGCGATCAAGCGCCTAACCATCTGCTCCTCCTCGTTCACGCATTGACGTTGCTACGCCGCCCCTGCGTGGCGCTCAACCCTCCCAGGTCGATCAAACTGCAACCCTCAACCAGCCAGCATCGACCGAATGGTCGAGGTTGCCACGCGGCTCGCTACTACCCGCTTCCGCCTTCGTAGAAACCCGCTGGACAGGCGTAGGATGCGGTGCGCGCCTCGCTGCGGGCGACAGGCGGGTGCATTGCACCGCTGCCCGGCCGTTGCTAAGGTAGCCGAAATTTAATAAGGAAATCTTCTCCTAAAACGGGGGATCTTTCCCCCCAGTGCCCCCCAGCAAGCACCAGTACCTTAATCGGTTAAAGGGCTGGCCTTAAAAGCCGGAGATCCGGGTTCGAGCCCCGGCTGGTGCATCGCCAAAGAAAGACGATTGGCGCAGCTATGGGGACGAATCTCTTCGACTACTTCGACGACGTGGCCCGCGGGGACAGGGCGGATGCGTTCTGGGCTCCTCGCGCCCCCTACCGCCCGCACGAGCGCTTCGACCTGATGCTGGTGCCGCGGGTCCAGGAGTGGCGCGAGGACGAGGCCTCCCGCCAGGCGCTGGAGCAGATCGAGAGCGAGCCCTGGGTCGAGACGGTGACGCAGGAGGGCAAGCAGGTCTGGCTGCGCCTCCAGAGCGGCTGGTTCGAGGAGGCGGCCGCGGACCTCGAGGCGGAAGCCGCCGACGCGCAGGCGAACGCCGACATCGCCGAGGGCCAGGTCTTCGCGCTCAACTTCTGGGACGCGAACTCGACCAAGGCGCTGCACGTCGGCCACCTGCGCAACCTCGCCCTCGGCAACGCCCTCGGCGCCGCCCTGACCGAGGCCGGCGGCAAGGTCGAGCGGCGCAGCATCATCTGCGACGTCGGCCGCAGCATGGGCGAGGCGATGGCCGGCGTAGCGCGCAGCGGCCGCCACCTCGGCTCCTCGCCCGGCAACGGCCAGAAGAGCGACCACTTCGTCGGCTACTGCTACGCCGACTACGTCAAAGCGGGCCGCGGCATCAACGAGCTCGCCCAGGACCACCCCGCCGACTCGCTGACGCGCGAGGTCGACGTCCACAACGACAGCGCCGACGAGCTGCTCCTGCGAGTGCTCGCCGGCGACCAGTCGGCGCTCGAGCTCTGGTCGCAGACACGCGCCTGGGTGATCTCGGGCCAACGCAAGACTCTGGCCCGGCTCGGCATCTCCTTCGACAGCGTCTTCTTCGAGTCCGACTTCCTCCCCGAGGTCGCCGAACTGACCGAGCTCGGCCTCGAGGAGGGAACGCTGGACCGGCGTCCCGACGGCGCCGTCTTCTACGAGACCGGCCGCGAGGAGCTGGAGGAGATGCCGCTGGTGCGCTCCGACGGGGTGCCGACCCAGCACATGCGCGCCCTCGCCTACTGGATGGCGGCGCCCGGCCTCGACGGCACCACCTCGATCCAGGTCTGCGGCCAGGAGTGGTTTTCCCACGTCACCTGCCGCCGCCAGCTGATGGCCGAGCTCGCCCACACCGAGGAGGGGAACGGCTTCCACCCCTACCACGACATCTTCCACGGCATGGTCGCGAAGGAACGCGAGGCGGTGAAGTCGAGCAAGAAAGACGCGCTGCTGATCGACCACCTGCTCGAGTGGATCGACGAGCAGGTCGACGGCGAGGCAGAGCGAGCCGCCGTGCGTGCCGGACACCCCGCGCCGGAACAGCTTGCAGCGGAGATCGCGCTCGGCTACTTCCTTCTGCACCCGGCGACCAAGCGGGTGAATTTCGAGCCTGAGCGCCTGCTGGTTGAGGGCAAAAGCCTCGGCTGGGACATGGCGCGGGCACGGGCGCGCAAGAACGGCAACGGCAGCACTCCGGCACCCGCCGCCGAGCTCGCCAAGGACGCCGACTATCGCTGGGTGGTCGTACAGGGGGAGATGGTCCGCCGCCACCTGCGCCTCGCGGCGCAGCGACTCGACCCGATCCCGCTCGCTCGCTTCGCTTCCCACCTCTCGCGCTGGTCCGTCGAGGAGGAGCGCCGCCCGGAGGTGGAACACGTGGTTCAAACAACACTCGATCGCAGCGCCCGCGGGCTCGGTCTGGAGGGAGAAGGATGAGAACGCTGCTGGTCGACAACCACGATTCCTACACGTACAACGTCTTCCACCTGCTGGCCGAAGTCTCGGGCGAGGAGCCGATCGTCGTTGACAACGACGCCATCTCCTGGCGGGCGCTCTCGCGCTGGGACTTCGACGCGATCGTCCTCAGCCCCGGGCCGGGGACGCCGAAAAGGTGGCACGACTTCGCCGTCTGCAACGACATCCTCCGCTACAGCGAGACCCCGGTGCTGGGCATCTGCCTCGGTCACCAGGGGCTCGGCCACCTGCTCGAGGGCAAGGTCTCGAGCGCGCCCGAGGCGATGCATGGCCGGCTGAGCCGGATCGAGCACCAGGGCACAGGCCTCTTTGAGGGCATCCCGCAGGGCTTCCCAGTTGTCCGCTACCACTCGCTGGCGATCACCGACATGGGGCCGGACGGCCAGGTCACCGCTTGGGCCGACGACGGCGTCGTGATGGGGATCGAACACAGACGGCGGCCGCTCTGGGGGGTGCAGTTCCATCCCGAGTCGGTGGCGACCGAGCACGGCGCGCGGCTGGTCGAGAACTTCTTCAACCTCGCACGCAAACGCAAACGGGCGCGTTGGAAGGGCGCCAAAAGGCGTCCGCGGGAGGTCAGCCACCACTCGCTGGCTCGGCGCGCAGCCGACAGCGGGGTCGAGCTGCGCATCCGCTCGATTCCCGGCGAACCCTCAACCGAGGTCCTCTTCGAACGGCTCTTCGCACAAGCCGAGCACGCCTTCTGGCTTGACAGCGCCGACGCGCCGACCCGGCTCGCGCAGCGCTCCTACCTCGGCACCAGCGCCGGTGCCGAGCGCTGCGTGCTCGAGTACGAGATTGAGGACGGCGCCGTCTCCGCCCATCGCGCCGACGGTATGACGACCGAACGCGGCTCGATCTTCGATCTGCTCGACCGCGAACTGGCCGCCAACGCGATTGAGACCCCCAGCGGCATGCCTCCAGGCCTGGTCGGCGGCTTCGTCGGCTATCTCGGCTACGAGCTGAAGGCCGACTGCGGAGCGGCAACCAACGCGCATCGCTCTGACGTGCCCGACGCGGTGATGATGCTCGCCAACCGGCTGGTCGCGGTCGACCACGCCGAGGGGCGCACTCATCTGCTGGCAGTCTTCCGCAAGGACGAAGACGACGCCGAAGACTGGCTCGACCGAGCGGAGGCAGCGGTGTACGAAACGCTCGCCGACCCAACTCCGCTCTCCCCCATGCCGGGCGAAGGGGAAAGCCCCCACGTCACCTTCCACTGCGGCCGAGGCCGCGAGCAGTACCTCGCCGACATCCGCCGCTCGCAGGCCGAACTGGCTGCGGGCGAGTCCTACGAGGTCTGCCTCACCGACCAGATCTGGACCGACGCCACACCGGAGCCGTTCGACCTCTACCGCAACCTACGGCGCAGCAACCCGGCGCCGTTCGCGGCCTACCTGAAGCTCGGCGAGATCGCGGTGGTCAGCTCATCGCCGGAGCGCTTCCTCTCAGTCGACCGCGACCGCACGGTCGAGGCGCGGCCGATCAAGGGGACGACCTCGCGCTCGAATGACCCGGCCGAGGATGCCGTGCTGAAAGCCGAGCTGACCAGCGACGAAAAGACCTATGCCGAGCACCTGATGATCGTCGACCTGCTGCGCAACGACCTCGGTCGGGTCTGCGAGGTGGGCAGCGTCGAGGTGCCTGAGCTGATGATTGTCGAGGACTACGCGACGGTCCACCAGCTGATCTCGACCGTCCAAGGGGTTCTGGGCGCGGACCGCAGCGCGGTCGAATGCGCTCGCGCCTGCTTCCCGGGCGGCTCGATGACCGGGGCGCCGAAGGAGCGGACGATGGAGATCATCGATGACCTCGAGGACGTCGCGCGCGGCGTCTACTCGGGGGCGATCGGCTACTTCGGGCTCGACGGCGGCATGGACCTCAGCATCGTGATCCGCACGATCGTCCTGCGGCCGGGCCGGACGACGATCGGCGCCGGTGGGGCAATCGTCATGCAGTCGGACCCGGTGGACGAGTTCGAGGAGATCCTGCTCAAGGCGCGGGCGCCGATGGCGGCGATCGCCCGGACCGTGACCGGGAGCGATTCGCGTGAGGCCTGGAGCGTCGAGTTGGAGCCTGCGACCGCGGAGGCGGAGGCAGCGGCGTGAGTCCACCGGAGGTCGAGCCGGAAGCGCCGGCACGGCCGGCGCCGGATGATCAGGGCTGGCGTGTCCGGCCCGCATCCGACAGCGACGTGCCCGCGGTCGCGAGGGCGCTCGACCAGCTCCTGGTCGAGCTAGGCGGCAAACGACCGAGCATTGAGGAGATTGAAGTCGAGGCCCAGGCGCTCGTCGACTACCCCACCACCGGGGCGCTGCTGGTGGCTGTGGTGGAGGGCGAGATCGTCGGCGTACTGGCGGCAAGCTGGCAGCGCGCCCCCCACGTCCCGGGGCGTTACGGGACGATCCAGGACCTCTGGGTCGACCCGCGCTGGCGCAGCCGCAAGGTCGGCCAGGGCCTAGTCGAGGCGCTGGCCGAGACCGCGCGGGAGCTAGGGGTCGGTCGGCTTGAGGTCGGCCTGCCGCGGGAGAGCTTCGCGGCGATCGCGGCCACCGAGCGCTTCTACACGAGCAATGGCTTCGCCCTGCTCGGCCCGCGCATGCGGAGGCTCCTGGATGAGTGAGCTGCTGATGATCGAGCAGCGCGCCGCCAACGGAGAAGGCGACGGCGACGCGGCGCTCTGGATCCTCGAAGGCGGACAGGTGCTGCCGGGGATGGACGACGGCCGTCGCATGGCCGAGGTCCGCGAAGGGCTCCAACGTCATGCTCGCGTGCGGTCGGAAACCGCCGATGCGACCAGCGAGGAGGTCGAGCGGACGCTGGGCGCTCTACACGAGAAGCATTACCTAGAAGCGCTGGCAACCGCGACTGACGTGCCGGTGACGATGCCCGAGCTGACACCGCCCGGCCTTCCCCCCGACATTCCCGTAACCGCTGGCCTCGTCAGCGCCGCCCGCGAGGGGGTGCGCACCGCGATCGCGGCGGCCGAGCGGCTGCTCGACGGCGCCCGCTTCAGCTACGCGCTCTGCCGCCCCCCGGGACATCACGCCGGGCCTGCCTGGCTCGCCGGCTACTGCTACCTGAACACCGCTGCAGCGGCAACGCAGACGCTGCGCGAAGGCAACATGACCCCAGTGGGGATCCTCGACATTGACCTCCACTACCCGAACGGGACCGCGGCGATTGTCGCCTCGATGCCCGACACCAGCCTGCACTCGTTGCACGCCTGGCCGGTGACCAATGTGGCTGGCAAGTCGGTGGCGCCCCGCAGTGAGCGCGAACGCGTCGTCTCCTTCCCCGGCAACCCCGACGCCGAGTCCTACATCGACGTCCTCGCCACCTCGATCGAGATGCTCGCCGATACCTCGACGGTGCTCGTCGTCTCGCTCGGCTATGACATCGTCGCCGGAGACCCACACGGCTCCTGGGCCTTCTCGCCGCCGATCTTCGAGCAGATCGGCTCGATGCTGGCGGCCACCGGGCTGCCCGTCTGCACGATCCAGGAGGGCGGCTACGCGCTCGGCAGTCTTGCCGAGTGCAGCCATGCCTTCGCCAGCGGCCTGCTTGACGGAGCCGGAGCATGAGCGGGTTGGAAACGTTCCGCCGCCGGCTCGACCCGATCGACGAGGAGATCGCCCGCCTGCTCGGTGAGCGCTTCGAGATCTGTCGCGAAGTCGCCCGCTACAAGTCCGCGGAGGGAATTCCGATGATGCAGCCCGAGCGGGTTGCCGAGGTGCGGGCCCGCTACCTCGCGCGCGGCGCAGAGGCCGGCCTTCCTGCCGAGTTCACCGCCGAGCTCTTCGAGCTCCTGATCGGCGCCACCTGCAAGCTGGAGGACGAGCTGATGGAGGGGAGCGAGGCGTGAGCGCCCTCCCCCCCGGCCCCTCCCTGCCCAGTGACCGCCAGACGGTTCGCTGGACCGAGGAGCCCCTGCCATTCCTGGAGGAGTGCCGCGAGCTCTACGGTGACACCTTCACCCTGCAGTTGCTCCACCTCGGAACCTGGGTTGTCCTCGCCGACCCGGAGGACGTGAAGCGGGTCTTCACCGCGGACAAGAGCCAGCTTGGGGTGGGGCTACCAAACCTGATGCTCGCCCCCCTGCTGGGCTGGCGCTCGGTGATGCTGATCGAGGAGCCCGAGCACATGACCCGGCGCAAGATGATGCTGCCGCCCTTCCACGGCGAGCGGATGAAGGCGGACGCCGAGATGATGGCCGAGATCGCGCGGGGCGAGGTCCGGTCCTGGCCTGTGGAGGAGCCCTTCGAGCTCTGGCCCCGCATGCAGGCGATCACCCAGGAGGTGATCATGCGCGCCGTCTTCGGCCCCGACGAGGGGCGCCTCGACCAGCTGCGGGCGCTGCTCACCCAACTCACCGAGACCGTCAACGACTCCGAGCAGCTGGCAATGCTTGCTGCCCACGGCCCCGACTGGCTGGAGAGCAGCGACAAGTACCGGCAGGCGATGGCGCCGGTGGAGGAAGCGGTGCTGGAAGAGGCACGGAGGCGACGGCAGGAAGGCGAGAACGGGCGCAAGGACGTGGTCTCGATGTTGGTCGACGCACGCTACGAGGACGGCGCGCAGATGAGCGAGAAAGAGCTGCGCGACGAACTGCTGACCCTGCTCACCGATGGCCCCACCTCGACTTCCCTTGCCTGGGCCTTCGAGCGCATGCTGCGCTACCCGGAGAAGCTCGAGCGCCTGCAGGAGGAAGTCCTTGCCGGCGAGGGGGACGCCTACCTGGATGCAGTGATCAAGGAGACGTTGCGGATCCGCCCGCCGGTGCCGGTGGTCGTGCGGCGGCTGCTCGAGCCGATGGAGCTGGGCGGATACGAGATCCCGGCGGGCATGATCGTCGCCCCCTGCGTCTACCTGATCCACCAGCGGGAAGACGTCTACCCGAACCCCGGCGAGTTCGAGCCCGAGCGCTTCCTCGAACAGCGGCCCGGCACCTACACCTGGATCCCGTTCGGCGGCGGCGCCCGCCGCTGCCTCGCCGCCAGCTACGCCGAACAAGAGATGAAGCGGGTGATGAGGACCGTCCTGAGCGAGGTGAAGCTGCGCCCGGTCGAGTCTCGCGCCGAGCATGTGGCGAGGAGCGCGATCGCCTTCAGCCCGGGCCAGCATGGTCTCGTCGTCTCCAGCCCCCTGGCCCCCGCATACGCATGAGCGCCGAGACCGACCTGCTCGTCGTCGGCGCCGGGGCGAAGGCGGCCGGGATCGCGACCAAGGTCCACTCCCTCCACCGCCTCGGCCTCGCCTCGCTCTCGATGAAGGTGATCGAGGGAACGGAGGTCGCCGCCTCCTGGCTCGGCCTCAACGGCGCCACCTCGGGCGAGGAGCCGCTGGCCGTCACCCCGATCAAGGACGTCGGCTTCCCCTACCAGAGCTTCCGCGAGTTCGGCGAGGCGGGCGAGGCAATCGACGATGCCACGATGCATTTCTCATGGCAGCGCTACATGGTCGGTCTGCGGCGCTACGCGCGCTGGATCGACGCCGGCTCGCCGTCCGTGCGCCACCGCGACTACGGCGAGTACCTGCAGTGGGTGCTCTCGCGGGCAACGGACGGGGTCAGTCACCTGCGCGGACGGGTGACGCAGATCTCGCTCGACGCGGCGGGAGAGCGCTGGATGGTTGAGGTCGCGGAGCCCGCCGGAACGTCCCAGCACAGCAGCCGCGCCCTCGTCCTCACCGGCCCCGGGGTCCACCGCGCCTTCCCGCACGAGTCGGCGATCGCCTCCAGGGTCTTCCACTGCGACAGCAAGCGCGGCGAGTTCGCCCAGCTGCCGAGCGAGGAGAGCTGCGACATCGCCGTGGTCGGCGGCGGCGAGAGCGCGCTCAGCTGCGTCATGTTTCTGCGCGGTTTCCGGCCGCGTTGCAGGTTCACCATCTACACGCCGATGCTGCCCCTGAGTCGCGGCGAGAGCTTCCTCGAGAATCGCGTCTTCTCCAACCCCGACGTGATCGAATGGGAGTCGCTGGACCTGGAGGCACGGCGAGACTTCGTCAAGCACAGTGACCGTGGGGTCTTCGACCCCCCGAGCCTGGAAGCGATCGGCTACGACGACCGTTGCGAGTTCGTCACCGGGCGGGTCACCGACGTTGCTGCGGCTGCCGGTGGCGAACGGGTTCGCCTCGAGTACGAGGCGCCGGGCGTCGCCACCGGCGGCGAGCACGACTACGTCGTCAACTGCACCGGTTTCGACCTGCTGGCGCAGCTGCGGACTCTCTTTCCGACCGAGATGCGGGCCGAGATCGAGCGGCAGACCGGCGGACTGTGGGAGCGGCCCTCCTCGCAGGAAGTCCCGATCGGTCGCTTCCTTGAATTGAAGGGCATGTGCCCTCGCATCCAGGTCCCCGGCTTGGCGGGGCTGAGCCAAGGTCCTGGCTTCGCGAATCTTGGCGCCCTCGGCCTGCTCTCCAACCGTGTTTTGCAGCCTTTTTTCATCGAGAAGGAGCAAGCGCTGGAGAAGTCCTCATTGCTTGACATTCCTGTAGTGATCGAATAGGGTCGCCGCCGCTGACGCTGATCTGATGTCACCCGCGGAATCACCCGAAGAGCAGGGAGTTCTCGACAGCCTGAAGAGGGTGCCAACGGCAGGCTGGATTGCCGGCGGCGTCTTGGTTATAGCCCTCGTTGTCGTGGTCGGAGTTCTCCTCGCCTCCGGCAGCTCCTCCTCGAGCGGCGAAGACGTCAGCTTCACCGGCTCGGCTTACCCCAACGTCGACCTCTCGAACACCCGCCAGGTCGGCGGCCCTATCAAAGCCGCCACGGTTGCCAACCTCGACGTCGCCTGGACGCTGCCTCTGGAAGCGGAAAGCTCGTTTGGCAGCTACGCCGCCTCGCCGGTGGTCGTCAACGGAGTCGTCTACTCGCAGGACTTGGTCTCCAACGTGCAGGCGATCGAGCTCGAGAGCGGTGAGGTCCTGTGGGAAAAACCCTACGAATCGGCCACCCTCGGTCCCAACGGAGTCACGGTCGGCGACGGGCGCGTCTACGGAGCGACCGCCACCGACGCTTTCGCCCTCGACCAGGAGACCGGCGAGGAGCTCTGGTCGGTTCCCCTGACCCGCATCAACACCGAGAGCGTTGACATCGCCCCTGGCTACCACGACGGCCTCGTCTACTTCTCCACCGTCCCGACCAACGCCAGCACCACCTACGAAGCCGGCGGTGTCGGCGTGCTCTGGGCACTCGACGGTAAAACCGGCAAAAAAGTGTGGAACTTCGAAACGGTCCCGAAAGACCTCTGGGGCAACCCCAAAGTCAACTCTGGCGGCGGTCTCTGGTACACGCCGGCCTTCGACGAGAACGGCGACATGTACTTCGGCGTCGGCAACCCGGCGCCCTTCCCCGGCACGCCGCAGTTCCCCTCCGGGACGAGCCGCCCCGGCCCCAACCTCTACACCAACTCGATCGTGAAGATGGACGCGAAAACGGGGAAAATGGACTGGTACTACCAGCAGACCCCCCACGACCTCTACGACTGGGACTTCCAGGGGCCGCCGATGTTGGTCAAAGCCGGCGGACGCGACCTAGTCGTCGCTTCCGGCAAGTCCGGGATCGCCGCCGCCCTCGACCGCGAAACGGGCAAAGTGATCTGGAAACGGCCGATCGGGATCCACAACGGCCACGACGACGACGGCCTGCTGGCGATGCGGGGCGAAGCCTCGCGGATCAGAGGGGGCACCGGGTATCCGGGGGTCCTGGGCGGCGTGATCGCGCCCCCGTCGACCGACGGCTCGACGGCGTTCTTCCCCGTCGTCAACCAATCGATGAGCATCGTCTCCGGCTCCGAAGTCGGCGGTGGCGGCGCGCCCGGCGGCGAGCTGGTCGCGCTCGACGTTAAAACCGGCGCCATCAAGTGGAAACACAAATTCCCGGGCGCAACGCCGTTCGGAGCCACCAGCGTGGTCAACGACCTCGTCTTCGCGACCACCTCCGACGGGGTCCTCTACGCCTTCGACAAGGACGACGGGAACGACGTCTGGGAAACGGCGCTGCCCGCCGGCATCAATGCCGGCCTGGCGATCAGCGGGGACACTCTGCTTGCCCCGGCGGGTGTCCCGACTGGCGAAGGTCAGACGCCCCAGATCGTCGCCTACCGACTGCCCTAAGCAAAACCGCCGGCGCGGCGCGTTGGTGGGTCAGACCTTGCGGCCCTCGACGAAGATCTCGAACTGGTTGTCGCGCGGCTTGCGCGGCTTGCCGCTGCCCCGGTAGACGTTGGCGAGCGACATCCCTACCGACTCGTAGATCTCAGCCAGTTCGTCGGTCGTGTAGAGGCGCTGGCGAAACGGGATCGGCTCATACTTCTCGAACACCTCGCCGAACCGGATCGGCACGGTGGAGCCTTCCAGGTAGCGGGTCTGCGAATTCCAGTGGTGGTCGCTCAGTTCCAGCGTCGCCTCGCCCGCGATCCAGCCTTTCTTCGGCAGGTTCTTTTCCGCGTGCAGGACGTTTGGGAGCTGCACCAGGTGGCCGCCGCCCGAGCGGAGCGCTTTCGAGATGATCTCGAAGGTCCGGTAGTTCTCCTCATCGGTCTCGAAGTAGCCGACGGCGCCATCATTGAGGCTGAGCACGATGTCGAACTCGTCCTCCATCTCGAGCTCACGCAGGTCAGCCTCGAGATAGGTGATGTCGAGGTCCTGTTCGTCGGCGTCACACTTGGCCAGCTCGATCAGCTCCCCCGAGATGTCGACGCCGACCACCTCGAAGCCGCGGCGCCGCAGCTCCGTTGAGTGGCGGCCGATCCCGCAGGCGAGGTCGAGCACTCGCTCGCCCCCCTCCGGTCTCAGCATCATCATCGCGCGATCGACTTCGGCGATGGTCCTGTCCGCCCACGGCATCTGCGTGGTCTCGAGCGGAAAGCCGCGCGTGTACCAGTCCTGCGGTACCTCAACCTCGGTCATTGCTCTAAAAGCTTATAAGCAATCGACGCGGGGAGCTACCTGGCGGCGGCGAGCCAGTGGCGCTCCTTCGAGCGCATCACCGGCGTGGCGAGGAGGGCGCCGAGGCGGCGCCGCAGGTTGAGCAGGCGCGAGTCGTGCCCGGCTGGCAGCAACTTGGCCAGCTGGCGGTACTCGCGTGAGACCTGGCTCGTGCGGAAGACAGTGGCAATCGTGGTCAGCAGCTCCGAGGGCTCGGCCACCGTCGTCCTCGCCAGCTCCTCCCCCTCGGCGGTGATTACCAGCTCGACCGGGTAGCTGCGGGCGGGCGGTGGCTGCATCGGCGCCGCCAGCGCCTCGCCGATCGCCTCGGCCAGCTCGGCGCGGACCGTGCCCACGTCGCGCGAGCGCGCCGTGGCGCGCCCCTGCCCCTCCTTAGCCTTCACCAGGCGGGCGCTGCCGAGCTCGCCCTCGTCGAGCTCCTCAAGCATCCAGCGGTCCCCGGCGGCAGCCAGGACCGGGATTCCCTCGGCGGCGAGGCCCTGCGCGTAGACCCGGGTCTCGCTCAGCGACTCGCCGGCCAGCAGCACCTCCATCTCCCAGACGAAGGTGTGCGAGCAGAACGCACGCGGGTTCGGGGTGCTGGCGTGGTGGCCGATCATCACGACCGCATCGAGCGGGCCGCCGCCTGCCTTGGTGAACGAAGGGTCGGCCTCGACCAGGGCGAGGTCGGC
This sequence comes from uncultured Solirubrobacterales bacterium, assembly GCA_963702175.1. Taxonomy (GTDB): domain Bacteria; phylum Actinomycetota; class Thermoleophilia; order Solirubrobacterales; family 70-9; genus VRUE01. Next base: position 661,056 of record OY969721.1, read on the forward strand.
GATCGGCCGCACCTCTACCCCGTTTGGCATTCGCTCGCGCAGGATGTTGGTGCCGACCATGTGCCAGTCCCCAACCGAGATCCGCTCGACCCCGCCCTTACGCAGCGCATCGACCGCGACCAGCACCTCTTCAGTCATCAGCCTGCGCCCCCGCGCATAAGCGGCCGGATGCGACGGCAGGCAATCGCCATAGTCGTCGATCCCGGCAATCCCCTCCATATCCGCCGCAATCAAGACGTTCACGCTCCGGAGCCTAACGCCACGATGCAACGCTTCGAGTGGGTCTTCACCACAAGCTACGACCTACTCCTCTACTGGCACGCCGAGACGAGTAGAACGTTCGGCTGATCATTCGGCGATACTCGTCGCGAACACCCTCAAGCCAGACCCCGCGGCCCTCGACACGATACGGTCACCGTCCTCTATGTCACGACTTATCGCTACGTTGAACGCCCTCACCATCGAGCCCTTGGAGATCGAGGGTGACGAGTCCCCCATCGACTTTGACTTCGCGGGCAGCTGAGCATGGGGTTCCAGACGCCGCTCTACGAGCTCTCCGAGTACCTCAACTGGACGACCGGCGGGAAGATCCAGCTTCCCGACTTCCAGCGTAGCTACAAGTGGGAGGACGAGCGGATCCGCGCGCTGCTCGTGACCGTCCTGCGCGGCCATCCGCTCGGCGTCGTGATGCTGCTCAAGACCGGTAGCGACCAGGTGCGTTTCAAGCCGAAGCCGATCGAGGGCATCGTCGTGCCCGAAGGGGTAGAACCGCAGATGCTGCTGCTCGACGGTCAGCAGCGGCTGACCTCGCTGACTCAGGCGCTGAGCGGCGACGGCCTCGTTTCGACGATGGATGCCCGCGGCAAGAAGCTAACGCGCAAATACTACATCGACATCGCCGTTGCGCTCGAGGGGGAGGACCGTATCGACGATGCCGTCCGCCCGCTCCCCGCTGACGGCGTGGTGCGCACGAACTTCGGTAAGGACATCGAGTTCGACGTCTCCACCCCGGAAAAGGAGCGCGAGCACGGGTACTTCCCGCTCAACCTGCTCTTCTCAGAGGACACACTCTCATGGTTGTTCGAACTGCCCGACCGCGAACAGGCGAAAACGTTCCACACGCAGGTCATCCAACCGGCAAGGACCTACAACATCCCGGCGATTGAGCTTAACACCGAGACGAGTAAGTCCGCCGTTGCCACCGTCTTCGAAAAGGTCAACACCGGCGGGCTGGCACTCAACGTCTTCGAGCTGCTGACTGCGACATTCGCCGGCGACAAGCAGCACTATGACGAACACGGCACCGACTTCCGCCTCAACGACGATTGGCAAAAGACCCAGAAGATCTTCACCGACCGGCCGATCCTGGCTGGGCTTGAGAACACCGACTTTCTCCAGGCGGTAACGCTGCTCGCCACCCGAAAGCGGAACCTGGCGGACACGAGTGCAAAACCGGTGGGCATCTCCGCCAAGCGAGAGGACGTGCTCAAGCTGACGCTTAGCGACTACGTCGAGTGGGTCGACCCCCTACGCGAGGCGTTCCTCTGGGCTTCTGACTTCCTCGCCGACCGTCACATTTTCGAATTGCGGTTTCTGCCATACCCGAAGCAACTCGTTCCACTAGCGGCGATCAAGGTCGTGATGAGTGGCGATGCCGACCTGCTGGGGCCGCGAGAGCGGCTAGTCCGCTGGTTCTGGTCAGGCATCCTGGGCGAGCTCTACGGCGGCGCGATCGAGACGCGTTTCGTGCGCGACCTCGAACAGGTCCCGGCGTGGGTCATGGGAGACGACAGCTCCGACGTCCCGCGAACGATCCAGGACGCCACCTTCGTCGAGTCTCGCCTGCACTCGCTGCGCACCCGCAACGCCGCAGCCTACAAGGGCATCTATTCCCTCCTGCTCGCCAATGAGGCGCGTGACTGGATGGAGGACAAGGCACTAGACAAGGTGCAGTACGCAAGCCTCAACATCGATATCCACCACATCTTCCCGAAGCACTGGTGCAATGCGAACGGCATCGACGACGAGCATCGCGAGAGCATCGTCAACAAGACCGCGATCTCCGCGCGGACAAATCGGTCTATCGGCGGCTCGGCGCCCTCGAAGTACCTAGCAGCGATCGAGGCCAAAGCACAGATTCCGTCCACGCAGCTCGATGGCCTTCTCGACAGTCACCTGATCCTGGCCCCAGCACTCCGAGACGACAATTTCAGCGCGTTCTTCGTCGATCGCCGCGAGCGGCTCTGCCAGCTGATCGAGAGAGCAATGGGGAAGTCGGTGCAACGTGATGTCGATGAAGGGCTCTCGACTGAGGACTCCGAGCAGTTCGAGCCGGAAGCCGAAGACCGTGACCCTTTGGCGGAGGAAGAAAGCGGCCACGTTCTGCACGACCGCCTAGCAACAATGCGAGGCGAAGACCTGAGCGACCTTGGTGAGGCGGGCGACTTGGCTCCTAGTAAGGCCATACATCCACCTTCGTAGGCGAAGGGTGCCCTGTACGCGAACGCTTCAAGTGCATCCAAAGGATCAGGCGCGCCAACGGGTGAAGTCGAGCACGTAAGGGTCGGCCGAGCGCGCGGAGGTTATCCGGGGCGGGTTAGAGTGCAGCACCTCCTCAAGCGGCTTCTCCGGCTGGCGCTGAGTCCGCCTGAAGAGGAGGATCGCCCTGCCCAGCGCCTGCCACCGGTCCTCACTTAGCCAGAAGCCCTGGAAGCGGCTCCGCAGTCTCGCTGGGAGAACCGAGGAGCCGTCAGGCTCGACCAGCTTTCGCTCCAGAAGTTCCTCGAAGGGCGCCCCAGCCGACGCACGGTCCTCCGCCCGGACGAGGAAGAAGCGGGAGCCGTTGGCCACAACCTTGGGCCGAATCACGTATTCGAGCAGTGCCTCGACATCGGTGACCTCGTCTTCTTCTATCTCGGGCAGCTCAACGGATCTGGGGATGGGAAGCTCGGGTGCGCCGACGGCCTCACGCACTTCCACAGCGCTCCACCCATCCGGCGGCAAGCCCCCATCGATCAGCTCCAAGAGGGCGATCAGGAAGTTGCGCGGGATTCCTTCCGTACCGGTAGCCAGCAGCTCAAACGCCTCGCGCGTCTCGAACATCATGTCTATGAACTCGGGCCGGGGCCGATTGAGCCGATCCTCGGCGAAGACCTCTAGGTCGCCCTGCAGGCTCACCAGTCTCCTCAGGAGAAGCTGTTCGAAGAACGCGACGAGGTCGTCCTCTTCCATCTGCGGATGGTCCAGTGTCCCGCGTTCTCTGATGTCAGTCATCGGGCGAAACCCCTTTTCCGCTACCTCATCCCAGAACCGAACCTGTTCGGGACTGGCAACGATCTTGAGTGCGATCCGGGGGTTGCCGTCGAACGTCCGCTTGAGCCAAGCCGCAACCCAGGGCTGAACGCGCAGGTCGACCAGCGACCAGTCGTCGAGGAGTACGCAGAACCGCTCGACTTCGATCGTCTGCGCCAGCTCCTCCAGGCATTCCGTCACCTTCTGGAAGTCGGGCGCCATCGGACCGTTGCCGGTCAAGCGCTCGCTGGAGCTCGAGCGCTCTGAGTCGGACCGCACAGCGCTCCCACTCATCCCGAGGGATACGCTAAGGCCCCCCAGGCCGCCGCGCAGTCTGCCCCCGAAGGATCTCTTGTCCTCACTCTCGTGCCCCTCGGACTCCTCATGCTTGCGGTCGCGAGGCCGACGGACCGGTCGCCCCCGCTGAATCGCACGGTTGATGCTCTCGAGCAGGTCGGCGATCACCTTCGACTTGCGGCGGAGGCTTCCGCCCTGCAGCCGGTCGACCCAGCTGTCACTGACGCGGGCGCGGCGAGAGGCCCGCCGAACGGCGGCACCAAACTCTTCGAGGAACGCCTGGAAGTGCAGCTCGCCGCGTTCGGCGGGGCTGCCATCGTCACCGGGCGCGTCGAGCATGTGCCGGGCGGAGACGTAGATGGGGAGAACGCTGGGACGCTCGACGGCGTCGAAGATCTCCTCCTCCCAGGTCTTCAAGAGGATGGTCTTCCCCGAGCCAGGTTTACCGAAGATGACTTCCCATTCGGGTGAGACGAAGCGCAGGAAGGTTCCAATGTCGATGTGAATCGGCTCATAAGCATCGTGCTTCTCCGCCCGGACGGAGATTGCAGGCAATTCCCGCAGCGCCTCCGCCAGCACCTCCTGCATTTGCTCGAGTTCACGCATTGGTGGGATGGCTACCGATCTCGTGCAAGTGCCTGAAGCGGAGCTCCTCTCTGCTCGGCTCTCGCTCCGGGAAGTCCTTCGTGTACTCCCAGGTATTCTGGTTCTCCGAAGGCCAGATAGCGGTGCGGATGATCGCCAGCCACCCATCCTCGAGATGCCGTGCCGAGACCGCCAGATAGAATTCCTCCAGGCCTTCGGTCTCGTCGCCCTCACGGATGACATAGAGGCCCACTCTCACCCCCACGCTCAAGAGGACCGAGTGCACCTTTTCGGGAGTCGCGCGGGCGCGCTTCAGCAGCCCGCGCATCTCGGCAACCATCGTTGGCAGCTGCCGCGCCTCCCGTTCGCGCATCATCATCTCGTAGTCCTCGGCGGTCGGCAGCAGCTGCCCGCCCTTGTCCAGCGCCGCGAGGACGTTGTAGGCGTCCGTGCGGTGGCCTTCGCGGTGTATGCCGAAGCCGAGCAGCCATACCACCCCGTACTCGCGGTCGCACCAGGTGACGCCGCGCAGCTGACCGGCGTGAAGCGTGTAGATATCGGAGCGCGAGGTGCTGGCGAAAGGCTCCTGAGCGTTGTCCGGGAGGACCGACCGCAGCGCGATGAACTTGCGGACGATCATCGACTCTTCCGCCAGTTGCCTGATATCGGCGTCGGCGGGCTCGATGTTCAGATCCTGCCGACAGCAGCGCGCGGTGAGCCGCAACTCAATCGCGGAGAATTCCGGAGCCTTTGACTCCAGGACAACTGCTGGAGAGGTCGTCTCTACCGTCATTCCCCGACTCCCCAGTGCCTAAGGAGCACGAGCGAGCTCTTGGATGGCTGGAGGCCCCTGCCTCAGCCGCCCGGGCTCGTTAGCTGCCGGAGCGAATCGCCGCCGCTCGAGCGGCGGCACGCTCGGGAATGTGCCGAGCGCCATGCGTGACCAGGCCCGCCCGGTCGTTGGCCTGCAGCAGCTTCGCGACAGCCTTGCAGTCGTCCGCGAACTCCTTGCCCTCGACGTACTCCTCGTGAATGGCTCGACGCTCCTCCGTGGATCCCGCTGCCGCCAGCCGATCCGACCGGGTTTCGTCCGTGCCCTCCTGGACATCGTCCTTTGTGCGGATCCCTGGGATGGAGTGGTGCAACTCAAGCATTCGGGCCATGAAGTCTACTCCTCATTTCACATCAATCGGCTAAATGCATGGACTCCTTGAAGGAAGTCTACCCCCTTTTTGGGAATCCACGCGTTCTCAAACGGACCCTATCAGAGACCTCAGCGGTTTCCTAATCACTCAGAGAAGTCAGAGCACCCAATTAAAGCTGCTGCTGCCGGGATACCGCTAGGGGGATTCGAACCCCGGTTTCCGGACTGAGAATTGGCTCTAACAAGCCGTTTGCGGTCGATTCGTGCCTGCTCAGTCCAAGAAGTTCGGCTGAGTTCGACCTAGATCGGTGGAGTCGGGGACAAATTTCGGGACAAAGTCTCCGCCGCTGGTGGCGGTACGCGCTACCGTTCCCGCATGGCTACGGCATCGGTCGACTTCACGATTTCCTTCGACAGCCCCGACGAGGAGGGATGGGCTTCCCTCGGGGCTTTGCGTGCAATCGCTTTGCCGAGGCGGCGCGCATCCCGCTAAACCGACCCCTCGGCTTCGAGCACGAGCTGCGTTGGCCACAGCCGGCCCCCCTCGACCTCAATGAGCCCCTCGCTGACGCAATCCCGTATGGCGCACTCAAACTCGGAGCCCTCCCCGAAGTCGAACGCGCCAGCTTGCATCTCCCTAACTAGAACCGGGATCGTCAAGTGCTGCTGCGGGTGGAGTGCAAGGACGTAGTCGAGAACCGCGCGCCTCGTCCTACCTTCGACCGACAGGCTGAGCAAGACGTCGCTCATGCGCCGGGCGAAGCCTCGGCTGTCTCCCCACCGAGCGCCGCGACCAGCTCGCGAAACGCCCGGTGTTCGAGGGTCGCCTGCTCGAACCCGTTCGCTTCGTCCGTGGCCTGCGCCAAGCCGACGACGTACCGACGGACCTCCTCCTCGTCGGAGAAATCTCCGCGACCCGTCAATCCCGTCAGCAGCGCTTCGTAGGTCGCCAGGTCGCGGGCCGCTTTCTGGGGATTGAGGTGAGCTTTCCCTCCCTCCTTCACCTGCTCCGCAAGGTCGTCGCGCAAGGAGGCGAACAGCTCGATCAAGAACGTCCTCGACTCTTGCTTCACAGGCTGGCTGCTCGCTCTCCGCCTCGCCGTCAGGCACTCCGTCGCTCACCCTGACCGGTCACTGCGGCAACGTAGAAGCGCCCGCCCGCCCTGCGTGCCCACTCCTCATCGACCTGCGAGATCAGGTCTACGTGGGCCAGCTCCCCCAAGTGGTATTTCACTTGGGGAACGGTTAGATCGAGCGCAGCGGCAAGCTCATCCTCGCCTACGGCGTCTTCGTTCGTGGCGAGGTAATCGAGGATTCCAATGCGTGCCGGGTGCATGAGCGCTCCCCGGAGGCGAAGCTCGCTTCGGTGCGGTCGATTGCCGTTCTCTCCCATGAGTCCCCTCTGCCCTAAGCCCCCGAGCGGTGAGTGCTGACGGAATTCCCACCGCCCGGCCGGGGCTCAGAACACCTGCCGTCGAAGTGAGACTCGTCACTCTCGTTCGGCGGAGTGGTGGAGGGTTTCAGACCGGTACGGCTGCGGCAACCTCAATCTCGTTACTACTCATTTTTTTCTGCTCTGTAATAACCATTCTCAGGTCGTCCCGGCCGGCCTCGCTCGAAACCGAGAAGGCCGACGACTGTGGTGGTTCCGGTCTCACCTGACTCAGCCATGCGATTAGCAGATTTCGCATGGATCTCCTGTACCCCTTCCCACGAAGCAGTTAGGTGCGCCAGCATTTCCTTCTTACCTTGCGCGTCGAGATTGGGAGCGTCCCAGATCAAGCACAAGTCCTCATCGTTGTCCATCTTCCCGTTCCGGTACGAGGACAATGACTCGGCCAGCACTCCCTGGACGATTGCGCCGCTCGCATCGTGCCGCTCATCTATCGACATGGCGCGGTACACCTCGTCGCTGACAATCGGCAGGATGACAGCCCGGTATACGGGCCTCATAACGCTGCCCACCATCTTGTGCCCCGCGAACTCAATGCAGCCAGAGTCATAGAGGTCCCGGATATGGCCCCTAACATTCTTTACGTCCTCACCGATCATGTCGGCGACCTCTCCCGCGCTGTATTCCCCTTCGTGCATGATTGCGAGAGTTTCAACCCTGATCCAGTGATTGACGGCGTGAGGCAAGGCGTCGTCCGGTCGCCGCTTGCGCTCCTTAAGTGGCTTCCGCCCAACCGTCAGTGCTGCTTGGCTCAACGTCGATCCCTCCGATCAAGGTCACTTTGGCTAGTCAGTAGCTTCGAAGCATAAGGGCCGCCTCGGCATAGCCGCACGCAATTCTGTGCGGTAACGAGAATCTCAGCGGTCATAAATTTCTTACTCTCTCCTTCCCGCCCGGCACAAGGCCGGGGCTGACGAGCGGGAGGGAGGTGAGCAAGGTGAAAATCACGCCTGTTGGACAGGTCGTGCCTTTGCTGATGATCCTGAAGCAGCGCTAGGCACCCCGTAGAGGGCCGGTCTCCGGCCGCTCGCACAGGGAAGGGGGCCGGCCCGATTCTCAGCGCAGCAGGTCGCTCGGCGCGACCTCGACCGCCTTGGCAAGGCGTTCCAGCGTCGAGACACGCGGATCGCGCTTGCCTGCCTCGATCCGTGAGACCTCGGTTGGGTGGACACCGCTGCGGTGCCCGACCTGCTCTTGGGTCAGTTTCAGGCGCTCGCGCGCTAGCTGCAAGTTCTCGCCGAGATTCCCCACGCCGGGGATCGTCGGTGCTGGCGGCTCGGTTCTCCATAGGAAAGTTCACAAGTCGTGCAAATGCTACGGGACTTCGGAGCGAAGCGGATCGAGACATGGGAGGTTGCTGTTGGCTGTTGGGCCTTTAGGATGCCCTGACTCCAAGTTCTCCCGACACTTCCCGGGAGATCGATAGCCCTTCAAGCGAGACAGCCCCCGACCCAGCTGGGTCGGGGGCTGTCCGCGCTGCGACTCAGGCTCCTGGCTTCACGCCAATGAAGTTCAGAAAGGGAGTCGCATGACCAAGGATGACGTGCTGTTCGGCTATCGCCAAGCCCTCTTCGCCGAGGCCGCCCGCACAAGCGTCGCGCAGGCCTGCCGGCGCTTCGGGGTGCACCGCTCGACCTACTACGCCTGGAAGCGAGCGGTCGACCGCCACGGCCTGGAGATGCTGCGGCCCAGGGAGCGGCGGGCGCCGCGGATGCCCAACCAGCTCTCGAAGATGGTCGAGGAGCGGATCGTCGCCTTCTCGCTGGGCCATCCTGGGCTGGGGCCAAAGCGTGTCGCTTCAGAGCTCGCACGTCCCCGCTGGGGGCGGCATCGTCGTCTCCCCTAACGGGGTCTGGAAGGTGCTTTCCCGCCACGGCCTCAACACCCGCGCCAAACGACTGGGGCTGATCGCCGGCTACGCCGCTCCCTATGAGCCGCCTCGCGATCCCGGCCCCGAGCGCCACATCGACGTCTGCCGCCCCGGCGAGCTGGTCGGGATCGACTGCTTTTTCGTCGGTCGCCTACAGGGCACCCAGGGATCGATCTGGCAGCTCACCGCGATCGACGTCGCCTCCTCCTATGCATGGGCGGAGCTGGTGGTCTGCAAGGAAGGAAAGCCCGCCAACCCCAGCGCCAAGCAGACCTCCAAGCTCGCCCGGCGAGTCGCCAAGGACCTGCGCGAGGCCGGTTGGCGCTTGGAGCGCTTCCTCTCCGACAACGGCAACGAGTTCAAGGGCGAGTTCTCAGGGACCGTTGCCCGGCTGAAGGCGCGGCACACCCGCATTCGCGCCGGTCGCCCGCAGACCAACGGCAACGTCGAGGCGCTTCACCGCACGATCCTCGACGAGTGCTGGCGACCTTCCTTTGCCCGCTACCTTCACCCTGCGCTCTCCAGCCTCAGACGCGACCTTGAGGAGTACCTGCGCTTCTACAACTTCGACCGCGTCCACCACGGCCGGCTGACGGCCGGCGAAATTCCAGCGGACATCGTCTACGGTGCCCGCAAGATGGAGGTCAGATGAGCCAGAGGTGTCGGCACATCTTGGAGTCAGCGCACTTTAGCCGTCGCGGCGTCATCCAGCTCGGAGAGTCGCTGCCAACCAGACCCCGCCCGCAGGTGGCGGCGGCTCCGGCGGTCATGGCCGTTGCCATGCACTGCATGCACATGGCTTCCAATGCAGAGGAGAGCGAGACGCCGAATGGATCATCTCACCGCGGCTCGATCGGCCTGATCTGCGCCGTGCCGATAACCACCGCGCTCGCCGCGCTGCTCGCGGAAGGCACTCCCACCGAGCAGCTTGGCCACCGAGCCCATGTCGGTCACGCCCACTCACTGGATCGAAACATCCTGGGCTCGTATCTCGCGATGCCCACGCTGATCCTGTGAACGCACCGTCCACGAGAAGTTCACTGCGGCTAAACGCTCTCGCCGCGTCGCCCGTATGAACGTCGGGCAGTGGCTTGGGGATGGCCCCCGGCCGAAATCTCATCTCTCGGAAGGAGATCCCTTGACCACCCGACGACTCAGAGCGTTCGCTCTGGCCGGGCTGATCGTAGCCGCCATGGCTTCTGTGGCGGTGGCCGCACCTGGCGGCACCAGCACCGGCCCCAACACCACTACGAAACCCTACGTCCTACCCGTAGGCGACGGCGTCAGCGTCAAGTCGCTGCTCACCGTCGGCGACGGCGCCGCCGCGACCAACAGCTACCCGATGGTCGGCATCCCCGACGGCCTCGGCCTCGTGCGCTCCGAGCAGGGCGATCACGACTTCAGACTGTTCATGAACCACGAGCTTCGCGCATCGCAGGAGGCGGCCGAAGCACGGATGGGCACCAGCGTCATGAGCATGGCCGAGCACTACCGCGACTCGGTGCAGATGATCGCCGATATCAGGCCGGGTTCGACTTTTCTCTCGGCGCTCCGGCTGGAGCTGGATCGGCTCGAGTCGATAGCGGCGTAGCCGTCTGATGTCGAGCGAGATCGAGCGCAAGTTCCTCCTCCCCGAGGCGCCGGCATTTCCCTCAGAGTCCAAGGCGGTTCGGATCGACCAGGGCTACCTAGCGATCGAGGAGGAGATCGAGATCCGATTGCGCCGCACCGAGCAGGAGCGCCTGCTAACGGCAAAGCGGGGCCACGGCGAGGTGCGGGAAGAGATCGAGATCGCCCTGGCCCACGGGCAGTTCGACGCTCTGTGGCCTCTCACCGAGGCGCGGCGACTGACCAAGACCCGCCACCTCATCCCGATCGATGACGGCCTGACCGCGGAGGTCGACGTCTTACGGCGTCGCGGTTCGCGACCACAGCGAAGTCGCCGAGCTGCATGGCGAGGATGGGCGGCTCGACGCCGTCAGCCTCGCTGATGGCACGCGGCTATCGCTCTCCTATCTCTTCCTCTTCTTGGGCGCCACCCCGTGCACCGATTGGCTCGGCGACACGGTTGCGCGCGATTCCAACGGGTTCGTCCTCACCGGCCCCGACGCCGGTGCCGACGGCCTGCTCGAAACGAGTGTGTCGGGGGTCTACGCAGCGGGCGACGTCCGCGCCGGCTCGATCAAGCGCTGCGCGACCGCGGTCGGCGAGGGCGCGGCAATCGTGCGTTTCGTCCACGAGCGCCTCTCGTCCACTGCGGCCTCTCCTCGCCAAGCGAGCGGCGCCGGAACGTAGCGCTACCGACCTACTCTGAGTGCGAAGCAGGGGAAGCCAGGCAGGGTAGGCGATCCGGCCGACGTACCCGGGCAGTCGATCGATCAAGCCGATTACGTGCTGATCGCGGAGATCCACGCAGTAGAGCGCTGGGAGCAACAGGCAAGCGAACACGTCCAACGCTTGGAGGATGACCTGGCACATCTCGTCTCGAGGCGGGGGTTGCTCGTCCTGCGTCCCGTCCTTTGAAATCCGCGCTCGGTGAAGCGCGATCAAACTCGGCCTTGGTCTGAGTTTGAAATGTCTCGGGTTCCGCCAAGTCACCTCAGCACGTGGCGGATCGGCGATTGAAGCGTCGATCGGCGGCCAACGCGATCGCAGGCACGGGTCGACAGCTCTTCGGCTAGGCCCGCTGCAGGTGAGTGTCCTTGAAGCCGCTTGGATACTTGAGGCCAAGACCGAGCGCACGGTCGATGCCGATGTGCGCGAGCCAGGCGAGGGCGACCTGAACCGCTACTCCGCCATCGGCCAGCACGCCGATCGCGCCCAGGGCGAGCGGAAAGGCAGTGGTGTGTGCGACGTTGTACGTGAGCGTGCCCACCCGCGGCCCGGCAAGAAAGCCGAGCAACGAGAGGTCCACCGAAACGAGCAGCGCGATCAGGGCGAGGACGCTGTAGTCGAGGTGGAGATAGACGACGAGCGCTGCTGCGGCAAGGACACCGCCCTCGAGACGCAACAGCACGCGGGGCATACGGTCTATCTCGATCACGACTGGAAGAGACTCTCACAGCACGCGCGCTGGATGTTTCAGCCGATCCGAAGAGAGGCCGTAGGATCGCGGCGATGAGGATCGCCGTCTCGCGGGCGCCCGGCGAAGAGCGCTCCGTCACCCCGATCGAGCTGTTTCTTCGACCTCGTCTACGTCTTCGCGATCGGCCAGCTCTCCCATCACCTGCTCGAGCACGTCGATCTGCGGACTGGCGCGGGGACGGTGATCCTGGCGATCGCGGTGATCTATGCCTGGTCGGCGACCGCCTGGGCGGCGAACTGGCTCGAACCGGAGTCGGCGCCGGTGAAGCTGCTGCTGGTCGGGCTGATGTTTGCCAGCCTGCTCATGTCCGTGGCATCGCCGACGGCGACGCACGCTTGGTGCTCTGGGGGCTCGCGATAGTGACCACCCAGGCCCCTTCATCCTCTCAAGTGAGGAAGATCATCGAGCTGGGGCAACGGCGTTACGTCCTCTTGCTCATTTGGGTCGGTCCGGGCGAGAATGGTCACAGCGGGCTGCCTGTCGCTCGGGTTGGCGACTAGGTGCGGGACACCGGGCGGGATATAGATGAAGTCCCCGGGGCCGGCTTCGATCCGCTCCTCCAGGCGCTGTCCGAACCAGAACAGCACCTCGCCTTCGACGATGTAGGCCGCCGACTCATGCTCGGCGTGGAGGTGCGCCTGAGCCCTGGCTCCCGGCGGCAGGCTGGCGATCTGGAGGGAGAGCTTGCTGGCGCCCGCCGTCTCTGCCGAGATTCCGGCGGCGTAGGTCACGCCAGTTTGTCCCTGCTGGGCATCCCCGGCTGGAACAAGGACGCATCGGTCTGTCATCTCAGAGTCCTCCTCGGGATCGGACACAAGGCAGGCGCGCCGAAAAGACTAGCCGCCCGGGTCGGATTTTCGGACGGCAGTCCCAGACGCTCATGCCGTAGTGGCTCGGGATCGATGGAGTGGTTACTGTCCGCGGAAGTAACCTGCGAGTGGCCCGATGCCCCCAGAGACGCATTACGCACAGAGTGGCGAGATCAACATCGCCTATCAGGTTGTCGGCGACGGCCCGATCGACCTCGTTTTCGTGCCGGGCTTTGTTTCGCACCTGGACCTGCAGTGGGCAGAGCCGCGGATCGCACGCTTCCTCGAAAAGCTCGCCTCCTTCTCGCGATTGATCCTGTTCGACAAGCGCGGCACGGGGCTCTCTGACCCGGTCGCCGGCCCGGCGCCGCTGGAGGATCGCATGGACGATGTGCGCGCGGTGATGGACGCCGCCGGCTCGGAGCGCGCCGCTCTTTTCGGACTTTCGGAGGGCGGGCCGATGAGCGTTCTCTTCTCCGCCACCTACCCCGAGCGCACGCAGGCCCTGGTCCTCTGCGGCACCGGCCCCACGGGAACTCTCGACCCCGACGAGAACCCCGGCGGGCAGCGTTGGGTCGACACGTTCCAGAGCATGCGCGCCGCGGCCGAGCACTGGGGCGAGGGGCGCACCCTCGGGCTGATGGCTCCTAGCGCCGACAGCGAGCGTGATCGGATCGGGCGCGCTACGTTTGAACGCTCGGCTGCAAGTCCACAGATGGCGCAGACGATCCTTGACATGGTTCCCGGAATCGATGTCAGGGACCTGCTGCCGAACGTCCGCGTGCCGACGCTGGTTCTCCATCGCGCCGAAGAGTTCATCCCCGTCGAGTGCGCGCATTACACGGCCGAGCACATCCCGGGTGCGCGGCTGGTCGTACTACCGGGAATGGACCACATCCCCTTTTACGGCGACGGTGATGGCTACGCAGAGGAGATCGAGGAGTTCCTCACCGGCGCCCGCCACGCGCCCCCTTCAGATCGCATCCTGACGACCGTGATGTTCACCGACATCGTCGCGTCCACGGAGCGCGCCGCGGCGGTGGGAGATGCGCGCTGGCGCGAGCTATTGGGTCGCCACGATGAGCTCATGCGCGCCGAGCTCGAGCGCCACCGAGGCCGCGAGGTGAAGACGATGGGCGATGGCTTTCTGGCCACCTTCGACGGCCCGGCGCGCGGTATCCGCTGCGCTCGGGCGATCGCAGACAAGGTGCGAGCCCTTGAGATCGAGCTGCGGGCGGGCCTGCACACCGGCGAGTGCGAGCTGATCGGCGAGGACATAGGTGGCATGGCCGTCAACATCGGCGCGCGGATCGGCGCGCTTGCCGGGGCGAACGAGGTGGTTGTCTCGAGTACCGTCAAGGACCTCGTTGTAGGGTCGGGCATCTCGTTCAGCGACCGCGGAGCTCAAGAGCTCAAGGGTGTGCCCGGCGAGTGGCGTCTGTTCGCTGTGGATGAGGTTGAAGGGCCAGTCAGCAACCGGCTTGTGTCAGACACCCGTGAGCTCCGTCTCTCCGATCGTGCAGCCACCGGTGTGGCAAGGAGAGCGCCCAGCCTCATGCGACGAGTGATCGGTTGGCGCGCTGACTCCTAGCTGCTCAATTGGGAAGGCCGCCTTGGTGTGCTGGCATCCCCATGCGCCGGACCACCGTGAAGCTCCCCGACGACCTCGATGCCCGGCTTCGCCACGAGGCCGAGCGGCGTGGCGTGACGATCGCCGATGTCACCCGTACCGCGCTCGAGCAGCACCTCGGGGCGGGCGAGCGGCGACGCCTCAGTGCCGCCGCCAGCGGGCACAGCGGCCATAGCGATGTCTCGGAGCGGATCGAGGAGATCCTCGCCTCGGAGATCGCCCCATCGCGCTGATCCTCGACGCCGGGCCCCTCTACGCCTACGACGCTCGCTCCCAACGCAATCGAGCTAGTGGGTACCAAGGCGGCCTTGCGTGGCCTTCCGGTTCGGATGCTCAGCCGATCCCCTGGGATCGCGAGAGTAGTGAACCGGACTGGATAGATGGCCAGGCCGGGCGATCTTCCCACGGAGCCAGATTTATGCCATCTGGCAGATGTAGTGGCCACTTGCAGGTCATAGCTTGGCCTTGATGCCGGCCGCTGGGGCTGGCCTTTATGGAGGTGGCCATGTCTACTGTCTCTCGTGGCGCGAATACCGGGCTGGGTGGGTCCAGTGGCGAACTCGATGCCAGTCGGTCCATCGTCGTTTGCCGGTTGGCTGCTGCTGCGGCGCTGGGGGTTGCGGTCCTGTATGCCCTGAGCGTGCCGGTTGGCTCGCTTATGAGCTTGCCGGGCACCGACGTCCCGGCGACGGAGACGTTGTCCTTCTTCGTCGACCATCGCGACGGGATGCTCGCGGCTGTTGTCCTCAACGGCATCGCCTGGTGCGCGCTGATGCCGCTCGTCTTCGTCGGTCTGCGAGCGCGCATCACCGGGGAGGGATCGCTGGCCGCGAGCATCGCGCTGGCCGCAGCTCTGGTGGAGGCCGCCATGATCGGTGTGGCGCTCCTGTTCGGCGCCATCGCCGCGTATGCCGCCCCGGATCTCAGCCCGGACCTCGCCCGCGTGCTCGATTACGGCCTGGCGCTGGGAACGAGTGCTTCGGCCTGGCCGACGGTGCCCTGCGCGCTCGCGATGGCGATCGCGATCCGGCGCAGCCGCGTGCTGCCCGCCTACACCGCCAACCTCGCCATCGCCGTGGCCGCCGTCCACGTTCTGGCCGGCGTCGGGTTCGCTCGCACGGGGGCGTTCTCGCCTGACGGCATCGCGCTCCTGGGAGCACCGGTGTTCGCGGTGTGGATGGCCGCAATCGGCGTTGCATTGCTGCGACGCGGCCCCGAGTTCGTCCCGGCGCGATCCGATGCCTGACACCGATCGAGACCAGCGCGTGCCTGTCCTGGGCCCCGTGGCCGCGGGCGGCCCGGCTGCCGGCTCTGTGGGATCATCGGCGGCGGGCTGGGCGCTCGGTCGTCCGCTCATCTGGGGGGATGTGGAAGGAAGCCAGACAGCGACGTTCGCGCTACCGGCTGGCACGGTCACCTTCCTGCTGAGCGACATCGAGGGCTCGACGCGGCTGTGGCAGGACGAGCCGGAGGCGATGGGGCGTGCCGTGCCCGAGCACTACGCGCTGCTGGAGGAGGCGGTGGCGCTCCACGGAGGGGTGCGGCCGGTCGAGCAGGGCGAGGGCGACAGCATCGTCGCCGCCTTCTCGCGCGGCTCGGATGCAGTCGCCGCGGCACTCGAGATCCAGCGCCGCATGGGCGCACACGCCTGGCCCGAGGGACCGGCGCTGCGGGTGCGCGTCGCGCTGCACACGGCGGAGGCGCAACTACGAGACGAGGGCAACTACTTCGGGCTGGCGCTGAGCCGCTGCGCGCGGTTGCGCGAGCTCGCGCACGGCGGCCAGGTCCTGCTCTCGGGAACCACGCACGACCTCGTGGTCGACCGCCTGCCAGCGGGGGCTCGGCTGGCCGACCGGGGGGTGCACCGCCTGCGCGATCTCGGCCGACCCGAGCACGTGCATGAGCTCCTCGACGAGGATGCCCCGCAGGGGTTTCCGGCGTTGCGATCGCTCGACGCGCTTCCGAACAACCTTCCCGGCCAGCTCACCAGCTTCGTCGGGCGGGTCACCGAGCTACGTGAGATTCAGGCGGCGCTGGAAGGCACGCGGCTGCTGACGCTGACCGGGGGCGGGGGATGTGGGAAGACCCGGTTGGCGCTGCAGACGGCTGCCGACACCGTGGATCGCTATCCCGACGGAATCTGGTGGGTGGAGCTGGCCCCGGTCATCGATCCAGAGCAGCTCGGATCGGCGCTGGCCGCGGTTCTGGGCGTTCGCCCCTTGTCCGGCCAGACGGCGCTGGAGGCAGCCGTCACCCACCTCGCGGGACAGCGGGCGCTGATCGTCCTCGACAATTGCGAGCACCTGCTGGAGGCGAGCGCCGCCGCGGGGGAAGCCTTGCTCCGCGGCGCGCCCGGGGTGGCGATTCTCGCTACCAGCCGCGCCCCGCTGGGCGTCGCCGGAGAGACGAGCTGGCGGGTGCCGTCGCTGTCGCTGCCCGCCGAGCGCATGCCCGAGCCGGTCGAGGGGCTGGCGCAGTCCGACGCTGTCCGGCTCTTCATCGAGCGGGCACTGAAGGTCCGCCCGAACTTCGCCATCGGCAACGACAACGCGGCCGCCGTGGCCGGTATCTGCCACGCGCTGGACGGCATACCGCTGGCGATCGAGCTCGCCGCCGCGCGGGTGCGGCTGATGGCAGTCGAGGAGATCGCCGCGGCGCTCGCCGATCGCTTCCGCCTGCTGACCGGCGGAGCCCGAAGCGCGCTCCCGCGCCAGCAGACGCTGCGAGCGTCGGTCGACTGGAGCTATGAGCTGCTGGAGGAGGACGAGCGCCGTTTGCTGCGCCGCCTGGCCGTGTTCACCGGCGGCTGGACGCTCGATCTGGCGGAGGAGGTGACTGCCGGTGAGGACCTCGAGCGCCTCGCGGTGCTCGACCTGCTCGGCTCGCTGGTCGACAAGTCGCTCGTTCTCGTCGAGGACGGCGAGCCGAGCACCCGCTACCGCTTGCTGGAGACGGTGCGACAGTACGCGCTCGATCACCTAAGCCAGTCCCCCGACGAGCAGCCGGTGCGCGACCGCCACCGCGACGCGCTGCTCGCACTCGCCGAGGAGGTCGAGCCGCATCTGGGAAGGGCCGATCAGCACCTGTGGCTGCGGACGCTCGCCGCCGAGGACTCGAACTTGACCGGTGCGCTGGAGCATGCGGCGCAAACCGATCCCGACAAGGCGCTACGGCTGGCGGTCGCCCTGACCTTCTACTGGAAGCTTCGGGGGCTCTTCGCGGCCGCTGAGAGTGGATATGCACAGGCGCTCGACGCGGCGCCCGCGGACGCTTCCCTGCGCGCGCGGGGGTTGTGGGGTCGCGCCTACCTGATCGTCTACGGCGGCGGCTACGAGCAGGCGATCGAGTACGCCGAAGAGGCCATCGAGCTCGCAGAGGCAGCCGGCGACCGCTCGACGATGGCGCGGGCGCTGGACGCGCTGGGCACGGCCACGCTCCTCTTCGATCCAAAGGGCACCCGACTGGTGCAGGAACGATCGCTGGCTCTCGCGCGCGAGAGCGGCGATGAGTGGTGCGTGGCCGACGCTACCCAGATCCTGGGCTGGACCTACGTATGGGAAAGCCGACATGAGGAGTCCCTCGCGACCGCCGAGGAGGTTCTTCCCCTGATTGAGCGGATGGGCTATCGCGAGCAGCTGGCCTGGCACTGGTGCGCAGCCGCAGCGGGGAACTGCGAGTCCGCCGAGTGGGCGGCGTGCGAGGAGCACTGCCGGCGGGCGAGCACGGCGGCGAGTGAAGTTGGAGAGCCAAATACCGAGGGCGCGCCTCAGTGGTATCTGGCCCGCGCCGATCTGCTGCGCGGGCGTCCCGAGCAGGCGCTGGAGCGGCTGGAGGCGGCAGCCGAGCGCGCTGTCAGGGCAGGCGCCGGCATGGTGGCCGGCCTGCTCGTCTGCACGCTCGCCCGGGCCGAAGCGGCAAACGGTCGCGGCGCCGAGGCGCTGCGGCGTCTGGAGCCGGAGATCGCGACGGGGCTCGACGGTGGCTACACGCTCGCCTACGCGGTGCAGGTCCAAGCCGACATCCACTACGTTTTAGGCGATCGGGATAGGGCGGCGAGCAGCGCCCGGCAGGCGCTGGAGGTGGCCGAGCGGATGGGAGTGTCTTGGGTTCTCGCCCGGGCCTGTATGTGCTTGGCGTCCGTCTCGCTCGACACGGAGCAATGGAGCGAGGCCGACGGGCACCTGCACCGTGCCCTGGAGGCGATCGAGACCCGCGGCCTGGTTGCGTTGATCCCCGACGCGCTCGAGTTGCTCGCGGAGGTCGCCGGGGGCTTGCACAGCGATGAGGAGGCGGCGCGGCTGCTGGGCGCCGCCGAGGAGGCCCGCACTCGCCACGAGCTGGTGCGCCCGGAGGCCCAGGACACGCGGGTCGCGACGCTGGAGCAGACCCTGCGGGAGCGCCTTGACAGCGAGGGCCTGGAGGGGGCTTTCGCCGAAGGGAGCGCCCTCGATGCCGGCGAGGCGGTCGCATGGGCGCGCCGTGCCCGTGGCGAGCGCAAGCGCCCGCCGGGCGGCTGGGAGAGCCTGACCCCAACCGAGCTGGAGATCGTGCGGCACGCCGCCACAGGCCTGACCAACCCCCAGATCGGAGAGCAGATGTTCATCACCCGGGGCACCGTCAAGGTGCACCTCTCCCACATCTATGCAAAGCTCGATCTGCGAAACCGCTCCGAGCTCGCTGCCGAGGCGGCGCGGCGCCAGCTCGGCACGGCTGAGGGGTCGTGATGGCCGATTCAGCGCCCACGGCGGTTGTGGAGCGGTTCTTGGACCACCTCCGAACGGTCACCGACAACGATGCTGCGGTGCGGCTTCTCGCAGAGGACGTGGTGTATGAAAACAGCTGGCTCCCGACTGTGCGCGGTCGTGAGCGCGTACGCAGGCTGTTCCAAGCGCTCATCAGGATCGGCACCGAGGTAGAGATGCACGTACATGCGATTTCGGCCGACGGACCAACCGTCTTGACCGAGCGCACAGACGTGCTCCAGTGGGGGCGCCTGCGAATCCAGTTCTGGATTTGTGGGCGCTTCGATGTTCACGATGGGCAGATCGTGGTGTGGCGCGAGTACTACGACCCTCTGGCCATCCTCACCGCAACCGTGCGCGGCCTGCTCGGGACGGTCGTGCCCGCGGCGCGCGCGAAGCCGCCCTCCACAGTCTGAGCTCCTTCGCACACCCCCGGGCTGTCCTTGAGCTGCTTGACGGCGGGCCATTTTCACTATAGTCATATATAGGCGAAATGACGGAAGCGGCGGCGACAGGGAAGCGGCAGTACCGGATGAACGTCCGGGCGCAACGCTCCGAGGAGACGGCTGGGCGGATCCGCGAGGTGGCGTTGGAGCGCTTTCTGTCCCGCTCCTACGACGACGTGACGCTCACCGAGGTCGCCGAGGCGGCCGGAGTGACCGTCCCCACCCTGATCGCGCATTTCGGCCGCAAGGAGGATCTGTTCGCGACCGTGGTCGAACACTGGGGCAGCCATATGGTCGAGTCACGCGACGAGGCTCCGGTCGGCGATCATGCGGGCGCGATCCGCAATCTGCTCGATCACTACGACAGCGAAGGCGGCCGCATCCTTCACCTTCTCGCCGAGGAGGATCGGTTCCCGACCGTCCGGGCGATGACCGACGAGGGTCGGAAATTTCACCGGGAATGGGTCGAGCGGGTCTTTGAGCCGAGCCTGAGATCGCTGAGGGACGCCCGCAGGGAGCAGCTCGTGACCCAGCTGATCGTTGCTACCGACCTTATGACCTGGAAGCTGATTCGACTCGACATGAAGCTGTCGCGCCGCCGCACTGAAGCGGCGATCGTGCAAATGGTCAACGCCCTGGCGGGAGCCGGCTGATGGCACGCGTGCTGGTCTACACCGCGCCCGGGTCGGGCCACGCTTACCCGCCGGTCGCCACCGCGCTGGCCCTGCGTAACCGTGGCCACGAGGTCGTGGTCCGCACCGCGAGTGGGAGCGTGGACGCGATCGGGCGGCTCGGCCTCTCCGCGGCGCCGATCGACCCGCGCATCGAGGCAGAGCGGCTGGAGGACTGGAAGGCGCGCACCTCGATCGGGGCCCTGATGTCGGCGGGCAGGACCTTCGTTCGGCGGGCGGGTTATGAGATCCCCGACCTGCAGGCCGCGATCGACGCCGAGCGTCCGGACCTGATCTGGATCGACGTCAACGCCCCGGGCGCGGCGTCGGTGGCGGAGGCTTCCGGACTCCCGTGGGCCCACTACATGCCTTACCCATATCCGTTGCCGGCCCCTGGCGTCCCCAGCTTCGGGCCGGGTTTCGCGCCATCGACGAGCCCGCTCGCGCGCCTTCGCGACGCCGGCTTGGAGGCGTTCAAGAGGCCCGCCTTCCGCCCGATGGTGCGCAGCCATAATTCCCGCCGGGTAGCTCTCGGATTGCGGCCCTTGGACAGCGCCTACGACTTCGCCCTCGTAGCCCCGCTGTTGATCGCGTTCTCGGCCGAGCCCTTCGAATATCCACGCGAGTGGCCCGTGAACGTACGGCTCGTCGGTCCCGCCCTGTGGGAGCCCCCGGCCACCGAGCCGGAGTGGCTGGCCGCCGAGGATCGCCCGATCGTCCTGGTCACCGCCTCGACCGAGTTCCAGGACGACGCGAAGCTGATTCGAAGCGCGCTCAAGGCCTTCGCCGGCGGGCCCTATGCGATCGTCGCCACCACGGCCGCGCACGACCCGGGCGAATTCGACGTCCCAGCGAACGCCAGGGTGGAGCGCTACCTCCCGCACGGGCCGATCCTGCGCCGCGCCGCCGCCGTGATCTCCCACGGCGGCATGGGCACGACGCAAAAGGCCCTGGCGGCGGGCGTGCCGGTCTGCGCGGTCCCCTTCATGCGCGACCAGTTCGAGGTGGCACGCCGGGTCGAGCATTGCGGCGGCGGCACGCTGCTTGCCGCGAGACGACTTCGTGCCGACCGACTGCGCGGCGCGGTCGAGCAAGCAATGGAGTGCCGGGCCGGCGCCGAACGCGTCGGAGAGGCATTCCAGCGGGCGGGCGGCGCGGAGGCCGCGGCGACGGCCCTCGAGAGCCTGTTGGGAGCCGAGGTCCAGAGGACCGGCGAGCGGGCCGCCTAGTGCCGAGCGTCGACATCGACCTATACGGCGATGCCGTCGTCGAGGACTCGGCGGATGCCTTCAGGAGGATTCGCGACGCCGGCCCGGTCGTGCGGCTGCCGCGAAACCGGATGTGGGCGATGGGGCGATTCGAGGACGTGCGTGCGGCGCTGCGCGACGACGAGCTGTTCACCAGCGACGGCGTCGGCGCGAACCCGCTCAACCGGCTGATGGGACGCAAGTCGATCCTCTTCAGCAATGGCAAAACGCACGACGCCAGGCGCAACGTGATGATGCGATCCCTCGCCGCCAAGGCGCTCCTCCCAACCGCCGAGCGTCTCGACCAGGAAGCCGATGCGATAGTCAAGAGCCTGGTCGGGATCGGCAAGTTCGACGCCGTGCGTGACTTCTCCAGCGGCCTGCCGCTCCGCGTCGTGGCCGAGCTCGTCGGCCTTCCCGTCCCCAGCGATCGGCTGCTGCACTGGGGAACCAAGAACGTTCGACGTGCTCGGTCCGTTCAACCGCCGTTGGCGAAGTGCCCTGCCAGCCTTGACCGGCCTGTTCGCCTACACGCTGGGGCTGAGGCGGTCGCGCACTACTCCCGACAGTTGGGCGGCGAGTGTCTTCGATGCAGTCGACCGGGGCGAGATCGGAAAGGTGGAGGCGCGCATGATGATCATCGACTTCATCGCCCCGAGCCTGGACACGACGATTCTCGCCGCCACCCACATGCTCTGGCTGCTCGGCCGCAACCCGAAGGCCTGGCAGCGCATCCGCCGATCGCCTGAGCTGATCCCGGCCGCAGTCGTCGAGGCGGTCCGGATCTCCTCGCCGGTCCGCTGCTTCAACCGCCGCGTCAGCCGCGACACCGAGCTCAAGGGGACCCGGCTTCGTGCCGGCGACAGCGTCGCGATGCTCTTCGGGGCGGCGAACATGGACGAACGCCGCTACCCAGACCCCACCCGTTTCGACCTCGACCGCCCGCCGGGAGGCAACCTTGGCTGGGGCAACGGGCCGCACACCTGCATCGGCATCCACCTCGCGAAGCTGGAGATGCAGGCGCTGCTTCGAGCGCTGGTGGCACACGTCGAGACGATCGAGACCGTCGAGGACCCGCCGCGGATCCGCAACAACACCTTGCAAGGGATCGCGGCCTTGCCTGTTCAGCTGGCTTGATTGGCTAGCGGATTCAAACCTGCGACTCCTGGGTGCGGAAAGCGGCTGCATATCTGGCCCCCGATAGCCAACTCGGTTGCCAGCGACTTAAATGAACATGAGTCCGGTTTCGGGACGGTGTAGAGCGTGTGCTCGTCCTAGCTCAGCAGGCGACGCAGGTCCTCGGGACCGAGATCGGCATCCCGCAGGATGCCGGCGAGGGTGCCCTTGCGAAGCTCCCTGTGTAGTGGCACGACAAGGGCGAGTCGGTGCCCGGCCTTCTTGAGCCGGACGTGGCTGCCACGCTGTCGGGCAACTCTCCAGCCTTCTGCTTCCAGCGTCTTGATGAGGCGCCGGCCGGAGACGACCGGCTGGCGCGGGCTCACGCCGGCAGGGGAATCTTGCGACGGACGACGCCCATGTCGAGCGGCTCGCCGTCTTCGCGGAGTCCCTCGACGTAGAGAGCGACCGCCTCGTTGGCGTTCGCCATTGCGTCGTCCATGTCCTCGCCCTGGGTGTGCAGGCCGGGGAGGTCCGGGGCATACACGTGGAAGCCCCCCTCCTCCTGCGGCTCGAAGACAAGCTCTATTTCGCGGACGTTGGCCATCTTGAACTCCTTCTCTGGATGTTACGCCAACTGAGGTTGCCCTCCAGCACGGAAAGCTGCCCCGCGGTTCCGCTACGGCTAGCAGCTACGATGACCTCCGTGTCGGCAACATCGGCAACAGAAAACGCAGCGATGCGGCATCAAATCGGCAACGGCAAGAGCTTCTTCTCAGCTCGCATGAACGCTGCCGAGCTGCGTCCTGCCTGTTTCCTGATACCGAAATGATGCCGAAAAACCAATCTCATGGCCATTTCACGGAAGCACTTGGCTTGCTAGAGCAGTACCGCTACGGGGATTCGAACCCCGGTTTCCGGACTGAGAATCCGGCGTCCTAGTCCCCTAGACGATAGCGGCGCGGGGGCGACATTCTAGCGAGCGCGGGCGGCGGCTCGTCTCGCCGTCAGGGCTCGGGCAATGGTCGTCAGGCGGTAGATTGCCTGCTTCCGGCGGCTGTGGCGGAACTGGTAGACGCGCACGGTTCAGGTCCGTGTGGAGGCAACTCCGTGGAGGTTCGACTCCTCTCAGCCGCATTGGTGCCGCGCGCGCTCCGGCCCACGTCAGGCTGGCTGCTTCGCCCGCGCCTGCCAGCCAGCACGGCCGGCGGTATCAGCGATCTCGTCGACGAAGAGCGGCCAGAGCGCTTCGGGGAAGTCGTGGCCCATGCCCTCGACCATGCGCAGCCGGGCGCCGAGGATCGCCCGGGCGGTAGCGCGGCCGCCGCTGGGACGGATCAAGGGATCGCGGGTCCCGTGGATGACGGTCACCGGCAGGGTCAGGTCGCCGAGGGCCCGCGTTCGGTTGCCCGAGGCGGAGATCGCGTGCAGCTGCCGCAGGATGCCCGCCGGCCGATGCGAGCGGTCGTGCATCGCCCCGGCTAGCTCGCGGACCCGCTGCTCATCCATCGGGAAGGCCGGGGAGCCGATTACGCTGAAGGTCCTCACCGCGCGCTCGATGTAAGCGTCGCGGTCACGCGGGAAGCGTGCCATCAGCAGGCCCCAGGCTTTCCAGGTCGGCATGCCCGCCCGGCGGCTGCCGGTGGTCGACATGATCGAGACCAGCGAGCGGACCCGCTCGGGCCGCTCGATCGCCAGCGTCTGGCCGATCATGCCACCCATCGAGGCGCCGACCACGTGCGCCGACTCGATCCCGAGGTGGTCCATCAGCCCGGTCGTGTCGGCCGCCATGTCCGTAAGCAGGTAGGGAGCGCTCGCGCGCCTGCCGGCAAAGATATCGGGGCGTCTCGGCACTCCCGCCGAGTCGATCATCGTCGAGCGGCCGATATCGCGATTGTCGAAGCGGACGACGCGGAAGCCACGCTCGGCCAGCATCGCGCAGAAGGGCTCCTGCCAGGCGAGCATCTGCGTCGCCAGGCCCATGATCAGTAGCACCGGCTCGCCATCGAGATCGCCGATCTCCTGGTAGGCGATCTCGATTCCGTTGGCGGGCGCGAGGCGCTCCTCGCTGAGGCTGTGCATGCGAGAAGTCTAGCCGGGACTGGCTGACCAGCCAGGAAGTAAGTTGACCGTGTGCGCACGGCGATCGTCTCTGACCTCCACCTCGGCAGCGCCTTCGGCGAGGACCTGCTGCGCGATGCCGAGATACGCCAGATCCTGCTCGGCGAGATCGCGGGCGCCGACCGGCTCGTCCTGCTCGGCGACGCGCTCGAGTTGCGCGAACGGCCGCTGGCACCGATGCTGGAGGTCGCGCGGCCCTTCTTCGAGGACCTCGGAGAAGCGATGCGGGGGCGAGAGGTCCTGCTCGTGCCTGGCAACCACGACCACCGCCTCGCCGAGCCGCTGCTGGAGGAGCTGGCGCTCGCTGGCGTGCCGCTCGGGCTCGAGCACCGTGGCGAGCCGCGCACCGGACCGCTGGCACGGATCGACAGCTGGCTCGGGGAGGCTCAGCTCGCCGTCGCCTACCCCGGCGCCTGGCTGCGCGACGACTTCTACGCGACCCACGGCCACTACATGGACTGCCATATGAGCCTGCCGCGGATGGAGTGCCTCGCGGCGGCGGCGATGATGCGCGGCTTCGGCTCACCGCCCCAGGCCGCGACCCCCGAGGACTACGAGCGAGTCCTCCGCCCCATCTACGGCCTCTCCTTCGGGTTCGCCCAGTCGGGTCTGGCACGCAAGGCGGCAAGGCCCTCGGAACGAGCCTGGCGGAGGATCTCGACGCCGGATGGAGGCAATGGCCGGCTCCGCCGCCATGCCACGCGCACCGCGCTTGCCGCCGGCATTCCCGCCGTCGTCTGGACTCTCAACCGCCTGCTCGACGCCGAGTTCTCCGCCAACCTCTCTGGAGGAGCGATCTCGCGCAGCGGAATCGACGCCGCGACCGAGCTGGCGCGCCGGCTGCAGCTGGGCGCAACCCAGATGATCACCGGCCACACGCACAGGGCCGGACCCCGAGCGGGCGAGGCCAGCTGGGCGCTGCCGGGCGGTGGCAGCCTGCACAACTCGGGCAGCTGGATCTTCGCCTCAGCCTTCCACCACCCTGGGCGCCCGCCGGGCCCCTACTGGCCGGGCACAGTGACCTGGCTCGAGGGCGATGATGCTCCGCGACGGGTGAACCTGCTCGCAGGACGCCCCGGCGACGAGCTGAACGCGATCGCCATCAAGCTGGCACAGGAAAATCCCGCGCCGACGCTCACCCCCGCCAGCTAACCGGCGTCGCGGAGCCAACCCGCGATCGTGCGCCCTATCTCCGGTCCCGCGTCCTCCTGGAGGAAGTGGCCGGCATCAGCGATCTTGCGTGGCGCCGGATAGTTGAGTCGCTCCGCCACCCGTTCGCCGACCGAGAAGGGCAGCACCGGGTCGGAATCGGCCCAGAGAACCAGTGCCGGCCGCTCATCCGTGCGCAGCGCGTCGGCGACCCGCTGGCCCTCCGCCGCGCCAGGCGAGTCCGGCTCGGTCGGCAGGATCAGCGGGAAGGCACGGGCTCCCGCCTTCGACGCAGGCGTCGGGTAAGGAGCCTCGTAGGCCGCGATCACCTCGTCGCCTGGATCGTTCTTACAACCGCCCCGGACCAGGAAGCCGACCGGGACGTCCTCGTTGCCGCGGACGAACTCGCGGAACTGGAGCCAAGTCTCGCTCATTTGCTGGTGGCCGGTGAACGGGCCGGTGTCCATGATCACCAGGCGGGAGAAGCGATCCGGATGTTCCACCGCTAGCCGCAGCCCGATCGGCCCGCCCCAGTCGTGCACGACCGCCGTCGCGTCGCGAACGTCGAGCTCCTCCAGTAGGGCCGACATCAGCTCGACGTGGCGGTCGTAGGTGTACCAGTCGAGATCGGTGGGCTTGTCGGAGCGGCCGAAGCCGGCGTAGTCGGGGGCGATGCAGCGGTAACCGGCGTCGCGCACCGGCGGGATCACCTTGCGCCAGAGGAACGACCAGGTCGGCTCGCCGTGGAAGAAGACGACCGGCTGCCCCTCCCCCTCGTCGAGATAGGCGAGGCGGAGCCCGTCCACCTCGTGGTAGCTCGACTCGAAGGAAAAGTCGGGCAGGCCTTCGAGGCTCTCCTCCGGCGTTCTCACGACGTCGACGCTCATCGCCGGCGCAGTCTATTCCGTGCCGCCAGCTCAATCCCCACTTTTCCGATCAGCTTTGTGCTACTCTGCCCGCCTTCTTTAGCACTAAGTCAGTCAAGAAACTAAGTCAGTAAGAAAAGAAAGGAACTTCTCTCCATGGGGAACGCTCGCAAGGACACCCGGCGTCGCAGCGTGAGCATCGGCCTCCTGGCCGCCCTCTTCGCGCTTGCAATTGCAGTCGCCGCAGCAGGATGCGGCGGTAGCGACGACAGTGCCTCCGGCTCGTCCAGCGGCGGGAAGCTCAACATCGTCGGCTACTCCACCCCGGAGGCCGTTTACGAGGAAAGCTTCGAGCCGGGCTTCGAAGCGAGCCCGAACGGCGAGGGCGTCAGCTTCAGCAACTCCTTCGGCTCCTCAGGTGACCAAAGCCGCGCCGTCGAGGCGGGCCAGCCGGCCTCCGTCGTCCACTTTGCCCAGGGCGGTGACATGAGCCGCGTGGTCGAAGCGGGCCTCGTCGACGCCAACTGGGACAAACAGCCCTACGGAGGGATCGCCCAGGACTCGGTCGTGGTGATCATGACCCGCAAGGGCAATCCCGAGGGCATCGAGAACTGGGATGACGTACTGACCAAGGACGTCGAGGTGATCACGCCTAACCCGTTCAGCTCCGGCTCGGCCCGCTGGAACATCATGGCCCTCTACGGCACCGAGCTTGATGCCGGCAAGTCGGATGCGGAGGCGCTTGACTCGATCAAGACCCTGCTCGAGAAGACCGTGGTCCAGCCCGGCAGTGCCCGTGACGCGCTCGCTGCCTTCACCCAGGGCGAGGGCGACATCCTGCTCGGTTACGAGAACGAGGCGATCAAGGCCCAGGAAGAGGGTGAGGAGATCGACTACGTGATCCCCGACTCGACGATCCTGATCGAGACGCCGATCGCCGCCACCTTGGATGCGCCGGCTGCAGCGCAGGAGTTCCTCAACTACATCTGGTCTGACGAAGGCCAGGAAATCTGGGCCGAAAACGGCTACCGCCCGGTCAACAAAGACCTGATCGACCCGAAACAGTTCCCGACCCCAGAGACCCTGTTCACGATTGACCGCTTCGGTGGCTGGGACAAAGTCAACGATGAGTTCTTCGACGAGACGACCGGCAAGGTCGCCGCGATCGAGAAGGAACTCGGCGTCTCCACGAGCTAGACATGGAGGGCAACCCGGCAACCCTTACAACGGCACCGAGTCCCCGGGCAGGCATCAACCTGCCCGGGGTCGGCGTCGGCCTCGGCAGGGGCCTCGTCACGCTCTACCTGTCGCTGATGGTGATGCTGCCGCTGGCCGCAGTGGTCGCCGAGTCGACCACGGGCGGCTTCAGCGCCTTCTGGGACGCGGTCACCGGCAGCCAGGCACTGGCGGCTTTGAAACTGACCGTGATCTGCTCGCTGATCGTGGTCGCGATCAACGCCTTCTTCGGCACGATCATCGCCTGGGTCCTGGTCCGCGACGAGTTCCGGGGCAAGGGCGCTGTCAACGCGCTGATCGATCTCCCCTTTGCCCTGCCGACGATCGTCGCGGGGCTGACGCTGCTGACCCTTTATGGGGCGGAGAGCCCAATCGGGGTCGATGTCGCCTTCACCCGAATCGCGGTCGTGCTGGCACTCTGCTTCGTCACGCTGCCGTTCGTCGTCCGTGCGGTGCAGCCGCTGTTGATGGAGATGGACCGTGAGATGGAGGAAGCGGCGACCTCGCTCGGCGCCGGCGGCTTCACCGTCTTCCGCCGGATCATCTTCCCCAACCTGCTGCCGGGAATCCTCGCCGGGGTGACGCTCGCGTTCGCGCGGGCGCTGGGCGAGTTCGGCTCCCTGGTCCTGATCTCGGGCAACATCCCCTTCGACACCGAGGTTTCCTCGGTGTTCATCCGCAGCCAAATCGAGTCCGGCAACGTCTCCGGCGCCGCTGCGGTCTCGGTCGTGCTGCTGGCGATCTCGCTGCTGCTGCTGGTCGGGGTCAGCCTCTTCGCCCGCCTGGGAGGCCGCAGCGAGTCCAGTGCTGATTTGGCGAGCGAAAACCGAGCTGGCCGCGGACACAGGGAGGCCGAATAGTGAGAGCTATTTGGCCGACCGAGGACAAAGGCCAGCGAAGGTTTGCAGCCGCCAAATGGGGGCTGCGGACGCTCGGCTTCGGCTATCTGAGCCTGCTGCTGCTCGCCCCCGTAGCGATGATCTTCTACAAGACCTTCGAACACGGAATCGGCCCACCGATCGAGGCGATGACCTCGCCCGACGCGGTCCACGCGATCTGGCTGACGCTGCTGATGGTCGCCATAGCCGTACCCCTCAACACGGTCTTCGGGGTCGGCTGCGCGCTGCTTCTCGTCCGCCACAAATGGAAGGGCAATGCGGTGATCGACGCGATCATCAACCTCCCCTTCGCGGTCTCCCCGGTGGTGATCGGGCTCTCGCTGTTCCTGCTCTACGGCACGGACGGCTGGTTCGGACCGACGCTCTCCGAATGGGGCTTCCAGGTCCTCTTCTCGACCCCCGGGATGGTCCTCGCCAGCGTCTTCGTCTCGCTGCCCTTCGTGGTCCGCGAGACGGTCCCCGTACTTCAAGAGATCGGCACCGAGCAGGAGCAGGCGGCGTCCACCCTGGGCGCCAACGCCTGGCAGACCTTCTGGCGGGTCACCCTGCCGGCGATCCGCTGGGGCGTCGCCTACGGCGTCGTGCTGACCACCGCCCGCGTGCTCGGCGAGTTCGGTGCGGTGACGATCGTCTCGGGCTCGATCTCGGGCGAGACGGAAACCCTGCCGCTCTTCGTCGCCAAGGCCTTCGAGCAGTTCAACGAGGAAGCGGCCTACGCCGGCGCGATCGTCCTCGCCTTGCTCGCCCTCACCACCCTGCTGCTGATGAGCATCGGCGGGCGCAAGACCAAGGCTGCGCAGGCCAGCGGACCGATCCCGATCACAGGCGATGCGGCCATCTCAACTTCGAATAAGGAGGACTCCTGATGGGAATCGCAGTCGAGGGAGCGCGCAAGCGCTTCGGTGACTTTCAGGCTCTTGACGATGTCTCGATCGATGTGCCCGACGGCTCGCTAACCGCACTGCTCGGGCCGAGCGGCAGCGGCAAGTCGACGCTGCTGCGGGCGATCGCCGGGCTGGAGTCGCTGGACGCCGGCCAAGTGAAGATCAACGGTGAGGACGCGACCGTCAAGCCCGCGCAGAAGCGCGGCGTCGGCTTCGTCTTCCAACACTACGCCGCGTTCAAGCACATGACCGTGTTCGGGAACGTCGCCTTCGGCCTCAAGATCCGCAAGTGGGACAAGCCGCAGATCAGCGACCGCGTGCACGAGCTGCTGCGCCTGGTCCAGCTCGACGGGCTGGCCGAGCGCTATCCCGACCAGCTCTCCGGCGGCCAGCGCCAGCGCATGGCGCTGGCCCGGGCGCTGGCGGTCGAGCCGCAGGTGCTGCTGCTCGACGAGCCCTTCGGGGCCCTCGACGCCAAGGTGCGCAAGGACCTGCGCACCTGGCTGCGCCGCCTTCACGATGAGATGCACGTGACGACGATCTTCGTCACCCACGACCAGGAGGAGGCGATGGACGTCGCCGAGCAACTGGTGGTGATGAATGAAGGCCGGGTCGAGCAGTCCGGCACGGCGGGAGATCTCTACGAGCATCCCGCCAACGAGTTCGTGATGAGCTTCGTCGGCGAGGTCAACCGGCTCGGCGATCACTTTGTGCGACCGCACGACATGGACGTCGTGCTCGATCCTGACGAGCGGACGGAGGAGGCGCTGGTACAGCGCATCGTCGCGCTCGGCTTCGAGATCCGGGTCGAGTTCACGCTCGGCGACGGCACCGAGGTATGGGCCCAGCTGACCCGCCCCGAACTCCAGAAGCTGGAGCTACGCGAAGGGCAGATCGTCTACCTGCGGCCCGGCCAGACCAAGAGCTTCAGTAGCGGCGACGCAGTCTCTGCAGCCGCCTGAAGGGGCGACGGGGCGGGGCGCATCTTGCCGGGTGGTGCCCCGCCCCACCTCGCCATCAGGTCAATCGTCGCTCAAAACTCTTCTCCAGCGACTTCTCGTCCTCCTCGCCGGCGACCGTCTTGTCGAGCCGCACGATCGCCTCGCGGCCGTCGAGCCGCACCGTTCCCACCTGGTTGTCGAAGTACGGCCCCTCGAGCAGGCGCCACCGAATACCCGGGTCGGGCGCGCCCGAGAGGCGGGCCAGCGCACGGGCGAACCGGCCGAAGGGCCGGCTGAAGCCGACCCGGATCGCCCTGCGCTCGCGCTCGTCGAGCGGGTTGCGGTAGGGCGAGCAGACCGCCTGGAGCACCCTGCTCTCGACTCCGGCGTCGCGTTTGAAGGCGACGTCGCAGAGGTAGGCGTGGTGGACGTCGCCGGAGAGGATCACGATCGAGGCCGGCGCCTTGCCACGCTTGCCCGAGCCGACCTCTTCGAGCAGCTCGCGCAGGCGCTGGAAGGAGAACTGGAAGGCGGCCCAGTGGTCGAAGTCGCCGGCCCGGCGCAGCTTCTCGCTGCCTCGAGCGACCAAGCCACCCCAGGCACCGTCGCAGAGACGCTCGTTCCAGGCCTCGAGGTCGTGGAAGGCAGGAGAGAGCAGGTAGGGCACCGTCGTGCAGATCAATAGGTGGTCGAAGTCGCCGCTGGCGTGGTCGACGATCCACTCCCAGACCCGGTCGTCGAACATCGAGCGGCGCTCCTCGGTCAGGACCCGCGCCGCACGCGAGTCGATGAAGATTGTCCGCACTCCGTCGAGGTCGCGGCAGAAGCTCCACCGCGTCCCCGATGCGGTGGAGTCGATCTCCTTCGCCCACTCGCGCAGGACGTCGGTCGCGTCGGGATTGCCCCGCACCTGGGCATACACCTCGTTGTCGTCGAGCTCGCGCGGCGAGAGGTTGCCGAGGTGCTGGTAGATCCAGTAGCTCATGATGCCGCCGACGGCGCGCTCGTGCCACCAGTCCTTGCGGTCCATCTCCTCGTGCCAGGAGCGCGAGATGTTCCAGTCGTCGCTCATGTCGTGGTCGTCCCATGCCATCGAGATCGAGACGGTCGAGAAGAGCCAGCGGATCAGTGGGTCCTCCCAGGACTCCTGGTAGAGCCAGGTGTACTCCTCGAAGTCCTTGATCTCCTCGCCGGGGGGCTGATCGAGGTCGCGGCGGGCGCGGATTCGCTCGCGAGCCCGCGGAGAGCCCTCGTCGACGTAGACCTGGTCGCCGAGCATGAAGAGCAGCTCCGGCCAGTTGTCGCGGTTGTCGCGGACCATCTGCCGCGCCAGCACGTAGAGAGCATCGAGCTCATGGCCGTCGTCGTGCTCGTCTTTCGAGAGCGTGTACGGCTCCTCGTGCGGCAGCGCCACACGGCAGGAGCCGAAGCAGATGTCGAGTGGCTTGCCCGACTCGAGGGTGCGGATCGCGCTCGGCGGCAGGTCGCCGCCTGACGGCGGCCAGCATCGCTCGCCGTCAAGTGCAACCTCGTACTCGTAAAAGCCCCCCGGCTCGAGGCCCTCGATTCGGACAAGCGCGTAATGGTGACCCTCGACGCCAAAGGTCTTCTCGCGATGCCCCAACACCTCAACCTCGCAGGGGCCGCTGGTCTCAACCCAGACCGTGGCCTCGGTTTGCGAGACGTAGCGCAACAGCGGTCCGAGGACCAGATCCGTCACGTGTCCTCCCTTCGATCGGTCACGCGTCCTCCCCTTCCCAGGTTGGCCGTTTGCTATTCTTGATTTAGATAGTCAATAAACTACGAAAGAGAGATGATGAGCGCACCACCCCCCACCAGGTTCACCTCGCGCGGCAGACTCAACGGCGTCCTGCGCCAACCCTCGGGAGGAGGCCACGCCGACGGCGCCAACACCCAGCCCGGCCGCGAGCAGGCCGGCACCGGTGAGCTTGACACCCAGGCCTACGAGGCCGTCTACTACCGGGCTCGCCTCGTCCTCGGTGACTCTCTGCCCCGCCCTCCCCGCTTTCAGTTGCGCGGTCACTGAACCGGCCGCCTGAAATGCCTTGTTCCCCATGGAATGGACAAAGCGTTGCGGTCGCACCAGGCCTTTGTCCAGCCCGGCAGATCTCGCTCAAACATAGGAAATCTGCTGCATTCCTCGAATAGGCTGGCCGTAGTTCCTTGCCTATAGGCGGACGAAAGGGTTACTTATGAACGACGAGGGTTTGATTGGCGGCTGGTGGGTCTTCGCCGGCGTCCTGCTCCTGATCGCTGGCGTGCTCAACATCATCTACGGGATCGCCGCGATCGGCGACTCGAAGTTCTTCGCTGAAAACGTCGAGTTCATCATCAGCAGCCTCAACACCTGGGGATGGATCATCATGATCATCGGGGTGCTCGAGCTGATCGCGGCGTTCTCGCTCTTCTCCGGAGGCGAGTACGGCCGCTGGGTCGGGATATTCGTCGGCTCACTCAACGCAATCGGGGCCCTGCTATCGATCCCGGCCTATCCGTTCTGGTCGCTGGCAGTGTTCGCGCTCTCGATCATCATCGTCTACAAGCTGGCCGAGGGTCCCACTGGCCCGAGGGCCGTCTAGCCAAGACGCAGTCGCCCATACGGGCGGTCAAACAACCTGCTGTGCACGAAGGCCCCGGCCCCCCGGGGCTTTCGTCGTTCCGGTGGACGTCGTGGCCTCCTCCCTCTCGGCCAGTGTCGACCACGGCGCTGGGGTCGTCGTTCGCTCGACGTAGAGGACATCGGCGCGGCTGAGGCGGTCCTGCCAGTCGCGTCGCCGCTGATCGAAGACGATGCCGAGAAAGCCGATCCCGAAGGTGATCACGGAGAGCCAGAGCCCGAGCAATCGTTTCAGCGAGCGCCCCAACGAGAGGCCGCGGCCGTCGACGCCGAGCCGGATGCCGATGAAGCGCATGCCGGGCGTCTGCCCCGCCAGCGACCAGAAGCCAACCAGGTAGGCGGCGCCGAGAGCGAGCCAGAGGCTGCCGCCAAGGGCCAGAGCGATCCCGGAAGCACCGCCGTCGCTCGTGCCCGAGAAGACCGAGGCGACCAGCGCGGCGATCGCCGCCAAGCCAGAGAAGGAGAGGTTGACGATCAGCGCGTCCAAGCCGAGGGCGAGCCCCCGCGTAACCGCGCCCGCGCGATCGCTGGGCTCCTCGCGGCGACGGCGGAAGAAGATCCGCCGCACAAGCCGCTCGAAGCCGCTGTCGAGGCGGCGGGCGCCGTCGCCGATTGTGTGGCCGACGTCCTCGACCAGGCCGACGCTCTGGGCGCTGATCGCGGCTCGTAGCTCCGGCGCCTCGGCGATCCGCTCGACCAGCCGCTGTGCCTCGTCGCTGGCCAGCAACCGCCGCCAGACCTCGTCGACCAGCTCGCTGTCAAGGGCCTCGACCAGGGCGCGCTTGACCGCCTCGCTGTCGAGCGCCGACTGCACGGTCTCTTCGACCACCGGCCCTTTGAGGACCCGGGCGAGCGCCCGTTCGACCGCCTCGCTCTCGATCGCGGCGACCATCGCCTCCTCCGCCGCGGTCTCCAACGCGCGATCGATGCCGGCGGCTTTGGTGACGCTACGCGCGCTGCGCACCCCAGCCCCAAGCAACCGCACCGAGAGCGGTAGCGGCCTTCCCGAAGGCCCCTCGCCCGAGGACGCCGAACGCTGTTCGGGGCCGTCCGTCATCTCGCCTGCGACCACTCGCCGCCCAGGTCCATCGGGTGCAGCTCACCCTCGAGCAGCGCCTCGGTGCGCAGGTGGCCGATCGCCTGGTACTCGGGAGAGCCGATCATGTCGAGAAAGGCCTGGCGACTTGGGTATTCGACCAGAGCGATCATGTCCCAAGAGTCCTCGCCCAGCAGCGCCGTCGATGACTCTCCCGCGAAGAGGATCCGTCCACCGACCCCCTCGAGCAGAGGAGCGACCGCGGCTCCGTACTCTTCGTAGCGCGCACGGCCGCCGTCGGGCTTGAAGGACAGCAGGTTCAGCATCACCACCGGAGAGCCGTCGCCGGCTCGCTCCGAGAACGCCCCAAATCCCGCTTGGTTCAGACGCTCGGGTTGGTGAGAAACCTCCATCTTGCCTCTCAGTCGTTCTTTCGCGATCTCCGGACCGGGCGACTGTACCCGTCCGAGATCGGAAGCTCAATCGCGCGAACCGATCCGCTCGAGCAACCGGTCGATGAAGGCAGCCTGGGCCGGATTGATCTTCAGCTTGGCGGTCTCGGGGTCGAGCCACTCAGCACGGTCGACCTCCGGGAACTCGCGCTGGAGACCGGAACGCGGTGGCCACTCCATCTCAAAGGAGATGCTCTCGAGCGCCGCAGGGTCGAACTCCGCCTCCGCTGCCCAACAGTGAACGAGCTTGCCGCCCTTCTGGCGGACTGTGCCCAGCTCGACCAACGCTTCCGGCTCGAGCGCCGGCGCGGTCGGTCCCAGCTCCTCGCTCAGCTCTCGCAGAGCCGCCTCCGGCGGCTGCTCCCCCTCCTCGCATTCTCCCTTTGGGATCGACCAGGCCCCCTCGTCATTCTTCGTCCAGTACGGCCCGCCGGGGTGGACGAGCAGCACTTGCGGCGCACCCTCGACAAAGCGGAAGAGCAGGATTCCGGCGCTGGTCAAGGATCCCATGCTACGTATGCCCCGATGAGTCCTCGAACACCACCCCAGCTGGAGACCCCGCGCCTGCTCCTGCGGGGCTGGCAGGGACGCGACCTGGCCGCCCACGCGGAGATGTCCGCCGACCCGGAGGTGATGAGGTACCTCGGCAGCGGCAAAACGGTCAGCCAAGCGGAGGTCTGGGCGGAAGTCGCCACCCATCTTGGCCACTGGGCGCTGCGCGGCTATGGACAGTGGGCGCTGGAGCGCAAGGAGGACGGCGCCTCGATCGGCCGGGCGGGACTCTGGAACCCGCCGGGCTGGCCCGGCGTCGAGGTCGGCTGGAAGCTCGCCAGGGACGCCTGGGGCAAGGGCTACGCGACTGAGGCCGGCAAAGCCACGATCGAGTGGGCCTGGCGCACCCTCGATGTCCCCGAGCTGATCTCGATCATCCACCGCGACAACACTCGCTCGATCAACGTCGCGGAACGGCTGGGAATGAGCTGGCCGCGCGAGACGACCTTCAAGGGCAACAGCGTCTTCATATTCAGGATGTGTCGCGATGACCGCGGTCGATGAGGAGCAGTTGTTCTCGACCGACGAGCGCTGGAACGCCGCGTAGGCGTGGGTGCAATCCTTCTCGACACTCACGTCGTCCACTGGTGGTCGGCGGAGCCGAAGCGAGTTAGCTCACCTGCGCGCAAGGCGCTGGAGAGCGCAGACGAGCTAGTAGTGGCAGCGATTTCCTGGTATGAGCTGGCATGGCTGGCGAGACACGAGCGCATCGCCGTCACGGTTCCGATCCGGTCCTGGCTTGACGGCCTGGCTTCACAGTTGCGCACGATCGGCATAACGCCAGCGGTGGCGGATACCGCTGTCAGCCTCCCCGCCTCCTTCCCAGGCGATCCCGCCAATCGGCTGATCTACGCAACGGCGATCGAGCACGGCCTCGACCTCGTCACCAAGGATCGAGCGATCCGCGATCACGACAAGCCTCGGTCGCTGACGGTCTGGTAAATCGGCCCCTTACGGGGCCGAGCAATCAATCATCGGGGCGCCCGGATTGATTTTGCTCTCAGAGCCAGTTTGAAAGCGACGCTGCATCACACTTGCTCACCGATATCGGCGAGGCACCTTACTAGTGCATCACTAGGGATATCTCTCACGGGAGGGCACCAAAGAGCTCTCCAGAGCTCCTGCATATCGCCGACCACCCACCACTCCAGATCATGCGGGTCACAACTCGATTGTCAACAGCGAGTGAGATGAGAGCCGTACTCAGCGCCACGAACTACCTCAGCGGGGAGTGTCCGGCGCGAGCTCTGCCATCTGCTCACGAACGATCCGCATCTCAGCCCGGTCCTCTTCGTCGGCTGCCAACCGCTCGACCTCTTCGGTGCAGAGGCCGCCAAATCTTTGCTAAAGGATTCCTTATTGCAAAGTTTTCCTATTCTTTTGCTAGTCTTTGGGGCCAATGCCCGCGATAGCCCAGTCCACCGTATTGAGCCAATCGGCGTGCAATTCGCGCAGCCCGGCTCAAGCCGCGACCGCCATGGCAGCCTTGCTCCTCGCCTTTCTGGCTTTGGGACTCGCCACCGCCGACAGCGCCCTGGCAACTGAATCGGAATGGCTGATCGAAGGCGAAACACTGTCGGAACTGGAAATCGAAGAAAGCACCACGATCTCGGGCGGCACCGTCACCCTTGTGATTCCCAGCCTCGAATCAACGATCGAATGCAAAGCGTCATCGGGCAACGGCACGATCTCCACGGGCGGGTCTGACAAACTCAACCTTTCGCTGAGCAAATGCGAAGTCACGAAATCCAAAGAATGCAAAGTAACCGAACCGATATCGCTAAAAGCTAAATCGGAACCTCTCGCCGCAGGGGAAATGACTTATGCCAAGCTGCAGCCCCTCAGCGAAGGCACATTTGCCACGATAGTCGTCAAAGGATGTGGCTCGCTGAAAGAAGGAGCGCTGAAAGGATCCATCGC
Source organism: uncultured Solirubrobacterales bacterium (assembly GCA_963702175.1). GTDB lineage: Bacteria > Actinomycetota > Thermoleophilia > Solirubrobacterales > 70-9 > VRUE01. The sequence continues at coordinate 698,136 of OY969721.1, forward strand.
GGCAGAAGCTTCTTTAGATCTGCTGAAAAGCCAGCCCCTCAACGTTTCCGAATCGCTCACCAAATCGGTCAATCAGAAACTCGAAGAAGAAGAAGCGTCGACTATGAGCCTGACCTACGGCGGCTCAACCGCGTACATGGCGGGGAAATTCTCCGTCGAACTCAGCGGAGAAGCGCACGCGGGCTCGAACTGGCAGCGCGCGCTATCCACCAAACTGTGCGAGAAAAAACCGGCAGCCCAAACGACGACGTGTCCAACGGGTCAGTACTGGCCGGAAGAAACAGACGTCGTAGCTGAAAAGGAGGCCGGGACCGAAATGAAATTCCAGCTCGGCTTCACCACGACAACTTGCGGAGTCGCCAAGCTCGAAGGCAAAACCTCCGCTGACGAAGGGGCTCCATTGATCGGGACTCTCTCCGTTGTCGAATTCTCGAGTTGCAACAATGGCTGTACGGTCAGCCGACTCGGTTCTAACATCTACCTCCTAGCGTCGAACGGCAACGTAAACGGCGACGGCGACTATCAAATCCCCAACCTCAAACTCGAATTCTCTTGTGGAGGGACCATCTGTAAATACAGAATCCCGGTTGTGGACCTTTCCTTTGCAGGAACAGCTCCAACTTTGCTTTTGAGGGGACCTGTGCCAATGGATCGACAATCGGGATCGGATGACATGTGTGCGTCTCCTGGGACATGGGCAGGCGCGAATTCGCTCTTCTTCAACGGATTTGGGTTCGAAATCACGTTCCCCGAACCTACGTTCTTGACCAACTGAAGCACGATCCCTCGCGCTACGTACTGCGAAGAATCGGGGCGAGGATTGATCCGCTTCCCGAGCGAGGTTGAGGTTTGAGAGGTTCTCGACACCCGCCCAGAATGTCGATGATCGGCTTGGCATCAAGCCCAGGGACGGCCGTGCTGCCAACGTGGTGGATGCCTCCCGCAACCACGCCCCAACCATCAGGGTCTTTACGTTCGTCCTTCCGATGGGGCCCCACTTCAGGCAACGCAAGTGCGGCGCGGGTGCGGCAGCCAAAGCATCGGAGTCGCTATGGGATCGATGCGAGCGACGAATAACGCTCGCCTAGCGGAGAAACATCGGGGCGCCCGGATTCGAACCGGGGACCTCGGCCACCCAAAGGCCGCGCGCTACCAGGCTGCGCCACGCCCCGCTTGGGGCCAGTGTAGAGCGGGGTCGCGACCCGAGCCGGGCTCGTCGCAGGCCAACCGCTAGGTTTCGCGGCCATGGCCGACGTTCGCGCCTTCAACGCCCTCCACTACGACCTGGCGACGGTCGGATCGCTGCAGCAGGTCATCGCGCCGCCGTATGACGTGATCGACCTGGCCATGCGCAAGGAGCTGCTGGAGCGTTCTCCCTACAACGCCGTTGCGATCGACCTGCCGAAACCGTATGGCGAGACCGGGCCGCAAGCCGCGGGCGAGGGCGACCCCTACGAGGAAGCCGCCGCGGCGATCGCAAGCTGGAAGGGGGACGGGGCGCTCGTCGACGACGCCGAGCCGGCGATCTGGGCAATCGAGCAGGACTACACAGGGCCGGATGGCGAGGCGCGCACCCGCCACGGCATCCTCGCCCGCGTGCGGGTCGAGGACTTCGACGCCGGCCAGGTCCTGCCTCACGAGCGCACGCTGCCCGGCCCGAAGAAGGACCGGCTCGACCTGACCCGTGCCACCCGCCACAACCTCTCGCCGATCTTCTCGCTAAGCACACTCGATCCCTGGCCGCTGGTCGCGCCGCATATCGAAGCGGAAGCACCTTTCGGCGAGGCGACGACGGACGCGCTCGGCACGGTCACCCGGCTCTGGCGAGTCGGCGACCCGGAGACCTGCGAGAAGGTCACCGCGCTGCTCGCCGACGCCCAGCTGCTGATCGCCGACGGCCACCACCGCTACGAGACCACGCTCGCCTACCGCGACGAGGTGGGCGGCGAGGGCCCTCACAACTACACGCTGATGGCGCTGACCGGGCTCGACGATCCTGGCCTCACCGTCTTCCCCACCCACCGCTTGCTCTCCGGCTTCGCCGGCGACCCCGACCGCCAGAAGCGCTTCGGCGAGGGCCTGCGCGAGCTGTTCGATATCGAGGAGGTCGGCGTCGAGAGTCTCGATCCGCTCGGTGAGGAGGGGGCCGGCATCTTCGGCTACATCGACTCCCATCACAAGCAGGGCTTCCGCCTGCGCCTGAAGGACAAGGCGATCGCCGCGCTGGACCAGCTGCTGGCCGGCAAGCCGGAGGCCTACCGCCGCCTCGACGCCGCGATCCTCGAGACGCTGGTGCTGAAGGGGGTCGCCGAGCTGAGCGAGGACGACATCCTCGCCAAGCGCGGGGTCGGCTACGCGAAGAGCGTCGAGGACTCACTGGCCCTGCTCGACGAGGGGACTTACGACGTCGCCTTCGTCCTCCGTCCGATCCCGGTCGACCAGGTGAAGGCGATCTGCGAGAGCGACGAGAACATGCCGCCGAAGTCGACCTACTTCTTCCCCAAGGTCCCGACCGGCCTCGTCTTCAACCCAGTCGGCTGAACCCCCAGCGCCCTTAGGATGGGCTCGTGGTGAAGATCTACACGAAGAAGGGCGATGACGGCACGACCTCGCTCTGGTACGGCGGTCGTGTGCCCAAGCACCACGGCCGCACCGAGGCCTACGGCGCGCTCGACGAGGCGTGCTCGGAGCTGGGTGTGGCACGCGCGCTCTGCGACGCCGGCGAGGCCGAGCTGGCCGCTGACATCCTCCGCCTCCAGGACGACCTCTTCGTCGCCGGCGCCGAGCTGGCAACCGCGCCCGAGGCCGCTGAGCGCCTCGAGGACGGGATCAGCCGCACTACCGAGGAGATGGTTGCCGAGCTCGAGCGGCAGATCGACCACTACATGGCACAGGTCGAGCTGCCGCCGAAGTTCGTGATCCCTGGCGGCAACCAGCTCTCCGCCCAGCTCGACGTCGCCCGCACCACGATCCGCCGTGCCGAGCGCCACATCAGCGCGCTCAACGAGGCCGGCGAGCTGGCCTCCGAGACGGTGATCCATTTCGTCAACCGCGCCTCCGACCTCGCCTACGCGATGGCCCGCTTCGCCGATGTCGACGATCCGGCCCTGTTCGAGGGCCGGCGCAAGGCGTAGTGCACTAAATGGATCTCGGTCTCAGCGGGCGCGCCTGTGTCGTCACCGGCGCCAGCCGCGGGATCGGACGGGAGACGGCACGGCTGTTCTGCGCCGAGGGCGCCAACGTACTGTTGGTCGCCCGCAACGAGGAGCGTCTGGCCGAGGCGACGAGGGAGGCCGCGGCTACCGGCTCCGATGCCGGAGGGCGGGCGGTGGATCTCGTCCTCGACGTCACAGCTGAGGACGCTGGCGAGCTGATCGTCGCGGCCGCGAACGAGCATTTCGGGTCCCTCGACGTGCTCGTCAACAACGCCGGCGCCGCCCAGTGGCGCGACCTCGACGAGGTACCCGACGAGGATTGGCGCGCTCAGTACGAGCTCAACGTGATGGCACCGCTGCGGGCGATGCGCGCCGCGATCCCGGCGATGGCCGAGCGCGGCTGGGGCCGGGTGGTCAACGTATGCTCGACTGCGGGTAAGCGGCCCTCCGCGGCGATGCCCGAGTACTCGGTCGCCAAGGCCGCCGAGCTCTCGCTCTCCCGCCTCTTCGCCGACCGCCACGCGAAGGAGGGTGTGCTCATCAACGCGATCTGCCCCGGCCCGGTCGAGGCCGAGCTGTGGATGGAGGAGGGCGGGTTGCTCGACCAGTCGAAGGAGATGTCAGGGGCCGAGAGCCGCGAGGAGGCGCTCCAGACCGCGGGGGCGAAGCGCCCGATCGGCCGACTCGCCAAAGTCGACGAGATCGCCGCCGCGATCGTCTTCCTCTGCTCCGAGCGCACCTCCTATGTCAGCGGCGCCGCCTGGTCGGTTGACGGCGGCACGGTGCAGGTCATCATCTGAGCGCGTGTCGACTTATGCGCCCTATATGACGCATAAAGCGACACAGACCGAGGCCGCCGTCCTGTTGCCGCTCTATGGCTGGCCGGACGAACCGGGTCTCGTCTTCACCGAGCGGCGTGCTGACCTGCGGCGCCACGCCGGCGAGATCTCATTCCCCGGCGGCCGCAAGGACAAGGCCGACGCTGACCTCGTAGCGACCGCGCTGCGCGAGGCGCAGGAGGAGATCGGTCTCGATCCGGCGGCGGTCGAGCTGGGCGACGCACTGCCGCCAACCAATACCTTCGTCACCGGCTACCGCGTCCACCCCTTCGTCGGCCATATCCCCCACCCCGCCGAGCTGAACCTAGAGCCCAACCCGGCCGAGGTGGAGACCGTCCTCACCTTTTCGCTCGACACTCTGCGCAAGAGCTACGAGATCCGCCGCCTGGTCCGCCGCGGCCTACCGATCCACACCCCCACCTACGAGGTCGAAGGTCACCTGATCTGGGGAGCTACCGCCCGGATTTTGGGCGATCTACTGGATCGGCTGTTTGAGGCGGCGTAGCCAAGCCTGGCAAGGACACAGGGAGCGTGGCGTGCTCTGCACGCGAGCGACTGAGGACGCTGCCAGGCGCAGGTTACGGCGTCTCAAACCTTTTCGGGCTGGGGAACGATGCGGATGTAAGGACGCGGCTCCTCCCAGCCATCCGGGTAGATCTCTTTCGCTTCGTCGTTGGAGACCGAGCCGGCGATGATCACGTCGTCGCCCTGCTGCCACTGGGCCGGCGTGGCGACTTTGTGCTTGGCGGTGAGCTGCAGCGAGTCGATCACGCGCAGCACCTCGTCGAAGTTGCGTCCGGTCGTCATCGGATAGACCAGAATGAGTTTGACCTTCTTGTCGGGACCGATGACGAAGACGTTGCGCACGGTCTGGTTGTCGACGGGCGTGCGGTCGCCAGCGTCGCCGGAGACGTCCGCCGGCAGCATCCCGTAGAGCTTCGAGACCTGGAAGTCGGCGTCGCTGATGATCGGGTAGTTCGGGGCCGAGCCCTGGGTCTCTTCGATGTCCTTGGCCCATCCCTCGTGCTTGTCGAGCGGGTCGACCGAGAGGCCGATGATCTTTACACCGCGCTTCGCGAACTCGGGCTCGATGCTGGCCATGTAGCCGAGCTCGGTCGTGCAAACCGGAGTGAAGTCCTTCGGGTGCGAGAACAGCACTGCCCACGAATCGCCGATCCAGTCGTGGAACCTGATCCGACCCTCGGTCGTCTCAGCCTCGAAATCGGGGGCTACGTCGCCAAGTTGCAGCGCCATCAGATTGCTCCTCTCGGATGCTCGAGTTAGACATTCACCTGAATCCTTATCCGAGTCTAGACGTATCGCTTCGCGCGCCCACCGGGGTCCCCGCGCTGCCGCTAGAAGGCAGAAGGGTCGTTGCGAAGACGCTCGATCTCCTCGACGGCGACTTCGTCGCGCAGCTCCTGCTCGCTGCGCTCAGGGAGGCCGCGGCGACGGCGCATCTCGTTCTGCGCATCGAGCATCTGCTGGATGTCGGCGATCTCGTTCTCGGCTTCGACCTGGGGCGAGCGGGTCGGCTTCCAGTCGACCAAATCGGCGCTGCTGCTCGGGTAGAAGTGGCCGACCACGACCAGCACGCCGATCAGCAGCGCAAGCATTGCGATCGTCACCAAGACGAAGCCCACGGCCCAAGGATACGACGGCCTTGATGTTTAATCCGCATCGTGGCAGAGGCCTACGTAGTCGACGCGATCCGCACGCCGATGGGCGCCTACCGGGGCGCCCTCGCTGGCGTCCGTCCGGACGATCTCGCCGCCCACACGATTGCCGCCGTGGTCGAGCGCACCGGCGTCGACCCCGAGCGGATCACCGACGTCTACTTCGGTGCCGCCAACCAGTCTGGCGAGGACAACCGCGACGTGGCCCGGATGGCCGCCCTGCTTGCGGGCCTGCCGCACACCGTGCCGGGCGCCACCGTCAACCGGCTCTGCGCCTCGGGCCTGGAGGCGGTCAACGCCGCCGCCCGCGCGGTCAAGCTCGGCGAGGGTGAGTACTACCTGGCGGGCGGGGTCGAGTCGATGAGCCGCGCGCCCTGGGTCGTCGGCAAGCCGGAGCGCGGCCTTCCGCGCGGGCCGCAGACGATGCACGACACGACCCTGGGCTGGCGCTTCGTCAACCCGCGGATGGCTGAGCTCGGCCTCTCGACCGAATCGATGGGCGAGACCGGCGAGAACGTCGCCGAGCGCTACGGGATCAGTCGCGAGGACCAAGACGCCTTCGGCCTGCGCAGCCACCAGCGCGCGGTCGCTGCCGCCGAGGCCGGGATCTTCGCCGAAGAGATCGTCTCGATCGAGGCGCCGCAAGGTCGAGAGACCGTCACCGTCGATGCCGACGAGGGCCCGCGTGCGGACGCCTCGCTGGAGAAGATGGCGAAGCTCCGTCCGGCCTTTCGTGAGGGCGGCACGGTCACCGCCGGCAATGCCTCCACCCTCAACGACGGCGCAGCCTGCACTCTGATCGCCTCCGAGAAGAGCGCCGAGGAGCTCGACGCCGAGCCACTAGCCCGCATCGTCTCCTTCGGTGTCGCCGGCGTCGACCCCGCCTACATGGGGATCGGGCCAGCGCTTGCCATTCCGCGTGCGCTCGAGGCCGCCGGCCTCACCCTCGATCAGGTCGACCTGATCGAGCTCAACGAGGCCTTCGCCTCGCAGGTGCTCGCCTCCGCCCGCGAGCTTGGAATCGACGAAGAGCGGCTCAACGTCAACGGCGGCGCGATTGCCCTCGGCCACCCGCTCGGCTGCACCGGCGCCCGCCTCACCACGACCCTGGTCCGCGAGCTGCGCCGCCGCGGCGGCAAGTACGGCATCGCGACGATGTGCGTCGGCGTCGGCCAGGGCCTGGCGACGGTCTTCGAAGCGGTCTGAGGTAGCCTCGCGCGTTCGATGACGAGCGACTTCAGAGAGCTGGCCAGCGTCGACGGAGCGGTCTCTCCGACCGCCGAGGCCGTGGTGCCGCTGAAGGACGACGGGCTCTACCGCGGTGACGGTGCTTTCGAGGTGATCCGCCTCTACCAGGGCAAGCCGTTCGCCCTCAGTGACCACATCGGCCGACTCGAGCGCTCGGCGGCGGCGATCGAGCTCCAGTTCGATCGCGCCGCGCTCGAGCGCGAGGTCGAGGCGCTGCTCACCCAGCATGGAGACGGCGACGGGCAGCTGCGCCTGATCGTCACCCGCGGCGGCCGGCGGCTGGCGATGACCGAGCCGCTTCCCCCCCACGGAGAGACGCTGCGCCTTGCCACCGTCACCTACCAGCCGACCGTGATCCTCAACGGCGTCAAGTCGCTCTCCTACGCCGCCAACATGCAGGCGACACGGCTGGCCAAAGCCAAGGGCGCCGACGAGGCGGTGCTGGTGCAGCCGGACGGGACCGTGCTCGAGCCACCAACCTCCGCGATCTTCTGGGTCTCGCCGCAGGGAGCGCTGCGCACGCCCGCTCTCGACAACGGAGTGCTCGAGTCGATCACCCGCGACCGCCTCGTCAAGGCGCTCGAGGTCGAGGAGGGCGCCTGGCCGATCGCCGACCTGCGTGCCGCCGAGGAGGCCTTCCTCGCCTCGACCACGCGCGAGATCCAAGCCGTCGCCGCGATCGACGGAACCGAGCTGGCCGCCGCGCCGGGTCCACGCACACGCGAGGCGCAGGAAGCGTTCGCTGCCACCCTGGGCCAAGAGCTGCCATGACAGAGACCGACCCGAGAAAGCAGGGGTGAGATGGACTTCCAGTTGAGCGACGAGCAAAAGCTGATCTCCGAAACCGCTCGCGAATTCGCTGATAAGGAGATCATCCCGCGGGTCCGCGACAACGATCGTGCGGCGCGCTTCGATCGCGAGCTGGCGAGCAAGCTGGGTGAGGTCGGCTATCTCGGCGCCCCGGTGGCCGAGGAGTACGGCGGCCGCGGCCTCGACTACCTCGGCTACGGGCTGATCGTTGAGCAGGTCGGCCGCGCCGACTCCTCCGCCCGCACCGTGGTCTCGGTGCAGACCTCGCTGGTCGCTGGCTCGATCGAGAAGTGGGGCACCGAGAAGCAGAAGCAGCAGTGGCTGCCGCGGCTCTGTTCGGGCGAGGCGCTTGGCTGCTTCGGCCTGACCGAGCCCGACACCGGCTCCGACGCCGCCAACCTGCGCACCCGCGCGACCAAGACCGACTCGGGCTGGTCGATCAGCGGCCAGAAGATGTGGATCTCACTCGGCAACTTCTCCGAGGTGGCGCTGATCTTCGCCCAGACCGATCCGGCACTGAAGCATCGCGGCCTCGCCTGCTTCCTCGCCCCCACCGCCAGCGAGGGCTTCACCGCGCAGGAGATCCACGGCAAGCTTGGCCTGCGCTCCTCGGACACAGCGGAGCTCTCGCTCGACAGCGTCGAGGTCGGCGAGGACGCCATGTTGGGGGCGGTGGGCGACGGCTTCAAGGTCGCGATGAGCGCCCTCGACAACGGCCGCTACAGCGTCGCCGCCGGCTGCGTCGGCATCTGTGACGGCTGCGTCGACGCCTCGGTCCAGTACGCCAAGGAGCGCAAGCAGTTCGGCGTCCCGCTGGCCCGCTTCCAGTTGGTCCAAGAGATGATCGCCGACATGATCCTCAAGCGCGACGCCTCGCGGATGCTGGTCTACCGCGCTGGCGCGCTCAAGGACGAAGGAAAGCCGAACACGCTGGAGACCTTGGTGGCGAAGCTCTACGCGACTGAGTCGGCGGTGGAATGCGCCAACCTGGCGATCCAGGTCCACGGCGGCGCCGGCTACGTCGACGACTACCCAGTCGAGCGCTACCTGCGCGACGCCCGCGTGACGACTCTCTACGAGGGCACCTCACAGATCCAGAAGCTGATCATCGGCCGCGCAGTGACAGGAGAGAACGCAATGACACCGATGGTGGCCGAGTAGGGCGTGGCCGGGCTGGTCGAGACCTCGCTCGACGGCCACGTCGCGCTGCTGCGGCTGAACCGGCCAGAGGCGCGCAACGCCCTCTCACCGGAGATGATGGAGCAGGTCGCGAGCGAGCTTGAGCGGCTCGACCCCGACCCAGAAGTTCGCTGCATCGTCATCGCCGGCTCCGACGAGGTCTTCGCCGCCGGCGCCGACATCAAGGCGATGAGCGAGCGCAGCTTCGAGGAGGCCCTGCGCCACCCGGCCGCCTCCTTCTGGCGCCGCGTCGCCGCGATCAAGACGCCGCTGGTCGCCGCAGTCTCGGGCTTCGCGCTCGGCGGCGGCTGCGAGCTGGCGCTGATCTGCGACATGATCGTCGCCTCTGACACGGCTCGCTTTGGCCAGCCGGAGATCACCCTGGGGATCATTCCCGGCGGCGGTGGCAGCCAGCGCCTGGCGCGGGTGCTGGGCAAGCAGCGGGCGATGGAGTACGTGCTCACCGGCCGCCGCTTCGACGCTGAGATGGCGGAGGAGATGGGTCTGGTCAACAAGGTCGTGAAGAAGGGACGCTGGCTGGAGGAGGCGATGGAGCTGGCCCGGACCGTCGCTGAGCGCCCGCCGATCGCAACCCGCCTCGCCAAGCAGGCCGTGATCGCCGCGGATGAGACGGCGCTCTCCCCCGGACTCGAGTACGAGCGCCGCCTCTACGAGCTGGCGATGGCGACCGAGGACCGGGTCGAGGGAATGCGGGCCTTCCTCGAGAAGCGAGAGCCGGAGTTCAAAGGCCGGTGAGTGTCGAGCGGATCGGTGTCGTCGGCGCCGGCACGATGGGTGCCGGAATCGCCCAGATCGCCGCGCTCGGCGGCTATGAGACCCGGCTGCACGACCCCGCCCCGGCCGCGCTTCAGTCCGGGATCGAGCGGCTGCGGGCGGCGTTGATTAAGGGCGCGCGAAAGGACCTCTGGAGCGAAGAGGATGCTGTGGCTGCGGGCGACCGAGTCGGAGCCGCCGCCAGCCCCGCCGATCTTGAGGAATGCGAACTGGTGGTGGAGGCGGCACCGGAGAGCCTCGAGCTGAAGCGCCGGCTATTCGCCGATCTCGCCAGGATCTGCGGGCCGAAAGCGATCCTCGCCAGCAACACCTCCTCACTGCCGATCACCGCGATCGCAGCCGACACGCCCCGTCCCGAGCGAGTCGTCGGCATGCACTTCTTCAACCCGCCGGCGCTGATGAGGCTGGTCGAGGTCGTCGCCACGGACGAGTCCAGCGAGGACGCCCTGACGGCGACCACCGAGGTCGGTGCCCGCATGGGCCGCACCCCGATCCGCGCCAAGGACAGCCCCGGCTTCATCGCCAACCGCCTCGCCCGACCTTTCACGTTGGAGTCGCTGCGGATGCTGGCCGATGGTGTCGCCGACGCGGCGACGATCGACCGTGTCTGCCGCCTTGGTGGTGGCTTTCGGATGGGCCCGTTTGAGCTGATCGACCTGATCGGGCTCGACGTTAACCTCAGCGTCGCCCGCTCCTTCTACGCGCAGGGAGGCGAGCCGGAGCGCTGGCGGCCGAGTCCGCTCCAGGAGCAGCTGGTGGAGGAGGGGCGGCTTGGCCGCAAGAGCGGGCGGGGCTTCTACGAGTACGGCGATGGGCCACACCGCGATCCCGACCCCGATCTCGGCATCGCGGCGCCGACGCTCGACACCATCTCACTGGCGAGTATCGACCCTGCCGCGCCACAGATCCTTCCCCGCCTCCTGGCCCAGATCGCTAACGAGGCAGCCTTCGCACTCGAAGAGGAGGTCGGTGCCCCCACAGACATGGACACCGCGATGCGACTCGGCTTCAACTGGCCGCTGGGCCCGCTCGAACTGACCGACCTGATCGGCCGTGGGCGTGCAGCGTCACTACTGGAGCAACTTCGCGTCGAGCACGGCGAGGCTTACCAGCCCGCGCCGGGACTCGGCGCGGGCTGGTAGCCAAGGCAGATCAGTCGTCGCGACCGATCAGGGTCTGGAACAGGTCGGTCTGATCGCGGACGCCCATCACGTTGGTCGCCTGCGGACCTATCGCCGCGACGGGCACGCGGGCACCGGTGTGGGTCTGGCCGCCCGGGGTCTTGCCGGTGGCGTAGGAAACCCGGATCGGGTATCCGTCAGCCGTTTCCAGCGTCGCGTAGAAGCCGGGCGTGTCCTGGTTGGCCCCGACGATCTGGCTGGTGTGAGAGTGATCGGCGGTGATCACGACGAGCGTGTCGTCATGCCGCCGCTGGTACTCAAGCGCCACCCCTACGGCCTCGTCGAAGGCGAGGTTCTCGCCGATCTGGCCGCAGACATCGGAGGCGTGGTCGCGCTTGTCGATCGAGGCCCCCTCGACCTGGAGGAAGAAGCCCTTGCGGTTCTCCAGCAGGTCGATCGCCTTGTCGGTCATCGCCGCCAGGCTCGGCTCGTTGGCTGGGCGGTTGGTCTCGTCGCAGCGGAACGTCGGCCCACCCGCTCCCGGCGTGGGTGCGGCAATCAGCGGTTTGAACTCGGTGGTCATGTTGCTCGGCGTGAAGAGACCGAGCACCGGGCCTTTGCTCAGTGAGGTGACGCCGCTCAGCTCGGCGGCAGTCTGCACAAAGCGGTAACCCTTCGCTTTGGCGTAGTCGACCACCGTGCCGCCCGCGTCGAGCGTCTGTAGGTAGCGGTTGCGACCACCGCCGAGGTTGACGTCGAGCAGGTGATCGACCTGCTGCTCGGCGATCGAGCCGAGGCCGCCTTTGCCCTTCGCCTCGGAGGGGCAGATCGTGCGCGAGTCCGCCGGACCCTGACAGGCGCGCTGGGAGATGTGCGACGAAGGTGCCGCCGGGGTCGCGTCGGTGATCTCCGCGGTCGAGACGTTGCCGACCCGCATGCCGCGCTTGTCGGCGATCTCGAAGGTGGTCTTGTAGCCGCTGTTGGAACCGGGGACGTTCTCCGCTGTGCTCGGCCCCTGCGAGAGACGCGCGTCGATCGTCTTTTTCCCGGTCGACCAGGCGGTCGCGGTAGGAGCCGAATCGGGGACGTAATTCGGCGGGTACTCAGGCCCGGGGCCGGCTGAGAGGCCGTAGGTAATCAACTCGCCGGCGAAGGGGAGGGTCTCCATGTTCAGCGTGCCCTCGGCCCCCACGCCGTAGTAGCGGGCAAGGGTGATCTCGCTGTCGCCCATGCCGTCGCCGATAAGCAGGATCACGTTCTTCGGCTGGTCCGAGTCGATCAACCGCTTGATCTCACGCGAGTTGTCGTCGTCGGAGTCGTGGTGGGCAGCGGCTATGGCGCCTGTGGCGGCAACCGTCACCAGGATCGCGAAGAGCAACCCCAGATACCGTCGCTTGGCTCGCATTTCGTCTCTCCTTGTCATTTTCGAATGAACCTCGGATTGAGTCAGGGCGAACCTAGGAAGACCAGTGTCATCTCATGCTAAAAGGGCGTTGCCAAGCGGAGAAATCGCTGTGAACCTGACGGCTCGCGAGATGCGAGACTGCGACGGCCAATGGGCAGGGTACGCAAGTCAGCCACCGAGCAGACCGCGGCGCGCAACCGTGCCGCGCACGATTCGTTGCCGTCGGTAGACCCGGATCAGGACGAAGCACGGCGCGGTCTAATCGCCGAGCTCGATCCGCCGGTGATCGCCGGCAAGGGCGACCGCCCGGCCTGGGAGCTCGAGTCCTATGACTTCCTCGAGGGCGAGGCGTCGGACACCGCCCACCCGAGCCTCTGGCGGCTCGGCAAGCTGAACCGGATCGCGGGCCTCTTCGAGCTGGCACCGGGCTTCTACCAACTGCGTGGCTTCGACCTCTCGAACATGCACGTGGTCGAGGGCGAGGAAGGGATCGTGGTGATCGACCCGCTGGTCTCCGCCGAGACGGCCGCGGCGGCCCTGGCCCTCTACCGAGAGCACCGCGGGGAGCGGCCGGTCACCGGCCTGGTCTACACCCACAGCCACGTCGATCACTTCGGTGGCGCCAGGGGCGTCGTCTCCGAGGTCGAGGTCGAGGAGCGCCAGATCCCCCTCATTGCTCCCGCCGGGTTCCTCCACCACGCGGTCAGCGAGAACGTCTTCGCGGGGACGGCGATGGGCCGCCGCGCCGGCTACATGTACGGGGCGCTGCTCGAGCGCGGCGCCGACGGGCAGCTCGGCTCAGGACTGGGGCAGACCACCTCGCTCGGCACGATCACGCTGATCCCTCCCACCCTCGACATCGCCGAGACCGGCCAAGAAGAGGTCGTCGACGGGGTGCGGATGGCCTTCCAGCTGACGCCGGGCACCGAGGCGCCGGCGGAGATGAACATCCACTTCCCAGACGCCCGCGTCCTCTGCATCGCCGACAACGCCGCCCGCGCCATGCACAACATCCTCACCCCGCGTGGTGCTCTGGTCCGCGACCCGCGGATCTGGGCGCACTACCTGGACCAGGCGATCGAGCTCTACGGCACCGAGTCCGACGTCCTCTTCTCGGGCCACCACTGGCCCTGCTGGGGCCGCGAGCGGATCGTCGACTTCCTGGAGAAGCAGCGCGACCTCTACTCCTACCTGCATGACCAGACCCTGCGCCTGCTCAACCAGGGCTTGACCGGACCCGAGATCGCCGAGGCGATCGAGCTGCCACCAAGCCTCGCGGACGAGTGGCACTGCCGCGAGTACTACGGCTCGGTCAGCCACAACGTGAAGGCGATCTACCAGCGCTACATGGGCTGGTTCGACGGCAACCCGGCCCACCTCTGGGAGCACCCACCGGTCGAGCAGGCGCGCCGATACGTCGAGTTCATGGGCGGCACCGAGGCGGTGCTGGAGAAGGCGCGCGAGTCCTTCGAGGCGGGCGACTACCGATGGGTCGCCGAGGCCGTCAACCACCTTGTCTTCGCCGAGCCCAGTAACGAGACAGCGCGGGAGCTACAGGCCGACGCGCTCGAGCAGCTCGGCTACGGAGCTGAGAACGCCACCTGGCGCAACTTCTTCCTGATGGGCGCGAAGGAGCTGCGCGAGGGAATCTCGGGGACGCCTACCGCTGCCGCGCCACCCGATATCGTCGCCAACCTCTCGGTCTCTCAGCTGCTCGACGCGATGGCGATCCGACTCGATGGGCCGCGCGCCTGGGAACACCACCTGCGCATCGACTGGATCATCACCGATCCCGACGAGGAGCACGCGATCACGGTCCGCAACGGGGTCCTCAGCCACCGCCCCCGCAGACACGCTCCCGAAGCCGAAGCCGGTCTAGTCGTCGAGCGCAGGGCACTGAACGAACTGCTGCTCAAAGTCGCCGACATCGGCGAGCTGGGGGAGAGTGAGCGGCTGCATGTCGAGGGAGACGGGGCGAAGATCGGCGAGCTGCTCGGCCTGCTCGACGAGCCCGACCCCGGCTTCGCCATCGTCACGCCGGACTAGCGCAGACGCTCAGCCGTGACTGAGCCGGAACATCGTCTCGTCCACGTAGCACCAGCTCCAGTCCTCACCCGGCTCGGCAGAGCGAATGATCGGATGCCCCGTGGCCTGGTGATGGACCGTCGCGTGCTTCCCCGGCGAGTTGTCGCAACAGCCGATGTGCCCACAGCTCTGGCACATCCGTAGATGCACCCACCGCATCCCCAGCGCCAGACACTCCTCACAACCGGCGACCTCCGCAGGGGCGTCGATGACCTGGATTGAGTCGAGATGGGTGCAGTCGGTGGCCATCGGCTCACCTTAGCGAGGCACGAGCACGGGACAGCCCGGCCACCTCATCTGCCAAGGTTCGGCGCATGGACGGGAACGAGGCGAGCGGGGAGCCGATCACCGAGGAGGGGATCGTTGCCCTGAAGGAAGAAATCGAGCAGCTGGAGGGGCCGGGCCGCACCAAGATGGCGGCGCGGATCAAGACCGCCCGCGAGGAAGGCGACCTCAAGGAGAACGCCGAGTATCACATCGCCAAGGAGGACCAGGCGCACCTGGAGACCAAGATCAAGCGGCTGCGTGAGCGACTGCGAACGGCGGTCGTCGTCGAGATCGACGGCGACTCGGACAGCTTTGCCTTCGGCCGCACCGCCGAGGTACTGGACGAGGCGAAAGGCGAGGTCCACACCTGGACCCTGGTCGGCTCGACCGAAGCCGACCTCGCCGAGGGCCGCCTCTCGGCCGAGTCACCGATCGGCCGCGCCCTGCGCGACGGCAAGGTAGGGAAGCCGATCGAGATCGAGACTCCGCGCGGCGCCCGCACCTTCGTGATCCAGAAGCTTGTCGGCTAACTGCAAGCGACGAATAAGGTTCGTCCGAGGGTAGTGCTACACTGTCGCACATGGAGATTGGAGTCCGAGACCTGCGTAATCGAACAGCCAGTGTCATTGACGCTGTAAAAGCGGGAGAGCGGGTCACGCTTACGGTCAATGGCGATCCACTAGCGGATATCGTTCCCCACGGCCAGCGCACTCGCTGGCTTGGTGGTGCCCAGCTTCGGGAGCAACTCAGAGAACGCGCTGCTGATCCAGGCTTGCGACAGGAGCTCGACGACCTAGCCGGTCAAACCCTCGACGAGCTTTGAACGAGCAAGCAGCCGGCCTGCTGGACACGTCGGTCTTCATTGCTCAAGAGACGAGGCGTCCGCTCGGTGAGCTGCCGGATCGCGTCGCGATTTCCGTGGTCACGATCGGAGAGCTTCAGCTAGGAATTCTGAACGCGGTCGACGACGCGATTCGCGCCCGCCGCGCAGACACGCTCTCGCTCGCTCGCGCAGCGGATCCAATCCCCATCAGCGAAGCGGTGATGGTCACTTGGGCCCGCATCGTCGCCGACTGCAAGGCTGCCGGCATCCAGCGAGCGGTAAAGCTCACTGACACGCTGATCGCAGCCACGGCGGTGGAGCACGGCCTTCCCGTGGTCACTCAGGATGGCGACTTCGAGAAGATCGCGGCCGCCAGCTCAAGGCTGCAAATTGTCATGGCTTGACCGCATCCACTGGGGTGTAATTCGACTCGATCTCTCGCTGTAGAAAGCGTCTTACACGCACATGCACGTCCGGAGAGGGATTGCGCACCTGAATGACATCTGGCCCGCCACCACGTCGTACGGCTGCACGAAGGAGCGTTCGGATCTCTACGTCGTCGTCGGGCATCGAGTACCCGACTATCTCGAGATGCTTAGAATGAGTAGATGGGCGATCCCGAACTTCAACTTGCGGAAGAACTCCTCTGTGTCACGCAGGCTACCCGGATAGCCAGCACATATCTCGATATAGGACTTGAGAGTTGAGAAGAAGTCAACCGCCGCAGGAGTGAAGCCCTTGTCTTTCCCGTCGGGGTAGAATGACCGGTTATCAACTCGGCTGTATTCGGCATTCCCATCGCACAGGACAAACCAGCTCCCACTACAACCAGAGGATTGCCGAAGCTGGTCGACTAAGAGCCTGGAGTCGGGGCGATCTCGGCGGGCTCGCCGCCGGGCATCCAGTGCGCCTCTGGCGAGGGCGGGGTGTCGCGCAGGTACCACTCGGCGTCGAGGGCGCCCATGCAGCCGGTGCCGGCCGCGGTGATCGCCTGGCGGTAGGTGTGGTCGACGAGGTCGCCGACGGCGAAGACTCCGGCCAGATTCGTCCTGGTTGAGCCCGACTGGGTCACCACGTAGCCGTCCTCGTCGGTGTCGACCTGACCGGCCACGATCTCCGACTTGGGGAGGTGGCCGATCGCGATGAAGGCACCCTCGGCTACGACCTCCTCCTGCTCGCCGGTCTCGGAGTTGCGCAACCTGACCAGGCCGAGCTTTCCATCATCGCCGGCGACGAACTCCTCGACGACGAAGGGGGTCTTGAACTCGATGTTGGGCTGCTCCTTGGCACGGTCGAACATGATGTTCGAGGCGCGGAACTCGTCGCGCCGGTTGACCACGGTCAGGTCGCTGGCGAACTTGGAGATGAAGATCGAGTCCTCCATCGCCGAGTCGCCGCCGCCGATCACGATTACCTTCTGGCCTTTGAAGAAGGCGCCGTCGCAGACGCCGCAGGTGGAGACGCCGCGGCCGCCCAGCCCCATCTCCCCGGGGACGCCGAGCCGGCGCGGCTCTGCCCCCATCGCCAGGACCACGGCCTTCGCCAAGTGCTCCTCGTCGCCGAGGTAGACCTTCTGGACGCCGCCGTCGGAGAGCTCGACCCGGTCGACGTCGTCGGTGACGAAGCGGGTGCCGAAGCGCTCCGCCTGGGCGCGGAACTGGGCCATCATCTCCGGCCCCATGATCCCCTCGGGGTAGCCAGGGTAGTTCTCGACGTCGGTCGTGTTCTGCAGCTGGCCGCCCCACTGGAAGCCCTCGAAGACGAGCGGCTCGAGGTTGGCACGGGCTGCGTAGAGCGCCGCGGTGTAGCCGGCAGGGCCGCCGCCGATCACAATCAGGTTCTCGACTCTCTTCTCGTCTGTCATCTCTTTGCCTAAGTCTTTCGTATCCGGATGTCGGCCCAATACTTTACTTTGTATAGTACCGCTTCCAGGCGGTAGTGGGTCAGTCTGGCAGGGCGATGAAGATCGCCTTTGTGTGCGTCGCTTCGTCGAGCGGCTTGCGCGGGACGCCGTCGGTGCCATGCCCATACACGTCGAGGCACTCCAACCCCGCCCGCTCCAGCGCCGCCAGCACCTCCTCCTCGGGGAAGTGACGCTGGCGGTGGGTGGCGAAGGGTTCTCCGTCAAGGAGCATGGTTGCCTCGCAGATGGAGCCTGGCGCTACGTCCTTGGGAGTGTCGCCGCGCCAAACCAGCTCTCTGCCGTCGTCGAGCTCCGCGACCCGGTCGGTCTCCGCGAAGAAGCCGCGGTAGGCCGGAAGCGCATTCGTGTCGAAGAGCAGTAGACCGCCAGGAGCGAGGTTGGCCCGCATCCCCTTGAGGGCGACCTCCAGCTCGTCCGGGTCGAGCAGGTAGTTGACCGCGTCATCCAGCGACCAGACCAGATCGAACTCGCCGAAGACGGGCAGCTCGCGCATGTCGGCGGCCTCCAGTTGAGTCTCCTCACCCGCCTTCTCCGCGGCGAGGGCCAGCATCGCCGGCGAGATGTCGCAGGCGGTGACCTCCCAGCCCCGCTCCAGCATCGGCATGAAGCTGTTGCCGGTTCCGCAGCCGACATCGAGGAGGGAGCCGTGCTCCAAGCCGCGACGTTCGAGCGCCAGCAGAAGATCCGAGATCCAGCCGTCGTGGTCGTAGTGGGCGGTGTAGGCGTCATAGACCGATGCGATCGCCTCATAGGTGACCGCGGCACTCATCGGGTCACCAGCTCCAGCTCCCCGCAAACCAGGCAGTCGGCCTCTCGAGGCACGTCCTCTCTCTCGACGACCATCGTCCGCAGGTCGACCGTGACCGCGGCCCCGAGCGTTGCCGGTTCGGCCAGGCCAGTCAGGTGGTGCAGGATCTCCAGCGCGACGAGGTTGCCGACCAGGCCGGCGCCGGGGCCAAGGGTTGCAGCCGGGGACTCTTTGCCGCGAAGCTGGTCGATCGCCGTATCGAAGAGCGGGTAGGCCCGCCGGTAGGCCGCCTCCTGGCAGAGAAAGCAGCCGGTCTTCCCAGGGACGTAGAGTGGGCCCACCCGAGCAACGGGAGGGAAGTGCGACATGGCGATGTAGGGGACGCCGGTCGAAAAGCAGGCCGAGTTGACCCAGCGCTCGATTTCGTGGGAGGGCCAGTCGACGGCGTCGATGACCATGTCGTAACCCTCGATCAGCTTTGCGATCTCCCCCTCGCTTTCGAGCCGCTTCTCCAGGGCGGTAAGCCGGAGCCGAGAGCTGAAGGACTGGAGTCGCTTCGCGGCGGCCACTACCTTCGGCCGTCCCACATCGGCCTCCCCGTAGAGCACCTGGCGATTGAGGTTGCTCAGCTCCACGTCGTCGAAGTCGACCAGCAGCATCTTGCCGACTCCCACGCAGGCGAGCGAGAGGGCCGACCAGCCGCCTAGCCCACCGACGCCGAGGACCGCGACCCGAGCATCTTCCAAAGCGGTTTGACACTCAGAGGGAGTTGGGCCGGGGGTGATATCGGCGAAGTAGCGGAGCTGGCGGTCGAAGCGGGCATAGACCTCGGGGGCGATTAGGTCGTCGTCGGCCGCGTCCTCTAGGAGGCCCATCTCCTCGAACTGGGAGAGGGCATCAATGACCTCCTCGGAGCCGAACTCCCGCTCGAGCTGCTCCCGGGTCCGCGTCCCGTCGAGCGCTTTGACCAAGCGCAGTTCCTCTTCTCCCGGGCTCTCGATGCGGATGTCCCCGGAGGAGCCTGGCCGCATCAAGTAGAGGTCGCCGTTGGGGGACTGGATTCGCTCGGTCGTCTGCTTGATACGAGGCCTGTCCATGTGAAACCGGCTTGCAGCCGGCACTTCTTAAGACCCCTGTATTGCTCAAGACGGTTTCACTAGTGGAGCCTGTTCCTGTGATCAGGTGAGGTGGGCCGACCCCCTTCCCCTGCTGAGGTGGGTCGGAGACCGGCCCGCGTGGTGCCCGCTTTCTAGCGCGGCTTGCTGATCTGCATCAGGGGCACCGCATGCCCGATCCTCGTGATCTTCATCGCGCATCACCTCCCTTCGTCAGCTAGGGGGCCCTGCGCTACCTAGACCGGGCAATTAGTAGAACTGGTTCCACTAGTGGAGGTGGTTCACGCAAAAGTCTCTAGAACAGCTAAGAGCGTCTACGATCCAATGCTCTAATTCCCCAGAGAGGAGGAGTCTTTGGCGACTACGACGACAAAGCGAGAGGAGGCGCAAAGAGAAGCGACTCAGCGGCTTTGCGAGGCCTTCAGGCACCCCCTCCGCTCGCAGCTCCTAACGCTGCTGGGCGAAGGCGTCTACAGCCCCAACGAAATGAGCAAACTGCTCGAGGAGGACCTCGGCACGGTCGACTACCACACGAAGCGTCTCGTCAAGCTGGGCTTCGCCGAAGAGGTCAAGCAGGAGAAGCGCCGTGGTGCGACGGAGCACTACTACCGAGCAGTGTCGCTGAACCTCTCCTACCTGGGCGAACTCCAGCAGATGCATCCGCTAGCGGCAAAGCACTACTCGGCCGAGGTCATCCACAACGCCGGCAGCGACTTCCTCGAGGCCCTCGAAGGTGGGAGCTTTGACTCGCATGACGACCACCACCTGACGCGGACACCGCTGGTCTTCAGCGAGGAGGGCTATACCGACGCGCTCGCCATCCTCGAACGGGCACGACTCGAACTGGAGGAGCGATCAGCCAAGAGCCTCAAGGAGCTCGCGGGGACAGGCGATGCGAGTGTGCCCGTCTCATCCTCGCTGCTCTTCTTCAGGATGCCGGCGGCTGCCTGACCCTCAACCGGAAGCAGGCTCAAGCGCCTCCGGACCCGCGTCTCGCTCGATCGGCAGCCCCTCGCTTTCCCATTCTTGGGCCGTGTGGCGAAGCTGGAGGAAGGCGACGATTCCCAGCGGCAACGGCATCCAGAAGGCAATCAGCCGGTAGACCAGGATCGCCGGGAAGACGGTCTCCTCGGGGATGCCGAAGAGGACGAAGGCGCCGATCATCCCGGCATCCACCGCCCCGACCCCCGCCGGCGCCAGCGGGAAGAGGTTGGCGACCATGCCGAGGAAGAAGCCCTGGACCACGACCGCCAGCGGCACGTGCACGCCGAAGGCCTTGAAGGAAGCCCAGAGGATGCCGATGTTGGCCGCCCAGAAGCCGGCGGCGCCGATCACCGCCAGCCCACCCCGCGACGGGTTGGCGAAGAGCCCGGCCGTGAACCTCAGCCCCTCGCCGGCGATCGCCGGCACCTTGGCGATGTTGGCGACAATCGTTTTGCTCCGCTCGCTGCGGGCGAATCCTTCGACCCGCCCTCCCAGGTCGGGCGGGATCAGCGCCATCAGCACCCCGAGGATCAGCAGCAGACCCGCGACCCCGGCCGGAATGATCGTCAGCTCGACCGAGCCCTTGCCCGGCACCACCCCGGTTCGCAGCAGGATCCCGCAAACGATCAGTGCCAGCGGGTAGAAGAAGTACTGGAGCGCGAGGAAGGCGACCATCCGCCGCCCCACGTCGTGCCGCGGCATCCCGGCCTTGCGCAGCGCCCAGTACGTGAGGGCAATCCCGCCCGCACCACCGGCCGAGAAGAGCCGCGTCGCGGCGACCCCGGCCATGTTGATCTCGTAGGTCTCCTTCCAGCTGAGCGGCAGCGCGTCCCCGCCGACCACGGCCTTGAACAAGGCGATGTAGGTGGCGATCGCGACGACGTTGAAGCAGACCGCGACGGCGACCCAGAGGAGGTCGGCTTCGCTCAGCTTGCCGAGCGCGTCACCGAGGCCGACCAGCCGCGGGAAGAGGAAGTAGATCGCGACCAGCAGGATGAGAACGAGCAGGGCGGTCTGGACGACCCGCCGTCGCGTGAACAGCGGCAGTTCGACGGCGCCGTTGCCGTTCGCCGAGTCCTGCGGAGACACCCCAGGGAAGCTACCCGCTCGCGAGGCGCTCTAGACGCCGCAACCCTCGATTCACCCGCAGCACCGCCGGTTCGGCGAGCGGCTCGCCGCGTCGCACGGCAGCAACCAGGCCCGCCCCGGCGAGCAGGTCGGTGACGTAGTGCTCGCCCAGGTAGACGAGCGCAAAGCCCAGCGTCAGCGCGTAGCTCCAGCCGGCCGCCCCCTCCGCGCGTCCCGCTTCGGAGAGCACGATTGCCGCGATCACCGAGGTCGCGAAGTGCAGCGAGGGCATCGCCGCCCAGGGGTTGCCCCCGAGCGCCCCGTACATCGCCGGCCACGCCTTTCCCCAGGTCGGTTCGCCGACCTCGACCATGATCCGCCGCACCTCTTCCCCGGTCAGGCCCTGCTCGGATGCCCACCACGGTGGCGCCGTCGGCACGGCGAAGTAGCCGACGCAGCCGAGGTCGAAGACGGCGGCGAGCTGGCGGGCGGCGCGGGGGAAGCGCTCGGGGTGGCGGAGAAGGATCCAGACTAGGGCGGCGTAGGGCTCGAGGAACCAGAGCCAGTGCACCCAGGTGAGGAAGCGGTCGATGCCGTTGACCCGGCCGAGCCGGGCGAGGGCGCGCTGCAGCCGGACGTTGGGCAGCCGTCCGAAGCCGATCGCGCGGTCGATCTTGATCGGGTAGCGGCTGCGCAAACGCCGGCGCAGGCGCTCGGGATCGTCGTAGGGGAGCTCATGCACCATCGTGAAGGCCCACATCTGCATCGCGTAGAGAGCGACGTCGCGCTTGTGGGAGCGCGGACGCAGAACGGCGACCGCCAGCGGCCCGCCCGCGCAGGCTGCGACCGTGACCGGAGCGGGAATGCGCAGGCGACGCCTCAGCAGCGGCACGGCCACCGCGGCGGCCAGCGCGCCCGCCGCTCCGGCGCGCACCACCGTGCGGAGCGCCGGAGATGGCCGGGAGCGTCTGCGCATAAGGTCGGCGAGTATAGGTCGGCAAAGTGCAGCCGGGCGGGGCGGCTCGCCGCCGCGCGTGATTAGAATGGCCGCGCTTTGGAGCCTCACTCCCCTGGCACCGACCAGATCCAGACCCTGTTCGGCATCGGCTTCGTCGCTTTCGCGATCGTCGCCGTCGTTGTCAATGGCGCGCTGATCTACACCCTGCGCCGTCGCCGCGCCGGTCGCGGCGCCCAGCCTGCCGATCCCGAGCCCCAATCTGGGCGTCGCCCCCAGCTCCGAGTCGGCGCTGCGCTCGGTGTCTTCGCAGCTGCGATCCTCGTGCTCAGCCTGGTCTTCACTGAGAAGGCGCGTGAAGCCCCTGCAACCGGACCCGCCGGCCTCCAGGCCAAAGACTCGGAGCCGCTGACGATCACGGCGACCGGCCAGCAATGGCTGTGGCGCTACGAGTACCCCAACGGAGCCTTCTCTTATTACAAGCTGGTCGTGCCGGTCGACACCGCGATCGAGCTCGAGCTCGGCTCCACCGACGTGATCCACACCTGGAACGTCCCCAGCCTGACCGGCAAGCGTGACGCTGTGCCAGGGAAGGTCCACGAGGTCTCCTTCCAAGCCGACGAGGAGGGCAGCTACACGGGCCGGGCCGCGACTCTCTCTGGCGCCGCCTACGCGGCGATGGGCACCGAAGTCGAAGTCGTCTCTCCCGAGGAGTACGAGAGCTACGTGAAACAGCTCGACGTCGACATCCAAGCCGCCCAGGACCAGGTCGTCAGCCAGATCGAAAGCGGGGAGACGCCATGAGCGCGAAGCGCCCGGAGATCGTCGTCGACGGGTTCTCGCGTAGCCGCTCGCGCTGGGCAGAGCTGGCGACCAGCGGCGACCACAAGGACATCGGGCGGATCCTGATCGGGGGCGCGCTCGGTTTCCTCTTCATCGCCCTGATCGAGCTGCTGCTGATGCGCCTGCAGCTGGCGATCCCGGAGAACACATTCCTCTCTCCTGAGACCTTCAACCGGATGCTCTCGCTCTACGGCACGACCGCGATCTTCCTCTTCGCGATCCCGCTTGCCTTCGGTCTCTTCTACTACCTGGTGCCCCTGCAGATCGGCGCTCGGGGAACTGCCCTCCCCCGCCTCGGCCAGCTCGGCCTCTGGCTCTGGGTTGCCGGAGCCACTGTCCTCTACGCGGGCTTCCTCTTCACCCCCTCCGAGGCGGGCATCAACCCGCTGGCGCCGCTCTCCGAGCTGGCCTTCCTCTCCAACAACGGGGTCAACGCATGGGCGGCCGCCACCGGCCTGGCGACGCTCGGCTTCGTCGCGCTGGCGATCGACCTGACCACGACGTTGCGCAAGCTGCGGGCGCCGGGCATGGCCTGGAGGCGACTGCCGGTCTTCGCCTGGGCCACGGCGATCGGCTCCTGGCTGATGCTCGTGATCGGCCCGGTGCTGCTGGCTGCGATCACGATGCTGCTGATCGACCGCAACTTCGACGGGATCTTCTTCGCCGACGGCTCCGGCGGGGCGCCGCTGCTCTGGCAGCACCTGAGTTGGATCTTCTTCACCGGCACCTACATGCTGATCATGATCGCCGCCTTCGGCGCGATCTGCGAGATCGTCCCCGCCCTCGTCGGGCGGCCGCTCGAGGGCCGCACCACGGTAATCGGCTCACTGATCGCGATCGCCGTGATCGGCACCCTGGCCTGGATCCAGAACATGTTCACGGCCCCGATCGGGATCGCCTGGATGTACTTCGCGATGACAATGGCCCTGGCCCTGATCGTCCCCTTCGGGCTGATCGCCTACAACCTGATCGCGACGATCGCCGGCGGCGCCGTCCGCATGCGTGCGCCGCTGCTCTTCGCCGCCGGCGCGGTCTCGGCGATCTCGGTCGGCCTCGCGGCGGAGATCTCGCACTCGATGGTGGGTCTCGCCTGGAAACTGAAGAACACGACCGACGCCACCGGGGCGACCCACTTCGCCCTGGTCGGCGGCGCCGTCTTCGGTGGCTTCGCCGCGCTCTACTACTGGTTCCCGAAGATGACCGGCCGCACGATGGGCGAGAGCCTGGCGCGGATCTCCTTCTGGACGATGATCTTCGGTGCCATCCTCGCCTTCGTCCCGCTCCTCTTCTCCGGCACCTACGAGGGCCAGGTCATCGACGCCTACAAGTTCTTCGGCGACAGCGGCATCAGCGCCTACAACCTGATCGCCTCGATCGGCGCCTTCGTGCTCGCGATCGGCATCGTGCTGACGCTCGTCAACGCGATCCTCAGCCGCGAGGGAGGGCCCGAGGCCGGGCACGACCCCTGGGGCGGCGACTCGCTCGAGTGGTTCGCGCTTTCGCCACCCGAGCCCCACAACTTCGACGTGCTTCCCGACGTGCGCAGCGAGCACCCGATGCGAGACATCCGCACGGCGATCGCCCACCGCACCGCTCGCAAGCCCGAGCGGCCGGCGCCCGAGTCACAGCCGGTAGCCTGAGCTGCGATGAGCGGCGCCGAGACCGTCGTAGTCGCCGCGCAGCGACCGGCAGCACTGACCGTCCTGCGGGACTACGTCACGCTGACCAAGCCGAAGGTGCAGTCGCTGCTGCTGCTGACCACGATCACGACGATGTACGTGGCCGGCGATCCCTCGCTCGGCCTCGTCTTCCTCACCTGCCTCGGTGGCGCCCTCTCAGCGGGCGGCGCCGGCGCGATCAACCACGCGGTCGACCGCGACATCGACCGCACGATGGCGCGCACGGCGGACCGGCCAGTAGCCAGCGGCCGAGTCTCGCCCGGAGTGGCGATCGCTTTTGGCGCGGCGCTCGGCTTGGCGTCGTTCACGCTGCTCTCGCTGACCGTCAACCCCCTCGCCGCATCGCTCTCGCTGGCCGGGCTGTTCGGCTACGTCTTCGTCTACACGCTGTGGCTGAAGCGCCGCACTCCACAGAACATCGTGATCGGCGGCGCCGCCGGCGCGGTGCCGCCGCTGGTCGCCTGGGCGGCGGTGACGGGAGGGCTCGGCGGCACCGCCTTCTACCTCTTCGCGATCGTCTTCTTCTGGACGCCGCCCCACTTCTGGGCGCTCTCGCTGCTGATGAAGGACGAGTACGCGAAGGCGGGCGTGCCGATGCTGCCGGTCGTCCGCGGTGAGGACGAGACGCGCCGCCAGATCCTCCTCTACACCGTGCTGCTCTACGCGGTGACCCAGCTGCCCTTCTGCGCCGGCGCCTTCGGGGTCGAGTACCTCGTCGCCTCGATGAGCCTCGGCGCCGCCTTCATCTACTTCGCGGTGCGGCTGCTGCGCAGCGGCGAACGGAGCTGGGCACTACGCACCTACTTGTTCTCGCTCGCCTACCTGGCGCTGCTCTTCCTGGCGATGCCGCTCGACCGAGTCGTCTAGTAGAAATCCCGGCGTGGATCGCGAAACCGCCAGACGGAGCATCACCTCGGCCCTCCTCGCCGGGGGCTTTGCCGCGGCGGTCTTCGCCCTCTGCTTCGTGGCCGCGACCCTCTACATCGCCTCATGAGCGCTGAGCGCAGCGTTCCCGAGCCCGGCGAGCTGCTCTACCGGCCGCGGCCCTCCTGGCTGCCTGCCATCCTCGCTTTCGCCCTGGCGCTGGCCGTCTGCGGGATCTTCGCCTCGTTCATGGTGCCCGGCTGGGTCTACTCGGTGATCGGCATCGTGGTCGCCCTGGCGGTACTCCGCAGGATGGTCCGCGGCGCAGTCCGCGAGTACTTCCGCCTCCCCCGCAAGCAGCGCGTGCGCGGGGCTGTGCTTCCGGTGGAAACGATCTCCCCACCACCGCGCCCCTGACGTTCTGAGGCCAAGCAGATCAAGGACGCAGGGAGGTCGGCAAGGGGAGCGCACTTTGGTGCGTGACCCGCAGACGACCGACTGAGGACGCCGAGATGCGCCGGTCTCAGGGCGTCAGGCCCGACGTCGCGCCCTCAGATGTCCAGACTTTGACGATGTCGCGCATCGAGAGGACGCCGACCAGCTCCGCGTCGTCATAGACGACGAGGTGGCGGATGCCGCGCCGCGCCATTTCCGCTGCGGCCCGCTCCAAGCTCCAGTCGGGCGAGGCCGCGATCACACTGTCGCTCATGTGGTCGGCGACCCGCTCGGCGTCGGGGTCATCACCGGCGCCGACTGAGAGCAGGATGTCGCGCTCGGTGACGATGCAGGGCACCGGTGTCTCGTCATCGCTCACCAGCGCCGCGCCGATCCCTTTGTCCGCCATCATCGCCGCCGCCTCTCGCAGCGTATGCGAGGGGCCGACGGTGAGCACCACCTCTGACATCCCGTCCCGGACCCGCATCTTGCACTCCTTCCCCGCGTCATCGCGAGATCGTGTGAATCGCCTCAAGCCTACCCATCCATCCCAGTCCTCGCCAATCGCCTTTTCGCAAGTCCTGGGCATATAGACTCCGGCGCGCCCAGCGCCGCGTATGCCTAACTCCTTTCGCCCAACCCGCCTGCTCCTCGCCCTCGCCATTCTGGCCGCCGTCGCGCTGCCCGCCTCGGGCTGCGGAACGAGCACCGCCGACGTCGAGCGCGGCCGGGTGCTCTTCAAACAGAAATGCGGCACCTGCCACATCATGTCCCAGGCGGGCACGACCGCCCAGATCGGCCCCGATCTCGATGACGCCTTCGGCCCCGCCCGCGCCGCCGGCGAGACAGGCAGCACGATCGAAGGCGTGGTCAAGGCCCAGGTCGAGAACCCTCGGCCCAGCACCGATAACCCTGCCGTCTCGATGCCGGCCGACATCATCGAGGGACAGGACCTCGAAGACGTCGCCGCCTACATCGGCAAGTACGCCGGCGTGCCCGGCGCGGCGCCCCCGACCGTACCCGGCGGTTCCGGCGCCCAGGTCTTCGCCAACAACGGCTGCGGTGGCTGCCACACGCTCGCGGCGGCCAAATCGGGTGGCGTGACCGGTCCGGACCTCGACGATGTCCTACCCGGACAGAGCGTCGCGATGATCCACAAATCGATCGTCGACCCGAACGCGAAACTCGCCAAAGGCTATCCGCCCAACGTGATGCCGAGCATCTATGAGGCGACCCTCAGCCCGAAAGAACTCGAAGACCTCGTCGCCTACCTGGTCGAATCGACCAGCGGCAAACCCAAAGCCGGCTGAGCCCGCCGCGGCGGCCTGGCTGTCGCTGGCATCATCCCTCGACTACCGATGCGTGAGCGCCTCGAGATCACGCCGCAGCTCTACGCCAAGGTGACGATCGTCGCCCTGGCCGCCCTCTCCCTGATTGTGCTGACCGGCGCCGGGGTGCGGCTGACCGGCTCCGGCCTCGGCTGCCCCGACTGGCCGAAGTGTTACGGGAAAACGGTGCCGCCGCTCGACACTCACGCGGTGATCGAGTACGGCAACCGCCTCCTCACCGGTTTCGTCGGCCTCGCCGTAATCGCTGCCAGCGCCCTCGCCTGGTTGCGGCGGCCGTTCCGCTGGCACCTCGCCTTCTTCGGCGCGCTGTTGCCTCTAGGGGTGATCGGGCAAGCCGTGCTCGGCGCCCTGGTCGTCAAGCACCACCTCGCCCCGGAGCTGGTGATGTGCCACTTCTTGCTCTCGATGCTGCTGCTCGACGCCGCTTTCGCGCTCGCCTGGTGCGCCCGCTACGAGTCTTGGGAGCGACGGCGCTCCTCGGACCGCCTCGGCGTCTGGGCAGTCCGCGCCCTAATTCCGCTCGGGCAGCTGACGATCCTCGCCGGGACGGTCGCGACCGCCTCGGGCCCACACGCCGGCGACCATGAGGGTGAACTGGTTAGACGGTTCGACTTCGAGGGCGCCGGCACCTTGGAGTGGGTGGTGCAGCGACACAGCGCGATTGCCGCGATCTTCGGTGTCGCCGCGATCGCGGTCTGGCTGCTGCTGAGGCGGCAGGGAGGCGACAAGCGTGCTGTCAGGCCGCTGACCGTCGTGATCTGTCTGCTCGGGGTCCAGGGGGCCGTAGGAGGCCTCCAGTGGGCCCTAGAGCTGCCGGCGGAGCTGGTCTGGCTGCACATCGCCCTCGCCACGGCCACCTGGCTGGCGATGCTGTGGACGGTGGCCACCGCCGGCCGACTGGAGCCGCGAGGAGTCGTCGCGGCTCCCAGCCCCGAGACCATGCCGGAACCGGCCCTGAGTGCCCCCGGCAGGGCCCCCTAGGCGCCTTTTCGCGCCAATGCTGCCCTTCGCCGTCTCGATCGCGACGCTCAGCCTCGCGCAGGCGGCGCTGGTCGCCCTGCCGCGTCCCGCTGTCTCCCCCGTCCTCGCTCGACTCGGCGGCCGCTGGTGGGCGCTCGTACCACCCGGGTCGATCGCGCTCGTGGTCGCGGCGATCGCCCTCGAGTCCGACTCGGCGCAGGCGCTGACCTACCTCGCTTTGCTTGCCGTCCCTCCCCTCGCCGCTCTCGCGCTCGGCGGCGTCATGCGCGGGGCTCGCACCGGGCTGGCAGCACTCGTCGTTCCGCTCTTCGCGCTCGCCTGGGCATCCCAGGAGTCCCTCGTGGGCGAGGGCGCGGCGTTGGCGCTCACCAGCCTTTCCTGCGTCAGCCTCGGCTGGCTGCTGGCCTGCGTGGTCCCGCCGCGATGGCTGAAGCTAGGGATCTACGCGATGGCGGCGATCGACGCCTGGCTGGTCTCCGCCGAGCTCCTGCAGGGGCCGAACGCAGTCCTCAACGCCGCTTCGCCGGGCAGCCTGCCGCAACTCCAGTACGCCTCCTTCGGCTCGGCCGTGACCGGGTTCGGCGACCTCTTCCTCGCCGCCACCCTGGGCGCCCTGCTCGCCGCCAACCGCCGACTTCAGCTGGCCGGCGCCGCTCTCCTCGCCGTCCTCGCCCTCAGCTTCGACCTGCTCTTCTTCGCCGTCGACTCACTGCCAGCAACGGTCCCGGTAGCCCTCACTCTCGCCGTGCTTGACCTCGGTGGGCGGCGCCGGACCAGGCCGGCTAGAGCAGCGCCAGAAGCAGCACGGTCTGGGCGCTGATCAACCCGACGAAGGCCGCGAACATCACCGCGAACAGCTGGATCATGGTTCTCTGCATCGAGTCGAAGCGGGCATTAATGCGAGATTCCAACGATCCGAAGCGAGAAGACAAAAGGTTACGCGTGGGCCGACCGTGTGCCGACTTCGCGGCTCTGTCAGGAAGCCGTGCGCTCAGCTGAGAGGTCCACCACGACATGGGTGATCGGCAGATCTATCTGCTCCCGAGCCTGCTCGACCACCCCATGCTCAAGCCAGCGCGAGCGCTCCGGCGGGTGAGTCGAGATCACGATCTCGTCGGCGGGGAACGTGCGCAAGGCGTCCTCGATCGCGACGTTGGGATCCGAGTCGCCGATCTCTCCTCTCCCCTTCAGTCCCAGCTCATCGATCGCGATCAGCGAGAGCTCCATGCGCTGTCGCGCCAGCTCGATCGCTTCGTCGATTGCGGAGGCCCAGTGCGCCGCGCGCGACCCGGCCAGCGCGGGCGTGATCACGAGGATCTCGCAATCCCGTCCCTGACAGCGATCGGCGATCTCCTTCAGCAGCTCGCCGCCGCCGACAGTCTCGTTGGCTACGACCAGCACCCTGTGCTTGCCGTCTCCACCTCGAGTCACGTCAACCATGCGCGGCAACGTCCCTCGAGAGTTGCGATACGCGACCCCCAGGCCGAACCCGATCAGCGCCGCCGCGAGGATGACCCCGAAAACCGGCCGCGTCAGCAACGTCAGCACTATCACCGCCACGGCCCCCGCGCCGATCACGACCACCCAGCGGAACGCATCGGCCTCCGACCTCAGCGGATTGTGCATGGCAATAGCCTCCGATCGAATTCCTGCGTCCAGGGTAGCTGCTACCCGGCACGGGCCAAAGCCATGCGCCAGCTAGCGAAACGCCTTATTTGAGGTCTAACGCCGGCCAGCCTAATCCTGTTTTCCCTTCAGCATGCACCGCGTAGATCACGTATACGGGATCCCAGGTCACCTCTTTTGGACAGAAGATGCCCGCCCGCAACGTCAACGAGACCTGAATCGCAATCCTTGGAAGGTCTTCCGCTTTGTGCAGTGGATGTTTACCTTTGTGGTCGATTAAGCCTTTGATTTCTTCTGAGCTGTATTGGCAATCGAAACCCTGGCCGCTGCAACCTAAGAGGTGAAATTCAGCATTCGTTTTGAAGAAGAAATCATCGTTTTTAGCCACTTCGATGGAGCTTGGTTCGGGAGAGATCGTGTGAACTCCTTCGACACACCCTTCGCAGCCTTCTCCTAATTCAGGTTTCGGTAAAACGCCGGATTCCCAGCTGATGATTTTGAGCGGTAGCGTCGAGCCCATGGCTCCAAGTTCGGCTTTGAATAACGAGTCTTCGCATTCCGCCACATTGAATTCGGCCTGGAATTTAATGTTTTCGGCTAACGCTAAAACTATGCTCCCCGCTGGCCATAATTCACCTTTGGGGCATAATTTGCCGGCTTCGACTAATTTTTTACATAGCACGACTTCGTCGGTCGCAAGCGCCGAAGGGGCTATCGCGAACGCAAACGTGGCCATCGCGGCAACTGACGCGAGGCCAAGCGCCTTAAACGTCTTCATCTGGGTCTCCTCTCGGCAAACCTCGCAGGAGGTCGCATTACGAAGCAGGCGAGCCCGCCCCGTCGCCGGTCTGTCCTACCACGAACGGACTAAACGGTCAAGGAAAATTTATTAATCTGGGCCGGAGCCCTGATCAACGTGGCGCGAACCTAGAGGATGTAAACCGAGACGTAGACGATGATCCACATCACGTCGACGAAGTGCCAGTAGATGCCCGGCACCTCGACTCCGAGGTGAGCCTCCGCGGCGGGGCCAAAATGGCCGCGGAAGGCGCGGATCGTGGCGAAGCTGAGTAGCGCCAAGCCGACGAAGACGTGGGCGCCGTGCAGACCCGTAAGGCCGTAGAAGATCGAGCCGAAGGCGAGGTCGCGGGCGCTGAAGCCGATGTGCGCGTACTCGTTGATCTGAATGAAGAGGAAGGTGGCACCGAGTAGAAGGGTGAGGACCAGGCCCAACTTCAGCCCGGTGCGGTTCCCCTTGCGCACCGACTCGAGCGCGTAGTGGATTGTGAAGCTCGACGAGACCAGGATCGCGGTGTTAATTCCGGCCACTGCGACCGGCAGCTCGTAGGGCTCGGGCGGCCAACTCGGCGGGTCGACGACCACGCGGAGAAAGAAGTAGGCGGCGAAGAAGGCGCCGAACAGCATCACCTCGGAGACGATGAAGAGCAGAATCCCCAGTGTCTGGCGGTCGATTCGCGAGCTCTGGTGGGCCTCGGGCGGCCCGTGGTGCTCATCGTGGGCGTGACCCAGGGCGACGGTGGCGCTCTCCATCAGCTCCTCTCCTCCCCCTCGGCAACGGCGGCGGCGACAGCGGCCGCCGGCCTTCCGACCTCGAGGTGCTCGACGGTCTTGTCGGTGATCTCGCGCACCCGGCCGATCAGGTCCTCCTCGAGCCAACGTGAGGTCTCGCCGGCAAAGGTCGAGATCAGCACCTCGTCGATGCGGTAGTGCTCGATCGCGTTCTTTACAGCGTGGAATGGATCGGGGCTCATCGGCTGCCCGGTAGCGTCGACGTCGGCTCGGTAAAGCTCGGCAAGGGTGGAGGCGAGGTCGCGGACGATCTGCGCCTCCGAGACGTCCTCGGAGCGGGGACAGATGATCGTGAAGCGATGCGGATGACCCGCGGCACGTTCCTTCAGCCGGGTGACCAGATCCGGCGCCGCAACCGTCTGGGTGGCGACGACGAGAGTGTGGTTGACCTCCCAGCTGACCGCGTCATCTTCGATCCGCACGGGAATGTGGGTGACGGCGACCTCCGGCTCGAAGCGGGCCCGCGCCCACTCCACCAGGTCCTTGCGGGTAAACCCGAAACGGGTCTCGGAGAGGCAAGAAAGCAGCACCTCCCCCGGGTCATGGGCGCGCACGGCGTCGTCCAGAGCGAGAGCCGGATCGGGGTCCATTACCTCACCGATCGAGTCGATTCCGTACTCGGCAAGGACCGACATCGTCACCTCGACCCGCGCTCGGGCGGCGTCGCGTAGTTCACCGGGCTCGACGACCTGGCCCACGGCTGGCTGGTTCTGCGGCGCCGCAACGGCGACGAAGGGAACCTGCTCGGCCCGCTCGCGGACTGCCTCGAGAAGCTTGCGACCGCCCGCTACCTCGTTGAGGAAGACGAGCAAGGGCCGGACATCGGAGGAGGTACTCATGTCGAGGTACCCACCGTCGTCGGCTCCGGTTTGGCGACCTCTGCGCCTTCACCGGCCATGATCGCGTGGCGGGCACCGGGGACGCCGAACTCGTAGGGACCGCCGACGACGCGCGGGATCTCGTCGAAGTTGAAGATCGGCGGTGGCGAGGAGACCTGCCACTCGATCGTCTTCGCGCGCCAGGGGTTGGCCTCGGCCCGGGGGCCGTACTTCCAGCTGACGACCATGTTGTAGAGGAAGACGAGCTGCACGGCACCGAGCAGGAAGGCGCCGCAGCTGATCAGCAAGTTCCACTCGCCGAACTGCGTGGCGTAGTCGGCGACGCGTCGCGGCATCCCGTCCATGCCCACCCAGTGCATCGGGATGAAGGTAAGCCAGGTACCAATGACGGTGCCCCAGAAGTGGACCCGGCCGAGCCGCTCGTCGTACATCCGCCCGGTCATCTTCGGGAACCAGTGGTAGACGCCGGCGAAGATCGTGAAAACCGAGCCGCCGAAGAGCACGAAGTGAATGTGGGCGACGATGAAGTAGGTGTCCGAGACGTGGATGTCGATCGGCACCATGCCCAGCATCACGCCGCTGATCCCACCAATTGTGAAGGTGACGATGAAGGCGAGCGCGAACAGCATCGCGGTCGAGTACGTATGGATCTTGCCGAAGTAGAGCGTGCCCAGCCAGGAGAAGATCTTGATCCCGGTCGGCACCGCGATCAGCAGCGTGGTGATCATCATCGGCACCCGCAGCCAGCTGAACATGCCGGCAACGAACATGTGGTGCGCCCAGACCGAGTAGCTGAGGATGACGATCCCGATCAGCGCCAGGGCCATCAACCGGTAGCCGAAAATCGGCTTGCGGGCGTGGGTCGAGATGACCTCGCTGATAATCCCGAAGCCGGGCAGCATCATGATGTAGACGGCTGGGTGCGAGTAGAACCAGAAGATGTGCTGGTAGCTGACCACGTCGCCGCCGGCCGCGAACTCGAAGAAGTTGGTTTGCAGGACGCGGTCAAAGAGCACCATGAACTGGGCGCCGGCGATGAACGGGGTGGCGGCGACGACCAGCAGCGAGGTCGAGAGGTTGGCCCAGACCAGCAGCGGCATCCGCCAGAAGGTCATCCCAGGCGCACGCATGGTGATGATCGTGACCAGGAAGTTGAGCGCGGTCGCGATCGAAGAGGCGCCGGCGAACTGCACGCCTATGTTGAAGAACGATTGACCGAGCGGCGCCCCTGTGGAGAGCGGCGCGTAGCCGGTCCAGCCCGTGTCGAAGGCGCCTCCCGGAACGAGGTAGCTGGCGATGAAGAGTAGGCCGGCCAGCGGCAGCATCCAGAAGCTGAGCGCGTTGAGTCGTGGGAAGGCCATGTCCGGCGCGCCGATCATCAGCGGCAGGACGTAGTTGGCGAGCCCGGCGAAGACCGGGATCACGAAGACAAAGATCATCAGTACCGCGTGCGTCGAGAAGAGGCCGTTGTAGGTGCTCGGATCGACGATCTGGGAGCCGGGCTGGGCCAGCTCGGCGCGGATTAGCATCGCCAGCAGCCCACCGAGAAAGAAGAAAAAGAAGGTGGTGACGACATACTGGATGCCGATCACCTTGTGATCGGTGTTAAAGCGGAAGTAGTCGCGCCAGCTGGTCGCGCCGTGCTGGGAGTGGTCCTCGGGAACGGTCGGCATCCCGGCCGCCCAGCGCAGCCAGTAGTCGAAGCAGCCGAAGCCGAGCAGGAAGCCGAGCGGACCGGTGACCAACGGCACGACTACATGCGGGTAGCCGGTCTGCTCGGTCTGGAAGACGTCGAGCCCGGAGACCGCCCGCAGCATCACGACCAGGCCGAAGCCGAACGCGGCGCCCAGCACCATGCCGAGCGCGCCCCGAATCCACCCTGGCTGCTTGATCGCGGTCACCATCTAGTCGGTCTCCTCATTATGCCCAGGCGGCACTACGCTCCTCCGGCTCCGACGGGGACGGGGTCGGCCTCGGTGTCCTGGACGATCGACTCTTTAAACGGAGCCGGCACTTTCTGGTCCAGTTCGCCGACCCATTTGCGGAACTCGGCAGCCGGCTCGACCACCACGGTGGCGCGCATCGTGGCGTGGCCGAACCCACAGAGCTCGGTGCAGATCAGCTGGTAGGTCCCCGGCTTGTCGGGCGTGACGATCGCCGTCGTCGTGATCCCGGGGACGGCGTCCTTCTTGATCCGCCACTCCTGCACCCAGAAGGAGTGGATCACGTCCTGGGCGTGCAGCTTGAAGTGGACCTGGCGGTCGAGCGGCACGTGCAGCTCGCCCTCCGACCAGACTTCGTCCTTGCCGGGGTAGCCGAAGCTCCAGGCGAACTGCTGGGCGAAGACCTGGACCGTGAGCGGGTTCTCGGCCGGCTCCTCGATGTCCTCCAGGACCGCCCAGCTGTAGCCGGCGCCGAAGAGGACGATGATCGTCGGGATCACGGTCCAGGCGATCTCGAGCCGGGTGTTGCCGTGGATCGGCTCGCCGTCGGACTCGTCGCCCGGCTTGGCTTTGAACCTCCACAGCGCGTAGAAGAGCATCACCATCACTAGCGAGAAGACGAAGGCGGAGAGGACGATCATCACGTCGAGCAGCGTGTCGATTGGGCCCGCGGCGGTGGAGGCTCCCTGGCCATTCCAGTTGATCGGCACCATGACCACGGAGATGACCACGGTCAGCGCAATCGTGGCAGCGAGCATCTTCGCTATCGGCAGGCGTCCGATCATCGGCGGGCGCGCATTCTATGCAAGCGGCAGACGGTCAAGCTCGCCTCGCGAGGCGGCGATCACGCCGCGCGCGACGCCCTCCCAGCTCCAGAGCCGCCGAGCCGTCTCCGCAAGCCGCTGGCGAGCTTCCTCTCGCTCCGCCTCGGGCAGGCCGAGCCACCCGTTCAGCCGTGCAGCTATGCGCTCCACAGCGCCGATCTCAACCGGGAACGAGGTCAGCGAACCGATCTCGGACGGCAGCGCCGCCGCCAGCTGCCGCGAGACCTCAAGCATCCCTGAATGCCCCGCGGATACCGGCAGGACTCCGCAGGCCGCCGCCTCCGCGGCAACCATTCCGAATGCCTCCGGAAACGTGCTCGGCATCACCAACGCCTCGGCGCCAGGCAGCAGCTCGGCGACCTGGTCGTGCTCGAGCCTCCCGAGCCACTCGACCGAGCCTGCCATTCCCCGCGCCGCCTCGAGATAGCCCGTCGGCTGATCGGCCAGGAATGCAGACAAAATCGAGAGTGGCTTCTCCTCTCCACCCTCGAGGGCCCACCCCAGTCGCGCCACCTCCCGCGCATCTCCAAGATCACCCCGCTCCAGCGCCGACAGCAGCCTCCGCAGGCCTTGCTCGTACTCGCCGAACCCGGCGATCTCCAGCCGTGCCTCCGGGTGCTCCGCTCGCACGAGCGGCCACGCGGCTATAAGCAGATCCACGCCCTTCGACACGATCAGCTTCCCCACGTAGACAACTCGCTCCTGTCGGGAGCCGGCTGGCGGGGATCCTGCGGGCGAGGTCTTCGTTCTCGGACCCCCGCCATCCGGCTCCAACGGCCGGAACGCCTCAGGATCAAGGCCAGGTGGCCCTAGCCGCGTCTTCTCTCGAAGATCGGGGACGGCTGGGAGGGCGTCCCAGAGCGACTCGGCCGTGTGGCGGGAGCCGACGAGGACTCCGCTCGCGGCGTTCACGCCTTCTTCGGCATAGGGCAGGAAGCGAGGGTGCGGCTTGACCGTGTACTCGAGGGCCGAGCCGTGGATCTTGGCCGCAAACTGGCTGATGCCTGCACGAGCGAGGATCGCCGGACCCATGACTAGATGACCGCCGAGAGCAGCGTCGAAGCCACCGGCGCGAGTCGCCACCTCTTCGACCGCTGCAACATTGGCGTCGACGTAGCGGTCCAGCTCCTCGTCGGTGAGCTCGGGATAGGCCTTTACCTGGAACCCCTCGTAAGGGTCCTTGACGTAGACGGGAAGCAGTCCATGAATGTCCGGGTTGTGGATCCGGACGCCCTCGATCTGGACCTCCCGGTCTTGACAGAGCAGGTGAACCTCATGTCCAAGCTGGGCCAAGGCCCGAGCGAGATTCGACGTGTAGATGTTGCTGCCGGTGCCGCGCAGCATGTAGCCGTGGAAGAGGAGAACGCGCATCGCTGCCGCGCAAGCTATTAGTCTTCGCCGTCGTGAACTCGAAGCAGCTCTACCGGATGCGCGCCAAGGCCTCGGGCCGCGAGGCCCTCGCCTACGCTGAGCCCGGCGAGGTCTACCTCGATCGCGATACCGGCGAGGAGATGGAGCCAGTGGCGATGGTGCTACCCCTCGCCCCCTCCGCCTCCGCCCTGCCGCGCACCCCGGAAAACCTGCGCGCCTGCCGTCGCTGCGACCAGCTGATCGGCCTCGACGTCAGCGACTGCCCTCACTGCGGTTTGCGTCAAGAACCCCTTTAAGACACTCGGCTCTACCTGCCGAGCTAGGGCACCGATTCTCGGAAGCGCATGATCGCGATCGCGATCGCCAGGAACCCGATTCCAAACAGATAGGCGCCGCCAGCGCCAGTTTGCGTGATAGCCACGGCGAGCACAGTGAGGATGCCAAGCGAAGGACCAACAAACCACTCGCTTCTGACAAAACGTTTCATAGTTGGGAGCCTACCTGGGCGAGGAGCGAAATGACATAGAGGCTGACCCCTCCCAGGAAGCCGAGAAGAAAGCCCAGTCTGATTGCACGGTCTCGGCGCGCCGCCGTCGAACCGAAGAAAACAACCCCCGCCAGAGCGCCACCTGCCCCGGCGAGAGTGAACGGAAATCCGAAACCGATGCTCTCCGGCCAAGGATCCTCGACCCGGGGCAGGAAAGAGGCCACAAGAGATACCGCTTCAGTCCAGAGCACAGGCCAACGCTGATGGAGCGCGGCGCGCATGTGGCACGACGAATGTGAATTCTTTCTCGCGTCTCCGTCTCAGGGCTTCCGCGCGTTGACGACGGTTTGCGCTGGGAGGGTGTCGGGTACCCCGCCGCACGTTTTGCGCGGGAGGAGGACAGCGCATCGAGGCATCAGCCAGGGCCTCCCCAGCGACGAGTTGCGAGTGCGGAGGGGTGCCCGACGCCCTCCCCCTGCACTGGTTCGGACTACGGCTGCTTGACCAGAGTCGCCGTGTAGAGCAACCGCGCGTTGGAGTAGTAACAGCCGTAGGTCTTGGTCTTGCCGACCCCCTGCTGCGGCCGGCCTTCCTGGATGTCGGCCTTGGAGGAGCACTGTTTCGGCAGACGGCTGCCGCGCCAGGTGTCTTCGTCGGAGACGTTGAAGGCGAACATCGGCGCCCAGGTCGGGATCGTCAGGGCGACCACCTGGCCGCGCAGCACGGAGAGAGGATGCTCGAGC
Source organism: uncultured Solirubrobacterales bacterium (assembly GCA_963702175.1). Taxonomy (GTDB): domain Bacteria; phylum Actinomycetota; class Thermoleophilia; order Solirubrobacterales; family 70-9; genus VRUE01. Next base: position 735,907 of record OY969721.1, read on the forward strand.
GCGAAGATCGGAGTGCTGCCGAAGTAGGGGTTGAGCAGCTCAAGCGGGCTCTGCCGGACCAAGGTGTATTTCGGCGGCTTGGAGTCCTCCACCGGCCGCAGGACGCCGATCCGTGCCTGCGAGGGCTGGCCGAGGAATTCGTTGAAGAAGCCGACCTCGTTGGTCGTCGTTTTGCCATCCACCCGCGAGGGCTTCGCCAGCGTGATCGACCAGGCGACGATCTTGCCGTCGAAGGGCGCCTCGTAAGGCCGAGCCTCTCCGCCAGCAATCGCCTGGAAGCCAGTGACGTGCCCCTCGACCCGGCAGGGCAGGATCTCGACGTTGTTGACGACTTTGCCGGGACACGACGGAGGTGGGGTTTCGGCGGTCTGCCCGAGCACGATCACCCGCGCGGGAGCCGAGTCCGCCGTGCCTGGCCAAGCGGCCGCGACCAGCGCCGCGAGGGCGCAAGCCAACGCCAGCGCACACAGCGCGCGTGTCCTGTCGAGTCGGTTTTCGCCTGCCTGGAGGGACATCTCACCTGCAACCCGGCGGTTTTGTCAGGGTTGCGGCCTCGATTCTGCCGCCAGCGCACAGGGAACGTGGTCTCCCAGCGCCGCCTGCACGATCGCAGCCAGGAGAACCGCGACACCGTCTCTGTAGGGTTGCCAGCCGGATATGGAGGCCAGCGAACGCGCAGATGAGTTCATCCCAGCCGGGCTCGCCTCGCTCGGGATCGAGGCCGACGAGGTGGAGCTGGCGGTGATGAACGCCGCCCACGGGATGTTCTGGCCGGCGATCCTCGATCTGCTCTCGCTCGACACAAGCGGGGTCGAGCCGGAGCGCCAGCCCGACCTCTCCAAGGCGCCGCAGTGAGCGCCCTCGACCTCTCCCTCCGCGAGCAGGCGGCGGCGATTGCCCGCGGTGACACAGACCCAGTCGAGCTGCTCGACGAGACACTGGCCCGGATCGAGCAGCGCAACCCGGCGATCAACGCCGTGGTCGAGACCTTCCCTAAGCGCTCGCGCGAGATGCTCGCTGCTGCTCCAGAGGGACCGCTGCACGGGGTGCCGCTCGTGGTCAAGGACGAGTGGCCGCTGCCCTGGCGAGCGCAACGCTTCGGCGCCGCCGAACTGCTCGCCCCCACTGTCCCGGCCGAGTCAGGCCCCTACCGGGCCCTGCGCGACGCCGGTGCGACGATCGTCGGCGTCGGCAACATGCACGAGCTTGGTGCCGGCAGCACCGGCAACGTCTCGGTTTATGGCCCCGCGCGCAATCCCTGGAACACCGAGCGCTGCCCCGGCGGCTCCTCTAGCGGGCCGGCAGCAGCCGTCGCCGCCCGCCTCGTCGCCGGCGCGGTCGGTGCCGACGGCCTAGGCTCGGTCCGCTTCCCCGCCGCCTACTGCGGCCTGACCGGCCTCAAGCCGACCTTCGGCCGCTCGGCGATGGCAGGGCACCACATGGCCGCGATCACGTCGCTGATCGTCTCCGGGCCGCTCTGCGCCGACGCCGCCGACTGCCGACTGCTCGGCTCGGTGCTGTTCGGCGAGAGGCTCTCCGCCGGCGCCGCCGCCAACTTGCGGATCGGCATCGTCCGCGACCCCGTTTCTGAGGACGTCAACCCTGAGGTGCAGAAGGCATGTGAGGCCGCGATCGAGGGTCTGCGCGGCGAGACCGGCGGCGAGGTCCGCGAGGTCTCGCTGCCGGACCTGCCGGTGGCGACGCTGGCCGCGATCCTCCTGATCAACGCCGAGAGCCTGGGCGGCGCCACGCCAGAGCGGCTGAACCGCCTGCATCCGGAGATCAGCCCGATCGCCCGCGGCTTCATCAAGTACCGGGCGCTGCTGCCGGCGGCCGCGATCGTGCAATCGGCGCGCATCCGCACGATGATGCGCCGCCGCCTCGCTGCCCTCTTCGCCGACGTCGACGTACTCGCCTGGCCCACCGTGCCCGCCGTCGCCCCGCCGCTGGAGTCGCCGATAGTGGAGCTGCCCTCCGGCACCCACACCGCGGACCAAGCGAACGTGCGGGGTGCTGCGCTCGCCAACCTGACCGGGATCCCCTCGATCAGTGTCCCGGTCGGTCTCAGCTCGGAGCAGCTGCCGATTGCCCTGCAGTTGGGCGCCGCCTGGGGACGAGACGAGCTGCTGCTTGACGCTGCGGAGGCACTGGAGCGCGCCAACGGCCGGCGCTGGGTGGAGGCGCTCTCGCCGCTCGCCCAGGCGGAGACAGAGACAGCGGGGGCCTGACGGTGGCGGCGATCGTCGTCGAGGGGCTAGAGCGCACCTTCGAGGACGTGCTCGCTGTGCAGGGCGTCGACCTCGTCGTCGACGAGGGCGAGATCTACGGCTTCCTCGGCCCCAACGGCGCCGGCAAGACAACCACGGTGCGGATGCTGACGACGCTGCTGCTGCCGACCGGCGGCCGGGCTAGCGTCGCCGGTCACGACGTGGAGCGCGAAGCGCGCCAGGTCCGCGCCTCTATCGGTGTCGCCCTACAGGAGGCGGCGCTTGATCCGCTGATGACTGGCCGCGAGCTGATCCGCCTGCAGGCGACCCTGCAGGGACTTCCCAGCGCGGAGGGCAAGCGCCGGGCCGATGGCCTGCTCGATCGGGTGGGGCTGACCGACGCCGCCGACAGGCGGGTCGGCGGCTACTCGGGCGGCATGCAGCGCCGCCTCGATCTCGCCGCCGCGCTCGTTCACGAACCGCGCGTCCTCTTCCTCGACGAGCCCACCACGGGCCTCGACCCGGTCAGCCGCAAGAACGATCTGGGAGGAGGTGCGGGCCCTCAACGACGAGGGCACGACCGTCTTCCTCACCACCCAGTACCTCGAGGAGGCGGACCAGCTCGCCGACAACGTCGGCATCATCGACAACGGCAGGATCGTCGCCGAGGGGACGCCGGAGTCGCTGAAGGCGGAGATGGGCAATCCCCATATCCAGCTGACGCTGGAGCAGGGCTCGATCGCCGACGCGGAGGCGGCCTGCGCGAAGGTCGGCAAGCTGCTGCCACCGATCGACGGCAAGACGATTCTGGTCGAGGTCGAGAACGGCGCCGCCGACATCCCGCGCGTGGTACGGGCGCTGGACGACGCCGGTGTTGGAGTGGGGTCGCTGGAGCTGGTCCAACCCACGCTCGACGACGTCTTCGTAGCGAAAACCGGCTACCACCTGGCCCAGGAGGAGGAGAAGGCAGCCGAGGAGGCGATCGAGGCTTGAGCCCCCAAACACAAGGCCTACACGCTCGCTCCCGGCGCGAAGAATCAGATATGCACGCTTGGTCGCTCGGTTCGGCAGCAACGAACCTGCGGGTCGTGCAGGCGCTGGGGATGCGCTCGGTCCGGCAGACCTTCCGCCGCCCGCAGCTGATGGCGCCGATCGTCATCTTCCCCACCCTGCTACTGGCGATCCAGACCGGCGGCGCGGGCGGCGCCGTCAATCTCCCCGGCTTCCCGCCAGTGCAGAGTTTTCTCCAGTTCATGCTGGCCGGGGCGATGATGCAATCGCTGATGCTGGCCGGCAACAGCGGCGGCATCGCGCTCGCGGTCGACATCGAGATGGGCTTCACCGACCGCCTCTTCGCCGCACCAATCTCCCGCTTCACGATCGTGCTCGGACGGTTGGTGGGGACGGCGGCGCTTGGCCTGCTCTCCGCCCTCTGGTTCCTGGCGATCGGGCTGATCTTCGGCGCGGAGATACACAGCGGGGTCGCCGGCGCCCTGATCGCGATCGTCCTGGTCACGGCGACGGCGATGGCGGTCGGCGGGATCGGCGCCGCGATCGCCCTGCGGACCGGCAACGCCAGCGTCGTCCAAGGCCTCTTCCCGCTGGTCCTCGTCGTCCTCTTCCTCTCCACCGCCTTCTTCCCCCAGGAACTGATGATCGAGCCGGCGAAGACGATCGCCGCCTACAACCCGTTCAGCTTCGTGGTCGAGGGGATCCGCGACCCGATCATCTCCGATATCGACGCTTCCGAGCTGCTCAGCGCGGTGGCGGCAATAGCCGGCATCGTCGTCCTGGGACTGGTGCTGAGCGCCCGTGCCCTGCGCCACCGGCTGAGGGCGGGCTGATGGACACGACCCTGACACTGCCGGCCTGGCGGGCCAACCTGGCGACGATCGGGGCGCTGATGGCGCGCTCTCGCAACGAGCTGCTGCGGGTACCCGGAGCGGCCATCCCCGGGGTGCTGGCGCCGACGATCTTCTTCCTCGGCCTGAACGGGGTCTTCGGAGCGCTCACCCAGCTCAATGGCTTCGCCACAGGCGCCTACGAGAGCTTCATCGTGCCGATCAGCATGCTGCAGGGGGCCGGGTTCACCGGCGCGGCGGCCGGCGTCAACCTCGCCCGCGACTTCGAGCACGGTTGGGTCGACCGCCTGCTTGTCTCCCCCGCCCCACGCTGGGTGCTGCTCGCTGGCACCGTCCTCGCCGCCAGCACCCGGGCGCTGATTCCGGCCACCTTCGTGCTCGCAGTGGCGCTGCCGCTCGGCGCCGGCTGGCCGGGGATCGACGGGCTGCTGGTCACCTACCTGATGGTCGTCGCGACGGCGGCCGTCGCCGCCTGCTGGGGATCGATGCTGGCGCTGCGCTTCAAGACCCAGTCTGCGGCGCCCCTGATGCAGGCCGGGATGATGGCGCTGATCCTGACCACAACCGCCTACGCGCCGCTCGCCCTGCTTCAGCCCTGGCTGCGGAGCGTCGCCGAAGTCAACCCAGTGACCGAGGTCGTCGAAGCGGCGCGCCAGGGGTTCATCGGCGGAGTCACCTGGGCCGAGACCTGGCCCGGGATCGTGGCGCTGGTGGGATTGCTGGGGGTCCTCGGCGCGCTGGCGCTGCGCGAAATGCGCCGCACGGCGGTGTGAGCAGCGCGACCGAGATCGCCGAGCGCGTCCTGCGCCAGAACTGGCTGGAGGGCGAGCGCGACGGAGTCCCTTACGCCTACACCCGCCCCAGCCCGACCCGCTACCCGTGGCAGTGGTACTGGGACTCCTGCTTCGCGGCAATCGTCTGGCGGCGCTTCGACCCGAACCGGTCGCGGACCGAGCTGGAGAGCCTGCTCGCCGCCCAGCGCGAGGACGGCTTCATCGGCCACACGATCTTCTGGGACCGGCCCGTCTCCCTCACCCGCCTGCCCTTCTACAACGTCTCCTCGCGCCACAGCCTGCAGACGGGGACGATCCAGCCGCCACTGCTCGCATGGGCCTGGAGGATCGCCGGCGGCGACCCGGCTGAGGAGCCGCGCATCGCTGCCCAAGCCGAGTGGCTGGCCGCGAACCGCGACCTCGAGGGCGACGGGCTGCTCTGGATCGTCCAGCCTGACGAGTCCGGCCTCGATGCCTCGCCCAAGTTCGACCCGGTCTGGGGGCGACGGGCCAACGGGCGAATCGGCTTCCCTTGCCTGGTGCGGCGCAACCGTCGCCTCGGCTTCGACGCCCGGCGAATTGACGCGCGCGGGGGCCCGCTGCTCTGCGAGACCCTGGTCAACACGTTCTGGTCGCTCTCGCTGCAGGCGCTCGGCCGGCCCTCGGCGACCCCCGCTCTGGTCGAGCGGCTCTGGGACGAGAGGCGCGGCCTCTTCTTCGACGAGGTTCGCCCGGGCGGTGCCCGCCCCGGCGTCGTCACCTGGGCGGCGCTCGCCCCCCTCGCCCTACCGGACCTGCCCGAGGAAATCGGTCGGCGCCTGATCGAAGAGCACCTGCTGAACCGGGGGGAGTTCCTCACCCCGGTTGCCCCGCCTTCCGTCGCCGTCTCGGAGCCAAGCTACGAGCCGGACGGGGGCCGCGGCCCGATCCGCCGCTACTGGAGAGGCCCGACCTGGGTCAACTCCGCCTGGATGGTCTGGCTCGGCCTGCGCCGCCTCGGCTACGAGCAGGAGGCAAACCGCCTCGCCACGGGGCTGATCGGCGCGGTCGAGCGCGAAGGCCTGCGCGAGTACTACGACCCGCGAACCGGCAAAAGCCTTGGGGCCAAAGACTTCGCCTGGTCGGCGCTAGTGGCGGAGCTGGCCGATCCGGCTTATTTGTAGCGGTAGGTAATTCGACCGCGGTCCAGGTCGTACGGGGAAAGCTCGATCTTCACCCGGTCGCCGGGCAGGATGCGGATGTAGTGGCGACGCATCTTGCCGGAGATGTGTCCGAGGACCTCGTGGTCATTGTCCAGTTTGACCCGGAACATCGTGTTGGGGAGGGCCTCGGTGATCTCGCCCTCCATCTCGATCTTCTCCTCTGCCATAGGCAGGGAGCGTATCCGATGGGCGCTCGCCTGCTCGCTCGGCGCTCAGCCCCGGATCCGGCGCGCCTGCTCCACGGCCTCGGCCCTGGTGGCGATCTCGCCCGCGTACTGCGCTGCCTCCAGCTCGGCGAGCAGCTCGCCCAGCTCGGGACCCTCCTCCATTCCCAGCTCGGCGGCCAGCTCGTCGCCGGGAAGCAGCGGCGGCGGCGGCCCGTCACGACGCCAGTCGAGCGCCGCCGCGACCATTTCGCGAGCCAGCTCCAGGTGCGCTGAGATCGCCTCGTCGGTAGCGAAGGGGCCGCCGCCGCGGGCGGAGAGGCGGTCGGCCACGGTGAGCAGGGTCACGTCGACGGAGACCGGCTCGGTCGCGCGCAGGTACTCATGGACGCGACGCGGCGGCAAGGGCATCTCGTGGACGAGGAAGCCGAGCCGCAGGTGGTGGAGGGTCAGCGCCCGCAGGTGACCAGCGAGGACGCGGCTCGCCCGCAGCCGCCGGCAAAGCCCGGCGACGATCTCGGCGCCGTCGCTGTCGTGACCGATGAAGGTCACGTAACCGTTCCGTTCCCCCCGCGTTGCCGGCTTGCCGACGTCGTGCAGCAGGGCACCGAAGCGGAGCGCGGTGCCGCGGGTCATCTCGTCGGCCAGAGGCTCGGCGAGCAGCGCCCGCACCTCGTCGGCGCGCTCGTCGGCGAAGCGATCGAGATCACCCTCCAGCTCAAGCGTCTGCTCGAGCACGGCGAGCGTGTGGCCGTACACGTCGAGGTGGTGGTTGGGGCCCTGCTCCACCCCGCGCAGCGCCTCCAGCTCGGGTAGCGCTATGGCCGTCAACCCGAGCTCGCCGAGCAACTCCAGGCCGCGCAACGGCCGCGGGCCGCCGACCAGCTGGCGCAGCTCGACCAGCTGGCGCTCACCGGCGGCCTCAGCGAGGCGCACGGCTTCGGCCCGGGCGAACACGGCCGTGTCCGGGTCGACATCCAGGTTCAGCTCGGCGGCGAGCCTGGCGGCGCGCAGCAACCGCAGCGGATCGGCCGCGAAGCTGCCCTCGCCGACCACTCGCAGCACGCCGCGGTCGAGGTCAGCGAGGCCGCCGTGGGGGTCGAGTAGCTCGCCCCCGGCGAGGGGCGTCGCGACGGCACCGACGGTGAAGTCACGCGCCGCCAGGTCTGCCTCAATCGTCTCGCCACGCAGAGCCGTCACATCGATCTGCCAAGAGCCGTCGGCGGCCACGGCGCGCCACGTCGCGAACTCCGCGGAGAGCTGGAAGGAGTGGCCGCCGCTCTCGCGGGCCACCGCCTTGGCGAGGAGCGCGGGATCGCCGGCCGAGGCGAGGTCGAGGTCGGTCACCTCGCGCCCCAAGGCGGCGTCCCGGATCGCGCCGCCGGCGATCCAGACTCCCTCGCCGCCGCCCAGGGCCCGGCGCGCCAGCGCCACCAGCGGCGAGGCCGCCAGGCGCTCGGCCACAGCGCTCATGTTGCTCTGGGCACGCGGGCGGAGATCCCGCAGCTGATCTCGTAGTTGATCGTGTCGAGCCGAGCCGCCACCTCCTCGGCGAGGATCGTCTCCCCATCCTGAGTACCGATCAGCACCGCCTCATCGCCGGGCTCGACGTCGGTCTCGGGACCAAGGTCGATCGTCACGTTGTCCATCGAGACGGTGCCGACCAGCGGGCGGCGACGGCCGCGGATCAGGACCTCGGCATTGTTGGAGAGGCCGCGTCGCACCCCGTCGCCATAGCCGAGCGGCAACACGCCGACGCAGGTCTCCTCCTGCGCCCGCCACGTGCGCCCGTAGCCGGCGCTGTCGCCGACCGCGAAGCGCTTCACGTCGGCGACGTAGGAGTGCAGCGACATGGCGGGAACGAGGTCGCGCGCAGCGGGGTCGCCCTGGAAGGGGTCGAGCCCGTAGACGGCGACGCCGCAGCGAGCCATGTCGAAGTGGGAACGCCCCTCGCGGAAGACCGCAGCGCTGTTCGCCGCGTGCGCGATCGTCCCGGGGAACTCGCTCTTGATCGCCTCGGCGACAGCCGTGAAGCGTTCGAGCTGCTGGTCGAAGAAACCGTCGTCCGCATCCGGTTCGTCGGCGGTGGCGAAGTGGGTCCAGATGCCGGCCAGCTCCAGGTCGGGGTCCTCGGCGCAGGTGCGGGCCAGAGCCAGAACGGCTTCGGGGTCTCGGTTGCCGAGACGGCCCATGCCGCTGTCGTACTTGACGTGGACTCCGATCGCCCGGCCATGAGCGCGAGCGCGGTCGGCGACGATGTGCCGGAAGTCCTCATGCCAAACCGCCACCTCCGAGCCGGCGGACAGCGCCGCGTCGAGGTCGTTCGGCGTAAGCGCCCCCATCGTCAGCAGCGGCACGTGTGGGAAGCGACGGCCGATCTGCGCGGCCTCCGCCCCGGTCGCCACCGCCAGCCTCGCCGCGCCGCCGCTCAGCGCTGCGGAGGCGCAGGCGTCGGCGCCGTGACCGTAGCCATCCGCCTTCACCACCGCGCACAGCTTCGCACCCTCGCGCAGCGTCGCCTTCAGCCGCGCGCAGTTGCGCTCGACAGCGGCGAGGTCGATCCGGGCGACTGCCCGTTCCATCTCAATTCGTCCTAGTCGGCGATCAGCGCGGCCAGCGCGTCGGCCCGCGTGACCAGTCCGGCGAGGCGACCGTCCGCGTCGACCACGGGCAGGTGATTGTGGTGCTTCTCAGCGATCGTCTTCGCCACCCACTCGGCGGAGTTGTCGACGTTGGCGACGACCGGGTCGCGGGTCATCAGCTCGGAGACTTTCGTCGCGAAGGCCTTCTCGAGACGCTCCTCGAAGCCCTTCATCGAGCCGATGAAGACGACGCCGCCCATGATGTTGAGGAAGTGCGGCAGGTGGAGGTCGGCTTCCTCCTCGCTGAGGACCAGATCGGACTCGCTGACTATCCCGACCACGCGCCGATCCCCGTCGACAACGGGGATCGCGCTCTTGTCGGTCTTGGCGAGCAGCTCGACTGCGGCGCGGGCATCGGCCTCGGGCGAGACGGCCGGCACGTCGGCATCCATGATCTCGGCAGCGGTCTTCATCGGTCGGGAAGCGTATCCGTAAGCAACGCCGACGGGATCGAGTCGATTACGTCGGTGGCGATGACCGACTCGGCAGAGCCGATTCTGTCCACGGCATCACGGCCCGCGCGGGCGTGGGCGAGCACCGCCGCGCAGGCGGCGGCGAAGGGCTCGAGACCGCGGGCGAGCAGGGCGGCGATCATCCCGGAGAGGACGTCGCCGCTGCCCGCGGTGGCGAGCGCCGGAGCGGACAACGCGTTGACGGCGACTCGCTCGCCGTCACTGACGATCGTGTCGTCGCCCTTGAGCACGACTACGGCGCCAGCGGCACGGGCTGCGTCACGGGCCGAGGCGAGGCGGCGGGCAGACACCTGCTCGGAGCCACTGCCGAGCAGCCTGCCCAGCTCGCCGGCGTGCGGGGTGAGGACGGTCGGCGCGTCCCGCGCGGCTATCGGGCCGAGATCGCCGGTGAAAGCATTGAGCCCGTCGGCATCGAGGACCAGCGGCGCCTCGATCGCGCCGAGAACTTCGCGCGCCAACTCGACCGAGCCGGGGTCGCGGCCGAGTCCCGGCCCAAGCACGCCGGCAGCAGCGGGCTCGAAAGCGCGCAGCACGGTCTTCGCCGAGGCGGGAACGAGACGCCCGTCACCACCAGGGCAGCCGACCGACATCACCTCTGGCTGGGCGGCCTCGAAGATCGGCTCCAGATCAGCGGGCACGGCCACCGTCGCGTAGCCCGCCCCGGCGCGGATCGCGGCCAGGGAGGTCATCCTCACCGCGCCGGTGAGACCTCGCGAGCCGCCGGCGATCGTCACCTGGCCAGAGCTGAACTTGGTCGAGCGGGGGCCGCGGCGCGGCGCCAGGCTCAGCACGGCGGGCGAGATGACACCGGCGGTCGGCTCGGTCGGCGCGCCATCGGGAATCCCGATCGGCACAACCTGCAGTTCGCCCGTATGCCACTTCCCCGGCGCGATCCAGTGACCGATCTTCGGCGCGTGAAAGCTGACGGTGACCGCGGCTTCAACCGCTATGCCCTCGACCTCGCCGCTCGAAGCATCGACACCAGAGGCGACGTCGCAAGCGACGACCGGCGCTCCGCAGCGGTTGATCGCCTCAATCGCCGCTGCGGCGGGCTCGCGCGGCGCCCCCGAAAACCCCGTACCGAAGATCGCGTCGACGACAGCGCCCGAGCCCTCGAGCCAAGCGTCGAGGTCGCCGGGGAGATCTCCCGACCACAGCTCCAGCACCTCGACCTCGAAGCCCATGCCTTCGAGGTGGCGCGCGGCGACCAATCCATCGCCGCCGTTGTTCCCCTTGCCGCACAGGATTCGCACCGGGCCCTGTGGCGCCAGCTCCGCAGCTGCCTCCGCCAGCGCCGTCCCGGCTGTCTCCATCAGCTCCGATTCCGGCACCCCCTGCTCCTCGATCGCCCAGCCCTCGATCGCCCGCATCCCCTCGGCGTCATACAGCAGCTGCAGCCAGGACTCCATGCCGATGGAGCCTAACCCCGAGCCCCAGACAGCCCGGTCGATTGATCCTGCGACCAAAGTGCCGACAGCGGCACTGCCCAAAGACCCTCGCCGAAGGGCAGCGTCCGCTCGCCGGCATAGAGAACGACACCAGCGACGAGACGCGAGCCAATGCGTTCCCGCATGTGAACGAGGCCGCGGAAATCACTTGCGCGAACGGTGGCGCCCGCCTTCACCTCCAGGCCCACTATCTCCCCTGACGGACGCTCGACGACCACATCGACCTCTCGATCGCGATCGCGGTAGTGCCAGAAGCTGAGCGCTTCCGAAAACCAGGACGCTTGGCGCTCGATCTCAGTTGCGACGAACGTCTCGAACAACGAGCCGGCCAACCCGTCATCTTCACGCACTCGACGCTCGTCAGCGCCGAGCAGACCCGCAAGAAGTCCAGGGTCTGCGACATACAGCTTGGGCGCCTTGACCTGTCTCTGACCCAAATTGACGTGCCATGGTCGACGAACGCGAACCAGGAACAAGCGCTCGAGCACGTCGATGTAGCCACTCGCCGTCTTGCCGCTCACCCCTACGTCCCGCCCCAGAGCATCGAAGCGAGCGAGAGATCCCGATCTTGCTGCGACCAGTCGCAGCATCATCTCGACCGATGCGGGCTCATGCACACGCGAGGTCTCCACGACATCGCGCTCTACGATCGAGGAGACGTAGCTGTCGAAGAACCGCCTACGGGCGACTCCGTTGCGTCGTTGTGCTTCGGGGAAGCCACCACGCAAAAGCATCTCCGTGTACTCGTCACGCCCCACGGGCGCACCGGTGACGTTGGGTGGCTTTCGGCGGAACATCGCGGCGAGGAAGTCCTCTGGTCGTTCGCGAAGCTCGCCTTGCGTGAACGGCCACAGGGTCAAATAGTCGATGCGCCCCGGCAGCGCATCGCTCACGGTAGGAAGGCGGCGGAGGTTCGCCGAGCCGGTGAGAAGAAACTGGCCCCGCGAGTCGTCCCGGTCCAGACGCACCTTTATCGCCAGCAGCAATTGCGGTGCGCGCTGGATCTCGTCGATCACTGTCCGCCGTCCCAACCCTGCGACGAAGCCAACTGGATCCCCGGTCGCCAGAGCAAGTGCAGCTTCGTCGTCCAGAGTGATGAAGTCGGCAGGGAGACGCTCGCCCGCAAGCATCCGCGCAAGCGTGGTCTTTCCCGCTTGCCTTGCGCCAAGGAGGGCCACAGCGCGGGTGCTTCCCATCGCCTCCACGATCGTGTCCTCCACCGCGCGATCCAGCAACTTCAGGTCCTGTCCTGAGGTGGCAGCCATCCTTGGAGAATGCTACCGGCTAACTCGGAGAATTTGTTAGGCTAACTTGGAAAATTTATCTGGCTAGCCTGGAAAGTTCCTGCAAACGGTTTCTAATGATGTTTTGATATTTGTAAAACATCATCCTCTTCAGCGACCGCGACTGCGACCGCGGCGGCGAAGTCGCGTGAGTGGGTTAGGGAGATGCTGATTTCCCGGCCTTCTGCCACCTCGGCGGCGTGGCCGGAGAGACGCACGTTGGGAGGCTTGCCGGCGACCACCTCTACCTCGCGCAGGCCGAAGCCGCCGGCAAGGCCCAGTGCCTTGACCACGGCCTCCTTGGCGGCAAAGCGCGCGGCCAGGTGGCGAGCCGGTCGGGCGCGAGCCGCGGCGTAGTCGCGCTCGGCCGCGGTGAAGACACGCTCCGCAAGCTGGGGGTGACGCTCCAGAGCGCGCTCCAATCGCTCGATCTCGAGCAGGTCGATGCCAACGCCAGTCGCCATCGCGGCCAGGCTCACCCCTTTAGGCCAGCGATCAGCTTCAGGGTCGCCGGGTCGTTCTCGAGACCGGAGCCTAGGGCGAGGAAGCGAATGCTCCGTAGGAACCGCTTCGCCTGCTCGAAGTCGGCGTCCGAGGCGGGGATAAGCGCATCGGCAAGACGCAGCGACGCCGGGCCGTCGGCGAAGCCGATCACCGGCGTGCCGCCAAGCGAGGCGACCGCGTCGTCATAGGCAGGGTTGTCGGAGAGCGCGCTCCCTTCACCGCTCGCGAGGGCCATTCGGGTCGCGGGCAGGCCGTACCCGATGGCTATCCGGTCGCCTCTTGTCGCGACGACCAGCGGCTTAGGGCCGAGCTCCTCCGGTTCGCGCACTGAGAATCCCTCCAGCCCGCCGCCCAGAGCCGTCACCCCTGGCACGTCAGCTCCACGCAGCAGCAGGCCGAGGCTCGAGATCGCGTCAGTCGCCTGCGACCCCGCCGTGGTCAGGACCAGCGCTCCGCCAAGGCTAGCTTTGGTCTCGCCGACGGCGAAGATGCCAGCATCCCGGATCGAGCCGGCGATCGCGTCGAGATCGATCCCCACTTCCTCCAGGCTGCTCTTCAACTCCCCAGGCGGGACGCTTTCATCGATGCCTTCGCGGTCTAGTTCATCGAGCGTCCTCTGCAGCTGCTCACCAAAGCCAGAGAAGGCAATGCCCGCAAACGCGTTGCCAGGCAGGGAGCCGAGCAGCTCCGGCGCGCTGCCAGCCCGTCCTTCGGCCTCGCTGAAGTCGCTGCGAACGTCGATCTCGACCTGATCGGCTCCCGGCGTGAGACTGACGAGCGCCGCCGCGCTGCTGAGCTCGACGCCGCCTTCCTCCAGCCCCTTCTCAACTTGCTCGTCGACATCAACGTCGCCCTGACGCAGCAAGCCGCCGACGTCCACGTAAGCGTCGGCGAAGCTGCCCTCGGACGCGAGGGAAAAGGTCTCCTCGAAAAGCTTTTCGTTGGCGAGCGACTCCCCTTCCGAAGCAGCAGTGATGGTGTCGAGCGTGCGCTTGTCCTCGGCGATGACAAGAGCGTCATCGACGATGGCGACCTCGTTCTCGCTGGAGTCGCCGACGCGGTCGATCAGCCTCTGCGTCGCGGCGGTGTCAGTGGACTGGATCAGGATGATCGGCTCAGAGAGCTCCCCGTCCTCGAGACGCTGGAAAGCCACCGCGCCACTGTCCCCCAGCCACGGCTCTACGTCCTGCTCAAAGTCGAAGGACTCACCCTCGTCCTGGGCGGAGTCTTCCAGCTCGGAGATGACGAAGTCGCCTAGGTTGTCGACCCCGGCGACCTGGCGGGCCACAGAGTCGACGCTGGATCGCAGCGCGCCTTCGGGCCTCAGCGTCCCTTCGACGAAGACAACGGTCTTCGGCGGCGCCATCCCGGCGAGACCGGAGCCCGCCGAGTCGCCATCATCGCCGCACCCGGCAAAGAAGGCAAAGAGGGGGATGGCTAGGACAGTTGGGAGGAGGCGGGTCTTCAGCATGCGCGGCAGCCTAGCCGCCGCCTCACTCGACGGTTACGGTCTTGGCCAGATTGCGAGGCTGGTCGACGTTGAGGCCGCGCGCCCGCGCGATGTCGTAGGCCAGCAGCTGCAGCGGCAGGATCGCGACGATCGGCTGCAGGATCCAGTCCGTGCGGGCGACCTCGACCGTTTCGTCTGCCACCTCGCCGACGCGCTCGCAACCTTCGGTCGCGACCGCGATCGTCTCCGCCCCGCGCGCCCTCACCTCTTCGACGTTGGAGAGGACCTTGTCGAGGACGGGGCTCTCGTTGGCCACGCAGACCACCGGCGTCGACTCGTCGAGCAGCGCGATCGGGCCGTGCTTCATCTCGCCGGCCGCGTAGGCGTCGGTCGGGATGTAGGAGACCTCCTTCAGCTTCAGCGCCCCCTCGAGGCAGATCGGCAGCCCGATGTGGCGGCCGAGGTAGAGGAAGAACTCCTGGCTGCTGTGACGGGAGGAGACCTCGCGCACCCGCTCCTCGCAGCCGGCCAGGGTCGCATCGATCTTCGAGGGCAGCGCCTTCATCTCCGCGACCAGCTCGGCGAGGCGCTCGGGGGCGAGCGTGCCGCGCACCTCCGCCAGGCGCAACCCGATCAGGTACATCGCCGCGATCTGGGCGACGAAGGTCTTGGTCGCGGCGACGCTGACCTCGAGGCCGGCGCGCGTGTAGAGAACGGCGTCAGAGTCGCGGGTCGCCTGGCTGCCCATGATGTTGGTGACCGCCAGAACCTTGGCGCCGTTCTCACGGGCAAGGCGCATCGCCGCCAGGGTGTCGGCCGTCTCGCCCGACTGGGTCATCCCGATCACCAGGTCATCGGGGCCGACCACCGGGTTGCGGTAGCGGTACTCGGAGGCGATGTCCATCTCGACCGGCACCCGCGCCCATTCCTCGATTGCGTAGCGGCCGACCAGCCCGGCGTGGTAGGAGGTACCGCAGGCCACGATCACGATCCGTCGCAGGCCGCGGAGGAAGTCGTCGTCGAGCTCCACGTCAGAGAGGTCGACGCCCTCGTCGCCGGGAAGCCGGTCGGCGATCGTTTCCGCCACCGCGTCCGCCTGTTCGTGGATCTCCTTCAGCATGAAGGTCTCGTAGCCGCCCTTCTCGGCCGCTTCCTCGTCCCACTCGACCTGCTTGGCCTCGCGCTCAACTGGATTACCGTCGCTGTCGGTGATCCGAACCCCCGCGGCGTCGATCGTGACGATCTCCCCGTTTTCGATCGCGACCGCCTCGCGCGTCTCCGCGAGGAAGGCGGGGATTGCCGAAGCAAGGAAGCTCTCCCCGTCCCCGACGCCGGCGACCAGCGGGCACTCCTTGCGCGCGCCGACCAGCAGGCCGGGCTGGTCAACGTGCATGGCGACGAAGGCATAGTGGCCGCGAAGCTCGGCGAAGGCGGCCCGGACGGCAGCGGGAAGATCGCCGTCGTAATGGCTGGCGATCAGGTGGGCGACCACCTCGGCGTCGGTTTCCGAGCTGAACTCCTCGCCGTCAGCCTCGAGGCGCCGGCGCAGCTTGGCGTGGTTCTCGACGATCCCATTGAGGACGATGTGGACCCGGTCGGAGCTGTCGCTGTGTGGGTGGGCGTTCTCCTCGGTGACGCGGCCGTGTGTCGCCCAGCGCGTGTGGGCGACACCAGTGGTGGCCGCGGGGGCGGCGACGGCGACGGCGCCTCCCTCCTCGTCCCGGTCCTCAACCGCGGCGCGCAGGTTGGAGAGGTTGCCTACAGCACGCACGCTCTCGATCTGGCCATCCTCGATCACCGAGACCCCGGCCGAGTCATAGCCGCGGTACTCGAGCTTCTCGAGTCCGGCGACCAGCAGGGGACGACACGGGCGCGCCCCGACGTATCCGACGATTCCACACATAAGGGGAGGCGATTAAGAGTAGAGGCCCGGCCCTAGGCCAGCTCTTGGCGGACCACGCTGACAAGGCGCTCGCAAACCTCGTCGGCCTCGGCGGCGGTCGGCGCCTCGGCCATTACTCGGACGAGGGGCTCGGTTCCCGAAGGGCGCAACAGCACCCGGCCGCGGCCCTCCAGCGCCTCTTCCTCGCGCTCGACTGCCTCCCAGACCGCGGTCGCCCCGGCTACCGCCTCGCGCTCTGCAACCTCGACGTTGACCAGGGTCTGGGGCAGCTTCTCCATCGGAGCGGCCTCGGCAAGGTCACGACCGCCGAGTTCCCGCATCGTCATCAGGGCGGCGGCGATACCGTCGCCGGTGGCGACAAAGCGGGTGTCGATGATGTGCCCGGACTGCTCGCCGCCGAGCGCCCAACCGCGACTGTGCAGCTCGTCGAGGACGTAGCGGTCGCCCACCTTGGTCACGGCCACGTCGATTCCGGCCTCCTCCATCGCCTGGTGGAAGCCGTAGTTGCTCATCACAGTCACCGCGACTCCGCCGCCGAGCTCTCCGCGCGCCGACATGCCACGGGCGGCGAGCGCGATCAGCTCGTCACCGTCGTGGGGGCGGCCGTCGCCGTCGACGGCGAGGACACGGTCGCCGTCGCCGTCGAAGGCGAAGCCGATCGTGGCGTCGGATGCGGCGACTCGGGCAGCCAGGTTGTCGAGATGAGTGGAGCCGCAGCCGTCGTTGATGTTGCGCCCGTCGGGCTCAGCGGCGATCGCCTCGACCGTGGCGCCGAGCCGCTCGAAGATCGCGGGACCGGCGCGGAACGTGGCGCCGTTTGCGCAGTCGAGCAGGACACGGTGGCCAGAGAGATCGAGCGGGAAGGCAGCCTCCAGCGCCCGCAGGTAGTCCTCCAAGCCGCCGTTCAGCTCGCGCACGCGCCCCGGCTCGGCGGGGGACGCCTCCGCCTCAATTAGCGACTCGATCCGTGTCTCAGCCTCGTCGTCGAGCTTCGTGCCCGCTCCCGAGAAGAACTTGATCCCGTTGTCGCGGTACGGGTTGTGGGAGGCGGAGACGACGACCGCGAGGTCAAGCCCGAAGCGCCTCGCGAGGATCGCCGCGGCAGGGGTCGGCAACACGCCGCCCAGCAGCGCGTCCCCGCCGGCAGCGGCGATTCCGGCGGCGAGGGCGGCCTCCAGCATCGGCCCCGACTCGCGCGTGTCGCGGACGATCAGGACCTGCGGTCGCTCCGCCGCCAACGAAGCGGTAGCGGCTCGCCCCAGGGTCGTGGCCAGCTCGGCAGTAAGAAACGTCCCCGCCTCCCCTCGGACCCCATCGGTTCCGAAGAGCTTGCGCCCCTTCGCCACCGACATGGCTCCTAGCGCTTGCTGAACTGCGGGCGCTTGCGGGCCTTCTTCAGTCCGGCCTTGCGGCGCTCCTTCACCCGCGCGTCGCGAGTGAGGAAGCCGCGGCGCTTGAGCTCGACGCGCAGCGCGGGATCGATCTCGGTGAGGGCACGAGAGATGCCGTGGCGAACCGCGCCGGCCTGGCCGCTGACGCCGCCGCCGTGGACGCGGACGCGGACGTCGACGCTGTCCTCATAGCCGGTGATCGTGAGCGGCTGGCGAGCCATCGTCTGATGCAGGGGCCGCGGGAAGAACTCCTCGAGGGCGCGCTGGTTGACTTCAATCTTGCCGCTGCCGGGCAGCAGGGTGACGCGGGCGACCGAGCGCTTGCGCTTGCCGGTGGCCAGGTAACGCGCGCCGCTCTCCATTTTCGCCGGCGCGCGACTCGCGGCGCTCAGCTCGTCCTCTGAAGTCTCGCCGACCAGCTCAGCCTCGCGGGCGGCCCGCTCTTCCTCCTCGGCCTCGAGCCGCGCCTTCTCCTCCGCACTCAGCTCCCGGGTCTTCTCCTCAACCGCTATCGGCTCCAGGTCAGCCCCCGGAATCACATCCTTTTTCTTCTCCTCGGCCTTGGGCTTCTCAGCCTTCTCAGCGGCAGGGGCTTCCTCTTCGGCGGCAGGAGGCTCAGCTTGCTCATCCTCGGCAGCCGGAGTTTCCTCCTCTGCGGCCGGGGCTTCAGTGTCATCCGAAGACGCTTCCTCCGCGGGTGGCGCTGTAGGGGGGACCTCCTCCGAGGAAGCTTTAGCTACCGCAGGAGGAGGTGGGTCCCCTGCAGCGACAGGACCCGCGGGCGGAGTGGTCTCGGACTCCGCGTCTGAATTCTCAGGCGTCTCTTTGCTCGGCTCGTCCGTCATGTGGCGATCTCCATCTGTTTCGGCTGCTGCGCCGCGTGCGGATGCTCCGGCCCCGCGTACACCTTCAGCTTGGTCAACTGTTTCCGCGCCAGCCGGTTGCGTGGCAGCATCCCCTTCACCGCCTTGCGGATGACCTCCTCGGGACGGCGGTCGAGCATCTCGGCCAGAGTGCGCGACTTGATCCCCCCCGGGTAGCCGCTATGGCGCCAGTAGGTCTTCTGCTCCAGCTTGTTGCCGGTGACCCGGATCTTCTCGGCGTTGATGACGACGACGAAGTCGCCGGTGTCGACGTGGGGCGTGTACTCGGGCTTGCGCTTGCCGCGCAGCGCGTCGGCGATCCTGGTCGCGAGGCGTCCCAGGGTCTGCCCCTCGGCGTCAACGACGTACCAGTCACGCTGGCGGTCGGCGGGTGTCGCTACGTAGGTCTTCACGGCTGGCGCATGATAGGGAACTCCGTTGCAGGCCAAGGTTCCGGAGGCAAACGGGCCGAAGTAGCCCGTGTTGGCGAGAACCTCGATCACACTCGTGACAGCGGCGTTGCTGGCGGCAACGTTCGCCACCAACGCATCCGCGACGACTGGCGGAGCGCCGACCGCTGCCACCGGCACCCCGTTCCCCGTCGGCAGCCCAACCGGCGCCCCAGCAGGGGACGGGCCGAGTGCCGGTGACCTACGCCTGCTCTCGGCCGAGGCGGCGCCACGAAGGTCCTTCTACTACGGCTTGCGCTATCCGAGGATCGCCTTCACGGTCGCCAGCACCCAGCCGCAGAACGATCTCCGCGTCGACGTGGTTGACGCGACCGGCGCATCCGTCCGCACCTTTTTCCGCAACGACGTGGCGCCGGGGATGGAAACCCGGATCCGCTGGGATGGGATCGCCGGCGACGGTCGTCCCGCGCCGAGCGGCCGCTACAGCTTCCGGGTTGCCTCGCAGGCGGGAGTCCCGGCAGCGCAGCCGAGCGTGTCGGAAGCGCCGAGCCTCGGTTTCGCCCTCTACGGCTACGCCTTTCCCGTCCTCGCCAGCCACGACTTCGGCGATGCCGGATCGGTCTTCGGCGCCGGCCGCTCTGGCCACACCCACCAGGGCCATGACGTAATGGCCGAGTGCGGCGTGCCCATCGCCGCCGCGCGCGGGGGCGTCGTCCAGTACTCGGGCTACCAGGATGCCGCCGGCAACTACCTCGTGATCGACGGTAAGGGCACCGGCTTCGACATGGCCTACATGCACCTCGCCGAACCCTCGCCGCTACAAGTGGACGACCTCGTCCGCACTGGCCAACCGATTGGCGTCGTCGGCGACACCGGCTCGGCCACCGCCTGCCACCTCCACTTCGAGATCTGGACCAACCCTGGCTGGTACGAGGGCGGCAGCCCGATCGACCCGCTGCCCTACCTCCTGCGCTGGGATCGCTACAGCTGATCGCTTCTAAATGAGAATGAGTCTCATTCTCTGATACCGTCCCGGCCGTGAGCTGGGCCGAGCACGCTATGAGCCTCCTCGACGAGGCGGGGTACAAGAGTGGCGCCGCCCGGCGGCAGGTGGTCGAGCTGCTTGGCGGCGAGCACTGCGCGGTGACTGCGCTTGAGGTCGACCGCAGACTGGCCGCGGTAGGGCGCGCGAGCGTCTACCGGACGCTCGAACAGCTTGAGCGGCTGCGCCTGGTCCAGCGGGTCGATATCGGCGGTGACGCCGCCGGTTACGAGCGGCTCGACTCTGAGGAGCACCATCACCACTTCGTCTGCGAGGACTGCGGCAGGCTCGCCCCCTTCTCCAGCGATGAGCTGGAGCAGGCGATCGAGGCGATCGGCCGCCGGGCCGACTTCACCGTCGCGGCCCACGACGTGGTGCTGCGCGGCACCTGCGCACCGTGCTCGGAGCGCCGTGCCTGAGGTCGCGATACCGCTCGCCGGCGCCGTCGCGCTGGCGATTCTGATCGGCGGTCGGATCGCACTGCGGCTCGCCCACACGCTGCCGACGGTGATCGCGCTCAGCGGCGGCATCGTCGTCGCCGTCGCCCTGCTCGAGGTGCTGCCGGAGGCGATCGAGAACATCGGCGACGCCCACGACGCCGTACCGCTGGTGGCCGCCGGCTTCCTCGCCTTCTTCCTGCTCGAGCGAGTCTTGGTCCTGCACCACCGCGACGAGCCCGAGGAGGCGCGCTCGCACGGCCGGGTCGGGGTGCTCGGCGCCCTCGGCCTCTCGCTCCACACCTTCACCGACGGGGTCGGCATCGGACTCGCTTTCAGCGTCAACGTCGAGACCGGCCTGCTCGTCTTCCTCGCCGTGATCAGCCACGGCTTCGCCGACGGCCTCAACACCGTCGGCTTCGTACTCAGCCAGTCAGGCGACAAGCACCAGGCGCTGCGCTGGTTGCGAATCGACGCGATCGCACCGCTGGCCGGCGCGATCGTCGGCTCGCTGATCGCGGTCTCCGACCAGACCCTGGGCTACTTCCTCGCCGTCTACGCCGGGTTCTTCCTCTACATGGGCGCCACCGACCTGCTGCCCGAGGCTCACGCCCACGAGCACGACGGCAAAGGCTCATGGAGCCGCGTCGCGCTGACGATCGCCGGCTTCGCGGCGATCTACGCGATCACCCTGGTCGGCCACCCGCACTGACGGGAAACCAACACGTCACGTTTAGTCAGCTTTTCTTGACTCTAAAACGAGTCCGTGCTAGGGAGACCTTGGTTCCCAGTCACATAACTCCGGCGTACTCGCTGGGGGAGGAGGAGAAATGAGACTCATCAAAGTCCTCGGTCCTATCGCGTTGGTCATCGTCGCCGCAGTGGCGATCATCGGCCCCGGCTCTGCCTCGACCCAGGAAGAAGAATTCCACTCTGAAATAGTGCTGTGCAAAGTCGAGGAAGAAGACTTATGCCCCAAAGACAAAATTTGGGAACAGGGCAAGCGCGTCATAGCCTTATCTACGCAAGTTCAATTCTTAGGGTCCATCGCGGTGACCTGTACGCACGCAGAGCTCGACGGCAGGGTCAAACCGAAAATGGACACCATCCTGAAATGGCACATAAAACTGAACGGAACATCGATCAATCAATGCGGAAGAACGTGTCCGACGATAAGCATTGCCCGGTTCGTGAGTGAGATTTCAGTGCTCGGTCGTGACGTGTACAGAATGTTAGTACCTTTAAAAGTCACAACCGAATGCACTCCGGGAGTTTCATGCGTGTACAGCGGCCATGCCGAACTGGAAATCGACGATCCCATCTCTACCGGGAAACCTTTACTGTTAGCTGAAAAAGAGCCGCTGACCTTTCAATCGGGAAGCAAATCCTGCCCCACCGGCGCGGCCACCTGGGACGCCGACTACAAAACCGACGGCCCCACCTTACTGATCTACCTTTCCTTATTCAAATTAACGATCCACGAACAGGAATTACAGGCAAAAGAAGAACCGCACGAAGAAGAATTATTCGAAGAAGAACTGCACGAAGACGGATTAGAATAAGGCGGGAGCAAATTTCAGCGAGAGCCGCGTCACTCGACGCGGCTCTCTTGCATCGAGGCTCAGGCCGCGCAGCTCTCGCAGAGGTCGCGCATCTACTCCCACTCGATCGTCGCTGGCGGCTTTGAGGAGATGTCGAGAGCGACGCGGTTTACGCCACGGATCTCGTTGATGATCCGGTTGGAGACGCGCTCGAGCAGGTCGTAGGGCAGGCGAGCCCAGTCGGCAGTCATCGCGTCGTCGGAGGTGACGGCGCGGATCACGATCGGGTAGGCGTAGGTGCGACCGTCGCCCTGCACCCCGACCGAGCGGACAACCGGCAGGACGCAGAAGGACTGCCAGAGTTGGCGATAGAGCTCGGCAGCGCGGATCTCCTCCTGCAGAATCGCGTCGGCCGCGCGCAGGATGTCGAGCCGCTCCCTGGTCACCTCGCCGCCGACGATGCGGATCGCCAGACCCGGGCCGGGGAACGGCTGGCGCCAGACCATGCGCTCGGGCAGGCCGAGCTCGGCGCCAACGGCGCGTACCTCGTCCTTGAACAGCATCCGCAGCGGCTCGACCAGCTCGAACTCGAGGTCCTCGGGCAGGCCGCCGACGTTGTGGTGCGACTTGATCGTCGCCGCGTGGTCGCTGCCACCGGACTCGATCACGTCCGAGTAGAGCGTGCCCTGGACCAAGTAGGCGGCGTCCTCCAGCTTCGCCGCCTCCTCCTCGAAGACGCGGATGAACTCCTCGCCGATGATTTTGCGCTTGCGCTCTGGCTCGTCGACTCCGGCGAGCCTGGCAAGGAAGCGCTCCTCGGCGTCGACGTGGACCAGCGGGATACCGAACTGCTCGAAGGCGGCGACCACCTGCTCGGCCTCGTTCAGCCGCATCAGGCCGTGATCGACGAAGACGCAGGTCAGTCGCTCCCCCACCGCGCGGTGGACGAGCAGCGCCGCGACCGAGGAGTCGACGCCGCCGGAGAGGCCGCAGATCACGCGCCCCTCGCCGACCTGGGCCTGAACCTTTGCCACCTGCTCGGCGATCACCGACTGCGGCGACCACTCCTGCTCGCAGCCAGCGACGTCGCGAAGGAAGCGGGTGAGGATCTCGGTCCCATAGGGAGTGTGGACCACCTCGGGGTGGAACTGGATGCCGTAGAGCCCGCGCTCAGGATTCTCGCAAGCGGCGACCGGCGAGCCTGGACTGGAGGCGAGCGCTGCAAAGCCGGCTGGGGGCTCGAAGACGGCGTCGCGGTGGCTCATCCAGCAGTGCTGCTCCTCGGGCAGACCGGCCAGCAGGTGACCGCCCCCGTCCCTCAGGACCAGGTCGGTCCGCCCGAACTCCCCGGTCTCCGCCGCCTCGACTTTTCCCCCCAGCGCCTTGACCATCACCTGCATCCCGTAACAGATCCCCAGCATCGGGACACCAAGATCGAGCAGCTCCTCCGGAAACGCCGGCGCCCCCTCCTCGTAGACAGACGCAGGGCCTCCCGAGAGCACCAGCGCCTTTGGCTCGCGCGCGCGAATGGCATCGACCGAGGCGGTTGCCGGGAGCATCTCGGCAAAGACTCCGCATTCGCGAATCCTTCTGGCGATCAGCTGGGAGTACTGACCGCCGAAATCAAGGACCAGTACCTCCTCGACGGCGTTGCTGCCGGCGGGTGGCGCTGTAGGGGGAACCGCCCCTGAGGAAGCTTTAGCTACCGGAAGGGGTGGTGGGTCCCCTGCAGCGACAGGACCCGCCGGCCCACCACCGTGAGCGGCCCTAGTCATCCGATACCGCAACCCCCGTAGCCACAGCCGCCCGACCATTCGAGCCCATGCCGACAGCCTGCTCGTTCTGCAGCTTCTTCCCCTCGCTCATCAGCGCCGGTGCGACCATCACCTCGGCCCGCTGGAAGGAGCGGATGTCCTCGTAGCCGCAGGTAGCCATCGAGGTCTTCAGCGCCCCCATCAGGTTGAAGGTGCCGTCGTTCTCCTGCGCCGGGCCGAGCAGGATCTCCTCCATTGTCCCGTCCTGCCTGGTGGTGACGCGGGTGCCGCGCGGCAGCGACGGATGGAAGGTCGCCATCCCCCAGTGGAAGCCGCGCCCGGGCGCCTCCTTGGCACGGGCCAGGGGCGAGCCGACCATGACCGAGTCGGCCCCGGTGGCGATCGCCTTGGAAACGTCTCCCCCAGTCCGCATGCCGCCGTCGGCGATCACGTTCACGTACTCGCCGGTCTCCAGCATGTGCTGGGCGCGGGCGGCCGCGACATCGGCGATAGCGGTCGCCTGTGGGACGCCGATCCCCAGCACGCCGCGGGTGGTGCAGGCGGCGCCGGGACCGACTCCGACCAGGACGCCGACCGCGCCGGTCCGCATCAGGTGCAGCCCGGTCGAGTAGGAGGCGCAGCCGCCGACCACGGTTGGCACCGGAACTTCGGCGATGAACTCCTTCAGGTTGAGCGGCTCGACCGTGGTCGAGACGTGTTCGGCCGAGATCACCGTGCCCTGGATGACGAGGATGTCGATCCCCGCCTCGACCGCGATCTCGTAGTGCTCGCGCACCTTTTGCGGGGTGAGCGAGCCGCAGGCCACCGCGCCGCGCTGCTTGATCTCGGCGATCCGTTGCCCGACCAGCTCCGGCTTGACCGGCTCGGCGTAGATCTCCTGCATGATCCTGGTCGCCTCGCCC
This sequence comes from uncultured Solirubrobacterales bacterium, assembly GCA_963702175.1. GTDB lineage: Bacteria > Actinomycetota > Thermoleophilia > Solirubrobacterales > 70-9 > VRUE01. The sequence goes on from OY969721.1 coordinate 760,179, forward strand.
TTGGGCGCCGCCGCGATCTTCTCCAGTTGCTCTTCGGCGTTCTCGAACCGTGTCCAGATCCCCTCCAGGTTGAGCACGCCGAGACCGCCCAACTCGTTGACGAGCACCGCGGTGTCAGGGCTGACCACCCCATCCATCGCAGAAGCGACGAGCGGCAGCTCGAAGCGGTAGGGGCCGAGGGTCCAGCTGATGTCTATGTCGTCGGGATCGCGGGTGCGGCGCGACGGGACGATCGCGATGTCGTCGAATCCGTAGGCGCGCCGCCCCTTCTTGCCGCGACCAATATCGATCTCCAATTGGTCCTCCAAGGGGGTGGCTGCGTTGAAAAGCCAGCCTACACTTCTGCGGGGACCTCCAAGTCGTGGACCTCGACCTCGTCGAGCAGGCGCTCGACCCGGTTGCGGTCTACCTTGCCGGCGCCGAAGTGCTGGGTCGACTCGGCGCCGCAGGCGACGCCGTAGGCGAGGCAGTCGGCTGGCGGGCGGCCGTCGTAGCGCGCGGCAACGTAGCCGGCAAGGAAGGCATCGCCGGAGCCGACGCTCGAGACGGGCTCCAAGGACTTGGTCTGGACCTCGACGAAGCGGCGCTCCGCCCCCTCGCCGACCACGGCGACGCAGCCGTCGGGACGGGTGATCGCCGCCTCGCCAGCTCCAAGCCGGACCAGCTCGGAGAGGCCGTGGACCAGGTCGCCGCGATCGGCGAACTCCTGGCCGACCAGCTCCTCCGCCTCGCGCTCGTTGGGTGTGACGACCGAGGCGCCGGCGCGCAGCCCGGCCAGCATCGCCTCGCCCTCGGCGTCAAGGACGACGGCGACGTTACGGGCGCGCAGGTCGTTGACGAGGCGGGCGTAGAGATCCGGCCCGGCGCCCGGGGGGAGCGTCCCGGCGAGGACGCAGAGCTCGGCACCCTTGGCGAGGTAGTCGAGCCGCTTGGCGAACGTCTCGATCTCCTCCGGGCTGACCGCTGGCCCCCGCTCGTTGATCTCGGTTTGCTCGCCCGAGGTCGGGTCGACCACGGAGAGATTGATCCGCGTTTCGGCGGCGATCTGGGTGAAGTCGGTAAGCACCGCCTCCTCGCCCAGCTGCTCCACCACCCGCGTTCCGGTTGGCCCGCCGGCAAAGCCGGTGGCGATCACCGGCCTGCCGAGCAGACTCAGCGCGCGCGCCACGTTGACTCCCTTGCCGCCGGCGACGGTGCGGCTCTCCACCGCACGGTGGCGATGCCCGAGCCGGAAGTTGGGCACCGCGATCGTTCGGTCGATCGCCGCGTTAAGGGTGACCGTGAGGATCATCTCGAGAAGCGCCTCAGGAAGATCACTCCCATCAGTATCACGAATCCCGCCAGTCCAATCGCGATCGCGTTGTCGCTGGCGAAGCTGCGGACGCGGTCGATCGCACTTGCCTTCGGCACGGCTCGCCCGGCCCTGAGCGTCGCCACGGCGGCGCGGCGACCATCGATGAAGACAGTGGCCCGTCCGAGCGGCGCACCACGGCGAATCGGCCCCTCTACCTCAGCCGGAGCGCGCACGGCGACCATCAGACGCTGGTCGCGACGAACGCCGATCTCGATCGAGCGCGTCGCTCGCAACGACAACTCACCGCCGGAGTAGCGGATCGATGCTTCGGCCAGCTCCTGGCCTCGGCGGACCGGAGTTCGCGGCTGGTAGCGGGAAAAGCCGTACTCGAGCAGGCGGATGGTCTCCAGGTCGCGTGCGGACTCGGTCCAGGTGCCGAGCACGGCGGAGATCAGCTCCACCCCCTTGCGCTCGCCGGAACCAACCAGGACGTAGTCGGCGCCGAAGGTGTGGCCGGTCTTTACCCCGGTCGCCCAGGGCTCGGCGAGGAGGAAGTCGTTGAGCGTCTCGATCCGGCGCGGCGGCCGCAGGCTGCGCAGCTCAGCGCTGCGCGCGTCGGCGATCCTCGCGAAAGCGGGGACGTCGAGCAGGCGGCGACCCAACGTGGCGAGGTCGAGGGCGCTCGAGTAGTTGCCCGCCTCGTCGAGCCCGATCGGGTTGGCGTAGTGGGTGTCGGCCAAACCGAGCGCCGCCGCCCGTCGGTTCATCTGCCGCACGAAGCGCGCTTCGGAGCCCGCGGCGGCGAGGGCGAGGTCGTGGGCGGAGTCGTTGCCGCTACGCAAGATCAGCCCGTAGAGCAGGTCGCGCACGCTGACCCGCTGTCCCGGACGCAGTTCCAGCAGCGACTCTCCGAAGATCGCGTCGTAGGGCGCAGCGCGGACCACGCGTCGCAGCGGCAGCTCCTGCAGAGCCACGTAGGCGGTCATCATCTTCGTCGTGCTGGCGATCGGCAGCCGCTGACCCCCCGCATGCGACGCCAGCACATCGCCGGTACGGGCGTCGATCAGCGCCCAGGCTCGGGCTTCGAGCTGCGGCGCTGCCCCGTCCGCGGGTCCTGTCGCTGCAGGGGACCCACCGCCCCTTCCGGTAGCTAAAGCTTCCTCAGGGGCGGTACCCCCTACAGCGCCACCCGCGGACAGCGCGGCGGTACACGCGAGCAGCAGCAGCGAAACCGCGAGGAGGCGGCGCCGGAGCCTCATCCGACTAGCGCAGCTTCAACTTTTCGCCCGAGACGAGGATCTGAGGATCGACGCCGGGATTGAGTTCCTCGATCTGCCGTAGGGGGACGCCCGTCTTACGGGCGATTGAGGTGAGCGTGTCGCCGTTCTGGACTACGTAGGCGGCGACGGCCTTGCGTTTACCGTCGCCGGCCTTCCTCGTCACCTGGCCCGCCGGCCTGCTGCCGTTCGAGTCATCGGAGTCGTCGCCTACCGAGCCGCCGACGACCGCCACTAGGACGACGAGAGCGGCTACCAAGGCGAGGATCGCGAGGATCCGGGCAGGGGCTTTGGAGCGCTGATCCACCGGTCGGTGATCGTATAGCGGCCGATCAGGACGCAGAGACGTCCCAGACCGTGGCGCGCAGGCGCTCGGCTGCTGCTGCCGGGTCGGGTTCGGCGGCGATGCCGCGGGAGACCGGGACCAGAGCCGCCGCCGGGCCCGGGGCAAAGGCTGGCCCCAGCAGCTCGGGCTGCCCACCCTGAGCACCGACGCCGGGGATCAGGAAGACCGCGCGCGGCATCAGCTCCCGCAAGCGAGCGATGTGCTGAGGCGCGGTGGCACCGACGACAGCGCCCATCCCGCTCAAGCCGCTCTCCCCCAGCAGCCGCTCCGAGAGGCTGTCCACCAGGGCCGCGAGGCTCTCGTGCAGTGGCTGCTCCGGGGCCGGCAGGTCCTGGATCCCGGCGGCTCCCGGGTTACTGGTGCGGACCAGGGCGAAGACGCCGGCGCCGGCCTCCGCCGCTGCTGCGACGAGCGGCTCGAGCGCGTCCGCGCCGAGCAGCGGGTTCACGGTAAAGGCGTCGACCCCCAGACCCGGAACCGGTCCAAGAGGCGTCGGCGTCTCCCCAACCAAGGCCTGGGCGTAGGCCGCGGCAGTTACCGGGACATCGCCGCGCTTGCCGTCGGCGATCGTTAGCAGGCCGGCCTCGCGGGCGCTTGTGCACACGTTGGCCAGCGCCGCCCATCCCGGCGCCCCGAGGCGCTCGAAGCAGGCGAGCTGCGGCTTGATCGCGACGCAGGCAGGACCGGCGCGCTCGATCAGTGAGCGGCAGTGCGCTGCGACGGCGTCGGCGACCCGCTCAGCGACTGGGGCGTCCCCACTGGCCTCAACGGCAGCGAGTTGCGCCGGGTCAGGGTCGAGGCCAAGGCAGATCTGGCTGCGGCGCTCCTCGACGAGCGCCGCGAGCCGATCCGCAAAAAAGCTCGAACTCAGCCTTTGACCTTGGCCTTGAGCGCAGAGCCAGCCGAGAAGCGCGGCACTTTGCCGCCCTGAATCGTGATCCGCTCGCCGGTGCGCGGGTTGACGCCCTGGCGGGGGCCACGCTCGGCAACGTGGAACTTGCCGAAGCCGGTGAAGCTGACCTCGCCGCCGCTGCTCAGCGTCTCGGTGATCGCGTCGAGGACCGCATCAACCGCGTCGCCAGCGGCTTTCTTGCTGCCCACTCGGTCGTCCCCTGCCAGTTGGTCCAGAAACTCAGCCTTAGTCACGTCGAAGCTCCTCCGTCATCCATCGGTGGTCAGGTCGGCGGCAATCTAACAGCGCAAACGGCGGCTGGAGGGCCCAGCGAAACCCATGTCTGTGGCTGGCGAGCGCCGGACCAAGCGGGGCAAGGACGCAGGGAGGCCGAATAGCAGCGCTCATGAGTATCCGGTTGACTCCGGTTGGCGCCCAAATGAGCCGGTCAAGGCCCGCTGGGGCGGCCCCGGCACCCGCAGCCGACATTGACCCCACTCTGGTGGGGTAAAAGTCGGCTGCGCCAGAGCACCGGTTGGGTCTGGAGGCCCGAGTTGCGTTTCGGTGGGAGCAGCCTGAGCGAACCGGATACTCATGAGCAGCGCTATTTGGCCGACTGAGGACGCCGCACCGCGCTGCGTCCGCCGCCGCCAGGCGCGGGCAGGGGTTTCGCTGGGCCCTCCTAGGAGCCACTGACCGCCATCTCGCCGATCAGCAGAGGCGGGGTGCTGACCGAACCGCCGAACGGCACCCAGCGTGCTTTGGCGCCGACGGCGTGGATCGCCTTCAGCATCGAGACCAGGTCGCCGGCGATCGTGAACTCCCGGATCGGCTCGGCGAGCGCCCCATCCCGGATCGTCCGCCCCGCCGCCCCAACCGAGAAGATGCCCGACACCGGGTTGACACCGGAGTGGAGACCGGCCACGTCGGTGACGTAGACCCCGTCGCCGGCCTCGGCCAGCATCCGGTCCAACTCGAGCGAGCCGGTCGCGACGACCAGATTGGACGGCGAGACCGCGGGCTGCGAGCGGTAGCTGCTGCGCCCTGCGTTGGCCGTGGAAGCAACCCTGCCGCGCCGCGCGGTGTAGGTGTCATAGAGAAAGGTTCGCAACTGCCCCGCCTCAATCAAGGCGGTGCGGCGCCGCGGCGTGCCCTCAGCATCGAAGGGCGCCGACCCGAATCCCTCCGGGTCAAGCCCATCGTCGTACACCGAGAGCGCCTCCGCCCCGATTTCCTCGCCGACGCGGTCGGCAAACGGCGAGCGGCCGCGCTGTACGGCAGTTGCGCCGAGCGCCCCGCCGAGGAACGAGACGAAGCTGGCGGCGACGGTCGCATCCAGAACAACGGGGCAGGAGCGGGACTGCGGCTTGCCGGCGCCAACCATCGAGGCGGCCCGCTCGCCCCCCTCGCGACCGATCGCGGCCGGATCGAGTCCGGCCGGACCGCGCGCCAACCCGAATCCGAGGCCGGTCTCCTTGCCGTCCTCGCCCTCTGCCAGCGCCTGTAGGTATGCGTGGCAGCTCGATGATTCGTACTCGCCGCCGACGCCGCTAGAGGAAGCGATCGCGACCTGCTCGGCGCTGTCGGCGTAGACCGCCTGTTCGACCGCGACGACGCGGGAATCGGCGTCCAGCCCGCCGCGCTCGACCGCGAGTGCTAGCTCAACCACGCGCGCCGCCGGCCACTCCGCAACCGAGGGGTCGCTGAGCTCCAGGGTGGCGGCCGGCTCTCCGCCGCTCGGCGGCCCGGCGAACTCATCCTCGTCGGCGACTTGCGCCATTGCGACAGCGCGATCGGCGAGCGCCGAGACACCATCGTCGGAGAGATCGGTCCCGTAGGCGTAGCCTCCCCGCAGGCCGATCCAGGCGCGGACGCCGACGCCGCGCTGCGTGGCGGCGGTCAGGCTCTCCACGACGCCGTCGTGCACGCGCACCTCGCGTCCCGTGTCCGAGGCGGCGTAGGCTTCCGCGTCGGTGGCACCGGCGGCGAGCGTCGCTTGGACGGCACGCTCGGCGAACTCGATCAAGCTTCCGTCCCCCCGACCGTCATCGCCGCGATCCGCACGTGCCCCTGGCCGGTTCCGACCGGGACGCGCTGCCCGCCCTTGCCGCAGATCCCCGTCTTCATCTCGAAATCGCTGCCGAGCGCGTCGATCGCCGCCAGGGCGTCGAGGCAGTTGCCGACCAGGGTCGCTCCCCGGCACGGCCTGGTCAGGCGCCCGTCCTCGATCAGGTATCCCTCGGAGACGCCAAAGACGAAGTCCCCGGTCGCCGGCTCAACCTGTCCGCCAGCGAACGAGGCGGCGTAGAAGCCCCGCTTCACCTCGGCGATCATCGCCTCGGGCTCGGCGTCGCCGGGCGCGATGTAGGTGTTGGTCATGCGCGGTATGGGCAGGTGACGGAAGCTCTCGCGACGGCCGTTGCCGGTCGAGGCGACGTCGTCGCGGCCGGCGCAAAGACGGTCGTAGAGGAAGGAGGTGAGCCGCCCCTCCTCGATCACCAGCGTCTTCTGGGTCTGGGCGCCCTCGTCGTCGATCGAGTCGCTGCCCCACTCGTTCGGCATGCGACCGTCGTCATAGGCGTTGAGCAGGGGCTGCGCCACCTGCTCACCTAGCTTGCCCGTATAGACGCTCGCGTCCTTCTGGATGTGGTCCGCCTCCAGCCCGTGCCCAGTCATCTCGTGGAAGAGGACGCCGCCAAACCCGCCCGCGACCACGACCGGCATCGAGCCCGAGGGGGCGGGCGAGGCGTCGAGCAGGGTCAGCGCCTTGCCGGCCGCCTGCTCGGCGATCGCTCCGGGATCGCCGTCGAAGAGCTCGAATCCGCGATGACCGCCCAGCGTCTCGGCGCCGGTCTCGACCGTGTCGCCGCGCCGCGCCACCGTCTGGACACCGATCCGGACCCGGGTGCGATCGTCCGTTGTAAGGAGCCCCTCGGAGTTGGCGACCGCGATCTCGCGGCGCGCCTCGGCATAAGACGCCGTCAACTGTGCGATCTCGCCGCCGGCGGCGCGGCCACGCTCGTTGAGCTCTCGCAGCAGGGCCGCCTTGCGATCGGCGGGAACGTCCTCGGGACGGCGCTCGACTGGCTGCGGGGTCGTGGCGACCGCCGTCAGGGGGCGAGGCTCACGTCGCTCTCCCCGCAGAGCTGAGGCGGCTTCGCCGGCGGCCCGTTCTAGATCAGCGGGGTCGAGGCCGTCGACGTGGGCGAAGTAGGCGGTGCCGCCACTGATCACCCGCACCCCCGCTCCCTCCTCCTCGCCTGCCTGCACCGACTCGATCCGCGACTCGTCGATCGACATCGTCTGGCCGCCGCGCCGTTCGGCGAAGATCTCGGCGAACTCGCCACCCGCGGCAAGGGCCCGGGCGAGAACGCGGTCGGCTACCTCGGGATCGAGCAGCCCCCGGGGCGCACTCACGATCGCGACCGCTTCCCGGCGACCTCAATCAGGCGGCCCGCCGCGACGAAGAGCTCGCCGCCGGCGACAGAGTCAGTGGCGTGGTCGCTGCCACGGCCGCCGGAGTAGTAGAGGCGGGCGAAGGGCCGACGGGCGACGCGGCGTCGTCGCATATAAGCCGCAGCCTCGTCGGCGTAGCCGGAGACGCGGTCGAGCAGGACGCGATGGGGCTTTGGCGGGCTCACGACGCGGCAGCCTCCCCGGCGCGTCCGTCCCCACCCCGCGCCAGGTCGCGCAGCACCGAGCGCATGTCGAAGAAGAGCAGCGAGGCGAGAGCGAAGCGGTCGGTGACGGCGATCGCGGTGAGGCCGTCGTGGCGCAGGGCGAAGACCTCGCCCTGCTCGGTCGCGACGTGGACCTGCTGGACCGGCTCATCGCCGGCCTGGTCGGCCACCTCGAGCAGCGCCCGGGCGTCCTCGCGCCAGCGATCTGCCTGGTCACTAGCCGCCAGCACCGACCCGGTCGAGTCGAGGATCGCGCCGCCACGCAGGTCGGGAGACATCTCGGTCAAGTAGGCGAGCGCGCCCTCGGCAGCGCCCCCTGAGACAGCGTCGGTGGTCGCGTCGGGCATCTCGGCCAAAATACCGACCGTGTCCCTGGCTCGAGCTTCCTGGATGGTCGTCGTCGCCGTTTGCGCGATCGCCGTCGTCCTCTTCGCGGTCAGCGGCTACACCGGCTACTCGATCACTGTCGGCGCTGTCGGCCTCGCCGCCGCGGTGAATCTTCTGCCGTCCCCGTAGGCGCAGGCGCAGGGGCGAATTGGCCGAGGCTGTCGACTTATCCTCGGTATGCGAGCGAAAGTCGACAGGCCAGACGTTCTAGTGGCAGAGATCGCGGCGCGGCAGCACGGCGTGGTGTCCGTTGCGCAGCTTCGCGAAGCCGGACTCAGTGCGGCCGGGGTCGGGCGCCGTTTGAAGAGCGGACGACTGCACAGAGTGCACCGCGGTGTCTACGCGGTCGGGCATCGCAGCCTTCCGGTCGAGGCACGCTGGATGGCCGCAGTGTTGGCCTGCGGCGAAGGCGCCGTCCTCAGCCATCGCAGTGCCGCGTACCTATGGGGACTACTAGATCCAAGGAGCGGCTCCATAGACGTCTCCATCCCCGGCACTCCTGGACGCAAACGACGTGCTGGCATCCGGCTCCACCGCTGCCCGTCGCTCGCACCCAGCCTCATGGTTCGCAGGCACGAGATTCCAGTGACCGTGCCGGCGCGAACGATCGCCGACCTGAAGCCGGTGGCCTCGCCCTCCCAGTACCGGCGTGCCATCCGACAGGCAGCGGTGCTCGGCCTCAACATAGGGACGGATGCCAAGCATGACGGCACTCGCAGCGAGCTCGAGCGCCGGTTCGTCCTGCTCTGCCGACGCCATCGCCTGCCGCCGCCCGAGGTGAACGTCCGCATGGCGGGCCTGCTCGTCGACTTCGCCTGGCGCGACCGAGGGCTGGTCGTAGAGACCGACGGCTACAGGTTCCATCGCGGCCGCGCCGCTTTCGAGGACGACCGAGCGCGCGACCTGCGGCTGCGCCAGGCCGGCTTCGACGTGATCCACCTCAGCTACCGCCAGGTGGTGGAGAGACCAGAGCAGGTGGCAAGCGTCCTGCGAAAAGAGCTCTCACAGGATTCCTAGTCCAGGCCACTAGCCCGCGCGGTAGGGGCCGCGGTTGGAGCGGTCGGGGTCCTGGAGCGAGGTCTCGGGCTCGACGTGAATCAGGACCTCGGCATGCGGTAGGCCGGCCTCGATCGCAGCGCGCATCTCATGGGCGAGCTCGTGGGCACGCTCGAGGCTGGTGCCGACCCGGTACTGAACGTGGAAGTCGATATAGCGGTGACGACCAGCTCGGCGGGCGCGCAGCTTGTGATAGCCGGCGACCTCGCGGGTACGGGCGGCGGCTATCGCCGCCTCGATCCGGTCCATCTCCTCCTCCGGCAGCGCTTCGTCGACGAGGATGCCGGAGGAGCGTCTGATGATCCTGATCCCGGCGATGACGATCGCGGCCGCGACGACCAGGGCCGTGATCGAGTCGAAGGCGACAGCGCCGGTGATCTCGACCAGACCCAGCCCCGCCAGCACCCCGGCCGAGGTGAGCGCGTCGGTGCGCAGATGGGCGGCGTCCCCTTCCAGCGCCGGCGAATCGTGCGCCTTCGCCTGGCGCGAGAGCACAGCGGATACGGCAAGGTTGGCAACCACCGAGAAACCCATCACTGCCATGCCGATGCCGAGCGCGTCGACCTCGGCGCCGTCCACCAGCCTGTGGGTCGCCTCGTAGACGATGATCCCGGCGCCAACCAGGATCAGCATCCCCTCGATCGTCGCCGCCAGGCTTTCGACCTTCTCGTGGCCATAAGGGTGGTCGGCATCGGCGGGCTCATCGGCCTTGCGCACGGAGACGAAGGCGACGACCGAGGCGACCAGGTCGATCAGCGAGTGGATGGCCTCGGTCAAGATCGCAATCGAACCGGTGATCGCGCCGGCGGCGAGCTTGATCGCAATCAGGAACGAGTTAGAGGCGATCGAGAGGGCCGCCGCGCCGGTCTTGGTGCGAATCATCGGCTCGCGCGGGCGCGGCTCGCGCCGAGATGCTCGGCCAGCAGCCGGGCCGCCAGGCCGCGATGGCTGATCTCGTTCTTCTCCGCCTCGTTCAGCTCGGACATCGTGCGCGGGTCCCCGGGGCCGGTCGCCTCGGGGACGAAGGCCGGGTCGTAACCGAAGCCACCTTCACCGCGCGGCTCCTCGATCAGGTGACCCTCGCAGCGGGCCTCGAAGACGTGCTCGGCGCCGTCCGCTTCGACCAGGGCGAGGGCGCATACGTAATAGGCGCCCCGCCCGCCGCCCGCCGCCGCCACCTCGTGCAACAGCTTCTCCAAGTTCTCCTCGTCGGTCGCGCCCTCACCGCCGTAGCGGGCCGAGTGGATGCCGGGACGCCCGCCGAGCGCGACGGCGCCGATCCCCGAGTCGTCGGCGAGCGCCACTCGACCGGTGGCGCCATGGGCGACGCGGGCCTTGTCGAGGGCGATCGCGGCGAAGCTTTCCCCGTCCTCGGGCGGCAGCTCGACGCCATCCGGCAGCGGCTCCAGCTCGACCCCGGGCAGCAGTTCGCGCATCTCGCGCAGCTTGTGCCTGTTGCCGGTGGCGAAGATCAAGCGCCGGCTACCCGCTCCTGGACCTGTCGCAATCGGGAGATACCCATCTCGGCCAGCCCCAGTAGCTCATCGAGGGAGGCGCGGGAGAGCGGCATCCGCTCTGCCGTCGCCTGCACCTCGACCAAGCCGCCCTCGCCCGTCATCACCACATTCGCGTCGACCTCGGCGTTTGAGTCCTCGCCGTAGTCGAGGTCGCAGAGCGCCCTGCCGCCGACCATGCCGACGCTGACCGCCGCTACCGAGCCGTTCAGTGGCATCTCCTCGACCTTGCCCGCCTCGAGCAGCTTCTGGCAGGCGAGGCGCAGAGCGACGTAGCCGCCGGTGATCGCCGCGCAGCGCGTCCCCCCGTCGGCTTCGAGCACGTCGCAGTCGACGTAGACACTGCGTTCGCCCAGCGCTTTGAAGTCGACGACGACGCGCAGCGTCCGGCCGATCAGGCGCTGGATCTCGACTCCGCGCCCGTCCTGCTTGCCCTTCGAGACGTCGCGCGCCTTGCGCTCGCCGGTCGAGGCCGGCAGCATCGCGTACTCGGCCGTCACCCAGCCTTTGCCGCGCCCCGCCATCCAGCGCGGGACCGACTCGTTGACAGAGGCGGTGCAGATCACCCTCGTTTTGCCCAGCGAGATCAGCGCCGAGCCATCGGCAGAAGCAACGAACCCCGGATCGATCGTCACCGGGCGAATATCGGCGGGCGCCCTGTCGTAGCTGCGAGAGGCTGGCATCATGCGGCAAGCCTAACCGCGACGGCCCGAAGCGAGGCCGGTGCCAGAGTCGAAGGGTCGCGAGATCTCTCGCGACCCTCCTGCCCCTGGGACATACGCGCCGGAACCAGTCAACCGGCGCTGCGCGGAGCTTAGATCAATCCAGATTGACGAGTCAAGGAATCTGCGGTTATTGCCAGATTGGCGCACCGTTGACTCATTTGAACGCCACCTTGTCCACTGCCTCCTTGATCTTGTCGACGATCACCTCGGCCAGCTCGGTGCCCTGCTTACCGTTGAATCCCTTCATCGCGGCGACCATTCCCACCATCAGCAGGGAGACGAGCAGGATCAAGCCAACGTACTCGACCGTCCCCTGCCCGCGTTCGCCTGCGGCCAGCGCGCGGATCGCCTGCACTCTGGCGGTCAGCGTCGCGTGCACGTATCCCATCAGCGCGTAGATCATCGAAGCCTCCTTTCGCGGGTGTGCGGCGAATGCTCGAAGTCGGCGCCGCACTGATCCAGACGCAAATGCCCCAACTCACGCCCTGAAAGGCGAAATAGGTGCGACGCCGCGGAACCGCCGGATACGCTGCGCCGGGTGCGTGTCCTCGTCGTGACCAACTTCGAGCCCGACGCCTCGACGCCGCAGCGGGGGCGTTGGGTCCGCGACCAGGTGGAGGAGATGCGCCGCCAGGGCGCCGAGGTCGAGGTTTTTAGCTTCCCACCGGGGAAGCGTCATTACGCCCCGGCAACGCGCCGCTTGCGCAACCTGCTGCGGCGGCAGCGCTTCGACCTCGTCCACGCCCACTACGGGCTGGCGGGCTGGTGCGCACGGTTGGCCGGCGCCCGACCGTTGATCGTCAGCTTCCACGGCACCGACGTGCGCCACGGCGTCGTCGGGCCGATGTCCCGCCGCCTCGCCTGGCGGGTCGACCTCGTCGCCGCTGTCTCGCGCGCCCTCTTTGCCGCCGAGAATGGCCGGCCAGGTCTCCCTGCCGTGCCCGGTTCCGCGGTGCTCCCCTGCGGACCCGACCTCGGCCGCTTTCGCCCGATCCCCCGCGCGGAGGCACGCCGCCGGCTCGGCCTCGACCCTCAACGGCCCTACCTCCTCTTCCCCGCCGACCCGGCCCGGCCCGAGAAGCGGCACGACCGTGCCGCCGAGCTGGCGGCCGCCTGCGGCGTCGAGCTTCTCCGCGGCGGCTCAATCGAGCCGGACGAGATGCCGCTCTGGGTCAACGCCGCCAACGCCGTGCTCGTCACCTCCGACTACGAGGGCTTTGGCCTTGCTTGCCTCGAGGCGCTCGCCTGCGACGTGCCGGCGCTGTCGACCCCGGTCGGCATCGCGCCCTTTGCCCTCGCCGGCCTCCCCGGCGCCCTCTGCGCCCCGTTTGACCTGGATGCCTGGAGCACGGCGGCGCGTCCCCTGCTCGAGGACCCGGACCCCCGCGTCGAGGGCGCTTCCCGCGCCGGCCCGCTGTCCGCGGCGCGGATGGCGGAACGCACTCTTGAGGCCTACCGCGACGTCCTCGGCGGGGCGTAATAGATTGAGGCCGATGAGCGAGGACGCGGCCAAGCCGGAGGGCGAGAACCTCAGCGCGCAGGTCGAGATGGCGAAGAAGCGGCTGGAGGAAGCGGTGGCCGCGGCGAGCGCCGCCGAGAAGCGGACCGCGGCCGAGATCAGGGCGCTGGAGGCCGACCTGGAGAACGAGCGGCTCTCCAAGGAGGAGGCGATCGCCGCCGCGCAGAGCCGTCTGACGGAGATCGAGAAGCACGCCGAGGCGGCCGAGCGACGGATCGAGGCGGCCGAGCGACGCGCCGCCGAGACGAGCGAAGCTGTAGCCGATGCCGAGGCTCGCGCCCGCGAGGCGGCTGCCGCCTGGCTGCGAGGGCAGGTCAAGGCGATCCGCCGAGAGGCAGGACGGCGATAACCGACTTCGACGTCGCCGTGATCGGCGGCGGCGCAGCCGGCCTCTGGACAGCTTTGCGGGCTGCCGAGCGCGGCGGTTCAGCCTGCCTGGTCTCGCGCACGCCTCTCGCGCAGAGCGCCAGCTTTTGGGCGCAGGGCGGTCTCGCCGCGGCGCTGGAGGCCGGGGACTCGCCAGCCGGCCACGCCGCTGACACGATCGCCGCCGGCCGCAGCCTCTGCCGGCCCTCCGCGGTAGAGGTGCTGGTGGCGGAAGCCCCGGGTGCGGTCCAAGCTCTGCGTGAGCGCGGGGTCGTCTTCGATCTCGACGAGGACGGAGAGCTGGCGCTGGGCCTCGAGGGAGGCCACACGCGACGCCGAATCGTCCACTCCGGGGGGAGCCAAACCGGCCACGAGATCACCTCGAAGCTGGCCGCGATGGTCGCCGCCGAGCCGCGGATCGAGGTGCGGGAGCGGACCTCAGCCACGGCCCTGTGGAGCGACGGCGAGCGCTGCTGCGGGCTGCTTACGGAGGGCGACCCGATCGCCGCTACGGCGACCGTGCTGGCGACCGGCGGCGCGGCAGCGCTGTGGCGGCGAACCACCAACCCCTGGGGGGCGATCGGCGCCGGACCGACAATGGCCTCTGCAGCCGGAGCCGATCTGGCCGATCTCGAGCTCTGCCAGTTCCACCCGACCGCGCTGGCCCTGCCGAGGACACGCTTCGACGGGCTGCTGATCACGGAGGCGGTGCGCGGCGAGGGCGCCATGCTGCTTGACGCCGGCGGTCGCCGCTTCACCGACGAGCTGGCGCCGCGTGATGCGGTCACGGCCGCGATCCTCGACCGGATGGCGGCCGACGGCGTCGAGTCTGTGCAGCTCGACCTGCGCGAAATCGAGCCAGCTCGCTTCCCCAACGTCTTTGCTTCGCTCGAAGAGGCGGGGCTGGACCCACGCGAGCGACCCGTCCCGGTCGCGCCCGCCGCCCACTACACAATGGGTGGGGTTGCGGTCGACCTCGACGGCCGCTCCTCGCTGGCCGGCCTCTACGCGGTGGGCGAGTCCGCCTGCACCGGCCTACACGGGGCCAACAGGCTCGCCTCCAACTCGCTCAGCGAGTGCTTCGTGTTCGGCGAGCGCGCCGCGGCGGCAGCCCTGGACGACGATCGGCCGGCCGCCGCGCCGCCGGCGCCCGAGTGGCGCTTCCAACCCCCCACCGAAGCGACGCGCGACGCGGTCTGGCGCCTCGCCGGGCCGCGGCGCCGGGGCGAGCAGCTCGAGGAGCTGCTCGGAGAGCCCTACCCCCTGGCAATCGCGATCGCCTGCTGCGCACTCGAGCGCCGCGAGTCGCGCGGCGGCCACCTGCGCGCCGACTTCCCCCACCTCGACCCGGAGCTGGATGGGATCCACATCGTGCTCGGCCCCGACGGCGCCACCCGGCGCGAGCGCTGGACCTGAGCGAACGCGTTCGCTGTTACCCCCACCGCAGGCATAACAGCGAACGCTTGGGCGATAGCGTCGGTGCATGATGCTGCTGGGGGTCGACGTAGGCGGAACCTTCACCGACGCGGTCCTCTTCGACGGGGAGCGGGTCCACACCGCGAAGTTGCCGACCACTCCCGCGGACCAGTCGCAGGGAGTGATAGCGGCCGTCGAAGAGGTGCTGCGTCTTGCCGGCGCGGAGCCGGACCGCGTCGAGACCTTCTCGCATGGGATGACCGTGGGGACCAACGCTCTGCTCGAGGAACGGGGCGCCCGCACGGCGCTGGTCGCGACGCGTGGCTTCGCCGACCTGCTCGAAATCGGCCGTCAGGACCGGCCCGATCTCTACCGCCTCTGCGCGCCGAAGCCAGCGTCGCTGGTCGCCCCCGACCTGCGCTTCGAGGCGGCCGAGCGGATCGGCCCCGAAGGAATCCTCGAGCCTCTGGCTGAAGAGGAGTCCCAGCGCCTCGCCGACGAGCTGCGCGCGACCGACGCCGAGTCGGTCGCGATCTGTCTGCTCTTCTCCTACCTCGACCCCTCGCACGAGCAGCAGGTCGCCTCGCACCTGCGTCGCGAGCTGCCGGGGGTCCACGTCTCCGCCTCGCACGAGGTCCTGCCTCTCTTCCGGGAGTACGAGCGCTGCTCGACAACGGCGATCGACGCCTACCTCTCCCCCCTGCTCGGCCGCTACCTGAGCCGGCTCGGTGAGGCCGCCACCGGCCTGGGCCTTCCCACCCCGCTGGTGATGCAGTCCTCGGGCGGAGTGGCGAGCGCCGAGGAGGCAGCGCGGGCGGGCGCCTGGAGCGTTCTCTCCGGCCCAGCCGGCGGCGCCGTCGGCGCCGGGCTCCTCGCCCGCGCCTGCGGCGACGGCAACGCGCTCGGTTTCGACATGGGCGGCACCTCCTGCGACGTCTGCGTGGTCGAGGACGGAGCCGTGGGGCGAACCGGGCATCGCGAGATCGGCGGTCGCGTGATCCAGCTGCCGATGGTCGACGTGCACACGGTCGGCGCCGGCGGCGGCTCGATCGGCTGGAGCGACGCCGGCGGGGCGCTGAGGGTCGGACCGCAATCGGCCGGGGCCGAACCCGGTCCCGCCTGTTATGGGCGCGGCGGCGTTGAGCCAACCGTCACCGACGCCAATCTTTTGCTCGGCTATCTCGCCGCCGACTCCCGCCTCGCCGGCGACGTCGCGCTTGACGCCGAGGCCGCCAGTGCGGCGATCGCCTCGCTCGCCGCCTCGCTCGGGCTCGGTGAGCTGGAGGCTGCGGAGGGAATCGTCCGCGTCGCGAACCAAGAGATGGTGAGGGCGCTGCGGGTGGTGACGGTCGAGCGCGGTGTCGACCCGCGCCGCTTCGCGCTGCTGCCCTTCGGCGGCGCCGGGCCGATGCACGCCGCTGCGATCGCCGCCGAGCTCGGCATCGAGCGCATCCTCTGCCCCCGCGCCAGCGGCGTCCTCTCGGCGCTCGGGCTCTGCGCCTCCGAGCAACGGCGCGACACGGCGCGCACCGTGATGCTGAGCGGCGAGGAGCTCAGCGCCAAGCGAATCATCGCCGCGGTCGATGACCTGATCGCGGGGCTCGATTGTGATCTCGGCGATGCCGAGCCCGAAATCTCCTACGAGATGCGCTACGCGGGCCAGGCCTTCGAGCTGCCGGTGCCCGGCGACAGGCGCCCGGATCCCGAGGACCTGGTCGAGCGCTTTGAGCAGGCGCACGAGGAGCGCTATGGCCATCGCGACCACGACGGCGAGGTCGTCCTCGTCCACATCCGCCTGGCGATGGTCCGGCCGGGACCGCAGCCCCGACCGGCCGCGGCGCCGGAGGGCAGCCTCGAGCGGAGCAGGCGAGACGTGCGCTTCGGGGGCGAGTGGGTGGAGACCCCGGTGCTGCGCGGCGAGCCGAGCGCGGGGACACAGGTCGGGGGCCCGGCGATCTTCGAGCTGCCGGAGGCGACCTTCGTCGTGCCGCCCGGCTGGAGCGCTGTCGTCGACAGGACGGGAACGATCGTCGCGGAGGTTGATCGGTGAGCCGACTCGACCCGATCGCACTGCAGGTGATGGTCGGCGGCCTGCGCGCAGCCTGCGATGAGATGGGGGCCGCCCTGATCCGCTCCGCCTACTCGGCCAACATCAAGGAGCGGCGCGACTGCTCCACGGCGCTCTTCGACGCCCGCGGGGAGCTGGTGATGCAGGCCGAGCACATCCCCGTCCACCTCGGCTCGATGCCGGACGCGGTCGCCGCGGTACTGGGTGAGGAGCAGCGCCCCGGCGTCTCCTGGGTCCTCAACGACCCCTACCGGGGGGGCACCCACCTGCCCGACATCACCCTGATCGCCCCAGTCTTCGTCGCCGGCGAGCAGCTCGGCTTCGCCGCCTGCCGCGCCCACCACGCCGACGTCGGCGGACCGACGCCGGGTGGGATGCCGGCGCGCTCGCGGACTCTCGAGGAGGAGGGCGTGGTGATCCCGCCAACCCGGGTCGAGGGCGACGTGCTCGAGGGACTCGCGCGGCAGATGCGATCGCCGCGGCAGCGGCTCGCCGACCTCAGGGCGCAAGGCGCCGCCAACCGCATCGGCGAGCTGCGCCTCGCCGAGCTCACCGAGCGCCACGGTCTCGAGGAGCTCCGGGCCGGCATGGAGGAGATCCTCGACTACGCCGAGCGGCGCACCCGCGCCGCTCTCGCCGAGCTCCCCGACGGCGCCTACGCTGCTGCAGACGTGCTCGAGGACGACGCGGACGGGACACAGCGCGACGTCACCCTGAAGGTCGAGGCGAGGATTGACGGCGACCGCCTCACGCTCGACTTCACCGGCACCGACCCCGAGGTGGAGGGCAACCTCAACTGCCCGCTCTCGGTGACCAAGTCGGCTGCCTTCTTCGCCGTCCGCGTCCTTACCGACCCCGACGCGCCCCCCTCGGCCGGCGCCTACCGGCCGATCGAGGTCATCGCGCACGAGGGCTGCCTGCTCAACGCGCGCTTCCCGGCGGCAGTCGCGGCCGGCAACGTCGAGACCTCGAGCCGTGTCGCTGACTTGGTGATCGCGGCGCTCGGCGGCGCCCGCCCCGTCCCCGCCCAGGGGCAGGGGACGATGAACAACCTCACCCTCGCCAGCGAGGACTTCACCTACTACGAGACCCTCGGCGGCGGCCAGGGCGCCTGCCCTGACACTCCTGGCCCGAGCGCGATCCACGTGGCGATGTCGAACACGCTCAACACCCCGGTCGAGGCGCTGGAGACGGAGTTTCCGCTCCGCGTGCGCGAGCTTTCGCTGCGGCGCGGCAGTGGTGGCGAAGGGCGGCAGCCGGGTGGCGAGGGCCTCGCGCGGGAGATCGAAGCCCTCGCCCCGATGCGCTACGGCCTGATCTCCGAGCGCCGCCGTCACCCGCCTCGCGGTCGCGAGGGCGGCGGTGACGGGGCTCCCGGACGGAACCTGCTGAATGGCAAGCCGCTGCCCGGCAAGGCCGAGGGCGAGCTCCGCCCAGGCGACAGGCTGAGGATCGAGACGCCGGGCGGCGGCGGCTACGACAAGCGTTGAGCGCCGATTATGTGACCGGCTTCACATTTGGAGATCGGCACACTCTCGTCTAGAATGCCGTGCTCGGGCGGGAAATTTCCGCCTGGACGGGATTCGAGTTTCGCTCGCAGTCCTCCAGTCTCAGATTCACCGAGCCTACTTAGGTACAGATTCTAAATGCCGATCGCTTTCAAGGAATGGGCCGTAACGGTCCGCGCTCTCGCTGAGGGCGAGCAGCTGCTGACCCTGCGCAAGGGCGGAATCCGCGAGGAGAACAAGCACTTCGAGCTCGAACACGAACGCTTCTTCCTCTACCCCACCTTCGATCATCAGCACAACAACCTGGTGCGTGAGTCCCACCACCCGGAGCTGGGCCGCGCCCTCGAGGAGGGCGTCTGGCCCGACGAGGACCCGCCGCCCGGCGCCCTGCTGCAGGACGGCGGTATTGCCCAGCCCGACCGTGTCCGGCTGCGTGCCTGGGCCAAGGTGACCGACCACATCACGGTCACCGACCCGCGCATCGTCGACGGGCTCTCCCCCTTCTACGTATGGACCCCGGACTACGCCGAAAAGCGGCTGCGCTGGAAGCGGCGCCACCCGCTGCACGTGCTGCTGCTGCGGGTCCACCGCATCCCCCGCCCGGTCACGGTGCGGGTTCGCGAGGAGTACCACGGCTGCCGCTCCTGGGTCGAGATCGACCGCGAACTGCCCTTCGAGGGCACGCCGGTGATGGCCGACGAGGAGTTCGACCGCGCCCGCGCCGAGATCCGCGAGGTCTGCGCCGGCGCCGCCGAGCCCGTTCTGGTCTGAGCCGCTTGTAGGCTCGCCTAGTTGCCCTGGGTCGAGACCAAATCGCTGAGCTTCACCGCGCGCCATGACAGCGGTGACGCCTCCTTCGCCGAGCGCACCCTCGACCGCATGGAGGACCTGCGGCTGCGCCTCGAGGACCGCTTCGAGCAGGTTCCCGGCGACGTCACCGTCGTCGTCCACACCAACCCGGTCTGGCTCTCGCTGGCGCACCCGTTCCTGCCCGCGGCGCGCTGGTCGGCGGCGGCGGCCGGCCGCCGCTACCTGGCCGGCTGGGCGATGGAGACCGAGCTGCACGTCCTCAACGACCCCCACATGGAACGCCGCGCCGCCGGCGAAGACTCGCGCGAAGCCCTGCGCGGTACCGCCGAGCGCCTCTACGCCCAGCTCGTCCTCGCCGCCAACAACCCGGCGCTCCCCCCCGCCTGGACGCCGCGCCGCTTCGGCCGCTACCTGCGCTGGGCCTGGCTGGTCGAAGGCGGCGCCCAGTACTTCTCCCGCCAGGTCGGCCTCTACCGCGCAGCGGTGATCCGCCGCCTGCGCGAGAGCGCCCGCCCCTCGTTCCCGCCCTCGCGGCGCGACGCGGTGATCCTCGGCGGCACGATCTTCGACCTGCTGGAGACCGAGCGCGGCCCGGATGCCTGCGAGCGACTGGCCCTGGAGCTTCACTCCGGCGGCGCCGTCCCCACCCTCGAAGCCGCCTTCGAGGCCCGCTTCGGCGATATCGAGGCCGCCTGGCGCGACTACCTGCGTGAGGTCAACCGGCCCAGCGTCGATTAGGCGGCGCCAGTTCCCTCGAGCACCTCGCGGGCATCGGCCGCGACCTCCTCCGCAACGAGGACTTCCCGCGGTCCGGCGGCGAGGAAGTCCGGCACGTCGAAGCCCGCTGCCCTCCTCAGCATGCTCGGGATGCCGTGGGCGGTGAGCAGCCCTTGGATCATTTCCGCTTCCGCCTGCTGGTGGGCAAAGGCAACCTTGACCAGTTTGCCGCCACCGCCTCCCCCGCCGCCACCTTCCTCGTCGTGCCCGTGCGAGCCACCGCCGCCACCGGCACCTGTCTTGGCAGCGGGCTTCGCGCTATGAGATGTCGAGCTCGGCATCGGCGATCTTCATCTCCTTGAGCCAGTAGGCCTTGACGTCTGGAGACTCGGGGTCGGAGAGGGAAACGATCAGGTAAGCCTGGTCCGGCCAGCTGACCGCCTCGTTGAGGTCCGTCTGCGAAGGGTACGCCGGGCTCTTCGTGTGGGAGTGGTAGATCGCCAGCAGCTCTTCCCCCCGCCCGCGCATCTCCTTTTCGATGATCCGGTACTGGTCGGCGGTGTCGATCCGGTAGCTGAACGGACTGGCGAACTCGTTGCGGGCACGGTAGACGGTCTGCGCAGCCCCGTCGGAACCGCCGATGAGGCCACAACACTCGTTGGGTAGGTCGTCGCGCGCGTGCGCGACCATCTCGTCGATCAGCGACTGGGCAATCCGCATCGGGTGGCCGAGGCTAGCTGACTACCACCAGACGGTGGAATCGAGGTTCTCGATCTCCTCGACCGGCTTGGTGTAGACGCCGGAGGAGAGGTACTTCCAGCCGTCATCGGGAATCAGGAAGACGACGTTGCCGCCGTCGAGCCCCTCGGCGATGCGGACCGCGATGCGGGCGATCGCGCCGGAGGAGACGCCGGCGAAGATCCCCTCCTCGTCGAGCAGCTTGCGGGTCCAGACGACCGCGTCGCGGTTGGAGACCATGATCTTGCGGTCGAGCAGGGTGATGTCGATGATCGGCGGGATGAAGCCGTCGTCGAGCGAGCGCAGGCCGTGCACCATCTCGCCCTGCATCGGCTCGGCGGCGACGATCAGCGTCTCGGGGTCGTTCTCCTTCAGCCGCCGCCCGTTGCCCATCAGGGTGCCGCCGGTGCCGAGGCCGCCGACGAACGCCGCCACCCCGTCCAGCTCCTCGAGGATCTCGACCGCGGTGCCGTCGTAGTGGGCGCGCGGGTTGGCCTCGTTGCCGTACTGGTAGGGCATGTAGTAGCTGGGGTCCTCGTTCATCTCCAGGGCCACCTCGACCGCGCCGTTGGAGCCCTTGGCCCCCTCCGAGTAGACGATCTCCGCTCCGTACATCTCGAGCAGCTGGGTGCGCTCCTCGGTGACGTTGTCGGGCATCACCACCTTCAGTGGGTAGCCCTTGCGGCGGCAGATCATCGCCAGCGAGATGCCGGTGTTGCCGGAGGTCGGCTCGAGGATCGTCTGGCCGGGCGCGATCGCGCCCTCGGCCTCGGCCGCCTCGATCATCGAGCGGGCGACGCGGTCCTTGACCGAGCCGGTCGGGTTGCGCCCCTCGAGCTTGGCGTAGACCCGCACCTCGGGCTTCGGCGAGAGGCGCGGCAACTCGACCAGGGGCGTGTTGCCGATCGAGTCGACGATGTCGCCGAAGCGTCCCCCGCGGGGGCGGTTGAGTAGCTCGTCCTGGGCCATCGCTCTCCCGTTACTTCAAAAAGTATAGGGAGGCGGAGGCGCGCTGGGAAGCCGACTAGCGGCCGCCGGCCATGGCGGGCAAGATGACGACCGTGTCGCCGTCGGAGACGCCCGTCTCGAGGCCGTCGAGCACCCGCACGTCCTCGTCGTTGAGGTAGACGTTGACGTAGCGGTTGAGGTCGCCGTCGGGGCCGAAGAGCTGGCTCTGGGTGTCGGGATACTCGGCGGTGAGAGCACGCAGCACCTCGCCCACGGTGGAGCCCGCCGCCTCGACCTCGGGCTGACCGCCGGTCTGCGCGCGTAGGACTGGTGGGATTCGGACCGTCGCCATCAGGCCGCGATCCTATTGGAGGCAGCGAGCGCCGAGCGGCCTGGCGGCCCTCAGCCGGCGCAGAAGAGCTCGTAGTCGGGGAACTGGCCCATCTCCGACTCGGGGATCTCCGGCGCGTTCTCGCCGCAGATCGGGCACTCGGGGTCGCGCCGCACCTTGAGCTCGGTGAAGCGGGTGCTGAGCGCGTCGAAGAGGAGCAGGCGGCCGATCAGCGGCTCGCCGATGCCGAGCACCAGCTTCAGCACCTCGTTGGCCTGGAGCAGGCCCATCGTCCCGGCCATCGCCCCGAGCACGCCGTTGGCCGAGCAGCTCGGGGCCAGCTCGGCCGGCGGCGGCGTCGGGTAGAGGCAGCGATAGCAGGGCCCCTCATAGGGGACGAAGGTCGAGATCTGGCCGTCGAAGCTGAGGATCGAGGCGGAGACGACCGGCTTGCGCAACCGCACCGAGGCGTCGTTGAGCAGATAGCGGGTGGGGAAGTTGTCGGCCCCGTCGACGATCACGTCGTAGTCCTCGATGATCTCGAGGATGTTGGAGGCGTCGAGCCGGAGGCGGTGCTCGACTACTTTCACGTCGGGGTTGAGCGCCTCGATCGTCAGCCGCGCCGACTCCGTCTTCGGCATGCCGACCCGCTCGGTGTTGTGGATCACCTGGCGCTGCAGGTTGGAGGCGTCGACGACGTCGTCGTCGACCAGGCCCATCGTGCCGATGCCGGCCGCGGCGAGGTAGAGCGCGGTCGGCGCGCCGAGCCCGCCGGCACCGACCAGCAGCACTTTGGCGTTCAGCATCTTCAGCTGGCCCTCGACCCCGACCTCGGGGAGCAGGGTGTGGCGCGAGTAGCGGTCGCGCTGCTCGGGGGTCATCCCCTCGGCCGCGACCACCGGCAGGCCCTGCTCCTGCCAGGCGAGAATGCCGCCGGCCATCGAGGCGACGTCCTCGTAGCCGAGCGCTTGCATCTGCTCCGCCGCCTTGTAGGAGCGGTTGCCGCTGCGGCAGTAGAGGATCGTGCGGGCGGACTTGTCAGGCGCGGCGGCGGCGATCTCGTCGCCGAGCAGCCCCGGCGGCACCAGCTTGCCGCCCTCGAGGCGGGCCTCCTGGTACTCGTGCGGCTCGCGCGTGTCGATCAGGACGACGTCGCCGCCCTCGATCTCCTGCGCCGCCTCGAAGGCCTCGATCTCCTCGACTTGCTGCTTGGTTTGCGCGCCTGTGGCCATGCGTCTCCTAAATACCCTAAATCTGATCCGGCTTTACTTCATAAAGTATAGCGCCAGACGGGAATTGGCTGCCAGCGTCAGAGCTGAGTGGCGATCAGACCGAGAAGAGCCACGAGAGCACCGCCGCCGATCCGAAAGATGGTCTGGTTCAGCGCATCAAACCGGGCATCGACCTTGTCGAAGCGGGCGTTCATCTCGCCGCGCAGCTCGCGAATGTCCGCATCCACCTTCTCGAACCTGCGGTCGACTTGTTCGAACCGGCGGTCGACCTGTTCGAACTGGCGGTCGACCGCATCAAACCGCTGATCGATTCGGTCGAATCGCTCTTCGAGTCGCTCGTCGGTCCAGTTCTTCGTCATCGTTACCATGCGCAGCCTACCGTAAGGGATTGTCTGCATACACGTGGTGCGCTGGATGTCAAAAGTCAGTCATTTCTCTGTCCTAGCACTGCAAATTTCAAGCGGCGCGGGCGATGCGCCTCGTCTCCTCCGACCCCAGGTACGGGATGAGGAGGTATTCGACCAGCTCGGCGGTCGCCTCGGGGAGCTGCTCGGTGCGACCGGCGTCGACGTAGCGGCCGATCGTGGTGACGACTCCGCCGAGCAGCATCTCCTCGAGCTCAGCGGGAAGCGCGTCGCTGCTGGGACGGCCAGCTCGCAGCGCCTCGGCGAAGCGAGCTAGACAGGCTTGCTGGCGCTCGCGGGCGGCGGAACCGGCCTGAAGGACCTCGACGGCGAAGAAGTGCGCGAGCGCTGGGTTCGCGGCGAGCAGGCGGAGCGCCTCCGAGATGCCGGCGCGGACGCGGACGGGCCACTCATCACCAGCGTCGACCGCTCCCTCGATCCTCTCGCAGAGCCACTGGCAAGCAAGGTCGTAGGTCGCCAGGAAGCACTCTTCCTTGCCCTCGAACTGCTCGTAGAAGGCCGCCCGCGAGACGCCGGCCTCCTGGGTCACGTGACCGATCGTAGTCCGGGGATAACCATGGAGCGGCAAGACCTGCAGCATCGCGGCGACGATGCGCATGCGCTGGTTGCTGGCGACGAAGGAGCGCGGCAGCTTGTGACGGCCGGGTGGCAGCCGCTCGGCGGAGCGCTGTGGAGACTGGCCGGCGAGAGCGCGCGGTTCGAAGCGCTCAGGCCCGGCGCTCATCGGCGGAGCGAGACGTTGCCGCCAAGGGGGTGAGCAGGTACTGAAGCAGGACATCGTGATCCGCCGGGAGGCGCTCGGCCTCGTCGGCCAGCACTCGTCCCGCGAGGTGAGAAGTGAGGCCGCCGGCGAGCAGGCGTGCTGTCTCCTCGGAGACGGCTTCGCCTCCCGGCGGGCGCAGCGCCTCGGCGAGGCGTGCCAGGGAGCGCTCGTGCTCGAGCCGGGCTGGGCGCGCCGCGGCCATCGACTCGACCAGGAGCAGGTGGGCGAGCGCCGGGCCCGCAGCGAGGAACTCGAGGCCGGCCCGCAGACCAGCCGAGACGCGAGCGTCCCAGGCCTGCTCTCCCCGGACCGCGGCCTCGACCGCAGTGGACAGACGCTCCACCCCATCGTCGTAGGCAGCCTCGAAGCACGGCTCCTTCCCCTGGAAGTGCTCGTAGAAGGTCGCGCGGGAGACCCCCGACAGTTCGACGATGTCGGTGATCTTCGTGTCCTCGTAGCCGTGGTAGGCAAGCGCCGCCGCAAGGCCGTCGAAGATCCGGTGCCGCTGGTTGACCCGCACCTCCGCCCGCGAGAGCCCCGAGCGAGGCGGAATCCGCTCTACATCGGGCGGCGACGCGTCCGGCCGCCGCCGCGCCCCCCGAGGCGCCCGAGGCGCCATACCGCCGCCGTTCTCAGCAGGAGCCACGCAGCAATACAAACACGTCAGTTCGCGTTTGTCAAGATACGCACGTGGTATTAGAGACGGGCTGGGAGGGCGGGGCGATCCGGCGGACATTGCCGAATCGGGCAAAGTCGCGGGGCCGCGAAACTCGCGGCCCCGCGGATCTCCTATCGAATGTCTAGGTGTGCGACAGGCTCTTAGCCAGAAAGTGTTCCGCGCAGGGCCAGTTCCTGGTTCATGACGCCGTCTTCACCGGATTCTTTCACGCCGCCGAGTTTGCAGAATGCACCACTCGAAGTGTATTTGAGGCTGTTGGTGCCGACATCCAGTGGAACGTCAGCAGCGAACCCAAATCCTCCGCTTGTCAGAGTAGCCTGCAAGGGCTGAGGTGGGATGTAGAGATTGCAACCAGCGTTGGTTACCGCGGAGATCGCGTCCCCTTCTTTTGTACAGGCGATGGCCGCACCTTTGACGGTGTAACTGCTCCCGGTCTGTTCGATTTCCGGCAAGTCATAACGGCAGCTATTCATTTTTACCGTCGCTTTCGTCGGACCGCCTGATGCTTTGCAGTCACTGGAGCCGGGATTGTACCCACCATATGTCCCGCTCAGCGAGAAGACGGATTCTGTTTCTTTGGTCAGTTCTCCGGCGCTGAGATTGGCCTCCGGGCACCATACTTTTAGTTTGGTGGAGTTGAGGGGTATTTCAATGGGCATGACAACCTGGTCTACAGGATTGCCATGAACAGCAGCCACGTTCACCGGAAACACCTGAGCTCTGGTGCGAGGGTGTTTTTCGTTTGTCAGCGAAATGCCGATCGGAACGAAATCTCGGCTCGAGAGCAGGTTGTTGGCTTCTTTGGCTTCGTTCGTCGTGGCGAGACCCCAGTTGGCCGTCAGCGTTCCAGTTTCCGACCCGAAGCAAAAGGAGGTAAGACTCGTCACGTTGACTGTGCCGCTGACTTCCAAGCCTTCCGCGCCAACGATGCCTTCCGCGATCTGCGCGCCCGTGTAGGTCGTGGACAGGCCGGTCTGAGGGAAGAACATTATCGACGTGCAGGTACCACCGGAGATGGAAACGGGACCACACCCGGGAGGCCCTATATCCGCCGATTTCGTACTAGGATTGAGAATAAGCTGGCATCCGTTCATATCGACGGTGCCCCCTGTGCAGGCTCCTTTTTCAGTCTGAGTGACCGTGAGCGAGTGCACCGGAGCTTTGAGAGTCGCGTCGAGCACTGGGACGCTGCACGTCCTGGACGTTTTGCCGACGGTGATTTTGAACTGACCGCCGCTCGCTTTGACCGAGGCCGGATACTGGTCCGCCGCGAACCCTCCCGATGCCAAAGCCCCCGCGGGCAGCGCCAGCAACACCCCCGCAGCAAGCGCCACGAGCGCAAGGTTTCTCATGAGTCTCATGCTTCCTCCAATGACTGGTTTGACTGGTTGAACAGCTAGAGGTGAAGCTCTATCGGCGGCGCTTGCCGGCCTTGCGGGATTTCTTCCCGCACTTGCCCTTGACCACCGGCCGAAAGTTCTTGCGCTTGCCGTTGTGGGCCGAGAACTCGGCGATCGCCCGGTGGCGCCCCTTGCAGAGATCGGTCGAGTTGATGATCAGGCCCTTGGTGCCGCCCTGCATGGTGAGGACGAATTTGGTGACCGGGGCGTCGGGCACCGCCTCGAAGGCGGTCCTGATCCGGCCTTTCAGCGAATCGACGCGGCCGACCAGGTCGACGACGATCCGCTCGTTTTTGAGCGAGGCAACCAGATCGGGTAGCTGGTGCTCAGAGGAGCGCAAGTAGACCGGCCCTTCAACTGGAGTGTCGAGCACCGGGGTGAAGGCCCGGGCGTAGCCGTAGATCGAGGCTTTCGGGCACTGATCTGCTTTGAACTGGACCCTGGTGCAGACCGTGCCGATGTGGCTCTGGTCGAGGAATGCGGAACGTGGCAGGGTGACCCTCGCTCTGGCGATGTTGGCTTCGGTGCCTTCCGGGCCGCCGTTCATCCGCAGTTCTGCCCTGAGAGCGGGGTGGGCGCCGCGCTTGGTGCCGCCCTTGAGCTGGAAGCGCAGCCTCGGGTCGAAGCCAAGCGCTGCACAATCGGCTGCCTGGAATGGCGTCGAGACTGTGACCGGGTTGTCGTCCGCTGACGAGGCGAAGTCGAGGCCCGATCCGAGCAGAGTCGATGCGGTCGAGGTCCGCTCGCAGGAGGTCGGGTTGAAGACGAACCTTTGTCTGTCCACGTAGGCGCGGATGTCGCGGGCGTGGACGACGATCCCCTCGATGATGTGGGGGATCGGGTCCGATTCGGTGGCGTCGATGAAGACTTCCGCGGTCTCTCTGTCGACCTTGAAGCCCTGGCGCACGACGACCGTGCCGATGTCGAAGGGGCCGACCTTGGCGGCGGTGAGCGCGACAAGGGAGAAGGCGGTGCCCTTGTAGGGACCGGCGAGGTAGAGCTTGCCGGGGGCGTAGGCGAGGGCGGGGCCCACTCCTGCGCCCGCCAAGGTGCGGCCGATCTCCGAGACTTGCGGACAGGAGGGGTTGGCGAGCTCTTCTGTGCCCGTCTTTGTCTTCGCCACCTCGATCGCGGCATCGGGGCAGTAGGGGATGCCGGCGAGGATGCCGACCAGCCCCGGCGGCAGCTTAGTCGAGAAGCGGGTGAACTCCTGTTCGGAGTCAGATCTGAAGAGCCGCAGGTTGAAGGGGCTGAATTTGCCGGCGGCGTTGTTGAGGGTGCCGGCGATCAGGCCCGGTTTGAATGGCGGCAAGCCGCCTGTGGGACAGGGGCCTTGGTTCGGCCCCGTGATCACCTCGAAAGCTGAGGTGGTCGTCACGGGCGGGCCGCCGGACCAGGGGTAGAGCACCGCTTTGACGGTGTGAGTGCCGCAGACGGGAGGCGTGACCAGGGGGCTCCTCGTGCCCTCGCGGAAGTGCAGCCGGAAGTGGGAGAAGGGCAGCTGGGGCATCTCTTCTGCCACCGTCGTCAGCTGTCCCGTAATTGGGTCTGGGATCACCTCGGCTGCTTGCTTCACCGAGATGCCCAGCTCTCGGTTCTTGATCACGATGTAGATGGCGAGCAGGGAGCCGAACTCGTTCTGGTAGGGCTCAGCGACGTAAACGGATCCCTTCAAGAGCTTGCCTTCGAGCAGCGGGGTTTCGACTTCGACCGAACCGATCTTGGAAGCCTCCGGGCAGCCCTCGCCGGGTTCTGAGAAGGCGGTCTCTTTGGCGAGCTGAGCTTGCGTGCAGACCTCGAGGCCTTCGCCCTGGGAGGGGTTGACCGTCATCCCCTGAGGCAGGGTGACGACGGTTTTGCGGATGTCGGAGGCGGCGATGCCCTCGGGGTTGGTCAGGCCCTCGTCTTTGACATCGAGGGAGAAGTCGAGGCCGGTGGGAGAGGTCGAGGCCTTCGAGGTCGGCTGGGCGGTGATTTCGGGGTTGAAGTCGAGTTTGCCGCAGCCGAGGAAGCCCTGCGGGTTTCCTGCCTCATCGTGGGTGAGGACTTCTCCGGTCACCCAATTGGGATCGGACAGGTTGGGGCGACCGTTCAACAGGTAGGTACCAGGGTGTTCCCACGAGTCCGATTCGTAGCGCGAGGCAAGCGCACCGCGACAGGCGCGAGGCACCGTGAGGAAAGGCTCTTCGGAGATGGCGACCGAACAGTTGCCGATCGATTCGCCGAGGAGCCCTAGGCAGTGACCGCGCAACAGGTCGTGGGCGGGATTGGCTGGAACACCCCAAAGGGTGAACTCGGCACCGACCACTTCGACGATTTGGGAGGTGTTGGCCGAGCCGGCGACCACCTGGTAGGGCGGCTCTTCGCTGACGCGGGCGTCGATCGTGACCGGCACGGCGCCGGGCGCCCAGAAGCCGAACTTCGCCGCGATGCCGGGGGATGGCTCGAGGTTATAGACGGCAGCGTAACCGGATGCTTTGGCGTCTTTGGAGGAGAGGTCGATCGCAACGACGCCCACCGCGGCGCTGTCGGGACAGTCAGGGGTCGCGCTGTTGACGGGGTAGGAAGTGAGGAAATCCGCCGCGGAGCATCGCGGCACCGCGGTCGGGGAGCCGACGAAGCCCGCGACCTGACTAGCGAAGAAGTCCTTGATCGGCTCGTCAAGGAGTATTCCCCCTTCGAGTGTCTCTTCGCCGAGGATGCGGAAGGAGGTGGTCATCGCGAAGGGACGGGTGCCCGCCTGAGAGATCGTTTCCCCTTTGGGGCCGGTGAAGGTGACGTCGAACTCTTCGATCCCATATTCGGCCTGAGCTGAGGGAGCGAAAACGAACGACAGCAGAGCGAGAGTGAGGATCGAAGTGACACGCTTCATCGTGCGGCCCTCCGGTTGCGGTTGGCTCGCTTGGAACGGTTTTGCTTACGTCCCACGCAACGTCCCTTGCGACGCACCTTCCCCTTGGCACAGCGTGGCTTCACTCCCTCGACCACGTTGCCCGCCCCCCGAAAGGCAGAGGAGGCGGGGGTGGGGTCGTCGGGCGCCGCGGGGACCGACTGGCAGGCTTCGCCTTCGCAGGTGGGCGCTCGCGGGGCGGGGATCGGCAAGCCGCCCCCCACCCTGGCGTCATAGATATCGACGAGGCCTTGATCCTGGGGCAGCAAGCTCGAGGCGGTGGCAAGAAACACGTCATCGCCCGAGGGGCTCGATTCGACGAAACGCGAGTCGAGCTCGCTCTGCCCGGAGGAGATCAGCTCGATGCAGCCGCCGGAGGGGGCTGAGAAGCCCGCGTCCGCTTCGTCGCAGCCCCCTGTGCCCTCCTCCTCCCACTGGTAGACGTCTTTGCGCCCGTTGGTGTCGCGGGCGACGAGGGTGTCCTCGCTCTCGAAGTAGAGGCGCGAGCCGTCCTCGGAGAGGACGCGGGCGGCGTGCATGCCGGTCTGGAAGGGGGGAATCGTCGCCCGGCCCGCCGGGCGGGCACCGCTTGGGTTGCAGCTGGCACAGATCAGCTCGTCGGCTTCCGCGTCGTAGCGGTAGATCTCCGCGGTTGGGATGCCGCCGCTCGCATGGTCGTTGTCGTAGCCCGTCAGTGGCGCCGTCGAGGCGAAGATCGCGTGGGTGCCATCGTGGCTGATCCTGGAGGTATGACTGGAGGCCTCCTGGTCCACCGCACCCTCCAAATCGGCGCTCGCCAGCGTCGCGACGAACTCCGTGCCGCCGCCTTCTGTGGACTCGTCTTGCAGGTAGAGATTGGGTTTGCCTTCCGTCGCCCCCGAGGCCAGTACGTCCTCGGAGACGAAGTAGACGCGGCTGGCGTCGGCGCTCAGCCCCATCACGCCCCGCACGCGTTTGGCGAGCAGTGTCGTCTCTTCGCCGTCAACGTCGAACCCATAGAGGTTGAAGACGCTCGTTCCGGTGAGTGAGGTCGTAAAGATCACCCTAGAGCCGTCTGCCGCCGCACCCCAGAACCACGATGAGCCGGCTGTTCCCGCTGCTTCTTCGCCGACTTTGGAGACCGCTAGCGTCTGTGAGCCGCCTATCCGCACGTAGAGCCTGCCCTCACCGCGGGCTTTGTCAGACCAGAAGATCCGCTCACCGTCGCTCGAGATCGCACCCTTCAAGGTAGCCAGCGTCTGGCCACCTTCGGTCGAGCCTGCGGTGCAGCCGGCTTTGTGGGCTTTGCCGTCCGGCAGCACGCATACCAGGCGCAGCGCTTCGTTCTGCACCGACTCGTAGAGCTGTCTTTGGCCCGCCGTCGCGTTGGCGGTCAGTTTGCCTTTGGTGTGGAAGATGGCCTGACTGCCGTCTGCCGAGACGCCCAACAATTCCGGAAAGATGCCTTCGCTGGGGGCGAAGGGCGGCGCCAGCGCTTCGTAGCGCTCCTCGCCGCAGAGCCGGTCGCTGCGCCGGTAGAGATTGACGAACCCTGCTACCGCCGCTTCCGTAAGGGGTGGATCGGCGAAGGGTGCGATCCACGCTTCGCAGAGGTCCGGTGAGAATGCCTGGAATTCAGTCCTGAATTGCTGGACCGCGGAGAGGATCGCCCTCCCTCGCGGCGGGTTGATTCCGTGCGTCCGCCATTCCTGGCCCGCGATGCGCTGGGCGATGTACTGGGAGGTGACGGGGGCGGAGGCGGCGTCGCCGAAGGCACGAGCGGACCCGTAGGCGAGCCTCTGGCCCGAAGGCGAGCTCTGCTCAATCAACTCCGTAGAAAAGGGGCTGACGCTGCTGGGGAGCACCCGGATGTCGACACCGGCCTTGTCGAGGGGGGAGACCATCTCGTAAGCGCGGCAATCGGGGAGCAGGGCGCCGGGGCCGATGCGCGAGGCTTCATTCTGCGGGCATGGCTCCGCTTGCAGCGGCTCGAAGGTCTGCAGCGTCTTCGTCTCGCCCGCTATCGGGTCGATCAACGGGTTGTCGGCGACAATCCGGTAGTGGTAGGTGGTACCGGGCTCGAGCGGGTAGATCGAGACAGAGCGGGTGACGAACGCTTCGCCTGAGCCGAAGTCGAGTGGCACCCCTTCGTTGTCGACGTCCGGCACCTTACTCGCGGTGGCAAAGCCGCTTTCCTGGAAGGCATCCTCCTCTACGTATTCGAAGTAACCCGTGGCAGGAACGCCGAAGGGGTTGACTTCGGCGTTCAGCCTCGCTGTGTCGGTTCCGACTTCGGTTGCGTAGATGTCGCCTACTTCGATCGATTTCTTGGTCGTAAACGGCGGGCCTTCGACCGTGCCTTCGCCTTCGCCGTCCGGGTTGGTGGCGACGACGCGGAAGCGATAGGTGGTCTCGGGAAGGAGGCATTTGTTGAGCGGTTCGGCTGCTTCTTTGGCCGGATTCGGGCAGCCGAGAACCGCTTCTGTCGTTTTTAGCGCGAATCCTTCCGCCCCGAGCGGAATGGTGGACGTGCTTTTGGTCGCCCCACCAGTGAAACTTTCGCCCTGTTCGTCATAGGCCTGCTCGGTCAGGTACTCGAAGTGGACCTGGGTCGCTTTGCCCTCGGGGTTGACTTCGGCAACCGCGGTTGCCTTGACGGAACCGATGACTGGCACTTCGACGCTTAGCGCAGGGACCACAGGCCCAGGGGGCGGCGCGGAAACGTAGTCGATCCCACCTTCGAGTCGACTGAAGAAGACATCGCCGAAGGCGCTGGTGTGGGCGGCGAGGCCATTGATCGAATCGCTAGCGTCGAAGGAATCTGTGTAAGCGAACCGCCGCAAGATGTTGCCGGCGGCGTCGTAGGCGGTGAGGAGGTTGAAGCCGCGACTGTCTTCTTTTACGAAGACATGTTGCCCTGCGTAGAGGGTGCCTGCTGTGTCAAAGGCCAGCGAAGCCGGGCGGAAAGTCAGCTCGGAATCAATCGGCCCGACCAACAGCGTTCCGGCGGGGCTGTACTTGCGCAGGCCCTCCCCTTGACTCGAGACCCAAGCGTTGCCGACCGCGTCGACAGCGAGGGCGTGAACGAAGTTCGACGCGCCTTCGAAGAGGATCGCCTGGGGGAGGATGAGCGCCCCGCTGGAGTGGAAGCGCTGCAGGCGCTGTTTGATGAAACTGCCCGGCCCCGACAAGTCGTCGAGGGTGTAGAGGAAACCGCTGGGGCCGAGACCGACGATGGGTGCACCGGTAAAGCCGCCTTCCGCTTCGCTTTGGGCGCCGGCACCACAGGCATTGCCCGAGGCTTTGGTGCAGAGACCGGCAGAGGTCGTTTTGTTGACGCCCTCGCCGACCGTCCAGACGAATGCGCCCGTCGGATCGAGCCTCTGCACGCGGAAGTTGCCTCGATCGCTTACATATATGTCGTGATGGGAGGGGCTGGCGGAGTCGTTGTCGATCGCAACGCTGGCCGGGCGGTCGAACTGACCGGCGCCAGATCCGGCGCTGCCTTTCTGGCAGCCGGTGACGATGGTGCAGGTCTGCAGGTTTTCTTCGGGTGTGGCAGCGTTTACTTTCCAGCCGAAGGCGAAGAGGAATTCGCCGTTGTCTTTGAAGACATTGACGCGATGGTTGCCTTCATCGGCGACGTAGAGGCGGCCGGTTTCGTGGTCGACAGCCATCCCACGCACGCTGCTGAGGTTCAGCCGGGAAGCGCACTGCCCGGCACCGGTGCCCTGCGGGCAGAAGCTGAGATCTGCGTTCGCTTGTGGCGTCGTGAGGAGAATCGCGAGCGTGGAAAGAGTGAGGGTGAGAAGCAGATTGGTTCGTATGTGTATGCGCATGATTGTGCGTATCGATCCGGTCCGATTCCAGTCGCCTTACCCGTGACTAGGGTGCGGTGACTGCCCAGGTTCCACTCGCGTATCCGAGGAGACCTTTCACACCTTCTGCATAGAAGACCGCTCCGGAAACCGACGTGCCGAGGCCGAATACCACTTCGTGGGCGGGCTGCACGGAGACGCTCGTTGCTTCTCCTACCCCGAAATAGACGCAGAGAAAGCCTTGATCTGCTTTCGGGTTTTTTACTGTGCCTCCTGTGCATTTTCCGGCTTCTCCTTCTCCTTCTTTCACCACGATGATGTTTGCGGCAGGGACTTCCGCCGCAAGCGGTATCGCAAATGAAAGTTGCGCGACGCCCTTTTCACCCGCGAGCATTGCCCATGACCCGGTCTCGGTCGCGCCCGAGGGCAGGGTGCCGCCGGCGGTCCAGGGTTCGCCTTCGAGGCCCTGGCTACCGGTCGCGCCTTTGGCGCCTTTTTCACCCGTGGGACCGGTCGGTCCGGTGGCCCCTTTTTCGCCGTTGGCGCCAGCCGCGCCAGCCGCACCCTGAGCACCCGCCGCGCCAGGTGCTCCAGCCGGACCCGCAGCGCCTTTGAGCTTCTTCAGCACGCTGGGGCTGATCTGTTTGGTCGAGGTGATCAGGTATTTGGCGGCGAAGGCGCCGCCCGTCATCGCGAAGACGAGCGCTACCGTGGCGATGATCCCGGGGATCCCGAATCGCGTGCGAAGGCTTGACATCGTGGTCCTCTCTCCTTGTCCCTGAGCCCTTTGCTGGCCGCTTCCCTGTGCGGCGCTCCCGCGAGGCTCGGTTGTCCCTGTTTCCCTGTTGGTGCTGCTCAGCTATACCGTCTTCGTACCTTTGAGAAGACAGGCGGGAGTGTAAACAGGGAGGTACGTGATTGTCAAGAGACGCACGCGGTATCGCTAAGCGCCTCCGCCGCTGAGCGCGGGGATCGAGGTCGCAGCTGCGCGAGAAATGCCCGCGGGGCTAAGCGCCGGCTTGACGGCGGCGAGCTTCGAAGAGCTCGGCGGCTTCGGCCGGCTCCTGCTCGAGGGCGATGACTCGGCCCTCCTGGGGGCCGGGCTCGCCGAGGCGATAGAAGGCGAGGACGTATTCGGCCAGGGGACCGGTGAGGTCTCGCAGCTTCTTCGCCCTCCCCTGGAGCACCTCGCTGGCCACCCGGGAGGCGATGCCGCCGACGATCACACCCTCTACCTCAGGTGCAGGGATCGACTGCGCCGGGAGGTCGGGGGCGGCGGCGCGCAGCAGGGTCCCGTAGCGCTTCAGCCACTCGTGGTAGCGGAGCGCGATCTCCTCCCCCGCCGAGGGCGCCTCGACGAAGAGGAGGCGGGCCACATCGGGCTCAGATGCGAGCGCGTCGAGCGCCGCCGCCAGCGAGCGCTCCACGCGCTCTTCGATTCCGGCGCCATCGTCGTCGCAGGGCACGGTGAGGATCTCGAAGAGTCGCTCATGCCCAGTCTCGTGAGCGGTGGCGAAGCAGTCCTGCTTGTCCTTGAAGCTTTTGTAGAAGGCGTTGCGCGAGACGGCGGCGGCTTTGACGATGTCCGCCACCGACATCGCTTCGTAGCCCTTCTCCCCCACCACGCCCGGCACCGCGGCGATCAGGCGCTCGCGTTGATCGCGCTCCACCTCCTCGGGAGCGAGGGCGTGCCGCCCGCGGGGGAGGCGGCGCGGTCCGGCGGATTTGGCTCTAGCGCGGGATTTGGCCATGGTTGCGATGCGGTCAGCCCGTTACGCGTACAGTGTAGTTCTTAAATACGCGTCTGGTCAATGGGTGGCTGGGCGCCGCAGCGCCACCGCGCCCCAGACCGCCGCCCGGCCTCTCCCCCGCCCCGCCCGCTTGCGGGAATGCCGACGGAAGCGTCGAGGCTTTGCGGAGCGAGTCGTATCGGCGACGGGACTCGGTGAAGCCCCCATGGCAGCCCCCGCAGCCTGTGCCCCGCCGGCGCCGCTCAACGAACCCTCTTCCCCGGGCGGCTCCTCGGCTCCGAGCCCGTCTCCCGGCTCGAACGGTCCGTAGGCGAAGACATTCGATTCTTCGCCATTGCCGTCGGTGACGTAGAGCACGCCCGTGGTTGGGCTGACGGCGATCCCGCTGGGCTCGCCGTGCACGGGCGGACGCTCCGTGCCTTTTTCGGGGGCGCCCGAGAGCTGGTCGAGGTAGGCGCCCGTGGAGTCGAACTCGTAGACCGTCGCCTGCGGGTGTTCGAACCCCGGTTTGAGGTTGTCGACCAGCAGTAGGTTGCCCGTGGTCGGGTCGACGGTGACCGACGCGTCGACCAGCGAGACGAACTCTCCCCTGGGGACTGCCGCGCCCTCGATCGTGTCGACGGGATCGAGCGGATCGACCGTCGGTTCATAGACCCTAACCGAGCCGTCCCCTGCATCCGGGACGTAGACGCGGCCGGCGTGGACGGCCAGCCCAAAGCCGTCGACGAGGCTGCCGAGGCCGATTTTCAGTGGCACACCTCCGTCCAGGACCGGCGCTCCGGAAGGCTCGTAAACGGCGACATAGGTGCGGTCGTTGACGTAGACGTCGCCGGTGGCGTCTACCGCGATCCCGGTCGAGTTCGCCGTATCGAAGACCTGGAGGGACGGTTTGAGCCGGACGACGCTCTCATGCCAGAGGTTTGCGTAGAGGGTGCCGCCGCCGGGTCCAAAGGCGAGCCCGCAGGGCCCTTCGGGCGGGTTGGTCACCGCAACCGAGAACTGGGATTTGTATTCGCCGCTGTCGGAGAAGACGTCGATGAGGCGGTGGTGGTAGTCGGAGACGTAGAGGTTGCCGAACTGGTCGACGGCCAGCCCGCAGGCGCCTTCGATCTGCCCTTCGGGCGGCGGCAGGAGAAGGTTGGGGTTGGTTTTGAGTAGCGACCCGTTGAGCACCTCCCGGTGGGCCTGGGCGGAGCTCGCCCCCAGGGCGAGCGCGACGAACAGGAAGCCGAGCACGAGGCCCACAATCGATCTGATCCTCATCGTCCCCTCCCTTTCTTCCCGCACTCCGCCCCCACCTTCGGACGGGTGATCCAGCCCCTGTCGTTGTGCCCGATCAGCCGGGCGCGGGCGTACCGCGGTTTCGCGCAAAAGCTCCTGGTGGCGACGACGAGGAGGCCGCGCTTGCCTCCATTCATCCTCATCGTGAACTTGGCCACCGGAGCGTCGGGAATGACGTCAAAGGTGCCGCGCAAGCCGCCTTCGGCCGCGTCGATCCGGCCCGCTAGATCTATCTGGATGCCCTGGCCCTCGAGGGCGAAGACCAGGTCGGGCAGGGGATTGCTGGAAGAGCGCAGCACGACCGGCCCTTCAAGTGGTTTCTCCAACAGTGGCGTGAAGGCTCGGGCGCGTCCGTAGATGGACGCCGGCGGGCAGCGGTCGGCCACGAACTGAACTTTGGTGCAGATGCCGACGATGTTGTCCTGGTCGAGGAAGAGGGTGCGGGGAAGGGTCACCTGAGCGGCGGCAATGTTCGCGTCGCCTTTCCTCGGCCGCACCACGACCCGGAGCGAGGGGTGGCGGCCGCGTTTCGTCCCTCCCTTCAGGCTCAGCGAGATCCGCGGTTTGAAGCCGAGCGCACCGCAGTTGAAGGCCTGGAAGGGTGCCGTGGCGGTGGCCAGCGTGTCGTCGCTGCGGTCCTCGAACCGTCCGCCAGCGCCGTTTAGCGCCGAGACAATCGCGAACGGCTCGCAGCTGGTCGGGTTGAAGGTGACGTTCGGCCGGTCGATGTAGGCGCGCACGTCGCGCAGGTGAATCGGGATCCCCTGGATGATGTGGGGAATCGGGTCAGTGCCGGTGGCGTCGATCGAGACCTGCGCGGTCCGTGGGTCCACTTTGATCGCCGAGCGGACGATGACCACGCCGAGGTCGAAGGGGCCGACGAGCGCCGAGTCGATCGCGACCACCGAGAAGGAGGAGCCGCGGTAGGGCCCAGCCAGATACAGCCCTCCCGGCGCGTAGGCGAGCACGGA
This sequence comes from uncultured Solirubrobacterales bacterium, assembly GCA_963702175.1. Classification (GTDB taxonomy): domain Bacteria; phylum Actinomycetota; class Thermoleophilia; order Solirubrobacterales; family 70-9; genus VRUE01. Next base: position 796,960 of record OY969721.1, read on the forward strand.
GCCGACGCCATAGCCCGCGACGGTGCGCCCGATCCGACTCGCCTCCGGGCAGGAGGGGTTGTCGCGCTCGGCGACGCCGGAACGCTGCGCAGCCGCGGCGATCGCCGCATCGGGGCAGTAGGGGATGCCGGCGATCTTGCCCAACAGGCCGGGCGGCAGCCGGGCCGAGTAGGAGACGATCTCCTGCTCCGGGGCAGTCCGCGTCAGGTGCAAGTAGAACGGGGTGTAGGAGCCGGCATTCGAGTTGAGGGTGCCGCCCCTGGCCTGCGGGGCGAAGGGCGCGAGACCGGTGGGGCAGGGGCCGCCGCCGTGCCCCTCGCCAATCGAGAGCGGCAACGCGACCGACCTGACCAGGTTCGGGTCCCGCCAGGACGTCAGCTTGGAGTCCGTGAAGAAGGAGCCGCACGCGGCAGGAGTTGCAAGCGGACTGCGCTGGCCTTCGCGGAAGTGGATGCGCAGCTCCGAGTAGGGCAGCTGCGGCAGCCGGTCGAAGGTCCCGGTCAGCGTCCCGGTCTGCGGGTCAGCGTCCAGCCGCCCGGCGACCTTGACCAAGATCCCCCGGTCGGGGGCCTTGGCGACGAGGTAGATCGCGATCAGCGAACCAAAGGGATTGTCAAAGGGAGCGGCGAGGAAGATCGCGCCCTCCACACGCTCGAAGAAGAGCGGGCTTTTGACCGTGAAGTCGCCGATCTTCGATTCGTTCGGGCAGCCGGCGCCGGGGGGCGAGGAGGCCGTCTCCGCCGCATACTGGGCTGGGGTGCAGACGCCGAGCCCCGATCCCACCGAGGGGTTAATCGTGACGCCCTCGGGCAGGGTGACCACTGCCTTCCTCACCGGCGACGGAGCCCGCCGTCCCGGGTCGGTCACGCCGAGCGTGTCGACGTCGATCGAGAAGGTGTAACCCGACGGCGAGGAGGCGCGCGGGTCGGTGAGGCGGGCGATCGATTCCGGTTCGAAGTCGAGCGTGGAGCAGGCTTTAAGCGGCGGCGAGGACGACGTTGCGGTAACTGTGCCCGGCTGCTGCCAGGAGCTGGCGACGGCGGTGAAGCCGAGCGTCGCGTCGCAGTAAGTCGGCAGGGTCAGGTAGGCCGTGGCGGGGTTAGTCGCCGGCCGTCCTATCGAGCATTTGGCCCAGCCGAAGTCGGGCTCGAGCGCGTTCAGGCAATCCCCGCGCTGGGCGTTGTGGAGGATCGACCAGGGCGTGCCCCAGATCGTCAGCGTGAGTCCTTTGATCCCGACCAACTGGGAGACGTTCCTGGCCTCCAGCGTGAGGCCGTATTCGCCCTCCGCCTGCCGCACCCGGGGAATCAGCACAATCGGGTCCCCGTAGGGGTTGAAGCCGATCGCCGAGGGCGCACCCGGCGGCGGAGCCAGGTTGAAGAGCCCGAACGTGCGGGTCTCCCCTCCACCGTAGGAGGAGCGAACCTCGGCGATCCCGACCTGGGTGCGATCGAAGCAGTCCTCGCCGGAGAGGCTTTCTTCGAAGGGCGAGGAGCGCGGGGTATGGAAGCGCTCCTGGCTGCAGCGCGGCACGGCGAGCGGGTTTTCGATCAGGCCGGGAGGCAGCTCGATGCTGAGGTCCCTCAGGTCGTCCTGCGGGAAGGCGCCGCTGCTCTCGAAGTCGAGGTCGATCTCCAGCGCGACCGGGTGCGAGCCGGCTTCGGTAGCGACCACGTGGCCCTCGTCATAGACCTTGGCATCGAAGCCTTCCGCACCGGGCAGGAAGTCGAAGGAGCGAGCGGAGGGGGGTACCACCAACAGCAATAGGACGGCGAGCCCGAGAGGCGCAAGACGATGCCTCACCGGTCACCCCTCCCCCCTCGCTTGCCGCGGCTTTTCTTCTGCCCCCTCCGCTTGCCCTTGGCCCGCTTCCGCTTCTTCTTGCGTTCCTTGACGATGCGCGGCGGCGGGTTGCCGGCGTTCCTCTGCAGCGTCCCCGGCGTCGGGTCATCGGGGGGCAAGGGCAGGCTCTGACAGGCGTCCCCCACGCAGGGGATCGGTTTCGGCGCCTCGGCGAAGCCGCCCCCCACCCTGGCGTCGTAGAGGTCGATCGAGCCGGGGTCGGCAGCTACGAGGGAGCCGTCGGTAGTGAAGTAGACGTCGCCGCCGCCAGCGGAGGCATCGATGAAGCGCGCCCCCTCGAGGCTGCGGCCGCTGGAGATCAGGCTGACGCAGCCCGGGGCCCGATCGCAATCCCCGGTGCCCGCCGCCTCCCACTGGTAGACGTCCGGCTGCGAGTTGGTGTTCTGCACGACCAGCTCGTCGAAGGAGTCGAAGAAGAGGCGGGTGCCGGCGGCGGTGAGGGCGCGTGGCTTGTATGCCTGGGTGGAGCCATTGACAAGGGCTCCCGGGATCGAGGAAGGTCCCTGCGGGCGTTCGCCGGTCGGGTTGCAGGAGGCGCAGACGAGCTGCGGAGCGCCGCTGCCCGGCAGCGGGCCGTAGAGGTAGACCTCGGTCTCCCCGGCGTTGTCGAACGGCGTCAGCTCCGCGGTAGAGAGGAAGGCAAGGTGCTCCCCGTCGGGGCTGACTCGGGCAGTGCCGGTCGCCGGGGGGTGGTTGGTCGGAGCCGAGGCGGTGGCGCCGGAGGCGACCGTCGCTGTCGTGCCACTGTGCCATTGCTTCAGCGCAGCGCTGTCCTGGTAGTAGACGTGAGAGCCGTCGGCGGAGGCACCAAGGACGCCTGTCACCCCGCCTCCTGGCGTCAAGTCGGCCGTCGCTTTGCTGGCCGCGAGGAAACGGTGGAGGTGCCCTTCCTTGGTGAAGAAGGCGACGGAGCCGTCGGTCGAGGCGGTCTCGAAGGCGCCCCCTCCGCTGACGTCTTCGTCGACCTGAATCGTCTGCGATCCCTGACGCAGGAAGAGATTGCCGCCCAGCGCCCAGTAGACCCGCGCGCCGTCGCCGGCGACAGCGCCGATCGGGGCGGCGATCTGCGCCCCCGGGGTGCCGGTCGCATTCCCCGGCAGGAGGTTGAGCAGCGCCAGGCCCGAGCCAGTGCGGAGATAGAGGTTCTGCTCGGCCGGATCGCATTCCCCGGGTCCGGCGAGGAGCTCGGTCGCAGCGGCGGTCAGCGCCGCGCAGCTCGAGAGCACGATGGCGGAGAGGTCGAGGGAGGCAGCGGCGAAGGAGACCTCGAAGCTCTCGGGCTCGACGGTGGTATGAGCGAGGTCGGCGGCAGTCAACAGCGAGGCGAACGTCCCCATCGCGCTCTCCCTCAGGTAGTAGGCCATGTAGCCGGGGGGGGCGCCGGTCCCGGGCAGCACGGGGTTTGGGGCCGGGCAGCCTGTGAGGCCGCCACGACAAGCGAGCCCGCCGAAGAGCAGGCCGCGAGCGAGGTCGGCGGAGAAGAGCCGGTACGGGGTGCCATCCGGTTCATCGCCGTAGGCAGCTGACTCGAGCGGGGCGGAGACGTTCTCCGTGACCCAGCCCGCGGCCGTGCGGCGCGAGACGTACTGCGAGGCCGGCGGGGCGCCGGCGGCACCGCCGAAGGCAGTGGCCGAGCCGTAGGTGACGGCGGACCCACCTGTTGCCCCCTGGAAGTCGCCACCGCCGAAGAGCGTTTCCGGAGCGGCGATGGCGCCACCGTTCTTGTCGACCGGCGAGACCATCTCCCATGCCCGGTCGTCAGGAAGCTCGAAGACGAGCGAGGTCTGCTGAGTGGTGAGAAGGTGCTCGGGACCTGTGACGGAGCCGGCCGAGTTAGTGGCCACCGGGCGATAGCGGTAGACGGTGTCTGGAGCGAGGCCGCCGATGTGCTGTACGACCGCTAGGAAGGTCGTGCCGGAGCCGACTCCCGCTTCTTTGACCGCCGGCGCTTTGGCGGCACCGAAGAAGCCTTCGCGCGGAGGCACCGCTTTCAGGTTGGCCTGGTAGGCGGCCTCCGCGATGTACTCGAAGCGATAGGTGGTGCTGAAGCCGTTGGCGTTGATTTCCGCGCGCAGGTTGGCCCCGGTAGCCGTGACATCAGTCACCCACGATGCGGCGATCTGCGGTGGTCCCGCCGCGGGGGCGGTACTCGCGCTCGCGAGCAGGGCGACGCCCGCCGCCAGGACCGTCAGCGCTCGCCTGCCCCAGTACCTCCTCACTCGCCCTTCCCCGCTATCGGAAACCCCACGTATCCGCTATGCGTCCAGTTTAGTTCCTAAACAGCGTATGGACCGAACGTTGCGGGCCCCACCTGGCGCCCCAACGAGAAGGGCCGGCACGGGGCCGGCCCTTCAGATGACTTGTCGGGTTGGATCAGCCGAGGCTGGGGCGCATCTGGCGCAGCCTCTTGACCCGCTCCTCGATCGGGGGGTGGGTCGAGAAGAGGCTGGCGATCCCTCTGCCTGAGAACGGCTTGACGATGTAGAGCGGCTCTGACGCTTGGTTGACCTGCATCGGGATCGCCTGGGCCCCCTGCTCAAGGCGCAGCAGGGCGCTTGCCAGAGACTCCGGGTTGCCGCAGATCTGGGCGCCGCCGGCGTCGGCCGCGTACTCGCGCTGGCGCGAGATCGAGAGCTGGATGATCGACGCCGCGATCGGCGCCAGCAGGACGAGGGCAAGCGAGGCGACGAGGCTGAGCGGCGACTCGTCCTCGCCCCCGAACCACATCAGCATGTAGGCGATGTAGGTGATTGCGCCACCGATCGCCGCGGCAACCGACTGGATCAGGATGTCGCGGTGTTTGATGTGCGCGAGCTCGTGCGCGAGCACACCGCGCAACTCGTCCTCGGAGAGCAGTTTGGTGATCCCGCGAGTGACCGCCACGGCGGCGTTCTTCGGGTTGCGGCCGGTGGCGAAGGCGTTGGGCTGATCCTGGGGGATCATGTAAAGGCGCGGCATCGGCAGGCCAGCCCGCGTCGTCAGTTCCCTCACGATCTGATAGAGCCGCGGCGCCTCGGACTCCTCGATTGGCTCGGCGCGGCTCATCTTCAGCGCCAGCTTGTCGCTGAAGAAGTAGGAGCCGAGGTTAATCAGCAGGCCGATCGCGAGGAAGAGGGCGGCCGTGCTGGGCCCGCCGATCAGGGCGCCGATCAGGACAAGCAGGCCGGTAAGCGAGGCCAGCAGGATCGTCGTGCGCAGCGTCGCGCCGAAAGTGGACTCTCTCGTGGTCTTCATCGCCTCTGCTCTCCTTGTCGAGTGGACTGGCTGCGTAAATCATCCCGCTAGCAGGCGAAACTGACCATAGGGGGCAACCCCTATTCTCGCCCTGTGACGACCCTAGTCATCGCCGTGCTCTCCGTCGCCGTGATCGGCCTGCTCGTCAACCTGATCGCGCTGCGCCGGCGCTTCGCGCCGCTGGAGAGGCTGATCGAGGACATGGAGAAGGTCGACCTGAGCAGTCCAGGCCAGGTCCTCCCCGCCTCGATCGACGGCGTCGGCGAGTCGGAGGAGGTCGAGCGGCTCGAGCTCGCCTTTCTGCGGATGATGCGACGGCTCGAAGCGGAGCGCCGACGCGCCGGCAGTGCGGCGCTGCGGGCGCAAGAGGAGGAGCGAGCGCGCGTCGCGCGCGACCTCCACGACGAGGTGAACCAGTCGCTGACCGGGCTGCTGCTGCGGCTCGAGGCCGCCCGCGAGGCAGCGCCCCCCGAGCTGGAGGGGCAGCTGGCCGAGACCAAGGCGCTCGCCAACCAGGCGATGCGAGAGCTGCTCTCCCTTGCCCGCCAGCTCCGCCCCACCGCGCTCGATGACCTTGGCCTGGCGGCGGCGACTGCCGGCCAAGTCGAGCAGCTCTCCCGCGGCGATGTCGAGGCCGAGTTCGCCGCCGACGGGGACTTCTCCGACCTCGGCGGCGACGCCCAGCTGGTCGTCTACCGCGTCGCCCAGGAGGCACTCTCCAACGCGACCAGGCACAGCGGCGCCGAGCGGGTGGCGGTCGCGCTGCGGCGCCGCGGGGACGGCGGGGTCGAGCTCGAGGTCACCGATGACGGTCGCGGCTTCGCCTTCGACGAGTCCGAGAGCGGCCTCGGCATCGCTGGGATGCGTGAGCGGGCTCTGCTGGTCGGCGGCGAGCTGACGATCGAGTCGAGGCCGGAGGCGGGCACCACCGTGCGCCTCTCGGTGCCGGCATAGAGCGGCGGCCTGGCCGAGTTTCCCGCCTATTTCACGGCTTTCTCGTCCACTCCTCGTGCAACGTCGCCGCCAGCACCTCCGCGACCACCTCCGGCTGCTCGTTCACCTCCCGTTCGGAGAGGCGCAGAACCTCGAATCCGCGCCGCTTCAGGTCGAGATCGCGACCGCGGTCGTCCTGGAAGGCCACCTTGCCCCGGTGGTAGAGGTAGCTGTCGGTTTCGACGACCACTCGTCGCTCCGGCCAGAGAAAGTCGACGAGATGCGGGCCGACCCGCACGTTGACCCGAGGACGCGGCAGGCGATGACGCCTGCAGATCTTCAGGAAGTCCTCCTCGAGGTCGCTGCGGGTGGGGTCTGAGTCAACCTCGCCGAGCGGCAGGCCAAGCACGCCCGCTTGGCGTATCGCGCGGCGCAATTCCCAAGCCGAGAGCGTCCCAGCGCGTCGGTAGCTGAGGGCGAGACGCAGGTCGGCGACGGTCCGAGCAGGGGTCGTCACCGGAATTCCGCTGCGCAGCGTCACATCCGATGAAGCGATCGAGCGAGATCGATGTATGCGGATCCCTTGTCGCGCCGCCCTGCCGTCCATATCGGCGGCAACGACGTCCACGGGACCGTGCGGCGGCGACAGGATCCCCCAGAGGCACGCGGCGCTCCTATGGCTCACCGCCGCACGCCAGTACTCGAGCACGGAACCGCCTTCCCCGGAAGGACCGCCGCCGACGGCCAGAACTGCGGCGAACCAGCGTCCCTCTGGCGACAGCCGGCGGTGACCGACCGCGTAGACGCCCCGGTGCACTCGGTGAAGGCGCCCAGCGAGCACCCGCGCCCGCACCGCATCTCCACTCACCCCGACCCCTCGCAACTGAGCGACGGAGATCGCACCGTGCTGCCGCTCGGCGATTCGGGCGATTAGCGCATCGAGTGTGGCGACTAACCCGTCCATATCACGGGTAAGTCGCCACACTCGCGGAGCTCTCCCCTTGCCCGTTCGGCTATAGCGGAGCCTCACCTTGCCTGGAAGACTGAGCAGCATGCGAGTGCTGATCGCCGACGACCATGGGATCGTCCGCTCTGGGATCCGGTTGCTGCTGGAGCAGCAAGGGGACATCGAGGTCGTCGGCGAGGCGGCCGACGGCGCCGAGGCGCGTGAGCTGGCGATCAAGGAGCGGCCCGACCTGGCGATCCTCGACGTCAAGATGCCGAAGCTGACCGGCCTGCAGGCGACCCGCGAGATCAAGCAGCAGGCGCCCGAGGTCGCGGTGCTGATCCTCTCCATGCACGACGACGAGCGCTACCTGTTCGAGGCGCTGAAGGCGGGTGCCTCCGGCTATGTGCTGAAGGCGCAGGCGGATACCGACCTGCTTGCCGCGATCCGGGCGGTCGAGCGCGGCGAGCCCTTCCTCACCCCCGAGGCGCAGCGCACACTTATCAAGGACGTGCTCGAGCGCGGTTCCAGCGGCGAGGAGGAGCTGACCCCGCGTGAGGAGGAGGTGGTCAAGCTGGTTGCCGAGGCGAACACGACGAAGCAGATCGCCGAGGTCCTCCACCTCTCCGAGAAGACGGTCGAGAACCACCGCGCCAACGCGATGCGCAAGCTCGGCATGCGCGACCGGGTCGAGCTGGTCCGCTACGCGATCCGCCGCGGCCTGATCGAGCCCTGAGCCGGTCTACTCACTTTGCTTGACTGAGGGTCCAGTCGATGCAAGCCAACGGAGAATTCAGAGAGAAGCGCTGGCTGGCCCTGGTTCTGCTCTGCTCGGCGCAGTTCGTCGTCGTCCTCGACGCCTCGATCGTCAACGTGGCGCTGCCCTCGATTGGCAAAGCGCTCGACTTCTCCCAGGAGAACCTGCCCTGGGTGGTCAACGCCTACGTGCTCACCTTCGGCGGCTTCCTGCTGCTCGGCGGCCGCACCGCCGACCTGCTCGGCCGCCGCCGGGTGTTCATGGCGGGGCTGGCCCTGGTCGGGGTCGCCTCGCTCGCCGCCGGCTTCGCCGCCACCGAAGGGCAGCTGATCGCCGCGCGGGCCGCCCAGGGCCTCGGCGCCGCGATCATCTCCCCGGCCGCGCTCTCGATCGTCACCACCACCTTCAGCGACGGTGCCGAGCGCAACAGGGCGCTCGGGGTCTGGGGCGCGGTGGCAGGCTCCGGCGGCGCGGCTGGCGTCCTGCTCGGCGGCATCCTCACCGACGGCCTCGGCTGGGAGTGGGTGCTCTGGGTCAACGTGCCGGTCAGCATCCTCGCCTTCGTGCTGACCCCGCGGCTGATCGCCGAAAGCCGCGCTGAGCACGAGACTCGCGCCTTCGATGTCGCCGGCGCCGTCACCGTCACCGCGGCGCTCTCGATCCTGGTCTACGCGCTGGTGGACGCGACCGACGCCGGCTGGGGATCGAGCCAGACGATCGGCCTGATTGCGCTCTCGGTGGCGCTGCTGGCGGCCTTCGTCGCGATCGAGCTGCGCTCGGCCAAGCCGCTGGTTCCGTTCTCGATCTTCCGCATCCGCACCCTGACCGGCGCCAACGTGGTCGGCCTGCTGGTCGGCGCCTCGCTCTTCTCGATGTTCTTCTTCATCTCCCTATATATGCAGCAGGTGCTCGAATACAGCGCGATCCACGCCGGCCTCTCCTACCTGCCGCTGGCCCTGGTGATCATGGCCTCGGCCGGGATCGCCTCGCAGCTGGTCACCAAGCTCGGCTACAAGCCGGTGCTCGCAGCGGGGCTGATGTTCATCGTCATTGGCCTGGCCTGGTTCAGCCAGGTCTCAGTCGGCGGCAGCTTCACCGCCGACATCCTCGGCCCCTCGCTGTTCGCCGCGGCCGGCCTTGGTTTCGCCTTCGTGACGACGACGATCGCCGCCGTCTCCGGCGTCAAGGAGAACGAGGCGGGCCTCGCCAGCGGCCTGATCAACACCTCGCAGCAGATCGGCGGCGCGCTCGGCCTCGCCGTGCTCTCGACGATCGCCATCTCACGTACAGAAGACCTGGCGCCGGCCGGCGCGCCGAGCGCCGACGCGCTGACCGAGGGCTTCCAGGCCGCGTTCCTCGGTGGCGCCGGCATCGCCCTGCTCGGCTTTGTCCTGACCCTGACCCTGATCCGCGGCAGCGACAGCCGCGCCCATATGGAGCTCGGGAAAGAGGCGGCGAGCGAAGGCGCATCCGCATAACCGACCGCTTCAGTAGGATTTCTGCTGATGCTGTTTTCGACCAAGGCCGAGTACGGAGTGCGATTGATGGTCGAGCTGGGCCGCCAGCCCGGCTCGGCGCCGATCTCGCTGAGCGCCGTCGCCGAGGCGGAGCGGCTGCCGCTTTCCTACCTCGAGCACTTGGTCGCGAAGCTGCGCAAGGCCGGACTGGTGACCTCGACCCGGGGCGCCCACGGCGGCTACCGGCTCGCCCAGCCGGCCGAGGCGATCACGATGGACGCGGTCGTCGAGGCGCTGGAAGGCCAGATCGCCCCGATGGAGTGCTTCCACGAGACCCCCGAGGGCAAAGTGCTCTGCTCGCACGAAAGCGACGGCCACCATGCCTGTTCGACGAAGCTGCTGTGGACGCGGGTGCAGGGCGGCGTCACCAAGGCCCTGGCGGGCACCACGCTGGCTGAGCTGGTGGAGTTCTCCGGCCCCGCCCCCCGTGCCGAACGGACGGCCCCGCCCGTGGGCACGGCTGCCTGAGCGACCTTTCAAAACCAGAAACGGAGTGAGATTTGGCTGAGCTGGAGATACGCAACCTGCACGTGAGCGCCGAGGGCAAGGAGATCCTGCGCGGCCTCGACCTCGAGGTCGAGAAGGGCAAGGTGCACGCGCTGATGGGCCCGAACGGGTCGGGCAAGTCGACCCTCGCCAACGCGATCATGGGTCACCCGGCGCTCGAGGTGACCGAGGGGACAATCACCTTCAAGGGTGAGGACATCACCGAGGCCGCCCCCGACGAGCGATCCATCGCCGGCCTCTTCATGGCCTTCCAGTACCCGGTCGCGATCCCCGGTGTCTCGGTCAGCAAGTACCTGCGGATGATCATCAACGCCCGGCGCGAGGCGCGGGGCGAAGAGCAGATCAAGATCAAAGACTTCGCCAAGCTCGCCCGCGAGGCGATGGAGCTGGCAAACATCCCGCAGGACTTCTCCAGCCGCTACCTCAACGACGGCTTCTCGGGCGGCGAGAAGAAGCGGATGGAGCTGCTCCAGCTGGCCCTGCTGCGGCCGGAGATCGCCGTGCTCGACGAGACCGACTCGGGCCTCGACATCGACGCCCTGCGCACCGTTGCCGACGGCGTCAATAAGTTCGCCGGCCCGGACATGGGCGTCCTGATCATCACCCACTACCAGCGCATCCTGCACATGGTCAAACCCGACTTCGTCCACGTCATGTTCGAGGGGCGGATCGTCAAGGAAGGCGGCCCGGAGCTGGTCGAGCAGCTCGAGGAGAAGGGCTACGGATGGATCGGCGAGGAGGTAGAGGCGGGCGCTTCCGCCTAGCCTCGGGACGATGGCGTCGGCGACCGGCACAGGCCAGGCCCCGCCCTCGGCGTTCCCGATCGAGAAGGTACGCGCCGCCTTCCCGGCGTTGGAGCGCGAGGTCAACGGGCAGCCCGTCGCCTACCTCGACAGCGGCGCCAGCTCGCAGCGGGTGCTGGCCTCGATCCAGGCGGTCGACCGCTACGAGCGCACCCATCACTCCAACGTCCACCGCGGCGCTCACACGATGTCGGCCGAGGCGACGGCGGCCTTCGAGGGGGCGCGGGCGACCGTCGCCGACCACCTCGGCGCCGCCGACCGCCGCGAGGTCGTTTTCGTCCGCAACGCGACCGAGGCGATCAACCTGGTCGCGCGGGCATGGGGGGACGCCAACATCGGCGAGGGCGACCGGATCGTGCTCACCGAGATGGAGCATCACTCCAACATCGTCCCCTGGCAGCAGCTGGCGGAGCGGGTCGGAGCGGAGGTGGATTGGGTGCCGGTAACCGACGAGGGCCTGCTCGACATGGAGGCCTTCGCGGCGCTGCTGGAGCGGGAGCCGAAGCTCGTCGCCGTGACCCACGTCTCCAACGTGCTCGGCACGGAGAACCTGCTCGCCGAGATCTCCCGCCTCGCCCACGACGCGGGCGCCTTGGTCCTCGCCGACGGCGCCCAGGCGGCGCCGAAGCTGGCCATCGACGTGGCCGAGCTCGGGGTCGACTTCTACGCCGTCACCGGCCACAAGCTCTATGGCCCGACCGGGATCGGGGCGCTCTGGGGACGGTTGGAGCTGCTGCGCGATATGCCGCCCTTCCTCGGCGGCGGCTCGATGATCCGCAAGGTGACCCGCGAAGGCACCACCTACGCCGACCCACCCGCCCGCTTCGAGGCCGGCACGCCGGCGATCGCCCAGGCGATCGGAATGGCCTCGGCGCTGCGCTGGCTCGACGCAGTCGGCATGGAGGCGGTGCTGGAGCACGAGCGTCGCGTCGCCGACTACGCGCTGGAGCGACTGCCCGAGGTGCCTGGCCTGCGCATCTTCGGCCCACCACGGGGAGCGGAGCGGGTCGGACCGGTTTCCTTCGAGCTGGAGGGCGTCCACGCCCACGACGTCTCCGAGATCCTCGACCGCCACGGCGTCGCGGTCCGCGCCGGCCACCACTGCGCGCAGATCCTGATGGACCGTCTCGGCGTCGCCGCCACCGCACGCGCCAGCTTTGGCGTCTACACGACCTCGGGGGAGATCGACCGCCTGGTCGAGGGCCTCCACGACGCCCGCAAAGTCTTCGAGTTGACCTAGTGTCGACTTTCGTTCGCTATCCGGACGAAAGTCGACAAAAGACCTTCGCTGCTGAGATCAGCGGCCGGGTGAGCCGCCGGGGGGCGTTCCCGGAGGCGGAGGCGGCCCCCAGCTTGCCCGGCCGTCTCCCGTGATAGGGATCGAGGGGCCGGCCATTGCCGGCGTGTCGAGAGCGACGTCGACGACTGCCTTCACGCGCGAGAGGACCTCGCGCACGTCGCTCTTCCTTCCCTGCGCGCCGTAAGGGTGGAGATCCGCGACGAGACCGGTGGCGTCGAGACCAGCGGCCTCGGCCAGGAATAGCGCTCGCGGCATGTGGAAGCCCTGGGTGACGACCACGGCGCTGTCGACGCCGAAGATGCCGCGGGCCCGCACCATCGTCGCCCAGGTGTCGAAGCCGGCGTGGTCCTCAAAGATCACCCGTCCCGACACCCCAGCGCGAATCAGCGCCTTGCGCATTGTGCCGGGCTCGTCGTAAACCCAGGTGTGATGGTCGCCGGAGACCAGGATTCGGTCGACCTTGCCAGCCCGCCACAGCGCTAGAGCCTGGTGCACCCGGTCGGCGAGCATCGTGCTCATCTCGCCATTGGGTTTGACCAGGGCACCGGGCACGATCGCGACCTGGGCATGGGGAACGTCCGCAACGTCGGCCGTCGCTTCCCCGTCTGTGCTGAGCAGCACGTAGCCATTGGCAAAGAGGACCAGGGCGACAAGAGAGGCACCGGCGAGGAGCACGCCCCGCGCCAGTCGCGGCCAACGCCGAGACGGGTACGCCAGCCTGCGCCACAACCCCCGCATCGCGCGCCAGGCTAGCAACAGATCTCTACCCTCCCGCAATCGTGAGCCCACCCCGGCCCTCGAGGAGGCAGATCCAGCGCAGGCGGCGCACGACAGGCGCGATCTTCGTTCTGGTGGCAATCGGGATGGCCTACTTGGCCCTCGACGCCACCGTGCTCTCGCCGGCCGACACCCATGGCGCGAAGGTGGCCTACTTGACGGTCTCGAGCAAGGCCGTTGGAGAAGATCTCAGCGTCAGCGTCGTCCAGCCCTCAGGCTCGCCCGACGGGGCCGGGAGGCGGCCACTGCTGGTCTTCCTCCATGGCCGAGGCGGTTCGGCCGACACCTTCACCGAAGACGAAGCGATGTTCGAGGCGCTGGCGAAACTCGATGAGAGAGCGCCGATCGTCGCCTTCCCCGACGGTGGCGACCACGGCTACTGGCATGACCGGGACGAAGGGGACTGGGGCACCTACGTCATGGACGAGGTGATCCCGGAGATCAGCCGCCGTTTCGGCACAGACCCGAGCCGGGTCGCGATCGGCGGCATCTCGATGGGCGGCTTCGGCGCCTATGACCTGGCCCTCCTCCACCCCGGTCGCTTTTGCGCAGTCGGCGGTCACTCCCCTGCACTCTGGCTCGAGGGAGGTGACAGCGCACCTGGTGCCTTCGACGATGCCGAGGACTTCGAGCGTCACGACGTGATCGGGTCGGTGCAGGCCGACCCGGGTGCTTTCGGCGAGATCCCGATCTGGAACGACGCCGGCGACGACGACCCCTTCCTGATCTCAGACGTGCGGCTCGTCGAAGCACTGGAGACAGGCGGCGCTGACCTCACCTCGCACATCTGGCCTGGCGGGCATGACGACAGCTACTGGGATCGCCACTGGAACGCCTACCTCCACTTCTACGCGCGCGCCCTGGCGCACTGCGGGTAGCTCAGGCGGCTTCGCTAGCCTCGCTGCATGGACGAGCTCTACCGCGACCAGATCCTCGAGCACTACAAGCGGCCGCACAACTTCGGCCGGCTGGAGCACCCGGATCTCGAGTTCGAGGACACCAACCCACTCTGTGGCGACGAGCAGCACGTGACGATCCGGCTCGACGAGGAGGGCCGAGTCGCCGAGATCGCCTTCGACGGCAAAGGCTGCGCAATCTCGACCGCCGCCACCTCGCTGCTCACCGACGAGTTGCAGGGCAAGACGCGTGAGGAACTGCTGCGGTTGCCCAAGGAGTACGTCCTCGAGCTGCTCGGGATCGAGATCTCGGCGACGCGGATGAAGTGCGCAATGTTGGGTCTGAAGGTGGTGAAGAGCGCCAGCCTCGGCGAGCCTGCCGAATGGGAGGACGAAGGCGAGGCCGGCAGCCCTTCCGAAGCGGCCGCCGACCTCGGTCGCCTCTAACGCCTACGGTGCGTTTTCCCGCGCTTCCTCGCTCAGCGCGATCACCCCGAAGCTCGCCCCGTGCGGGTCGACCAGGATCGAGAAGCGGCCCGCGGGAATGTCGATCGGCTCGACCATGACGTTGCCGCCGCTCGCCTTGGTCTTCTCGACCGTCGCGTCGGTGTCCTCGACCGCGAAGTAGACCTGCCAGTGGGCGGGCACCTGCTCGGGGACGCCTCGTTCGGACATATTGAGGATGCCGCCGACCGGGTTTCCGTTGAGGTTGATCGTCGTGTAGCTGCCCGCGTCCCCCATGTCTTTGTCTTCGAAGGTCCAACCAAAGACGTCGCCGTAGAACGACTTCGCGGCGCCCAGATCGCGGGTGTTGAGCTCGGCCCAGGAGAACGCGCCTGGCTCGTTGACGAGACCGGCGCCCTTGTTTTTCCCGGGCTGCCAGATGCCGATCATCGCTCCAGTCGGATCGGCGATGAAGGCCATGCGGCCGTAGTCGAGCACGCTCATCGGCTCGAAGACGACGGCGCCGCCGGCCTCTTTGACCTTGGCGACGGTCGCGTCGGCGTCCTCGACCGCGATGTAGGTGGACCAGGCCGGGGGCTGGCCCTCTTCCATCAGTTTCATCACGCCGCCGATCGCCTTGTCCCCCAGCATCGCCACCCGGTAGCCACCGGTCTGCTCGGCGTTCTCGTCCGCCTCGACGCTCCAGCCGAAGAGGGCGCCGTAGAACTCCGCCGCGGCATCCTGGTCGGGCGTGCCGAGATCGATCCAGCACGGGGTCCCCGGCTCGTAGCTCGTTCTCTCGCTCATGCTCATTCCTTTCCTCGAAGGGCCTTGCGTCAACTAAGACCGCCGCACGCGGCGAAGCTCATCGGTCCGATCCTTCCACGTCGCTAAAATCCGACTGGAGAAGTAGGATTAAGTCTCAACCCGCACTATCCCCCGCGAGCGGGCGAAAGAGCGAGAAGGAAGGTGCCGTGCCGGACACCGCTGGAACAACCGTCGCAGTCTGCCCTGCCGCCGAGCTGCCGCCCGGCAGCATGCGGCTGGTCGAGCACGAGGGCCGCAAGATCGGGGTCTTCAACTGCGACGGAACACTGCACGCGATTGAGGACCGCTGCTCACACGACGACGGGCCGCTGGCCGAGGGCGAGTTCGACCCGGCCACCTGCACGGTCGAGTGCCCCCGTCATGGCTCGCTCTTCGACCTGACCACCGGCAGGCCGAAGACACTCCCCGCCTATGCTCCGGTGCAGACGTTCCCGGCAGCCGTCGAGAACGACACGATCGTCCTGGAGGTTGATTGACCATGGCAACGCCTGAGGTCATCGCAGAGAAAAGAGAGCTGGCCGGCATCAACGCCGATTACAAGGAGAAGTTCGGCTTCCACGATCCCGAGACCGGCTACGCCTACAAGGCCCCCAAGGGGCTCTCGCGCGAGGTGGTCGAATCGATCTCCGAGTACAAGGACGAGCCGCAGTGGATGCGGGACTTCCGCCTCAAGTCGCTCGAACACTTCGAAAACCGCCCGACCCCGAACTGGGGCGGCAACCTCGGCCAGATCGACTTCGAAGACATCCACTACTTCGTCCGCGCCTCCGAAAAGAACAGCCGCAACTGGGACGAGGTACCCGAGGACATCAAGAACACCTTCGACCGGCTCGGCATTCCCGAGGCGGAGCGCAAATTCCTCTCCGGGGTCGGCGCCCAGTACGAGTCCGAGGTCGTCTACCACCAGGTCAACGAGAAGCTCGAGGCCCAGGGCGTGATCTTCACCGACATGGACACGGCGCTGCGCGAGCACGAGGATCTGGTCCGCGAGTACTGGGCGACGATCATCCCGCCCAACGACAACAAGCTGGCGGCGCTCAACTCGGCGGTCTGGTCGGGCGGCTCCTTCGTCTACGTGCCAGCCGGGGTCAAAGTCGAGATGCCGCTGCAGGCCTACTTCCGGATCAACACCGAGAACATGGGCCAGTTCGAGCGGACGCTGATCATCTGCGAGGAGGGCGCCGACGTCCACTACATCGAGGGCTGCACGGCGCCGGTCTACACGACCGACTCGCTGCACTCGGCGGTGGTCGAGATCGTCGCCAAGCCGAGCTCACGGGTCCGCTACACGACCGTGCAGAACTGGTCGCAGAACGTCTACAACCTCGTCACCAAGCGCGCCGTCGCCCACGAGAAGGCGACGATGGAGTGGGTCGACTGCAACCTCGGCTCGAAGCTGACGATGAAGTACCCGTCGATCTACCTGCTCGGCCCCGAAGCACACGGCGAGATCCTCTCGATCGCCTTCGCCGGCGACGGCCAGCACCAGGACGCTGGCGGCAAGATCATCCACGCGGCGCCGCGCACCTCGTCCTCGATCTTCTCCAAGTCGATCTCCAAGGACGGCGGGCGGGCGACCTACCGCGGCCTGCTCGAGGTTGCCAACGGGGCGACCGAGACGCGCTCGAAGGTCGTCTGCGACGCGCTGCTGCTCGACGAGGACTCGCGCTCGGACACCTACCCGACGATCCGAATCGACGAGAACGACGCCGACGTCGGCCACGAGGCGACCGTCTCCAAGATCGGCGACGAGCAGCTCTTCTACCTGCAGAGCCGCGGGCTCGACGAGGAGGAGGCCTCGAAGATGATCGTCAACGGCTTCATCGAGCCGGTCACCAAGGAGCTGCCGATGGAGTACGCGGTAGAGCTCAACCGGCTGATCGAGTTGCAGATGGAGGGTTCGATTGGCTGATTGGCGGCCCGGGAGCGCCCCTGGCCGCGTCCGTAGGTCGGGGTCCGTGCAAAGCACTGTCCCCCGACCACGTCCTTACCAGGAACACTCCCGGCCACGCCAATGACCGTCTCTACCGACACACTGCCACCCCTTCCCGACCAGAAGGCGAAGGGGTGGGAATTCACCGACCTCTCGGGCCTGGACATCGATGCCTACGAGGCCGGCGCCGTCGAGCCCTCGATCGAGAGGGCAGAAGGCGCCACCATCCTCTCGTTGTCTGAGGCGACCGAGTCCCACCCGGAGTTGCTCGCCGAGCGGCTCGGCTCGCTGGTCGATGCCGAGGATCCGTTCGTCGCCCGCAACAACGCCTCACAGCCCGACGGCGTCCTGGTCTACGTGCCACGCGGCGTCAAGGTGGCCGACCCGGTGCGGATCGAGGTCCCCCTCGAGGAGAACGGCAACGCCCTCAACTGGCGCACCCTGATCGTGCTCGAGGAGGGCGCCGAGGCCGAGATTTGGGAGCACTGCTCCTCCCCTGATGACGAGGTCGAGGCACTGCTCAACTCGGTGGTTGAGCTGCACGTCGGCCAGGCGGCGACGCTTCGCTACGTCAGCACGCAGGACATCTCCGAGAGCAGCTGGATCTTCGCCACCCAGCGCGCCCAGGTCGAGCGCGACGCGCGCCTCGACTGGACCGCGCTCGGCTTCGGCTCGGCGCGGGGCAAGGTACGGATGGAGACCAATCTCGCCGGACCCGGTTCCGAAGCGCGGGTGACCGGCGGTTACGCGGGCAGCGCCGGCCAGCACCTCGACTACGACACCACCCAGGAGCACGCGGCGCCCAACACCAACTCCGACCTCGCCTTCCGCGGCGTCCTCGCCGCCGGGGCCACAGCGGTCTGGCGCGGGATGATCCGGGTCGACCCCGGCGCCCAGAACACCGACGCCTTCCAGGAGAGCCGCAACCTGCTGCTCTCGACCGAGGCCCACGCCGACGCGATCCCGGGCCTCGAGATCGAAGCCGACGACGTGCGCTGCACCCACGCGGCGGCGGTCGCCCAGATTGACCGCAACCAGCTCTTCTACCTCACTTCTCGCGGCCTCGACCCGGCCGAGGCGAAGTCGCTGATCATCGAAGGGTTTCTCGAGTCGCTGGTCGAGCGCCTCGCCGAGGGGCCGGTGCGCGACGAGGTCTCGGCGGCGCTAGAGCAGCGCCTCAGCGAGATCCTCTAGCGCCCGCGCCGCTCGTTGAAGGTCGTCCAGACGATCGAGGCGATCACGACCAGAACCGGCGGCAGGTAGAGCACCCAGGTCCAGTAATGGCCGACGTGGGCGAGGGAGAGCATCCTGCTCAGGGTAGAGGTGGCGGTGTCGCGGCCGCCGGATTGAACGGAGTCCAGCACTCCGAGTCGAAGGGCAGCGAAGCCTTGTGCACCGTCGCCGCGATCTTCTGGTTGGCTTCGATCAAGTCCTCGAAGATCGCGCGCACCAGCGTCTCCGCCCTCGCCTCGGGCCCGATGGCTAGCGCAGCGGCGGCGTCGAGCAGTTGCTCCTGAGTGAGTGCTTCGGCTGTGCGGCCCGTAGCCTCGATCGCCGCCAGAGCGACGGGACGGCCGTCGATGCAGAAGGCGCCGAAGCGGGAGACGAAGACCAGGATCTCGTCGAAGTGCTCGTCTCCCTCGTCGACCTCGAAGCGCGTCCTCAGCCTGCCCAGGCGGTAGGTCAGCTCTGACCAGGTGAGCTGGGTGAACTGGGCCGGGGTGACCCAGAGAACGGTCGCGCAGACCGCCGTCCCCGGGCTGGGGAACAGCGTCGCCGGCATCGAGCCGTAGATCGAGGGCTGCGCCGACGCACCGACGTCGAAGTCGTGCAGGCGGCCAGTCAGGGCCAGCACCGAGCGGTCGCGCTCCTGCGGGAAGTGGGCGAACTTGCGCTCCAATGTCTCCGGGGCGCCGTTGGACCCGATTGCAAGCACCGGTAGGCGCCCGCCGGCCTCGGAGAGGAACTCGGCGAGCACGCCATCACGCTCGGCGTCGGTCATATCTTCGAGTGGCTCGACGCCCCTGTCCGTCAGCCGATAGGAGCCCCGCGGTCGGGCCCAGGGATATCCGATCGCTCGTTCGAAGAGGGCGGCCTCGTAATCGCGAGGCGAGAGGACGGCGGCCAAGCTACGTAGGTACTCCGCGAACCCCCGATCGTCCAGTCCAAGCCGGTCGAGCAGCTCCGGCTCGCTTATCGAGGGCCATTCCGACACCGGGCCATCGTAGGACGATTTGTCGACTTTCATCCGCATAGCGAGCGAAAGTCGACACATCAGGAGTTGGAGACCGAGAGCAGGTAGAGGCCGAAGCAGGTGAAGGCGACCATCACTGCCAGCATCCAGTACTGGGAGCGGGCGGCCTGGCGGTAGTCACCCCAGTAGGCCGTGGCGCGGTCGTGGGCGAGGGTCAGGGCGACGACGTGGCCGACTACGAGCGCCCCGACCTGAACGTACCAGACCGCGTTGGCGCTAAGCAGTCCGTAGTCAACCCCCCCGGAAGCGGTGCCGAAGAGGTCGGTCGTCGCCGTGCCCAGCGGGTCGGAGAGGAGGTAGGTGAACTGGGCCTGCTCCTGGAAGACGAAGAAGCTGAAGTAGTGGGCGACGAGGTAGGCGAAGGCGATCGGGATCAGGGTGTGGGCGAAGCCAGACCAGAGCTTGCGCAGTGGCGGCGCCCCCTGCACCGTCGACATTCCCCGCACCCCGATCCAGTAAATGAGAGCAACACCGGCGAGGCAGAGGAGCATGAATAGCGAGCCGGTGACGCGGCGAGCGGCTGTCGCTTCCAGGCCGCCGTCCACCAACCACTCGAAAACGCTCGTTAGCGCGCCCTTGAAGGCGCCCTCCTGGCCGCCGTCGTAGCTGGTCGTGGCGATCGAGGCGATCACGACTGCTGCCGACCCGGGCACGCTCGCCCAGCGGGTGGCGGCCGCTAGCGGCCGCCTCATCCCGAGTCGGCCCTCACGGCCTCCAAACGAGCCGAGCTGGGCGAACATGCCGAAGTAGACGGAGAAGAACTCGCCCCGCTCGCACCACTTCTCGACTCCGAACAGAGCCATCATCGCCAGCGTGTAGGCGCTATAGAGGAGGACGGCGATCGCCGCTGGGTGCGGAGAGACCCCGACCGCAACACCGCCGCTGACGCCGTAGACGACCTCCAACCAAACGAAGGCGACGAGACCGATCGCCGCCGGCCAGCGCCCCAGGCGCTCCGGGTACACGAGATGTGCAGCGCGCTGTCCGGCAAGCGTCCTGAACCCTCCCCCCACTGCCCGGCCGATCGCCCGCCACGGGTTGAAGGGCCGGAAGACGTCACCGAAGACGACGCTGAAGAGGGGGAAGCCAAGCCAGACGGTGACGAAGATGAAGGTAAGGGCGAAGTTGCGGTCGGGCGCCTCGGTCCCGCGCAGGCCGGAGTAGACCGCGACGCCGAGCAGGAAGACGCCGATCGCCCCGCAGAGGACCTGCGACGGCCAGCCGAGCAGGGCCCGCGAGAGCCCCGCTCCGAGCGGACGCCAGTTCTCGTCCTCGAAGCGGGGCTTCCGCCAGCCGACGGAGAGCGCGAAGAAGGAGACGATCAGGACGATCGACGCCCCCCAGGCGAAGAGCCAGGCCGGGATCGGCAGGTCCTGCCGAACGGCCAGCGCGTGCGCGTAAGGCAGCAGGTTCATGACAAATGTTCCCGCTTGGCTCCCGGCGCGAAGAACCAGAGATGCACGCTTGGTCGCTCCGCGCTCACGGGTTGACGCGCAGCTCCGCGATCTGTTTCTCGCTGCCGTGCAGCTCGACCTCGAAGATCCCTTCGATGTCGGCCGGGAAGGAAAGCGTGGCGGTGCGGCCCGCCGGTACCTCCTCCTCGACGTCATAGCCGTGGACGTGGACCTCGTCGGCTTTGTCGGAGCTGACCCTGAAGCGAACCTGTTCGCCGGCGTCGTACTCGAGCTCGACTATGCCGCCGACCGGCTCACCATTGCGGACGATGATCGTCGGGATCGCCGGCTGGTCACCACCGGTCGGCTGTTTGTCGCCTTTGCTCGCTCCATTCTCGCTCGCCGGCGCCTCAGTCGGGGTCGAGCCGGTGGTCGTCGTGTCGTCGTCACTGTCGTCGCCGCAGGCGACCAGCCCTGCCACCGCGACGAGCGTGAACAGAAGTGCGATGCCCTTCTTTGCATGTTGCATATGCCATCTCCTTTTCAGTCGAGTGCGCGCCGCCCCGAGCGTGGAGTTCGGCGCGGTCCGCGCGGAGCCGTTGTTCGAACGGCTAGGCGGGCGGAGCGCGACCGGAGAGACTGAAGGCGAGGAGAAGGCCGCCGTGGGCCGGACGGCACAACGACGGGCGAGGGCGCTGCTTACGTAGGCCGACGATCCGGTCGCGTGAGCGCGCGGCGATGCGCTCGGACAGCCGCA
Source organism: uncultured Solirubrobacterales bacterium (assembly GCA_963702175.1). Taxonomy (GTDB): domain Bacteria; phylum Actinomycetota; class Thermoleophilia; order Solirubrobacterales; family 70-9; genus VRUE01. Next base: position 818,103 of record OY969721.1, read on the forward strand.
CCATTGCCTCACAGCCGGGGTAACGACCCGCCAGCAGGCAGGCGACCAACAGCAAAAGCGGCACGAGCGGCAGGAGGATGGCGCCAAGCTCGACCATCACATTGCCTCGCGCTTCGCTCCCGGCGCGAAGAACCAGAGATGCACGCTTGGTCGCTCCGCGCTCATTGGCGCCAGGATAACGTCCGCGGATGCGCCCGGAGAGGGACACCATCGCCGCACCGGACCTGCCGGCGGGCATCGAGTGGGTCGGCGGCGCGCCGGCCTCGATGCCGGCGCTGACCGCCGCCGGGCCGGTCTTGGTCCACTTCTTCGACTTCGCCCAGCTCAACAGCGTGCGCACGCTTCCCTACCTGATCGAGTGGGAGCGCCGCTACCGCGACGCCGGCCTCAGGGTGATCGGCGTGCAAGCGCCGCGCTTCCCCTTCGGCGGCGAGCGCGCGGCGGTCGAGACCAGCCTCAGCCGCCTCGGCGTCGAGTTCCCGGTGGCGATCGACGCCGGGCGCGAGCTCTGGCACGCCTACGGCTGTGAGGGCTGGCCCAGCCTCTTCCTCTGGATGACCGGCGGCGCGTTGAGCTGGTTCCATTTCGGCGAGGGCGAGTACCTGGGAACAGAGGAGGCGATCCAGGCGGAGCTGCGCGAGCAGGACGCGCTGCGCAAGCTGCCGCCGCCGATGGAACCCCTCCGCCCCACCGACTCCCCCACCGCCCGCGTAATGCCCCCCACCGAGGAGCTCTTCCCCAGCGGCAACTGGGAGCACCCCTGGATAGCCGGCGAGGACGGCTACGAGCTGACTCTCGACTATGCCGCCGGCGGCGCCTACGCCACGGTCGAGGGAACCGGCGAGATCGCGGTCGAGCTGGACGGCTCGGCGCTCGACCCAGTCGAGGTCGACGGCCCCGCCCTGTATGCGCTCGCCGAGCATTCCGGCCACGAAGCCCACCGCCTGACCCTCCACCCCACCCCGGGGCTCCGCGTCTGGTCGGTCAGCTTTGCGGCCGGAATGCCGTGAGATCGGCCCGGGAAGTCCGCTAGACCCCAGGCCCGCAAACGGCGGTCTTGGCAGCCTGAGCCTGGGCCAGTATCGCTGCGGCCTGCGTAAGCCCCTGCTGGGCCTGGCCCAGTCCCCGTTTGGCCCGGTTCCGTTCTCTGAGGGCTTTGCGGAGCTTTTTCTGCGCTTTCTGTTTGGCCTGGGCGTCTTTTTTGGCAGCTCGTTTCACAGCCCCTTTCGCATTACTCGCCTGCCTGACGCTTCGCCTGAGCTTTTCATTGGCCACTTTGACTTTTGCCTGGGCAGCAGCAAACGCCGCCTCGGCTGCGGCCGCGGGTCCTTGCGCCGAGATGCACTCCGCGCTGCCGGCCGGGGAGGCGGTCGTGCGCGCCGTCCAGGTCAGCGTCCCGGTGGCGCATTCGGTGTCGTTGAACGTCCCCTGCGCGAGCTGGACGCCGGGGAACGTGCCGGAATAGCTGAATTCCAGCGCGGCGCTGCTGAAGCTGAAGCTGTTATTGACGATCGGGGCGCCGGGCAGCTCAAAGGACGCCACATCGCAAAATTCGCCTTTGTAGTTTTCCACGCGGAAGCGCGTGACGGTAGAGCCGTCGGCCGAGACGTCGAAGAGGACTGCTCCGCCACCGCTATGGGTGCCGATGTAGGTCGCACCCGGAATGTGGAACGCGGCTGCGGTCGAAGCACCCCCGACGAGCAAGAGAAGGCCCGCGGCGACAATTGCGATGAACGATCTGTACGCGTGGTTCACGCTTTCACTCTCCATCCCTTAGTGAATAACGGCGCGAACCTATCAAGAATCTGAGCAGTACCGATTAGCGCATCGGTTGTAGTGCGCTAACTGACTACGCGGAGCTCGCCTCGCGAATCTCCTTCGGCAGCATGAAGCGCACGTCCTCGTGGACGGTGCGTAGCTCGGAAACGTCCTCGGCGCCGCGTTCGCGGAAGAGCTCGACCAGGCTTTCGACCAGCTCCTCGGGGGCGCTGGCGCCGGAGGTGATGCCAACCGTCTCAACCCCCTCCAGCCACTCTTCCCGCACCTGGGTGTGGTTGTCGATCAGGTGCGAGGCGGCGCCGTGTTCGCGCGCCACCTCGACCAGGCGGTTGGAGTTGGAGGAGTTGGTGGAGCCGATCACGAGCACCAGGTCGCACTCGCTTGCCAGTTGCTTGACCGCGATCTGGCGGTTGGTGGTCGCGTAACAGATGTCGTCGGACTTGGAGCTGACGATTGAGGGGAACTTGGCCCGCAGGGCGGCGATCACCTCGGCCGTCTCGTCGACCGAGAGGGTCGTCTGGGTGATGAAGGCGACTCGCTCGGGATCGGGGACCTCGAGCGCCGCCACCTCGTCGGCGGTTTCGATCAGGACGATGCTGTCCGGCGCCTCGCCGGTCGTCCCTTCGACCTCCTCGTGGCCCTCGTGGCCGATCATGATGATCGTGTAGCCGTCGGCAGCGAAGCGGCGGGCGGAGACGTGGACCTTGGTCACCAGCGGGCAGGTGGCGTCGATTGTGCGCAAACGGCGGGCGGCGGCGTTCTCGTGGACGGCCGGGGCGACGCCGTGGGCGGAGAAGACGACCATTTCCCCCTCCGGCACCTCGCTCTCCTCCTCGACGAAGATCGCGCCGCGCTTGGAGAGCTCCTCGACCACGTGCTTGTTGTGGACGATCTCCTTGCGCACGTAGACGGGCGCGCCGTAGTGCTCCAGCGCGCGCTCGACCGTCTGCACGGCGCGGTCGACGCCAGCGCAGTAGCCGCGCGGAGCGGCGAGCAAGACCCGTTTCGGGGCCGCGATCGCGGTGGGAGGCATGGACGGAGGGTAGCTAGCCTGTCCCATGGCTATGCACACGACCGGAGCCCATCTCGAACGACTGACCGCCGTCGACGCCTCGTTCCTGACCAACGAGACGTCCTCCAGCCACATGCATATCGGCGGGATCCTGGTCTTCGAGGGCCCGCCGCCCAAGTACGTCGACCTGGTCGAGCACGTGCGCGGCAAGCTCGACAAAGTGCCGCGCTTCCGCCAGCGGCTGGTGGTGCCGCCGCTGGAGGCGGGGCGGCCGCTCTGGGCCGACGACGTCAACTTCAACCTCACCTACCACCTCCGCCATACAGCGCTGCCGGAGCCGGGCGGCGAGGACGAGCTGAAGCGCCTCGCGGGCCGCGTCTTCTCCCAGCAGCTCGATCGCTCCAAGCCGCTCTGGGAGATGTGGCTGGTGCAGGGCCTCGAGCGCGACCGCTTCGCTCTGCTCACCAAGACCCACCATGCCGCCGTCGACGGGATCGGGGGCGTCGACATCGGCACCGTGCTCTTCGACCTCGAGCCGGTGCCGGAGCCGGCGCCGAGCAAAGACGGCTGGGTGCCCGAGCGCGAGCCGACGACAGCAGAGCTGGTCGCGCGCGGCGCCACCGACGCGGCGGCGGCCCCGGTGAAGCTGGCCGAGCGGGCGGTACAGGCCGTGCGCAACCCCGAGGCTGCGGCGCGGCGCCTTGTCGAGGCGTTGGAGGGCGTCGGCGAGGTCGTCGGCGCCTTCGCCGACCCGGCGCCAGACGTGCCGCTGAACCAGCCGATCGGCCCGCACAGGCGCTTCGCCTGGGCGCGCTCGGACCTGGCGAACTTCAAGCGGATCAAGGACACCTTCGGCGGCACCGTCAACGACGTCGTCCTCGCCGTGGTGACCGGGGCGCTGCGCGAGTGGCTGCACAACCGCGGGATCCGCACCGAGGGGCTGGAGCTGCGGGCGCTGGTGCCGGTCTCGATCCGGACGGAGGACGAGCGCGGCGAACCGGGCAACCGGATCGCCGCGATGCGCGGGCCGCTGCCGGTCTACGTCGAGGATCCGGTACGGCGGCTGCGCGTGGTGAGCGAGCAGATGGAGGGGCTGAAGCGCTCCAAGCAGGCGCTCGGCGCCGAAGTCATCTCTCGCTTCAACGACTTCGCGCCCCCCACCCTGCTCGCCCAGGCCTCGCGGATCAACTTCTCAACCCGCCTCTTCAACATGATCGTCACCAACGTGCCGGGGCCGCAGATTCCCCTCTACGTGCTGGGGCGCGAGCTGGAGGAGGTCTTCCCGGTCGCCTTCCTGCCCGAGAACCACGCCCTCGCGGTGGCGATCATGAGCTACAACGGCCGCATCTGCTTCGGCCTGCTCGGCGACTACGACTCGATGGAGGACATCGAGGAGTTCTCCCTCGGCTTGATCAGGTCGTTGCGCGAGCTCGAGGAGGCGGCCTCGGCCGCCTCCACCGCCTGAGCCTCCCGGGCACCGCCCCTCTCTAGGCTTCGCTCATGCCTCTGCTCGTCATCCTCTTCATCGTCGTCCCGATCGTCGAGCTGTACGTGATCATCCAGGTCGGCCAGGCGATCGGCGTGGTGCCGACGCTGGCGCTGCTCGTCGCCGACGCGCTGCTGGGCTCGCTGCTGCTGCGCCAGCAGGGCCGCGGCGCCTGGCGCCGCTTTAACGCAGCCCTGGCCGAGCACCGCTTCCCCGGCCGCGAGGTAGCCGACGGTCTGATGATCGCCGTCGGCGGCACCCTGCTCCTCACCCCCGGCTTCGTCACCGACATCTTCGGCCTCGCCCTGCTGATCCCACCGAGCCGAGCGGTCCTGCGGCGCCTCCTGCGCCGCTTCGCCGCCCGCCGCTTCCTCGTCGTCGGCGCCGCCAGCCGCATGCCGATGGGCGGCCCGCCAACGGGCGGCCCCCCGAACGGCGCCACTCGCAGCTACGACTACGACGGGACCGCCGAGGAGATCGACGCGGACGATCCACAGCTGCCGAAGCCCGAGCACTGAGCGCTCCAATGCGGCCCTAAGATGGCGCGATGCCGGGGGTGGAGCCGAAGCGCGTCGAGAAGCCCTGGGGGCACGAGATCTGGTGGGCGCAGACACCTGAGTACGCCGCCAAGATCCTCGTAGTTCGCGCAGGGCAAGCACTCTCGCTGCAGTTGCACCGCGAAAAGGACGAGAGCTCCTACCTGTTCTCCGGTCGCATGCGACTGAGGAGCGGCCCGACGGAGGATCGCACCGAGGAGCGGATCCTCGAGCCGGGGCAGAGCTGGCAAATCGAGCCCGGCACCGTCCACTCGGTGGAGGCCTTGGAGGACTCGGTCATCTTCGAGGTCTCGACCCCGCAGCTCGACGACATCGTCCGCCTCGAGGATCGGTACGGGCGCGCCTGAAGCCCAGCCCATGCGCATCGAAATGAGGGTTCGCAGCGCCACCGCCGGCGACGCCCCCCGCATCGCCGAGATTCACGTCCGCTCCTGGCAGGCGGCCTACCGCGACATCCTTCCCGACTCCCTGCTCGACGGCCTCTCGGTGTCGGAGCGGGAGCAGAGCTGGGACACGCTTCTGAGCGACGGGGGCGACCGGTGGCTGACGCTCGTCGCGGAGGACTCCAGCGGGGTTCTCGTCGGGTTCTGCTCGGTGGCTACGCCGAGCCGCGACGAGGACGCCAGCGAGGCAACGGCGGAGGTCGGCGCCCTCTACGTCGACCCGGAGCACTGGCGGGAGGGTGCCGGCGGGGTCATGCTCTCGACTGCGCTGGAACAGCTGGGCCAGAAAGGCTGGCACGACGCGATCCTCTGGGTGCTGCCCGAGAACCAGGCGGCGCTGGCCTTCTACGACCGCTTCGGCTTCCTCGTTGAGGACGGTGTCGAAAAGCGCGAGAAGCGAAGTGGCCGGCCCGTGATCAGGCTTAGGGCAAGCCTGGACGAGCCGATCCGGCTCGCTCCCTACGACCCGAGCTGGCCGGGCAGATTCGTCGAGGAGCGAGCGGCGCTGAACGAGGCGATCGGAAGCTGGGCGACAGGCGGCATCCACCACGTCGGCAGCACCGCGGTTCCCGGCCTCGACGCCAAGCCGATCATCGACATCCTCGTCGGGATCGACAGCCTCGAGGCATCCCGGGTGTGCTTCGGCCCCCTGGCGAAACTCAGCTACCTCTACGCGCCCTACCGAGCCGACGAGATGCACTGGTTCTGTAGGCCGTATCCGAGCCGCCGCACCCACCACCTCCACCTCGTCCCGATCGACTCGAGCCGGTTCCGCAACGAGCTGTCGTTCCGCGACCGGCTGCGAGCGAATCCAAAGACGGCCGGGGAGTACACAGCGCTGAAGCGCAACCTCGCGGAGCGGTTCGCCGGTAACCGCGAGGCCTACACCGACGCCAAGGCCGACTTCATTAAGCGCGCCCTCGAAGCACCGTAGAAAAGGATCCGGAACCCCGGAGCTACGGCGAGACCAAGGCGATGGTGAACCCGTCGTAACCCTTCCCACCGACGGTCTGAATCGTCGTGGCGCTGACGCGGGGCTCGGCGGCGATCATCTCGTGCAAGCGCCGTTGAGCCCGAATCTTTGGATCGTCACTCTGCTCGTCCGCCAGCTCACCCGCACGGACAACGTTGTCGGCGATGATGAGGCTGCCAGGATGAGAGTGCTCGAGCGCCCATGAGAAGTAGTCAGGGCTGTGCTCCTTGTCGGCGTCGATGAAGGTCAGGTCGAACGGACCAGCGTCCTCGGTGACCAGTTCAGGCAGCACGTCGAGGGCGGGCCCGACTCGAATGTCAACGGCATCTCCAAGCCCGGCCCGATCGATGTTCTCCCGCGCGACGTCGGCGTAACCAGGGTTGGCCTCCAGCGTGATCAGACGCCCGTCATCGGGCAGCGCCCGAGCCAGCCATATCGTGCTGTAGCCGCCCAGCGTGCCGAACTCCAAGATCGTCTTCGCGCCAATCGCCGTGGTCAACAGGTTGAGCAGCTTGCCCTGAGGTGGCGAGACCTGGATCGGCGGCAGCCCCGTCTTCCCACTCGCCTCGAGCGCAGCGTCAAGCGCCGGGTCGTGAGGGGCCAACAGCCCCGCCACGTACTCATCGACGGCTGCCCAGCGCTTCTGCTCCACGCCGTGTGTCTATCAGTCGTGCCTAGAAACCAGGCCGAAGAACCTCATATGGTGGTGCCGATGAGCAGTCAGCTAGTCCGACTGTTGGCTTGCGGTTGCTTGGTCGCGACCTTCGCTGCCGCATCCGCTCACGCAGACATCCTGAGGTCTGCCTCGCAGCGCCTACAGATGGAGGAAAAGACCGGTGAGCCGCTTGCACCGCCGGGCGGCTTCAAAGTACGGGCAAGCAATGGCTATTCGATCTTCGTCTTCGGCGCTCGGGCGTGGAGAGGAAGACCTGCAGCGGTAATGGTCTTCGCGACCGGCAAGCACGGCGGCGCGATCTATTCAGCCCCGGGGACGGTGACCGAAACCTCGATTCAGGCGGATCTTGCCGCGCTGGGCGAGATCGCGGTCACCTTCCGCCCTTCAGGCCAGCTGCGCAAAGCTCGCTCCGTGTGCGACGGAGAGCCTGTCACTTTCGACTCGGGCTACTACGAAGGCACGATTGCGTTCCGCGGTGAGCAGAACTACACAAAAGTCGAAGCCACGACGGCCCGCGGCGACCTCGGGCCTCTGCTCAACATCGTATGTCCGGGCCTCGTGGGGACAACGGGCGATCCGTTCCTCCCCGGAGCGGAACTGGAGGTCGTGGGGAACGGACACACCCAAGGCTTGCATCTAAGGGCCGTCAAGAATCATGCACGGGCTCGGACTAGCTTCGAAGCTTCGGTTTCCGAAGAGAAGGAAGGGATCGGGATCTCAAGATTCATTGGCATGCTCGCTAGCTCCCACGCCTTCGAATACGACCCGAAAGTCAAAGCCGCGACCGTTAGCCCTCCGGCCCCGTTCTCCGGCACGGCCCACTTCGTCCGCGGCGCAAAATCCGCGAATCGCTGGACCGGAGACCTGACAGTCGACCTACCTGGCAGGTCAGGAGTGAAGCTGACCGGAAACCAGACATGGGCAAAGCTCGTTCACGCCCATTGGGAGCGGATCGCCAACCTGGCAGGTTGACTCGGGCGAGGCGCAGTTTGGAACGCGCCCGACAGGATTCGAACCTGTGACCTTCGGTTTCGTAGACCGAGCCGGTGAGTCGGCTGGACTACGTGGGGCTAGATTTCAAGCGGTTTTCAGCGGACCGAGTCCCGCTGGGATCGGCCGGAATCTGTGGGGCCATGTAGCCCCATTTGTGCCACGGGGACCCTCATCTCGACTCCCGCAATTAGTACGCGGTGTGCCCGGGTGGGGTCGCGTCCTCGACCGATGGATCGACCTCGCGAACCCGGCGTCGCAGATCGGGATGGGCCAAGAAGGCGTCGACCAGCGCCCGCGAGCCGCCGATGCACGTCCAATCGTCGTCCCACAAAGTCGAGAAAAGCCACGAGCGATCGGCCGGAAACATCAGATCCGGCAAGACTCCCTTCCAACAGTCCTCGCGCCAGGCACGGGCCTGCTCGGGGCCTGCCTCGATGAGCACATACGGCCAGTCGGCGTAGAACCTCACTCGCTGTGCACCGTCGAAAATGAGGTCCGTAGCCCCTGAGTCGAGATAGCCAAGCCACCACAGCCGCGGCCCGGAGTGCTCGCTGAGCACAGCCAGCACTCCGGCCTCATGACGGTCCCATTCCTTGTCCAGTTGCTCCCACGCCTCCCGCGATGACGCAGCCTGTTGATCACCAGTGCCGGGCAGTTCCAGGGTGGCGTACGCCTCGAACACCGGAGGGATCGCGGACGTGATCTTTAGTCCGCTCTCAGTGTTCTCCTCGACCCATGAGATCTCAGCATCGCGGCCAATACGCCACGCACGACCGTCCTCGCTGTGCCAGATGTCTGTCTCACGGTTGTCCGTCATCAGCCCGACTGTATGCAGTCCATCCAGGGGAGGAGTCCTCGATGGGACTCTCAAGCAGGCGCGAGAGTGCGGTCTGCTCCAGACTACGTTGACGGAACCCGACCTTCTCGAGGCATGGAAGAGGGGTAGTGGGTCAGTTGAAACGAAGCGCTTGCTCCGCGGCCCGACCCGGCTAGCGACGGAGCAACTTGACTCGCAGCTTCTTGCTGTAGTCGTACAGCGGCAACGCCACGGCCCCCGCGACAACGACCCCGGTCCAGCCTTTGGACAGCAGACCCACCTGGATCGCGACCCCGATCACGACGACGGCCACAACCAGCGGCAGCCACGCCCAAGCCTTCCAGCTTGTCGCAGGGTGTCGGGCAGTGGCGCGAGTCATCTCGGAACGGAGGATAGTCCAGCAGCGCCGCAATCTCTTCGAGGCTCCAGGGCCGGGGGGCGTTAGCGCGCCGCCCCGCCAATCCGTGCCTAGAAGCCAAGCGCGAACTTGGCGTCCTCGGACATCATCTCCGACAACATGGCGCGTGATTTACCTGCAAACTGGCTACTTCTGGTCACCGTGGGGACGGCTGTGGGGATGTTCCCGAGGCAGCGCTTGTTCAGGCAGAGCTTGGATTTGTACGCCGGCCCAGTGAGCTGCACAGTGTCGGCCCCCGGCAGGTCGACCGCAAGCGTCCCCTGCCATTCGGTTATTCCCGCAAACACACGAAAGCTCGCCGTACCGCTAAAGGGAGAAGGAGGCATGACGGTCGCGGAGTCTGGTCGGGTACCTGGCCCCTCGATAGCGAAGCTGCTTGCCTGCGCTTGAGCGAGTGCGACTCTCGCGATCAACATGCCAAGTCGTTTTTCGGCAAACGACACAAAGTGGTAAGTGTCGCCGGCGAAGACCGAGTCAGTTGCTCTGAACGCATTGAAGAGAACGGCCCTCCCAGGAGACCTTGCGGTTGCGGTCAGGGAGTAGCCGGGCATATCTCTGGCGCGACCAATCCCGATCTCAGATCGCTTGCAGACTTCCTTGAAGCTCCGATAGATGTAGCCACGTGCATGGGAGGCCTCGACCTTCGTGAATCCTCCCTCGCCCTCGAATCTGATCGTCCCTCTAAACACCCCAGCTTGCTTGATCGAGTCCCGGCCTTTGCAGAATGCTGCGGCTCGATAAGGCTCGCCCGACGGCTGGAAGCCCACAGAGACCCTTCCGAGCCCAGGGAACGTCGCCTCGATTCGGTTAGACAGTCCCTCCACGGGATGGATGACGTAAATCGCCGAGCTGTCCTGCTTTGTGGCCGTCAGTTCGACACGCCCGCCCATATGTTCAATGGTTATCACGAAGCCCTGCGTACCCTGGACGACCAGCTGGCTTCTTTGTTCAGCCGGGAAAGTGATGTAGCCCGGTTTCGCGGATGCGATCGGCGACGCCGCAAGCATCGCCGCCACCGTCGCCACCAGCAAAGACCCCGTGCGTACCTTCATTCTAGGTCATGCTATTCGAGCTGCCTGATGCGGGCCGCTTCGGGCAATCAGCCGTGGCGCGGCCTTAGACGGCGACGAAGCGAGAACCATCACGACGGCTCGCTCTTGCATCAATTGTTCGGCCCGATCCCAGTAAAAGGTCCAACAGGGGGGCTCTGCCGAGCCCGGATAACCCCGCACGACGGCGAATTGAGCCGGACCGAGCTCCACGGAGACCGTGATCTACCCCGAAAATTTTGGCGGCACGCCCGAAGGAAAATCAGGCGGTCGGGCCACGTGTGCTCGACCCCCGTTCGCGAAACCAGAGAATGATTCCGACGATCAGGGCCAACATGGGTCCCACCGTGGACTTCCCAGACCTTCGGTCACTACGTCAACTACCACGTAGATCGACACTATCCCCAGATAAGCGACCAGAACAGCCTTAAACAAGCGCCTGACTCCATCCGGGTCCTCCTCGAGGTCGTGAGCTTCGACACCCACAGCCTCTTGGCGGGCCCGGATGGCCTCTCAGCGGTTCACAACGTGTGTAGGCGGGTCAGCTAGCCGGTGACTCCTCTTTGGTAGACGATTCCGCCCTCCGCTTGTCCCTGCGGTAGGCATCCAATGCCCAGACCGCACCTAGTGCACAGGCCGCCGCAGGCCACAGCTCTCCCTCGATCAGACCGTATGCCATCGCGAGCAGACTCGCAGCTGCCAGAACCAGCATTCCTTTGCCTTGCAGTCTCATCGATACGAAGGATATTGGAAACGACAGCTAGATCGTGCGCTTCAACAGAGGCCAAATATGCCCGCGCCACTCAGAACGACCCCAAGGATACCGAGTCTCCTTCCAACCATGCCAAGCCCTCCTTGGATCTTCTTCCCTGCCTCGGCAACCCTCCCTGCCCGCTGTTCAATGAGGAACCCGCCGCCCGTTGCGATAGCCCCTGCATCGCTACACGACGTTGCTTCATCGGCAGCCTTCAGGAAGGACGTGGCCTTATTCAGTGCCTCCTTCACCTCGTCTTCCCAAGGCAGCTTGGGGAGGGACATCATGCTGCGACGATTGCTTTCAGCCCTCTTCTCTCGAACGAGAGCCCTAACCCTTGCTATCGATTTCCGCACTCGCTCTTTTGCTTTGCTAAGCGCTTTTGCGCAGCTTTTTTTGCCAGAGCATTTTTCCCCAGTCAAGTCAAAGTTGTTGACCGGATCGCCAGCCGCATACTCATAAGCATTGGCCGAGCCGCCTAGAACCGGATCGGGGGACAAGAACCTCCCCATCGCCGGCACATAGCTCCTCACCCCCATCTGGATCACACCGGATGGAAGCTCCGTGCGGCGACTCTTGCCACCAAGCCATCCATACTTTCCCGGCGTGGTCCCCTTCGGATTACCGAACTCGTCGAACTCGAAGGTGGCCAACGGTTTGGTCGCTTCGGTGCTGAGGCTAGCGGTAGCGACGATGTCGCCGTGCAGGTTGGTCAGTTGGAGAGTCGTGCCGGTTGCGCTGTCTTGGATCGCGGCCAGGCTCCCGCCGATACCACCGATGCTGCGTGACCAGCTTGAGCCTCGGTCGATCCAGGCGGGCGAGTCGGAGCCGCCGGCGTAGTGGTAGATCTCGGTGCCGCTTTTGCTACCACTTTGGACACGGCGGCGTTGTCTCAGGGAGGCGTCGAGATCATAGGTATTCGTGATTCCGTCCTGGGCCTGACTGCGAATCAAGTCGTTGCTGTAGTAGGTCGAGGTCAGCGTGCCGCCGCCTGAGAAGGCTTTGGGGAGGCTAGTGATCCTGCCGAAGTTGTCATAAGAGAGTTCGGCGCCGAGCAGGCGATCGCCTGTGTCGTAGATGTAGCTCTGGGTTTTGCCAGCAGAGGTCGTGTCGCAGGCACCGCCGATGCCGGGTTCCCGCGTGACCAATGATTTGCGGTTGGAGTTGGCGTCGTAGCTGTATTCACGGGTGGTGCAGGAGCCGCCTTTCGGCGTGTCCTTGACCAGCGTGAGGCGGCCCGCATTGTCGTAGGAGTACTGCTGCGAAGAGAGGTTGCTCGTGTGGGAGAGCCGCTGGCCGTGGATCGACTCTTCGACGTCGAAGTCGAGCCAGGTGCATTCGGTGACACAGTTGAGTGTCTTCACATAGCTCAGGTGGACAGGGGCGCCGGTCTCGTCATAGGTGGCCGTGGCCGTCAGGCCATTCGGCAGGCCGCGTTGGGTGATGTTGCCGTCGGCGTCATAGCTCGCGGTGAAGGTGCCGGCGGCGGAGTCTTGTAGTTTGACCAGCAGGCCGGAGTTCGCGTCATAGCTGAAGGTCTGCGTTCCCTTGCCGTCATAGATCGAGACCGGGCGGTTCAGCAGGTCATAGGAGAAAGTCGAGGTATTGCCGTCGGCGTCTTCGTAGGAGAAGACGCGGCCCAAGCCGTCATAGGTCGTAGTCGTCGCCTGGCTGTCGAAGGAGGCGCATTCTTTTTCGCAGGCGAAGCGCTGGGTTTCCATCCTCCCGGTGCTCGGGTTGTAGAGGGTCTCGGTCGCTGGGAGCGAGACGCCGCCACCTTCCTGTTTCGTACTCGTCGGTCGTCCGGCGGCGTCGTAGGTCGTAATCGTTTTCCGGGTGCTGGAGGAGCCGCCACCGGGGCTTTGGACCACTTCGAGTGGCTGGCCAAGCGCGTTGTAGGAGGCGTACTTGGTGACGAGCAGTTCGGGGTAGCCTTCCGCTTTGGGCTGAGCGGCCGGCAGTACCTTACAGGGCAGGTTGGCCAAGGTGGGCTTGTTCCTGCAGTCGGGATCGGGGCTGGCTCCACCGGAGGTGTAGTAGATGGTCTTGGTCGTGCGGGCGTCTTTGCCTTCGGGTTCGGCCGGCAGGCTCCGTTCAGTTGGCAGCCCGCTTTCTTTGTCATAGGCGATGCGGGTGCGCAGGTTGAGGCCGAAGGGGTCGACGATCGTTTCCGTCGGCTTTCTCAGCGCCCAGTCGTATTTCGTTTCGGTGATCCGGGCGTCGGCGTCGGTTCCTTTGCCTGTGCTCGCCGCAATTGTCACTCTCGTTGGCAAGTGGTACTGCGGGGTGCCCGCGGGCGGAGGGGGAGCTTTGCCGTCGTCGTCGTAGTGGATCGTCGTGTGGGTGCGAGCCGGTACTGTCACGCCCGATTCGACAAGGCGAGTCTCGTGCAGCGGGCCCCATTCCTCCTGCATCTCCGTGCCGTCGGCGTTGTAGGTCCGTTTGGTGTCGAGCTCTTTTGAGCGTTTGACCGATTCCGATCCCGCCGCCAGGGCGCGCAGGCGGTTCTGGGCGCTCAGCTCGCGAACGGCGTTGCCGTGCTCATCGGTTTCGGCGGTCGTGATCGAGGGGGCTGTGGTGCCGGCGCCAGAAGGCGTAGCCGTGTTGACCTGCTGGCCTTCTGCGTCCATGTAGTGGACGGTGGCGCGCGAGTAGCTCGAGGGCGGGCTCGAAGGCACCTGGTCGGGCGGGAAGATCGCCGTGGCGTCGGTGGGGAGGTCCTCCTGCCCCCACTGGCCGACGGCGCCCGGGCTCATGTCGTAGGGGGCGCCGGCGCCACTCACCGGCACGCCGTAGGCGATCGTCGTTTGCGCGAATAGCGATTCGTAGTTGGGCATGCCGCGGTTGACTTTGAGCAGGCGGCCGCTGGCTTTTTCTTCCTGGAAGGTGCCGTAGTCGAAGTACCACCAAGCCTCTCCCGGGACCTTGAGCGTTTTGACCTGGCCGCCGCTGGTGTATTCATAGCCCTCCTTCAGCTCCGGGGAGATGCGCGGGTCCCACTGCTCGATCAGCCTGCCATCTGAGTTGTAGGTGTATTTGGCGACTGTCCAGTTCTGCAGGGAGAATTCGTTCGGAGAGCCGTGGTAGGTGATCGCAGCGAGGCGATCGCCCATGCTGGCGGGGGCTCCCCACGTCGTCGCCGGCAGGTAGGAGAAGCTCAGTGAGCGGCAGCCGAGTTGTTTGTTCGCGTTGGATTCATTGCAGCCGCCGGGAAGGTCGGCGGCATAAGGCGCGATGATTTTGCTGAGCCGGCGGTTGGGACCTATCAAGTCGTAGACCATCAGGGTCGAGTTGGTCGAGCCGCCGGCCTGGGTGATGCTGACCGGCAGGTACTCGGCGCCGCCCGAGCTGTTCTCGAAGGTGGTGCGGTTGCCGTCGGGATCGGTGAAGGCGAGCCGGGTGGGGCTCACGCGAGTGAGCAGCCAGCCAGTGACGTCGGGTGGCGATATGAAGCTTTCGCCCGGGCCTTCTTCGAAGGCGTACTCGTAGCCTTCGAGGTCGGCCAGGATCGCGTATTTGCCGAGCCCTTCTTCTTGTTCTTCCTGCGAGGGAGTGACGATCGTTACCTTCCGCCATTCGGCCCCGCCCGCCGCTTCGACCGCGACTCCCGGTTTCCAGCCTTTGCCCAGCACGCCTTTTTCTTCGATCCCGGTGTCCTTTGAGCTGTGGGTCCGGGTGAATTCAAGCGCGGATCCGAAGCCTGGGATCGAGACATCGGTGCGGGACATCGTGTAGTTGCCGGTGAGCAGGTTGACGCTGCCAGGGCCGACCGCGGCGGTCGCGTCTTTGGTGCCGCCGGTGTTACGGTCGAGCACGACGTTGACGGCCTCGGTGTAGCCCTCCGAGCCGACCGCCCCGACGAGGACTGCCCGGATCTGCCCTTTGAGGACGTTAGGAGGGTACTGGGGGGTTTCGAGGGCGTCCCAGTACAGCGGCTCGCTCTGGTGGGCGCCTTCGGTCGGAACCGGCCATTCCACCACTTTGTTGTCTTTGTCGGTGACCTTGGCGGCGGGGATGTCGACCCAGCCTTTTGTTGGGTCCTGGTACTGGAAGTAGACGCCGGTGACGCCCTGATGATTCCAAGCGGCGCTGAGCTTGAAGCGCCTGGCGGAGCGGGTGCCCTCCCCGGGCGAGGACATCTTCGATCCTTTGGGAGCGGGCGGGTAGTAGGTGACTTTGAGGTAGGGGCGTTTGTTGGAGTCCGCAGCGGCGCTGGAGTTGAATTCGACTTTGCGTTCGGGGCAGAGGGAAGGGCCGCACTGGCGGGTGAGCTCGTCTTTCAGCATGACCAGGACGCCTTGGTTGGCGATAGACCCGGAATGCCACTTGCGGACCAGGTCTGCAAGACCGGTTTCCGAGAATTCCCACCAGCCTGCCTGGCTGCCGCGGCTGGCGGTGGTGACTTCGGTGCCTTCAGAGGCCCAGTCCCCTCCTTGCAGAGCCCATTTGTTGGTGGCGTCGTAGCGGAACCAGCTCAAGGCGCTGGTCCAGGTCTTCGTGACCCGGCGGACCTGCACTCCGCTCGTGTTGGATGCCGCCACGGGCGCGTAGAGGCCCAGGTTCGCGGCGCCCACGTAGGCGTTGGCCGGGATCGAGCTGAGGTCGAACTTCAGCAGCGAGCGGGCGTATTCGTCTTTGCCGCTTGACTGGTATTTGGCGAAGGCGCCGAGCAAGGGCCAGCCTTTGGAGGCACAGAGGTTGGATTCCGCGTAGGGGCCGTTGAAGATCGCGCAATCGAGGCTCGGGCCCGGCAGGGTGACGGTCGGGTCGATCCGGGCCGGCCAAACCCGCTCGGGATCGGAAAGCCACTGCGGGTCGACGACGACATCGAGTCGCCAGCCATCGCCCTGTGGGAGGAGCTCGTAGCGGGCGGTGCCGGAGGGGGCGGGCTGCCTAGACCCGCTGTCGGAGACCACCGGAGCCGGCAAGACGAAGACCGGCTCGTCGTTGCCATCGCGGAAAGCGATGGCGCCACCCTCGACCAGGTTCGGCGATAGGCCCTGGGAGGCGTCAAGGGCGAAGTGGAAGGTACTGGGGCCGGAGGAATCGGCGATCACGATGTCCTCCTTGAGCCCATTTGCGAGGCCGGAGAACTCGAAGCTCGCCGCCCCGTCCTGCGATTCGTAGCTTGCAGTGGCGCCCTCGAGCTCCACGGCCTCGGTGACAGGGCCGACCGGCTCACTGGAGATCCACTCCTCCCCGGCTGAGAGGCGAACGGGATCGGTGCCGAGGTGCGCGGGAAGCTCTACGTCGAACTCGTTGGAGCCGTTGCTCAGTCCTCCCCCCTCGACCTCTTCGAGGCGATCGCCAATCGGCTGCCACTCGCCGTCAGCTCCTCGGTAGTGGATCGGACTCTCATAGATCCGGGTTTCGCGAGACCCGTCGGGGAGGCGGAAGGTCTCCGATGTCGCGGTGCGCTCCGACTTCAGCTCAACCCCGGACCCTGATTCTGACGGGTCCTGAAGCTGCTGCGAATCGCCCTCTTCTGACCCGGCGATCACCTGTCCGGCTGAGACCGCACACAGCAGAAGTGCCAACAGCACCGCCCAAGTTCCACGTCTTGCTCCTCGCAGATTCTTCACTCCCCCACCTTTCAAGAATGAGCCGATACTTAGCTGCTTAGTTCTGATCTAACCGCTTCTGTAAAGAAGTAGAACTTCTCGACGCTTCCACGAATCGGACGTTCGTCAACTACCTCAAGGGCGCCGTAGCAAGCCAACGTTCTCAGGTGATAAGAGATATGCGTATTGCCTATCACTTCACCTAGAACTTGCTCAAGTCGAATAGCTGACAATGGCTCCCCAATCCTCGCCACCGCCTCAATAATGAGCAACTTGGTTGGATGGATAACGTGCGCTACGAGCGCACTCCAATCAATGCCGCTTTCGATAGGAGGGCTGGATAAGTTAGGTGGCATCATTTCCTAGTGAATCGGTGCCTCCGGTGCCGGTGGTGCTGACGATTTCCCATCCGCACCGGAGGCTTGAGAACAGAGTCGCTGGCCTACTTGGGGACTAGGTCCAACGGTTATCTGATCCTTAGTGTTGGAGACTTACACACCAAAGCGACGCTGTCTATCGTCACTTTTTAAGTGCGTAAAATATGTTCGCTCAGCCTTCTATGGACGGTGCAAAACTACGTTCCGGTCGACCTGGTCGACATCGCGAGAAAGCCGTTGCAGTGACAATGGTTGTCGTGCCGGCCTCGCCAGATTCGCACATTCGAGTGGCCGCCCTGCCCTTTATGTCCGCCAATCGCTCATACGAGGCAGCAAGCTCATCGGCTACTTCGCGCCTTCCTTCAGCATCTAGATTCAAGGCGTCCCAGAGAAGCCACAGATCCTCATCGGACTCCATTTTGCCGGCACGATAAGAGGCAAGCGTCTCGGTGAGAATCGACTGGACGGTGACACCGATTATGTCGTGGCGTTCCTCCATAGTCATGGCTTGGTATGCCTCATCGGTGATGTAAGGCAGGATGACGGTCCTATAGAAGCGCTCGGTTACGTTGCCCCTTGCCACCGTCCCCGCATCTTCGATGCAGCCAGACTCGAAGAGTTCGCGGACATGGTGGCCGACGAGCTTCACGTCCTCGTCCATCATCTTGGCGAGTTCGCTACTGCTGCGCTTACCCTCAGCGAGGATCGACTGAGCCAGGCCGGGTTTGACGGAGACCTCGAAGCCAGGATTCCTCCTGGTGGAAGGGAACCGATCAAGCCATGGCAGGAAAAAGGAAGTACCCAGAAGAGCTGTTGGAGCGCGGCACCCGGATGGTCTTCGAATCCGGCCGCCCGATCGCCCACGTAGCGCGAGACCTCGGCGTCCACCACGAGACGCTGCGCAAGTGGGTGCGCCAGACCGAAGCCGACGAGGGCAAGCGCTCTGAGCTGCTGAGCAGTGAGGAGCGCGAGCGCCTGAAGGCACTGGAGCGCGAGAACCGCGAGCTGCGCCGGGCCAACGAGATCCTCAAGTCCGCCTCGGCGTTTTTCGCGGCCGAGCTCGACCCACGCCGAACGAAGTGAGCTCCTATATCGAGGAGCACCGCCAGCGCTTCGGGGTCGAGCCGATCTGCAGGGCCCTGGAGGTGTCGGCCTCCGCCTACTACGAGCGCGCCAAGGGCAGGCGGCCGGCGCGCGCGATCGAGGACGAGCGCCTGCTGGAGCGCATCCGCGAAGTCCACGAGCGCAACTACTGCGCCTACGGCTACCGGCGGATGTGGATCGCCTTACGGCGCGAGGGCGAGGAGGTCGGCCGCGGCCGCGTTCAGCGGCTGATGCGAGATGCCGGGATCCAAGGCGCCAAGCGGCGCGGGAAGCCCTGGCGCACGACAAAGCCCGATCCCGAGGCCCGCCGGCGCCCCGACCTGGTCGAGCGCGACTTCAGCGCCACCGCGCCGAACCGGCTCTGGGTCGGCGACCTCACCTACCTGCGCTCCTGGGAGGGCAACCTGTTCTTCGCCTTCGTGATCGACGCCTTCTCTCGCAAGGTCGTCGGCTGGCAGCTCGCCCCGCACATGCGCACAGACCTGGTGCTCGACGCGCTGCGGATGGCGCTCGCCCAGCGCGAGGGTGGTGCCGATGTCGAGCTGGTGCATCACTCCGACCGCGGCTCCCAATACACCTCGATCGACTACACCCAGACGCTCGACGATCACGGCGTCCTTGCATCTGTCGGCTCGGTAGGCGACGCCTACGACAACGCGATGGCCGAGAGCTTCGTCGACACCTTCAAGACCGAGCTGATCGCCGATCGCTCCTGGCGCTCGCGCACCCAGCTCGAGCTGGCCGTCCTCGAGTACATCGCCTGGTTCAACAATGACCGCCTGCACGAATCTCTGGGCGACCGGTCACCCGCGGAGTTCGAGTCTCTATACGTTGCCCAGGGGGTCAACTGAGCTACCTACAGAGAAAATAGGAAACCAACAATCACGGTCTCCGTGGAACCTGGTCCGGCTCAGACAGCACCTCGTTCCTAACCGGGTGTCCAAGCGCCCAGGCCACGGCCTCGTCCATCTTCTTCCGTTTGCGCTCGGCTGGCGGCTTTCGAGTTGCTGCCAGTTTCTCTGCCAAGGCTGATCCTCCAGTCGAAGTTCTTTGGCTACTCGATAGAGCCTGAGCTTATGGCTTTTCGGAGCCAGTTTTTCTTCTGCGCTCACGAAAATCACGACGCTCAGAATTTTCTTCACCATTCCCCTCCCGCCCCGGCAAGAGGCCGGGAGCTGACGAGCGGGAGGGAGGTGAGCAGAAATGAAGATCGCCCAGGTCGAGGCAGTGGTGCCGTTGTTGCAGGTCATCAAGAACCGCTAGGCACCCGTAGAGGGCCGGTCTCCGGCTGCTCGCACAGGGAAGGGGGCCGGCCCAGTTCTCAGCGCAGCAGGTCGCTCGTCGCGACCTTCATAGCTCTTGCGAGCCCTATCCAGCCTTATGCCTGGCGATGTAAATCGCCTTGGTATGGGTCGCTTCGTCGAGTGGCTGTGTCGGCACCCCGTCTAAGCCGTGACCGAAGACCTCAAGGATTTCCAGGCCAACGCTTTGGAGTGCAGCTAGGACCTCTACCTCGGGAAAGTGCCGCTGGCGGTGCAGGTGGGCTTTGGCTCCAGCGCCGGCATCGCCCTCGATCGCGAGGTGCGCTTCGCAGATCGACCCCGCCTCCACATAGGGGGAGGACTGGCCGGTCCAGATCATTCGCAGCCCGCCGTCGTCGACGACGTGCCGCTCGGCGAAGGCGGTCCTGTAGGTGTGATGGGCGTTGAGGTCAAAGACCAGCAACCCACTGGGGGCGAGGTTGTCCCGCATCCCGGCTAGGGCGGCTGTCAGCTCATCGGTGCTGAGCAGGTAGTTGATCGTATCGTCGAGCGCCCAGACGAGATCGAAGGCGCCGAAGCGAGGTAGCTCGCGCATATCGGCGACCTCCAGCCGCGCGGCCTCGCCAACCTTCTCGCGGGCCAGTCGCAGCATCACCGCCGACAGGTCGCAGCCGGCTACCTCCCAGCCGCGAGCGAGCATCGGAATGAAGCTCCTGCCGGTGCCACAGCCAACATCGAGCAAGCGGTTTCCGGAGAGGCCGCAACGCTCTAGATGGGGCAGTAGGTCGCTCAGCCACCCGTCGAAATCGTTGTTCGCCGTGAAGTCGTCGTAGATCGGCGCCATCGCGTCGTAGGCGACCTCTGCATGCCTCTCCTGCATCAGGCGCGGACGACTCATCCGCAGCTACCCGCCATAGCTCCAATACTTTAGAGAAATTTATCAATAAGGAAGATCTGTCTTAGCGCGGGCTTACCCGGCCAATTCCCAGTCCTATGCCGAGACCGCGCGCTCTCGCCGTGTGCTGACTCAGACCGGGGCTCGCTGAGCCTCTAGGAGTCGCCGCCGCGCCGCCTCCTGGCGCGTTCGCTCGGCCCCTAGAAGCCCAGCGCGAACTTGGCGTCCTCGGACATCATCTCCGGGGACCAGGGGGGGTCGAAGATCATCTTCGGGTGGACGGCGGAGACTCCGGGGAGGTCGCCGACGAACTCCTTCATCTGCTCGGAGACCTGGGGGCCGATCGGGCAGGCTGGCGTGGTCAGGGTGAAGGTGACGTAGACGTCCTCTTTCTCGATCTCGACGTCGTAGACCAGCCCCAGCGAGACGAAGTCGAGTCCCAGCTCGGGGTCGATCACCTCCTCAAGCGCCTCCAGCACGTCGTCCTCGGTCAGCACCGCAGTCTCGTTCTCGGACATGGGCCAATGGTAGCCGGGCGCTACAACGCGTCCGGTCTCAGTGGCTCGGCGGGCGGATCGTGGCCGTCCGCAGCCAGATCCAGCTGCCACCAACCGACGTCGCGCCAGGCGCCCTCCTTCCAGCCGATACCGCGGTATGTGCCGACGGGGGCGAACCCGAGTTGCTCGTGAAGGGCCACGCTTGCCTCGTTCGGCAGGGTGATGCCGGCGCAGGCCACGCGAAACCCCTGGCGCCGGAGCCGCTCGAACAGGCCTTCGTAGAGGCTCCTCCCCACGCCCTGCCTCGCCCACGCATCCGCAACGTAGACGGAGACATCTACCGACCAGCGATAGGCGGGTCGCTCCCTGTGCCGGCAGGAGTAGGCGTAGCCGATCACCTCGTCACCGCTCTCGGCGACCAGCCAAGGATGGGTCGTCGTGAGCCGCTCGATGCGGCTAGAGAGCTCGTCGGTGCCGGGAGCCCTCTCCTCGAACGACGTGGCGCTTGCCTCGACGTGCGGGGCGTAGATCGCTGCGCAGGCGGCGGCATCTCGCTCGGGATCGACGTCGCGGATCGTGAAGGGACTCATGCCGACCCCACGCTAATAGGCTGCCGGGCGATGAGCGACTCCGACAAAGCGGTGCTGCGGCGGTCGATCGGGATCGTCTTCTCCGACGGCGGGCTGTTGGCCCTGAGCGCGGTGCGGCCGGCCGGCGCCGGGGGGCACGGCGAGGAGACGGTGGCCGCGGTCCTCTGTGGGCCAGATGGGGCGCCGGCAGAGGTGTCCGAGGCGCTGCTCTCGACCGAGTACGGGCCCGACGGGGTGCAGCGGCGGGCGACACTGGAGCTGTGGACCGACGATGAGGAGGGGCGGCCGCTGCGCGGCGCCGGCACGCTGATCAGCGCCAGCTCGGTGCGACGCGAGGGCCTCGAGGCGGAGATCGCCTTCTTCCGCTGGTCGGTCGAAGGGCGCGAAGGACTCGGCCACTACGAGATGGTCTGGGCCAGTGCCTGAGAAACGAATCGAGGCGATCGTCTCCGACTTCGGCGGCGTGCTGACGACGCCGCTGCTCCAGTCCTTCATGGCCTTCCAGGACAGGACCGGGATCACGACGGAGGTGCTCGGCCAGGGGATGCAGGCCGCCACCGAGGTCATTGGCGAAAACCCGCTCTTCCAGATGGAGCGCGGTGAGATCACCGAGGTCGCCTTTCTCGAAACGCTCACCGACCACCTCGAGCCACTGCTTGGCCACCGGCCGGAGATGCATCGCTTCAAAGAGATCTACTTCGAGGCGCTCGAGCCGAACCCGCCGATGATCGAGCTGATGCGCGAGCTGAAGGCTGAGGGATACCGAATGGCGATGCTGACCAACAACGTGCGCGAGTGGGAGCCCCTCTGGCGCCCGATGCTGCCCGTCGACGAGATCTTCGAGGACGTCGTCGACTCTGGCTTCGTCGGCTGCCGCAAGCCCGAATCGAAGATCTACGAGCTGACCCTGGAGCGCATCGGCATGCCCGCCGAGTCCTGCCTTTTCGTCGACGACGTCCTCGTCAACTGCGAAGGCGCCCGCAGGGCCGGCCTCAGCGCCGTCCATTTCCAGGACAACGAGCAGGCGATCGGCGAGATCCGCGCCGCTCTCGGCTAGCAGCCAACCGCGTCACGCAGCGTTCGACAGGCTCACTTCGCCGCATTTCCCCAGTCCGCCCAATCCTTGGCGGGGCCCCAATCGGCAACCTGCGCCAGGGATTGCTCCGCATCGTTCAGCGGCATGCGTTCCCATGTCGCCGCATCAACCTCGCTGCGAAGACGCACGAGGTGTCGGTGAAGAACGTCGAGCAAGAATTCAGAGTGATCTAGACCCAAGAGAAGCTGTTACTACTACTACTACTACTACTACTAGTTGTCGGAGCCGGCGCGGTCCCAGACGTAGAGCTCGACGGCCTCGAGGGCGAGCTCCATCAGACGAGGGGGGGAGAGCAGGCCTAGGACCAGCTCTAGCGCATCCTCCTCGGTGAGGCCGGCGTCGACCGCCTCCTCGCCGCGGAACCCGGCTGCCAGCTTCAGTGCCTCGCGGCGCTCTTCGCCGAGTGAGCCGAAGGCGCCCATGAGGAAGTCCCGGTTGGGAAGCGGGTGGCCGAGCTCCATCGAGCCGTGCCAGGCGGCGAGCATCGAGAGGTCGTGCTCGTCGAGCTCCGAGAGTGCTTTCGCGTAGTGGACCTCGAGCTCGTTGTCCGGGATCTCGTCGACCCAGGCGCGCACCGCCTCGCCGAGTAGCTGGCGGCGCGCTTCGCGGCCGATCGAGTCCCCGATCGCCCGGATCGCGTCAGCTGGGTCTACAAAGCAAAGGGCCATTCGCGACTCAATTTAGAGAGGGCGGTAGACGCCAAATCGCAGGCTTAAAGCCGCAGCTTGCGGGGGAGCGAGCGCCGGGGCCGGACATAAGGTGAAGGAGTGCCGCTGAAGCTGATCCACGGACCCCCGAATTCGGGCCGCGCGGGCCGGATTCGGCGTGCGCTGACGACCGTCCTCGACCGCGACCCGGTCCTGGTCGTGCCGACCGTGGACGACGTCTACAGCTTCGAGCGGGAGCTCTGCGCCGGCGGCGCCGTGCTCGGCGCCAAGGTGATGACCTTCGACGCCCTCTTCCAGGCGGTGGCGACGGCCGGCGGCTCTCCCCCCCGCCCCGGGCTTACCCCGACCCAGCGCCTGGGCGCCGTGGCCGCGGCGATCGCCGAGCAGCGCCCGGGGCTGCGCCCGCTGCGCGGCTCCGCCGGCCAGCCCGGCTTCCCGGTCGCGCTGGAGCGGTTGCTCGAGGAGCTCCAGGGGGCCGGCCTCGAGCCCGCCGACGTGGAGGCGGTGGCGGCGACCCTGGAGGGCTCGGCCTACCTCGGCGACATCTCGGCTCTGTTCGCCGGCTACGCACTGGTCCGCGATCGGCTCGGCCTCATCGACAGGCACGGCGTCGCGCGCGAGGCGATCGACCTACTGAAAGCCGGGGGCGCCGGCTGGTGGCCGCGACCGGTGTTCATCTACGGCTTCGACGACCTGACCCGCAACCAGCTCGACCTGATCGGTGCGCTCGCTGCGGTCGCGGAGGTGACCGTTGCCCTCCCCTACGAGGAGGGCAACGCGGCGCTCGAGGACCGGACCGCTCCACTGCTCTCACGCCTCGAGGAGATCAGCATCGACTCCACCGAGAGGCTCGAGGCGGACCCGAGCAACACGCCGGAGGCACCGCTCCTCTTCCACCTCGAGCGCGGGTTCGGAGCCGCCAAGCCAACCCGGGTGCCCGCCGACGACAGCCTCGTCCACCTGCGCTCAGCGGGCGAGCGCGGCGAGGCGGAAGCGATCGCCGTCGAGGTCGCACGGCTGCTCGCCGACGACGTCGAGCCAGAGGAGATCGCGATCGTCGTGCGCGACCCGGCACGCCGGGGGCTGCTGCTGGCGGCGGTGCTCGAGTCCTACGGAATACCCACCGCGCTCGAGGCGGAGGTCCCAGCCGCGACGAGCTCGGTGGGCGGATCGCTGATCGCCCTACTGGAGGCGGTGCTAGGAAGCGGTAGAGCCGCGGACCTGCTGCGCTACCTGCGCGGCCAGCCCGGCGCCCCCCCGGGGCGGATCGACTGGTTCGAGCGCAGGGTCCGCCGCAACCGGATCCTGACCGCCAGCGCCGCGCTGGACCTCTGGGAGGAGCGGTTCGGTGAGCTCCCCGCAGACGTCCTGCGGGTGCGGGAGACCGCCGCCCGGCCGGCGGCACTCGCCGTGGCGATCGGCGAGATGGCGGCGGCGATGGGCGTGAGGGCGGACTCGGAGCTCGAGGCGCGAGCCGCGGCGGCGATCTCCACCGCGATGGCCGAGCGCGCGGAGCTCGACGGCCTGGCGCCGCAGCCCGACTCGCTCGCCCAGGCGCTGGCCGGAATCGCCGTGCGGGTCTGGAGTGGCCCGGTCGGCGACCGGGTGAGGATCGCCGACCCCTACAGGGTGCGGGCGGCGCGCTTCGACAACGTCTTCGTTGCCTCCCTGCAGGAGGGCGAGTTCCCCCGTGGCGGCGCGGCGGGAGCCGATCCGTTCCTCTCCGAAGGCCAGCGCGAGTCCCTCAACCTGCCGCCACGCCGTGACACCGAGGCCGAGGAGCGCTACCTGTTCCACGCCTGCCTCGCGCTGCCGCGCAAGCGACTCTTCCTCTCCTACCGCGACAGCGACGAGAACGGGGTGGCAGAAACCCCTTCCCCCTTCCTCGACGACGTCCGCCGCCTACTCGACCCGCCGCCCGGGACAGAGGACCCGGACCCGGTCGAGGCGCGGATCCGTGGGCGCGACCTGGCCAGGGTCGTCCACCGGATCGCCGACGCCCCGTCGGAGACCGAGTTGGCCCGGGCGATCGCCGCCCGCGGCACGGGCGCGGACGCCGCCTCCCTGCTCGGGCCGGCGGGCGCGGTGGGTGAGGTCGCCGAGCGGATCGAGGCGCGACTGGACGCGGCGACCCGCGCCGAGGGCGCCAGCCGGGCACCGGGGCCGCTCTCCAACCCGGCGGTGATCGCAGCGCTCGGCGAGGTGCCCGCCTATGGCGGCACCACCCTCGAGGGCTTCGACGTCTGCTCCTACCGCTGGTTCGTCTCCCACGAGCTCGCCCCCCAGCCGCTCGACCCGACGCCGGACCCGCTCCTCCAGGGAGGCATCGTGCACGCCGTCCTCTACGCGCTCTACCGGGAGCGGCCGGGAGACGACCCGCTCCCCCGGCCGGGCTCGCTGGACGCCTGGATCGAGCGTGGCCACGAGCTCGTCGCCGAGACCGCCGCCGCGAGGAGGATGGGCGAGCACCCCGCCGAGCGGGCGATGCTGCGCCGCATCGAGGGCCTACTCGCCCGCTTCCTCGGGGAGGAGGCGCGACGCGACGCGGCCGGCTTCGAGCCCTGGCTGCTCGAGGCGGGGTTCTCCGACGCCGAGGAGACGGAGCGGCCGGCGCTGACAGTGGATGGCTGGCGCCTGCACGGGGCGATCGACCGAGTGGACCGGGCGCCGGACGGTCGCGCCCTGGTCCTCGACTACAAGCTCTCGGGCTCCGTCACCGCGCGCGAAAAGCTCGAGGAGGAGGCGAAGCTCCAGCTGCAGCTCTACCTGATCGCCGTCGCCGAGCTCTGGGAGGCGGAGACCGTCGGCGGCCTCTACCACCCGCTGCGCGGGACCTCGACGCGGCGCCCGCGAGGCGCCGTCCTCGAGGACGAGGCGGCTGGGCTCGTCGCGTCCTACGGGATCTCCCGCACCGACCTGGTCGACCGCGAGGGATTCGAGGAGCTGCTCGTCGACGCCCGTCGCCGGGCCGGCGAGATCGTGGCGAGGATGCGCGCGGGGCGGATAGACCGCGACCCCGGGCCCCGGGCCGGCCTGCGCGGCCACGGGATCTGCCCGCGGTTCTGCGACTTCGCGCCGATCTGCCGCCGCGACCGCGCACCGGTCGAGCCGACAGATGATGAAGAGGACGAGGAGAACCGGTGAGCGAGCGGAGACCGACGGAGGAGCAGCGACGCGCGATCGATGCCTCCGGCGCGGAGGTGCTGGTCGAGGCCGGCGCCGGCACCGGCAAGACCGGCGTGATGGTAGACCGCTACTGCCGCCTGGTCTGCGACGAGGGCGTCTCCCCCGACGTAGTGCTCGCCTTCACCTTCACCGACAAGGCCGCGGCCGAGCTGCGCCAAAGGATCCGCGCCGAGCTCGAGCGCCGCGCCGAGGAGGGCTCGGAGCGGGCCCGGGAGCTGCTCCCCAGCCTCGGCAGCGCCCACGTGACGACGATCCACGGGTTCTGCAACCGGCTGCTCTCCGCCTACCCGATCGCGGTTGGGATCGACCCCCGCTTCCGGGTGATCGACGCGCCGGAGGCGGAGAGGGCGGCCCGCGAGGCGTTCGACGAGGTGTTGGAGGCCTTCCTCGCCGGCGGCGACCGCGAGCGGGAAGAGACGGTCGCCGCCTTCGACGTCGGTGGCCTGCGGGGAATGGTGATCGGCGCGCACGCCGAGCTGCGCAGCCGCGGGGCCGCCGAGCCCGAGCTGCCCGACCCCCCCGCGCCGGACCTGACCGGCGCGCTCCGGCGCGCCGCCGAGGTCGCCGCGCAGACGGTGGATGAGCTGAAGGCCGGCAGCGCCAACCGCGAGCTGGTCGAGCTGTCCCTGGACCTGCTCGCCGACCCCGAGCGCCCGCCCACGCTCGAGCAGCTGGCCGCGATGCGGACAAGAAGCAAAGCGAAGCCGATGGCCGCCTACAGGGAGGCGATCGAGACGGCGCTCTCCGCCGTCGCCGAGGCAGGCGCCGGGGGGCGTGCCTACGGCCACGTCAGGGAGCTCCTGGGGCTCTTCTCCGAGCGCTTCGCGGCGGCCAAGCAGCGGCGCGCGGGAGTCGACTTCGAGGACCTGCAGATCCTCGCGGCGCAGCTGCTCGAGCAGACCGAGACGGGATCCGCCTACCGGACGCGGTTCAAACATCTCCTCGTCGACGAGTTCCAGGACACCAACCGCCTGCAGCTGCGCCTGGTCGAAGCGCTGCGCGGGCCGAAGAGTCAGCTGATGCTGGTCGGCGACGAGCTGCAATCGATCTACGGGTTCAGGCACGCCGACCTCGAGGTGTTCCGCGAGCGGCGCGAGGCGATCGAGGCGAGCCCCGACGGCACGGCGATCCCCCTCAGCGGCAACTTCCGCTCGCGACCAGAGGTGATCGGCGCCGTCAACGCGATCGGCGAGAAGCTGCTCGGGAACGACTTCCGCCCGCTGCGGGTGGGCGCCGCGCCGGAGCGCCCCGACCCGCCCGGAGAGGGACCGGCGGTCGAGCTGCTGCTCACCGGCCGCGACGGCTGGGACGACGGTGAGATCCGGCTCGATCCCGCGACCGACGCCCGCACCCCGGCCAACCAGCTGGCGGAGGCGCGCTTCCTCGCCGCCCGCCTGCGCGAGTTGGCGGACCAAGGCGTGGACCGCGGCGCGATGGTCGTGCTGCTGCGCTCCTTCACGCGGCTCGACGCCCACGAGGACTCGCTCGAGCGCGCAGGCCTGCGTCCCTACGTCGTCGGCGGGCGCGGCTACTGGTCCCAGCAGCAGGTCGCCGACGTCTGCACGCTGCTGGCGACGATCGCCAACCCGCTAGACGACCAGGCCCTGCTCGGAGCGCTCGCCTCTCCCGCCTGCGGCGTCGCGCCCGACACGCTCTGGCTGCTGCGCGCCGCGGCCGGCAGGGGCCGTCACCTCTGGCCGACGGTGGAACAGGCGACCGGCCTGGACGAGGACGAGGACGCCGATCGGGCCCAGCTCGAGGCGATCCCCGGCACCGAGCTCGTACTGCTGCGCGGTTTTGCCGAGACCCTGCGCGACCTGCGCCGGCGCGCGACCTCGCTCTCGCTTCCCGGGCTGATCGACGCCGCCGTCACCGAGACCGGCTACGACCTGGCGGTGCTGATGCGCCCCGCTGGCGAGGCCCGCTTCGCCAACGTGCGCAAGCTGATGCGCCTCGCCGCCGATTTTGAGGTCGCCGAGGGCCGCGACCTGCGGGGGCTGCTCGACTTCCTCGCGGCGCGCGCCGATGCCGACGCCGACGCGCAGGCGGCGACCGCGGTCGAGGGCCACGACGGAGTGCGGATCATGACCATCCACAGCGCCAAGGGCCTTGAGTTCGACGTGGTCGCGATCCCGCACCTCTCGCGGGGTCTGCTGCCCTTCTCGGGGACACCCCTACTGACCCTGGGCCGCGAGCAGGAGCAGCCGCGGGTCGGCATGCAGCTGCGCCGGCTCGGCGCGCGCGGGGTCAACCTCTACTCCCAGCGCAAGCTCTGCGAGGAGGCGCAGGTGCGCGAAGCCGAGGAGGAGCTGCGGCTCTTCCACGTCGGCGCGACGCGAGCGCGTGAACGGCTGTTGCTGAGCGGCGTGGTGAACCCCGCCCCCAGCTCCCAGTCAGCTCCCGGGATGTCGGTGATCGAGCGCATCGCCGCCGCCTTCGAGATCGACCGCGAGGTCGACTCGACGGTCGCGATCCCCGCGCCTGAGCCCCGGCCGGGGCTCGATCTGGCCTTCGAGCCATCGGAGATCGCGGTCAAGGTCAGCCTTGCCTCGCCAGAGCGGGCAAGGGAGCTGGCCGCCGTGCACCGGGAGCCGGCAGCGGCACCCGAGCCCGGCGAGGGTCCCGCGCCCCTGGTTGGCCAACTTTCCCCGAAGGCCCCGGCCCGGCCGCTCTCCTATACCGCGATCACCGCCGACGGCGAGGGCGCGCCGACCGACAGCGACGTTGCGCTCCGCGAGAGTACCGGTGAGGGCTCCGCCGTAGGTGAGGAGGCAGCCGCCAGGGGCAGGGCGGTGCACGCGCTGCTCGAGTGGAGCCAGGCAAACGAGTGGCAGGAGCCCTCGGCGGAGCTGGTCGGCCGGATCTCGGCCTCCGCCGAGGTCGACGCGGGGTCGGAGCTATCGGCAAATGGACTGCTGGAGCCGTTCCGCGCCTGGCTCGGGTCGAGCTTCTTCGCCGAACGGGTGCGTGGCGCTGAGAGTAGCCGGGCGGAGGTCCCGATCCTGGTCACGGTTGGCGGCACGATCCTTCGCGGCTCGATCGACCTGCTCGTCGAGCAGCCGGGATTTCCGCCTCTGATCGTCGACTACAAGACAGACGGCGTCGGCAACACCAACCTCACCGAGCTCGCCGCCCGCTACGAGATCCAGCAGTCGATCTACGCGCTCGCGGTAGCCGAGGCACGGCGTACATCCGAGGTCGAGCTCGCCTACGTCTTCCTCGAGCGCCCCGATGAACCCGTGGTCCAGGGGTGGGACGCAGCTGAAATCGAAGCGGCCCGCAGCAAACTCGAGTCCGCGATCGCTCGGATCAGCGGCGGCGCCCTGGTCTGATTAGCCATTTTCTGACGGCAATTCTTCGATCTCGTACTCCCGGCTCCTACGGCCCCGGTTCGCATCCCAGTGAGCGGTGAAGCAGAGAGCGGCGGCCAAGACAAGTCCGCCCGTGGCGATCCATAGCTCTGACGGGCGAACCACGGCATCATCGGAAACGGTCAGGGCGGCCATGATCGCCCCAATAGCGCACGTCAGAAATGCGAACGCGCCGGTCTGCCAGACGCTGGACGGTTCCGGCTTCTTGCGTTCTCGGAACTGCTGGGTTTTGGCGTGCGAACTAGGTTCCGCATCCCCAGCAGAGCGGGCACGCCCCTGAGCACCAGAGACTGACTCTGTGCTCGATGACAGCTGTCTTTGGCCACTTCTCTCGTGACCCCGCATATTGCCTCCTCGTGTTTGTGGCGGCGTGCTCTGCCAAGCCTCAGCACAAACAGGGCAATCAGCGGTACTGCGTTTCTTTAGGCATCCCTCCTATTCATTCGCAAATCGTGGTTTCTCAAATCAGAACTATCTAGATCCTGCTTGCACTATCTGCCTGGCAGAGCACACCTGACATAGCAATCGTTTCCAAGGCGGTCGGTTCGTTGGGACCGACCGGATCGATGTCTCATTCGCACTCACCTCCTTTCTCTTTCTTGTTGTGAGGGGATAGACAGCCGCTAGTTGCAGCTATTCGACGGACGAATTATAGACCCGGACGTGGCCAGCCAAGCAACTGCTCACAGCTGTAGCGTCCTAGGCGGGAAAGTTGGAGTTATTGGCGAAAAGTATTGGACGATGGCCAAGCGTGATAGCGCGTTCTTACTTCCAGAACCCCGTAATCAAGCGTTTGAGCGAGTTTTGGATGCTGCTGGAAAGCAAGACTGGCAGGTCACTAAACAAACGCCTCCCGGCCGCTTCTATCGGCTTATACCCGAGCTGAATCTCAGGGCCGGTTCTGAACAGCTCGACGGTTGCGGCATTACACGCGTCCAGTTCGACCGCAGCGCCCCTAACCGAACGCGGGTCAGGGTCTTTACCCGATGGGCTCTAACCGAGAGTCGAGCGGAAGTCCCAGCCATAAGCCTGCTTAACGGGCTAAACCTCGACCCTAAAGAGCACTACCTCAATCCCAAGGCCACTCCCCTACCGGGTCGCAGCGAGCGAAAGGCAATACGTTTTTTGGTTGCGGCTGTCGCCATCGTCGCCATCGTCGCGTTCATCTTGATCCCAGTCCCCAAAGGCAAAGACGGCAGCCCCGACCCGCCAGCGGTCGCGCTCAAGAACGAGGAGCTTTTCCACATCGAGGCTGCGCTCCTAGTCTTCTATGGCGGCTTGCTCTTGCTGACGCCCGCCTTTGCGGGCGTGTTTCGAGGGCGCCTTCCATCTGAGATCTCGGCTAGGGGAGCCAAGTTTGAGGAGGTCGCCGGTCAGTCCGATGAGATCGCGAAGCTCACCCAGGCTCAAATTGATGAGCACACGCAGAAGATTGGCACCCTGGAGGCTGAAATGGCACTTTCCAAAGGGAAATCCTCGACAATCCAGTCCGAGTCTCAAGGCATTGAGCGAAACCGCAGTTCCCATCCCAACCCGCGCTAGAATTGAGTTCAATGTACGACCGAATGGAACCCAAAGAGCTTGCAGAACGCCTCTTGGCTGTTACCACGCTCTCATCTTCGGATGCATCGCATCTCGTCAGTCAAGAAGCCGGGCGTCAGAAGGCCATTGAGATCCTTGAGTCGCACGACCGCAATCAGAAGCGACAAGACGAGATAACGCGCAGCCGCGAGCGATTGCGCGCAGCTGCCCTGGGCTAGAACTCCTTCCGACTCCCCACTTGCCACGCTACTCGGCATTTTCGCGCTGCCTTGATCCCCAATGAGCAGAAGGACGGCGCGTTGGACCAGCTCGAAGTTCATTTGGCGGACGCGGAGCTCTTCAAGTTGGCGCTGTTTGATTCCAGGGAATCACCAGCTCTCATTCCGCGTTTCAGCCGAAAGGGCTGTCGGCGCTCCCAGAATCTCCTATGGAGAATCGCAAAAGCGGCCTATCTACACGCATTTCCGCGCTGCAGGGGATGTGGATGACGACCTAGCGGTAGACGAGATTGCTTCGCGAGGCGCTAGGCGGCGGAGGTATCGAGCTTTGCCGCCAGCTCGTCGAGGCGCAGCTCCTTCAGCCCCTCGCCGACCGCGTCCAGCTCCGCCGCGCAGTAGGTGACCAGCTCCCGTCCCTCGTGGCAGAGCTCGAGCGTCTCGCGCAGCCCGGCCTGACCGGAGTCGAGCCGGTCGATGATCTGCTCCAGCCGCTCCACCGCGGCCTCGTATGACTCAGGCGTCTCGCTCATCGTCCTCCTCGATCCTGGCACCGACGCGGCCGTCGGCGAAGCGCAGTCTGACGCGCGCCGCGGCGCTGGCCGCAGCGGCGCTGCTGACCGGCTCGCCGGCTTCGTCCTCGACCAGGGCATAGCCGCGCTCGAGTGTCCGCTCGGGCTGGTGGGCGCGAAGCGCGATCTCGGCGCGGTGGAGGGCGGCGCGGCGGCGCTCCATCTCCGGCCCGGCGGCGCGACGCCGAGCCCGCTCCAGCACCACGGAGGCGAGCCGCCGCTGGAAGCCGAGCCGCTCGGCGACGCCGCGTTCGGAGGCGGCCCGGATCTCTCGCGTCTTCTGGTTGAGGCCGAGCCGCTCGCGACGCAGCGCCCGCGCCGGGCCGCGGGCGAGCGCCGCCAGGTGCGGGGTCCGCGCCCGGACAGCGCCCTCGGCGACCCGAGTCAGACTGGCGGCCCGCCCGCCGAGCGCCGCGCGGGCGGCTGCGCACTCGATTGGCACCGCCGCCTCGGCCGCGTGGGTGGGCGTCGAGCAGGCGACGGCGGCAACGTCGTCGATCAGAGTCGAGTCGCGCTCGTGTCCGACCGCGGCGATCACCGGCACCCGCAGCATCGCCACCGTGCGGCAGAGCGTCTCGTCGCAGAAAGCCCAGAGGTCGGCGAGACTGCCGCCGCCCCGGGTGACGACGATCGCCTCCACCTCGGGCCGGGCGGCGAGGTCCTGGATCGCCCCGGTTATCGCCGGCGCGGCGCGGCGGTCCTGTACAGGCGCGAACGCCCAGACGACCGTCCCGGCCCAACCGCGCCGCTCGAGACCGGCGAGCAGATCGCGGCGCGCGGCGCCCCCCTCGGCGGTCACCACGCCGATCGTCTTCGGCAGCGCCGGCCGCCGCAACTGCTTCTGTAGCGTGAAAAGTCCCTCGCCCTGGAGCTGTTTACGCAGCGCCTCGAGCCGGGCGAGCAGATCGCCCTCCCCGGCCAGGCGAATGTGCGATGCGCGAAAGAAAAATGAGGGAGACGCCTGCGCCCCTCCGCGGTAGTAGTCGGGGCCGCCGCCGATCACAACCTCGGCGCCGTCCCGAAGACCCCGCTCGGGTAGATCGAGCTTCTCCAGCTCGTTGAGCCAAATTGCGCAAGGGACGGCGCCCTCGTTGTCGCGCAGCTCGAAATAGGCCTGGGCTTTGCTGCGACTGAGACCAGTGACCTCGCCGATCAGCGAAACTCGCGCGCGGCGGCGCATCTCTTCCTCCAGCTTGCGGGCGTACCGCCCTACCGGGAATGGGCCGGGCAATCCCATCCGGCCAGGCTATTCCCGAGCTCGGCGGCTGGCGGGCTCAGCCGGTTCTTGTGCCAGCGCTGGGCCCACTGGCGCAGCTCGGCGATCGCCGGCCGCAGCTCGGCGCCCTTCTCGGTCAACGAGTAAGTGACGCGCACCGGCGCCCCCGGCTCGACCTGCCGCTCGACCAGCCCCTCCTCCTCGAGCTCACGCAGACGGCGCGAGAGCAACCGGTCCGAGAGGCCTGGCACTGCCTTCGCCAGCTCGCCGTAGCGCAGTGGCCGCTCGGTCAGCGCGCAGACGATCGCTCCCGTCCAGCGCTTGCCGATCAGCTCGATCGCAGCATGGAAATGCGGACAGACTCCCTGTACGGCCGACTCCCCGGCCGCCGGCATCGTTTCCACGTAATGGAGCTTACTGAACGTAAGTGACGGCTCAGCGTGCACAAGAACCAGTGTCGACGGGCGCGGAGCTGGTACTGCGCAGAGCGTTGCGGACTACGGCGTTGGGGATCGCGAAGCCGCCGCTGGGGCCGGTTGTGGTGGCGGCGAAGACCGTGCCTAGAACCCTGCCCTCTGAGTCGACCAGCGGGCCGCCCGAGTTGCCGCTGCGAACCGAGCCGCGCAGCGAGGCGAGCGTGCGCCGGACCGGGCCGCGGCCGTAGGAGTCCTCGCTGATCACCTGGCGCGTCTCGCCGAGGCGTGCGGCAACTACCGCATAGGGACCGTTCTGCGGATAGCCCAGCACGGCGCCGGGAGTGCCGCGCCGTGCCTCTGCCGCGATCGCCAGAGCGGGAAGGTTGGCCCCGATGCGGAGCAGGGCGAGGTCGTTGCGCGTGTCATAGCCGACCGCCGAGGCTGCCAGCGAGCCGCCGTCTCGGGTGACGACCGAAGCGTCCTCCACCCCGGCGAGCACGTGCGCGTTGGTGACGACGATTCCGGGCGCCACCACCCAACCCGAGCCCTCGACGCCAAGGCCGCAGGCGGTGCCGAGCACGCGGACCACCGAGCGGCCCGCCCGGCGAACATCGGGGTCGGCGGCAATCGCGGGATCGGGCGGCGCCACCGGCGTCACCCGGCCGGTGATCGTCGGCGCCGGATCGACTCGCCGCAGCGCCTCGATCACCGATTTCGACGGAGGCAAGACGTCGTCGAGGCTGCTCAGGATCAACGAGTGCCGCGCGTCGCGTCTGACCTCTGCCGTCACCGGCCCATGCAGCGCAAGCGCCCCAACCAGCCAGACGAATCCGACCGTCGCGGCGGTCAACAGCACACCGACGGCCATTCCTTCGCGAAAACCCCAGAGGGCAACGGCCAGCACGAACGCAACGATCACCCAGTCGACAACGGTCACAGGCGAATACAAGCAGCCGCTGGCCCCGCCACTACCTTTACCGCTCGTGAGCAATTTCCCCTCTGAGGTGGAGCGGCGCCGCCGTCTCCTCACCCGCATGCTTCCCCTGGGCGCCGTCGCCCTGGTCGCCTTCGTCGCCGGGGCGGCGACCGGCGCTCCGGGCTCGCCGGAGCGGGACGCCGCCTCGCGCTACGCCGAGGCCTGGGCAAACAAGGACT
Organism: uncultured Solirubrobacterales bacterium; assembly: GCA_963702175.1. Taxonomy (GTDB): domain Bacteria; phylum Actinomycetota; class Thermoleophilia; order Solirubrobacterales; family 70-9; genus VRUE01. The sequence goes on from OY969721.1 coordinate 852,783, forward strand.
TCGCCCTGATGCACCGCGAGCTGAACGACGCCTCGCGCCGGGAGGTCTCGGTCAAAGAACTCGCCGCCGCCTACCGCAAAGCGGCGGAGACGGCGACGCTGCGCAACCTCGACCCGGCCGAGCCGGGGGACGCCGAGTCGGCGGACGGGGTCGCCTTGGTCCCGATTCCGATCGCACTGACCACCGTCGCCTTCGGCTCGCTCAAGGCCGAGCTGATGCTGCCCTACGCGGACGGCGGCATCGCCTGGGACCCCCGGCTCGTCTTCCCCGGCCTGCGGCGCGGCGAGCAGCTCGAGGCGAGGGTCGAGCTGGCCGAGCGAGCGCCGATCCTGGCGCGCGACGGCTCAGCGCTCGCAGAAGGGCCAGCCGAAGCTCGCGAACACCCGCTGGGAAGCGCCGCGATCGACGTCACCGGGGAAATCGGGATGGCCGAGCCCGAAGATCTCGAGCGACTGGCGCGACAGGGGTTTCCGCCAGAAACACCGGTCGGGGTGAGCGGCGTCGAGCAGGCCCTCAACCAGCGCCTGGCCGGCAAGCCCGGCGGCTCGCTGCTCGCCGTTGCCGAAACCGGCACCGAGCGGGTCCTGGCCCAGTCAGAGCCCCGTCCCGGCGGCCCCGTGAAGACGACGATCGACCCGGACCTCCAGTCCGCCACGGTCGCTGCACTCGGGGGACGCTTCGGCGGGATCGCGGTGCTCGACACGCGCAGCGGTGACATCCGCGCCCTCGCCGGCCAGGCCTTCTCGGCTCCGCAGCCACCCGGCTCCACCTTCAAGATGATCACCACCGTCGCCGCCTTGCAGAAGGGCGTCGTCACGCTCGACGAGTACTTCCCGATCGTCGACGGCGTCAACGTCGGCGGGCGCTTCATCCACAACGCCAACGGCGAGTTCTGCGGCGGCACCTTCCGCGAAGCGTTCGCCGAGTCCTGCAACGCCGACTTCGCCCCGCTCGGGCCGGAGATCGGCAACGACGACCTGGTCACGGCCGCGGAGCGCTTCGGCTTCAACTCTCCGCTGAGGCTCTACGCGCCGCGCATCGTGCGCGAAGTCGACCCGCCGGAATCGAGCATCCCGACCGAGATCGGGGAAGAAATCGACCTCGGGGTCAGCGCGATCGGCCAAGGCGAGGTGCTGGCGACGCCACTGCAGATGGCGAGCGTCGCGCAGGCGATCGCCAACGGCGGCGTCCGCGAGCCAACCTCGCTCGTCGTCAACCGCAAGCTGCGCTCCCGCGCCGAGCCGGTGCGCGTGATGACGAAGAAGACCGCGGATCAGCTGACCGAGCTGATGGTCGGCGTGGTGGCAGGTGGGACCGGCTTCGCCGGCGCGATCGCCGAGGCGCAGGTGGCGGGCAAGACCGGGACGGCGGAGCTCGGCCCCAAGCCCGGCCAGGAGAACCTGCCCAACCCGGTTCAGGTCAAGGACGCCTGGTTCGCTGCTTTTGCCCCAGCGGACCACCCTCGACTCGCGGTCTCGGTGCTGCTGATCGAAGCGGAAGCGTCAGGCGGGGAGGTAGCGGCCCCCGCCGCGGCCGAAGTGCTCTCGGCCGGCCTCTGAGCCCGCAGGCTAGAGATCGAGCGTGACCTCGCCCGGGCCGTCGGGGCCCTCGATCTCCAGCACCAATGGCCGGTTGCTGGAGATCGTGTCGGGGAGCAGGAAAAGGACCAGCGAGCCCTCCAGCGGCCCCTGCTGGGCGGTCGAGTCGAGCACCGGAACCTGTTCTTCGGCTTCGACCTCACCTCCGAGCGGGAAGGCGTAGAGGCTCTCGCTCTCTATCGAGTCGTAGGCGGTGTGCTCGGCGTCGTGGATCGTGAACGAGTCCGGCAGCGGCTGGGGTTCGTCGTGCTCGTTCTGGACTTCGAAGAAGACGCCGAAGTAGCTGCTGCCTTTCGGTGGTGGCGGCTGGCCTACCAAGTAGGCGGAATCCTCGGTGTCGTTGCGATTGAGGAAGCGCGAGAAGACGACGTTGTATTTGACCTCGCCGAGCGTCACCGGCTCCCCCTCGACCACCTCCTTCTCATCGCTCTCGTAGCCGCAGGCGGAGACGCCGAGGGCGCTCACTCCGAGGGCGAGGGCGGCGAGCAGCGTGAGGATGGTCCTGCGGGGGAAGGTCATCGGCGGCGGCAGTCTATAAAGGCGCCCGGCAGGGGCGGATTCAGGGGATCCCTGTCGCGATCGGATTGCCGCCGGCGACCGCAGCCCGGCTCTCACCCAGCCGCCCCGCCTCGAGCAGGTCGCGGAGGCGGCGCAGCGCCTCGCGCCAGTGGCGCTGGTAGGGGATCGAGGCGGCGGAGAGCAGCTCGAGGCCGCGATCGACCGGGTTGGTGGGCTCGGTCCAGTAGGAGACCCGCACCTCGGTCAGCGAGCCCGGGCCCTCGGTCAGCTCCCAGAGGGTGGTCGAGGGGATCCGGTTCCCCCGCCCGCCGCGCCCGTGCTCGAGGATGCGGTGCGGCTCCTCGACCTCGGCGACGGTCGTGTCCATCCACACCGCCCGCGGCCTGACGGCGAAGCGAAAGCGGGCCCCGGCGCCCACCCCGACAGACTCGATACGGGTCAGGTGGAAGTCGGAGACGAAGTGGTCGGTGAACGCCGGGCGCAAGGAAAGATCGGCGAGTGCCTCGAAGACCCGCGGTCGCGGCACGTCGATCTCGACTTCTGCGCTGACCGGACCCATCGGCGGCGCGATTCTAGTCGCGGGGAGGGTTTATGGCTGCGGCGACCGGGTATGGCCTCGGCAGCGCCTCCGCCATCGCGCTACGATCCCGACTGGAGGCGCCGGGAAAGGAGACACTCATCTTCGCTAGTCCTGGCTCCAGCTTGACCGTTGACAGATACGCGTCGGGGATGCTCCCCGGCTCTGGCACGTTCTTCTGCCTCGATTGCGGGTCACAGCTCTCGCTGCGAGAGAGCGACGCGCTGCCTGAGTGCCCGCGCTGCCGCGGCAGCGCCTTTCGCCGCGACTCGATGTTCGAGCCGATGCAGGAGCATGGCCAGCAGACGACGGAGATGCCCGTGCCCCCCGAGCTCGCGCCACCCGACTGGCTCGAGGAAGCGCGGATTCGCCTGCCCCGGCCCGGCAACTACCTGGCAAGGCGCGCCGAAGAAGGAGAGATCCTGGTCTTCCCGATCGACCGTGGCTGGACCCGGATCGGCCGCAGCATCGCCGCCGACGTCCGCCTCGACGACCCCAGCGTCTCGCGGCGCCACGCCCTGATCGTCTCCGAGCAATCCAATTCCCTGCGCGTTCTCGACGACCGCAGCCTCAACGGGATCTTCCTCAATGGAGAGTTGATCGAGTGGGCGAGGATCGAGGACGGCGACGAGCTGACGATCGGCCGCTACCGCCTCTTCGCGCTGGAAGCCTAGCCGCCTCGACGCGGCTTACCGTGGTTCCGGCCACCGCTGCTCGTAGCATCCGGAGCATGGATTCCTCTGCCGTCGACCCCTCAGCCGCTGCCGAACAGGCCCGCGTCCGCCTCCACGAGGAAATCGAGCGCGTGCGCGTTGGCGTCGAGGAGATGCTCGCTGAGCAGGACGGCGATGACGCCGATCTCCGCCGCGAGCTCGACGCGATCCGTGCCGAGACCCGTAAGTACGTCAAGAAGCGCGTCCGCAAGAGCGAAAAGCGCATCGACAAGCTGGAGCGCCGGATCGATCAGGTCGAGCAGGACCGCAAGCAAGCAGAGTGGCGCATCCACACCAACACCGAGGCGATGCTGGATGGCCTCCTGCGCGAGATCCGCACCATCGCCGACCTCCTGACCCGAGCTCGGTAGCGCCGCCCTACTCGGTGGAGATGCTCGGGTCCGCCTGGACCTTGTGTGGCACGACCATCAGGAAGTTGCTGGCCGCGTCGGCGGCGATCTCCATGACCCGGTCGGCTTCCTCATCCTGGTCGGTCGCCCGCAGCTCCTCGGCGTAGTGCCCAAGCAGCTCGTCGACGTCGAGCAGGCCCTCCGCATCGAGGTCCCTGAGCTCGACCTTGGCTCCCTCGCCGAGGCGCCGTTCGATCGCCTCGCGATCGATGCCGAAGGCATTGCGGCGGACGTAGACGCGGCCACCGGTCATCCCGGCGCAAGCCCAAGGCCCGAGGTCGCCGAGCACCACCGCGCGACCCGAGGTCATGTACTCGAAGGCGAAGCCCTTGGCGTTGGCGCGGTCGACCATGCAGCCGCGGCTGTCGTCGATCGGCCCCTCGGGCTCGCCGCCGAGAACTACGTCGGCGCCGGAGAGGCGGATGCAGAAGCGCGAGTCGGCGGAGCCCTGGACGACGAGACGGCCCCGCTGGGCGCCGTACGCGAACGACTTGCCGACCGAACCGTTGAGCCGCTTGCCCTTGACTCCCTTGCCCTTCAGCACGGAGACCGTGCCGCCGAGCATCGCCTTGCCGACGCCGTCCTGGGCGCCACCCTCGACCCGGATCGAGACGCCGTAGGCGTTGAAGGCGCCGAAGCCCTGGCCGGCGACCGAGCCGCCGTTGAACTCGAGGCTGGCGAGCACTTCGTCGTTGGACTCAGGGCCGTCGTCAAAGACGCGTGAGCGGGCGATCGCGCCGGACAGCTCAGCGCCGAGGACGCGGTCGTTGGCATCAGTCGGGCGCGGGAACTCGTTGCGGATCGTGCGGCCGGCGCAGATGTCGCCGGCGAGAGCGGCGATCTGAGCCGAGGCCTGCTTCGCCTCCATCCGGATCGGACGGGCGACGACGAGCCCGGCCTCGGCGCGCTCCTCGGCGACCTCGTCGGCCACCGGTAGGTCCAGCGGCTCGAGGTCGAGGAACTCCTCCAGCGGCGTGATCAGCGGCGCCAGGTCGATCCGGTCGTGGTGGGAGACCTGCTCGAGCAGGTCGTAGCGACCGACCAGGTCCTGGGCGCGCTCGTAGCCGAGCGAGGCGACGACTTCCTTCACCTCCTCGCCCATCGCGGCGAAGAAGCGGGCGCAGCTCTCGGCAGCGCTGTCGACGGCCTGCGGGGTGAACTTCTTCAGGCCGTGGTCCTGGGCCTGCTCGACCGTCTCGATCTGGGTCGCGATGCCGACGTGGCAGGTGTCGAGCTGGCAGCCGCGGCAGATCGTGCAGCCGAGGCTGACCATCGCCAGGGTGCCGAAGCCGACCCGGTTGGCACCGAGGCAGTGCAGCTTGACGATGTCGTGGCCGGTCCGGTAGCCGCCATCGGCCCAGATCTCGACCCGGTTGCGGATCCCGGCCTCCATCAGCGCCCGGTGCACGGCGCGGGTGCCGATGTCGGAGGGGAGGCCGACGTGACGCAGGGCGTGCTGGCGGGCGGCGCCGGTGCCACCCTCGAAGCCGGAGAGGGTGATGATGTCGGCGCCGGCCTTGGCAATACCAAGGCCGATCGTGCCGATGTTCGGCACTACCGGCACCTTGACCGAGACGCGCACGTCCGGGTTGACCGTCTTCAGCTCGTCGATCAGCTCGGCCAGGTCCTCGATCGAGTAGAGGTCGTGGTTGTTGGAGGGCGAGATCAGGTCGGTGCCGGGTGCCGCGTTACGGGCGGCGGCGACCTTCTCGGAGACCTTCTTGCCGGGCAGGTGACCGCCCTCGCCGGGCTTGGCGCCCTGGCCGATCTTGATCTCGGCAAGGTAGGAGGAGTTGAGCATCTCCGCCGAGACGCCGAAGCGGCCCGAGGCGACCTGCTGGCCGCGCCACTTGCGGTAGTGGCCGTACATGTCGCGGATCTCGCCGCCCTCGCCGTTGACGCAGAGGATGTTGGTCGCCTTCGCCGCCTCGGCGTAGGCGCGGAATGCGGGCTCGGACTGCGAGCCGAAGCTCATCGAGGAGATCACGATCGGGTAGTCGTGGTGGCCGATGCTGGCGTCGACGCCGGCGGGATCGACCGGATCGCGATCGCCCTTCAGCCCCATGATGTGGCGCATCGAGATCGGGCTCTGGCGCTCCAGGTCGCGGACTTTCTCCGAGTACTCCTCGTAGGAGCCGGTGCCGTTGGCGGTCGCGATCGCCGCCTTGTAGACCTTGGGGTAGAAGCGGAAGGTCTTGGCCGGTTTGCCGTCCTCGTCGCCGCCGAGGATCCGCGCCCGCTCGTTGGTGTCCTCGTCGAGCTCGGCGAAGCCGGTGCCCGCCGCTTCGGAGGCGGCAAAGGCCTCGGTCTGGAAGATCTCGGCCAGCTCCGGCTTCACCCCGATCGAGGAGAACTGGCGCGCGTAGCCGCGCACCTCGTGGGTGCCGATCGTCGAGATCACTTTCTCGATCCCCTTGATCAGCGCGTCGCAGAGGTTGGAGACGTCTGACTCGTAGTCCTCGACGCAGATCACCTCGACCATCGTGTAGGGGCAGACCCCGTTGGCGCCGAGGCCGAGCGCGAGCATCGTGTCGTGGACGTTGCGGATCGCGGCCGAGCGCAGGACGACGCCGCAGCGGCGGCGCAGGTTTTCCTCGCCGGGCTGAACCCGGTACTGCTTCAGCGCCTGGTCGACCGCGGAGACGGCCAGGTGGGGGTCGAGGTAGCGCCGGTCGCCCTCGTGGACGGTGCGGTCGGTGAGCACGAGCAGCTCGGCGCCGTCACGTACCTTCTTGACCGATTCCTGCTTGATCCGCTCAATAGCTCCCTGCGTGGTCTCCGACTCGAGCAGCGAGACGTCGACGGCATCGCTGCGTCCCCGGAACTCCTCCCAGAGGTCCTCGAGCAGGTAGGTGCGGTGCTTGCGGGCGATCGCCCGGTAGGTCTTGTCGGAGAGCGGCGCCATCTCGTGGTGACCGCCGAGGATCACCGGGAACTCGGTCTCGATCGTGCCGGTGTCCTCGCCGGCGGCGTGGATCGAGGGACGGCGGCCGAAGACCGCGCGGGTAGAGAAGTGCTCCATCTCCCGTTCGCGGTCGATCGCCGGGTTGGTGACGACGGCGACCGTCTCCTTGAAGTAGTCGGCGAGGTTCTGGCGCTCCGGCGAGAGCGCCGCCAGCGGCCCGTCGTAGCCGAGCGAGCCAACCGGCTCGGACCCATTCGAGGCCATCTGCTGGACCAGTTTGACGTCATCGCGCTGCCAGCCGAAGCCGGCGAGGACGCGGTCGGCGACCTTGACCGGCTCCTCCGGGCCGGCGTCGGAGTAGCCCGGCACCTCGCCGCCCTCGAGCGGCCCGCCGGTGTCGAGGGCGCGGTCGTAGGGACCGGCCTCCTCGACGCCGTTTCGCGCCAGCCAGCGGTCGCGGACGATGCGCAGCATCTCGTCGTGGGCGTGCAGGGTCGAGCGCTTGGCGCCGCGGTCGATCGTCACCAGCGCCTTCTCACCGGGGGCGAGCGGCTTCGGCTCGGAAACCATGGCCGAGACGGAGACCACCCCTGGCTCGGAGCTGAAGACGTGGTCCTCGGCGGTCTCCACCTGCCAGAGCGGCCGCAGGCCGAGGGCGTCAGCGGAGAACACGCACTCGTCGCCGTGGCGGGCGATCAGCGCCACCGGGCCCTGGGCGTAGGGCCCCATCGCCTGGTGCAGGTACATGTAGAAGCGGTGCAGCTCGGCGGGCAGCCGTCGAATCTCTTCGGCGATCGGCGGCACGACCATCTCCATCGCCTCGGCGAGGCTGAGGCCGTCGCGGCTGACCATCGTGTCGATCGTGCGGTTGAGGTCCTGCGAGTCGGAGGAGCCGGGCTGGATCGGCACGCCCAGCATCGTCGCCTCCTGGCGCAGCTGCGCGATCGTGTTGATCTCGCCGTTGTGGCCCAGCACCGAGAAGGGCTGAACGCGCTTGAACGAGGGCCAGGTGTTGGTCGAGTAACGGTTGTGGCCGAAGCTGCCGATCGTCTCGAAGCGCTCGTCGCACAGGTCCGGGTAGTAATCGCCGAGGATCTTCGGCGCCCCCATCACCTTGTAGACACAGGTCGTCGCCGAGAAGGAGGGGACGTGGACGCCGAGCTTCTGCTCGAGCTCGATCAGGAGGTCGAAGAGGACGCGCTCGCGGCGCGAGGCGTCGGCGACGAGGCCGGCTAGCTGCCAGAAGTGGGGCTCCTCCTCGCGCGCGGTCGGGCCGAGCGCGGTCGAGTCGACGGCACCGACCCGCTCGGCGAGGATGCGGAAGCCGCCCTGCCCGAGCAGCTCGCGGGCGTCGTGCTGGACCCGCTCGAGGTCCTGGGCGCGCTCGACGAAGACGTGGGCGACTGCAAAAGCGTCGTCGAGAGTCAGCGAGGGATCGTGGCCGCCGGCGCGGACCTCCTCGGCCCAGATCTTGCGGGGGATGTCGAGCAGCAGCCCGCAGCCGTCTCCCTCGCCGTCGACGTTGCCGGCGCGGTGGAGCATCTTCTGCAGGGCCGGGATCGCCAGCTCGATCGGGGCGTGGCTCGGGGTCGCGTCCTTGCGCACCGAGGCGTAGATCGCGCAGGCGTCCTTGTCCTCGACGCTGGGCGGCGACACCAGCGGCCGGTAGGGCCGCTCGGGCGAGTAGCGGACGGGCGCGCCCTCGCCGTGAAGCTCACGGGACTGGGGATTCGACATCTGACCTCCCGGTAACCGCGCCTTCTCCGAGCGGGCGCGCGACGGGTTGACAAGTCGACGGGATTATAGGGCGGGTCGGCCGCTCGACCTAATCGATTTCGGCATTCCCGCAAATAGCGCGAAAACCTCGATGCCACAACCCCACGCGTCTGTTCCTACCCCTCTTATAAGGGGGGTAGGAACAGACGCGTGGCTATGCCCAGCCCGGGGATTCGTAGCCACCGCTCGGATCGACGCCGATCAGCAGCGCGGTCACGACGGCGTCTGAGCGGTTGAGGATTGTGCGGCTCGGTGCGGGCTCGATCGAGGCGAAGGTGCCGGCGGGAGCCGCGTGCTCCTCGCCGCCGATCCGCAGGACCGCCTCGCCCTCGAGGATCACGTAGAGCTCGTGCTGACCGCTCCCCGTCTCGTCGTGCTCGGGGATCTGTCCACCCGGCGCGATCTCGACCAAGTTGAAGCCGAAAGCCGTCTCACCGAGCGCCTTGCGCGCCAGCCGCCAGGTCGAGCCGCCCGAGCCCTCCATCACCTCGAACTCGTCACGCCGCTTGATCACATAGCCGTCGGCCATCTCAGCTGCGACCATACCCTGCCATGAGCGACGCGGGCAAGGACTCAACCGAGGTGCTTACCGAGACGATCGAGCGCTACAACGACGCCTGGAACGCGCACGACCTCGACGCGATCATGGCGTTGCACGCGCCGCACATGGTCTTCTACAACCACACCGCGGGCGAGTCGGCGAGCGGCGACGAGGTCCCCGCCCACATCGGCGCGATCTTCGAGACCTGGCCCGACATCGAGTTCTCGACCCGCCGCCTCTACGTTCGCGAGGACCTCGTCGTGCAGGAATGGACGGCGAGCGCGACCCACGCCAAGACGATGCGCCGCGGCGACCTCGTCGCCGAGCCCACCGGCCGCCGGGTCGAGTGGGACGGCCTCGACGTGATCCCCTTCGAGGACGGGCTGGTCAAGCGCAAGGACGTCTACTCAGACAGCGTCTCGATCCTGCGCCAGGTCGGCCTGCTCGACTGAGCTACCAAGCGCTGGTCAGGCTGCGATCGGAGCGCCGACCTCGAGCTTCACGACTCGATCGGGGGCGGCGAGAGCCGCCTGGGCCGCGGCGCGCAGAGCGATGCTGTCCAGGTCATAGCGCTCGGCGACCACATCGAGGAGATCAAGGTGCTCGGCGGGTGTCAGGAGCTCGACATCTACCAGGCGGCCGTCCGAGAATCCGACGGTGCAATAGCTGTCATGAACCTGCTCCTGCCGTTCGAAGTATTTGAACGGCACCAGTTCGATGTCAAGCGCGTTCGCCTCGCTGTCATAGTCGGCCCGCATCATTTCCTCCTCTCGTGGATTGTGACGATCAGGTCTGGCTCGTCAAGCGCAACTACGACCCGGACCCTTACGCCCTGAATGTTTCCCGTGTATCGAAATCTTTCGTCTTCATCACGATCTATGTATATAGGTTCCTCGATCACGCGTTCGGCGTCGCGAAGCGTTGCTCGAAGAGACCGGAGGTAGTTCTTGGCATGCCGCGTGAGCCTCACGCCCACTTAAGGACATGACGCTCGAGTTTCTCCCCTGCCCGTAGCTACGTGGTCAACCGGGTCCGACGATCGCGGCGGCTACCAGGCCGCCGCTGACGCCGATGAAGGAGACGACGGCGAGGGTGCGATACCAGGCGCGTTTGTCCGTGTCGGGGTCGAAGGCGAGCGGGACGAAGAGGAAGGGGTTGACCAGGGTGCCGAAGACGAGGAAGACGGCGATCGCGGTGGGCAGGTCGGGAACGGCGAGGCCGACGCCGATCAGGATCAGCCCCATCATCACGTAGTCGAGGTGGACCTGGCGAACGCGCTGCGGGGCGACGATGCCGACCCGGCGCAGCCAGTCCGGCTTCTCGTCGCGGATCACCATCGCCCAGCCGAGCAGGCCACCGATCGCCAGCTCGATCAGGCCAATGCGGATCACCCAGTCCACGCGAGCCCCCTACAGCTCGGGGACGTCGGCGCCGTGGGGCGTGAAGGGAAGGCGGCGGACCTCGGCCCAGCCCTCGCAACGAGACTCCATCTCCTCGGCGACCTTGCCGGCGTCCTGCCAGGTGGTCCAGACGAGGACGGTGGGGCCGGCGCCGGAGATCGTCGCCCCGAGGGCACCCAGCTCGGAGGCGGCGTCAACCAGCTCCATCGAGCGCGGGTATAGCTCGCGGCGCCGCGGCTGGTGGATGCGATCGGCGAGCCCAGCGGCGACAAGGTCGAGGTCCGCCGTCTGCAAGCCGAGAACGAGGCGCGACGCGGCGGCGACATTCGCCACCGCGTCGGCCAGCGGCACCTCGGCCGGGATCGCGGCGCGGGCGCGCTCGGTCGAGACCTCCTCGGCCGGGATCGCGGCGATCCCCTCCAGCCCCCCCGGCAGATCGAAGCGAGCCGCCCGCGGTGTGCCATCCGCCGCCGCCCCGCAGACCACGACGCCGCCGTAGATCGCCGCAGCGACGTTGTCGGGGTGGCCCTCCAGCTCGGTCGCGCGGGCCAGCATCTCCTCTTTGGAGAGCGCCAGCTCGAAGAGGTGGTCGGCGGCGTAGAGGCCGGCGACGATCGCCGCCGCACTCGAGCCGAGGCCGCGGGCGAGCGGGATCTCGCTGCGCAGCCGGAAGGCAATCCCGTCGGCGGGGTGCAGGCTCTCGAATGCCCGCACGATCAGGTTGTCGCGCCCGGTCGCGACCTCGAGCCCGCCCGGGTCGAGGGAGAACTCCCCCACCTCCTCGACCTCCAGCTCCAGGTGCATCGCCACCGCCGCCGCCATCACGTCGTAGCCCGGCCCGAGGTTGGCCGAGGAGGCCGGGACGCGGACCAGCCGGCGCCGTGCGGTCACTGAAATACCGCCCGCTCGACGGCGCCGAGGTCGTTCTCGCAGTTGACCACCGGCGGCGCCTTGGAGAGGGCGGTGTCGGGGTCCTTGAGGCCGTGGCCGGTGAGCACGCAGACGACCGACTCCGGCCGCGGCGCACCCTCGACAGTCGGCAGGCCGTGGGCAAGCAGGCCAGCGACCGAGGCGGCGGAGGCTGGCTCGCAGAAGACACCCTCGCTGGCGGCGAGCCAGCGGTAGGCATCGAGGATCTGCTCGTCGGAGACGGCGGCGACCCTGCCCCGCGACTCGGTGAAGGCGGCCATCGCCTCCTCCCAGCGGGCCGGGTTGCCGATCCGGATCGCCGAGGCGACCGTCTCTGGGTTGGCGACGGGTGAGCCGCCGACCAGAGGCGCCGCGCCCTCGGCCTGAAAGCCGTAGAGAATTGGCAGATCGATGACCTCCAGCTTGTCGAGCTGGCGCTCTCCCACCTCCTTGAAGCCGCGCCAGTAAGCAGTGACATTGCCGGCGTTGCCGACTGGGATCGCCAGCGCACCGGGCGCCCCACCGAGCTCCTCGACCACCTCGAAGGCAGCCGTCTTCTGCCCCTCGATCCGGAACGGGTTGACCGAGTTGACCAGCTCGATCGGGTGACGCTGGGCCAGCTCGCGGACGATCCCGAGAGCGTCGTCGAAGTTCCCCTGCAGCGCGACCACCCGCGCCCCGTGCATCAGCGCCTGGGCCAGCTTGCCGATCGCGATCTTGCCCTCGGGCACGATCACTGCGCCGCGCAGACCGGCGCGCGCCGCGTAGGCGGCAGCGCTCGCCGCGGTGTTGCCGGTCGAGGCGCAGATCACCGCCTCCGCCCCACGCCCCTTCGCCCGCGAGACCGCGACCGTCATGCCCCGGTCCTTGAAGCTGCCGGTCGGGTTCGCCCCCTCGAACTTCAGGTACGTCCGTACCTCGAGGCGTTCCGAGAGACGCTCGGCCTCGATCAGCGGCGTCGACCCCTCGTCCAGCGAGACAATCGGGTCCCCCTCCTCCAGCGGCAGCCGATCGCGGTAGCGCTCGATCAGCGCCGTCAAACGAACTCCTCCTCGATCACCCGGATCGAGCGCGGCGGGGAGCGTAGGTCATCCAGCCTCGCCAGCGCCTCGACCGCCGCCTCGAAACGAGACTCGAGGCATTCGTGGATGATCATCACCAGTCTCGCGTCGTCGCCAGCGCCGCGCTGGACGACGCTCTTCACCGAGACGTCGCTGTCGCCGAGGACCTGGGCGACACGGGCCAGAACCCCCGGTCGGTCGGCGACCTCGAGGTGCAGGTAGAAAGAGGACTTGATGTCGTGGACGAGCGGCAGCTGGGTCCGGGCCTCGGGGAGCGGAGCCTCGCCGGCGAGGACCGAGACGACGTCGCCGAGCACCGCCGAGGCGGTCTGCACCCCGCCGGCGCCGGGCCCCGACATCGTCACCTCGGTGATCGAGGGGGCCTCTACCATCACCGCGTTGAAGGAGCCGCCGATCGGCGCCAGCGGGTGACCGCCGTAGAGGAAGCAGGGGAAGACGCGGACGCTGATGCCGCCGTTGCGCCGTTCGGCAACGCCGAGCAGCTTCAGCGAGAGGCCGAACTCCTTCGCGTAGGCGAGGTCGTCGGGCTGAATCGCCTCGATCCCCTCGTAGGCGACCTCGGAGAGGCTGACCGGGGTGTGGAAGGCGAGACGGGCGAGGATCGCCATCTTCGCCGCGGCGTCGGCGCCGGTGACGTCGTCGGTCGGGTCGGCCTCGGCGTAGCCGAGCTCCTGCGCCCGCGCCAGCACCTCCTCGTACGCGGCGCCGGTGGCGGCCATCTCGCTGAGGATGAAGTTGGTGGTGCCGTTGACGATGCCGAAGACCTTGGAGATCTCGGTGACGCCGAAGCTCTCCTGGATCGTGCGGACGATCGGGATCACGCCGGCCACCGCGGCCTCGAAACGCAGTTGCACCCCCGACTCGCGAGCGGCGGCGAACAGCTCCTCGCCGTGGCGGGCCAGCAGCTGCTTGTTGGCGGTGATGACGGGCTTGCCGGCGCGCAGCGCCGCGAGCACGTACTCGCGCGCCGGCTCGGTGCCGCCGATCAGCTCGACGATCAGGTCCGAACGCCCGAGCAGCTCCTCGAAATCGCCCTCCGTGCGCGTCAGCGTCCCCGCCACCTCGGGCCGGCGGCCGCTCGCCGCCTCGACCGCGTCGGCGCGCTCGGTCAGCAGCTCGGCGAAGGCGGCGCCGACGGTGCCGCGACCGAGCACCCCCACTCGCACGGGTTTGTCAGAGCCCTCAGGCATCTCGCGAGGTCAGGTCCTCGTAGGTCTCTCGGCGCACCACCACGCGGGTCTCACCGTCGCGACAGAAGACGACCGGCGGACGCGGCACGCCGTTGTAGTTGCTCGCCATCGCGTAGCCGTAGGCGCCGGTCGCGGGAGTCACCAGCACGTCGCCGACGACGGGGGAGGCCAGCATCGTGTCGCGCACGATCACGTCGCCGGACTCGCAGTGCATGCCGGCGATCGTCGCCAGCGTGTCGGGGACGGCCCCGGCGCGGTCGGCGATCAGCCCTTCGTAGCGCGATCCATAGAGCATCGGCCGCAGGTTGTCGGACATGCCCCCATCGACCGCGACGTAGGTGCGGATGCCGGGGATCTCCTTGACGGTGCCGACCCGGTAGGCGGTGAGGCCGGCGTTGCCGACCAACGACCGTCCCGGCTCGATCAGGATGCGCACGTCGTCGCCGAAGACCTCGGCGACGCCGCGAACCTTGACCTCGACGTAGGCGTCGATCGAAGGGGGTTCGTCGGCGGCGGTGTAGGCGATGCCGAGACCACCGCCCACGTTGACGATCTTGCACCACTCGCCGGCCAGCTCGCCGAGCGCCCGGATCGCCAGCCTGTAGGGCTCCAGCTCGAAGATCTGCGAGCCGATGTGGGCGTGCAGCCCGACTAGGTTCAGCAGGTCCGAGGCGAGCACCCGCTCCACCGCCCGCGCCGCCAGCCCGTCCTCGAGGCCGAAGCCGAACTTGGAGTCGAGCTGACCGGTGGTGATGTAGTCGTGGGTCGAGGGCTTGATCCCCGGCGTCACCCGAACCAGCACGTCCTGCGGCCCGTCGAGCAGGCGTTCGCAGCGCTCGATCTCGTCGAAGGAATCGAGGATCAGGTGCCCGACCCCGGCCCGGGCCGCGAGCAGGATCTCCTCGTCGCTCTTGTTGTTACCGTGCATGTGGATCCGGGCCGGATCGAAGTCGGCGCGAAGCGCCATGTGCAGCTCGCCCCCCGAGGCGACGTCGACCGAGAGGCCCTCCTCGGCGAAGAGGCGGTAGGCGGCCGTGCAGGGCAGCGACTTGCTGGCGAAGAGGACCTCGAAGTTGGCGCCGCGCCGTTCGAAGGCACCCCGGTAAGCGCGGGCGCGCTCCCGCATGTCGTCCTCCGCGTAGAGGTATGCGGGAGTGCCGATCTCGGCGGCCAGCTCGATCACGTCGCAACCGGCGATCTCGAGGTGGCCCCGCTCGTTGATGCGGCTCCCGATCGGGTAGACGGGAGAGCCCTCGATCGGGTTCGCTACCGCGCCTGCCTGTCCTGGCTCCGCCATCGGGTCCATTCAGAAACCCCCCGCGCCCGTCTGGCGGCGGCGGACGCGGCGCGGCGCGGCGTCCTCAGTCGGCCAAATAGCGCTGCTATTCGGCCTCCTTGCGTCCTTGCTCCGCTTGGTCCGGCGCTCGCCAGCCGCACACGCGGGGTTTCCGAAGGGACCCATGGACGGGCATTGTGACGGTTAGGGGTGCGAGCGGGGCGGCGCGGCTACCGCGCAGCTATTTCCCGCTGCCGAGCAGGCCGCCGACGGTGTCGAGCGCTTTGTCGACGGTTTTGCCCACCGTAGATTCCGGACCGGCGGCCCCAGTGGCCACTTCTTCGGTGACTTTGGTGACGCCGGTGTCACCGAGTGCCCCGCCGGTGACTTTGTCGACGCCGGCAACGGTGTCATTGACCGTCCCGGTCACCTGCCCGGAGGTGGAGGAACCGCTGCTACCGCCTCCGCCCGAGGCCTGGCCGCCGCCCCCGTCAGCGGGCCCGGGTGATTTTGTCGGCGCAGAAGCGGACGGGGTTGCGCTAGCGGCTGGTGCCGAGCCAGAGCCTGGACCGCCGGCGACCGGCGACTCAACTGGCGAGCCTGGAGCTGGCGATCCATTCGCCGCCGGGGTCCCCGCGAAAGCACCCGGCTGGTCGGAGCCTTGCCCTCTCGTCGATTTGGCGACACCTTTAGACGCCGCGCTACCCGTCGCAGCGCTCACAGGTCCAGTAGTACCGGAGGGAGCCGAATCGGCGACGGCTTTTCCGCCCGAGACGGCGCTCGACTCCCCGCCACTGCCGTTCAGGTCCGGCAAGCCCGCCAGGGGCCAGTCACGGAAGGCCTGGGCCGAGACGAGCAGCACGAAGGCGACCACAGCTGCCGCAATCAGTGCTGTGCCTGACACGGCACCAACCAGATAGGTATGCGCCTGTCGAATCACTCGTCTTCCTCATACCCAGGGTCCCAGAACAGAACCGCCACGCCTATCCGATAGTCGTATCTCCTAATAATTTTAAGTAATAGGCCTGTCCTACAGGTAGCCCATTGGATCTGTTGGCACGCCGCCCACCCGCACCTCGAAGTGGAGGTGGTCGCCGTAGCAGTGGCCGGTGCAGCCGACGTACCCGATCACGGCGCCCTGGGCAACGCTCTGGCCGGAGCCGACCGCGAAGGAGGACTGGTGGGCGTAGCAGGTCTGCAGCCCGCCGCCGTGATCGAGGCAGGTGAAGTTGCCGTAACCGCCGCTGCTCGCTTCGGACTGGAGCAGGACCACCGAGCCGGCGGCGGCCGCGCGAATCGGCGTGCCGGCCGGGACGGCGATATCGACGCCCTCGTGCATTCGACCCCAGCGCGGGCCGAAGCCGGAGACGACCGCTCCGTCGACCGGCCAAATCAGCTGCCCCGAGCCGTAGCGGATCGGCCCCGCCGGCAGCGGCGCCGAAGAGGTCGACTGCAGCTGGGCGGCGATTTCCGCCTGGATTTCGCCGAGTTTGCCCTCGACCCGGTGCTCATGGTCGTTGATCTTGGCCAGTGCCGCCTCACGATCGCGACGGACGGCGACCAGCTCCGACTGGCGGCTCTGGACGGCCTGGCGCGCGCTGACCAGCGCCTGCTCTTCGGCGGCGATCGCGTCGCGGGCCGCTTCGATCCGAAGCTTTGCCGAGCGCAGGGTGGCAACCAGGTGCTTGACCTCGTTGCGCAGCTCCCTGACGCGGCCGACGATCGCCTCGTCCATGCCGTGAATCCGGTTCAGGTACTCGGTCCGGTCGATCAACTCGTCGTAGCCGTCGGAGCCGATCACGACGCTGAGCACGTCCGGCGTGCCGGTCTCGTAGATCGCCACGAGGCGGTCGCGCAGCGCCACCAGCGCCCGCTTCAACCGCTTCCGCAGGATCGCGAGACGTTTCTTCGCCATCTCGAGCTCGGCGATTGCCCGGTCCAGTTCGGCCTGCTTGGCCTCGAGCCGGACGCGCACCGCCGCCTCCTTGGTCCGCAGCACGGCCACCTCGCCGGTGAGTCGTTCGATCCGCTCCCGGTAGCGGGAGATCGTCGTCGTCAGCACACCCTCTCGGGCGCCGAGGCGATCGAGCTTCTCCTGCTTTTCGTCGAGTTCCTGCTGCAGATCGGCGGCGGGCGCCGCGGCCGCGAGGACGAGCAGCGCGACGAGCGCCGCCGCGGCAGCGAGACCAGCCGCCGGGGCAAGGCGAGTCTTAAGCATCGACGAAAGGCTAGATCAGGCGGCGCGGCGTCGAACACGCCACCGAAATCTGCAACCTAGCTTGCGATCAGCGCCCGGGCGAGGCGTTCTCGACCTCGAGCAGCGTCTTCCCGGCCTCCTCCTCCATCTGCAGCGTGGTGTGCTCGATCTCGAACCGTTCGTCGAGCAGCACCTCGAGCCGGCGGCGGATCAGGTCGCGGTCGGCATCGACCGCGACGACGACATGGGCAGCCAGGGCGGCGAAGCCTGCCGTCACGGTCCAGACGTGCAGGTCGTGGACGGAGCGCACACCGCCCTCCGAGCAGATCGCCGCACCGATCTCATCGACGTCGAGCCCAGTCGGGGCTGTCTCCATCAGCACGTCGATGGGCTCCTTAATCAGCTTCCAAGAAGAAGCGAAAACGAGCAGGGCGATCAGGAGGCCGACCACGGGGTCGACGAGCGGCGAGCCGCCGGCGAGCACCACGCCTCCCGCGACCACCACCCCGATCGAGCCGAGCGCATCGGCGGCGCTGTGGCGGAGCACACCCTCGAGGTTGAGGTCATCTCGCTGCCCCCTCGCCAGGACCGCGGTCGCCGCCACGTTGCCCGCGAGCCCGAAGAGGCCGAGAGCGAGAACACCGGCGCCGTCGATATCCGGCGGATCGCCGAACCGTCCGACCGCCGCGATCGCCACCCCGGCGGCTACTGCGACGAGGAGTAGGCCGTTGGCCAGCGCCGCCAGCACCTCGGAGCGCTGGTAACCAAAGGTGCGCCGCCCCGCTACCGGCCTCGAGGCGAGCGCGGCGGCGAGCAGGCCAAGCGCGATCGCCCCCACGTCGGAAAGCAGGTGGCCGGCGTCGGCGAGGACGGCCAGCGACCCCGTGAGGACGCCCCCGACCGCTGCCACGACGACCATCGAGGCGTTGATCGTCAGCGCGATCCACATCCGCCTCCGACTGTCCTCCCGGCGGGCATCCAGCGCATGGGCGTGCGAGTGAGCATGCACGCGTTCGAGCTTAGGACCTATGCCGGTAGGGGTGGAGCGTCTTGTACCGAAGGTTAAGCGGAACCCCTACCGGCATAGGTCCTCACGCAGGTACGGGCTCCTTCTCTTTCGCAGCCATCGCCTCCTCGGCGACCTCGGCCGCGTAGCCGAGGCGCTCGGCGTACTCGCGGGCCTGCATGCGGGAGATAACCATGCGCTGGATCTCGGCCGTGCCCTCGAATAGCTGGTAGATCTTGGCGTCGCGGAAGAACTTCTCCAGCGGGCACTCGGTGCTCCAGGCGTAGGGGCCGACCAGGTCCATCAGCGTCGTCGTCGCCCACATCGTCACGTCGCCGGCCTTGAGCTTCGACATCGAGCCCTGACCACCGGTCATCGGGATCCCGTTGCGGCCCATCCAGGCAGCGCGCTGGACCAATAGGCGCGAGGCCTCGATCTCGGTCGCGACGTCGGCAAGGGTCTGCTGAATCCGCTGCGTCTGCAGCAGGGGCGTGCCGCCTTCCGAGCGGCCATCGAGGTACTCGAGGGTCCACTCGTAGGCGGCCTGGGCGATGCCGAGCGCCGAGGCGCCGACCAGGGGGCGCGTCATCTCAAAGGTCGCCAGGGCGTCGGCGCCGCGCGACTTCTTGCCTTCCCGGCCCCGCTGCAGCTTGCGCTCCAGCTTCTCCTCGCCACCGAGCAGGTTCTCGGCCGGAATGCGGCAGTCCTCGAGCACGATCTCGGCCGTGTGCGAGGCACGGATGCCGAGCTTCGACTCCTTCTTGCCCTGACTCAGGCCGGGGGTGCCTTTGCCGACGACGAAGGAAGCCTGGCCACGCGTGCCGAGCGTCGGATCGACGGTGGCGACGACGACGTGGACGTCAGCGATGCCGCCGTTGGTGATGAAGACCTTGGTCCCGTTCAGGACCCACTCGTCGCCGTCGCGTTTGGCGGTCGTCTTCAGGCTCTTCACGTCGGACCCCGCCTGGGGCTCGGTGACGGCGTAGGCACCGAGCTTGATCTCCTCCTCGTTGCCGAAGCACTCGGGGACCCACTGGCCGATCTGTTCCGGGGTGCCGGAGGAGGCGATGCCGGCGGCGGCGAGACCGGAGCCCGAGACCGCCAGAGCGATGCCGGCGCAGCCCCAGTGGAACTCTTCGGCCGATATCACCTGCATCTGGCCCTGCTCGTCGGATGCCGAGCGCTGAATTCCCTCGAGGCCACCGAAGCCCTGCTTGCGTGCCTCCTTGATCACCTCCCACGGGGTGCTCTCCTCTTCATCGTGCTTGCGGGCGGCGGGCCGGATCACCTCGCGGGCGAAAGTCCGGCAGCGGTCCTTGTACTCCTGCTGCTCCTCGTTCAGTGCGAAATCCATGCGGTCCCCTTCAAGTCTTTGCAGCGCGATCGGCGTATTGATTGACTGGTCAGTCAACCAGTTTAGGGCACCTAAAGCAGACATCAATCTCAAACCTCTAGCTTTGCGATCGAATGGCGCTCAAGGACCAGCCGATCAACGCTGACCTGCCAGCGGTGCCCGACAAGGCGCAACCGAAGCCCTCCAAGCCGCCGCGTCGGCCGATACCCACGGCGCTAAAGGCAATCGCCGGCCTGGTCGTTCTTGCCCTGGTCTTCATCGTCGCGGCGATCCTTGGTGGGCGAGGCGACGAGGACGAGGCGCCTTCCACGCCGGCGCCGCCCGTGGCGGCCGGTGAGGCAGAGGCCGACAGCGCCTCCCAGACTGCAGCGCAGCTCGGCTACCCCACCTTCGCGACCAATAACACGACGAGGATCGGCGGCGGGGACGCAGTGTCGAACGCGGCCGCCGTGGCGCTCGCGGTCTATCCGTCGGCAGACGCCGCCACGCGGCCAGACGCGGTCGCTCTAGTCGACGACGCACGCTGGCAGGACGCGGTTGCCGCCGCCGTCCTGATGGCGTCGCCGGTGCGGGCGCCGCTGCTCCTCGCGAGCGCTTCCGGCCCACCCGAGGCCACAGAGCAGGCGCTGGCGGCCCTGGGCCCGCAGGGCAGCGCCAGGACGAACGGCGCCCAGGCCTTCGCTGTCGGCGCAGCCGCGCCCGCAGGCGGGCTGGAGACGACCCCGGTCGGCGACGGAGACCCGGCCGCGATCGCAGCCGCGATCGCGACGCTGCGCGACCGGCTGGCCGGCAAACCGCCCGCGCACATCGTGATCGCATCCCTCGACGCGCCCGAGTTCGCCGCCCCCGCCGCTGCCTGGGCCGCGCGCTCCGGCGATCCCGTCCTGTTCGCAACGAAAGACACCCTGCCGGCCGCGACCGCGACCGCACTGAGAGGCCATCCCTCGGTACCGGTCTACGTCCTCGGCCCCACCGCGGCGATCTCCTCGGCAGTCGTACGGACGATCGCCAAAGCGGGCGGCGAGGTGCGGCGCGTCTCCGGTGAGGATCCGGTGACCAACGCGATCGCCCTTGCCCGCTACGACGACGGTGACTTCGGCTGGAACGTCAACGATCCCGGCCACGGCTTCGTCATCGCCCGCTCGGACTCCCCGCTCGACGCCGCCGTCGCGGCGCCGCTCTCGGCCTCCGGCACCTGGGGACCGCTGCTGCTCACCGACAGCACCGATACGCTTCCAGCGGCGCTGCGCGACTACATGCTCGACGTCAAGCCGGGCTACACCACCGACCCGACGCGCGCCTTCTATAACCATGTGTGGGTGGTCGGAAACGAGGAGGCGATCAGCGTGAGTCAGCAGGCGGAAATCGACGAGCTGGCCGAACTGGTCAAGGTCGGAGGCGAACCGTGAGCGAGGCGGAGAGCCCGGACCTGCTCGCCCCGAATCACGCAGTCACGGCCGAGGACATCCGGGCGCTGGCCGGAGCCTCCACCCCGCACTTCGCGCTCCAGGTCCGCAACCGGATCCGGCGCCTGATCGAGCCACTGGCGACGGATGACCCCGCCCGGGTCGAAGGCGAACGGAAGATCGCCGAGCTGGAGGAGCTCGCCGAGCACAGCGGCGATCCGCGCGGCACGATGGGCATCGGCCACTGATGAAGAGTCTCGCCCCGGGTATCTGGCGCCTCAAGCAGTTCCCAGCCCCGAGCGTCAACGTGTACCTCGTCGACGACGTGCTGATCGACGCCGGCACCCGCTGGGACCGGCGGCGGATCTTTAGCGAGATCGAGGGGCGCGAGCTCTCGATGCTGGCGCTGACCCACGTCCACCCCGACCACCAAGGGGTCGCCAAGGATGTCTGCGAGGCGCGCGGCATTCCCCTCGCCTGTCATGCCGACGACGTCGACGCGATGGAGGGGCGGCGACCGATACAGGAGGCTGCGCCGAACCATCCGGTCAACCGCCTGATCAAGGGAGTCTGGGAGGGCCCGCCCTACAAGGTCGAGCGGGTCCTGAACGAGGGCGACGAGGTGGCGGGATTCCGCGTCGTACACGCTCCCGGCCACGCGCGCGGCGAGGTGATCTTCTTCCGCGACTCCGACCGGGTGGCGATCTGCGGCGACGTGATCCGCAACATGAGCTATGCGACCGGGCTGCCGGGGATCAAGGAGCCGCCCGAGATCTTCACCGCCGACCCCGCCGAGAACCGCCGCTCGATCCGTAAGCTCGCCGCGCTCGAGCCGAGCCTGATCCTGCCCGGCCACGGCCCTGCGGTGTCCGATATGGCGGCGTTCGAGCGATTCGTCTCCGCGCTTCCCGGGTAGAGCCCCTCCCAAGCCAACTGCTGACTGAGGAGGGACCTGATGAGCAGGCTTAAAAGGGGGCGGCCGTCACCGGCAATGATCGTCGCTTCGATGGCCCTGATCGTGGCGTTGGCAGGGACTGCCTACGCGGCGCAGACGATCAACGGTGGGGCGATCAAAAAGCAGACGATCGGCGGCGGCAAGCTGAAGCGCAAGACGCTGACCGGCTTCCAGATCAACACCAACAAGCTCGGCGTCGTCCCCAGCGCCAAGCGTGCCACGAACACCCACTGGGTCGTGGTCAACAACCCGGCCGGTGCCGGCAACGCAACCCTGGCGCGCGCCAGTGACGCCGGTATGTCCGCGGCGGAGGGTGGCGGCGCGGTGACGATCGTGTTCCCGGTCAACGTCACCGCCTGCGCGAACGTGGCGGGACGCAACAACGCCGGGACCACCGTGCCGGCCGCCGGCTACGCCCAGACCAACAGCTCGGCCGCCAATCCCAACGCGATCGAGGTCCGCACCCGCGACGACAAAGGTGCTGACGCGGACGCCGACTTTCACCTGCTCGTGATCTGCCCATAGGACGGGCAGTCCGCCCCGGCCCCTCCCCGCCACCAGGGAGGGGCCGGGCCACCGCCTGGCGTGTCTCGGGCTAGGGTTGGCTCACTGTCAATGTCGGCCCACGGTCGACGGTTGGCGTCCGACCAGGCCGGTTGGTTCTCGGGACGGCGACGGGCTGACTCCTAGGGTTCGTGTCGTCCGGAAGGACTGACTTCCATGGGTTGTGTCGCCCGCCGCCACCCGAGGATCCCCGGCTTGACTTGATAGGAGCGTGGCTTCGCCCTAAGTGAGGTTTGTCAGCCGGAGGTCCGTCCGAAGGCAACGACCAATCGAAGGGACAGGCCAGATGATCGTGATCGGAACGGACACCCACAAGCGGACTCACACCTGCGGCGCGGTATTTGCAGGAACCGGCCAACTCGCCGGCGAATTGACGGCGCCCGCGCGCAAGGCCGATCCGATCGACGCCCTGGCGGTGGCGCGGGCGGCGCTGCGCGAGGGCCCCGACACCCTGCCCACCGCCCATCTCGACCAGGCGGCCCTGGATCTGAAGCTGCTGCTCGACCACCGCGAGGACCTCGTCAGGGCGCGCTCTGAGGACCAGCAGCGCCTGCGCTGGCACCTGCACGACCTCTGGCCCGATTTCGAGCTGCCGGCGGGTTGCTTGGACCGCGTCCTCTGGCTCGATCGGGTCGCTCGCAAGCTCGCGGGCGCGGAGCAGGGCGCTCGCGTCCGCGTCTGCCGCGAGCTCCTCCGCGCAGTCCGGGACCGCACACGCCGCGCATCGGAGCTCGAGCGTGAGATCGGCGCCATGGTCAAAGCCCAAGCCCCGCAGCTGCTCGACCTTCCCGGCTGCGGAGCCCTCAGCGCAGCCAAGCTCCTCGCCGAGACTGCCGGCGCAGGACGCTTTGCCTCTGACGCCAAGCTTGCCCGGCAGGCCGGCGTGGCGCCGATCCCGGCTTCCTCGGGGAGCCGCGTCCGGCACCGCCTCGATCGCGGCGGCAATCGCCAGCTCAACTGCGCCCTTCACCGCATCGCGGTGACGCAGGGTCGCGTCCATCCCCCCGCCCGCGAATACCTTGCGAGGAAGCAGGCTGAGGGCAAGTCCAGGATTGAGGCCATACGCTGCCTCAAGCGCCACTTGGCGCGCCGAGTCTGGCGGCTTTTGATTGATGCTGAAATTGATTGCTCTGTGACCACTACCGTCGACTCTCAGAGAGGCTCGCTGCCGCCGCAAATTGCGGTAGCGGCTTGACATAGGAGCAACTCATGAGCGAAGCCCCGCACGGGTTCAAAGAGGGCGACAAGGTCTGGGTCGAGGACGGTGACGGCCGTCATCACCCCGGCATCTTCGTCGGCGACAACGAGAGCGCTGGCTGGTTCGGCGGCGGTCCCAGCGCCTACGTAGTCCACCCCGAGGCCAAGTCCGCCGAGGTGGTCTCGATCATCCGCATCACCCCTCGCGACGAGTAGGGGCCTCGCGACCAAGGCTCAGCGAATCAGTTGGATCTCGACGCCGAGATCCAACTCGGTCCAAGCTCGGTCGGCGGTGACGACCGGAGCGCCGAGCGCCATGGCGAGCGCAAAGCAAATGCGGTCGGCGAGGGACAGTCCGAAGCTGCGAGTCGCCTCACGCAGGCGGGCTGCGTCTTCCGCGTGCTCGACGTCGACAGGCAGCACCCTTGCACCCAGTCCTTCGAAGACGTTCCTCAGCGATCTGTCGTCGACATTCGCTCTTATCGCCTTCTCGACAACCTCAGCCCAGTTTGCGGCTGAGATGGCCACGCCATCGATCTGCTCGAGCGCCTTTTCGCCTCCCTCCTCGCCAAGAACGAAGGTTAGAGCGGCCGAGGCATCAATGACGACGCAGGAACCGCTCAAGGTCTTCCTCTTCGCTTTGAGCTTCGGCCCGTCTCTCAGCGATCAGCTCCGCCACGAGATCGCGACCTTTCGCCCCCTCGCGAAATCGGCGCCGGAGACGTTCGAACGCCGCCAGCCGGGTCTCCAGCACGAGCCGCTCGTCCTCGACCCGAGCGGTCAGCCGTGCGCCCTCCTCGAGGCCAAGCTCCTCCCTTATCTCCACCGGGATCACGATGCGGCCATGTCTACCGACTTTGACTTCTGTCATCAAGAGCAAAGTGTGCCATTTCAGAAGAAATTTGGCAATGAATCTATAAATTGTCGGAACTGCCCTGAGAATCAGCCATCTAGGCGTCGGCAGGAAACCTCGCGGTCGACATCTCGACGCGGTCTCCGCTGAAGGGCACTCCCTCGGCCACCAGTCGCCGCTTCTGCCTGCTCCCCTTGGCGAGCGAGCCGTCGGCGCGGACCACGCGCCACCAGGGCAGGTCGGGGTCGTCGCACTCGAACAAAACCGCACCGGCGAAGCGGGGCGAGCCGGGCGAGACGTCGCCGTAGGTGCGGACGAAGCCCGGCGGGATCGCCCGCACCCGCTCGAGCACTTCGAGCTCAGCCGGGGCCGAATGCATCGATGATGCGGTTCTGGTACTCGCTCAGCTCCTCGGGCGAGATGAAGTAGGTGGGCGGGGTGAGGAATAGGCCGTCGGCGCGCTCCGCCGTTGCCTCGACCCTGGCGCGGACCTTGTCAAGCGGGCCGGCAGCGCAGTAGGTCTCGACCATCTCGTCGCTGATCGCGGCGGGGACGGCGGCGAGGTCACCGCGCCGGAACGCCTCGCCGGCGGCGACCGCGTTGTCGGCGAAGCCGTGCAGCTCCCAGAGAGGCATGTAGGTCTTGACCGTGGCATAGAACGAGATCGTGCGGCGCGCCATCTCGATCGCTTTCGCTTCGTCGTCGTCGATCGCGCAGCAGACGGTCGGCAGGTAGTCGAAATCCTCGCGGTCGCGATCGGAGCGGCTCAATCCCTCCTCGAAGGAGGAGACGACGACCTCGTCGATCCAGCGCAGGCTCTGGATCGGGTGGCCGATCAGCCCGTCGGCGACGTCGCCCGCCATCCGGCACATCCCTTTCTGGATACCCGCGGTGTAGATCGGCACCGACTCGCGGGGCGCCGGGTGCGGGCGGATCCAGCCCTTGATGTCGATGTCGTAGTAGGAGCCCTCGAAGCGGATCGGCTCGCCCTTGCCGGCCTGCTGCATGATCAGCCGCGTTGCCTCGATCGCCTCGCGAAGGTGCGGCGCCGGCCGGCCGTACTCGGCGTTGTGCCAGGTTTCGTTGAGCCGTTTGACGCCGGAGCCGAGGCCGAGCCGGAAGCGACCGCCCGACATCTCGTCGACGTCGAGGGCGCTGACCGCGAGGATGAAGGGGCTGCGGGTGAAGGCCCAGGCGATCCCGGTGGCGACGTCGATCTGCTCGGTCCTTCCCGCCAGGTAGGCGGCCTGGGTGATCGAGGAGCGGAACAGCTCTGGGGCCCAGACGCACTCGACCCCGGCCGCCTCGGCGCGCTTCGCCTCCGCCTCGAGGTCGGCAACAGTGGTGCCGATCGCGGCCACCGAGATGCGGTCTAGAGCCCCCAAGGTCGCCTCGGCTCCCAGGCGCTCAAGCTGGGACCGGCACAGTTGCCGCAGAGAGGACGGTGTCGGCGACCCGCTCGCGGTGCCACTTGGCATCGCCGAAGGTCGCCGCGTTGGCCTTGCCGCGCTTGAGGAAGAAGTGCAGGTCGTGCTCCCATGTGAACCCGATGCCGCCGTGGACCTGGATCGAGGCGTCGGGAACGCGCCAGCCGGCGTCGGAGGCATAGGCCTTAGCCATCGAGGCGGCCAGTGGCAGCGATTCCGGCTCGGCGTCGGCGGCCCAAGCGGCGCCGTAGACGGCTGAGCGCGAGTTCTCCGTCTCCAGCAGCATCTGCGCACAGCGGTGAGAGACCGCCTGGTAGGACCCGATCGGCCGGCCGAACTGCTTGCGGTCTTTGGCGTACTCGACCGCCATCTCCATCGTCCGCTGCGCAATCCCGGTTGACTCGGCCGCAATCGCCACGCAGGCTCGCCAGAGGATCGGCAGGTACTCGGGCTGCTCGCCGCTCAGCGTCGCCTCCGCGGCGACCCGGACGCCGTCGAAGCGCACCGAGTAGAGACGGCGGGTGAGGTCGATCGAGGCTTCGGGAGTGACGGAAACGCCGTCGGCCTCTCGCTCGACGACGTGACGGCGCCCGTCGGCGGTGGCGACGAGGAGGAAGTCGGCGCTTGCCGCGTCCATCACCAACACCTTCTCGCCGTCGAGGACGACGCCATTGCCATCGGGCCTGGCCTCCATCTCGAACTCGCCGATGGTTGCCGGTGTGCCGGCGTCGAAGAGAGCGATCGTGCCGCGAGCGCCGCCTGCGGCGAGCGGCCGCAGCCAGCGGTCCTTCTGCTCGTCGCTGCCGTTCGTTGCCAGCGCCAGGCCGGCGACCATGCTCGAGAGCAGCGGCGTCGGCGCCAGCGCGTAACCCAACTCCTCGAAGAGGACCGCCAGCTCGACGATGCCGAGCCCCTGTCCACCCCACTCCTCTGGCAGCGCCAAGCCTGGCCAGCCAAGCTCGGCCATCTCTTCCCAGTCGGACGGCTCGAAGCCGCGCTCGCTCTCAGCCAGCTCGCGGATCCGCGCCGACTTGTAGCGCGCGGCGAGGAAATCCCGTGCCGTGGCTTTGATCGCCTGCTGCTCGTCGGTGAGGTCGAAGTACATGGTCAGTAACAGGGTCGGCCTAGCGCATCTTCGGCAGGCCGAGCACCCGCTCGGCGATGATGTTCTTGAGGATGTCGGTGGTGCCGCCCTCGATCGAGTTGGCGCGCGAGCGCAGGAAGCGGTACTGCCAGGCACCGTTCTCGACGGCCTGTCCGGCGCCGCGGTCGAGCGGCGCGTAGGGGCCCTCGATCTCGAGCGCCAACTCTCCGATCCGCTGGTTGATGTCGGCCCACTGCCACTTGCCCAGCGAGCCCTCCGGACCGGGAATACCCGACTGCATCGTTTTGGTCAGGCCGCGGTAGGCATTGAGGCGCATCGTCTCGGCCTCGATGTGGAGCTGGGCGATGCGCTGTCGGAAGACCGGGTCCTCAGCGGCGGTGCCGCCGTTGACGCGGGTCTCCGAGGCCAGCTCGCCGAGCCGTTTGAGGTTGTTGGCGACCTGGGCGATCGCGCCGAAGGCAAGGCCGGCGCGCTCATTCATCAGCGTCGTGATCGCCACCGTCCAGCCCTGACCGACCTCGCCGATCACGTTCTCGTCGGGGATCCGCGCCTCGTTGATGAAGACCTCGTTGAACTCGCCCTCGCCGGTGATCTGCACCAGCGGCTTCGCTTCCACCCCCTCCTGCTCCATATCCATCAGGAAGTAGGTGAGGCCTTGATGCTTGGGTGCGTCGGGATCGGTGCGAGCGACGAGCATGCACCACTTCGCATACTGGGCGAAGGTCGTCCAAACCTTCTGCCCGGTGACCACCCATTCGTCGCCGTCCTTGATCGCGCGTGTTTTCAGCGAGGCGAGGTCGGAGCCCGACTCGGGCTCGGAGAAGCCCTGACACCAGATCTCCTCGGCGGTGAGGATCGGCTCCAGGTAGCGCTGCTTCTGCTCGTCGGTGCCGTGGGCGATCACCACCGGTCCGCCCATCGCAAGCCCCAGCACGTTGGCCGGGCTAGGAGCCTCCAGGCGAGAGGCCTCACCGACGAAGATCGCCTGCTCGATCAGCGTGGCGCCGCGGCCACCGTACTCCTTCGGCCAGGAGATCCCGGCCCAACCTGCCTCGTGCATCCTGCCCTGCCACTCGCGCCGGAAGACCATCACTTCCTCGAGGGCGCCCTCTGGCTCGGGGCCCGGATGGTTCTCTTCGATCCAGCTGCGAACCTCGTCGCGGAAGTCGCGCTCGGATGGAGAGAGGCTCAGGTCCATTGGCGTGGAGACTACCTGGCTGGATGGCCAGGGCGACCTGGCGGGAACTAGACCCAGACGGTGCGACACGCCTGGGCCTAGTAGGTCCCGTCAGTGAACTATTCTTTTGCGGTTACCGCGAAGGTGCCCCACGCGGCTAGGATTCCTTCGGGAATAATCCTCTGAACTATGGCGCCAGTTTTCAGCGCTCCGACTGTCCCCGGCGATTCATTTGGCTTGACGATACTCCCAACTTCCCCTGTCGCAAAACCGGTGAAAACACACAGGTAGCCGGGGTCGGCCTCGGGGTTGTCAACTGAGGCCGCAGCCCCTTCATTGTCGTCGCATACGGCGTCGACCGGGCCCCCCGCGGGAATCAGTTTCACGTGTTCTTCGTCCAGCTCTTCAGATAGGGGTATCGGAAAGGAAATGTCTCCCAAGGCAAATCCGGGACTGGATCCGCTGGCCTCGTTCATGG
Source organism: uncultured Solirubrobacterales bacterium (assembly GCA_963702175.1). Taxonomy (GTDB): domain Bacteria; phylum Actinomycetota; class Thermoleophilia; order Solirubrobacterales; family 70-9; genus VRUE01. The sequence continues at coordinate 881,398 of OY969721.1, forward strand.
TCCAAACGCCTGTCTCTGTTTCACCGGGCGGCAGCGTTGCAGTGAAGCCGGTTTCGCCGTTGCAGGCATAGGAAACGGATTCTTCGGCCGCTGTGAATTCCGAACCGCCATCAGGGCAGTTTTCATCGCCTGGCAGCAGTTCTGAGCTCGTGACGCTGACGCCGTCTTTACCGGGTGCGCCAGGAGCGCCAGGAGCGCCGTCTTTGCCATTGGCTCCCGCCGGACCGGCGGGACCCGCTGACCCCGTCGGCCCGGTGCCTTGGAAACTCTTGGCGATCTTTTTGACTTCTTTCTTCTCCTTGGCGGTGAGGCCGCTCGCGGCAATGGCGGTACCGGCCAAAGCAGCGATCAAGGCAATTACGGCAACGACCATCCCGGCGGTGCCGAACTTCTCCTGGAATCTGTGGTACATCAGGTCCTCCCCTTAGTCATTGGCTCCAGTAACCCACCGGCGAGCACCTCCGCCCGATCGGCGTGTTGCCTCCCCGGCTTCCCTGCGACCTCTGGACTATAATGTACGGGTGAGGCGCTTTCAAGATACTCGATGGTTCCTCGGTCAGTCCCCTACCTCCCGCAAGCGCTCCGCAGAGCCGGCCTAAGCGTTAGCGCTCGCCCGTTATGCGCCTCGAAGCGGGCCGTAGCCTTGTTTGTCCTCGCGCAGAGGTCTGTCGAGTTGACCAGGAGCCCCTTCTTGCCGCCCTGCATGGTCAAGACGAACTTAGTTACGGGGGCATCGGGCACGGTGGAGAAGGTGCTTCTGATGCCCCCTCCTTTGACCGAGTCGATGCGGCCGATGACGTGCACCTCGACCGGCTGGTGAGCGGGGCCCCTGAGCCTTGCCACCAGGTCGGGCAGCGGGTTTGAGGAAGAGCGCAGGTAGACCGGCCCCCTCAGCGCTTCGTCGAAGAGCGGCGTCTTGGCTTTGGCGTGGCCGTAGATCGATCGCTTCGGGCAGCGGTCCGCCGCAAACTGCACCCTGGTGCAGACCGTTCTGATGTGGCCCTGGTCAAGGAACTCCGACCTCGGCAGGGCGACCGTGGCGCCGGCGATGTTGGCGTCTCGCGCTCTGGCTTTGAGGATCGCGCGCAGCTTCGGGTGAGCGCCGCGCTTGGTGCCGCCGAAGAGACGGAAGGAGAGCTTGGGCTTGAAAGCGAGGGAGGCGCAGCCTGCGGCCTGGAAGCGCTGGGAGAGATCGGTGAGGCTGTCATCGGCGCTGGAGAAGAGGTCTCCCCCGGTCCCCCTCACCAGGGCGGTGATCTGCTTCTCCGCGCAGGAGGTCGGGTTGAGGGTGAACTCAGGTCTGTCGATCCTCACCCGGATGTCCCTGATCCTGACCGGGATGCCCTGGTAGATCTGAGGGAAGGGATCTGTGTGGGCGGTGGCCTGGGCGCTCTCTGGATTTACCTGCAGAGCGCTTCTCACCGCGATCACGCCAAGGTCATAGGGGCCGACGAGGAGCGGGGTGATCGCGACCATCGAGAGGGGCGCTCCTTTGTAGGGGCCGGCGAGGTAGGCCTTGCCACCGACGAAGGTGAGAGGCGCCCCCACGCCTGAGCCGACGTTGGTGGTGCCGACGTAGGAGGAGGCCGGACAGGAGGGATCCGCCTGCTCCAAGGCTCCCTCGCCTGCACCTGTCCTCGCCCCGGCCTGGGCGATGCCCGCCTCGGGACAGCTGCCGACGCCGGCGAGCTTGGCCAGCAGGCCTTGGGGCAGGGTGAGAGAGAGCTGGGAGAGCTCTTGGTCTGCGTCTGTGCGGGTGAGCTCGAGGCTGAAGGGAGAGAACGCTCCGGCGAGGTTGCTTTCCGTGCCGGCCTCGAAGCGGGGGGCGAAGGGCCTTTCCGCCAGGCCGCTCACGCAGCCCTCGCCCACCGTGTAGGAGTCTTTGAGCGCGGTCGCCGTGCCGGGATCGTGCCAGGGGAAGAGGTGGGCGAGGATCGTCTTGGTGCCGCAGGTGGCGGGGTTGACCAGCGCCGCTCTGGGGCCGTCCTTGAGCGAGAGCTCCACCTCGGAGACCGGCACCTGGGGCAGGTCGTCGAAGGTGGTCGTGATCTGACCCGTGCTCGGATGCAAGTCGACGCGGCCCGCCAGCTTCACCCGTATGCCCCGCTCTTCGTCGTCGATCACGAGGTAGAGGGCGAGGAAGCTGTTGAAGGGGTTGTCGGACTGCTCGGCGAGGAAGATCGAGCCGTGCAGCGGTTCTGTCTCGGGCAGGAGCGGCGTGTGGATTGTCAGCTCGCCCTGCTTGGAGGCGTCGGGGCAGGCGATCGGGGCGTCGGTGCCGAGGCCGATCTGGGCCGGCGAGCAGCTCTGCAGTCCCTGCGCTGCCGAGGGGGAGACCGTCATCCCCTCGGGCAGGGTGACGATCGTCTTCTTGATCGGCGGCGTCGCGATCGCCTCCTCTTTGCCATTTTGGGCGTATAGGTCGTTGGCGTCCGAGACTTCGTCATTGCGCTGCGGCAGCTGCAGGTTCACCTCCAGGCCGGTGGCGCCGTTTGCGGCGAGGGAGCTCGGCTGCAGCGACATTTCGGGTTCGAAGTCGAACCTGGAGTCATCGCAGCCCGTGACGTTGAGCGGGGCGGGGTACTCTTCGGGCGGACTGAACTGGCCGGGGTGGTTGTAGGAATCGATGCGGATGCGGGCGCCGCCGTTGTCAAAGCCGCAGTCCATCGGGTTCGTCAGCAGGGGGCGGATCGGGCCGGTGAAGGGGGCGCCAAGGGCAGGGTCGGCGCCCAGGGGGCCCGAGAAGTAGCGGAACTTGTCGTGCTCGGGGTCGCCCGGCACCCCCCAGACGGTGACTTCTGAGCCCCTCACTTGCACCACGTTGGCGATATGGGGCGCGAGCGTCTTGATCGCGTAGTTCTGTGCCGGGTCGAGCAACGGGTAGACGTGGGCCTGGATCAGCCCGCTCGCGTTGAAGCCGAAGTCCGCCGGCACACCCTTGGGGGGTTTGAGGTTGTAGATCGGTGCGCGGTTGATGTAGCCGGGGTTGAGGTTGCCCATGCCAAAGTTGCGCGTGCCGTCGGTGATCGCGCCGCTCAGGTAGCCCACCTGTGTCTCCGGCGGACAGGCGGTCGAGCCGCTCACGGCGCCGAGTTCGGCAAAGACAGCCGGGTCGCACTTGGGGATCGCCTCGGGGTTGCCGAGGAGCCCCCGCGGCAGCGTCACCTCGACCGTGCGCAGCTGGCCGTTGGAGGTGACGTAGCGGCTGTTATCGGGAGGCTCGTTGACGCCTGTTTTCGCGGTGACGTCGAAGGCGGTACGCAGCTCGAAGGGATGGGCGGAGGCCTGGCGGACCGGTTCGCCGAAGGGGAAGGCTTCGTCGAAGGCATCGAAGAGGAAGCTGCCCGCCACCAGGCCGAAGCTCGAGGGCGTTTTGCTGAACGGCACCTGATCTTCATCGCTTACCGGCGCCGGCGCGCCGCCGCCTGAGACCGTGACGGTGTTGGTCGCCTCCGCCGGTGGGGTTTTGCTCACCGCGACGTCGATGAAAAGCGGCTGCAGAAAGCCGTTGGGGAAGGGGTAGGGAGTGCCGGAGCCAAGGCCAGGCGGCGGGGCCTCTTCGGCCAGCATCGAGGCTGGCATAGTGCAGGTCACGCTCGTCGCTTTGAGGCCGGTGCAGAGCCCCGAGAGCCCTCCCGACCAGTGGATCGCGGTAGCGGTGGCGCCGCTGGGCAGTTTCTCGACGATCGTCAGGTCTTCGGCCCCGACTTCGTCGCCGATGTTGCGCACCTGGATCACGAACTGGCCCTCGGCGGTGAGCAGGTTGCCGTCTCCCGGCGTCAGGTTGGTATCGCCCCAACTCGCCTTGACCTGGTAGAGGGGGGCGGCCGCGGCCTGCGCCGAGCCGCCGAGGAGGATCGCGGCGAGCAGGGCCGCCAGGCCGATCAGCGCCTTTGCACTTGGGCGGCTCACCGGGCCCTCCCTCGCCTGGCCTGCCCGGCTCGCCTTCTGTGCTTGCGCAGGCAGCGGCGCTTTGCCTTGCCGCGCTTCTTCGCGCAGGGGCGCTTCTTGACCGCTCCGAGGTTGCCGGGGCCGCTGTGGGTGGCGCTGTTGCGGACCTCGTGAGGCGGGGGTGCCTGCAAGGGCCGCTGGCAGCCGTCCCCTTTGCATGTCTCAGGCGGGCCAGGCGGCGGCATGAAACCGCCGCCAATCCTCGCGTCATAGATGTTGAGCACGCCGTCGCGCTCGAAGCCGGTCAGCCGCCCTCCCGGCGGGACGAGGCCGAAGATGAGATCGCTGCCGTCCGCGTCGAGCGCCATCACCTGCGGTGCGGACTGGGCGCGCTGGAACTCGCTCACCCCGTCCGAGACAAGGCTGCGATGCCCGTTTCGCCACTCATAGACGTCGGTATCCTGATTGACGTCTGCCTCGAGCAGTGCCTGCGCGCTGACAAAGCCGACCGTCGTGCCGTCGCCCGAGAGCCGATAGGAAAATCTACCGCCTCGCCCCGGAGAGCCGACGCTGTGGGCAGTGGGGGCGCCGTGGCGGCAGGAGAGGCACTCGAGGCTGCCGTCGCGATCGTCGTAGCGGTAGAGCTCGCTGCAAGGCCCGAGTTTCCCTTTGACCGATTCTTCAGGCTGGACGCACTGCGCCGCCAGCGGGTCGGCGGTCATGCTGAGCCCTGCCCGCGCCTTGAACAACAGCACGTTGCCGTCGACCGATAGCCCTGGACGTTGCGGTCCTTCCAGCATGTCTTCGCCGCTATCGGCGCTCGCCGCCAGCGCGATCTCGCCCTCGCTCAGCACATAGATGTTCATGTTGCCCTGCGTTCCTTCGCCCTCCAATCTCTCTTTCGACTGGAAATAGAGGTGGGAGAAGTCCTCTGAGACCAAGACCGCGGCTACTCCGCCGGCGGGGGCACCGGCCAGGTTGGCATCGGCGAGGACGCAGGTGAGGCAACTCGACTCACCCGCTTCCTCCTCCCAGCGGTAGACGTCGCGCTCGGGGCCACTGAGGTCTCCATCCGTGTCCTCGGGGTCGAGGTCGCTGAGGGTGAGGAAGTAGGCGCTGCGCCCGTCGGGGGTGGCGCGGATGAACTCGGGGGACTCCCCGAGCGCTCCGGCGTCGATCTCGACGGTTGTGCCGGCTTCGGTTGTGCCGGCTTCGCGGTCTCGCACCCAGAGGCGGTAGAGCCCGCCGCAATCGCCGTTGGCGGGCGCGCGGAAGTAGACCCGCGAGGCATCGCTGGCGGCGGCCCAGCGGTAGCCGGGCTGATGCATGGCCCCCAGGACGAAGCTCTCCCCCCCGAAGGCATCGAGGCCGCATGCGGAGGGCAAATCATTGGGCATCAGGCTGACCACCTCGGCCCCCACCGCCGGCGGGCCGACGCGGGCAGCGCCGATGTCCTCTAGCTGTTTCGTTTTACCGTCGAGGAAGAGGACGTGCTCGCCATCCTCGCTCACCTCGATCGATTCCTCGTAGATGTTGTTCGGCGGGTCTGCTTCATAGGACTTGAGGACGTCCTGCCCGCCTTCGCGCACCCGCACCATCGTCGGGGCAGCCGGGCTGGCCAGGCCGGTTGAGAGGCCCACGGCAAAGACGAACGCCCTGAAGTCGGGGGTCACCGCGCCGAGGCGGTAGCGCAGTTCGCCCCCGCCGACCTGCTCCTCGACTGGCGGGTTGACGCTCTCCGACCTCCAGCCGCCGGGGCCCCTCTCGGCGAGAAACTGCGGTTCGGTGCCGTTCGGCCCCTCCGGCGCCCCCGCCGGTACCGACCACAGCACTTTCTCGCCGTCGGCTGAGATCACCGGCGAGCTGCCGAACGGTCCTGCGACGAAGGGGCTCTGGTTGCCCTTGTCGGGGTTGTTCACCAGCTCGACAGCACGACAGCTGCCGAGGTATTCGGTCTGCTGGGCGGCGCGAACGTCTGCGTTGGGACAACCGGGTAGCGATTCGGCCGCTTGCACTTCGGCGCTGGTGCGGGTGGTGAAGGTCCTCACCGTGCCCAGGGAGGGAGCCTGACCGGCTTCGTTCTCGGCCTGGAAGCGGTAGTGGTACTCGGTGTCCGGCATAAGGCCGGTGAGCTCCTCGGCGACGAGGATCGGCTCGCGGGCATCGGCCGTCGATGTGCGGATCGGCAGCGGGGTCCAGGTGGCGCCGTCCTCGCTCAGCTCGAAGCGGTAGCTGAGGTCTGTCTCGCCGTTGGGGTTGACGCGGGCGTTGATGCGGGCGCTGGTGTCGGTGCGCGGTGCGGCGAAGGCGGCAGCAGCTTCGCTGGGAGGTATTGCCAGGGTGGTGAAGGTCAAATCTTCCTTGCCGCTGCCGCCGGGGTTGGTGGCGATCACCCGCACGCAATATGTCTGCGCCGCCAGCAGGCCGCTGAGGTCGGCTTCGATTTCGACGCTGCCCGGTTCTTCGGGCGGAATCGTTCCTTCTTTCACGACTTGGAACTGGCCCTCGCTAAGCGCTTCGCACTCCGCTTGGGAGGCAGCAGTCTGGGCGCTCGCCAAGACTTTCCAGGTGACTTCCTCTTCCTCAGGGTCGACATCGCACTCGAGGTGGGCCGCTTCGGTGCTGAGGGCTGAGGTTGCGCAGTCCTCGACAACCGGGGGGGGCGGCACCAGCGTCGTGAAGGTGTCGGCGCCTGAGTAGGCGTCGAGGTCGTTTTCGGTGTTGGTGGCGACCAGGCGGACCTGGTAGGTGGTATTCGATCTGAGCGCTTTCCCTTTGTATTCGGTGATCGTGAAGGAGACGGGATGGGGGCTGCTGTCGCTCGGTTCGATGCTCTGCCGTGGTGAGGACTCGGCTGCCCCCCAGCTCGCCCCGGTTCCAGGCTTCCATTCGAAGTGGTAGCTGTTGGGCAGGCCCAACGGATTGATCGTCCCTTTTGCCGTCGCGGTGTGGAGGCCGACAGGTTCGGTCTCCTCGCTCGTCACGTCAGGGACGGTGCCGCTTGTGAGCGGGCCGAAGACCTTGACCGTATCGGAGGCGAGGTCTGAGATATAGACCCAGTCCAGCGTGGGGTTATAGGCGATCCCGCGGGCGGTGCCGATCAGGTCGCGGCCGAAGGGGCTGCCCGCTACCTGTATTCCAGGGCATAGCGGTTCCACGCAGGGTTTGTACTCTTCGAAGCTTTCTCCGTCGCTCATCATTATGTGGCCGGCCAACTGAGACTGGTCGATCGTCACGTCGAAGCGGTAGCCCGCGCTGAAGCTCGAGTGGTATTTGCCTTCGACGTACTTGTCGACACCGGAGGGAAAGTTTGGAAAAAGGCCCACGTAAAGGTTTTTGCCGCTCAGATCGATCGCTAGGCGACAGGGCCTTTTGGTGGAGTTGGTCATCGCGATCGAGCCGATCTGGGCGGGGGGGCTGCCGTGGTTATCGAACTCGAGTGCTTCAAATCGTGCTTCTCCGCTGCCCGCGCCGTTCCCTACCCATAGATGCCCTTCGGCATCCACCGCGATGCCACATGGGCGGGCGGTGGCTCTCGGCAGCGTCCAGAGGTGTGCGCCGTCCGGGGCAAATGCATGAACTGGCCCTTCTTCCTCGCTCACGTAGAGCCTTCCCTGTTCGCCTTCCCCCGGCCCGCCGGCACCCCCGGAGTTGTCCACCGCCACATCCGCGGTAAACGCTCCTTTCTCGAAGAACCCTTCGACGCCAAAGGCTTTGCCCGGCACGTCTTTACCGTCGAGGCAGGATTTTCCCGCCGAGCTCCCGGCCGTGAAGTTCTGCGCTTCCCCTTGGGCGTTGAACTTGCAGACGACCCGCTGGGCATCGAATAGCCCCGGACCTTTCCCGCTTCCGGCCATATTGTTGACGTAGACCGCCCCCGTCGCTTCGTCGAGGGCAATCGCAGAGGGAGCCGAAAGAGGGCCTATTGAACTATCAGCTCCGTCGAACGCAAAGAGCAACGGGCGATCGTTGGTGACCGTCCCAGCCATAGCAGTGGGGGCAAGGAGAAGCGCCGCCAGCGTCGCCAGCGCCATGCAAATGGCTGCAATACGCCTCCCCCTCCTCAAAGAACAGACCCCCACGATTCAAATGACTCCCTGTTGACCGTCGCGCTGCACGTTAGTAAAAGCTCAGATACTTGTCAAGATACGCCATATTCTCGTCACCCCCTGGAAAGCAGGAGGGCCGCACCGTCCGGCGCGGCCCTCCTGACGATCGACTCGCGCCGATCGCGTCGGTGCTTACGGGAGTAACGTCAAGTATGCCGGCAGTAATAAGCCGGGTAAATCGCTCCGCAGTAAGTAACGCGCGTGCCATTCCGATTTCTCTGGGCAGAAGGCGGAATGCCCGCTCCTTAACAGCGGCACTAAGAATTTGAGTACGTCTCCTGTTGCACCCGACTCAATTTCGCCAAGGTCCGCTAAATGACTTGTGACCTCGTATAAGCAGTTGATACCGAAAGTGCAATTTTCAAGTAAGCCGCCCGGTAATAAAGTCGAGCTGGGATGCGGTTGAGCATACGGATTTAACCCATTCGCTTGCACCTCCAGGTGGAAGGGTGCAGAATGCGCTTTCGCTTTGCTGCAGGCACCTTCGCAGGCGGTGAAAGTCAGCGTTTCGAGTAAGCCTAAGACCGGTTTATGATTTCCGGTTTCGACGATTTTACCTAAGCCCTGAGAGTCACATTTCACGTTGCCGATGGAGGCTAAGAGTTCCGCCTTTCCGATCGATTCTGCCTCGATGAGCTCTCCGACAGGCAGGCGGCTACCCGCAGGACATTCTTTGTCATGCCCGGGGTTGGTATGACACAGCGTGTCAGCCGACGCGGAGCCCGCGCCGATGAATGCCATTGAGGCCAGTGCCGCGATGGCGGCAAGGCCAAGTATCTTTGCGTATCGCATTTACTTCTCCTTCTTCTCCCGCAGGTTGGCTGCGGGAGTCGATTACTGGATGAACACAACTGCGCTGGAGCGGCTCCTTTGCTGGAAGCCGTCGCGCGCGGGAGTAGCAATACCATCCAGCGCTTTACTAGTCAAGAGATTTTTAGGATTCGCCATGGTCGTCGTTGCCAGTCTCAGCGGAGGGATAGCAAGAAACACCCTCGTCGCCACTGGCGCCACGGCAGCCAGCCGCATGCGCCTCATCACAAAGGGAGAGGGCCGCACCCCGTCGCTGCGACCCTCTTCCCTATGGACGAATCGCCTTTCGCCGATCGAGTTGATGTTTACGGTTTTAACGTCACGTAAACCGGTACTAAGTCGCCGGGTAAATCGGTCCGCACTAAGTAACGCGCGTGCCATTCCGCTTTCTCAGAGCAGAAGGCGGAATGCCCGCTCCTTAACAGCGGCACTAAGAATTTGAGCACGTCTCCTGTTGCACCCGACTCAATTTCGCCAAGGTCCGCTAAATGACTCAGGACCTGGTATAAGCAGTTAATACCGAAAGGAGCGCAATTTTCTAATAAGACTCCTGGTAATAACTGCGAGTTGGGATGCGGTTGAGCATACACATTTAACCCATTCGCTTGCTTCTCCAGATGGAAGGGCGCCGAATGCGCTTTGAAAGCGTTACAGGCGCCTTCGCAAGCGGTGAAATTAAGCGTTTCGAGTAAGTCTAAGACCGGTTGATGAGCTCCGGTCGCAATGACTTTACCTAAGCCAAGCGAATTGCATTTAAAGGTACCGATGGAGGATAAGAATTCTACCTTCCCAATCGATTCTAGGTGGATGAGCTCACCCACAGGCAGGCGGTCACCCGCAGGGCATTCACTGGTATGTCCGACGTTGACACGACATAACGTGTCAGCCGACGCAGAGCTCGCGCCGATGAATGCCATTGAAGCCAATGCCGCGATGGCGGCAAGGCCAAGGATCTTTGCGTATCTCATTGACTTCTCCTTTTCTCCTGACGGGGTTGATCGTGGAGTCGAATACAGCTCCACACCACTGCGTCGGAGCGATCTCCCTGGCCGGAAAGCCGCCGCGCGGGGTAGCCATACCATCCAACCCTTCATTAGTCAAGAAATCTTGATATTACAACTTTGGCCGTAATGCGCTTTCGTTACAATGATCGACTTGCGCCGACCGAGTCGATGCCTTACGGTTTTAACGCCACGAACACCGGTGCTAAATCGCCGGATAAATCGGTCCGCAGTAAGTAGTTCGCGTGCCATTCCGCTGTCAGAGCAGAAGGCGGAATGTTGGCTCCTTAACATTGGGAATGAGAGTTTTAGCGTGTCTCCTTCAATCGTGCCAAGGTCCGTTAAATGACTCAGGACCTGGTATAAGCAGTTGATACCGAAAATGCAATCTTCAAGTAAGTCGCCTGGTAATAAAGTCGAGTTGGAATGCGGTTGAACATACGGATTTAACCCATTCGCTTGGAGCTCCAGGTGGAAGGGGGCAGAATGCGCTTTTGCTTTGCCGCAGGCAGCTTCGCAGCTCTGTAAAGTAAGTGTTTCGAGTAAGCCTAAGACCGGTTTATGACCTCCGGTCGCGACGACTTTACCTAAGCCAAACGAATTGCATTTCACGTTGCCTACGGAGGTTAAGAACTCCGTCTTCCCTATCGCTTCTGCCTCGAGGGGCTCTCCAACAGGCAGGCGGCTAGCCACAGGACATTCATTGGCATGCCCAACGTTTTCACGACACAGCGTGTCGGCCGAGGCGGAGCTCGCGCCGATAAACGGAGATCAGCCGCGCCCGCAGAGCGCGACGCCGTACGCCGCAGCCAACCGTTCTGCCTGCGCAAACGGCCTGTACTTGAGGCTGAGCGCCTGTACGAACTTGAGCGGGTCTTCTTCCGACTAAGGACCTAGCCCTATAGGAGGATTCTCATCCCTGCCGAGGAACCCTCAGCCGATCTGTTGATCGGACATAGGAGGGTGGAGATGGGCCTGGTCGACCGCGACGATGGCTGGCGAATGCCAGATTGGCTGTGGGAGAAGATCGAGCTCCTGCTGCCGCCCCCGCCCGAGCATCCGCTGGGAACGCACCGCAAGGGCCTGCCAAAGCGCCAGGTGATGGACGCGGTCCTGCTCGTCCTGCGCACCGGCATGCAGTGGAACGCGCTCGACGTGACCGGGGTGTGTAACTCCTCCACCGCCCACCGGCGCTTTCAGGAGTGGGAGCAGGCTGGGGTCTTCCATGAGATCTGGCGCCGGGGCCTGCTCGACTACGACGAGGAGGTCGGCATCGACTGGTCCTGGCTGGCAGTCGACGAAGCGATGACAAAGGCGCCGCTCGGTGGGCCAAAGACAGGTCCCAATCCAACTGATAGAGCCAAGGGGGGGCGAAGCGCTCGCTCCTCGCAGACGCTGCGGAAATCCCGATCGGGCTCGATCACGATGGAGCGAACCGCAACGACCACAAGCTGCTGAAGGGAACACTCGATTCGATCCCGATCGAGCGCCCCTGCCCGAGCGAGTCCGCTCCCCAGGGCCTCTGCCTCGACAAGGCCTACGACTTCCCCGCCATCCGCGACCTGCTCGAGGACCACGAATTCACACCACACATCCGCGCTCGCGGCGAGGAGATCGACCTCAAGCAGCACGACCCCGACTGGCGAGCGCGCCGCTGGGTCCTCGAGGCATGCCACTCATGGCTCAACCGCAACCGGGCGATCCTGGTCCGCTGGTCGAAGAAGGAGGAGAATCACCTTCTTACAGCTCGCCAGCGGCTTGATCGCCTTCAAGCGGGCGCATGCGGCACGGGTGGCCGCGGCCCTATAGGGCTAGGTCCTAAGCCAAGCCCTTTTCGAGGGCCTCGAGTATCGCCGCCACCTGCTCCTCGTCGCCCCTGGGGGCACCGAGGGAGGTGACTTCGTCTATGCGCCTGTCGTGCGCAGGGAGGTAGATCGTCTCGACGATCTCCTCTGCTTTCGCCGCCAGCTCGGCCCGCGATAGCGAGCCGATATCGGGATTGCGTTTCAGGTATGCGGCGAACTTCCTGTCAACTTCGTCCATGCGCCCTCGGCAAATTTTGCTGGCCTGTGCGACGAACTGGGTCTTCGACAGCGAGCCGGTATCGACGTCGATCTCCGCGTCCGCACGGTCCCCGGATCCCTCTCCGCAGCCCGTGACCAGCAGAACAGCAAACATGCTCGTTATCGCGAGGACGCGTCGCATCTGCTCGGATCAGGTCCTGCCGCACGTTTTCATGCCGTACGCACGGGCCAGTCTTATGGGTTCTCTGAACGGCTGGAAGTCGTAAGTTTCGGCGCCGACGAATGCCACCGGGTGCTGCCCGGCCTTCTCGAGAGCTACCACGATGGCCTCGAGAATCGCCTCAACTTCCTCCTTATCCTTGCTGGGAGCACCGAGCGAGCTGATTTCGTCGAGCTGTTTTTCCCAGTTCGGGATGTAGCTTCCTTCGAGGACTGCTTTAACCGCGTTCTCCTGCTGGGAGGGCGTCGTCAGTTCAGGGGCGCCTTGAAGGAGTTTCTCGATTTCGGCTTCGAATCTTTCTCTGCCTTTCCGGCAAATCTCGTCGGCTTTCTCGATGAACTGCGGTTTGGAGAGCGAGCCGGCCTCCACGACGATCTCGGTGTCCCCGTTCTTGGCGGAGCTGTCGTCGTCGCCACAGCCCGTGCCGAGCAGTGCCGCCGCCAAAATCGCTAGAAAAAGAAGCTTTGCGAGACTACTCAGAGAACTCCGCGTGGTCATGGCGCGGCAGCATAGCGACCGGCGAGCGACTTTGTCCAGTGATCAGGTTCTTTAGACCCATTCGCTCCCCTACCTCCCGCAAGCGCTCCGCAGAGCCGGCCTAAGCGTTAGCGCTCGCCCGTTATGCGCCTCGAAGCGGGCCGTAGCCTTGTTTGTCCTCGCGCAGAGGTCTGTCGAGTTGACCAGGAGCCCCTTCTTGCCGCCCTGCATGGTCAAGACGAACTTAGTTACGGGGGCATCGGGCACGGTGGAGAAGGTGCTTCTGATGCCCCCTCCTTTGACCGAGTCGATGCGGCCGATGACGTGCACCTCGACCGGCTGGTGAGCGGGGCCCCTGAGCCTTGCCACCAGGTCGGGCAGCGGGTTTGAGGAAGAGCGCAGGTAGACCGGCCCCCTCAGCGCCTCATCGAAGAGCGGCGTCTTGGCTTTGGCGTGGCCGTAGATCGATCGCTTCGGGCAGCGGTCCGCCGCAAACTGCACCCTGGTGCAGACCGTTCTGATGTGGCCCTGGTCAAGGAACTCCGACCTCGGCAGGGCGACCGTGGCGCCGGCGATGTTGGCGTCTCGCGCTCTGGCTTTGAGGATCGCGCGCAGCTTCGGGTGAGCGCCGCGCTTGGTGCCGCCGAAGAGACGGAAGGAGAGCTTGGGCTTGAAAGCGAGGGAGGCGCAGCCTGCGGCCTGGAAGCGCTGGGAGAGATCGGTGAGGCTGTCATCGGCGCTGGAGAAGAGGTCTCCCCCGGTCCCCCTCACCAGGGCGGTGATCTGCTTCTCCGCGCAGGAGGTCGGGTTGAGGGTGAACTCAGGTCTGTCGATCCTCACCCGGATGTCCCTGATCCTGACCGGGATGCCCTGGTAGATCTGAGGGAAGGGATCTGTGTGGGCGGTGGCCTGGGCGCTCTCTGGATTTACCTGCAGAGCGCTTCTCACCGCGATCACGCCAAGGTCATAGGGGCCGACGAGGAGCGGGGTGATCGCGACCATCGAGAGGGGCGCTCCTTTGTAGGGGCCGGCGAGGTAGGCCTTGCCACCGACGAAGGTGAGAGGCGCCCCCACGCCTGAGCCGACGTTGGTGGTGCCGACGTAGGAGGAGGCCGGACAGGAGGGATCCGCCTGCTCCAAGGCTCCCTCGCCTGCACCTGTCCTCGCCCCGGCCTGGGCGATGCCCGCCTCGGGACAGCTGCCGACGCCGGCGAGCTTGGCCAGCAGGCCTTGGGGCAGGGTGAGAGAGAGCTGGGAGAGCTCTTGGTCTGCGTCTGTGCGGGTGAGCTCGAGGCTGAAGGGAGAGAACGCTCCGGCGAGGTTGCTTTCCGTGCCGGCCTCGAAGCGGGGGGCGAAGGGCCTTTCCGCCAGGCCGCTCACGCAGCCCTCGCCCACCGTGTAGGAGTCTTTGAGCGCGGTCGCCGTGCCGGGATCGTGCCAGGGGAAGAGGTGGGCGAGGATCGTCTTGGTGCCGCAGGTGGCGGGGTTGACCAGCGCCGCTCTGGGGCCGTCCTTGAGCGAGAGCTCCACCTCGGAGACCGGCACCTGGGGCAGGTCGTCGAAGGTGGTCGTGATCTGACCCGTGCTCGGATGCAAGTCGACGCGGCCCGCCAGCTTCACCCGTATGCCCCGCTCTTCGTCGTCGATCACGAGGTAGAGGGCGAGGAAGCTGTTGAAGGGGTTGTCGGACTGCTCGGCGAGGAAGATCGAGCCGTGCAGCGGTTCTGTCTCGGGCAGGAGCGGCGTGTGGATTGTCAGCTCGCCCTGCTTGGAGGCGTCGGGGCAGGCGATCGGGGCGTCGGTGCCGAGGCCGATCTGGGCCGGCGAGCAGCTCTGCAGTCCCTGCGCTGCCGAGGGGGAGACCGTCATCCCCTCGGGCAGGGTGACGATCGTCTTCTTGATCGGCGGCGTCGCGATCGCCTCCTCTTTGCCATTTTGGGCGTATAGGTCGTTGGCGTCCGAGACTTCGTCATTGCGCTGCGGCAGCTGCAGGTTCACCTCCAGGCCGGTGGCGCCGTTTGCGGCGAGGGAGCTCGGCTGCAGCGACATTTCGGGTTCGAAGTCGAACCTGGAGTCATCGCAGCCCGTGACGTTGAGCGGGGCGGGGTACTCTTCGGGCGGACTGAACTGGCCGGGGTGGTTGTAGGAATCGATGCGGATGCGGGCGCCGCCGTTGTCAAAGCCGCAGTCCATCGGGTTCGTCAGCAGGGGGCGGATCGGGCCGGTGAAGGGGGCGCCAAGGGCAGGGTCGGCGCCCAGGGGGCCCGAGAAGTAGCGGAACTTGTCGTGCTCGGGGTCGCCCGGCACCCCCCAGACGGTGACTTCTGAGCCCCTCACTTGCACCACGTTGGCGATATGGGGCGCGAGCGTCTTGATCGCGTAGTTCTGTGCCGGGTCGAGCAACGGGTAGACGTGGGCCTGGATCAGCCCGCTCGCGTTGAAGCCGAAGTCCGCCGGCACACCCTTGGGGGGTTTGAGGTTGTAGATCGGTGCGCGGTTGATGTAGCCGGGGTTGAGGTTGCCCATGCCAAAGTTGCGCGTGCCGTCGGTGATCGCGCCGCTCAGGTAGCCCACCTGTGTCTCCGGCGGACAGGCGGTCGAGCCGCTCACGGCGCCGAGTTCGGCAAAGACAGCCGGGTCGCACTTGGGGATCGCCTCGGGGTTGCCGAGGAGCCCCCGCGGCAGCGTCACCTCGACCGTGCGCAGCTGGCCGTTGGAGGTGACGTAGCGGCTGTTATCGGGAGGCTCGTTGACGCCTGTTTTCGCGGTGACGTCGAAGGCGGTACGCAGCTCGAAGGGATGGGCGGAGGCCTGGCGGACCGGTTCGCCGAAGGGGAAGGCTTCGTCGAAGGCATCGAAGAGGAAGCTGCCCGCCACCAGGCCGAAGCTCGAGGGCGTTTTGCTGAACGGCACCTGATCTTCATCGCTTACCGGCGCCGGCGCGCCGCCGCCTGAGACCGTGACGGTGTTGGTCGCCTCCGCCGGTGGGGTTTTGCTCACCGCGACGTCGATGAAAAGCGGCTGCAGAAAGCCGTTGGGGAAGGGGTAGGGAGTGCCGGAGCCAAGGCCAGGCGGCGGGGCCTCTTCGGCCAGCATCGAGGCTGGCATAGTGCAGGTCACGCTCGTCGCTTTGAGGCCGGTGCAGAGCCCCGAGAGCCCTCCCGACCAGTGGATCGCGGTAGCGGTGGCGCCGCTGGGCAGTTTCTCGACGATCGTCAGGTCTTCGGCCCCGACTTCGTCGCCGATGTTGCGCACCTGGATCACGAACTGGCCCTCGGCGGTGAGCAGGTTGCCGTCTCCCGGCGTCAGGTTGGTATCGCCCCAACTCGCCTTGACCTGGTAGAGGGGGGCGGCCGCGGCCTGCGCCGAGCCGCCGAGGAGGATCGCGGCGAGCAGGGCCGCCAGGCCGATCAGCGCCTTTGCACTTGGGCGGCTCACCGGGCCCTCCCTCGCCTGGCCTGCCCGGCTCGCCTTCTGTGCTTGCGCAGGCAGCGGCGCTTTGCCTTGCCGCGCTTCTTCGCGCAGGGGCGCTTCTTGACCGCTCCGAGGTTGCCGGGGCCGCTGTGGGTGGCGCTGTTGCGGACCTCGTGAGGCGGGGGTGCCTGCAAGGGCCGCTGGCAGCCGTCCCCTTTGCATGTCTCAGGCGGGCCAGGCGGCGGCATGAAACCGCCGCCAATCCTCGCGTCATAGATGTTGAGCACGCCGTCGCGCTCGAAGCCGGTCAGCCGCCCTCCCGGCGGGACGAGGCCGAAGATGAGATCGCTGCCGTCCGCGTCGAGCGCCATCACCTGCGGTGCGGACTGGGCGCGCTGGAACTCGCTCACCCCGTCCGAGACAAGGCTGCGATGCCCGTTTCGCCACTCATAGACGTCGGTATCCTGATTGACGTCTGCCTCGAGCAGTGCCTGCGCGCTGACAAAGCCGACCGTCGTGCCGTCGCCCGAGAGCCGATAGGAAAATCTACCGCCTCGCCCCGGAGAGCCGACGCTGTGGGCAGTGGGGGCGCCGTGGCGGCAGGAGAGGCACTCGAGGCTGCCGTCGCGATCGTCGTAGCGGTAGAGCTCGCTGCAAGGCCCGAGTTTCCCTTTGACCGATTCTTCAGGCTGGACGCACTGCGCCGCCAGCGGGTCGGCGGTCATGCTGAGCCCTGCCCGCGCCTTGAACAACAGCACGTTGCCGTCGACCGATAGCCCTGGACGTTGCGGTCCTTCCAGCATGTCTTCGCCGCTATCGGCGCTCGCCGCCAGCGCGATCTCGCCCTCGCTCAGCACATAGATGTTCATGTTGCCCTGCGTTCCTTCGCCCTCCAATCTCTCTTTCGACTGGAAATAGAGGTGGGAGAAGTCCTCTGAGACCAAGAACCGCGGCTACTCCGCCGGCGGGGGCACCGGCCAGGTTGGCATCGGCGAGGACGCAGGTGAGGCAACTCGACTCACCCGCTTCCTCCTCCCAGCGGTAGACGTCGCGCTCGGGGCCACTGAGGTCTCCATCCGTGTCCTCGGGGTCGAGGTCGCTGAGGGTGAGGAAGTAGGCGCTGCGCCCGTCGGGGGTGGCGCGGATGAACTCGGGGGACTCCCCGAGCGCTCCGGCGTCGATCTCGACGGTTGTGCCGGCTTCGGTTGTGCCGGCTTCGCGGTCTCGCACCCAGAGGCGGTAGAGCCCGCCGCAATCGCCGTTGGCGGGCGCGCGGAAGTAGACCCGCGAGGCATCGCTGGCGGCGGCCCAGCGGTAGCCGGGCTGATGCATGGCCCCCAGGACGAAGCTCTCCCCCCCGAAGGCATCGAGGCCGCATGCGGAGGGCAAATCATTGGGCATCAGGCTGACCACCTCGGCCCCCACCGCCGGCGGGCCGACGCGGGCAGCGCCGATGTCCTCTAGCTGTTTCGTTTTACCGTCGAGGAAGAGGACGTGCTCGCCATCCTCGCTCACCTCGATCGATTCCTCGTAGATGTTGTTCGGCGGGTCTGCTTCATAGGACTTGAGGACGTCCTGCCCGCCTTCGCGCACCCGCACCATCGTCGGGGCAGCCGGGCTGGCCAGGCCGGTTGAGAGGCCCACGGCAAAGACGAACGCCCTGAAGTCGGGGGTCACCGCGCCGAGGCGGTAGCGCAGTTCGCCCCCGCCGACCTGCTCCTCGACTGGCGGGTTGACGCTCTCCGACCTCCAGCCGCCGGGGCCCCTCTCGGCGAGAAACTGCGGTTCGGTGCCGTTCGGCCCCTCCGGCGCCCCCGCCGGTACCGACCACAGCACTTTCTCGCCGTCGGCTGAGATCACCGGCGAGCTGCCGAACGGTCCTGCGACGAAGGGGCTCTGGTTGCCCTTGTCGGGGTTGTTCACCAGCTCGACAGCACGACAGCTGCCGAGGTATTCGGTCTGCTGGGCGGCGCGAACGTCTGCGTTGGGACAACCGGGTAGCGATTCGGCCGCTTGCACTTCGGCGCTGGTGCGGGTGGTGAAGGTCCTCACCGTGCCCAGGGAGGGAGCCTGACCGGCTTCGTTCTCGGCCTGGAAGCGGTAGTGGTACTCGGTGTCCGGCATAAGGCCGGTGAGCTCCTCGGCGACGAGGATCGGCTCGCGGGCATCGGCCGTCGATGTGCGGATCGGCAGCGGGGTCCAGGTGGCGCCGTCCTCGCTCAGCTCGAAGCGGTAGCTGAGGTCTGTCTCGCCGTTGGGGTTGACGCGGGCGTTGATGCGGGCGCTGGTGTCGGTGCGCGGTGCGGCGAAGGCGGCAGCAGCTTCGCTGGGAGGTATTGCCAGGGTGGTGAAGGTCAAATCTTCCTTGCCGCTGCCGCCGGGGTTGGTGGCGATCACCCGCACGCAATATGTCTGCGCCGCCAGCAGGCCGCTGAGGTCGGCTTCGATTTCGACGCTGCCCGGTTCTTCGGGCGGAATCGTTCCTTCTTTCACGACTTGGAACTGGCCCTCGCTAAGCGCTTCGCACTCCGCTTGGGAGGCAGCAGTCTGGGCGCTCGCCAAGACTTTCCAGGTGACTTCCTCTTCCT
Source organism: uncultured Solirubrobacterales bacterium (assembly GCA_963702175.1). Classification (GTDB taxonomy): domain Bacteria; phylum Actinomycetota; class Thermoleophilia; order Solirubrobacterales; family 70-9; genus VRUE01. The sequence continues at coordinate 899,932 of OY969721.1, forward strand.
CAGGGTCGACATCGCACTCGAGGTGGGCCGCTTCGGTGCTGAGGGCTGAGGTTGCGCAGTCCTCGACAACCGGGGGGGGCGGCACCAGCGTCGTGAAGGTGTCGGCGCCTGAGTAGGCGTCGAGGTCGTTTTCGGTGTTGGTGGCGACCAGGCGGACCTGGTAGGTGGTATTCGATCTGAGCGCTTTCCCTTTGTATTCGGTGATCGTGAAGGAGACGGGATGGGGGCTGCTGTCGCTCGGTTCGATGCTCTGCCGTGGTGAGGACTCGGCTGCCCCCCAGCTCGCCCCGGTTCCAGGCTTCCATTCGAAGTGGTAGCTGTTGGGCAGGCCCAACGGATTGATCGTCCCTTTTGCCGTCGCGGTGTGGAGGCCGACAGGTTCGGTCTCCTCGCTCGTCACGTCAGGGACGGTGCCGCTTGTGAGCGGGCCGAAGACCTTGACCGTATCGGAGGCGAGGTCTGAGATATAGACCCAGTCCAGCGTGGGGTTATAGGCGATCCCGCGGGCGGTGCCGATCAGGTCGCGGCCGAAGGGGCTGCCCGCTACCTGTATTCCAGGGCATAGCGGTTCCACGCAGGGTTTGTACTCTTCGAAGCTTTCTCCGTCGCTCATCATTATGTGGCCGGCCAACTGAGACTGGTCGATCGTCACGTCGAAGCGGTAGCCCGCGCTGAAGCTCGAGTGGTATTTGCCTTCGACGTACTTGTCGACACCGGAGGGAAGTTCTGGAGCAAGGCCAGCGTAGAGGTTTTTGCCGCTCAGATCGATCGCTAGGCGACAGGGCCTTTTGGTGGAGTTGGTCATCGCGATCGAGCCGATCTGGGCGGGGGGGCTGCCGTGGTTATCGAACTCGAGTGCTTCAAATCGTGCTTCTCCGCTGCCCGCGCCGTTCCCTACCCATAGATGCCCTTCGGCATCCACCGCGATGCCACATGGGCGGGCGGTGGCTCTCGGCAGCGTCCAGAGGTGTGCGCCGTCCGGGGCAAATGCATGAATGGGGCCTTCTTGTTCGCTCAGGTAGAGCCTTCCCTGTTCGCCTTCCCCTAACCCCCCGGCGCCCCCGGAGTTGTCCACTGCTACATCCGCGGTATACGTTACTTCCGCGAAGTCCCCTGCGACGCCGAAAGCTTCGCCCGGCACGTCTTTACCGTCGAGGCAGGATTTTCCCGCCGAGCTCCCGGCCGTGAAGTTCTGCGCTTCCCCTTCGGCGTTGAACTTGCAGACCACCCGCTGGGCATCGAATAGCCCCGGACCTTTCCCGCTTCCGGCCATGTTGTTGACATAGACCGCCCCCGTCGCTTCGTCGAGGGCAATCGCAGAGGGGGCCGAGAGAGGGCCTATTGAACTATCAGCTCCGTCGAACGCAAAGAGCAACGGGCGATCGTTGGTGACCGTCCCAGCAAGCGCGGAGGGGACAAGGAGAAACGCCGCCAGCGCCACCAGCGCCATGCAAATGGCTGCAATACGCCTCCCCCTCCTCAAAGAACAGACTCCTCCGTGATTCAAATGACCCCCTGTTGACCGTCGCGCTGCACGTTAGTAAAAGCTCAGATACTTGTCAAGATACGCCTGATTCTCATCACCCCCTGGAAAGCAGGAGGGCCGCACCGTCCGGTGCGGCCCTCCTGACGATCGACTTTCGCCGATCGAGTTAATGCTTACGGTAGTAACGCCGCGTACACCGGTACTAAGTCGCCGGGTAAATCGGTCCGCAGTAAGTAGCGAGCGTGCCATTCCGATTTCTCTGGGCAGAAAGCGGAATGATTACTCCTTAACAGCGGCACTAAGAATTTGAGCACGTCTCCTGTTGCACCCGACTCAATTTCGCCAAGGTCCGCTAAATGACTTGTGACCTCGTATAAGCAGTTGATACCGAAAGTGCAATTTTCAAGTAAGCCGCCCGGTAATAAAGTCGAGCTGGGATGCGGTTGAGCATACGGAGTTAACGTAGACGCTTGCACCTCCAGGTGGAAGGGTGCAGAATGCGCTTTCGCTTTGCTGCAGGCACCTTCGCAGGCGGTGAAAGTCAGCGTTTCGAGTAAGCCTAAGACCGGTTGATGATTTCCGGTCGCGACGATTTTACCTAAGCCCTGAGAGCTACATTTCACGTTGCCGATGGAGGATAAGAGTTCCGCCTTCCCGATCGATTCTGCCTCGATGAGCTCGTTGACAACTAGGGGCGCAGGACATGTGCCGGCATGTCCAACGTTTTCACGACACAGCGAGTCGGCCGAAGCGGAGCCCGCGCCGATGAATGCCATTGAGGCCAGTGCCGCGATGGCGGCAAGGCCAAGTATCTTTGCGTATCGCATTTACTTCTCCTTTTTCTCCCGCAGGTTGGCTGCGGGAGTCGATTACTGGTTGAACACAACTGCGCTGGAGCGGCTCCTTGCTGGAAGCCGTCGCGCGCGGGAGTAGCAATACCATCCAGCGCTTTACTAGTCAAGAGATTTTTAGGATTCGCCATGGTCGTAGCTGCCGGTCTCGGCGGAGGGATAGCAAGAAACACCCTCGTCGCCACTGGCGCCACGGCAGCCAGCCGCCTGCGCCTCATCACAAAGGGAGTGGGTGGGCCGCACCCCGTCGCTGCGGCCCTCTTCCCTATGGACGAATCGCCTTTTCGCTGACCGATTGATGCTTACGGCAGTAATGCCAGATACACCGGTACTAAGTCGCCGGGTAAATCGGTCCGCACTAAGTAACGCGCGTGCCATTCCGCTTTCTCAGAGCAGAAGGCGGAATGCCCGCTCCTTAACAGCGGCACTAAGAATTTGAGCACGTCTCCTGTTGCACCCGACTCAATTTCGCCAAGGTCCGCTAAATGACTCAGGACCTGGTATAAGCAGTTAATACCGAAAGGAGCGCAATTTTCTAATAAGACTCCTGGTAATAACTGTGAGTTGGGATGCGGTTGAGCATACACATTTAACCCATTCGCTTGCTTCTCCAGATGGAAGGGCGCCGAATGCGCTTTGAAAGCGTTACAGGCGCCTTCGCAAGCGGTGAAATTAAGCGTTTCGAGTAAGTCTAAGACCGGTTGATGATTTCCGGTCGCGACGATTTTGCCTAAGCCAAACGAATTGCATTTCACGTTGCCGATAGAGGATAATAATTCCACCTTCCCAATCGATTCTAGGTGGATGAGCTCTCCCACAGGCAGGCGACTACCCGCAGGGCATTCATTGGTATGTCCGACGTTGACACGACATAACGTGTCAGCCGACGCAGAGCTCGCGCCGATGAATGCCATTGAGACCATTGCCGCGATGGCGGCAAGGCCAAGGATCTTCGCGTATCTCATTGACTTCTCCTTTTCTCCTGACGGGTTGATCGTGGAGTCGAATACAGCTCCACACCACTGCGTCGGAGCGATCTCCCTGGCCGGAAAGCCGCCGCGCGGGGTAGCCATACCATCCAACCCTTCATTAGTCAAGAAATCCTGATATTACAACTTTGGCCGCAATGCGCTTCCTCTCCTCCTAACGATCGCGTTTCTCGCTGACCGATTGATGCTTACGGCAGTAATGCCAGGTACACCGGTACTAAATCGCCGGGTAAATCTGTCCGCAGTAAGTAGCGAGCATGCCATTCCGCGGTCTCAGAGCAGAAGGGGGAATGCCCGCTCCTTAACACTGGAAATAAGAATTTGAGTACGTCTCCTTCGATCGCGCCAAGGTCTGTTAAATGACTTGTGACCCGATATAAGCAGTTAGTGAAACCGAAGCAGCCTTCAAGTAAGTCGCCGGTAATAAGCTGCTTGTTTGGGCGTGTGGGAGCGTACGGATTTAACGTAGACGCTTGCAGCTCGAAATGGATGGGTGCAGAATGCGCTTTGACGCTGCTGCAACCTAAGCAGTTAGTGAAATTAAGCGTTTCGATTAAAATTAAGACCGGTTGATGATTTCCGGTCGCAACGATTTTACCTAAGCCAAACGAATCGCATTTCAACCGGCGGCCGATAAGAATTCCGTCTTCCCTATCGATTCTGCCTCGATGAACTCTCCCACAGGCAGGCGGTCAGCCGGCGGGCATTCTTTGGTATGCCCGACGTTGGTACGACACAGCATGTCAGCCGACGCGGAGCTCGCGCCGATGAATTACCTATCCTCCAGTCAGTCGTTAACGAGATCAGCCGCGCCCGCAGAGAGCGACGCCGTAGGCCGCAGCCAGGCGTTCTGCTTGCGCGAACGGTCTGTATTTAGGACTGAGTGCCTGTACGAACTTAAGCGGGTCTTCTTCCGCCTTGGCCAAGCCCTTTTCGAGAGCCTCGAGAATCGCCGCCACCTGCTCCTCGTCGCCACTGGGGGCGCCGAGGGAGGCGACTTCGTCTATGCGCCTGTCATGCTCAGGGAGGTAGATCGTTTCGACGATCTCCTCTGCTTTCTCCGCCTGCTCGGCCCGCGACAGCGACCCGATGTCGGGGTTGCCTTTGAGGTATGCGGCGAACTTCCTGTCCACCTCGTTCATGCGCGCTCGGCAAATTTTGCTGGCCTGTGCGACGAACTGGGTCTTCGACAGCGAGCCTGTATCGACGTCGATCTCCGCGCTCACACGCTCCTCGGATCCATCTCCACAGCCCGAGACCAGCAGAACGGCGGACATGCTCGCTATTGCGAATACGCGTCGCATCTGCTCGGATCAGGTCCTGCCGCACGTTTTCATGCCGTACGCACGGGCCAGCTTTAGGGGTTCTCTGAACGGCTGGAAGGCGTAAGTTTCAGCGCCGACGAATGCCACCGGGTGCTGCCTGGCCTTCTCGAGAGCTACCACTATGGCCTCGAGAATCGCCGCAACCTCATCCGTGTCGCGGCTGGGAGCGCCGAGCGAGCTGATCTCGTCGATCTGCTTTTCCCAGTTCGGGATGTAGCTTCCTTCGAGGACCGCTTTAATCGCGTTCTCCTGCTGGGAGGGCGTCGTTAGTTCGGGAGCCAGCTGAAGGAGTTTTTCGATTTCGGCTTCGAATCTTTTTCTGCCTTGCTGACAGATTTCATCGGCTTTCTCGATGAACTGCGCTTTGGACAGCGAGCCGGCCTCCACAACGATCTCGGTGTCCCCGTTCTCGGCGGAGCTGTCGTCGTCGCCACAGCCTGTACCGAGCGCCGCCGCCAGAGCCGCTAGAAAAAGAAGCTTTGCGAGATTACTCAGGGAACTCCGCGTGATCATGGCGCGGCAGCATAGCGACCGGCGAGTGACTTTGTCCAGTGATCAGGTTCTTTAGATCCGCTGGATCAGGGTCCCCGTGCCGAGTCCGCCGCCGCAGCACATCGTCACCAGGCCCAGCTCCTTGTCGGAGCGCTCCAGCTCGTGGAGCAGGGTGGTGATCAGGCGGGCGCCGCTGGAGCCGAGCGGGTGGCCGAGGGCGATCGCGCCGCCGTTGACGTTGACCCGGTCCATGTCGGGGTCGAGCTCGCGCCGCCAGGCGGCGACCACGGAGGCGAAGGCCTCGTTGACCTCGACCAGGTCGATGTCGTCCATCTGCATCGCGTTGCGCTTGAACAGCTTCTTGGTCGCCGGGATCGGACCGGTGAGCATGATCACCGGGTCGACGCCAACCGTGGTCTGGTCGTAGATCCGGGCCCTGGGGCGCAGGCCGAGCGCCTCAGCCTTCTCGCGGGTCATCAAGAGCACCGCGGCGGCGCCATCGGAGACCTGCGAGGAGTTGCCGGCGGTGATCTTGCCGTCCTCCTTGAAGGCCGGCTTCAGCTGCGAGAGCTTCTCCAGCGAGGTGTCGGGACGGATGCCCTGATCGGTGGCGTAGGTGTCGCCGTTGACGGCGAAGGGGACGATCTCGCGCTCGAAACGACCCTCCTCGGTCGCCTTAGCGGCAAGCTGGTGCGAGCGCAGGCCGATCTCGTCGAGCTCGGAGCGGGGGATCTCCCACTGATCGGCGATCATCTCGGCGGAGATTCCCTGCGGGACGAGGTTGTAGCGCTCCAGCAGCTGCGGCGAGAAGGCGAAGCCATGCTCCTGCATCACCGAAGCGGAGTCGGCGAAGGAGATGTGGCCCATGTGCTCGACGCCGCCGGCGACGACGACGTCGTGGACGCCGGAGGCGATCAGCGCGGCGGCGAAGTTGACCGCCTGCTGGCCGGAGCCGCACTGGCGGTCGACGGTCGTGGCGGGAGTCTCGATCGGCAGCCCGGCCTCAAGCCAGGCGTTGCGGGCGATGTTGATTCCCTGCTCGCCGAACTGCTGCACGCAACCGGCGACCACGTCCTCGACCTCGGCAGCGTCGATCCCAGCGCGCTCGACCAGCTCGGAGTAGGCCTTGGCGAGCAGGTTGGAGGCGTGGACGTCCTTGTAGTAGCCCTTCTCCTCGTGGCCGCGCCCGATCGGCGTGCGGACCGCCTCGACGATCACGACCTCGCGGCCGCCGAACTTGCCGTTTCCGTTCTCTGCCATCGCACGCCTCCGTTCGATTGACTGGTCAGTCAACCAAGAGTACCTGGCGCGCGGGTCCGGTCGTCTACGTGATAGGAACCCGCTCCATGAACGCAAGCACGGGGTACGAGAGTCCGGGAATCGCAGGTAGCGGGGCCATTGCAACGGGATTGGCCGCCGTCTCCACCACCACCACCGACACGATCCTGCTGGCGCGGAGCGAGGCCTCGGCCTGGCGCGCCGAGGAGAAAGTGGTCGCCGCCTGCGCCAAGATCGAGGGCGCCGAGCCTTCGCGACTGCGGGTCACCACCGACCCGACCGACCTCGCCGAGTGCGACATCGTCGTCGAGGCGATCGTCGAGGAGGTGGCGCCGAAGGGCGAGCTGATCTCCACAATTGCTGAGGCCTGCCCCGACGCGGACCTGGCTACGACCACTTCGTCGCTCAGCATCGCCGGCATCGCCGAGGCCGCCGGCGTCGACAAGCTCTTTGCCCTCCACGTCTTCAACCCCGTGCCGCGGATGAAGCTGGTCGAGGTCTGCTTTCCGGATGGCGCGGTCGGTGCACGTGAGAAGGCACTGGCCTGGTGCGCGGCACTCGGCAAGACCGCGGTCGAGGTCCCCGACCAGGCCGGCTTCGTCGTCAACCGGCTGCTCTTCCCCTACCTCTTCGAAGCGGTGCGGATGATCGAGCGGACCGGCATGGAGGCGGGCGAGGTCGACACCTGCATGAAGCTCGGCGCCGGCCACCCGATGGGCCCGCTGGCGCTGCTCGACTTCGTCGGCCTCGACGTCTCCCAGGCGATCGGCGACGCGCTATATGCCGAGAACGGCGAGGCCGCCAGCAAGCCGCCCGGGCTGATGGTCGAGATGGTCGGCGAAGGGAAGCTGGGCCGCAAGTCCGGCGCCGGCTTCTACAGCTACGACTAGCAGCTCACCGTTTTCCCGCCAGGTCCCAGATCACGTCGGCCGGGGAGATGCCCTGGCGGCGGGCGGTGATCTCGATCTCCTCCCAGGGCAGCTCCGCCTCGGGAAGGTCGTCCCAGCGAGCGAGGTCGAGGGCCTCCAGGGCACCTTTCAGCGCCGGGCCGAGGTGCTCCTCGGCACGAAGCAGTGACCTCAGCACCTCGAGTTGCTTCTCGCTCAAACGCACAACCCACATGCGGCACCTCCAGGGTCGGCGGGGACGCGGGTTGCCTGGAGAAGCTAGGTGGCCGAGCGGACGGAATCGCTCGCGCTGCCGCTGATGCGGACCGCCTCGATCCGGTTCTCCCGCACCGACTCGACCCGGATCGTGTAGCCGTTGGCGACGATCGTGTCCCCCCGCTTCGGCAGCCGGCCGAGCTCGCCGAAGACGTAGCCGCCGACCGAGTTGTAGGCGTCGGTGTCGACCGGCAGCTCGATCCCGGCGTCGGAGAGGTCGCCGAGCGAGACGTGGCCGCGCACGAACCACTCGCCGTTGGCCAGCTGGCGCAGCGCCGCGGCGCGGGGATCGGTCTCGTCCTCGATCTCCCCTACCACCTCCTCGAGGATGTCCTCGACGGTGACGATCCCGACCGTGCGCCCGTACTCGTCGGCGACGACGGCGATCGAGGTGCGCTGCACCTGCAGGTCGTGGAGAAGGTCGTCGAGGGGGCGGGTCTCGGGGACGATCAGCGCGTCGCGCACCGCCGCGTCGATCGGGCTCTCCGGCCCGTCGCTCATGTAGAGGCGGATGAGACTGTTGTTGTGGACGATCCCCTTGACCTTGTCGGGGTTCTCTTCCTCGACCACGACCAGGCGGGTGTGGCCGGAGGTTACGCAGCGCCGCAGCGCCGTCTCGACCGTCTCCGAGGCGTCGACGATGACGACGGCCGGGATCGGGGTCATCACCTCGCGCGCCTCCTGCTCGTGCAGGTGGAAGACGCCGCCCAGCATCCCGGCCTCGCCGGGATCGAGGCGGCCGCGCTGGGCGCCGCGCACGATCATCAGCCGCAGCTCCTCCGGCGACCCCACCTCCTCGTCCCCCTCCGGCTCGATCCGCAGCACCCGAGTGACGACGAACCGTGCCGGGGCGTTGGTAAGCAGGATCAGCGGGTGGAAGAGGCGCCGGAAGAGGGCGAGCGGCCTGGCGATCCGCAGCAGCAGCCGCTCAGCGCGGGCGATCCCGATCATCTTCGGCGCCTGCTCGCCGAAGATCACGTGCAGCAGGGTCACCACGAAGTAGGCGAAGGCGAAGGCGAGGATGTAGGAGGCAGCGTCGCCGAGGAAGCCGTGCAGCAGCGGCTCGACCAGCTCGGCGATCGCCGGCTCGCCGAGGAAGCCGATCCCGATCGAGGCCAGCGTGATGCCGACCTGGGAGGTGGCGACGAACTCGTCGACGTGGTCGATCTGGTCGAGCGCGACGCGGGCGGCGGCGCTCCCCTCCTCCGCCGTCTTCTCGATTCGGCTGCGCCGCGAGCGCACGATCGCGAACTCGGCCGCGACGAAGAAGCCGTTGACGGCAACCAGAAGGAGGACCAGGACGATCAGCAGAACGGGCATCAGAACTCGTGCGCGCTCACGTCAGGGCTGGGCCCTGCTGTGTCCCGGTACTTCGGGGGAGGTCGTCGTCTGCCATGCGGCGTACGGAATATAGCTTTCCCCGCCGCCGCCACCCCGACCGGACCTTTCAGGTGCCATATTTGAGCGGTCTATGCGCATCGCCAGCCTGGTCCCCTCCGCAACCGAGATGCTCTACGCCTTGGGCCTGGGCGAGAGCGTGGTCGCGATCACCCACGAGTGCGACTACCCGCCGGAGACGGGCGCGGTCCCGCGCCTGACCCGCTCCGTGCTGCCCTCTGGGCTCGATGCGGCGCAGATCGACATCACGGTGAAGGCGACCGTGGCGGAGGGCCGTGCGCTCTACGCGCTCGACGAGGAGCGGCTCGCCGACCTGGCACCGGACCTGATCGTCACCCAGGCGGTCTGCGCCGTCTGTGCTGTCTCCTACGAGGACGTGCTTGAGGTCGCCGCCCGGCTGCCGAGTCAGCCCCGGGTCCTCCAGCAGGACCCCAGCTCCCTGACCGAGATGCTCGAGGACGTGGTCCGGCTCGGCGAGGCCACCGGAGTCGAGGGTGCGGCGCACGAGCTGCGCGGCGAGCTCGAAGGCAGGTTGGCGTCCGTTCGTGGCGCCGTCGCCGGGGCGAGCCTGCCGCGGGTGATCGCCCTAGAGTGGCTCAACCCGCCCTACGTTGGCGGCCACTGGGTGCCGGAGATGATCTCGATCGCCGGCGGCGAAGACGTCGCGGGGCCGCCCGGGCTGAAGTCCCCCGAGGTCTCGTGGGGGGAGCTCGCCGGCCTCAACCCGGACATCGTCGTAGTCATGCCATGCGGCTGGTACGTCGATGCCGCCCGCTCGCAGGCGCTTGAACACTGGTTCGAGATCGAAGACCTGGGCGCCCAGCGCGTCTTCGCGGTCGACGCGGCCTCGACCTTCTCCCGGCCCGGGCCGCGGCTGGTCGACGGCGTCGAGCTGCTCGGCCACCTGATCCACCCCGACCTCGTCGATCCGCCGGGGAGCATCGGGTTCGCCGAGCTGCGCTCGCCAAGCAGACCCGTTAGTGGCCATCCCGGCAGGGGTTCCACTTAACTTTTTCGGAGAGCGGTTGCTGCCGTCCGAGATCGGACTGGCCGAAAAAGTACAAGACGTTCCGCCCCTGCCGAGATGGCCGCTTACGCGACTGTTATGGCCGCGACGAAAGAGAGGGCGCCGAGCGCGGCCATCGCCAGCAGCTCCGCCGGCAGGTGGTTGCGGCCGAGCATTCCTCGTTCGCCACCAACGATCAGGAGCGAGCAGAGCACGCCAGCGGCGAGTCCGCCGAGGTGGCCGCCGAGGCTGATGTTCGCGGCGCTGATGCTGAAAACCAGATTGAGCACGATGAGCAGCCCGACCGAGGATGCGAGCGCATCGAAGCCGCGCCGCCGAGCGATGACGAAGGTGGCGCCGAAAATGCCGTAGACCGCCCCGGAGGCGCCTACCGTAAGCGCATTCGGATCGAGCAGGAGGGCGCCGAAGGATCCGCCCAGCAACGAGACGAAGTAGACCGCGAGAAAGCGCGGAGTGCCGATTCCCGGCTCCAGTATCCGGCCGAGGAAGTAGAGGGCGAACATGTTGAAGCCGATGTGGAAGATGCTCCCGTGCAGGAAGCCGCTGGTGACGAGCCGGTACCACTCGCCGTCCGCCACCAAGGGTCCGAAAAGGCCGAAATCGAGCAACATGGGGTCGGTCGTTTTTTGAGAGAAGCCGCCCGAGCCGGAGACGATCTCGGCGAGGTAGGCGGCGACGTTGAGCGCGATCAGGACGAAGGTCGCCGGCGCCGCGGCGAAGGCCGACGCCTCACCCACCCCCCGGGTTACATGCGTGCGCTGGCGCGAGCACTCCGGGCAGCGCATGCCGACAGGGGTCGGGGTCATGCAATCGGGGCAGATCGGCCGGCCGCAGGACGAGCAGGAGACGGCGGTCTCGCGGTCGGGGTGCCTGTAACAGGTCTCGGCCAAGGGACGGGAGCCTATGGCCTGAGGCCACGCACCGGCCTTAGTGTTGTCGCATCGAGGAGCCAAGCCGAAACATCGAGCTGAAGGCCAGAGATCCCGACCCGGAGCGATCGGCCGCGGCCTGCCAAGAGCTCGGCGCCGAGATCGTCGCCAAGCGCCGCGACCTCCTCCTCTGGGAGAACGTGCGGATCCACCTCGACCGGGTCGAGGATCTGGGCAACTTCATCGAGCTCGAGGCGGTCGCCGCCCCCGGTTCGGATCTCGCGCGGGAGGAAGAGCAGGTGCGCGTCCTGCGAACCGGGCTTGGAGTCGACGACACGACCTGATCGGTGAGAGCTACTGCGACCTGCTGCGCTCGGTGCCCAGCCGTTTCAAGCCCTGACCGTCGAGGCGCAGGATCAGCCAGTCTCGCAGCCGCGTCGCGCCGAGCTCGTCGTAGAAGCGCAAGGCCGGCTCGTTCCAATCAAGCGCTGACCACTCGAGGCGGGCGCACTCGCGCTCGAGCGCGGTCGCCGCGATCCTGGCGAGCAGCGCCCGACCGATGCCGCGGCGGCGATTCTCAGGCCGGACGAAGAGGTCCTCGACCCAGATTCCAGGGCGGCACTCAAAGGTCGAGAAGGTCCCGAAGAAGATCGCGTAGCCGACAGCCTCGCCGTCGACCTCGGCGATCAGCGCCTCGGCGGCGCCTTGGTCGAACAGCGACCTCGCCAGCAGCTCCGCGTCTCCCCTGACCGCGTCGCCGAGCTTCTCGTACTCGGCCAACTCCCGGATCATCCCGAAGAGCAGCTCCGCGTCGTCTCTGACCGCCGACCGGATCCTCATCCCGCGCAGCCTATGTCGAGTTTCTTTCGCAATGCGGATGAAACTCGACAAATGCAGCCCAGCAGTCGCCATAGGCTGCCGCCCATGGCCAACGTCTTCAGGCCTGGCCGCCTACCCGTACCACTTCCACTACGCCGACGAGGAGCTGGTGATCGTGCTCTCCGGGAGCCCCACCCTCCGGCCGAAAGGTGGCGGGCTGCGGGCCTTCTTCCGCCGCGATGACCGGGTCGGCTACTTCGAGGGAGAGCGCCCACACGAGGGGTGACAAGCCAAGAGACCGGGCCCCGCGCGGGGCCCGGTCTCGCACGATGCCGCTTGGCCTCAAGTGCCGCGCGGGTGCGGCGTGTGGCTGCCGATGTGGAGGCTGTCGAGCAGCCTCGGGATGTAGAGGAGGCCGCAGACGCCGACCACGACGTAGACGATGTCGGTGAGCGTGCCGCCCCCGAAGACGTCCGAGACCACGTTCGTGTCGAACAGCCCGACCATCCCCCAGTTGAGAGCGCCGAGCACCAAGACCAACAGGGCGACGGGCTCGAACCGCTTGATCATCTCCATCATCATTCCTCCTAGGGAGATAATGCGGATAGTTACGACCCATATACACCGTCGGAGGGGCGACGGTTACCGCTCCAAACGGTAGCTTGGCGGCGTGCAAGGGAGCGACCGGTGAGAGCGCTCGTCCAGCGGGTTAGCCAGGCTGCCGTCGACATCGAGGGTGAGCGCGTGGCGCAGATCGGTCCCGGGCTGCTGGTCCTGCTCGGGGTGCGTCGCGGCGACGGTGAGGCCGAGGCGGACCGGCTCGCCGACAAGGTGCGGGCGCTGCGCGTCTTCGACGACGCCGAGGGCCGGATGAACGAGCCGCTGGGCGACCGCCAGGTGCTCTGCGTCAGCCAGTTCACCCTCTACGGCGACGCCCGCAAGGGCAACCGGCCCAGCTACGTCGAAGCTGCCCCCGGTGAGGAGGCCGAGCCGCTCTACGACCGTTTCTGCGAGCGACTCGGAGCGGCGAAGGGAGTCTTCGGCGCGTGCATGGGCGTGGCCCTGGTCAACGACGGTCCGGTGACCCTGCTGCTCGAGTCGTGAGGCCGGCACGCCCGGCGGACGCCGCCGCGGTCGCGGCGCTCTGGACCGAGGCCTACGTGACGCTCGGCGGTGGCGGGCGCACCGAGCCCTACGCCGACGTCGACCTCCTCCAGACCGCCGCCCGCGGCGAGGTCTTCGTCGCTGAGCGTGGCGATGCGATCGTCGGCGTGGTCGCCCTCCTCCCTCCCGAGTCGCTCGGCTACGAGCGCGCCCCCGAGCGCGACACGGTCGACGAGACAGGCCACGGCCGGCTCGTGTTCCGCCTCGCCCTGGGCGGCGGTAAGGTCTGAACGGTCCAGGTGGGACTGGCGAACGGAGGAGGAGCGATGTACGACTATGTGATCGTCGGAGCGGGCTCAGCTGGATGCGTGCTCGCGGCGAGGCTCTCCGAAGACCCAGACATCAACGTCCTCCTGCTCGAGGCCGGCGGGCCGGATACCAAGGAGAACATCCACGTCCCGCTCGGCTACCTGCAACTGCAGCGAACCGACGTCGACTGGGACTACGTCTCAGCGCCCGAGGCGAACTGCAACGGCCGCCGGGTCGCCCTCCCCCGCGGCAAGGTCCTCGGTGGCTCCTCCTCGATCAACGCGATGGTCTACATCCGCGGCAACCGCCGCGACTACGACGACTGGGGACAGCCCGGCTGGGCCTGGGACGACCTCTTCCCCTACTTCCTCAAGTCGGAGGACAACGAGCGCGGCGCCTCCGAGTGGCATGCCGTCGGCGGGCCACTGCCGGTCTCCGAGCAGCGCTCGGGCATCGCCACCTCCCCTGCCTGGGTCGAGGCCGGCGTGGAAGCGGGGCTGACACGCAACGACGACTTCAACGGGGACGAGCAGGACGGCGTCGGCATGTACCAGGTGACCCAGCGGGGCGGGATGCGCGCCAGCGCGTCAGTCGCCTTCCTGCACCCGGCGATGGAGCGGCCGAACCTGACCGTGATGCCCTTCATGCACGTCAACCGGGTGCTCTTCGACGGCACGCGCGCAGTCGGCGTCGAAGCGACCCACCTCGGCCAGCCTCAGGAGCTGCGCGCCGAGCGCGAGACAATCCTCTGCGGCGGCACCTTCAACTCGCCGCAGCTGCTGATGCTCTCCGGCGTCGGTCCCGCCGAGCACCTGGCGATGCGCGAAGTCGAGCTGCTGCTCGACCAGCCGGCGGTGGGCGAGAACCTGAGCGACCACGCCTGCACGTATGGCGTCTGGACCGCGAGCGAGCCGGAGAGCCTGCTGAAGGCGCTGGAGCCCGCAGCGCTGGAGGAGTTCGAAACCTCCCAGACCGGGCCGTTCACCTCCAACTTCGCCGAGGCCGGAGGGTTCGCGACAGTCGAGCCCGGCGCCGCCGCCCCGGACGTGCAGTTCCACACCGTGCCCCTCCAGATCGTCGACGAGGGGATGAGCGACCCCGAGGCGCACGGCACCGTCGTCCTGGCCTGCCTGCTCACGCCGGAGAGCCGCGGGTCGGTGCGGCTCGCCTCAAATGACCCCACCGCGAAGCCGATCGTCCGCAATGAGTTCTTCAGCGCCGGCACCGACCTCGAGCGCATGGTTGAGGCGCTGAGGCTGACCCAGGAGATCTGCGCCCAGCCGGCGCTCCAGCCCTTCTGCAGCGAGCCCTACACCGTGCCGGGCGGGGATTCCGGGGAGGCGCTGAGCGCTCACATCGCCGCCACCACCTTCCCGATCTATCACCCGGTCGGCACCTGCGCGATCGGCTCGGTCGTCGACTCGGAGCTGCGGGTGCAGGGTCTCGAGGGCATCCGCGTCGTCGACGCCTCGGTGATGCCCACGGTCCCCCGCGGCAACACCAACGCCCCGACGATCGCGATCGCCGAGCGCGCCGCCGACCTGATCAAGGGCGCGAGCCCGCTGAGCGCCGCCGCCGGGGCCGAGGCGGCCGCGAGCTAGCGCTCGGCCTCAGTCGGAGCTGAGCGCCTCGTCGATGAAGGGGCCGAGCAGCTCGCCGGCCCGGGTGGCCGTCGTCTCCGGGGTCTCGCTCGGCGCGGTGATGTAGCTGATCGCGAGGCGGACCAGGGACTCGGCGAGCAGGCGAACCTTCGCCGGGGGCGCCTCGGGCCAGCCCTCTTCGATCGTCGCGGTCAGCCGGGCGGTCGCCCAGTGGACGACGGGCATGCCCTGCGTGGTGACGAAGGGGAGCATGCCGCCGGTGCCGTCGTCGCTGAGCAGGATGCGGACGAGCGGGTCCTCGCCGGCGCTGCGCAGGAAGACCCCGAGAGCGGCGCCGACCGCGGCCCGCGGGTCGTCTAGGTGCTCGCGCACCGCCGCCTCCACCCCGTCGAGGAAACGTTCCCCCTCGTGGATAACGAAGGCCTGGGCGAACTCGTCGCGACTGCCGAACTCCTTGTAGAGGGTCTGGCGGCTGACCCCGGCGGCGCTGGCGATACCAGCCATCGTGGTCTCCGACCAGGAGCCCTGCTCGATCGCGTCGCGAGCGGCTCCGAACAGGGTCTCGCGCAGCAGTTCCCGGGCGGCCTGCGGGTAAGGAGTGCGCGTGCTCGCCACGCCGCCCATCGTCGCAGCGGTGGCGGTCACTCGCCGGCCTCGTCGGGCTCGAAATCGACCTTGTCGCGCACCCCGCAGTCGGGGCAGGCCCAGTCGTCGGGGACCTCGGTCCACGGCGTCCCGGACGGGAAGCCCTCGCGCGGGTGGCCCGCCTCCTCGTCGTAGACGTAGCCGCAGCCCGGGCAGCGGAAGCGGCTCACGCAGAGGCCCCGGTGCCGTAACGGGCGAGGATGCGCTTGCGGGCGCGCGGCTGGATGTTGGCCCGGCTCAAGTTGCCTTCGTAGTGCTCGACCAGGAGCGGGTCCATCACCCGGCGCCAGAGCGGCGGGAACCAGGCGAGGACGATCATCCCGGCGTAGCCCGTCGGCAGCTGCGGCGCCTCGTCGACGTGGCGCAGCGCCTGGTAGCGGCGGGTCGGGTTGGCGTGGTGGTCGCTGTGGCGCTGCAGGTGGTAGAGCAGGACGTTGGAGGCGACGTTGTTGCTGTTCCAGCTGTGCTCGGGGAGGCAGCGCTCGTAGCGGCCGTCCTCGCGCTTCTGGCGCAGCAGGCCGTAGTGCTCGAGGTAGTTGACGACCTCCAGCAGGGTGAAGCCGAGCGCCTGGATCAGCAGGTACGGCAGAACGACGAGGCCGAAGACCGCGGTCAGCGCTCCGAACAGCACGATCGTCATCGCCCAGGCCTGAAGGATGTCGTTGCGCCAGCTCCAAACCGAGTGGCCACCACGGCCGAGGCGCTCGCGCTCGATCCCCCAGGCCGAGCGCAGGCTGCCGACGACGGTACGGGGCAGGAAGGCCCAGAAGCTCTCCCCCAGCCGCGAGCTGGCGGGGTCCTCGGGAGTGGCGACGCGGACGTGGTGGCCGCGGTTGTGCTCGATGAAGAAGTGGCCGTAGCCGGTCTGCGCCAAGGCGACCTTGCTCAGCCAGCGCTCCATGCTGGCGCGCTTGTGGCCGAGCTCGTGGGCCGTGTTGATCGCGATCCCGCCGACCACCCCCATCGTCACCGCCAGGCCGATGCTCTCCGCGACCGAGAGATCGCCGCTGGACCAGAGCCAGCAGGCGAAGACGAGGCCGGCGAACTGGATCGGGATGAAGAGGTAGGTGCACCAGCGGTAGTAGCGGTCCTGCTCGAGCCACTTGAGCACGCTGTCGGGTGGGTTGGTCGAGTCCATGCCGACGACGATGTCGAGCAGCGGGAAGGCGACGAAGACGAGCAGGGGACCGACGAACCAGAAGAACTCGAGCCCCGTCACCTCGACGCTCGCCCAGGCGATGAACGGCGTCAGCGGCACGACGATGCCGAGCAGCCACGCGTAGCGCTTCGGGTCGCTCCAGGTCGCCGGGTTGAGCTCGACGTCCTCATGGGCGTGAGAGTGAGCGTGCGCCTCCATGCCATCTCCTCCTTGTCAAACAACCGCGTTCAGTCCGTGCAGTTGACAATCTAGCTTAATTTGTCAACTGCGTCAACGTCAACTCTTGATTTGTCTCAATAGGCCCGGGCGGTGGTGGGTCAGCTTTAAATCCGAGGCTGGCAGCCCTAGATCGCGCCGACTTATTGCTCTAGCTTCGCCTGTCCTTAGAGACCAGAAAGCGCCCCCGCGTCGGTGGAACGACCGGGGGCATGGCACCAGGAGGTAAGTCCCGATGCTTGACCAGCCTAGCCCGCGGCGTGCGTGCGCGGAGTCGCTCAAGGAACGCTACTCGCGCACTCCAGCGATGGCCGCTGGGGTTGCGGATCACGTCTGGTCGCTGAAGAGATCGCGGCGCTGCTGGATTAGCGCTTCTCGTCGTATGGCCGAATGACGATTGTTTCCGTCTCGCTACAGAAGGACGCGTGAAACCGGGCGAAGAAGTCCTGCTGACCCAAGACAATCACTGGCGTGTCGGTAAAGACCCCCGTCACGGCGAACTCGGTGCCCTCGATAACTGCGGACAGGCCCGGCTTGTATACGTGCTGGATGCCAATACCGTTGGCAGTCGTCACCTCCTCCTCAACGCAGTCGTCCTCGAGGCTGATTCCGAGCTCCACCGCTCGGTCGAGCGGAAATGCCGTTGAGTCGGCCCCGGTGTCGGCCAATGCATAGTCAACCAGTGGCTCGCTCGGGCCTTGAACCGCGATAGGGACCATGGGCGACGGAAACCACTCTGGTCCCGGAGCGAAGTATTTATACGTGTAGGGCGTGTCGCTGAAGGAAGATTCCGGCCCCCCGCCTCGGCGGCGGGACCTTGAAGAACCCTTCGACTTGCTGTCCCCTTGCCCGGACTTGCTCACGTAGAGACGACAGAGTACCTGCATAGGCAACGACCTCGTCGTTGACGATCGCTACCCATTCCCCGCTATGGCGGTCGAGGTCCTTAATCTTGCGTGGCTTGGTTACCGGCGACATTGTCTGCCTACTACCCCTTTCTCGGCATAGAAGGCGGAAAAGCTGAGAAAGTTTTTCTCTGGCTTTCGAGGGCAGTCTAGGCGCTTCTTCGCTCTGACTGCAAACTCCCCTGCGCCCTGGTCGCGAAAATGCCTGCAAAACAACAGAAGCAGCCGTTTTCTCCTGGCGCTTGATAGGGCCACATTAGGTACGCCACCGGACGTCATCTGAGATCGAAGGGCCTCCATGCTCAAGAAATCTTAACTGGAGTTCTGGCCACTGCCAACCACAAATTCGTGCTCTTCAAGTCTTAGGGGTCAACGCCGCGAGTCCGTAGCTTCGAGGACTAGAATCGCCACCGTGAGCCACCCTCAGATGGCGAAGACCATCGCAGAGCTCTAGCTTCGCCCGCCAGATAGGAGCGCTCATGAGTATCCGGTTGACTCCGGTTGGCGCCCAAATGAGCCGGTCAAGGCCCGCTGAGGCGGCCCCGGCACCCGCAGCCGACATTGACCCCACTCTGGTGGGGTAAAAGTCGGCTGCGCCAGAGCACCAGTTGGGTCTGGAGGCCCGAGTTGCGTTTCGGTGGGAGCAGCCTGAGCGAACCGGATACTCATGAGCAGCGCTATCCCGGACCGATCGCGGCTGGGGTGGCCGATCACGTCTGGTCGCTAGAGAGATCGCGGCGCTGCTGGCCTGAGGTCTATTTCGCCGCAACAAGCCGGTCGATCTCGGAGATCACGCAGTTCCACGAAAATGCCCTGCATATCGGGCACACCGCCGAACCCGCGTTTTTCGGCCGCATCCCAAAAGGGGTGACGGATTTCTAGGGTGACGGCGTAACCTTTCGTCTGTGCCTCAATGAGTCGTTTCCTTATGGGGCGCAGCTCGCCCTCAAGCCGCCTCAGAATCTCAAGCCTGGCGGTAACGACTTTTGCTCGCTTAAGAGCTGGTTCGCGCTCCTCTGGCGTTTTTGTATCGCTCTGGTTGTTCGACAGGATGGAAACAGCCTCGTCAGGGCGCGCCACGGTCCCCATGCGAAATTCCAGGGCAAGCTCAGCTAGCGGACGCAGAACGTAGGCACCAAGGATCGATCCGCCGATGACCAGTGCCTCGGTCATCTCCGCGTCCTCTGGGCCGAACAAAGCGAGTGCGAGGATCGAGCAGACTCCCGCGGCGAAGGCCGTAGCAACCCCCCGCCTCCAATCCTTGAGGCCGTGTGTTTCATCCTTCGCACGCGTCCAGCGTTCTGCCCGGTCCATGCGGGCATTCTCTACCGGCCGCGACGATTTTCAAACTGCCCAGTGCCGCCAGGACATGGAGAGATGGCTACACTCCGCCCCTCATGGAGACCTTTCTCAGCTTCATCCAGGTGATCATCTCCGGGGTCCTGATCTTCCTGATCCTGCTGCACTCGGGCAAAGACGCGGGGCTCTCGGGCGCCTTCGGGATCGGCGGCGGGGGCAGCTCCTTCGGCGGCGGCTCGATGGTCGAGCGCAACCTGGACCGGGCGACGGTCTTCTTCGCCATCCTCTTCACCGTCAACACCCTCGTCCTGCTGAAGATCTAGCGAGGCGGCACTAGCCGCGGGCGACTGGCTTCTCCGCTGGCCTGCCGTTGCCGGCGTGGCCGTTGCCGCGGTCGAGGATCTCGACCGCCTCGCGGCGCAGCTCGGCGTCGAGCAATGCGAAGTCCTCGTCGGAGAGCTTGCCGGCTGCGTGGTCGAGCTCGGCATCGCGGATCTCGCGGTACTTGGCTTCCTTCAGCGCCTCCAGCTCGGTGTCGGCGGCGGGGGCGCGGCGTGAGCGACGGGCGGGCCAGATCGCGATCAAGGCACCCGTCAGCGCGATCAGGGCACCAATCCAGATCCAGGTGACGAGCGGGTCGACGATGACGCGGAAGGTGGCGGGCGCCCCTTCGGCGACGTAGCTGCGCGCCAGGCGCTCCGCGACGGCAGCCTGGAGCTGGCCGATCTGAGCAAGTGCCGCCGGACGCAGGCGCGGGTCGGCGGCCGCCGCCCGCATCAGCTGCGACACCGCCTCGCACTGCGGCGGCGCGCCGGGGGCGCCGCGGACGCAGGCGCCGAAGCCGCGATCCGCCGCACGGACCCTGCGTTTCAGCGCCGAGAGGTCCGGTTCCACCGCGGTCCAGAGGTCGCTGCGAGCGCCGGGTTTGAGGCCAACCTCGCTGGTCGCCTCACCGCTGAAGAAGCTGCCAATCGTCCCTCCCTGGACACCGGTCGGGCGGAAGTAGTCGCGGCTCGGCCGCAGCTCGAAGCGCTCGCCGTCGTGCTCCACCGCGAGCACCGCACCGAAGGTGAGCACCCGCTCGTCGACCGCGACGGTGGGACGCTCGTAGGCGATCTCGCGACCCTCGACCACGGCGCTCTCCCCCGGGCTCAGTTTCAGGTCGCGCTTGGTCTGGAAACTCGAGGAGGCCGCGATCCCGATCAGCAGTACGGCGATGCCGGCGTGGACGATGTAGCCGCCATAGCGTCGCCGGTTGCGGGTGACGATCGCACCGAGCGCCGCCGGCATCGATTCCCCGCTGAGCCGCCGGCGGGCCGCCGCACCGCGCCAGAACTCCTGCGCCAATCCGGTCAGCGAGAAGGCGGCAAAAACGAAGAGTGCGAGGGCCCAAAGAGAGTCGGCGACGTCGGTCGCCAGCAGCAGCGCCAAGCCCACCGCGACCGCTACTGCCGCCGGCGCGAGGAAGACCCGCTTCGCCGTGGCCCAGCTGACCCGGCGCCAGGCGAGCAGCGGCCCGACGCCGGTGAAGAGCACGAGCAGGACCGCGAGCGGCGTCGTGTACTGGTCGAACCAGGGCGCCGCAAGCGAGGCTTTCTCGCCGGTGAAGAGCTCTGAGATCAGCGGGAAGAAGGTGCCCCAGAAAATCGTCGCGGTGAGTGCGACGAGGAGCAGATTGTTGACCAGGAAGACGGCCTCGCGCGAAGCCAGCGAGTCGATCCGCCGCTCGGAGCGCAGGTCGTCGAGGCGGGAGACGATCAACGCCGCCGAGCCGAGCAGCACCACCGCGATAAGGCCGAGGATATAGGGACCGACCGTGCTGTCGCCGAAGGCGTGGATCGACTGCAGCACGCCGGAGCGGACGAGGAAGGTGCCGAGCAGCGCCAGCGCGAAGGTGACGACGATCAGGCTGGCGTTCCAGACCTTCAGCATGCCGCGCTTCTCCTGGACCATGATCGAGTGCAGGAAGGCGGTCCCGGTCAGCCAAGGCATCAAGGCGGCGTTCTCGACCGGGTCCCAGGCCCAGTAGCCGCCCCAGCCGAGCTCGGTGTAGGACCAGCGCGCGCCGAGCAGCAGGCCAAGGCCGAGGAAGGCCCAGGCGATCAGCGCGAAGCGGCGCGTCGCGCTGATCCAGGCGGCGTCGAGGCGGCGGGTGACGAGGGCGCCGATCGCGAAGGCGAAGGGGATCGTGAAGGCGACGTACCCCGAGTAGAGCATCGGCGGGTGGATCATCATGCTCGGGTGCTGCAGCAACGGGGTCAGTCCGACCCCGTCGGCCGGCGCCGGGCTCAGGGTCGCGAAGGGGTCGACGCCCTTGCCGAACAGGAGCAAGCCGGTGAAGAAGCCCGCCACCCCCGCCAGCACCGCAGTCGCGTAGGGGACCACCTCGCGCAGCTTGTCCCGGGTCGCGTACAGCGCCGCCGAGGAGGCGATCGAGAGCACCCAGGCCCAGAGCAGCAGCGAACCCTCCTGGCTCGACCACATCGCCGCCAGCTTGTAGAAGGTCGGCGTCTCGATCGAGGAGTGCTCCTGGACGATGCTGAGCGAGAAGTCGTCGCTGATGAAGGCGACCTCGATCAGGACCACGCAGAGGGTGAGCAGGGCGCATAGCGCGTAGACGGCGCGACGCGAGGCATCGACCCAGCGCCGCTCGCCGCGAGCGCCCGCGAGCGCCAGACCAGCCGCGCAGAGGGTCGCGAAGAAGGCAAGCGCCAGGGCGGCGCTGCCGAGGCTAGCCGTCATTTCCCAGAGTTCTCAACCGTGAACTTCGAGGGGCACTTGGTGATCAGCGTGTCGGGCTCGCCGACGAAGGTGCCACTCTCGACCGTGCCCGTGAGGATGATCTCCCGCCCGCCGCGGAAGGGATCGGGGACGGTGCCCGTGTAGGTGACCGGTAGGCGTTGGCCACCGCCGTCGCGATCGGCGACCTGGAAGCGCAAGCTGTTGCCGTCGCGGCGAATCGACCCCGGTACGACGCGGCCGGTCATTTCGTAGCTAGTGCCCGGCGCAGCGCTGAGCAGCTGCGAGGGCTCCTTGGCCTCGGTCGAGGCGCTGAACGAGGTGTAGACGAGCCCGACGGCGAGCAGGACGGCGACGCTGAGCGCCACCACCAGCCGGATCGTCCTCTTGCGCTGGGGATCCACGGGCAAGGAATTATCGCAAGGCGGGCCGTGGAACAATCCCGGCAGTGGCCGACGACCCCATCCTGCTGATCACCGGCGCCTCGAGCGGGATCGGCGCGGCGACGGCTCGCGCCGCCGCCGGCAGCTACCGGCTGGTGCTAGCGGCGCGGCGCATGGAGCCGCTGCAAGAGTTGGTCGCCGAGCTGGGTGGCGAGGAGCGGGCGCTGGCGGTGCGCTGCGACGTCGCCGAGTGGGACCAAGTCGAGGCGATGGCCGCGGCGGCGCTGGAGCGCTTCGGTCGCATCGACGCCGTCTTCGCCAACGCCGGCTTCGGCGCGACCCGCGGCTTTCTCGAGGAGTCGGTCGAGCACTGGCGCTCGATGGTCCTGACCAACGTCTACGGCGTGGCGCTGACGATCCGCGCCACCCTCCCCCACCTGCTCGAGCGCGGCGGCGGCCATTTCCTAATCACCAGCTCGGTGGCGGGCCGCCGGGCGCTGCCCGGATCGCTCTACTCGGCGACCAAGTGGGCGGCGACGGCGATCGGCGAGGCGTTGCGGGCCGAGCTGCGCCAGATGCACGAGAACCACGCGATCCGGGTGACACTGATCGAGCCGGGGATGACCGACACCCCCTTCTTCGACAACCGCCCGGGTGAGTGGGCGCTGCAGGACGACGACATCGCCAAGGCGGTGATCTTCGCCCTCGAGCAGCGCGACGGGGTCGACGTCAACGAGATCCTGATCCGGCCGACCAGCCAGCCGATCTAGCGCCCGGCTAGCCGCGCCGTTTGCCGGCTTTCCCCTTCTTGCCGCAGGGCGTCCGCAGCTTCGGCCGCATGTTCCTCTTCTTCCCGTTCTGGGCTTTGAACCTGGCGATCGCGCGGATCTTGGGGGTGCCTTTGCCTTTGCCTTTGCAGAGGTTGCGCGAGTTGACCAGGAGGCCCTTTTTGCCGCCCCTCACGGTGAGCATGAACCTCGACACCGGCACGTCGGGGACTGTGTCGAAGGTGTTGCGGATCCTCCCTTTGACGGTGTCGATGCGCCCGACCAGGTGGACCTCCACTTGGCCGCGCAGGCGGGCGACGAGATCGGGCAGCAGGTTGTCAGAGGAGCGCAGGTGGACCGGGCCCTTCAGCGGCCCATCGAGCAGCGGCGTGACCGCCTTGGCGTAGCCGTAGATCGAGTTTTTCGGGCAGTCGTTGGCGGCAAACTGGACCCGGGTGCAGACCTTCGAGAGGCTGGCCTGGTCGAGGAAGAACGCGCGCGGCAGAGTGACCGCGGCGCGGCCGATGTTGGCGTCCCCGTCGCGAGCTTTGAGGACGGCTCGCAGCTTCGGGTTCTTGCCCCGTTTGGTCGCACCGAACACCCTGAAGTGGAGTTTGGGTTTGAAGCCGAGCTGCTCGCAGCCTTTGACCTGGAACGGCACCGAAGCAGGGAAGGCGCTGAACGCGGCTGGGTCCAGCGGGTTAGCGCCACCGCCGCGCAGGGTCGCCCCCACCGCCATCGGTGAGCAGTTGGTCGGGTTGAGCGAGAACTGCGAGCGGTTGACCCGCAGCGAGATCGAGCGGATGTCGAGCAGCGCCCCGCCGAAGACGTGGGGGATCGTGTCCGGAACCGCGTGGACCTGTGCCGTTTCGGGATCTATTCGTAGCGCCACCCTCACCACGACCACGCCCAGGTCAAAGGGCCCGGCAGTGGCGGGGGTGACAACTACCAGGGAGAGAGGGGCCCCGTTGTGAGGCCCTGCGAGGAAGGCTTTGCCCTGAATCTGGATCGGCTCAGGGCCGGTCCCGGTGCGGACGAAGACGGTGCCGACGAGGCTGGATTTGGGGCAGCTGGGCGCGACGGCCTCCGCCGCGCCGCTGTTCGCAGCGGCTGCGACGATCGCCGACTCGGGGCAGTAGCGGACGCCGGCCAGCTTCGCCGTCACACCGGGCGGCAGGTCGACGTCGATGCCCTTCAGCTCCTGGTTGCCGTCGGAGCGGGCGACGTCGACGACCAACGGACTGAACTCGCCGCCCCGCGGTTTGAGAGTTTTCGCGGCGAAGCTGGGCGCGAAGGGGCGCTCGGCCATGGTTTTGGCGCAGGCCCCGCCGCCCGGCGCGGCGCTCATCGCGAACTCATCGCCCGGATTGGCGTTGGCGTTGCCCGACCAGGGCGTCATCTGGGTCGCGGTCGCATTCGGACCACAGGTGGGCGGACTGGTCAGCGGCGCTCTCGCGCCGCCGTTGAATTTGAGCCGGAAGGAGCTGAACGGAACCTGGGGCAGGCCCGGCACCGGCACGCTGCCCAGCGGCGCGTCGTCGAAGGTGGTGGTCAATTGGCCGGTTGTGGGGTTGGCCGAGACCTTGCCGAGCAGGCGGGCGGAGATGTCGTGGAGCGCCGACTCGACGGTGACGAAGATCCGGTACTGCTCGCCCGAAGTCGGGTCGCGGCTGAGCTGCTGCCCGACGTAGACGCTCCCGGTGAGCGACCCCGCGGGCAGGGGCGGCGTGTCGACTTCGACCGTGCCGACCTTCGACGCCGCCGGGCAGGCGACCGGGTTCCTGGTCCCCTTGCCAAACTGCGCGTCGGTGCAGGCTACGAGGCCGTTGGCGGCGGAAGGGTTGAGGCCCATCCCGTTCGGCAGCGTGACCCGCGCAGAGCGCACCTGGGAGCTGCCCTGGCTCGCTTCGCCCAGGGTTGGGTTTTTGACCTCGGGCACGTTCACGGTAACCGTCGCGCCCGCTGGTGAGTCTGTCTGGGCAGTGCCCGGATCAACTTCGATCGTGGGATCGAAGGGGATCGAGTCGCATTCCTTCGGCGATGTTTCGAATGCGGGCGGGTCACGAGGAATCTTCGACTCGACGAACGGGGAGCCGTTGGGGAAGTTCGGGTCTATGAATTCCGGCTCGTAGCCGTCCGCCCGCAGGTAGGTCGAGTAGACGTGCTCGAATAGCGATCCGGGGACCGCAGGGCCGAAGCAGGTCGTCGGCGTGGTGATGAAGGTGCCGTCGTCGCCTGGTGTCTCGCCGTTGCCGTCGAAGACCAGGCGGTTCTCGAGGATCCTGGCCCCTTCTTCGAATCCGGGAATCGGAAGTGTGAGTTTGGCTACGTCGATCGTGAAGTACTCGTGATAGTCGCTCTCCCAGGCGACGTCGGCCTCGAGGAAGACGTTGTTGCCGAGCGCGTCGAGGCCGAAGCGGGCCGGTTCGCCAGGTTCCGGGACGATGTTGTAGACGTTGAACGGGCCCACCGTGACCGGCGTCCCGTCGGTCGGGAATATCGTGCTGACCGCAGTCACGATGCTGATTCCGACTTTCGAGTTCGGCGGGCAGGTTTTGGGGCTCTCTCCCGGGGCAAGCTCGCACTGCTCGGGCGTCGATTGCGGATTGACGGTGAGGCCGGCGGGGAGATCTACGCGGACCGTTCTCAGGTTCCCAACCGGGACGGGTCCGAGGGTGCCGGGTTTCGAATTGACGATGAACTGGGTGAAGCCGACCGGCGGGTGCCCGGCCGCCTGTTCGAAGAACTGCTCAGGGGTTGCAACGGAGCACTCTTCGGGCGCGTCGGTTTTGCACGTCCCGGCCTGCCATGGGCTGTCGACTTTCGGTTCGTCCGGGTTCTGCGGGCCGATTATCGGCTCGGCCGCCCCCGCGGGCGTCGCTGCTAGCGCCAACGCAAGCGCGGCGACGGCCATCAGGACCGCGCCACGAGTTCCCTGCCGAATCCACCCCATCGCTCCTACTCCCTCCCCGATTCCCATTGCAGAGGCATCTCGAAACCTAAAATACCCGGTTCTCTAACTTTAAATCATCATTTTTTGGTATAAGCTCCCTAAGCACTTTTTGGTATTCAGAAAATATGTAGAGGAGGAGTCGTGAACTGGCAACTTCTGGCCCGGGCCAATACCCACCCCCTGCGCATCTCAATCCTCGAAGTCCTCGCTCTGGACGGGGGGCGGGTCCTCTCCCCCAGCGACCTCAGCCACGAGTTGCAGATGCCGCTCAGCAACGTCAACTACCACGTCACCGAGCTCTACAAGAGCGGCCTGGTGGAGCTTGCCTTCAAGCGCCAGGTGCGCGGCGCAACCGAGCACTTCTACCGCCCGGCAGAGGGCTCCGAGAAGCGGACGACGGGTCTCGAACCCGCGACCTTCAGCTTGGGAAGCTGACGCTCTACCAACTGAGCTACGTCCGCACGGGGGCTGATTCTACGACCGCAACGAGGCGGCTGGGGGTGCGCTCTAACTAGAGTCCCTGGCAGTGGGCGCACGCTCCTTCCTCGTCTTCCTCGCGGTGCTGGCCGTAATCGGCCTGCTCGGTTTCGGGCTGCTCAGCAAGGGTGGCGCCAAGATCGCCGTGGGCGACCCGGTGCCAGACCGAGAGCTGCCGAGGCTTGGCGGTGAGGGAGCCGGCTCGATCGCCGACCATCGCGGGCGCTGGGTGCTGGTCAACCTCTGGGCATCCTGGTGCCCCCCCTGCCGAGAGGAGGCGCCGGCGCTGGAGCGCTTCCATCGCCGCTACCGAGACTCCGGCGTCACCGTGCTCGGCATCGACGTCCAGGACAACGACGACGACGCGCTTGCCTTCCTGCGCGAGTACCCGACCAGCTACCCGCAATTGCGATCGGTTGGCGACGAGCGCAGCGAAGCCTTCGGCTCGAGCGGCGTCCCGGAGAACTTCCTAGTCGATCCAAACGGACGGCTGGCGCTGATCCAGCGCGGTGCGGTCGACGACAGCTTCCTGCGCGAGAACGTCGTGCCGCTCATCGCGGAGGAGTCCGGGGGGTCGCAATGAGGCGCAGCGTGATGCTCGCCGCGCTCGCCCTGATCCTGCTGCCAACTCTCGCTCCTGCAGCGCAGCAGGCGGCCCTCATCGACCTCGAAGACGAGGTGATGTGCCCGATCTGCGGCACGCTGCTCGAGCTCTCCAACGCCCCGCAGGCAGAGCGGCAGAGAGCGCTGATCAACAGGCTGATCGCCGCTGGCAAGAACCAAGGCAGAGATCAAGGATGCTCTCGTCGCCCAGTACGGACGCGAGGTCCTGGCCTTGCCGGAGGGCTCCGGCTTCAGCCTCTCCGCCTATCTGGTGCCGACGATCGGCTTCGCCGTGGCGTTGGTTGCGCTCGGCTTCGGCGTTGCCCGCTGGCGCCGGGCCGGCGATCGGCCGGCGCCTCCCGCCAACCAAGCTGCGGGGCCGGACGAGGACGCCGAGCGACTCAATGCCGACATCGCCCGCTACGACCTCTGATTTGAGCTAGACCTGAAGCACCAGGCCGTCGACGGGCACCTTCAGCTTGCGAGGCAGGTCCGACCTCGGACCGCAGGCCAGGGTCCTGTCGGCGCGGGCGGCAACCGCGAGCAGGGACGGCACTTCGTCCAGCGGCGGGCCATCGAGGACGAGCAGGTCGTAGGCGCTGCGCAGCTTGGCGACCGCGTGGCGAAAGCCCTCGGAGTCGAGCAGCGGCAAACCGTCCTCGACCTGCTCGCCGGCGACCACGCAGGCGAGCGGCGCCTCGGCCCGGCCCGATGCCGGGCCGGTGAGGACGAGCGGCTGAAGGATCTGCGGCGCCTCGGCCTCCTGACGCAGGTACTCGCACAGGCCCGGAGTCGGGGCGAGGCCGAGCCTGGGTGCAAGCGAGGGCAGGACGAGGTCGCACTCGACCAGGGCCGTCCGACGGCCTTCCGCCGCGGCGACGGTGGCGAGACCCAACGCAAGCGCTGACTTCGCCTCCACCCCGGTCGCGAACAGCACGCGTGCGTCGCCCATCGCCTTCAGCAGCGCGTCGAGCGGTGCCAGCTCGGCGCGGCTCAGCGCCCCCGGGCGCACCGACTCTCCCGCCCCCGCGGGGAGCTCCGCCAGGACCGGGGGGCGACGGCGGCGGAACATCACATCCGCTCTGGGGCGGAGATGCCGAGCAACCCGAGCGCCTCGGCGATCGTCCGCTTGGCGAGCAGGCAGAGCGCCAGCCTCGACTCCTCCACCCCCTCGCCCTCGGCGCCGACCACCTTGCAGTCGCGGTAGAAGGCGTGGAAGTCCGCCGCGACCGCGGTCGAGTAGGCGCAGATCCGGTGCGGCGCGCGGCGCTCGGCTGCCTCGCGAACCTCGTCCGGGAACTCGAGTAGGCGCTTGACCAGCGCCCGCTCGGCTGGCTCCAAGCCCACGCCGGGGATCTCCGCGTCGACGGAAGCGGCGCTCTCCGCGTCCTTGCCCGCCTTGCGCAGGATGCTGGCGATGCGCGCGTGCGCGTACTGCACGTAGTAGACGGGGTTGTCGTTCGACTGGCGACGAGCCAGCTCCAGATCAAGGTCGACCGTGGTCTCGTGACTGCGCCAGAGCATGAACCAGCGGGTGGCGTCGGCGCCGATGTCGTCGAGCAGCTCGTCGAGCGAGACGAAGTCGCCGCTGCGCTTCGACATCTGCGCCCTCTCCCCGCCTTCGACTATGTGGACCAACCGCATGATCAGGACCTCGAGGCGCTCGGGGTCGTCGCCGAGGCCGGCGACCACGGCGCGCAGTCGCGGCACGTAGCCGTGGTGGTCGGCGCCGAAGACGTCGATCAACCGCCCGAACCCGCGCTCCAACTTGTCCCAGTGGTAGGCGACGTCGGCGGCGAGGTAGGTCGGTTCGCCGTTGGCCCGGATCAGCACTCTGTCCTTGTCGTCGCCGAAGGTGGTGGTCCGCAGCCAGAGTGCTTCTTCACTGCGGTACGTGTGGCCGCTCTCCTCCAGTCGGCCCAGGGCGACCTCAACCTCGCCGCGCTCGTAGAGCCCGCGCTCCGAAAACCAGGTGTCGAAGCGGACGCCGAAGCGGTCGAGCGTAGCGCGCACTTTTTCCACCACCGCCTCCACCCCCTGCCGGCTGAGCGCCTCGGTGTCGCCGGGATCCACCCCGGCCGCCGCGAAGCCGGCTGCGAGCTCCGCTACGTACTCGCCCGCGTAACCGTCCTTGGGGGGCTCTTCGCCCCGCATGCGGGCGGCGATCGAGGCGGCGAAGCGCTCGATCTGCCCACCTGCGTCGTTGACGTAGTACTCGCGCTGGACCTCGTGCCCCACCGCCTCGAGCAGGCAGACAAGGGCATCGCCGTAGGCGGCGTGGCGGCCGCCGCCGACATGCAGGGGGCCGGTCGGGTTGGCGGAGACGAACTCGACGAGGACGCGCTCCGGTGACTCTGTTGGCGGCGGCCCAAGCCGATCGCCTGCGGCGGCGAGACTCGCCATCGCGCGCCGGTACCAGGCATCGGAGAGGAAGAGGTTGACGAAGCCAGGGCCGGCGACTTCGACCCGCTCGAGACTGCCGTTGGCACCCAGCTCCCGTTCGAGCTCGGCGCAGAGACGCTCGGCGACCGCGCGCGGGCTCTCGCCGAGCGGAGCAGCGAGCAGCATCGCGGCGTTCGAGCTGTAGTCGCCCAGCTCCGGCTTCGGTGGCCGCTCCAGGGTGGGCTCGGGCCCGGCGGGCTCGCCGCCCCGCAGGGCCAGTGCGGCACGACCAACCGCGGAGCGCAGCTCGGCGATCGGGTCGCTTGCTCGCTCCGCGCTCATCGTCCTCATCGTATGGAGCGGAACGGGGCCGGTGCCGCCTCGCGAGTACGCTGGCCGCCGTGCGCGTCGCGGCGATCGCCGACATCCACTCCAACCTGCCTGCACTGGAAGCCGTTCTCGAGGCAGTAGACGCGGCCGGGACCAAGGAGATCTGGTGCCTGGGAGACGTGGTCGGCTACGGCGCCGATCCCGACCCATGCGCGGACCTCATTCGTGAGCGCTGCGCTGTCTGCCTCGCGGGCAACCACGACCTGGCTGTGCTCGGCGAGCTGCGGGTCTCCGCCTTCTCGGAGGCGGCCGCGGCAGGGGTCGCCTGGACCCAGGAGAACATCGCTTCCCGCACGCTTGAGTTCCTCGGCGACCTGGAGCCGGCGGCGCGGCGCGAGGAGGTCGCCCTGTTCCACGCCTCCCCGCGCGATCCGGTCTGGGAGTACGTGCTCTCAGTCGAGCAGGCAGAGGCCTGCTTCGAGGTCCAGCCGGAGCGGATCGGCCTGATCGGGCACTCGCACGTGTCGCTCTTCTTCACCCAGCCCGACGGGCCTGGGTCGGGCGAGGTCCGGGGTGCGCGGATGAGCGATGGGGCGTTGCTGGACCTCGCGAGCGGCGCCTGGCTGCTCAACCCCGGCAGCGTCGGCCAGCCGCGCGACGGGGACCCGCGCGCCGCCTGGCTGGAGCTCGACACCGAGGCGCTGACTGCCTGCTTCCACCGCGTCCCCTATGACGTCGACCGCGCTGCCGCAACGATCTCCGCGGCCGGCCTGCCAAGCCGCCTCGCCGACCGCCTCCAGGTCGGGATGTGACCGCGTCCAGGCGTCGAATGCAGGGAAAACCTGGCCCATGAGGGGTTGTCTAGACTCGCAACGATGCGCCTACTGACCGCCTTCGGACTCACTTTCGCGCTCGGCATGACCGCTGCCGCGACGCTTGCCTCCTGCGGGGGAGGAGACGACGCGCAGCTACTACCTGGTGCCGACGCGAGGGAGATCACCGCCAACCTCGATGCGGTCGAGCAGCTCGCCAGCGAAGGCGAGTGCGCCGGAGCCGAAGAAGCGGCCGAACAGGTGAGCGTGCAGGTCGAAACGCTGGAAGGGGTCGACAAAGAGCTTCAACAGGCGCTCGAGCGTGGCGCTGCGAGGCTGAACGAAGTGGTCGACACCTGCGAGGAAGAGACGACCGAAGAATTCGTCCCGGTGCCGGAGCCGAGCGAAAACGACGACGAGGACCAGGAAAAAGAAGAAGAGAAGGAAGAAAAAGAGCGCGAACGAGAAGAGGAGAAGGCCGAAAAAGAAGAAGAGAAGGAAGTGGAACGGGAAGAAAGCGAAGAGGAACCTCCGGCGGAAGAAGTGGAACCCCCGGAAGAGCCCTCCGGCGGCATCAGCCCCAGCAGCGAGGTTGAAGAGGGGGACGACGGCTGATGGAGGCCGGAACGCTCTCGGGCCGCTACGAGATCGGCGACCGGCTCGGCTCGGGCGGGATGTCGAACGTTCATTGCGCCGTCGACCGCACCCTGGAGCGGACGGTCGCGGTGAAGATCCTCGCCGAGCACCTCTCCGACGACGAGCGCTTCGTCGCCCGCTTCCGCCGCGAGGCGACCTCGGTCGCGAAGCTGATCCACCCCAACATCGTCCAGGTCTACGACACCGGGATCGACCGTGGCCGCCACTACATCGTGATGGAGTACGTAGAGGGACGCTCGGGCGCCCAGATCCTCCAGAAGCAGGGCCCGCTCGACGCCGAGACCACGGCCGAGGTCGGCGCCCAGGCCTGCGCCGGGCTCGACTACGCCCACCGGCGCGGGATCATCCACCGTGACGTCAAGCCGGGCAACCTGATGATCACCGGCGGGCCAGTCGGGGGCGGCGAGATGACCCTCAAGCTCACCGACTTCGGCATCGCGCGGGCGATCGAACAGACCCGGATCACCCAGGTCGGCTCGGTCGTCGGGACCGCCGCCTACCTTGCGCCCGAGCAGGTGCGCGGCGAGGAGGCGACGCCGGCGACTGATGTTTACGCGCTGGGCGTGGTCCTCTACCAGTTCCTTACCGGCCGGCTGCCCTACGAGGGCTCGACCCTGGCCGAGCTGGCGGTGCGCCAGCAAAACGAGCGGCCGCTGGCGCCCAGCACCTACAACGACGAGGTCTCCGAGACGCTGGGCGCGGTCGTGTTGCGAGCACTAGAGGGCGACCCGGGGCGACGCTACTCCAGCGCCGCCGAGCTGGCCGGTGGCCTGACGCTCGGCCTACGCGGCGAGGACGTGACGCTGCCGCTCGACGAAGGCGATTCGACGACCCGCGTGCTCGGCAGCGAGACCGCCACCCGTCGGCTCGACCAAACCGAGCCGACCGCCTTCCAACCGCCGCCCTCGCAAACCAGGCGGCCGGCGCCACGGGCGCAACGACCGGCAGCGCCACCGCCGGCGCCGCCTCCCCCGGGACCGAAAAAGCGCGGCGGGTTCTCGCGATTCGTCCGTTTCGTCCTGGCCCTCGTCGCACTTGTACTTATAGCCGCAGCCGTCGCCGCCGCCGTCATCTACACCACGGATCAGGCGACCGGCGTCGAAGCAACCGAAGTAGCCGGCGACACAGTCGACCGCGTCGTGGACGAGTTCAAGGAACTGGTCCAGAAGAACACCGAATAGCGCTGCGGCGCGCGGGTCCTGTCACGGGGAGGGGGCCTGCGGGCGGGCAGGTGTGTCCGTTCTCGGCCCCCTCCCCGTGCCACCCGCGCGAGCTGCGCTCCACGGTGTTCCCCCTCTCAGGATGCTGGCTGCATACTCGCTGAAGCCGCCTGTGACGATCGCCTCCCGGGCATGGCTTACGAGCTCCTGCATGTAAGTGAGGTTATGGAGGCAGAGGAGGCGGACGGCGGTCAGCTCCTCGGCGCGGGAGAGGTAGCTGATGTAGTCGCGGTCGTGGTTGGCGCAGGCGGGACAGGGGCAGTCCTCCACCAACGGGTCGCGGTTGCCCTCCCAGCCCGACTTGCGCAGGTCGAGACGAAAGCGGTTCTCGGGATCGGGGACCAGGGCCACGCCGTGGCGGGCGAGGCGGGTGGGGACCGCACAGTCGAAGACGTCGAGGCCGAGGGCGATGCCGGCGAGAAGGTCGTCGACCTCGCCGATCCCGAGCAGGTGCTTGGGCGCCTCCTCGGGCAGCAGCGGGGCGGTCAGCCCCAGTACGCCGCGCATCTCCTCCTTGTCGCGGCCGAGCGTGCCGCCGATCGCGATCCCGTCGACGCCGGCCTCGGCGACTGCCTGCGCGGACTCGCGCCGCAAGTCCTCGTGGACACCACCCTGGACGATGCCGAACACCGCCTGGCGCTCCGGTCCCTCCGCCCCGTGCCACTCAAGGCACCGCCCCAGCCAGCGATGGGTGCGCTCCATCGAGCGGGCGGTGTAGTCGCGGTCGGCGTGGTAGGGCGTGCACTCGTCGAAGACCAGGGCGATGTCGGAGCCGAGCGCCGCCTGCACCTGCATCGAGACCTCGGGCGAGATGAACAGCTCCGAGCCGTCCCGGTAGGAACGGAATCGCACCCCCTCCTCGTCGATCGAGACAACCGAGCCGTGATCACCCCCCGGCCGCCCGCTCCCCTTGACCTCGTTCGCGACCCCGCCGTGAGCAAGCGAGAAGACCTGAAAGCCACCGGAGTCGGTGATCAGCGCCCGCTCCCAGCCCATGAACCCGCGCAGACCACCGGCAGCGGCGATCCGCTCCGGCCCCGGCGAGACGAAGAGGTGGTAGGTGTTGCCGAGGATCAGCTCGTAGCCGAGCTCAGCCACCTCGCGCGATTCCAACCCCCGCACCGTCCCCTTGGTGGCCAGCGGTATGAACGCCGGCGTCCGCACGGCGCCATGGGCTGTGTGCAGCGTGCCGGCCCGCGCCGCGCCATCGCGCGCGCCGATCTCAAACTTCAACCTTTCCGCGTCGACCCTCATCTGATGCGTTGATGACCCTATGGGGTCATAAATGCATCAGTCGGCTTCGATCAGCGAGCGGCCGGTCATCGCCTCGGGCTTGGGGATCCCGAGCAGCTCGACCGCGGTCGGCGCCACGTCGGCGAGGATGCCGTGGTCGCGCAGGGCCAGACCCTCGCGGGTGACGACCAGGGGCACCGGGTTGAGCGAGTGCGCGGTGTTGGGCGAACCGTCGGGCTCGAGCATGTGGTCGCAGTTGCCGTGGTCGGCGGTGACGATGCAGACCCCTCCCGTGCGCTGAACCGCGGCGACCACTTCGCCGAGGCACTCGTCGACTGTCTCGACCGCGGCGACGGCGGCCGGGATCACCCCGGTGTGGCCGACCATGTCGGGGTTGGCGAAGTTGATGACCCCGAAGCGGTACTCGCCCCCTGACCAACGCGAGACGAAGGCCTCGGCGGCAGCCCAGGCGCTCATCTCCGGCTTGTGGTCGTAGGTCGGCACGTCGCGCGGCGAATCGACCAGACAGTGCTCTTCTCCCTCGAGCTCCTGCTCACGACCGCCGTTGAAGAAGTAAGTGACGTGGGCGTACTTCTCGGTCTCGGCGACGTGCAGCTGTCGCCCTCCGGCTGCGGAGATGACTTCAGCCAGCGTCGCCTGCGGCCGCGCCTCGGGGAAGACCACTGGGTAGGGCCACCCCTTGCGGTACTCGGTCATCGTGGTCAGGTCGAGGAGCGCACCGCCGGCGCGCGGAAACTCGTCGAAGCCCGGCTCGGCCAGGGCACGGGTCAGCTGCCGGGCGCGGTCGGGGCGGAAGTTGACGAAGATCCCGACGTCGCCCTCGGCGACGCCGTCGTAATCGCCGATCACGGTCGGCTTGACGAACTCGTCGGTCTCGCCGCGCTCGTAGGAGGCGGCGATCGCCTCATCGGCGCTTGCCGCCCGCAGGCCCTCGGCGTGGACGATCGCGTCGTAGGCGAGCTTCGTCCGCTCCCAGCGGGTGTCGCGGTCCATCGCGTAGTAGCGGCCGCTGACTGTGCCGATGCGGCCGGCCCGCTTCAGCCAGCGCTCCAGCTCGGCGAGGTAGCCGCGGCCGCCGTGGGGCAGGGTGTCGCGACCGTCAGTAAAGGCGTGGAAGACGACGTCCTGGACGCCCTCCTGAGAAGCCAGCTCGATCGTCGCCTCGATGTGCTCCCATCCCGAGTGGACACCGCCGTCGGAGACGAGTCCGAGCAGGTGGAGACGGCCGCGGGGGCTATTGCGGGCGCGCTCGCAGGCTGCCAGCAGCGCCTCGTTCTCGAAGAAGCTGCCATCGGCGATCGCGTCGTCGATCCGGGCCAGATCCTGCTTGACGATTGCCCCGGCGCCGAGGTTGAGGTGGCCGACCTCGGAGTTGCCCATCTGGCCCTCGGGAAGGCCGACGTCAGGCCCCTGCGCCGAGAGCTGCGTGCTGGGGAACTCTTCCCAAAGCCGGTCAAAGACCGGTGTCTGGGCAAGCGAGATCGCGTTACCGGGGCCGGGCTCGGCCAAGCCCCAGCCGTCAAGGATGACCAGGGCGAGCGAGGGAGCCGGGTGCTCGCTCAACCTGCCGCTTCCACGATCGCCATAAAGTCGCCGGGGTCGAGGCTGGCGCCTCCGACCAGGGCGCCGTCGATGTCCGCTTGCGCCATCAGCTCGGCGGCGTTGCCGTGCTTGACCGAGCCGCCGTAGAGGATGCGCACCTGGTCGGCAGCCGTACCGCGCATGCGCAGCGCGTCGCGTATGAAGGCGATCGTCTCCTGGGCCTGCTCGGGCGTCGCCGTACGTCCGGTGCCGATCGCCCAGATTGGCTCGTAGGCGATCACGACCTTGGGGAGGTCGCCGGACCCGATCTCGGCCAGATCAGCCTGCAGCTGGCGCTCCAGCACCGCCTCGGTCTGCCCCCCGTCGCGAGCCTCCTCGCTCTCGCCGACGCAGAGGATCGGCTCCAGCCCGGCGGCCAGCGCAGCCGGCACCTTGCGGGCCAGCGCCTCGTCGCTCTCGCCGAAGTGCTGGCGCCGCTCGGAGTGACCGAGCACCACCGCGTCAACACCGAGCTCGGCCAACATGGGCCCTGAGACCTCGCCCGTGAAAGCGCCCGACTCCTCCTCGTGCATGTTCTGGGCTGCGACGCGGACGGCGCTCTGCGCGCACAGCTCGACCACCGGCTTCAGCGCCGTGAACGGCGGGCAGATCACGACCTCCGGCCCCTCGGGGCCGGGCGCGCCAGGTAGGAAGGCGCCGAGGAAGGCCTCAGCCTCCTCGATCGTCTTGTGCATCTTCCAGTTGGCGGCGACGTAGGGCCTACGCATCGAGCAGCGCCTCCACGCCCGGCAGCTTCTTGCCCTCCAGCAACTCCAACGACGCTCCTCCTCCGGTCGAGAGCCAGTCCACCTTCTCACCCAGCCCAAACTGCTGCAGCGCGGCGACCGAGTCGCCGCCGCCGATCACGGTCGTGCCGGGCGCCGCGGCGACCGCCTCGGCCACCGCGCGGGTGCCGGCGGCGAAGGGCTCCAACTCGAAGGCCCCCATCGGGCCGTTCCAGAGCACGGTGCCGGCAGCGGCGATCGCCTCGGCGTAGGCGGCCGCGGTGCGAGGACCGACATCGAGGCCCATCCAGCCGTCGGGGACCTCGACCCCGTCGCTCTCGCGGCGCTCCGTCCCGGCGTCGAACTCGCGACCGAGCACGAGATCGACCGGCAGCATCAGCTGGCACTCGGATTCCTCGGCGCGCTTCAGCGCCTCCTCGGCCGCCGCGACGCTCTCGTCGTCGACCAGAGAGTTGCCGGTCGCGATCCCCTGCGCGCGGAAGAAGCTGAAGCACATCGCGCCGCCGATCAGGATCTGGTCGGCGACCTCGAGGAAGCGATCGATCACGCCGACCTTGTCGCTGACCTTGGCGCCGCCGAGGACGACGACCAGCGGGCGACGGGGCGACTCGACCACCGCGGTCAGCTCGTTCACCTCGCGCTCCAGCAGCAACCCGGCGTAGCCCCGAAGGTGGTCGGCAACCCCCTCGGTGCTGGCGTGGGCGCGGTGAGCAGCACCGAAAGCATCGTTGACGTAGAGGTCGGCCAGGCCGGCGAGCGCTTCGGCAAGCGCCGGATCGTTCGCGGTCTCCCCCGGCTCGAAGCGGACGTTCTCGAGCAACAAGACTTCGCCGGGACCGAGCCCCCCGGCCATCGTCTCGACGTCGCTGCCGACCACCGCGGGGGCCTGATGGACGGAGGCACCGAGCAGCTCCGCCAGCCGCTCGCCGACCGGGCGCATCGAGAGCGCCGGGTCCACCTCCCCTTTCGGCCGCCCAAGGTGCGAGACGAGGACGATCGCGGCGCCCCGGTCGCGCAGCAGCTCGATCGTCGGCAGCGCCGCGCGGATCCGGGTGTCGTCCGCCACCCGGCCGCCGTCCAGCGGCACGTTGAAGTCGACCCGGACCAGCACCCTGCGGCCCGCGACGTCGGCGTCGCGGACGCTCTTCTTGGAGAAGCTCAAGGCGCCGTCCTCGCGGGCTCAGGCGCTGGCTGAAACCGGCTGCAGGACCTTCCCCGCCAGCTCTACGCAGCGGTTCGAGTAGCCCCACTCGTTGTCGTACCAGGAGACCGCCTTGACCATCCGCCCGTCGCCGATCGTCATCGTCTGGCCGGCGTCGAAGATCGAGGAATGCGGGTCGCTGACGATGTCGGTGGAGACGATCGGGTCCTCGGTGTAGGAGAGGATGCCCTCCAGCGGCCCCTCGGCGGCGGCCTTGACCGCAGCGTTGACCTCGTCGGCGCTGACCGGATCCGGCGTCGTGAAGACGAGGTCGACGACCGAGCCGGTGGCCACCGGCGCCCGCATCGCAAACCCGTTCAGCTTGCCGTTCAGCTCCGGTAGGACCAAGCCGACGGCCTTGGCGGCGCCGGTCGTGGTCGGAATCAGGTTGAGCGCCGCAGCCCGCGCCCGGCGCAGATCCTTGTGCGGCATGTCCTGCAGGCGCTGGTCGGCGGTGTAGGCGTGGATCGTCGTCATCAGGCCCTGCTCGATCCCGAAGCTCTCGTTCAGCACCTTGGCCAGCGGCGCCAGGCAGTTGGTGGTGCAGGACGCGTTGGAGATGATGTGGTGCTGCTCGGGGTCGTAGTCGCTCTCGAAGTTGACGCCGAGCGCGACGGTCACGTCCGGCTCCTTGGCTGGGGCGGAGATGATCACCTTCTTGGCGCCCGCCCCGAGGTGCTTGCCGGCGTCGTCGCGACCGGTGAAGAGGCCGGTCGACTCGATCACTACATCGGCGCCGAGGTCGGCCCACGGCAGGTCGGCGGGGTCGCGCTCGGAGAGCACCTTCAGCTCGGTCCCGTCAACCGAGATCGAGTCCTCCCCCGCCTCGACCTCGCCGGGGAAGCGGCCAAGGATCGAGTCGTACTTGAGCAGGTGGGCCAGGGTCGCGGGATCGGTGAGGTCGTTGACCGCAACGAACTCGAGATCGGCGCCCGCCGCGTGCGCGGAGCGGAAGATATTGCGCCCGATCCGCCCAAAGCCGTTGATTCCCACCTTCACAGCCATGAAGTCATTGCCTCCTGAATTGGTTTGGGACCGATCTTATGAAGTCGAGCTAGTCGGACCCGATCGTGATCTCGATCTCGTACCCGTCCGGGTCCTTGAGGAAGGCCGAGTAGGAGCCCGAGCCGTGCGAGCGGCGCTCGCCGGGGTCGCTGACGCTGACGCCGCCGGCGGCGACCCCCGCTTCCCAGGCCGCCTTGACCGCGACGATCCCCAGGGCGGAGAAACTGAGCAGGCCGAAGCCCGGTCGTGCCTCATGGTGGGAGGCGATAAAGAAGACCGGCTTGGCGATGCCCCAGCCAACCGTCCCGTCTTCCTCGAAATGACGCCGCCAGCCGAGCGGAGCGAGCAGCGCGTCGTAGAACGAGGCGCTTCGCTCGAGCTCCGAAACCTCCAAAAGAACGTGGTGCAGCATTGCGAAGGGAGGCTATAAGGGAATCTCGCCCGAAGGCTGCCCGCTCAGCCGCCGCGCGGGCTCCAGCGGAAGAAGCGAATCGCGAGCAACAATCCGGCGACGCCCCAGACCGCGACCACGGCGAGGTGTCCCCAGTCGAGGCTGGCGCCGGTCGCGCTAGGGATGTAGGCGTCGAAGAAAGACTGGAAGAAGGGCCGGACCGGGAAATGGTTGGCGAAGTCGACGACGCCGCTGGGCAGCTCGTTGTCGGGAATGAAGACGCCGGAGAGGAAGTAGAGCGGCAGCAACAGCGCGTTGACGATCGGCGCGGCCGCATCCTGGGAGGGAATCACCGCGGTCAGGGCGATGCCGAGGCAGCAGAAGGAGGCGGCGCCGACGACGAGGACGAGGACGATCTCTGGCAACGCTGACCAAGGGATCGGGACGTCGTAGAGGAGGCGCCCGATCACGGCGATCAGCGCCAGCATCATCATCGCGAGGACGATCGAGTTGCCGACCCGTCCGGCGATGAAGACCCAGGGGGGCATCGGCGTCCCCCTTCCCCGCTTTAGCCGCCCGTCCTCGCGCGCGATCGTCAGCGACATCGTCAGCGACTGCATCGTCGCTGAGATCACGGCCAGGGTGATGATCGCCGGCACGTAGTAGGCGGTCGTCTCGATGCCGCCGCGCACATCGATCGTCTGGTCACCGAAGATCGTGGCGAAGATCAGCAGCAGGACGACCGGGAAGGCAACGGTGAAGAAAACCGAGGCGGGATTGCGCCAGAAGGCCTTCTGGTCGTAGCGGAACTGATGCGCGACGAGGGCGAAGCCGTTCACTCGCCGTTCTCCGAGGTGAGCGAGAGGTAGATCTCCTCGAGGTTGGGCCGGGTGACTTCCAGGCCGTCGAGCTCGAGTCCCTGCTCAACCGCGCGCCCGGTCAGCTCGTGCAGGGTCTCGACCGGGGTCCGGGTCTGCACCGAGACCTCCTCGCCGTCGAGCCGGTAGCTGATCGTCGTCGGCAGGCTCTCGCGATTGCCGAGGTCGGCGGGCGTCCCGGCGGCGACGATCCGCCCCCCGGCGAGGATCGCGACCCGGTCGGCGAGGCGCTGCGCCTCGTCCATGTAATGGGTGGTGAGCAGGACCGTCTTGCCCAGATCCCGCAGGCCAGCGATCGTCTCCCAGGCCTGGCGCCGGGCCGAGGGGTCGAAGCCGGTCGTCGGCTCGTCGAGGAAGAGCAGCTCGGGATCGCCGATCAGCGCCATCCCCACGTCGAGCCGGCGCTGCTGGCCGCCGGAGAGCCGACTGGCGCGCTCGTCGGCCTTGCCCTCGAGACCGACGAGGGTGATCGTCTCCTCGATCGGCCGCGGCTTCGCGTAGTAGCCGGCGTAGAGGGCGAGCGACTCGCGCACGGTCAGGTATGGGTCAGGACGGCTGCCCTGGAGGACGATGCCGATCCGCTCGCGCCAGGCGCGGCCGGCGCGCCGTGGGTCCTCGCCCAGCACTGCGACCTGGCCGGCGCTGGCCTCGCGGTATCCCTCGAGGATCTCGACCGTCGTCGTCTTCCCCGCTCCGTTTGGTCCGAGCAGGGCGAAAACCTCGCCCGGCTGGACCTCGAGGTCGATCCCGCGGACGGCTTCGACCTCGCCATAGCTCTTGCGCAGGCCCCTTATGGAGATGACGGGGTTGGAGTCCATTCAGATCTACCCCACGCACGCCTGGCGGCGGCGGACACGGCGCGGTGCGGCGTCCTCAGTCGGCCGAATAGCGCTGCTCATGAGTATCCGGTTGACTCCGGTTGGCGCCCAAATGAGCCGGTCAAGGCCCGCTGAGGCGGCCCCGGCACCCGCAGCCGACATTGACCCCACTCTGGTGGGGTAAAAGTCGGCTGCGCCAGAGCACCGGTTGGGTCTGGAGGCCCGAGTTGCGTTTCGGTGGGAGCAGCCTGAGCGAACCGGATACTCATGAGCTCTGCTATTCGGCCTCCCTGCGTCCTTGCCCCGCTTGGTCCGGCGCTCGCCAGCCGCACACGGGGTATATCTGAAGGGACTCTCGGGCACGGGAGTCCCGATTCTATGGAGGGGTGGCCGAGGGGTCCTCAGTCGAGTTCGGCGTCGCGGTGCTTCACCCGCACCACGACGTCGTCGCGGCCCTCGAGGTCGCAGCGAATCCGGTCGGCGACGGTGATCGAGCGGTGGCGGCCGCCGGTGCAGCCGACCGCGATCGTCAGGTGGCTCTTGCCCTCCGCCACGTAGGCGGGCAGGAGGAACTCGAGCAGCGGCAGCAAGCGGCCGTAGAACTCGCCGGCCAGGGTGCCAGCCTCGACGTACTCGCGGACCGCGAGGTCGAGCCCGGTCAGCGGGCGCAGCTCGTCGACGTAGTGGGGGTTGGGCAGGAAGCGCACGTCGAGGGTCAGGTCGGCGTCGTGCGGCGGCCCGTTCTTGAAGCCGAAGGTGAGCAGGGTCAGGGCCAGCTTGCCGCTCTCGTCGCGGCCGAGCATCTCCTCGGCGATGCGGCGGCGCAGCATGCCGCTGGTCAGGTCGCCCGTGTCCATGACAACGTCGGCGCGCTCGCGCAGCGGCGCCAGCAGCTCTCGCTCGGCGCGGATCCCGTCGACGATCCGACCCTCGGGGGCGAGCGGGTGTCGCCGACGCGTCTCCTTGTAGCGGTCGACCAGCGTCTCCTCATCGGCCTCGAGGAAGAGCACCTTCGGTTTCAGTCCGTCACTCTGGAGCTCGTCGAGGACCTGGAGCAGCTCGTCGAAGTAGTCGCCGCCGCGCACGTCGGAGACGACCGCGGCGCGCTCGACGCCGCTGCCGTCGTGGCGGAAGAGCTCGCCGAGGCTGCCGATCATCCGCGGCGGCAGGTTGTCGACGCAGAAGTAGCCACCGTCCTCGAAGGCGGCGATCGCCTCCGACTTGCCGGCACCCGAGTGGCCGGTGATCAGGACCAGGGTCACGTTGCTGCCTGGAGCGTGGCCATCCCTGCCCTTGCCGCCCGCCATCGTTCGCTCCGCTCGCGCCATCAGCCCGTCCTGTTGAGCTGCTCGTGGATCTCGCGGGCGACCTTGCCGGGCACCCCGGGCACCGCCTCCAGCTCCTCACGGCTGGCCGCCACCAGCCGCTCCGGCGAGCCGAAGTGCTGAAGCAGTGCCCGCTTGCGCACCGGGCCGATGCCCTTCAGGTCATCGAGCACCGAGCCGGTCATTGCTCGGTCGCGGCGGCCGCGGTGGTGGTCGATCGCGAAGCGGTGGGCCTCGTCGCGGACGCGCTGCAACAGCTTCGAGGCCTCGGAGTCAGCCGCCAGGTCGAGCGGCGCCGCGCGCCCGGGCACGTAGACCTCCTCCAGCTTCTTCGCCAGCCCGATCACGGTGACGCCGCGCTCGACGAAGGGGCGCAGGACGCGCATCCCAGCCGAGAGTTGCCCCTTGCCACCGTCGATCACGACCAGGGACGGCAACGAGGCGAAGCTGGCGTCGCGCTTGCCGTCGTGAGGAGAGAGGTCGACCTGTTCGAGGTAGCGATTCATCCGCCGTGTGAGCACCTCTTCCATCGAAGCGAAGTCGTCGGAGCCGTTGCTGCGCTCGCCCCGCACACGGAAGCGGCGGTAGTCGGCCTTCTTTGTCGCACCCCCCTCGAACACGACCATCGAGGCGACGGTGTGGTCGCCGCCAAGGTTGGAGATGTCGAAGCCCTCGATGCGGACCGGCAGCTCCTCCATCCCGAGCGCGTCGCGCAGGGTCGCCAGCGACTCGACCCGGCGCTGGCGGCGGTGCTCGCGGCGCAGCCGGTCCTGGTCCAGGGCGAGGCGGGCGTTGCGCTCGGCCAGCTCGCGCAGGCGGCGCTTGTCGCCGCGCTCGGCGACGCGGATCTCGACCGGGGCGCCGCGCCGCTCGCTCAGCGCCGCAGCGAGCAGCTCGACGCGGTTGCGTAGGTAGGGGCCGACGACGATCGTCCGTGGCACCGCAGGCGAGGCCGAGTAGTACTGGCCGATGAACTCCTCGGCGACCTCGGCGGGCTCGCGCTCGGCCTGGTTGTCGAGGTAGAAGCTCTGGCGCTCGGCGAGGATGCCGTCGCGCACCTGGAAGACCTGGGCGTTGGCGTCGACGCCCTCCGCGGCGACGCCAATCAGGTCGATCGCCCCGACCGAGCCGCCGGCAACCCGCTGGCGCTCGAACAGCGACTGGATCGCTTGCAGGCGGTCGCGGTGCACGGCGGCGCGCTCGAACTCCCGCGCCTCCGCCGCCACCTCCATCTTCGCCTGCTCGTCCGCCTCCACCTGGCGGTAGCGACCGGAGAGGAAGTCGACGATCGCATCGATGTTGCGACGGTACTCGTCCTGGGTGACGTAACCCACGCAGGGTGCCCCGCAGCGCTTGATGTAGTGGTCGAGGCAGGGGCTGCCGGAGCGGCGGCCGGGCTCGGCCCCCTCGCAGGTGCGGAACTGGAACAGCTTGCCGAGCAGGTCGAGTGTCTCGCGCACCCGCTTGGCGCTCGAGAAGGGGCCGAAGTAAGCGCGGCCGGAGCGGTGCTTCTCGCGGGTGAAGTAGACCCGCGGGTACTCCTCGTCGAGGCTGACGCAGACATATGGATAGGACTTGTCGTCGCGCAAGCGGATGTTGAAGCGCGGCCGGTGGCGCTTGATGAAGCTCTGCTCGGCGAGAAGCGCCTCCGCCTCGTTGGCGGTGACGAGGCACTCGATGTGGTCGACCCGCGAGGTGAGGCGGGTCTCACCACCGGAGAAGTGGGAGGCGACGCGCTTGCGGATCGAGCGCGCCTTGCCGACGTAGAGGATCTCGCCGTCGGTGCCGTGGAAGAGGTAGACGCCAGGCGAGTCGGGAAGCTCGCGGCGCTGCTGGGCAATCCGCTCGGAGCTCGTCAGGTCGTCGCCGCCGTTCACAGGTCAAAGAGTAGGCTCCTGGCCAGCCGGCCAACCGAGACGACTGTCGACTTTCATCCGCTATGCGAGCGAAAGTCGACAGGGAGAGAGCAGAATGACTAACCCACCCGAGCTGAGCACGCTGCGAATCGAGATCGACGGCGACATCGGCACCCTCACCCTCGACCGCCCCGATGCCTTCAACGCAATGAGCCCGGAGATGATCGGAGAGATGACGGTCGCCTTCGCCTGGCTCGCCGACCAGGCGCCGCTGCGGGCGTTGATCATTACCGGCTCCGGCAAGGCCTTCTGCGCCGGCGGCGACGTCAACTGGTTCAAAACCGGGGTCGAAGACGACTCGATCAACCTGCCCGCGCAGGTGCGACGTGGCGCCGAGGCGCTGCACACGGCGATCGTCGACCTGCGGCGGATCCCCTACCCGGTGATCGCCGCGGTCAACGGGCCGGCCGCCGGCGCCGGCTTCTCGCTGGCGCTTGCCTGCGACGTCAGGATCTCCTCCGAAGCGGCCTTCTTCGCCTGCGCCTATGGGCGGATCGGCGCCTCCCCGGACGGCGGCATGACCTACTTCCTCCCGCGCGTGGTCGGCCCAAGCCGGGCGCTGGAAATCCTCCTCAACGACCCCAACATGAGCGCCCAGGACGCACTGGCCGAGCGCCTCGTCGCCGAGGTCGTCGCCCCCGACGAGCTGATGGACCGGGCGCAGGCAAAGGCCGAGAAGCTGGCGGCCAAGGCTCCCCACTACGTGCGGAT
This sequence comes from uncultured Solirubrobacterales bacterium, assembly GCA_963702175.1. Lineage (GTDB taxonomy): Bacteria > Actinomycetota > Thermoleophilia > Solirubrobacterales > 70-9 > VRUE01. Next base: position 944,016 of record OY969721.1, read on the forward strand.
GGCGAAGCAGCTCTGCGGCCAGAGCATCGAGAACAGCCTTACCGAGCACCTGCAACTGGAGCGGCACGGGATCGCCGACAGCATGGCCACCGAGGACCTGCGGGCCGGCGTCACTGCCTTCTTTGGCGGCGAGAAACCCGAGTTCGCCGGCCGCTGAGCGGTACAGTCCCGTTGAGGCTCTCCCCCGAGGAAAGGAACCCAGCATGAAGAAGGTTGCCGCACTTCTCGCCCTCGCCCTCGCCGCCTTCGCGCTCGTCGCCTGCGGCGATGATGACGACGATGGGGGCACGACCACGACAAGCGACAACGGGGCCGAAACCACCACGGAAACCGGTGGTGGCGAAAAAGCCGCCGGTGGCGCGGGTGGCGGCGGCGGAGCCGGTGGCGGCACGGCGCTGAAATTCGAGGCCGACCCGAGCGGGGCGCTCGCCTACACGACGACCGAAGCCTCGACCGGAGCCGGCAAAGTGACGCTCGCGTTCGACAACCCCCAGGCCGCACCGCATGACGTCGCGATCGAAGACTCCGGCGGCAAAACCGTCGGCCAGACCGACTTGATCACCGAGAGCTCGACCTCGACCACGGTGGACCTCAAACCCGGCGACTACACCTTCTACTGCTCCGTGCCCGGCCACCGCGAGGCCGGCATGGAAGGGACACTTACCGTCAACTGATTACGCGGGACATACAGATTGGTCACAACCAGTTAGAGTTTCTGGTTCATGGCCAATTCGCTTCAAAGGCTTCCGCTCGAGAGGGTAGTCGTGACGTTCGCAGTCATCCTCACTGCTTCCCTGCTCGCCGCCTGCGGTGATGATGACGAGGCGGCGGGAGGCGACACCACCGCCATCACCGAGGGAACGGTGAGGATCAAGCCCGACCCCCGGGGCGAGCTTGCCTACATGCCATCAGAGGTCGCGGTCGTCGCCGGCAAAACGAAAATCGTGTTCGAGAACCCTCAGACCGAAATCCACGATCTCAACATCGAAAACGCCAAAGGCAAAAGTGTCGGTCGGACTTTCCTACTCATTGAAGATGAGGACTCGATCGTCGCCAATCTCAAACCCGGCGAGTACACCTTCTACTGCTCTGTGCAAGGTCACCGCAAAGGGGGAATGGAGGGAACGCTCACCGTCGAGTAATGCTCAGGCGGCGGGCGCCATCACGCGGGTGACGCTGTCGCCCACGAAGCACGGCTTCTCATTGCCCTCGACCTCGAGGGTAAAGCGGGTGATTACTTGCCACCAACCGCCACCCTTGTCGTCCATCGAGACGACCTCGGCGCGGGCGCGGACTTTGGAGTCGACGGGCACCGGGGCGGGGAAGCGGATCTTGTCCCAGCCGTAGTTGACGCCGAGGGCGAAGCCGGTGGAGGAGATCATCTCCTTGCGGAAGCCGTCGACCAGCGAGAGGGTGAGGTTGCCATGGGCGATCGTCGTCCCGAACGGGCTCTCGTTCTTGGCCCGCTCGACGTCGACGTGGATCCACTGGTCGTCGCCGGAGAGCCTGGCGAAGGTGTCGATGTCCTCCTGGGTGACTGTGCGCCACTCGCTCGGCCCGATCTCCTGACCGAGCAGCGCCCGCATCCCCTCGACTCCCTGTACCTCGACCGTCGCCATCGCGTCGCAGGCTACAACAGCGGTTTGCGCTACCGCGGCCCGATCTGGCCGCCGCTGGCGTAGTCGAGCGTGGGCCACTCGGGGCCGGTCGCCGGCAACACGGTCAGCTGGCCGTCGCCGTTGACGTCGGCGGCCACGGTCCCCGGATCGATCGTCGGCGACCCGCCCGGCGGCAGGAGCGATGGCGAGTTGCAATTCCAGTCGATTGGGCCGTCACCTGGCCAGGCGGAGCGGAATCCCCCGTTTGGCGGATTGTCAGCGGCGCAGAAGTGCTGGATGTAGAAGCGGTGCGCCTCTGGCGGCGCCGAGATCCCTGCTTCCTCGCTGAGATTGTTCTCGTCGATGGCCGGAAGACTGAAGCGCTGGTAATCAAGGATTTCAGTGAAGCCGTTGCCGGTGTCGGAAACGGCCAGCAGCGAGTTCATTGTGCTGATCCGGTTCGGCTGACCAGGGAAGGGATGATCGAGGCCGAGGTTGTGACCGAGCTCGTGCATCAGTATGTGCGCGAACGAAGGGCCATCGGTGAAGACCGTCATCCGCGTCCCGCGCAGCGTGCCGGTACCGGCTGCGTTTCCACCCTGGCCGCAGGTCGGCCCGAAGGCGGCGACGTGGAAGGTGCCGACCCGGCTCTCCGGCAGCTCTGCAACGCGGTTGAGCGTGCCGAAATCCGGACACGGCCCGGCGTCGAAGGTCGGTGACCCCCCGAGGTTGTAGCTGCGGCTCGGACAGGAGATGCCGGCATCGATGTGGAGAGCGATTCCCGTCGTGCCGTCGGGATTGGGGACCGGGGCGTTCGCAAAGGCGGCGACGAGCGCGTCGAGCTCCGAGCACGACGTGCTCTGGCGCAGCGCCTCGCTCGCGTAATTGATCTGAACGAAGATGTCCTTGTGGTTGGGGTCGGCGCCGAGCGAGGCAACGCTAACCGGTGCGATAGAGGCCTGGGCGGTCGCTTTCCGCCGTTTGGCCGGTTTTTTCCTTTTCACGCATTTGCCGCGTTTCAGTACCCGGCCTTTCTTGCACCTGGGCACGCATTTGCCTTTGCGCAGCCGCTGTTTAGAGGTGCATCTCGACCCAGTCGGAGCCGACGTCAGCACCGGCGTCTCCCACGCGTAGGGGATGCCGTCGCCGTCCGCATCGCTCATATCGGGCGCCGGAGCGGCCGACGCCGGCAGTTTCGGCTTCGTTTTGGCTTTCGGCTTGGTCACGCATTTGCCTTTGCGCAGCCGCTGCGTTTTCTTGCAAGCTTTTTTCTTGCCGGCCGAGGCGGCCCTCGCGGCATCCGGGTCCCCCGTGATGCCAGAGCCAGATGAGGCAAGGATCGCGATCCCCGCCGCGAGCGCGAACGCGCGGGCTCTGGAGGGACGATGCGAACTCGAGGTCACAAACACGGCGGAACTCTATGCGCCAGGACCGACACGACCGGAAGGTCGATCAACGACCAGCCGCAATGGCGCGTGGCGGGCAATTGCGGCGAAATCGGAGTCCTCGCAGAGCAGCTCCGCGTCGTTGCGAATCGCGACCGCAGCGATCAGGCAGTCGGTGAGCTTGCGCGGGGTCTCGCCCCTACTGCGGCAGAGCCGGTAAAGCTCGGCCGCGCTCTCGTAATCTGCCGGTCCTTCCACAGCGAGGAACTCGAGGCCGTAGAGCAGGCGGCGGAGGCGGTCTCGGTCGGCATCGTCGCGAGCGCCGGCCAGGATCTCCATCGCGATCACGTCCGTCCAGGCGAGGCCTGCCCCCTCCTGCAGCGCCGAGCGCAGCCGCAAGTGCGACGAGCTGCCAGTCGCGCGCAGGAACTCCACCCAGGCGGAGCTGTCGACGAGGATCACAGCTCGGGTATCTCCTGCCGAGAGCGAATCTCGTCGAGGTCGCCGCCCCAGCCCTGTCCCTCCGTCGCCAGCATCTCCTCACGGCTCATCTGCTCACCGACGAGCCTGCGCAAGGCGAGGTCGACGGCCTCGCGCTTGCTACGCAGTCGGTACAGACGCATCGCCCGGCCCACCAACTGGTCGTCGATCTCGATGTTCGTTCGCGTCATTTCACCAGAATACACCAGAATACACCTCATGGTGTATGAAGGGTGAAAGCCTCGGGAACGGCTCTGTTGTGGGATGCAGCCGCGACGCTCATGCGACCAGACGGACTTCGAAGCTAGGCACGGGGAGGACGCCGGCACCGTCCAAAAAAGCGAGGATGCGACTGACGTATGCCTGGGTCTCGGGGTAGTCGGGAACGCAGTCGCAGGCTTCAACCGGTGTCGGGCCGGCGTTGTAGGCGGCGAGGGCGAGGGACGGGTCGCCAAACTGCCGCAGCAGGTCGGACATGAGGTGGGCCTGGGCATCGATCGCTTCGATCGGGTCATAGGGATCGCGCAGGCCGTAAGCAGCCGCCGTGGACGGCATGAACTGGGCGATGCCCTGAGCGCCAGCCGGGGAACCCGCATTGGGATCGAAGTTCGACTCGGCCATCAGCTGGCCGGCGAGCAGAGTGGCGGAGACGTTCCAGCGGGTCGCGGCGCGCAACAGCGGCGCCCGGTACTGAGCCGGGACGAAGGATGGAAGGCCGCCAGAGCCTGAGAGCGCACCGTCTCCCCCACCACCCGTCACGACGGAGTTGCCTGCGGCCGAGCAGGGCGCCGGCCCCAAAGAAAACCCGTAGTGCCAAGCCTCCCAGGAGTAGCGCTGGACGAAGCCGAAGCGGCTGGCGTTGGCGGCGAGCCAGCCGTAGGCCGTTTCGGGGCCGAGGTCGAGCTCGGTGGCGCAACGGTGCAACGACTGGCCTGGCGGCGCGACCCAGCGCGGATCGGGGTGGGCGGCGAAGAGCGCCGCCTGCTCGGTGTCGGAGCGGAAGCCGGAGTTGACGACGAGCGTGAAGCCGTCGGACGCTGCCGCTGCCGCCATCCGATCGAAGGCAGCACCGACGTCCGGCCTCATCCCCTCCCCGCCGCGGTAGACCAGCGGCCCGCTGTAGCCGCCGCCGCTCGCCATCTCCGGCATCACCCCGGATCCTGAGGCCGTGGCCGGCGCGGTGGCTTCGGCGACCGCCGAAGCCTCGACCTCGGTGCGACCGTCACCGACTTCCAAGTTGGCGACAATCTCGACACGAGCCCGCACCGGAGCGAAGGAGGAACTATCGGGAAAGTCAACCCGCAGCCGCGCGGGGGCGACCCCGTTTTCCTCCGCCGCCTGCCTCGCGGCGCCGCGTGCTCGCCACAGGTAGACGGCCTTCGGCAGGTGACGCGGGTTCGGCAGGCCGTTGGGAAAGGCTGGCGGGGCGAGCAGGCGCGGCAGGTCGTCGCGCATCGAGCGGGCGGCCGAGATTGCGGCCAGGTCTGCCGCCCGCTGCACCCGTCCCTTGCCGGTCACCGCGCCGGCGATCGCTACCAGCGCCAGTGCTCCGGCGAGCAGAACGAAGACGCCGCCCAGGACCAGCAGCAGCGCCTGCCCCTCCTCCCTCTTCGCGCCCATGTCAGCACCCTGCCGCGCCTGAACGCACCCGTGGCGCGTCCAATCGGCCAACTCTGTGACGGCTCGCGGGCTAAAGGCCTATCCCGGTAGGGGTGGAGCGTCTTGTACTTTTTCGGCCGATCCGACCTCGGACAGCAGCAGCCGCTCTCCGAAAAAGTTAAGCGGAACCCCTGCCGGGATAGGCCTAACGTGCGCGAACCGCCGCGACCGTCTCGCGCAGCGTCCCGCGAGCATCGTGGTGCGGCATCCAGTGCAGCTCGGCCCTTGCCTTCGTCGTATCCATCAGGACGGGGCGGCGGACCGCCTCGATCCAAGCCGCCTCGTCAGGCAGGAACGGCATTAGGGCCACCGCCTCGGCGGCGGCACCGACCGCAAACTGTGAGGCGGGGACCGGCACCGCGTGCCAGCCGAGCTCGTGGGCGAGGTCGGAGATCGTCAACTGCCCCGGCCCCGCCAGGTTGTAGACGCCGGGGTCGCCGTGCCCGAGGACGGCGGCGCAGAGCGCCGTAGCGACGTCATCATGGTGGACGAGCTGGAAGGGCACGCCGGGGTCCGGCAGAACAGGACGCAGCTCCGGTACCTTGCCGAGCGCCCAGCGCAGCGGGCCGGGGATGCGCTGCCCCATAGCCAGCAGGGGGATCACGTCGAGCAGCATCGTCGCCTGCGGGCCAGCGACGATGCAGGGGCGGAAGACGTAGACGTCGGTGGCGGAGCCGTCGAGCGCCTCCGCCAGCTCCTCCTCCACCGCGGCCTTGTGTGCTGAGTAGGGGTGACGCGCGGTCCCCTTCACCGACTCGTCCTCACTGAGCAGCTCGGGCATGCCGCGGCGGAAGCCGTAGGCGGCGACCGACGAGGTGTAGATAAGGCGCTTGGCACCGGCGGCAGCGGTGGCCTCGAAGACGTTGCGTGAGCCGCGCAGGTTGATCTCGCGGCTCTCGCCGCCGCCGGCGACGATCACGAAGGCGAGGTGGACGACCACATCGGCCCCGTCCACCAGGTCCTCGACCGCCTCGCGATCGAGCACGTCACCGCGCCGGTACTCGGTCTTCTCCCAGCCCTGCCCGGCGAGGTCGAAGGGGCGCCGGGCCATCCCGATCACCCGGTCCACTTCCGGCAGCCGCTCGAGCGCCGAGATGAAGGCCTTGCCGATCTCCCCGGTGGGGCCGGTGACTGCGACGGTCAGCACACGACGATCTCTATCAAGTCCTCGAGTCCGCGGAGGTCCTTGGCATTACAGATGCAGAAAGGCGCTCGACCTGCTGAAGCGGGAGACCACCCGGCGCGGTGGCCGGCAGCACGCCGAATAGCGCTCTACGCGCTGGAACCCAGGCCAGCGGTCGCTTGAGGACCGCTACGTGAAGGCCCCGTTCAAGCAGGTCACGCACAGCTAGCCCGGTGAGGGCGCGGTCGCTTGCGAGATCCGCCCGTAGCAACGCGCCCGTCGCCTCAATGCGAGGCTCGGCCAGCGTCGGCTGCAACAGCGCCGGCGGCAGGTGGACGACCGCGATGGACTCGCGGACGAGCGGCAGCGCCGCCGGCAGTCGCTCTAGTCCTTCCTCGTCGGGAGGAAGCGTCAGGTGGCAGGTCTGACCGCGCGAGGCAGCGCGCGTCTCCGGTATGTGGACGGCAAGCCGCTCCTCGAGCTCGCGTGCTCCCGTCGATGCGACCAGGGTGGGCCGTGGCGGGCGCCCACCGACGTCGACCAGGAGGCCCGGCCGGTCCGGCTCCGAGCCGGCGCAGGCGAGTGCCGCCGCAGCCGCCTTCGACCCGCTCGCCTCCCCGACCCAGGTGACAAGAACCACCGTCCCGTTCACCGCGCTGGCCTCGCAAAAGCTGAGCTGGAGACCGTGAGTCGATCGGCGAGAGCCGGGATCGGCGACGGCGGTCGCACACGAACCGTGACCCGTCCGCCACTGACCGAGAGACCAATCTCGTCCTCTGTCCATCCCGGCAACGCCGCAAGAACAGCGTCTTTCGCAGGCTCGCCCGATGCCAGTGCCAGCGCCCCCGCCTCGGCGGCGCCGTCGGCCAGGGTCAACGCATACCCAGCAGCGAGCAGTTGCAGCGCGATCAAGCCGGCGAGCAGCAGCGCCGGCAAGCCCGCGATCAGCTCGACGGTGGACTGGCCAGATGACGTGCCTGGCCTGCGCATATCGGCGTCCTCGGTCGCTCGCGTGCAGAGCACGCCACACTCCCTGCGTCCTTGATCTGCTTGACCAGGCACGTCATCTCCCACTTGAATCGAGCCCGGTCTCAGCTCCGACCGTTACTTGGGGCAGCGCCGGCAGCAGACGCGGGACCAGCACACGTACCGTGACTGCGCCCTCATCGCCAACCTCCGCCCCGGAGCGCAGCGGCGGCGGCAGCGCCCGCCGCGCCGCCGCCGCCGCGTCCCTACCGACGAGTGCGGCGCGCGCCCCCGCCCGCGCCGCGACTCCCGCCGACCACAGGGCTTGCCCGGCGAGCGCCAGCTGTGCCGCCACCAGGACCGCCAGCAACAGGAAGGGAACAACCGCGATCAGCTCGACCGAGGCGGTCCCCTCCTCCCTGTGGCCTGCGCTGCTGGCGATCCGTGGCGGCACTCCATGAACGTCGCAGCCGCCGGCGCACGCGTGGTGCGCTCAAACGAACAATTCAGTCACGACTCTGTGCGAACTCAGTAAGTGTTGGCCTCGACCCAGATGCGCCAGATCGCTGCGATCGAGGCGCCGAGCAGCATCAGCCAGGCCAGGGTGCCGAGCCCAGTCGCGAAGAGCTCGTCGGAGCCGGCGATCAGCAGCGCGATCATCCCCAGCGCCCCGTAGAGGATCGCCCGCCGCCCGTCGCTCAGCGTCGCCAGCGTCAGCTGGTTCTGGCGGCTCAGTACGTAAACGGTCCAGGCGATCGCGGTCAGGAAAGCCATCGTGATCGCGGTCAGCAAGGCGTCGGCGGCGTTGCCCCCGCCGGGGACGAAGGCGACGACCAGCGCCAGGGCCATGACTATCGCGACGTTGCGCAGCGTGCGCACAGCGGGGATTGTACGAGGGCGCCGCTAGTTGCCGGTCATCACGACGAGGCCGACGGCAACAGCGCCGAGGGTCGCCGCCAGCGCGACCACGCCGACGACCGCAGCCGCCGCGGCGGCGGTAGGCCGTTCGCTGCGGCTGAGCTCGATGAAGCGAGCCGCCCCCCAGATCGCCACCGAAAAGATGACCGTGACGCCGATGCCCGCGATCACAGATGCGGCCACTGTCTGCAGCAGCTCGCTGGTCTCGACCACGACGGCCATCTTCAGCTCGCCGGGACCGGCGATCCCTGCTGCGAGCGACGGGCGAACAGCATCGCGCTGGCGGCCAGCGCGGCGATGCTGACGATCACCGGCCCAACCGCGCCGCTGCCGAAGATCTCGGTCACTGCGTATGTGACGCCCCCGATCGCCGCTGCCGCCGGCAGGGTCAGCAGCCAGGCCACCATGATGTTCCCGGCGACCCCCCAGCGCACCGCCGAGAGCCGCTTGCCCGCGCCGGCCCCCATCACGCCGCCGTTGATCACATGGGTGGTCGAGAGCGGGAAGCCGAAGTGGGTGGAGGAGAGGATGACCGCGGCCCCGGCCCCCTGGGCCGAGAACCCCTGGGCGGGGTCCATCTTGATGATCCGCGTACCGGTGGTGCGGATGATCCGCCAGCCGCCGCTGTAGGTGCCGAGCGCGATCGCGGTCGCCGCTGAGACGATCACCCAGAAGGGCGGGTCTGCATCCGCCCCGAGGCTGCCGTTGGCGATCAGCGCCAGGGTGATCACCCCCATCGTCTTCTGGGCGTCGTTGGTGCCGTGGGCAAGGGCCAGCAGGCCGCCGGAGACGAGCTGCCCGTAGCGAAAGCCGCGGGTCACCGTGCCCGGCCGCTGCCGGCCGACGATCCGATAGACGATGCCGATCGCGATGCCGGCGACCGTGAAGGCGAGCAGCGGCGCGACGATCGCCGGGATCAGCACCTTGCCGATCACCCCGTCGGCGAGCACCGCGTCGAAGCCGGCCGCGACCACGGCCGAGCCGACGACGCCGCCGATCAGCGCGTGCGAGGAGCTGGAAGGCAGAGCGAACCACCAGGTGATCAGGTTCCAGGCGATCGCCCCGATCAGCCCGGCGAAGACGACGGTCGGCGTGATCACGCCGGCGTCGACGACGTCGTTGGCGACAGTCGCCGCAACCGAGATCGAGATGAAGGCACCGGCAAAGTTGAGCAGCGACGCGATCGTGATCGCCGTCCGTGGCTTGGCTGCGCGCGTCGAGATCGAGGTGGCGACCACGTTGGCGGTGTCGTGGAAGCCGTTGGTGAAGTCGAAGGCGAGCGCCGTCACGACGACGATCACCATGATCACGTCAGAACTCATTGCGTGAGCCTCACGAGTTCTTGATGACGATGCCCTCGAGAATTTGAGCGGCGGTCTCGGTGGCGTCGATCGCGTTCTCCAGCACGGCGAAGATGTCCTTCCAGCGGATCACGACCATCGGGTCGATCCCGTTGGAGAAGAGCGAGGCGACGGCGTCACGGGAGATCCTGTCCCCTTCGTTCTCGAGCCGGTGGATCTCGATCCAGTATTTCTCCAGGCCCTTGAAGTTCCGCAGGAACCCCAGCGCCTCGGCCAGCTGCTCACAGGAGGCGACTAGCACTTTGGTCAGTGCCCCGGCCTGCTCCATCGGGGCCTCGATCTTGTAGAGGCCGAGGAAGTCGGCGGCCTCCTCAGTGTAGTCGACGATGTCGTCCATCTGGGTCGCCAGGCCGTAGATGTCCTCGCGGTCGATCGGGGTGACGAACGTCGAGTTCAGCCGCTGGATGATGTCGTGCGTGATCCGGTCACCCTCCTGCTCGGCCTTGAGGATGTCCCGCCCGAGGCCGCCCGCATCGGGCCAAGAGCCCATCATCTCGTCGAGCAGGCGGGCTGCGTGAAGGGCGTTCTGACCGGCCTCTACGAACAGCTCGAAGAAGGCGCTGTCGCGTGGCAGGAGGGAGAGCCGAGGCACAGACGCATCCTATTGCTCGCCCCCGGCGCCTTGAGGCTCACCCAGCGGCGGCGGCGAGCTGCTCGGCAGCGCGGGCGGCGTGGCGTTCGCGGAGCTCCCGCTGGACGTCGTGCCGCTCCCCTTCCACCGCCTGCAGCCTGGCCCAGGCCCCGTTCGCGTCGAGCTCCCAAGCATTGGCGTTCTCGGCAAAGCAGCGCTCGAGCACGTCGAGCAGTTCGACCTTGGGCGCCTCGTCCTCGACCGGCGTCACCAGCTCGACCCGGCTGTCCAGGTTGCGCGGCATCAGGTCGGCAGACCCGATCAGGACGCGGGTCTCCGCGCCGCGCTGGAAGGAGTAGACGCGTGAGTGCTCGAGGAAGCGGCCGACGATCGAAACGACGCGGATGTTCTCCGAGACGTCGGCGACGCCGGGTCGCAGGCAGCAGATCCCGCGCACGTTGAGGTCTACGCGCACGCCCGCCTGCGAGGCCTCGTAGAGAGCCCTGATGCAAGCCGCGTCGACGAGCGAGTTCATCTTCATCGCAATCCGTGCCTCCTCGCCGGCGCGGCGCGCCTCCACCGTCTCCTCGATCTCGGCCAGGATGCGGTCGCGCATCGTCGTCGGCGAGACCAGCACCTTGCGGTACTCGGCCGGGCGTCCGTAGCCGGTGAGGAAGTTGAACATCTCGGCAACGTCGGCGCCGATCTCAGGATCGGCGGTGAAGAGGCCGAAGTCGGTGTAGAGGCGAGCGGTGTTCGGGTGGTAGTTGCCGGTGCCGATGTGGACGTACTCGCGCACCCGCTCGCCCTCGCGGCGGACGACGAGGATCGCCTTGACGTGGGTCTTCAGGCCGGGAATGCCGTAGACGACGTGCACGCCGGCCTCCTCCAGTGACTTCGCCCAGTGGATGTTCGCCTCCTCGTCGAAGCGGGCCTTCAGCTCGACCATGCAGACCGCCTGCTTGCCGCGTTCGGAAGCCCGGATCAGCGCCGGCACCAGCGGCGAGTCGTCGCTGGTCCGGTAGACCGTGTGCTTGATCGCCAGCACGTCGGGGTCGGCCACGGCCTGCTCGACGAAGCGCTCAACCGAGGTCGCGAAGGAGTCGTAAGGATGGTGGACGAGGATGTCACCCTGGCGGATCGCCGCGAAGATGTCGACCGGCTCGTCGTCCTCACCCTGGAGGCGGGGCTGGGTGACCGGCGTCCAGGGCGAGTAGCGCAGCTCGGTGTGGCCGGGGAGGTCAGCCACGGCGGTTAGGTCTACGAGGTCGATCAGGCCGTCGACGTCATAGACCTCGCGGTCCTCCAGCCGCAGCGCCTCGATCAACTGGATGCGCAGCTTGGGGTTCATCCCCGCCGCCACCTCCAGACGCACCACCTCGCCGAAGCGGCGACGGCGGATCTCGTCCTGCACCGCCCGGACCAGGTCGTCGGCCTCGTCGGAGACGGTGAAGTCGGTGTCGCGGGTCACCCTGAAGTAGCCGTAATCGACGACCTCGGTGCCGGGGAAGAGCGCGTCGAGGTTGGCCGCGATCGCCTCCTCCAGCGGGACGAAGGACTTGCCCCCCTCACCCACTGGGAGGAAGCGACCGAGCAGCTCCTTCGGCACCTTGACGCGGGCGATGATCTCGTTGCCGCTCTCCGGGTCGCGCAGTAGTACGCCGAGACTGAGCGAGAGGTTGGAGATGTAGGGGAAGGGGCGGCCAAGGCCGACCACCAGCGGCGTCAGGGTCGGGAAGACCTGCTCGTGAAAGCGGCTGTCGATCTCGCGGCGCTCGGCCTCGCTGGCGGAGTCGAGCGAGACGATCCGGATCCCGTGCTCCTCCAGGGCGGGTCGCAGCTCGCCCTCGAAACAGGCGTGGAGACGGCTGTCGAGCTCCAGCACCCGCGCCTGGATCGCGTCGATTTGCTCGCCGGGTCCGAGCCCGTCAGGTCCGCGCGCATCGATTCCCGCGTCGAGCTGGTCGAAGAGGCCGGCGACCCGGACCATGAAGAACTCGTCGAGATTGGAGGCGTAGATCGAGCAGAACCGCACCCGCTCCAGCAGCGGCACCTCGGCCTCCTCGGCAAGTTCCAGCACCCGCTGGTTGAAGTCGAGCCAGGACAGCTCTCGGTTGAAATAAAGGGCTGGATCGTCGATCCGGCCATCGTACTGTGGCGCCTGCAACGCCCAGGCCCGCTCAGGCAGCCCGGGCAGGCGCTTGCCGGGCCGTGGGAAGAGACGCGTCGATGGCGCGCCGGTAGCCGTCCGCGAGCTGCCTCAGCGCCCGCTCCCAGGAGCGCCCGGCGGCGGCGCGAGTCGCGGAAGCGCCGAGGTGCCGGCGCAGCAGGGGCGAGGCGGCGAGCTGGAGGACGGCGCCGGCGAGATGATCGGCGTCGGGGCCGCAGAGCAGCCCCGTGTGACGGTTCTCGATCAGCGAAGCGGGACCGCCTTCGGCGACGGCGACGACCGGCAGCCCGCTGGCCCCGGCCTCGACGACCACCTGCCCGTAGGTGTCGGTCTGCGAGCAGAAGAGGAAGAGGTCAGCGCTGGCGTAGGCGCGAGCGAGCTCCTCGCCCTCGAGCCAACCGAGGAAGGTGACGCGCTCGCCGAGCCGCGAGCGCAGCTCACCTTCCTCGGGTCCCCCACCCGCCAGCAGAAGGTGCAGGCGCGGGTCGGCGCGGTGCGCCCGCTCGAAGCTCTCGGCGAGCAGGTCGACACCCTTCTCGCGCGTCAGCCGGCCGGCGTAGAGGACCTTCACCTCGCCCGGGTACTCGCCCGGGGCGGCCTTGCCCGGGTCGAAGCGGGAGACGTCGACCCCCCGCTCCCAGCGGCCGAGCCGGCCCTGGTCGACCCCGAGCCCGATCAGCGAGCGGTCCGCCGCCGGACTCGGCGAGAGAACCGTGGAAGGCGCTCCGTAGAAGGCGCCGAGAGCCGCAGTCGCCATCGCCTCGAGGCCGTCGTCGCCGCTGCGCAGTCCGGCGTAGGCGCCCAGCTCGGTGTGGTAGCTGCCGACCAGGGGCATGCCCGAGATGCGACTGAGCATCGTCGCCGCGATGCCGGCCGGGCCTGGAGCAGTGACGTGAATCAGGTCGTAGCGCCCCTCCGCCAGGGTCTCGGCCAGGTCGGGTAGCCCGGGCACCCCCAGGCGCATCCCTTCGTAGAAGGGCACCTCGAGCTCGGCGCTCGCCGGGAGCCGGCGATCGACGCCGGCATCGGTGCCGACCACCTCAACCTCGAAGCCGGACACCCCGTGCTCGCGGATCTGGGCGATCGTCGTGGTCACCCCGTGCATCGCCTCGATCCCGTCGGCGATCAGCGCCACCCGCGGCTCGCTGCCGCGAGACGAAGCGAGCTTCGACTTCTCGGCACCGAGGAAGACGGTCGAGGGCACGTAGGGGACGGCCGGCACCAGCGCCTCGAAGAGCGTCCCGAACGCCGTCGCAGCCCCGCCGCCGGCGACGACAGATGCACCCTGTTGGACCGCGCTGCGCAAGCGCCGCTCGTGGATGCGGCGAGCCCGCCTGTAGAGCGCCGCATGGGAGAAGTCCTCCGACTGGAGGTGGTCGAGGAGGTCCCGCCCACGCAACTCCAGCCCGATCGATCGCAGCCAGGCCTCGAGCAGGGCGCGGGCGTCGTCGGGGCCGATGTCGCTCGCGACCTTGCCCTCGCGCGCTGCGCCCTCGCCGATCGTCCGCTGCGCGATCTTCAGCACCACCGACGGGTCAACCTCCCCGTCGCCACCGACCGCACCGTCCAAGGTGAGCGCGCGAGTGGCCAGCGCCATCGCCGCGTGCGCCCACTTGGCGGCGCTGCCCTGCTCGCCGCCGGCCTCGGCCTCGCCGCGGCGCAGGTGTGAGAGAAACTCTTCCGGCGTGGCGGCGGCCGGCGCCTCGGTAAAGGTGCGGCCGATGTCCACGCCGGCGTGATCGTCGGAGCCGCCGATTCCGGTCCCGCCGTGGGTGTCGATGTAGACGACAGCGGGCATGTTCAGCTCCGCGGCTCGCGACCCGTTGCGGACCTCCCAGACCGGAAACAGCTCCGCCAGGCGGCGCCGGTGGCGGCGGGTCAGGGGCGCGTCCACGTCGTAGAAGGGGTGAGCGAGAGCGCAGGCGATCTCGTTCTCACAAAGGTAGGCGGCACAGGCCTCTACATCGCCGGAATTGGCCTGCAGCCACTCGTGGTCCCCGGGAGTGATCCCGTAACAGAGGACGTGCACCGCCTGCGGCTCACCGGCGAAGCGAGCGGTCAGCTCCTCGGAGACGAAGCAATCGGGACGGTCGGACAGCTCCAGGCAGCCGTCGATCGTGTCGTGATCGGTGATCGTGACGAAGTCCATGCCCCGGCGCTTGGCCAGCTCGTAGACCTCCTCCGGCGGGGTCGCGCACTCGGGCAGTCCGAGCGAGCGCTGAACCCCGAGCCGCGAGAGCTGCGAGGCGGTGGAATGGCAATGCATGTCTACTCGGGAAGTCATCGGCGTCCTCCCTGCTCGTATCGCTTCGGTCTCCTTCAGATTCCGCTAAGAGCAGGGAAAACTTGTGAAACAGCGGGTAATTACCCGTGAAGATCGTGTGACCGCTAGAGGGCGCTTTCGAGCGCAGCCCAGGTGCCTCTGCTTGCCTCGACCTGGCAGACGCCGTGGAAGCAGCGAAAGACCTCCTCGCGCCGAGTCCGCAACCGCTCCTCCAGTGACTCGATCCCCTCTATGCGCGGCAGCATCACGTCGCAGTCGTGGATCTCGCCCAGCAGGCGCTGCAGCTCCTTCGCCGCCTCGTGCACTGCCTTCGCCTCCTCGCTGAAACAACCCTCGACGATCTCGAGCACGTAGCGCAGCCGCTTGGCGGCGATCCGCAGGTCGTGCTGGGCGGTCGCCGACGACGAATCAAGCGCCGGCTGGACGAGCGAGCGCAGCTCGTCGAGCCGGGTCTGAACGATCCGCGCCGCATTCGGCCGCAAAGGCCCCTCGGGCTCCAAGCCCTTGACCCTGTATGGCTTCACGATGTCGCCTCGACCAGCTTCTCGAGTCGGCGGCGCAGCTTCTTCAACCGCTTCCGCTTCACGAACGGCCGCAGCCGCTCGTTGGCGGAGCGCTGCTCCTCACGCAGCGACTCGATCCGGATGGCGAGCATCCCGCGATCGGCCCCAGACAGCTCGCCCCCGAAGCCTTCGAGTAACTCGATCGAGACGTCGCGGTCGCGGCGCTCCCCGAGCGCGTCGGCCAGCGCCTTGACCCGCTTCAACGCCTTGCGATGGCGCTTACGGGGGAAGCAGGACTCGAACACCTCCATCGCGGCGCGCAGGCGGCGCGTCGCCACCCGCATGTCGTGGAGCCGCTCGATCTCACCGAGGTCGAGGACGCCGCGTGAGTGCTCGAAGACCTCCGCCGCTCGCACTTCGACGACCCTTGCCGCGGCGAGCGAGAAGGGCTCGTCGCACTCGAGCTCGACCTCGCGGGCGCGCGCCACGCGGGCAGGCTAGCGGACGGGCTCAGGCGGCGAGGCGGGCGGGTGAGGAGCCGTTGGCGCTGCCGTTGAGGAGATCGAGGATGACGCCCTCGCGCAACCCGCCCTTGCCGATCTGGAGCGGCTGGCCGAGCAGCTCGGAGAGCTTCTCGAGCAGCAGCACGCCGGTGGCGAGGATCCGCACTCGTTCGGGGTCGAGCTCGAAACGGCGGGCGACGTCCGCCGCGGGGTCGCCGCAGAGCACGCGGATCCCCCGCTCCAGGGTCTCGTACTCGAGCACGGCTCCGACCAGGCGACGCAACGAGGTGGCGCTGCCGCCGACCGCGACCGCCTGCGCCGGCCGTTCGATCTCGACTCCTTCGAAGATCTCGTCGATGCGGTCGCGGACCTTGCGGATCTCCGCCGCCGAGGGCGGATCCGAGGCGATCATCTCGTCGGCGAGGGCGCCGGAGCCGACCCGCCAGGAGCGAACCTCCTCGACGCCGCCGGGCACGGTGCCGAGGATCACCTCGCTGGAGCCGCCGCCAACGTCGACGACTCCGACCTTGCCCTCGACCGGATGACCCAGAGTCTTGGTCGCGCCGATAAAGGAGAGCCGCCCCTCCTCCTCCTCGCTGAGGATGTCGACCGGGACCCCGGAAGCGGCCGCGATTGCTTCCGCGACCTCCTCCCCGTTGACGGCCTCACGCACTGCAGCGGTCGCCACCGAGCGGATCGTCTCCGCCCCCAGCTCCCGCGCCAAGCGGACCTGGGTGGCGACGACCTCGCATACTTCCTCGACCTTCTCCGGCAGGATCGCCCCGTCCGCGTCGAGCGCCTTGTTGATCCGCGTATAGGCCCGCTGCTCCATCACCTTCTTCAACTGCCCATCCACAGGCTCAGCGACGAGCACGCGCGTCGTATTACTGCCTATATCTATGGCGGCGCAGAGCATGCGGGCGTCTTTCAGATGTTCCCAGAGACATCGGATCTCACACGTGGCTCGCGCGGGTGGCCCGGGGAGGGAGGTCGAGGACGTAGACCTCGCCCGCAGGCCTCCCTCCCCGGGACAGGACCCGCGCGCCGCTACGCACTGGGATGTGAGGCGTCCTCGAACTCCCGAAAGAGCCCGGTGACGACGAAGGCGACCTGCTCGCCGATGTCGACGGCGTTGTCGCCGATCCGCTCGATCGCCCGTGCCGCCAACAGCATCGTCATCGCCCACTCGCGCTTGTCGGCGTCGTCGCCGATCTCGAGCGCCAGGTGGAAGCACTCGCGGTTGAGGTTGTCGACGACGTCGTCCTGGCGCACCAAGTCGCGGGCCATCTCAACGTCACGATCTTCGAAGGCCCGCTTCGCCTGGCTGATCAGGGTGCGGGTCTGCTTGCCCATGGTGAGGATCCGGCTCACCATCTCCGGGTCGGCCGGTGGCTCGTTGCCGCTCAGCGGCAACAGCTTGCAGATGTTCACGCACTGGTCGCCCATCCGCTCGATGCACTTCAGCACGTGCAGCAGGGCCGAGATCAGCCGCAGGTCGGTCGCCACCGGCGACTGCGTCGCCAGCAGCGTGATCAACGCCTGGTGGACCTCGAGGTAGCGACCGTCGATGCGGTCGTCATCGGCGATCACCAGTTGGGCTAGCTCGACGTCCTGCTGCTCGACCGCTTCCATCGTCCGTTCCAGCGCAGCGCTGACCAGGTCGAGGCCGCCGAGGGCGCTTACCTCGAGCCGCTCCAACTCTTCCTGGTAGTGGATCCGCGTTTCGGTGGGAGCCATCAGCCCACCTTGCCGGAGACGTAGTCCTCGGTTCGCTGGTCCTTCGGGTTGGTGAAGATCTTTTCCGTCTCGTCGTACTCGACCAGGCGACCCCAGCGGTTGTCCTCGTCGGCGTCGAGCTCGACCATGAGGAAGGCGGTGCGGTCGGAGACGCGCGCCGCCTGCTGCATGTTGTGGGTGACGATGACGATCGAGAATTCCTGCTTCAGCTCGACCATCAAGTCCTCGATCTTGCCGGTCGAGATCGGGTCGAGCGCCG
Organism: uncultured Solirubrobacterales bacterium; assembly: GCA_963702175.1. GTDB lineage: Bacteria > Actinomycetota > Thermoleophilia > Solirubrobacterales > 70-9 > VRUE01. The sequence continues at coordinate 961,533 of OY969721.1, forward strand.
AGCAGGGCTCATCCATCAGGATCGTGTCGGGCTCGACCGCGATGCAGCGGGCGATGCAGAGGCGCTGCTGCTGGCCGCCCGAGAGGCCAAATGCGTTGCTGTCGAGCCGGTCCTTGACCTCGTCCCAGAGCGCCGCCCCGCGCAGGGCTTTCTCGACCGTCGCGTCGAGGTCGTCCTTGCGGCCGAGGATACGCGGGCCGAAGGCGACGTTGTCGTAGATCGACTTGGGAAACGGGTTGGGCTTCTGGAAGACCATGCCGATCAGCTTGCGCACCTGGACCGGATCGACCTGCGGCCCGTAGAGGTCCTCGCTGTGGTAGAGCAGCTCGCCCTGCACTTCGGCCCCGGGAATCAGGTCGTTCATGCGATTGAGACAGCGCAGCAGGGTGCTCTTGCCGCAGCCCGACGGGCCGATCATCGCGGTCACATCCTTGCGGTGGATGTCCATCGAGATGCTCTTCACAGCGGCGACGCCGCTGTAGCGCACGTCGACGCCCTTCAGCTCGAAGACCTTCTCCTTGCTGCTCCCACCGCGGTGCTGGAACTCATCCGGTCGCACGGCGATTCCTGCCCGCGCGGCGGCCGCTTCGCGCGTCTCGCGCCCGGTCTCCGCTCTGCTCTCGTCTTGCGCCATCTTCTCGATCACCCTAGCCCACCTACCAACGCTGCTCGTAACGATTTCGTAGCCAGATCGCGAAGGAGTTCATCACCAGCAGCACGGCGAGCAGGACGATGATCCCGGCGAAGGCGAGCGCCTGGAACTCCTCCTGCGGGCGCAGCGCGTAATTGAAGATCTGCACCGGCATCGCCGAGTAGCCGTCGGGTGAGAACGGCGTTGGGTCGAAGGTGACGAAGACGGTCGCGCCGACCAGGAGCAGCGGCGCCGTCTCGCCCAGCGCCCGCGAGACGGCGAGGATGACGCCGGTCGCGATCCCTGGGATAGACGCCGGCAGCACCTGCGAGCGGATCGTCTGCCACTGCGTCGCGCCCAACGCCAGCGATCCCTGGCGGATCGAGTCGGGAACCGCCTTGATCGCCTCGCGGGCGACGATGATCACCATCGGCAGCACCAGCAGGGCCAGGGTGAGCGAGCCGGCGATGAGGATGAAGCCGAGGTCGAGCGGCCCGCGCACGATGAAGGCCAGACCGAGGATGCCATAGATGATCGAGGGCACCGCCGCCAGGTTCTGGATGTTGACCTCGATCAGCCGGTTCCACCAGCGGGTCTTGTCGGCGTACTCCTCGAGGTAGATCGCGGCGCCGATGCCGACCGGCACGACGAAGACGATCACCCCGGCGATCAGCTCCAACGAGCCGATGATCGCCGGCCGGAAGCCGGCTTTCTCGGGGAAGATGGTCGAGGGCGGGTTGGTGATCAGATCCGGGCTGAGCGCCGGAGCGCCTTCGACGAAGGCCTGGATCAGCAGGGCGAGCAGCCCGGCGAGAGCGATGACGACGGCGAGCAACAGCAGGCCGGCGAAAGCCGCGTTGCGGATCACGTCGCCGCGCGGCTGGTCGCGCAGCATCGCCGCAGTGGTGGCGCGAGCGCCGGCGATCGCCAGGCGGTTGCGAGGCGTCACTGACGGCGGCCCGTCGCTCACTCGTAGACCTCGCGGTACTTGCGGGTCAGCCTGATGCTGATCGCATTCATCGCCAGCGTGATGACGAAGAGCACGGCGCCGACGGCGAAGACCGACTTGTAGTCGAGCGAGCCGGTCGAGATGTCACCGGTCGCCGTGGTGGCGATATAGGCGGTCATCGTTTGGATCGATTCGACCGGGTTGAGGGTGAAGTTCGGGGTCGAGCCGGCGGCGATGAGGACGATCATCGTCTCACCGAGAGCGCGCGAGATCGCCAGCACCACCGAGGCGACGATGCCCGAGAGCGCCGCCGGGAAGATCACCCGCACCGCCACCTTGGCCCGGGTCGCGCCGAGCGCGTAGGCGCCCTCGCGCAGGCCGCGGGGCACGGCCGACATCGCGTCGTCGGAGATCGAGGCGATGATCGGCACCACCATCAGGCCAAGGCCGAGGCTGGCGGCAAGCGCCATGAACGGCTTGCCGACGGCGCCGCCGAGGAACTCGCCCGGCCAGAGCGGCTGGATGATCTCGGGCAGGATGAAGGTGAGGGCGAAGATGCCGATCGCCACGGTGGGGATGCCGGCGAGAACCTCGAGCACCGGCTTCACCGTCTTGCGCACCCGCGGGCTGGCGTACTCGCTGAGATAGACGGCGGTGCCGAGGCCGATCGGGATCGCGAAGAGCATTGCCCAGAGCGTCACGTTGAGGGTGCCGGCGACGATCGCCAGCACGCCGAAGCTGGGCGGCTCGAACTGGGGCGTCCAGTCGATGCCGAAGAAGAACTCCTTGGCTGGGACGATCTCGAAGAAGCCGATCATCGGGCCGAGCAGAGAGAAGACGATCGCCGTCGTGGTGAGGACGGAGATGATGCCGCAGGCGGCGAGAAGGCCCTGGATGACCTTCTCGCCGTAGCGGGGCTTGGAAGCCTGCAGCAACTAACTACCTACCCGAGTTTCGCGGTCGCGTTCTTAGACGCTTGCAACTGCTCTTCGGTCAGCGGGATGAAGCCAACCGCTTCGGCGACTTCGTTGACGTTGTCGAGGTAGTAATCGACGAACGCCTTCACCTCGGGCTTTTCCAACGCTTCGCCGCTCGGGTAGATGAAGAGCGGCCGGCTCAGCGGCACGTATTCGTCATTCTGCGCGGTTTCGGCCGACGGAGCGACGCAGCCTTTGCCGCCGTCGACTTCGAGCGCCTTCAGCGCGTCTTCGTTCTCCTGGTAGAAGGAGTAGCCGAAGTAGCCCATACCGCCCGGGGCGCCCTCGACGCCGGTGACGGTGGCGTTGTCGTTCTCGCCGACGTTGTTGTAGTCCTTGCGCGAGGCGCCCTCCTCACCGTTGATTTCTTCGGTGAAGTAGTCGAACGTGCCGGAATCGGTGCCCGGGCCGAAGAGCGCCAGCTCCTCGTCGAATTCCTCTTTCAGGCCGGGGATCTGGCTCCAGTTGGAGAGGTCGGAGTCGGGGCCCCAAACAGCGCTGAGCTGGTCGACCGTGAGGCAGTTGACCGGGTTCTCGGGGTTGACGACGACGGTCATCGCGTCGGTGGCGACTCGCACCTCCTCGTAGGTGATGCCCTGCTTCTCGCAGGCTTCGACCTCTTCGGGCTCGATCGCGCGGGAGGCGTCGGAGATCGAGGTCTCCCCGGCGCAGAACTTTTCGAAGCCGCCGCCGGTTCCGGAGGTGCCGACCGTCACCTTGACGCCCGAGTTCTCGGCTTCGAACTGCTCGGCGACCGCCTCGGTGAGCGGCGCCACAGTGCTCGAGCCGTCGATACGGATCGAGCCGGAGAGGTCCCCGCCACCGCCCGCCGTGCTTTCGTCATCGCCACAGGCCGCAACGCCGAGCGCCAGAACCGACGCGGAGGCGATGACCATGAGCCACTTAGAGATAGTCAACTCTGTCTCCTTCTGATTTGTTGCTCCGATTGCCGGCCCTGGGGCCGATGCCAGCGCCACCCTCGCAGCGGTCCCTAGGCAGCTTGTTACCTGCCTGTATCGAGCGTGTGAAAAAGATGTAAAAGAGGCCAAGTCGACCGGGGCGCTCAGCCATCCGGCGAGAAGCGGTAGCCGATGCCGCTGTGCGTGTGGATCAGCCGCAGTTCCGGCAGCGCCTCGCCGAGCTTGGAGCGCAAGCGGCTGACGTAGACGTCAACCGAGCGGTCGTCGCTACGGGGCTCGCCGCCCCAAACCTGGGCGTAAAGCTCCTCGCGGGTCATGATCCGCTGCGGGTGCTCGGCCAACGTGGCGAGCAGCTGGAGCTCCCGCATGGTCAGGCTCAGGGGTCGCCCGTCGACCAGCGCCGCGTGCTCCTCCAGCCGTATCTCCAGCATCCGGTCGAGGATCGCCGCACCCGGCGGCCGGCCGGGTTACGCAGCCGTAAAGCTGCTGTGAACTAGTTGTGAATCCGATCCCTCTGCTGGCTCAGCGGCCTCTGCCGCCGGCGGCGGCAGAGTGCCGTCGACCGGCTCCGGATCGAAGCGGTAACCGACGCCGAAGTGGGTGTGGATGTAACCCCAGCCCGGCGAGCGCTTCTCCAGCTTCTGGCGCAGCTTGCGGACAAAGACGTCGACCGAGCGGTCGCCGTGGGCCATCGCGTAGCCCCAAACGCGCTGGTAGATCGCCTCGCGCTCGAGTACCTGGCCTTCTGCCTCGGCAAGCAGGAGAAGCAGCTCGAACTCGCGACGGGTGAGGTCGAGGCTGGTGCCGCCGACGAAGGCCTGGAACTGATCGGCGCGGATCTCCATCTCGCCGGCAAGCATCGGCCCTGCCTCGACCCGGGGCTGAGAGCGGCGCCGGCGGCGCGAGACGGCTTCGATCCGTGCAATGACCTCTTCGGGGTGGCAGGGCTTGGCGATCCAGTCGTCCACACCGAGGCGGAGGCCGCGCACCCGCTGAGCCACGGTCGAGCGACCGGTGCAGACGATCACGCCGAGGTCGGGGAGCATCCCGCAGACTCGCTCGAGGTAGCTCCAGCCCTCGTCGCCCAGCACCGCCGGGTCGACCAGCAGGGCGTTTAGCTTCATCGCCACCAGCTCCTCTGGAGGAATGACGCTGGCGACCTGCCGGTGCTGCCAGCCGGTCGCCTCGATGCGCTTCGCGAGGACGGTGACAAAACCGCTGTCGTCGTCGATCACCGCAAGCCGAATGGTCTGCTGCTGGGTCACGTCGACACGATTCTATGCTGTAGCGGCGACGGCGCGGGGACGGAAACCCCTGCGTTCACAGGATTTTCACAGCCCAAAGCATCCTAATTGCGGGAAAGTCGCCTGCGGGGCTTCTCTGGATGTTCACCCGCCGACGCCGCGCCAGCTGCAGACTCCAAGACCTCACGAGACTCCTCTCTCGTCGCGAACGGCCCCCTGCCCCGGGCCGTTCGCATTTTTGGAGTCGCCTCGAACGACAGCGGATCCTGGCGAAGCGCTAAATTGCCAAGCGTGAAGTCGTCCTCGCGTCCCGCTCGCCTCGCCGCCGCCCTCTGCGCGGCGCTCGCCATGCTGCTGGTCGCGGCGCCGGCGGCGCTGGCCGAGAACGGCGTCGGCCTGGCGGGGCCAGTGACCGACAAGGAAATCACCTTCTTCTGCTTCGGAGTGATCGGCTTCTTCGCGCTCCTCGTGATCGTCCTCTCGCTGATCCAGGCGAAGCTGGAGAAGCGCAAGGAAACGCGCCGCTACGACCTCGACAGGTACGGCTGAGCCACCTCAGTCGAGCCGGAAGCCGCTGAGCAGGCGCTTCTCGGTCTCGCCGTTGATTGCTGCGACGACTTCCACTCGGCCCTCCAGCGGGGTGTCGCGGATCTTGGTCGCCAGCAGGTCGTCGACCTGAAAGATCCCGGCTGAGTTGTTGAGCTCGATCTCGATCCGCACCGGGCGCTCCTCCCCCGCCTCGATCCTCACCTCGTCGATCGCCGCGGCGGAGATCGAGTGGATCCCCTCCTGCCCCGCCTCGAGCGGCAGGCGCGTACGCCCCTGGGCCATGTCCAGAGCGTCGGCGACCCGCACCACGCCGGCCTCCAGCGTGTAGGGCTGGCCGCGGCGGCGGTGGCCGATGATCGCGTGCAGGATCTCCGAGGCGATCACCGTCCGCTGTGGCTCGGGGTAGGAGTCGGCCAGTAGACGGTCGAGGGCGTTGCTGGCGAGAAAGAGGCTGTAGGCCTCGTGATCGGCGCGGTGGATCGACATACCGACGTCGTGCAGCAGGGCTCCACCGGCGACGACCACCTCGGCGTCGCGGGCTTTCATCCCGTGGTCGGCGACGACCGCCGGCTCCTCCCCAGCCTTGACCAGGAGGCGCAGCAGCCGCAGGGCGATGTTGAGGACGATCTGGGTGTGAACCCAGGAGTGGTCGGACATGCCGAGCCGCTCGGCATGGACCTGCGCCATGTACCACCAGGCCCGCACCTGCTCGTCCTCGTTGACCGCCGACAAGAAGCTCTCCAGCTTCTTATTCCCCCGGGTGGGCGCCCTCACCCTCGCTTCAGCGATTGCTTCCCTGGGCGGCTTGCGTTTGGGCCCCTTTGGGTCAGGCGTTGGAACAGCCTCGCTCATTGCCGGGTGATCGTAGGGGAGGGGTCGGGCACTGCTCCCCGCTCAACTTTTTCGGTGAGCGCCTGCGGCCGTCCGAGGATGAAGTGACGAAAAGTACAAGCCGCGGGGAGCAGTGCCCGACCCCTCTGCAATCGCTAACCGCAGACGGGCCAGGGACTGGAGCCGGCCTGCGAATAAAGCAAAGCGGCGCGGTAGTCCTGCTCAGCCTCTGATGCAGCAGCCGGATCACCTGAACCGCCCACGGAAGCCCAAGTTTCATACGAGAACTGGTACTTACCACGATAGCTGCCGTCGGCGGAGACGATGATCGGGTCGCCCCCTGACTCGCAGGCGGCAATCGCCTCGAGGGTTGCACGCGAGACGCCGCCGGGCAAGGTGGCGAACAGCTCGCGTCGCTTGCGGCGCAGCTCGGCGCGGCGTTCCGCTTCCATGCGGTCGGCGGCCGCATGGACCGCGCGGTGGAAGCGTTCGATCGGCCACTCGAGGGCGGCGGGCTCGGCCGGCTTCGCATCGGCGAGGCCGATCCGCGGCTGGTCGGGGGGGTCGCCGTCGACCGCGGCAAAAGCGGCAGCCGGGAAAGTGATGGCGGCGATCAGGACAGAGACGATGTATGTGCGTTTCGTAAGCAAGACGCGGAACCGTGTCGAGGTTCCGCCGCCCACAAGGTGATCGCCGTCACATACCGCGAGCCGCAAGAGCCGAACGTCACGAGCTCAGGCGTGAACCAGAGCTGTCGCCAATGCTCTTGAAACCGATCTTGCGGCTGCGGCGCGGCATCATGCACGGATCGCGGAGCACCCGACAACGCGCCTGCTACTGGCCTGCCCGGACCGGCCGGGACTAATCGCCGCGGTCAGCGGCTTCCTCGCCGATGCCGGCCTCAACATCGTCGACGCCGACCAGCACTCCAGCGGGGAGGGGCGGTTCTTCATGCGGATGGTGTTCGAGCCGGCCTCCGAGGTGGAGCGGGCGGGCCTCTACCAGCGCTTCGACGAGGAGATCGGCGGGCCGCTGCGGATGGACTACCGCTTCGCCGAGTCGGGCGCGCGCAAGCGGATCGCGATCATGGTCTCGCGCGAGGACCACTGCCTCTCCGACCTGCTCTGGCGCTGGCGCAGCGGCGAGTTGGGCGCCGACCTCGTAGGGGTGATCTCCAACCACCCCGACCACGGCGACCAGGTTGGCTCGCTCGGGCTCCCCTTCCACCACGTTCCGGTGGAGGCGGGCTCGAAGAGCAAGGCGGAGGCGCGGGTGCTGGAACTGCTTGAAGGACAAGTAGACCTGCTCGTCCTCGCCCGCTACATGCAGGTCCTCTCCGGCGAGTTCCTCGAGCGGCTGGGCGCGCCGGCCATCAACATCCACCACAGCTTCCTGCCCGCCTTCGTCGGCGCCGACCCCTACCGCCGTGCCCACGAGCGCGGCGTCAAGCTGATCGGCGCGACCGCCCACTACGTCACCGAGGATCTCGACGCCGGGCCGATCATCGACCAGGACGTGACCCGGGTCAGCCACCGCGACGAGGTCGGCGACCTTATGCAAATCGGGCGCGACGTCGAGCGCCTCGTCCTCTCCCGCGCCGTCAAGGCTCACCTCGACGACCGGGTGCTCTTGGACGGAGACCGCACGATCGTCTTCTGATCACAGGGACTGGCTAGCCAGCCAGTTTTGTCGTAAGGTGCGGTCAATGGAGCAGGCGACGATCCCGCGGCCGCGGTCCCGCAGCGCGGCACCTTCCCTCCAGCCACCTGGATCGAAGGCGCCGTCGGCGGTCCAGGCGGTGCGCTACGTGCGCAACCCGCTCGGCTTCCTGATCGGGCAGCAACGGCGCTACGGCGACATCTTCGCGGTCTCCTTCCCTTACTTCGGTCGCGCCGTCTACGTCGCCAGCCCTGAGCTGGTCAAAGCGGTCTTCACCGGCTCTCCCGCCCAGTACCACGCCGGCGAGGCGAACGCGACGGTGCTGGAGCCGGCGCTGGGGCCGAACTCGGTCCTCACCCTCGACGAGGCGCCGCACATGCAGCAGCGCAAGCTCCTGCTGCCGCCCTTCCACGGCGAGCAGATTCACCGCTACGGCGAGCTGATGCGCGAGATCACGATGCAGGAGATGGAGAGCTGGCCAGTGGGCGAGCCGTTCGCGCTGCGCCCCCACACGCAGCGGATCACCCTGGCGGTGATCATGCGGGCCGTCTTCGGCGTCCACGACGAGGAGCGGCTGGTTCGCTTCGAGCGGTTGATCGACACCTTCAGCCAGCGCGTCAACATGATCACCGCCTTCCCGATGCTGCGCCGCAACCTCGGCCGCTGGAGCCCCTGGACCCGCTTCGTCCGCGCTCGCGAGGCGCTCGACGAGTTCATCTACGAGGAGATCGCGATCCGCCGCGCCGAGGCCGCGGCCGACGGTGGGGAGCACGACGACGTGCTCTCGCTGCTGCTGCAGGCTCGTCACGACGACGGCAGCCCGATGAGCGACGAGGAGCTGCGCGACGAGCTGGTGACCGTGCTCGGCGCCGGGCACGAGACCACGGCAACCGCGCTCGCCTGGGCGATGGAGCGGCTGCTGCGCGCGCCGCGGGCGCTGCAACGGCTGCGCGAGTCGATCGCGGCGGGCGAGGACGACTATCTCGCCGCTACGGCGAAAGAGACGCTGAGGGCCCGGCCAGTGATCCTCGACGTGGCGCGCAAGCTGACCGCGCCGGCCGAGATCGGCGGCTACCAGCTAAAGGCTGGGACCTTCGTGATGCCGGCGATCGCGGCCCTGCACTACCGCGAGGACCTCTTCCCTCAGCCGCAGGAGTTCCGGCCCGAGCGCTTCCTCGACGGCAAGGCCGACAACTACGCCTGGATCCCCTTCGGCGGCGGCGTGCGCCGCTGCATCGGGGCCGCCTTCGCCGAATACGAGATGAAAGTGATCCTGCGCGCGATCCTCGAACGAGCCGACCTCAGCGCCCCCGACCCCAAGCCCGAGCGGGTCAAGGTTCGCAACATCACCCTCGCTCCCGGCAAGGGCGCACAGGTCACCCTGAGTCGGCCCCTGCGCTAGCCGCCTGCTCGGCCTCTTCCCATTCCTCGAACAGCTCGGCGAGGCGACGTTTCGCCTCCGCGTGCCGTTTTTCCGCCCGCTCAGCCTTCTCCGGCGTCGACCAGGCCGCAGGATCGGAGAGCTCCTCCTCGACGGTGCGCAGGTCCGCTTCGGCCGCCTCGATCCGCTCGGCGAGCCGGGTCGCCTTGCGGGCCGCGCGCTGCAGTGGCGCTTTCGAGCCGCGACGGCGCTTGCCGCCGCCCGCCTTCTTCACGGAAGCGGCAGCGGAGACCTCGGCCTCGCGTTCGTCCCGTTCCCGCTGGTAGGCCGCCCAGCCGCTTGGATGGCTGCGCAGCTCACCGTTCTCGCAGACGAGCGTGCGGCTGCCAACCGCCTCCAGCAGCGCCCGGTCGTGAGAGACGAGAACCACCGCGCCTTCGAAGGCGCCGAGCGCGTCCTCGAGCGCCTCGCGGCTCTCGATGTCGAGGTGGTTGGTCGGCTCGTCGAGGATCAAGACGTTGGCGCCGGAGGCGACGAGGATCGCCAGTGAGAGGCGTCGCTGCTCGCCGCCGGAGATGTCGTCCAGCGACTTCTCCGCCTCCGCCCCCGAGAAGAGGAAGGCGCCGAGCAGGTCGCGGGCTTTCTGCCCGCGCAGGCCGGTCTGCCGCTGCGCGGCTTCGAGCACCGTCCCTTCCCCCGCGGCGGTGTCCGCGTGCTGGGAGAGGTAGCCGATCTTGACGTTGTGCCCGACCCGGATCGAGCCGGAAGGGGGCTCGCGGCGCCCGGCCAAGGCCTCGATCAGCGTCGTCTTGCCGGCGCCGTTGGGGCCGACGAGGACGACGTGCTCGCCCCGCTCGAGCTCGAGGTCCGCTGTCTCGAGCAGGGTCCGCCCAGGCACCTCGATCCTCGCTTTCACCGCTCTCAGCACCACCCGGCCCGGGCGCTCCGGTTTGACGAAGGAGAAGCGCAGGTTGCGCCGGTCGCGCGCCTCGGCGCTCACCCCCTCGCGCTTGACCCGCTCGATCTGCTTCAGCTTCGACTGGGCCTGTTTGGCCTTGGTCGCCTTGTAGCGGAAGCGCTCGACGAAGCGCTCCATCCGCTCGATCTCCGCCTGCTGGCGCTCGATCGCCTTGCCGCGGGCGATCTCGCGAGCCGCCTGCTCCTTGCGCCAGGCGTGCCAGGGCCCGGCGAAGAAGCGCCCCCGCTTCGCCTCCAGCTCCAGCACCGAGGTGCCGACCGCCTCGAGGAACCAGCGGTCGTGGGCGACCAGGACGATCGCGGCGTCGAGCTCGCACAGGTGCCTCTCCAGCCACTCGAGCGAGGGGATGTCGAGGTGGTTCGTCGGCTCGTCGAGCAGCAGCAGATCGGGACGGGTGGCCAGCGCCCGCGCCAGCGATGCCCGGGTCAGCTCCCCGCCCGAGAAGGTGCCGAGCGAGCGCTCGGCGTCCTCGGTGACGAAGCCGAGGCCGGCGAGCACCCCGAGGACGCCGTCGCGCCAACGGTAGCCGCCGCCCGCCTCGAGCCGCTGCTGTGCGGCGGCGTAGGCGCGCATCGTCTCCTCGGCCGGGTCCTGCCGCGACATCTCCTCCTCCAGCCGCGCCAGCTCCGCCTCGGTCTCGAGCATCTCGGCGCGCCCGGCGAAGACGTACTCGCCCAGCGATACCGTCGACTCGCGGGGCGGGCGCTGGTCGTGCAGGGCGACGCGGGCGCCCTTCTGGACGGAGAGGACACCGGCGTCGGGCGGGCGCTCCCCGGAGAGCACCCGCAGCAGCGTCGACTTGCCGGCGCCGTTGCGGCCGGAGAGCGTCATCCGCTCGCGCGGCTCGAGCTTGAAGGAGACGCCTGCAAAGAGCAGCGCGCCGCCGGCATAGACGTCGAGGCTGGTTGCGGTCGCGATCGCCATGACGCGTTGACACTAGGCGCCCCACGGTCCAGGCGTAAGCTCCCGCACGTGGATGGCAGGGACCTACGTGAGATCCAAGCCCCGCTGAAGGAGCGCTACCGAGAGGACTCAGGCGCCGCCATGGTCACTCTCGCCGCGAGTGGAAAGCTGGGTGAGGGAGTCTCGTGCTCGGTCGAGACCGGCCGCGCCATGGCCGAGGCGGGGCTGCACCCTGCCTCCGGCGGTGACGGATCGCTGCTCTGCTCGGGCGACATGCTGCTCGAGGCGCTGGTCGCCTGCGCCGGGGTGACGCTGCGCGCCGTCGCCACCTCGCTGGCGATCGGGGTGGAGTCGGGCCAGGTGCGGGCGGAGGGCGACCTCGACTTCCGCGGGACGCTCGCCGTCGACCGCGAGGCGCCGGTCGGGTTCGCCGCGATCCGCCTCACCTTCGAGCTGGATACCGAGGCCGACGAGGAGCAGCTCCAGACGCTGCTGAAGCTGACCGAGCGCTACTGCGTCGTCTTCCAGACCCTCTCGACGCCGCCGCAGCTCTCGGCCGCGGTCGCGGAGGCGTAGCCGGACCAAGGCCGGGATGGCGGGGCCGCTGCGACACCTCGGCGAGTTGGCGAAGGCGCGAGCGACGCGACACTCCAGCGAGCGCGAAGACGGGCAGGCGCTGGGTGAGCTTGAGGCAAGACCGCTGTCCCTGCCGGCGGGCCTCGAGGTCGAATGGCTCGGCGTCTCCGGCTACCGGCTCAGTTGCGAGGGCAAGACCCTGTTCGTCGATCCCTACCTCTCCCGGGTCCCCTTCCGCGACCTCGTGCTGCGCCGCACCGCGCTGCCCGACTCAGCCGCGCTGGACCGTTTCGTCCACGCCCCGGGCGAGGTGGTCGGGGTGCTCGTCGGCCACACGCACTTCGACCACGCCGTCGACGCCCCGGCGATCGTCCGACGCTTCGGGGGCAAGGCATACGGCTCGGATTCGCTGGTGACCCTGATGGGCCTGCACGGGCTCGCCGAGCAGACGGTCGAGGTCGAGCCCTACCGCACCTATGAGCTGGGTCCTTTCGAGGTCGGCTTCACCCCCAGCGTCCACTCGAAACTGCTGCTCGGGCTGGCCGTGCCCTACGACGGCGATCTCACCTGCGAGCACCTCGACGGCCTCTCACCCGGCGCCTACCGCTGCGGACAAGTGTGGGGGATCTCGATCAAGGTCGCCGGGGTGCACTTCTACCACCAGGGCAGCGCCAATCTCCTCGACGACGCGATCCGCGAGCAGGGGGTGGACGTGTTCCTCGCCGGCGTCGCCGGTCGCAACTTCACCCGCGATTACTGGAAGCGCATCCTCCCCCGCCTCGACCCCCGCGTCGTCGTCCCCACCCACTACGACAACTTCTTCCGCCCGCTCGGGCAGCGAATGGAGTTCGTCTCCAACGTCCAACTCGCAGCACTGCCCGACGAGATCGGCACAGTCAGCGCCGACGTCGAGCTGGCCGCCCTCCCCCGCGCGGACGGTGCAGCTCAGGACTCACACCTGTAGCGAACATTTTGCATTCCGCGCACCACATGTGAGCACATCGGTTTTACGGTGGCCCTATTGGAGCGGCTACCTCACTGCCAGCGCGTTGGCAGACAACCAGCCACCTGAGGTCGTCGCTCAACGTGTCAATGAAGGCATCGGCCGAGGGTTCAGCTGGGGATGTCCATTGTCTGCATTGGCGCTTATCATCGGAGCATGGAGTTGATCGCACGACTGTTTCAGTCTTCGCGCTTTTTCAGTGTCGCGAGCATCACGCTGGCAACGGCAACCGGCATTGCGATACTCGGTTTCGGAGCACCGCCAGTAGTACTTGCACTGGTCGCGTGGGGAGGCGCCGCGCTCTTCGCGCCCCTCTACTCGTGGAGCAGCCGCCGAGTCGGACGCTGGTAAGACCCTCCCGGCCCTCAACGAACGAAGTGCTTGGCGGCGATCTGGTCGATCGTGCCCTTGGTTCGCATCGTCGAGAGGCCGAGGGCAGTCCCGATCGCCTTCAGGTCGAGCTCCGATTCCGAGATGCCGCCGCTGGGCAGCCAGTAGAGCTCACGGTCCTTGATGGTGAGCCTGTCCTCGGTGGTGGCCAGCGAGAGCACCTGTTTGCGGGCCGCCACGCTCGGCGCCTTGGTCAGCAACGAGACCTGGACCCTGCCCGTCGAGGCGTCGAGTTGCGCGGTGTCGAATGGCTCGTGCCCGGCGATCGCCCGCACCTGCGCCGCCGTGCGCAGGAACACCACCACCTCGTAGCCGAGTGCGTCCTCCAGCCCACCTTCTAGGCGGCGTGTGACTTCCTCCGGGTCGCTCTTCCCCTCCGTCCCGAGGATGACGTTGCCGCTGGCTCGGAAGATCGCCACGTCGACGAAGCCGATCTCCTCGCAGCAGAGTCGCAGCGTGTCGTTCTTGACCCGCCGGTTGCTGATGTTGATCCCGCGCAGGAAGGCCGCATACCTGGGCATCCACCCACCTTACGAGCCCGGCCCGAAGCCTCTGCGACGATTGGCCGGTGAGTGCCGACTTCACCAGCCTCCCGCCGAACCTGCCCGTCCCTGTGGACGACGGCGCCGCCGACCACCTGCCGGGATCAGTGCTGCCGGAGGGGCTGGTACTCCCGTCCACGCAGGGCGGAAGCGCCGACTTGGCGGAGCTGGCGACGAAGAAGCTCGTCGCCTACGTGTACCCGCGCACCGGAGTCCCCGGCGACCCGCTTCCCCGGGGCTGGGACGAGACCCCTGGGGCACGCGGATGCACGCCGCAGAGCTGTGCCTTTCGCGACAGCCGGGAAGAGTTCGCGCGGCTCGGTGTCACGGTGGTCGGAATCAGCGCCCAGTCTCCCGCCGAACAGGAGGAGTTCGCACAGCGAGAGCAGATCCCGTTCCCGCTGCTCAGCGACGCCGATCTGCTCCTGGCGGCGGCGCTGCGGCTACCCACCTTCACGATGGAGGAGATAACGCTCTACCGGCGCCTGACCCTGGTCGCCGAGGCCGGCGTCGTCGTCAAGGTCTTCTACCCGGTCTTCCCGCCCGACCGCAACGCCACCGAGGTGCTCGACTTCCTCACTTCGGCGCCACCGCGCCGCTAGCGACCAAGGCCAGGACGAACGCCCCGAGGGCGACCCGGTAGATGATGAAGACCGAGTAGTCGTGGCGCGCGATGTAGCGCAGCAGCCAGGAGACGGCGACGAAGGCGACGGCGAAGCTGACCAGCGTGGCGACGATGGTGGGCCCCCAGCCGACCCCGCCGGCGATGTTGTCGAACTGGTTGACCGTCTGCAGGATCGCCGCGCCGCTCAGCGCCGGGATCGAGAGGAAGAACGAGAGCCGGGTCACGGCGACGCGATCGATCCCGCGCAGCAGGCCGGCGGACATCGTCGCTCCCGCCCTCGAGACCCCGGGCACCAGGGCCAGGCACTGGACGGCGCCGATGATCAGCGTGTCGCGCCAGGTGACATCGGCCTCGTGCCGCTCCTGCGTGGCGCGGCTGTCAGCGAACCACATCACGCCGCTCCAGAGGATCAGCGCGCTACCGACGAACCAGAGGCTGCGTAGGGTCGTCTGGATCTCATCCTGGAAAGTGACGCCGACGATCGCGATCGGGAGCGAGCCGAGGATCACCGCCCAGCCGAAGCGGTAATCGCCGGCGGAGCGATGAGCCGGGCTGAGCAGCCCCCGCCCCCAGGCGGCGAGGATCCTGGCGAGGTCGTGACGGAGGTAGAGCACGGTGGCTGCCACCGCGCCGATCTGGATGATCGCGGTAAAGGCGGTGATGTCGGGGTCGTCGGTGGAGTGGCCGAGCAGCCGCTCGACGATCGTTAGGTGCCCCGTGCTCGAGATCGGCAGGAACTCGGTAAACCCCTCGATCGCGCCGAGGAGGATTGCTTCCCACCAGTCCACGGGCGGCAGCCTATGCGGCGAGGAGGCGAAGCCGCGTACCCTTGGCAAGATGACCGAGGACAAGCCAATCGCCTGCTCCCTTGGCGCGAGTGCGCTCGAGCAGAGGCTCGCCGCGATCGCCGATATCGGTGCCGACAGCCTGGTGTCTCGGGAAACCAGGGGCGATCAGCGTCTGCTGTGTTTCCGATCGAGCGACGAAACTCGCCAGCGACTCGAGGCCATCGTGGCCGCCGAGGCCGAGTGCTGTTCGTTCCTCGATCTTTCGCTGATCGAGAAAGACGGGGAGCTGATCCTCTCGATCGCCGCACCCGAGGCGGGGCAAGCGATTGCAGACGAGCTCGCCGAAGCGTTCGCGACGAACCCTAGATCGGCAAGCTGAGTGGAGGTGGTGGGACTCGAACCCACGTCCCTGGTCGTAGTGCGATGGTCTCTACAGGCTTAGCCGGCGCTTGGTTCTCGTCTCCCGGGGTCCGCGCCGGCGGGCACTGCGGGAGACAAAGCCCTCTGAAATGTCCCCTGGCGGACGGGGCGATCCGCCTGGGTGAGCCCGCAATTTGAAGCCGGTGCCCCTCCCCGCGGGCGAGGGAGGACCGACTCTCATCGCTTAGCTTCTAACTAAGCAGCGAGGGCGAACTCATGGTCCGCACGTATTGGTTGGTGCCGGGGTTTAACGAGGCCTCCGGCAACCTCGGCCTGCAACCTGTCGCACGGATCGGCCAGGTCGAAGCCTGTCACCCCCGCGCTATGTCTCAGACGATTGTACGGTGTCCCCTGAGCGCGGAGCGAGCAAGCGTGCATGTCTGGTTCTTCGCGCCGCGAGCGAAGCGCGAAATTTATGAATGCCGAGCGGCAATTCGACGCAATCGTCCTGGGAGCCGGGCCCGCGGGCGAGGTCTGCGCCGGAAGGCTCGCCGAGAGCGGTCTCGAGGTGGCCTTGGTCGAGCCCCACCTGATTGGAGGGGAATGCTCCTACTACGCCTGCATGCCATCGAAGGCGCTGCTGCGACCCCCTGACGTGCTGGGCGAGGCGCAGCGAGTGCCCGGGGTCCCAACCGGAAACGGCGGTCTCGACGCGGAGGCAATCCTCGCCCGCCGCGACGAGGTAATCCACGACCTCGACGACTCAGGGCAGCTGCCCTGGCTGGAAAAGCGCGGAATCGAGCTGTTTCGCGGCGAGGGGCGGCTCAACGGCGAGCGGCGCGTCGCCGTCGGTGGCGACACCCTCACCGCCCACCGCGCCGTCGTCGTCGCCACCGGCAGCGGCGCCGCGATGCCACCGATAGTGGGACTCGACTCGGTGAACGCGTGGAACAACCGCGACGCGACCACCTCGAAGCGCGTCCCCGCGAGCATGATCGTGCTCGGTGGCGGCCCGGTGGGATCGGAGCTGGCGCAAGCCTGGTCATCGCTCGGCACGACCGTCACCCTGATCGAGGGCGCAGAACAGCTGCTCCCCCGGGAGGAGCCGTTTGCCGGGGATGAAGTGGCGAATGCTTTGCGCGACCAGCATGGGGTCGACGTTCGCACCGGCGTCCTCGCCCAGAAGGTCCGCTCCACCGAGGCCGGAGTCGCGGTCGAGCTCGGCGGTGACGAGGTAGAGGCCGAGGAGCTCCTCGTCGCGGTGGGGCGCAAGCCACATACAGAGGGAATCGGGCTGGAGTCAGTCGGGGTAGAGCCGGCCGAGGGTGGTTTCCTTGAGACCGACGACCGCCTGCACGTCGGCGGTCGCGACTGGCTCTACGCGATCGGCGACGTCAACGGGCGAGCGCTCTTCACCCACATGGGCAAGTACCAAGCCTGGGTCGCTGCCGAAAACCTGCTGGGACAGGACGTCGAAGCCAGTGCCGAAGGGCTCGGCTCTCCCCGGGTCACCTTCACCGATCCTCAGGTGGCGGCGGTCGGCCAGAGTCTTGCCCAGGCTGAAGAGGCCGGACTCGATGTCCGCGCCGTCGACATTCGCACCGACGGCACCGCCGGCGCCAGCTTCCAGGGCAAGGAGACCGGCGGGACCTCCCGCCTGGTTATCAACGAGGCGCGCCAGACAATCGTCGGCGCCACCTTCACCGGCTTCGAGACAGCAGACTTCCTCCACGCCGCAACCATCGCGATCGTCGGAGAAGTCCCGCTCGACCGTCTACGTCACGCGGTCGCTGCCTATCCCACGCGCAGCGAGATCTGGCTGAAGCTGCTCGAAGAGTACGGGCTGTAGAAGGCCCATCCCGGTAGGGGTGAAACGTCTCTGTACTTTTTCGGCGGGTGAGATTTTCGGACGGCAGGAGCCGCTGACCGAAAAAGTTAAGTGCAACCCCTACCGGGATGGGCCTCAACCGCTCAGACGCTGGAGCGTTGCTTCAGATCCGCCAGCTGATCCTCGGGGATACCCGCCACCTGGTCGAGGTCGTCTACCGAGCCGAAACGACCGAGGCGCTCGCGGTGGGCGAGCAGCCGCGTCGCCTGGGTCACCGAGAGGCCGTGCGCGCGCAGCTCCTCGAAGCTGACCGTGTTCAGCTCAATCGTGCCCCCGGGCGACTGCGCCGCGGGGGGCGGCGGAGCCGGCGGCGGCTCGGGCGCAGGCGTTGGTGGATCGGGTGGTGGCTGAGGTGCCGGTGATGGAGGCTCCGGCGCGGGAGTGGGCGGTTGCGGCGTCGGCGGCTGCGGCTCGGGCGTGGGAGGTGGAGGCGGTGTCGGCGCCGGAGGAGGTGTCGGGGTCGGCGGTGAGGGCTCCGGGGGGAGCGATACCGCCCCTCCCTGCACCGTGCGGATCACTGCCTGCTCGGCCTCGATCGCGCGGCGCTCGGCCTCTCGCGCGCGCTCTTCGGCCTGCGCGACGCTGTCGCGGATCTCCTGCAGGCGCCGGTCGCGCTCTTCCTCTTCGGACTTCAGCCTGGCGAGGCGCTCCGCTTCGGCGGCGCGAGCTTCAGCCGCCTTGGTGCGCTCTTCGATCTGGCGCAACCGCTCCTGCGCCTCCGTCATCGCCTGCTCCTGCGCCTCCCGCCCCTGCGCCAGGCGCTGCTCGGCGCTCTGCAGGCCGGGCGTCTCAGCGACAGGCTGGATCGCCGCGAAACCCTGCGTGGTCTGGCCCGACTCGGCGCGGGCGGCCCGCTCCTCGGCTTCGCGCTGCAGCCGCTCGGCCTCCTGGATGCGGCGATCGGCCTCGGCTCGGATCCGCTCCTCCTCGCGCTGGATCTCTTCGACCTTGGCCCGCACCCGCTGCTCGGCCTCGGCTGGATCGCCGTAGGCCGGCTGGGTCGCGGCCGGGTCGCCGGCCGGCGTCAATGGCGACTGCGGCGGTGGAACCTGGGTCGGCGGCAAGACGGGCGGGACCTGCTGTGCCGGGACGAGCGGCGGCATGGGCACCGGCGGCACGGCCTGTAGCGGCGGAGGCGCCTGGCCGGGTTGGCCCGCGCCCTGCAACTGCTCGCGCTCTTGTGCCGCCCGCGCCTCGGCGAGCTGGCGCTCCGCCTTCGCAGCCTCCTTCTGCGCCCGCCGGCCCGAGCGACGGCCTCCGGAGGGCTTGTGACGACGCTCCGCACGCTGTTTCGTGCGCTCTTCGCGGCGGCGCTTGGCCTCGGCCTGGCGCCGTTTCCGGTGCTCGGCGCGAGCCGCTCGCTGCTGTTCGCGGGACTGCTTGCGTTTCTCCTTCGGGCTCAGCGCTTGCCCCGTCGCAGCGGGCGACGGGAGCGGGCCCGGGGACGGGGACGGCGGCCCGCCTGATGGCGGTGCGCCGGGCGGCGAGACCGGCGGCAGTTTGGTGGTCTGGTCCTGCGATGCCGGCGCCGCAGCCTTGGCGGGTGGGGGCGGCGGCTTGCCGGGAGCGCCGGACGACTTCTTCGCCGCCTTATCTTTGCTGCGCCGCTGGGTGACGCTGATCGCGAGCAGGAGCAACAGGACTGCCGCGAGCAGGCCAGCGATGAAGTACTGGATGTTGTCGCTGACGAAGTCCACCTTCGGGTACCCGAAGCTACCTCATCCGGCCCTTGAATTCCCGCTCGACTTCGCGTCGCACGTCTCGCTCCGCGATCTCTCGCCGCCGATCGCGCCCCTCCTTGCCCCGAGCCAGCGCCAGCTCGACCTTCGCCCGCTGCCCTTTGAAGTAGACGCGGGTGGGGATCAGCGTCAGTCCCTTCTCGGCTGTCTTGCCGACCAGGCGCTCTATCTCGCCTCTGTGCAGGAGCAGCTTGCGGGGGCGCTCGGGCTCGTGGTTCTCACGGCTGGCCGGTTCGTAAGGGGGGATGTGGAGGTTGCGCAGCCAGACCTCGCCTGCATCGACCACGGCATAGGCGTCGCCCATCTGCGCCTTGCCCTCGCGCAGCGCCTTCACCTCCGTGCCGCGCAGGACGATCCCCGCCTCGAGCTTCTCGATCGCTTCGAACTTGTGACGGGCACGGCGGTTTGTGGCGACGTCGCCAGAGGCGGGCTGCCGTTTCTTCTTGCCCTTCTTAGCCATCCGCCGGCTCCAGATCTACCCGGCCGCGCGGTGCGTCCACCGCCGTCACCCGGACAGATGTCGGATCGCCGAGGCGGATCGCGCTGCCGGACTCGCGCCCGACCAGCGCCGTCTCGGTCTCGTTCAGCTCGAAGCGCTCGTCGCTGCCAATCAGGCGCGCCGGCAGGAACCCCTCGTAGACGTCGCCCAGCTCGCCGCCGAAGCCGACGAAGGCGCCGGAGCGGATCGTCCCCGAGACCTCGCCTGCGAACTCCACCTCGGGGCCGCGCTCCACCAGCTCGCGCTCGAGCAGGAAGGCGGCGCAGATATCGTCGGCGTCGCGCTCAATCTGGGCCGAGTCGCGCTCTCGCTCAGAGCAGTGCTGAGCAACGTCCCTGACCTCCCCGGCCCGGGGCGCCTCCTCCCCCTCTCCCAGCGTCGCTAGCAGCGCCCGGTGGACGACGAGGTCGGGGTAGCGCCTGATCGGCGAGGTGAAATGGCAGTAGGCGGCGCTGCCGAGGCCGGCGTGGCCGCTGTTTCGCTCGCTGTAGCGGGCCTGCTGAAGAGATCGGAGCACGAGCGATGTATATGCCTTGCGGCCGTGCCCGCGCCGAGCTGCCTCCCGCAGCACCAGCCGACTCGCCTCTGCCACGACCTCCCCCGCCTGTCGCGGGGCGAGACCCTCGCGCAACGGCGGCGTCGGCACGCCGAGCGCGTGCAGCTGCTCGATTAGGTGCTCGACGCGCGGCGGGTCGGGCTGGGGATGGATGCGGTAGACGGCTGGCACCCGCTTGCGCTCCAGCAGGCTGGCGACCTGCTCGTTGGTGAGGATCATCAGCCGCTCGATCAGGCGGTGGGACTCGGTCTGCTCGACGCCGCGCGCCCCGGTGACGTTGCCCTCGGCGTCGAAGCGGAACTCCGGCTCGAAAGACTCGACGTCGAGGCTGGTCGCACTGCGCCGCTCTCCCAGCGCCGCCGCTGCCTCCCTCGCCACAGCCAGTGGCTCTGCGACCAGCTTCGGTGGCTTTACGCGGCCGGCGAAGATCGAGTCGAGCTGGTCGTAGTCGAGACGAACGTCGGAGCGGATCCGGCTGCGGTAGAAGCTGGCGGCGCGGGGCGAGCCATCGGGCACCAGCTCGATCTCGACAGTCACCGCCAGCCGCTCGGCTCCGGGTGCCAGGCTGCAGGCCTCCTCGCTGAGCGCATGGGGCAGCATCGGCTCGACCGTGCCCGGCACGTAGGTGCTGTTGGCGCGCCGCCTCGCCTCCTCATCGAGCGGCGACCCAGGCTTGACGTGGGCGGCAACGTCGGCAATGTGAATCCAGAGGCGAGTGCCGTCACCCTCGCGCTGGGCGGAGACAGCGTCGTCGAAGTCGCGCGCGGTGGCCGGGTCGACGGTGAAGGTGGCGAGCTCGGTGAGGTCGCGGCGGGCGCCGGCGTCGAGCTCGGCCTCCTCCATCGCTCTGGCCGCGTCGAGCTCGAGCCCGGCCGGAAAGCCGCGGCGGTCCAGTCTCTCCTCGAGCAGCGCTTCAATCGCCTCACGCGCCGTTCTCGGTACTGCTCTCCGCGATCGCCCGCGGGCGCGCTGGCGGGCGCGGTAGTAGCGCCAGTCGGGTCGAGTCATGGAAGGGCCTTCCGGTGTGCTTTATCCGTCTGTGAGACGGAAAAGGAACACCGGAAGCTCATCGGTCGGCCGCCAGCACCCGCAGGGCGCGCTGCAACGCCTCGTCGGGCGCGGTGCCGGGGCGGTCCTGGGCCGCCACGTCGGGCTCGATCCCGTTGCCGCCTAGGTTGGCGCCCGAGGGCGTGAAGTACTCGCCGATCGTCAGGGTCAGGGCGCCCCCGTTGGCGAGGTCGAGCTCCTGCTGGAAGACGCCCTTGCCATACGAGCGGCCGCCGACCACGACCGCCCCCGCGCCATCGGCCAACGCCGCGGCGAGGGCCTCCGCCGCCGACGCGGTGCCGCGGTCGATCAGCACGACCAGCGGCCTTCGCGGCAGGGCCCCGTCGACCGCCTCGTAGACGGTCTCGCCCTGGGTGCGCGATTTGGTCGAAACCACCACCTCGCCCTCCGGCAGGAAGACGCTGGCGGCGAGTACCGCCTCCTGGAGCAGGCCGCCGCCGTTGCCTCGCAAGTCGAGCACGATCCCCTCGGCGCCGCGCCGCTCAACCCTACGAACGGCCTCGCGCAGCTGGGCGTGGGCCCCAGAGCTGAATCCGTAGAAGCTGACGTGCCCGAGCTTGGTCCCGTCCACCGTCACCACCTCCTCGGAGGTAACGGGGAGCGCAATCTGTTCCCGGGTCAGGCGCAGCTCACGGACTTTGCCGTCGGGCGGTCGCACCGCCCCGATCCGCACCTCGCTCCCTTCCGGTCCCTTGATTTTCTCGCTCGCCACTTCGCTGCTCTCGCCGGCGATCAAGCGCCCGTTGACCGAGACGACGATGTCGCCGGGCTCGATTCCAGCCTGGGCCGCGGGCGAGCGCGGGAAGACACGGTCGACTCGCAGACCACGCGCGACCGCGGTGACGCCGAGTCCGATCCCCGAGAAGCGCCCCAAGATCTCCTCGTCGAAGCGTTCCTTCATCTCGGGGGAGAGGTAAGAGGAGAAGCGGTCACGGTAACGGCGCCGCAACTCTCGCACCATGCCGCGCAGCGAGGCACCAGCGAGCTCGTCCTGCGGGACCTCGCGGAAGTAGTTCCCCTCGATCAGTTCGCCGGCTTCGGCGCTCAGTCCGGCGGCTTCGTCGACGAACGGGTCGCGGAGGAAGTCGGGCAGCTTGCCGGGATGGCCGCCCAGCCACATGCCGAGGCAGAGGGCGGCGAGGAGGGAAGCGGCCAGAGCCGCGATCCGGCCCCCGCTCACGGGTGTCTCAGACCTTCAGGAAGCGGCGCAGGGTGACGCCGGAGCCGATCGCCGAGACCAACACCGCGGCGCCGAAGAGGATCGCAGCGAGTGCCGGGAAGGAGAGCGTGCCCTGCTCCTCGCCGATCGAGATGCCCAGCGGATCGATGACCGTGATCTTGCCCAGCCACAGCGTCAGTATGGCCACCAAGGCGCCGGCGAAGCCGACGACGACGCCCTCGATCATGAAGGGCCAGCGGATGAACCAGCGGGTGGCGCCGACCAGGCGCATCACCTCGACCTCGCGGCGGCGGGTGTAGATCGAGAGGCGGATCGTGTTGCCGACCAGCAGCAGCGAGGCGGTGATGAGCATGGCGGTGATCACCGCGAGGATGATCTTCAGCGTGCTCGTGACCTGCTCAATTTTCTTCTGGTCTTCGCGGCGTTCGAAAATCCCGTCTTCGGCGGGGATGATCGGCGAGATCGGCCTGGGCTTTCCGTTCGGGCCGGGTGGCGTCACCGCCGCCCGCACCGCCGTCAGGTTGGCGGCGTCGTCGGCCTTGACCGCGAAGTTGCGCGGGAGCGGGTTGTTGCGCAGCTGCCCAAGCAGGTCTTCGCTTTTTTCCTTGCCGAGGTCGTCTTTGAGTTCGGCCAGAGCCTCGGCCTTGTCGATGAACTCGATCGAGGCGACGTGCGGGATCGATTCCAGCTCCCTGCGCAGAGAGGCGACTTCGGGCCCGGTCGCGTCGTCGTAGACGGCGACCCGGAACTCGAGGCTGTCGCGAACCTCATCGCTCTTCGACTGCGCCGTCTGGAAGATCGGGATCAGTACGCCGAGCAGCACGACCGTGACCACGGTGGTGACGATCGCCGCCATGCTCGGGGCGGCGTTACGGCGCAGTGCCCGAAATGCCTCCTGGATGAAGAAGAAGAGCCGCGACATCGATCAGAAAAGCCTCTCGTGGGCGTCGTGGCCGTTTGTCTGCCCCTCGGGACCGACGCCCATCTCGGCCCGCATGCGCAGGCCGAACTCGGTGGTCGACTCCTCGGTGTAGCCGCCGGAGACCTCGTCGCGGACGACGCGGCCCTCGTAGAGCTCGATCACGCGCCGCCGCATGTTGTCGACCATCTCGCGGTCATGGGTGACGACGATCACCGTCGTGCCGGTCTTGTTGATCCGGTAGAGCAGCTGCATCACGCCGACCGAGGTGACCGGGTCGAGGTTGCCGCTGGGCTCGTCGGCGAGCAGCAGCGGCGGGTGGTTGACGAAGGCGCGGGCGATCGAGACGCGCTGCTGCTCGCCGCCGGAGAGCTCGTCGGGGAAGCTGTGCAGCTTGGTCGAGAGGCCGACCAGGCGCAGGGTCTCCGCAACCTTCTCGCGGATCTCGGCGCGGCTGGCGCCGAGCACCTGGAGCGCGTAGGCGACGTTGTCGTAGACCGTGCGGTCGGGCAGCAGCTTGAAGTCCTGGAAGACGGTGCCGATGTTGCGCCGCAGCTGCGGGATCTTCTTCTCCGGCAGGGCGCCGATGTCGCGGCCGGCGATGCTCACCGTCCCCTCGGTGGCGTCCAGCTCCCGGATCAGCATCTTGATCAGGGTCGACTTGCCGCAACCGGTTGGCCCGACGAGAAAGGCGAACTCACCCCGGTTGATCGCCAGCGAGACCCGGTCCAGGGCCATGTGCCCGCCTGGGTAAACCTTGGTCACGTCGCGCAGCTCAACGATCGGCCTGCCGCCACGGCGCGGCCGTGCCGGCTCCGCCTCGTCCCGCCTCTTCTTCGCTCTGGCCATCGACGCGCTCCTTTCTCCAGCAGCAGGATGACTCCTGCGCCACGGTTGGCGCGCAACTCCCCGCCCACCAAACGTTCGCGGAACCTTAGCGAATTGTTAGCTGACCCTTATACAAACCAGGGCGAGACCCGCGTATCCGACTTTGACCCCGCTCTAGTGTGGTCAAAGTCGGATGCGCGGGTCACATTCGCCTCAGCGAGCGACTCGGAACAACCTGGCCAGGAACTACAGCTAACCGGAACTGAACTCTGGCCCACCTAGAGCAATACTGGCCTGCGGCCATCGCCGACGATAAGTCTCCATCGATCTTCCGAGGTCCAGCATTGCCGCCTGGCCAATGCGGGCGACCTCATCAGCCAAACCTTCAGCGTCTCGGTATGCGATGTGACCTATCCCCAGTGTTCGAGTTTTCCCGTCGCTGCTCCATGGCGTTCTCTGCGGAACCCCCTCAACCCCATGCGTCTGCATACGCCAGCGATGGAAATCCTCGCCGCGACGTTCATCGAGCTCCCGCCATGCAGCTCCTAGCCCGAATTCCACCACAGGCTCGATCACCGCAATGACATCGGCCTCGGAACTCGATTGGGCCACCGCTTTGAGGGTCTTGCAGGTCTCGCGGTTCATCGATACCCAGTCAAATCGCTCAGTCGAAAAGGGCTCGAACGTCGGTGCCCGGCCGCCTTCAAAACGCTTAATCAACTCAGCCTTCAGCACTGGGTCAAGCGCCAGGGCTTTCAGTCCGACATTGGCGAACGCATGGCCAGTACTCATCACAAAGAGGCACTGCGCTTCGGCCATTCCGCGCATTGACACCTCGTGACCTACATCTTGAGCGCTGTCTTCGCGTAAATCGCGCCAGATAGCCACCTCGTTGCCTGCGGCAGAAGCTAGTCCGAGTTGCTCTCCGGCTGAGGCCATCTGACCAGCCAGAACGTATGCACGATCTTGCTCCGCCCCCCGATGCGTTGCTCCCATCTCCCAGAAATTCGCCGAGCCCGCAGCTTGCTGCCATGCCAATGCCTCCTCGACAACACGCTTGTGATCGGAGTCGACGACCGAATCTGGCAGACGATCGATCTCCTGCGCTGCGGTGAGGCGCGCGGGCACTACTCCAACGACGCGTCGGTTGGCTGCGCCTGGATCAGACACTAAGAGCGGATTGCCCTGTGGATCCCACCATTAGGCACTGATCATGCCAAGGCCATGCTCAAATGCCGCTCACTTCAATGAGTTCCGAGCGTGCGCTCGAGTACTCCTTCGGTCGCGGCAACGATCGCGGCGGCGTCGATCCCCGCCGCGGACAGCAGGGACGCGGGTGGGCCGCTGCCGGGGCGCCCAGCGACAGCGAGCCGCACGAGCCGGGTGCTCGCACCGGCCTCTGCCAGCACGCCGGCGACGGTCTCTCCTATGCCGCCCTCGGGCCAGTGGTCCTCGACCGTGATCAGCGCCTGTGTCTCAGCGGCTGCCGCGAGGAGGGTCTCGGCGTCGACCGGCTTGACCGAGTAGAGGTCGATAACTCGCGCGGCGATCCCGCGTCCGGCAAGCTCGTCGGCAGCGTCGAGGCATTCGTGCAGAGTGATGCCGGCGCCGATCAGGGTGACGGCGTCCTCGTCGCCGGAGCGCAACGTGCGGCTGCCGCCGATCGGGAAAGCCTCCCCCGGCTCGTAGAGCACCGGGGTCTTTTCGCGAGTCGTGCGCAGGTAGCTGACCCCGTGGTGCTGCCGCATCGCCTCGATCAGCTGCACGGTCTGGTTCGGGTCGCAGGGGTAGAGCACGACGCTGTCGAGCACGGCACGGAAGGCGGCGATGTCCTCGAGCGCCATCTGCGACGGGCCGTCGGGTCCGATCGAGACGCCGACGTGCGAGCCGCTCAGCTTCAGGTCGGCGTTGGAGATCGGCGCCATGCGGACGAAGTCGTAGGCGCGGCTGAGGAAGGCGCCGAAGCTGGAGGCGAAAGGCTTCCAGCCCCGCACCTGCAGGCCGATCGCCGCCGCGACCATCTGCTGCTCGGCGATGAACATCTCGAAGAAGCGATCGGGGTGCTTGGCGGCGAAGCGCTCGGCGTAGGTCGAGTTGCCGACCTCGGCGTCGAGCGCGACGACCCGCTCGTCAACGGAGCCGATCCAGGCCAGGGCGTCGCCGTAGGCGCCCCGGGTCGCGACCTTCTCGCCGACCGCGTAGGAGGGCTGCTCGACCGCCTCGCGGGCGATCTCGTACGGGCGTGCCTCAGGAGGCGCCTGGACGCTGACGCCGATCTCGCGGATCCCGCCCAGCTCGGCGATCGCGCTATCCGGGTCCTCGAGCGGCTTGCCGTGCCAGCCGGGCTTGTCCTCAACCGCGGCGACGCCAGCTCCCTTCTTGGTGCGGGCGAAGATCGCCGCCGGTCGGTTGGCCGCAACCGCCTTGGCATAGGCCTCCTCGATCGCCTCGTAGTCGTGCCCGTCGATCTCCTGCACGTCCCAGCCGCAGGCGGCGGCGCGAGCGGCCCAGGAGGCGGTGTCCCACTCGTGCATGGTTGGGCCGCGCTGGCCGAGTCGGTTGACGTCGACGATCGCGATCAGGTTGTCGAGGCCGGCGTAGCCGGCGTGCTCGAAGGCCTCCCACATCGAGCCCTCGGCGAGCTCCGAGTCGCCGCAGAGCACCCAGACCCTGCCCTCGGACGCTTCCAGGCGCTTGGCCGCCAGCGCGATGCCGACCGAGATCGGCAGGCCCTGGCCGAGCGAGCCGGTGGCGACGTCGACCCAGGGGATCTCCGGGGTCGGGTGGCCCTCCATCCGCGAGCCGAATTCGCGGAAGCTGAGCAGCTCTTCGTCATTGATCGCGCCAGCCGCCTTATAGAGCGCATAGAGCAGCGGTGAGGCGTGGCCCTTAGAGAAGACGAGGTGGTCTGCGGCGGGGTTGTCGGGCGCTGAGAAGTCGTAGCGGAGGTGGCGCGCGAAGAGCACCGCCATCAGGTCGGCGGCCGACATTCCGGAGGTCGGATGGCCGGAGCCGGCGGCATCGCTAGCGCGGATCGCGTCGACGCGGAGCTGCTGGGCGAGCTCACGAAGCTGCTCGCCGCTGGCGGTGTTTTCGACTGTCACCTGGTCCACAGGCGCGAGGCTATCCGATCGCGACCATTCGCTCGATCGGCACCCGCGCCCGTGCCGCGACCTCAGCGGGGACGCTTACCTCGAACTTCATCTCGCGCAGCGAGTCGCGCAGCTTTGGCAGCGTGATCATCTTCATGTACTTGCAGAAGGCCATCCGGTTGGCCTCGATCAGGTTGGCCTCTGGTGCGGCCTGCTGGAGTGGGTAGAGCATCCCGTTCTCGGTGGCAACGACGAAGCTGCCGTCGGGGTTGTTTTCGACGTGCTTGAGCATTCCTGAGGTCGAGAGCATGTGGACACCTTCGGCCTCGATGTCGCCGGATGCGACGTACTCCATCGCCTGGGTCGAGCAGCCGCACTCGGGGTGGATCAGGAACTCGGCCTCCGGGTGCTCGGCGCGGGTGCGGGCGATGTCGTCGGGGCGGATGCCGGCGTGGACGTGGCACTCGCCGTCCCAGATGTGGAAGCGGGCGCGCCGCTCGGAATCATCGCGGAGGCCGGTCTCGCGCTCGACGAAGGCGCCCAGCCACATGTCGGGGCCGAAGAGGATCTCGGTCTCGGGGCCGTGCTCAGCCCAGATCTGCTCGACCACCTGGACCGCGTTGGAGGAGGTGCAGCAGTAGTCGGTCTCGGCCTTGACCTCGGCCGAGGTGTTGACGTACATCACCACCACCGCGCCAGGGTGCTCGGCCTTCCAGGCGCGCAGCTGGTCGGCGTCGATCGAGTCGGCAAGCGAACAGCCGGCATCGAGATCGGGGATCAGCACGGTCTTCTCGGGCGAGAGGATCGAGGCCGTCTCGGCCATGAAGTGGACGCCGCAAAAGGCGATCGCGTCAGCGCCGGTAGCGGCCGCCTGGCGCGAGAGGCCGAGCGAGTCGCCCATGTGGTCGGCGACGTCCTGGATCTCGGGCAGTTGGTAGTTGTGGGCGAGGATGACGGCGTTGCGCTCGGCGGCGAGCGCGCGAACCTCCTCGCTCAGGGCACGGATCTCCTCCCGGTCGAGGTCCGGTGCGATCGTGGGTTGGAGTGTGGGCAACTCCTGCATGGAGCCTTCCGTTTCCGATGTTCGCTGGCAGGGCGCAAGCCCAGAACCAGTCGAATGAACGCTGCTTCAAGTCTACCCTCTCGACATGCCCGAGCTTCCCGAGGTCGAGATAACGGCGCGTCGGCTCGACGCCGCACTCGCCGGCGCGGTGGTCGAGTCGGCCCTGGCGCCGGGCATGAACGTGATGAAGACCTTCGATCCGCCGTTGGAGATGCTGGCCGGGCGCGAGCTGACCGGCGTCCGCCGCATCGGCAAGCTGCTCGTCGTCGAGTTCGGCGACCACGCCCTGCTGATCCACCTGATGTCGGCAGGCAGGCTGCGGGTGTTCGACAAACGGGCCTCGCTCAAAGACCGCGCCTCGCGGATCCTGGTCCGGCTCAAGGACGGGCGCGAGCTGCGGCTGCGCGAGCTCGGGACCAAGCAGCGCGCTTGGGCGAAGCTGCTGCCGGCCGACGCTGTCGATGAGGACGAGGCGGTCGCGAGGCTGGGACCGGAAGCCTGGCCAGCGCCGCCACGCGAAGAGTTCGCGAAGCTGATCGACCAGCCACGCCACCTGCACCCGCTGCTCCGCCACCAGGGCGACATCGCCGGGATCGGGCGCTCCTGGGTCGACGAGATCCTCTGGGAGGCTCGCCTCTCCCCATTCAAGAAGGGCTCCGAGCTAGACGAGGAGGAGACCGAGCGCCTGCGGCAGGCGCTGCACGTGCTCGGCGATGCGATCGACCACTACGAGGAGACGATCGGCGAGCAGCTTCCCGACAAGGCGCCGAAGCCGCTGCGGATCCACAAGCACGAGGGCGAGCCCTGCCCACGCTGCGGCACAACGATCGAGGCCGTCTTCTTCTCCGAGCACCAGACCAACTACTGCCCCGCCGAGCAGACCGGCGGTCGCGTGCTCAAGGACCGCCGCCTCTCACGCCTGCTCAAGTAGGAGGCTGAAGTCGAGACTCGGCGCCGAGTGGGTGAGGGCGCCGACGGAGATCAGGTCGACACCGCTTTCGGCGATCTCGCGGACGGTTCCCAGGGAGACGCCTCCCGACGCCTCCAGCGAGGGCGGCTTGGCGCCTCCCGAGGTGTCGCGCAGCTCGACCGCCTTGCGCAGCTGCTCTGTGTCCATGTTGTCGAGCAGCAGCAGGTCGGCGCCGACCCCGAGTGCGTAGGCAACCTCTTCCAGGTCGCGGCACTCGACCTCGATCGCCAACTCCGGGTGCGAGCCGCGAGCGGCGTGCACGGCCTTCGCCACCCCGCCGGCGAGGGCGATGTGGTTCTCCTTGATCAGGATCGCGTCGTAGAGGCCCATGCGGTGGTTGCGGCCGCCTCCCGACGCCACCGCCGCCTTCTCCAGCTCGCGCAAGCCCGGCGTGGTCTTGCGCGTGTCGAGAACCTGGGCGCCAGTGCCGGAGATCGCCTCGGCGAAGCGGGCGGTCAGCGTGGCGATGCCGGAGAGGTGGCCGAGAAAGTTGAGCGCGGTGCGCTCGGCCGCGAGCAACGCCCGCGCCGAGCCGCTCGCAAGGATCACTTCCGCCGGCACCTCCTCGCGCCACTGCCCCTCGACCACTAGGTTGTCGACCTGCTCGACCCCGCACTGATGCATCGCCTCTGAAACCGCGGCGAAGCCAAACGCCACGCCGGGCTGCTTCTGCACGATCCGCGCCCGCCCCCGGGCCTCGGCGGGTACGACCGCCTCCGAAGTAACGTCGCCATCGCCAAGGTCCTCGACAAGCGCGCGGGCAACTAGCTCGATCAGAGGCCCCTCCTTTGAAACCTCCTTGCTCGCCTTTGCTGACAACGGCGGCATTGGGGTCAGCGCCTCCTTTCAAGTCTTGTTGCTAGTAGTTGCAAGTAGAAGATTTGGCATCTCACTTGGTTTTGAGCCTCCAGTACGCGCGTGGATCGTTAGGCGACTTTCCGATCCACTCAACGATTCCGGCATCCCTGAGCGCCCCCAGCTCGCGCTGCACCACCGGTCGTGACACCCCAAGGATGTCCTTTACCTCGCCTGTACTCAGACGTCCTGTCGACCTCAACGCCGCTGCAATTGCTCTGGCGCTCTCCGGAAGACCAGCCTCGAGGCGGCGATCGACCGGCTCTGCAAGCAGCTTTAGCTCCACGCTCCCCGACGTCTGTCTATAGATGGGATCGGTAAGGCCAGCGTGCCTCATCTCCTCGAAAATGCGCCGGATCCCCTCTCCCAACTCCTGTCCGAAGTTGAGGTCGGCACACACGCGGGCAATGCGTGGGTTGCGCGCAAAACGGGTCGTCTGCAGTGGATCCCCGAGATCAACGAGCCCCGGAAATCGCCCTGGACTCGAAACCTCGATCCGGTCATCGAAGATTTCTACCCGGATGTGATCCCCAGCCGCACTGTAAGACCGGTGGACGACCGCGTTGACGATTCCCTCTAGCCACGCGTCGTCTGGCACCAGTGAAACGTCGCCAAATTTCCCGGTGGATCGCAATGCACGCCGGATCGGCTGCAGGCGCTGGACTTGGTCCTTAGCCTCTAGGAGCTGACGCGGGATCGGCCCCTCAATTCGAATGTCCTCCACGAGCTGCTGACGAGCACCGCTCCCTCGCCGCTGCCCTCGATAGCGAAGCACTCTGACGAAAGCCTCTGGGAAGAAGGCCTGTGGCGTTTCGGAGAAGAGCAAACATCCGGCAATCGTCAGCTCCGTCTCGGTGGCAAGTCCACGTGCTCGAAGCAACCGCCGCGCGTCAGGTGCGTTGATCGCCGAGGCATATTCGGCCAGCAACGACTCGTCCAGTAGGTCCAGACTGGTGCCCTCGACAGGCCGAGCCTCATAGCTCGCCTGGCCCTTGTCATAGAGCAACTCCTGCCGCTGGGAAAAACCCAACCGGCGGTTCTCATCTCCCACGCGGAGGAAGACTTCGTCCTTCTGGTTGGCATGAACGACGTCGCTCGACTCAACTTCGAATACGAGCAGGTCATTCGGCTCGCCATGATCGTCGATGCATTCGACCGACCGATGGCGAGCAGGGACCGGCGGGTGACAGAAATCAATGTTTGCCTGCATTTGCGCGTCGAGTCGACCAGGAGTCGCACTCGCCCCCTCCACTTTTCCATCGTGGAGGCCAACCACAACTAGGCCCCCGTCCGCATTGGCAAACCCGATCAGCTCGTTGGCTAGATCGCGTGGGGCGATTCGATTCGACTTCCGCTCCAACCACTGGCTCTCGCGCAGCGCCAACAAACCCCCGCCAACCTCCTCGCGCGGTCCATTCAGGGCTTTCTCCGCAGCCACGGTACCCATTCGTACTTGCAATTATTGCAAGTACATGGCGACCTCACGTTTGCGGTCGTCGGAGCGTTTAATCCATGACTTGACCGCCTTGCCCCCGTTCCAGAGCCTGCTCGATGAACACGCGGCCGACGTGATGGCGGTGCTGCGCGGCGCGGTCGGACGCAGCGACGCCGACGACTGCTTCCAGGAGACCTTCCTGGCGGCGCTGCGCGCCTACCCGCAGCTCGGCGACGCGAGCAACCTGCGCGGTTGGCTCTTGACGATCGCCTACCGCAAGGCGACCGACCATCACCGCGCCAATGGCCGCAGGCCGGTGCCGGTGGAGGAGGTCGCAGAGGTCGCGGTCAGCGACCCAGAGCCAGACGGCGAGATCTGGGGCGCGGTCGCCACCCTGCCGCCCAAGCAACGCGCCGCGGTCGCCCTGCGCTACGGCTGCGATCTCCCCCACGCCGAGATCGCCGCGGCGCTCGGCTGCTCACCGGAGGCGGCGCGGCGCAGCCTGCACGAGGGACTCAAGCGACTGAGAAAGGAGCTGGCATGAAGGACGCACTAGACCGCCTTGCCGACCGGGCCGACACCGAGGGCCTGCTCGACGTCGCCTACGCCACCGTCGACTCACCCTTCGGGCCGCTGCTGCTGGCAGCGACGCCGCGCGGCCTGGTCAAGGTGAGCTTCCCCCAGTTCGGCACCGAGGCCACCCTGGAGGAGCTGGCGACACGGATCTCCCCCCGCGTGCTGGAGGCGCCGGCCCGGCTCGACGAGGCCCGCCGCGAGCTTGACCTCTACTTCGATGGCAAGCTCGCCGAGTTCGACCTGCCGCTCGACTGGCAGCTCAGCGACGGCTTCCGCAAGAAAGTCCAGCAGGCGATCAACCGCATCCCCTACGGGCGGACGCGCAGCTACACCGAGGTCGCCCGCAGCGCCGGCAACGAGCGCGCGGTCCGCGCCGCCGGCACCGCCTGCGGCGCCAACCCGCTGCCGATCGTCGTCCCCTGCCACCGCGTGCTGCGCAGCGGCGGCGCCCTCGGCGGCTACGGCGGCGGCCTGCCGATGAAGGAAGCGCTGCTGAAGCTGGAGGGCGTGCTCTAGGAGGACGCGCCCGCGAGCCCGAATAGCTCGCGGGCGTGGTCGAGGACGGCGTCGGGCCGCTCCTCGGCGACGAAGTGGCCGCAACCCCCGAGTATCTCGACGCTCATCTCGTCGGCGTAGGGCTCGAAGCCGGCAAGGATGTCGGCTCTGATCACCGGATCGGCCTCGCCAGCAAGGATTCGGGTGGGGACGGTGAGGCGCTGCGAGCGGTAGTGGCCCTCTTTGAGCCGCGGCAGCTCCCGGGTGAGGAAGCTGCGGTACACGCGCGAGGAAGCTCGCGCGTGGTCGCGCGAGCGGAAGCTCTGCGCGTAGCAGTTGAGCTCCTCCTCCGTCCACTGCATGTCCGGATGGGAGCCGCGTCTGATCGCCAACTTGACGAAGCCAGGGACATGACGCAGGACTCCCGGCCCGAGACCCGGGCTGGCAAGCAGGAACTGGTACGCGGTGCGCTGCAACGCCTGCGGCGAGGGCTTAGGCGGCTCGAAGAACGGGTGAACGATTCCGAGCGCGAGGTAGCGGCGAATGCGCTCCGGCGCGTTCAGGCAAAGCAGAAAGCCGGCGTAACCGCCCCAGTCGTGTCCGATCAGCTCGACCTGCTCCAGCTCCAGCTCGTCGAGCAGGGCGAGGATGTCTTCGGACAGGCCCTGGATCTCGTATCTCCCCGCAGGAGCCTCGCTCCAGCCGAAGCCGCGCAGGTCCGGGCAGATCACCCGTCGCTCCGCAGCCAGCACCGGAATCACCTTGCGCCAGATCCACCAGTGCTGAGGCCAGCCGTGCAGGAGCACGATCGCCGGTCCCTGCCCCGCTTCGGCAACGTGTAGCCGCGTTCCGGCCACCTCGACATAGCGGTGACTGACGCCGTCGAGCTCTGGGGGCGCGCCGCGCATGCGCTGAACCTACTGGGGATCGCAGAGACGCGACCCGCTCAAGCCTGGAGCGATCGCGGTCGATCCATATCCCGAATGTCGCCTCTTTCTCTGACCGTCCTGATCGCGTCGCTGGCCACCGCCGTCGTCATTGCCGCGCAACCAGCCGCTGCGGCTTACAGCCCCTTCCCAACGCCAGACCTGGCACCGCTGCCGGCGGCCTTCGAAGAGGAAGAAGCGGAAGCGGAAAGTGAAGGCGAAGACTGGGCGGAGGAGGAATGGGAAGAGGAGGAAGAAGCCGAACCACTCCCAGGCGACGTGTGTCCCCTGCGTAGCGCCCGCGCCCACGCGGTCACCAAGCACAACAAGCTGAAGCTGACGATCGGCTACACGACCAACGAGCCCTTCACGACAGCGATTCAACTCCGTAAGGGCGCGGTTGGCATCGAGACGTTCAAGCGTCACCTGGGCAGGAGCGGCATCCTCCGTTTCACGGAGGAGCTCGGGAAAGGCTCGGGGCAGCTCTCCATCCACATCAGGCTCCCGTCAGAGGGCGCCGGGTGCCCTTCCCGGCGGCTTGTACTTTTTCCGCGTTAGCACCCCTCCAGCCACTCGCCCGCACGAGCCAGGTGCTCGGGATCGATCTGGTCACCGCACCCATCGAGAACCCGCCCGCGCTCTGCCCGCGGGTCCTGTCGCCGGGGTGGGGTGGCCTCCCTTGCGCTGCGCTCTGCTCAGGGCAGAGGGATGGGATCGATGCCAGCGGACTTGCCTCGCCCTTCGCAGACTCCCCGCGGCGGGACCCCACCCCACCCCGACACCACCCGCGGACGGGACCGGCGAGATGGACGATTTCAATTTGCGTGCCCGCGGGGGCGCGACTGGCCAAGCTGGGCGCCGCACGCCGACGAGCGAATAGCAGCGATCATGAGTATCCCGTTCGCTCAGGCTGCTCCCACCGAAACGCAACTCGGGCCTCCAGACCCAACCGGTGCTCTGGCGCAGCCGACTTTTACCCCACCAGAGTGGGGTCAATGTCGGCTGCGGGTGCCGGGGCCGCCTCAGCGGGCCTTGACCGGCTCATTTGGGCGCCAACCGGAGTCAACCGGATACTCATGAGCAGCGCTATTCGGGAGGAGGCGGGTGGAGATCCAGCGCCGCGCCCGGCGCGTCATCCGGGGATGCGCTAATTGGAAGCGTTCGTCGAGGCGGTCTTGTTCAGGTAGTCCCGGATGAAGTCATCGAGGTCGCCGTCGAGGACGCGCTGGGCGTCTCCCACCTCGTGACCGGTGCGGTGGTCCTTGACCCGTTGATCGGGGTGCAGGAAGTAGCTGCGGATCTGCGATCCCCAGGCGACGTCCTTGACCTCGCCCCGCTCTTTGGCGAGCTGCTCGGCCCGTTTGCGCTCCTCCAGCTCGATCAGCTTCGAGCGCAGGAACTGCATCGCCACCGCCTTGTTCTGCGTCTGAGAGCGCTCGTTCTGACACTGGACGACGACGCCGGTGGGGATGTGGGTGATCCGCACCGCCGAGTCGGTCTTGTTGACGTGTTGGCCGCCGGCGCCCGAGGCGCGGTAGGTGTCGACCCGCAGGTCGGCGTCGTCGACCTCGACCTCCACCCCCTCGTCGACCAGCGGGCCGACGTCGAGCTGGGCGAAGCTGGTGTGGCGGCGGGCGGAGGAGTCGAAGGGCGAGATCCGCACCAGCCTGTGAACGCCGCGCTCGGCGGCAAAGAGGCCGTAGGCGTTCTCGCCGCGGGCGATGAAGGTGGCCGACTTGAGGCCGGCCTCCTCCCCCGGCGAGGCCTCCTTCATCTCGACCTCGAAGCCCCGCCGCTCGGCCCAGCGCAAGTACATCCGCAGCAGCATCTCGGCCCAGTCCTGCGAATCGGTGCCGCCGGCGCCGGCGTGGACCGTAACCACGGCGTCGCCGGCGTCGTACTCGCCGCTGAACAGGCGTGCCTCTTCGAGGCCGGCGAGGCGGCGCTCGACCGCGGGCAGCTGCGCCCCCAGCTCGGCAGCCATCTCCTCGTCCTCGGCCGCCATCTCGGCCAGCTCGCCCAGGTCCGCGACCTCGGTTTCGAGCTCGCGGAAGGTGCTCAGCTTGCGTTGGGCGCGGGCGTGGGCCGCCGAGATGCCGGCGGCAGCCTCCTGGTCGTCCCAGAATCCGGGCCGTCCCATCTCGGCCTCGAGCCGCTCCGCTTCCGCCTCCAGCGAAGCAGGGTCAAAGATAATCCGCGAGCAGCTTCAGCTGGTCGCGGATCTCGGCGAGCCGCGCCGGAACCGATTCAGTCGAGGCGGCGTCGGCCATCAGCGCAGCTTACTCAGCGCCTCGGCCCGGTCCTCGTAGGGTCGCCAACTGCTTATCCGCCGGCCTCGCAGCTCGAAGAACCAGGCCATCTCATCCTCGCCCGCCGCTGACCCATCCTCGTCCCAGCGCCAGACACGTCTGATCAGCGCCACCGCCCGGTCGGTCTCCTCGTGCAGCTCCTCCAGCTCGATCGTCTGCTGCACCCCACCAGGAGCCCGAGTGGCCCAAATCCTGGCCGCCTCCCGCCCCTTGCGAAGGCCGCGCATCGAGTGCAACTCCACCTCGGGATCCAAAACCTCGA
Source organism: uncultured Solirubrobacterales bacterium (assembly GCA_963702175.1). Classification (GTDB taxonomy): domain Bacteria; phylum Actinomycetota; class Thermoleophilia; order Solirubrobacterales; family 70-9; genus VRUE01. Next base: position 997,500 of record OY969721.1, read on the forward strand.
CGAACGCATCCAAATCGCGCTCGTTGAAGCTGCGAATGAACTCGCGAACTGGGTCGTGGATCAAAGGCCCGTCTTGGCAGGGGTGGAACGTCTTGTACTTTTCCCGCGGCGAGGTTCGAGGACAGTCGCCAAGTGTCTTCGGAAAAAGTTAAGTGGAACCCCTGCCGAGATGGGCCTACGCCCCATGACACTTCTTGAACTTCTTGCCACTGCCGCACCAGCACGGGTCGTTGCGACCGATCTTGTCGTGCTCGTCCTTGACCACCGTCTCGACCGGCTCGCTGATGCCGTTGCCACCCGGCGCTGCCGCCTGGGGGGCCATCGTCTCCACGCCCCCCTCTGAGCCGCCCGCGGCAACCTGCTGGAGGGCCGACGGCTGGCCTTCCAGGGTGCCGCCCGAGTAGTCGAGCGAGGCCGGTTGGGAACCCCCATTGGGGCCGAAGGCCTGGCGGGCCTGCGCCGGGTCGACCTGCACCTCGACGTGGAAGATCAGCTTGCTGAACTCCTCCCAGATCGAGTGCATCAGCTCCTCGAACATGGTGAAGCCTTCGTTCTTGTAGGCGACCAGCGGGTCGATCTGGGCGAAGCCGCGCAGATGGATTCCCTCGCGCAGGTAGTCCATGTCGAAGAGGTGTTCGCGCCAGCGGTTGTCGATCACCTGCAGCAGGATCGAGCGCTCCAGGTAGCGGTTCAGCTCCTCACCGACCTGCCCTTCGCGCTCGTCGTAGGCGTTCATCGCGTCTTCGTCGAGCTCGTCCTTGAGCCTTTCGCGGTCGACCGTCTCCGGCGCCATCGAGGCGACGTCGACGCTGACCGGCCAAATCTGGCGCAGCTGGCCCTCCAGCTCCGGCATGTCCCACTCGTCGAGTTCGTCGCCCGGGGTGTACTCGTCGACGAGGCGCTCGATCACGCCCTCGATCTCGTCGCGCGCCACGTCCGACATATCGCGACCCTCGAGGATCTCGCGCCGGTACTTGTAGACGACGCGGCGCTGCTCGTTCATCACGTCGTCGTACTCGAGCACCCGCTTGCGGATCAGGAAGTTCTGCTCCTCGACTTTCTTCTGCGCCCCCTCGACCGTTTTGGTCAGCATCTTCGCTTCCAGCGGCAGCTCGCCACCCTCCTCGTCGACCGGCCCGAGCCGATCGAGGATCTTGTAGATGCGATCGCCGGCGAAGAGGCGGATCACGTCGTCTTCGGCGGAGAGGTAGAAGCGGCTCTCACCGGGATCGCCCTGACGGCCGGAGCGGCCGCGCAGCTGGTTGTCGATGCGGCGCGACTCGTGGCGCTCGGTGCCGCAGATGAAGAGCCCGCCCATCTCGCGCACCTCCGTCGCCTCCGCGGCGCACTGCGGCTCAAACTTGGCCACCTCGGCTTCGAAGGCCTCCTCGTAGCCCTCGTCCCCAGGACCAAGCCCCCGCTTCTTCAGCTCGTGCTCGGCGAGATGCTCGGGGTCTCCTCCGAGCTTGATGTCGACGCCGCGGCCCGCCATGTTGGTGGCGATCATCACCGCCTCCTTGCGGCCCGCCTGGGCGATCAGCTCACCCTCTCGTTCGGCGTGCTCGGGCTTTGCGTTGAGCACCGCGTGCTCGATTCCGTTTCGCTTCAGCTCGCCGGAGATCATCTCCGAGATCTCGACCGAGACTGTGCCGACCAGGATCGGCTGGCCCATCTCGTGGCGGGCGATGATCTCTTCCATCACCGCCTTCCACTTGCCGTCTTTCGTCTTGAAGATCTGGTCGTTGTGGTCGGCCCGGACCATCGGCCGGTTAGTGGGGATCTCGACCACCGGGATTTTGTAGATCTTCATGAACTCGGTGGCCTCGGTCAGGGCCGTGCCGGTCATCCCCGAGAGCTTGTCGTAGAGGCGGAAGTAGTTCTGCAGGGTGATCGTGGCGAGGGTCTGGTTCTCCTCGCCGATCGCGACGCCCTCCTTCGCCTCGACCGCCTGGTGCAGGCCTTCCGACCAGCGGCGTCCCTCGAGGATGCGGCCGGTGAACTCGTCGATGATCATCGCCTGGCCGTCGATCACCGCGTAGTCCTTGTCGCGCCTGTAGAGAGACTCCGCCTTGAGCGCCTGGAAGAGGTGGTTGACGAGGCTGCCGTGCTCGCTGAGGTAGAGGTTGTCGACGCCGAGGAACTCCTCCGCCCGCTTTACGCCCCGCTCGGTCGGCGAGACGGTTTTGTGCTTCTCGTCGTACTCGTAGTCGTAGTCAACCTCGGAGGTGTCCCTCGACTCGCCCAGCGAGCGCAGCTTGTCTTTGGCGGGCACGCCATCCATCTGCCGGGCGAGGCGGGCGAATTTGTAATAGAGCTGGGCCGCCTGCTCGGGGGCACCGGAAATGATCAGCGGCGTCCGTGCCTCGTCGATCAGGATGTTGTCGACCTCGTCGACGATCGCGAAGTGGTGGCCGCGCTGGACGCAGTGCTCGAGCGCTTCGGCCATGTTGTCGCGCAGGTAGTCGAAGCCGAACTCAGAGTTGGTGCCGTAGGTGACGTCGCAGGAGTACTTCTGCTGCCTGGTCGCGTGGTCGTCGCCCTCCTGGACCGCGGACACGCTGACCCCGAGCCTGTCGTAGATCGGCTTCATCCATTCGGAGTCGCGGCGGGCAAGGTAGTCGTTGACGGTGACGAGGTGGACGCTGTCGCCGGCAAGCGTGTTGAGGAAGACTGCCAGGGTCGCGGTCAGCGTCTTGCCCTCTCCCGTCTTCATCTCGGCGATCGCCCCGTCGTGCAGGACCATGCCGCCGACAAGCTGGACGTCGAAGTGCCTCTGGCCGATGCTGCGGCGGGCGGCCTCGCGGGTCAGCGCAAAAGCCTCGGGCAAGAGGTCGTCGAGCGACTCGCCATTGCGAGCGCGCTCCCGTAGCGCGTCGGCCTCCTGGCGCAGCTCCGAGTCGTCGAGCAGTTCCATCTCCGGCTCGATCTGGTTGATCGCCTCGGCACGCTTCTGGTAGCCCTTGGCCTTGCGCCCCTCCCCCACGCGCAGCGCGCGCGTAACCATTTCCCTTGCGTCAGGCATCGACCCAAGGGTAGCGATGGGTGGGGGGTTAAGAGTCGCCCCGGCCTAGGCCGTGCGACCGCGCATGCGGGCGACGGCCCGGCGCGTCTGGCTGCGCTTGCGGCGCAGCTCGCGGTGCTTCTTGACCTGACGCCGAATGTCCTCGGCGAGTTCATGGATCGTGTGAGCCATCTCGGGCGAGGCCTCGTGGGCGCGCAGCGTCTTCCCCTTCAACCTGAGAGTTGCCTCGGCCACCTGGCTGTCGGTTATGGAGGGGTTTCGCTCTTCGGAGATCTCGACGTCGAGCGTCGCCAGCTCCGAGACCTGCTTCCCCACCCGGCGAAATCGCTTCGTCACGTGTTCCCGCAGCTCATCGTCGATCTCGACGTTGCGACCACGAATCTCGATCCGCATAGTGCCTCCTTCGGGCTGGGTCGTCTGATCGTACGCCTCTACACGTACCCGGGCAAGGGGTCACAACCGTCGCGCGAAGGTGATCGCCACCACGCGCACAGCGCCGTGAGCTCGGAGAGCTGCTGCGCAAGATGAGAGCGTGGCGCCGGTCGTTAGGACGTCGTCGACGAGGAGGACGCTGCGAGGGACCCGGGTCTTGGCGACGACCTGCGGTGGGTGGCCGATGCGTTGGGCGCGGCGCTTGCCGACCTGCCGGCCACCACCTCGGCGGGTGAGGCAGGGCGTTAGTTGACTCTCCAGGCGAGCGGCGAGGGCCGTGGCGATCTCGGCGGCTGGGTCGAAGCCGCGCCGCATCGAGCGGAGAGTGGCGGTCGGGACGGGCACGATCGCGCCACTGAGTAGGTTCGCTGGAGCGAGCCAGTGGATCCGGTCGGCCATCAGCTCCGCGACGGGAAGCAACTGACGGAACTTGAGCGCGGTGACCAGGTCGCGGGCGACGCCCTCATGCGGAGCCGAAGACCAGGCGCGGTCGATGCCGGGCGGACCGGCGCCGGTAAACGGCGACGCGGCCGACAGGCGCCGTCCGCAGCGGTTGCAGACGACTGCCTCGGGACGACAGGAGCGTCCGCAGGCCGCACAGAGCGGTGGGACGAGGTTGGCGGCGACGGCGTGCAGTGCCTTCACGCCCCGATCCTCTGGGCCACCGACGCACACGTGGTGCGCGCAATGTCAAAAGTGAGAGTCCATTCGGGAACTCCGCGCGTGCGGCTGGCGAGCGCCGGGCCAAGCGGGGCAAGGACGCAGGGAGGCCGAATAGCAGCGCTCATGAGTATCCGGTTCGCTCAGGCTGCTCCCACCGAAACGCAACTCGGGCCTCCAGACCCAACCGGTGCTCTGGCGCAGCCGACTTTTACCCCACCAGAGTGGGGTCAATGTCGGCTGCGGGTGCCGGGGCCGCCTCAGCGGGCCTTGACCGGCTCATTTGGGCGCCAACCGGAGTCAACCGGATACTCATGAGCAGCGCTATTCGGCCGACTGAGGACGCCGCACCGCGCCGTGTCCGCCGCCGCCAGACGTGCGTGGGGAGTTGTCGGATGGACTCCTAGTCAGGACTTGGCCAAGCGACCGGCGATACCGCCGGCGAGGATCGCGCCCGCGGGCAGCTCCGCCCCCGCAAGCAGGATCGAGTCGCGCACCCAAGCGCCGGCGCCGACCCGGCAGCCGTCGCCGACGATCGCCGGACCTTGGATCCGTGCGCCCGAGCCGAGCTCGACTCCGGCACCGATCAGCGCCGGCCCCTCGACCTCTGCGTCATGCAGAGGGATCGCAGAGCGGATTCCAGGTCCCACCTCGGGTGCATCCACGTCAACAGCGACGGCGCCCCTGAGAGCGTCGAAATTGCTCTGCCGCAGCTCCTCGAGGTTGCCGATGTCGTTCCAGTAGGCGTCGATCTCGTGCGAGTAAAAGGGCACATCGCTCTCCAGCAGCGCCGGGAAGACGTCCATCGCCCAGTCGGCGAAGCCGGGAGGGTCGTCGGCACCGGCCGCCTTGCTCGTACCCGGCGCCGGGAAGAAGTCGTAGACCTCGGCCCGGAACATGTAGATGCAGGTGTTGGCGAGGTTGGAGAGCGCCTCGGCTGGCTCGGGCTTCTCCTGGAAGCCCTGGATCCGCCCGTCCTCGCCGGCGATCACCACGCCGAACTCACTGGTGTCGGCGACACGCTTGGTCGCGACCGTCGCCAACCCGCCGTGAGACTCGTGGAACTCGCGCATCGCCGCCAGGTCGATGTCGGTGAGCGCGTCGCCCGCGAGGACCAGGAACGAGTCACCGAGGAAGTCGGCGACGTTGCGAACACCGCCGGCGGTCCCCAGCAGCTGCTCCTCGTGGCTGTAAGACAGCTCGAGCCCGAGCTCGGAGCCGTCGCCGAAATGGTCTTCAATCGTCTCCGGGAACCAGTGCAGGTTGGCGATCGTCTCGGTGAAGCCGTGACGGGCCAGCAGGCGTATGCCGTGCTCCATCACCGGCCGGTTCAGCACCGGCGCCATCGGCTTCGGGATGCCGTAGGTGATCGGCCGCAGCCGAGTCCCCAGCCCGGCCGCCAAGACCATCGCTTTCATGCGCTGCCCGCCGCCCCCGGACGCGGGAGCGAATGCCCCTCCATATCCACTTTTTTCGACATTCGCGGGAGCAGAGGAGGCGGCGGCTATGTCCCCATCAGTAGCGGTAGTGATCGGGCTTGTAGGGACCCTCGACCGGGATGCCGAGGTAGGCGGCCTGCTCTTCGGACAGCTCGGTGAGGTTGACCCCGAGCGCCGCGAGGTGCAGGCGCGCGACCTTCTCGTCGAGGTGCTTGGGCAACACGGTGACGTCCTTGGCCGTGAACCCCTCGGGCTGGCCGTAGAGCTCGATTTGCGCGATCACCTGGTTGGTGAACGAGTTCGACATCACGAAGCTTGGATGTCCGGTCGCGTTGCCGAGGTTGAGCAGGCGGCCCTCGGAGAGGAGGATGATCGAGTGGCCGTCGGGGAAGCGCCACTCGTCGACCTGCGGCTTGATGTTGACTTTCTCGGCCGGCGAGGATTCAAGCCCCGCAACGTCGATCTCGTTGTCGAAGTGGCCGATGTTGCCGACGATCGCGTTGTGCTTCATCCGCGCCATGTGGCCGGCGGTGATGATGTCCTTGTTGCCGGTCGCGGTGATGAAGATATCTGCGGTCTCGACGACTTCATCGAGCGTCCGCACCTCGTAGCCCTCCATCGCCGCCTGCAGGGCGCAGATCGGGTCGATCTCGGTGACGATCACGCGGGCGCCCTGGCCGCGCAGCGACTCGGCGCAGCCCTTGCCGACGTCGCCGTAGCCGCAGATGACGGCGACCTTGCCGCCGATCATCACGTCGGTGGCGCGGTTGATCCCGTCGATCAGCGAGTGACGGCAGCCGTAGAGGTTGTCGAACTTCGACTTGGTGACCGAGTCGTTGACGTTGATCGCCGGGAAGAGCAGGTCGCCGGTCTCGGCCAGCTGATAGAGCCGGTGCACGCCGGTGGTCGTCTCCTCGGTGACCCCCTTGATCCCCTCGGCAATCTGGGTCCAGCGCTGGGGGTCGGATTCGAGCGAGCGCTGCAGGGTCTCAAGTACAACGCGGAACTCCTCCGAGTCGGCCGAGGCCGGGTCAGGCACGGCGCCCGCCTTCTCGAACTCGACGCCCTTGTGGACGAGCAGCGTGGCGTCGCCGCCGTCGTCGAGGATCATGTTCGGGCCCTCGCCGTCGGACCAAAGCAGGGCCTGCTCGGTGCACCACCAGTACTCCTCCAGGGTCTCGCCTTCCCAGGCGAAGACCGGGATGCCGGCGGCGGCGATCGCGGCCGCGGCGTGGTCCTGCGTGGAGAAGATGTTGCAGCTGGCCCAGCGGACCTCGGCGCCGAGGGCGAGGAGGGTCTCGATCAGCACGGCGGTCTGCACCGTCATGTGGAGCGAGCCGGTGATCCGCGCCCCTTTCAGCGGCTGCTCCGCCGCGAACTCCTCGCGGGTCTGCATCAGGCCGGGCATCTCGACCTCGGCGAGGGCGATCTCCTTGCGCCCGAAGTCGGCGAGGCCGATGTCGGCGACTTTGTAGTTTGCGGTGGCGGTTGCCATCGGTTCCTTTCCTGGTCGCTGCTGGAGGCCCAAAGGATAGGGCTAAGCGGCCGCGCCCGGGCGGGAGCGGCCGCGTTGGTCCTTGCGATGGTCCCTGGAGTCTCCTGCTACTTCACGGCCTCCATCACGTAACCTCTTTCACATAAACCGGGCTGGGACTGGTAACCGTGTAAGTCGCCGTCCACGTGGCAGTGCTACTGCACAGGAAGCTGCCGCCTTCCTTTTCCAATTCCAAACCATTGGCGTAAATAGTTGCTGGAGCGCCATCTTCCCAAAGGAACTCCCCGATCAGATTGTTGCCATATATACAGGTCACGCCAGAGCAGGTGAGCTCTACCTGCGGATCTGAGTCGGAGAAATGACCAAGCATGTGATAGTGGTACCAGGGAGTAGTGTAGAAGGCTATGTAGCCCCACCATCCCAAGCCCAAAGCTTTAACCGTGCATTCTTTTTCACCGGAGCTGCATTCTGCGAAAGTCACGGTTGTGATTTCTAAGTCAAGCTGAGAGGCTGCTTCGGTTTCCGTTTCCCCGATCATTTCGTTTTTTTTGCATTCGACTGTCCTAAAAGTCGATTTGATCGCGACTTTCGTCCCTTCTGCAAGTTTCTCGGTTATTTTCGTTCCCGTCGGATAGCGGGATTTTTCAGGACATTCTTTTACATTTTCTTTGCATAGCGCGATGTTTTTCGCAAACGCCGTCGTCGCACCGAAAGCGATGCCAATAACTACGGCAAGGGCGAGAACTCCAACCACTCTCAGGTTTCTCATCTTTCCTCTCCTGGTATTGCCGGCCCGCTTCCCGGGTCGGGACTGAGGGCAACGGGCCACGGTCGAGTGACGCGGACCGCCGCCCACAGAAGCTCTACCAGCTAATCGCTAGTTAGTCAAACAAATCTGAGCAAAGGTGAGACCTAGGTGTTGAGGGCGGACTTGAGGCCATCGATCGCATCGACCGCAAGTGGGTCGACGCCGCGGGCCTCGGCGAGCTTCAGTGAAACCAGGTCGCCCAGCATCGTCGCCCAGAGCAGGCGGGCAACGCGCGTCTCCCCCGCAGTCTCGAGCCGCACCACCTCCGCGCCGCTGGCCTCGATCGCGGCGGCGGTGAGCTCGAAGCGGCGGCGCTCGTGCGGATGCTGGTCGCGGTCTTCGAGCATCACCGCAGCGAGCCGGGCCCCGGTCGAAGCGGCGCCGCTCCAGCCGCAGATCTCGTTGTGGTTGGCCTCGGGCAACTCGGAGAAGAAGGCGGGGACCTTGGCGTTCTCGTTGATCTGCCCTTTCCAGCGGCGGGCGACCGCGATGGTGAGGTCGGCGCCGTGGACCACCGGCAGCTCCCCCTCGAGGCGCGCGGCGATCTCAGCGGCGCGCGCCTGCAGCTTGTCCGCCTGCTCACGCAGAAAGAATGCGGCAGCCTCGATCTCAGCATCGATGCGGGGCGCAGCGCCGGCAAGCGCGGCGACCCGCGCGACGCAGGTCAGCGTGTAAGCGACCGCCGCCCGCGGAGCCAGCAGCAGGCCCGGCAGGCCGATCACCGGGACCCCAGCCTTGCGCGCCTCCTCCACCAGCTCCCCCCCGCGCTGGTGACGATGCGACGAGCACCAAGCGCCTCAGCGGCAGCGAAGCAGACGAGGGTCTCCTCGGTGTCTCCGGAGTAGCTAGAGAAAAGCAGCGTCCAGTCCCGAGTCACCCAGCTCGGCAACTCATAGCCCCGCACAGTGACGAGCGGCTTGATCAGGCGGTCGCCCAGCGCCGCGGCGGCGAGATCGCCGCCGATTGCCGAGCCGCCCATGCCGCAGACGATCACTCCGGCCGCATCGGCGGGCTCGATGCGCGCGGACTCGACCCGCCAGAGAGCGTCGGGCAGGTGATCGGGAATGGCGAGGATGTCGTCGACCATCAGGCTGGCACTCTCTCATTCCGGCCAACCACGGCGCAGTTGAGCTCCGCTCCCGCCGCAACCTCGACGCCCGCCGAGAGGATCGAGCCGCGCACCTGGGCGCCATCGCCGACGGTGCAGTGCTCGAGCAAGACCGACTCGCTCACCTGGGCACCGGCCGCCACCTGGCAGCCAGGACCGACCACGGCACGGGGGCCGATCGTGGCGCCTTCAGCCACCCGCGCCCCGGCCCCAACCCAGAGGCCGGGAGCGGTGGGCGCGACCCGGGTCTCGACACGGCCCTCGAGGATGTCCCAACTCGCCTGCAGGTAGCGATCGGGCGTACCGATATCCATCCAGTAGCCGTCGAGGCGCAACCCGTGCAGGCCGTTGCCGACCAACCGCGGGAAGACGTCGCGCTCGATCGAAACCTTCTCGCCAGCCGGAATCAGGTCGAGCACCGAGCGATCGATCACGTACATGCCGGCGTTGATCTCCCCAGGCGCGCGCTCCCCCGCCTTCTCCAGGAACTCCAACACCGCGCCGTCCGCGTCGGTGCTAACCAGGCCGTAGGCGGAGGAGTCCTCGACCGGGTGCAGGCCGAGCGTCGCCCGCGCACCGCGGTCTGCATGGGCGGCAAGCAGGGCGCTCAGGTCGAGATCGGTCAGGACGTCCCCGTTGAGGGCGAGGAAGCGCCGGTCGAGCTCATCGCCGAGCTCTTCCGCGACGAAGCGGATCGCGCCCGCGGTGTCGCGCGGCTCCGGCTCAACGACGTAGCGGATCCGCACCCCGGCCGACTCCCCGTCACCGAGCGCCTCGCGCAGCGCGTCGGGCATGAAGCCGCAGGCGAGCACGACCTCGGTGACCCCATGCCCCGCCAACCACTCGACCATGTAAGCGAGAAGAGGCCGATCAACGAGCGTCAGCGCCGGCTTCGGCACCGACTCGGTCAGCGGCCTCAGCCGTGTGCCTTCGCCGCCGACCAAAACTATCGCTTGCACGGCTAGTCGGTCGTGCCTGCGGGCACTTGCTCTTCGATCGCCCGCCCGATGCCCTCGTACTCAAATCCAGCGCCACGCAGGAGTTGGGCGTCGAGGAAGTTGCGCCCGTCGACGAGCAGCGGCCGCGCCATCCGCGCCGCCGCCTCGCTCCAGTCGAGCTCGGCAAACTCGGCCCACTCGGTGACCAGAACCGCCGCATCTGCTCCTGCGAGGGCGTCCAGCGCCGACTCGCGAAACTCAACCTCGCCGAGCAGTCCCCGGGCGGCGTCAGCGGCGACCGGGTCGTAGGCGACGACCTCCGCCCCCTCTCCTTCCAGCCGCGCCGCCAGTACCAGGCTCGATGCCTCGCGCATGTCATCGGTGTCGGGCTTGAAGGCGAGGCCGAGCAGCGCTACCCGCTTGCCCAGCAGCGATCCGAGGTGCTTCTGCAGCTTGCCCACCACGCGCCGCTTCTGCAGCTCATTCACCTCGATTACGGCGTTGAGCAGCTGGAAGTGATAACCGCTGTTCCCAGCCAGCATCTTCAGCGCGCTGACGTCCTTAGGGAAGCACGAGCCGCCGTACCCGATCCCGGCCCGCAGGAAGGAGGCGCCGATGCGCTGGTCGAGACCCATCCCCCGCGCCACCTCGGCGACGTCGGCGCCGACCTCCTCGCAGACGTTGGCGATCTCGTTGACGAAGGAGATCTTGGTTGCGAGGAAGGCATTGGAGGCGAGCTTGATCATCTCGGCGCTGGCCACGTCGGTGCGCACGATCTCGCCACCCAGCGGCTCGTAGAGGCGGGCCACGGCCTCACCGGCCTCCTCGTCGCCGTGATCGGCGCCGATCACGACGCGGTCGGGGTGCATGAAGTCCTCGACCGCAGACCCCTCCTTAAGGAACTCCGGACAGGAGATGTAAGCGAGACCCGACAGGTCGCGGCGGATCGACTCTCCCGTCCCCGCCGGCACCGTGCTCTTCATGATCAGGACGTGCCCACTGTCCGCGCGCAGGTCGCCGATCACCGAGCGGACCCGGGAGAGGTCGGCGTCGCCAGAGCGGGTCGGCGGCGTATCGACGCAGACGAACAGCGGCCGTGCGGCGTCGAGCAGCTCGTCCATGTCCGTGGTGAAGGTGAGCCGCTCCACGTTGCGCTTCAGCAACGCTTCGAGGCCGGGCTCGTGGATCGTCGTCTCGCCGCGCGAAAGCGCCTCGACCTTCTCGGCGACGATGTCGCGCGCCACGACCCTGTGCCCGAGCTCGGCGAAGCAGGCGGCGGTGACCAATCCAACCCAGCCGACCCCGATCACGCCGATCGGCTCTCTGTCTCCATTCATCGCTGTGCTCCTCCGCGTTTCTTCGGCTTCTTGTTGGGGATCTTGACGTTGGCCGAGCGCGCCATGCCGATCATCTGGTCGTTGGTCAACACTCGCAGCAAGCTGTTCGCGATCCAGTAGGTGTTGTCCCCTCGGTGCCAGGCGATCAGCCTGATCCTGTCGCCGTCGAGAAAGATCTCGTACTCGCGATCGCGGATCGTCTGGGTAATGCTGGGGCCGCTCAGAATAGGGGGATCGCTCCATCCCTGGATTCCCTGCACCCCGAAGTAGTGGACGCCGTCGGGGAGTTCCATTGTCAACACCATCCGGTAGGCACCGTGGCGATTGCCGTCGGTGTCCTTGAAGTGGTAGACGCGAGGGTCCTGGACGTGCAGTTCGGGATTGCTTTCCACGTAAGCGGCGCCGGGCGGTAGCCGGGTCGGGTAGAAGACCGGGAAGCCGTGGCTGACCTTGCGGGCCACGATCTTGGCCTCCAGCTCGCCGGCTTCGCCGGCCGCGACCAGGCCGTCGTCCCCGGGTGGCTTCGCCTTCACCCGCGGCTTCGGCTTGCTCTTGCCCCTCTTCGCTTTCTTCCCGCCCTTGGCTTTGCCCTTGCGCTTCGACTTGGACCCCCCGTCGGCCTCTTCCAGGGAGCCACGCGGACCGCCGCTCGCTTCGATCCCGAGAAACTGGTCGACCGCGCCCTGGATCGCTTCCGGCGTGGAGTAGACGAAGCTCGGGCCCAGTTCGGCCGGGAAGTCGACCTCGTTGATTTCGGCGTTGCGGGAGGCGATGAACAGCTTCATCACTTCGAGCATCGCCTCGGTGTCGCTGATGTCCGAGGTCGTGTAGCGGGTGAAGATGTCGATCAGCTCGTTGCGGCCCAGGACCAGGTCCTCGACCGGGACCCGCTGGCGCGCGGAGCTGAGGAAGTCCTGCTGGCGGGCCGCCCGCACCAGGTCGGTGTCGGTGTGGCGGTAGCGCACGTACTCGAGCGCCCTTTTCCCGCACATCAGCTGGTAGCCGGGCTGCACATTGATCTCGGCGTACTGTTCGGAGGATTCCTCGTTGGAATGGTAGTAGCGGCGGTCGATGTCGACATAGACGCAGCCGATCGCGTAGACGGCGCGGACGAAGCCGAGATAGTCGACGTTGACGACGTGGTTGATCGGCAGGCCGGTCAGTTCCTTCACCACCCGCAGGGTCAGTTTCGGACCGCCGTAGGCGAAGGAAGCGGAGAACTTTTCGGTGCCGACGCCGGGGATTTCGACCTTGAGGTCACGCGGGATCGACATCAGTGCGATCGCGTCGTTGTCGGGGTCGAGGCGGAGCAGGATCGTGGTGTCGGAGCGGCCGGGGTCTTCCGGTTCGCTCGCTCGCTTGTCGGAGCCGAGAATGAGGATGTTCTGCGGTTCGCCGCCGTTCGTGTTGGCGAGGAAGCGGTCGACTTTGTTGCGCAGGACGTCGTTGTGGGAGAGGGCGTCGGCGATGCTGCCCACGTAGAGCAGGATGCTGGTCGCGGTCGCCGCCGCCATTACCGAGACGATCACCGCGGAGCCGAGCGTGAAGCGCCACCAGTAGCGCTTCGGCTTTGGTGGCGGCTCGTGGTCGCCGGAGGGTGGCGGCTTCTTGAAAGCCGGCTCGATCACAAGTTCAGCCCTCCAGCTGCACCGGGATCGAGCGCAGGAAAGACTCCAGCGTCTGCTGGTAGGTCTCCAGCGAGGAGATCGAGACCCACTCCTCGGGGCCGTGGTGCCCCGCGCCGGTCGGACCGAACTCGACCGCCGGCACTCCTAGGCGGAGGAAAGAGACGGCGTCGGAGGCGCCATCGCGACCAACGCTCATCGGCTCGCCGTCGTGGTGCTCCCGGGCTGCCTCGCTCAGCGCCCGCACGTAAGGCAGGTCGCGGTCGACGACCGCCGGCGGCCGCGTGAAGAGCGCCTCGACGGTCGCATCGGGAAGCGAGCGAACCTGATCCAGAACCTCGGCCGGATCCTGGTCGGGCAGGTAGCGGATGTCGACGTCGATCGCGCATCGGTCGGGCACCTTGTTGAGCGCGTCCCCGCCCCAGATGCGGCCGAGATTGATCGAGGGGCGGTCGAACAGCTCCGAGCTGTGCCGGGCGAACGGTAGCGACTCGATGCTGCGGAAAACGTCGTGTGCCTTCAGCACCGCGTTGTCGCCCAGCCAAGGCGTGGCCCCGTGCGCGGCGGTGCCGCTCACCTGCAGCCGCAGCGCCAGCACGCCCTTGGCCTCGACCCCGATATGAAGGTCGGTCGGCTCGCCCGTGATCGCGAAGTCACCGAGGAAGCCGCTGTCAACCAGGTGATCGCTGCCCCGCTCCACTTCCTCCTCGGACTCCTCGTCGCCGACAATCCCAAGCCGCACCCGTACCTGCTCCTGGTCGCTCATCGCCGCCGTCGTCACCAGCATCGCCGCCAGCGCGCCCTTCATGTCATAGGCGCCCCGCCCGTAGAGCCGATCACCCTCGATCTGCGGCTCAAACTGGTCCGGCAGCCCCGGGACCACGTCGAGGTGCCCGTGCAAAACAACGGTCGGCGCCCCCTCCGGCCCAACTTCCGCTCGCAGGACCGGCAGCCCCCGCACCTCGTCAGCAGCCGCCTCGATCCCCCGTGCCTCGAGCCAGCCTTTGACAAAGCCAGCAGCTTCCAGCACCCCTTCCGGCTCGGCGGTGTCGTAGCCGATCAGCCGCGTCGCCAGAGCCACCAGCTCATCTCTCATCTGGAGCCCCTCCGCGCATCCGACATTGACCCCACTCGGCTGTGGTCAATATCGGTTGGGCTCAATATCGGCTGGGCTTCGTGGGAGCCGAGCAGAGGTCTTCTCGCGGGAATGTCGCCGAATAGGCGGCGATATGCAATCTGATGTCTACGCGGCCGCAGGCCGCGTTCAAGCTCTGGAGCGGAGGCCCCGCAGGGGCCGAGCGACTCAATTCCCGCGAGGAGACCTCTGCTCGGCTCTCTCATTCCCCGGCGATGGCGAGAAACGCTTCGGCCCGATCGCGGTCCTTCTCGGCGCGGGACCGGGCGCCGCTGCCCTCCTCGGACTCGGCGAGCCGCTGCTCGGCGTCAGCCAGCTGATCTTTCAGCGTGGCCGGGTCGAGGTCCTCGGGATCGATCGCCTCCTCGATCAGCAGCCGCGCCCGGTTGCCGAAGACCTGCAGCCAGCCGTGGGCCTGGGCGTAGCGCCGCGTCTCGCTCTCGCCCAGGTGCAGCCGCAGCTCGGTCGGGCGCAGCGCCGCCAGCAGCGGCGCGTGGTTGGCGAGGATGCCGATCTCGCCGACCGCGGTGCGGGTCGAGACCTGGTGGACCTCGCCGCTGAAGACCTCCCCCTCCGGGGTGAGGACCTCGACCTCGAAAGCGCTATCTCCGGCCAACGCGTCGCCCCTAAGCCGCGGCCGCGGCCTCGCGGTCGGCGGTCACCTGGTCGATGCCGCCCTTCATGTAGAAGGCGCCCTCGGGCAGCTCGTCGTGCTCGCCGTCGAGGATCTCGCGGAAGCCGCGCACCGTCTCGGCGACCGGCACGTACTCGCCGCTGCGACCGGTGAACTGCTCGGCGACGAAGAACGGCTGCGAGAGGAAGCGCTCGATCTTGCGCGCCCGCGAGACCGTCTGCTTATCCTCGTCGGAGAGCTCGTCGATACCGAGGATCGCGATGATGTCCTGCAGCTCCTTGTAGCGCTGCAGCACCTCCTGGACCTCGGTCGCGGTGCGGTAGTGCTCCTCGCCAACGACGTCGGGCTTGAGGATCGTCGAGGTCGAGTCGAGCGGGTCGACCGCCGGGTAGATCCCCTTCTCCGAGATCGCCCGCGAGAGCGTCGTCGTCGCGTTGAGGTGGGCGAACACCGAGGCCGGGGCCGGGTCGGTGAGGTCGTCGGCGGGGACGTAGATCGCCTGCACCGAGGTGACCGAGCCGCGCTCGGTCGAGGTGATCCGCTCCTGTAGTTCCCCCATCTCGGTCTCCAGCGTCGGCTGGTAACCGACCGCGGAGGGCATGCGCCCGAGCAGGGCCGAGACCTCCGAGCCCGCCTGGACGAAGCGGAAGATGTTGTCGATGAAAAGCAGCACGTCCTGACCGCCCTGCTCGCGGAAGTATTCGGCCATCGTCAGCCCCGAGAGCGCCACTCGCAGGCGGGCGCCCGGCGGCTCGTTCATCTGGCCGAAGACGAGCATCGTCTTGTCGATGACGCCGGACTCCTTCATCTCGAGCCAGAGGTCATTGCCCTCGCGAGAGCGCTCGCCGACGCCGCAGAAGGCGGAGAGGCCTTCGTGCTCTTCGCCGATCGAGCGGATCAGCTCCTGAATCAGGACGGTCTTGCCGACGCCGGCGCCGCCGAAGAGGCCGACCTTGCCGCCCTTGGCGTAGGGCGCGAGCAGGTCGATCACCTTGATCCCGGTCTCGAGGATCTCCTGGGTCGGTGCCAAGTCAGAGGCTTCCGGCGCGGGGCGGTGAATCGGCCAACGCTCCTGCGCCTCCACCGGCTCGCCCAGGTCGATCGGCTCACCGAGCAGGTTGAAGATGCGGCCAAGGGTCGCGTCGCCGACCGGGACCGTGATCGGTCCACCGGTGTCGACCACCTTGTCGCCGCGCTGCAGCCCGTCGGTGGCGTCCATCGCCACGGTGCGCACCCGGTTGTCGCCGAGGTGCTGCTGCACCTCGCAGACCAGCTCAGTCGCTTCCGAGTCGCCGTCGCCGGCCATCTCGATCTTCACCGCTGAGTAGATCTCCGGCAGCTTGTCCGGGAAGACCGCGTCGACGACGACGCCGGTCACCTGCTCGACCTGCCCTACGTTCGTTCCGTTGCTATCAGACATTGGTTCCTTTTCTCCGGTTCAAAACAATTGTCGCGCTTCGCTCGCTGCGCGAAGAATCAGATATGCACGCTTGCTCACTCCGCGCTCCTAGCCGAGCGCCTCGGCGCCCGCGACGACCTCGAGGATCTCCTGGGTGATCTCGGCCTGGCGCACCCGGTTCATCTCCAGGGTCAGGTCGTCCATCATCGTCTCCGCGTTCTCGGCGGCGCTGCGCATCGCCGTCATCCGCGCCCCCAACTCGGAAGCTGCCGACTCGAGCAGGGCCCGGTAGACGGAGATGTTGACGTACTCGGGAATCAGCTGTGCGAGCAGCTCCTCGGCCTCGGGCTCGTATTCCCAAGTCGAGCGGCTGTGCGCCTTCTCGATCTCGGTCGCCTCAGCTTCCTCTTCCTCCTCCTCGACCCCCGCTCCGATCACGTCCGCCTGCTGCAGGGGCAGCAGCGTCTGCCGCCAGACGTGCTGGGTCAGGGGTGAGACGTAGCGGTTGTAGACCAGCTCGACCCGGTCGAGCTCGCCGTCGACGTAGCTGGAGGTCAGCTCCTCGCCGATCTCACGTGCGTTGGCGAAGCCCGGGCGGTCGGTGAAGCCGGTGTAGGAGGTGCGCGGGTCCTCTTTGCGGAAGGTCAGCGCCGAGACGCCCTTGCGCCCGACCGCGGAGAAGACCGCCTCCTTGCCCTGCTCGCGGACCTCACTGCGGAGGCGGAACCCGTCGCGGATGATGTTGGTGTTGAAGGCGCCCGCCAGCCCACGGTCGCCGGTGACCAGGACGATCCCGACGCGGCGCTCCTCCTCGCGCTCCTCCAGCACCGGCACGCGCGGGATGCCGCCCGCCTGCTCGGCGGCGCGGCGGGTGAGCTTTCGCATCCCCTGCGCGTAGGGGCGCAGCTGCTCAATCCGCTGCTCGGCCCGGCGCAGTCGCGCCGCGGCGACCATCTCCATCGCCCGCGTGATCTTGTTGATGTTCTTGATCGACGCGATGCGATTCTTGACGTCCTTCTGAGTGGCCATGGGAGGGACCGGCGTCAGGCCGGCGTGGCCTCCTTCTCAGCTTCCTCGACCCGGCTCGGCTTGGCCCGCTCCTCCTCGGAGCGGATCCGGTCGGACTCACCGGCCTCGATCGGGTCGCCGTGCTCGTCGAAATCGGCGCCGAAGTCGTCGACGAACTCGCGGATCGCCGCGCCCAGCTCCTCCTCGTCGGTCTCCTCGAGCTTGCCGGTCTCGGCAATGCGGTCGAGCAGCTCGGCCTTCTCGGCGCGCAGGCGGATCCGCAGGTCGCGCAGGAACTCGCCGACGCGCTCGGTCTTGACCCGGTCGAGGAAGCCGCCGGTGCCGGAGTAGATCGCGGCGACCTGGTCCGCCACCTCGAGCGGTTCGCGCTCCTTCTGCTTCAGCAGCTCGACCAGCCGCTGCCCGCGGTTCAGCGTTTTCTGGGTCTCCGCGTCGAGCTCGGAGCCGAACTGGGCAAAGGCCTCGAGGTCGCGGAACTGGGAGAGCTCGAGACGGAGCTTGCCAGCAACCTTCTTCATCGCCTTGGTCTGTGCGTTGCCGCCCACCCGCGAGACCGAGATGCCGACGTTGATCGCCGGCCGCACGCCCGAGTAGAAGAGATCGGACTCGAGGAAGATCTGACCGTCGGTGATCGAGATCACGTTGGTCGGGATGTAGGCGGAGACGTCAGAGGCCTGGGTCTCGATGATCGGCAGCGCCGTCAGCGAGCCGCCGCCGAGGTCGTCGTTGAGCTTGACCGCCCGCTCCAATAGGCGCGAGTGCAGGTAGAAGACGTCTCCCGGATAGGCCTCGCGTCCAGGCGGGCGCCGCAGCAGCAGCGACATCTGGCGGTAGGCGTAGGCGTGCTTGGTGAGGTCGTCGTAGACGCAGAGCGCGGCTTTGCCCTCGTAGAGGAAGTGCTCCCCCATCGCGCAGCCCGCGTAGGGAGCGATGAACTTGATCGGCGCCGCCTCGTCGGCGGGGGCGGCGACGATGATCGTGTTCTCCATCGCGCCGTTCTCCTCCAGCACCTGCTTGAGCTGGACCACAGTGGACATCTTCTGTCCGATCGCGACGTAGATGCAGACCATGTCCTTGTCGCGGTTGTTGATGATCGTGTCGATCGCGATCGCCGTCTTGCCTGTCTGGCGGTCGCCGATGATCAGCTCTCGCTGGCCGCGTCCGATCGGAATCATCCCGTCGATCGACATCAGCCCGGTCTGGACCGGTTCGGTGACCGGCTGGCGCTGGACGACGCCGGGGGCCTTGAACTCGGCCGGGCGGGTCTGCGTCGTCGCCACCTCGCCCTTGTCGTCGAGCGGGCGCCCGAGCGGGTCGACCATGCGGCCGAGCAGCTCATCGCCGACCGGGATCCGCAGCAAGTGGCCGGTGCGCTTGACCGTGTCGCCCTCGACGATCTTGTCCCACTCACCGAAGAGCACGGCGCCGACGTTGTCGGCCTCGAGGTTGAGCGCGAGGCCGGTGACGCCGTGCGGTAGGTCCAGCATCTCCAGCGCCATGCAACTGTCGAGGCCGTGGATGCGGGCGATCCCGTCAGCCACCGACAGCACCGTGCCAACCTCGGAGAGGTCGGCGCTCGCCGTGTCCATTCCCTCGATCCGCTCACGCAGGATCGATGCGATCTCGTCTGGCTTTATCTCCACTGCGGTCTTTCCTCCTTACGCCGCCTGCGCGACGCTCTTTCGAAGTTTCTCCAGGCGGCTGCGAATGCTCGCGTCGAGGACCATGTTGCCGACCTGGAGCACGATGCCGCCGAGAATCTCCTCGTCGACGCCGCTCGCCAGGTCCACCTTCTGTCCGGTCTGCCGTTCGATCTCCTCGCCGATCTTGGCGACGACCGCCGGGTCCAGCTCGACCGCGCTGGTCACCGTCACATCGAGCCGCCGGTTCTCATGCTTCCAGCGCTCCTCGAACTGCCGGCGGATCCGGAAGACCTCGGTCATCCGCCCCTTCTCGATCAGCAGCTCGAGGAAGTTGACCAGCTCCGTGTCGGCGCCACTGACAGCGCGCTTCAGGCCTTCCTCCTTCTCCGCCGAGGAGAAGTAGGGACTGAAGAAGAAGACCTGCAGCTCGCGGTTGCGGTCGAGGGCATCGACGAACTGACCCAGCTCCTCGCGGATCGCGTCGAGCTTGCCCCGCTCCTTGGCGACGTCGAAGAGCGCCTCGGCGTATACGCGAGCTGCGTCCTGCATGACTAGTTCTCGGACCCCGAGAGGGAGGTGAAGTCGACCTCGCTGAGCGCCTCCTCGACGAGGCGACGCTGGTCCTCGGCGGTGAGCGACTTGCGCGTCACCTTCTCGGTCGCCAGCACGGTCAGATCGGCGACCTCCTTGCGGATCTGCTCCAGCGAGCGCCGCGTCTCGGCCTCGATGTCGCGCTTCGCGGCGGAGACCAGCTCCTCGCGCTTCTCCTTGCCGGCCGTGGTGGCCTCGGATTCGGCGACCTCCGCCGCTTTGCGGGCGCGGGCCATGATGTCGTCGGCCTGCTCGCGAGCCTCGGCGAGACGCGCGCGGTACTCCTCGAGCAGCTCGTCGGACTCCTTGCGTTGCCGCTCGGCTGCCTCGATCGACTCGGAGATCGCTTTGGCGCGCTTGTCGAGCGCCTCCTGGATCCGCGGGAAGGCGACCTTGCTCAGCACCCACATCGTGAACAGGAAGAGAACCAGCGTCCAGATCATCAGGCCAAGGCCCGGCGAGACCAGGAAGCTGCCGCCTTCTTCCTCCTGGCCATGCGCCTCCTGAGCGAGGACGAGCAGGGCGCTTGCTATGTCGCCGAATACCTCCACGTGCCTAGAGGAAGAAGGCGATCAGGCCGAAGATGAACGTGTAGAAGGCGACGGCCTCGGTCAGCGCGAAGCCGAGCCAGCGGATGCTCTGCAGCTCGTCTTTCATCTCGGGCTGACGGGCAACCGACTCGATCTCCTTGCCGAAGATGAAGCCGACGCCGATGCCGGCGCCGATCGAGCCGAGCCCGGCGCCGACGCCAAGCGCAATCGCCTTGCCCGCGTCGGTCACACCTTCGTCGGTGACCTCGGCAATCGGTAGGGACATGAGATCCATCGAGTTCGACTCCTTTTCTTTAGTGACTGGCGGAGGTGGCTCCGCCGATGTAGATCGCGGTGAGGGTCGAGAAGATAAACGCCTGTAGCGTCGCGACCAGACCCACCTCGAAGATGAAGAACACGAAGGCCATCGGGAAAGTGAGGGCCCCGAGGGCGGCAATGCCGAGCAGCACGGCGAGCCCACCGCCCATGAAGAGCAGCAGCAGGTGGCCGGCGAGGATGTTGGCGAAGAGACGCACGGAGAGCGAGATCAGCCGCACGAAGTGGGAGATCACCTCGATCGTGAAGATCGCCGCCTTGCCGATCGGGTTCATCTCCTCCAGGCCCGGAGGCAGCCAGCTGGCGAAGTAGGCGAAGAAGCCCTTGGCCCGGATCCCTTCGACGTGGTAGGCGACCCAGACGACCAGGGTCAGGACCAGCGGGATCGAGATGTTGGCGGTCGCCGCGTAGAGGGCGAAGGCGGGAACTTCGATGCCGAAGATGTCGACCGGGTGCTCGGTGTTGATCGGCAGCGGCAGGAAGCCGATCATGTTCGAGAACCAGATCCAGAAGAAGAGCGCGGCGAGGAAGGGGAACCAGCGCACGGCGGTGGCGCGGTCGAGGTTGCCGCCGGTGATGTTGTTCTTGGTCAGGTCGTAGGCGACCTCGATCGCGGTCTGGACCCGGTTCGGTTTCTCCGCCATCCGGCGACTGATCCAGACCATCGTGAAGATCGTCAGGCCGCTGGCCAGGGCCAGATACAGAACCGCCTTGTTGATGCTGAGGTCGAGGCTGCCGAGGTGGATCGAGACCCATGGTTCGAGCTTGAACTCGTTCTGGGGCTGGAAGGATTCGTTTTTGCCGTCGCTGCCGAAGACCAGCAGCAGGAGGACGGTGAGCGCGAGGTAGACGCCGAGGCCGATCAGCACCTTGGCCTTGGTGCTGAGGCCCTGCGAGCCGCCGCCGCTTGCCGTTGCCGCCTCCATGCCTACGAGGCCCCCTGCCCCTCAGGGGCCGCGAAGAGCTGGGCGATGCCCTGGGCGGCGAAGGAGACCGTGAACAGCACGACCAGCAGGACTGCCGCGGCGAGGCCCGCCTCGTGGTCTGCCAGCAGGCCACCCAACAGCACCGCGGTGACCATCAGCCAGACGCGCGCAAGCGAGGTCGCCGCGATCGTCCCCATCGCCCGCTGACGGTTGCCCGCGGCCAGTTCCCGGTTCGCGTGGCGGCCGGCCACGACCTGGATCCCACGCTGGGCGAGCCAGGCGGCAGCGGCCACCGCATAGCCGACGAGTGGCAAATCGCCAAGCACGAAAACCGCGAGCGCGGCTATTAGGACCACGAGGTCGACATGCTTGGGAGGAGACATAAGAAGCGCCCGAACCCTGGAGGCGGGCGGACGAGCGACTATATCCGAAAGGCCCGCGATTGGCTTTCTAGAGCCAGTTCGTGAGGCTTGTTACAACCTGTTACTAATGCCTTGCATCCTCGGGGTCAATCGCCTCGAACTCGCCGGTTTCGGGGTCGATTGCAGGGAAGGTCCCGGTCTCCAGCTCGCGAGCCACCGCGCGGTCGACCTCTTCGGCCTGCGGCTCTGGCCTGCCCGCATCGCGGCGCACGCCGACCAGCTGGCGCAAGCGGGTGCGGCGCAGCTTGAGGATCTCCAGCACGTTGACCAGATAGACGCTGGCGGCAAGCGCCAGCAGACCGCAGGCCGCGACTACCGCCGTCCAGAGAGCGTCGAAGTCACCGCGATCGTCGCTGTAGGGGATGAAGCGGAGGGCCATCGCCAGACCCGCCATCACCAGAGCCCAGCCGTAGAGGTAGGCGAGGGTGCGGCGTTGTGAGAATCCGATGTTGGCCATGCGGTGGTGGAAGTGCCAGCGATCGGCCCGGTAGATCGGCTGGCGGTACTTGAGCCGCTTGGCGACGACGAAACCGGTGTCGAGGATCGGCACGGCAAGGACAACCAGCGGCAGGACGAGGGCGACGACGGCGTTGGTCTTGAGCGCGCCCTGGACCGCGGCCGTGGCGAGCAGGTAGCCGAGCAGGTTGGAGCCGGTGTCCCCCATGAAGCTCGAGGCGGGTGGGAAGCCGTGGCGGAGGAAGCCGAGCGCGCCGCCCGCGGTCAGTGCCGCGAGTACGCCGGCCGCGTTGCGGTCGAGCGAGAGGGCGATCACCGCCAGGGCGATTGCGGCGATCGTGCAGACGCCGGCGGCGAGGCCGTCGATGCCGTCGATGAAGTTGATCACGTTGACGACGGCGACGATCCCGATCACGGTCAGCGGGTAGGTGACCCAGCCGAGCTCAAAGCCGCCGACGAAGGGCAGGGTGAGGACCTCGGGATGGACTCCTCCCAGGACCGGGATCAGGGCGGCGCCGACCTGGCCCAGCAGCTTCGGCAGGGCCGGCAGGCCGCGCACGTCGTCGAGCACGCCGACGAAGGCGATCGCCGCGGCGCCGATCAGGATCGAGCGGGTCTCGCCGTCGGCCGGCAGCCAGATCCATCCGGAGACCTCAATCGCAACGAAGATCGCCAGTCCCGAGAGCCGCGGCATGGGCTTGTCGTGCAGACCCCTCTCCTTGGGCAGGTCGATCGCCCCGAGCCGGCGGGCGAGCCGCTCGGCATATGGCACCAGCAGCCAGGCGATCGCTGCCGCCACGATGAAGGCGAGGACGGCGTCGGTTGTCGTCGCAGCCATTTCGCTGCCCCGAGAGAGATGCGGGGCCGGCTCAGGCTACTCGACGGTCTCGACAGCGCCGAGCACGCCGTCGAGGAGCAAAGCCGGATCGCGCGGGTGAAGCACGCCGACCGAAGATTCGCGCTTTCGCAGCGGCAGGGCCGCCGGGTCGTCCAGCACCTGCAGTCGACCGGCGGCGATCAGCGCCTCGTCGACACCTCCCATGCGCCCGGTGAAGGTGGTGAAGACCGGAGTGCCGAGCGCCACCGCCTCGCGGTTCATCGTGCCGCCGGCGCTGACCACGAGGTCGGCATAGGCGATCAGGCTCTGCGCGTCGATCGCGCGCTCGGGCACGATCAGGTTGGCGGCGCCCATCTCCCTCACCTCGGCCCCTTGGCGCGCAGTGCGGGGAATCACCACCGCCTGCACGTCCGCGCTGGCGGCGAGGTGTCGGATCGCCGCTCCGTAGAGATCGTTGCGGGCGTGGTACTCGGAGGTCTCGGGCGGCGGCCGGAGGACGACGAGCATCTTCTCGCGATCGAGCCTGAGCTCCTCGACGACCGCCGGGTCGGGCTCGAAGTCCGCCAGGTAGTACTCCTCCTTCAGGCCGGGATAGCGAACCAGCTTGCGCTCCTTCGCTCCGATCCGCTCCAGGCGCTCGATCGGAATCGCGTCCGGGACCAGCACCCGCCGGGCGGCACGGAAGGCGATCTGGCGCTGCCAGCCGGCGAACTCGTAGTCCTGTAGTTGAGCGGAGGGAATGCGGTGGAGCGCCGAGACGACGGCGAGGTCGACCGAGCCGTGGGCGACGGCGAGGTCAGGCCGCCGCCCGCGCAGCAGGCGCGCCAGTCGCGCCGAGCGCCCCGCCAGCGCCCGCCCCTTGCCGAGCGCGGAGGCGCCGCCGTGACTGCCGACGGCGACGTACGGGATACCGAGCCGCTCGAGGATCCCCAGCGTCTGGCCGTACTCGCGGGCGGTTACGAGGACCTCGTGCCCGCGCTCTTCCAACCGCTCGATGATTGGCCGCAGCACCAGCGGGTGCGCAGCCGCGGTGCAGTCAGCCCAGATCCTCAAACGGCGGTCGGCGCGAGGTGGGCGTACAGCGGGTAGCGCTCCATCAAAGCGCGGGTGCGCTCGGACAGCGCCGCCTTCTCGGCCTCGAAGTCGCCGGAGAGGGCGGTGGCGATCACGGCGGCGATCTCCTCCATGTCCTCCTCAACCAGTCCGCGCGTGGTCAGAGCCGGCGTCCCGATCCGCAGGCCGGAGGGGTTCATCGGCGGCCGCTCGTCGAAGGGGATCGCGTTGCGGTTGACGGTGATCCCGGCCTCCGCCAGACGGTCCTCGGCGGTCTTGCCGTCGAGCCCGGTCGGGGTCAGGTCGACGAGCACGAGGTGGACGTCAGTGCCCCCGGTCAGTACAGGCACTCCGTTCGCTTCGAGACCGGCAGCGAACGCCTGCGCGTTGGCGATCGTCTGCCGCTGGCGGGCGCGGAACGGCTCGCTGGCCGCGATCCGCAAGGCCACCGCCTTGGCGGCGATCGTGTGCATCAGCGGCCCGCCCTGCTGGCCGGGGAAGGTCGCTTTGTCGATCGCTTTCGCGTGCTCCTCGCGGCAGAGGATCATGCCGCTGCGGGGCCCGCAGAGGGTCTTGTGAATCGTCGTCGTGACGACGTCGGCGTGCTCGACTGGGTTCGGGTGCTCGCTGGCGGCGACGAGGCCGGCGAAGTGGGCCATGTCGACCATCAGCTTCGCCCCCACCGAGTCGGCGACCTCACGGAAGGCGGCGAAGTCGAGCTGGCGCGGGTAGGCGGACCAACCGGCGACGATCAGCGCCGGGCGGTGCTCCTCGGCGAGGCTGCGCACCTCGTCCATGTCGACGCGGAAGTCCTCGCGGCTGACGTGGTAGGGGACCGGGTTGTAGAGCTTGCCGGAGACGTTGATCTTCATCCCGTGGCTGAGGTGGCCGCCGTGGTCGAGCGCCATGCCGAGGAAGGTGTCGCCCGGTTCGAGCAGCGCCATGTAAGCGGCGTTGTTGGCCTGGGCGCCAGCGTGGGGCTGAACGTTGGCGTGCTCGGCGCCGAACAGCTCCTTGGCGCGGTCGATCGCCAACTGCTCGGCGACGTCGACCTCCTCGCAGCCGCCGTAGTAGCGGCGGCCGGGGTAGCCCTCCGCGTACTTGTTGGTCAGCACCGAGCCGACCGCGTCCAGCACCGCCTGCGGGACGAAGTTCTCGGAGGCGATCATCTCCAGCGTGCCCTGCTGGCGGCGCAGCTCGGCCTCGAGCACGGCGGCGATCTCGGGATCGACCTCGACCAGGGGCGCGGATTGCAGGTTCTCGGGCAGCTCGCTCACGACCCAAGCGACCTTACCAACGGTCCGGGATAGCCACGCCTATCGGCGAAGTTCAGCGCGGGGGTCGGGAGGATCAGCCATCGCATAGAGCGCGATGAGCGGGGTGACGAGCGCGCCGAGGATGACGGCGAAAACGGTCTGATAAGCGATGAACTGCTCCCTCGAGAGCTCCGGAAAGCCGGAGGCGACGAGCACCAGGGTCAGGGGCGGAGCCAGAGCAGTCACGACGATGACGCCAAAGGCAAGTCCCCGCCGCAGGCGCGCTGGCGGAAGCACGGCGAGCCAGCGGTGAACGGAGCGAAGCCCACTCAGCGAAGCCAGAGATCCCAGCCTCACGTCTCGTCGCACGGCGGTCGTAGTCAACACGCAGGTGATCAGAGGCAGCAGGAAGAGGGTGCCGACCAGGCTCCAGAAGATGCTGGTCTCGGTCAGTGGTACGCCCCACAGCGGCACCGTCTCCTGCCCCCTGACGCCGAGCCAGACGATCCCCGCGTTGACGATCGCATTGATCGCCGCGGTGGCTGCGAGTGCCCTGGTGATGATCCAGTGCCGGTGTGGCCTTGGCAGCTCCCTCCACGCCCTAGCGATTCGCAAGCGAGCGACGCTATCAGCGGTCATGGATAGCCTGGGGCCGGTGAGACTCCGCCTCTCGCTCCTCGTCACGGGCCTCTGCCTGGCCGCAGCTGCGCTTCCGGCGGCCGCGACGGCTGCGACTGAAAACCCCTGCGAAGGGCCGGACTCGGCGCGCCTGCTCTGCCCAGACCTAAAGGTCGGTCCCGCCGCCGACCTCTACGTCGAGCGAAGCGGCGGTGGCTACGGCTACGGCGGCGGCACGCTGCTGCACGCCGGCAACGACATCCGCTCGCGTGGGCGCGGCCCGATGGAGTTGCGGGGTCAGCGCTACAAGCGTAACTGGATGAAAGCCAACCAGGCGATCTACAGAGTCGGCGGGGGCGTGGAAATCTTCCGCACCGAGGCGAAGCTGCACTTCTACAGCGTCGGCTACGAGTGGGGCGGCTCCTACTGGAAGGTGCACGACCCGCTCAGCATGGAGATCTGGTCACTCGACCAGAGCCGCCGGCTTCTACAGCGAGTGAGGAAGGGCCCGAAGGTCTTCTACTGCTTCCGCGACCTGGAGCGCACCAAGGCAATGAGGCGATCGCCTGGCCATCGCGTCTATCCCGCCTGCAGCCGGGATCCAAGCCGCGAGCGGGTCAGGCTCGGCACCTCCGTGGGTTGGTCGGACATTTACCCCTCGACCTACGACCGCCAGTGGGTCAACGTAAGCGGCCTCCGCGGCTGCTTCGCCTTCGTCATGCAGGTCGACCCGCAGAACCTGCTCTACGAGGAGAACGAGCGCAATAACCGCTCGACCCGGATCATCCGCCTCCCTTACCGCGACGGCCCCCAGAACTGCTGAGCAGCGCTGCGACGAACTTACCGAGTCGAGCGATCGACCCCCGACTCATCATCACGAGAGACCCGATAGCCGATATAGGCACCGCCGACCATCGAATAGAGCGTGATGAGCGCGAAGTAAGTGGAGGGGCTGGCGTCGATCAAGCGCAAGGCCGCATCAAGCGCCAAGCCGGTGCAGGCGATCACGAGAAGCGGGAGTATCCAAGATCGGTCCACAGACAAAAGATTACTCCCAAATCCCGTCGGCAGCGAGAAAAAGCATCGCCATTCCGGCTCCGACCAAGAACCCGACCGCGGTCGCTGCATCTGTCTGCTCAGGCGGGACACCTCGCAGAATCGCCAATGACCTGGCTACACCGGCAAAGGCGCCGCTCATGACAACAACCAGCCCAGCCAGGCCGTTGGCGAATTCTGCGATAGATGCCATCGACGGCAAGGACATGAGCAGCCCTGATCTTGGCCCACGTCGACGCACAGATGGTGCGCTTCATGTCACGACTTTGCATCGCTTCTGGAATTTGTCGCGGACTTCACCGCCGCCCCGCACTGGTGTGCTCAGCCGCCGATCGGCGCTCTGGGGTTGGCGCCCCAGAAGACCACGGTGCCGAGCATGCCGATGATGTGGACGAGGACGATGTTGACCACCATCGACTGCGCCGTCGCGGCACCGACACCGACTGGCCCGCCGCTGGCCGTATAGCCGTAGTAGCACCCGACCAGCACGATCGCTGTCGCCATCACCATCCCCTTGACCAGGCTGAAGATCAGGTCGGGAGGGTTCTGGAACATCCAGAAGATCAGCAGGTAGCCACCTGAAGAGACATCACTGACCTGCTCGACCACAGCGAAGTAGCTGGCGAAGTAGATGACTCCGATCCCGACCATGTAGACGAATGGAAAGGTGAGCCAGGCGGCGAGCAGGCGGGTCGCGGCGAGGAAGGTCACCGGCTGGATCCCCATCACCTCAAGCGCATCGATCTCATCGGAGATCCGCATTGCGCCGAGCTCGGCGACGATCCCGGTGCCGACCTTGGCCGCGAGGATGTAGCCGAAGGCGTACGGCAATGCCTCGCGCAGGTCGCACCAGGCGGCAAACAGGCCGGCATAGCCCGGCGCACCCTGGGCGCGAAAGAAGTAGGCCCCCTGCAATCCGCACTGAAGGCCAAGGATGAACAGGAACGCCCAGATGATCAGCGCCGAGCCGAGGAGCAGGATCCCCGCTTGGCGCAGGCTCTCGCCGAAGAAGAGGAGGACGCGGCCCGAATAGACCTGGCCCGCGACCCGGACGCCGAAGCGGGCGATCTCGCCGAAAGCGTCAAACCAACCCCGCGGGACGTCGAGCCAGCCGATCATCGAATCGTCTGCAGCTCGGGGTTAGTGGCGAGCAAGATGGCGCTGAAGACGTACTGGAAGAAGAAGACCGCCATGAAGGCGATCACCACCGCCTGGTTGACCGCACGACCGACGCCCTCTGCCCCGCCCGACGCGGTCATCCCCTTGTAGGAGCAGACGATCGCGATGATCGCTCCGAACATCGTGCACATGAGCACGGAGCCCCAGAGATCAGTAATCGAGGCATTGGCGAAGAGCGTCGCGAAGAAACCCCCCAGCGGTTGGTCGTAGAGCAGCTCGGCGGCTATGCCGGCGCTGAGGCCGAAGACGATCGCGAAGGCATCCAGCAGGCAGGTGATCGCCATTAGCGCCAGAAAGCGAGGTACGACCAGGTTCTTGACGGGATCGACACCGAGCACCTGTAGGGCATCCAGCTCCTCGCGGATCTTGCGGGCGCCGAGATCGGCGGTGATCGCGGTGCCGGCGATGCCGGCCACGACCACGGCGGTCACCAGCGGCCCGATCCAACGGATCGCGGTCAGCACGAAGAACCCGCCGAGCCGGTCCAGCGCCCCGAAGATGGAGAGGGCGCCTGCCGCCTGAAGCCCCGGCGCGCCGAGGCAGAGCGCGAAGGTCGAGACCGACAGCGGAAACCAGGAAAGCTTGAGGACGAAGACGAGCTGGTCGACCAGCTCCTCGCCGTAGGGATAGGGCGGCCGGATCGCCGACACGATCGTCCGCGTCGTGAGCAGCATCATGCTGCCCACCTGCTCGAAGCTCGACTTGGCAGGCAGGAGGGCCCGGGCTAGGACTTGCTGCGCCACCAGCTCATCGCCCGGCCGAGCGGCCCCGGGCTCGGCTCCTGGCGCCGGGCACGTGCCCGGTCCTCTTCGCGTGCGCGCAGCTCGGCCGCCTTCTGCGCCTCCGAGAGCTGGGCGATAAGCGTGTCCCGCGTCTGCTCCAGCTCCTCGACGCCGGCGACGTGCGCCTCGGCGCGCAGGCGCGCAGTCGGTAGCCAGTCGGGCAAGTCGCGGACGTAAGAGGCGAGCTCGGCCTCGAGGCGGCCGATCTGGCGGCGCAGCTCCTGCCGCACCTCGATCGCCTCGCTCTCTTCGCCAGGGTCGGGAAGATCGATCGACGGCTCCGTCGTCTCCTCGCCACCGTCAAGCGCCCCCGGCATGCTGGCGCAGGCAGCGACGACGATCGCCAGCTCACGCGGGTGGAGCCCCTCGTCGCGAGCGCGGCGCAGCGCCCCGACCGCAATCTCCTCCAGTCGGGGCGCTGGCTCGACACCCTCGGCGACGAAGGTTCCCTGACCCTGGCGGCTGACTACCAGGCCTTGATCCTCGAGATCGGCGTAGACGGCCCTCACGGTGTTGACGTTGACCCCCGCCCACTCCGCCAGGCGGCGAAAGCTGGGCAGACGCTCGCCGACTGGCAGCCGGCCGGCCGAGATCAGCGCCCGCAGCCGCCAGGCCAGCTGAATCCCGACCGGGAGCTCATCACCGCGGTCGGTCGAGAAGGGATTCCCCTCCTCATGGGCCAAAGCTTGCTGTGACATTAAAACACACAGTAGCTCGGTTAATTGTTCTAGTCAACTAGAACACTTAGCGCGTGGGCCAGCTCTGCTTCGTCCGCCGCACCTTGGCGAAGAACTAGCCACTCGCCGGTCTCGTCAACACCAGAGAGGTCGACCACGGTCGAGGGAAGGCCGGCGAGGACGCCGCCGTCGATTGCCAGGTCGGCCGCTTCGACGATCGCCTCGGAGACTTGGTCGAAGCGCGCCGGCGCGGGCTCACCGCTGCGATTCGCCGAAGTCTGGAAGAGCGGGCACATCGCCCCAGCGAGCGGCCCGTCGATCAGGCGAACGCCGAGCCGCTCGGGATCCTCACGGCAGGCCAGCGGGTAGCGCCGCTGCGGGTTGTCGACCACCAGGGTTACCGGCCCCGGGAGCAGCGCGCCCACCGCCTTCCTCGCCCGAGGTCCCAGCCCCCCCACGAGCTCGCGCATCGCCAGTGGCGAGAGGTACATGACCGCGGAGGGCTTGCCATCGTCGCGGCCCTTGATCCCGTGGATGCGCGCGACCGCCGCCTCGTCAAGTGGGTCGCAGGCGAGACCGTAGAGGCCGTCGGCAGGGAAGACGGCGACACCGCCCGCGACGAGGCGGCGCTCCAACGCCGCCCGCGCCGTCTCGGCGCCGTCCCGCTCGATCGAGATGACCTCGGTCACTTCGCCGCCCTGTCTCTGCCGACGATGACCCGCTCGATCCCGGCCAGGTCGATCCTGGTCTCGACTTTGCCGAAGTCCGCCTCGCGCAGCATCTCGCCCACGGTCGACGCCTGTCCCTCCCCCACCTCCAGTGCCATCGCCTCTGCCCCCGCGAACGCAGTTCCTTCCGTATAGCGGAGGAAATTGCGTTCGCACTCGCGGAGAAGCGCGCGGATAACGTCAAGTCCATCGGAGCCCGCGAGCAGTGCCTCGCGCGGCTCCCACTGCGTAATCTCGGGCTGCAGGCTCGGCCAGTCGCCGCGGGCGACGTAAGGCAGGTTGGCGACGATGAGGTCGAACGCCTCGCCCGCTGGCAGTGAGCCCTTGATGAAGCGAACCCGGTCACCGAACCCCAGGTGCTCGGCGTTGGCTGCAGCCACTTCGAGTGCCGCTGTCGAGGTGTCGGTGGCCGTGACCCTGCAGGCAGGCAGCTCATCGGCAATAGCAAGGGCAATCGCACCAGACCCAGTCCCGACGTCGAGCACGGAGCCAGGTTGAAGCTCCAGCGCCAGCTCGACCAGTAGCTCGGTCTCGGGCCGCGGGATGAGAACGCGCCGGTCTACCGCTAGCTCGATCCTGCGAAATCCCTTGTGGCCGAGGATGTAGGCGACCGGCTCGCGCCGGAGCCGGCGGCGGACCATCTCCCCGAACCGTCGCGCGGCCAGCGGCGGGACGTCAGCAGCCGGGTTGGCGACCAAGGCCGCACGGTCCCAGCCGTTCGCTTCGGCGAGCAGGATTTCGGCATCGAGGCGCGGGTCTTCTACTCCCGCCGCCTTCAGCGCATCAGCGGAAGCGGTGAGGGCTTCGCGAACCGTCGCCACGACTCTTCATCCAGCCGCAGCCGCGAGACGCTGCCGCCTCTCCTCCGCAGCGAGAGCATCGGTGAACTGATCCAGGGCGCCGCCGAGCACTCCATCGAGGTCGTGGGAGGTGAGCTTGATCCTGTGGTCGGTGACCCGGCCCTGGGGGAAGTTGTAGGTGCGGACCTTCTCCGACCGCTCTCCCGTCCCGACCTGTGCCTTGCGCTCGGCGGCAACCTTCGCCTGCTGTTCGGCCAGCTCGCGCTCGTAGAGCCGGGCCCGCAGCACGCGCATCGCCCGCTCCTTGTTCTGGAGTTGGGACTTCTCGTCCTGCATCGAGACGACGATCCCAGTCGGTTTGTGGGTAATGCGCACCGCCGAGTCGGTCGTGTTGACGGACTGGCCACCCGGGCCTGAGGAGCGGTAGACGTCGACCTGGAGGTCATTCGGGTCGACCTCCACCTCGACCTCCTCTGCCTCCGGCAGCACCGCGACGGTCGCGGTCGAAGTGTGGATGCGACCCTGCGACTCGGTCTCCGGCACGCGCTGGACGCGATGGGTGCCGCCCTCGTACTTGAAGACCGAGTAGGCACCCTCGCCCTTGACGGCGAAGGTGAGCTCCTTGAAGCCGCCGACCTCAGCCGCTGACTGAGAGAGGGCCTCGGTCGAGAAGCCCCGCTCCTCCGCGTAGCGGCTGAGCATCTTGTAGAGGTCGCCGGCGAAGAGCGCCGCCTCGTCCCCCCCCGTCCCGGCACGGATCTCGACCAACACGTTCTTGGCGTCGTTGGGGTCGCGCTCGACCATCGCCAAGCGGATCTCCTCTTCCAGGCCCTCCAGCTTCGCCGGCGCCTCCTCGACAAGCGCCCGCAGCTCGGGATCGTCGCCGTCCTCGGCGAGCAGCTCCTGCGCGCCCTCCAGGTCGTCCTTCAGCATCCGGTACTCGCCCGCCAGCCGCCGCGCCGGCTCCAGCTCCCGGTATTCGCGCCCGACCTCGGCATAGCGCTGCCGATCCCCGATCACTTCGGGATCGGACATCAGCCCCTCGAGCTCGGAGAACCGCGCTTCTATTTGCTCGACGAGAGAGTCGATCATGCAGACAACATAGACCTGCCGCTTCGCGCTACGCGACGATCTCGATCGGCGACTCTTCGACCTCGCCCGGTTTCTCGACCTCGAGCACTTTCTCCAGGGCGGCGATCGCCACCGCCAGCTGCTCTTCGTCGGGCTCGCGCGTGGTCAGGTTCTGCAGCATCAGGCCCGGCCACATCAGGGCCCGTACCCAGCGCTTGCGCCGGTTTTTGCCCGCCCACTTGATCACCTCGTAGGAGAGTCCGGCAATCAGCGGGATGCCGAGGATGCGCGAGGCCAGGAGCCAGTACCAGGCCGGCAGCCCGATCGGGGCGAAGACGAAGATCGCCAGCACCATCACGATCAGCAGGAAGCTGGTTCCGCAGCGCGGGTGCAGGCGGGAGTAGAGCTTGGCGCGGGCCGGCACCAGTTCGTCTTCGGCCTCGTAGCAGGAGATCGTCTTGTGCTCGGCGCCGTGGTACTCGAACACGCGGCGCAGGTCCGGCAGCTGGCTGATCACGACGATGTACCCGATGAAGATCGCCGTCCGCAGAACTCCCTCGACCAGCCAGAAAAGCAGCGAGGAGCCGAGCTCGTCCTTGATCAGGCTAGTCAATCCAACCGGGATGACGAAGAAGAGGCCGACCGCCAGCGCCAGCGAGAGGGCGATCGTCAAGCCCCAGATCCAGCCGCCGATTTCTTCTTTATTGCCCTCCTCGTCCTCCTCCAACTGAGCGTTGGCGGAGATCGCCAGCGCCCGGAAGCCGATCTTCAGTGACTCGCCGAGGGCGACGACGCCGCGGATCACCGGGACGCGCCAGAGTCGGTGACGCTTTGCCCAGGGCACCAGCGATTCGGAGCTGATCTCGACCTCCCCCTCGGGGTTGCGAACGGCGACCGCCCAGGTCGAGACGCCCCGCATCATCACCCCCTCGAGCACAGCCTGACCGCCGACGGGCGCGTCGCGTTTGGCGACCAGGGCGCCGTCAGGCATCCGCAGGGGGTCGGCCCCGTTGGACGAGACCCCCATCTGAGCTACCTGCGCGTCGCCTTGGCGTGCTTGGCGGCGCGGCGCTGGAAGCGCTCTACCCGGCCACCGCTGTCGACCAGCTTCTGCTTGCCGGTGTAGAAGGGGTGGCACTCCGAGCAGAGCTCGACATGGAGATCGGCGACAGTCGAGCGGGTGTAGAACTGGTTCCCGCAGGAGCAGTGCACGTTGGCGAGCGTGTACTCGGGGTGGATTCCTGCCTTCATCGCCACCCAGTCTAGATGACTGGCGCAATTTGCCGATTCAGGGCTTGAAAGCCAGTGCGGTTATGCCGATAGCTGGTCAGTGGAAACCACGGAAACGACAACTGGCCACCCGGAGGGGATGCGTCTCCTGCGCCGGGCCCTGGCGGTGCTCCTGCTCGGAGGCACCGCGGTCGTCATCCTCCACGACTGGTTCGGGCTTGGTGAGGACCTCCAGTTCGCGCTCGGCGATCCGCTCTACGACGCCGTCGTGCTCGGGTCCGGCCTCGCCTGCCTGGTCCGAGCCTCCGCCTACAAGCGCGAGCAGAGCGCCTGGCTGCTGATTGGACTGGCGATCCTCGCCTGGGGCGCCGCCGAGGTCTACTGGACAGTAGCCATTGAAGACAACCCGTCGGCTCCCTATCCCTCCCCCGCCGACGTCGGCTACCTCCTCTTCTACCCCCTGGCCTATGCCGGCTTGGCAATGCTGGTCCGCGCAAGAGCCCACGAGATGAACTGGCGGCTGTGGATGGACGGGGCGATAGCGGCGCTCGGAACCGCAGCGCTGGGCGCTGCCTTCGTCTTCGACTTCGTCGCCGACAAGGCGACCGGCACCCCGATCGAAGTCATCACCACGCTCGCCTACCCGCTGGGCGACATCGCGATGGTCTCGGCGGTCGTCGGCGTGGTCGCCCTGACCGGCTGGAGGCCGGGGCGCACCTGGTCGCTGCTCCTCGCTGGTCTCGCCGCCCTCGTCATCGCCGATATCGCCTTCACCCTGCAGTCGACCGACGGGACGCTGCCGGGCGGCGAATGGATCGACCCGATCTACTTGGTCGCCGCCGTCTGCCTCGGCGCCGGCGTCTGGCAACCGACCGCCGCAGCGGAGATCACCTCTCCCATCGGAGGCGACAACCGGCGCGAGATCGTCGTCCCGGCACTCTTCGCCGGGGTGATGATCGGCCTCTTCGGGATGCAGTACTTCAGCGCCACCAGCGGCCTTTCCACAGTGCTCTGGGCATCGACGATGACCGCCGTGATCGTCCGCCTGGCGATGAGCGACAAGGAGAACAAGACCCTGCTCGAGCAGGTGCGCACCGACCCTCTGACCGGCCTCGGCAACCGCGGGCTGCTCCAGGTCGACTTGGAGCAGCTCTGCGAGCGCGCCAGCGACGAGCATCCCGCAGCGCTGCTCTTCCTCGACCTCAACGGCTTCAAGCACTTCAACGACACCTTCGGCCATCCAGAGGGAGACAAGCTGCTCACCCGCCTCGGACACTCGCTGCGCGATGCCGTCGGCGAGGACGGGACCGCCTACCGTGTCGGGGGCGACGAGTTCTGCGTGCTGCTCTCCTGCGACAAGGACCGCCTCGACCCCGCCTCCCGCAAGGCGGCGAAGGCGCTCAGCGCGAAGGGGCCCGGGTTCGAGGTGGGCGCCTCCTGGGGCGCGGCGGCAATCCCGCGCGAGGCCAGCGATCCCTCCGAGGTCCTGCGACTTGCCGACGTGCGGATGTACGCGCAGAAGGAGATGCGGGGCGTCGCCCGGGACAACACAGAGCTCGAGTCGCTCCCCCAAATCTCCGAGACCGCGTAGGTCAGCTCGAAGGCGCCTCGGCGCTGAGAGCGCCGATCAGCGTGTCGAGGGTGCGACCCACTTCCTCTCGCATCCGCTCCGGGTCCTCGGCGCGAGCGACGAGCATCGCCGCCTCGTCGAGGGCGCCCATCAGGACGTGGGCGAGCGGCCGCACCGGCTGCGGCGCGATCGCCCCCGCCTCGATCGCCGCCTCGAGGCTGGCTTCGATCAGGCCGAGGCCGTGCTTGGCGGCGATCTCACGCCAGCGATCCCAGTCGAGCACGGAGGGCCCGTCGAGGAGGACGATCCGCTGCGCCTCCGGCTCGGTGCATGCCTGCAGGAACATGTCCGCTCCCGCTCGCATCGCCTCGAGCGGAGAACCGGCGTTGGCGGCGAGCGCGCCGGCGGCGATCCGTTCCGCCAGCTCGGCCTCGATCTGCTCGTAGACCGCCTCGAAGAGCTCGCGCTTGCCGTCGAAGTGGTGGTAGAGGGCGCCCCTGGTCACCCCAGCCGCCCGCACGATCTCTTCGGTGCCGACGGCCGCATAGCCGCGCTCGGCAAAGAGAGTGCGAGCGGCGCCGATCAAGGCGCCGCGGGTCGCCTCGGAGCGCTCTGCCTGGGTGCGACGGCCCTCGACGGGAGCTGCGGACTCTTCTTTTGGGCTATTGACATTCATACTGCTTGTATCTATCTTAGCTCACCTCACGCAACCTAAGCCGACCAGGAGGACACCATGACCGCACCCGCCGACCGCCGCGAGATCGACCTTCCAGCCGGGCGGATTCGCTACCGCGAGGCCGGCGAGGGCAAGCCGGTGGTCTTCGTCCACGGCTACCTGGTCGACGGACGCCTCTGGGACGGGGTCGTCGACCGCCTCTCCGATCGCTGCCGCTGCCTCGCCCCCGACTGGCCGATCGGGGCGCAGCAGATCGCGATGAAGCCCGATGCCGACCTAACTCCTTACGGGATCGCCGCGACGATCGCGAACTTCCTTGAGGCACTTGATTTGGAGGACGTGACGATCGTCGGCAACGATTCTGGTGGGGCGATGTCGCAGGTGCTCGCCACCCGCCACCCGGAGCGCATCGGCCGCCTCGTTCTCACCAACTGCGACACGCACAGCAACTTCCCGCCGGGGCCGTTCAAGCTGATGCCGCCGCTGGTCAAGCTCCCAGGGGGAATGGCGGTGCTCGCCGCGCCCTTCCGGATCGGTCCGGTGGCGCGAGCTGCCTTCCGGCCCTTCACGAAGGACCCGCTCCCGCCCGAGCTGATCGCTTCCTGGATGGAGCCGGGCCTGCATGACGACGGCGTCAAGCGTGACCTGAAAAAGGTGACGATCGGGATGAACAAGCGCTACACCCTCGAGGCCGCAGAGAAGCTGCGCAACTCAGATCTTCCGGTCCTGCTTACTTGGGCGCCCGGAGACCGCGTCTTCCCACTCAAGCACGCGGAAAAGCTCGCCGCCGAGACCCCCAACGCCCGGATCGTCCAGATCCCGGATTCGAGGACCTTCGTCCCGATCGACCAACCCGAGCGTCTGGCGGATGAGATCGCGGGATTCGTCAACGAATAGTGATTTGTCCAGTAGCGAGGCGTAGAGCGCGCAAATTGCGCGCTCTTTTCGCTACTTGCACGTTTTTCGTCCGACGGAGGGGCGAGGCTTCCGTGACGCCCCCCACACACACAGGACGGAGAGCCATGCCCGAGGAGATCTTCGACCAAAACCGGCCCCGCAGCACGATGGCGCAACGCCTCGACGAAGCCTTCGCCGGCTGCGACGAGTGGACCCTAGCCCCACCCTCACCGCGCCGCAGCGACAGCCTCGACATAGCCCCCTGGCTCTCCAAGCGAGCCAGCCGAGCCGGCCGCTTCAGCAGCGACGAGCCAGAGTCCCGCGCCGCTTAGAAGCTGTCTCAAAACCCTTCCGAGCAGGGCTTGAGCATCAGGTGACGAACATCGCCGCGTAGACATAACCCGATCGCGGAGGTGCCCGGTGGCCGCTTCGATGTGGAAGGTTCGAGACGAGCTCTGGGAGACGGTCGAGCCGATGCTCCCTGCCCATGAGCCGAGCCCGAAGGGCGGCAGGCCGCGGGTGGATGACCGGATCTGCTTCAACGCGATCATCTTCGTGCTGTTCACTGGGATCGCCTGGCAGCATCTGCCGCGGGAGATGGGCTGCTCGCCGGCCACGGCGCACCGCCGTTTGGTGGCATGGCAGGAAGCGGGGGTGTTCGAGCGGCTGCACCGGGGACTGCTGCGGGCACTGAACGCTGCCGGGCGGATCGACTGGTCCACATCGGTGATCGACGGCAGTCATGTCCGGGCGTTGCAAGGGGGAGCTTGACAGGCCCCTCCCCGGTAGATCGTGCCCGCACCGGTTCAAAGCACCACCTGATCACCGACTCAGCAGGGGGTGCCGCTGGCGATCTCGCTGACCGGCGGAAACCGCAACGACGTCACCCAGCTTCTGCCGTTGGTCGACGGGATCAAGCCAGTGCGAGGCAAGGTGGGGCGCCCTCGCAAGAGATCGGATCGCCTGCTCGCCGACCGCGGCTATGACCACGACAAGTACCGTCGCGAGCTGCGCAGGCGAGGCGTCAAGCCGATCATCGCCCGCCGCCAAAGCGAGCACGGGTCGGGGCTCGGCACCGAGCGTTGGGTAGTGGAGCGCACCTTTGCCTGGCTTCACAACTTCCGGCGGCTGCGCACCCGCTATGAGCGCCGGGCCGAGCTGCACCTGGCGTTCATGCAGCTGGGCTGCGCGGTCGTCTGCCGGCGCGCCCTGTCTTGGAGCTGAGGCTCAATCCAGAGAGTCTCGGCCGTACTGATCGGGGATCGCGCCCCAGCCCCAGATCGGCACCGGGGAAGAGGGCTTGGCGCCGTACTCCTCAAGCGGGTCGGCCTTCTCAGGCTCGACCGTGCAGCGGTGGCGCCAGTCATCCCCAAAGTCGAAGGTGTAATCGAAGGCGTCGCCTGGCGCCACCTCTTTGGCCACCCTCAGACTCGTCTCATCGAGCCAATCGCCGGGGTACTCGGGGTCAAAGATGCCGATCCGCCGCCCGTCAGCCAGCTCGAAGCCGTGCAGATGGGCCAGGTCCCAGCGGGCGAAGGCCGTGTCGATCGCCTCGGCCAGCTCACCAAAAGAGTGGCTCGGGCCGACGATGAGGACCCGACCGGGCGCGGGCTTGAGGTCAGCCCCCAAGCCGCCGAGCAGGTCGACCCTGATTCGCAGCCAGGTTCGCGCCATCGGCGCGAGAGCCTACGGGTTTTGAGACAGCTTCTTAGTCCAGCAGGCGGCGAGCGCTCAGCGCTGTTTCTCAGGCACGCCGTAGTGCATCACGATGCAGGAGAGAAGATAGGAGCCTGTGCCACCCATCAAGGCGAGGACCACAGAGATCAGTGGCGGGCTCACCCGCATTGAGAGAAGCACCGCGCACGCCACAGATATAAGGAGCAGCGTGGCCACGAAGGTGGAAATCAATGCCCTGTTTCTTGTCATGTCCCCACTCTACCCGATGAACTCAGACAAAACCATTACAAGGAGAGCGAGCCCAAAGCCCGCAAGGCCGCCTATGACGGTCGCGAACCGCAGCTCTGCATCGCCCTCTTTGGCTAGGGCGGGCTTCGCGTGGGCCAGAAAGCCGCATACCGCTATCGCGGCAGCCATCAACCCAAAGCCGCTAGCGAACTGACTCGCGATGGATCCGAGGACCATCGCCTGACCGTAGCCCTGCCCGACGCGCACGTGATGCGCGCACTGTGCCAATAGCGCAACGATCAGCGCCTCTGCCGGTGGGTAGCGCCGTATCCATAGCTCGGCTTGTAGGGAGGCGGGGCGGGACAGCCTCTGACGGGCGGATACTCAAAACGCCGGGCTAATTAGCCCGGCGTTTGTCCGGCGGAGGCTGTCCCGCCCCGCCTACCGCTACGTCTCTTGGTACAGCGGCCCGTCGCCGCCCTCGGGCAGGGTGAGGCGGCCGCCCTTGGCGGTGATCGCGCCGCACTGCACGCAGTTGGAGGCGGTGACGTGGACGTCGACCTCGGCGGCGCCGTTCTCCAGCTGCTCCTCGGGGATCTCGTAGACCTGGGCGGGACACATCGAGACCCAAGTCTGGGCGATCTCGCGCGGTACTTTGGTCTGGATGCGAACGTGGTTTGGGGCATCGTCGCGGGTGGCGTTGCCGGAGAGGAAGACTGAGTCGAGCTTGGCAAAGGTCAGCTCGTTGTCAGGTTTGGGGTACTTGTCGGCGGCGCTGCCGATCTGCATCGGTATCTCGGCGTCGTCCTCGACCTTCCAGTGACCGCCGGGGAAGTTGCCTTTGGTGATCACCATCGCCGAGCCCATCGCGCCACCGAAGATCAGCCCTTTGGAGAGCGGCTGGCGCATGTTGCGACTGCGGTAAAGGTCTTTCTCGATCGAAGAGTTGTGGATCTTCTCGTCGTAGGCCTCGAAGTTGACCGAGTCCTGCTTGAGCGCGTCGACGATCGCTTCCGCCGCGTACATCCCGGCGTGCATCGCGTAGTGGACGCCCTTGAGCTCGGCGATGTTGACCATCCCGGCTCCGTCGCCGGCGACCACCATGCCTGGGGTCGAGAGTCGTTTCGGCATCGCCCAGTAGCCGCCGGAGGGAATCGTCTTGGCGCCCCAGGCAACCCGTTTGCCTCCCTCGATCAGCTTCTTGATGAAGGGGTGGGTCTTGAACTGCTGCAAGGCGTCGTGGACGCTGAAGGTCGCGTCGGTGTAGTCGAGCCCGACGACCAGGCCGAGACAGAGCTTGTCCTCGCCCATCGGGTAGATGAAGCTTCCGCCCGCCTCCTTGTAGCGGGGGCTCCAGCGCAGCGGCCAGCCAAGCGTATGGATCACCTTGTCGAGAGGTTTCGGCACCTCCCAGACCTCCTTCACCCCGAGCTCCCAGGCCTGCGGGTCGACCCCGTTGATGTCGAAGTAGTCGAGCGCCGCGTAGGTGAGATGGCCAAGCGTGCCCTCGGCCAGCACCGTCGCCTTCGCCACAACGTCGGCACCAGGCTCGAAGTTGGCCAGCTCCTCGCCGTCCTTACCGCGCCCGCGATCGCCGGAGCGAACGCCCTTGACGACCCTGTCCTCGATCAGAAGCTTCGTCGCCGCGGTCTCGGAGAGCAAGTAGACGCCGGCTTCCTCCGCTTTCTCGGCGAGGAAACGCGCCAGCTTCGAGACTGAGGTGACGTAGTTGCCGTGGTTACGGAAGTTCGGCGGCATCGGCTTCACCGGCGCCGCGAACTTCGAGGTAAGAAAGTAGACCGCGTCCTTGGTTACCTCTTGGTAGACCGGCCACTCCGATTTATCGAGGCCGGGGAACAGCTCTTCCATCGCCGAGGGCCGCATATTGGCCCCGGAGAGCAGGTGGGCGCCCGCCACCTTGCCCTTCTCGATCACCGCGACCGGCACTTCGCCCAGCTTCTCGGTCAGCTCCGGCTCGTCCTCGAGCAGCTGCATCAGCTTCACCGCGCAGGCGAGCCCCGCGGGGCCGCCGCCGACGATCGCGACCCCTACCTCAATTCGATCCTCCTCGGGATCGGTGGGCGGGCCGATCGCCTCGGCGATGTCGAAGGGCGGCGGGAACTCGCTGGGCGCAACTGCTGGCATCTCGACTCCTTTGCGACGGCCGAGCCCTCTGGCTCAGCCGCCCTTCTTCGCCTTGATCGCCTCGGTCAGCTTGGGAACGATCTTGTGCAGATCGCCGACCACGCCGAGGTCCGAGAACTCGAAGATCGGCGCGTTCTGGTCCTTATTGATCGCGAGGATGTTCTCCGAGCTCTGCATCCCGACCTTGTGCTGGATCGCGCCGGAGATGCCGGCGGCCAGGTAGAGCTTCGGCGCGACCGTCTTGCCGGTCTGTCCGATCTGGGCCGCGTAGGGGTACCAGCCGGCGTCGACCACGGCGCGGGTGGCGGCAACCGCCCCTCCCATCGCCTCGGCCAGTTCCTCGCACTGCTTGAAGCCCTCCGCGGCACCGAGGCCACGGCCGCCTCCGACCAGGATCTCGGCGTCCTCGATGTTGACGTCGGCGCCGCGCTGCTCGCCGCGCTGGACCAGCTTCGCCTTGGACGACCAGGGCGAGAGCTCGACCGCGACGTCGACCACCTCGGCCGTGCCGCCGCTCTCGCTGGCGTCGAAGGCGTTGAGGCGGCTGATGATGATCCCCGGCTCGGCGACATAGCCGACGTCGGCGATCTGGGAGTCCTGCAGGATCGGGCGCTCGACGACGAGCTTTCCGTCCTGGACCTTGACCTCGGTCACCTCCATCGTCACCCCAGCGTTGAGACGCGCGGTGAGACCGGCGCCGATCTCGAAGCCGAGCAGGCCACCGCCGAACAGGGCGTAGCCAAAGCCCTCGTCCTGGATCACCTTTGCCATCGCGTCAACGATCGGCTGGGCCAGACCCTCGGGCACGTCCTTGGCGCGGTAGACCTTCGCCGCCCCCCAGTTGCCGAGCGAGGCGCAGGCGTCGTCGGCGATGTCGCCGACGACCAGCGCAGCGGCCTCGCCGCCGATCTGGCCGGCCAGCTTGGCCGCCTCGGAGATCGCCCCGAGCGAGTTCTTGTTGAAGTTGCCCTCGTCGTCGTGGAGGGCGTAAACCAGGATGCCTGCCATCTAGATCAGCTTCCTCTCGTCGAGCCAGGCGACGATCTTCTCGACCGTCTCGTTTGTGTCCTCGTCCTCGATGATCTCCCCGGCCTCCTTGGCGGGCGGCGGGTTGAGCGCGAGGACCGCTGTCTTGGAGCCGGACTGGCCGACCATGTCGCCGTCGATGCCGACGTCGCCGGTCGCCTTCGCGTCGAGGGGCTTCTTCTTCGCCCCCATGATCGCTTTCAGGCTCGGGTAGCGCGGCTCATTAATCGCATCGCCGACGCTGATCACGGCCGGCAGCTCGACCTCGACCGTGTCGTAGCCGTACTCGGCCTGGCGCTCGCAGCGCAGCTTGCCGTCGGCGACGTCGATCTTGATCACCTGGGTCAGCGAGGGCATCTTCAGGTGGTCGGCGACGACGGCGCCGATCGTGTAGCACTCGCCATCGTCGGACTGCTGGCCGAGCAGGACCAGGTCCGGGCTCTCGGACTCGAGCACCTTGGCCAGCGAGTAGCCGGTGGCGCAGACGTCGGAGCCGCTGAGCGCGTCGTCGGAGAGGTGCACCGAGCGGTCGGCGCCGAGGGCGACGGCCTTGTGCAGAGCGCGGACGGCGGAGTCGGGGCCCATCGTCACCGCGACGACCTCCTCGACCGGAATCGCACCGCCCTCCTTGATCTGCATTGCGGCCTCGATTGCGTGGGTGTCGAAGGGGTTCAGGTTCTTCTCGCCACTGCGATCCATCCGCATCGTGCCGGGGTCGATGCGCTTCTGGACGGCGGCGTCCGGAACCTCCTTGACCAGGACGCAGATCTTCAAGTTGAAGCCTCCTTGGGCTCGTTGACTGACTAGTCAATCAGTCTATCCATTACACACGGACGTGTGAACGTCAGCGTGATGCTTATCACGGCCGAAGACCGAGGGCCGGGTCCCGGTAGGGGTGGAACGTCTTGTACTTTTTCGGCCGTCCGAATCTCGGACAGCCGCCCCCGCTCTCCGAAAAAGTTAAGTGGAACCCCTACCGGGACCCGGCCCTAAGCTTCGCGCTCGTGGCGCTCCTCGGCCCCAGCGCGGATGAACTCGACGATGTCGTCGGTGCCGGCACCGGGGGTGAAGACTGCAGCGACCCCGAGCTTCTTCAGCTCCGGGATGTCCTCGGCCGGAATCGTTCCCCCCACCGTGACCAGGACGTCGTCGACGCCCTGCTTGGCGAGCAGCTCGACCACCCGCGGCACCAGGGTCATGTGGGCGCCGGAGAGGATCGAGAGGCCGACCGCGTCGGCGTCCTCCTGGATCACCGTCTCGGCGATCTGCTCCGGCGTCTGGTGCAGGCCGGTGTAGATCACCTCC
This sequence comes from uncultured Solirubrobacterales bacterium, assembly GCA_963702175.1. Taxonomy (GTDB): domain Bacteria; phylum Actinomycetota; class Thermoleophilia; order Solirubrobacterales; family 70-9; genus VRUE01. The sequence goes on from OY969721.1 coordinate 1,040,277, forward strand.
ATGCCGGCGTCGCGCAGGGCGCGGGCGATGATCTTGGCGCCGCGATCGTGTCCGTCCAGGCCGGGCTTGGCGACGACAACGCGGATCTTGCGAGCGGTGGCGGCCTTCATCGTCAAGCTTCGCGCTCCGCTCGCGGCGCGAAGAACCAGATATGCACGCTTGCTCGCTCCGCGCTCATAGGGTCGGGAACCTTAGAAGACCGGTGACTCGGTGTAGGTGCCGAAGACCTCCTGCATCGCCGCGATCATCTCGCCCTCGGTAGCGCGAGCACGTGCCGCAGCGATGATCGGCGGCATCAGGTTCTCCTCGGTCGCGGCGGCGCGCTTCAGCTCCGCCAGCGCGGCTTCGACCGCGCTCCCATCGCGACGCGCCCGGGTCTCCTCGAGCCGGCCGACCTGCTTCCCTTCGAACGCCGGATCGATGCGCAGGATCGGCGGTTCCTCCTCGTCCTCAAGGGTCAGGTCGTTGACGCCGACGACGATCCGGCGCCGCTCGTCCAGCTCTCGCTGGTAGGTGAAGGAAGCGTCGGCGATCTCCCGCTGGGGGAAGTTCTGGCGGATCGCCTCGACCATGCCGCCGATCTCGTCGATGCGGGCGAAATACTCGTAGGCAGCGCGCTCCATCTCGTCGGTCATCTGCTCGACGAACCAGGAGCCGCCGAGCGGGTCGGGCGTGTTGGCGACGCCGGACTCCAGGGCGATGATCTGTTGGGTGCGCAGCGCCACCCGCACCGCCTCCTCGGTCGGCAGCGCCAGCGCCTCGTCGAAGGAATTGGTGTGCAGCGACTGGGTGCCGCCGAGTACCGCCGCCAGCGCCTCCAGCGAGGTCCGCACCACGTTGTTGAGCGGCTGCTGGGCGGTTAGCGAGACGCCCGCCGTCTGGGCGTGGAAGCGCAGCCGCATCGACTCCTCACGCTTGGCGCCGTAGGTCTCCTTCATCTCGCGTGCCCAGATCCGCCGCGCCGCTCGGTACTTGGCGATCTCCTCGAAGAAGTCGACATGGGCATTGAAGAAGAAGGAGAGGCGGGGGGCGAAGTCGTCGACGTCGAGGCCGCGTTCGAGCGCCCGCTCGACGTAGGTGAAGCCGTCCTTGAGCGTGAAGGCGAGCTCCTGCTGGGCGGTCGACCCGGCCTCGCGGATGTGGTAGCCCGAGATCGAGACCGGGTGCCAACGCGGCATGTTCTGCGAGCACCACTCGATCATGTCGGTGACGAGACGCAGCGCCGGCTCGATCGGGAAGCACCACTCCTTCTGGGCGATGTACTCCTTAAGGATGTCGGTCTGGATCGTGCCGGCGAGCTTCTCCGGCGGCACGCCCTGCTCCTCGCCAACGAGAACGTAGAAGGCGAGCAGGATCGCCGCCGGCGCGTTGATCGTCATCGAGGTACTGACCCCGCCCAGTGGGATTCCCTCGAAGAGCTGCTCCATGTCGTCGAGGCTGTCCACGGCGACGCCCTCGCGGCCAACCTCCCCGAGGCTGCGGGTGTGGTCGGAGTCGTAGCCCATTAGCGTCGGCATGTCGAAGGCGACTGAGAGCCCGGTCTGGCCGTGGTCGAGCAGGTAGTGGAAGCGCTCATTGGTCTCCTCGACCGTGCCGAAGCCGGCGAACTGGCGCATCGTCCAGAGCCGACCCCGGTACATCGACTCGTAGGGGCCGCGGGTAAATGGGTACTCGCCGGGCCGCCCGATCGTCTCCTCGGGATCAGCAGGGGCGACCTCCGGGCCGTAGAGAGGCTCGATCGGGTGCCCCGACATGGTCGAGAACTCGGCCTCGCGCTCTTCCAGCTCCAGCTTCGCCTTCGGTTCCGCCGCCATGGACCACAGTCTAGGTGTGGATAGCGAAGGGCTAGTCGCCTTTTGCGTCGTATAGGCGCAAAAGGCGACTAGCGCCGTGCGGCGAAGCGGCGGGGTGGCGGCTTGCGACGAGCGGCGACACGAGAGGCGCCGAAGCCGCCAACCGTCGCCAGCAGCGTGATCGCGACCGCAAAGAGGCGGCGGCCGAGCCGCTCGAAGCGCATCGTCTGCCAACCCTCCTGCTTGGCGAGCTCGGCCAACGGCGGATCCGGATTGACTACCACCGGGTTGCCGACGGCACGCAGCATCGGCAGGTCGGAAAGCGAGTCGGAGTAGGCGTAGGAGGAACTGAGGTCGATCCCGTGCCGCGCGGCGAAGGCCTCCATCGCCTCGACCTTGCCTGGTCCGTAGACGAAGGGCCCGTCGAAGCGACCGGTGAAGACACCTTCCCCATCGACCTCGTAGCGGGTGCCGATGCCACCGTCCATGCCGAGGACGGCGGCAAGCATCTCGACCACGCCGTTGCCGGCGGCGCTGACGATGAAGGTGGCGCGGCCGGCGTCCTGGTGGGCGTAGACCTCTTCGAGCATCTGCGGGAAGACGCGCGGCAGGATCGCCGCCATCACCTCGGGTCCCATCCGGTCGACGGTTCGCTCCGGCAGCCCCGCAATCAGCTCGCGGGCGACCCGCAGCACCTCGGTGGTGCGCTCGTCGGTGGTGCCGCGCAGGCGGTAGCGCAGGTGCTCGAACCCCCAGCTGGCGAGCTGGCGCTTGCTGACTATTCCCTGCCGGGCGGCGATACGGGCGAACTGCATCCCCGACGACCCCGCCATAAGGGTCTTGTCCAAGTCAAAGAATGCAGCTGCCCGCTGCAAGCCCGTCCCCCCGGCTAGGAGCCGTTGACCTCGAGCACGATCGCGTCGCCCTGGCCGCCGCCGCTGCAGATCGCGGCTACGCCGAGGCCACCGCCGCGGCGCTGCAGCTCGTGGACGAGGGCACCGACGATGCGGGCGCCGGAGGCGCCGATCGGGTGCCCGAGGGCGATCGCGCCGCCGTTCACGTTGACCTTGTCCTCATCGATGCCGAGCATCCGCACCGAGTTGAGCGCGACCGAGGCGAAGGCCTCGTTGATCTCCCAGAGGTCGACGTCCTCGGGGCTCTTGCCGATCTTCTCTAGAGCCTGCTTGGCGGCGTTGGCGGGGGTTTTGGCCAGGTACGGGAAGTCGTCGGCGACGGTGCCGTAGGAGAGGACCCGCGCCAGGGGCGTCCGCCCTTCCTTCTCGGCCCACTCATCGGAGGCGACGACGATCGCGCCTGCGCCGTCGTTGACCCCAGGTGCGTTGCCGGCGGTGTGGGTGGCGTCCTCGCCGCCGATCGCACGCAGGCCGGCGAGGGTCTCGATCGTGGTGTCCGCCCTGATCGCCTCGTCCACCTCGATCGTCGTTTCGCCCTTGCGGGACTTGACGGTGACGCCGACGATCTCGTCGGCGAGGCGGCCGGCATCGGTCGCCTCGGCGGCGAGCCGGTGCGAGCGCTCGGCGAAGCGGTCCATGTCGGCACGGGTGATCTCCAGCTCGTTGGAGACCTCGCTCGCCTCGTTGATCATCTGCTTCTCGGTGAAGGGGTTGGTGAGGCCGTCGTGGACCATCGCGTCGATCGTCTCGACGTGGCCCATCCGGTAGCCGAAGCGGGCCCCGGGGAGCAGGTGCGGTGCCTGGCTCATCGACTCCATGCCGCCGGTCACCGCCACCTCGGTGTCGCCGGCGCGGATCGCCATGTCGGCGATCCCGACCGAGCGCATGCCCGAGGCACAAACCTTGTTAATCGTCTCCGAGGGCACCTCCTTGGGGATACCGCCCGCGATCTGGGCCTGGCGCGAGGGGATCTGGCCCTGGCCAGCCTGCAGGACCTGGCCGAAGACGACCTGCTGCACCTGGTCGGGATCGACACCGGAGCGCTCCAGCGCTGCCTCGATCGCCTCGCCGCCAAGGTCGGTCGCATCGAGAGAAGAGAGAGTTCCGCCCATCTTGCCGAAGGGGGTACGCGCGGTTCCAAGGATGACTGTGTTGGGCATGACTGCCTTTCTTGTGGTCGTTATGCCGGGTCTCGGCTCGGACTGGAAGATAGCGCGAGGGGGTGCCGGGCTGCGTGCGCCAGCGCATAGACTCGCGCCTCGATGAAGGTGGATCTGAGCCCAGCTGCGCTGCCCGAAGTCGAGGCCGACCTGCTCGTCGTCGGGCTCTATGACGGCGACGAGCTGCCCGAGGAGCTGGCTTCGACCGCCGGCGCGGGCGACGCCAAGGGCGCTTATAAGAAGCTGATGCTGCTCCATCCCGAGCGTCCTGGGCGGGTGCTGGTCGTCGGGCTGGGCAAGCGCGAGGAGATGGACGCCGAGCGAGCCCGGATTGCGGCGGCGCTGGCTGCCCGCGAGGCAAAGCGCCTCAAGGCAGTCTCGATCGCCTGGGCGCTGCCTCAGTCCGCCGACGACGAGGCAACCGCCGCCGCGCTGGTCACCGGGACGATCCTCGGCGGCTGGAGCTTCGACCGCTATCGCAGCCGGGACCCCGAGGATCCGCCGCCGACCCAGATCGAGACCCTGGCCGTGCTCGCCGACGATGCCCTCGCCGGGGCGGTCGAGGCGGCGCGGGTCTGCGCCGAGGCGCAGAACCGCGCTCGCGACCTGCAGAGCCTTCCCTCCAACGTCGCCACTCCCTCCTACCTGGCCCAGCGCGCCGAAGAGATTGCTGCCGCCCACAACGCAGTCAGCGTCGAGGTCCTGGGACGCGAGCAGATCGCCGCCAAGGAGATGGGCGGGCTGGTCGCGGTCAGCCAGGGAACGGAGGAGGAGCCGAAGCTGATCGTGCTGCGCTACTCGGGCGGAGGGACCGGCTCCACCCTCGGCTTCGTCGGCAAGGGGGTCACCTTCGACACCGGTGGAATCTCGCTGAAGCCCTCGGGGTCGATGCACGAGATGAAGATGGACATGTCGGGCGCCGCAGCGGTGCTGGAGGCGGTCGGCGCGATCGCCGAGCTCGGACTCCCCGTAGACCTAATTGCGGTCGTCCCTTCGACCGAGAACATGCCCTCCGGCACCGCGATCAAGCCCGGCGACATCATCACCCAGTACAACGGCAAAACGGTCGAGGTCAACAACACCGACGCCGAGGGCCGCCTGATCCTCGCCGACGCGCTCGCCTACGCGGTCGAGCTGGGAGCGGAGCGCGTCGTCGACGTCGCCACCCTGACCGGAGCAGTGATGATCGCCCTCGGCTCGACCTACGCCGGGCTGATCGCCAACGACGACGAGCTGGCCGGCGAGGTCGAGGAGGTCGGACGCGAGACCGGCGAGCTGGTCTGGCGGCTGCCGCTCCACCCTGAGTACAAGGACCTGACCAAGGGCACGGTCGCCGACCTCACCAACGCCTCGGCTAAGCGCAAGGCGGGGACGATCTACGCCGGCTCCTTCCTCGAGGAGTTCGTCGGCGAGACGCCCTGGGCGCATGTCGACATCGCTGGCACCGCCTGGGACGTCGGCCGCGAGTACACCGGCAAGGACGCCAGCGGCTTCGGCGTCCGCCTCCTGGTCGAGCTCGCTCGCAAGCTGGGCGACTGACTCTTTACTCGCCGCCGAGCAGCATGCAGGTGGCGCTGCCATGCGCCAGCAGCTTGCCGCTCTCGGCCGAGGTAAGGCTGGCCTCGGCGGTGGCCTGGCGGCGACCGCGATAGAGGACGTTGGCCTCGCAGAGCACACGGCCGGTGTCGCGGGTGATCGGCCGCACGTACTTGGCCTCGAGCCCGAGCGAGGTGTAGGCGACACCGGAGGGCAGGGTGGTGTGGACCGCGCAGCCCAGAGCCGAGTCGAGCAGGGTCGCGGCATAACCGCCGTGGACGACGCCGATTGGGTTGTAGTGCTCCTCACCAGGTTCGCCGGCGAAGACTGCTCGCCCCTCCCCCAGCTCGATCGGACCCATCCGCATCGTCACCGCAATCGGCGGCGGTGGCAGCTTGCCGGCGACGATCGCTTCCATGTACTCCATGCCTGTCATCGTCGCCCCGGCGGCCGCCGTCGGCACCGGGTCCTGCCAGACCAGGGTGCGGTCACGGGTCGTCTCCGGTGAGGCCTCGGCGAAGACGAGCGCGGCGTCGACCGCGGTGCCGCCTTCCCGTGCCGCAGCGACGATTCGTTCCTCGGTGGCGCCGTCCTGGCTCATCTACTTCCCCCACGCCTAATCGCGTCCCGCTCACGCGCGGGACGGCGGCTTGCCGGGTAGAGCAGGTCCGCCGTGATCTCCTCCTGGCTTATCGAGACCCGCGGGGCCTTGACTCGGTGGTGATGCCTGGATTTAGGGATCAGCCTCATCGCGATACCTCCGTTCTGGTCGCTGACTTCGTGTTTCTTCGCCATATGCGCGAACAAAAACGAAGTCAGCGGCGGCGTCAGTTGTTTGAAGCAACTGCACCCTAGCCGAATGAGTTGCTTGATGCAACTCTGTGTGCGAAGATCACAATCGTGCTCCGCAACGACTATCCAGACCAGGTCTGCTCTATCGCCCGCTCACTGGAGGTCATCGGCGAGCGCTGGACGCTGTTGATCGTCCGTGATGTGATGAACGGCAACCGCCGCTTCGACGAGCTGCAGAAAGGCCTCGGCATCGCCCGCAACGTGCTCTCGGCTCGACTGCAGCGCCTGATCGAGGAGGACATCCTCGAGCGTCGCGCCTACCAGACCTCCCCCGAGCGCTTCGAGTACTTCCTGACCGAGAAGGGGCTCGACCTCTGGCCGGCGCTGGTGTCGCTGCTCGCTTGGGGCGACCGCCACTCCCCCACCGCGGGCGGTCCGCCGATGCTGATCGTGCACAAGGAGTGCGGCGGCCGGGTCAGCGACCGCGGCATCTGCGAGAGCTGCGGCAAGGTCCTGCACGCGCGCGACGCCCGACCCGTCCCAGGCCCCGGCCTGGCAGCTGCCGCCGAGAAGGCCGCGGCGCTCGCGGCGCGCTAGCTTTGGCTGTACAGCCAGGCGATCAGGGCTAACAGCGAGGAGAGACGAGCATGGCGACTGCGGCGGAGCTTCAGGTCAAGGACAGGATCTTCATCGGCGGAGAGTGGGTGGAGCCGGAGGGCTCGGAGACGATCGAGGTCGTCAACTCGACCACCGAGGAGACAATGGGGACGATCCCGGCTGGCACGCCGGGCGACGCCGACCGCGCGGTGCGCGCCGCCCGCGACGCCTTCGAGTCCTGGTCACAGACCAGTCGCGAGGAGCGGGCCGGATACCTCAGCGCGATCGCAGCCGGCCTCGGCGAGCGCAGCGAGGAGATCGCGGCGACGATTGCCCAGGAGCTGGGGATGCCGTTGAAGCTGAGCCAGATCATCCAAGCGGGGCTGCCGACGGGACAGTTCGCGGCGATGCCAAGCTTGATGGAGGAAGTCGCCTGGGAGGAGGAGATCGGCAACTCGCGGGTGCTGCGCGAGCCGGTCGGCGTGCTCGGCGCAATCACTCCCTGGAACTACCCGCTTAACCAGATCGCCGCCAAGGTGGCGCCGGCGCTGGCCGCCGGCTGCACCGTCGTCCTCAAGCCCAGCGAGGTCGTCCCGCTCAACGCCTTCATCCTCGCCGAGGTGATCGAGGCCGCCGGGCTGCCGGCCGGCGTCTTCAACCTGGTCACCGGCACCGGGCCGGTCGTCGGCGAGGCGATCGCCGGCCATCCCGGCGTCGACATGGTCTCCTTCACCGGCTCGACCCGGGCTGGGCGGCGCGTCTCCGAGCTCGCCTCGGCGACGGTGAAGCCGGTGGCCATGGAGCTCGGCGGCAAGTCGCCGAACGTGATCCTCGACGACGCCGACCTGGGCAAGGCGGTGCCGGACGGCGTCGCCAAGTGCTACCTCAACTCAGGCCAAACCTGCAGCGCCCTGACCCGGATGCTGGTCCCGCGCGAGAAGCTGGCCGAGGCCGAGGAGATCGCGGCTCAGACGGCCGCGGCCTTCACTCCTGGCGATCCCTTCGAGGACTCGACCAGGCTCGGGCCACTCGTCTCCGAGGTGCAGCGCGAGCGCGTCCGCGGCTACATCAAAAAGGGGGAGGCCGAAGGCGCCAAGCTGGTCACAGGTGGCGCCGCACCACCCGAGGGACTCGAACGCGGCTACTTCGTCCGCCCCACCGTCTTCTCCGACGTGAAGCCGGAGATGACGATCGCCCAGGAGGAGATCTTCGGCCCGGTGCTGGCGATCCAGCCCTACAACGGCGAGGACGACGCGGTGCGGATCGCCAACGACACCGTCTACGGCCTCGCCGGCGGCGTCTGGTCGGCCGACCAGGACCGCGCGATCGGCGTCGCCCGGCGCCTGCGCACCGGCCAGATTGAGATCAACGGCGGCGCCTTCAATCCACTCGCCCCGTTCGGCGGCTACAAGCAGTCGGGGCACGGGCGCGAGAACGGTCGCTACGCGATCGAGGAGCTGCTCCAGGTCAAGAGCCTGCAGCTCTGAGCTTGCGAGCCGGCGGGTCCTGTCGCCGCAGGGGACCCACCACCCCCTGCGGTAGCTAAAGCTTCCTCGGGGGCGGTCCCCCCTACGGCGCCACCCGCCGGCAGACACGCCTCAGTTGACAGCTAGGCTCCCGCCCGTGGATTTCGAGCTTTCAGACGAGCAGCGGCTGCTGCGCGACACCGTGCGGGACTTCGCCCGCCAGGAGGTCGCGCCGGTGGCGGAGGAGCTGGACCGCGAGAAGCGGTTCCCCTACGAGATCGTCGCGAAGATGGGCGGGCTCGGGCTGATGGGGATCCCGTTCCCGCAGGAGTACGGCGGCGGCGGCGCGGACACGCTGTCCTACGTGCTCGCGGTCGAAGAGCTGGCCCGAATCGACTCTTCGGTCTGCATCACGATGGCCGCCCACACCTCGCTCGGCACGATGCCGATCTACCTCTGGGGGACAGACGAGCAGAAGGCTGAGTGGCTGCCGCGGCTCTGCAGCGGCGAGCGCCTCGCCTCCTTCGGACTGACCGAGCCCGAGGCCGGCTCCGACGCCGGCAACGTGCGCACGACGGCGAAGCTCGAGGACGGCGAGTGGATCGTCGACGGGGCGAAGCAGTTCATCACCAACTCGGGCACCGAGATCTCCGGCTGCGTTTCGATTACCGCCGTCACCGGTGAGGCCAACGGGCGCAAGGAGATCTCCAACCTGATCGTGCCCAACGGAACCCCCGGCTACGAGGCAGGCGAGCCCTACCGCAAGATGGGCTGGAACGCTTCTGACACGCGGCCGCTCTCCTTCGACGACTGCCGCGTGCCGGAGTCCAGCCTGCTCGGCCGCCGTGGCGATGGCTTCAAGAACTTCCTCCACATCCTCGACGGCGGTCGCATCGGCGTCGCCGCGATGGGCGTGGGACTCGCCCAGGGCGCCCTCGACGAGGCGCTCTCCTACGCCAAGGAGCGCCAGGCGTTCGGCCAGCCGATCGCCAAGTTCCAGTCGATCCAGGCGAAGATCGCCGACCTCTCAGCCCAGATCGAGGCGGCCCGCCTGCTCACCTGGCGCGCCGCACTGGAGAAGGATGCAGGCAAGTCGTTCACACTGACCGCGGCTCAGGCGAAGCTGATCACCGGCCGCCTCGCGGTGCGCGCGACCGAGGAGGCGGTCCAGATCCACGGCGGCTACGGCTACATCGAGGAGTACCCCGTCTGCCGCTTCTACCGCGACGCCAAGATCCTCACGATCGGTGAGGGCACCGACGAGGTGCAGCAGATGGTGATCGCGCGCCAGCTCGGCTGCTGAGATCTACCGGATCCTGAACCCGCTCATAGTGGAACGAGACTACCTAAAACTGGGGTACTTTGCAACTAAAATCGGTGATCAGGCCGGCCGCGACGTAACGGCGCCCTCGGGCCGCCTGGCGACCTCGGCCGCCCGTCCGACTTTCTCGCCGATCCCATAGTGGGCGCAGATCGCCAGCTCGTGCTCGCGCAGCAGGGGGCGGGTCGGGTCGACCGCGGGCGCGCTGCGGAGCGCCTCCCGCCCATGAGCAACCCAGACGCGACCGGCGCCGCCGGCGCAGTTGCGCAGGGGAACGGCGACGAGCTTGGTGCGGCGGCGGCCGAGCTTGGCGATTAGCCAAACCACCTCGCCCCCCTCGACGTCCAGGTAGAGGCTGTGGACCTTGCCTCCGATGCGGCTGCCGTCGAGCTCGTCGAGCTCGAAGCCGACCCAGCGGCTCGCCTCCTCGAGTGCGGGTGGCGCAACCGCCGGCTCAGCCATCGGCCTGCCTCTCCAGCAGCTCGGAGGCAGCGCTGGCCGGATCGAGCTCACGCCGCACCACCCGTTCCAGCAGCTCTTCGGTCCCCGGGTCGCCGGCGGCAGTCGCCTCCAGTCGCCGCCGCATCCGCGAGGCCGCGATCCCAAGCACCTCATTGCGCAGGTTGCGGGCGCGGCGCTCTTCCAGCGTTCCCTTCTCCTCGATAAAGGCGCGGTGCTCATCGATCGCAGCGGCCAGCTCGGCAACCCCCTCGCCACGCGCCGCCTCGGTACAGAGAATCGGCACCTGCCAGCTCTCCGGATCGTGGGAGAGCGCGAGGACGCTGCGTACCTCGCGCACCATCGTGTCGGTCATCGGGTGGTCGGCCTTATTGACGACGATCACGTCGGGGATCTCCATCACCCCAGCCTTGAGAGCCTGGATCGAGTCACCAGAGCCGGGCATCAGCGCCAACACGATCGTGTCGGCGTGGTCAACGATGTCGACCTCTGCTTGGCCAACGCCGACGGTCTCGATCAGCACGTCATCCTTGCCGGCGGCGTCCATCGCCAGCGCCACCTGAAGCGCGGCCTCAGAGAGACCGCCAAGCGCGCCCCGCGAAGCCATCGAACGAATGAAGACGCCGGGGTCGAGGAAGTGGTCGGAGAGCCGGATCCGGTCGCCGAGGAGCGCGCCGCGGGTGAAGGGACTCGAGGGGTCGATCGAGAGCACGGCGACCTGCCGCTCGGCCTTGCGCAGCTCAGCGGTGAGTGCCCCGATAAGAGTGCTCTTCCCCACTCCCGGCGGGCCGGTGAAGCCGACGATCCGCGCCTTGCCGGTCCGCGGGTAGACCTCGCGCACCAGCTCCCAGCCAGCCGGGTCGTCGGACTCGATCAGCGTGATCGCCCGCGCCAGCGCGCGCTTGTCGCCTGCGACAAGGCGCTCCGCGAGCGAGGCTTGTCTGGCGGTGTCAGCCACGGGGCGCTGAGTCTAGAGTCCCCGCCGCCGTGATCCGCATGACCCGCTTCCTCGCCCGCAACGGCATGCTGTCGCCGAAATACGCACGCCTGCTCGGCCGCTGGGTGCGCCGACGCCTCCTCACCCGGGCCGGCTGGCGCTGGCGAACCGATGGGCCGGTCTTCTTCGGCCGCGGCCTGGAACTGCAGATCGCCCGCGGCGCCCGGGTCGAGTTCGGGCGCTTCGTCTGGGTCGGCGACGGGACGAAGGTCCGCTGCCACGAGGGCGCGGTCGAGATTGGCGCCAAGACGGTGCTTGGGCAAGAGTGCACGATCTCCGCCTACAAGCGGGTGCGAATCGGCGAGCAGTGCGTGATCGCCGACCGGGCGATGTTCATCGACTTCGACCACGGCGTGGTCGAAGTCGAGCGGCCGATCCGCGTGCAGGGGATCTACACGCGCGACGTCGAGGTCGGCTCCAACGTCTGGATCGGCTACGGCGCCTGCATCCTGCGCGGTGTCCGCATCGGCGACAACTCGATCATCGGGACCAACTCGGTGGTGACCAAGGACGTCCCCGCCAACGCCGTCGTCGCCGGCATCCCGGCCCGGATCATCCGCATGCGCGACGCGCCGCAGCAGTTGCGCTGGGACGATCCGGTCGAGCCCGACCCGGAGGCCTGGACGACCATGCAGCCACCGTCGCAAGGCTGAGGCGGTCGCTGCTATAACACCGGATGATGCGTATTGTCTGCAAGACAGAACAGTCAATCAAGGATGAGCTCCAGTCAAGACGGTCCGCTCATGAACGGTCCCCGTCAAGACAGTTGTCAAGAGGTGGTAGACAGACCGATCGCGGTCGCGTTCCGCCTGTGGCGCGACTCCGGCGGAGCCCCAAGAATGCGACGGTGGACGTCGCCCGCCACTTCGGCAGGAACCTCGCACGCTGCCGTAAACGCGCCAACCTCTCGCAAGAAGAGTTGGCGGTTCGCGCCTCGCTGCACAGGACCGCGGTGGGGCAGATCGAGCGGGGAGAACGCGTCGCCCGCGTCGACACGCTGATCAAGCTCGCGGGCTCGCTCGAGATCCCACCCGGCGAACTACTCGAGGGAATGGGCTGGGACCCGGGCGGCACCCGGCTCGGTCAGTTCAGCGCGGCGAACGACTCCAGCGGAGCCGAGGCCCAGCAGGTCGCTTAGTTAGGCGGGGTCCAGCTTGGCGCCGGCGAGATCGGCGTAGAGGGAGGTCGTCTGCTCGGCCACGTCCCCCCAGTCGAAGCGACGCAGGTGCTCATAGGCTTCGGCGACGAGGCGGCGGCCGAGCTCGTCGTCGCAGAGGACGCGGATCGCGACCTCTGCCAGGGCGTCGGGGTCGTGGGCGCGGAAGCGGAGGCCGGCCTCCTCGTGGGGGACGACCTCGCGCAGCCCGCCGGTGTCGGCGACGATGCAGGGACAGCCTGACGCCATCGCCTCCAGCGCGACCAGCCCGAAGGGCTCATATATCGACGGGACCACGGTGAGATCGGCGATCCGGTAGAGCGAGTGCAGGACGTCGTCGCCGATCCAGCCGAGGAAGGTGCCGTGATCCATCAATCCCAGATCCTGCGCTTGCTTGTGCAACTCCGCCTCGTGGGTACCGGAGCCGGCGACCAGGAACCGCGTCCCAGGCGCCTCTTCGATCAAGCGGGGCATCGCCTCTAGGGCCAGCTGGAAGCCCTTCTCATAGACCAGCCTCCCGATCAGCAGCACCAGCTTCTCCTCCGGCGCGGCGAACTCGGAGCGCAGCCGCTTCAGCTCGGCCGGATCCTGTGGTTGGAGGTCGTCCGGGTCGATACCGTTTGGGATTACGGTCACCCGCTCCTCCTCGACGCCGAAGATGTCGACGATCTGCTCGCGCATGTAGTGAGAACAAGCGATCACTCGCTCCGAGCGATTCGTGATCCAGCGCTCGACCCCGTGGATGTAGGACTGCGGGTGCTTGTCGACCCAGCCCTGGTGACGGCCGTGCTCGGTGGCGTGGATGGTCGTCACCAGCGGCGCCCCGAAGCGCTTGGCGAGGTGATCGCAGGCGTTGGCGACCAGCCAGTCGTGGCCGTGGACGAGGTCGAAGCTGTAGCGGTCACCGAGCTCGACCCCGGCGGCGAGCATGTCCGAGTTCATCCGCTCGACCCAGGCGACGAACTCGCCCAAGTCGGTCGGGCGCTTCGGCTCGCGGATGCGATGGATGGTGACGCCACCCCGGCTCTCCTCCGCCGGCGACTCTTCGCCGCCGCGGGTAAGGACGTGGACCTCGACTTCGCGCTCGACTAGAGCCTCGGAGAGCTTGCGGACGTGGCGGGCCAGGCCGCCCTCGATCAGCGGCGGGTACTCCCAGGAGAGGATCAGGACGCGGGTCATCGTCGGGCGGAGCTAGGGCTCCAAAAGCGGGGCGAGGCTTAGGTCCGGGGCGAGGGAGCGCATGCGCGGGTCCGTGGTGGCCGGGGAGTCTATGGCCTGCAGGGCGGCTCCGGCGTGCCAGGTCGCCCGCTGAAAGGCGTAGTCCCCGGCCTGACCGCGCTTGTCGAGGAAGGCCCAGTCGCTCGACTGGGCGGCGAGCAGCTCCCGCGCCGCCCGCAGCGCCGCCGGGCCCCGTAGGCCGGCCGAGAGCGTTCGCAACAGGCGCAGCTCGAGCCTCCGCGCCCCCCAGGCCAGATCGGCGACCGGAGGCGAGTCCCAGGTGCTGAGGTCCTTGTCCTCGCCCCAGCTCCCGGCGGCGAGCGGCCGCTCGACCGGCTCGTGCTCGGCGAGCGCCTGCGGCACGGTGAGCAGGCGCACCCCGGCGGCCTCAGCTCTGGACAGGACCTCCTGCAACCAGATCACCCCCTCCGACCACCAGTGGCCGAGCAGCTCGGTGTCGATCGCGAAGACGAGCAGGCCGCGGCGGCCGGTCGTCGCCTGCGCCTCGCGCAACCGGGCCGCAGCCGCGGCGAGGAACTCGCCTGCCTGCCGGCACGCCGCCTCTTCAGCCGCAACGGGGTCATAAGCCCCTCCGCCGACCTTCCAGATCCGCACACCGCGCAGCGACTTGCCCGCGAACTGGGCGTGGGCTGGGTCGGAGGGGTAACCATCGAGCGACCAGAGCCACTGGATCGCCTCCCAATCGATCGGCAGTGCAACGGGCCCGGCCTCGGTCGCGACAGGCCGGAGCGCCTCCGGCGAGTCGTCGTAAGCGCTCTGGTCGGCGCAGAACCAGGCCACCCCCTGCTCCGCCAAGGCCCACTCGAGGCCCGGCGCGTAGGCGCACTCCGGCAGCCAGAAACCACCGTCCCAGCCGAAGCGGCGCCGGTGCGAGCGAATCCCGGCATCGAGCTGCAGCCGCAGCCCCTCGCGCGTTGCCAGCAGCGGCAGCACTGCGTGGGTGGCCGCAGACGCAGCCAGCGCGATCCGCCCGGACTTCTCCGCCTCACGGAAAAGCCGCAGGGGGTCGCCTCCTGCATCGTCGAGCAGCTCCAGCGCGTGCCGGTTCCGGGCCAGCTCCGCCTCGCAGGCGGCCCGGCACTCAGCCGACACCTGTCCGGCGTCGGCTTCGGCAGCCTCGATCCGCCACTCGAGCAGGAACTTGCGCAGCCGCTCCCGCAGGCCGGCCTCCTCCAACTGGTCCGCCAGCACGGGGGTAATAGTCATCGTCAGCCGCTCGGCCCCCTCGAGCACCGGCAGGTAGGAGCGGATCACCGCGTCGAAGAGCCACTCCTCGCCGAACGGGTAGGTGCCGAAGCCCTCGACGTAGGGCATGTGGCTGTGCAGGACGATCGCCAGGTCGCCGGCGGTGTCCTCAGGCATGGCAGACGGCGACGAAGTCCAGGGCCCGGTCGAGATTCCCGGTCCTGAGGGCGAAGTCGGAGGCCGAGATCGCCGGCGTAAAACGGTCATAGAACGGCTTGGTGATGCGAAGCGCCTTGTGGACCCGATCCCAGCCGAGCCGGATCGCCAGCTCGTGGGCGCGCAGCTTGCGGGCGTGGAAGAGGCCGAATAGCTCGACCCGGGGGAAGTGGGTCTCGCAGAGCCCGCGGAACTCGGCGGCACGGTACTCGCGCACGTGCCAGGGGTTGTCGGACTTCTCCGCCCCGGGCGGAGCCAAGGTGAGCAGGTTGGGAGTAGAGACGTAGGCGACGCCTTCCGGGCCCAGCATCGACTTGAAGTGCTCGAGGATCGCGCCAGCGTCCTGCACATGCTCGATCGTCTGCAGGAAGACGACCGCGTCGCAGGACTCAGCGAAGCTCTCGACCAGGTCGCGCTCGAAGCGCAGGTTGGGACGCACATAGCGCAGCTGCGCGTGCTCGTGCGCTTCCGGGTTGGCGTCGACGCCGACGACGCTCGCCGCCGCCCCCGCCAGCGTGTCGGAGCCGTAGCCCTCGCCGCAGGCCATGTCAACGACGCGCCTGCCCCTCACCCGCGCCGCGATCCACTCGTAGACGACCAGGTGGCGGCGATACCAGTAGTTCTCCTCGGGCACGTCGGGCAGCGTCCGCTCGCCCGTTAGCGGCAGCGGCGGCACGCCGGGGGGCTGGTTGCGCTGGACGTACTCGCGATCCACGGCGGGGACCGTATTGCGGCCTCGGCGCTTCGTGCTTTACGCCAATCCGCGTAGAGTTTCGGCCGCATGCCCGCCTCCCCGACGGCGACGCCGGAGCACATCAAGGACGTCAACACCCGCTACCACGACGCGGCGGCCGACGAGTACGACGCCAAGTGGGGCATCGACTTCGGCGCTACCGGTCAGGAGCAGGTGCGGCTGAAGCTGGCCAAGGCCCTCGGCGGCCTCAACGGGGAAACCTTTGGAGACGGTCTTGAGATCGGCTCCGGCACCGGCTACTTCTCGCTCAACCTGGTGCAGCTCAGCGTAGTCCAGCGGCTCACCGCAACTGACATCTCGCCCGGGATGCTGAAGCGACTCGCAGCCACTGCCGGCTCGCTCGGCCTCGATGTCGAGACGGTCGAGACCGAGGCAGAGACGCTGCCCTTCGAGAGCGAGAGCTTCGACATCGTCTTCGGCCACGCCGTCCTCCACCACATCCCTGACCTCGAGCGGGCCTTTGCCGAATTTCGCCGCGTTCTGCGGCCGGGCGGCGCGATCGCCTTCGCCGGTGAGCCCTCGCGCTACGGCGACATGCTGGCGGCGCTGCCAAAGAGAGCTGGCCTGCTCGCGGCCCCCGCCTGGCGCGGGCTGGTCAAAGCACAGCAGCGGGGCGTGCCGGAGTCCGAGCAGTCGAGCGGCCACGCGCTGGAGGGAGAGGTCGACGTCCACGCCTTCGCCCCGGCCGACCTGCGCCGTCTGTTGCGCGAGGCCGGTTTCGAGCAACGCCGCGTCGGCGGCGAGGAGCTGCTCGCCAACGCCTGGGGCTGGGGGCTGCGCACCGTCGAGTCGACCGCCGAGCCGGAATCGGTCTCGTGGCGCTGGCGCAACTTCGCCTTCCAGAGCTACATCGCGCTGCAAAAGGTCGACACCCGCGTGCTCGAGCCCAACCTCCCCGCCGAGCTCTTCTACAACCTGCTCGTCTCCGGGCGCAAGCCCGTTTAGCCGTCGCGCTTGCGGCGGGCGCGGAAGAGCTTGATGCCGGAGTCGATTCCCTTCAGGCGTCGCTCCCCCGCGAACGAGTAGGAGAAACTGCCGTCAACGATCTCCTTGGTCGCAGCGTCGACGAGGACGCTGCCGGGCCTAGCAACGCCGGTTATGCGACTCGCCAGGTTGACCGAGCGACCGTAGTAGTCGCCCGACTGGGCGATCGCCGGACCGTAGGCGAGGCCGGCGCGCAGGAAGGGGAACTCCTCCCCTTCGCCCTCGGCCATCTCGATCACCCGCACCGCCGCCTCCAGCATCGGCTCGGGCTCGCTGCAGACGAGCATCGCCGCGTCGCCAATCATCTTCACCAGCCGCACCGGCGGTTCCGCGATCAGGGTCGCCATCTCCTCGAAGCGTCCCGCCACCGAGCCCAGCTCCTCCGGCGCGATCTCCTCGCCGAGGCGGGTGAACTCGACCAGGTCAGCGAAGCAGACGGCGAGGTCGACGGCGCCGCGAATCTCGCCGGAGGCGAGGTCGGCAGTGCCGATCACGTCGCGCCGAATCTGCTCCAACATGTGAGCCTGGAGCGCATAGACCAGCGTTGGGCCGACCAGCGGCATCATGTGCTCGGCGGCAGCGGCGAAGCGTAAGGCGAGGTCGCGCTCCGTATCCCCCGGCTGCATCAGCGCGCGCACGGTCAGCTCGCGGTTTGCGGCGGCGATGCGCGCCGTCCCCATCCCGATCGTCCTCGCCACCTGAAGCATTCCGTCCTCGGGCAGACCGCCGTCGAGGAACGCCTTTACGTTGCGCGCCGCTTCCACGTCTGCCTCGGTCACCGTGCGCTCGTCGGGGTCGGTGTAGGGCACCCCGATAGCGGCGCTGAAGCGCTGCAGAAGGTCGAGGTCGACGCCCGAGATTTCGGCGACTTCACGCGGCGTGTAGCGGGGGCCCGGGCCCGCCAGCGCCCGCTCCACCGGCAGCAGGGTGAGGCGCCCGGCGGCGACCGCTTCGCGCAGCTCATCCAGCGACGCGCCGTCGGCGACGAGCTCTTCGAGCAGGGCGAGACGAGCGGCGCGGGCCTCGCCTTCGAGGTCGTCGAGCAACCCCTCTGCCTCGAAGTCGATCGTCATGCGACCGCCACGCTACCGCCACGACGCGGGTCGCCGCCACCGCTGAGAGCATCCCCGGCGCGGTCGCGGGCGACCGCCTGCACCCCGCCGAAGAAGAGGTTGATCTCGGGCCGCCGCAGAACGGGCAGGCCGCGTGCCTCGATCCTCGCCAGTGCCTCCTCGTCGATCCCCGGCTCCGACTGCACCACCCCAGCCTCGAAGTGCAGACGCGGCGCCCGCACGGCGTCACCGGCGGCCATCCCCTGCTCGACCACGCGGACGATGGTCTGCAGGATCGCCGAGCGGATTCGGTTGGAGCCCGCGCTGCCGAGCCCGAGCTCGATCTCGCCGTCGCGCAGGACCACGGTTGGCGCCATCATCGAAGGCACCCGGCGGCCGGGTGCGATCGCGTGAAAGCCGAGCGGGTTGAGGTCCTCCTCGCCGAGCATGTTGTTGAGGATCACGCCCGTGCCCGGAACGAGCACTCCGGAGCCGGAGCCGTTGGAGCAGGTGACGCTGGCGCACATCCCGTTCTCGTCGAGGACGGAGATGTGGGTGGTCGAGCCGAGCAGGTCGCTGGCCGCGAGGTCGAGCCCGGCCGGGTCGAGGAAGCTCGCCTCCAGTGCCTCCCCATAGAGCGCCTCGGCGAACTCCTCGCCGCGGGCGTCGTTGGCCGCGCCCATCGCCGCGACTAGTTGCTCGGGGCCGCTGAGCTCCCCCATTCGCTCGAGCAGGCCGAGGCAGAAGGCGATCAGGATCCCTCCAGAGGAGGGCGGCGGGTTGGTGAGGACCTCCGTACCGCGGAACGGCGCCCGGATCGGCTTGCGCTCGATCGCCTCGTAAGCGGCGAGGTCGGCTCGGCCAAGCGTGCCGCCCCGCTCGACTACGTGGTCGCTCAGCGCCGCCGCGACCTCGCCACGGTAAAACGGCTCGGCGCCCTCCGTCGCGAAGCGTTCCAGTGCCTCCGCCAGTTCGGGGAAGCGGAAGAGGTCCCCGTCGCCGAGCCGCCGGCCGCCTGGGGCGTAGAGCTCGCGGCACTCCTCTTGGCGCTCCTGGATCGGCGCCAGGATCTCGAAGATGTAGGCCTGCTCGGCATTCACCGGGGCCCCCTCGCGGGCAAGCCGTATACCGGCGCGGGCGAGGTCGGCGAGCGGCACCGAGCCGAAGCGGCGCAGCGCCAGCTCCAAGCCCGCTGCCGTGCCGGGCACCCCGCAGGAGGCAGGGCCGACGTAGAACGTCTGCACCGTCTCGGCGTCGAAGTGGACCGGGACCGCGACCAGCTCGGCCCCGCGCTCGACCCCGTCCAGGCCGGGCGCCGAGACGAAGAAGTCGATCAGGGCGCTCGCCGCGCCGTCGGCGGAGGCGGCGTCGTGGACCATCATGAAGCCGCCGGCGCCGAACCCTGTGAGAGGGCTCTCCGCCGCAAATGAGGCCATGACCGCGGCTACCGCGGCGTCGACGGCGTTGCCGCCCTCGCGCAGGACCTCGGCCCCCGCCTCGGCGGTGGTCGGGTGACCGGCAGCGACTACCCCGTGCATGGGGCGCGAGGGCTAACCGGGGAGAAACTCGGGGACGTCGAGGGCGCCGAGCTCGCCCGGCTTCTCCGTCTGCGGCGGCCGTCCCCGGCCGGTGTCCTTGGTGCGGCGGATTGTCGGTTCGGCCGAGCGACGGGGCGAAGCGCTGTGGGCGTCGAAGCGGGTGGCGACGACGGTCACCCAGATCTGGTCGCCGAGCTCCTCGTCGACGTTGGCGCCGAAGATGATGTTGGCGTCGTCGTGGGCGGCCTCGCCGACGACCTTTGCCGCCTCGCTGACCTCGACCAGCGAGAGGTCGGGGCCGCCAGTGATCGAGAGCAAGATCGAGCGCGCGCCCTGCATTGAGGTCTCCAGCAGCGGCGAGGAGATTGCTTTCTCGGCAGCGAGCTCGGCGCGATTCTCGCCGTGTGCCATCCCGATTCCGAGCAGGGCCCGGCCGGCGTCGGACATGATCGTCCGCACGTCGGCGAAGTCGAGGTTGATCAGCGCCGGCAGGGTGACGAGGTCGGAGATTCCCTGCACGCCCTGGCGCAGCACGTCGTCGGCGACCTGGAAGGCCTCGACCATCGAGGTCTGCTGGTCGAGCACCTCGAGCAGGCGGTCGTTGGGGACGACGATCAGCGTGTCGACCTCGGCGGCGAGCTCCTCGATCCCCTTGCTCGCCTGGCCGCCGCGGCGGCTGCCCTCGAAGCTGAACGGCTTGGTGACGATGCCAACGGTGAGCGCGCCGACCTCGCGGGCGAGGCGGGCGATCACCGGTGCGGCGCCACTGCCGGTGCCGCCGCCGGCGCCGGCGGCGACGAAGACCATGTCGGAACCCTTGAGCAGGCGCTTGATCTTGTCCTGCTCCTCGAAGGCGGAGCGATGGCCGACGGCTGGATCGGCGCCGGCGCCGAGGCCGCGCGTCTGCTCGTCGCCGATGTGGACGGTGACGTCGGCGACGCAGAGCTGCAGCGACTGAAGATCGGTATTGACGGCCATGAACTCGACCCCGGGGATGCGCGCCTCGACCATGCGGTTGACGGCGTTGACGCCGGCACCGCCGACGCCGACGACCCGGATCACGGGCTGGTGCGGCTCGCCGCTCCCCGGCGGCTCATACTCAGGCTCCTCCCGCCCATACCGCGGCGTCTCCACGATCGGCTCCAGCTCACGTCGCTGCTGCGGCTCCTCGGAGAACACGCGCTTGAGTCGCTCGGGAGGGGACTCGGTCGATCCTTCGGAAAGCTCGTCGCGAGGGATCTCTCCCGCATCTCCCGCGGGTGGTGTCGATGGTGATCCCCCCGACGGGTGAGTCGGGGGGTCGCCGTCGGCGACAGGACCCGCGGGCCGATCCGCCTCGTCGTCGGTCGTGGACCGGAAAAGATCCGAGAGGGGGCCCTCTCGCATGCTTGCCCGCTTACGCCGACTCATTCGCCAGAACCTCCTTCGCCAGCTCCCGGTAGTAGTTCGCGGCGCTGCTGCCGGAATCGTACTTGAGCACGCTGGCGCCCTTCACCGGCGCCTCGGCGAACTTGATCGCCTTGCGAATGCGGGATTTGAAGACGAGGTCGCCGAAGTTCTCCTCGAGGATCTCAACCGCCTCCTTGGCGTGGACGGTGCGCGAGTCGAGCATCGTCGGCAGGATGCCCTCGATCTTGACGTCGGGGTTGAGATTCTCCTGGATCATCTTCAGCGTGTTCTGGAGCTGGACAAGCCCGCGCATCGAGAGGTACTCGCACTGGACCGGGACGATCACCTTGTTCGCCGCGGTCAGCGCGTTGATCGTCAAGAGGCCGAGGCTGGGCGGCGTGTCGATACAGACGAAGTCGTAGTCGCCGGAGACCTCTTTCAGCGACTTCTCGAGCGAGCGCTCGCGGCCGATCTTGGTGCTCATCGCGATCTCGGCACCGGCCAGGTCGATCGAGGAAACGGCAATGTCGATCTCCCGGCGCTGGATGATCTCGCTGATCGGCATGTCGTTGACCAGCACGTCATAAAGACTCTTTTCCACCTTGTCCGGATCGATCCCCTGGCTCATCGTCAAGTTCCCCTGCGGGTCCATGTCGATGCAGAGCACCCGGTGCCCGGACTCGGCAAACGCCACCGCGAGGTTCAGCGTGGTGGTCGTCTTAGCCACCCCACCCTTCTGGTTGGCAAAAGCAATCACCTCAGCATGCTTCACCGGGGTCTCGGAAACCTGCTCCTCGACAGCAACTTCATGCCGAGACGGAGCGATCAAATCCCGCGCCATCAGACGTCCGTCGTCTTCCGGCTCATCGGCGTCAGCCGCCTCTACGGCCGAACCCTCGTCGCTATCCCATGCTTCGACCGGTCCCTCGCCGTCATCGGCATCCGCTTCTCCAGCGGGTGGCGCTGTAGGGGGGACCGCCCCCGAGGAAGCTTTAGCTACCGCAGGGGGCGGTGGGTCCCCTGCAGCGTCAGGACCCGCTGGTGAGAGCTCATCGTCGTACTCGTCGACGGGCCGCTCGGGTACGACTTCCTCCATCCGCTCAAGCTCCTCAACAATCGGATGCGGCTCTTCGGCGACAGGGGCTGGCTTGGACCTTCGGCTGAGAAATCCCATTGCGCGGGTATTCGCATGGCCGCCGGTTTTTCCTTCCCGACCGCAAAATTGCTAGGAATCGCCCCGATCCCAGATTTCTTGGACAAGCGGCTGGTCTTCGTTACCGGCAAGGGAGGCGTGGGCAAGACCACCGTCGCGGTCGCGATGGGGCTGCGCGCCGCCGCCGCCGGCAAGCGCACGATCGTCTGTGAGGTCGCGGCGCAGGAGAACGCCTCGCGGATCTTCGACCACACCCAGGTCGGCTTCCACGAGGTCGAGATGGAGGAGAACCTCTGGACGATCTCGATCGACCCCGACGAGTCGATGCGCGAGTACGTGCTGCTGCAACTCAAGGTGCGGGCAATGCGCGACCTGCTCTTCCGCAGCCGCATCTTCAACTACCTCGCCGCTGCCACCCCTGGGCTGAAGGAGCTGGTCACGATCGGCAAGATCTGGGAGCTGGCCCAGCTCGACCGCAAGGTGAAGAGCGGTCGTAAGTACGACTTGGTAATCGTCGATGCTCCCGCGACAGGCCACGGGATCGGCTTCCTCCAGACCCCCCGCACCTTCGCTGCTATCGCCCGCGTCGGGCCGATCCACTCACAGGCCCAGCAGCTCGATCGCCTGATCACCGACCACGAGCACACCGGAACGGCGATCGTTTCCCTGCCCGAGGAGATGCCGGTCAATGAGTCGGCGGCGCTCGAGCACGACCTGCGCGCCGAGATCGGCGTCGCGGTCGACCGCGTCTACATGAACGGCCTCTACCCGGAGCGCTTCTCCGTCGAGGAGGCCGAGCGCCTAGCCGCCCTCGCCACAGAGGAGGACGGCGCGACCCGCGCTGCGGCGCGCGCAGCGCTCTCCGAGCATGGCCGCGGCCGCTCCCAGCGGGCCCAGCTCGCGCGCCTGCGGCGCCGGGTCGAGACGCCGGTCAAAGCGCTGCCCTTCCTCTTCGAGCCCGACCTCGGAGTCGAGGCGGCCCGCCAGCTGGCCAAGAGGCTGCACTGATGCCGGCGGTCGACGAGATCCTCGCGGGCAAGCGGATCTGCATCTGCGCCGGCTCCGGCGGGGTCGGCAAGACCACCACCTCGGCGGCGATCGCGATGGGGATGGCGGCGCGCGGCCTCAAGGTCTGCGTGCTGACGATCGATCCGGCCAAGCGCCTCGCCGATTCGCTCGGCCTGAAGCAGCTGGGCAACGAGGCGAAACAGGTCGACCGGGAGCTGTTCGAGCGCCACGGCGTCGAGATGGAGGGGGAGCTGTGGGCGATGATGCTCGACGCCAAGGCGACCTTCGATGAGCTCGTCGCCCGCCAGGCGCCTGACGAGGAGTCGCGGGACCGGGTGCTCGGCAACCGCATCTACCAGCAGATCTCCAACGCGCTCGCCGGCTCACAGGAGTACATGGCGATGGAGAAGCTGTTCGAGCTGCACACCGAGGGCGGCTTCGACCTGCTCGTACTCGACACGCCGCCGACTCGCAACGCGCTCGACTTTCTCGACGCGCCCAAACGCCTCACCCAGTTCATCGAAGGCCGCTCGCTGGGCGTATTCATGAAGCCAACCGGCCTGGCGGCGCGGGTGGCGGGGCGGGGCGCCTCAGTCGCCCTATCGGTGCTGAAGCGGATCGTCGGCTTCGACCTGTTGGCCGACCTGGCCGAGTTCTTCAATGCCTTCAGCGGCATGGTCGACGGCTTCCAGGAACGGGCCAAGCGGGTCAACAAGCTGCTCTCCGATCCCAGCACCTCTTTCCTCGTCGTCTGCGGCCCGCAGGGCGAGCCGATCGACGAGGCCGTCTACTTCCACCGCAAGCTGGTTGAGGCGAAGCTGCCCTTCGGCGGCGTGATCGTCAACAAGGTCCACTACCCGGCGGAGCGCCTGCGCGGCGACGGCGCCGACCTGCCGGCGGCGCTGGCCGAGCGGCTCGGTGACGAGGACCTGGCACAGCGGGTGGCGGAGAACTTCGCCGACTACCAGGCGCTGGCCGAGCGCGACGCGCGCAACATCGACCGCCTCGCGGCCGAGCTGCGCACGAAGGGCGTGATCCGCGTCCCCTACCTGGACGAGGACGTGCACGATCTCGCCGGGCTCGGCGAGATCAACCGCTACCTGTTCGCCAGCAGCGCCGAGCGCGAGGCGATCGCAGCCGGCCGCGCCTGAGCGGGCGAAGCGATCTCGCCGCGGTCAGTGCTGGACGAAGGAGCCGGTGACCTTCGCGTCTGCCGAGGGGATGCAGACCGCGTAGACAACGAAGGAGTTCGGCGTCGGCGTGCCGTTGTTGAACCACGCCGCCCACTGATTGGGCACGTCGCTGTTCGGTCCCTTGCGCGGTTGCGAAGCATCCATGCTCTGTCGGGTATCGGCGCTGCTCCCCCAGCCACCGCCGCCGACTGCGACCTGCCCCTTCGGGCAGGTGACGAAGCCACCGACCTGTTCGAAGGGCGGAATATTGAACGGCTGCGAGGTGACGTAGGTGACATCGAGCGCTTGCTCGTCCTTGGCCTCCGAGTCGCCGCATCCCGAGACGGACAGGACTGCGACAAGCGTCAACAGGAGGACGCCCAGCGACGCTATGCGCCTGCCGCGCTTCACCCTCAGCCGGCGTGGCGCCGGTCGTGGCGGTCGTAGTTCAGCTCGCGGACCTGCCAGTCGGCGTCCTCGGGAACCGGGAAGAGGTGGCGGACGCGGGGCGTGTCAATCCGCTCGCGGTGCTCGACATCGCCCTCGACCGCGGGGAAGTCGAGTGTGCTCTCCTCGATCTCCACCTCCTCCAGCCAGTTGGTGGCGGTGATCTTAATCTCGTCCTCGCCGGGGACCGGCTCGAGGATGCGCGTGTCTTCCATGTTTTCCTCCTCTGCCAGAAGCTGCTCGGCGGGATCGGGACTCGGCTCGGCGAAGGTGGGTTCGATCGGCTCGGGCTCGACTAGCTCGGGCTCGGGCGGCGCAGCCGGCTGGGCGGTGACCGCGATCTCGGCGTCGCCTTCGGCGAGGCCGGTGGCGATCAGGGTCTCGTCGGCGGCCGTGCCGAGGTCTGCGTTGAGCTCGCCGAGGGCGGCGTCGCGCAACATCCCGCGCACGCCCTCCTCGACCCAGACAGCCAGCTCAGCTGTACCCGCCAGGGGGCCGCCGCGCATCAGCGAGCGCTCCAGCTCGAGGGCCGCTTCGACCCGCTCGCGGACGACGAGCCGGTCGGCGGCGTCATCGTCGATCAGTGCCGCGGCGCGCATCGGCAGCGAGGCGCCAACCGGGCCCTTGCCCTCGAGCACGGCGCGCAGGGCCAGCAGGTGGTCGCTGATTCCCTCCATCGCGCTCTCGCGTCCGCAGCCCAGCTCAAAGCGCCCGACCGCCCAGGAGAGAGCGCCATCGGGGTCAGGGCGCGCCTCCAACGCGGTGGCGAACTCAACCAACTCTTCCGCCTCGACCTCGCTCAGCTCGTAGCCGCCCGGCCGCGTGGCCGGTTCTCCCGTGGCGACGCGGCGCCAGCGGTCCTCCCCGGTTGGGGCGAAGGCGTGGGGGCCGAGGCCGACCCCACCCTGCTTGAAGAGTCGCATCACGCTGATCAACTCGCGCAGCTGGCGCAGCGCCGCCGCGGCGCTGTCGGAGCCCTCGCCCTGCTCGGCAATGGCGAAGAACTGTGGTTGCCAGGAGGCGCGCTCCATTCCCTCGCTGCGCATCGCCTCGGCCGGCGCCTCGATCGCGTCGGCGCGGATGATCTGGACACCGTGAGGAAGCGTCAGGCGGGGCAACGGCATCCGCAGGCCGGCGAGCGGGGCGAGCAGGACGTCGGCGTCCTCCGCATCGCGCGTCTCGGCCTCGAGCGCCGCAAGCGCGGTTTCGAGCCGCTGGCCGTCGAGGGCAAGAACAGTGCGGCCATCCCAGAGCGAAGCGAGAAAGATGGTGAGCATGCGAGCGGCGCGCTCGTCGGGCTCGATCGGCACCTGCTCTCCTCGAGCCTCGAGATAGGCGGCGGCGATCCCGTTCGCCTCGACCGCTTCGCGGGCTGGGCCGAAAGCCGGCAGGGCACGCAGCTCCTGCTCACGCTCGCGAACGTAGAGCTCGGTGCGTGGCCGGTAGCTGTAGAAGGGCGAGTCGCCGCCATCCGCGGCGTCGACGTCGAATGGGATCTGGTCGCCGGCAGCGACTAGCGCGCTGAGGCGAACCGCCGCCTCGGAGGCGAGCCGTGTCAGCGAGTCGTTGAGCAGGCGATCACGCACGATCCCCGCTTCTGGCGACCGCGCGGCGCTCCTGCGCCTGCACGATCGATTGCAGATGGGCGTCGCTAGGCGATGGCGGCGGGCTGGCGCTCGTCAGCGAGCCAGCGCTTGCCGTAGGCGCGCATGTCATCGATCAGCGGGGCGAGCGCCTCGCCCTTCTCGGTCAGCGCGTACTCGACCCGGGGCGGGACCTCGGGGAAGGTGTTGCGGGTGACGATCTCCTCCTCTTCCAGCGCCCGCAGGCGCAGCGAGAGGGTGCGAGGGCTGATCCCCTCCAGCGAGCGCTCCAGCTCGCAGAAGCGGCTCGGGCCCTCGGCGAGGTCGCGGATCACCAGCAGCGTCCACTTGCCGCAGACGATCTCCGCCGTGCGGCAGACAGGACAGCGTGAGTTGGTGAGAGCGCTCATCAGCGGAATCGAGGCTGTAGTGCCGA
Organism: uncultured Solirubrobacterales bacterium; assembly: GCA_963702175.1. Taxonomy (GTDB): domain Bacteria; phylum Actinomycetota; class Thermoleophilia; order Solirubrobacterales; family 70-9; genus VRUE01. The sequence continues at coordinate 1,066,624 of OY969721.1, forward strand.
TTGCCTCGCTTCAGCGAGTGTAGCGCTATCGCTTCACTTACTGAAGCTTTGGACCAGACCGGCAGTGGGTCAGTTTCAGAATCCGCCCCAAACGCCCTGATCCCGCGCTAGCTTCAGCGCATCAGACAACTGAATGGCCGGGGCACCGCGTGAACGGCCCCCGGCCTGGCACCGAAAGGACGACCTTCCGATGCAACCGAATCCTAGGCGGGGAGACTCGCGGGCGGATGTGGCGGTCCAACGCGCAATCCTCGCTTTGCTGCTGGCTGGCGATCCTGTTCCGCGCACGGTCCCAGAACTGGCCCGCGAGATCGGGAGCCGCGACGACGTAGAGCGCGCCGTGGCTGCGCTTGAGAACTACGGGCTGCTGGAGATCCAAGGCGGCGAGTCGCAGTCGCTGCTACCGACCCGCACGGCGCGCCACGCCTACCGCCTCGAAGCATGGTGAGCGTCGCTCAGCTATTCGGCCAGAACCTCGCCCGCTGCCGGAGGCGAGTTGGCATCTCGCAGGAAGAGACTGCCGTTCGGGCATCGCTTCACCGCACTGCCGTTGGGCAGCTTGAGAGAGGGGAAAGGACCGCCCGCGTGGATACCCTCGTCAAGTTGGCTGGAGCACTGGAGGTCGAGCCGGGCGAGCTGCTGGACGGCCTCGAATGGGAACCTGGCGGGACGCGCCTCGGCCGGTTTGAGCTACCCGACACGGCCGCTACGCTCTGAGCATGGCCAAGCGGTCCCGCAAGCCTGCCGATTTGAACCGGCTCGCCGCCACCATCGTGGATGAGGCGACCGACGAGACGCCGCAGGAGCCGGAGAGCCAGCAGGCACGTGCTGGACGCGCTGGCGGGACCAAGGGAGGCAAGACTCGCGCTGAACGGCTTTCCAAGGAGCGGCGCAGCGAGATTGCGCGCGCCGCCGCTGAGGTGCGCTGGAAACGCATCTAGTCCCTACGGCAGCTAATCCGATTCGGTGATGCCGTCGCGCCGAGGGAACAGGTACCGGGTGACCACCGTGGCTATTCCTACCAACTCAACTAGCGTGGTTATTAGCCAGACGTAGATCACCCCTTCGGGAAGATCCCAATGCACGCCGACTATGAAGTAGAGGATGAAAACGGCGTCTGCGATGGCAAGCTGGATTGTGACCAGCCAGAGCAGGCGGCTGCCGTACAGCTTCTTGAGTTCGAGATCCTGTTGAAGGTGCGCTCGCTCTAGCTCTTCCTTGGTCGGCGGAAGTTTGCGGATGCGATGCGCTTGACCTCCGACGAGCGCCTCTTTGATTTCCTCACGAGCGCGCTCTTTGCGAGCGAGGTCCTCCGAGGAATCGCTCGCTCCCTCGGCGGGTTCCCCGCCCTCTTCCGTCATTGCCTAGAGAAGACCGAGGTTTTTGAGCCGATAGACCATTGCGTCTCGGGATACCCCGAGACGAGATGCCATTTCGATGTCCTTGAGCCCTTCCTTCTTCATCTGCTTGATCCGATTCTTTGGCATCAGAAGGGCTGCGGCAAAGGCATTGGCATAGCGCTCATCCGCATCAGTTCCGGTGGATGAGAAGCTGTCGCGGAAGTCGAAATATTCGTAGCTGTTGTCGAAATCTGATCGTTTGACGAAGTGTCCGATCTCGTGGGCGCAGGTAAAGCGCTTTCGGTTCGGGTTGTCGCTGCCGTTGAGAAAGATCTGTGGGTCCTTGCCAGCTTCCTTGACGAGAGCGCCAGCCAATTCATGGCCTAGCTGTGCAGCAAGAACTTGCAGTCCCATTGCTTCAGCAACCTGGGCTGGGTCGACCGGAACAGAGTCCCCCCAAAACTCCTTGCGAACCCTCTCGGCTGCCTCCTCGGGATCTGTATAGGCGGCAAGCGGACTCATGGCAAGTTCCAGAATAGACCTGCCGCCTGACGTTCTTTGTCGGAATCGGATTCTGCCCCATGAGACAAGAGTTTCCGTCCGAGCGCTCAAGCATAATAGTCAGTATGAACCGCCTGTCCACTGAGAAGCGCGCCCAAATCATCGGGGCGCTGGTCGAGGGCAACAGCATCCGAGCTACCGTCCGGATGACCGGGGCAGCCAAGAACACGATCACAAAGCTGCTGGTCGATCTCGGGGAAGCCTGCGCCGAGTATCAGGACGGCGAGCTGGTCGATCTTCCGTGCCAGGTCATCGAGGCCGATGAGACTTGGAGCTTCTGTTACGCCAAGCAGAAGAACGTGCCGGAGCAGTTCAAAGGCACGCCGGGCTACGGCGACGTCTGGACTTTCACGGCCCTATGCGCCGATACGAAGCTGGTCCCGTCCTGGCTGGTCGGCGAGCGGACAATGGACGACGCAGAAATCTTTCTCACCGACCTCGCCAGTCGGCTGAAAGGACGCATCCAGCTCAGCACCGATGGCCACCGGATCTATGAAGGGACGGTCGGCCCGGCCTTCGCCCAGAACGTCGATTGGGCGCAGATCCAGAAGCAATACGCCTCGGGCGAGCAGGGCAAATACAGCCCGGCGGTCTGCATCGGGACGAAGCGCCGCGTCCTCAAGGGCGACCCCGATCCCGACCGGATTTCAACGAGCTACGTCGAGCGTCAGAACTTGACGATGCGGATGGGGATGCGGCGCTTTACCCGACTCACGAACGGATTCAGTCGCAAGATCGAGAACCTGGCTCACGCGGTCTCTCTGCACTTCATGCACTACAACTTCGCCCGGCCCCACGCCTCTCTAAAGGAGCGCTATCCCCGGGCGCCGGCAATGGCCGCCGGGGTGACGGATCACATCTGGTCGCTCGAGGAGATCGCAGGGCTCTTGGGTTAAGCCTTGCGGGTCGGCGCAGGAAAGACTGCGTCAGATCCGGGAGTGTCAGGGAAGTTCTGAAAAAGAGGCTCAGTCGTCGGACGGCGGCGCTCAACCTTAGGCGCGCGGCGAAACGCGAGGCTGCCCATCAAGCGCGGCATGTCGATCCGTTTTCCCGCAAGCAACTCCTCAACGGTAAGCAGTTGAATACGTGGATGTGGGAGCCACACACCGACAGCCTCCGAACCCGAGTGATAGTGGCCGGCGCTAGCCGCCTCTTCCCGCATAGGCCGAGTCGGCTCGCGCATGCTGATGAGCACCCCGAGCTCTGCCTGCTCCCGATCGATGACGCCCCGGAGGTCGCGGACAGCGCCAACCCCTGTCCTTCCACCCTTCACCGAAATGAGCACCTGACGCGCCTTGCCCCCAAGCTTCTCGAAGAATGGAAGCCGACCATCGATACCGCCATCTGCCCCCTTTTTCTTCGTTGTGGTTCGGGCACCCACGAGGCCCAATGCCCACGCCTCGAATTGCTCGTGGTCATTCTTAGCGAGCTGGGCGGCATCCTCGACAGTCGTCGGCTCGCCAATGACTTTGAAGTCAACGTCTTCGCCAAAGGCGTGCACTAGGCGACTCTTAATCAGATTCGTTGCAAGAAACGTGATGTCAATTCCAACCCAGCGACGTTCCAAGCGCTCCGCAACAGCAACTGCCGTACCGCAGCCACAGAACGGATCGAGAACCGAACCGTCGGGGGGACATGAAGATTCAATGACGCGCTGGAGCAAGCCTTCAGGCTTTTGAGTTGGGTATCCCAAACGCTCAGGATCGGTTCGCCCCAGCCACTGGACGTCGGCATCAATGTCCTGGTCCGATTCATAAACAGTGCCGCGGACGCCCTTCCCCCATGCCCCCGTATAGGGCTGGCTTGCCCACAGATCTGAAAGCGGTTGACCGTCCCCCGGTCGCAAGTAGCGCACGGGGTGGGGCCAATCAGCACCCTCTTTTATCTCAATTAGACCTGCGTCATATAGCGCGTCGAGCTTTTTCTGAACTCCGAGTTCTTGGAATTTGGGCGGCATCTGTTCCGCGAGATCGCCCGGAACTGCCCAATGCCGGCCCTTGCTGGAAGGGTTGAAACCTCTCCACGGCTGTCCCGACTCACCATTCGTCGTCCCGGCTCCAGTCAGAATGTTTCCCCCAGTCGTCGACCGAAGGCGACCGTCAGGTTCACGTCGATATCGCTTGGCGACATGGCCGACCATGTAGAGGCGGCGTAGCACTTTGAAGTAGTAGTCGTTGGACTTCGAATAGAAGAGCAGCGTGTCGTGTATGGGGCCAAATGAACGGCGTGGTCCATGCGCGCCGGTCCTCCGCCAGATGATCTCGTTGCGGAAGTTCTCTGGGCTGAAGATCGAATCGAGCAGCAACTTTAGATAGTGGCTGGCCGTTGGGTCGCAATGCAGGAAAAGTGAGCCGGTTGACTTCAGGACTCGCCGAAGTTCAATCAACCGGGGCGCCATCATGGAGAGATAGGCCAACATGTTTGAACCGCCAAGCAAAGTCTGAAACGCCCGAAGCGCATCGGCAACTGTTCCGCCGTACTCAACGGCCTTTTGAAAATCGGCTGCCGCCGCTTCATCCCACCGCCAGGTATCCCCAAATGCCTTGATTTGAGCGGCGGCACGAGATCCGTCTACATGCCCGAAGAGGATGTTGTAGTCGGCATTCGAGTTGAACGGCGGATCGAGGTAGACCAGATCGATGCTCTCGTCGTCAACATGGCGACTTAGAACGTCAAGGTTGTCTCCGTAGAAGAGTTCGCCGCTCTGCGCCATGGGCGCGGAAGAATCACGCATTTTGGAACTTTTGCCTTCCTTTTCAGGTATCGCAAGAGTTCTGCCATATGCCAAGTGAGATGCTCAAGGCGTGGATGCGCTCTCACCCGAGCAGCTCGCGATTCAGCTTTGGGGCAGTGGCCAGGCCGGCTCACGGAGTGCTGGCGCTCGCGAGATCCGGCGCGTCGCGCGCGAGCTTTTCCCGAGCGAAGCTCCCGGCAAAGGCGGGCGTTGGGAGTTGACGCCCGATCAGGCTGTTGCGATCCGGCGTCAACTCTCCTCCCGCTGAGATCGCAGCGCTGCTGGACTAGCTATTCGTGTGGGGTCTGACTATGACCGTCGCACTTTTGCCAGTGATGATGCGCCGGACTACAAGGAACTCTCCATCCAAATTGTCATTCGGGCGATCCAGTCCTAGCACGTCACCTGGCACGGGTTCTAGCGCAAGAGCAACGTCCTGAACGATTTTCGGAGAACCCGGAACGGGCGTAAATGGACCTTCGCGAATGATCCGCCATTTTTGCGCCATAGCGCAAAGCTATCTCGATGAGTGCCGCTGGTCAAACTGACCCACTACCACCAGACCTTCCCTGTGTTTCGCCGATAGCCGTCCGGCCTCTTTGCGGCTTACCCAGATCACGTCGACCTTGATCACCTTGATCTTGTAGCGGACGGCGTTGGGGCCATAGACGAAGGTAAGGGGGAAGCCAGGTTTGACTTCGAGCAGCTGGCAGCTCTCGGTGCCAGATACGCAGTGGGCGTCCCCGAAGAGCGACGTGACTTCTGGAGACACCATGAAGAGTACTTTCTGCTTGACGATGTTGACCCCCATGGTGGTGACCACCGGCGTTTTCGCGCCGGGCAGCGGGGTCAGGGCGGGCACGCGACGGCGGACTTCGGGCTCGCCCATCACCTGGCGGCCGTCGGCGCCGGCTTTGGTGCGGGAGATCTGCACGTCCGTGACGAACTCGAAGAATTTCAGCCCGGGGTCGTCACCCTCGACCGGCGGCGGCGCAGTGCCACCTGGCTCAGCCGGCTCAGCGGCGGGCGGGGAGCCCGATTCAGTTGTCGTCGTCACTTCGGTCTCACCGCCCGAAAGGGTCGCGCTCTGGGAATTCAGCTGTGCACCGTTCAGGAGCGGGCCGGCGTGCCGCTGCTCGAAGGGGTCGGTGGGAGTGCGGTCATCGAGGCGCTTGCGGTAGTCGCGCAGGCCGGGCTTGGCCTCGACGACGGTGAAGCGCGCGGCGTCGGCGCTGGACGCGCCCGCGCTGGGCGGCGATGCAGCCACGACCGGCTCTTCCTCCGAGTCACTGCCGAATAGGAAGGGCACGGCGACGATCCCCACGATCAGGAGGGTGACCAACGGCAGCAGGCGGCGCTCGCGCAGGTCCCAGTAGAGGTCGGCGAGGAAGTCCGGCACCTTCAGCTCCGGCACTTTCAGCTCCGGTCCCAGGCGCTTCATGGCGCACCTCCAGTGGTCGTCGCGACGGGGGCAGCCGTTTCCGCAGCGGGTGCCACTTCGGTTGCCCCCGCGGTGACGCCCTGGCTGGGCGGGGTCAGGTAGGTGGTGACGGCGAAGGTCGCGTCGAGCTGGGGGAAGCCTTCGTTGGCGTCGGCGGTGAGGCTGAAGCCGTCGAGCGTGACCAGGCGGCCATCGACGGTGACGTCCTGGTTGTCGGTCCTCACCATCGAGTCGATCTCCTCGATGAAGTCGGCGACCTCGAAGAAGCTACCGTCGAAAACGAGCGTGTAGGGCATCACGGCCAGCCCGGCGTGGCCAATCGTCGCGCCGAGCGGCAGCAGCGAAGCTTCGGCCTCGGTTGCGGAGACGGGCGTGGCGCCGGCGATGGGCGGCGCTTCGGCTTCGCCGCCTTCCCCGCTCAGTTCGAGGTCGCGGAATTTCACCCCTGCCCGCTCGGCGATCCGGTTGACGGAGACAAGCAGCGAGGCGGTGTCGTCGTCGCCGGGGACGGCCTTGCCCAAGACCACCAGCTGGCGGTACTTGGCGGGGAATTCGTCCCGCGCTTCGGCGGCGCTCGCCGCTTCCTGGCGGTGCTGCGCCAGCGAGGCCTCGAGCTGCTGCACCTGCTCACCGAGTTTGCTCGCCTCCTCGCGCTTTGGGCTCAGCGCCAGCATCCAGAAGGCGACCGCGAGCGCGGCGACGGCGAGCATCGCGACGATCGGTGCGTTGGAGGATTTCAGCTGCAGTTTCACCTCAGCCGCCTTCTTCCGGAGCTTCACTGGTCTCTGTCGCTTCCGATTCGGCTTCAGCGGGCGGGGCCACCGGCGCTTCTTCGGTCCCGATCGCCGGGATCGGAGCGGCGTCGAAAGCGACGACCAGGTCGAATTTGGCGATGAAGTCGCGCGTGCGGCAGTCGTCCCCGCCTTCCGCGCCTCCGGCTTCCCCGGCCGCCTGATCGTTCAGTTCAGAGGACTGGACGCCGACTCGCGTCACGCCCTCGATGTCCTTGAGCGCGGTGACGAAGCCCGCCACCGCCTCTTGGCCGTCGGCGCAGCCGCTCAGTTCGAGCGCGGGTCCCGGTGTTGCTGCGCGCAGACCGGAGCCGCCGCCTTCACCGCCACCGCCACCTTCGCCTCCGCCGATCGAGACGCTCGGCGTAGCGGTCGCGGTGAGGCTGACCAGCCAGGCGTCGGCAGGAAGGATCAGCGCCAGTTCGCGCATCACCCGCTCCCAGTCGAAGCGGCTGTCGGCGAGACTGGCGACGGTGGCGACGCGCTGTTCGGCAAGGGCACGGAACTGGGTGTAGGGGGCGAGGCGTTCGGCTCGGGCGCTAGCCGCGGCATCTTCGACTTCGAGCGTCGCGATCTCGTCTTCGCGCTCGGAGATTTCGTTGCCTGTCAAGACCAGCAACGTCACCCCGGCAAGCACGGCGACCAGGGCACCAAGCAGGACGTAGGCCAGCGGGCCGCTGCGCAACGGGGCGTGCTCGCCGCGACGTTGCTCCTTCGGTATGAGGTTGACCGGGCGCATCTATCGCTCCAGAGCCAAGCCGTAGGGAAGGGTCAGACGCGCCGCCGAGACGTCGTCGAAGCCGGAGAGGGCGGCTGGGCGGGAGACCTCGATCGGGAAGCCGAGACCCGCTTCCATACGCTGCGCAAGGCCGGCGATCGCGCTGCCGGCGCCGCAGAGGACGATCCGCTCGACCGGCAGGACCGCTTCCTGTGCGCCGTAGTAGTCGAGAGAGAGGCGCAGCTCGTCAACCAGCGCGGTGACGCCCTCTTCGAGCGCCCGGCGCGCCTCGGCGACGGTCTCGGGGTCGCCCTCGACCGCCTCCACCGGCTGCTCGAGCCCGACGTGGGAGAGCCACTGCGCGGCATGCTCGGCGCTGAGGCCGGAAGCGGCGGCAAGTCGCTCCGTGATCGCCTCCAAACCAGCGTAGGAGACGCGTGTGAAGAGACAGGCCCTGCCGCGTGCCACGGCAAGGTTGGTGACGTCGCCGACGCCGCAGTAGAGGATCGCAGCAGCAGGGCGCTCGCCCTGCTCGGCGTCGACACCGCCGTTGCCGTTGGCACCGGCGAGGGCGCGGAGCATGCCGAAAGCGGAGAGGTCGACCCCGACCGGTTCCAGCCCTGCCTTGCGGATTGGCTCGACGAAGGAAGCGACCATGTCGCGGCGGGCGGCGATCACGACGACGTCGATCTGGGGTTTCGAGCCCTCCTCCGCCGGCACTCCGCCGACCACCTGGTGCTCGAGCACCGCCTGGTCGAGCGGCATCGGAATCTGCTCCTGGGCCTGGAAGCGGACCGCCGCGTCGAGCTCCTTGGGATCCTCGATCGCCGGCAGCCGCAGGGTGCGGACGACCACGCGCTGATTGCCGACCCCGAGTCGCACTTTCTTGGAGAGCTTGTGCTCGGCGAAGAGCGCCTTCAGCGCCTCGGAGAGGGCGTCCGCGTCGAGCACCTCTCCCTCGTGGAAGGCGCCGGGGGCGAGCGGCCCGATCGCCGAAGCGGTCAGCTGCGCCGAGCCGTTCGACTGGACCTCGGTCGCAGCGATGCTGCCCGCCTCGATGTCGAGGCCGACGACCGTCCCTTTCTTCTGCTTGCCGAGTCGCATGAGCTTGGGTCGCGCGGCGCGCCTCTGCGCACCCGCCCACTCCCAATCGACAGAAAGGCCGCAAACCTTTCGGCCTGCAACTACTCATTTATAGGAGAACCTGGACGGCCCCCGCTAGGCGAAGGTATTCAGGTACCAGTCGACCATCTCGTCGCCTGCGAGCAGGCCGACGACCCCGCCCAGTGCAAGAAACGGCCCAAAGGGGATCGCCCGCTTGCGCGCCGCGGCCCCGTGACGGGCGATCATCGCCAGGCCGACAACAGAGCCGGCCAGCAGCGCGACGAGGATCGCCGGGGCGACGTCGCGACCGAGGAAGAGGCCCATCACGGCGGCCAGCTTGACGTCGCCGAGCCCCATCCCGCGCGGGTAGGCGAGCGCCGCGAGGAAGAGCAGGCCACCGGCCGCGGCGGCGGCGATCGCGCGCTCGGGCAGGCTGCCCGGGTCGGTGGCCGTGGCGATCGCCACGGCGAGGACGGCGGCAACGACCAGGATCCGGTTGGGGATGACGCGTCGCTCGAGGTCGGTGAGGGTGATCGCCGCCAGCGTCGTGACGAAGACGAGGCCGAGCGCGATCTCACCGGCGTCGCCCCAGAGGACCAGCACGACCGTCGCGTAGAGCGCGCCCAGCGCCAGCTCGGCCAGCGGGTAGCGCGGCGAGATCGCCGCCCCGCAGCAGCGCGCCCGGCCGCGCAGCATCAGCCAGGAGAGGACAGGCACGTTGTCGTAGGCGGCGATCTGAGTGGCGCAGGCGGGGCAGCGCGAGCGTGGCCCGACAATCGATTCGCGGCGCGGCACCCGGTGTGCGACGACGGTCACGAAACTGCCGGCGAGCAGCCCCCCGACGAGGGCGATTGCCGCGGCGGGAGCCACTCCTAGCCCCCGTCGATCGGCGTGGTGGTCTCGACCTCGATCCGGGTCCGGTGGTTCGGGTGGTCGTACATGATCGGGATCGCGTCCACGTCGGTGTTGGCCCGTTCGACACTGAGCGCCACGCCCAGCCGGTCGCCAGCCGGGATCGTATAGGGGGCTTCGTTGAAGATCATCGGCAGCCTGATCACTTCCCATCCGAGCGGCCACGCTTTGTTTTTTTCCGGCGTGTATTTCCAGAAGGCGCTGCCGGTCGATTTGTCCGTCAGCAGCGTGTCAGTGGCTACCGGCGGTTCGCCGGTTTCGCTGCGTTTGAACAGGTAGACGCAGAGCGTGCCCGTGTGCTGGGCTTCGTTCAGGCTGCGCGTCGAGAGCTCGATCGTCACCTGGTCGGTCATTTTGAAGTCGAACGGCATCGGATCGGTGACCCAGCGGTGGATCTGGGACTCGGGATTGCTCGCGCCGGTGGGGTTGTAGTTGCAGCCGTTGCTGTCGTCACGGCGGATCTGCACGCCCTTGTCGGTATCCGGCGTCGGCTCCATGTAGAAGTCGTTCGCGTAGTCGTAGAGCAGGGGGTTGGTTTTGTCGACTGGGTCCGGGTCCGGGGGACCGCCGAGCAGCAGCGCGTCAGGCGCGCCCAGCGTCGTTCCCGTCTGCAGGCCGCTGGCGCAGGTCCCTCGCGTGTTGTGGAGGAGATGGTCGCCGGCGATGGCCTGCCGCACCGTCAGACCACTCACCGCGCAGGGAGTGTCGGAGAGGAAGAACTGCTGCGCGGTGACGACGCCGCTCGCTCCGGGGATCGGGTCGTTGAGGGCGCTGTCGTCGGGATCGACGAAGTCGGAGGTCACTTCCACGTAGCCCCTCTCGCCTGACTGGTTGCCAGGCGTGTCGAGCTTCACCGCGACGACTATTTGCTTGTAGTCCTGGGTTCCGGGGCAGGTCGCGGGAGGGCAGCTTGCGTCGTCGCGCCAGACCACGTAGCGGTAGATCTTGCCGCTCACGTCGCCGCTAGAGAAGGAGACCGGACCCGGGTTGACGATGCCTCCCGTGACGAAGCCGCCGCCGTAGAGGCTGCCTTTGTTGACGACCATGTCCTCGTAGCCGCTCGGCGGTTCGCGAACGGTGGCGAAGGTAGCGTTGCTGATCCGGTAGTTGGGATTGAGAGGACTGCTTGCGTGTTCGGGGGTCTCGGTCAGCGCCAGCTGCTCGTTTTTGAGGCTGCGCAGGGTCTCGATCTCCTGCTGGGCGCGATTCAAAGCCACCTGCGTCGCCTTCGCCCGCTGCGTGTTCTTGGTCGCGGCGCCGAGCAGGCCGAAAGTCGCCATCGCCCCCATCGCGAGGACCAAAGCGGCGACGACGACCTCGATGATCGTCAGGCCCGCCTCTCCCCCGGGTCGCTCGATCTCTGCTGCCGTCGCGGTCCGCATCGTCAGTTGGTGAGGGTGGCGTTGCGCAGGCTGGCGCCGTCGCTGACGGTCAGGTTGCTCGGCCCGCTCGGATTGGGAATGCGAAGGCTGACGCCGATGTAGGTGCTGCCTTTGGCAGAAGCGGCCGTCCCGCAGGTCAGCGTGTCTTTTTCCGTGCTGGGCACGAAGCAGAAGACGTTGCTGCTGTTGATCCCGCTGAAGATTTTCGTCGCCGTGCCGGTGTAGACGCCTTCTTTCGCCTCGATCCGCGAGCAGTAGGTCGTGGTGCATTCGTAGGTGACCTCGCATTTGATCGCCGGCGTAGCGCTGGACGGCGCGGTTCCTGCGCCGCAGGCGGTGCGGCGCACGTAGGTGAGGAGGGAGACTTTGGAGGCCGTCGCGACGTCGACCCGGATGCCGTTGCGGATCTCGCGGGTCAGGCGCTCCAGGACCCAGCGCGCGCTGGAGACGTTCTGGGCCCGCTTGCTCACCTGCGGCTGGGTCCTCACCGAGCTGATCACCATCGAGCCGACGGCGCCGAGCAGGATCACGCTCATCATCGAGGCGACCAGCAGCTCGATCAGGGTCAGGCCGGCCTCGTCTCGGGCGAAGCGCCTCATCGCGCCACCACCTTGAACTTGCGCCTCTGCGGCGCCGGCTCCACCACGCCCACCGCGTTGACCGCTTTCACTTGGAAGACGTGACGGCCTATCTTCAGCTGCCGGAGCTTCGTCGGCGAGCCGCAGCCTCGCCACCGCCCGCGGTCGACCTTGCAGCGAAAGCTGGTTCCCTCCTGGCCGGTCGAGTCGGTGAAGCGGAAGACGGGACGGCGCGCCAGCGTCTTGCCGGCCGGGGCGAAGGTGATGCGGGTCTGGGGAGTCACGTAGACGACGCCGGGTTTGCCCCCGACTTTCTTGGTTCCGCCCGAGCCGCCGCCGGCGCCGCCGGATCCGGAGCCGGAGTCGCCATCGCCCGGGCCTTCGCCGGGCGGTGGTGGTGGCGGAGGCGGAGGCGCGCTTTCCTGCTTGTAGGTGACAGCATTGGAGCAGGCGGAGGTATCGCCGCTTTCGTCGGTGGCGGTGACGCGGAAGCTCGTCGTCGACCCCGCCGCGACCGTTGTCGCGATGCCCCCGCCCCCGAGCTGCGTCGCGGTCCCGGTCGCGACCACCTCACCGGAGCAGTCCGGTGTCGTATAGACCTTGATCGCGGTGTCCAGATCGGACTGACCGACGATCGCCGGGGTCGTCGATTCACCCGGTGAGGCCGGGTTCGTCCCGGTCAGCACCGGCGTCGAGGGGCCCAGCTCCACTGAGTTGCCGGTCGAGACCAGGCGCGTTTGGGACTGTGCCTGGATCGCGTCCCACTCGTAGACGTCGAGCTCGGAGTCGCCGTCCCCTTCGGTCAGCCGCTCGGTGGTCTGGAAGAAGACGCGGGCGCCGTCGCTCGAGGCGGCCCTGAAGATCGCGTCACACCCGCCGGGAGTTGTCGGGCAGAAGACGCCCTCGGCCGAGACCAGCGTTGTGGTCGAATCGTCCAGGTCGCGGACGTAGATGTCGGCATTCGCGTCGCCGTCGTCGCTGACCAGATCCTCGACGCTGGAGAAGAAGACCCTGGAGGCGTCGTCTGAGATGCCGTTGAAGATCGCGGCGTCGTCGTCGTTGCCGCAGGTCGGTTCGCAAGCAGCCGCGCCGCGGGAGACGAGCGTCGGCGCGCCCCCGCCGATCTCCTGCTCGTAGACGTCGGCGCTGCTGTCGGTATCCGCCGTCGCGTCGAGTTTCTGGGTGGTCGTGAACACCACCTTCGTCCCGTCGGCTGTGGCGGCGCCGAAGGTCGAGCCGCCGCAGCATGCCCCCGAGGTGACCAGGCTCGACGCGCCTCCCTGCCAGCGGTAGACGTCGGTGGCGCCATTCGTATCGCCGCCGCCGGCAAGCGGCTCGTCGGTGACGAAGAAGACCGTGGAGCCGTCGGTGGAGGCGGCAGCGAAGTTCGCCGGTTTTTGGGTCGCCGTCCCGCCGGTGACCAGCGTCGTCGTTCCAGCGGCGCGTCGGTAGACGTCGTTGCCGCCGTCGACGTCGCCCGGTACGAGCCCCTCTTTAGTTTCGAAGAAGGCGATGGTGCCGTCCTGCGAGCTGCCGGCGAAGAGCACGTCAGCGGAATCGTCGTTGCCGCAGGGTTCGCAGCCGGCGTCCCCCTCGGAGATAAGCATGGTCGGGCCGTCCGGCAGGTCGCGGGCGTAGATGTCGATCGCGATGTCGGTGTCAGCATCCGCCAGCGACTCGAAGGTCGCGAAGAAGGCGGTTGATGCATCGCCGGAGAGGCCGCGCATGGTGGCCGTCTCATCGCCGTTGCCACACGGCGTGCATGACGCTTCGCCCGCCGAGACGAGCGTTGTCGTCCCGGCATCCAGATCGCGCCGGTAGATGTCTGCCGCGCTGTCGGTATCGGTCGCGAGGAGCCGCTCGTCGGTAGAGAAGAAGGCGGTGGCGCCATCGGCGCTGGCGTCTTTGAAGCTGGCGTCGGCCGCGCCGTTCCCGCAGGCGGGAGCACACCCGGCATTGCTCTGGCTGACGAGCACAGTGACGCCTTTCGCGAGGTCGCGGAGGTAGACGTCAGCCGCCTGGTCGGTGTCGGCGGCTACGAGCCGCTCGTCGGTGGAGAAGAAGACCTGCGTCCCATCAGCCGACGCCCGGCTGAAGAAGGAGTCGAAGGCGTCGTTGCCGCCAGTCGGCCCGGTCGAGATCTCGCGGGTCACGTAGCTGCCGACCACCGGGTCGAAGGACCGCATGTAGACGTCCCGCTTGCTGTCCGTGTCGCCGGAGACGAGCTTGTCGGTGGTGGTGAAGAAGGCGACTTTCCCGTCCGCCGAGATGCCCTCGTAGTTGGCCGCGACGGCAGCGGCATGCGGAGCGGCGATCGCAAGTGCCAGCAGCGCCGCAAGCGTCGCAGGAAGGATGGTTTTGGGCTTGTTAGCCGGCATCATTGATCTATCGGCAAATCGAACGATTGGCTTAGCCAAAGCGTGAGGGGCGGGCCGACCGGCCCGCCCCTCGGCACTTCATGCTTGGCTAGGCCAATGCAAATGCGATCAGGGAGTTAGTCCCAGAACCCACCGGTCGGACAACCACCCTCACCGCCAACGTCACAGGGGAATGTAATGGCGCCAGCAGTGTTAACAATCCGGAATTTCTGGGTCGCTTTGCTACCTACGACCTCGATTGAGTAGCTATCGTCAGTCGCTTCGACCGGGAAGGAAACCGGTGCACCGGTCAACGTGGGCTCGATGTCATCGAGCACTGCAAGGGAGTCACACGGTTTGTAACTACCGTTGTTGTCGGTGGCACAGGTCTCGATTGCAACCTGAGCTGAATGAGCGGTCTCCTTGGCCTTGGCGTCGCCGGCCTTGTCCCTCTGGTTGAAGAACGCGGGCAGCGCGATCGCGGCCAGGATTCCGAGAATGAGCATGACGACGAGGAGCTCGATCAGGGTGAACCCTGCCTCCCTGTCGCCGTTGAGCCGGGCGCCAACCTTGGCCCGGAGATTCTGGAGAAACATTCAGGGACCTCCTAGGTTCCTATCGATTTCGCCAGAGCCCCGTCGCGTCTCAGCCACGTGGTGTCTGTCGACCCCGGTGGTAGCCCGGCTGACTCCAAGCAAGGAGTCCCGACGGCTTTGCGCCCCCGCCTCGCGGCGGGTTTGCCTTTTGCACCAAGGCACTGGCAGATTCATCACAAGGGCCTAATCGACCCCCCGGCCTCCAACCTTGATCCCCGAAATTAGGATTTCTTCCCTCGAAAACTCAGGCCGTTACACGATTCGGCCGTCAAACTGGCTGCCCAGAGTGCGCTGGACCTAAGGACCGAGCAGAGCGGCGGGGACGACGGCGATGCCATCGGGTCGCCGGTAGGCCTCGGGGCCAGTGGTGACGATCGCCGCGTCGAGCAGATCATCCCCGATCCGCCCGGCAAGCCATCGCAAGTGCCGGACATCCTCGTCGTCGACGCTACGCGCGAGCTTGACCTCGAAAGCGACGATCCGCCCGTCTCCTCGGTCGAGGATCAGGTCAACCTCGTGCTCGCCGCCCCGCGTCCGCAGGTGCGCCACCCGCCCAGCCTCAACGGCCTGAGCGTAGACCCTCACCGAGAGAGTGACGAGGGACTCGAAGAGCGCTCCCAGGAAAGGCGCATCGCGAGGAATCGACGGTCCTACGGGATCCCCGCTCAGTAGCGCACCAGCGTCGACACCGAGCAAGCGCGCGGCCAGCGCCGGATCGACCAGCTGGTGCTTGGGAGGAAGGGCCAAGCGCCGAATGTGACTGCGAGTGGGCGCCCATGCCGGGACAGGGTCGAGGACCCAGAGCCGTTCCAGCGCATCGCGATAGGGCGAGGTGGTTGTTCGGGCGGGCTTTTCGTCTTGACCGGCGGTGGCCGCGTCGCGAATCTTCTCGAACGAAGCGGTGGTCGAGGAGGCGGCCGCGTACGCGGCCATCCAGCGGCGCAATCCCTCGGCGTTGCGCACCTGCCGACCCAGCTCATCGGGAAAGTCGCGCTCGACGATCCTGCGCAGGTAACCGTCGAGCTGGACACGCAGGGGCCGATCGGCGAGCCCTCGCAATCCCGGGAATCCAGAGCGGAGGATCTCGTCGACGTAGTCCTCGAGCTTCCAGTCCGTCCGGCCCCGGATCGCAACCCTCCCGCCGGTGAGCAGCTTCCGCATGCTGACGGTGGACTCACCGCCGGATCGCTCGGCCAGCGAAAGTGGGCGCATCCGCAGCGAGACGATCCTCCCCGCCCCCGAGTGCATCGGCGGCTGAGCGGGGGAAGCCGAACCCGCCAGCAGGAACTGCCCGGCGCTCGCCCCCGCGTCGACCCGACGGCGGACCAGGTCCCACATCTCGGGCACGCGCTGCCACTCGTCGATCAACACCGGCGGAGGGTCGCCGAGCAGCCGCGCCGGATCGGCAACGGCGACGCTCCTGCGACCGGGGTCGTCCAGAGCATGGACGGTCGCCGCCCTGCGAGAAGCCGTGGCAGTCTTGCCCACCCCTTTCGCCCCCTCGAGCGCGATCGCGGGAAGTGCCGCCGCGAGCTCGTCGAGCTCCTCGTCGATGATACGAGGCCAATAGTCGGCGCCAGCGCTCTGCACAAGGACGCAAGACTACCATATGGACGGTTTCTAGACTCTAATTTGGACAGTTATTACACTCCCTAAAGGACGCCAAAGCAGCGAACAACTCAGGCAAACAGCCCTTTCGCCGACGAAGCCACCGGGCCTGACGCCGGGTATAACTTGGAGTGATTGACTGTCAACGGCGAGGGCGAGTCCGCCGGGCCCGACGGCTTGGGTGAGCAACCATTCTCCATGCGGGTCACCGTAGCGGGGCTTCACGCCGAAACGAGCGTGAGGCACTCTTCGGAGCTGGTTAGCGCCTCCATATCGGCCGGATCCGAGGTGATGACGGCCGCTTGGTGCTCCAGGGCGCAACAGACGACGTGGGCGTCGGCTACGTCGCTAGTGCCGCGGGCGCCGAGCCGCTCGCCCACTTCCTTCGCGCGCAGCTCGTCGAGCGAGTCGCTCTCTGCAGCCGCGATCAGCATGGCCAGCGAGGCCGATCGTGGCCCGCCGCGCCAGACCTGGGCCAGGGCGCTCGCCGGGACGACGATTCTCACGTCGGTCGCAGCCGGCCACTCAAGGAGCGCCCTAATCCGCTGCGCCCCCCGCTCGAAAGCGATCAATCCTCCTGCGTCGAGGACGACATCTTCTCCCGGAGGACCCTCTTCCATTCTCTGGCCGCCCATTCCCTCGCCTCCTCGCTAATCGGTCCGTGTTCAAGCTCAGAAAGCCGGACAGCCTCGCGCAGGGCCTGCGCCTTCCCGCCCGCGCGAAGCGCGGTTTCGATCGCGGCCGACAGGTTGGGCGATTTGCCGGTCTTGACCTCAGCGCGCGCAACCTCGAGCGCCTCCGGCTCGATCGAGATCGTGACCCGCTCTTTCATACGAAACATCATACGCCTTCTTCGTTCTCCGACTTCACCGTCGGGACGCTAGAGAGGCCCGTCGCGCACGTGGCGCGCACAATGTGCCTACTTCGAGCCGAAGCTCATTTGATCTTGTCGTAGAGGCTGAAGATCGGCAGGTACATCGCGATCACGATGAAGCCGACGATGCCGCCGACGAAGACGATCATCACCGGCTCGATCAGAGCGGTCAGGGCCTTGACCTTGGCGTCGACCTCGGCCTCGTAGAAGTCGGCGATCTTGCTCAGCATGTGCTCCAGCTGGCCGGTCTCCTCGCCGACCGCGACCATGTGGCCGATCATCGGCGGGAAGATCGGGTTTGCCTCGATCGGGCCGGCCAGCGAGCCGCCGCGCTTGACCGAGGCATAGACGTCGTCCATCGCCTGCTCGATCACGATGTTGCCGGCCGTCTCGCCGGTCAGTTTGATCGACTGCAGCATCGGCACCCCGGCGGAGACGCCACCGGAGAAGGTACGCGACCAGCGCGCCAGCGCGACCTTCTGGATCACGTCGCCGATCTTGAAGGGCAGGCGCAGCAGGAGGCGGTCCCAGATTTCCTTCCCGCCTTCGCTCCGCTTCCAGCGGAAGAAGACGACGAAGGAAATGACGATCGCCGGGATCAGGATGAACCAGTAGCCGGTGATCGCATCGGAGGCGGTGACGCACATCTGGGTCGGCAGCGGCAGCGAGGCTTTTTCGCCGGTGTCTTCGCCCAGTTCTTCGAAGATGCCGACGAAGATCGGGATGATGAAGGCGACCACGGCGAGCAGGACGACGACGGCGACGCCGAAGACCAGCGCCGGGTACATCAGCGCCGACTTGACCTGGCGGCGCAGCGTGTCGTTCTTCTCGACCTGGAAGGCGACCCGGTCAAGCGCGTCCTCGAGGCGACCCGACTGCTCGCCGGACCGGACCATCGCCCGGTAGAGGCGGTCGAAGACCTCGGGGTGGCGCTCCATCCCCTGCTCCAGGGTCGAGCCCGACTCCACGTCCGCCCGCAGTCCCGCCACCGCCTCCTTGATCCGATCCTCCTGGGTCTGCTCTTCGAGCGTGTGCAGGGTGCGCAGCATTGGCATCCCCGAGGCGACCAGGGTGGCGAACTGGCGCGAGAAGACCGCCAGCTCGCGCATGTCGACGCCCTTCCAGCGGCGGAAGACGTCCTCGATCGCGAACGGTTTGCTCTTCTCGCTGACGTCGAGGACGATCAGCCCGCGCTGGCGCAGCTGCTCGGTGACCTGGGCCTTGGACTCGGCCTCGACCTCGCCGGCCGTCGCCGCCCCGCCCACGTCCATGGCTTTGAAGGCGAACGTGGTCGCCGCGGCAGCCACTGGTCAGCCCCCCTGGGTATACGCGGGCGGCGGTGCGGACGCCGGCGACGTCGCCGGAGCCGGCTGGCCGGCATCGGCCAGCGCCGCAGGTTGCACAGGCGCCGCGCCCAGCAGTCGTTTCAGCTCCTCCGGTACCGAAGCGCGCTGCTCGGCCAGCGAGCGGGTGATCTTGCCGGCCCGCACGAGGCGCGCCAGGTCGGCGTCCATGGTCTGCATCCCCACCGCGCCCGAGGTCTGCACGGCGGCGTAGATCTGGTGCGTCTTGCCCTCGCGGATCAGGTTGCGGATCGCCGGCGTCGGCACCAGCACCTCGGTGGCGACCACGCGACCAGTGCCGTCGGCGGTAGGCAGCAGCTGCTGGGTGACGATTCCCTGCAGGGCAATCGAGAGCTGCGTCCGCACCTGCCCCTGTTGCTGGGGCGGGAAGACGTCGATGATGCGGTCGACTGTCTGCGCCGTCGACTGCGTGTGCAGGGTGGCGAAGACGAGGTGGCCGGTCTCGGCCGCGGTCAGCGCCGTTGAGATCGTCTCGAGGTCGCGCATCTCGCCGACCAGGATCACGTCGGGGTCCTCTCGCAGGGCGGCGCGCAGACCGAGTGCGAAGTCCTCGGCGTCGGAGCCGACCTCGCGCTGGTTGACGATCGAGCGCTTGTGCTTGTGCAGGAACTCGATCGGGTCCTCGATCGTGAGGATGTGGTCCTGGTTCTCGCTGTTGATCACGTCGATCATCGCCGCCAGGGTCGTGCTCTTGCCCGAGCCGGTCGGGCCGGTGACGAGGACGAAGCCGCGCGGTTTGGAAGTCAGCTCGCGCAGCACCTGCGGAACCAGGAGCGAGTCGAGGCTGGGAATCTCCTGCGGGACGAGGCGGAAGGCGGCGCTGACCGAGCCGCGCTGGAAGAAGCAGTTGACGCGGAAGCGGGCGACGCCGGGGATCGCGTAGGCGAAGTCGAGCTGCTTGTGGTTCTCGAAGCGCTTGCGCTGGTCGTCGTTGAGAATGCTGTAGACGACCTCGCGGGTCTGCTGGCTGGAGAGCACGGCGAAGCCATCCATCGGCTCGATCTTGCCCTTGTCGCGGATCGCCGGCGGAAAGCCCGGCGTGATGTGCACGTCGGAGGCGCGGGCCTCGACCATGCGGCGGAGAACCTCTGAGAAGTCGAAGTCCATGGGCATTAGATCGTCCGCTCCGGCTGATTCCTCGATACCCGAAAGCAATTATTCGCGACCTCAAGCGGTGACACGGAGTACCTCCTCGAGGCTGGTGTTGCCCGCGCGCACCTTCGCCAGGCCATCCTCGCGCAGGGTCAGCATCCCCTCCTGGCGGGCGGTGGCGGCAACGTCGGCCTCTGCCGAGCCGGCGACCGCCATCTCCTTGATCCGCTCGCTCATAGCCATCACCGAGTAGAGACCGACCCGGCCGCGGTAGCCGCTCTGGTTGCAGCGGGCGCAGCCGGCCGGCTCGTAGGCCTCCAGCTCCGCGCCGGCCCCGAGGCCCGCCTCGGCGAGAGCCTTGGGCGAGACGATCGTGCGTCGCTTGCAGTGCGTGCAAAGTTTGCGGGCGAGGCGCTGGGCGACGACACAGTCGACGGCGGAGGCGATCAGGAAGGCCTCAATCCCCATCTTGGTCAGGCGGATGATCGCCCCCGGCGCGTCGTTGGTGTGCAGAGTGCTCAGCATCATGTGCCCGGTCAGCGCCGCCTCGATCGCGATCCGCGCCGTCTCGCCGTCGCGGATCTCGCCGACCATGACGATGTCGGGGTCGGCGCGCAGGATCGAGCGCAGCCCGGTGGCGAAGTCGAGCCCCGCCGTACGGTTGACGTTGATCTGGTTGATCCCGTTCAGCTGGTACTCGACCGGATCCTCGATCGTGATGATCTTCCTCTCGATTTCGTTCAGCTCCTGCAGCGCCGCGTAGAGGGTCGTCGACTTGCCGGAGCCGGTCGGGCCGGTGACCAGCACTGCGCCGTAGGCCTGCTTGAAGGAGCCTTCGAAGCGCTCCCGCCCCGCGCCGTCCATCCCGAGTTCGTCGAGCGAGCGCTGCGCGTTGTCCTTGTCGAGGATGCGGATCGTCGCCCCCTCGCCGCGCTGGGTCGGCAGAGTGGTGATGCGGAGGTCGACGCGACGGTCCTCGACGGTGACGCTGACGCGGCCGTCCTGCGGGATCCGCTTCTCGGCGATGTTGAGGTCGCTCATGATCTTCACCCGCGAGATGACCGCGCTGACCATGCGCTTGGGGACGTGCGCCGCCTCGCGCAGCACGCCGTCGATGCGGAAGCGAACCCGCATCTCGTCCTCGGCCGGCTCGAAGTGGATGTCCGAGGCCCCCTCCCCCACCGCCTGGCCGAGGATGCTGTAGACGAGCTTGATCACCGGCGCGTCCTCGGCGCTGACCTCGAGGTCGCTGACGGCGGCAAGTTCGTCCTCCGCCTCTTCTTCGCCCTCGACCACCGCCTCGCTGACCGCGCTCTGCAGCGTGTTGAGGCGGCCGATCATCGCCTCGATGTCCTCGTCAGCGGCGACCGCCACGCGACAATCGAGCGCCGTCGCGATCTGGATGTCGTCGACCGCGAGCACGTTGGTCGGGTCGGCCATCGCCACCAGCAGGGTCTCCTTGTCGACGAAGCCGACCGGCAGCGCCCGGTAGCGGCGTGCCGTGTTGACCGAGATCAGGTTGGCGGCAGCCATGTCGACCTGGTAGGCGGAGAGGTCGACGTGGTCGAGGCCGTAGCGCTCGGCGACGGCGCGCGAGAGCTGGTCGCCGTTGATCGCGCCCTGCTCCAGCAGCAGCGCCTCCGGCGGCCGCGCCGCGGTACGGGCCTCTTCGATCGCCTGACGGGCCCGCTCTTCGGAGACGTAGCCGAGCTCGACCAGGACGTCGGTGACGAAGCCGCTCGAACGCCCCCGGGTGACGGGCGGGGTCAGGCCGAGGATGCCTCCCTGCTGTGGCTCCAGGGCAAGCGCGGTCGAGTCGCCGGAGTCCGGAACGGCGCCGGAGTCCGGAACGGGGCGCAGGTGGGCGATGGACTCCCGGGGGTCCATGCTCAAGGGTGATACGGAAGGGTGCGGCCTTCGTAGCCAGCGTCGATGACAGCCTGCCTGACGCTTTCAGGGCTCTGGAAGCCGTAGTGGACGGAGGCGGTTGGGATGTCCTTGTCGAGATGCTTCGGGCTGACCACGACGAGCGCCGGGACGCGATCGACGGCGACGCCCTGGGCGATCGCGGCGTAGCGCGCGATCCGCTTCGCCGGGACGATGAAGGAGGCGACGTCGGGAAGCGAGTCGAGGCCCTCGACGGCGCCGGCGACCATGCGGTCGTCGATGCCGCCGTCGCGGACGAAGAGCAGGACGACGGTGCGATCGGCCTGGAAGGCGGAGGTAACCGCGCGGGGCAGCGGCGGCGCACTGGCGACGGCGCTGGGCGGCAGCGGCGGAACCGAGGAGGGCGTCGCGGGGACTGCCGTTTCAGCCGCTTCGATCGCGCCTTCCACTGCTTCTCCCGGCGTGGCGCCGTTGGCGGTGCCGCTGGCTTCGGTGCCTGTGACGCTCACCGTCGCTTCGGTGGCGCCGCCTTCGGGTTCTTCTTCGCCGCCCCCCATCGAGGACATCACGAAGAATCCCGTGGCGAGCAGCAGGAAGCCGATGATGGCCACCTGCGCGAGCGGATTGCTGTTGAGCTTCTCCCTCATACGTTTGCTTATCTAGCTCGACAGCTTGCGCTGAGAGCTTGAATCAGGACGCGATGCGTTCAGCAGTTGGCGTTGGGCGGTGAAGCGACAGGACCGGTGCACTCAACGTAGGACTGGCGCTCGTAGAGCGTCGCGCCGCCGATCTGCGGCGGTTTGAAGCCTTTGTCTTGTTCGATTTTCACGCTGTTGTTGAGAGTGACCGACTTGCCCGCCATCGCCCCTTTGAAGATGCCGCTGTTATCCATGGTGATGTGGGTGTTGGGCGCGTAGATGACCATCTCGTTGCCATTGCTGCTGTTTTTGAAGTTGATGTAGGTGGGCGTGGTGGTCGAGCCCAGGAAGTAGAAGCCCGGCATGTTGAACAGCCCTTTCGACGGGTTATAGCCGGTTGCCGTGATATCGCTGCTGTTGCCGATGTCGAGCTGGGTGGTGCTGGTCCCCGGGCAGTTCTCCGGTGCGTCGAAGAAGATCCGCATCTGCGCGGTGGCGGCCATGATCAGGTGGGAACTGTTGACGAGCGCAAGGCGGCAGATGAAGTAGTCGCCACCGCCCATCGTCAGCGTCGAGCTGTTGGCGATCACGATTTCCCGTGTCACCGGGTTCCACGCCGATTTTTTTTCGCCCGAGCTATATGTATCCAATCCGCAGCCGGTAGGAAGGTTTGGTTCCGTGCTCGTGCATTTGACAAGTCTGTAGTTGTGGTTGTTCGTTGCGATGTCCGTTGGGATGAAGGTGCTGACGGAGGGCAGGGTCGCGTTCCCTTCCGTCGTTGTGTAGCCACTGCACTGTTTGGAGCTGTTTTCGTAGGTCACTTTTTTGCCGACGCCGTGGCGTATGTCCCCGCAGATCGTCGCGCTGTTTCCCAGGGAGACGTTGCCGTTGGTCCCGACTCCAACCCGAACGTCGACGCTGTTGACGAGGGAGACGCTTTCTTCGCCGATCACTCCCGCGGAGGAGAGCACGCTGCCCACCGTCGTCGTTTTGAAGTCGATCGCGACCCGGCGGCTGACGTTGTCCGAGGTGCCAGTAGCGACGACGCTCATTTTTTCGCCCGCCAGAGGAGTGGCGCGGTAGGAATAGGTGGAGTCGCCGACGGTGCCTTCGACAGGGGGACACCATCCATCGGCGGCGACCCCGGTCAGGACCAGCGTTTCGCCGCTGAGGCCGAGGCACGGTGTCGAGCTGTTGAGAGCGCTCGCGTAGCGGTTGAGCCTGAGCAGAGCTACGCTGCCCCCGGCGTCGGCGGCGGCGATCGCGTTCTTGGAGTCGCTGTCGCGATGGGAGCCCCGCTGCGCGTCGACCGACGACATCACCGCGGCGCCCGCCAAGCCCATGCTGGCGATCGTCGCGAAGAGAGCGGTCGGCAGGGCCATGCCGTGCTCGCTGCGAGCAAACAGGCGCAGGTGAAGCCGCAAGCGGGCGAAGAGCTCCATCAGAGAGCTGATCGGCCCCTGACGCGGGACCCTTGAGCTGCGCATCATGGCCTGCCCTGCCCCTGGACGCCCGTACTACCGAGTTGTCAAGTCGCGGGCGGCGGGCTGCCGACCGGCTCTGGCTCTGATTGCCCCCCGAGCTGCTCGATCCCGCTCGCCCGCTGACCACCCGCGGCCAGCATCAGCTTGAAGTCGTGTGGACTGGAGGCGTAGTCGAGCGCGACCTCCTCGGAGATCTTGCCCTCCATCACGTAGGTGAGCAGCGACTGGTCGAAGGTGCGCATCCCGTAGTACTCGCCCTCGGCGATCACCTCGGAGATCTTGCCGGTCTCCTCCGGGTTGAGGATCAGGTCCTGCACGCGGCCAGTCACGACCATCACCTCCGAGGCCGGCACGCGACCCTCGCCGGTGATGTCGGGGACGAGGCGCTGGGCGATCGCGCCCTTCAGCGTCGATGACAGCATCACCCGTGCTTGGTGCTGGAGATGGGGCGGGAAGAAGTCGATGATGCGGTTGATCGTCTCCGTCGCGTCCAGGGTGTGGACGGTGGAGAGGACGAGGTGGCCGGTCTCGGCGGCGGAGAGGGCGGTGCGAACCGTCTCCTCGTCGCGCATCTCGCCGATCAGGATCACGTCGGGGTCCTGGCGCAGCACGCGGCGCATCGCCCGGCCGAAGCTCTCCGTGTCGGAGCCGACTTCGCGCTGGTTGACGATCGAGCGCTTGTCTTGGTGCAGGTACTCGATCGGATCCTCGAGCGTGACGATGTGGTGTGCCCGCGTGCGGTTGATGTGGTCGATCATCGCCGCAAGGGTCGTCGACTTGCCCGAGCCGGTGGTGCCGGTGACGAGGATGATCCCGCGCTGCTCTTCGGCCAGCGTCGTCACGACGGGCGGCAGACCGAGCTCCTCGACCGAGCGGATCTCGTAGGGAATCGCGCGGCAAACGATCGAGATCGTGCCGCGTTGCTTGAAGACGTTGACGCGAAACCGCGAGAGGTCCAGGACCGAGTAGGAGAAGTCCGCCTCGCCGGCCTGCTCGAACTCGGCCAGCGAGCGCGCCTCGGCGATGTCGCGGAACGCCTTTTCGGTGTCCTCGGGGGTGAGCGGCTCGTAGCCCTCGAGCTGCGCCAGCTCGCCATGCTGGCGGATGATCGGCGTCGAGTTGACCTTGACGTGAAGGTCGGAGCCCTCACGCTCGATCAGCGTCCGCAGCGCTTTGTCGATCTCGAACATCCCGACCTGTATCGGCCGGGATGTCCGCACTCCTTAGCTCAGGTGACCTCGCGCAGCTTCTGGGCTTCCCCTAGCTGCTGCAACTTCTTGAGCGACTGGTTCTCGATCTGGCGGATCCGCTCACGGGTGACGTTGAAGGTGCGCCCGACCTCGTCGAGGGTGCGCGGGTGCTCGCCGCCGAGCCCGTAGCGCAGCTCGAGCACGCGACGCTCGCGATAGGAGAGGTTCTCCAGCGCCTCTTTCAGCGCCTCTTTGGTCAGCAGGTCCGCTGCCCGGTCGAAGGGTGACTCGGCCTTCTCGTCGGCGATGAACTGGCCGAACTCCGACTCCTCCTCGTCGCCAACTGGCTTCTCCAGCGAGACCGGCGCCTGGGCGGAGCGCTTGATCGAGTCGACCTCTTCGGGATCGATCCCGGTGACCTCGGCGATCTCCTCCGGGGTCGGCTCGCGCCCCAGCTCGGTGACCAGCTTGCGCTCAGCTCGGCCAATCTTGTTCAGCTTCTCGACCACGTGGACCGGGATGCGGATCGTCCGCGCCTTGTCGGCGAGCGCGCGGGCGATCGCCTGGCGAATCCACCAGGTCGCGTAGGTCGAGAACTTGAATCCCTTGCGGTAGTCGAACTTCTCCGCGGCGCGGACCAGGCCCAGCGTGCCCTCCTGGATCAGGTCGAGGAAGGGCAGGCCCTGGTTGCGGTAGTTCTTGGCGATCGAGACGACCAGGCGCAGGTTCGACTCGACCATTTTCTGCTTCGCGTCGAGGTCGCCGCGCTCGATCCGCTTCGCGAGTTCGACCTCCTCCTGGGCAGTGAGCAGGCGGACCTTGCCGATGTCCTTGAGGAACAGCTGCAGGCTGTCCGTCGTCATGTCCGGTTTCAGGTCGAGCGCCTGTTTCTGGCGGCGCCGGCCTTTTTTGCCGGACGGCTCAGGCATCGCTTCCGCGGCCGCTTTCTGGGCCGGGTCCATGTCCTCGACCAGCTCGATCCCCGACTTCTCGAGGTGTCCGTAGAGGTCCTCGACGTCAGACTCATCCAGGTCCACCTCCGACACCGCCGAGGCGATGTCGCCGAAGGTCAGCACGCCAAGCTGCTGCCCCCTCGAAATCAGGCCTTTGACCTCCTCCAGCTCCTGAAGCTCAGCTACCAGCATTCTTTCTCTACTCGTTTCTCTCGCCTTGATGATTAAGTCTTGCCCGTAAAAGGCCGCCGCGAACCATAAGTCGCGAAAAAACGGACCGGCAATCCGGTCCGTGAGGCTAACTAGTCTGCGCGGCTGTGCCCCTGGGTGGGCGTTTACTGATGCTCAAACGCCTGTTCGGGAATGGTAGTCGCTTCAGTTTGTGAAGTCAAGCTATGCCAAGCTCCCTGCGACACCCCCGACCCTGGCTGAGCGCCTTCTGGCAGCGGGCCTATCGCGAGAACGTCACCGGCCTCTCGGCGATGGTCGCCTACAACCTGATGCTCGCCGTCTTTCCCTTCGCCCTGCTGATCCTTTTTGTCTTCGGCCAGGTGCTGAAGATCGAGGGGGTGGAGACCGGCGTTCTCGACGACCTCCAGCGTCTCTTCCCCAACGCCGAGGAAGAGACGCTGTCCGACGTGCTGTCGCGGATCGAGGGCAACTCGGCGACGATTGGGGTCCTCGCCTTCTTCGGCTCGCTCTGGATCGGCGCCTCCTTCTGGGGAGCGATGGACACCGCCTTCTGCCGCATCTACCACGTCGAGTGTCGCGGCTGGGTCGAGCAGAAGCGCTTTTCCTTCGCGATGCTGCTCGTCTTCGCTTTTTTCATCGGCGCCAGCATCTTCCTGCCGACGATGGAGGCAACCCTTGTCTCCAGCACCGACCGCCTGCCGTTCGGCCTCTCCAACATCAAGGCGATCGACACCGCACTGCTGCTCGGCGCTGCCCTGCTGCTCACCTTCGCGATCTGCTGCGTGATCTTCTGGGCGGTGCCGAAGGGGCACATGCCCTGGCGCGCAGTCTGGCCCGGCGCCTCCTTCGTCACCGTCACCGCCGGCATCGCCAACTGGGCCTTCCCCTTCTACCTCTCCAACGTCTCCGACTTCTCGCGCTTCGGCCCAACCCTGGGCTTCGTCCTGATCACCCTGATCTGGTTCTACGCGCTCAGCCTGGCGCTGATGGCCGGCGCCGTGATCAACTCACTACGCCACGAGCTGCACGACACCGGCGAGATGCCCTACGCGAACGGCAACACCGGGGGCGCGGCCAAGGACAGCGACTGCGGCTGCCAGGACGCCTAGGAAGGGGCCAGGGCGTCGATCAAGTCGCCCAGCTGGTCGGGCGTCGCGATCGGGGTCAGGATCGGCAGCGTCACCCCGCCGGCGACGAAGGCGGCGATGCGCTCCTTCATCTGCTCCGGCGAGCCGAAGATGAACATCTCCTCGATCAGGTCCCAGGGCGCCGCGGCGGCGGCTGCCTGGCGGTCGCCGCCTTCCCAGGCGGCGACCATCTCCTCGATCTGCTCGCCGAAGCCGAGCCAGCGGTAGAAGGCGGCGTAGACCGGAACCGTGATGTAGGAGGAGAACATGAAGCGGGCCAGCGGCTCGACCTGCTCGCGCTCGCCGGGAATGCAGAAGAAGCGACAGAGCAGCTCGAAGCCATCCGGAGCGCCATCGAGCTGGGCGGTCACCTTGGGTAGGCCGCCGAGCGGCAGGAAGTTGGTGAAGGCGCCCTCCGCCTTGCGCACGGCAAGCTCCAGCATCTTGCCGCGCAGCGCCGCCAGCACGATCGGCACCGGCTGCGCGGGCGCCGTCTCGAGCTTGAAGCCGCTCTCGGTGCGCTCGCCGGCGAGCGCCGTGCGCAGGAAGTCGAGCGTCTCCTCCACCTTGCTCAGCGGCCGCTCGAAGGGGATCCCGTTCCAGCCTTCGACGATCCGGTCCGAGGAGGAGCCGATGCCAAGTACGAAGCGGCCGCCCGAGGCGTCGGCGAGCGCCGCCGTCTCCTGCGCCAGCAGCGCCGGGCCGCGCTGGAAGACGCCGACGATGCCGGTGCCGAGGCGGGGGCGCTCGGTCCAGGCGGCGCTCAGCGCCAACGGCGTGAAGCCGTCGGGCCCGTTCGTCTCACCGCTCCAGAGGTCGGTGTAGCCAGCCGCCTCGGCCTGCTTCACCAGCTCCTCGTGCGTGGCCAGCGGCGTTCCCGGGAGCGGCAGCGTCAATCCCCATCGATCGGCCACCGGGCGAGCCTATAGGCTGCCGCGCCGATGGGCGAGACCTCCCCGACCAAGCCCGATCGCAACCTGGCGCTGGAGCTGGTGCGGGTCACCGAGGCGGCAGCGCTCGCCGCCGCGCGCTGGGTCGGGCGCGGCGACAAGATCGCCGCCGACCAGGCCGCCGTCGACGCGATGCGCTTCGTCCTCGACTCGGTCTCGATGGATGGCATCGTCGTGATCGGCGAGGGCGAGAAGGACGAGGCGCCGATGCTCTACAACGGCGAGCAGATAGGCGACGGCAGCCCGCCGGTGGTCGACATCGCCGTCGACCCACTGGAGGGAACGAGGCTCTGTGCGCTCGGCATGCCCAGCGCCCTGGCTGTGATCGCGCTCGCCGAGCGCGGCACGATGTTCGACCCCGGTCCCTGCGTCTACATGGAGAAGATCGCCGGCGGCGAGGAGATCGCCGACCTACTCGACCTCGACCGGCCGCTAGCCGAGACGATGAGGCAGGTCGCCGAGCGCAAGGGCGGCAGCATCGGCGACGTTACTGTGGTGATGCTCGACCGGCCCCGCCACGAGGAGACGATGCGCGAAGTGCGGGAGGCGGGCGGGCGCATCCGCCTGATCACCGACGGCGACGTCTCCGCCGCGCTGCTCGCGGTCTCGGACCGCTCGCCGGTCGACCTGCTCTGGGGGATCGGCGGCACCCCCGAGGGCGTCCTCTCGGCGGCGGCGCTGAAGTCGATGGGAGGCCAGCTGCTCGGTCGCCTCTGGCCGCGGAACGACGAGGAGCGAAGCGCCGCGGTCGATGCTGGCTATGACCTCGAGCGCATCCTCACCGCCAATGACCTCTGCTCAGGTGAGGACGTCTTCTTCTCCGCCACCGGGGTCACCGACGGCGATGTCCTCCAGGGCGTTCGCTACCGCGGCCCCGGCGCCACCACCGAATCGCTGGTGATGCGCTCCCGCTCCGGCACCGTGCGCCTGGTCCAGGCCCGCCACGATCGCTCCAAGCTGCGGGCGATCATCGGCGAGCGCTACGGCTAGCGCCGGCGTCAGACGGCGCGGGCGAGGGAGAGCGCGTAGTCGCCGTCGCGGTCGGTGAACCAGCCGCTCATCTCGAGGCCCACCTGCTCGAAGATCGCCTCCAGCCGCTCACGGGTGAACTTGGCGGAGATCTCGGTGCGCATTTCCTCGCCCGCGGCGAAGGCGACGTCCAGCCCCAGGCCGTCAACGCGAACGCTCTGCTCGCCACGCGAGCGCAGGCGAATGTCCATGCGCGCCTCCTTGGCGTCGTAGCGGGCGACGTGATCGAAGGCCCCGAGGTCGAAGTCCGCCCCCAGCTCGCGGTTGAGGACGGTCAGCACGTTCTTGTTGAACTCGGCGGTGACGCCCTGCGAGTCGTCATAGGCGGCCTCGAGGCGGGCGGCGTCCTTGACCAAGTCGGTGCCGAGCAGGAGCCGGTCGTCGGGCCCGAGCAAGGTCGCGATCCGGGAGAGGAACTCGCGGCGGGGTCCCGGGTAGAGGTTGCCGATCGTGCCGCCGAGGAAGGCGACCAGCCTGCCCTCCGCCCCATTCGGCACCCGCTCCAGGTGCTGCTCGAAGTCGCATACGAGGCCGCGGATCGCGAGACCGGGGAACTCCTCCACCAGGGACTCGGCGGTCTCGTGGGTGATCTCCTCGGAGATGTCGACCGGCGCGTAGGTCTCGAGGCAGCCCGCCTCGCGCATCGCCTCCAGTAGGTGACGCGTCTTCGCCGCCGAGCCCGAGCCGAGCTCGACCAACATCGTCGGCTCGCCCGCGGCGGCGACGATCTCGGTGGAGCGTTCAGCCAGGATCGCGCGCTCGGCCCGGGTCGGGTAGTACTCGGGCAGCGCGGTGATCTGCTCGAAGAGCTGCGAGCCGCGCTCGTCGTAGAAGTACTTCGGCGCCAACTCCTTGGGCTCAGCGCTGAGCCCCGCGTGGATCTCACGCGCCATCTGCTCCGAGCCGTCGGTGGCGAGGTGGACTTCGATCTCGATCTGGGGCTCGGTCGTGGTCATGCATCCCTCGCGCAGCGGATGCCGCTGAAAATCTGGCGTCGCTGTGGCAAGTCCCAGTTGCGAAAGCTGGGTCGCATCACCTCACTGCTGGTCGCCCAGGCGCCGCCGCGCAGGACCTTGTACTCGTTGCCGAAGAAGACCTCCGAGTACTCCTTGTACGGAAACGCCTCGAACCCGGGGTAGGCGAGGAAGTCGGAGGAAGTCCACTCCCAAACGTGGCCGACACCGACGAGGCGATCATGGGCAGCCTCCCACTCCTGCTCGCTCGGCAGGCGCTTGCCGGCCCAGCGCGCAAAGGCGTCCGCCTCGTGCCAGGAGACGTGGGTGACCGGCCGGTCGGGATCGACTGGATCGCGACGTCCCATCGCGGTCCACACCCACCCCGCCTCATCGCGCTCCCAGTACAACGGCGGCTCGACACCGGTCTCCTCAATGAAGCGAACGTACTCGCCGTTCGTGACCGGCCACCTGTCGATCTCGAAGGGCGCCAACTCAACCGCATGGCGGGGCCGCTCATTGTCGTAGGCGAAACCGGTCGACGGCGCACCAATTTCATGCTCGCCACCTGCGATGCGGATTGATCCCGGGGGGTGGGGCATCTCTCGAACGGGCGGATACTCAAAGCGCCGGGCCAATTGGCCCGGCGCTTGTCCGGACGAGAGATGCCCCGCGCCCCGGGACAACCCGCTCGCGTCGGGCAGCTCGTAGCCGTCGACCATCATCAACAGCTGCAACATCGTCTCGTTGTGCTGGTGCTCGTGGGCGATCAGCATCTCGTAGGCAAAACCTTCCCTAAGCAGGGGATCCTCGGCGTCTTCGCCCAACTCAACCTCGTCGAGCACTTCCAGCGTCCGTGCGCGGACGTCGTCGAGGTAGGCGCGCAGCTCGGCGTCGCGCAGGATCGGCAGCTCGCCGCGCGTCCTGCGCGGGTTCTCGATCGCGTCGTAGAAGCGGCCCAGCTCTCCCCGCAGCGGCTCTCGTCCGCCGATCGCCTGGACCAGCCAGAGCTCCTCGAAGTTGGCGATGTGGCCGAGATCCCAGGCGAGCGGGCTGAGGATCGGCGAGTAGACCCGGTTGAGCTGCTCGTCGTCGAGCGGCTCGATCAGCTCCAGGGTGCACCGGCGCGCCTCGGCGAGACGTTCCGCGATCGCTTCCTTGGAGCTTGCCGTCACCTCGGTGGCGATCGGAGAAGGGTAGCGAGGTCGGCTCGTCAGGTGTGAATCATCGGCATCCCTCGTGGCTATCAGTCGGTGCCAGTCGCCTCCGGGTCGCGCCAGACGGTCTTGCGCCACGGCGGGCTGACGACGAAGCGGGCCGTGCTGGTGGCCGCGATCTGCTCGAGCGGGACCAGGTGGACGCGGTTGCCGGGCGTGAGCCGTTCGATGCGGGGGAAGCCGTTGGCGTTGCCGGCGTGGCTGCCGCCGGAGACGAGCAGCATCCCGGTCGCCCGGCCCCAGCCGCCTGCAGAGCGAGCGCCAACGGCCTCGGCGAGGTCGCTCAGCGGCCCTATCCCCGCGTCGGAGCCCCAGTTGGCGATCCCCTGCGCGTGGTTATAGCCGTGATGAGAGGAGGCCCGCTGGGCAATCTCGCCATCAGGGCCGATCCTGATCTGCACGCTCTCCCAGTCGTCCCGGTGGTACCCGGCCTCGCCGGCGACAGGCACGCCGCGCAACGTGGCGCTATCGACGTAGTAGAGCCAATACTGGACGTAGAGGCCGCCCGCCCGTGGGCCCGAGCAGTTGGCGCCTTCCGCTTCGGAAGTCTCGGCGGCGTCGGCGCGACAGTCGACGACGTGGACGAAGGCGGTAACCGGAAGGTCGGCATCACTGCGGGTGATGATGCCGCGTTCCGGTCCGTCGGCGCAAGCGCTGCGACGGCAGCGGCGAAAGTCGATCGGCAGAGCACGCGATTGACGCTCATAGACCAGCGAAGGCATGTGCTCGCTGACCAGCTCGCCGACCTCGGTCCCGTAGGCGGCGATCAGCCGCGGTTCGTCACCGCAGGAGTCAGCGAGCGCCGCTGCGCAGAGGATTCGCGAGGCGACCGCCTGCACCAGCACCGTCCCGGGAACACGGACTCCCGCCGCGACCAGCGCCACGAGCAGCAAAGCGACGACCGCGAGCAGCGCCACCCACTCGACCGTCCCCTGCCCCCGCTCGGACTTCTGCTGCATACGCGGTTAAGGGCATGGCGGCGATCTTTCTCCGCTGACGGGCGTCGTGTCTTTGGACTATCCCGGTAGGGGTGAAACGTCTTGTACTTTTTCGGCCAACCGGACCTCGGACGGCAGCAGCCGTTCTCCGAAAAAGTTAAGTGAAACCCCTGCCGGGATAGTCCCTACCAGGGACGGCCCCCTCAGAGGTTTTGAATCTCTGACGCGATGTCCGCCGCGGCCTGTTTGGCGTCGGCGAAGAGCATCGAGGTGTTCGCTTCGTAGAAGAGGTCGTTGTCGATGCCGGCGAAGCCGGGGCTGAGCGAGCGCTTGATCACGATCACCTGCTGCGCCTCGCTGACCTCGATGATCGGCATCCCCGCGATCGGGCTGTCGGGATCGTTCTTCGCCGCCGGGTTGGTCACGTCGTTGGCGCCGACCACGACCGCCACGTCGGTGCGCGGCATCTCGGGGTTGATCTCCTCCATCTCCTTGAGCTGCTCGTAGGGAACGTCGGCCTCGGCGAGGAGGACGTTCATGTGCCCCGGCATCCGCCCCGCGACCGGGTGGATCGCGTAGTTGACGGTGACGCCGCGCTTCTCCAGCTCGTCGCCGACCTCCTTGATCGCGTGCTGGGCCTGGGCGACCGCGAGCCCGTAGCCCGGGACGACCACGACCGAGTCGGCGTAGGCGAGCTTGATCGCCGCGTCCTGGGCGCCGATCGAGGTGTGGGGGCGCTCCTCCCCCGACCCGCCTCCCCCTCCGCTGGGCGCGCCGCCGAAGCCGGCGAAGAGGACGTTGCCGACAGAGCGGTTCATCGCGGTCGCCATCTCCATCGTCAGGATCGTTCCCGAGGAGCCGACCAGGGTGCCGGCGACGATCAGCGCCACGTTGTCGAGGGCGAAGCCCGCGGCGGCGGCGGAGAGGCCGGTGAAGGCGTTGAGCAGCGAGATTACGACCGGCATGTCGGCGCCGCCGATCGGCAGCACGACGAGGTTGCCGAGCACGGCCGCGGCGAGGAGGATGGCGATGAAGATCGCCTGCGAGGGATCGTCGTTGTTGACCGCGATGTTGACGCAGGCGACGACGATCCCGATCAGCAGCAGGGCGTTGATCACCTGCTGGCCGGGGACCGCCAGCGGCTTGGTCGGGATCAGGTCCTGGAGCTTGGCGAAGGCGATGTTCGAGCCCCAGAAGGAGACCGAGCCGACAACCGCGGCGAAGAGGACCGGGATCAGCTCGTCGAGCGGGATCTCGTGACCGAGCGAGATCCCGTGGCGGATCTCCGACCAGGCGATCAGCGCGACGGCGCCGCCGCCGACGCCGTTGTAGAGGGCGACCATCTGCGGCATCTCGGTCATCTGGACGCGGACCGAGGCGATCACGCCGACCGCGGTGCCGACCCCGAGGCCGGCGACGAGCAGGCCCCAGTTGCCGATCCCGTCAAGCAGCAGGGTGGTCGCGACGGCGATCGCCATGCCCCCGGCGGCGATCAGGTTGCCCTGCTTGGCCGTGGTCGGGTGGGTGCCACGGCGGACGCCGATGATGAAGAGCGAGAAGGCGACGATGTAGAGCGCGGTGGCGCCGTCGCCGCCGGGCTCGAGCACGGCGAAGAGATTCACGAGCCGTCTCCGTCAGAGCCGCCCGCCCCCGGACGCGAAGCGGAGGAGGCGGGCTTGGTCTGGGGCTTCGGCTTTTTGGAGAACATGCCGAGCATGCGGTCGGTGACCATGAAGCCACCGACGATGTTGATCGCGCCAAAGGCGATCGCGATCGTGCCGATCACGTACTCGAGCGAGTCATCGGCATAGCCGACGACGATCAGCCCGCCCAGCATCACGATGCCGTGGATCGCGTTGGTCTGGGACATCAGCGGCGTGTGCAGCGTCGTCGGCACCTTCGAGATCACCTCGAAGCCGACGAAGGCGGCGAGGACGAAGATCGTGATCTCGGTCATCAAGCTCATCTCTATTTCGCCGCCCTCTCGTTCTTGATCTCGCCGCCGTGGGTGATGCAGGCGGCGGCGACGATGTCGTCCTCGAAGTCGACTTTCAGCCCGCCCTCCTCGTCGATCAGCAGCCCCAGCAGGTTCTCCAGGTTCTTGGCGTAGAGCTGCGAGGCGGGCACCGGCATTTCGCTGGCCAGGTTGCGCGGGCCGACCACCTTGACGCCGTTCTCGACCGTGGTCTGCCCCGCCTCGGTCAGCTCGCAGTTGCCGCCGGTCTCGGCGGCGAGGTCGACGATCACCGAGCCGGGCTGCATGCCGCGGACCGCGTCGGCGGTGATCAGCAGCGGCGCCGGGCGGCCGGGGATCGCCGCCGTAGTGATGATCACGTCTCTGCTTGGCGGCGTTCTCGCCAAGCGCCTCGCGCACCTGGGCGTTCTCCTCGTCGGTGAGCGGGCGGGCGTACCCCCCCTCGGCCTCGGCGTCGGGGATGAAGTCGAGTTCTAGCGGCCGGCCGCCGAGCGAGGCGATCTGCTCCCAAGCGGCGCGGCGGATGTCGAAGCCGGTGACGATCGCGCCGAGGCGCTTCGCCGTGGCGACCGCCTGCAGACCGGCGACGCCGGCGCCGAGAACCAGAACCTTGGCCGGTGGCACGGTGCCGGCGGCGGTGGTCATCATGCCGAAGAAGCGGCCCGACTCGCGGGCGGCGAGCAGCGTCGCCGCGTAGCCCGCCGCGGCGGCCTGGGAGGAGAGCGCATCCATCGCCTGGGCGCGGGTGGTGCGCGGGATCGCCTCCATCGCGAAGCTGGTGACACCCGCCTGCGCCAGTGCCTTGTTGGTCTCGGCGGCGGTCCAGGGCGAGAGGTGCCCGATCAGGACCTGGTTGGAGCTAAGGCGACCGATCTCGGCGGCGGAAGGGGCGGCGACGCGAAGGACAACGTCGGCGCCCCACGTAACCTCGCCCTCGACGAGGTCGGCGCCCGCCTCCTCATACTGGGAGTCGGGATGGCCGGCGGCCTCGCCGGCGCCGCGCTCGACCGCGACCGCGACCTTCTCGTTGGCGGCGAGGGACTTGACCACGTCGGGGACGAGCGCGACACGGCGCTCTCCCACGGCTGTCTCTTTCGGCACTCCGATCTTCATCGTGATGCGGCGGGGGAGCCTATGACAAGCGACTAGGCCGGTGTCTGGACGCCCGCGATGCTGGCCAGGCGCTCGAGCGTGTGCAGTTGCTGTTGGCGGTCGACGTGCACCGGGGAGACGATCAACCGGTCGATGCCGGCGCCGCGGAAGCGCTCGACCCGCTCGGCCACTTCCTCCTCGCTGCCGACCAGCGAGGTCGCCTCGACGATCTCGTCCGGCATCGCCTCGTAGGCACCGCCGCGGTCGCCCTCCTGGAAGCGGCGCTGGACCTCGTCGGCGACCTCGCCGAAACCGAAGCGATGGGCGAGGTCGACGTAGAAGTTGGTCTTACGGCTGCCCATGCCGCCGAAGTAGAGGACGAGCCCCGCCTTGACGATGCTCTTTGCCGCCTCCAGGTCGCCGTCGATCGCGACCTGCAGCGACGGCGAGACCTCGAGGTCGGAGCGCTGCCGGCCGCCCTTGGCGAAGCCGGCCTCCAGGTGCTCGCCCCAGGTCTGCTCGAAGGCGTCGACGCTGAAAAAGATCGGAATCCAGCCATCGCAGATCTCCGCCGCCATCTCGACCGACTTGCGGCCGATCGCCCCGACGAAGACGGGGATCTGGTTCCGCTCGGGGTGGAAGTTGAGCTTCAGCGCCTTGCCCTCCCCGCCGGACAGGGGCAGTTGGTAGTGCTCGCCCTGGTGGTCGACCGGACCTTCGCGGGCGACGATCTCGCGTACTACTTCGATGTACTCGCGAGTGCGGCCCCAGGGCTTCGCGTAGGGAACCCCGTACCAGCCTTCGGAGACCTGCGGGCCGGAGGGACCGAAGCCGAAGAGGAAGCGGCCGCCGCTGAGCTTGTCGATCGTCGCCCCCGCCATCGCCGCTGCGGCGGGCGGGCGGGCGGGCACCTGCATGATCGCCGCGCCAAGCTTGATCGTCTCGGTCTGCGGCGCCAGCCAGGCGAGCACGCTGACCACGTCGGAGCCGTAGGACTCGGCCGCCCAAACCGACTCGAAGCCGAGCCGCTCGGCGGCCTTGACCACCTCGACCGCGTCCTCACCCGCAGGGCCGATGCCCCAGTAGCCGAGGTTGATTCCGAGCTTCAAAGCCATCCGGACCGCACCCTATTGAATAGGGGCAGTGACAGTGACCGACCCAGCGACCGTGCGAGGCCTGTCGAGCGCCGAGGCGGCGAAGCGCCTGCGCCAGCTCGGCCAGCCGCCCGAGACCTCTTCCCGCTCGACCGCCAGCATCGTCGCCGGCAACGTCTTCACGCTCTTCAACGCGATCATCGCCTTCTTCTTCCTGCTGATCCTCTCCTTGGGGCTGCTCGCCGACGCCGCCTTCGGCGTGATCGCGATCGTCAACTCCTACATCGGCATCCGCCAGGAGCTGAAGGCAAAGCGCACCCTGGACCAGTTGGCGGTCCTGGTCGCGCCGCAGGCCAGGGTGCTTCGCGACGGCGAGATGCAGAGCCTGCGCGCCGAGCAGGTCGTGCCCGGAGACGTGATCGAGGTCGAGCCCGGCGACCAGTTGGTCGCCGACGGCGAGGTGATCGCCAGCCGTGGCATGACCCTGGACGAGTCCCTGCTCACTGGCGAGGCCGACGGGGTCCGCAAGGACGCCGGCGATCGAGCGCTGTCGGGTTCCTTCTGCCTCTCGGGCTCGGGCCAGTACACGGTCGACGCGGTGCGCGAGGAGAGCTACGCGGGACGGCTCGCGGGCGAGGCGCGGGCCTTCCGCCACCCGCCCTCGCCCCTGCAGGGCGAGGTCAACCGGGTGATCGTCGCCTGCACCTACGTGATGGCCCCCCTCGCCGCAATCCTCCTCCTCACCTTCCAGCTGCGCAGCGCCGATCTGGTCGAGGCAGCGCAGACGGCGACGGCCGGCCTGGTCACGCTGATCCCCGAGGGTCTCGTACTGCTGATGAGCGTCACCTTCGCCGTCGCCGCAGTGCGTCTGGCGCGCAACGGCACCTTGGTGCAACAGATGAGCGCCACCGAGAGCCTCGCCGCCGTGGACACGATTTGCGTTGACAAGACGGGGACCCTGACCAACGGCGAGCTGCGGCTGCTCGGGATCGAGGTGGCAGAGGGAACCGACCCCGAGACGACACGAGAAGCGCTGGGTCGCTTCGCCGCCAGCGCCGGGGACCACAACCGGACCTTGGAGGCGATCGCGGAGAGCTTTCCCGGCGAGCCGGCCCCGGTCCGTGGGGAAGTGCCGTTCTCCTCGGTCTGGAAGTGGAGCGGGCTGGAGATCGACGGGTCCAGTTACGTCATGGGCGCCCCCGACCTTCTGGACCGGGCGGGCGCGCTCACCCTCCCTCCCGGCCTGAAGCGCAAGCTCGAGGAGGAGACCGCGGCGGGGCGCCGCGTCGTCGCCTTCGGCGAGTCGGGCGAGGCACTGCCCGACGACCCCGCCGCCGCAGCGCCGCCCCGCCTGACGCCACTCGCCCTGATCGTGCTGGAAGAGACCCTTCGCCCCGATGCCGCCGAGACGATCGCCTTCATCCGCGAGGAGGGCGTCGACCTGAAGCTGATCTCGGGCGACGCCCGCGCCACCGTCACCGCCGTCGCCTACGCCGTCGGCGTGCCGCGCGATGCCGACGTGATCGAGGGACCGGACCTGCCCGAGGACCCCGAGGGGCTCGCCGCGGCAGCGCAGCGCAACGCGATCTTCTGCCGGATCGCGCCGGAGCAGAAGAAGGCGCTGGTGGAGGCGCTGCGCGCCGCCGGCCGCTACACGGCGATGATCGGCGACGGGGTCAACGACGTGCCGGCCCTGAAGCAGGCGCGGCTCGCAGTGGCGATGGGTTCGGGCACCCAGGTGACAAAGGGGGTTGCCGACGTGGTGCTGCTCGAGGACGAGTTCGCAAGGCTGCCCCAGGCCGTCGCCGAGGGACGGCGGATCGCTCGAAACATCCACCGGCTCGGCCGGCTCTACCTGACCAAGTCCGTCTACGCGGCGACGCTGATCCTGCTCGTCGCCGTGCCCGGCTTCGCCTTTCCTTTCCTCCCACGCCACCTCACCCTGGCCGTCTTCCTGACGATCGGGGTCCCCTCCTTCGTGCTGGCACTGGCGCCCTCCGACGGGCCGCTCTACCGCGGCCGCCTGCTGCGTGCGCTGGCCGCCTTTGCGGTTCCCGCCGGCGTGGCCACGGCGCTTGGCTCGATCCTCTCCTTCTTCCTCGTCGACACCGTCTTCGGCGGCTCGCTGGAGGCGGGCCGGACCGCCGCGACGACGACGCTGATCGTCCTCGGCCTTTGCTTCGTGCTCCTGCTGGAGCGTGGCCCGGGGCGCGAGCACATCGCGATCCAGAGCTACATGTTGGCGATGGTGGCGGGACTGGGCGCGCTCTTCGCCCTGATCCTGGCGGCGGCGCCTGTGCGCGACTTCTTCGAGATCGCCCTGCTCGACGCCACCCAGTGGTTCCTCGCCCTGCTATGCGCGGCGATCGGGCTGACAATCGCCAGTCTCTTGTGGCGACTGCCCCAGATCGAACAGTTGGAAGCGGTCAGTCCCGCGGAGGCAGAACAAACTGGCTGACGATCAGGTTCGCGGCGAGGCGGGGCTCCTCGCCCTCGCGCAGCCGCTCGATCTTGACCTCGATCACGACCGTGCTCTTGCCGACGTGGAGCGGCTCAGCTCTGGCGACGATCTCGTCGCCGAGCAGGCCGGCGGTGAAGACGTTGAGCTTCAGCTCGATCGTGGTGAAGTTGTGTTCCGGCGGGATGTTGCGAAAGGTCGCCCAGGCGGCGACGGTGTCACCGAGGGCGGTCCAGACGCCTCCGTGCACGTAGCCGCCGGGGTGCAGATGACGTTTGTCGACGACG
This sequence comes from uncultured Solirubrobacterales bacterium, assembly GCA_963702175.1. Classification (GTDB taxonomy): domain Bacteria; phylum Actinomycetota; class Thermoleophilia; order Solirubrobacterales; family 70-9; genus VRUE01. The sequence continues at coordinate 1,105,540 of OY969721.1, forward strand.
ATCCTCCCCCTGGCGAAGGCGTCCTCGATCTCGAGCGGCTCGATCGACAGGTCGCCCGGAAAGCTCCCCGGCAGGAAAGCGCGGACGCTCTCGGGAGTGAACGGCGAGCGGTCGCCGGTGGTGGGCGCCTCGGTCATCGCGGCGCGGACCCTACCCCAGGGCCCCGGCCATCGCCGGAGCGCTGCTCAACTCGTAGGCGCCCGGCTCGAGCTGCTCCGTACGGCGCCGGTAGGTCGTCCACAGCCATGGCCACTGGCTGGGATCGTTGCCGTTCTCGTCGACGTACCAGCTCGTGCAGCCGGTGTGCCAGACCGTGCCCGCGAGGGCGGCGCGCAGCTCTCGGTCGAAGCGCTCCGCCGCCTCGCGGCGGACCTCGATCCGGTCCGCGTTGGCGCGGTCGAGCTCGCGCAGGGCGGCGATTACGTGGTTCACGCCGGCCTCGATCGTGTAGATGACGGAGCCTGTGCCGCCGTTCGTGTTGGGCCCGTAGAGCAGAAACATGTTCGGGAAGCTGGGCACGCTCATGCCGAGGTAGGCCCGCGCGACGTCCCCCCACTCCTCGGCGAGGCTTTGGCCTTCGCGACCGACGATCTCCATCGGCGCCACGAAGTCGTGGGTCTTGAACCCGGTCGCGAGGACGAGCACGTCGGCCTCTCGCTCCACCCCGCTCTCGTCTCGGATACCCGTCGGGGTCACCGTGGCGATCGGCTCGGTCACCAGCTCCACATTGGGCCGCGTCAAGGTCGGATACCACTCATCGGTGAGCATGATCCGCTTGCAGCCGACCTCGTCGGTCGGCGTCACCTTCGCACGCAGCTCGGGGTCCTCGATCGCCTTGCTGATCTGGCGGCGCCCGACGAATCGGAACAGTGGCAGCAGCCAGCGGCGTCGGGTCATCGCCGCGGCGCCGACCTCCATGAATGCGAGGATCGAGGCGCGGTCGAGGCGCTGCAGCAGGGGAAAGCGCTCGAAGAGCCGCTGCGCCCAGCGCGGATAGGCGTAGTCCATCTTGGGGAACGTCCAGCCCGGGGAGCGCTGGTAAACGTCGACCCGCTCGACGAGCGGCTGGATCGCTGGCACCACCTGGATCGCGGTGCAGCCGGTGCCGAGCACGGCGACTCGCTTGCCGGCCAGGTCGAGTTCCCGAGGCCAGCGCGCCGTATGGAAAGCCGGTCCCTCGAAGGATTCGAGCCCTGGCAGCGGCGGGATTTTCGGCACCGAGAGCTGACCGCAGGCGGTAAGCAGGATCTCGGCCTCGTGCGATCCGGCGCTTGTCTCCAGGCGCCATACGTCCCGGTCATCGTCCCAGCGGGCGCTTTGCACCTCGACACCGGTCCGGATGCGGTCGAGAACCCCGTGGCTGCGCGCGACCTCCTCCAGGTAGACCTGGATCTCAGCCTGCGGCGCGTAGCGCCGTGACCAGCGCGGGTTGGGCGCGAAGGAGAACTCGTAGAGATGCGACGGGACGTCGCAGGCGGCGCCTGGGTAGGTGTTGTGGTGCCAGACGCCGCCGACCCGCTCCGCCTTCTCGAACACGGTGACGTCCTCGTAGCCCTCGCGGCGCAGCATCGCCGCCGCGCCGACGCCACCGAAGCCGCCGCCTACGATCGCGACTGAGGGACGCCTACTCAAGGCCAAACCCCTTCAGGCCGTGATCGCCAAATGGCTCGTCGCGCTCCCTCACGGCCTCTTTGAAGCCGCCTTCGGCGGCGCGGTGGACGAAGGCGTGGCCCTCCTCGGTGTGGCGGGCAATTCCGTCGAAGAAGGTGCCGAGCAACTGTGTCTGGTGCAGGCCCTGCGAGTAGAGGGACTGGTTGACCAGCATCTTCATCATCACCAGCTGGTTGACCGGCAGCCGGGCGACCCGCTCGAGCAGGCGCTCGAAGCGCTCGTCGAGCTCCTCGGCGGGCGCCACCTCGGTCGCCAGCCCCCACTCGGCCGCCTCCTCGCCGGTCAGGGAGTCGCCGGTCAGGAGCAGCCTCTTGGCCCGCATCGGGCCGACGCGTGCGGCCCAAAGCGCCGTCGTCGGAGAGCCCCAGACCCGCGCCGGTGGGTAGCCGATCTTGGCATCGGTGGCGACTACGAGCAGGTCCGAGCAGAGCGCCATGTCGGTGCCACCGGCGACGCAGTAGCCGTGCACCTTGCAGAGCACCGGCTTCTCGGAGTGGAAGAGACTCATGAAGCCGCGCACGTTGCGCCACATGAACTGGAAGTCGGTGACCGGGTCCCAGTTCGACTCGGGTGCGTGGTTGGCGGCGATCGTCGCCGGGTCGAGGGGCGACCCCGGCGGCGCCTCTGCCCCATCCACCTCCTCCATCCGCCCCTCCGCTGAGGCAACCAGGTCGTAGCCCCCGCAGAAGCCGCTGCCATTTCCGGCCAGGGCAATCACATGGACGGCCGGATCGAGATTGGCCCGCTCGACGCACTCGGCGATCTCCACCGGCATCCGCGCCGTGATCCCGTTCCCCCGCTCCGGCCGGTTCAGCGTGATGCGCGCGACTCGATCGCTGCTCTCGTAGGTCAGCGTCTCGAGCCGCATCCTTCCTACCTCAGTTCATCCTCTCCACGATCATCGCCTTGCCTTGACCGCCGGCGACGCACATCGTCTCGAGTCCGACCTGGTGGTCGTCGGTCTCCATCACGTTGAGCAGGGTGCCCATGATGCGGGCGCCGGTCATCCCGAAGGGGTGGCCGAGGGCGATTGCGCCGCCGTGCGTGTTGAGCTTGCTTTCCTCGATCCCGCACTCGCTCATGATCGGGATCACCTGGGCGGCGAAGGCCTCGTTCAGCTCGACCGCGCCGACATCGTCGATCGTCATTCCAGCTCGATCCAACACCTTTTTGATCGCCCCGATCGGGGCGACCCCCATGTACTCGGGCTCGTTGCCCCAGGTGGCGGCGGTGACGATGCGAGCGCGAGGTGTAAGGCCGAGCTCCTGGGCCTTGGTGTCGCTCATCAGCAGCACCGCGGCGGCGCCGTCGTTGAGCGGGCACGAGTTGCCGGCGGTGACCCCGCCGCCGCCGAAGGCCTCGGGCAGTTCGGAGAGCTTCTCCAGAGTCGAGGAGGCGCGCGGGCCGTCGTCCTTGGCGACCTCGGTGCCATCGGGCAGCGTCACCGGGACGATCTCGCGGTCGAAGAACCCGTCCTCCTGCGACTTCACCGCCAGTTCCTGTGAGCGCTGTGCGAACTTATCCATGTCGGCGCGGCTGACCTCGTACCTTTCGGCGACGTTGACCGCCGTCAGACCCATGTCGATGTAGGCGTTGGGCTGGCCGTTCTCGCCGATCAGGTTCGGGTTGCGGTCGTCTGCGCCGGCCGGCTCGGTGCGCTCGTTGAAGCGGCTCACCCACTCGACCCCAGCGGCAATGTAGACGTCGCCCTCGCCGGCCTTGATCGCGTTGCCGGCGTGGCGGATCGCGTCGAGGCTGGAGGAGCAGTAGCGGGAGACAGTGACGCCGTTGACCGACTGCGGCAGCTTCTCGGAGAGCAGCGAGATGATGCGGCCGATGTTGAAGGCCTCCAAGCCCTGCGGCATACCGACGCCGCAGAAGACATCCTCGACCAGGGCCGGATCGACCCCGGAATTGCGCTCGAGCAGTTGGTCGACCACGTAGGCGCCCATCTCCTCGGGGCGGAGCTGGGCCAGCGAGCCCTTGAAAGCACGACCGATCGGCGTGCGGACGGTGTCGACGATCACTGCTTCCGGCATGCGGCTTTCTCCTTCAAGTATCGAGGCGGGACGTGAGGGGCGCAGCGTAGTTGACACAGCTTCCCGGCTGCCCCGTCGACTAGGTTTTGCGGCATGTCGCTAGACGGGCTACGGGCATGGATCGGCGAGGTGGAGCGCAAGCTCGGCATGCGCACCCGTGTCTTCCTCGTCCTCACGGCGATCGCGATCGGCGGCGCCGGCGCCGGCATCTACCTCGCCCTCGAAGCCTCCGACGAGGCGACCGGCGAGGCCGACGTCTCGGCGCTCGAAGAACGGATCGACCAGCTCGAATCTCAGGCGACGGGCGAACCCGAAATTGCGCCGCTGGAACTGCAGCTCGAAGAACTGCAAAAACAGGTCGACCAGCTCGAAGGCAAAGGGGCGGGGGCGGGCGGCGTCAGCGCGACCGGCGGCTCGGGCGAAGTCGAGCCGACCCCCGCGGAACCCCTTCCGAGCACCAAAGCGAAATAGCAGATTCGTGACAAAACGCACGTTATTCGTGCGCATCGTCCCCCACCTCCGTTACATTCGCCCAATCCGACCTCGCGACTAACCGCGAGATCTGCCGCCAGCGGCAGCGAAAGGAGGCCCTGATGCCTGAGGGTTACTGCGTCAAGGAGCGGAAGAAGGTCGAGATCAAAGACGCCAAACAGGTCACGATGAAGAATGGCCGTCCGGCGATCCAAGGCGTCTGCCCCGATTGCGGCACCAAGATCTTCAAGATCGGCAAACTCTAGGCAGGAGAGCACACCCTCCAGCGGAGGGAGGCGGCGACACTACGTGACGAAAATCACGTCCCGGACTCGACCGGGACTGGATTGTTGATCCTCGGGGTATCCGCGGCACGAAGCCGCTCACCGACCGGCTGTGCCAATCACCACGATCTAAAGTGTCATCTGTGTCGCAGAGACCCCTCGAGCTGATCCTCGCCCGCAACCTGATGTCGGCGCTTTCCACGCCGGCCTTCCTTGTCGACGAGGGCGGCCTCCTCGTCTTCTACAACGAGGCGGCGGGGATCCTCCTCGGCAAGCGCTTCGAGGAACTCGGCACCGTCGGTCCCGACGAGTGGGGCTCGCTGTTCGGCCCGTTCGATGGCGAGGGCGAACCGATCCCCTACGACGAGCTGCCCTTGGTGGTGGCGGTTCGCAACGGCCGCCCCGCCCATTCGACCTTCGCGATCCGCTCGACCGACGGGACGAGCCACCTGGTCGAGGCATCGGCCTTCCCGATCCTCACCGCGCACGGCTCGCAGGGAGCGATCGCCGTGTTCTGGCCCGCGACTACGAATGGGACCGGGCACTGAGATGGAGGTAAAGCTCTGGGGCACGCGCGGCTCGATTCCTTCCCCGGGGCCGGAGACGATCCGCTACGGCGGCAACACCTCGTGCGTCGGGGTCACCCTCTCCGACGGCTCGCTGCTGGCGCTTGACGCCGGCACCGGCATCCGCAACCTCGGCCTCTCGCTCCCCGATGAGCCGACCCGCCTCCATATCCTCCTCACCCACCTCCACCTCGACCACATTCAGGGCCTGGTCTTCTTCGCCCCCGCCTTCCGTCCTCAGACGGAGATCGTGATCTGGGGCCCGGCCTCGCCGGAGGCCTCGCTGCGCGACCGCATCGGGCGCTACATCTCGGCGCCGCTCTCGCCGGTTGAGGTGCGAGAGCTGCCCTGCGACGTCTCCTTCCGCCACTGCCCCGAGACCGAGTGGGAGATCGGCTCGGCGCGAATCCACGCCGCCTCGGTCGCCCACCGCGGGCCGACGCTCGGCTACCGGATCGAAGACGGCGAGCGCTCCCTCGCCTACATCCCCGACCACGAGCCCGCGCTGGGCGCCGACATCGACGCGCTCGAAGAGGACTGGATCTCAGGCTTCGCTTTGGCACGCGATGCCTCGCTGCTGATCCATGACGGCCAGTACGCTGACCGCGAGTACCCCGAGCATGTGGGCTGGGGGCACTCCTCGCTCTCTCACGCCCTCTCTTTCGCCCGCCGCACGAATGCCGAGCGGACCGTGCTCTTTCACCACGACCCGCTGCACTCCGACGAGCAGCTCGACCAGCTCGGCGAAGAAGCGAAGCAAGCCTGGACCGCGCTCGGGGGCGAGCCCGGCGAGATCGAGCTCGGCGTCGAGGGCGCGAAGTACGAGCCCCGCGCGCGAGTGCCGAGCGCGACCAGCGCCGGCTGATCTCCAGCAGGCCTCGGCGGGCCGCTACGCTTGCGCTGCGATGTCGTCCACCCCTGGGATCGACGCGGCGATCGAGCGGTCAGGGCTGGTGCAGGAAGCGCTTGAGACCGCACGGGTTGCGCATGCTGGCCAGTTCCGCAACGGCGCCGAGAGATTCCCCTACATCGACCATCCACGAGCGGTCGCAGAGCGGTTGGCGGAGCACGGCGTCTCCGATGAGGTGCTGGCGGCAGCGCTGCTGCACGACGTCGTCGAGGACACCGAGACGGAGGTCGACAAGCTGCGCACGCGCTTTGGCGACCAGGTCGCCAACCTGGTCGCGGCGATGACCGAAGACGAGGCGATCGAGGACTACGAGGAGCGCAAGACCGAGCACCGGCAGCGAGTCGCCGAGGCGGGCACGGAGGTCCTGGCGATCTACGCCGCCGACAAACTGACCAACCTGGTGATGCTGCGCGATGCCTACGCGGAGAAGGGTGAGGCGGTCGCCGAGCAGCTCAGCGTTCCGCTGGACCTCAAGGTCTCAGTCTGGGAGGCCGACCTGGACACGCTCTTCGAACAGGCCCCGGATCTTCCCCTGGTCAAGGAGTTCGCCGATGAAATAGTCGGTTTCTGGGGGGATCGGGTCAGCGGCGTTCGCGCTTCAGGCTGAGCCTGCGCTGTAGCGGTAGCGCGTACCAGAGCAGTGCAAAGGCGAGCAGGGCGCAGGCGCTGGCGATCACCGTCGCCGCGGTAGTGAAAAGCAGGTCGGTGACCAGCGTGATCGCCCCGCTCATCGCTAGGGCGAGGCAGCCGAGGCCGGCGATCGCAAACTTGTTGGCGACGATGAGCAGCTCGTCCTTCTGCTGCATACGGAAGGTCAGGCGGTGGTAGGCCGAAGGTGAGATCAGCAGGGCGGCGGAGAGCGCCGTGAGGATCAGAACCGCGAAGTAGAGCCACTTCTGGAACTGGGTGATTTCGGTGAAGCGCTGCTGGAACGGGACCGCGAGCAAGAAGGCGAAGAGGACCTGGACGCCGGGCAGGGCGACGCGCAGCTCCTGCAGCAGCTCGCTGAGGTTGCGGTCGAGGCGTTCCGCCTCGCTCTCCTCCCTCCCGGACGACCGCTCGGCCATGCGCTCACGATACCCGCGGTCACCGCGCTCACACGTAGGATCGCGGCGATGGGAAGACTGGCGGTAATGCTCGGCAGCAACGCCCTCGGACCGGAGGGCGAGGCGCTGCTCAAGGCCGCCGCCGAGCGGGACGTGGCGGTGATGCAACGCCACCGGGGAGAGACGTACACCCTCCCTCACGAGATCAACCACGCCGCCAACCTGCGGGCTCTGCTCGACCAGGGCTGCGACCGGGTGCTGGCGATCGGCTCGGTCGGCTCGCTCAGCGTCGAGCTGCCGGTCGGCTCGCTGCTCTGCCCGGACGACTTCATCGCCCTCCACCTCGGCCTCTCGGCCTTCGACGACGCCCGGGCCCACCGTGCGCCGGGGTTCGACCCCGTCTGGCGGCGTCAGGTGCTCGGCGCCTGGGAGGACAGCGGGCAGGGGCTGCGCCAGGGCGGCGTCTACTGGCAGGCGATCGGCCCACGCTTCGAGACCCCCGCCGAGATCGGGCTGATGGCCGCGCACGCAGACGTGGTCGGGATGACGATCGCCTCGGAGTGCATCGTCGCCGGTGAGCTTGGTCTCGCCTACGCGGCGGTCTGCGCAGTCGACAACCTCGCCAACGGCATCGGCGCGGGCGAGCTCAGCGTCGCCGGCCTGGAGGCGGCTCGCCTCTCCAACGCCCAGCGCCTGCGCGATGGCCTCGAGGCGGCGCTGCCGCGGCTGGAGGCGGCGGGTTGAGCGTGACGGGGAGCGGCGGCCCGAGGCCGCTGGCCGTCACCGGCGCCAAGCTCAGTGGCGAGACGATCGGGCTGCGCTGTGAAGACGGCAGGATCGCGGCGTTCGGACCCGAGGTCCGGCCTGCGCCGGGCGACGAGACGATCGACGCGAAGGGGGCGCATCTGGTCGAGCCTTTGCTCAACGGCCACACCCACGCTGCAATGACGCTTTTCCGCGGCTACGGCGGCGACCTGCCGTTGATGCGCTGGCTGCGGGAGAAGGTCTGGCCGGTCGAGGAGCGGTTCGTGGCCGAGGACGTCTACTGGGGCGCCCGGCTCGCCTGCGTCGAGATGATCCGCACCGGGACAGCCCGCTTCTGGGACATGTACTGGCAGCCGGGTGCCACCGCCCGCGCCGTCCTCGACTCGAGCCTGCGGGCGACGATTGGCGCTCCCCTGATCGACCTCGGCGGCGGCGCTGCGGGGCTACGCGACGGGGCCCTGCGCAGCCTCGATGAGCTGGAGGGGCTCGGGCCGGGGATCGCCCCGGCGCTGGCGCCCCACGCGATCTACACAGTCGGCGAAAAGTCGCTGCGCTGGATCGGCGAGCTATCAGCGGAGCGCGGCCTGCCGGTCCAGATCCATCTCTCCGAGACTGAGCAGGAGGTGAGCGATTGCGTCGCCGCCCACGGCGTGCGCCCGGCCGCCTACCTCGACCGCGTCGGGCTGCTCGGCGAGCGCACGGTGCTCGCGCACGGCGTCTGGCTCGACCGCGCCGAGCTGGAGCTGATCGCTGAGCGAGGTTGCACCGTGGTCACCAACCCGGTCGCCAACATGAAGCTCGCGGTGGGCGGCGTCTTTCCCTACCCGTGGGCGCGCGAGGCCGGGGTCCCGGTCGCCATCGGCACCGACGGCGCCGGCTCCAACGACTCGCTCGACCTGCTCGCCGACCTGAAGGTGTTCGCGCTGTCACAGCGCCACGCGAGCGGCGACCCGACCGTGCTGCCCGCCGCCGAGGCCTGGGAGATCGCGACTGGCTTGAGGGCACCGCTGCTCGGCGGCGAGGCCCTCGCGGTCGGCGCCCCGGCCGACTTCCTGCTGCTGCGCCGCGACGCCTACGAGGTCGGGCTCGGCGATCTCGCCTCCGACCTCGTCTACGCCGCCGCCGGCTCGGTCGTCGACACCACGGTCGTCGGCGGCCGCGTCCTGATGCGAGGCGGCGAGGTCGAGGCGGCCGCGGAGATCGTCGCTCAGGCGGCGGAGCGAGCGGAGCGGCTCGGCATCGCCTGATTCCCGCGCCGCGGGCGAACGAGCGCAACGTGTCCCGCCCCGGCCGCCACGATCCCGGCCGAGGCGGCGAGCAGCAGCGCCGCCCGCGGGTCGTAGGCCTCTGAGAGCCAGCCGACGAGCGGGGCACCGATCGGGGTCGAGCCGAGGAAGACGATCGAGTAGAGAGCCATCACGCGGCCGCGCATCTCCGGCTCGACGGCGAGCTGCAGAGAGGAGTTGATCGTCGCGGCGAAGGTCACCGCGGAGCCGCCGAGCAAGGCCAGCACCGGGATCTCGAGCGCCAGGCTTGGCATCAGCGCCGCCAGCAGCGCCAGTCCGCCGAAAGCGAGCGCCGCGCCGGCGATCAGCCGACCGTCGGTTCGACCGTGGGCGCCGGTGACCAGGGCGCCGACTACCGAGCCCACACCCATCGCCGAGACCAGCGTCGCGTAGGCGGTGGCGCCGCCGTCGAAGCTGAACCGCGCCAGCAGCGGCAGGATCACCTGGAAGTTGAGGCCGAGCGTGCCGACCAGCGCCATCAGGCCTAGTGGTACCGCCAGCTCCGGGGTGCGGAGGACGTAGCGGAGGCCGGCTCGGACGGCGCCGCGCTCGCGGGCGACCCGCGGTGGCGTCTGCAGCGTCGCGGGCTCCATCCGCCACAGCGCCACGATCATCGCCGCGAAGCTGAGCGCGTTGAGGGCGAAGCAGGGCTCGACGCCGACCGTGGCGATCAACAGCCCCGCCAGGGCCGGGCCGACCAGCCGCGCCGAGTGGATCAGGACGCTGTTGAGGCTGACCGCGTTGACGACCCGGTCGGCGCCGACCATCTCGATCGCGAAGCTCTGCCTGGTCGGGTTGTCGACCGCGTTGACCGTGCCGCGAACGAAGACCAGCGCCATCACCATCCAGGGCGCGACGACCCCGGTGGCGACGATCGCGAGCAGGGCGAGGGCCGGCAGCGCCATCAGGGCCTGGGTGACGATCAGCAGGCGATGCTTCGCGAAGCGGTCGGCCAGCAGGCCACCCCAGGCGCCGAAGAGCAGGATCGGCAGGAACTGGAGCGCCGTCGTCATCCCCACCGCGACGCCGCTCCCGGTCAGCGAGAGGACCAGCCAGATCTCGGCGACCATCTGCATCCAGTTGCCGGAGAGTGAGACGATCTGCCCAGCGAAGTAGCGCCGGTAATTGGGAACGGAGAGCGAGTCGAAGCTGCGCCTGACCGCGGCGCTCACTGCGATGCCCCGCGCTTCGCTCGCGGCTCCTCGAGGATCTGCTCGAGGATCGCGGCGGCACGCTCCAGCGCCTCGAGGTCGGATGCGGGCAGGTCACGCATGCGTCTCGCCAAGTAGGCGTTCTTGCGGCCGCGCAGACGGCGCAGGCGCTCCCGCCCCGGGGCGTTGACGGTGACCAGCGCGCTGCGTCCGTCGTCCGGGTCGGGAGCACGGTCGACGAGCCCCGCTTCCTCGAGCACGCGCAGCGTCCGCGTCGCCGTCGGCCGCTTCACCCGCTCGATCTCAGCCAGCTCGCTCGGCGTCAGCGGCCCGTGCCGCTCCACCGTGGCCAGCGCCGAGGCCGCCGTCGGCGTCAGCTCGGCGCCCCCTGCCCCGGCAGCCTCCTGCCGCAGCCGTCGCGCCGTCCGCACGATCGCCATCCGCAATCGAGCGGCGGAGTCAAGCATCGTGTCAGGTGCAGTATCAGTCATTGCTTAGCTTTGGTAATTAGTTTAGCAAACCATTATCGGGAGGCTGATCGACCTAGGATCGATCCCACATGCCCGCCGGAGCCGCCGAGTCGGAGATCGCGAAGAGGCTGCGCTGGCAGGCGATGCATGTCGGATGTTCGGCTCGCCGCTCTACGGCGAGGTCCTGGACCGGGCGGTCGAAGACCTGCCAGGCGCAAAAGCGGAGGGGGTGGGATTCGAACCCACGAGCGCCTTGCGACGCCAACAGTTTTCGAGACTGCCCCGTTCAACCACTCCGGCACCCCTCCGGGACCGTCAGGAGAGGGGATTCTAGGGGGCGAGCTGGCGGGCGATGGTGCGGGCGATCCGCCGTCCGTCGATGCGCATGAAGCGGAGCTGGCCGGCGCTGCTCGCGTAGTAGCCGGTGAAGAAGAGGCCGGGCGCCGCCGGGTGCTCGCGCCCGTGAACCTGCTTGCCGTCGAGAGTCGCCACACCGTGCTCATCGAGGATGCCGAGGTGGTCGATGAGCCGCGGCAGGTTGCGCTCGTAGCCGGTGGCCGCGATCACCGCCTGCGGGCGCAGGCGCTTCCCGTCGGCAAGAACCACCTCGGAGCCGTCGAAGCGCTCGACCGCGTCCACCAGCTCCAGCTTGCCCTGCTTGAGGGCCTCGACGAAGCCGGCGTCGATCAGGGCCGAGACGTGCCGCTGCTTGGTTGAGCTCTGGACCCCTAGCGGGGCACGAGGGATCCCGTGCTTGGCGAGATTCCCGTAGATGAGCCTCTGCATGAGAAAGCCAACACGGTCGAGGACGATGTTCGGGAGCGGGTCCATCATCACGGTCGAGTAGTTGAGCGGGTACCCGAGCCACTCACGCGGGAAGACACTCGGCGGCGTTCGCATCGAGGTCCAGACTCGGCAGCCGGCCGTGGTCAGCTCGTAGGCGATCTCGGATCCGGTGTTCCTCGCCGAGGCGACGAGCACGTCCTTGTCCTTGAACGGCTCGGGATTCTTGTAGGCGGAAGAGTGGATCAGCTCGCCGGTGAACCCCTCCCGCCCCGGCCAGTCGGGCAGCTTCGGCTCGGCGTCGTGGCCGGTGGCAAGCGCCACGAAGCGGGCAGCGATCTCGCCCTCCGAGGTCTCGAGCAGCCAGCGGGAAGCGCCGTTCCCTCGCTCGATCCGCCTCACCTCCGTCCCGAACTGGATGCGCAACCGGTGCCGGCGCACGTACTCATCGAGGTACGCGACCATGTCGTCGCGAGTGGGCCAGCGCCCGTAGCGGCGGGGCATCCGGTACCCCGCCAGGGTCGAGGTGAACCGGGGCGTGTTGAGGCGAAGGCTGTCGTAGCGAGAGCGCCAGCTCGACGCCACCCGGTCGCTCCGCTCCAACACCAGTGGCTCGATACCCCGCCGGCCGAGCATCGCCGCGGCCGCGAGACCAGCCGCGCCAGCGCCGACAACCACGACCTGCTCGTGCTTCACGGAGGCTGATTCTAGGCCGCAGGCATGTGGGGCTACGGCGAATCGGCTGATTTGGAACTTAAGCCACTTCTTAGAAATGTCGATCAAGGCGCATGCAAAGCGGCGAGCAGACCTCAATCGGGCGGTTCTTCGACCGCCATCCGCTGTTGCTGCGCTCGCTGGTGGTCGCAGCGTTGGTCTGGGGTGTTGGCTACCTCATCTGGCGCATCGGGTGGAGTGGGCAGGGCGCCAGCCCGGTCGCCTTTGGGATGCTGCTCGTCACTGAGATCTACGGCCTCTGGGCGCTGGGGACGCTCGCCTGGTACTCCTGGTCGCGGCCCGCCACGACGCGGCCTCCGGCCACTCCCGGCCGCAAGGTCGATGTCTACGTCTGCACCTACGACGAGCCCTATGAGGTGGTCGCGGCGACGCTGGCCGGCTGCCGCGCCCTCACCTATCCCCACACCACCTACCTGCTCGACGACGGCCGGCGGGAGGAGATGCGGGAGCTCGCCGAGCTGGCCGGCGCCCGCTACCTGACCCGGCCTGACAACTCGCACGCCAAGGCGGGCAACATCAACGCCGCCCTCCCCCACACCGACGGCGAGCTGGTGCTGATGCTCGACGCCGACCACGTGCCGATGCCTGACGCGCTCGACGCGATGGTGGGTTACTTCGACGACGAGCGCGTCGCCCTGGTGCAGAGCCCACACGACTTCTTCAACCATGACTCGGCCCAGCACTACACGGTCGGCCGCCACGAGCAGTCGCTCTTCTACCGCGTCGTCTGCCCCGGCAAGGGTCGCCACGGCGCCGCCTACTGGTGCGGCTCGGCGGCGCTGATGCGACGGGGGGCGCTGCTCGAGATCGGCGGTGTCGCCACCGAGACGATCGCCGAGGACTTCCACACGACGATCCGCCTGCAACGCCACGGCTGGGCCAGCCACTACCACGACGAGGTCCTGGTCCAGGGTCTCGCCCCGCACGACCTCGACGGCTACCTGCTGCAGCGCGACCGCTGGGCGCGTGGCAACCTCGCCGTCTTCACCCTGCCCGAGTCGCCCCTGCGCGCCAACGAGCTGAGCCCGCTGCAGCGCCTCTCCTACTTCGCCAGCCTCGCCGCCTACCTGGCGCCGCCGATGCGGCTGCTCCTGCTGCTCACCCTCGGCGTGGTGCTGTGGACCGGCGAGTTGCCGATGAAGGTCGACGCGGTGGCGCTGGCGGTGCTGTGGCTGCCGGCGGTGGCGCTCAACCTGACCGCGGGCTCGGCGCTGGCCCGCGGCTACATGAAGATCGGCGAGACCGCCCACTACGAGCTCTTGACAATGGAGATCTACACGCGGGCGCTGCGCTGCATCTTCCGCCCCGGCCGCACCGCCTTCATGGTGACGCCGAAGCAGGGCGCTGACGGCGGCGGCCTCGACGCCGTGCGCAAGCTGCGCTTTGTTATTGCCTGCGCCGTGATCATCACCGGCGGCACGGCGCTGCGCCTGCTCGACCTGACCGGAGTCGGGCCGCTCCCCGACCTGCCTGGAATCGCGATGGCGGTCGTGCCGCTACTCGGGCTGATCGAGCTGCGCCGCATCCTCCGCACCCTGCTCGCGGTCGGCCGGCGCCGCCAGCGCCGACTCGTCTACCGCTTCGAGGGCGATGCGCCCGCCCACTGCTTCTGGCAGGACGGCCACGTCGGCGGACGGCTTGTCGACGCCAGCGCCTCCGGCGTCGGCCTGGTCCTCGACGCGCCGCTGGAGATCGGCGCCCGCCCCGCGGTGCTGCTCGCGCTGGCGGACGCGGCGGGAGACTCGCACGAGGTCGTCGCCCAGGTCGAAGTCCGCTCCTGCCGCGAGAGCGAAGGCCGCTACCTCGTCGGGGCGACGATCCTCGACCTCGACCCGAACTCTCGGATGCGCCTGATGGAGTGGTGCTACGTGGTCTGCAGCCACGAGCGCCTGCGCGGCCACCGTCCGGCGCTGCCGGCCGGCGAGGGCGAGGCGATCGTGCTGCCGCTGCCCGCTCTGGCGCCGCAGGCCGCAGCCGCGTAGCGGGCCGCCCCGGGAAGAGTTCTCGGGTCTGAGGACTTGCTTGCGAGCGCTATTCTGAGACGCGATGGAGCCACGCAACGATCCCAAGATCTACACGCTGCGGCACTTCTTCTTCTACATGGGAATTGCCTGTATCGCGTCAACGATCGTCTGGGCTACAGCGGAGATTCTGAACTGGAGTTACGGCCTCTCCGTGGCAGTTTTGTTCGTGGTTGGGCTGATCGTACCCTTGGTGGCACTACGAGAAAGCCTCTTCGCGCCGGCTCAGCGCCCAGTCAAGCAGCGCAGACGACACGTCTAACCTAGAAGTCAGGTAAACGGAGAGGGTGGGATTCGAACCCACGAGGCGGGTTAACCCCGCCCACGCGATTTCCAGTCGCGCTCCTTAAGCCACTCGGACACCTCTCCGGGAGTCCCCCGAAGGGTATTGGCTCAGCTCAGCGGCGGGATGCAAAGAACTCCGAGAGCAGGGCGGCGCACTCGGCCTTGAGCACGCCGCCGGTCACCTGCGGGCGGTGGTTAAGGGCGGGCTCGGCGAGGACGTCGAGAACGCTGCCGGCGGCGCCGGCCTTGGGGTCTGGGGCGCCGAAGACGACTGCCGGGATGCGGGCGAGGACGATCGCGCCGGCGCACATCGCGCAGGGCTCGAGCGTCACGTAGAGGGTGGTGTCCGGCAGGCGCCAGCCGCCGAGCGCCTCGGCGGCGGCGCGGATCGCGAGCATCTCGGCATGAGCGGTGGGGTCGCGGCGCAGCTCGCGCTCGTTGCCGGCGGCGGCCAGCGGCTCGCCGTCGTGGGCGACGACGGCGCCGATCGGGACGTCGCCGTGGCGCTCGACGCGGCGTGCCTCCTCGAGCGCCAGCGCCATCAGGCGTTCGTGCGTGAGCATGTCCGGGTCGTCCGCCATCGGCCAAGTATCTGCCACCGGCAACTTCACCGGCGCCGTGGTGTTAGATGATGGCTCGCTCAGTTGCAGGGAATTACGCGGCTTCGGAACTGGATGAAAAGACTCCTCAGGAACTGGACCGCCGCGACCCTGCCCGCGCTCGCGGTGCTCAGCCTCCCGGTGGGCGCCGAGGCGGCAACGGGAGTCGCGGCAGCACGCGGCTTCGCTCCCAACCAGCTGATCGTCAAGCTCGAGGGCGAGCGGGCCGGACGAACGGTGCGGCTGCTGAGAGGGGCCGGCGTGCTGGAGGCCGCGAGAGCGCTGCGGCGCAACCCACGGGTGGCCTACGCCGCGCCCAACTACATCGCCACCGCCTCGGCGACGCAGTCGCAGGCCCAGCCCGAAATCCCCAACGACCCCGGCAGCCTCAGTAGCCCCCCGGAGCCGCCCGGCGGCTGGGTCGCGAAGCAGTGGAGCTTCCTCCCCTGGGAGGGCAGCACCACCCCCCTACTTCCGGTTTCCCCGGGCGGCATCGACGTGGTTGGGGCCTGGGGCAACCTCAGCGCCGCCGGCCGCCCCGGCGGTGTCGGCGTCACCGTCGCCGTGCTCGACACCGGCGTCGCCTACCGCTCTCTCAGCAGCGAGTTCCGGCGCAGTCCGGATTTCACCGGGGGGCAGTTCGCGAAGGGTCGCGACTTTGTCGACAGCGACCTGCTGCCGCTCGACCTGAACGGGCACGGGACCCACGTCGCCGGCACGATCGGCGAGAAGACGAACAACGGCATCGGGTTGACTGGAATCGCCTACCGGGCAAAGCTGCTGCCAGTCCGCGTCCTCGACGAGCACGGCCGCGGCGAGGCCGACGACATCGCCAGGGGGATCCGCTTCGCCACCGCGGCGGGGGCCGACGTGATCAACATGAGCTTCAACTTCGGCTGCGGCAAGCGCGTGCCCAGCGTCGACGAAGCTCTGCGGCAGGCGCACAGCCGGGGTGTGGTCACCGTGGCCTCGATCGGCAACCTCGGAGCCGAGTCATGCGTCGCTCCTCCCGCGACCGGCCCGCACACGATCGGCGTCGGCGGCACCACCGAGGGCGGCTGCCTCGGCGACTACTCGCTGGCGGGCGACAAGGTGGACCTGCTGGCCCCCGGGGGCGGCCGGCCCGCGCCGGGCTGCCCTTCGGTCTCGATGCGCCCGATCTTCCAGGTGACCCTGCGTGGCCACAACCCGCGTCGCTTCGGCGAGCCCGGCAGCTACGTCGGCACCTCGATGGCGGCCTCGCACGCCTCGGCCGTCGCCGCCCTCGTGATCGCCTCCGGCCTGCTCGGCAAGGACCCCTCGCCCACCGCGGTCCTGCGCCGCCTGCGGATCACCGCGCGTGATCTCGGACTGCCGGCAACCCGTCAGGGTGCGGGCTTGATCGACGCGGGCGCGGCGACAGATCCCTTGTCCTGAGGCGCTAGGTGGTTCTGACGATCATCACGCTGCAGGGTGCGTGATGGGAAACGTTGTTGGGGACGCTGCCGAGCAGGAAGCGTCGCGCACCAGTCATCCCCTTGTTGCCGACCACGATCAGGTCGGCGCCAGTCTTCTCGGCGACCTCGAGGATCGCGTCGGCGGGGTTGGCCTCGACCGGGTGGGTCTGGACCTCGACCCCGTCCTGTTTTGCCTTCGCGGCAGCGGCTTTGAGGACCAGGTTGACGTCCTCGCGGGGGTTGATCTCGTGCTGAACGTCGGCCGGGGCACCTTCCTGCTCGGCCTCGACCCGCCGTTTGGAGATCGGCTCGTAGGCGCTGACGATGTTGAGCTGGGCGCCCGCGAGCTTGGCGACCTCAACAGCCCTGCTCACGGCCTCGCTGGCGGTCTCCGACCCATCGGTTCCAACCACGATGCGAGTGAACAAAACCGCCTCCTTCCGCTCGGTCGCCGAACGGCGCTGATACTAGCGCCGGAGCCGGGCATCGACCGCCGGGTCGAGGAAGACTTCCCCGCCGACCTCGGTAGGAGTCGTCGCGAGACGAACGATCGCGATCGCCATCGAGGCGACGAGGCAGACAACCAGGATCGCCATCCCGATCTTCCACAGCAGCGGCATCGGCCTATCTCATCAGAGCCGGCAACCCATAAGCTGATCGCTATGGAGGAGGTTGCCGAGGGCGTCTGGCTCTTGCGGGGGGATTTCCGCAAGGCGATGAACATCTACTTCATCGACGACGGCGACGGCGTAGTCCAGTTCGACGCCGGCACCAAGTCGATGACGAAGAAGGCGAAGGCGGTCGGTGAGCAGCTCGGCGGGATCAAGCGGGTCGTGCTCGGCCACGCGCACGCCGACCATCGCGGCACCGCGGCGGCGATGGCGGCAACCGGAGTGCCGGTCTTCTGCCACCCGGACGAGATCGCCGACGCCGAAGGCGACGCCTCGATCGCCCCCTACATGGACCTCTCGCAACTGCCGGTGGCGCCAGTGCGCTGGATCTACCCGACGCTGCTGCGGCGCTGGGACGGCGGTGCGGTGAAGATCGCCGGCACCGTCTCGGAGGGCGACGAGGTGGCGGGCTTCCGCGTCCTGCACTTCCCCGGCCACGCGCCGGGACTGATCGGGCTGTGGCGGGAGCGCGACCGCGTGGCGCTGGTCAGCGACGTCGTCTACTTCGTCGACTCGGCGCGGCTGCGACCGCTGTCGGAGGGCGAGGCGAGCGTCCCCCACCCCGCCTGGGCCTGGGACCACGCCAAGGCGAAGGAGTCGCTGCGCAGGCTGGCGGCGCTGGAGCCGCGGGTCGTCTGCGCC
This sequence comes from uncultured Solirubrobacterales bacterium, assembly GCA_963702175.1. Lineage (GTDB taxonomy): Bacteria > Actinomycetota > Thermoleophilia > Solirubrobacterales > 70-9 > VRUE01. The sequence goes on from OY969721.1 coordinate 1,123,371, forward strand.
GGTCACGAGGGGCCGTTGCGGGGCGAGAATCTGCGCGAGACGCTGGAGCGCGCCGCCGAGAAGTACTGAGGCCTGGCGCAAGTCATAGGCTGCGCCACCGATGATCGCGACCTACGCCTCGGCCGCGCTGATCTGTGCCGCCTCGCTGCTGGTCGGGCGGGGCGTGCTCTCCCTCACCGGCAGACGGGAGTGGAGCTGGCTGGAGCCCGCCGTCGGCTTCGCCGCGATCCTCACCGTCACCGGCGCGCTGGCACGGGCGCCGGGGCACTCGACCACCGCGACCCTGGGCCTGATTGCCCTGCTCGTCGCCGCCGCGGTCGTCTGCCATCGCCTCCCCTACCGGGGGGCCGATGCCCTGGGACAGGGCCTAGCGGTGGCACTCGTCGTCGCCCTCGTGCTCTCGATCCCGTTCGCGGTGAGCGGGCGCTGGGGCTTCCTCGGCCAGGGCTTCAACAACGACCTCGGCCTGCACCTGGCCTGGGCGGAGTGGCTGCGCAGTGGGCTCGGTCCGGCGCCGGAAGCCGGCTACCCGCTGGGGCCGCACGGGCTCGGCGCCGCGCTCGCGGCGGTGCCTGGGATCGGCCTCGGGCAGGCGTTCGTGGGCCAGGTCGTCGCGATCGGGCTGTTGACCGCGCTCACCGCGCTGGCGGCGTTGCGCGAACTCGGCGCCGTGCGCCGCGTGCTCGCCGCGACGCTGGTCGCGACCACCTACCTCGCCGCTTCCTACTTCGCCCAGGGCGCCTTCAAGGAGACCGCCGAGGCGCTGCTGGTCCTCGCCTTCGCGCTGGCACTGCGCGACCCCGGCCGCCCGCCCGCCGGCGCTTGGCCGAAGCTGCTCTTTGCCCTCCCCTACCTCGCCCTGCTTGGCGGCGCCTTCTTCGCCTACAGCTTCGCCGGCCTGGCCTGGCCGCTGGCGATCCTGGCGCTCTGGAGCCTGACCCTGTCGGAGGTGCGTCGCGCCCTGGCGCCGCGGGCGCTGCTGCGCTTCCTACTGCGGCCGGCGGTGCTGATCGGAGTGCTGGTGCTAGCAGGGCTCGGCGCGGTGATGGTCCTGGTCGGGCCGTTCGGCTTCATCCATGGCTTCAACCGGGTGGCCGGGAGCAACACCTACGGCCCCGTCTCGCCGATCGAGGCGCTGGGGATCTGGCCGACCTCTAATTATCGGCTCGACGCCGTCGGTGGGGCGCAGCTCACCGGTCTGGCGGGGGCGGTGGCGGTTTTGGCCCTCGCCGTCGGCATCGCTTGGTGGGTGCGCGTGCGCGACCTGGCCGTGCCGATTGCGCTCGCAGCCTGCGCGGCCCTCTACCTCGCTTCGCTGCCGTTCAGCGGCGAGTACTCGCAGGCGAAGGCGCTGATGATCGCCGCCCCGCTGGCGATGCTGGTCGCGATCCGGCCGCTGCTCTCGGAGCTCGTCCTCCCACGCGTTCGCTCTTTGTCCGGCCAGGCACGACAAACAGCGAACGCGGGTGGGGTGAGGCGGATCGGCTGGGGGATGCTGGCCGTGGCCTTCGTCGCTGGGGCCGCCTACTCGAGCTTCCTGGCGCTGCGCGATGCGCCGGTCGGGCCGCCGGGCCACGGCGCCGAGCTGCGCGCCTTCTTCCCGATGCTGAAGGGGGAGAAGGTCCTCTACGCGGGCCAGGACCGCTATGCGGCACACGAGCTGCTCGAAGCCGACACCCACGTGCCGCTGGTCGAGTTTCCCGACTCGGAGGTGAACCAGAACCCAGAAAAGCCGTTCGACACCGGTGACGCCTACAGCCCGATCGACTTCGACTCGTTCTCGACCGCGACCCTCGACCGCGTCCCCTACGTCGTGACCGGGCGGGCCGAGTGGAACAGCCAGGCGCCGTCCAACTTCAGGCGCGTCGCCGCCACCGACTCCTTCCTGCTCTGGGAACGCCAGGGACCGACGCCGGAGGACCGCCATGTCCTGCTCGAGGGGACCGAGCCGGCGGCGCCAGCCCCATGCGCCTCGCCGGAGATCCGCATCCTCCTCGCCAGTCCCGGTCGGGCTTCGCTCTTTTCGGCGCCGGTGATAGGAGCCAAGGCGCGCTGGAACCCCGACGCCACGCTGGAGGCCGGCGAGAGTGCAGCACAGAGGCTGCGCCTGCCAGCCGGGCGCTGGCGACTCTCGCTGCAGTACTTCACCCCCTTTGAGCTGACCCTCAGCGCACCTGGCTTCCGCCAGCCGCTGAAGGCGGCGATGGACGGACAGCGACCGAGCACGATCAGCCTCGCCAGCGACGGCCAGTACTGGCCGGCAGGCGTGATCGAGAGTGCCGGCGGCCCGGCCCGCTTCACGATCGACGCGGAGGAGCCGAGCACGCTGCAGCGGCTCAGCGGCTACGAAGGCAAGGCGCAGCTGGGCAACATCGTCGCGGTCCGGGCCGAGCCGCACCGGATCGTGCCGCTCGCCGCAGCGTGCAACGGCTGGATCGACTGGTTCGAATCCCCTGCCGCGCCCTAAGGGCGCCTGACCAAGCAAATCAAGGACGCAGGGAGCGTGGCGTGCTCTGCACGCGAGCGACCGAGGACGCAGAGATGCGCCGCGTCAGGCGGCCTTAGCGGTCTTGGCGGCGATGCGCTCGGGCGATACGCGAACGACGTCCCAGATCAGGCCGAGGCGCTCGAGGGTGTTGATGACGGCTCCGGAGATGTCCAGCTGCCAGCGGCCGAGGCCGTGCACTGCGGAGGTCGGGAAGGCGTGGTGGTTGTTGTGCCAGGCCTCGCCCATCGTCGGCAGGGCGATCAGGGCGAGGTTGCGTGACTCGTCGCCGGTATCGAAGTCGCGCCGGCCGAAGACGTGGCAGAGCGAGTTGATGCTGTAGGTGAAGTGGTGGAGGACGAAGACGCGGACCAGGCCACCCCAGAGCAGGCCGGTCAGCCCCGCGAACAGGGTGCCGCCGATCACCCAGCCGAGCGCGAAGGGGAGGAGGAGGCCGAGGATCGCCCAGAGCAGGAAGGTGCGGTCGACCCAGCTGATCACCGGGTCTTCGATCAGGTCAGGGGCAAAGCGTTCCTTGTTGCCGCGCTGGGTGTGGATGAAGAGCCAGCCCATGTGAGCGTGGAAGAGTCCGCGCATCGCGCCGCCCCAGCCATGGCCGTGATCGACGTGGGGGCTGTGCGGGTCACCCACTTCGTCGGAGAAGGCGTGGTGCTTGCGGTGGTCGGCGACCCAGGAGATCACCGGTCCCTCGATCGCCGCCGAGCCGAGGATCGCCAGCAGTCCGTGCAGCCAGCGCTTCGCCTTGAAGCTGCGGTGGGTGAGATGGCGATGGAACCCGACCGTGATCCCGAGCCCGGTCAGCAGGTAGATGCCGACGAAGAGAAAGATGTCGCTCCAGTGCAGGGCGCTGCCCCAGACCTGCCAGCCGGCGAAGACGATCGCGACGAAGGGGACCAGCGTTACCAGCCCGGTGATGATCCGATCACGCGTCTCGTTCTCGACCGGCTGGATGTCGGATGGGAGTGGTCCGGCGCCTGCCACATAACGATCATACGCCGAGCGTCAGCGAACACGTCACCTGCGATCAACCGCGTTGTAAGGTCGGGGCCAATGCCTTTTGCGAGCACCGCGAGACTGCGTCGCGAGATCGAGGGGCGGATCCCCGAGCGGCCCTTCGCGGTCGAGTTCTGGGACGGGACGCGGCTGCCGGTCACATCCGGCGATTCCGGGCCGACCTTCTACGTGCGCTCGCCGCGCGCCGCCGCGCGCGCGCTGCTGGCGCCGGGGCAGCTGGGGCTCGGCCGCGCCTATGTCAGCGGCGAGATTGAGGTCGACGACATCGACGCGGTGATCGGGCTGCTCGACAGCTGGCAGCCGCCGCCGCTGGAGGGCGCCGACAAGGCGCGGCTGCTGCTCGGCGCGGTGCGCGCCGCCGGCCTGACCCGGCCGCCGCGCCGGCCCGCCGCCGAGCTCCGCCCGAGTGGCCACCGCCACACCAAGGAGCGCGACGCCGAGGCGGTTCGCCACCACTACGACGTCTCCAACGAGTTCTTCTCGCTTTTCCTCGACGACTCGATGACCTACAGCTGCGCGATCTTCTCGCGCGGCGCCGAGACGCTGGAGGCGGCGCAGGAGGAGAAGCTCGAGATGGTCGCTCGCAAGCTGGCACTGAAAGAGGGTGAGCGGGTGCTCGACGTCGGTTGCGGCTGGGGGAGCTTCCCGCTCTGGGCGGCGACCCGGCACGGCGCCCGGGTGCTCGGCATCACCCTCTCCCCTCCCCAGGCCGAGCGGGCGCGGCAGCGGGCCGAGGCCGCCGGGGTCGCCGACCGGGTCGAGATTCGAGTCATGGACTACCGCGATCTCGCCGGCGAGCGCTTCGACGCGATCGCCAGCATCGGCATGGTCGAGCACGTCGGCGCGGCGCAGATCGACGTCTACGCCCGCACCCTGGCCGGGCTGCTGGAGCCGAGCGGGCGGCTGCTCAACCACGGCATCGCCCGCCTCCGCCACACCGATCCCGACGCCGGCCCCTTCTCGGAGCGCTACGTCTTCCCCGACGCCGAACCGCTGCACCTCTCGCGGGTGCTGCTGGCACTGGAGCGGGCGGGCTTCGTTACCCGCCACGCCGAGGAGTTCGGAGCGGACTACGCCGAGACGCTTCGCCATTGGGCCCGCCGCCTCGACGAGAACCTCGACGAGGCGGTCCGCCTCGCTGGTCCCGAACGGGTCCGCGTCTGGCGCCTGTACCTGCGCATGGCGCGCAACGGCTTCGAGAATGGCTTCCTCTCCATCTACCAGGCCCGCTGCACCCTGGCCTAGGGATCAGACATGAACATGACGGCAGCCACGAGCTTGGTGCACCACCCTTCCCGAGGCTCGGCCAGGCTCACCGTTAGAAGAATTTTGCTTCCAGCATCTAAGCCCAGCTCCCCAGGCTCGTAGTCACCAAAGCCCGCGTCCATCAGGCGTGGGCGAACCGAGTAGTCGGTGAGCGCCAGGTTGTAGCGGCGGCCATTCAAGCTGAAGCTCACACGCGGCCTCGATGCACTCTTCCCCTCATAGGGGTGCTGCAAGGAAAAGGTGACTTCCTGAGGCTCGATCAACGCGAGCGATACCTCCACGCCCCGTGCCGCCTCTTCCTCTGGAACCGCCGCGCCACGATTTCCCAAGAGCATCGGGCCCGTCACCAGATGCGGCGAAAGGGCTTCGTACGCTTCGCTCGATTTGAGCCGACCGATCAACTGCCATTCGACATCGGAAATGGCAACGTTCTCAGGTTGAAACGGATCATCGACTTTTCCGCAGTGCTCAAACGTCACGATATCGAGAGGCTGTATGTCGCGTCCCTGGATTCTGTAGTGGGAAGGCTCCAACTGGCCAAGCGGCAAGTCTGAAACCGGGCGAATCCACTGAGCTGAGTTCGTCGAAATCCCAGCTACACATCGTCCACCCCACTTCCTGGAGTTGGCGAGGACGATTATTTCCTCTGCTGGCACCGGCTTAGGCTACAAATGCACTATGTTGACGCTTGCCCAATGCTCGGCGAGGTACTCAGCGACCAAACGCCGATGACAGTGCTCCGGCTTGTCCTCGCTGCAGAGCAAGACGGTACGCCGCCTGAATTCCTCGGCGCTGAACTCCTTCTCGATGCTTCTCTCTCGCATCAGCGTCAGGAAGAGCTCTTCATATTCCCGCCAAGGCATTTTGCCCTTCCTCTTGTAGGCATCGAGAATCTCTTGGGTGGGTGCTAGTAGCGGCGCGTGTTCGTAATCGACGCCAACCAGCTCACGAAGGAAGTAGGCGAGGTCATCTCGCTTGGCAAAGCCAGCCAGCTGGGACTTGTTGCTCAGCCGCACATCGAGCAATCGCTCGATGTGGTGCGATCTCAGGCGGCCGAAGAAATCCTCGGCCGTCGTGCGCGTGAAACCGATAGTGAAGATCTCCATAGGCTCTCCTCGTCATCAAAAAGCGACCCCTCGGATAGATCTATCGGCTTCGACTCCGTTTCACAGCGGCCGTCGCCTCGAATGTGGACGATCGTAACACCCTGCTCGAGCAGGACCTTCGCAACCAATAGCCGACGGTGACAGGATGCAGGATTCTCCTCGCTGCACATAATCGCAGTGCGATATTGCTTCGCCCCTCGACTTAGCCTTTCGATTCCATGGCGAAACAGCTTGCCTGCCGCAACCCTCCAGTAAAGGACACGCCCATCTGCATCGTAGAACTCAGAGCCATCGGGCCGCCCACCGAGCTCCCCACCGAGAAATAGGTACTTTGCACCAGCACCTCGCACGGCATCTGGGATGTGATGCCGATCAGCCCATTCCACGTATCTCGAGCGGGGGTGAGAGCGAATGTCTACGAGGACCTCGATCTCGTTATCCGACAGCAGCTCTTGGAAGCGCTCCATCGAGTGATTTGAATGACCGATGGTGTAAAGCATGGGCAGATCCGTCAGGAGCCTCCTGCGTGCTCACCAGCCGCGCGGCGTATTGTCTCCGCAAAGCAGGGGTCAGAAAAAGCGGCTTGCAATTTCGAAACGCACTCGTCAGCGTTTTCACAGGTAATTACACGAGCCCGCTCGTACGAAGAAAGCATCTGCTGAATTCCCGAGATCGGTGACTCCTCGCTGGACATTTGCAAGCCGATAATGGGCCGCCTATGGCTATAGGCCAACGCCAGCTCAATATCCGTTGTCTCAGTCCTCTCCCCCATCAAAGCAATCACGATATCTGCATGTTCTACCGCGTGACGAACGCCCTCGAAAAAACGACCAGGATCGTCTTCGCGTGCCGCAGTTCTGGGTGGAGACCAGCTAAGGGCGGTCCAACCGCTTGCCTCACAAGCCTCGATCAGAGATCCATGAAGGCTGTGAGCAGAATCTTGGTCGTCGGCAGGACCGATCAGATAAACCCATGACCCCTCCTCGAGGGTCGGCATCGCATCCGCTTGCTCATAGGTGGTCATCCGTTTCGGAGTTTAAGGCTGTACTCGGGCGGTAATCCGGCATCCAAAGCTCTACTGCCCTGCCTTCGTTACTCGCTGCGCAGTTCTTCAACGAGCTGGACGACGGCCTCTCCGACCCCATCGAGACTCTGGCGGGAGATCTTGTCGAGGTCATCGGCGAGACTGTGACCCGGATAGGACCAGTCGATCAGGTCGATCGCGGGGACACCGCTGCGCAAGAAGGGAACGTGGTCGTCGATGATCGCGGGGCCGGTTTCGCTCGAGAAGAAACGCTGGGCGCCAACCGTTTCGGCGGCGGCCAGGAGGTGGCTCCAGAGCTCTTCGGTCGAGTTCGCCTCACGCGGCAGGCGCAGGCCGCGGTTGCCGACGTAGTCGAGCAAGATCATCGCGCTCGTCTCGCCCGGGTGGGCTTTGACGTAGGCGCGAGAGCCGCGCAACCCTTCGTTGTAGAAGTCGACGCTTTCCTCGGGCAGGCCGGCGGGGGGCTCCTCACCGTCGAAGAGGACGAAGCTGACCTTTCGCGCGTCGCCGTCGGCGGGCGCGCGGCGCAGGGCCTGCGCGGCCTCGATCACTACCGCAGTGCCGGCGGCGCCGTTGTTGGCGCCGACAAAGCCGCGCGGCTTGACCAGCGTGTCGTAGTGGGCGCCAACGACGATGCCGGGCTCGCGCCCCGGCAAGGTGCCGACCACGTTGCGCAGGAGAGGCTCACCAGGGATCGCTTCGAAGCGGCCATTCGGAAGCAGCGGCCGCAGCTCCGCTGAGAGCCGACGCAGCTGCGACGAGCCGGCGGGCCGCTGTCCATACCCCACCTGCTCCTCGACCAACGCATAAGCGGCTCTCGCGTCGAAGCGATCGGCCAGCCCCTGGTCCCCGCCGCTGGAGCCCCCGCAGCCAGCCAGGGCGAGGAGCACAAGCAGCGCGATGACAAGCCCCTCCCGGTAGGGGTGGAACGTCTTGTACTTTTTCTGCGCCATCGCCCTCGGACGGCCTCTCCCGATCACCAGAAAAAGTTAAGTGAAACCCCTGCCGGGAGGGGCCTCTACACCGGGAACTCGTGCTTCACAGTCTCCAACGCCCAGTCGGCGCCCGCCTCCTCCAGCTGCTCGACCGAGTAGCTGCCGGTAGCGACGCCAACGACGCGGATACCGGCGCCGTGGCCGGCCTTGACGTCGCGGGGGGTGTCGCCGACTGCGATGCAGGCGCCATCGGCGAGGGTGCCGCCGGAAACGAGCTCGCCACGGGTGAGGGCCGTCTTCGTCACCTCGGTGCGGTCGGGTGAGTCGGAGCCGTAGCCGCCGAAGCTGAAGAAGCGGTTGAGGCCGGCGCGGGCGAGCTTGATGTGGGCGGCGGCCTCGATGTTGCCGGTGACCAGTCCGAGCAGGACGCCGCCGTCGATCAGCTCGTCGAGCAGGTTCTCGATCCCGGGCATCACCCGGTAGCCGTCGGACTCCGCCACGGTGTCGGGCAGGTGCTTGAGATAGCCACCGATCGCCTTGGCGCGTTCTTCAGCCGTGCCTTCGCGCCCGATCACCTCGCGGAAGATGATCTTGGCGATCTCAGGGTCGGTCATGCCGGCATCGGTGTGCTCGGCGACGTTGGCTTCGACTCCATGCAGTTCCTCGAAGGCGCGCTGCCAGGCGGCGCCCCCGGCGCCCCCTGTCACAAGGATGGTCCCGTCGATGTCGAAGAGCACAGCGTGGATGACACTTCGCATATCGGCGTCCTCGGTCGCTTGCGTGCGGAGCACGCCACGCTCCCTGCGTCCTTGATCTGCTTGGTCATCCACGCTGTGTCAGTCCTGTAGGAGCTCCCGCTGGGAGAGCCAGTAGAGCAGGCCGAGGGAGGGCAGGACGACGATCGCAGCGATGCCGAAGACGACCAGGACCGAGTCGAGGGTCGGCCCCGGTGCCGCCGACTCGCTGATCGTCAGCGAGGTCGGCAGCAGGTAGGGGAACTGGGCGACGGCCCAGCCCCAGATCACCGCGACGACGGCGCCGATCGCCAGCGGCCGCAACCCGCGGCGCGCGGCGCGGGCCAGCATCGCCAACACGGCGAGGCCGCAGAGCGCCGAGGTGATCACTAGTGGTAGGCCCTCGGCGACGAGGCGGTCGTAGGCGTAGCGGGCGTCGGCATGGAGGGCGAAGATGCCGGCGATCGCCAGGGCGCCGGCGGCGAGTCCCGCGGCGAGGGCGCGGCGGGCGAAGTAGTCCTCCATCTCGGCGTCGTCGTCGCGGCGGCTGTCGACGACGAGGAAGATCGCCGCCAGGTAGGCGCCGGTGGCGACGAAGAGCGCCCCGGTCAGCAGCGGCAGCGGTGCCAGCCAGCTGGAGAAGGCGTCGCCGTTGCCCTCCGCCGGCACGTTGCCGGCCGCCACCGCGCCGACCACCGTCCCCATGAAAAACGGGGTCAGCACCGAAGAGAGGGCGAAGGCGGCGCCCATCGCGCGGCGCGCCTGCAGCGACTCGATCGACTTGCGAAAGGCGAAGCCGGCGCCGCGCAGGACGATGCCGACCGCGGCCAGCGCCAGCGGCACGTAGAGGGTCGACATCAGCGCCCCGAAGGCCTCCGGGAAGGCGGTCCAGAGGACGACGAGGATAAAGATCAGCCAGACGTGGTTGGCCTCCCAGACGGGGGTCAGCGAACGCTGGATCCGCGCCCGCGGCCGCTCGCCCTTCTCCGCGCCGCCCGCGATCAGGTCCCAGAGGCCGCCGCCAAAGTCGGCGCCGCCGAAGACCGCGTAAAGCGTGGCGCCGGTCCAGAGGATCGCGGCGCAGAGGTCGGCCTTGGTCACCGGAGCCTCCCGTGTGGCGAGTTAGCCGTCATATAGACGGGAAAGTCGCCACACCCACTCATGGGGCGACCTCCGCGGGCGGTGCGTATGGCGTCTCGGCAGCGTCCTCGCCCTGCTCGCGCCAGCGCCGCGACATCGCCCGCAAGACGAGGACCAGTCCGGTGCCGAGCGCCGCGTAGAGGAGGACGATCGCGGCGAAGGCAAACCAGATCCCCTCCGCCTCGGTCACCGCTTCCTCGGTTCGCATGTAGCCCTGGACGATCCAGGGCTGGCGGCCGACCTCGGTGACGATCCAGCCGCACCAGAGGGCGACGATCGCTGCCACGCCGGAGACCGAGACGGCGCGCAGGAACCAGGGCGTGCGCGGGATGTCGCGTCGGCGCCACCAGACGAAGGCGAGCCACGCCGCGAGGCCGAGCAGCGCGCTCCCGATCCCAACCATCGTGTCGAAGGAGAGGTGGAGCAGCGTGTTGGCGGGCGGGCGCTCGTCGGGCGGGATGTCCTCGAGCCCGGTCACGACCGTGTCGGCGCTGAACCCGACCAGGTAGGAGTCGAGGTCGGGGATGCCGATCGCCCCCTTGACCCCGTCGTCGGTGCAGATACCCCCCAGGTACTCGGTCTGGTTGGGCCCGGTCTCCTGGATGCACTCGAAGCCGGCGAACTTGGCCGGCTGGTGGTCGGCGACCTCGCGCGCCGCGGTGTCGCCGACGAAGATCTGGATCGGGGTAGCGATACAGGCGATCGTGAGCGGGATCAGCAGCCCGAGCCGGTGCATGCGGTCGCGGCGTCCACGCAGCATCCCCACCGCGTAGACGGAGGCGACGAGGAAGCCGGCGACCATGTAGGCGGCGAGGATCATGTGCGGCACCTCGTAGTGCCAGGCCGGGTTGAAGAGGACCTCGAGCGGCTGCGTGTCGACGACCTTGCCGGCGGCGTCGAGGGTGAACCCCTGCGGTTGGTTCATCCAGGCGTTGGCGGTGACGACCGAGAAGGCGCCGCCGATCCCCGTGATCACCATCGGCATCCCCGACCAGAAGTGCGCCCAGCCGCCGAGCCGCTTCCAGCCGTAGATGTAGATGGTGAGGAAGATCGCCTCGGTGAAGAAGAAGATCCCCTCGATCGCGAAGGCGATCCCGAAGGCGTCGCCGAAGCGCTCCATGAACTCGGGCCAGAGCAGGCCGAACTCGAAGCTGAGCACGGTGCCGCTGACGGCGCCGACGGCGAAGGTGACCGCCATCGCCTTCGACCAGCGCTGTGCGAGTCGCATCGCGTCCTCGTCGCCCCGCTTGAGGCCGAGCCAGTTGGCGGTGAGGATGATCGCCGGGAAGGCGACGCCGAGGCAGGCGAGGACGATGTGGAAGCCGAGCGTGAACGCCATCAGCTCGCGGGCGGCGAGCAGGTTGGACTCCGACGCCGCGAGCGGGAGGGCGTCGAGCGGCGGCACCGCTACTCCGTGGCCCTGGCCTGGCGGTAGCGGCGGATCAGCGCGTTGGTCGAGCTGTCGTGGTGGAGCTCAGGCTCCTCGTCGGCCTGCAGCTCGGGGATGATCGCCACCGCCAGCGCCTTGCCCAGCTCGACCCCCCACTGGTCGAAGGAGTCGATCCCCCAGATCGCGCCCTGGGTGAAGACGCTGTGCTCGTAGAGGGCGACCAGCGTCCCCAGCACGAACGGGTCGAGGCGCTCGGCGAGGATCGTGTTCGAGGGGCGGTTGCCCTCCATCACCCGGTGCGGGACGATCGCCTCCGGCGTCCCCTCGGCACGGACCTGCTCGGCGGTCTTGCCGAAGGCGAGCGCCTCGGCCTGGGCGAAGACGTTGGAGACGAGGAGGTCGTGGTGCTCGCCGAGCGGGTTGAGGCTATGCATGAAGCCAATGAAGTCGCAGGGGATAAGCCGCGTCCCCTGGTGGATCAGCTGGTAGAAGGAGTGCTGGCCGTTGGTGCCCGACTCGCCCCAGAAGATCGCCCCGGTGTCGTAGTCGACGCGGGCGCCGTCGAGGGTGACGTGCTTGCCGTTCGACTCCATCGTCAGCTGCTGGAGGTAGGCCGGGAAGCGGTGCAGGTACTGGTCGTAGGGAAAGACGCCGCAGGTCTGGGCGCCGAAGAAGTCGCCGTACCAGACCGCGAGTAGGCCGAGGAGCATCGGCAGATTCTCGGCCGGTGGCGCCTCGCGGAAGTGCTCGTCCATGGCGTGGAAGCCGGCCAGCATCTCGGCGAAGCGGGCCGGGCCGATCGCCAGCATGGTCGAGAGGCCGATCGCCGAGTCCATCGAGTAGCGGCCCCCCACCCACTCCCAGAAGCCGAACATGTTCTCGACGTCAATGCCGAATTTCGCCACCTCCTCGGCGTTGGTCGAGACCGCGACGAAGTGCTTGGCGACGGCGGCCTCGTCGCCCCCCAGGCCCGCCAGAGACCACTCACGCGCGGTTCTCGCGTTGGTCATCGTCTCCAGCGTGGTGAAGGTCTTCGAGGAGATCACGAAGAGTGTCTCCTCCGGGTCGAGGTCGCGGGTCGACTCGGCGAAGTCGGTGGCGTCGACGTTGGAGACGAAGCGGAAGTTCGTCTCGCGGCGGCTGTAGTGGCGCAGCGCCTCGTAAGCCATCACTGGACCGAGGTCGGAGCCGCCGATGCCGACGTTGACCACGTTGCGGATCGGCTTCCCGGTGTGGCCGGTCCACTCGCCGGAGCGGACCCGCTCGGCGAAGGTGCTCATCCGGTCGAGCGTCTCGTGGACCCGCTTGACCACGTCAACGCCATCGACGACGAGCGAGCGCTCGCGCGGCATCCGCAGCGCCACGTGGAGGACGGCACGGTCCTCGGAGACGTTGATGTGCTCGCCGCTGAACATCGCTTCGCGGCGCTCCTCGACACCACGCTCGCGGGCCAGCTCGCCGAGCAGGATCACGGTCTCGTCGGTGATCCGGTTCTTGGAGAAGTCGAGGTGGAGGCCGGCGCCGTCGGCGACCAAGCGCTCGCCCCTGGCCGGGTCCGAAGCGAAGAGATCGCGCAGGTGGCGGTCGGCGATCTCACCGTGGTGGCGCTCCAGCGCCTTCCACGCCTCCCCCTCGCGCAGCGGGGGGACTTCGCTCACGCGCGCGCCCCGACCTGCGACTCGATCGTATTCAGCATCTCGTCCCACGACTTGGCGAAGCTGGCCTTGCCCTCCTCCTGCAGCCGCTCGGCGAGCGCGTCGACGTCGATCCCGGCCTTCGCGAACTCCGCCAGCACCTGCTCGCAATCGCCGCCGTCCGCCGGCACCAGGTCGCCGATCTCGCCGTGGTCGGCGAAGGCGTGCAGGGTCGGCTCGGGCATCGTGTTGACGGTAAGGGGCGAGGCGAAGCCCTCGATGTAGAGGGTGTCGGAGGCCTCGGGGTCCTTGGTGCCAGTGCTGGCCCAGAGCAGCCGCTGCGGTCGCGCCCCCTCGTTCATCAGCCGTTGCATTCTCGGCGAGTCGAGTAGCTCACGGTAGGCGCGGTAGGCGCGGAAGCCAATCGCCATACCGAGACGGTTGTGCAGCTCGTCGGGCACTTCGCCGGCGACGGCGACGTCCCAGCGGCTGATGAAGAGCGAGGCGACCGAGGAGACGTCGGCGCTGAGCCCGGCCTCGATCCGACGCTCGATGCCACGCATATAGGCGTCTGCGGCGGCGAGGTACTGCTTGTCGTCGAACAAGAGGGTGACGTTGATCGGCACCCCGGCGAAGATCGACTCCTCGATCGCAATGCGTCCCGCCTCGGTGCCGGGGATCTTGATGTAGAGGTTGTCGCGCTCGGCCTTGGCGTGGAGCTGCGCAGCCTCCTCGATGGTCGCGTCGGCGTCGTCGGCGATCAGCGGCGAGACCTCGAGCGAGCAGAAGCCGTCGACGCCAGCGGTGCGCTCGTGGACCGCGGCGAAGAGGTCGGTCGCGTCGCGCAGGTCGGCCAGGGCCAGCTCGAAGAAGATCCGCTCCGTGGGCGTGGCACCTATCCCCTCGTCGGGAACCGCGCTGGCACTCAACTCGGCGATGTGCTGGTCGTAGGTGTCGCTTCCGGAGATCGCCTTGTCGAAGATCGTCGGGTTGGAGGTCAGGCCGGTGACCGAAAGCTCCTCGATGTAGCCCCGCAGGGTGCCGTCCTCCAGCATCGTGCGGGTGATGTTGTCGAGCCAGAGGCTCTGGCCCAGCTCGTGCAGCTTCGCGGTCGGCTTCATGAGAGCAGCTCCTTTGCGGCTTCGGCCACCCGGTCAGGGGTGAAGCCGAACTTGTCTTGTACATCCTTCAGCGGCGCCGATGTCCCAAACGTGCGCATTCCGATCTTGACGCCGTCAGACCCAACGTAGCGATCCCAGCCCAGCGTCGAGGCCTCCTCGACCGAGACGCGCCGGGTCACGCCCGGCGGCAGCACCGCATCGCGATAGGCCTGGTCCTGGCGGTCGAAGAGCTCCCAGCAGGGGAGGCTGACGACGCGCGAGCGGACCCCTTTGCCGCTCAGCTCCTCGTGGGCGGAGAGGGCGAGGGCGACCTCGCTGCCGGTGGCGATCAGGATCAGGTCCGGCACACCATCACCGACTCCGTCGGTGATGGTGGAGCCGTCACCGTCACTTTCGGCGAGCACGTAGCCGCCGCGGCGCAGGCCCTCGGCGGGGGCGTACTTGCTGCGGTCGAGGACCGGCACGTTCTGGCGGGTGAGGACGAGGGCGACGGGCTGGTGGCTGCGATCGAGCGCCACCCGCCAGGCCTCGGCGGTCTCGTTGGCGTCGGCCGGGCGGATCACGTCGAGGCCGGGGATCGCCCGCAGCGAGGCGAGCTGCTCGACCGGCTGGTGGGTCGGGCCGTCCTCGCCGAGGCCGATCGAGTCGTGGGTGAAGAGGTGGATCACCGGCAGCTCCATCAGCGACGAAAGGCGGATCGCCGGCCGCGCGTAGTCAGAGAAGGTGAGATAGGTCGACCAGAGCGGCCGCAGCTTGGAAAGCGAGAGGCCGTTGGAGATCGCCGCCGCCTCGTGCTCGCGGATCCCGTAGTGGAGCTGGCGGCCGTCGTAGGCACCGGGCTCGAAGTCGGCGGCGCGCTCGGGGTCGATGCGGACCGAGGTCGAGTCGGTGAGGTCGGCTGAGCCGGCGAGCAACCAGGGTAGCCGCGCGGCGACCGCGTTCTCGACCTGGTTGGAGGCCTTGCGGGTGGCGATCCCCTTCTCGTCGGGATCGAAGCTGGGGATCTCGGCGTCCCAGCCCTGCGGCAGCTCGCGCCTCTGCATCGCCTCGATCTCGGTGGCGAGATCGGGGCTCTGCTTTGCGTATTCGGCGAGCCTTCCCTCCCACTCGGCGCGCAGCTCGGCTCCGCGCTTGCCGATCCCCGCCGCGAAGTGCTCCTTGACCCCGTCGGGGACGAGGAACTGGGCGTCCTCGGGCCAGCCGTAAGCGCGCTTCGTCTCCCGCACCTCCTCCTCGCCGAGCGGCTCGCCGTGGACGGCGGCGGTGTCGTGCTTGTGCGGCGAGCCCCAGCCGATGTGGCTATCGAGGATGACCATGGTCGGGCGGCCTTCCTCCCCCTTGAACTCCTCGAGGGCGGCAGCGATCAGCTCGGTGTCGTTGGCATCGCCGACGCGGGTGACGTTCCAGGCGTAGCCCTGGAAGCGAGCGGCGACGTCGTCCTCGTAGGCGAGCTTGGTTTTGCCGTCGATCGTGATCTGGTTGTTGTCGTAGACCCAGCAGAGGTTGTCGAGCTTCAGGTGGCCGGCGATCGAGGCGGCCTCGTTGGAGACGCCCTCCATCAGGCAGCCGTCACCGGCGATCGCATAGACGTCGAAGTCGAAGATGTCGGTGCCGTAGCGGGCGCCCTGCCACTTGGAAGCGATTGCCATCCCGACTGAGGTGGCAATCCCCTGGCCCAGTGGCCCGGTCGTGGTCTCAACCCCGGAGGTCCAGCGGTACTCGGGGTGGCCGGGGGCGCGCGAGTCGAGCTGGCGGAAGCGTTCGACGTCCTCGAGCGAGACGGACGGCTTGCCGACGACCTCGTAGTCGGGGTCGACCGCTTGCACCTCGGCGAGGAATAGCAGCGAGTAGAGCAGCATCGAGGCGTGACCGGCGGAGAGGACGAAGCGGTCGCGGTTGGGCCAGATCGGGTCGGCCGGGTCGAAGCGGAGGAAGCGCTGCCAGAGCGTGTATGCGAGCGGCGCCAGCGCCATCGGCGTCCCTGGATGGCCCGAGTTCGCCTTCTGGATCGCGTCGATCGACAGCGTCCGGATCGTGTTGATGCAGACCTGGTCGATGTCTTGCTCGGGGGTCGGCATGCGGGTCTCCTCGATCCTATTCCCCGGCCCCCACGCCCCCTACGCGTCGGCTGTCACGGCTCGATCCGTGTGACGGTGCCGTCGCCGTTGTTGGCGACCCAGACCGCTTCCTCGCCGACCGCGACCGCGCCGGGCGCGGGGCCGACGTCGATCGGGTCACCGACGACCTCGCCGTCCGCGATGTCGATCCGGGTGACGGTGCCGTCGCCGTTGCTGGCCACCCAGACCGCGTCAGTGCCGGCGTCGATCCCGCCCGGCCGGGCGCCGACGACGATCGGCTCGCCGAGCAGCACCCGGGTCGCCGGATCGACCCGGGTGACCGTATCGCCGCGGCTGTTGGCGACCCAGACGATGCCGCCGGCGACGGTGATCCCAGAGGGACCGCGCCCGGCCGGGATCGCGGGCCCGGCGACGGCGTCGCCGAGGTCGATACGGCGGATCGCGCCGGTCGTGGCGCTGCTGACCCAGAGGCCGCCAGCGCCAGCGCCGAGCCGCAGCGGCGCCGAAAGGGGAGCGATGCCCCGCTTGTAGAGCTTGCCGACGGGTGGGTTGATCGCGCTGACGCCGCCGCCGGCCTCGTCGGCGACCCAGACGCGGCCGCCGGCGACGACGATCGCTCCCGGACGACCACCCAGCTTGATCCGCAGCCTTGCCAGCCGGTCGGGGTCGACGCGGGGCAAATCGGGGTCCACCCGGAGCAGCTCGCCGGTGCGCGGCCGCGTCACCCAGACGAAGCCCTCGCCGACGGCGACGCCGGAGATGCCCCGGCCGAGCCGCACCTCGCCCTCCACCTCTCGCGTCTGGGGGTCGATCCAGGCGAGCGTCCCGTCGGCTGCGCTCGTGGCCCAGACACGGCCCTCGCCGACGGCGAGGCGCAGCGGACCGCGGCCGACCTCGATCGGCTCCGAGACGGAGACGTCGTCGGCGAAGATCTTGGCCCAGAGGAAGGCGACCAGAATGACGGCGAGAGAGACGGCAAGGATTCCGCCGGCGGTGATACTCAGGCTCTTGACCCACGCCGCGAGCAAGCCGCGCCAATCACGGTCCTCTCCACCACCGCGTCTCCAGCCGCCGCCTGCGTCGATCACCGCCATCGACCTTGGCGCATCCGTCAGGACCCGCGTCGCCGTCGGCGTCCCACCCTCGCAATCCCGCGCCGCCTCAATCAGGGCGGTGGCGCTCGGGTAGCGGTCGGCCGGGTCCTTCGAGACCGCCCGCTCGATCACCGCGCCGAGACCCTTAGGCATCTCCGGTTCGGCATCCTCGGCCTTGCGCGCGTAGGGGACGATCCCGGTCAGCGCCTCGTAGAGGACGCAGCCGAGCGAGTAGACGTCGGTCGGCGGCCCAACCTTGGCGCCCTGCCACTGCTCGGGCGACATGTATTCGACTGTGCCGACGACCGAGGCGCCGCTGAGGACGCCGCTGTCCTCGACCGCCTTGGCGAGGCCGAAGTCGGTCAGATAGGCGCGGTTGCCCTCGATCAGGATGTTGTGGGGCTTGACGTCGCGGTGGACGATGCCGGCGGCGTGGGCAGCGTCGAGCGCGTCGGCGACCTGGGCGAGCAACGCCACCGCGCGGGGCGGCGGCAGCGGCCCCTCGCGGTCGATCAGCTTGCGCAGGTCGCCGCCCTCGACCAGCCGCATCGCGACGATCAGCTCGCCGTCCTCCTCGCGGGAGTCGAATACGGGCACGACGCCGGGGTGGTCGAGGCTGGCGGCGAGCCGGCACTCGCGCAGAAAGCGCTCGCGGAAGGCCTGTTTGTCGGCGAGCTCACGAGAGATCAGCTTCAGCGCCACCGGCCGGTCGAGTCCCAGCTGCGTCGCCCGGTAGACGACCCCCATCCCGCCGCGGGCGATCAGCGCGTCGATTCGGTAGCCGGCGACGGTCGAGCCGATGGCGGGGTCCCCCATGTGCCTCGGGTTATACCGGGCGCAAAACTACGAAGGACCCCCTCCAAACCGGAGAGGGCCCTTCGTGCTGGAGCCGGGGGGAGTCCAGAGAGTCCCCCCGGGAGTTCCCGGCGGGACTCAGCGCCGCACCGGCTGCCAGGTGATGACCGGGCCGATGGTCGTGACGGTGCCCGGTTCAGTCGAGGGTTCGAGCGGTTCGAACCCTTCCGCCAGCTCGGTGGTCGAGCCGTTCGAGACGTCGATCGAGGAGAGCTGCTCCCGCCCGTCCGCCTCAATGAACGCCGCCACCCGCTTGCCGTCGGAGGAGAAGACCGCGTTGGTCTCCGAGCCGTCGGGCAACTGGCTGAGCTTGCGGGCCCGCTGCGGGCCGATCTGCTTCACCCAGAGGCCCTGGTCGCGGCGGAAGAGCACCGTGCGGCCGTTCGGGGCTACGTCTTCGACGTAGGCCGAGCCAGCGCCGGCTACCAGTGGGTGGACTTTCTTGCCGTTGCTACGCATCGTGTAGACGTCGGCATAGGCGCTCGGTCCCTCGCCGCTCTCGCCGCGACTGAAGACGATGCCGCCGGCGAAGTAACGCGGACTGAACTCATCGACGCGTCCCGTCCTCGTCAGTCGCGCGGCGCGAGCGCCGGACGGCCGTACCGAGTAGAGGTCGTCGACCGTTCCGGCGGTGCGGACGAAAACGATCAGGCGGCCGTCCACCGAGAAGGACGCTTCGTGGTCGTCCTCGGGAGTGCTGGTCACCGCCCTGGCGCCGCCGCCGAGGATGTGGACCGCGTACAGGTCTCCCGGCGCGCCGTCGGCGGAGCGCCGCTCGAAGAGGACGAATTTGCCGCTCGGCGACACGGTCGGCGCCGAGTCGAGCTCCGCCCCACTGGTGAGCCGGCGCAAGCCAGAGCCGTCGGCCCGCACCGAGAAGACGTCGCCGCTGCGGACGAAGGCGATCGCCCGCCCGTCCGGGGAGAAAGCCGGTTCGGTGTCGGTCGGGTCTTCGGTTAGCTGGTTGAGACGACCGTCGCGCACTGCGTAGAGACCGCCTTCGTTCGTCGTCGCCTCTTTGCCCTCTTTGTCTTTCGTCGTTTTGGCTACGACCCGGGAAAAGACGACGGCCCCCGAGTGCCCCGCAGCCGCCGCCCCGGCAACTGGAAGCGCCAAGGCGAGAATGGTGAGCAGGCTGGTGATGATTGTTCGGTTGAGCATTGGACTCCCCTTTCGGGTGGATTGCTTTTGTCCAACCGATGCTCGGCGCTGGGAGCGAACGCGCCAACGACAGCGGCGACGCCTACCGGGCCAGGTTTGGCCAGGTTCACGCCACGCGTCTGCTCCAACCCTCGCTATACAGGGGTAAATGCAGACGCGTGACCGCTAGCGAGGGCGGTCGAGGCCGAGCTCGATCACGCGGGCGGCGATCAAGCGGGGGCGCTCGCGGCCGGCGTCACCTGGAACGTCGAGCTTGGTGGCGAGAGCGTCGAGGCGGCGCTGCGCGGTGCGCTCGCTGACGTGTAGCGCCTCGGCCAGCTCGGCCCGGGTGGCGGGGCGGCCAGCGAAGGCGCCCTCGCTGCGATACGGCGCGACCAGCGCCTCCGCGGTGGCGCGCTCCTCTTCGCTCAGGGCGACGGAGGGCTCGGCGGCCGCGACCGTGCGCTGGCCGCCGCCCAGATCGCCCTCGGACACTTCCAGCCGGTGCCCGCCGAGGGTGAGGACGTCGCCGCCGCGCAGCCGCCGTGGCCGGTCGAGCGGCTCGCCGTTGAGCGCAGTGCCGTTACTGCTGTCGAGGTCTGTGACCATCAGCACGTCACCGCGGCGTTCGATCTCGAGGTGGTTCCAGGAGACGGCCTCGTCGTCGATGACGATGTCGGCCTCGGGGGAGCGGCCGACCACGGTGCGCTCGGCCGCGAGCGCGACGGAGCGCGGCTCGCCTCGCTCGCCGGTCAGCCAGATGCGGGCGTCCATCTCACCGCGAGCATAGAGTCCGCGCCCGTGACCGACGCAGATGCCGAGAAGCGCCTCGCGGCCGAAGCGGCGGCGGAGCTGGTTGAGGACGGGATGGCGGTTGGCCTCGGCACCGGCTCGACGGTCGAGTACCTGCTGCCGGCGCTAGCGCGCCGTGGCCTCAGCGGGATCCGCTGCGTCGCCACCTCGGTTGCCACCGAGGAGCAGGCGCGCGGCCTCGGCATTGCAGTCGAGGAGTTTTCGACCCTGGAGCGGCTCGACATTGCGATCGACGGCACCGACCAAGTGACTCCCGACGGGTGGCTGATCAAGGGCGGCGGTGGCGCCCACCTGCGCGAGAAGATCGTCGCCGCGGCAGCGGAGCGCTTCGTCGTGATCGCCGACTCCAGCAAGCCGGTGGAGGCGCTCGCCGCGCCGGTACCACTCGAGCTCTTCGCCTTCGGCCTGCGCTCGACCCTGGCCCGGCTCGGCCCGGAAGTGGAACTGCGCGACGTTCCCCCCAGCCCCGACGACGGCCTGATCGCCGACTACCGCGGCGAGATCGGCGACCCCGCCGCGCTCGCCGCCCGTCTCGAGGCCGACCCCGGCGTCGCCGCCCACGGCCTCTTTCCCGCGGATATGGTGAGCGAAGTCCTGACGGGGGTAGGAACCACCATCGATCGCCAGACGTTCACCTGATTCCAAGGAGGGCCGGATGAGCAACTTCGCCGAGCTGTCGATCGACGGTCGAGTAGCGACGCCCAGCGACCCCGACTGGGACGAGGCGCGCACCGCCTGGAACCTGGTCGCCGACCAGCGACCGGAGGCGGTCGTCTTCGCCGAGAGCGCAGCGGACGTCGTCGCGACAGTCCGGTTTGCGGCTGAGCACGATCTCCGTGTTGCCGGCCAGGGCACGGGTCACGGCGCGGCAACACTCCCCCGGCTCGAGGACACGATCCTGCTCAAGACAGAGCGGATGCGCGGCATCGAGGTCGACCCCGATGCACGGACCGCCCACGTCGAGGCTGGCGTGCTGGCGATGGAGCTGGGTGAGGCAGCCGGAGCGCATGGCCTCTGCTTCCTTCCCGGCTCGGCCGTCGACGTGGGCGTGACCGGCTACACGCTCGGGGGCGGGCTGAGCTGGCTCGGCCGCCGCCACGGCTTTGCCTGCAACAACGTGCGGGCGATCGAGCTGGTCACCGCCGAGGGCGAGCCGATGACAGTCGACGCCGGCAACGAGCCCGACCTCTTCTGGGCTCTGCGTGGCGGCGGAGGCGGGTACGCGATCGTCACCGCGCTGCAGCTCGACCTGCTGCCGATCGCCGATGTCTACGCCGGCGCCCTGCTCTTCCCCGCCGAGGCCGGGGCCGAGGGTGTGCGGATCTACCGCGACTGGGCCGCCACCGTCTCCGAGGACGTCACCTCAGTCGTCCGCTTCCTGCGGCCGCCGCCGATGCCGGACGTCCCCGAGGCGATCCGCGACCGGCCGCTGCTGACGATCGACGCGGCCTGCATCGGCAGCCGCGAGGAGGGCGAAGCGGCGATCGCGCCGCTGCGCGCCAGCTTGGGCTCGCCGATCATGGACACCTTCGACCAGATCCCCACCGCCGGCCTGGGCAAAATCCACATGGACCCCGAACAGCCGGTCCCGGGGCTCGGCAACCACGCGACGATCCGCGAGCTGCCGGACGAGGCGATCGACGCCTATGTCGAGTACGCCGGCCCGGAGTCGGGCTCACCGCTACTGCTGGCCGAGCTGCGCCAGATGGGCGGAGCGCTGGAACGGCCGGCCGAGGGCGGCGGGGCCCTTGACAAGATCGACGCCGCCTTCGCCATGCTCGGCATCGGCCTGCCGATGACGCCGGAGCTGGGCGAGGCAATCAAGACCCACCTCGACCGCATGCCCGAGGCGATGGGTCCCTGGGCCGCCGAGGGCGGCTACTTCAACTTTGCCGAGCGCCCCTGCGACGCCGACGCGATCCTCCCAGCCGAGACCTGCGCGCGCCTGTTGGAGATCAAGCGCCGCTACGACCCCGAGAACCGGATCGTCGCCAACCACCCGGTCTCGCTCGACCTCGCCTGAGAGAAAGCCCAGGCCTACCTGCGATAGCTGGGCACGGCGAGCAGTTCGAGCCGCTTGACGGCGGGATCGTCCGGCCCCACCAACTCTGAGATCGTCGTCGCTGCCGCTTCGATGTCCTCTGGGGTGGCCTCGGCGATCGCCTCGAGATCGGCCCAGTCCTTGGTGCGGTCGAAGAACGCCTTGAAGATGGCCAGCGAGGCGCAATCGAGAACTGGCACTTCGCGTCGCTCGAGAGGTACCCAGACAACGGCAGAGGCGACAGCCTCATGAAGGGGCACGTTGTTGAGGAAGACGTCGATGGGTGTGCCCTTCCAGTCCAGCCGCGCTTGGCCGTCGCGTTCGATCTTGGCGATGTTCTCTCTGCTGACCTCAACGCCATCCGGCAGCGATGCGAGAACCGACTCTGCCTCCGACGCGTCGACGAAGATGTTGACGTCGAGATCGCGGGTGCCGCGCGGCTCCTCGACGCAGTAGGCGAGAGCGATCGCGCCGCCGAAGGCATGAGCCAGGCCCGCCTGGGCCAGCGAGTCATGGATCGCGAAGAGCTTGTCGACCAGTTCGCTCATCGCCCCAGCTCCGCTGCCAAGCGATCGGCCAACCTTGGATAGTTGAGGTCGGGACGCGCCCGGAACGGCAGCGCCTCGGCCAGCTCGAGAACCTGCACGAGGATCTTGCCCGCCCGCTCGGGGTCGACTGGGGGCTTGCGCGGTGCCAGCCCAAGCTCGAGGCCACCCGCAGCGGCCAGGCGGGCGAGAACGTCGGCGCCCGGCTCCCGCTTCCCGCGCAAGTAGACGTTGACGACCGATCGAGGAAGTCCCGCACGGCGGGCGAGCTCGGCCTGGCTGAGTCCGCTCTGCCGCTGGATCTCCCCGATGAGAGAAGCTGCTGAGGCCTTTCCAAGCGAAGTAGGCATGGGCTTATGTTAGCGAATTCGCTAATTTTGCGTTAGCGAATTCGCAAACGTCTACCTACTGCCCGCTGCGGCCTCGTCGGCTACGACGACCATCGCCTCGTTTTCGACCCGGCCGGCGGGGATCGAGTCGTGGCCGACGAGAAGCTTGGCGAGGGGGTCGCGCTTGGCCTCGCCGGTGACGAGCCAGACGATGCGGCGGGCTTCGGCGAGGGCCGGGTAGGTGAGGGTCATGCGGCGATGGCCCTGGTAGGCCGTTTCAGTGAGGGCGACCCGGCGATCGCGGACCTCGAGCACCGGGTCGCCCGGCACCAGTGAGGCGGTGTGGCCGTCGGGGCCGAGACCGAGGTGGATTAAGTCGATCGGCTCGGGCAGCTGCGATTCGTACTCCCTCGCCGCCGCGTCGAGATCGCGGGAGGTGACCGGCATCGGGCGCAGCGCCGCCTGGTGGTCCATCGAGAGGCCAAGCACCATGTGGGTGAGGTTGCGCTCCTCGCTGCCGGGCGAGGCGATCCGCTCGTCGACCTGGAACAGCTCGGTCTCCCCCCAGGGCATCGCCTCCTGTTCGCCGAGGATCGCCAGCATTCCCCACGGGGTGCGCCCGCCGCTCATTGCCAGCGAGAAGATCCCGCGTTGCGCCACCGCGTCGGCGCCGGCCGCAGCAATCAGCTCGGCGGCCCTCCGTGCCGCTGCCCTCTCGTCGGCGACGACCTCCAGCTCGATGCCCATCTAGGCGCTCTTCTCGTCGTGACCGCCAAACTGCTTGCGCATCGCCGAGAGCACCTTGTCGCCGAAGTCGTCGAGCCCGCGCGAGTAGAAGCGCTCGTAGAGCGCCGTCGTCAGCACCGGCGCCGGCACGCCCTCGTCGATCGCCGCGATCGAGGTCCAGCGCCCCTCGCCGGAGTCGGAGACGCGGCCGGCAAAGTCGGCCAGGTCAGGTGATTCCTGCATCGCCGCCGCGGTCAGATCAAGCACCCAGGAGCCGACCACGCTGCCGCGGCGCCAGACCTCGGCCACCTCGGGCAGGTCGAGGTCGTACTGGTAGTACTCGGGATGGTCGAGCGGCGCCGTCTCCGCGTCCGCCTCACGCTCCACCTTGCCGGCGTTGGCGTTCTTGAGGATGTTCAGACCCTCGGCGTAGGCGGCCATGATCCCGTACTCGATCCCGTTGTGGACCATCTTCACGAAGTGGCCGGCGCCGTTGGGCCCGCAGTGCAGGTAGCCGTTCTCAGCGGGACTGGGGTCGCCGGAGCGCCCCAGCGTCCGCTCCGCGGTCTCGACCCCCGGCGCCAGCGAAGCGAAGATCGGGTCGAGCCGCTGCACCGCCCCGTCAGGCCCGCCGATCATCAGGCAGTAGCCGCGCTCGAGCCCGAAGACACCGCCGCTGGTCCCGCAGTCGACGAAATCGATGCCCCGCTCGCGCAGGTTCGCGGCACGGCGGATGTCGTCGCGGTAGTAGGAGTTGCCGCCGTCGACGATCGCGTCGCCGCTCTCCAGCACGGCGGCGACGTCCTCGATCGTCTTCTCGGTGATCTCGCCGGCCGGCACCATCACCCAGACCGAGCGCGGGGCGCTTAGCTTCGCGGCCAGCTCCTCGAGTGAGGCTGCGCCCTCGGCGCCCTCGTCCGCCAGCGTGGAGACCGCGTCGGGATTGACGTCGTAGACGACGCAGCGGTGGCCGTCGCGCATCAGGCGGCGGGCCATGTTGGCGCCCATGCGACCGAGACCGACGAGTCCGAGCTCCATCACACAGCCTCGCGCTTCGCTCGCGGCGCGAAGAGCCAGAGATGCACGCTTGCTCGCTCCGCGCTCATCGGCGCCTACCCTACGCCAGCCAGGCGACGGCCGGCCGCTTGGCCAGCGGGTAGCCTGGCGGCGGATGGCAGGTACCGACGCCAAACGACCCCGCGACGCAAGCGCCGACGTGCTGGCGATCTTCGGCATCACCGGCGACCTGGCGAAGAAGATGACCTTCCGCGCCCTCTACCGACTGGAGGCGCGGGGCAAGCTCGACTTCCCGATCGTCGGTGTCGCGATCGACGAGTGGACAATCGAGCAGCTGCGCCAGCACGCCCGCGAAGCGATCGAGGCGACGGTCTCCGAACCTGACGAGGATGTTCTCGGTCGCTTTGTCGCCCGCCTCTCTTACGTCCAGGGCGACTACGCGGACCCGAGCACGTTCGAGCAGGTCGCCGAGGCGATCGGCGACGCGAAGCGCCCCGTCTTCTACCTCGAGATCCCGCCGTCCCTGTTCGCGACGGTGGTCCACGGACTCAAGGACGCAGGGCTGACCGAAAACGCCCACGTCGTGATCGAGAAGCCTTTCGGCCACGACCTCGCCTCGGCGCGGGCGCTTAACGCCGACCTCTGCGAAGCCCTGGAGGAGGACCAGATCCTGCGGATCGACCATTACCTGGGCAAGGAGCCGGTGATGGACATCACCTACCTGCGCTTCGCCAACTCGGTGCTGGAGCCGATCTGGAACAAGGAGCATGTCTCCCACGTGCAGATGACGATCGCCGAGGACTTTGGCGTCGAGGACCGGGGGCGTTTCTATGACGCGGTCGGGGCGATGCGCGACGTGATCCAGAACCACGCCCTGCAGGTGCTGGCGCTGGTCGCGATGGGGCCGCCGACCGGCAATCACCACGACTCGATCCGCGACAAGAAGCTGGAACTGTTCAAGGCGACCCGCACGGCGGATCCGAAGCGCTACGTACGCGGCCAGTACGAGGGCTACCGCGAAGTCGAGGGCGTGGCGTCCGACTCAACCACGGAGACCTTCGCCGCGGTCGAGCTGGCGATCGACAACTGGCGCTGGAGCGGCGTCCCCTTCTTCATCCGCGCGGGTAAGTACCTGCCGGTCAAGTCGAGCGAGGTCACAGTCGTCTTCAAGCGGCCGCCGCCGCTCGGGGTCGGGCCCGGCAAACAGCCCGATGCGAACCAGATGACGGTGCGGATCGAGCCCACGCCGGGCGCGCGCCTGCGCCTCTACGCCAAGCAGGCGGGAGAGGAGGCATTCGAGCCCGCAGACCTCGCGGTGCTATTCGAAAAGGCGCCGGGCGAAGAGCCCGAGCCCTACGAGCGGCTGCTCGCCGACGCGATCGCCGGTCGCCACCAGCTATTCACTCGCCAGGACGCGGTCGAGGAGACCTGGCGGATCGTGCAGCCGCTGCTCGACGAGCTCGGCCCGGTCCACCCCTACGAGAAGGGGACCTGGGGGCCGACGCAGGCGGACGACCTAACCCGCGGCATCTGCCAGTGGCACGAGCCCTGGCTGCCCGAACCGGTGCCCGGTGGAATCCTCGGCTTCTAGGCCGGCGCAGGCCGACGAACTGCTGGCGGAGCTCGGCTTCGAGTCCTTCCGACCGGGCCAGCGCGAGGCGGTCGAGGCGGCCCTGGCGGGCCGCGACTCGCTGATCGTGATGCCGACCGGGGGCGGCAAGAGCCTCTGTTACCAGCTGCCCGGCCTGGCCACGGAGGACCTGACGATTGTCGTTAGCCCGCTGATCGCGCTGATCAACGACCAGTGGCGGCGGCTGACCGCGGCCGGCCACCCGGTGGCGATGATTACCTCGGCGATGGAGTGGGAGGACGTGCGGCGCACCTTGGCGCAGGTTGCCAGCGGCCAGGCGCGGATGGTCTACTGCTCGCCGGAGCGGTTCGGCTCCGAAGCCTTCCAGCAGGCGATCAGCCGACGCCGGGTCGACCTGCTCGCGGTCGACGAGGCGCACTGCGTCTCCGAGTGGGGGCACGACTTCCGCCCCGACTACCTGCAGCTACCCCGGGTGGCCGAGCGGCTCGGCCGGCCAACGGTGATGGCCTGCACCGCGACCGCGACCGAGGCGGTGGGGCGGGAGATCGCCAGCCGCTTCGCGATGCGCGACCCGCTCCAGGTCCGCTCGGGCTTCGACCGGCCCAACCTCTCCTTCGACGTCGTGCGCCTGGAAGGAACGGGGTCGAAGGCGCGGCGGCTGGCCCTGCTCGAAGCGGGGCTGGCCGACCCGGACAATCGCCCGGCGATCGTCTACTGCGGCACCCGCAAAGACACCGACGAGGTCACCGCCGCGCTGCGGGACGCCGGCCTGCGCGCGCTCGCCTACCACGCCGGGATGGAGTCTGAGGACCGCACCGAGACGCAGCGCCGTTTCATGGCCGGCGAGGCCGACGTGATCGTCGCCACCAATGCCTTCGGCATGGGCGTCGACAAGGCGGACGTGCGCTCGGTCTGGCACATGGCGATCCCGACCAGCCTCGAGGCCTACTACCAGGAGGCCGGAAGAGGAGGACGCGACGGGCTGCCCGCCAAGGCCGTGCTGCTGGCGATGCGCGCCGACCTCGGTCGCCTGGTTCGCTTCATCGAGCAGCGCGACCCCGAGCTGACGATCGCCCGTGAGCGCGGTTGGCGCGACTACCGGACGATCAAATCGTTCATCTACTCCGAGCGCTGCCGGCGCCGCAGCGTCCTTGACCACTTCGGCGACCGCGAGGCGGGGCGGCCGCTGGACCGCTGCTGCGACGTCTGCGATCCCCAGAGCTGGCTGCCTGATCCGGAGACGATCGCGGTCAAGCCCAAGCGTCGCGCCGCCAAGGGCTCCGCCGCACCGCCTCCCGAACTCTCCCCCACCGACGCCGCGCTCTTCGAGCAGCTGAAGGAGTGGCGCCTGCGAGCCGCCGACGGCAAGCCGGCCTTCACGGTCGCCCACAACAGCACCCTGGAGGCGATCGCCGCCAGCAGACCCCGCGACGAGCAGAGCCTGCTGGCGATCCGCGGCGTCGGGCCCAGCTTCGTTGCCAAGTACGCGCCCGAGGTACTGGCGATGGTCCGGGCAGAGCCAGCCGCTGCATGAGCATTCCCACGTGGCGACTTACCCCGCCTATTTGACGGGTAAGTCGCCACAGTGCCCCGGGTGCACGGAGCGAGCGCAAGAAAGACGATCGCCGGGGCGCTGCTCGCGGCGGCGATCGGCCTCGCCGCGATGGCTCCGGCGGCCGGCGCGGCGGCCCTGGAGCCGCGTGGCAAGAACGTCTTCTTCGGCATCTCCGACACCGGCGACAGCGCCGACTTCGGCGGCTTCAGCGAGCTGACGAACAAGCACCCGGCACTGATCCAGACCTTCCGCACCTGGGGCTCCGACTTTCCCGAGTCGATCGAACGTTGGCAGGCGGCGCGGGCGCGGCCCGTCCTCCACATCACCACCGCCGACAACAACGACGGCCACGAGCTGATCACGTCACGGGGGATCGCGAAGGGCGACGGGGACGCTTACCTAGTCCGCCTCAACAAGCTGTTCTGGGCGAAGAAGATGCCGGCCTACATCCGCCCGCTAGGCGAGCCCAACCGCTGCCTCAACGTCTACGCCTCCTACGACTGCGCCGGCGCCCCACGCGACGCCGCCCACAAGCCACGCTGGTACAAACTCGCCTTCCGTCGCATCTACGTGATCGTCCACGGTGGCGGCAAGCGGGGTGAGATCGACGCCCGGCTCGCGCAGGCCGGACTGCCGCCGCTGAACGCGGAAGTGCGAGGACTGCCGAAGGCGCCGGTCGCGCTGCTCTGGAGCACCCTGCCGGCCGGCTCGCCCACCGTCCCCCAGAACCGGCCTCGCCACTACTACCCGGGCGACGACTACGTCGACTGGGTAGGTACCGACGTCTACTCCGACAACCAGGACTGGAAAGCGCTCGCCGGCCTCTACCGACGCTACGGCGACAAGCCCTTCGCCCTGCCCGAGTGGGGAGTGGTCGGCGCCGACGACCCGCGCTTCGTTCGCCGCCTACTCACTTGGGTCGACCGCCACCGGCGCTGCAAGATGCTCGTCTACTACCAGGACTTCGGCGCCACCAGCTCCTACCGGATCCAGAACTACCCCGCCAGCCTCGGTGTGCTGCGGAGCTGGCTGCACCACCCCCGCATCCCCCACTTCGCTCCCAACCCGCCGAAAGCGCCACCTCCACCACCGGGTGGCGTCGCGCCGAAGTCGAATTAGCGCTTCTGCTTCTTCTGCTTCGGTCGCCGTTTTGGTTTCGGCCGCGGCTTGGCTTTCGGCGCGACCACACGGTCGGCGACTTTCGCCCTGTACTCGTAGGGCCGCAGCGCGGTGATGCTCGAGTAGCCGGTGAGGAAGAGGCGGCGGCCGTCGGAGACGATCGGCGTATAGGTGCCGCGTCCGTAGCGGAAGACCTCCCGTCCGCTCCTCATCATGTAGCCGCGGGTCGTCTCGTTGGTGAACTCGGCGGCATAGACGATGTCGCCGACCGCCGATAGCGAGCCGATCACCTGCCCCCCGGTCGAGCGGTACCAGCGCACGCCGCCGTCCTTGGCGTCGAGCGCGTAGACGTTGCCGTCGAAGGAGCCGATGTAGACGGTCGGTGGGCTGTGCTGGGTGGTGGCGACGGCCGGCCCCGAGTAGGCGTAGCCGCCGGTCGAGTAGGTCCAGGCGATCGTGCCGTCGCGGCGGTCGAAGCTGTACACGCGGGTGTCGTTGTTGCCCGCGTAGACCCGCCCGAAGGCGACCGCAGGAGTCGAGTAGAAGGCGCCAGAGGTGCCGAAGCCCTGGCCGAGCGAGTCGCTTTGCCAAACCAGCTCGCCGTTCTTGGCGTCGATCGCGTTCATGTAGCCGCCGTAATCGCCGACGTAGAGCGTGCCGTCCTGGTAGGCGGGGGCCGACTTGACCTCACCGCCGAGCGAGGTCACCCAGCGCACGTTGCCGTTGACCGTGCTCAGCGAGAAGAGCTCGCCGCACTCGCAGCCGAAGTAGACGCTGCGGCCGATGACCAGCGGCGAGGACTCGGCGCGGCCGGGCAGCTCCCGCTTCCAGATCGTCCTGCCGGTTTTCGCGTCGAGCTTGAGGATGTGGCCGGGGACGAGGTTGACGATGTAGAGGCGGCCGCGGGCGTAGGCGGGCGAGGAGGCGTTGAGGCGGCCGATCCGACGCTTCCAGAGCACTTTGCCGGTGTCGGCGTCGAGGGCGCGGGCGAAGCCGCTGTTGTCGACGAAGTAGAGCCTGCCGGCGACGAAGATCGGCGGGAACTCGAGCAGTGGCCGGCCCGTGTAGCGCCAGAGTTTGCGGAAGGGAGGCTTGACGCCCTTCGCCGGCAGGTAGCGGGTGCGGGCGCGGTTGTACCCGAACAGCGGCCAGTTAGTCAGTTTGGCTTTGGGCTTGGGCGGTTTCTGCGGCCTGAACGGGACCGAGGAGTTGTGGACGTCAGCAGGGCGCTTGAGCAGCTCGTAGGCGAGCGCGGCAGCGCCGATGAGCAGGAGCGGGACGATCGCGATCAGGGCGATGATCGCCCGCGAGCTCAGCGTCACCGGCGCAGCTCCCACATCTCGATGAAGCCGAAGTCGGAGAAGCCGAGGCGCTCGTAGAGCGGCGCCCCGGCGCGGGTCGCCTGCAGCGAGGCGGTCAGCAGGCCACGCTCGCGAGCCTCGGCGAGCGCCCGCCGCAGCAGCCAGCCGGCAATGCCGCGTCCCTGGTGCTCGGGCGGCGTCGCCACCCCGGTTACGCAGCAGTCGTCGCCGACGTCGACCGTCCCCACGCAGCCGACCGCCTCCTCGCCGTCGTAGGCGACGAGCCAGCTCAGGGACGTATCGCCGGCGAGCGTGGTGCGGAAGCCGTCCGGCCCGTAGCCATAGGTGCGGTCGGCGAGCATCCGCGCCGTCTCGCGGTCCTCGTCGGGGACCCAGACCGTCCAGGCCCGCACGCCGTGCGAGTCGTAGATCTGCTTCAGCTCATCGACCTCTTGCCTGAGGACGGCCGGGTCCTCGTAGTAGATCGAGTTGAAGACCGAGCGCTGGGGTGAGGCCGGCACCACCGCGGCGAGTAGCCCCTCTCGGCGGACAAGGAACGAGTCGGGAGCGCCGCTGCCGAAAGCCTCGACCTCGCCGCGGAGCCCCGCGATGGCCCGCCGCCGCAGCTCCCTCTCGTCTATGCGCAGGCCCATCCGGGCCGGCTCAACCCCCGGCCGCGGCGAGCCGCTCTGACTTCTTGGCGACGCCGCCCAGAAGCTGCTTGATCCCTTGCTTGATGCCGGCCACGACGAGGACCCCTGCCACCGGCAACGTGGGATGCGTGCGAACTGCGTAGACGACTTTGGTGCCGCTGCCGCTGGGCGTCAACTCGACCGTCCCGACATGATCGCGGACGGGCAGACCCGACAGCAGCTTGTACGAGAAGCGAGTGGGCGCCTCATATGCGATCACCTCCTCGCGCAGCGGCGGGCCGACGGCGTGAAGCACGCGGATCGCTCCGACGCCGTTCGGCGCCGGCTCCCCCACCCGCTCCATCTCGACCCGGCGCACCGGCGTGATCTCGGCGTAGCCAACGTGGTCGGTGAGAACCTCGAACACCGCCTCGGGGGATGCCTGTATCTCGCGCACGAGAGTGAAGCTGGCCATGACGCAGCAGGCTATCGAGAGGGCCGGGGGTCCCTCCCTACCCCAGCTTCCAGCGCTGTGGATCGGTTCCCTCGACCTGCTCGACCTCACCCCGGATCGCCATGTGGTCGAGGCAAGAGAGGACGATCTGCAACGCCCAGGCGCTGGCCGGAGTGTTGACGTTGTCGGCGCCGACGATGTCGCCGACGATCTCGAACGCTGTCCGCCCCTCGCCGCCGGAAAGCGACTCGCGCACCTTGCCGAGCAGCTGGCCAACCTGGCGACGGCTCTCGGCGATCTTTGCGTCCGCATCGCGGAAGGGGCGACCGTGGCCCGGTAGGACGAGGCCGACCTCGAGTGGCTCGATCTCCTCGAGGCTGCCGAGGAACTCGCCGATCGGGTCGGGCGTGTGGCCGTGGTCGAAGAAAAGAACGGTGCGGCCGAGCAGGTGGTCACCGGAGATCATCAGCTTGCGCTCGGGCTGGTGCAGGACGACGTGCGAGGGGGCGTGGCCGGGCGTCTCGTGCACCTGCCAGGTGCCGAGATCGGTCTCGACCTCGACCCCTGGCAGCAGGTCGCGGTCAGGCTCGACGATGGCGTCGATTCCGTTGTCGTCGTCGTCCTTGCGCGACTCGCGGTAGCGCTCCAGGGCAGCCGCTGGCACGCCGCTCTGCCGCGCCACCTCGATCCGGTTCTCGAGCGCGGCGCTGGGATCGTCGGCGAGGATCCGCACGTGTTCCCAAGCCGGATGCATCCAGAGCTCGCAGCCGGCCGTCTCGACGATCGGCGCCGCCAGACCGTAGTGGTCGGTGTGGGAGTGGGTGCAGACGAGCAGGCGAACGTCCTCGAAGCCGAACCCGACCTGGGACAGGGCGATGTCGAGCTGGCGCAGGCGGCCCTTGCCGCCGATCCCGGTGTCGAAGAGGACGATGCCACCGTCGGCGGCAACGGCCCAGGCGTTGCCGTGCGGCACCCCGGGCCAGGGCAGTGCCAGCCGCAGCCGCCAGATACCCGGCAGCGCCTTCTCGCCCCGCGGCTGCTCGGGTCGCTTGCGGCCGTCGCTCATCGACGGCCATCCTTTCAGGGTTCGACGGCTCTAAGGCGAGACAAAGGTCGCCGGGTCGGGACCGATTCGCTCGCCCGCGTCGAGCTGCCCGATCGCGTCCATCTCCTCGGCGCTCAGCTCGAAGTCGAAGAGGTTGATGTTCTCGTGGATGCGCCGCGACGTCACCGACTTGGGGATGACGACGTTGCCGAGCTGGATGTGCCAGCGCAGGATCGCCTGGGCAGGGGTCTTGCCGTGCCGCTCGGCGATCGAGACGATCGTCGGCTCGTCGAGTAGCGCCCCCTGGGCGAGCGGGCTCCAAGCCTCGGTGGCGATGCCGTGCTCGGCGTGCCAGGCGCGCAGCTCGGCCTGCTGGTGGCGAGGGTGCAGCTCGATCTGGTTGACCGTCGGTTGCGTCTCGGCTTCCCGCTCCAGCCGCTCCAGGTCCTCGATGCGGAAGTTCGAGACGCCGATCGTGCGGGCGCGTCCCTCCCCGTGGATCCGTTCGAAGGCGTGCCAGGTCTCGACGAAGCGATCCTCGGTCGGCACCGGCCAGTGGATCAGGTAGAGATCGACGTACTCGAAGCCCAGCCGGCCGAGGCTGGACTCGATCGCTTCCAGTGCCGAGTCGTGGCCCTGCTGCGAGTTCCACAGCTTGGTGGTGACGAAGACCTCCTCGCGCGGGATGCCGGAGGCGGCGATCGCCGCCCCCACTCCCTTCTCGTTGCGGTAGGCGGCGGCGGTGTCGATGTGCCGGTAGCCGGCGCGCAGGGCCTCTTCGACGACCTCCTGGGTGTCTTCGGAAGGCACCTGGAAGACGCCGAACCCGAGCTGGGAGATCTCGACCCCGTCGTGAAGGGTGAGGTTGGGAACGATGTGACTCAGCTTACGACTAGCTCGTCGCGAGCCCGAGCGCGAGCAGCGGGAAGGCCGCCAGCACGCCGAGGAAGGCACCGATCGCAAGGCCGGTCAGCGTCGCGGTGCTGCGTGACCTGGCGCCGGCGAGGAGGCCGAGCAGCAGGCCGAAGGCGGCAATTCCAAGACCGATCCAGAAGACGTCGGGCATGAGCGCGGGCGAGACTATCGAACCTCGAACCCGGCCAGGTAAGTTTCGGGCAGTGAGGATCCTCGCCTTCAGCGACCTGCACCGCGACCTCGGCCAGGCGACGAAGCTGGTCGAGATGTCGGCCGAGGCCGACGTGGTGATCGGCGCCGGCGACTTCGCCTCGGTCCATGAGGGGCTGGACGAGACGATCGGCGCGCTGGCGGCGATCGAGGCCCCAACCGTGCTGGTGCCAGGCAACAACGAGACCGAGGAGGCGCTGCGCGAGGCGGCCGGCGGCTGGGAATCGGCGACCGTCCTCCATGGCGGCGGCACGACGATCGACGGCACCGAGTTCTACGGGCTCGGCGCCGGCGTCCCCGTCACCCCCTGGGATTGGAGCTTCGACCTCGACGACGAGGCGGCGGCGGCGAAGGTCGCCGGCTGCCCCGAGGGCGCCGTCCTCGTCCTCCACTCGCCGCCGCAGGGCCACTGCGACGCCAACGGAGCGGGTGACCACTTCGGCAGCGCCGCGCTGTTGCGCGCAATCGAGGAGAAGCGCCCCCAGCTCGCTGTCTGCGGCCATATCCACGAGTCCTGGGGCTGCGAGAGCCAGGTCGGCGAGACCCCGGTCCGCAATCTCGGGCCGACCGGCACTTGGCTCAAGGCCTAACCGCCTACGGCTGCCCGCCCCTCGTCTCCGGCTGCTTCGGCTCGGAGCGCGGCTCCAGCTGCAGCTCGTCTTCGGCGCCGCGCTGTCCTTCGTCGAGCTCGAGGCTGCGCTCGCGCTCGGCGTTCAGCTGGTGGCCGAAGAGGATCGCCAGGTTGGTGATCCAGAGCCAGACCAGCAGGGCGATCAGGCCGCCGAGCGCTCCGTAGGTCTTGTCGTAGGAACCAAAGTTGGCTACGTAGAGGGCGAAAGCTGCCGAGGCGACGAGCCAGACGACGATCGCGACCAGGCTGCCCGGCGTCACCCATTTGAAGCCGCGCAGCTTGGCGTTGGGCGAGGCGTAGTAGAGGACGGCGATCAGGGTGACGAAGAGCGCCGCCAGGACCGGCCACTTTGCGATGTCCCAAATGGTGATCGCCGTGTCGGAGAGGCCGATCGGCTCCGCCACTGCCTCGACGATCGGGCCGGTGAGAACGAGTCCCAGCGCGACCACGGCGATCAGCACGATCATCGTCAGGGTGACAAGGATCTGCAGCGGCCGCAGCTTCCAGAACGGCCGCCCCTCAGGCGTCTCGTAGATCACGTTGGAAGCGCGCATGAAGGCGCCGACGTAGGCGGAGGCCGACCAGAGCGAGGTGGCGAGGCCAATGATCAGCGTCAGGCCGGCGGCGCCGCGGTTGGAGGTGATCGATTCGATCGGGCCGGCAAAGGTATCCGCCGCCGACTGCGGTCCCAGCGCGGTGACCATTTCGGTGACCTTGTCGGTGGTGGCTTTGGGATCGCCGAAGAGGCCGACCAAGGAGACCAGCGCCAGCAGGGCAGGGAACAGCGCGAGCAAGCCGTAGTAGGTGAGGGCTGCCGCCCAGTCGCTCAGGTTGTCGTCCCTGAACTCGGTCGCGGTCCGCTTCAGCGTGGCAAACCAGCTGCTGCTCATCTTCTCTTCGTGCCCCGCCGGCGGCGGGGCCAAACCCCTTCGGGCCCGACTTAAAGCGACGCGCGCAGCTCAGCGAGCAAGTGCCTCTGCGTGCCGTCGGCGTCGAAGTTGCCTGGGGCGAGCCAGGCCTCGAAGCCGGCACAGATCGCCGGCCACTCGTTGTCGACGATCGAGTACCAGGCGGTGTCGCGGTTGCGGCCCTTGACGACGAAGTGCTTGCGGAAGACCCCCTCGAAGGTGAAGCCGAAGCGCTCGGCCGCGCGCCGCGATGGCGCGTTGAGCGCGTTGCACTTCCACTCCAAGCGGCGATAGCCGAGCTCGTCGAAGGCGTGCCGCGCCAGCAGGTAGATCGCCTCGGTCGCGGCGGTGGTGCGCTGCAGCGGCGTGCCGAACCAGATGTTGCCGATCTCGATCGAGCCGTGCTCGGGCTCAATCCGCAGATAGGAGGCGAGGCCGAGCGGACATTCCTCTCGGAGGCCGACGAGCGTGAAGAACAGTGGATCGTCGGACGTCTCAGCCTGGGCCAAAAGCTGACCCAGCTCCTTCGCGCTCTCGAACGGCCCCTCGAACAAGTAGTCCCAGATCGCCGGATCGCCCTCGGGCGGATGCGATACCGCGTAGAGCGGCTCGGCGTCCGCATTTGCGTCGAGTGGCCGGAGCAGGACGTGCGAACCGCGGAGCGCCTCCCGGCGCGGCGCCTCGGCCGGCGTCCAGTCGAGCTGTGTTCCCAGCGAAGGCTCGGGCGACATGGCGCTGACTAAAGCAAAGGCGGGCACGCCGAGGGTCACCCGGCTTCGGGCTCGCCTCCAGAGCCCTCGCGCGCCACCGCGTAGTGCGCCGCCAAGCCCACACCCCAGCCGAGCAGGGCGTACAGGAACCATGGGTGGCTAGTGCCTCCCAGCTGCCACTGCAACGCCCAGACCACGACCAGCAGCACCTGGACCGCGACGAAGACCGTCGCATGGATGCGAAAACCCTTTTGCCGGCGTCGCATCGAGCGCTGCCGGCGCTTGCGCCGGTACTCGGACTCCGTGCGCTCGGCGGCGCGTTCGAATGCATCGGTCATGACCTTGCCTCCTCAATTGCGAGCCGGTGCCGGCTCTCGATCTCGGCGGCCGCTCGATCCAGAACGGGCGCCACAGTTGCCACGTCAATGCGGCCCGAGAGCGGCGTCAGTCGCGCCTTGAACCGAGCAAGGACAGACTCGAGCGACTCCGTTGAACCGACGAGTACACCCGTGCGAAGCTCCAGCGCCGCCAGGTCGTCGACCCGCTTCTCGAGGGCCTCGACCCCAGCTTCGGTAGCGCGGTAGGTGGTGCGACCGGCATCGGTCTCGCCTTCGAGCAGATGCTCTGCCTCAAGAGCCTCCAGGGCGGGATAGACGCTCCCCGGCGAGGGCCGATACCGCGGGCCGAACAGGCGCGAGAGCTCCGACATCAGCTCGTAGCCGTGCATCGGCCGGTCGGCAAGCAGCGCGAGCACCACCAGGGGAAGCTCGCCGTGCCTGAAGAATCGCCGCCCTGACATGTCTCTCCTAGCCCGCCGGCGCGAGCTCTCGAGCGTGCAGCACGATCGGCGTCACCGGTTCGCTCAAACCCTTGAGCATGAGGGGATGGCGCTCTTCCCGGTCGACGGCGGAATCTGCCACCAGCCCTCGCGCCGACCCGGAGACCAGGGTCTCGCCGGCGCCGGCGGCATCGCACAGTCGCCGCGCGACGACCACGGGCCTGCCGAAGTAGTCGTCGTCCCGTCCCCGAGGCTCTTGACCTCGCGTCCGCCGTGGTCGCCTACGGCCTCCCGCAAAAGCTCGAAGTGTCGGCGGCGAATCTCGTGGGCGGCCTCGTCGCCCAGTCGATCGAGCATCTCCGTCGATCGGACTACGTCCGTGAACAGAATCGCCACCTGCTCGAGCTCGGGGCTCGACGCACGCCGTGAGGGAAATCCGGGGCGTCTCTTCCGCTGAGCTCGTGGAAGCACGGCTATGTCGGCGCGGCGCGCCACCGCCTCGCTCCCCGCCGGAGTGATCCGGTATCCGCCCCGTTCTCCGAGCGACGCCACATCTACGAGCAACTCGTCCTCTAGGAAGGCGAGCGCGCTGAGGACATTTCCCGGCGAACGGGCCCGTCGCCCAAGCAACCGATCCAGCTCGCCGAGAAGCTCTCGCACGTCCATCGGCCGCTGCTCCAGCAGTCTCAGCACCACCAGCAGCAGTTCCTCGTTTGCAATCCGTCGAGACATCCAGGCCCATTCGCTCGCTTACGAAACTACTACGAATATATATCGAATCTATTACGAAATCAAGACCGCGTGACGAGGTCACACAGGCAACCCGATAACCGCGATACTTCGAATCGAACTATGCGACCAGCAGGCCTGCCGCCCGGTCCGCCCTATCCGCCACTGATTCAGATCGTGGGATTCTGGACACGCCCACTTGCCTTCCTGGAGCAGTGTCGCGAGCGCTATGGCAAGCGCTTCACGCTGAAGCTGCCTCTCACCCCGCCCTTCGTGATGCTGACCGACCCCGATGAGGTCAAGGAAGTCTTCACGGCTCCCCCTGACGTCCTCCAGCCGGGCCGGGGCGCGCGCACCCTCGAACCCGTCGTCGGAGCCAACTCGGTGATCTTGCTCGACGAGGGTCCGCACATGGAGCAGCGCAAACTGATGCTCCCGGCCTTCCATGGCGAGCGGATGGAGCGCTTGGCGGGCCTGATGGCCAAGGTGACGGCGGAGGAGATCTCCGCCCTGCCGAGGAACGTCCCGGTCGAGCTGCATCCCCGGATGCAGGACCTGACTCTGAAGATCATCCTCCGCGCCGTCTTCGGCGTCGACCCCGGCGCCCGCTTCGACGCGCTCCGCCAGCGACTGCAGGCGATGCTCGAGTTCGGCGACCGGCCGATCAGCCTGATGCCGCCGCCGGAGAGCCCCCTGACGCGTGTGCTCGAACGCATCGGCCCGTTCTCGCATTTCGTCCGCCTTCAGGCGGAGGTCGACGAGCTGCTCTTCGAGCTGATCGAGGAGCGCCGGCGCGAGCGGGCCGAGCGCGACGACGTGCTCGCGATGCTGCTCGAGGCGCGGCACGAGGACGGCTCGCCGATGGGCGAGCAGGAGATTCGCGACGAGCTGCTGACGCTGCTGGTCGCCGGCCACGAGACGACGGCCTCGGCGCTCGCCTGGGCCTTCGAGCGGCTGGCGCAAGAGCCGCGGGTGCTGGCGCGCCTGGTCGACGCGGTCGACGATGGCAACGACGACTACGTCACGGCGACGATCCAAGAGACGCTGCGGATCCGGCCGGTACTGCCCAACGTCGCTCCGCGCTTCGTCGCCAAGCCAATCGAGATCGGTGGCCGGACCTACCCGACCGGCTGCAGCCTCGTCGCGAACGGCTACCTGATCCACCACGATCCGGAGATCTACCCGGAGCCCTACGCCTTCCGGCCGGAGCGCTTTCTCAACGAGCCGCCGGGCACCTACAGTTGGATCCCCTTTGGCGGTGGTCGCCGCCGCTGCCTCGGCGCGAGCTTCGCGATGCTCGAGATGAAAATCGTCCTGCGCAGTCTCCTCGGCTCCCACGTCCTCCACCCCGCGGGGGAGCGGGGGAGCCCGCCCGCCGCCGTAACGTCACCGTCAAGCCGTCAGGGGGCGCCCGCGCCGTCCTGGCAGACCGCCAGCCGGCCCCGATCGCCGCCTAGCGGCGACTCTCGACGCGCGCCTTCAGCTCCCCCGGGCGGGCGTTTACGAGCGCCGCGCGGACGGCAGCCTCGACCGGGCCCCGGATCAGCATCCCGAGCACCCGGCCGGGGTCGCTGTCGAGCGTGTACGTCGCTCGGGTCCGCTGGTCGCCAAGGTCCTCGAGCGTCCAGGAGCCGGTGACCGACTTGAGGTCACCCTTCTCCTGGGTCCAGGAGAGGACGGTGGGCGGCTCATAGCGAAACCGCACTCGTGTCTTGACGTGCCGGACCTTGATGTCGTTCTCGATCTCGACCAATGTTGCCCGGTTCTCGTCGTCGCGCTCGAGGGCTGAGATGGCCACGACGCCGCCCTGCCAGTCCGGCGCGGTGAGCACGTCCTCGACCACGGCCCAGACCTCGTCCACCGGGGCCTCGATCTCTGCGCTGGCGCTGCCGCCCATGCGTGCCATCGGGGGGAACGCTACCCGTCTATCCGCAACCCGAACGGATATCTGGCTCAGTCAGCATCGATCCGGGCGGTTCCACCGAGGTAGAGCTCCGCCACCTTGGGGTCCTCAAGTAGGTCGCGGCCGGCGCCCTGGAAGCGGTTCTGGCCGAGGTCGAGGACGTAGCCGCGATCTGACATTGCGAGCGCCCGGCGCGCGTTCTGCTCGACCATGACCACGGTCACGCCGGCCTGGTTGATTTCGCGCACGTTCTCGAAGATCGTCTCGACGAAGGCCGGGGCCAGGCCGGCAGAGGGCTCGTCGAGCAGTAGCACGTGCGGCTGCGGCATCAATGCCCGTGCCATCGCCAGCATCTGCCTCTCGCCGCCGCTCATCGTCCCGGCGGCCTGCGTGCGGCGCTCCCCCAGGCGCGGGAAGAGCTCGTACATGCGGTCGATCCGCTCCCCCGTGCGCGAGCGCTCGAGCGAGCCCATCTCCAGGTTCTCCTCCACGCTGAGGCTGGGGAAGACGTTGTCGAGCTGGGGCACGTAGCTCATCCCGCGCCGGGTGATTGAGTGCGGTTCCAGGCCGGTCAGGTCCTCGCCGCGCAGCGTAATGCGACCCGCCCGCGGCCGCAGCAAGCCGAAGATCGCCTTGATCAGGGTCGACTTCCCCGCCCCGTTGGGCCCGACCACGGTGGCGATCTCGCCCTCGCCGACGACGAGCGAGACGCCGTCGAGGATGTCGACCCCAGGCACATAGCCGGCCACTAGGTCCTCGGTGACCAGGAGGGCGCCGTTCTCGCTCATACCGCGCCACCGAGGTAGGCGTCGATGACGGCGGGGTCCTGGCGCACACGGTGCGGCTCGCCCTCGGTAATCACCCGGCCCTCCGTCATCACGATCACCCGGTCGGAGTGGTTCATCACCACCTCCATGTCGTGCTCGACGAAGAGGAAGGTCGTCCCCCGCTCGCGGCGCAGGCGCTGCATGTGGTCCAGCAGCCGCCTGCCCAGGGTCGGGTTGATGCCGGCCATCGGCTCGTCGAGGAGGAGCAGCTTCGGCTGCGCCATCAGCGCGCGAGCCAGCTCCAGCAGCTTGCGCTGGCCGCCCGAGAGGGTGCCGGCATAGTCGTTGGCGACGCGGTCAAGACCGAAGACCTCGAGCAGCTCGCCCGCCTGCTCACGCACCTCCCGCTCGCGCCGCCGAGCGGCAGCCGGGCGCAGGAAGAGGTTGCGAATCCGCTCGCCGGGCTGGTCCGGCGCGGCGAGCATCATGTTGTCGAGGACCGGCATCGCCGCCAGCGCCTTGGTGATCTGGAAGGTGCGCACCATCCCCCGGCGGGCGATCGCGTAGGCGGGCGAGCGGAAGACCTCCTCGCCAGCGAAGCGCACCGAGCCGCGATCGGCGCGCTGGAAGCCGGTGACCACGTTGAAGAGCGTCGTCTTGCCGGCGCCGTTGGGCCCGATCAAGGCCGTGATCGACCCGCGCGCGACGTCGAACCCAGCGCCGTCGACGGCGCGGACGCCGCCGAAGCGCTTGACCACGCCCTCCACCTCCAGCAGCGCCTCTCCGTCGGCGGCCTCAGTCACCGAGCACCATCTCCTCCCGCTTGCCGAACATCCCCTGTGGCCGCAGCGCCATCAGCCCGATCAGGACCGCGCCGACGATCGCGAAGCGCAGCGCCGCCGTCTTCTCCTCGCTGATCGGCAGCTCGACGAACCTGGTCCCTTCGAGCAGGGTCCAGAGCAGGATCGCGCCCACGGCGACGCCCTTGTAGCTGGCGAGCCCGCCGAGAATCAGCACCCCGAAGGCAAAGAAGGTGACGATGGGCTCGTAGTCGTCGGGGTGGATCGTGGCCAGGAAGAGAGCGAGGAAGAAGCCGGCCAGTGCACCCAGCAGGGCCGAGATCGCCAGCGACTGCAGCTTGTAGAGGAGGGTGTTCTTGCCCAGGGCGCGTGCCGCGTCCTCGTCCTCCCTGATCGCCCGCAGCACCCTTCCCCACGGCGTCCCCTGCATGTAGCTGAGGACGACGATGCCGATCGCGACCGTTACCCAGACGACGAGCAGCAGCGGCAACAGCGGCTCCGGGTCGGACCAGAAGTTTTCGACGAAACCGAGGATCGAGTCCGACACCGATCGCCAGGAGTCGTCGAAGCAGACCGAGCTGCCGCCTTCGAAATCGCAGTAGAGGCCTTTGTTGCCGCCGGTGAGGTCGCGGGCGTTCTGGGCTACCAGCCGCACCACCTCGGCGGTGGCGAGGGTGACGATGGCGAAGTAGTCGGCGCGCAGCCGCAGCGAGGGCAGGCCGATCAGCACCCCGAAGCCCATCGTGATCAGGACAGCCGCAGGCAGCGCCAGCCAGAAGGAGAAGCCCGCCTCCAGCACCAGGATCGCCATCGAGTAGCCGCCGACAGCCATGAAGCCCGCCTGGCCGAAGTTGATGATCCCGGTGTAGCCGACGTTGAGCTGCAGGCCGAGGGTGACGACCGCGTAGATGCCGGCGACCACCAGTACCCCGCTCCAGAAGCCAAGGTTGGTGAAGGCCTCGAGCGTGAACGCGAGCGGCGGCGAGCTCATACCGCCCTCGCGCGGCCGAAGATCCCCTGGGGGCGGATTACAAGCGCGATGATCAAGGCGACGAAGCCGAAGGTCACCTTCCAGCGCGGCTCGACGACCAGGGTCGAGAGCTCGATCACGACGCCGAGCACGAGCCCAGCGGTGAGGGCGCCGAACGGGTTGCCGATGCCGCCCAGGATCACCGCGGCGAAGATCGGCAGCAGCAGCTCGAAGCCGAGCTCCGGCCGCAGGTTGGTGAGCGCGCCGGAGAGCACTCCCGCCAGGCCGGCGAGGGCGCCGGCGAAGAGCCAGGTGTAGAGGATCACGCGGCGGGTGTCGATGCCGGCCGTCTCGGCCAGGTCGAGGTCATCGGAGAGGGCGCGCATCTGCTTGCCCAGCAGACTGAAGCGGACGATGAGCCCGACCGCGACCAGAACCACGAGCCCGACGATCACGACGGCCAGCTCGGTCTGCCCGATGCGCAAGCCGAGGAAGCTGACGCTGTCGGTGACGTTGACGTCGAGCGTGCGGATCTCACTGCCCCAGAACCACTGGATCGCCGAGCGGATGACGAAGGCGAGTCCGATCGACATCAGGATCAGCTGTAGGAACCCGGCCCCGCGGATGCGCATCGGGCGCCACATCGTGCGCTCGAAGAAGAGGCCGAGCAGGGCCGTGGTCGCCATCGCGAAGAAGATCCCGGCGGCCAGCGGCATACCCCAGGTGACGTTCACCAGGTAGGCCATGTAGGCGCCGAAGGTGAGGAAGTCGCCGTGAGCGAAGTTGACCAGCCGGAGGATCCCGTAGACCAGCGTCAGGCCGACGGCGCCGAGCGCGTAGATGACCCCCAGCGTGAGGCCGTTGAGCGACGCCTGGGCGACGTCGTGGAGGCCCCGGGCGGCGACCAGGGCCAGCACGATCAGCGCAATGACGCCGAAAGCGACCGCGGCGGGCCGCTCCCGGCCGAACTCTCTGAAGAGCTCGCCGGGAGTGGACTCCGCCTGGGCTGTCGAGGCCTCCATCGGAGACGGGCGACGGAGTGCGTTAGTCCGCCGTCACCTCCACCGTGTCGACTTTCACCAATTTGCCGCCTTTGAACTCGGAGATGTTGTAGATGTAGCGCGAGAGGTCACCGTTCTCGTCCCAATCGATCGGGCCCGAAACGCCTTCGTGGTCGATGTCTTCGCCTTTTTCGAGCGCTTCGATCGCCTGCGGCAGCTGCTCGAAGGTGTACTTCGGCCCGGGCGGGCCGGTAACGTCGACGATCGCGTCAGCCATCTCGACGCCGTCGCTGGAACCAGCGGCAACGGCCGCGAGGTAACAGAGGATCACGTCGTCGAAGGTGGTCGAGTCGAACAGGTTCCGTGCCGGTCCCGGCGCCTGTTTGTAGAGCCTGTCGAAGGCGTCCGGGGCATCGCCCGCGAACGCCCCGGGGGCTGTGCCGAGCATCCCCTCGGTCGCCTCACCGCCGGCTTCTTCGGGCAGTTCGGTCGAGCTGAGGCCGTCGGTGATGAACGTTTTGCTCGCTTCCCAGTTGCCGGTGCGGACCAGCGCCGGGCCCAGCTTGGCGAAGGTTTCCGGGAAGTCGATGATCACGAAGTTGTCGGGGTTGCCCGACGTGATCTGCTCGGCCTCGGAGTTGTAGCTCGGCTGTTCGGGGTCGTAGATGACCTTCTCGGCAACGGTCGCCCCACGCTCCTCCAGTTCCACTTCGAGCGAGTCGGCAAAGCCGGTGCCGTAGAGGTCGTTGCGGGCGCCGATGTTGATCGTCTTGCCTTTGAGGCCGCCGAGCTCCTGCTCCATGCGGTCGGCGAGCGCCTTGCCCTGCAGTCCGTCCGGCGGCGCCGTGCGAGCAAAGAGCCCGTCGTCGTCGAGGTCGGAGAGGGCGTCGGCGGTCGAGGCCGGCGAGATCAGCAGCACACCCTCGGGCACCGTGACCGAGCGCGCGACGGCGACCGTCGCCGTCGAGGCGTAGTCGCCGGAGATGCAGGTCGCGCCGTCGGCGATCAGCTTGCGCGCCGCCTGTACGCCGCCC
The DNA here is from genome assembly GCA_963702175.1 of uncultured Solirubrobacterales bacterium. Taxonomy (GTDB): domain Bacteria; phylum Actinomycetota; class Thermoleophilia; order Solirubrobacterales; family 70-9; genus VRUE01. Next base: position 1,166,953 of record OY969721.1, read on the forward strand.
TGGTCGTCCGAGGCGCCGTCCTCGGTAACCAGCTCGACCGTCTGGTCCACCCCCGTCTGTTTGATCGCGGCGTCGATCTCTTCGACCGCGAGATCGCCGGCCTTCTGCCCGGCCGGGCCATAGGGCGCCAGGTCGCCGGTCAGCGGGACCAGGTTGCCGATCGTCAGGTCGAGCTGCGCCGCTCCACCTCCTCCGCCCCCGCCGTCGTCGTCATCGTCTCCACATGCCGCGATTCCCAGCGCCAACACGAGCGCGGTCACGGCGGCTGCCAACACAAGGCCTGGTCGCTTCACGAGATTCCTCCTTTGACGCCCGGCCATTTCGGCAGGGGCCGACCGATCCGATGCCCCGGAAATACCCAGGGAGTGGGGTTCTCAACCGTTGATTGCTCAGGTAATCTTTTTTGCGGTGGCCCTCCGCCTCGCCTCCCTAGGGCTCGCAATTGCCCTCTTGGCCGGCTGCGGCAGCAGCGGCGGCGCAGCCGAGTCATCTTCCAACGGTCTGCCAGAGGAGATAGTGATCGGCGCCGCGATCGCCAAAACCGGCTACATGGCTCCCTACGACGCCACCTTTGCCGCCGTGGAACAGCTGATCGAGGAAACCAATGCCCGCGGCGGGATCGACGGCCGCAAGGTACGCGTGATCCAGTCCGACACCCGTTCGGACCCCCAGCAAGCCGTGCTGGCGGTCCAGGAGGTGATCGAAGACGGAGCCGATGTCCTCATCCTCAGTGGCGAGGCGCTGAATGCCGCCGCCGCCTCGCCACTTGCCGAGGAGCACAACCTGCTGAATATCTCCAACGCGAACGAACCCGGTTTCGGACCGCCGACGACCGGTCGTCTCTCCTTCAGCTCCTTTCCGAGCATCCTCAGCGAGGGGAGCGCCGGCGCCTCATTCCTCCGTGACAGAGGCGTCAGGCATCCGTTCCTGTTTCGCGACACCTCGTTGATCTATGGCAGAGCGCACTGCTCGGCCTTCCAGCAGACCTGGGAGAAGCTCGGCGGCACGATCGCGGGCTCCGCCGACTTCGAGAACAGCGACGAGTCGGTCGCCAGCCAGGTCAGCGAGTTGCGGAGCACCGACGCCGACGCCGTGGTCATGTGCTCCTACCCGCCGGGAGGCGCCGCGGCGATCAAGCAGATTCGCGCCGCTGGCATCGACGTCCCGATCCTCGGACCGGGTGGCTTCGACGGCACCTTCTGGCTGAAGGGCATCCCGGACACCAAGGACATCTACGCCACCTCGAACGGCTCAGCCTACGACCCACCGGACGAGGCGACGGCGAAGCTGTTCGAGAGTCTCGAGCGAAATGGCGTGGACACCGACGTCTCGAGCGCCCTGCTGGGTGCCTATGCCGGCGGGCAGCTGATGCTTGGCGTGATCGAGGAAACCGGCAGCGTCGACGGAGACGTTCTGGCCGATGCGCTCGAAGCAAAGCCCCACGAGACGATCATCGGCAGGCTCCGCTACACGAGGGACAACCACCACACGACCCGGATATGGCCGATCTACTCCTACTCGAGCGGCAAGCCGAAGCTGGTGGCGAAGGTCAAGCCGCAATTCATTCCCGAGTACGGCGAGTGACTGAACGCTCGGCGAGCGCACGGTCGACGAACTCGCAGAACGCCCGCCGGTAGGCGAGGGTGAACCGGTCGGCGAGCGCATTGGCGTCCGCGTTCGGGTCTAGCGGCAGCTCGCGCGGCTCGATCGCCGAGATGATCGGCAGGTCCTCCGCGTAGATGCGGGCGTCGTAGGCGATCGCCTGCTCGAGGTGCGCCTGATCGAAATTCTCGAGGCCTCCCTCGATCCAGTAGTGCGCCGACTCGGTTGCGCTGATGGCGCGTGCGGCGTGGAGCAGGCAGCGTTCGCCGTCGTCGGTGAACAGTCGGCCTGAGGTGAAGTTGGGGGCGATCACGTGGTAACCCATTTCTCGCAACGGGCCCCAAACCGCCCCCGCGTCGTCGCCGAATTCCATCTTCCGGCGCAGCGTCACCTCGAGCCCGCGACGCTCCGGCTCGAGTGGCTCGATCACCTCCGGAATGGCGCCGAGGGTGGCCTGGTGGACGAAGGCGAAATGGGCGACGTCACGGAAGTTCTCGATCATCAGCCCGAAGGCGACCGGCAGCTCAAACGGCTCGCCGTGGCCCCATGTCCAGTCCTCGGCGTCGAACCATGGCAGGGTGGGCGGTTCGCCGACCGGCTCCTCCAGCGCCGTCCAGACGAGACCCCAGTGCGCCCGTGCCGGATAGGCCGGGATCTGGGCGCGTGATGGGATCTGACGCTGATCGGGCAGCGACGGAACCCGGGTGCAGGCCCCATCCCGGCCTGCCCACTCCCAGCCGTGGTAGGGGCACTGAATCGACTCGCCCTGGACCTTGCCCATCGAGAGCGAGGCGCCACGGTGGGCGCAGCGGTCGGCGACCACGGCCGGCTCCCCGCCCTCGGTGAGGAAGACGGCGAGCGCTTCGCCGAGAAGAATGGCGCGCTGAGGACCGTGCTCCAGGTCCTGGAGCCTCGCGACCGGCTGCCAGCAGCGACGCAGAGCGAGAGAGACGTCTTCGCTGGTCGGGACTCGAGCTGGGCGATCATCGAGCATCGCGTCATTGCTCAGGATTGCATGTTCGTTCATGGCTGTCTTCCCAGATAGGCGCGCAGGACACCGGGATCGCGTTGCAGCTCGCTACGCAAGCCTTGGGCTCGGACCATGCCGGCGCTGAGCACGACACAACGGTCGGAGAAGGCGATCGTCCGCGTCGCGTTCTGCTCGACCAACAGCATCGTCATCCCCTCGTCGCGCAGACTCTGGAGCAGCTCGTAGATGACGTCGATCGTCTTCGGTGCGAGACCGAGCGAAGGCTCGTCGAGAATCAGCAGCTTGGGCCTGCCGAGCAGGGCACGGGCGATCGCGAGCTGTTGCTGCTCCCCTCCCGAGAGGCGATCGGCGCGCTGGTGGGCACGCTCCCGGAGGATCGGGAAACGCTCAAGCGTCTGCTCCCTCCAGCCGGCGTCCTCGCTGTCACTTCGTGCGCCGAGCCGCAGGTTCTCCGCCACCGTCAGGGTCTTGAAGACGTGCCGCCCCTCCGGCACCAACGCCAGTCCCAGGCGCGCGATCTGCTCGGGCGCCATTCCAGTCAGGACGCGGTTCTCGAGCACCACCTCTCCCCCACTGGGGCGCACCAGGCCGCAGATCGATCGCAGGATCGAGCTCTTGCCCGCGCCGTTCGGCCCGATCATCCCGACCACTTCCCCGCGACCGACGCCGACGTCGACTCCGTGGACCACCTCGGTGCGCCCGTAGCTGACCCGGATCTCGTGCAGCTCAAGCATCGACGGCCGCCAGGAAAGCGCTTCCGAGGTAGGCCTCGACCACCGCCGGGTCGGCTTGGACTTCCTCCGGAGTTCCCTCCCGCAGGGTCATGCCGTCATCTAGAACCTGGACCCGGGGGCAGAGCTCCATGACGATGCTCATGTCGTGCTCAATGAGCAGAATCCCGCAACCGAAGTCCTTCACCACGTCGCGGAGGACTTCGACCAGCTCCTCGCATTCGACTTCGTTCAGCCCCGCGGCCGGCTCGTCGAGGAGCAAGTAGCGGGGCTGGATGGCGAGCGCACGAGCGACACCCAGGAGGCGCTGACCTCCCGGAGGCAGGGAGCCGGCGGGCATCGCCGCCTGCCGGCGGAGGTTCAAGCGACCGAGCACGTCGGCCGCGACTGCGGCCGCGCGCCGCCTGCCGACTCCGATACCCATCGCGCCGACGGCGACGCTCTCGAGAGCGGTCAGATGCGGGAAGGGCAGGGAGGCCTGAAAGGTGCGACCCAGGCCTTGGCGGGCGAGGCGCGTGGGGGTTCGCCCAGTGACGTCAACCCCGTCCAGCGTGACCGTGCCCGAGTCGGGCCTTTGAAAGCCGCTGATGACGTTGACGAGGGTCGTCTTGCCGGCGCCGTTCGGCCCGATCAGGCCGAGTGCCTCGCCGACCTCGAGCTCGAGGTCGACCTCCTTGAGGACCTGCAGACCGGCGAAAGCAAGCGATATCCCCTCGGCCCGCAGCACGCCTTTCATGACTGGGCCGGCGAGCGAACGCCTGGCAACGGCACCGTCGGGCTTTGGCGGTGGCGCGGGGGACGTCAAGCCCAGCCGGCGGGCCCAGGGCAGCTCGCCCGCCTCTCTCCCGCCGCTCAGCCCGTCCGGCATCGCGATCATCGTCGCCAGCAGGATCAACCCGAGGCCAATGGCGGCGAGGCCTGGCGCCGCGCCGATCGAGACCGCGCCGAGCAGGTCGGCGCCGTTCTCGACACCGCGGAGCATCTCGTTCACAGTCGCGATCGCGATTGCCCCGACCACCGCGCCGAGGACACTGCGGGCGCCGCCGACGACCAGCATCGTCATCGTCGTCACGGTCGCGCCGAAGTAAAAGGTCGTGGGGTTGAGAACGCCGGACTGCTGCACGGCCAGCGCGCCGCCGATCCCGCACAGCACGCCGCTGATGCCGAACGCGATCAGCCGCTCTCTCATGACGCCGATTCCGATCGAGCGCGCAGCCACCTCGTCCTCGCGCGTCGCCTGCAGTCGATAGCCGCTGGAGGACCACTTGAACGCGATCGCAAGGACGACGGCCGCGGCCGCCCAGAGCCCGGCCGACTCGACGCTGGTCGTCGTCGGAATGCTGACCAGCCCACTGCTGCCTCCCGTGACGCGGTCCCAGTTGGCCACGACGTTGTAGGCAACGACCAGAAAGGCGAAGGTGGAAATTGGGATGGCGAGGGTGGAGGTGCGCATCAAAGGAAGGCCGACCGCCATCGCGAGGAGGCCGGAGATCGCGGCGGCGATCAGCGTCGCGGGCAGTGCGTCCAGCTGGGCGTCGGCGATGAAATGCGGCAGGCCGGGCGTCTGCAGCAGGGTGAATGCCGCCGGCAAGGTGAGGAACGCGGCGATGTAGGCACCGGTCGTGGCGAAGCCGAGCTGCCCGAACGAGTAGACCCCGCTGTTGCCGACGAAGACCTGCAGGCCGAGAACGACGATCAGATTGCAGAGGATCAGAGTGACCGTGCCCTGGAAGGAGGGCGTACCGCCCGCGCCCACCCAGGTGGCGATCGCGACCAGAGCCAGCGGAACCAGCAGCGAGACCGCGGCAGAGGAGCGAGAGCGAAATCTCGCGGCGCTCATACCCGAGCCTTTCCGATCTCTCCGCCGAGCAGTCCGTGCGGCCTGAAAATCAGGATCAGCACTGGGACCGTGAACACGATCGCATCGCGGAACGGCACCAGTCCCTCGGGCAGGTAGGCCCCGAGCAGCGAGGAGAGGACACCGAGCAGCAGGCCACCGATTACCGCACCAAAGATCCTGCCGAACCCGCCGATCACCACCGCAACGAACCCAATCAGGATCGGGGTGAGGCCCATCGTGGGCGATACCTGGCCGGTTTGCATCACGATCAGCACGCCGACTGCGGCGGCGAGCGCTCCGCTGATTGCAAAGGAGATTGCGATCAGCCGATCGGCGCGTACGCCAAGCAGGCGCGCCATGTCGAAGTTCTCCGCCGCCGCTCGCATCGCCAGCCCCGTGCGAGTTCGGTACAGGAGCCACCCGAGCCCGCCCAAGACGATCATCGTGAGCCCGAGAGTGACGAACTCCAGGTTCGGCACTGAGAGACCGCCGATGCTGGTCGATTCGCTGATCGAGGGCGGCGTCGCGACCGATTGGGCACGAGCGTCGACCGCCACCGTCACAACGTTCTGGAGAATTGCCGCAACCGCCAGCGAAGTGACGAGTTGGGCAGAGAGGTCAGCGCCGCGCACTGGCCGGAAGGCCACGCGCTCGGCGAGGAGCGCGACCACGATCCCGGCCAGGAGGGCGCCGGCGAGCGCCGCAGCGAAGGGCAGCCCGGCGAAAACGTACAGGGCGTAGGCGGAGAGCATGATGAACTCGCCATGGGCGAAATTCATCATTCCCATCACCGTGTAGACAAGGGTTATGCCGAGAGCTATCAGGGCGTAGAGACACCCGAGGGCGAGGGCATCAATCAGGTTCTGGCCCAGCTCGGTCAATGGTCAGCTCAGCTCGAAGGCGAGCTGAGCGCCGTCGGCGCGGTATACGAGACGGGCGAACTCGAGCGGGTGCTCCCGCCCTGACTCCTCCGTCCGGCCAAACTGGAGGAAGCGACCCATCAGGGCCGGATCGCCGGCCGAGGCGCCAACCTGGGAGGACCCCCACTCGCCGAAGAAGGTGTGCTCGATCGAGACAGTGGCGCGGGTGAGGTCGGTCCCGCGGGGCTCGGGAGGCTGCGCATTGGTTTCGAGCGCCCGCGCGGCAGGAAGCAGCCACGGCACGTGGGCAACGGCGGAGAAGGAGTCGACCAGGAAGACCGATGGCTGACCAAAATCGGCGACCGCAGTTACGTGTGCGACTAGGGTCTGTCGATCCTCGATCCCGAGGAAGTGCAACACGGTGGGGTCGGGGTGACGCCTGCGTGCACTGAGGATGGTGATCGCCAGATCGTCATCGCGCTCGAGCAACAACCTGACCAGCCCGGTGACCTGAATTTCGCGCCGAGGCGGGGCGACAAAGGCACCCGATCCCTTGATACGCACGATGGCGCCGTCGCCGACGAGAAGGTCAAGCGCCGGCCTGATCACCGCCCGTGAAACTTTGAACTCTTCCTCGATTTCGCGCTCGGAGGCAAAGCGGGTGCCGGCCTCCCAACCCCCAACCTCCAACTTCACCTTGAGCGCCGCCGCGAGCTGGAAGTAGAGCGGTACTTCGCTGTCGCGGTCAAGTTCGCTGCTGCCGGCCAGCGATACGGCGGCAGACTGCCTGGACTGGCCACTCACCGATCTGACAGGCCTGACCATTTGAATACGAGAATACCTTTCGCATTCAAGTCAATGGCGCATATTCCAGCGCGCCCGACAGGATTCGAACCTGTGACCTTCGGTTTAGCCCGTGCGCTTAGCCGTTGCTCACTCTCCCGGGGGCACTACAAAGCGAAATCCTAGTCCAGCCCTTCCAAGGGAATGCTCAACTGCTACCCGGGACCGAGTACCTCGCTCTTAGACGCGCGTCCGGGAATTCCGCTTCAGCCTGGCGCCGCAGAACCTCCGTCCCGAGCACCATCAGCGCTGCCAGCAGGAGGAGTCCGAGTGGTTTCTCGAAGACGGCAACCGGCGCCCAGAGGACAAGGACGAGGACGGCAACCGCCGCGTAGATCGATACGTTCATCAGTGACGTGTCGACCACGAGTACACGAACATCGGCCATTGCCAGCAGGAGGGCGAGCCGTTGATTACCCGTCGCCTCCTCGGGGACGTCGGTGCTCGGACTCTCGATCATGGGTGTCCAGCCCAGCCGTGAGTCATCGACCTGAGCTTGGCGACCTCAGCATGGGTGAGGGCGTGCTGCCAGGGCATCCCCGGGAGCGGCGACGCCTGATCGCGCGCTCGGGGCTCCGCATCCTCGCCACGACGCTAGGGATGTTCGTCCTCTACGCGTTCGTGCCGGTGCCTGGAAGCTCGGGTGCGGCAGCTCTTCTCGGCATGATCGGCGGCCTGCTTGTCTTCGTCGGCCTGATCGGTTGGCAGCTCCACACGATTGTGAGAGCCGAGCATCCGGTGCTGCGCGCGATCGAGGTCGTCGCCTTTGCGCTGCCCTTGCTGGTCGTCGTGTTCGCCTTCACCTACCTGTCGCTCTCTCGCGCCGATTCGGCGAGCTTCTCCGAGCACCTCGACCGGGTCGATGCCATGTACTACACGGTCTCCACCGTCACGACCGTCGGCATTGGCGACATCACCCCGACCTCGGTCGGAGCAAGGATCCTCGTCACCTTTCAGATGCTCTTCGACCTGATGCTGATCGCGGGGCTGGTGAGGCTTGTCATTCTCGCCACCCGCACCGGGCTGCGTCGACAGAACATCGACGCAGAAGCCTGAGAGGCGCTGGCCGGCAGCCCGGCGGTCAAGTCCGCCTCTGGGTCGAAGCAAGAGCAGCATCGAGCTGCGCCTCGGCCTCGGCACCCAGCGACGTCCGAATGACGTGCCCGTGCTCTTTCAGGCGGGGTAGAACCGCCTCTAGGTCGAGCTCACGTGCAAGGAAAATCAGCGCGGCGCGACCGGGGTCCAAGTTTTCGCTCAGCTCCTTGACGAAGCTCTCGGCGACGCCAGCGTCCCCGAACATGCTCTTCCAGATCGTGCCGCCCGCCACTGCACCCGCGGCTATCCCGAACAGGGGGGCCATAAAGATCAATCCGATCAGCCCGCCCGAGATCGCGCCACTCACGGCTGCACCGCCGACGCCAGTGCTGCCCTGCCGGACCTCCAGCGTGCCGTCCTCTTGGCGGAACATCACGATGGCGTCCTCAACCTCAATCAGCCCATCGGAATTCGCTTTGCGCAAGTTCTCGCGCGCCCGCTCAACTGTCGCCTGATCGGCGTACGCAATCGCAATCAGATCGCTCATACCGCTCCTCTAGTTCCGGTCACGATAGCCGCGCCTGGGACGTGCTCATACTAGCGACGGCGCCGAGCGATCCCGCGAGGCTCGGCGTGCGGTCGGAGCCAAAGGTCAAGCCTTCTCTACTTCGATCAGGGACCGAGCGCCTCACGCTTCGCCAGCTCGAACTCCTCCTCGCTCAGAGCCCCCTTCTCCTTCAAGGCCGAGAGCCGCTCGATCTGGTCGACCTTGCTCTCTTGCGGCGGGGCTGATGGCTCCGGTGCCGCTCGTCTCGGACCCCACGCCCGCACCCGATCCCCGAGCCCTCCGAAGCTCGCGTCCGGGAATTCCGCTTCAGCCTGGCGCCGCAGAACCTCCGTCCCGAGCACCATCAGCGCCGCCAGCAGGAGGAGTCCGATCGGTTTCTCGAAGGCAGCAATTGGCGCCCAGAGGACGAGCACGAGGAAGACGAAGGCAACCGCGGCATAGGTAGTGCCGCGTCGCTCCCGCAGGTAGGGAGCGGCCTCGCGGCGCAGGGCCGTGGCGATGCGCGTCGGTCCCGCAAGCCAGGCGGCGATGACCAGGAGGATGCCAAAGGTGATCGCCGAAACGGCGACGGTCATCAGCAGCGCGGTGCCGATGCTCCAGACGGCTTCGACGGCGGGCTTGACCGATTCGTTGCCCGCCAAAGCGTCGATCACCGTGTTCCCGGCAATCCCTCGAAGGAGGAGGCTGAGAACACCGGCGACAATGAAGCCGAAGCCGACCGAGCGCAACGCCTGCCTGCGCCGCGGTCCAGCGAGGTAGATCGCGAATCCATAGAGGAACACCGCCAGCAGGGTGAGAACGATCGGCAGGCGCCTGACCAGCTTGCTGATGTCCTGCGCCGCGGAGAGCTGGTCGGACTTGAGGATCGTCAGCTGGCCGGCGTCGGGCGGGACTTTCGAGGCGAGCTTGCCGGCGACCCCGAGCTGGCCGCCGCTTTCTGAGACCAGCGACTTGAGGTCCAGGGTGACTTCGCCACCGCTGGTCGAGACCACCGAGCCCTCGTCGTTCAAGATCGTCAACAGCGTTTCGTGGGCGCCGCGGTTCGCCTCGCTCCAGAGGCTTTCGGCCTGGGAGGTTTCCAGAGCCCTTTCGGCCACCTGGGGAGCGAGCTGATTCAGAGCTCCGGCGGCTGGACCGGCCAGGGGCGCTAGCCGCGGCGGAAACGTTTTTTCCAGTTCGGCCTGGACGTCCACGCTGGCGAAGAGCTGGTCGGCAAGGTAGTTGGAGAGCTGGGTCTTGACCTCCTCGCTCTGGAGGAGCTTCTCGCTCGTGTTGACCCAGTTGTCAGTGTTCAGCGCCTGCCGGTTGACCCAGACCGAGAAGATCGCCAAGAACGCGATCAAGGTGGCGAGGACCAGCAGTGCCGCGACGATCCGCGGGTGTCCTGAAGTGCGTTCCCTCGTGGAACTCTCGGCTTCGATGGTCTTTCGACCCTAACGTGGATCGGACGGCCGCGCGAGCGGATTCCGCAAACCGTGGCCTGTGGCTCGGGCTAACTCCAAGCGCCGGTTATCCCGTTGGATCGCTATCCCGATCCCGCCTGTAGGGTCAGCGTGTGAGGGCTCGCCGTTGACCGAGATCGAGGGAGGCGGCACCCCGCCGAAGGAAGAATCGGGCAATCCACGACTTGCCGTCCTGCTGGCGATGGCAATGTTCGTGCTCGTCGTCGACACGTCGCTGATGAACGTTTCGATCTCCGCGGTGATTCGCGACCTCGACACGACCGTCAGCGGGCTCCAATCCGCCATCGCGCTGGAGGCGTTGGTGTCGGCCGCGTTCATCCTGATCGGAAGCAAGGTCGGCGACCTGATCGGGCGGAAGCGGGCTTACACGTTCGGTCTGCTGGCCTATGCGACCGGCGCCTCGGCGATGGCATTGACCCAGAGCCTTGCCCCGGTCGTCATCTTCTGGGCAATCGTGGGTGGGCTTGGGGCGTCGCTGATGCTGCCCGCCATGCAGTCGCTGATCCACGGCAACTTCGAGGGAGCGGCCCAGAAGAAGGCCTACGCCCTGGTCGGGGCCGCCGCAGCGATCGCCGCTGCGGTCGGACCGCTGCTCGGAGGCTTCATCACCACCTACCTGACCTGGCGACTCGCGTTCGCGCTCGAGGTCGTCGTCATCGTGGTCGTTCTCTCCGGCATGGGGCTGGTCCGCGATGTGCCCTACAAAGGGCCTCGGCACGTCGACGCGGTTGGAGCGGTTCTTGTCCGTCTTCGCGATGGGCGGCATCGTGCTCAGCATTCTGGTCTGGCAGGAGGGCGGCGAGGCCGTCGCCGAGCTGATGGCGATCGGAGGGATCGCGCTTGCGGCGCTCGTCTACTGGCTCAGGCGCCGCAAGCGCGAGGGCAAGCCAACGCTGTTTGATCCGGACCTGTTCAAGTCCAAGGTCTTCAGGCTCGGGATCTCCCAGCAGTCGCTCCAGCAAATCGCGCTGGGCGGCACCATGATCGCCCTGCCGATCTACCTGCAGATGGTGTTCGAGTACAACGCGATGGAAGCCGGGCTCTCGCTGGCGCCGCTCTCGCTCAGCATGTTCGGAATGGCAATCCTGGCGGCGAGGAAGGCGGGAGCGCGACGCCCGAGCACCCTGATCAGATTGGGATTCGCCCTCTTCTCGGCTGGAATAGCCCTGTTGATCCCACTCGTGCCGCGCGCGGACTCCGGTTGGGCCCTCGTGGTCCCGCTGGTGATCGCGGGCCTGGGCTTGGGCCTGTTGGTCTCCCAGCTCAACAACTACACGCTGGCCCCGATCTCCGAGGAGCGCGTCAGCGAGGCCGCGGGCCTGAACTCCGCCGCCGGCTCGTTCGGGTTGTCGTTCGGGTTGGCGTTTGCCGGCGCCATCTTGCTGGCAACCCTGTCCGTCGCCTTCACCCAGATGTCAGACGACAGCACGGTGCTTGCCCCGGCAGAGAAGGAGCATGTGGCAAAGGCCCTTGAGGAGGACGCCGAGGTAATGACCAACACCGAACTGGACAAGCTGCTCGCCGATGAGCCGCAGGCAACCCAAGACGAGATCATCAGCATTAACACCGACGCGAGACCGCTCGCCCTTCAGGTGGCCCTGCTGATTCCGCTCCTCGCCGGCCTCATCGGTCTTTTCAACTCCTTCCGCATGATGCGCCTGCCGGAACCCAAGCCGTCGGGATCCGGCGAGACCGTCCTGGCCTGAGTGCAGCGGCCTGGGCTAGGTCACCAGGTCAGCTCGATCTCCAGCTCGCGCTCGTCGGTCTCGATGTCGATGTACGCTCCTCGCCCGGCTCCATCAGAGTCACAACCAGGAGGAATCAAATGCTTCCAGTCGCCAGTTCTTACCCGCTCCTCGACATCGTCTGGACGATGCTCGTCTTCTTCGGGCTGGTGATCTGGATCGGCCTCCTGTTCAACGTCTTCGGCGACCTCTTCCGCCGCCATGACATCTCAGGCTGGACCAAGGCAGGCTGGTGTCTGCTGGCGATCGCCCTCCCCTACGTCGGCGTGCTCATCTACCTCGGCACGCAGGGTTCGGGAATGGCCGAGCGCAGCGCAGCGCAGACGAAGGCTGCCCAAGCGCAGTTCGATGAGTACGTGCGCACGACCGCCGGCAGCGGAGGCGCCGCGGAGGAGATCGCCAAGGCCAAGGGGCTGCTGGACACCGGCGCAATCAGCCAGGAGGAGTTCGACTCGATCAAGCAGAAAGCGCTTGCTTAAAGTTCGGAGGCGAGTGAGCCCCTATGCCTGTGAGCTAGACGCCGCTCTCCACGGCTAGATGCCCGTCTCGCTGGGCACCTAGCAGCACCTCGTAGTCGGCCTCGTTCTGATCCGCGTAGGCCTCGGAGAACTCAGCGACCGCGCGGTCGAAGGTGTCGCTCTTGCCGAGATAGGCGGCGATCTCCCGCCGGTCGCCGGTGCGGGCGTGGGCGCGGGCAAGGCTCCACCCACAGAGCCCCGCGTAGCCGGTCATCGCCTCCGGCCCCATTGACTCGATCTCTGCCGAGCCCTTGCCGTCCCAAAGCTGGCGGACGTAGAAGTCACGCCTCTTGCCGTCAAGACCCTCTGCCGTCAGCCAGCCGAGGAGGACGTCGCCTGCCGCCTGCGTCAGCCGCTGGCCCGCGACCACTCTGTGGCCGTGGTGGCGGTAGCGGCTGGCGCCGGCGAAGGGCTCAAGGACAGACGGCCCGGCTTCCTTGATCTGAAGGAAGAGCGGGTCGCCTTGATCGCGGCCCAGCAGCAGCGCGATGAAGGCCCTGGTGCCGACGCTGCCGACGCCCACTACCTTGTGGGCGGCATCGACGTAGTGGTAGCGCTCGGCGAGCACCCTGGCTTGTTCGTCGAGGGTTTTCCGGTACTCGCCGACCAGGTGCTGCATCCGGGCGGCGATCTCGGCAACGTCCTGGCCTTCGCGTTCGGCCAGCTCGGCGATCGGAACCAACAGCGGTGGGCGGCTGGCGATTCGAAGCTCGCCGTCCTTGGACTCGGTGAGCTTTTCGAGCGCTCGCAGGCTGTCCTTGTTGCGGGCCTTCGCAATATTCTTCTCCAGCCGGCGCCGATCTTCCTTGGACACCCTGTGTTGCCAGCGAGCCTCGATATCGCCGACGGCGAGACGCGAGTACCAGACGTCGATCTCACTCATGGCCGCGAACTCGGCCATCGCGGCTTGGTAGGCGCTCACGCTCGCCAGCACTGCGGCCTGGCGCTCGGCGTCCTTGAAGCTGCGATCGCGAGCACCGATGGCGACGCTGGTGGCAAGTCGCTTGACGTCCCACTCAAACGGGCCGGGCAGCGTCTCGTCGAAGTCGTTGATGTCGAAGACGAGCTGGCGGTCCGGGGCCTGGAAGACACCGAAGTTCGAGAGGTGTGCGTCACCGCAGAGCTGGACGCGAAGGCCGGAGTCGGGACTCGCGGCCAGGTCGGCGGCCATGATTGCGGCGGCGCCCCGGTAGAAGGTGAAGGCGGAGGCGAGCATGCGCCCGTAGCGGACGGGAACCAGCTCGGGAACGCGGGTCTCGTCCTGCTCGGCGAGGATCTCGAGCGGGCCAACCCTGCCGGGTCCCGGCTCCCAGTTGGCGTGCGAGGAGCGGGGAACGACCTTCCTCGCCTCCTTGCCCCTGTCCGCAGCCTCTTGAGGAGAGAGCTTGGCAGCGGGGGTGTCCTTCTCGGTGCTCGCGCGCATGCGGGGGCCTTTCAGGAAAGGAGGCGCTCGTGGTCGATCACGCCTTGTGCGGCAAGTATCCCTCTGCGGCGCTACTTCGGGAGGGGTTCCTGTCTTCGGCGTCGAATCAGGCAAGCGCTGAGCTTCACAACCGCTCCGTGCTGTCTTAGGACCAGCGATGCTGCTTGGTCGACATTCGCTCGGTCGCCCAGGGAAGGGCGCCGAACTAGGAAAGGAATACATATGAGGGGTGCTGGCCGAGCTGCTTTCGTCGCCATCCTGCTCTTGATCGCGGGCACGCTCAACGTCATCTACGGCATCGCTGCGATCGGCGATGCCAGCTTCTTCGTGGACAACACGCGATACGTGTTCTCCGGTCTCAGCACCTGGGGCTGGATCACCGTCATTCTGGGAGTCGTCCAGCTCTGCGGTGGATTCTCTCTGCTCGCCGGCAACGCGTTCGGGCGGGTCATCGGGCTGGTCGCCGCGTCTCTGGGCGCAATCGGCGCCCTCCTCGCGGTCGGCGGCGCCTTTCCGTTCTGGTCGCTGGGGATCTTCGCCCTCTGCGTGATCTGCATCCACGGCCTCGTCGTCTACGGCGAGGACGAGCCCGTAAGCCGGGCCTAGAACGCCTCAGAGGAGCCCGGCCGCATCGGCCGGGCTCCTCTATAAGCCCTAGCCGAGCAGCTTGGCCTTCTGGGCGGCGAACTCCTCCTCGGTGAGGATTCCCTGGCTTTTGAGCTCACCCAGTTCCTTGAGCTGATCGATCGTCGACGCTGCGGCGGGCGGCGGCGGCGCTTGCGGGGCCTGTGGCTGCTGCTGAGGCGCTTCCTGCTCGGCCCAGCGTTCGCTTTGGCGTTTGGAGACGCGATTGCTGACGGCAGTCGCGGTCCCGGCGACGACCGCGGTCCGCGCGACACCTCGAAGTAGTCCTGGCATCGTTCTCTCCTTTGCTGCTCAGGCCTCGGCCGCGTCGAGCGCAGCGAGGACGGCTTGGACGGGGATGCGGCCACTGGCGACGAGCTGGCCGCCGGAGCGGCGCACGGCACTCGCGAAGGGCGCCGCCCAGGTGTTCTCGAAGACGAGCAGTGCGGCCGAGGTTCCGGGCTCCAGCGCCCCGCCGGCCTCGGCGATGTCGTCGTCGGAGAGCAGCCCGGAGGAGGCGCCCTCGAAGATCGCCAGCTCCGCCACCTCGCCGCCGACGTCGGCGATCTCGAGGCCGGCGACCGAACCGTCCTCGGCCTTGGCGATGAAGGTGAGGTCGAGGATCCGGATCAGCCCGCGGTCGACCAGTTCGACCAGGTGCGGGGCCACCTCGCCGTTGGGTTGGCGGCCCGGCCACTCGACGAGGATGTAGTCGATCGGACCCATCTCGTTGAACTCTTCAACGCTCAAGCCGCTCCCTTCGTCGCGATCAAGTGAGCCGGATGACCCGGCAGAAGCAGACTAGTCGCTGCCGAGCTCGACGCAACCAGAGAGGACTTCGTGCGGCTTAGACTCATGCCCGATGGCAGAGGGAACCCTCCCCCGACGGCTGCGCAGAGCATGAGCCTCCGCGTCGTGCGGCGGGGAGTGCTCGTCCTCCTGCTCGACGCGCTCACCCTACTGCTGCTCTCCGAGGTGTTGGCCGGCTTCGTCTTGGATGGCGCCGCGAACGCGCTCGCAGCGGCGGCGCTGATCGGCCTCCTCAACGCACTGGTCTGGCCGGTCCTCGCACGACTCGCGCTGCCGCTGACGGTGCTCACTCTGGGCGGGGCGGCGCTGGTGCTGAACGGGGTGCTGGTGACGTTCGCGATCGAGCTCCTGCCGGGGGCGCGGATCGACGGCGTGTGGGAGGGGACCGTAGTGACGATCGCGATGACGGCGCTCACCGCCCTGGTCTACGCCCTGCTCGCGATCGACGAGGACGAGTCCTGGTACCGCCACGTCGTGCGGCGGCAGCTTCGGCGGCGCCAGCAGGCGGTCCGCAGCGAGGTACCGGGCATCGTCTTCCTCGAGATCGATGGGCTGGCGCACGACGTGCTGCGCCGCGCGCTGAGCGACGGCAGCGCGCCGAACTTGGCTGCATGGCTGCGCAGCGGCACCCATCAGTTGCACGAGTGGGAGACCGACTGGTCCTCGCAGACCGGTGCCTGCCAGGCCGGGCTCCTGCACGGCGACAACGAGGACATGCCGGCATTCCGCTGGTGGGAGAAGGACCGCGACGCAGCGATCGTGACCAACCACCCGCGCGACGCGGAAGAGCTGGAGCGACGGCACTCGGACGGGCGCGGCCTCCTGCACGCAGACGGCGCCAGCCGCGCCAACATCCTCTCCGGCGACGCTCCGCACTCGATGCTGACGATGAGCACGGCGCTGCACCGTCGCCGGCCGATCGGCCGCGACTACGCGGCCTACTTCGCCCGCCCCTCCGCGGTCGCCCGCACACTGGTCCTCGTCTTGGCTGAGGTGCTGCGAGAGCGCCGGGCGGCCCGCGCCCAGGTCCGCGACGACGTCCGCCCCCGGATGGCCCGCAACCGTTCCTACGCGTTCGTCCGCGCCTGGGGCACGATTGTCCAGCGCGACCTCCAGGTCGCCGCCGTGGTCGGCGACATCCTCGCCGGCCGCGCCGCGATCTACACCACCTTCCTCGCCTACGACGAGGTCGCCCACCATTCCGGGATCGAACGGCACGACGCGCTCGCCGTGCTGCGCGACCTCGACCGCCAGATCGCGAGGATCGCCGCCGCCTGCCCCGAGGCGCCGCGGCCCTATCGCCTCGTCGTGCTCTCCGACCACGGGCAGT
Source organism: uncultured Solirubrobacterales bacterium (assembly GCA_963702175.1). Lineage (GTDB taxonomy): Bacteria > Actinomycetota > Thermoleophilia > Solirubrobacterales > 70-9 > VRUE01. The sequence goes on from OY969721.1 coordinate 1,183,336, forward strand.
CACAGGGCGAAACCTTCCGCGACCGCTACGGGGGGACGTTCGAGGAGCTGATCCGCTCCGCCTGCGAGCCGGAAAGCACGATCGCCGCCGAAGGCGGCGACGATGACGCGCTGGCCTACCTCAGCGCGGGCCTGACTGAGGTTGCGCGCGACGACACCGCGGCCGGCCGCACGGTGCGGATGGCCACCCGAGGCAGCCGCGCCGACGGCGCCGTCGCCCTCGATCCGGAGGCCCGGCGCGACATCGAGGAGACGCACGGCAAGGAGGTCCCCGAGCTGTCGGTGATGGCCTCGGGGTGCCTCGGGCTGATCAGCTTCCCGCGCGAGCCCGGCCGGGTGAGCCTGGAGCGGATCGAGGAGCTCTACCCGCAGCTGATGCCGGCGCTTCGGGATCACCCCGGCGTCGGATTCGTCCTGGTTCGCTCCGAGCGCTTCGGCGCGATGGCGGTCGGCAAGGGCGGGACGCGGTTCCTAGACGAGGACCGAGTCGAGGGCGAGGACCCGCTCGCCCCCTTCGGCCCCAACGCCGCCGACCACCTGCGGCGCACCGACGGCTTCCCTCACTGCGCCGACCTGATGGTCAACAGCACCTTCTGGCCACAGTTCGGGGAAGTGGCGGCGTTCGAGGAGCTGGTCGGCTCGCACGGCGGGCTCGGGGGCACGCAGAGCTTTCCGTTCGTCCTCCACCCCAGTGAGCTGGCCTGGCCCGAGGAGGAGGTCGTCGGGGCGGAGCGGGTCCACCGGATCTTCCGCGGCTGGCTTGCCGGTCTCGGGCACTCGAGCTACGCGAGCGAGGTCGCCTCCCCGGGCGCCAGCACCCGCACCTCCACCTGAGGCGCGAGGTCGCGCACCCGGGCGGCGAACTCGCGCGGCGGCGTGCGCAGCGGGTCCGGGCGCAGTCGCGCCAGGCCGAGCGGGTAAAGCGTTCCCCAATGAATCGGGACCGCGATCCGTGGCGATAGAAGGGCTGCCGCGCGGGCGGCGCGGGCGGGGTCGAGGTGCCCAGGGCCCAGGTTCGGCCCCCAGCCCCAAATCGGCAACAGCGCGAGGTCCAGTTCGCCCACCAGCCCCTCCATCCCGTCGAAGAGGTCGGTGTCGCCGGCGAAGTAGAGCCGGCGGCGGCTGCCGCTCAGCAGGAACCCGACCGCCTCCGCATCCCCGGCGAAGAGCCGCCCACCGGGGTGGCTCGCCTCGGTGGCGGTGACCGCGATTGCGCCGATCCGGCTCGACTCTCCCGGCGCCAGCTCCGAGACCGCGGAGAAGCCGCGGCGCTCGAAGAACGCCCCCGCTCCCGGCGGCACGAGCATCGGCACGTCGCGACCGATCCGCCGCAGCGAGGGCAGGTCGGCGTGATCGTGGTGGAGGTGTGAGATCAGCACGCCGTCGAGGCCCTCCCAGCGATCGCGCGGCGGCAGCGCTCCCTGACGGCGCAACGGCCCGACGCGCGCTCGCAGCACGGGATCGGTGAGCAACCGGGTGCCGTCGAGCTCGACGAGGATGGTCGCGTGGCCGACGTAGGTGATCTCCTCGGGTTGCATCACTTCATTCCCCCCGTTCGCCGCGTCGGAGGCGGCACGTATCGTCCGCCGGGTCGATGAGCGAGCGGCGAGCAATCTTCCGCGGGCGCCTGCGCCGGCCCGAGGGCGAGGGTGCCGGAGGGGAAGACGAGGTCATCGAGATCGAGCCGGGTGCATTGAGCGGGATCTTCGCCGCTCCCAAGTGGTTGCGCGACCTCGGCTTCTCGTCCTGGCTCCTCGTCGGGGCCGGCGCGGCCCTGATCGGCGCGATCTGGCTCCTCGCGCAGACGCAGACGATCGTGATGCCGGTGATCACGGCGGGAATCATCGCCGCGGTCGCTTCGCCCCTGGTCGACCGGCTTCGCCGGCACGGCATTCCGCGAGGCGTAGGGGCGGGGCTCGTCTTCCTCGCGATCATCGCGGTCGGCGCTGCCGTCGGCCTGATCATCCTGACCGGGATCGCCAGCCAGGCAGACAGCCTCTCCGAGAGGCTGCGCGAAGGGGCGAACGAGATCGAGTCGCTGGCTCGCAACCTCGGCGTGGGCGCAAGCACCGCCGCGAACGCCACCGCCGACACCGACAGCTCGGTCGGCGCCGGCTTCGAGGCGCTCACCCACGGGCTGATGGGGGGGATCGACAGGCTGGCGTCGCTCGTCGTCTTCCTCTCGTTCACCGCACTCAGCCTCTTCTTCCTGCTCAAGGACGCCCCCGCCATCGGCGGTTTCGTTGAACGTCACCTCGGGGTTCCAGCTCCTCTCGCCCACTCGATCCTGGGCCGAGTGGCGAGCAGTCTGCGCGGCTACTTCCTCGGAGTCACGATCGTCGCGGTCTGGAGTGCGCTGATCGTGGGAGGCGGCGCCCTGCTCCTCGGAGTACCGCTGGCCGGGACGATCGCGGTGGTCACGTTCGTCGGCGGCTACATCCCCTACCTCGGCGCCTGGACCGCAGGGATCTTTGCGGTCCTGATCGCTCTTGGTGGCCAAGGGCCGGAGGCAGCGCTGGCCCTGGGGATCATTGTCCTTCTGGCCAATGGCGTCCTGCAGCAGTTGATTCAGCCCATCGCCTACGGGGCGACCCTCGGCCTGCATCCACTCGCCGTGCTGATCGCGACGATCGCGGGCGGTTGCCTTTTTGGCACCGTCGGCTTGATCCTCGCGGCCCCGCTGCTTTCCGCCGCGGTACGCATCTCAGCGGATCTCAGCGCTGGGCGCGACACGCAGGGCGCACAGACGGCAGCTGAGTGAGGGCAGGCCTCCACGCCTGTTCAGGTCGACCGAAGAGCCCTTCGCGGTGAGGCCCGAACCGCCTCCATTCGACAGATCGGGGAAGGCATCCGTGGATCGCACCCTGGAAGCTGCGCCTCCCTCCAGCTCGGGGTGAGCTACCGCGCTCAGGGGAATGAAAGGAGTCGAAAACAGACTTTTGCTGACTTTCGCTGACCTCGGCTGACCCCCCGCCCAGAGGACCCGACGCGAGCCGCTATCCCACTCCCCAAGCCAGATTTGGCTCTCCGACGCGGATAGCTACGAACGCGCCCGACAGGATTCGAACCTGTGACCTTCGGTTTCGTAGACCGACGAGCGCCAGCTTGGCAGGGCCGTTTTCCACGATTCTGAGACTGAGATGAGACCTGACAGGCGCAGTCGGATCGGCCGAGGGTCAAAGATCCAGCGCAGACAATCCGTATCATTTGAGCATTGCCTATGAGCGGATCAAGACCGAGCACGCCAGCGCGAAGAATCACGGCGGGGCCTGGATGACGCGTGCGGAGGCAAAGCAGACCGCAAAGCACCAACGTCGGCAAGCAGACCAAGCCGAAGCGCAGCGAGGAGCAGAGGACGAGCCCAAGATGGCTGAGCTCCCGGAATCTTGGCGGCGGTTTCCGTCGGGCGAGCCGGTCCCTAACTGGGTTGCTGCCCTCGATGAGGCTCGGCGGGGCCGGTAGATGGCTTCAGGGATCGCAGAAGCGAGCGGTACCATCCAAGCGATGACAGCCAAGGAAAAGCTTCTCCAGCAAGCACCTCAATGGAATGACGCGCAGGCAACCGCCGCGCTCCGCGTAGTCGAGGCGCACGACGAGCTGGCGTCGTACCTCGACGAGAAAGCTCTTTCGGCCAACGAGCGAGAGGACCGCTGGGCAACAGCGAATGCCCGCGAGGCAATCCGCGAGGAGCGGTGGTAGCCCGAGGCGAGGTCTGCTGGCTTGAGCTGGCAGAGGAGGGACGACGCCCGGTCTGCGTGCTTACCCGCGACGAGGCAATTCCGAAACTCCGAAACGTCGTCGTAGCGCTGGTCACCCGCACGATTCGCGGCATCGAAACCGAGGTTCAGCTTGACGCAAGCGACGGCATGCCCCGCGAGTGCGCGATCAGCCTCGACAACCTGCGAACCGTGCCGAGAGCGCTCTTGGTCGAGCCGATCACGGAGCTTGGTTCCGACAAGATGACCGAAGTCTGCCGAGCCCTTGAGGCTGCGACTGGCTGCCGTGCTCAGTGAACGCGAGCCGTGACGATTTCGGCGGAATCCCCAAAGTTTCTTGCCGAGCTTTGGCTGGATGTTCTTCGTAACCATCTTCCTGACCTCGGAAGCTTCAACCTCGCCAGGCCCGTAGCCTGGGATCAGCGTCGGTGAGATCGGAGGCAGGTACCCTGCGCAACGGGTGGCGTGCTACCAGGTTGATGCATCCATTGCCTCTCAGAGTTGGCGATAGTGAAGGCATTGAGGTTCGCGGCGATTGCCTCGGAGCCTGAAATTGGTTCTTCTGCATCCGGAAGGTCTTGCCAGGTCATCAAGAGGGCGAGTGTGGGGGAGATTGGCACACGAACCTCCAGAAAATTGAGGCTCCAACCCCAGCCGAATTTGGTTCCGGACGCCGAGAATCGGCTTTCATGTGCCACCCAACAATCGGGTGGTCTGAGATGGCAAGCAGAGGTTAACCAGACACCAGCGCATAGAGCCGAAGATGTCCACCAACTTGTTTGCGAGGCTCATCATCCTGATGAGCCATTCCGTCTCGCTGAGCAGCCTTTCCTCTAGCTCGTTGATGGTCTTGGAGTGACCGGCAACCAGAGACCGTTGTGAAGAACAGGTTCGGGATTTCGACGCTGCTCTTCGATCGTCTTTCGAGCTTCTTCCTCCCGCCATTTCTTCCATCGCGGACCCCGAACTAGCTGGAACGCGAAGAGCTCGGGCGACCCGCGTGAAATGCAGGCCGGTCTCCTAGGCGATGTCGCGCATCGAGAGACCCGCTGCTCGTGCCTGTTCGAAGCTCTTGCGGCGAACCTTGCGCGCTCGCTCGTGCTGATCGCCCGTACGCTCGAAATCCGACTGCGCACGGCGCACCGCCTTTCGTGCTTTGGCCTCCGCGTCGTTCGCCATCTGCGTTGGACCCTATTCGGCCCCGCAGAATGAGACCAGGATGAAACCACGGCCGCCCGGAACGGAGCAGAACGCCCTGGAAGCGCGCGGAAACGCCGAATCGAGAGACGGCGGCCGATTCGGCTCTGCACCGGGAAATACACGGCCTCGTCCGGAACAACGAGGAACGCGCCCGACAGGATTCGAACCTGTGACCTTCGGTTTCGTAGACCGACGCTCTATCCAACTGAGCTACGGGCGCGGGTTGCCGGGCGGAGGCCCGGAGGGGCGATTCTAAGGGGCTCGGGGGCGCTAGGCGGGCTTGGCGGGCTGATTGAGGCGGACGTGCCACTGGATCGTGGCGGTGGCGACGCGCAGACCGGAGGCGTCCGAGAGCTCGACCTCGCAGGGAAAGACGACCTTGCCCTCGGCATCGAGGGTGGCGAGGGCCTCCTCCGCGGGGACGCCGAGCTTCGCCTTGGCCTCGATCGGGCCCTTGGCGATCTTCTTGTAGGCGATCTCAGCGCTGCGGGCGAGCGGAGTGACGTCGCCCATGCGCTCGGCGAAAGCGCCCACGAAGGCGGCGCCCGAGGCGGTCTCGGCCACCGTGAAGAGCGCGCCGGCGTGCTGGGAGCCGACGTGGTTACCGAGCTCCGGGCGCTCGGGGAGGCGAACCGTCGCCTCGCCCGGACCGACACTGGTGATCTCCAGCCCCAGGAAGCCCGCGAAGGGCACCGCCTGGGTCATCCCCTGCGCTATCGCGTCGTAGTCGACCATCGGCTCGGGACCCTATCCCGTTCCCTCAACGGCCCTCGAACTCGGCGGGGCCGGGGCCCTGCTCGAGGAAGGTCTTGACCGCCCGCTGCAGGTCCTCGGTCGCAAACAGCTCGGCGGCCTCGGTGCGGATCGTCTCGTCCGCCGCGGGGACGCCGCCTTCGCGGAAGCGACGCAACACGCGCTTGGTCATCGCGTGCGCCTTGGTCGGGCCGGCAGCCAGCTCGACAGCAAGCTCGCGTGCCCGGGCGTCGAACTCGTCGTCCTCGAAGACGAGGTTGACGTCGCCCCAGCGCTCCAGCTCCTCCGCCCCGAACAGGTCGCCGCTCATCACGAACTGGGCGGCGCGGCCGCTGCCGGCGCGCTCGGCGAGGCGCTGGGTCCCGCCCATCGACGGGGTCAGGCCGACCACCTTCTCGACCAGGCCGAACTTGGCCGAGCGGGCGGCGACAATAAGGTCGCAGCCGAGCGCCAGCTCGAAGGCGGCGGTCAAGGTGAGAGCGTGCGCGGCAAAGACGACCGGCAGCGGCAGGGCTTCGACCCGTTCGACCGTGCCGATCAGCTCGTCCCGAGAACCAACCGGCCTGGTCGGACGCCAACCGTCGACCGTGGGCCCGACATTGACAGTGAGACGAACCCTAGTTCCCGGCTTTCGCCTCAGGGCACGCGGTGGACCTCGAAGAGGTTGGTGCCCAGCTCCTGCTCCGGCAGGCCGGCCGTGACCGCGATCAGCTCGCCCGACTTGGCGATGCCGTGCTCGGCGGCAAGGGTGGCGCACTTGTCGAGCAGCCCGCGGACCTCGGTCGGGTGCTCGCTGAGCACCGCGGTCACCCCGAACAGCAGGTTGAGGCGACGGACGGTCTCGATCCGCGGCGAGACCGCCAGCACCGGCACCTTGGGCCGGTGGGCGGAGACGAGCCGCGCGGTGCGGCCACTCGTGGTCGGCACGACCAGCGCCGCCAGGCCGAGCCGGTAGACCGCCCCCACGGCCCCCTGCGCCACCGAGTCGGCGACGTCCTGGGTCGCCTGATCGGTGCGGCCGAAGAGCCAATCGCCGTAGGGCAGGTCGGGCTCGGTCGCGTGCGCAATCTGGTCCATCACCTCCACTGCCTCGATCGGGTGGCGACCCACCGCCGTCTCCTCGGAGAGCATCACGGCGTCAGTGCCGTCGAAGATCGCGTTGGCGACGTCGGTCACCTCGGCCCGGGTCGGGCGGCGGGCGGTGACCATCGAGGCCAGCATCTGGGTCGCGGTAATCACCGGCTTCGAGCGCTTGCCCGCGGCGCGGATTAGGCGCTTCTGGACGACCGGGACCTCGGCCAGCGGCAGCTCGATCCCGAGGTCGCCGCGCGCCACCATGATCCCGCCAGTCGCGGCGCGGACGATCTCCTCAGCGTTCTCGGCCGCCTGCTGCTTCTCGATCTTCGCGATCAGCGGCATGCCGGAGTCGAGCGCACTCAGGTGCTGCGTGACCGGCTCCAGGTCCGCGGCGGAAGAGACGAAGGAGACGGCGAGCATGTCGATCCCATGCTCGACCGCGAACTCAACCCAGCCCATGTCGCCGTCGGTGGCGGCGGGGCCGGTGACGCCGGGGACGTTCATCCCCTTATGGGAGGAGAGCGTGCCCCCCACCTCGACCTCGCACTCAACCTCGCCGTTATCGGGCTCGCAGACCCGCAGCCGGATCGCACCGTCGGCCAGGTAGACCAACTCATCCTCGCGCAGCGCCGTGACCCCGGGCCAGTCGACCGGAATCGTCTCCTCGTCGCCCTCGACCGCGCGCGCGGTCAGCCTCACGTGCTTGCCGGCCTCTAGCTCGGCAACGTCGCCGCGCAGCTCGCCGATGCGCAGCTTTGGCCCCGGCAGGTCACCGAGCACCGCGACCTCGCGCCCGGCCCGCTCGGCGGCGGCGCGGATCGACTCGATCGTCCGCGCATGGCGATCGCGGTCGGCGTGTGAGAAATTGAGCCGGAGAACGTCGGTGCCGGCCTCGATCAAGCGTGCCAGGACGTCGCCGTCCCAGGTCGCCGGGCCGACCGTGGCGATGATCTTGGTGCGCCTGTCCCGCATGCTCTTGACTGTAGAGAGTGGAAAAGGCGTTCTGTGAATAAACGATCACGCAATGACCTCGACATCGATCTGTGTAACACTGGTCTCGTGACCAACGCCGTCGCTGAGCGCGCCAAGGACGACGAGCAGCCGGCAGCCGCAGGGCTGGTCGGAGAGGCCCCCGCCTCCCCCGCCGGCCCGCTCGCACCTGAGGAGCTGGCCGGCCTCCCCAAACCGCCGGTCGTGCCGCTGCCGCGCGCTCTCCAGATGGTGCGCTTCAACCAGCGCCAGATCGAGTACGTCTTCCGCGCCCGCCGCCTCTACGGCGAGGTCTTCCGCATGCGCACCATGCTCCCGGGCGGACCGGTGGTAACCAGCCACCCCGACCACGTGCGCTCGCTCTTCACCGCCAGCCCCGAGCAGGCGCCCTCGCTGACCGGCGAGTCGCCGCTGCGGCCGATCCTCGGCCCCAACTCGGTTCTCACCGCGGTCGGCTCTCGCCACATGCGCCAGCGCAAGCTGCTCCTACCGCCCTTCCACGGCGAGGCGATCGAGCGCTACACGCAGATAATCGCCGACGCCACCGAACGCGAGATCGACCGCTGGCCGCTCAACCGTCCCTTCGCGCTGGCGCCGCGGACGCAGGCGATCACCCTCGACGTGATCATGGCGGGGATCTTCGGCATCGAGGGCAAGCCCGAGCGCGGCACCCCCGAGAGCCGGCTGCGCTACGCGATCAGGCGCCTGGTCCAGGCCTCGACCTGGCCGATCGCCCAGGTGGGGGAGCTGATGAACCTCACCCGCGACGAGCCGATCGGCCTGATCCGCCTCGGCCTCGACGTCCTCGACCGCGCCACCTACGGCGTGATCGAGGCGCGGCGACGCGACCAGCACCTCGACGAGCGCCGCGACATCCTCTCGATCCTGCTCCAGGCGACGACCGAGGACGGCGAGACCCTGAGCGACAAAGAAGTGCGCGACGAGCTGCTCACGCTCGTCCTCGCCGGCCATGAGACCACCGCCAACTCGCTGGCCTGGACCTGGGAGCGCTTGGTCCGCAACCCGGCCGCCCACGAGGCGCTGCGCGAGGCCGTCCGCAGCGGCGACGGCGCCGAGGAGCAGGTCGAGGCGACGATCATCGAGAGCATGCGCTCACGCCCGGTTGTGCCGATGATCGGCCGCCGGGTGATGGTCCCCTGGCGCCTCGGCGAGTGCGCGGTCTCGGCAGACACCCCGGTGACGATGAGCATCCTCCTCGTCCACCACCGTGAGGACCTCTACCCCGAGCCGTTCGAGTTCCGCCCCGAGCGCTGGCTCGGCCGCAAACCGGGGACCTATGAGTGGATTCCCTTCGGCGGCGGCATCCGCCGCTGCCTCGGGGCCGCCCTGGCGATGGCCGAGCAGCGCGTCGTCCTCGAGGCGATGGCCCGCCGCCTCGATCTTGAGGCCACCGAGCCGGAGCCCGAGCGCGCCCTGCATCGCAACGTGACAATGATCCCCGCCCAAGGCGGCCGCGTCGCCATCCGCTCGCGCCTTGCGTAAGCAAGAGCGAGCTCCAGCGCTATCGCGGCTGGGGATGGCGAACTTGTGCTCCAGATAGCCGACCTGCTGAAACGATCCCTAAGAATTTGCGGAAAGGACTTCGGCTAGCTCCAGGCTGAGCAGCTGACTGACGAAGAGGCTCAGTGCACTGGCGCGCCCGCCGACTTCGTCCCTCGTTGGACGCGGATATGCGCCATGAAAAAGCTGCCCCCGGAGCGCGTAGCACGTCGTGAAGAACCGATCCGGCGTTTCATCCATGAATTTCCGGTTACCCAGCCGAAGTGCGAGCCTACGGCCCGCTTGGTTAATCGACTCACATCGCAACCAGTTCAAACTCCCGATGAGCGACTGAACCTCGGCGTCTGGCAGGCCGGAAGCTTGAGTCTGCTCTATCAGCGCATCAACATGACTGCGGACGGGGTCATGCCGAGGCTCTAGCTCAATCAGCGTCTCAACGGCCATCATCAGCATCGCGAAGCGAGCATCAGGAGAACCCTTCTCTATGAACGAGGCGCTATAGAGGTCGTAAGCGAGTCGCGCGTGATCAGACATCACCGCGCCGACTGCCTCCGCCGCGTCAATCGCCTCCCTCAGTCGATGCTCTTGCACGCTACTGACTGCAACGGGGTTGCCGACATTTACGAACCGAGGCTGGGGCTCACACTCAAAGACCATAGTCCCATGCACGTCGTTTAGAACCGGGCTCCCGGGGCTGTCGCCAAGCAGTTTTCGTCCGTGCTTCGTGACGAAGCTACTCGGCGCCCTGTCGCCGAAGTCGGCACCAATATTGACCCACGCGAGAGCCTTTTCGAGAAGCCCGCGCCAGCGCTGAGCCTCACCCGCCTCGGCCTCGCTCGCAAACTTCCCACCGAGGAGCACGAGTTCGTTCGCTTCCTCAAGTGGGGTCTCCTTCGGGATGGCCTGTAGCCGGATTCCCTCACCATCGCCGCCATCCCTGAGGACTAGATACGACTGAGATGAGCTGATCCTCTCCCCCGGACTAAGGCGAAAACGAATACGAAAGCAGAACGGCATACGGAGATTGAATCGGGTCACTGCCGTGGACGGACCGATCAACCTTTCATGCCGGGTCTACATGGTAGACAGTGCTCGCGAGCGAGTTCGCCGCCCCCAACACGACTGACATCAAGCTATCGTCCCGACCATGCACGACGACGTTCGTTCAGTGCTCGACTTTCTGGGCTCCTATATGGGAGGTGCGGCGGTCGGAATCGCCTGCGTCGTGTTTTTTGATGTTCCTATTGCGGTGGCGGCTGGGATCGGCGTGGTCGTGGGCTGGGTAGCAACCCTCGTGGTCCACAGCTGAAAGCCTTCTAGCGGAGAGGGAGGGATTCGAACCCTCGAGAGAGCTTGCGCCCCCTACTCGCTTAGCAGGCGAGTGCCTTCAGCCACTCGGCCACCTCTCCGGGCGTTTTGATTGTAGGGCGATGGCCGGGATAGGCTGATCCGCGCGATGCCAAGCCATGCCGAATACGAGTCGATCTTCGCCGAGGTCGAGGCACCCTTTGCCTTCGTCGACCTCGACGCGATGTGGTCCAACGCGGCGGAGATGCTAGGCCGGGCGCGGGACAAGCCGATCCGGGTGGCGAGCAAGTCGCTGCGCTGCCGGGCACTGCAGGAGCGCATCCTGGCCAGCGATGAGCGCTTCCGCGGCCAGATGACCTTCACCCTGCAGGAGACCCTGTGGCTGGCCGAGCAAGGCTTCGAGGACCTGCTGCTCGCCTACCCAACGACGGACACCGAGGGGCTCGGCGAGCTGGCGCTGCGCTCGGCCGCCAACCCGGGAAGCGCGCCGATCGTGATGGTCGACTGCACCGACCACCTCGACGCGATCGAGTCAGTGCTTGGCACTGGCGCTGCCCCGGTGCGCGTCTGCATCGACCTCGACGCCGGCTGGTGGGCGCTGGGCGGGCGGGTCAAGGTCGGGCCGAAGCGCTCGCCTGTGCACGACCCCAACCAAGCAGTGGAGCTGGCGAGCGAGATCGAGCGGCGCCCGCAACTCGAGCTGGCAGCGTTGATGGCCTACGAGGGACAGATCGCCGGGGTTGGCGACATGCCCCCCAGGCGACGGTTTCGGGGGGCCGCGATCCGCTTCATGCAGCGCCGCTCCGCCGCCGAGCTGGCAACGCGACGGGCCGCGGTCGTCGCTGCGATCCGCGAGGTAGCCGAGTTGGAGATCGTCAACGGGGGCGGCACCGGCAGTCTTGAGCTGACCGGGTCCGAGGACGCCGTCACCGAGCTCACCGCCGGCTCCGGCTTCTACGCCCCCACCCTCTTCGACTACTACAGCCGCTTCGAGCTCTCGCCCGCGGCCGGCTTCGCGCTGCCGATCGTGCGCAAGCCGACGGGCAGCGTAGCGACGGCGCTGGGCGGCGGCTACCTCGCCTCCGGCAGCGGCGACGCGGCGCGGCTGCCCTCCCCCTGGCTGCCGCCGGGCCTAATACTCGACCCCGAGGAGGGCGCAGGCGAGGTGCAGACGCCGCTGAGCGGACCGGCGGCGGCCGAGCTGCAGATCGGCGACCGCGTCTACATGCGCCACGCCAAGGCCGGCGAGCTCTGCGAGCGCTTCGACTCGCTGCACCTGGTCCAGGGCGGCGAGATCGTCGATGAGGTCCCCACCTACAGGGGCGAGGGCCGCACCTTCCTCTAGGCGGCGAAAACCAAGCCTGGCAAGGACGCAGGGAGCGAAGCGTGCTCTGCACGTGAGCGACCGAGGACGCCGCCAGGCGCCGGTTTGCAGCCGCCTAGAGGCCGAGGACGCGTGCCGCGTACTGGTTGGTGAAGACGCGGTTGGGGTCGAGCTGGTCGCGGGCCGCCTGGAAGTCGGCCCAGCGAGGGAAGCGCGGGGCCAGCGTCTCCGCCGTCTGGAAGTGGCGCTTACCCCAGTGAGGGCGCCCCTCGTACTCGTTCATGATCGCCTCGACCGCCTCGAAATAGGGGCGCCACTCCATGCCCCGGTACTGGTGCACAGCGATGTAAGCGGTGTCGCGCTCGTGGGAGGGGCTGATCAGGGCGTCGTCCGCCGCGGTCACCCTCATCTCGATCGGGAAGAAGACCGGGTAGCGGTTGGAGCGCACCCACTCGATCACCCGGCGCACCGCCTCGGGACCGTGCTCGCGCGGCACGCCGTACTCCATCTCGGTGAAGCGAACGCGGCGCTCGTTGGCGAAGATGCGGTCGCTGCGGTCAGTGACGGCGCCGCCGGAGGCGAGCCGGGCGGCGAGCCGGGAGAGGCGCGGTATTGCTGCCGGGACGACCTTGCCGGCGGCGGAGATCGCCTCCAGCGCCCAGTTTTCGAGCACGACGTCGTTGAGGTAGGTAGCGACCTTCCCCCGCGGCCGCGGGGGCTCCTCGGTCCTGTTGCGCTCCAGCACCAGGGCCGAGTCGGCGTAGGGGAAGGTGAAGAGCTCGAAATGCTCGTGGGCGGCGGCGTGCTCCTCGAAGGAGTCGAGGACCTCTTCACGAGGGTGCGGCGCGTCGACCCGGCGCAGGGTGAAGGCGGGAACGCAGCGCAAGGTCACCGCTGAGATCGCGCCGAGCGCGCCGATCGAGACCCGGGCCGCGCGCAGCAGGTCACCGTCGACGGTACCGAGCTCACGCACGCTGCCATCGGCAAGGACCAGCTCCAGCCCCTCGACCTGAGCGGCGAGGTTACGCAGCTTCTCTCCTGTGCCATGGGTGGCGGTCGAGATCGCCCCGGCGATCGTCTGTTTGTCGATGTCGCCGAGGTTCTCCTGCGCCAGGCCGAGCCGGTGGAGCTCCTCGTTCAGCTCGGCGATCACAGTGCCGCCGCCGACCTTGACCAGCCCGGTCGAGGTATCGGCGTCGATCGTCCCGCGCAGCGCCCGGGCGTCGATCATCGTGTCCTCACTGATCGCGGTCTCGGTGAACGAGTGCCCTGAGCCGACGACGCTCACCCGGCGACCCGCGGTCGCGGCGGCAACCACGGTCGCGGCGAGCTCGTCGCGGTTGCGCGGACGGGCCATCTCTGCAGGGCTGCAGGTCTGATCGCCGGCCCAGTTGCGCCAAGCCGGGGAACCGTGCGTGTTCCCGGGGGAAGCCATCCGCGGCAGCGTAGCCCTCCAGGCGAGGACTAGGCTTCCGCCGGCCTCGCCGTTGCCGGCCCGAGCGCGCGGAACCCATAGGCCGCCGTGACCAGCAGCATCGCAACGATGACGAAGCTTGGAGCCGCGTTGCCGACGGCGCCGGCCACGCCGGCGCCGGCCACGCCGCCGACGACCTGACCCGACGCCCAAGCCATGTTGGAGAGGCCGGCGGCGTAACCCTGGTGCAGGCTGCTCACCTCGGCAGCTTCGGAGAGCATCGCCAGCGCCGGCGCGAAGCAGGCCCCCGCCCCCAGCGAGGTGGCGATCAGGGCGATCATCACCACTCCGAGGGTCTGGCCGACCGCGACCAGCGCCATCGCGATCGCGCAGATCAACAGCCCGGCGACGAGCGGCCTGCGTCGACCGGCCCGGTCCGAGTAGCGACCGGAGATCGGCGCCAGGGTAGCCTCGAGCCCCGCCCCGGCGATAAAGCCACCGGCGATCAGCGCGTGGCCGCCCCCCAGCTCGTCGATCCGTAGGGGCAGCAGCACCTCGACCGCACCGAACATCACCGACGGGATCGCGACGAAGGCCGTCGCGGCGAGGATCGGGCGGCTCCCCATCGTCGCCATCACCTGGCGCAGGCTCTGGCTCTCCGGCACCCGGGAGTCGGGCAGGCGGGCGGCGAGGGCAGCGAGCACGAAGGCGACGCCGAAGACGGCACCGAAGACGGGCTCGGTACCCACCTCGGCCGCGAGCGCACCCAGCGCCGGCCCGAAGAGAGCCCCTGCGACGGCGGCTCCGAGTGCAGTGCCGATCACCGAGCCACGGCGCCCCGGCGGCGCCGTCGTGATCAGCCAACTCAGCGCCCCCGACCAGATCAGGGCACCGGCGACTCCCTGGGAAAAGCGGGCGGCATCGAGCAGGAGGATCTGCTCGACGAGACCGAAGGCGAGGCTGGCGACGCCGAGCACGAGCAGTCCGATGATCACCGTACGGCGCGGCCCCAGCCTGGTCGCCAGCAGCCCGGCCGGCAGCGAGGCGAGCAGCGTGCCGGCTGCATAGGAGGCGGTGAGGATTCCGGCCTCGACCTTGCTCAGCCCGAACTCAGATACGTAGTCGGGCAGCAGCGGAGCGATTGCTGCGAAGAAGACGACGTCGAAGAAGACCATCGTCGAGGCGAGTACGAGTAGGCGACGCATTGCAGACAAATCCAATCACTTCGAGCGGTCCAAAGCTTCTGCCGTTCCGTCTAGCATCGATACTGCGACTGCGCCTCGGAGGGGTGGCAGAGCGGTTGAATGCGGCGGCCTTGAAAGCCGTTAGGCGTCTTAGGGCGTCTCGTGGGTTCGAATCCCACCCCCTCCGCTTCCTCGTGTGAGAGGCTGCCGCCCGTGGACCTCGCCAAGATCCTGCCCCTGGCCTTCGTGATGGTCGCGGGGCCGCAGATCATCAGCGCCTTCTTCTTCGCCACCAGCGAGTTCTTGGGCGAAGGCTTCCGCCGCCTACGTCTTCGGTGCCGCCCTCTCGATCACGGCGGTCGCCAGCGCCGCCTACTTCCTCGCCAACGGTGCCAGCAGCAGCAATGGCGACTCCGGCCTCAACGGGATCGATTACACGGTCCTCGCCCTCCTCCTCTTTGCGGCGATCCACACCTATCGCAACCGCAACCAGAGCGAGCCGCCGAAATGGATGGGCAAGCTTCAGACGGCGACGCCGAAAGCGACCTTCGTGCTCGGCTTTCTCCTGCTTGGCTTCTTCCCCAGCGACATCGTCACCTCGATCACCGTCGGCAGCTTCCTCGGCAACCGCGGGGACACCTGGTGGGAGGTCCTCCCGTTCGTCGCCTTCACGCTGCTGCTGCTCGGGTTGCCGGCGCTGCTCGTCGCTGCCCTCGGCAATCGCGCCAAGGAGTTCCTGCCCAAGGCGCGCGACTGGATGAACACGAACTCGTGGATCGTCAGCGAGTTCGTGATCGTGCTCTTCGTCGTGATTATCCTCAGCGGCTAGCCGAGGCGACCGCGACGACTACTCGCCGAGCTCGACGCGCTCGATCGCCTGCGACTCGAGCGGCTGGTCCGAGGCGTTCGTCTCCGTCCCGTCGATCGCGTCGACGACGTCCATACCGTCGGTGACCCGACCGAAGACCGTGTGCTTGCCGTCCAGCCACGATGCCGCCTCGGTGGTGACGATGAAGAATTGCGAGCCGTTGGTGTTGGGACCGGCATTCGCCATCGCTAGCGCCCCACGAACAACCTTGTGCTCGTTGATCTCGTCCTCAAAGGTGTAGCCGGGCCCGCCGCGCCCCGTCCCCTCCGGGCAGCCCCCCTGGATCATGAAATCGGGGATGACCCGGTGGAAGACCAGGGTGTCGTAGAAGCCATCGGCGGCGAGCTTGCGAAAGTTCTCGACCGTCTTCGGCGCGTCGTCGTCGTGCAACTCGAGCACGATCGCCCCGGCGCTGGTGTGGAGGGTGGCTTGCGACATCACCCTTCACCCTATCTCAGCCGCTGACCTCGATCGTCACCGGTCGCGAGGCGCCCGGCACATAGGGCCAGCGCTCCTCCGCAAGCGCGACAGCGCGGAGGCGGATGCTCGCCGTGCCGCTGACGTAGCGGAAGCGGTACCGGGCCCGGAAGCGGCCATCGTGATCGCTTCGCGTGACCAGGACCGGCCGCCAGCGACGCGTCGTCGACTCGTAGTACTGGATCGCGACCAGCTTGCCGCGGCGTGGCAGCGGCGCTCCCGCGGCTTCCACCCGGCCGTGAAACCGCACGAGCTCGCCGGTGCGCAACGCGTGCGGCGCGGCGCGAAACGAGAGGCCGCTCTGCACCCGCAGCGCCAGGGCGGGACGGCGTGAGGGCTCCAGCTCGCCGTCACCGCGGTAGTTGACCGTCACCCGCCGCGAGGGCCCATCCGGCAGCGGCAAGCGGAAGCCACCCTGCGGCCCGGTGCCGACCGACCTGACGCTGGGACGGCTCAGCGCGCCGCGTGAGGGCCGCGAGACGACTCGCAGCTCGCGTCCACCAAGGCCGGCGCCGTCGGCGTCAACGAGACGGCCGCTGAGGACGGCGGTGCCTCCGAACGGAATCGTCACGGCGGGGCCACTCTGGCGTCGCCAGCGCAGGCGCGCAAAGAGGCGCGTCTTCGCCCGTCGGCGCGGCGCGCTCGCTCGCCTCGCCTCCACCACCGCGACCCGGCGGCGCAGGGACATCTCGGTGCCGTCGGCGCGGCGGGTAGTGGTGGCGACGTTGCCGGCACGGTCACGGCCCTCCGCCCGGAAGAGGTACGTGCCAGCGGGGAGCGTCTCGGGGAGGCGGGCGACGAGACGCGCGGCTGCTCCCTCCGAGCCCGGCTCGAACTTCGTCGGCAGCTCGGTCCAATGCTCGATCTCGATGCGTCGGTACTGGATCTGCCCACCCTCCGGCCCCGAGTGCGCGTCGTCGACCTCGGCCCGCACCACTTCCGGCAGAGCATCCTCGGCGGCGACCGTGTCCGGCGCCCGCTCGAAGGCGATGCCCGGCGCAACGTTGTCGAAGCGCAGAGGCACGTCGACGGCGGTACCCGACGCCTCGTTGCCGGCCTCGTCGCGCAGCCAGACGCGCAACGTGAAGATCCCGACCCGCGGCGCGGCGAGGTTCTCGAGGGTGGTCCGACCTCGTCCGGCGGAGTAGCGCACGCCACTGTCGTAGCCGGCTGGCCCTTCGATGCGCCAGACGGCGCCCCCGATCGGGCTGGCGGCACCCTGGTCGGGATTGGTCCAGAGCGCATCAAAGTCGTTGATCCGGTGCCACTCCTCGCCCCCGGCCAGCGTCAGTTTGCGTGGATGGGCCGGCGGGTTGTTGTCGACGAGGAATCCATGGGCGGGCGTGCAGCCGACATTGCCCGCGAAGTCGGCGATGCAGTGATGGGCGCTGTGCGGGCCATCGCTGAAGCGGGTGGTATCTATGGTCGCGGTGCCACCGATCCCGAGGCTGCAGGGCCTCATCGCGGTGGCCCGCCACTCGCTGCCGATCAGCGCCTTTGCGCAGCCGTACTCGGTGAGGTTGACGCGGCCGCCGTCGACGAAGGTCTCGCTGAGGCGGAGCCCGGAGCCGGTGTCGGCGCCCCAGTAGGCGACGTTCTGGCCCCCGCGGCGCCAGCCGCCGGTGAGAACGTCGCCGCCGATGCTCGCGACCGGCCAGTGGTCGTCCTGGACCGTGATCGTCAGCGCCCGCACCCCCACCCAGGAGCCGCGATCGAGGCTGCACCATTTGTTCTCGGCCCGGGCGCAGAGCAGCCGGGCCTCGAGCGCGGGCTGTGGCGGGTTGAAGCCGCCGACGAACTCGCGCAGGGCCGTGTCGGTCGCGGAGGCGGCGGCGAAGACATCGAAGCCGCCTCCCCAGGTGCCGACGCCGATCCGGTGCTCCATGCCGTCGTGGAGCGCATGCCACCAGGTGCCCCGCACCTGGGAGATCGCGGTGCCGGCGGGAGCCTCCCAGCGCCAGCGCGCGAAGCGAGTGCCGGAGACAGTCCCCCCGTTCTCACGAGTGAAGCTCTTCAGGTGGACGCCGTTGAATGGGTCCTGGCCGGCCGGCGGCACGCACCAGCCGTCCTGGCGGAACTTCGCGCCACCGGTCGTGTCCGCCCAGTTCGCGTCGGCGCCCACGTACCAGCCGCACTGGGCGACCGCGTACTTGCCGGCCTGCGCTTCCCGCGCGCCGAGCAGCAGCAGAGCCAGCGCCAGCGCGATCCCGAGCACTGTAATCCGGGCGAACCCGCTCCCCGTCCTCGACATGTGTCCCTCCTCACTCGACGTCATCTGCCGGGGTTAAGGACCGGAGCGTCCCGGTCTCTCCCCCACCGAGCGACGCGGCGCCGGTGCCAAGGCCAGGCTTTGCCAGAATGACCTCGATGCCCCTCCCCACGCAGGACCAGATCACCGAGAAGCTGCGCGCCGTCATCGACCCCGAGCTGCGCCGCTCGATCGTCGAGCTGGGCATGGTCCGCTCGATCGAGGTCAAGGAGAGCGGCCGAGTGGAGGTGGTCGTCTCGCTGACCACGGCGGGCTGCCCGATCCGCTCCCACTTCGAGCAGGCGGTCGCCCAGCAGGTCTCTGAGCTGGATGGCGTCACCAAGGTCGCGGTCGGCTTCGACGTCCTCTCCGACGAGGAGAAAGGCAACCTGCAGCAGACGCTTGGCCGCGGCAAGCTGCCAGAGGGGGCGCTGGCCCAGGTCAAGAACGTGATCTGCGTCGCCTCCGGCAAGGGCGGGGTAGGCAAGTCGACGATGACCGCCAACCTCGCCGCCGCCCTCGCCGCCGAAGGCCACCCGGCGGGCGCCCTCGATTGCGACGTCTACGGCTACTCGATCCCGCGCATGCTCGGGGTCAACCGCAAGCCGGAAGTCAACGGCGAGCGCAAGATCCTGCCGCTGGAGGCAGCCGGAGGCGTCAAGGTGATGTCGATCGGCTTCTTCGTCGAGGAGAACTCGGCGGTGGTCTGGCGCGGCCCAATGCTGCACAAGGCGATCCAGCAGTTCCTCGAGGATGTCGCCTGGGGCGAGCTCGAGTACCTGCTGCTCGACCTGCCACCGGGAACCGGCGACGTCTCAATGACGCTCGCCCAGCTCCTCCCTCAGGCCAAGTTCCTGATCATCACCACGCCGCAGCCGGCAGCGCAGTCGGTAGCCAAGCGCGGAGCTGAGATGGCGCTCAAGTTCGACCTCGAGCTGCTTGGTGCGATCGAGAACATGTCGGGCTTCACGACGCCGGACGGCGAGCGCTTCACGATCTTCGGCGAGGGCGGCGGCCAGCAGCTGGCCGACGAACTCGACATCCCGCTGCTCGGCAAGGTGCCGCTCTCCGAGGCGCTGCGCGAGCACGCCGACGCCGGCACGCCGCTGGTCACGGCGGCACCCGACTCACCCGCCGCCCAGGCGATCCGCCAGGCCGCCCGCGGCATCGTCGCCGCCACGCCGCAGGAGCTTCCGGTCCTGCAGGCCACTCCTGCTGCAGCCGAGACGCCCGCCGTCAGCGGCACGCCGCTGCCGATGGCGTAGTAGCCGCTCGCGGCGAGGCTAAGTGGCGATCTTGGCGGTCTCGTAGGAGAGAACTCATTGGCTCGCTTCCGCCTGCAGCGGCATGCCATCCGTGATCACAGCGTTACGGCCGAAACCGGTGCGGGCATCGCGCAGCGCCAGGACCGGAACCCGATGGATGCCCGTCGCCGTGTAGCGGGTGAGAGTGAGCCTGTCCAGCCTCACTCGCTCGACCGCGCGGAAGGCCGGCGGCAGGTTCGGCGGCCGTCCAACCACGACCGCCTTGCTGATCACGTCGACCTCACGGATCGGCACCATGCCGCGGTACTTGCGCCGCGAGGCGTGGTCGAGGTAGAACTGAACCCCATCTGCGGCGAGCGTCCAGGTGACGATTGCCCGTGGCCGAACCGGTGGTCCGAGCCGTTCGGTCAGCTCACGGAAGTCCGGCCGCTGCAGGTTGAGGGTCCGGGCGACGTGGACGTCGAAGGCGAGCCAGTACGCGCAAAGCATGGTGGCCAGGGCAAAACCCACCCGCCGCGCGCCGCTTGCCGCGAAGCCAACCGCAGCGGCGAGGACGAGCGGGACCAGGGCGGGCAGCAGGTTGCGCTCGACGATGTAGTCCTTGCCGGCCAGGGCGATTCCGGCGGCAAGCAGCACCACCCCGATTCCGATCGTCAACCCCAGCGCCGCAGTACGTTTCTCCCGGCTGGACCCGCGCAGCGCCGTCAGGAGCAGGGCGGCGCCGATCAGCAGCGCGGGGATTAATGCGTAGCGCTCGCGCGGAGGCTGGGCGATCACGTGACCGGTCTCTCCGATCAGAAAGCTGCCGCCGGTCTCGAACAGGCGGGTGGACAGCGGACTGTGGTCGATCCAGCCGATGTGGGTCGGGTTGATCTGGGCTGAGATCAGCGGCAGCAGCGCCAGCCCGACCGCGACGACGCCACCGACCGCGCAGAGCACCGGACGCCACCTCGCGCGCAACGCGACCAGCAGCCACACAGCCTCGATCGCCACCGCGAAGACGGCGAAGTAGTGGCTGCAGAGGGCGAGGGCGGAGGCAAGCGCCCACAGCCCCAGATCCCGCCCCTGGCGAGTGCGCAGCGCCCGTGCGAAGAAGAGCAGCGCGAGGGCGCCGAAGAAGACGAGCAGCGCGTAGGAGCGCGCCTCCTGCGAGTACCAGATCAGCATCGGGCTGACGGCGACGAGCGCGGCCGCGATCAGGCCGGCGCGGTTGCTCGCCAGCTCGCGGCCGATCAGGAAGGCGACCGGGACGGTGGCCGCGCCGAAGAGCGCCGTCAGCGAGCGCAGCCCCACCTCCCCGCTGCCGAACGCCTTCGCCCAACCCCATGCCAGCACGTAGTAGAGGGGCGGGTTGGACTCACTCCCCTTCACCTCACCCAGCATTTCGGTGAAGCTCCCGGGAATGACCCGCATGGCGGTGATCACCTCATCGTGGTGGTAGCTCTGCACGCCGAGGCTGGCGAAGCGGACGGCGAGCCCGAGCGCGATCAGGCCGGCGAGCGCCCAGAGGACGGTCGATTGCGTACGTTCGGCCGTCAAGGGGCGCAGCGACTCTTCGGCATTGGCCGCTGAGGGCCAAAGGAGGGCGGCAGAGCGGCGGCGGAGTCGCCCCAGGCGCGGTTCGGTCGCGTCCCGAGGTGGTAGGTGAGGGTTGCTCCACGCGCCAGCGCGCAGACGGTCGTCCACGGCCGGCCGTAGGGATGGCCGTTGAAACGCATCGCCTGAATGTATGGGGCTCGGCGCAGGGGGGCACGCTCCCGGGTCGACGCGGCGATCTGCAGCTTCCTCCCTCCCGCCAGCCGCACGGTCGCCCGCCGAAAGAGCGGGCTGCCGATTGCCAGCACTCCCACACCGGGCACCTCCGGGTAGAGGCCGAGCGCCCCGAACACGTACCAGGAGGAGAGCGTGCCGAGGTCGTCGTTGCCGGGATATCCCGAAGGCGCAGAGCTGTAGAGGTTGAGCAGCGCCCGGCGCACCGTTGCCTGCGCCTTGAATGGCTGCCGCGTCCAGTCATAGAGCCAGGGGACGTTCAGGTTGGGCTCGTTGCCGAGCAGGGCGTGATCGGCGTGGGTCGCGCCGCTGCTGCCGTTCAGCTTGCGCAGGAAGCGGTCGAGCCGGCTCGCCGCCCTGGTGCGGCCGCCGATCGTGGCGAAGAGGCCAGCCGGATCATGGGGCACCATCCACGTGTATTGCACCGAGTTGCCCTCGGCGAAGCCGGCCCCGCGCAGGTTGTCGTAGCGGGGCGGAAACGTGCCATCGGCGAAGCGCGGCTCGATCTGGCCACTGCCAGGGTTGAGGAGATTGCGCCAGTTGCCTGAGCGCCGCATGAAGGAACGGTAGGTGGCACGGTCACGGAGGGAGCGGGCTGCGAACTGGGCGATGGAGAAGTCGGCGACCGCGTACTCGAGCGTGGTCGCCGCCGAGGCCCAGACTGCCTCTGGGTCGCCGAACAGCGAGTTCGCGTTGCGGCGTTTGACGTCAATATCGAAAGGAACATAGCCGAGCGCCTTGTACTCCTCGAGGCCCTGGCGCTGAACGTAGCCGCCGTCGGGGGTGCGGCAGCCCTCGCTCGCGCCCTTGACCATCGCCGCCAGGGCGGCGACCTCGTCGAAGCCCCGGGCGCCAAAGGCGGAGGCGGAGGCGATGATCGGGTCGGCGGGATCGCCGACCATCGTCATGCTCTGGCCGTTGGCGTAGGACCAGCGCGGCAGGCAGCCGCTCTGGGCGGCGCCGGCGAGCATCGAGGCGACGATGTCCCCGGCGCGGCGCGGCATCAGCATCGCCAGCAGCGGGATCTGGGTGCGGTAGACGTCCCAGCCCGAGAAGTCCGCGTACTGGGTGCGCCGGCCACTGTCGTGGATCAGCCCGTCCATGCCGACGTAGCCGCCGCCGGCGTCGTTGAAGGTCCGCGGCGCGAGCAGCGCGTGGTAGAGGGCGGTGTAGAAGGTGTCGACGTCGCGCGGTTCGCCGCCGCTCACCCGGATCGCGCCGAGGGAGCGGTTCCAGCGCCGCTTCGCCGCCGCAGCGATGTCACGGAAACCGCCGCCGGAGCTCTCGGCGGCGAGGTTGGCGCGGGCGCCGTCGACGCTGACGAAGGAGACGCCGACGCGGACGGTAACGACCGGGTTGCGGCGGGTGTCGAAGGAGGCATAGGCGCCTGCCTGGGCGGTATTGGCGGGGACGTTCGAAAGAGGCTTGCTGTCGCCGGCGCCGGTCGAGCGAGGTTCTAGCGTCTGGCGCGTCCAGGTGCCGTAGGCATTGAAGCGACGGTTGAAGACGGCGGCGAAGTAGACCCTGTAGCGCGGCCGCTGAGCACAGAAGTAGCCGCTCGACGCCGAGCCGGTGATTTCGCGGGCGGCTGGGTCGACCTGCACTTCGGCGGAGTCATTGGCCTTGGCGCTGCCGCCCGCATCGATCAGCACGCTCGCGTGCGGGGAGCGCGGAAAGCCGAAGCGCGCGATCCCGGTGCGGGTCGTCGCCGAGAGGTCAGTGTCGATGGCGCCGCCCCCCACCGGGTTGAGGCGGACCGAGTAGCGACCGGGACTCGCCCACTCGCTGGTGTGGGAGAAGCCGGGCTCGAACCGTCCGGCGAGCCCTCCGGCACCGAGCGCCGGGGAATCGCGGAGCGGCTCGGTGGTCGGCAGGAAAGGGAAGTCCCCATACAAGGAACAACCGGCACCGTTGAGATGGGTGAGGCTGAATCCAGTGATGTGACGATCGCGGTAGTCGTAGCCGCCGGAGTGCCGGTCCGAGGGAGTTGTGTCGGGCCCCCACTGGACCATGCCGAAGGGAACCGTCGCCCCCGGGAAGTTGTGACCGCCACCGAAGGTTCGGGATCCGGGCTGGGTGCCGGCGAGGGGATTGACATGGTCGGTGAGGCTGGCCGCGGACACCGATGGAAACACGAAGGCGACGAGCAGCAGCGCCTTCAGGATTTCGCTGACTGCTCGCTGCACGAAAGAGGACACGCTACAGGCCCATTCGCCCGCGGCTCGAGGCAGGTCAGGTCAGGCGGCGCGAGCGCCCCTTTTGAGAAGCACCTCTAGGCGCTTGCCTTGCTCTTGTATCAATTGTTAGGTCCGATCCTTGTAGCCGACGGCACGACATAACGTCGAAGAACGCTTTTCCCTTTCGGCTCTTCTCAGCCCTGCGTCACGCTCTCAGGTGGGGAAGGTCATCGAGCTCGGGCAGCTCCGTCACAACCTCCTGCTCATTTGGGTCAGTGCGGGCGAGGACGGTCATCGCAGGCTGACTGTCACTCGGATTGGCGACCAGGTGCGGGACCCCAGGCGGGATATAGATGAAGTCGCCGGGGCCAGCATCGATCCGTTCCTCCAGGCGCTCTCCGAACCAAAACACCACCTCGCCTTCAACGACGTAGGCAGCCGACTCATGCTGGGCATGGAGATGTGCGCGGGCCCTGCCCCCCGGCGGCAAACTGGCGATCTGGAGGCTGAGCCCGCGAGCACCAGCCGTCGCGGCCGAGATTCCAGCAGCGTAGGTCACCCCTGTTTGCCCCTGCTCGGCATCCCCGGCTCGAACGTGGACACATCGGTCTGTCATCTCAAGAGCCTCCCTTAGGCGCGATCATGGCAGCATTCCGATGCAAGGGCTGAGCACGTGGGCGAGCAGGCGTGCCCGCGGGAGCGCGACTGGCCAAGCTGGCACGGCCTGGATCGGCACCCACCTCTTCGCGCGTAGCGCTGCTATGCGCAGCGGCTGCGGGCACCGCCCAGGTGCGTCAGCCGGGGGGCGCGGATGCGAGATCCCGCGCGCTCAGACCTTGCTCTTGCATCAATTGTTCGGTCCGATTCGGCTCTGAGCGAGGCTCGACGCTTCTCCACACTCGTCACTGCGCGGGCAATGTAGATCGCCTTCGTGTGGATCGTTTCGTCCAATGGCTGCGTCGGCACTCCGTCTAATCCATGACCAAGGACCTCAAGGCATTCCAGCCCAGCGCCAGCCAGGGCAGCGCGGACTTCGGCTTCGGGGAAATGACGCTGGCGATGTAGCTGAGCGCCCGCCTCGCCGCCCTCGAATTGCGCCTCGCAGATCGACCCTGATTCCGCATCTGCGGATGCTCGGCCGGTCCAAATCAGGCGTAGGCCGTCCCGCTCGATGACGTGCCGTTCGGCAAAGAAAGTGCGATAGGCGAGCTGTGTATTGAGATCGAATGCGAGCAGTCCACCGGGAGCGAGATTGCTCCGCATCCCAACAAGGGCCGCCACCAATTCGTCCGGGCTGAGCAGGTAGTTGATCGCGTCGTCCAATGCCCAGACCAGATCAAAAGAGCCGAAGCTGGGAAGGTTGCGCATATCGGCGACCTCTAGCCGAGCCGCCTCGCCGACCTTCTCGCGAGCCAGCCGCACCATCTCCGCCGACAGATCGCAGCCGGTAACGCGCCAGCCTCGCGCAAGCATCGGCAGGAAGCTCTTGCCGGTGCCGCAACCCACGTCAAGCAGCCGGTCGCCGCCGAGGCCACAGCGCTCCAGATAAGGCAGCACGTCGTCCAGCCAGCCCTCGTAATCGTGACCCGCCGTGAAAGCGTCGTAGACCGGGGCCATCGCGTCGTAAGCCATCAGCACACTCATAGCCCCATTCGTGGCTTCGTCCTCCCTGCGCCCCATTCGTTCCTCCCTTCAATTGCGATTGGAATGGGGCAGGGCCGCCTGCTCCGTCAGCCAGCAAGCCCTGCCTAGTGGTCCTCCTCAGCGGTTCTTGAGCAGCGACAGCAGCGGAACCGTCGTGGGACACGGCTTGATCGTCATTTGCTCTCACCCCCTTCCCCATTAGAAAAAGAAACCTGATTAAAGGAGAAAGATTAGAGCAATTGACGCGAATTGATTGATGGCCAGCTAATTTTTCGGGTGCAATCGACAACTCCATACCGATCTACGGACTCCTAAGTACCGAGGCGGCTATCGAGAGAGGAGGCGTGCGTGGCAGCGAAGAAGAGCGGCCGAGTCAAGAAGGGTGCGGCCAAGAAAGTACGGAGCAAGAACTGCTGGAAAACAGCGACGGGAGACGGCCAGCCGATCCGTAGATCAGCGCATCATCAAGGCGCTGGCTCACCCCCTCCGGGTCGAGATTCTCGCGATCCTCAATGACCGGACAGCCAGCCCGAACGAACTCAAGAAGGAACTTGAAGAGGGCCTAAGCCAGGTCAGCTACCACGTCAAAGTGCTCAAGGACTACGACATGATCGAGCTGATCCGCGAAGAGCCGCGTCGTGGGGCGATGGAGCACTACTACAAGGCCAGCACCAAAGTTTTCGTCCCTGCATGGCTGATGAAACTGATCCCGAAATCGGCGCAGCGCGAGATGTTCGGCGACGTGCTGGCCGATATCGAGCAGGACGTGGGCGCAGCCCTCGAAACCGGCACCTTCGACAATCGGGACGATTGGGTCGTTGGTCGGGATCCTCGAACCCTCGACGGCAAAGGCCGCGAAGACGCCGAGCAGGCAGCGGCTGAGTTCTTCGAACGCTACGCGGAGATCGAGGCTGAGACGATCAACCGACGAGCGAACGGCGAAAGCGATGGAGAGGCGATTCCAACGACCGCCGTCGTCCTGGTCTTCAGTTCGGTGCTGGGCAAGAACCTCAAATCGTCCAGAGGGAAGCGAAGGAAAGGCTAGTCATCAGAGGAGCCCTCAAGCCTTCCCGTCCGAACGCTAAAAGCTGCGCATTCGCTGTCTAGCATCGCCTCCGCGTCGGGCAGGAGGCGAGGGTGTCACCCGTCAGCGACATCTTCGCTGAATGCCCGGCGCGTCGATGGAAATAGCCATGACCCCAGATCGTCACAACATCTTGGTCGTACCCATGAGCGACGGCTATGCCGTGTCCTGTTCATGCGGGTGGATCGGCGGAACCTACAGCACCCCCGGCCCTGCCGAACGGGAGGCTGCCGAGCACGAAACCCATCCCGAGTCCAGCCGCTCACTCCCCAATGACCGTCACTAAGCAGTTCGCCGGAAACCTCCGCCGGATACGCATCAGGCGCCGTTTCAGCCAGCTTGATCTAGGGATACGCGCCAACATGCATCGCACGGAGGTCAGCCTGTTGGAGCGAGCGCTGCGCGAGCCTCGGCTGGAGACGTTGATAAAGCTGGCCGGGGCGCTGGAGGTTCCTCTCGGCGAGCTTGTCGAGGGCATTGAGTGGCAGCCTTCCTCACCTTCGCCGCCGTCCCCCAAGGGGCAATTTCACATCCGCAGCCAACCCGAGCCATCCCCTGACCTACCCGCAGAACTAGCGCTGCGAGGGCGGCAGTCAAGAGCGCTTGCATCCCGGCCTCGAAGGGGTTGACGGCCGTCCTTCGCGGTGCTTCTGCGACGGCCACGCCCCATTCGCACTAGCCCGTTTTCAGGCCGGAAACTCACAGCTGCGCAGTCCAGCCTTCGACCCTAGGAGACTGCGGATGCGCGCCTCGCCGTCTTGCAGACAAACAACCTTTTAAGCAAATGGTTACGCAGAAGCCTTGCTCTTGTAGTACTCGGCGTTGATCTCGGCGTATTTGGCCCACTCCGCGGGGAGCTGGTCCTCGGCGAAGCAGGCATCTACCGGGCAGGCCTCGACGCAGGCATCGCAATCGATGCACTCGTCGGGATCGATGTAGAGCATCTCGACTGAGTCGTAGTCGGGCTCGTCCGGGGTCGGGTGGATGCAGTCGACAGGACAGACCTCGACGCACGAGTTGTCCTTGGTGCCGATGCAAGGCTCGGCGATGACGTAGGTCATTCGAGGCTTTCTCCTAAGTCGGGTTTCCGGGTGCCCGCCGGGGACCCCGGCCAAGCGCGAGCGCACATTTTAGAGATGATGGAGGCGATGCTGCTGCTGACAGGGGCAACTGGAAGCATCGGTTCACGGCTGTTGCCGCTATTGCTGGAGCGCGGCGAGGACGTGCGTTGCCTGGTGCGCGAGCCGCGGCGGCTGGGCGAGCGGCGCGTCGACGTGCAGATTGCGCTCGGCGACCTCGGCGAGATGTCGGATCCCTACCTGGTGCGGCAGGCACTGCGCGGGGTCGACACCGTGATCCACCTGGCGGCGACGATCCGCGACCAGCCGCCGCACCGGATCGAGGAGCTGAACGGCCTGGCGACCGTGCGTCTGCTGCGCGCCGCCGAGCGCAGCGGCGTCAAGCGCTTCGTCTTCTTCAGCGCCCTCAACGCCTCCGCCACTCAGCGCACCCGCTTCTTCCGTGCCAAGTGGCTGGCAGAGCAGGCCGTCCGCTCCTCGGCTCTGGAGACGACGGTCTTCGCCCCCTCGGTCGTCTACGACCACAGCGACCCCTGGGTGACGCTGCTGAGGCGCTTCTCCTTCCTACCGGTGATGCCGGTTTCGGGTGAGGGCGAGGCCCGCTTCCAGCCGATCTGGGCCGCCGACGCCGCCCGCTGCGTGGTCGCAGCCCTCGACCGCGACGGGCGCGACCGCTACGAGCTGGCCGGGCCCGAGACACTCAGCTACGACGGGATGTCAGACCTGGTCAGCCGCGTCGCCGGGAGGCCGCGGCCGCTCATCCACCTGCCGCTTCCGCTCGTCCGCTCCGGATTGATCGCACTCCGCTCCATCTTCGGCGAGGCCGTGTTCGCTACTTGGGAGGAGGCCGAGCTGATGGAGGTGGCTATGTTGAGTGAGGGCGGGACCGCAGACGCCGAGGACCTCGGGGTGATGCCGCGAAGGATGGGCGATGTTCTCGCTGAGTCGTAGCCGGATCGCGCTGCTCGCGATCGCGCTGCTCGCCGCCGCGCCGGGGCAGGCGCAAGGGCTGAGCCTGGCCCCGCCCAAGCCGAGCGTCTTCTTCGGCGTCAGCGACCGGGGGACGACCCTGGAGTTCAACGAATTCACCGAACTGCTCGGCGGCAAGCACCCGGCGCTGCTCTCGACCTTCCATCCGTGGGGCAACAGCCTCAACCAAGCCTACGAACGCTGGCGCGAAACGGCGACCCGCCCGATCCTCCACATCTCGACTGCCGATGACCAGACGCTGACCGAGCTGATCACCCCGCAGCAGATCGCCCTCGGCGCCGGCGACAACTACCTGCTCCAGCTCAACGACTTCTTCTTCAAACGCGGACTGCCCGCCTACATTAGGCCGCTTGGCGAGCCCAACCGCTGCCTTAACGTCTGGTCCGCGGTCAACTGCGAAGGGGTGCAGAAGGGCGGCGAACACACGACCGGCTGGTACAAGCAGGCGTTCCGCCGCATTGCCGCGATCGTGCGCGGGGGCGGCACCCTCGAACAGATCAACGCCACCCTGGCCGAAATCGGCCTGCCACCGGTGAACCGGACCAAAGGGCCGCCGCCGACCAGCCTGCCGGCGGCGCCGGTGAGCATGATCTGGAGCCCGCTGCCCGGCGGCTCGCCGCGGGTCAAGGGCAACTTCCCGGGCAACTACTGGCCGGGTGCGCGCTGGGTCGACTGGGCGGGCACCGACTTCTACTCCGAATATCCGGTCTGGAAAGACCTCAACCGCTTCTTCAAAGGCAAGCAGTGGCGGGGCAAGCCGATCGCGCTCACCGAGTGGGCCGTCTCCGGCAAAGACGACCCGCGCTTCGTCAAGCAGTTGGTCGCCTGGACGGTGAAACGCCCGCGGGTGCGGATGCTCGTCTACTACAACGGCTTCGGCACGACCGGAAACCCCTACGACATCCGCCTCTACCCGCGCACGACGAACACGCTGCGACTCAAGGTCCGACGCGAAAGCTTCGTCCAGTACGCCGAATACAACGCTGGCCTCCTGCCGCCGCTGCCTCCGCCGCCGCCGAAAACCGCCAAATGAGAAGAGGCCCGGCTTTCGCCGGGCCTCTCTCGAAGCCACTCGCCTGTTGAGGCGAGCATACGCCTGGGCGGCCGACCCGCGGGCGGGTCGCTACATCATCCCGCCCATGTCCGGCATGCCACCGCCGGGCATTCCGCCGCCGGCGCCGTCCTTCTCAGGCGGTTCGGCGACGATGGCCTCGGTTACGAGGATGTTCTTCGCGATCGAGGCCGCGTTCTGCAGCGCCGAGCGGGTCACCATCGTCGGGTCGATGACGCCGTCCTTGATCAGGTCGCCGTACTCGCCGCTCGCCGCGTTGAGGCCTTCGCCCGGCTTCAGGCCGCGGACTTCGTTGACGACGACCGAACCCTCCAGGCCGGAGTTCTCGGCGATCTGACGCACCGGCTCCTCGAGAGCGCGGTGGACGATCCGGGCCCCGGTCTGTTCATCGGGATCGCCGATCTTCTCCGGGTCGAGCCCGGCCTGGGCGTTGAGCAGGGCCACGCCGCCACCGGGGACGACACCCTCCTCGAGCGCCGCCCGGGTCGCCTGCAGGGCGTCCTCGACACGGTGCTTCTTCTCCTTCATCTCGGTCTCGGTGGCGGCGCCGACCTTGACCACCGCGACGCCCCCGGCCAGCTTGGCCAGCCGCTCCTGCAGCTTTTCGCGGTCGAATTCGGAATCGGTGTTCTCGATCTCCTGCTTGATCTGGTTGATCCGACCCTTGATCGCCCCACTCTCGCCACCGCCGTCGATGATCGTCGTCGTGTCCTTGGAGATGACGATGCGACGGGCCTTGCCGAGCTGGTCGATCTGGGTGTTCTCCAGCTTCAGGCCCATCTCCTCGGTGATCACCTCGCCACCGGTGAGGATGGCGATGTCCTCGAGCATCCGCTTGCGACGGTCGCCGAAGCCCGGCGCCTTCACGGCGACGCCGGTGAAGGTGCCACGGAGCTTGTTGACGACGAGCGTCGCGAGGCACTCGCCCTCGACGTCCTCGGCGACGATCAGCAGCGGCTTGCCACCCTGCATCACCTGCTCCAGCACCGGCAGGATGTCGCGCACCGAGCCGATCTTCTGGTTGGCGATGAGGATGTAGGGGTCCTCCAGCACCGCCTCCATGCGGTCCTGGTCGGTGACCATGTACGGGGAGATGTAGCCCTTGTCGAACTGCATCCCCTCGGTGAACTCCAGCTCCATGCCGAAGGTCTGGCCCTCCTCGACGTTGACGACGCCGTCCTTGCCGACCTTCTCGATCGCGTCGGCGATGATGTTGCCGATCTCGTCGTCGGCGGCGGAGATGGCGGCGACGCGGGCGATCTGCTCCTTGCCTGCGACCTCCTTTGACTGCTTCTCGCGCAGCTGCTCGACGACCTCGTCGACGGCCTTCTCGATCCCGCGCCGCAGAGCGAGCGGGTTGGCGCCGGCGGCGACGTTCTTGAGGCCCTGGCGGACGATGATCTGCGCCAACAGGGTCGCGGTGGTGGTGCCGTCACCGGCCACGTCGTTGGTCGCCGTGGCGACCTCGCGGACGAGCTGGGCGCCCTGGTTCTCGAAGACGTCCTCGACCTCGATCTCGCGGGCGATCGTGACGCCGTCATTGGTAATCGTCGGCGCCCCGAACTTCTTGTCGAGGACGACGTAGCGGCCCTTTGGGCCGAGAGTGACCTTGACCGCGTTGGCAACGGCGTCGACGCCGGCCTGCAGGGCCCCTCTTGCCTCCTCCTGGTACTTCAGCTCCTTATGAGCCATCTGATCCTGTCCTCCTTGGTCTTTCTAAATCTTCTTGCGGGCTGTCAGGCGAGCTTGGCGAGCACGTCTGACTCGCGCAGCACGAGTAGTTCCTCGTCCTCGACGGTCACCTCGGTGCCGCCGTATTTGGAGTAGAGGACCTCGTCCCCCTCCGCGACGTCGAGCGGGATGCGCTTCTCGCCATCCTCGTCCCACTTGCCATCGCCGACGGCGACGACCTTGCCCTTCTGCGGCTTCTCTTTCGCCGTGTCGGGGAGGACGATGCCGCTCGCGGTCGTCTCCTCCTCCTCGATCGGCTTGACGATCAGCCGGTCCCCGAGGGGCTTCAGCTTCATCCGTATACCTCCGTTTAGGGATAAGAAGTTCTAAAACTGGGAGTTGGCACTCCTAGAGGAGAGTGCCAAACAGAAAGATAGCTCAGTCGCTGGCGAGAAGGCGGCAGCCGAGCAGGGCCGCCATCCCCTCCCCGCCACGCCTCATCACCCAGTCGTGGTTCCACTCGAAGACGGGACGCGCCACCGGCGCGAGCAGGTTCATCCAGGCCCTGGTCGTGGCGACGTTCCACTCGTAGAGGACCGCGGTGATCCCGTCGCGCTCGAAGAGGCGCCAGCGGCCGACCCCAGTCAGCTCGCCAACCGCATCGCCCTCGAGCAGGTGCGGCGGCTCGATCCGCGTCGTCGTCACCTCGAACTCGACCCGGTAGGGCAGCAGGCTTTTCCAGACCATCCGCGCGACGGTCCCGACGCCGCCGTCTTCGCCCGCCCTGACTTCCTCGGCCTCCTCCACCCCGCGCCACCACTGCGGCCAGCGCTCCTGGTCGTAGATCGCGTCCCAGACTGGCTGGCGCGGCGATTCGAGCAGCCAGGTAGTGAGGAAGGCGTAGTCGGCGATCGGTCGGCCCCCGCCTCAGCCTTAGTTGTGACGCGGAGTCTCGCCGTTGCCGAAGTGGGGTCCGGGCGGCTCGACGATCTGCGAGAAGCGGATCACGGTGACGATGTCGTCGGTGGAGATCTCGCGCCCGTAGATCTGCTCGAGGAATTTGATCTCCTCATCGAGGCGCCGGAACTCGGGGTTCTCGTGCTCGATGTCGCGGGGCGAGAGGTCGGCGACCTTCTTCACCTCGACGTCGTCGATCACCGCCGTGAAGATCTTCTCCCGCGGGCTGTGGCGGAAGCCGACGGTGACCCAGACGACCTGGCCGCGTTCGTACTTGCCGCTCTTGTCGCCGAGCCGGATCGTCGCCGTCTTGCGACCCCGCTTGAGCTGGTCGACGAAGACCGGCGAGTAGAAGTTAAGAACGTAGATCCCGCCCCGCATGCGGCAGCGAGCGTATCTGACCGGACGCGTGTTGGAGGCGGAGGTGTAGAAATCGGCAAAATCGGTCGATTGGGGAAGTGTGATGCGGCCACAGCCGACATCCATGCTCCGATTCGGTGGGGTTCTGGCCGGCGCCGCCGCGCTGCTCCTGGTCGCCTTCACGGGCGGCGCGCTCGCCGCCAGCTGCGACGGCAAGCACGCGACGATCGTCGGCACGCCGGGCAATGATGTGCTCGTCGGCAAGCGGGCGAGCGATGTGATCTACGGCGGCGGCGGCAACGACCGCATCTCCGGCGGGCCGAACGGCAACGACACGATCTGCGGCGGCCCAGGCGACGACAGGATCGCCGGCGGCCGCGGCTTCGACTCGCTGCATGGCGGCAACGGCAACGACTTCCTCAGCGGCGACAGCGGCTCCGACCACCTCAGCGGCGACGGTGGCGCCGACCTCCTCAGCGGCGCCGAGGGAAGGGACGGGCTCGTCGGCGGTCCCGGCGAAGACACGCTGCTCGGCGCCAAGGGACCCGACCGGCTCACCGGGGCGGCGGGCAACGACTTCCTCGGCGGCGACAAGGGCAGCGACGAGGCCGACGGCGGGGGCGGCAACGACCACCTCGCGGGCGACAAGGGCAACGACCGGCTCGACGGCGGGCCGGGCAACGACCTGGTCGACGGCGGGCCAGGAGACGACCCCACCGTCGACGGCGGGCCCGACAGCGACCACGTCCTTGGCGGGACGGGGATCGACTC
Source organism: uncultured Solirubrobacterales bacterium (assembly GCA_963702175.1). Lineage (GTDB taxonomy): Bacteria > Actinomycetota > Thermoleophilia > Solirubrobacterales > 70-9 > VRUE01. The sequence goes on from OY969721.1 coordinate 1,216,255, forward strand.
GGCCAGCGGCGGTGATGGTGACGGTGACGTCGTCCGCGGCGACAGCGGAACGGACACCCTTGACGGCGGCGGCGGCGCCCTGGACATCGTCTCCTACGCGAGCGCCACCCGCAGCGGGGTCGTCGTCAGCCTCGGCTCCGGCAGCGCCAAGGGCGACGGTCACGACGACCTGCGGGGCTTCGAGGACGTGGTCGGCTCACCGCAAGCCGACGAGATCGCCGGCGACGGCGGGACCAACCGGCTCGACGGCGGGGTCGGTGATGACAACCTGAATGGCGCGGGCGGATCGGATGAAGCCTTCGGTGGCGCCGGCAGCGACGAGTGTGAGGGATTTGCCTCCACACACTCCTGCGGGCCCGAGGCCAACCCGCCCGGAGCCGGCACCCTGGTGATCCTCAACCAGGGACTCGACGGCGCCAGCCTGATCGTGCAGGGCGATGCCAGCCCCAACCTGATCCGCATCGCCTTCGACGGCTCCGGCTGGACCGTCTCCGACGAGCGCGGCGCCTTCGCCGGCGACGGCTGCGGAGGCGGCGGTGGCGCGGTCACCTGCCCGACCGCGGTCGCCACCAGCCTGCTCGTGATCACCGGCGGCGGCGGCAACGACAGCATCGCGGTCGACGGCAGCGTCCCGGCCGGCGTCAAGGTCAGGGCCAACGGCAACGCCGGCTCCGACACCCTCGCCGGCGGCCCCGGCGACGACGTGCTTGAGGCGGGCGAGAACTACAACGGCCCGGACAATGGCAACGACTCGCTGGCCGGCGGCGCGGGCGGCGACGTGCTCTACGCCGACCCTGGCGCCGACACCCTCTTCGGCGGGCCCGGCAACGACCTGCTCACCTCTTCGGTAGCGACCTGCCAGGGCCACGCCTACGAGGGCGGCCCCGGTCACGACACCGTCTCCTACGGACGCTCGAGCGACAACCTCCGGGTCGAGCTCGGCGGCAGCGGCGGGCCGGCCGGCTGCGGCAACGCCGATCGAGTCGCCGCCGACAGCGAGAGCCTCGAGGGCTCCGACGGCCCCGACGTCCTGGTCGGCGACAACGGCGAGAACAGCTTCCTCGGCCACCTTGGCGCCGACGTCTTCATCGCCAAGGGCGGCAACGACTACATCGACGCCGTCGACGGCCAGCGCGATCGCTCGATCCAGTGCGGCGGGGGCGCCGACGACGTCGTCAAGGACGGCGCCGACCCGAGCCCGGACGACTGCTGAGCCTCTTCATCAGTCCGCGAACCCCTCCTCGCCCAGTAGGGGGACGAAGCGGCAGGGGCCGATCTCCTCGCGACGGAGCTCGTCGCCTTTGCGCTGGAAGACGCAGAGCAAGTCATAGGAGTCGAGCGCGATCGGGACGACGAGACGTCCCCCGTCGCCGAGCTGGCCCAGCAGGGTCTCGGGCGGCGCCGGGGCGGTGGCATGGATCGCGATCGCCTCGAACGGCGCCCGCTCGGGCAGGCCGCGGCTGCCGTCGCCGACGATCACCTCGATGTTCTCGGCACCGAGCGAATCGAGCTCGTGCCGGGCAGAGCGAGCGAGCGACTCGTGCCGCTCGATGCTGATCACCTCGGCAGCCAGACGGGCAAGCACGCAGGTCGAGTAACCCGAACCGGTGCCGATCTCCAAAACCCGCTCCTTGCCGCTCAGCTCGAGCGCCTGGCAGATCGCGGCGACGATCCAGGGCTGGGAGATCGTCTGGGCCTCACCAATCGGCACCGCCGAGTCGGAGTAGGCACGGTGGCGGTAGCGCTCGGGCACGAAGCGCTCTCGCGGAACCTCGCCCATCGCCGCCAGCACCCGCTCGTCGCCGATGCCACGCCGACGCAGCTGCCGCTCCACCATCTTTTCGCGGAGCGCGGGGAAGTCCGGCTCCGCTCCCACCGCGCTAGTAGATGTAGTTCTGGAGCTTGGCCGGCGCGATCACCGTGACCCGCCCGCGGCCGGGACGGACGACTCCGGCGCGCTCGAGATCCGCGAGGAAGCGGCTGACGCTCTCGCGCGAGGTGCCGGCCAGCTGCGCCAGGTCGGCCTGGTTCATGCGGATCGTTACCTCGCCCCCCTCCCCGGCGATCGGCGCCTCCTCGGCGACCAGCTGAGCGAGGACGCCGGCGACGCGACTTGGCACGGTCTGGAAGGACTGGCGCGAGATCCGCTCATTGGCGGTCCGCAGGCGCCGCACCAGCGCCGCGATCAACTTCACGGTGATCTCCGGGTGGCGGGCGAGCAACCCCCGCACCTCCCCCGCCGGCAAGGCGAGCAGCTCGCCGTCGCTGAGCGCCTCGACGCTCGCCGAGCGCACCTCGCCGTCGAGCATCGCTAGCTCGCCGAAGATGTCACCAGGGCCGAGCGTCGCCAGCGTGATCGCCCGCCCGTCGGAGTGCTCACGGGTGACGCGGAAGCTGCCGGAGCGAACGATGTAGCAGGCGTCGGAGTGATCACCCTCGTGGAAGACGCGCGTCGCCGGCGGAAACGAGCGCGGCACCGCGACCTGCGAGAAGCGCTCCAGCTCCCCCTCCTCGAGATCGGAGAAGAGCGGCACACTGCGCAGCAACTCGAGCGGACTCTGCCCCACCTCGCGGTCGTCCATTCTCGGATTATCCCGGTCCCGGGGGAGAGATCGGTGTGCTGAGCGCTTAGACCAAGCATGGAACGGGATAGGAGAGATGTAGACAGATCTGTATACTGCCTCCATGGCTGTGGTAGAGACGACCACGATTCGCGTCAGGCGAAGCACGCAGCAGCGCCTTGCCCACGAGGCCGAGGAGGCGGGGATGAGCGTGATTGAGATGGTCGACGCAGCCGTGGACCTATGGGAAGAGCGGCGACTCCTCGACTCGATGGACGAGTCCTACCGAAAGCACGGGGACGAAATCCACGAGGAAATGAAGGATTGGCTGGAGATGCCTCTCGATGGTCCGCCCAATGAGCGTTGAGGCTCTCGAGGTCAAACGGGGCGAGGTCTACCTCGCCGACCCCGACCCGGTTGTGGGACACGAGCAAGGGGGTCGACGGCCTCATCTGGTGATCTCGGTGAACGCGATGAATCGTTCCGCGGCGGGACTGCTGATAGGGGTCCCCCTTACGACCACCCACCGAGGGAACCGGCTGCATGTCCGCTTGGAGCCTCCCGAAGGGGGCCTGAATCGGGTTAGCTACGCCATGCCCGAGATGGCGCGCTCCGTCTCGAAGGGCCGGCTTCTGGGGAAGCTCGGCTACGCCTCCGCAGACACGGTCGAAGCCGTGGCGAAGCACGTCGGCATCCTGATAGGCCTCGGTCGCGCCCGCTGATTGCTCCCTATGACTCAGTGACTCAGCGAGCCGAGGCGGTGAGCTTGCGGGGGCCGCGGCTGAAGCCGGCCTCCAGCATTGCCTCCTCGTGGCCGGAGCCGATCACCGGCTCGCCGTCGAGCTTCTCGATGCCGAGCTTAGGCAGGCGGCCGCCGGCGACCGCGTCGGCGAGGGCACGCATGGCCGCGGCCAACTCCTCGTCGTCGAGCTCGATCAGGCGGACGACGCTGCGGCCGCCGCGCTCGAGGTAGAGGACCGGGGCGCCGTCGCGGAGGAGGACGTGGGCGCCGGGAACACGGGCGGGACGGCGTTCGCTTGGCGGCTTGGGCCAGGGCAGCGAGGCGCCGTAGGGGTTGGCGGGGTCGGTAGCGGCGAGGAGGAGATGTGAGCCGTCATCGATCGGCAACGAGCGCAGTCGCTCCACCGCTCCCGGCAGCGCGAACTGGGCGCCGCCGAGGCCCTCGACGAAGTAGCCACGGCGAGCGGTGCCGAGCAACTCCAGGTTGCCCAACTCGGCATAGAGGGCGGAGAAGCCGCCGGGGACGCCCTCGGCGAGGACCGACTCGCGGGTGACGATGCCGTAGCGCTCCAGCATTAGCTCCGCCTGGGCGCGGAGGCGAGGCCCGGCAGCGGGCGCGTCGGCGAAGAGCGGCGCGGTCAGCGACCAGCGGCCCTGGACCGCGGCGCCGGCCGCCGAGCGGCGGCGGCCGAAGCGGCGCCCCTGGCGCTCCTGCGAGGGCGCCGCGCGCAGCCGCGGCGCCCGCAGCGGCGCGAAGGCGTCGTTGGTCACCTCGCCCGACCAGGCAAGGTCCCAGAGCGCGTTATGGAGCTCCTCGACGGGGAAGTCGAGGTCGGCGAGCAGGTCAAGCCAGAAGGCTGGCCCGGCGGTGAGGCGCTCGCGGATCGCCTCGTGGGGAGCGCCCTCGGCCCGCTCCAGCTTCGCGTTGGCGGGCGGCGGGCCGGCGAGGCGTACGTCCTCGCGGAAGTAGAGGGCGACGCGCCCGTCGCTGCGACCGCGGGCGCCGGCGCCAACCCAGACCAGCTCACCACTGGTACAGAGTTCATCGAGCCAGCTCGGCGAGTAGGCGCCGAGGCGGCGCGGCAGCACGTCTGCCTCCCAGACTTTCGGCGTCAGCGCCACCCCCTGGAGGGGGACGAGCGCGTCGCGGAGGCGGTCCGGCCCCGCCCCCGCCGGCCGGTGCGCGTCGACATTCTGCCAGCTGGGCAGGAAGCGGGCGAAGCGGTCGCGGTCGGCGGGCTCGACCTCGCGGCGCAGGTGGGCAAGACTGGCCCGCCGCACCCGCCGCAGTACGTCTGAGTCGCACCACTCGCGCTCGGCGCCGCCCGGCAGCAGCTCGCCGCGGACAAGCACGGCGTCGCGCTCCAGCTCGCGCAGGGCCGTTGTGGGGTCGATTCCGTAACGGGCTGCGAGCTGCGCGGTCGGGAAGGGGCCGTGGGTGCGGGCATAGCGGCGCACCAGCGCCAGCAGCGGGTCGGGGCGCTCGGAGAGGAAGCCCTCGGGCAGGCCGGGCGGCGGCGGCACCCCGAGTGCGTCGCGGTACATCCCCGCGTCCTCACCAGCGATGTAGCGCGCCTCGCCGGCGATCCGGACCTTGGCGGCGCGACGCTCCGCCACCAGCTTCTCCAGCATCGAGACGGCCGAGTAGCCCTCGGCGACCCGCTCCTCGCACTCCTCGGCGGTCAGGTCGCCGACCCTGCGCAGAATCTGCTGGAGGGCGTCGCGGTCGCCGGCGCGTGCCTCCTCGGTGGTGTGCTGGAGTTGCGCCTCGACCTCCTCCAAGGCCTCCGGGTCGATCAGCTCGCGCAGCTCCTCCTGGCCGAGCAGCTCGCGCAGCAGGTCGCGATCGAGGGCGAGGGCGGCGGCGCGGCGCTCCGCGTTGGGCGTGTCCCCCTCGTACATGTAGGTCGCCACGTAGTCGAAGAGCAGCGAGGAGGCAAACGGGGAGGCAGTCGGCGTCTCGACCTCAACCAGGCCCAGCTGGCGTGAGTGGAGCTTTGTCAGCAGCTCGGCCAGCGAGGGCAGGTCGAGCACGTCGCGCAGGACCTCGCGGTAGGTCTCGAGGACGACCGGGAAGCGGGGGAAGTCCCGCGCCACCTCGAGCAGGCTCTGCGACTTCAGCCGCTGCTGCCAGAGCGGCGTGCGTTTGCCCGGGTAGGCGCGCGGGATCAAGAGCGAGCGAGCGGCGTTCTCGCGGAAGTGGGAGCCGAACAGGGCCGAGCCGGAGAGCTCGCGCACGACCAGGTCCTCGAGCTCGTCGGGCTCGACCATGACCAGATCCGCAGCCGGCGGCTCGTCGGCGTCGGGCAGGTGGATGACGATGCCGTCGTCGGACCAGATCGCATCGACCTCGAGGTCGCGCTCGGAGCGGATCTTCTGCGCCAGCGCCAGGCCCCAGGCGGCGTGGACGCGGCCGCCATAGGGAGAGAGGACGCAGAGGCGCCAGTCGCCGATCTCGTCGCGGAAGCGCTCGATGACGATCGTCTCGTCGGAGGGCACGACCCGGGTCGCGGTCTGCTGCTCGCGCAGGTAGGCGACCAGGTTCTCGGCGGCGCGGCGGTCGAGGTCGTACTCCGCGGCGAGATCTTTGGGCTCGCGGGATACGGCCTCGCGGGCGAAGGCGCCGATCGCGCGGCCGAGCTCGGCGGGGCGGCCGATCCCGTCGCCCTTCCAGAAGGGGACCGCGCCCGGCACCCCGGGCGCCGGGGTAACGATGACCCGGTCGCGGGTGATGTCCTCAATCCGCCAGGTGGTTGCGCCGAGCAGGAAGGTCTGCCCGGGGCGCGCCTCGTAGACCATCTCCTCATCGAGCTCGCCGACCCGGCGGCCATCCGGCAGGTGGACGCCGTAGAGGCCGCGGTCGGGGATCGTGCCGGCGTTGGTGACGACGAGCTGGCGCGCCCCTTTGCGGCCGTGCATCGTGCCGGCGGCGCGATCCCAGACGATCCGCGGCCGTAGCTCGGCGAAGCGGTCGGACGGGTAGCGGCCGTCGAGCATGTCGAGGACGTTCTCGAGCTGCTCGCGGGAGAGGTCGTGGAAGGGCTCTGTGGCGGTGATCAGTTGCTCGGCCTCGTCGACGTTCCACTCGTCGAGGGCGGCCATCGAGACCAGGTGCTGGGCGAGCACGTCGAGGGGGTTCTGGGGGATCACCGTCTCCTCGATCGCCCCTTCGCGCATCCGCTTCGCGACCACCGCGCACTCGAGCAGGTCGGCGCGGAACTTGGGGAAGACGCGGCCGCGCGAGACCTCGCCCAGCGAGTGGCCCGCCCGGCCGACCCGCTGCAGGCCGCGGCTGACCGACTTCGGCGACTCGACCTGGATCACCAGGTCGACGGCGCCCATGTCGATGCCCAGCTCCAGCGATGAGGTCGCGACCAGGCACGGGAGCTGGCCCGACTTCAAGAGCTCCTCCACCAGCGTGCGCTCCTCGTGTGACAACGACCCGTGGTGGGCACGAGCGATTTCGACTGAGGTTTCTGGGCCGGCGGGTCCTGTCGCCGTAGGGGACCCACCGCCCCTTCCGGTAGCTAAAGCTTCCTCAGGGGCGGTCCCCCCTACGGCGCCACCCCCCGGCACAGCGTCCTCAGCTGACGTTGCCCCGTTACCCGCATGCTCAGTGGCGGGAAGCTCCGCTGAGGGTTCGTCAGCCGCAAGCTCGTTTAGACGCTTAGCTATGCGCTCGGCGGCGCGGCGGTTGTTGACGAAGACGATCGTCGAGGTGTGCTCTTGGACGAGCTTGAGGATCTCGGGATAGATCGCCGGCCAGATCGAGCGGACATGGGCCAGCGGCTCGCCGTCCGTCGGATTCCCGTCTTCATTTGGAAACGCGGGGGCGCCGGGTTCGGCCATGTCCTCCACCGGCACGACGATCTGCAGATCGAGCTCCTTAGCGACCCCAGCATCCACAATCTCACACTGCCTTTTCGGCCCAACCAAGAACTTCGCAATCCGCTCCAACGGCCTCTGAGTAGCGGAAAGCCCGATCCGTTGGAGGCCGTGGTTGCTCGCGGCGGGTGGCGCCGTAGGGGGGACCGCCCCTGAGGAAGCTTTAGCTACCGGAATGGGCGGTGGGTCCCCTACGGCGACAGGACCCGCCGCGCTGCCCGCATGGTCCTTCACCAGATGCTCTAGGCGCTCGATCGTGAGGGCCAGATGCGATCCGCGCTTCGATTGGGCCACCGCATGAATCTCGTCAACGATCACCACCTCGGTCTTAGCGAGGATCTCGCGCGCCCCCGAGGAGAGGATCAGGTAGAGCGACTCGGGCGTGGTGATGAGGATGTCGGGGGGCGATTTGCGCATCGCCCGGCGTTCTGCCTGGCTGGTGTCCCCGGTGCGCAGCCCGACCGAAATCTCAGCGCCGATGCCACGCAGCGGCGCTCGCAGGTTGCGCTCGATGTCGTAGGAGAGCGCCTTCAGCGGCGAGACATACACGATCCGCACGCCATCGCCCCGGTCGGAAGTCCGCGAGAGCTTGTCTATCCCCCAAAGGAAGGCGGCAAGCGTCTTGCCGGAGCCGGTCGGGGCGCAGATCAGCGCGTTGGCGCCGCCCGAGATCGCCTCCCACCCACCGGCCTGCGCCGGCGTGGGCCCCTCAAAGGACGCCTCGAACCAGCGTCTTACCGGCTGGCTGAAAGGTGCGAGTGGATCGGTCTCAATGGCCAACCCACGGATCTTAGTGCTGACGCGGCGCTGGCTAGGGGCGACCGCCGGCGAAGCCGACGAAGGCAAACCAGGAGCGCTTGGGCACGAAGCCGGAAGCGAAGAGGCCCGAGCCGTCGCAGAAGTTGCAGCTGCCCGGCTGGTCGTCGACCGAGAACCAGTAGATCCGCTGCAGTCGCCATTTCGCCTGCCAGCGTTTGAACAGGCCGAAGGCCCCCTTTAGCTGCTTGGCCTGGCCCTGTGGCCCCTTGGCGAAGGAGTTGTTGAGGGCAGGCGGCTGCGAGCTCCAGCTCACCTCGGTGATCCAGAGGCCCTTGCCGGCGTCGCCGTGCTCTTTCATCACGCCGCGGAACTCTTCGATGTCTTCACCCAGCTCCTGGTAGCGAGGGGTGTAGGGGTGGAGGGCGGTGCCGACGAACCTCGACTTGATGCCGGGGGTCGACTCGTACATCCGCTCGAGGAATTCGGTGGCGAAGTAGGCCTGGCGCGGTGCCCGTTTGGACAGCGCCTCGCGCGGCTCCGAGAAGAGCCCCGCGAGGACGACCTTCGCTCCGGGATCGACGCTGCGCAGGGCCGTGTAGGAGATCTTGACCAGCTTCCCGTACTCGGCCGGGTTGGGCCTGACGACGAAATACTTGAAGTTCGGCTCGTTCCAGATCTGCCAGACCCGGATTGGCCTCCGCGGCACAGTGGGGTTCTCCAACCAGAAGCTGCCGCTGGGCCCATAGCGGGCCACGGCAAGTTGGAGGAAGGCCTGCCACGAGGCGCGCTGGGCTCCCGTCTTCACCGGCAGATTCCGCGGCGCGGTCGCTGCCCCGCCCGTTCCGGGAACGACCCCCTCAGGCACAGCCCAGACCGGCGCCCCGTAGACGAACGGCAGGACCTCTATGCCGGCTTGCGTCGCGCTCCTGACCAAGGCGTCGATCCCGGACCAGTCGGCCGTGCCTCCAGGAGCCGGCTGCACCGAGCTCCAGACGATCGGCACTCGGACGCTGTCGACACCGCCTCGCTTGAGACGCTGGAACTGTTCGATCGTTGGCGGCCCCTGTGGCACGACGCCCCAGAACTTCGCCGGAACGGCCTGCGCCGCCGGAACCGCGATCAGGCCGATGGCCAAGGCCATCGAGGTTGCCGCAAAGGCACGTATGGACCCACTCAGTCGCATCTCGCCCTCCTAACCGAAGGAGTTAGCTCGCCTCAGGCGAGACGGAAGTTCCCGAGTCCGTCCGCTGGCGACGCTTGTTCAGCACTACCGCGCCGACGGAGATCGCCGCGAGCACGAGGACCGCGAGCAGGATCGGCACCAGCGGGGAGCTGCCGCCGTCGTCCTCCGTGGACGTGGATGCGCCGGTCTGATCGCCCGGCTGCAAGGGCTTTGCCTGGTTCTCGCCCGAGCCGGAGCCTGGGCTACCCTGCGCAGTGCCGTTCTTGCCCCCGTCCGGCGCTCCCGCGCCCGAAGATGAACCGCCCGAAGAGCCCCCACTGGACCCACCGGAGCCGGCACCCGACTGCGCGCCCTGTCCGTCACCCGTGTTCGACGTGTCGGCCGGACCGGACGATCCGGTTTTCTTGTCCCCGGTCGCGATCGGCGGCGCGTCCTCGTATTGGACTCCGTAAGCATCCGTAGTCTGGGCGACGGCGGGAACGGGAACCAATGCGAGCAGAGCAAGCACAGACACCAAGCCAAGAACAAGCCGGCCAGGCAGGGCGGGGCGGAAGCGCTTCCCGAGCATCGCGCGAAAGGTTAGACCAAACGGCGGCGCTACTTGCCCCGGTTGTTCTCCTCCTCGCCCTGGCCCTCGCGGGAGGCGGATTTGACCTGGGCGATCGTCATATAGCCGGGCTGGCGACGTGGTTGGTCGTGATCGGGCTCCTGGTCTTCGGGCTAGGCGCGCGAGCGACGCTGGAGCGACCGCTCTACGTGACGGCGGGGCTGATCGGCGGGCTGTCTTTCCTCTGCGCAATGTCGTCTTTCTGGTCGGGCTCAGCCGAGCTGAGCGTGATCGAGGCCGATCGGGTACTGGTCTACCTCGGCCTCTTCCTTGCCGCATTCCTGATCGCCCAAACCAGCGAAAGGCGCCAACGTTTCGCTGAAGGCCTGGCAATTTCTCTCGCCTTGATCGGACTCCTGGCCCTGGGGACCCGGCTGTTGCCCCATCTGCTGGAGTTCGGCGACGGTCTCGGGAGCGGACCCCGGCTGAGCTACCCACTGGGCTACTGGAACGCAAACGGGGTGGCATTCGGGATGGCGGTGGCGCTGCTGCTCTGGATGAGCCGGCAAGCGAGCGCGACAGCACTGCGCTGGATCTCCGTCGCCGTGATGCCGGCCCTGCTGCTGGCGCTCTACTTCACCTACTCGCGCGGGGGCCTGCTCGCGCTTGCCGTGGCGACGGGCTGCCTGCTGGCGCTCTCGCGCGACAGGCTGTGGCTGCTCGGGACCCTGGCGATCGGTTCGCTGGGAGCGCTGCCGGCGCTGCTTGCGGTGCAAGATCGGCGCAGCCTCGCCGACAACCTGGCGAACCAGGCGGCGGTCGACCAGGGGGCGACGGTGCTGGCGATCCTGCTCGGCGGAATCGCGCTCTCGCTTCTCCTCTTCGCCGCGCTGCGCTGGCTGGAGCAGCGCGGCGGCAGCCGCACCGGCCGGATCGTTGAGCTCTCCCGCAACCGAGCGCTGCTGCGCGGTCTCGGCATCGCCGCCGCGCTACTCGCCGTCGGGGCGGCGATCGCGGTCGGTGGGCGTGCATGGGACCGGTTCTCGGACCCGGACGTCCAGTTCCCGCAGCAGCCCGAGCAGCATTTCTCGGACCTCTCGAGCGCCGGCCGGCACGACTTCTGGCGGGTCTCGCTCGACGCTTTCGGCGAGAAGCCCCTGCTCGGCCACGGCGCCGGCACGTACGAGTTCTCCTGGGAGGAGCACCGCTCGATCGACCAGCCCCTGCACGACGCGCACTCGCTGTACTTCGAGGCATTCGCCGAGCTCGGCCTCCTCGGCGGCATCCTGGTGCTGGCCCTGGTCGGGTCCCTGCTCTGGTTCGGCTTCGCCGCCTGGCGCGACGCCGCTGGCCCAGACCGCGACCGTTATGCGGCGCTGCTGGCGGTGATGCTCACCTTCGCGGTGGGCGCCGGCATCGACTGGTTCTGGGAGATCGCCGGCCTGGGAGCGATCTTCTTCCTCGCCGCTGGCGTCGTCGTCGCCGCAAGATGCAGCCAGCTCGCCCTCGATCCCAGGCGCGAGCGGCCTGGAGCCGAGGGCCAGCGCTACGGCTTCGTCGTCGCTGGGATCGCGATCGGGTGGATCGCGGCGATTGCGCTGATCGGCCCGCTGCTCGTCGATCGCGAGATCGACGCCAGCCAGAGCGCCGCCGCTGAGAACGACATCGCGTCCGCGATCGACCATGCGGAGAGGGCACGTTCGATCGAGCCCTGGGCGGCATCCCCGTACGTCCAGCTCGGGCTCCTCGCCGAGCTGCAGGGCGAATACGAGACCGCGATCACTCACTTCACCAACGCGATCGAGCGCGAGGACCACAACTGGCAGCTCTACTACCTGCGCTCCAGGGTCGAGCACGAAGCAGGCGACGAAGCCGCCGCCCAGGCGGATCTCGACCGGGCCAGGGAGCTGAACCCGCGCGCGGATTGTTTGAACGAAGGCTGGAATTGCGGGTGAACGCACGATGACCAGAAACGCTCAAGAGGTCACAAGGAAAGAGACCGGCACTCCGGCTGAAACCTCCCCCGCCCCACCGGCGAGCTCCGAGGTAGCGACGCGCCTCGGCCTCACCGGACCGAGCGGATCGCGGCGCCGTGGCGCGCTGCTGCGCCGCCTGCTCGCTACAGGCGACTGGATCGCGATCCTCGCGGCTCTCTGCCTGGCCACCGCGGCGACCGCGACAACCGATGTCGCGGTCCTGTTCTGGGCGCTCCTCTTCAGCCCCGCTTGGATCCTGGTGCTGAAGCTGCACGGCCTCTACGACAACGACCACCGGCGGATCCGCCACAGCACGCTCGACGAGCTGCCCGCGCTCGTAACGGCTAGCGCCCTCGGCACGATCGCCCTCGACGGCCTACTCGCCCTCAGTCCGGTCGGGCCGCTCTCTGCCAACAGCGCGATCCTGGTCGGTGTCGGTGGGCTAGTCGGGACCTTCGTCGCCCGCGCAGTGCTGCGCTTCTTCTGGCACCACCTGACCGGCGTCGCGATCGGCGTGGTGATCGGCCCGGCCGCGGCCGCGAACGTGATCGCCCGGCGGCTCGCCACCCACCCCGAGGCCCGCCTGGGACTCGTCGGCTACCTCCACCCGGAGCAGACCAGCGCCGGGGAGAAGGGGTTGCCTTGGCTCGGCTCGGTCGAGGACATTTCCCGCGTCGCCGAGCAACACCAGGTCGAACGCGTCGTCGTCACCGAGGAGGAGATGAGCGAGCCGTCCGCGGAGCGGCTGATCGAGGAGTGCAAGGCCGCTGGCCTTGGCCTCACCTTCCTCCCCCAGCACTACGGCCTGCTCGGGCCGGGGATCGAGCTCAACCGCCTGGCGGAGCTGCCGGTGCTCGACTTCCGCTTCTCCGATCCACCCCGCTCGACGATGGCGATGAAGCGATTCCTCGACCTCGTCGTCTCGGGGACGCTGCTGGCACTCCTCTCCCCCCTGATCGCCGCCGCCGCACTGCTGATCCTGATCGACTCCGGCGGCCCCGTCTTCTTCCGCCAGCGGCGCGTCGGCAAGGACGGAAAGACGTTCACGGTGCTGAAGTTCCGCACGATGGTGGTCGACGCCGAGGAGCGGTTGGGTGAGGTCGTCGACTTGGCCGAACTCGACCAACCCGCCTTCAAGATCCGCGACGACCCGCGCGTGACCCGCGCCGGCCGCCCCCTGCGCCGCACCAGCTTCGACGAGATGCCCCAGCTGATCAACGTGCTCCGCGGCGACATGTCTCTGGTCGGGCCGCGCCCCGAGGAGGAGGCCGTCGTCGCCCTCTACAACGAGCGCCAACGTATCCGACTCAAGATCAAGCCGGGGCTGACCGGCCCGATGCAGGTCTACGGGCGCGGCGACCTCACCTTCGAGGAGCGGCTGGCGATGGAGCGCGACTACCTCGACAACCTCTCGATCGCCGGCGACCTGGCGATTCTGCTGCGCACGCCGCGCGCGATCGTGCGCGGCGACGGCGCGTACTAAGCGCGCGATGACGGGCGCTCCCGACCTCGAGGTCGTCATCGTCAGCCATGGCGCCGAAGAGCTGCTGCGCCGCTGCCTGCGCTCGCTGCGCGAGCACCCGGCGCAGGGAGAGATGCGGGTCACCGTCGTCGACAGCGGCAGCCCTGACTTGACCCCGGACATGGTCGCGCGTGAGTTCCCGGAGGTCCGGCTGCTGCGCCGCGGCAACATCGGCTTCTCCGCCGCCAACAACCTCGTCCTGCGTGAGGACGCCGCCGGCACCGTCCTCCTGCTCAACCCCGACACCGAGGTCTACGCAGGAACGCTCGACGCCGGCCTGGCGCGCCTGCACGCGGACGAGCGGATCGGCATGGTCGGGGTGAAGCTGGTGACCGAGTCGGGAGAGCTGGACCACGCCTGCAAGCGCTCCTTCCCGACCCCCCTGGGCGCCCTGGCGCACTTCACCGGGATCGGGCGCGCAAATGGCGCCGCAGCGTCGCTCAGCCAGTACCGCGCGACGCACCTGGGCGACGACGAGGCTGGCGAGGTGGACGCCGTCAACGGCGCCTTCATGCTCTGCCGGGCCGAGGCGGTGCGCGAGGTCGGGCTGCTGGACGAGGGCTACTGGCTCTACATGGAGGATCTCGACTGGTGCCGTCGCTTCTGGGAGGCGGAATGGAAAGTCTTCTACGAGCCCGCCGGGGTCGCCCTGCACGTCAAGGGAGGCTCCAGTCGCGGGCGGCGGGCGGCGAAGCAAGAGGTCGCCTTCCACCGCGGTATGGGCCGTTTCTACCGCCGTTTCGAGGCGGAAGAACGCAATCCCCTGGTCAACGCTGCCGTCTACGCCGGGATCGGCGCCAAGCTCGCCGTCAGCTTGGCGAGGACGGCTCTCAGCCGCTGAAGGAGCTCAGCCGCGCCGCTCGGCGACGATGACGTCCTGCAGGGTCGGCGCCCCGGGGGCGTTGGCCCAGCCGCCGAAGTGGATCGGCTCGCGAATCTCGAGGCCGGCGCGGCCGAGCATCGCCCGCGCCTCGTCGAGGCGGTAGGCGACCGCCTCCTCCGGCAGCCGTGGATCGGTGGTGGCGGCACCGTCGATCTCGTGCTCGAAGCGGAAGGTGGCGCGGCCGGCCGCCATCTCACGCTCCGCCTCAGCAGTGAGCAGGAAGAAGGTGAGGAAGCAGGTCCCTCCCGGTCGCAGCACCCGAGCAGTCTCCTCCAGGTAGTGCAGAGCCTCATCGTGGACGAGGTGGGTGAAGAGCGAAGTGGCGAAGGCGAAATCAAAGGAGACGTCCGGATAGGGGAAGCGGAACTCGGCCGCGGAGAGGTCGCCGAACGGGTTGTACTTGGGGTTGTAGACAGGCGCCCAGGAGAACTCGAACTCGGGGTGACGTGGAGTGATGTGGCGGCTGCACCAGCGCACCATCTCCCGGCCGACGTCGAAGCCGGCGTAGGAGCCGCCCTGCAGATACTCGGTTAGCGGGATCGCCATTCGGCCGATGCCGCAGCCGACGTCGAGCACGTCGTCTTCGGAGCGTAGCCCGCCCATGTCGACGAAGTGGCCGAGGAACTCGCGCCCGGTCTGCTCGAAGTCGCCGCCGCCGACGAAGGAGAGCCCCCGCGGTGGGATCAGCCGGGCGCGCCGCTCGCGGCGGTGGAGCAGGTCGTAGGGCGCCCAGAGCGCCCTACGAGCGGCCGCCTTCAGCAGGTAGATCGCGCGGGCTCTCACCCGTGCTCGAAGGGGAGCGTCTCCGCCACCTCGGCGAGGCGGGGGGCGGTCTTGTCGCGCTCGGAGAGGAGCGGCTCGGCGCCGGCGTGAACCGGCCACTCGACGGCCACGTCAGGGTCGTCCCAGGCGATGCCCGCCTCGGCTGCTGGGTCGTAGGTGCTGGAGAGCAGGTAGGTGACGTCGGCGACCTCGCTGAGGACGAGGAAGCCGTGGCCGAAGCCGACCGGGACGAAGAGCTGGCGGTGAGCCTCGTCGTCGAGGATATGGCCCTCCCACTGCCCGTAGGTCGGCGAGCCGCGGCGCAGGTCGACGGCGACGTCGAAGATCGCCCCGCGCGGGCAGCGGACCAGCTTCGCCTGCCCCGGTGAAGTCTGGAAGTGCAGCCCGCGCAGGGTGTTCCTCGAGGAGCGCGAGTGGTTGTGCTGGACCAGCTCGACGTCGACGCCCAGCTCGGCCCAGGCGTCGCGGCGGTAGGTCTCCACCACGAAGCCGCGCTCGTCGCCATAGACCGTGGGCTCGAGCAGAACTACGCCATCGAGCTTCGTCGGCAGCTGCTCCGGCATCAGCTGAGCGTCTTGCCGTACTGCTTCTCGTAGTACTCGCGGTACTCGCCGGAGCGGATTGGTCCCCACCACTCCTCGTTCTCGCGGTACCACTGGACTGTGCGCTCTAGCCCCTCGGCGAAGTGCACCTGCGCCTCCCAGCCGAGCTCCGTCTTCAGCTTCTCGGAGGAGAGCGAGTAGCGGCGGTCATGCCCCGGGCGGTCGGCGACGTACTCGATCAGCGATTCGTCGGCGCCGGCCAGTTCGATCACCCGCTGCACTACCTCGATGTTCTCGCACTCGTCGGGGCCGCCGACGTTGTAGGCCTCACCGGCGCGGCCCTTCGTCAGCACCGTGTGGATGCCGCGGCAGAAGTCCTCGACGTAGAGCCAGTTGCGGACCTGCTTGCCATCGCCGTAGACCGGCAATGAGTCGCCGTGGAGCGCGTTCAGCACCATCAGCGGGATCAGCTTCTCCGGGTACTGGCGCGGCCCGTAGTTGTTGGAGCCGCGAACGATCGAGGCCTCGATCCCGTAGGTGTGGACGTGGGCGGAGACGAGCAGGTCACCGGCAGCCTTGGTCGCCGAGTAGGGCGAGGAGGGGTCGAGCGGCGAGGTCTCAGTGAAGGACCCGGACTCGATCGAGCCGTAGACCTCATCGGTGGAGACCTGCAAGTAGCGGGAGACCCCGAGCTCGCGGGCGGTGTCGAGCAGGACCCCGGTGCCGATCACGTGGGTGCGGGCAAAAGCGTCCTGGTCATCGATCGAGCGGTCGACATGGGACTCGGCGGCGAAGTTGACGACCGCGTCGCAGCCCTCCATCGCCTCGTGCACCACAGCTGGGTCCTCGATTCCGCCGACGACGAGCTCGGTGCCCTCGGGCAGGTTCTCGCGCCGGCCGGCGTATGTGAGCTTGTCAAGCACCCGCACCTCGTGCTCGCCTCCGACGAGGCGCACGTAGGTGGAACCGATGAAGCCGGCGGCGCCGGTGACGAGGAGCTTCACGCGGCGGAAGAGTAGCGATCCTCAAACGACAAGACCCGCCGGAGCGGGTCGAGTCTGGTGAAGCGGGGAACCACCCCGCAGGCGGATGACACCCGTGTCTTAGGCTACCACGGCCCACCCCAGACTCGAACCCGCTCCGGCGATCTATCTGCGGAGGGCGCCGGACTCGAACCGGATCCGAGGGTTAGTCGGACATGGTGGGTGTCATCCACCTGAAGGCACCTGCCTCCGTCACCCTCCTACGAGCGACGCTAGCAGTGAAATTCGCGCCACGACAAAGTGTGAGTGAATTGATCCACACACTTTGCACTTCCGTTTGACATTAGTGTGGTGTGGGTCACAAAAGGGTGAGAGAAGGTCAGGCAGCCGCCTGGTCACTTGGGCGCTGGGCCAGGTAGCCGGCGAGGCCGTCACGCCAGGCGGGCAGCTCGATCGCGTGCCGACGTTGGCTGACCAGGGCTGAGTAGGGCGGGCGCGGCGCCGGCCGCCCCAGCATCTCGGTGGTCGCGGAGAGCACCCGGCACTCGACCTCAGCCTGCTCGAAGATCTCGCGCGCGAACTCGTACCAGGAGCAGCTGCCGGCGGCTGCCATGTGGTGGATGCCGAACTCGATCCCCTCGATCAGGCGGACGATGCCGTAGGCAAGGTGCCAGGTGTAGGTCGGCGAGCCGACCTGGTCACGCACGACCAGCACCTCGTTCTGGGTGGTGGCGAGCCGCAGCATGGTCTCGACGAAGTTGGAGCCGCCGATTCCGAACAGCCAGGAGGAACGGACGACGAAGTGACGTTTGTTGGCGGCGGCGGTCGTTTCCTCGCCCGCCAGCTTGGTGCGCCCGTAGGCGGAGAGCGGCGCCGTCTCGTCGGTCTCGACGTAGGGGGCACCCTTGGCGCCGTCGAAGACGTAGTCGCTGGAGACGTAGACGACGCTTGCGTCGACCGTGGCGGCGGCGGCGGCGATGTGGGCCGCGCCGGCCCCGTTCACCTCGAGCGCCGCATCCTCGGCCTCCTCGGCGCCGTCGACGTCGGTCCAGGCGGCGCAGTTGATCACCACGTCGGGCCGCTCCTGCTCGATCTTCGCCTTGACCGTCGCCTCGTCGGTGACGTCGAGCTCGGTGTGGCCGAAGCCGACCACGTCGTGGCCAGCGTTGCCGGCGGCGAGAACGACGTCGCGCCCCAACATCCCGCCGGCGCCCGTAATCAGGACCTTCATCGCGCGGCCCCCATCAGATGATCTTGATCTCCGACTTGTCGCCGACCAGCATCCGCAGCGTCTTCGGCATCCCGTCGCTGCGGGTCAGCTTGACTTCGCGGCCGAGCAGGCTGGCCTCCATGCGGGTGCCTAGGTCCTCGACCACGGAGCCGGCGAGGACGATTGAGTGCTCGATTTCGGAGCGGCAGATGCGGACGTCCTCGCCAATTGAGGTGTAGGGGCCGACGTAGGCGGACTCGATGCGGGCGCCGGCGCCGATCACGGCCGGGCCGCGGACGACGGAGTCGTTGACGACGGCGCCCTCCTCGATCACGACACGGCCCTCGACCCGCGAGTTCTCGTCGACCTCGCCCTCGATTCGCGTCTCGACGTCCTCCAGCACCAGTCGGTTCGCCTCGAGCATGTCGGCGAGCTGGCCGGTGTCCTTCCACCAGCCGCTGACGACCTCCGACTGAACGGTGTGGTCGTCCTCGATCAGCTTCTGGATCGCCTCCGTTATCTCGAGCTCGCCGCGCCAGGAGGGCTCGAGCGTTCGCGCCGCCTCGAAGATCGAGGGCTGGAAGAGGTAGACGCCTACCAGGGCGAGGTTGGACGGCGGGTCTTTGGGCTTCTCGACCAGGCGCACGATCCGCTCGCCGTCGAGCTCCGCGACTCCGTAGTGCTGCGGGTCGGAGACGGGGGTGAGCAGGATCAGCGCGTCCGGTTCGGCCTCGCGGAAGCTGTCGACGAGGCCGCGCAGGCCGTCGGCGAGCAGGTTGTCGCCGAGGTACATGACGAAGGGCGAGCCGCCGATGAACTCCTCCGCGGTCAGCACCGCGTGGGCGAGCCCGGCCGGCTCGTCCTGGAGGATGTAGGTGATCTCGGCGCCGAAGACGGAGCCGTCCCCGGCCGCCGCGCGGATCTCGTCACCGGTCTCGGGCGCGATGATGATGCCGATCTCGGTGACGCCGGCGTCGACCAGGGCCTCGATCCCGTAGAAGAGCACGGGCTTGTTGGCGACGGGCACCAGCTGCTTGGCGGAGGTGTGGGTGATCGGGCGCAGCCGCGTTCCGGCCCCGCCCGAGAGAATCAGGCCCTTGAGGTCTTGCACGGTCGGGAAGGCTATCGTCGCGTCGCGATGAGCCCCACTTCGCAGCAACTACCCGCGGTCGACATCGCGATCGTCAACTGGAACACCTCGGAGGCGGCCGTGGCCGCGGCACGGGCCTACGCGTCCTCGACCGGGGTCGAGGCGCGGGTGACGCTGGTCGACAACGCCTCGGCCGCGGAGCAGCGGGGGCTGCTCGCGGCGGCCAGGCTGCCAGGGGTGCGGCTGGTGCTGAGCGAGGAGAACGCCGGCTACGGCACCGCCGCCAACCAGGCGCTCCGTGGCGGCACGGCGGAGGCGGTGTGCGTCAGCAATGCCGACGTCCTCCCCGAGCCGGCGGCGCTCGCTGTGCTGGCCGAGGCTGCCCGGCAGGAGCCGCGGGCGGGAGTCGTCGCGCCGGCCTTCGACGACGACGCCGGCTACCACGCGGAGCTACCCAGCGGCCTGGCGGTTCTCGGCCAGGCGTTCGCGGGCTCCTTCATGCGGCGGGCGGTCGCCAGCCCGCCGGCGGGTGAGACCGTGGAGATCGGCCAGCCATCCGGCGCTTGCTTCGTCATGCGACGCGAGGCCTGGGAGCGGCTCGGCGGCTTCGACGAGGACTTTCACCTCTGGTATGAGGATGTCGACCTGGCGAAGCGCTTGCGCGAGGCCGGCTACCGCAACCTGGTCGTCGGCTCAGCCCGCGTCAAACACGCCAACGCGACCTCCTTCCGCCAACTCGACAGCGGCACGCTGCAGGCGCTGCGGCTCGCCTCGCTGCGCCGCTACATCGAGAAGCACCACCGCGCCCTGAGGCCGGTCGCGGCGCCGCTGCTGCGCCTCTCGGGAGCGCTGCGGGCGAGACCGCGGGGAGAGAGCTGAGGAACGGTGCGACCGGCGATCTACATCCCCAACTTCAACGGCGAGCAGCACCTGCCGCGGGTCCTCGCCAGCCTGCGGGCTCAGACCCGGCCTGCCGACGTCGTCATCGCCGACAACGGCTCCACCGACGGCTCGCTGGAGCTGGTGCGGGCCGAGTTCCCGGAGGTCGCGGTGGTGGCGCTGGGCGAGAACATCGGCTTCGGACCGGCGCTCAACCGGGCGATCGAGGAGCAGCCCGCCGACCTGCTGCTCCTGCTCAACAACGACGTCGAGTGCGAGCCTCGCTTCGTCGAGGCGCTGCTGGAGCGGCTCGACGACAACACCCAATCGGTGGCGGCGGTGCTGACTCAGGAACGCGCGCCGGAGCGAATCGACTCCGCCGGCGTCGTCGCCGACCGCACCCTGATGGGCTTCGACTACCTGCACGGGGAGCCGCTCGCGGCGGCGACCGGCGCCGCCGATCCACTCGGGCCGACGGGGGGAGCGGCGCTTTACCGCCACGTCGCCTTCAACGCGGTCGGCGGCTTCGACGAGCGGATCTTCCTCTACTACGAGGACCTCGACCTGGCGCTGCGCATGGCTGCCACCGGGGCGAGGTGCCGCCTCGCTCCCGAGGCGCGCGCCCTACATGCCTACTCGGCGAGCCTCGGCGCCGGTAGCGGCGCCAAGTACCGCCGCACCGGCTGGAGCCGTGGCTACATGCTGCGCCGCTACCGGGTGATGTCGAGGTCGGGCGCTGCCCTGCGCGTTCTCGCCTGCGAGGGAGCGATCTGCGCCGGCCAGCTGCTGACCGACCGCACCGCGCAGGGGCTGAAGGGGCGGCTGCGCGGCTGGCGCGACGGCGCCGGCCTCGAGCCGCGCCCCGTCGCCGCGCCCCTGCTCGAGATCTCTGCTCGCGAGGCGGTGGCGCTCCGCCGACGACGCCGGGGCGGGCGCAAGGGCGTCCTGTAGCCTGCCGCCGTGCCCACTCCACCCCCGAGCGCCGGTGAGCAAGCACGGCAGGAGCCGGCCCCTCCCCCACCATCGTTCCTCGACGCACGCGTCGTCCTCGCCGCCTCCTTCCTGGCGGGCGAGGGGATCGAGATAGGCCCGCTGCACCAGCCGCTGGCGCTCCCGCCCCAGGCCCGCGCGAGGCACGTGGACCGGATGAGCGTCGAAGATCTGCGCCGCGAGTACCCCGAGCTCGCCGAGTGGGACCTGACCCGCGTTGACGTGATCGACGACGGCGAGGAGCTGGCCACCGTCGCCGACGGGTCGCAGGACTTCATCGTCGCCAACCACTTCCTCGAGCACTGCGAGGACCCGATCGGGACGGTGAAGACGCACCTCAGCAAGCTGAAACCAGGTGGCGTCCTCTTCTACGCCGTGCCCGATAAGCGCTACACCTTCGACTTCCGTCGCGAGGTGACGCCGCTCGAGCACATGGTCGCCGACCACGAGCAGGGACCGCAGCGATCTCGCCGCCAGCACTACGAGGAATGGGGGCGGCTGGTGGAGACCAAGCCCGGCGAAACCGAAGCGGAGCAGATCGCCCGCGCCGACCAGCTGGAAGGACAGCAGTACTCGATCCACATGCATGTCTGGACGCAGGCCGAGTTCCTGCAGCTGATCGTTGCCTGTCGCGAGCGGTTCGGCGAGGCCTTCGAGGTCGAGGCCGCAGCGCAGCATGGAATCGAGTTCGTCGTCGTCCTGCGCAAGGCCGGGCCGCCACCGCCCCCCCTCGCGACGGACTTCTCCCCCCCGAGGCCGTCTCTGCCGCGCCGGGCCTTTGCCAAGGGAAGACGGGAGATTCGCACCCTGCTGGGGCGGCGCCGAACCGCGAGCTAGGGGCGACCACTGTCACAGCTCGTCAGCAACCCGGTCGCGATCCAGGTCGAGGAACTGTCCAAGGCCTTCCGGATCCCGACACACCGCGTCGACTCGCTCAAGGAGAGGGTCGTTCGCCCCTTCGCGGCCCGCGATTACCGCGAGCTGCACGCCCTCGACGGCATCTCGTTCGAGATCCACCAAGGTGAGTTCTTCGGCATCGTCGGGCGCAACGGATCGGGCAAGAGCACCCTGCTGAAGCTGCTCGCGAGCATCTACAGACCCGACGCGGGCAGGATCCGGATGGCCGGGCGGATGGCGCCCTTCATCGAGCTCGGCGTCGGCTTCAACCCCGAGCTGACGGCGAGGGAAAACATCCTCCTCAACGGGGTGATGATGGGCTTGACGCCGGCCGAAACGCGGGCACGACTGGACAACGTCCTCGACTTCGCCGAACTGCACGAATTCGCCGACCTCAAGCTGAAGAACTACTCGTCGGGGATGATGGTCCGGCTCGCCTTCTCGACGATGCTGCAGGCCGACGCCGACATCCTCCTCATCGACGAGGTGCTGGCAGTCGGCGACGCCGCCTTCCAGCAGAAGTGCGCCGACTCCTTCCACCGGATGAAGGCGGAAGGCAAGACGATAGCCCTGGTCACCCATGAGATGAGCACCGTGGAGACCTACTGTCACCGCGCGATGCTGATCGACGACGGGCGGATCCAGCACCTCGGCGACCCGGCGGAGGTCGGGCGCCGCTACATCAAGCTGAACTTCGAGCGCGAGCGCGCGGCGGCCGAGGCGCCCGCCCTGGACAGCAGCGATCGGGTCCGCATCCTCGACGCCAGGATCGAGGGACCCGAAGGCGAGCGCCTGGAAGCGGTGGAACAGGGGACGAAGGTTCGCCTGCGGCTGGACTTCGAAGTGATGAGCGAGATCTCGGACATCAACGTCGCCTGCACGCTCGCCAACGCCGATGGAGTCAGCGTCTTCCAGTTCGGCGCCGAGGCGAAGACCGCCTCGGGCTCGCGGGACCTGCACCCCGGCGAGCGCATCAGGTTCCGGGCCGACCTCGAGAACCCGCTGACCGCTGGGCGCCACTTCGTGCACTGCGGCGTCAACCACGTTCCGACGCGCACGGTTCTGCTCCACCTGCACAGCTGTGTCGACTTCGTCGTCTTCGGCGGGAATGCCGGGGGGGTCGTCGAGCTGCCGCACAAAGTCACTGCCGAGGTCGAGAGCGGAGACCGCGTATGACGCCGGAGGCGAGCTCGCCCACAGCCGCGCCGGCGACCACGCCGCCGCTCGTCGAGGTGCCGGGGCCGTCCGCTCTGGGCGGCGGCTGGCGGCGCTTCGCCGACCTGCTCTGGCTGGTGGCGACGACCGAGTTCAAGCGCAACTACTTCGGCACCGTGCTCGGCTACCTCTGGTCGCTGATCCGGCCGCTGATGTTGTTCGCGGTGCTGCTCTTCGTCTTCACCAAGGTGATCCGGCTGGGCAGCGGCGTGCCCAACTACCCGGTGCTGCTGCTGCTCAACATCGTCCTCTTCACCTTCTTCGCGGAGGCGACCCAGAACGCCGTCACCTCGGTGGTCAACCAGGAGAGCGTCGTTCGCAAGACCCAGTTCCCGCGCCTGGTCATCCCTCTGGCGGTGGTGCTGACCACGTTCTTCAACCTCTGCATCAATCTCCTCGTCGTCCTCGTCTTCATCCTCGCCTGGGGCGTCGACCCGACCTGGACCTGGCTGCTCTTCTTCCCCGCGCTGGCTCTGCTGGTCGGCTTCACGGTGGCGGTCAGCATGCTGCTCTCGGTGCTCTACGTGCGCTTCCGCGACGTGCTGATGATCTGGGCGGTGTTCTCGCAGGTGCTCTTCTATGGCACGCCCGTGATCTACCCGGCGGAGATCATCCCCTCCGAGTACCAGCGGATCATGTTCATCAACCCGATCGCGCCGATCTTCGAGCAGATCCGGGTATGGGTGCTCGACCCGAGCGCTCCGACGGCGCGCGAGATCGTCGGCGGGGGGACCTGGCTGCTGCCTGCTGCCGGAGTCTTCGTCGCGACCGCGGTGCTCGCCGTCTGGCTCTTTAAGCGCGAAGCCCCGCGCGTGGCCGAGGACCTCTGACGTTCGTTAGCCGCAGACGTGGACCGGCTGAGACGCTTCCACCCCCAGGTACCAGGGGTATCGTGGAGCTTCGTCGCCAGGCGCTCGCAGCTCCGTGACCGAACCGCCCGGCCCACCCTTGGTCGGCACTGGGAATTCCCTCTTGGCGAAGCGACGAAGGAAGAAATCGGCGTGCGGCCCCGGCGCAACTTCGATCCTCGTCAGTCCCGGCGAAAGTCGCACCTCCGAACGCATCGGCGAATCTCCGGGCCTGACGACAGTGCATCCCGCTCGTGCGCGATCCGCATCGAACGCGTCGCGCTCGATCAATGCCGAGAGGGGCAGCGCCTGTGAGAGGACGATGTCTGCCCGGCGGCGAGCTTCGGTGGGGGCGGTCGTCAGCTCAGTCGGAGAGTAAGCGGGCGAGCCATATTCGTCGACGGCATCCAGGTACTCGTCCGCATAGACGTTGATCAGAGAGGGCGTTCCTGCCACGTCTTCGGTCAATTGGAAGCGGGGCTCAACAGTGCGTCGGGCGATCTCGATTGCGGCCACGTCCGCTTTGGCGATCACCGACTGGTCGCGGAAGAAGTTAGCCCCGTCCTTGAGCACGACGACGTTGACGGAGATCGCGATCAGCGTCGCCAGGGCAGCCGCGACCAGCGCCTGCCGGCCCCAGCGGACGCCGACCAGCGCGTTGGCGGCCAGCAAGAAGACGAAGATCGCGGTCGCGTAGACGTAGCGGTTGGTGATCGGCGCGCGGCCGGGGAACTGGTTGAAGGCGGTGAGGAACCAGTT
Source organism: uncultured Solirubrobacterales bacterium (assembly GCA_963702175.1). Lineage (GTDB taxonomy): Bacteria > Actinomycetota > Thermoleophilia > Solirubrobacterales > 70-9 > VRUE01. Next base: position 1,240,508 of record OY969721.1, read on the forward strand.
GGCCGTCGCCGCCGCTCCTACCACCCAGAACGCCGTAGGGAAAGGACCTTTGCGGGCCCGCAGACCAACCGCGACGAGTAGGCCGACAACCAGCGGATAACCCCAGGCAGGGCTCGGCGTCCCACCGTAGGGGCTCGTTCCAACACCGGCCATGCCGGCCACGCCGAAGGCGACGAGGTCGGCGACGAAGCGGGGTGAGGCGAGCACGTTCCGCAGCGTGAAGTGGCTTTCGGCCTCCGAGCCCCAGACTAGGTACCAGACGGCGAACAGCACAACCGGAACGGCGAAGAGCGCCGCTCGTCGCCAGACGCCTCGTTCGCGGTGCTTCAGCAGGATATCGGCGGCAGCGGCAGCGACGAAGGGTATGCCGAGGCTGGAGAACGCCAGAGCTGCGAGCAGGCACGCCGAGGCGATCAGGTCGCCTCGGCGGTCGTTCCGCTCGAGCGCGAGGAGCATCGCCAAGCCGAAGAGCATCGAGCCGATGAAGCCAATCTCGAACGGCCACAGGAGGACCTCCCAGGCGGGGCCGAGGAAGAGCACGATCGAGGTGGCGAGCAGCGCCGGCCAGGGGCCGATCCGACGCTCGATGTAGATGAAGAGGAGGATCGCGACGATGACCAGGAAAAGCACCAGCAGGAGGAATTCGGGGGTGGTCGAGCTCATCCCGAAGAGCGCCAGCAGCGCCCTCTGCAGGAGCACCTGCATGGCAATGATGTGCTCGTTGTGGGGGGCGAAGATCGTGTCGAGGCTGAGGTCGCGCCGCTCCATCAGCGTCGCCCAGGTGTCGCCGAAGAAGGTGATCTCGGTGCTCAACGCCATTGTCAGGACCGCCGAGCCGGCCAAGGCCGCCGCGAACAGGATGTAGGGGAGGGTGCGCGGCAGCCGGTCCATTTCAGCGGGCAGTGTATGGACGGGTGCTGTCAGCATCTGCGTCACCTCGCAAGCACAGGAGGCGAGCGCGGCGGAGAAGGGCGTATACGAGTTCCCTCGAGCGGCATCAGGGACGGAACGCAGAGCGCCAGCGACATCATCGCGCCGATCGCTACGGCCGACATGGCCGAGAAGCCTGCACCGCTGTCAAGTCAGAAACCCGGATCGCACCCGGATAGACTCGCAACGATGTCGGAGCAAGTCACTCCAGCACGTCCCGGTGGGGACGTTGCGGACGTCGAGTACGGAAGCTCCTACTTCCGCCACGAATGCGGCGTCCCCTACGAGCGCAACGCGCACTGGCTCGGGTTCTTCGACCGGGTCGCCGAGGGCATCGTCAGGGATCTGCGTCCCAGCTCCGTCCTCGATGCCGGCTGTGCGATGGGGTTCCTGGTCGAGTCGCTGCGCAAGCGCGGCGTGGAAGCGTGGGGCATCGACATCTCCGAGTACGCGATCTCCCAGGTCGACGAGACGGTGCGCGAGTACTGCAAGGTGGGTTCGATCACCGACCCTCCCAGCCGCCGCTACGACCTCACGGTCTGCATCGAGGTGCTGGAGCACATCCCGCCCGCCGAAGCCGATGCCGCGATCGCCAGCCTCTGCGCTTCCAGCGACCGTCTCCTGATCTCCAGCACGCCCGAGGACTACGGCGAGGCGACCCACCTGAACGTGCAGCCGGTAGAGGCCTGGTCGGCGGCGCTGGCCCGCGAAGGATTCCTGCGTGAGGTCGATCGCGACACTTCCTACCTGACCCCGTGGGCCGCCCTCTACAGCCGCACCGAGGAGTCCCTAGAGGACACGGTGCGTCGCTACGACAGGTCCTGGTACCGGCTGCGGCAGGAGGCGGACCAGCTGCGCGAGGCCCTGCTCGCCACCCAGAAACAGATTGCTGAGCTGGAGGCCAGAGCGGAGGAGTCCACCGAGCGCGCGGACGAGGCCACCCGCAATGAGCAGGAGATCCTCAGGCTGCGCGACCTGCTCGTCGGCAAGGACGTCGAACTCGGCGTCGCGCGGGGCAGGCTCGCCGCCCACGAAGCCCGGGCCGAGCGCCTGGCCGGTGCCGCCGCCACGATCCAGACCAGGATCCCGATGGTGGGCCGCCTGCTCGGCCCGTTCCTGCGCAGGCTCCGCGGCCCGCACTGAGCGCTCGTGCCCCCGCCGCGCTTCTCGATCCTCACCCCCGTCTACGAGACGCCGGCCCGCGTGCTGCGCCAGATGCTGCGCTCGGTCCGCTCCCAGAGCTACGGCGAGTGGGAGCTCTGCCTCGTCGACGACGGCTCGCGCCAGCCGCATGTTCGCGAGATCCTCCAGGCGGCCAGCGCCAAGGACCCGCGCATCCGAGTCCAGTTCAGCGAGGACAACGTCGGCATCGTCGCCGCCTCCAACGCGGCCCTGGCGATGGCTCAGGGCGAGTTCGTCGCCCTGCTCGACCACGACGACATGCTGCATCCCGACGCCCTCTTCCACGTCGCCGCAGCGATCGACGCCAACCCCGAGACGGACTACGTCTACACCGACGAGGACAAGATCGACCGCACCGGTTTCCGCCACTCGGAGTCCTTCTTCAAGCCGGACTGGTCTCCCGAGCGCCTGCGGACGCAGATGTACACATGCCACCTCAGCGTCCTCCGCCGCGTCCTGGTCGAGGAGGTCGGAGGATTCGACCAGGAGTTCGAGGGCTCCCAGGACTGGGACCTGGTGCTGAAGGTGACCGAGCGCGCCCGGGCGGTGGCCCACGTGCCGAGGGTGCTCTACCACTGGCGCATCCTCGATACCTCCGCCGCCGGCGGCGAGGCGGCAAAGCCGTGGGCCTTCGAGGCCGGCCGCCGCGCCGTGCAGGCGCACTGCGAGCGAACCGACTTCCCGGCCGAGATCGAGCGGGACGCCGAGGACCCGGGCATCCTCCACGTCAACCCGCGCCTGAAGAGCGAGCCCCTCATCAGCATCGTCATCCCCACCGCCGGCCAGGTCCGCGAGATCCGCTACGAACCGGTCGTCCTCGCCGTCCACTGCGTGAAGAGCATCGTCGAGTCCTCGACCTACGAGAACTACGAGATCGTCTGCGTGGTCGATGCCTCGGTCGACCAGGCGGTCCGCGACCAGCTGCTCGAGATCGCCGGCGAGCGGCTGCGCCTGGTCGATTTCGCCGAGCCCTTCAGCTTCTCGGCCAAGATCAACCTCGGCGCGGTCCACAGCCGCGGAGAGCACCTGCTCCTGCTCAACGACGACATCGAGATCACGACGCCGAACTGGATGGAGCGGATGTTGATGTACTCCGAGCAGGAGGGGATCGGCGCCGTCGGGGGCAGGCTGCTCTGGGGCGACGGCCGCCTGCAGCACGTCGGCGTCGATTTCGAGGGGGGCCTCCCCGGTCACATCTACCGCGGCTACTCCGGCGATTACCGCGGCTACGCCAACGCGGTCTTGATCGCCCGCAACTGCCTCACCGTGACCGGCGCCTGCCTGATGACCCGGCGCGACGTCTTCGAGGAGCTGGGCGGGCTGGCGACGGTGCTGCCGGTCAACTTCAACGACGTCGACTACTGCCTCAAGGTCCACAAAAGCGGCCGCCGTATCGTCTACGACCCCGACTTGGTCCTCTACCACTACGAGTCCTCGACCCGTGAAGCCGAGGTCAAGCGTTGGGAGTTCGAACAGCTGGTCGACCGCTGGCAGCAGGTCGCCGCCGTCGATCCCTTCGGCAACCCCAACCTGCGGCACGGCCTGCCGCGGTTGACCTCGCGCCTCAGTTGGATGCGCCGCCGCGTGCCGCGGCCGCGACTCGGTAGTCGCCCCGGCTGAGGTGTGCTCCAGCCACACGTAGAGCACGATGAACAGGTAGCGGCTGCCCATCTCTTTCATCGCCAGCTTCGCCTCGCCGCTGGTCCGGTTGGCCATGAGGTCGGCACCCCAACTTAAGACACGGCCTGCCCCGACTGGCCGGACACCTGCTCTGGGCGCGCCGCCACCTGCCCCGCCGCCGCCTGCCCGCCTGAGGCCGGCACCGCCGCGGGCCCAGCGGTCCCGTCACCGCGCAGGGCGGCAATGACGAAGCCGACGAGCCCGCATGCGGCAAGGATCGCGGCGAGCGGCTCGTAGGCACTGCCCCGGGGTGGATCCAGCACTGGGGCGTAGATGGCAAGGCCGAAGAGCGCGACAAAACCCACGTAGTAGAGAGCGAAGCGTGGAAAGGCGGCGCGAAGCCCGACCACGGCGCCGCACATCCCCAGCAGTGGCAGCAGGTAGGTGCTGACGTGGATGACCGTCCTGTCGTTTTCGTTGCCGAAGAGCAGCAGCCCCCAGACGACTGCACCGATAGCGAAGAAGGCGAAGCAGGTGAGCGCGAACCTCCACTCGGCCGGATTGCGGCTGCGGGATCGCCAGGCAGCGGCCATCGCCACCGGACCGAGTAGCAGCAATGCCATCGAAGGCAGGAGGTAGAAGAAGATGATGATCCGAAGCGTCCGCACCACCTGCTCGAGATCACTGGTCTGAACCGCGGCATCCAAGCCGTCAAGCGCCTGGGCGCCACCGCTCATCGTGATGAAGTTCTGGGCCTTGTTGTCGATCGCGCCATCGAACCCGGCTTCGCCGTAAGCGTCGACGATCGCCTCCAGTGTGCCGCGGTCGTCGATCTCGGGAGAGCCGGCGAGGGTCCACTTGACGAGGCGGTTGCCGGGCGGGCTGTCGTACGCCTGGAATGCCGACCAGGGCGCCATCAGCGCAATGCCGACAGCCGCCGCGACTCCGATCCAGCGCCAGCTCGGCGGCCCCTTGTAGGCGGCGATCGCCACGAGTGGAACGATCCCGAAGACACTCGCGCCGTGTCCGAGCATCGCCAGCGCGCACAGCGCCGCGATCAGCCCCGCCGCCCACAGGTTGCGCCGCAGCGCCGCCCAGAGCGGCGTCATCACCAACGCGGCGACGGCGAGCAACATCGCTGCCGGAAGGAGCTTCGGCCAGACGAAGAAGCCGTTGACCATCGCCAAGCCGCTGAGAAGCACCGCCACCATCGCCAGGCCCCGGGTCAGGCGGCCGACACCGGCCGCGACGAGCAACGCCCACAGGCCGACGATCCACAGCTGCTGAAGCACCACTCCCAGCACCTGGTAGTTGAGGCCGGCGTCATCCCAGCCGAAGGAGCGCTGCGACAGCACGTAGCCGACTTGAAGCGGCGGCCGGTCGCTGGCCAGCCATTCGCTCCAGAGCGCTGGCGGCACGCCGTCGTGCCCGTTCTCGAAGAACCAGTCGGCGTAGAAGAGGGGAATCGCGTTGTCGCTGGGCAGCGGGTGCGAGAAACGGGTGGTGGCGGTCAGCAGCGGTTCCTCGGTGCCGCCGTGAACGAAGCCGAGAAAGAGGATGAAGGCCGAACCCAGCCCCCAGAGCAGCAGCGGGGTCGCCAGGCGCCGCAACAGGGCACTGTCCAGCCCTCCCCCGTAGAGAGTCCAGCCGACCAGGAGAATCGACCCGAAGAGGACGAGGTAGGAGAACGCTTCGCCGGCCAACGGATCGGCGTAGTAGCTCCAGAAAGCGAGCATCGCCACGGCGCCGCTTGCGGCGAGCCCGATCGCAAGCAGCACGGGCAGCTGACGGATTCCCATCCTCGCCGCGCAGAGGGCCGCGGCAACCAGGGGAAGGGCGGCAAGCACGAAGTGCGCCGCCAGCAGCAGGAGAAGCTCGGCCGAGTCCATCGTCTATAGGGTCCGGTCGGTGACCGGGAGCCGATCACCCTATCTCCCAGCCGACGACGCGGCAGGACCCTAGAAGGAGAGCCACACCAGGATGAACTACGAGCGCCTCTACAGTTTCCGCTTCCGCGATATCGACCAGGACGGCCGGATCGCCGTGTGGGGGGAGATCGCCCCCCACGTGCACGGCCTGATGGGCAGCCCGCAGAAGGTGCTGGACCCGGCAGCCGGACGGGGAGAGTTCATCGGCGCCATCCCGGCACGCGAGACCTGGGCGGTGGACGAGGTCAGCTACGAGGAGGCGGCACACAAGCCCGACACGAAGGTGATCACCGCCTCGATCATGAACGCGGAGTTGCCCGAGAGCCACTTCGACGGCGTCTTCGTCTCCAACTTCCTCGAGCACCTGCAGGACCAGGAGGCGATCGCCTCCTTCCTCGAACGGATGCGCGACACGATGGAGGCGGGGGGCCGGATCGCGATCATGGGGCCGAACTACCGCTACTGCGCGAAGGAGTACTGGGACTGCGCCGATCACTACGTGGCGCTGACCCACGTCGCGATCGAAGAGCATCTTTACGCGGCCGGGTTCGAGCTGGAGCGAGTCGTCCCCCGCTACCTGCCCTACTCTTTCCGCGGCATCCTCCCCCCCTCGCCCGCGCTCACCCGTCTCTACCTGAAGTCGCCACCGGCCTGGCGCCTGCTCGGCAAGCAGTTCCTGGTGATCGGCAGGAAGGCCTAGGAGGGGACCGGCTTGCTGATCCGGTAGTCACCCCGGCTGAGGGTGTGCTCGAGCCAGACGTAGAGCACGATGAACAGGTAACGGCTGCCCATCTCTTTCATCGCCAGCTTCGCCTCGCCGCTCGTCCGGTTGGTCCATGAGGTCGGCACCACCGTGTAGCTGTGACCGCGCACGATCGCCTTGAGCGGCAACTCGACGGTCAGGTTGAAGTGCTTGGAGAGCAGCGGTTGGATCGTCTCGATCACCTCGCGCCGGTAGCCCTTGAAGGCATTGGTGGTGTCGTTGTAGCGGTGCCGGAAGAGGATCCTGATGAACCAGTTGGCGAGGCGGTTGACCGTCAGCTTCAGGCGCGGGTAGTCGTGGACGGCGGCGCCGGGCACGAAGCGGGAGCCGAAGGCGCAATCCCAGCCTTCCTCGAGCAGCCGGTGGTAGTGGATCAGGTCCTCGGGGTCGTCTGAGGCGTCGGCCATCGCGATCACGACCGAGTCGCCCTCGAAGACGTCGAGCCCCGCCCTGATCGCCATCCCGAAGCCTTTTTCGTAGTGGGAGCGGTGGCAGCGGACGCGCGGGTTGGCGGCGCCAACCGCATCGACCACGGCGGCGGTCGTGTCCTCGCTGCCATCGTCGACGACGACGACCTCGTAGTCGATCCGCTCGCGCTCCAGGGCAGCGGCGATCCCTTCGACCGTGTGCCCGACCGAGCCCTCCTCGTTCTGGGCGGGTATGACCACCGAGAGCTTCACGCGTCGCTCACCGTCCAGTAGTCGAGAGCTGCCAGCTCAGTGATTCGCCGCTGCGGCGCGGCGTTTCTCATACACGACCGACTGAACGAGGTCGTAGAGCGTCTCGGGCGCGATGTCGGCCTCGTTCGGCCACTTGATCGTGTTGCCGCCCTCGTCGATCTCGAGCCTCCGGAAGAAATCGACATCGCGCAGTGGCTCGAAGACTCCGTCGACCTCGCACAGGTGCGAGAGATCCACGTCGGCTGCGAGCCCATCCGCGAATCGAAGCTTGACTCGATGCCCATCAAGGGGCTCTGCTTCGACGAGTTGCGGCGGCAAGACCAACATGCATCGATGGTAGAGCGATTTTCGCCTCTTGAGGACTGGGATTGTCTGGTGGATTTGCTCAGACCGGCTCTCTCCCAACCGTCCAGCGATCCGCGTTCTGCTCATACATCTCGCGCAGGATGTCCTCAACGCCGTAGCGCAGCTTCCAGCCGGGGTAGTCGGCTTCGAACTGGGCGAGGTCGGAGATCCACCAGCGGTGGTCGCCGATGCGGGCATCCTCGCCCAGCTCCCAGCTCAGCTCGCGGCCCGTCACTCGCTCGCAGATCTCGATCGCCTCGAGCATCGAGCAGTTGCTGAAGCGCCCGCCACCGATGTTGTAGACCGCGGCGGAGCGCGGAGCGGCGTGGAAGGCTGCGAAGGCGGCGATCAGGTCGGCGCTGTGGATGTTGTCGCGCACCTGCTTGCCCCCGTACCCGAAGACGGTGTAGGGGGTGTCCGTGGCGGTGCACTTCATCAGGTAGGCGAGGAAGCCGTGCAGCTGAGCGCCGGCGTGCTGGGGCCCGGTCAGGCAGCCGCCCCGGAAGCAGACGGTCGGCATTCCGAAGTATCGGCCGTACTCCTGGACGAGCAGGTCGGCCGCCGCCTTGGAGACGCCGAACAGCGAGTGCGTGCAGTTGTCGATCGACATCGAGGTGTCGATGCCGCGGTGGTAGCGGTGCGACTCGGGCAGCTCCAGCCGCAGCTCGTGCTCCTCGAGCGGCAGGAAGTTGGGCGTGTCCCCGTAGACCTTGTTGGTCGAGCAGAAGATGAAGGTCGCCTCCGGGCAGTGGGCGCGGGTCGCCTCCAGCAGGTTGAGGGTGCCGTTGGCGTTGACCCCGAAGTCCACCTGGGGATCGCTCGCGGCCCAGTCGTGCGAGGGCTGGGCGGCGGTGTGGATCACCAGCTCGATCGCCTTGCCGTGCTCGGCGAAGATGCGGTCGACCGCATCGCGATCGCGGATGTCGGCGCTTTCGCTGCGAAACCCCGGGTGGGCGTCGACGAGACGCTCGGTGACGTGCGCGGTCGAGGCCTCTCGCCCGAAGAAGCTGGCCCGCATGTCGTTCTCGATGCCGACGACGTCGTAGCCCTGAGCGACGAAGTGCTCGACCGCCTCCGAGCCGATCAGGCCTCCTGAGCCCGTGATGATCGCTACCGGCATGTTGTTTGCTACTCCTTCTTCCCCGCGGGGACCTCGATTTCCAGGGCGGCGGCGATTCGGTCCGGGTCTGCCGCCACCCACTCCCGGATGTCAGCCAGAACCTGTCTCGCGTCGCGCTGCGGACGCCAGTCGTCCAGCCCGAAAAGCCGGGCGCAATCGGAGATGTATATCGGCACGTCCCCCGTCCGCGTCTCGGCGACCGGCTCGATCGGGACCTCGTTGCCGGTCAGCTCCCGGCAGATCGCTGTCGTCTCCTGCAGCGAGAGGCTGCACTCGCGACCGCCGCCGACGTTCACGGTGCGCCCGTCCCAGCTCTCGGGATCGAGCAGCTGGCGCTCGACCAAGTCCACTAGGTCCTCGACGTGGAGCAGGTCGCGCACCTGCTTGCCCTCGCCGCCGAAGCCGATGTATGTGAGCGGACGCTCGAACTCGTGGGCGAGCACCCAGTGGGTGAAGACCCCCTGGTCCACCTTGCCCATCTGCCAGGGACCGGCGATCACCCCGCAGCGGTCGATCACCGCCGGCACGCCCTGGCCCGCCCGGTACTCCTCGATCAGCAGCTCGGCCGCCAGCTTGGTCGCACCGTAGAGCGTGCGCGCGCCCTCCAGCGGGAAGTCCTCCGAGATGCCTGCCGCGGAGACGCCGGCGACGGGTTGCTCGTCGGCCAGCTCGAAGCGAGTCGGCGCCTCCTCCAGGCGAAGCGACAGCTGCGGCGCGACCGGGTAGACGCGGCTGGTCGAGAGGAAGACGACGAAGGCGCCGTCGCGGCGCGCCAGCTCGAGGCAGTTGTAGGCCCCGGTCAGATTGGTGTGGACCAGGTAGGAGGTGTCGCCGTCGGTGCCGCTCATCACCGAGGGCTCGGCCGAGCACTCGATCAACGCCGAGATCTCCGGCAGGCGGGCGAGGTCCTCCGGCTCGCGGACGTCGCCCTTGACGAACTCGACCCCCGCCTGCTCCAGCCGCGGCAGGTTCAGCTCCGACCCGCGCCTGTAGAGGTTGTCGAGGGCGAGGATCTCCCACTTGGGGTGGCGGGAAGCGAGGGAGACGGCGAGGTTGGAGCCGACGAAGCCGGCGCCACCGGTGATCAGCAGACGATTCAAGGGTCCGCGACCGTATCAGGCGTCAGGCCGACCCTGGTGCTGTTCCCTCGGACATCGGCGAAGGGGGAAATCCCCAGCAACCGAGCCCCAGGTCGCAGGCAGGGCCTGCCGCGGATAGGTCCCCTCCTGGAGTGGCGAAGCTGGGATAGCCTCCTCGAATTCGTTCGAGGAACAGATCGTCTGAGATGAGCTACGAGCGCCCCTACGCATGCCCTTCGGCGACATCGAGTAGGTGCTCGACCCGGCGGCGGGCTGCGGCGGATTCATCGGTGCCGTGCCAGCCAAGGAAACCTGGGCAGTTCCTGGTCATCGGCCGCAAGAGCTGAACTAACTTCGGCGACGATGGCGATCAGGCGGGAGAGAGCGGTCCTACTCTCCCTTTGGGGGCTCGGCGCGCTCAGCTGTCTGCTCGGCATCGCAGCGCGGCCGTCCTTCTCCTACGACACCGACGCCGCCTCCCAGGCGATGGATCTGGTCCGAATCGCCTGCGCCACCAGCCTCGCCGTGACCCTGCTGCTCGGTCCCGGCCTGTTGTGGCGAGCGAGCGAGGGGGGTCGGGGGCCGAGCCTCGGCTTCCTCGCCCTGCCCGGAATGGCGCTGCTGATCCTCTGCGGCGGCCTTGCCTGGCTGCTCGCCGGCTCGGTCGACCCGAACCTCTCCTGTTTCATTGTCTTCGGGCCGGTGCTGGGGCTGCTGCTAGGTGGGTTGATCGGGGCCGGCCCGGAGGACCTGCTCAAGCGCGGTGAGCGCTTCGCCCTGCTGGTCGTCGGCTGCGCGCTCGGCTTCGCGATCGCTCGCGCAACCTGGTCGGGCGGCCCGGACGGCGAGCTCTACCTGGGCGGCATCTCGCGGACGCTTGAGGTTGGGAACCGCTCCGACAGTCGCATCTCCTACCTCATCCCGCAGCTCGTCCAGCATGACACGAACCCGTACAGCGAACTCGGGGCCTCCTACTTCGCTCCCTATAACTTCTCCAGCCGCGGTCCGCTGGCCGGGCTCGCCAGCACCCCGGTCGTGCTGCTCAGCGGCGGCCGGCCGCCAGAAGGGCTTCCGGAAATATCTTGGCTTCCGTTCGACCCCGAGGGGTTCATGGCCTACCGCCTGGCAATGATGACCTTCGCCGCCACGGCGTTCCTCTCGCTCTGGGACCTGGTGTGGCGACTGGGTGGCGCGCGGGCGGCGCGCTTCGCCGTGCTGTTGGCAGCGACCACGCCCTTTCTCATGCACGAAATCTGGTTCACCTGGCCAAAGCTGCTGGCCGCCTCCTTCGTGTTGCTGGCAGGCATCTGCGTCATCGAGCGCCGCGCCTTCGCCTCCGGGCTGCTGCTCGGGATCGGGTACCTGATGCACCCCAGCGCCCTTCTCGCGATCTCCGGCCTCGGCCTGCTTGCGCTCTGGCCGCTGCGCGGCGCCGTCTGGAAGCGGCCGAACCTGAAGGCCGCGGCCCAGCTTGTGGTTGGCGCGGCCGCGAGCCTGGTCGCGTGGCGCCTCGCCAACGGGTCGCACTACACCCAGGACGCCTTCAGCGAATACGTGCAGATCGCCGGCGTCGAAGCCAATCCGGCGATCTTCGATTGGATCGCCTTCCGGGCGGAGTCGGTCCTCAACACGCTCGTGCCATTCGTGCTGCCGATCTTCTTCTCCGACTCGGTATGGATCAACGCCGTAGGCGAAGCCTCGCCGGCCTCGATCCACTTCTTCTTCCAGTACTGGGACGGCCTGCCTTTCGGCGTTGCGATCGTCTTCTATCCACTCCTGCTCGTCTCCCTGGCAAGGGCGGCTCGGTTGTGGCCGTGGCCCGTGCTCGCCACGATCGTCGTTCCCTTCGTCGCCTTCACGATTTACTGGGGCGCCTCGCAGACTGGCATGCTGCGCGAGGGCCTGCAAGCCTGGGTACTCGCCCTCTTCGCGGTGGTCGCTCTACAACAGGCCCGCACTGGCTTCCGCTGGCTCGGCTCGAAACTGATACGCGCGATCATCTCCTTGCGTGCAGTCGAGCTTGGCGTGGTCGCGCTTGGGCCGGCCCTCGCCACCAACCACGTCCTGATCAGCGGCACCTTCATCCTCAACGACGTCATCGCGCTGCTCGCGATGCTGGGCTTCGGTGGCGCCTTGGCGACGCTGGTCTGGAGGACGACGCCCGACCGCCTGAGCACTGAACCCAAATAAGCAACTATCCGGTACTGATCGCGAGGGGGCCCCTGGATGCCCTCAGGTCAGCGAAGCTGGAAGATCCAGCCTCGGGAAGCGGCCGTGCAGCTGGAGGTCAGACCCGTCTCAGCCAGCGGCTGATCGCCCGCAGCGGCCGGGTCACGCGCCAGCTCAGCGTCGACTCGTAGGCGCGCTGGGCTCGCTCCCGCTCGGTCGCCGCCCTCTCCTCCGCCTCCTTGGCCCGCTGCTCACTCTCCCCGAGCAGCGCGTTGAGGCGGGCGTTCTCACGGGTCAGGGCCTGCACGTCGCCCCGGGCGCGCCACTCGAGCCGGACGAGCCGCGCCATCTCCTCCAGCGGCGCCCGCGGACGCGGCGGCGGGCTCGCCAGCCGTTCGAGCAGCCCGACCAGCTCCTGAGCATGGACGTTGGCGCGATGGTGGGCTATCACGAGGTCGTGGTTCACCGGTCCCATGCTCGCCTCGTAGCGGCGCAGGTCCTCCGCCAGCCGCCCGGGGTCGATCGGCCGGTCGGCCCCGCGGCCGCCGATCCCATCCGCCTCGATCGCCGGATAGGACTTGGCGGTGACCCAGCCATCGCCGCCATGCCAGTCGTAGACGTACGCGGCGCGGCCGCAGGCCATCGCCTCGAGGATCGAGCGGCCGTAACCGATCACGATCTCCGCCCCAGACAGCGCCGGGCGAGTGTCGGTGGTGTCGCCGTCCACGCCGCCGACCCGGGTTAGCTCCAGCCCGGCCTCGGCGCAGGCGTCTTCCAGCATGCGCCGGCGGTCGGCATGGGGAGTGTTGCTGAGCAGCAGAGCGCGCCGGGCGGTCTCGGGCAGCTCGGAGCGGGGCGCGAACCGCTCGGTGTCGATCGGCTGGCGCAGCCGTACGACCTCGACCCCGGCCGCATAGCCTCGCATCCGGTCGGCGACGCGATCGTTCATCGCCACGACCGCGCCAACCAGGCCGTCGAGCTGTGGCGGCGCCTGCAGGTCGAAGCTCTCGCTGTGGGCGACGAACAGCTGCGGCACATCCGGACAGCGGTCGGCCAACAGGAGACTGACGCCGGCATCCTGGACCAGGAAGGCTTCGTAATCGCCGTCGAGCCCAGCCTCGCCTATCACCGAGATGCACCTCTCGCGGGCAACCTCAACGCCGCGCCCCGGCTCCGGGGAGAAGACAGCCACCGAGTGTCCGAGGCGGTCGAGCTGCTCGGCGACCGTGAACAGATAGGACTCGCTGCCCCCAAGGCCGAGGTGGTTGGTGGCGACCAGCAGCTTCACTGGGGTCAGATGCTATGGCCGGGCGCGGCCGCCCGTGACCGCAACGAAGGCACGCCAGGCCGGCTTCGGGCTGAAGCCCGTTCCGGCGCGGAAGAGGCCGACGGAGTCGCAGAAGTTGCACGAGCCGCGCAGGTCCTTCCAGGAGTACCAGTACGTGCTCTTGAGGTTGAGGCGGCCCCGGTTGTCGATCAGGTAGTCGTAAGCCCCACGCAGTTCCCGCACCTGGCCATTGATTCCCTGCTCGAAGGCGACGATGTGGGGATCGTTCTGGGAGCCCCAGCCCATCTCGGTGATGTGGAGGCGGGCGCCCAGGTCGCGGTTGTCGATCACGACTTCCCGGATCTCCTCGGTCAGTTCTTCGAGGTCTTCGACGTGGAAGGCATAGGGGTGCAGGGCGACCCCGTCGAAGCGGGACTTGATGCCCGGCACCGCGTAGAGGCGGTCGAGGAAGTCGGGTGCGTCCATCCCCCGCCTGCCGGTCTCGTCGGGATCGCCGAAGAGGCCGGAGAGGATCACCTCGGCGCCGGGGTCAGTCGACTCGATCGCCGGCTGGGTCAGCTTCAGCAGGCGGGCGTAGCGGCTAGACGAGACGGGGAAGGCGAAGTAGAAGAAGTTGGCCTCGTTCCAGACCTGCCAGGCGCGGATCGGCAGTGGGCGCGGTATCACCGGCAGGTAGTTGGGCCCGACCCCACCCGCTGCTCGTTCCGCCCAGAACTGGCCGCCGGGGCCGTAGCGTTCGACCGCGGCTTTGACGAAGGCGACCCAGGCCGATCGCGCCCGTCCGCTGTCGACCGGCAGCGTCTGTTCTTTGCGCGCCAGCCAACGCGGCGTGCCGAAGAGGAAGGGCAGGACGCGCAGGCCGTTGCCGGCGATCGTCTCCATCACGGGGTCGACGCTGCTCCAGTCGTAGGTGCGCTGCGGCGTCGGCTGGATCAAGTGCCAGAGGAAGGGCAGGCGCACGACGCCGATCTTTCCGGCCCGCATGTGCTGCACGTCGCGGTTGCTCAGCGGCGTCTGGGGCGCGACGCCGAAGAAGGCCGGTGAGGGCTTCGCGCTCGCTTGGGAGACGGGCGCGCCGCTGGTTACGACGGGTAGGGCAACGATCGCGCAACCCAGCGCCACGACCAGCGCAAGCAGCAGGATTGGTGTCTTTTTCGCGGACTTCACTCGGTGTGGACGGCGACGGGGTGATGCGCCGGTCAGCTCTAACACCCCGGAGGGAGATTGGTCGCGCCGGAAAGTTAGCGACTCAGTAGGACCCGCCCAGCTTGCGGTGGTCCCAGGGGCGGGGGGAGAGTTTGCTTTGCCTCGGAACTCAAGGAAGCATGCAATCGGCTTCGGCTCTCACGTCGATGTATGGTGTATGGGGTATGCACCGCACCAACATCTACCTCGAGGAACGACAACTGCGAGCGCTCAGGGCCATTGCCGAGAGTCGTGGGGAGAGCGTTGCGGCCCTGATCCGAGGTGTCGTGGACCAGTGGCTCGACAAGCAGGGAGTCGAGGTCCTCGATCAGGACGAGTGGGAGCGCCGCTTCGGCGACCTGCTCACGCGCGGGCGCCTGCGCAGCCGAGGACGCGAGTTGACCGAGGCGGATGTCGAGGACGAGGTCGCGCTGGCGGTCCAAGAGGCTCGGGCTGCGCGCCGTAGTTGACACCAACGTCTGGGTGTCGGGCATAGCGTTTCCCGACGGGCCACCCGGAAAGGTGCTGCAGGCTTTGCGAGCCGGAGAATTCGATGCGGTTGCCTCATGGGATCTTGCCGATGAGATCGTCGAGGTCATGCGGCGGCCGCGAATCCAAGCGCTCGGCATCGAGGAGGCGGACGTGAGCGATGTCCTGTTCCTGCTCGCGCCGCTGCTGCCCGATGTCGAGGTAAACCTCACCCTCCGGGACATCGACGACCGGCCGGTGATCTCGGCGGCCGTCGCGGGAGCAGCCGAAGCGGTGATCACAGGCGACAAGGACCTCCACGAGGACCCCGCGACGATCGCCTGGCTGAGCGAAAGAGGCATCGCGGTGCTCGGACCGGCGGAGCTGCTTGTCCGGCTTGACGCAGCATCTCAGTAGGACCCGTCGAGCTTGCGATGGTCCCAGGTGGCGACCCGCAGCGAAGAGAAACAGCAGTCGTCACAAAGATTTTGCTCCCTGCGCGCAAGCTGTGCGAGGCGAGCAAATAGCGTCGCGTCATGCCGAGAAGCGCAGGGGATGAGCCTCCCAGAGGGGACGAGATCGTTGCGGAAACGACTGACCCCAGCGGCACCCGAGTCGTGCTGCTCGCCCGCATCTGGCATGAAAAGGTGCTCACCGACCATCCAGAGATGCAATCGCTCGACGATGAGGCGCTCAGGGCTGTCCGGTCACCGGATCACGTCGAGACGGATCAAGTGCGAGGGGGTCGCACACGCTACTTTGCAAGCGGCGTTGGACCAAGTCGATGGCTGGTCGCGGTCGTAAGCTACGAGCAGGCGCCGGCACGACTCATCTCCGCCTTTGCCCACCGAAAGGATCCACCGAAGTGGAGCGCGTGAACATCAAGATTGGGCGGATCGTCTTCGATCACGCCGACTACGACGACGAGAATGACGTGCTGTACCTGCACGTTGGAAAGCCGGCGCGTGGAGAGGGAGAGGAAACTCCGGAGGGCCACGTGATCCGATACTCGCCGGATACGAACCGGGTCGTCGGGCTGACGCTTCTGAACCCGCGCTTCATCCTCCAGCGGGACGGGCACATCGTCGTGACCATGCCCGAGACAGTCGAAGCGACCGCCGATGACCTTGCGCCGGCGCTAGCTGCCGTCTGAGGCGCCCATCGCTCAGTAGGACCCGCCCAGCTTGCGGTGGTCCCAGGTGGCGACCCGCACTGGCTTGAAGTGGATCGCGACCCGCTTCGGGGCCTGCGCCTCCAGCGCTGCCTTGGCGTCGCCCTCGACCGAGGAGATTCCCTCGGCGTAGCGCAGGGTCAGCTCTTCGGCGAAGCCGAGCACGGTCTCGGGGTCGCGGTGGATCTCCGCCTCGGCCTCGACCATGACGCCGCGCAGCTCGCTGTACTCGTGGCCGGTCTCGACCAGCACGGTCGCCCGCGGGTCGCGCTCCAGGTTGCGCACCTTCTGAGATTTTGCGTAGGTCCAGATCCAGACCTCGCCGTCGCGGGGCACAAACCACATCGGCATCGAGTGAGGCCAGCCGCGCGGGCCGAGGCTGGAGACGACGGCGATCCGCTCCCCCTCGAGCAGCTCCAGCAGCTCCGCATCACTCAGCTTGATCTGGTCGCGACGGCTCACGGCACTGATTCTTTCCTGAATCGTCTCGCCGTGCGCGCATCTCGTCGCAAGAGAGCCGGTAGCGTCGGGCCGATGACGCCCGGGACACAAGCGCAGAGGCTCGCAGCCGCGCCGCCGCCGCCGCACACTGCTATCGTACGTACTGATAAATCCAAATACGTACGTACGTCTCTTACGGAGGCCATCATGGCAGTCAGCGCTTCGAAACTGCGCGCCAACGTTTACCGGTTGCTCGATGAGGTCCTGGAGACCGGGCACCCGCTGGAGATCGAACGCAACGGTAAGACCCTCGTAGTTACGCCGAAGGAGGAGCAGTCGATTTGGGATCGGCTGCCGCGTCGCGAGGGCGCGATCGTGGGCGACCCTGACGAGCTGATCCACATCGACTGGTCCTCGGAGTGGAACCCTGATCCTTATTGACACCCATATAGCTCTTTGGCTGTATGCGGGCCTCGCGGAGCGGCTTCCTAAGCCCTCCCGTGCGCTCATCGAAGAACGGGCACCGCGGATCTCGCCCCTCGTCGCGCTCGAGCTGACATATCTGCACGAAGTGGGCAAGGCCCGAGATTCGGCACCCACGATGCTGGCTGCGCTGAGGCAGAGCATCGGCCTCGAGGTTGCAGACGCTTCGTTTGCCGATCTGATCGAGAGAGCTGTCGATCTCTCCTGGACGCGCGACCCCTTCGACCGCCTGATCGCCGCGCACGCGATCGTCGCCGATGCCCCTCTCGTGACCGCCGACGAGACGATCAGGGAGCACCTCGCCCTGGCGACCTGGGACTGAGCGATTGCTCCAGCCCGCCACGGGCCGCGGCTAGCGGGCGATACGGACGAAGGCGTGCCAGGCGGGCTTGGGCTTGAAACGAGCGCCGCTGCGGAAGAGGCCGACCGAGTCGCAGAAGCTGCAGGCTCCCCGGGTGTCCTTCCAGCTGAACCAGTGGACCTGCTTCAGATTGAGCCGGCCCCGATTGCCGATTAGGTAGCCGTAGGCGCTGCGCAGTTCGCGCGCCTGCTCCCTCACACCAACCTCGAAGGCGACGCGGCGGGGGTTGCGCTGCGAGCCCCAGCCGACCTCGGTCAGGTACAGGCCGGCGCGGCGGTCGCGGTTGCGAACCATCACCCGGCGCAGTGCTTCGGTCAGCTCGCGCAGCACGCCGGCACTCGCGGCGTAGGGGTGGAGGGCGACGCCGTCGAAGCTCTGCTTGATCCCCCGCACCGCGTAGAGGCGATCGAGGAAGTCGATCGCCTCCATGGCGCGTGGCGGGCGCTCCTTGGGATTGCCGAAAAGGCCGCCGAGGATCACGTCCGCGCGCGGATCGGTGCGCGCGATCGCCTGGTGCGAGAGCTTCAGCAGGCGGGCGTAGCGCCCCGGCGAGGCGGGGGTCGCGAAGTAGAAGAAGTTGGGCTCGTTCCAGATCTGCCAACGCCGGACCGGGCGGGACGGGACGAAGTCGCCAGAGTCGCGGCCGTGCTCGAGCCAGAACTGGCCCCCGGGCCCGTAACGTTCGACCGCGGCGCGCAGAAACGCTGTCCATTCCCGGCGCTGGCGAGCGCTGGCGATCGGCATCTTGGTCTCGCGGGCGAGCCAGCCCGGGGTCCCATAGAGGAAGGGCAGGAGGTCGAGCTGGGACCGCGCGGTCGTCGAGACCACCTGGTCGACTCCGCTCCAGTCGTAGCCGGAGCGGGGCGAGGGCTGCACCGACCGCCAGATCACCGGCACACGGACGACGTCGAGGCCACCGGACCTCATCCGATCGGTGTCGGCGGTGTCCAGCGCCGTCTGCGGCACCACGCCGAAGAAATCGCGCGGTAGGCGAGCCTGTGCCGTCGCCGCACCGGCAACCAGCATGGCTGCCAGCACCAGCGCCGCGAGCGTTGTGGTCCTAGTCCGCATCGGCGATCAAAGGAACACGTCCGGCCGCGCCGAGGCGCGGTCCCTCTCCGGAAGGAAGCGGAGTCGCAGCTCAGGCCGCCGGCCGGAAGGAGCGGCGGTAGGCGGTCGGGGTGGTCGCGGTGGCGCGGCGGAAGTGGTCGCGCAGCGAGGCGGCGGTGCCGAAGCCGACCCGCCAGGCGATCGCCTCGACCGGCAGCTCGGACTCCTCGAGCAGACGGCGCACCTCGAGCACGCGCTGGGAGAGCAGCCACTGCAGCGGCGTGGTGCCGGTCTCCTCGCGGAAACGACGAGCGAAGGTGCGGGGGCTGACGCCGGCGTGGCGCGCCATCGCGGCGACGTCGAGCGGCCGGTCGAGGCGCTCGACGGCCCAGCGGCGGGTCGGCTCCAGCGAGTCCGCAGAGCCGACCGCCCGCAGCGGCGGGCGCTCGATGAACTGCGCCTGGCCGCCCTCGCGGTGGGGCGCGGCGACCATCTGGCGGGCGACCCGCTCGCCGGCCGCGACCCCGAAGTCCTTGCGGATCGCGTGCAGGCAGAGGTCGATGCCGGCGCTGAGGCCGGCGGACGTCATCACCTCGCCTTCGTCGACGTAGAGCGCGGCGGCGTCGACCTCGACCGCGGGGAAGCGCTTGGCCAGCTCGGCGGCGAAAGCCCAGTGAGTGGTGGCGCGGCGGTCGTCGAGCAGGCCGGCGTGGGCGAGGGCGAAGGCGCCGGCACAGACCGAGAGCAGGCGCGCGCCGCGCTCGGCGGCGGCGCGCAGCGCCTCGACCACCTCGCTGGGCGGCGGGTCGAGGACGTTGAGGTAGGCGGGGACGGCGACCGTGTCGGCGGCCTCGAGCGCCCTGAGGTCGCCCTGGGTCCCGACGGTGAACCCGCTCATGGTGCGGACCTCCGCCCCGCCGGGCGAGCAGGTCGAGAACTCGTACAGGGGCGCCCCCTCGTCACCGTGGGCCAGCCCGAACGCCTGGGCGGGCGCGGTCAAGTCGAAGGCGACCAGGCCTTCGAGGCAGAGTGCGACCACGCGGTGCATGGCAGAAATCTATCGAACATTGGCAATCCTGCCACTGGCGTTTGCTGGTTCGGACAGCGAAGATCTCCCCATGCAGATAGCGATCTTGATCTTCGAGAAGCTGACCGCGCTCGACGCGATCGGGCCCTACGAGGTGCTGCGCTCGGTGCCGGGCTGGGAAGTCAAATTCGTCGGCCCCGAGAAGGGCCCTGTGCGCACCGACAGCGGCGCGCTCGGGCTGAACGTCGACTTCGGCCTCGACGAAGTGACCGAGCCGGAGATCGTCCTCGTCCCCGGCGGCGAGGGGAACCGGCCGCTACTGGAGGACGAGACGGTCCTCGCCTGGCTGCGCCGAGTCGACGAGAAGACGAAGTGGACGACCTCGGTCTGCACCGGCTCGCTGGTGCTCGGCGCCGCCGGGCTGCTGCAGGGCAAGCGCGCGACCGGGCACTGGCTCTACCTCGAGCGGCTGCGCGAGTACGGCGCCGACCCGGTCGGCGGCCGCTTCGTCGAGGACGGCAAGACGATCACCGCGGCCGGCGTCTCGGCCGGGATCGACATGGCGCTGCATCTGGTCGGCCGCGAGGCCGGCCCGGAGGTCGCCCAGGCCGTCCAGCTAGGGATCGAGTACGACCCTCAGCCGCCCTTCGACGCAGGCTCGCCGCAGAAGGCACCGCAGCCGATCGTCGAGTTGGTCACCACCGTCGCCGGCACGGCCGACGAGTGGCTCGGCGCCGCTAGCGAGCGGGCCTGAGTCGAACCGCGCGAGTGGCGCGCGAGCCGGGGATAGCGACCAGCAGCTGGCCCCTGAGTTGGCCGCGACGCGCCAGCAGCGGGCGGCCGCGTTCGTTGAGCGCGATCCGGAAGGTGTGCGAGCGCCCGCCGCCGAGCCTGAAGGTGCGCCCGGCGACGCCGACCCGCACGACCCGGGTCGGAACCCCGCGCCGAGCAGCAAGGGGCACCCTGGCCTGGGTGCGAAGGATGATCCGTCCCGGGCAGCTCTCGCCGGGAGCCCAGCCGCAGCGGACCCAGAGGCTCAGCGTCCCGCCGGCGGAGCGGACGTTCCTCACGGTCAGCGGCGGCAGTGGGGGCGGCGCCGAGACGGAGCCGACGGTCGTCCCTTCGACGTAGTTGTTGTCGATGTTGATCGTCGTCCCGCCCCAGGTCTCGTTGTGGCCGCCGCGGTACTGGTGGATGCGCTGGTGCGTGCGCCAGGCGGTCGAGGGGACGTAGGGGTCGAGTGCGTTGACGCCGCCGTTCCAGTTGGCAAACCAGAGGTCGTCGGGCAGTGCGTACTCGTCGTTGTCGGCTTCGCGGGCGAGGTCGGCGATGCCCGAGGCGCTAGAGCTGTAGACGCCGGAGCTGTAGCCGAGCTCGTGCAGCTCGACGGTCCACGCCTCGAGGAAGGTCAGCGTCGCCCGGGTCGCGCTCGAGGTCCGCGTGTAGGCCTCCATGTCGAAGTAGATCGGGCTGCCCGGCCCCATGCCGATGCTCTGCGCGTCGGCGACCGCGTCCTGGGCGGCTTCGATCCCCTGTGTGGTGGCTCTGCTCAGACTCGTGCTCAGCTCGGCGCAGGTCCCGCAGGCGCCGGTCGGCGACTGCAGGCCGACGTAGGTCGGGATCAGGTGCCAGCCCTCGGCAACCTGTTCGCTCACCCAGGCCGCGGTCAGGTTCGGCTGCGAGCAGGCGCGGTTGAGGCCGCCGATGTAGACACCGATTGCGCCGTAGGGCGAGGATTTGCCCCAGACGTCCATCGTCCGCGACGAGGGCGCGGTACAGGCGTCCAAGCCAGAGACCGGTGTACTCGTCAGAGCCGGTGACGGTTGTCGTAACCGCGCTTGCTCGCGCCTGTGGGCGCTCGCGGGCGCCGGGGTCGATCAGGATCGCCCGGCGACGACCGATCGCGTCCGAGGGGCAGCGCTGGCTCGCCCCCGGCGTCCCCAGGTAGATCGCGCGCCGGTCAAGCCGCACGCACATCCGCGGGCGCTCGGCCAGCTGGTAGACCGGCCAGCCGGCCGGGACCGCCACCTCATGGCCCTGGAACTCAACCGTCCTCGCGCTCGCCGGCGTCGCGGCAAGCATGAGCAGGCAGAGAGCCCCCAGCGCTGGACGAAACAGCCGCATACCCGCTCAACCATTGCAACCGCCGATCGATTCGGCCCTGACGAGCCCAGAGCTGCATTCCGCGCTGCAGGCTAGGCGGCAGGAACCAGGTCCAGCTCCCGCCACGGCCCCTCGCCGGCCATCGGCTGGGTGCGTCCCTCGAGCCAGTCGGGCTGGAGGTCGTCGTAGTGGGGGCTAGCCGGGTGGCCGGACTGGCCGGTGAACATCTGCCAGCGCGAACGCTCGGGCGCGGTCGGGTCGGCGACCATCCGCCAGCTCGGCGCCCAGACGGCTTTGTAGGGGTCGTTCGGGTCATAGGCGATCTGGCTCACGGTCTCCTGGGCGCCCCCGGCCTTGAGCCGCCGGTTGAGCAGCTTGCGCAGCAACGGGTTGGCGGCGCCAAGCGGGTGCGGGAACTCCATCTCGTGGACATGGCCCCAGCGCCAGCCCCCCGGGTCGGCGCCGAAGCGGTCTGTGAGGTCGTCGAGGGCGCCGGCGAGCGCTTCCAGGACGAGGTCGTCCCAGGGCCGACCGATCAGCTCCTCGTCGCCTTCCTCCCAGAGCATCATCAGGTGCGAGTGCCAGCGCCAGGGCGAGGTGACGTGCGGGGTGAAGCCGTTGTCGGCGCGGTCGAGCCAGCGCTCGCAGAGGTCGCGGTCGCCGATCGCCGCGCGGGCGACCTCGCGCGCCAGCCGCAACAGGAAGGCCTGGTAGATCGTGCCGGCGATCGTGTCACGACCGAGCCTCCCATCCCAGCTGCGCAGGCGCTCGATCGCGCTCAGCTCGCGCTGCCCAGGTGGCGAGAGCCGGCCCAGCCGCGCCGCCGCCTCGAGGCCGGGGATCGAGAGGTCGTCCGACTGCATCTCCTCGAAACCGTCGAGATCGTGCTCGTCGCTGGCGCGGAGCAGCTGCTCGATGCGAGCGGCGCGGAAACCGTCAAGCCAGTCGCTGGTGATGTGGTGTGGGTACTCGTCGCCGACCAGCCGGTTGTTGGCGGTAACGAGGAAGCCGCTCTCGGGATCGACCGCCTCCGGCAGTTCCTCGTAGGGAATCGTGCCCTCCCACTCGAACTCACCGGTCCAGCCCGGCTTCGGCAGGTCGGGGCAGCCGCCCTTGCGCAACGGCAGGCGACCGATCAGCTTGAACCCGATCGAGCCGTGGCAGTCGGCCCAGACCAGGCTCGAGGCGGGCGAGGTGTGACCCTCCAGGCTCGCAACGAGGTCCGGCCCCGACTCGATCCCGTGCAGCTCGAACATGCCCTTGAAGGCGGTCGGCCGGTCGAGCGCGATCCAGCGCAGGGCGAGCGGCTCGGCCTCGTCGGCGCCGAGCGCCTCGTTGACGATCGGGCCGTGGTGAGTGATCCGCACGTCGAGGATCTCAGGCGCGTCGCGCCCCTTCACCGGGATCTCCTCGCGCACGATCTCGAGCGGCAGCCACTCGTCCTCGAAGAGGTAGCGGTCCCCCTCGACTCGCTCGACGAAGAGGTCCTGGACGTCGCCCATCACGTTGGTGAAGCTCCAGCAGACGTCATTGTTCTGGCCCATGTAGACGCCTGGCATCCCCGGCAGAGAGGCGCCGCGGACGAAACGGTCGCCGAGGGTGAGGCCGACCTGGTACCAGATACCCGGCATGCTCGGCGGCAGGTGCGGGTCGCCCGCCATCAGCGGTGACCCCGTCGCGCTAAGGGCACCGGTAACCGCCCAGTTGTTGGAGCCGCTCGCCTCGGCCGCCATCCCGATTGTGCGGCGAACCGCGTCGATCTGCTCGGCCAGGGCGAGGCCGTCGCCGGACCACAATTCCTGGGTGGCAACCGGATTCTGAGCCGGGTAGCCGGGGTCGAGCTTCGCCGCCAGCTCCGGGCCGAGCGCCCGCGTCATGTCGGCGCGCAGCAGCTCCTTCTCCCAGTTGGTCGAGAGGCCAAAGGCGAGCAGCTTGCCGAGGCTGAGGACGTCGACCGGGCGCCAGGGTTCCCAGCGCAGGCGCAGCAACTGCATCTCGAAGGGCAGCGCACGGGCGCTTGCCGCCGCCGCGTTGACCCCCTCGCAAAAGCGCTCGAGCAACGCCAGCAGCTCGGGCTCCAGGGTTGCCGCCTCGCGCTCGGCGGCGCGGCGGATCCCCAGCGTCCGCATCAGCCGGTCGACCGGCAGTCCCTCCTCGCCCGCCATCTCGGCGATCCGGCCGGAGACGGCGCGGCGGTAGAAGTCGAGCTGCCAGAGCCGGTCCTGGCCGTGGCAGAAGCCCTCGGCGAACCAGAGGTCGGCCTCGCTGCCGGCATCGACGTGGGGGACAGCCCAGCGGTCGCGGCGGACCCGCACCGAGCCCTCGAGCCCGTCCAGCGAGATCTCGCCCTCCAACTTCGGCAGTGGCCGCCGTGCCAGCCAGTGCCAGGCCGCAGCGGCGCTCGCCGCGGCCAGGCCCGTGCCCACCGCTCCAGCAACCAAACCTGCGCGCACTGCCCTCCCGCGACTCATCGCCCAAGCCTACTGGCCGGCCAGCCAGGATTGTCCGGGCCCTCGCACGGGCCCCGAGGCGCCAACCGAGACTTCTCGCGTACCCCGGGTTTGATTGGACCGATTTCGTCCAAAACGCAGGGGAGGCATCGTGGAACTTAGACGTGGTGGCAATCGGTGGGTACTGGCGCTGCTCCTGGCTAGCTGCGCGCTCGTCGCGGCGGCGACGGGCTTCGCGAGCGAGGCGACGGCCGCGAAGGGAGGCAGCGGGCCCGGTGCCCTAGACCGCAGCTTCAGCGGGAACGGCAAGCTGACGATCGACTTTCCCCGCGACGAGGCGCCGCGGGTCGCCCCCCACTACGCCCTGCCCTACGAGTTCGCGCCGGGACGCATCGCGACCGCATCGGCTGGCGGCGGCAAGCTCGTTGTCGCCAGCAGCAAGGCGGTCGTCTCGTATCTGAGGAACGGTCGTCCGAACCCGCGCTTCGGTGGTAACGGCGCCGTCGCCATCGGCCCGGTCGCGGGGTCGCGATTCCAGCTGGCCGACATCGCCGTCGACTCCCAGGGCCGCGTGCTCGTCGCCGGTACGACGCAGCCAACCTCGGGGCAGGGAATGACCGGGCTGTCGCTCGCCGGGCCGATCCCCAGCGTGGCGACTATCCGGCGCTACCTGCCCGACGGCCGTCTCGATCCCGGCTTCGGCAACGAGGGCGTGCTCAACACGACCCTCGGCGCCCAGCCACCCACTTTCGAGGGCCAGCAGTTCAAAGAACCCGCCGTAGCCGTCGTCGGGCTTGCCGTCGACGGGCTGGACCGGCCGGTCCTGACCGGCAGTGCCGTCTTCGAGGTCGGTCTCTGTGCTCCCTCGCAGAACCGCTTCGAGCGCTCGCAGGCGATCGTCGCGCGGCTGAGCTCCAACGGAGCGCCCGACCCGACCTTCGCGGGCACGGGGCTGAGATCGATCGGCGGGCTGTCATGGCTCGGCTGGCCGGTCCCGACCGCGACCGGTCTCCTCTCCTTCGGCGCTAGCGTCGATCCCTGCCCCCAGGGCGGCCCGGACGATCCCTCGGTGATCGCGAGCATTGGCGCCGACGGCAACCCGAACCCGGGCTTGTCCGGGACCGGGTTCTGGTCGCGTCCCTTCGTCCGCATCGCCGATATCGCCGTGGCGCCGTCGGGGAAGATCGTCCTGCTCGTCCGCACGATCGAACTCGTCCGCGGGCAGTGGGTCGAATCGAAGGGCAGGGCGATGCGGCTGCGTCCCAACGGCTCGGTCGACACCGGGTTCGGCCGCGGCGGCAGCACAGACCTGCCGCTGAAACGCGGATCCGTGTCGGCGATCACGGTCGACGCGAAAGGTCGCGTGCTGCTCGCCGGTCAGGTCGCCGCGAAACCACAACGCAAAAAAGGGCCGCGGTCGCTGCTTCTGCTGATGCGGACCACCGCCGCGGGCAAAGCCGACCTTGGCTTCGGCCGCAAAGGCAGGACGACCACAGCCTTTGGCCCCCAGACGATGGTCCTTGCCACCGACGTACTGGTCGTCTCTGGCGGCCGGATCGTCGCCGGCGGCAAGGTCTCGGGGCCCCGGACCTCGACCGGCAACGCCTTCGGCCTCGCCCGCTACCGGGGCGGGAAGTAGGCAAGCGCCGGGCGGCGGAGGCGCTACTCGCCGACGTCGCCCGGCAACCGACCCTCCGCGGCCAGCTTCTGCAGGTGCGCCTCCATCACCAGGGCGGCGGCGGGGCGGAGCTCGGCGGGCACGTCGTGCCAGGCCTCGGCGAGCAGGGCCTCGCGGGAGCGCTCGCCGCGATCGAGGGCGGCGAGCAGGCGCCGCTCGCGCATCTCGCGGTGCTCGACGTACTCGGCCAGCTTCGCGGCGGGATCGTTGATCCAGGGGCCGTGACCGGGACAGATCAGCTCGATCTCCTCCCCCTGCATGCGACGCAGCGAGTCCATGTAGGCGGCGAGTGAGCCGCCGTCGGGCGGGACGAAGGTCGAGCCCTCGCCGAGCACCAGGTCGCCGCTGAAGCAGACGCGATCCTCTGTCATCAGGCAGACGTGGTCCGGGGCGTGGCCGGGGGTGGCTATCGCCCGCAAGCCGGCATGCTCCTCGCCGTCTGAGGGCAGGACGACGGGCGGCGCCCCGGGCCGATCGCTCGCCGCCGCCAAGGCGAGCCGCTCAGCCCCGTCGGCATGGTCGCCATGACCATGAGTGAGCAGGACGATGCCGATCCCACCCCGCTCAGCAGCTGCAGCCCGAACCGCATCGAGATGGCTACCGTCTTCAGGGCCAGGGTCGATCACCGCACAAGGGCCCGACCCATACAAGTACGTATTGGTCCCCTCCAGCGTCATCGGCCCCGGGTTGGGCGCCACGATCCTCAGAATCTCCGCGTGTCCCGGCGCTTGCATCATGTTGGAGCCCATCCCGGTAGGGGTAGAGCGTCTTGTACTTTTTCGGCCAATCCAACCTCGGACGGCCCGAGTCTCTCTCCGAAAAAGTTAAGCGGAACCCCTACCGGGATGGGCTCGCACCAACCTCTTTTGCAATCGCCTCCCGCGCGTCCTCGGGCTCGAGCACGACGAGGTCGCCGGCGCCGCGCAGGATCTCCCGCACCAGCCACGAGGTGCCCGCGTAGGGAAGCTCGATCACCACGGCGCCGTCGGCCAGCTCCTCGACCACGGTGCGCTCCTCGCGCAGCCAGCGGGCCCGCTCGGGCGAGACCCAGACACGGGCGACCTGGGCGGTCGGTACCTCTCCGTGGGTCATCCAGCCCTCAACCCCCGCCAGCTCTTCGACCTCGGGACGGGCCTCAAAGGTCTGCTTGGAGGGCTTCGCCTCTTTGATCCGGTCGAGCTTGAAGTGGCGGATCCCCTCTTTGGTCAGGTCGTAGCACTCGACGTACCAGCCCTCGCGCCCATTCTCCAGCCGGTAGGGCTCGACCGCCCGTTTGGTGAACTGGTCCTCGTTCTCCTTGTAGTAGGTGAGATCGAGCACGCGGCGACCGGCGATCGCGTCGTTGACGACCCGCACGATCTTGGTGTCGCCGCCGCTGGCCGAGGCGATCTCCAGCCCCTCCTCGGAGGGGTCGTGGCCGAGCGCCTCGACGATTTTCTTGCGGGCGCTCGCCAGGCTGCCCTGCGGCAGGTGATCGCCGAAGAGGTCGATCGCCGCGACCAGCGCCTTCGCCTCCAGCGGCAGCAGGCGGGCCGGGCGGGCGAAGTTGTCGCCGTAGGGCTCGGAGTCGACCTCGATCTCGTCGCCGAGGATTTCGGCGTAGAGGACGTAGGTGCCGCCGCCGAAGTTGACCACGTTGAGCAGCTCGATGTCCTCTCGCAGCTCCTCGTCGGTCAGCTCGAGCCGCTGGCGCAGTTCGGCGACCCCCAGCCGCTCGCTCCGCTTGGCAGAGTCGATCAGGAGGCCGGCGAGGGTGACGAGGCGGGCGAAGCGCTCGGGGCGGATCGCCGCCTCGCCGCGGCCATTGGAGCGTCCCCGCGAGGCGTCCTCGCGAGGCGGCCGCTCAACCGTCTTGGCCGGCTCGAACCCGTTGTGGTGGCGCTGGTGGAGCAGCCCGAGGCGGCCGTCCGCTTCCTCGCGCAGCTCGTCGGGGGCCAGCACCTGGGCGTTCTGACGCCAGCGCAGCACCCAAGCGATCAGCTCGCGTGGTGAGGCGTAGTCGGTCTCGTAGACCGAGCCCTTGCCGGGTGCCCCGTCGGACTTCTTCGCCGGGCGCAGCTTGCCGTACTCGCCGAAGTCGCGCTCGATCAGCCAGGCGATGCGATCACGGACGAAGATCCTCGCCCGGCCGCGGATCTCCCCCAGCTGCCAATCGGCGCGCTGGCCGTAGTCGCGGCGGTCGAAGTCCTCGGGCGGAGTGAAGTCGTGCTCGGCCTTGGAGGCGTAGCCGACCTTGCCCTGGATCCGCGAGAGGCGGAAGACGCGGACAGCCTCGCGCTCGTGCGAGTAGCCGATCAAGTAGAACTGGCCACCGCGGAAGACCAGGTGGTACGGGTCGACCTTGCGCTTCGTCGTCTCGTCACGCTCCATCGTGTAGTAGGTGAACTCGATCGTCTTGCGGCGCGAGATCGCCGTCTCGATCTTGGAGAGGCGCTGGGAGAGGTCGCGGCCGCCGGCGGAGGCGGTCATCGCGATCTCGACCGGGGGGCGCTCGCCCTCGCTGATCGGGTTGGGATGGCCCCAGGCGACCTGCTGCAGGGCCAAGCGCAGCGGCTCGGCGTAGGCGAAGCCGCCGTCGGTGAGCAGGGACAGCGCGGTCGAGAGCGCCGCCAGCTCCTCGTCGGAGAAGGTGATCGGGTCGAGGTAGAAGTTCTCCGGCGGCAGCGAGTAGAGCTCGGCCTCGAAGAAGCCCTCGCCCGGTTTCTCGACCCCGAGCTGGATCCCGAGGCTCTCCAGCTCGGCGCGGTCGGCGTAGAAGCGGCGCGCGAAGGCGTCGTCGTTCATGTCGCTGTAGCCCTCGACCTCGCGCTTGATCTCGAGCGCCGAAACCGGCCTGCCCTGGGCCATCAGGAACGAGATCAGCGAAAGCTGGCGGATCAGCTTCTCGGTGTCCTTTGCCACGGATCGCAGGATAGTCGGGGCGGCCTGAGTGGCATTTGGCCCCCTGCCGCGGATTCCCGCATTTTGGATACTGTGGTCGCGCCGTGGACCTGCTGCGCAACCTGTTCGGCAACCTGACCTCGGGGATCATCAGGCTCGCCGTGACCGGCGGGATCCTGGTCCTCTGCTACCTCTTCATCGTCAAGCCGGTCCTTGACACGACCAGCGACGCAATCCGCTCGAGCGGGATCGGAGAGATCGGCAAGAGCCTCGAGGGGGTCGGCAAAGAGATCAAACGCCAGGTCCGCCACTCGCTCAAAGTGACCAAGCAGAAGGGCGTCAATCCCCAGAAGCTGATCCGATGCATCAAGCAGGCGCAGGGAAACACGAAAGAGATCCAGCGCTGTACCCGCAAATTCTGAGCGACTAAGCGGCGCGCTGGCCGAAGTAAGCGGAACCTGAGAGCGCGCGGTCGAAGCTCGACCAAGACTCGCCGGCGGGCAGCTCGCGCTCGAGACGGTCGAAGCTGCCGAGGCGGCCGCCGAGGTTGTCGATCATGTGCACGAGCACGGCCTCGCGGGTGGCGGGGACGACAGGCGAGCCGTGTTCGAGCGAGCCGTGGTGGCTGAGGATGATGTGGAGCACGGCTTGGGCCAGAGCCGGGTCGAAGCCGGGGATCTCCTCGATCTCGCGGCGCACCTTGTAGTAGCCGAGCGGGATCTCACCCTGCAGGCGGCCGGCGTCGGTGAGGTCGATCGCCAGCGGGTCGTCGTTGTAGGCCTCGGTCTTGCCGATGTCGTGGAGCAGCGCGCCGGTCACCGCGACGTCGCGGTCGATCCCCGGGAAAAAGGCGGCGGCAGCGCTGACCGCCTGGGCGACCGAGAGCGTGTGCTCAAGCAGGCCGTGGCGGTAGGCCTGGTGGTAGACCTTCGCCGCTGGGGCGTCGCGGAAGCGCGCCCAGATTGGGGAGCCCTCGCCGAAGAAGCGGTCGAGCAGGTCGCGCAGCTGGGGGTCCTGGACCGTGGCGAGCAGCTCTCGCAGGTCGCTCGCCAGGCGGTCGAAGGAGACCTCCGACCCTGGCGCGAGGTCCTCGGACTGATACTCGTCCGGGCCCGCCGCGCGCAGCTCGGCGATCTTGATCTTCGACCCCCAGCGCTCGCTCACCTCGAAGGACCCGCTGACGAAGACCGCCGTCCCCGACGTCGCTAGTGCATAGCGCTCCTCAGCGTCCTCCCAGCAGACCGCCTCGACCGCGCCGCTGGCGTCGCCAAGCGTCAGCCGCAGCCAGGGCTCACCGTTGCGCTTGCGCCGCAGCTCCCGCGCTCGTACCGCGTAGACGCCGGCCACCCGCTGGCCGTCCTCGAGCTCGAGCAGCGGGACCCGTTGCTGGGCCGTCACCGGCGAGGCCGCGGAAACGGCAGGCTCGGCCAGCTCCGGCGAGGCCGCTGGTTCGACCTGGGCCGCCGGTTCCACTCGAACCGTCTCCTCAGCGAGGCCAGTGAGCGCTTCCTGCGTCATGCCAATCCAAGGTAGAGGCGCTCGCGGACGGCCTGATATGCATCGCGTATGGCTCGCGTCCTCTTCGTCTGCCTCCACAACGCCGGCCGCTCGCAGATCAGCGAGGCGCTCTTCACGCGTGCCGCGGACGGGCGTCACGAGGCGCGCTCGGCCGGGACGACGCCGGCCGACCGCGTCCACCCCGAGGTGGCCGAGGCGATGCGCGAGCTGGGGATCGACCTCAGAGACCGCGTGCCGCGCGAGCTGAGCCGCGAGGACGCCGAGTGGGCCGACGTGGTGGTGACGATGGGCTGTGGCGACAAATGCCCCTACATCCCGGGCAAGCGCTACCTCGACTGGGAGCTGCCCGACCCGAAGGGACGCCCGCTCGAGGAGGTCCGCGCCACGTGCGACGAGATCGGGCGGCGCGTCGAAGAGCTGATCGGCGAGCTGGAGGGCGGCGAGCCGGGGAGCTAGCCGGGTTCGACCACTTCGACCGTGCCCCGCATGTCGGGGTGGATCTCGCAGAAGTACGGGTAGCTGCCTGCGTCCTTGAAGCTCTCCGACCCCAGCTTGCCTTCCTCGAGGGTGCCGGTGTCGAAGGAGCCGTCGTCGGCGGTCGCGGTGTGCGGTGCCGAGTCCCGGTTGATCCAGATCACCTTGCCGCCGGCCTCGATCGTGACCGGATCCGGCTCATAAGTGAATTCGACGATCTCGACTTTCCCCGCCCGCACAGCGTCGCCGCTCGGCGCCGGGGCGTTGGCGCCCTGCTGGGTCGCGTCGCCTTCCGGTTCGGGCGCGCCGCCTTCCGGCGCGGTCGCGGTGGCTTCCCCCCCGGAGCCGTCCCCGCCTGAGTCATCGTCGTCACCGCACCCCGCCAAGGCGAGGCCCAAGACGACGAGTACGAGCGCGGGGAAGGCCAGGGGGAGCCGCATATAGGGCGTCGCTACCCACTCCGCTGTGTTTCGAACCCGCTCTACTAGGCTTCCGCGCGATGAAGCCGATGCGCTACATCGCCCTGGCCGAGGCGACCAGCTTCCTCGCCCTGCTGATCGCTTCGTACGTCAAGCGCACCGGGGGCGACGAGATCGGGGTGCAGATCCTCGGCCCGATTCACGGAGCCCTCTTCATCGTCTACGTGATCGTCGCCCTCAACCTGCGCGCGCAGATGGGCTGGTCCGCGCAGACCACCTTCTGGATCCTGGTCGGGGCCGTGGTCCCCTTCGGCGGCTACGTCGTCGACTGGTGGCTGGTCCGGGAAGCGCGCCGCACCGCGGCATGACCGCGACGGGGCTGCTGGCGCTCGGCGTCGCCGCCCTCCTCCTCGGCGGAGCGCCGGCTCCGGCCTCGCGAGCGATCGAGCGGCCGCCCCGCTTCGAGGGCGTCGCCGCCCCGATCGACGACCGCACCCGCGAGCGGATGACCGGCGTCTCCTGGCGGCGGGGCTGTCCGGTCGGCCTTGGCGAGCTGCGCCTACTCAAGGTCAGCCACTGGGGATTCGACAGGCGGGTCCACCGGGGGCGGTTGGTCGTCCATCGCGAGGAGGCTGGGGCGATGCTGCGCACGATGCGGACCCTCTTCCGGCTGCGCTTCCCGATCAGGCAGATGCGCCTGGTCGACGCCTACGGCGCCGACGACCGCCAAAGCATGGCCGCCGACAACACCTCCGCCTTCAACTGCCGCTACGTCGCCGGACAGCCTGGAGTCTGGTCGGAGCACGCCTACGGCCGGGCGATCGACGTCAACCCGATCGAGAACCCGTACGTGACCGGCTCCGGCTACGTCTCGCCGCCTGCCGGCGCTCCCTACGCCCAGCGCTCGCGCCACAGGCCGGGGATGATCCACCGCGGCGGGCCGGTCGTCGCCGCCTTCGCCGCCGCCGGCTGGGAGTGGGCCGGCAACTGGGTCGGGACCAGGGACTACCAGCACTTCTCGGCGACCGGCAGCTGAGTGCGCCGGTGCGCGCTTGTCACTGAGGGCGGCGGTGCACCTCGGTGGCGGCGGCCTGGTCGCGCGGTCGCACGACGATCTCGTCGACGTTGACGTGCGAGGGCTGGGCGACGGCCCAGCGGATGCACTCGGCGACGTCCTCCGCCCTCAGTGGCGTCATCCCTTCGTAGACCCGGTCCGCGGCCTCTTCGTCGCCGCCGAAGCGGACCAGGGAGAACTCCGTCTCCACCATCCCCGGCGCGACCTCGGTGACCCGTACCGGCTCGCCCAAAAGCTCCAGACGCAGCGCCCGCAGCGCTGCCCGCTGGGCGGACTTGGCGGCGTTGTAGCCGGCGCCGCCGCGGTAGGCCTCGAAGGCGGCGATGCTGGTGACGCCGACGACGTGCCCGTCGCCTGACTCGATCAGCTTCGGCAACAGGGCGCGAGTCATCCGCATCGTCCCCATCACGTTCGCCTCGTACATCTGCAGCCACTTCTCCTCGTCGGCATCGCCCAGCGGCTCGAAGCCGAGCGCGCCGCCGGCGTTGTTGACCAGTACGTCGCAGCTCGGGACCTCGGTGACGAAGGCGGTGACCGAGTCAGGGTCGGCGACGTCGAGCGCGATCGCTTGGCCGCCGATCTCCGCGGCCAGCTCCTGCAGCCGCTCCAGCCGGCGCGCGCCGAGGATCACCTGGTGACCATCGGCGGCCAGGGCCCTCGCCGTGGCGGCGCCGATCCCGCTCGAAGCACCGGTGACGACAGCGGTCCTCACTCAGCTCCCTGCCCGACAGCTTCGCCGATCGAGGACCAACGCGAGTCGCGCAGGCGACGGGAGAGGCCGCGGTTGAGGCGGTGCGGCCAGAACGGGCCGCCGTAGACGAA
Organism: uncultured Solirubrobacterales bacterium; assembly: GCA_963702175.1. Lineage (GTDB taxonomy): Bacteria > Actinomycetota > Thermoleophilia > Solirubrobacterales > 70-9 > VRUE01. The sequence goes on from OY969721.1 coordinate 1,273,217, forward strand.
CGCGGTGTAGGCCTGGACCAGGGAGGCCCCGGCGAGGATGCACCCCCAGACGTCGTCGGCGCTCTCGATGCCCCCCACGGAGACAAGCGTGAGGCGGTCGCCGACCTTGGCGTGGAGCAGGCGCAGGACCTCGAGCGCCCGCGCCTGCAGCGGCCGGCCGGAGAGGCCGCCGCCGTGCTGCTGTGCGGCTATCTCCGCCGTGCTGTAGCGGGCGAGCGTCGTATCGACGGTGGTGTTGACGGCGATGATGCCGTCCAGCTCGAGGCGCAGGGCCATGTCCGCGATCTCTTCGATCTCCGCGTTCGAGAGGTCGGGCGCGAGCTTGACCAGCAGCGGCACCTCCCGGTCGCGGGCGCAGACCCGCAGCTCCTCGCGCACGCCTGTGACGAGGGCCGTGAGGTGCTCGACCGATTGCATCTGCCGTAGGCCGGGTGTGTTGGGAGAGCTGACGTTGAGCGCGACGTAGTCGGCGTGCGGCGCCAGCGCCCGCACTGTCTCGCGGTAGTCGGGGACCGCGTCCTCGACGTCGATGGCTTTCGTCTTGCCGACGTTGGCCCCGAGCACTGCCTGCGTGCGGCGGCGAACGAGCCGCTCTGCCACTGCCTCGCTGCCGTCGTTGGGGAAGCCGAGAGCGTTGAGCAGCGCCCGGTCCCGCGGCAGCCGCGTAACCCGGGGGCGCTCGGGATTGCCCTCCTGCGCCCGGGCGGTGACCGTGCCGACCTCGACCGCGCCGAAGCCGAGCGCCGCCAGCGCCTCGAACGCGGTCGCGTTCTTGTCGAGGCCGGCGGCGACGGCGAGTGGGCTGTGAAAACCGAGGCCCATCGCCTGGACACCGAGACCAGGGTCACGAGGCCGCAGAAGCCAGCCGAGGAGAGCCAGCAGGCCGGGGATTCGGGCGGCGGTCCGCATCGCCGCGACCGCGAATCCATGGACGCGCTCGGCGTCGATGTGCTGGAGGATCAGCCTGAAGAAGGCCCTATAGAGGATGGCTCTTCACCGGCGGCCACGATAGCCGCGTCGAGGGCGGCGGCGATCCGCTCCGGGCATTCGATCTGGGGGTAGTGAGCAGCATCGGGCAGCTCGATCACCTCGACCCCGGGGCGGAGCGCCCGCAGCCCGTCGAGGACGTCGACGGTGGCGACCGGGTCGAGCAAGCCCCAGGCGAGCGTCAGCGCGCCCGGCCAGTCGCGGATCGCCCCATGCCAGCGCTCGGTGAACCGTTCGCGCTCCGCCATGTAGTGGATGGTGCGGTGGGCGACGCGCTGACCGCCGTTGTGGGAGAGCAACGACCACTGGTCGGCCGCCTCCTCGGAGCTGAGCGGATGCTCAGCGGAGAAGACGCGGGAGAACTGAGCGCGAAAGCTCCGCTCCGAGGTCAGCCTCGCGAACAACGGCCCGAGCCTGCTGCGCAGCAGCCGCTGCCCGACCGTCGGGCTGGAGAGGTGGAGCAGCATGCTGCCGTTGAAGAGCAGCGCCCCTTTCATGTCGAAGCCGAGCTCGCCGCGCAGGTCGCGAGCCATCAGCTCGGTGGCGACCGAGGTACCCATGTCGTGGGCGACGACGAAGACCGGCGGCGAACCAGCCCGCCGCACCAGCTCTTCCACCGCATCCGCCTGCCAGGCCAGCGTGTACTCGTAATCGCGAGGCTTCTCGGAGAGGCCGAAGCCGAGGAAGTCGAAGGCCAGCGCGTTTGTCTCGGGCCGCAGCTCGAGCAGGCGCTTCCAGTCATAAGAGCACGACGGGAACCCATGGAGGAAGAGCAGCAACGGCCCGCTTCCCTCGCGCCGCCAGACGAATAGCCGCCGGCCGAGGACGTTCTCGAACGTCCCCTCGTCTCGCCACCGCTCTGCGGATTTAGTCAGCATCGCTACAGAGTCTCACTTATCGCGTTGGACAGTGAAAATTGTGGTGGACAGTAAATTTGCCAAGGATTCTCTATTATTCAGTGATCATTACTGAAGTGAAGAAAGGCATCGAAAGATGACGGGTGGGTGGCAAGGGTCGACGACGGACGACTATGTCACGCGCCAGCGGGCGCGGCGGATCGTCGAGTTCACTCTTCTCGGAGCTGCTGCGATCGTGGCAATCGTCGGGCTCGTACCACTCCTATTCACAGATCAGGAGGAGGCACGCTATGCCGTAACGACGATTTTGGTGGGCCTGGTCGCGATTGGGTTTGCGAGGGTCGTCGTCACTCGAGTGCAAGCGGACATGGTCGCAGAGCTCGGTTCACTGGCGGTTGAGTTCGACAAGTTCGAACAGAAGTACGCAACGGTTGAAGCGAGGTACATACCGGCGAGAGAGGAACGTCCACCTGAGCCACGTATGAGGCTCACCGGAGTCGATCTTCGTGAAGCGACCCTTCCCGCCGCCAGCCTGGACGGAGTCGATCTGAGCGGAGCGCTGCTCGAGGGCGCTGACCTGGACGCCGCTTCTCTTCACCGTTCCCGACTCATGGGTGCCGACCTGCGTCGCGCCTGTCTTCAAAACGCGGATCTGCGCTGGGCGGATCTGAGGGGAGCCGATCTGAGGGGAGCATCAATAGAGGAGGCGATGCTCGAGGGCGCCCTCTACGACGAGGAGACCGCTTGGCCTTCCCTTGCACATCTGCCGAGCGAACTCGGCGCCATCCATGTCGACGAGATCACTCGTGAACGCGGTTGATTTGACAACGAAGATTCTGGGCGTACTAGCCGCGATTCTCGGCACGGCCGGATACGTGCTCGTACTTGGCGCGATCATCCTCTGGCTCCGCCTTCAAGACGTGGATCTGCCGCCAGAGGTCCCCGTTTCGCTAGCCTCGCGCGAGGAGCTGATCGCGATGGGCGCTCAGGCGGTTGCGGTCTGGCTAGTGTTGCTGATCGCACTCGGCGGCCTCACCGCCTGGATCGTCACCGGCGATCCAGGTCGACGCCGCTTTGGCTATGCGGAGGCCGGCCTGGCCCTAGCCGTGACGGTTGCGACCCTGCTCGCATTCGAAGGAGACCAGCCATGGACCATCGCTCCGGCAGCGTTTGCGGTGGCGTATGCGGCTTACGGCGTCTGGCGGTACTGGCCCTCGCTCGACACGGTCACCGCCGTGATGCTGCCGGTCAGCACCGGCGCGACCCTCGGCGTCCTGCTTGCCCTCCTGAACAACCGCAACGGCTTCGCCACGGCAGCGGGGACGGCTTTTATCTTCGGCGCGTTGATGCTGCTGACGCCGAGCCTGCAGCGGTGGCGCGCCCGCCAAGAAGCGAACCGCAACGCGCTCACACAAATCGAGATTGAAGGCGAAGCAAGCGAGGACCTCAAACCGGTGATCGCCGCACTCGAACAAGGTCCCGGCCGGCATCGCCCAACCGTCGTTGTGTGGGTCGGAAGAGTCGCCGTAGCTTCGCTTGCCTTGCTCGTCCTTGGCGTCATTTCCGTCGGATCCCAACTCGACCACGATGAGAACTTTCACCGAGCACTCGTCAGCCTGGAAAACGGCGACTGCATCGAAGGTACCTATGTGGTTCGCGGCAGCGATCAGATTGTGATTGGCCATCCCAATGTCGTCGACAGCCACTCCGAAGATGCCCGGATAGCCACGATCCCGACCAAGCAGGTACTAGAGGTCCAGGTCTACGGAGAGAACCTCGATGGCACCGACCTCTACCGCGACCCCGAATGCGACAAACACAGCGAAGAGGTTCTCGTCCGGCCGACGAAATCAAGCGAGGAAAAATGAGGAATAAAGTTTGGGCGACGAACGGACTTTTCGTCGCCCAACGGTGCGAGGTAATCGCGCCGGAGAATCCCGGGTCTGGGTCGAGATCTCGGGCGCGATCAGCGACGAGATGATGCTGGGGCATCGGCCCCGCTGATCTGCCAGCGAACGCCCGGCCCGAACTCCAGGAGAACGCCGCCCGGCGTAATCAACTCCCAATTCGGGGGATCGTCGTCTGCCTCATGAGCACCACTCGGCCGCACATCAAGAACAGAGCCGTTGGAGAGCCTGCAACGAAGCTCGCCGGAATCCTCGTCGATTTCCGCGTCCTCAATCGCCTGACCGACCAGCTCTGGAGGGTCAGCGGGGGACCACTCGGCGTCCTGAGTCGCGAGTCGCCACAACTCGCCGGCAGGATTGCGGATCTCGACATGAAGCACATCGGGATACGCCTTTTTGGCATCAACGATCGACCCGCGCATCGAGCGCAGAACATTGACGGGCGAAGCATCTAGATCTACGACGGTTGCCATTAGCGCTGCTTCCATTGTCGCAGCCAGGCCAACAGCTCGCCATAGCTCCTATGCGCCTGCACGCCCGATCCCCCCTTTTCCGCATGCAGGTCCTCACTTGCTTCGTAGCGCTCGCGAGGCGTCAGCCCGACCTCTTTGCAGGCTTGCCTGAACTGCTTGATGTCGCGCTTGCGGCCCATCGCCGCGCGAGTCTACGACGGCGCGGAACGCTCACTCAGCCGGAGCGCCGAGCTTGTCGAGCGAACGAGAGTGCTCGTCGGCACGCGTTTTCGCTGCGACACGACGCTCCTCGAAGGCCAAAACGGCGCGCAGTGGGATCTTCCAATGAGTGGAGTTGGGCAGCTGCTGGGCCTCCAACTCGCCGGCCTCGATCAAACGACGGACGTGCTGGCGAGAGAAGGCAAGCCGATCCGCCGCCTGCTGGGGAGAAAGCATCGAGTCCTCGTCGGCGACCGTCACCGCGATCGTCTTGTCGGAATCCAGCAGGCTCTCGATCGCCTCCGTAATCGCTGAGAGCTTTAATGGCGAGGGCCGGAATCGAACCGGCGACACCACGATTTTCAGTCGTGTGCTCTACCAACTGAGCTACCTCGCCGTAGCTGAGGCGCGGGCTGAGACCGCGCTGGAGGAAGGCTAGCGGCCAGAAGCTCATGAGGCTGATTGCATTGCGGCGTGGCCTGGACTCGTGCAGCGCTGGGATTCCTGGCGGCGATCGTCGTCGGCCTGGCGCTCGTCTCCGGCGGGTCCTCGGAGGACCCGCGGACGCCCGCCGGCCTGCCTGGGATGCCGCCGCCGTTCCTGGGCGTAGCTGTGGTCGGCAGTGGCGGCAGGACGGCGGCGATCGACGCCTACGGCAACGTCGTCGACCTGCGGGCGCCGGGACCCGTAGGAGAGCCGCTGGTCGCGGTCTCCCCCGAGCGGCAGGCCGCCGGCACGGTTCCCGCGGATACCGGGATCGTCGCTTGGGCCCGGCTCGACGGCGGGCGAACGGCGCCGTTCTGGGAGGCCGACTCGATCGAGCAGCGCTATCTGCCCGGCACGAACGTGCTGCAAACGGTGGCCCGCTTCGGTGGACGCAGCTCAGTCGTGACGCGAGGACTCGGCCTCCGGGCCGTGCGAGCCGACCGGCGCTGGATCGCGCGGGCGCGGGCGCTCGGAACCAGCGCGCCGGGATGGGCGCGGCGGATGTACGAGCGTTCGCTACTGGTTCTGCGCGCGCTGACCGACCGGCGCACGGGCGCCGTCACGGCCGGTGCCCGCGACGGCTGGGCCTACGTCTGGCCACGGGACGCCGGCGCCGTAGCAATTGCCTTCGCAGCGTCCGGCTACCGGGCCGAGACGCGGCTGGTGGTCCGCTTCCTGCGGAGCCTCGACCTGGAAGCCGCCGCGCGCTTCCACGGCAACGGCACGCTGGTCGATGGCCGCGCGGCGCAGGGCGATGCGGCGGGCTGGCTGGTCGCTGCGGAACAAGCGGCTGGGCTGGCCGGCAGGCGGGCTTCCGGGCCCCGCGCGGTCGGAAGCTCGAACCGAGTGCAACCTGTGGAGCCCTGGCGAGGCCGCGCCGACTATCAGGAGGGCGAGTCAGGCGACTACGTCGCCAACGCGATCGCTTCCGGTGTTCGAAATACGTCTCTCAGGGGGTATTTCGAACACCGGAAGGGCTTTGTGCGGGTTGCCGGCGACGCTGCTTCCGGCGTGGACGCGGCCGTCGCCTGGGCAGTTCGTCCCTTCCCCAGACCTGCCTTCTTCCCGCTCGTGCGCCGCTCGCTGCGCCATCTTCTCGCCGAGCGGCGGACCCGCTTCGGCATCGCGCCGTCCGAGAACTGGCATGGCGGCGAGGATCCGTGGACGGCGCCCACCGCCTGGACGGCCTTGGCGTTCGCCGCGCTCGCTCGGCACGACCGACCGACCTCGGCGCTCCCCAAACGTGACCGACGCACCGCCCTGGGCCTGATGGCCGACCTGCGCCGCGCGGCCACCCCGCTCGGCCTGCTCCCGGAGCGAGTCGACGCCCAAACCGGCCTCCCTACGTCGACCACGCCGCTTGCCTGGTCGCACGCCTTCGCGATCCTCGCCATGCGCGAGCTCTGGCCCTAGCGGTCGATCGCGTCGAGCGTCGCCGCGACCGCCTCCTCAGCGCTAGACGCCGGGACGATCCCCGGCGCCGACTCCATCGGCCCCTCGCCTTTCAACGTCCAGCTGCGCAAGGCGGCCACGGGACGGCCGAGCGCACGGGCGAAGCCGATCTCCGAGAGCGTCCCCCACTCGCCGCCGACGGCGATCACAGCGTCTCCGGAGGAGACCACGGCGAGGTTGCGTGCGTGACCGATCCCGGTGGCGACGACGTGGGTGCAGAACGGGTTCGCCTCCTCGGTCGAGTCGCCCGGCACGATCCCGATCACCTCGCCGCCGGCGCCAGACGCACCGCGCGCCACGGCCTCCATCACGCCGCCGAGGCCACCACAAACCACGGTCGCGCCCGCCTCTGCCAGCAGCCGCCCGACCTCCTCCGCCAACCGCGCCAGCTCCGAGTCTTGCTCACAGCGTCCCGACCCGATCACCGCCACCTGAGGCGCGCGCTCCGAAGGGAAGGAGTGGGCCTCGAAGGAACCTCCCTGCTGTTCGTGACGGCGAGGTCCACTCCCTCCCTTCACTGCGCTCCCTTCATCGACCGCATCAACTCCAGCGCCCCCTGCTTGTGCAGCGGTTCGTTGAGGTTGCCGCACTTGGGGCTCTGCACGCAGGAGGGGCAGCCGGACTCGCAGGGGCACTCGGCGATCAGCCGCTCGGCGTCGCCGAGCAGGCGCTCGAACTGCTCGTAGCCGCGCAGCGTGATCCCCACCCCGCCGGGATGACCGTCGTAGATGAAGATCGTCGAGCGGCCGGTCTGGAAGTGGACGTTGGTCGAGAGGCCGCCGATGTCCCAGCGGTCGCACATCGCGATCAGCGGCAGCACCGCGATCTGACCGTGCTCGGTCGCGTGCAGGGAGCCGAGCAGAATCTCCGGCGGCAGCGCGCCGCTGAGCCGCTCGGGCAGCACGTACCAGAGCGCCTGGGTGACGAAGTGCTGCTCGGGCAGCTCCAGCGCCACCACGTCGAAGGGCTCCTGCTCGGAGATCGAGACGCGCTGGTAGGCGATCACCTGCTCGGTCACCGAGACCTCGCCGAAGTGCAGCTCGACCCCGGCGGTCGAGCGCTGCTCACGCACCCGCTCGATGTAGATCTCGGTCTCCTTCTTCGGCCGGGTGTACCAGTCGCCATCGAAGCTGGAGACGATCGCGCGCCGTTCCTCGACGTCGAGGCGCTCTACCTCATAGGAGCGACCGAGGTGCAGGTAGATGGCGCCCGGGTGGACTGTGGTGAAGGCGCGCTCCGCCTCGACCAGGCCGAGCATCTCGCCCGAGTCGCGCTCGATCACCGCCACCGAGTCGGCCGAGGCCGAGCGCAGCGAGACCTTGGCGGCGACGAACTCGCTGCTGCGCGGCAGCAGCTTGCCACCGGCGCGGCGCAGTTTCCCCGCCGCGGCCAGCCGCTCGGCCCGCTCGCGCCAGCCCGGCCCGAGCAGCTCATCGTCGGCTTCGCTCAGAGGCAGCTCGTAGGCGGCAGCGATGAGGTGCCGGCCCGCGATCTGCTCGTTCTCCGGGTCGAGGATCGCCGCCTCGACCGGCCGCTCGAGGAACTCCTCCGGGTGGCGGCAGAAGAACTGGTCGAGCGCGTCCTGCCCGGCGACGTAAACCGCCAGGCCGCGCCGCCGGCGTCCCGCCCGCCCCCACATCTGGCGCAGGCTGGCGACCGTTCCCGGAAAGGTGACGCAGATCGCCGCGTCGAGCTCGCCGATGTCGATCCCCAGCTCGAGCGCGTCGGTGGCGACCACGGCGAGCAGCTCGCCGCTGCTCAGCCGTGCCTCGATATCGCGCCGCTGCTGCGGCGTGTAGCCGCCACGGTAAGGAGCGATCCGCTCAGCCAGCTCCGGCTTGCCGCGCCGCTCCAGGTTTTCGCGGGCGAAGCGCTGGATCAGCTCGATCCCGCGCCGGCTCTTGAGGAAGCAGATCGTCCGCACCCCCTGCGAGACCAGCTCGGCGAGCAGCGCGGCTGCCTCGGAGAGCGGCGAGCGCCGCACGCCCGTCGCCTTGTCGATCAGGGGTGGGTTCCACATCGCGATCTCCCGTCCGGCCCGCGGCGCCCCGTCGTCGTCGACCAGCTCGAAGGGGGCGCCGACCAGGCCCTCGGCCAGCTCGACCGGGTTGGCGATCGTCGCCGAGGCGAGCAGGAAGCGCGGCTCCGCCCCGTAGGCGGCGGCGACCCGCCGCAGGCGCCGCAGCACGTTGGCGACGTGCGAGCCGAAGACGCCGCGGTAGGTGTGCGCCTCGTCGACAACGACCCAGCCGAGGTTGGCGAAGAAGTCGCCCCAGCTCTTGTGGTTGGGCAGGACGCCGACGTGGAGCATGTCGGGGTTGGTGAGGACGAGGTTGCCGCGGCGGCGGATCGCGGGGCGCTCTTCGCGCGGCGTGTCGCCGTCGTAGATCGCCTCGCGCAGGCCCGGCGGGCGCAGCTCGCCGAGCTTGCGCGCCTGGTCCTGAGCCAGCGCCTTGGTCGGGTAGAGGTAGAGGGCGCGGCGCTTGGGGTCGCGGGCGATGCCGTCGAGCACCGGCAGGTTGAAGGCGAGGCTCTTGCCCGAGGCGGTGCCGCTGGTGATCACAAGGTGCGAGGAAGCGGCCGCCTCGAGCGCCCGTTTCTGGTGCGAGTAGAGCCGCTCGACGCCGGCGGCGCGCAGGCGCTCGGCCAGCGCCGGGTCGAGCGAGCGGGGCAGCGCCACCCGTTTCGCCTTGCGCTCCTCCTCGGCGCTCTCGGCGACGATGCGACCATCGCGCCTCGCCGGGTCGATGGCAACCGCCCAAGTCGAGTCGAGCAGGCTCTTCGCCACTAACTCGCTCCCCTCGGTGTCGAGTTTCGTCCGCTATGCGGATGAAAGTCGACACTTCCACCCCGGATCGCGCCAGCGACCCTGACCGCCTGCAGCGAGCTGCGGTCGTGAATCCGCAGGATGTCGGCCCCCGCCCGCACCGCCAGCGCCACCGCGGCGACCGTCCCCCACTCGCGCTCGCCAGCCGGCAGCCGCTCCTCCCAAGAACCGGCCAGCACCGCGCCGATGAAGTCCTTGCGCGAGAGCGATACGTAAAGGGGGAGGCCCAGCTCGCGCAGCTCGCCGAGCCGACGCAGGATCTCCAGGTCCTGGTCGAGGCTGAGGTCGAAGTCGAGTCCGGGGTCGATCGCGATCTGCTCCTCGCTCACCCCAAGTCGTCGGGCCTCCTCGACTCTCCCCCCGAACCAGGACTTCAGGTGGTCGACGACGTCGCCGTACTCGGGCGGCTGCCGGTCGACCCGCGGTGGCCCCTCGATGTGCATGAGGACGTAGCCGCACCCCGTCTCGGCGACCAGCTCGAACATCTCCTCCGAGCCGCCGGAGATGTCGTTGACGGCGACCGCGCCCACCGCCAGCGCCCGCCGCGCCACCTCGACCGAGAAGGTGTCGGCCGCGACCGGCACGCCCAGTCCGGCCATTCCCTCGACCGCCGGCATCAGCGCCGCGGCCTCGTCCTCCGCCGCCACCGGCGGCCCGCTGCGCGCGGCCACCGCTCCCACGTCGAGCATGTCGAAGCCGGCCTCGACCAGCCCCGCGCCGTCCTCGATCGCCTGCTCGGGCGTGCCGCTCCGCGCCCCCTCGAACATCGAGTCCGTGGTCACGTTGACGATCCCCGCCGCCAGCGGCTGGGCCAGCTCGAGGGTCCGGTCGGCGAGTCGCCAGGGCACGCCGCTACCGTAGCGACCGCGCCCATGGCCCTGAGCTGCGTCTATGTAGACCTCGACGGCACCCTGCTCGGCAAGGGCAGCTCGCTCTTCCGCGACGCCGAGGGCGGCTTCTCGCACGCCCAGGCGCGCGGGCTCGAGGCCTGCCACCGGGCGGGGGTCGAGGTGACGATCATGTCCGGGCGCCGCGAGCCGCAGGTCCACGAGTGCGCCCGCCTGATCGGCCAGACCTCCTACATCTACGAGGCCGGTTGCGCCTTCGCGATCGACGGCGAGACGACGCTGATGACCGGCGAGATGGAGCCGGACGAGAGCGGCACGATCTACGAGCAGATCGAGGCGCGAGGCATCCCGCAGATGCTCTTCGAGCATTTCGAGGGGCGGCTCGAGTACCACGCGCCCTGGCACGAGGGCCGCGTCCTCTCCCACCTCTTCCGCGGCAAGGTCGACGTGGCCGCCGCCAACGAGCTGCTCGGCGCCGAGGGCCATGGTGACCTGCGTCTGCTCGACAATGGCGCGATCGCGCGTGAGATGCCCGCTATCGACGGCCCCACCCACGCCTACCACCTGGTCCCGAAGATGGTCAGCAAGGCAGGCGCCGTCGCCGCCCACGCCCGCGTCCGCGGCTACGACCCGGCCGACTGCATCGCGGTCGGCGACTCGGTCGAGGACCTCGAGGTCGCGGCCGCGGTCGACCGCTTCTTCGTCGTCGCCAACGGGCCCGAGCGCGACCCCGGCCTGCGCGCGGCGCTCGCCTCCTGGGACAACGCCACGGTCACCGAGGGCCGCATGGGCGACGGCTTCTACGAGGCCGTCGTCTCGACGCTGATGGAGCGCCGCTAGTATCGGCAAAAGATGGCTGACGCGACCGTCGCAGAGCAGGAGTACCTGGAGATCATGTTCTGGCTGGAGGAGGCCGGGTTGCCGATCACCGGCGCCAACATCGCCCGCGCGATGCAGCTCTCGCCGCCGACCGTGCACGAGATGATCGGCCGTCTCGTCGACGACGGATACGTCGAGCGCAATGCCGACAAGTCGCTTGCCTTCACCGAGTCGGGACGCGACCACGCCAGCCACATCGTCCGCCGCCACCGCATGATCGAGCGCTTCCTCACCGACGTGCTCGGCATCCCCTGGGACGAGGTCCACGAGGAGGCGGAGCGGATCGAGCACGCGATGTCGCCGGTGCTGGAGGAGCGGATGCGGGCGGCGATCGGCGACGCGACCACCTGCCCGCACGGCCACCCGATCGTCGAGGGCGCCCGCGAGCAGGGAGCGCTACTGGCCGACGTCGAGATCGGCGCCAAGGTGCACGTTCTGCGCTTCGAGAACGAGGCCGAGGAGCTTCTGCACTACCTGAAGGACGCGGGGCTGCACCCCGGGCTCGAGGGGACGGTCGAGAAGACCGACGAGGACGGAGTGACGATCCTCTCCGAGGACGGACCCCACCAGGTGACCCGCAGTGTCGCCGAGACGGTCTCCGTCCGCGCCGACCCTTCACCGCCGCCGCGGGCAGCGATCCCCGAGCAGCTGGTCCTCTCTTCGGACCGCTACGGTCGATAAGAGCCCATCCCGGCAGGAGTTCCACTTAACTTTTCCCGCGGGAAAAGTACAAGACGTTCCACCCCTACCGGGATGGGCTCACGCAGGCGAAGCGGTTCGAACTCGCTCAAGTGCCTGGGCGAGGCGGCCGACGCCCTCCGGGATGCGCTCCGGGGGGACGCTGGCGAAGGAGAGGCGGAGGCTGCCCCGGCCGCCGTCGAGCATGAAGTCGGGGCCGGCGACGAAGGCGACGCCGTCGCTCTTCGCCTCGGCCATCAGCACCGTGGTGTCGGTTCCCTCGGCGAGGTCGAGCCAGAGGAAGTAGCCGCCGCCCGGGATGACGAACTCGGCCTCGGGTAGCTGCTTCTGCAGCGCACCGACCAGAGCGTCGCGGCGCTCGCGCAGGGCGCCCTTGACGAACTCGATGTTGCGATCGAGGCCGCCGGAGCGGCAGAGCTCCAAGACCACCGACTCAGCCAGCATGTTGGGTGAGATGTAGGTCTCGTTGGCGCGCTTGGCGAGCTTGGCGATCTCCTCGCCGGGCCCTGCCAGGTAGCCGACCCGGACGCCGGGACTGACCGTCTTCGAGAAGGAGGAGGCGTGGATCACGCGGCCGGCCTGGTCGAGCGAGAGCATCGTCTCCAGCGCCTCGCCCTCGAAGGGCAGCTCGCGGTAGGGGTCGTCCTCGAAGACCCAGAAGCCGTGCTCGGCGGCGAGCTCGACCAGCCGCACCCGCTTCTCCGCCGAGAGCGTGCAGCCGGCCGGGTTGTGGAAGTTGGGGATGACGTGGGCGAGCTCGATCGGCCCCTCGGCGAGCGCCTCCTCGAATGCGGCCAGGTCGATCCCGTCCGCCTCCAGCGGCACCGGCACAAGCTCCACGCCCAGCCGCTGCAGCAGGAGCAAGGTGCGGTCATATGAAGGCTGCTCGACCACCACTCGGTCACCGGGCTCGAGCAAATGCTCAAACAGCATCGCCCCAGCCTCGAGCGACCCGTTGGCGATCATCACCTGCCCCGCCTCCAGCCCCCCATGCCGCTCCGCAACCCACTCGCAGAGGCCAGGGTGACCCACCCCGGTCCCATAGGACAGCGCCTTCTGCCAATCCTCGGCGAGCGCAACCGCAGCAGCTTCAGCCACAGCCTCTCGCGGCAGAATGTCGGCGCTGGGGGCACCTCGGGCGAAAGAGATCGTGTCGGTGGCCATCTGCTTGCGACCCTAGCAACGCCCCGCCCTCGGGCGACCTCTGCGATCGCCGCTGCGGGGGATCAGAAAAGCTGTTCTTGAGAAGGGGAGGGAGTCTGCTTGCTGGAGGGAGGAGCTCCACGCCGCCCTCTTCCCCAGCCTTTGACCGCTTTCGTCACCCGGTTGCGCTCCTCGGGACGCATGTAGGCGCGCCCATTGGCATAAAGGCGCTCGTACTCGGGCAGCAAGTCCGGTCGTTTGGATTGCAGCCAAGCGAAGAAGACGTCGCGGACCTCGTCGCGGAGGTGGAGAGCTACGCCGCCGAGAAAAGTCGCGCCGGCGTCGCGGGCGCGGTCGACTATTGGCTGGACTTGATCCGGGGTGTCGTTGATCCCCGGCATGAGAGGGGCGATGAGGACGCCGGAGTCGATGCCACGCTTGCGCAGCTCGGCGACCGCGTCGAGACGAGCGCTGGGGCTTGGCGTGTGCGGCTCGGTCGCCCGCCAGGCCTTCTCGTCGAGCGTTGGCACCGAGAGGTTGACCGAGACCGGCAGCCGCTCCGCCATCCGCTCGTAGAGGTCGATGTCGCGCATCACCAGCGGCGACTTGGTCAGCACCGAGACCGGCGTCTCCGCCTCCTCCAGCGCCGCGAGGATCTCCGGCATCATTCGGTAGCGGCTCTCGACCCACTGATACGGATCGGTGTTGGTCCCCAGCGCGACCAGCTCCCGCTTCCAGCTCGGCCGCGCCAGCTCCGCCCGCAGCACCTCGGGTACGTTCACCTTGACCACGATCTCCCGCTCGAAGTCCCTCCCGGCGTCAAAGCCGAGATAGGTGTGGGTCGGGCGTGCGAAGCAGTATCGATAATCGGCAGGCGTGGGTGCAGCCGCGGTACGGATTGACCGTCCACCCGAAGCCATAGCGACCTCCTGGCACTCGATTGAGAGCGGACTTGGCCCGCACCTCATGGAATCGAATGCCGAGGGCCTCCGGGGCATCGAATGTACGGGTGACCGCTTCCTCGGCTAGACCGAACAGCCTGCTCGCATCCTCCTTCTCAACTCTTTGTTGATCCCAACGCATACGAACGTATGTTCGCATACAATGGCGGCGTGATCAATCGGTCTCCATAGCGCCTCCTTCAGGCCCAGCGCTCAGCAGCGGCCTGGAGAAAGGAGGTGAATATGGGTGAGACTGCACTGATCATGCTCCTGCTCTTGCTGATCCTTCGGGTGACGTAAGCGGGAGGGCCGGGCGGGGCTGGCCCCCGCCCGGCGATTCATCACCGGCTGCAGGTATGAAAGAGGCCCGGGAGACCCGGGCCTCTTCACGGCAGACATGGCCGAAACCGCACTGATCGCGGCGAAGTATAGCCGCGCCCCTAAGCCAATTCGCCCCGGATCACGTAGCGCAGTACGTCGACCACCTGCTCGGCCGTGCGCGCGGTCGCCTGGGCGGCGCGGTCGACCTCCTTCAGGGCGTGGTCGAGCTCGGGGTCGTGCAGGGTGACGACAGGCTTGCCGAGCGCCGCCGCGTAGCCGGCGTCGAAGGCGGCGTTCCACTGGCGGTACTTGTCGCCGAAGCGGACGACGACTACGTCGGCATCGCGGATCAGGGTCTGGGTGCGGATCGCGTTGATGCCGGCGCCCTTGTGGTCGCGCCAGAAGGGCTCGCTCTCCTCGCCCAGCGTGCCCGTGCCGGCGTCGTCGGAGGCGGCGTGGTCGGTGACCGGCGCCATCAGCTCCACCGGCAGCCCCGCCTCGTGCACGCCCGCCTCGATCCGCTCGCGCCAGTCGGAGTGGATCTCGCCGGCGAGATAGACGCGCCAGGTCCTGTCAGTCATGAGGTCTCTGTGGACGACTTTCCCGTCCCATGCACCGGAAAAGTCGTCCAGCCCCGCTCACGGTGCCGACTGCTCCTCGAAGTGCTTGCTCAGCATCGTCACCTGGCCTTGGTAGTTCGAGCCCAGCAGCTCGCCGTAGAGACGCTCGGCGGGGGCGCTGGTCCGCTCCAGCCCCAGCTTGCAGACCGGCTGACGGTGCTCGACCATGAAGGAGACGTCGCGCGCCCGCACCTCGAGCGCGGCGCGGCTGCCGTGGCGCTCCCCGGCCGGGTCGTAGCCGAAGCCCGGGTCGAAGAAGCCGGCGTAGTGGGTGCGCAGCTCGCCCGCGGTCGGGTCGTAAGCCATCATCTCGGCGGCGATCTGCGGCGGGATGCAGACCCCCTCGGCCGAGAGCAGCAGGTAGAAGATCTCCGGCTCGAGCACGATCCGCCCGCCGCTCTCCGGGTACACCGGGTCCCAGTAGTCGGTCCTGCGGTAGGCGCGGATCTTCGAGAGGTCGACCGGCAGGCTGTTCTTCTTCGCCCGGTAGCCGACGATGCGGTCATCGGGCCCGGAGAGGTCGACGCTGAGGAAGAGGCCGTCGGCGACCGAGAGCTGCGACTCCGGCAGCGCCTGGGAGTCGAGGTAGAGCAGCGGCTCCTCGCCCTGCATGCGGCGGATCTCCTCGTCGCCAAGGCGCACGTCGCCGCGCGCCAGCCGCAGCTGGTTGAGCGAGAGCCCGGTCCGCACCTGAATCGCGAAGGAGCGCGGCACCACCTCCAGGTAGAGCTTCCCTTGGTAACCGGCGCGGATCTCGTCGAAACGGTGGTGGCGGTCGGTCAACACCCGGGTGAAGACGTCGAGGCGGCCGGTCGAGCTCTTCGGGTTGGCCTTGGCGCGGACGTCGTCGGGCAGCGCCAGCTCCTCGATCAGCGGCACCAGGTAAGGACGGTCGCGCTCGAGCACGGCGCCGTCGCGCAGGTCGACCTTCTGGAAGGCGAGGCCCTCGATCTTCTCCTCGACGGTCGAGTCAACGTCGGGCAGGAAGGAGCAGCGCAGCGCCCAGGCGTAGTCGCCCAGCCGCAGGTCGATGCTGGCCGGCTGGATCGCCTCGGGACGGATCCTGTAGTCGCCCGAGGTCACCCACTCGGCGGCGATCGCCTCGCTCAGCGCCTGCGAGGGGAAGACGCCCTCGATGGCAACCGCTGTCGCCTCCGCGCTCATCGAGCCGAGATTATCTGCCGCGCCTCGGCCGCGCCAAGGTAGGGAGTGAGGGCGAACTCGGCCACCTCGGGCAGGAATTCCTCGAGCCGCTCGGTCTCCCCCGCCATCGAGCGCCGCGCCAGCAGCGAGGCGATCCCGCCCACGACCGCTTCGTCGGTGGCCTCTGGCGGGCGGCCCTCGGGCGGCGCGGGGGCTCCGTCGCGCAGGTAGGGGACGAAGCTCTGCACCGCCTCCTGGTAGCGGTCGTAGACGCCGCGGCCGGCGCGCAGCCCCTCGACCAGCGCCAGCCGCGCCTGGGCCGGCTCGCTCGCCATCAGGGCCAGCAGCGCGGCTAGCGCCGCGTACACGCCCGCCGCCCACTCGTCGGTCGCCGCGCAGGCCTCGACCACGCAGGCGCGCAGGCGCTCGACCACGTCGTCGTAAGCGGCGATGAAGCAGGCGTCCTTGCTCTCAAAGTGCTTGTAGAAGTCGCTCTTGGAGACGCCGGCCCGTTTGCCGATCGCCGAGACGGTGGTGCGCTCGTAGCCCTGCTCGTAGAGGACCTCGGCGAGGGCGGCGATCAGCCTTTCGCGCTGGTTGCGCTCGACGTACTCGCGGGTGAGGCCGTGCCGGCCGCGCGGGAGTCTCTCCACTCGGAGGAGTCTGCCAGCCACGGCGCCAGCATGAACTCCGACAGCTCCGGCAGCAGGTCGGGCGCTTTATCGGCTTCGTGGCGGCGGATCTGCTGGTAGACGATCCAGGCGACGCCGCCGACCAGGGTCTCTTCGATTGTCTCCGGCAGTCGCTCGTCGTGGGGGACGTTGCGCTTGGTCAGCTCGACGAAGCGCTGCATCGCCTCCTCGTAGCGCTGGGTCGCGGCGGGGGTGGCGGAGAGGGCCTCGATCATGCACATCCGCGCCAGCGCCGGCTCCTCGGCGACGTACTCGAGGAAGGCGGCGAGGCCAGCCTCGATCCGCTCCTCCCAGCCACCCTCGACCTCGGCGCAGCTTTTCTCGATCCGCCCCATCGCCTCGTCGACTGCGGCGTCGAAGGCGGCGAGGAAGACCTCCTCCTTGCCCTCGAAGTTGTCGTAGAGGGTCTTGCGGGCGACCCCGGCGCGACGGACGATGTCGGCGATCTTGGTCGCCTCGTAGCCCTGTTCGGCGGTCAGCTCGGCGATCGCGTCCATGATCCGCCGCTGCTTGTGGGCAGCGACGAACTCTCGTGGCAACTCAGGACGGACGGGAGGCGGGACTGGTTGTGGCCCGCCCGCCGCGTTGGCGCGGGGAGGCATTGGCCAAAGGATACCCGCGAAACGTCGGTTTTCCTTGAAGAGCAGGGACTCTTCTGGTACCTTGCGGAGACTCGTTGGGTTTCTGATAGAAACAGAAAAGTTTTCCATGCCTCCGGAGAGAGTTCAGCTAAGCCACGAGATGCTAGCCGCCGCGATCGGCGACAGCTGGCCGTCGAGTGACGTCAGTGCCGCAGCCGAGCTGCTGGCGGGCGGCGAGGGCCAGTTCCCCTCAGGGATGCGTTCCCTCCCAGCCGACCTGGTCAGCGCCGTGCAGCGCGAGCGACTCATCGCCGGGATGCTGCGCGCCTGTGCCCAGCTCGGCTACCGCGAGCTCACCGTGCAGGACGTGCTCGAGCGCTCCGGCGTCTCCCGTCCCACCTTCTACGAACACTTCGAGAACAAGGAGGACTGCTTCCTCGCCGCTTTCGACGCAGCTGTGGGGCGCCTCCGCGACAGGGTCGAGGCGGCCGCCAGCGAGGGCGGCGATAGCTGGCGCGACCGCCTGCGGATGGGGGTGGAGGAACTGATGCGCTTCGTCGACGCCGAGCCCGATGCGGCGAGGACGCTGATCGTCGAGGCGCGCGCATCTTGCCCGCCGGCGCTGGAACGCCGCGACGAGCTCCTCGACCACTTCTCCGCCTGCATCGACACCCAGGTCCGGGCCGAGGTCGCCGCCGCGGACATCATCTCCCCGATCGCGGCAGCCGGCGTCGTCGGCGGCGTCGAGTCCCTCCTCTACGACCGCATCAACCGCGAAGACACCGCCGACCTCGCGGCCCTGATCCCCTCACTGATGTACTTCGCCGTGCTGCCCTTCGAGGGGCATCAGGTGGCGGCGGCGGAGCTGAGCGCCGCGGCGCGCTGAGTCCGCTGGCCAGCAGCCTCAGTTAGGCGTTTGGCTCGGTAACCCAGCGGTGCAGCGTCTCGGGAGCGATGTCGGCGCCATTTGGCCAAACGATCGTGCCCAGCTCCTCGTCGAGCTCAACCTGCTCAAAGTAGGCCTGGTCTTCCAGCGGTGCAAAGACCCCACGCCATACGCGAGAAGAAAGATCGACCTCGCCTCGAGCACCATCCTCGAAACTAAGGCGAAGGCGATGGTCGGCCAGCGGCTCGACCTCCGTTACGTGAACTATCGCTGTCACGAGGCTTGATGTTAGGGCAACGGATCGATACTTCTCAGTGGCGCTTCGTCACGTGCTCGCACCCAGTTAGCGTGCAGCTCATCGCGGTGCAACATTGCCCACCTCCGCACCAAAAGCAACGCGCGAGGCGGTAGGGAGCCACCTAGGACTTCAAGCGCCTCGAGCGAGATCGATGCGTCGCACTCAGCGTAGTGAGCATGGAAATGCGGGACTCCGTGCTCCTCGTAGTACATCGTGATCACGATCCCATGGAAGCAGGCGATTCGAGGCATCGCCTGACCGTACGGATGCAATCCGCACGCGTGTCGCGCGCAGTGTCAAAAGATTGATACTGCCCAGCACCAGTTGCATCGACACCCAGGTCCGGGCCGAGGTCGCCGCCGCCGACACGATCTCCGATCTCCGTCGTCGGCGTCGTCGGCGGGTTCAAGTCCCTCCTCTACGACCGCATCAACCGCGAAGACACCGAGGACCTGCCGGCCCTGGTGCCCTCGCTGATGTACTTCGCCGTACTGCCCTTCGAGGGACAGAAAGTGGCGAGCGCGGAGCTCGTTGCGGCGAGCTGAGCTACCCAGCAGCGAGCACCGTAAAGACCCCGATCGCGAGCGCGGCAATGATCCCCCCCACCTGTAGCGGACAACAAGTTGCGCTAGGTTTGGGGGATGAGACTGGGAAATGCACAAGCGGGTGCAAATTCCCCGGTGCGGAGTTGCCCGCAAGAAAGCGACAGGGGCCGCGATCGCTCGCGGCCCCACTGCACTGATTCTGCCGCCTCAACGAGGCGCGTGTCGGATTGCCTAACCCACGTATCCCTCGAGAAAGCCGTCCAGGAAAATATTTCCTTTGAGCGTCCCGTTGGTCAGGGTTTTGCCGGGAGCCTCGCAATTGGGGAATCCGGCCTTCTCGATTTCAGTGTAGGCGAGGCCTTTGACGTTGGCGCTCACCGCGACGCTTGCTTCGCTGCCACTCCCGGTGTTGGTGAGCGAGAGGCCGCTGGCGCCGCCCTGCGGCCCGACCTCCACCCCGCAGCCAGGGGCTGGGATTTCGATCCTGTCGCCTTCTTTGGTGCAGCTGACGCCCAGCGTGCCGACGTACGGTGGGCCCGCATTTGACGCATGGAGGGTGTAGCGGCAGCTGTTCATCAGCACCGACTGGTTGATGAATCCGAACGCTTTGCAGCCGCCGAAGGTAGCGCCCAGCGAGAGCTCTGCCGTCGCCGCGCTCAACTCATCGTCGAACCCGGCGCTCGCGCACTGCACGGTTCCGTTTTCGGTCGTCAAGGTCAGCTTGTTGGCTGGATCCTGTTCGCCGGCAATCGCCATCGGATATTCCTCAGCCTCAAAGTGCGGCTGGCTGGCTTCTTCTTTGGATTCTTCGCCTGCCACGGAGAGGCCGACGCTGATGTCCTCGACCTGGACGTCGATCGGCAATCCCCCAACGCTTAGACCCGTTACTTCCCATGGGCCACTCCAGGTGCCGTCTGCGAAGGTGCCGGTGGTGCAGCCGCCGCCGCTCCCTTTCTGGGTGTATTTGATGCCACCGGCATTGATCGAGACTTGGACGCCAGTAGTGCCGATGTTGCTGTAGGTCGCTTTGAGGCCTGTCTGGGCGGGAATCGTTATGTCGCAGTTCGACCCGTCGTACTCGATCGGGCCGCAACCGCTCGGACCGATGTCGAAGGTGCCGCCGTAGCCGCCCGCTTCTGGCGCACCAGGGTGGAAGATGAACTTGCAATCTTTGAAGTAGAGGACGTTTTTTTCGCCTCCGAAGCGAAGGCAGGAGCTGCCTTGCATCGCTGCTTGGAGCGTTTTGGACGGCCCAAACGCACTCGCTTTGAACGGGGGTAGCGTGCATTCGCCGAGGTCATAGTTGTTAGTCGTGATTTTGGGGACGCCTGTCCTGGTTCCAGTAAGTTCCGCGGGATACTGGTCCGCCGTAAATCCCGAGGTCGCCGATGCCGTTGCGACCCCAGCGGTTGCCGTCAGGGCCAGCGCCGCGAGCACGGCGAGGCCGATGTTTCTGATGCGTTTCACTTCTACCTCCTTGTCCCCGCGGCGCTAGCCGCAGGGGTGACTGGTTTGACTGGTTTGTCCTGGTGACGATTGAGAAGAGCTAGCGCCGCCGCTTGGCTTTGGCGCCCTTCGAGCACTTGGCCTTGACCTGAGGCCTGAAGTCCTTGACCCGCCCGTTGTGGGCGCGGAACTCGGCGATCGCTCTGTGCTTGCCTTTGCAGAGGTTGGTCGAGTTGATGATCAGCCCCTTGTTCCCGCCCTGCATGGTCAGCACGAAGGAGTCGACCGGGGCGTCGGGGGCAGTCTCGAAGGTGTTGCGGATCCTGCCTTTCAAGGAGTCGACCCTGCCGACCAGGTCGATCTGGATCTGGCCGTTGCGAAGAGCGGCGACGAGGTCAGGCAGTTGGTGCTCAGAGGAGCGCAGGTAGACCGGGCCCTCGACCGGTTGGTCGAGCAGCGGGGTGATCGCCTTGGCGTAGCCGTAGATCGAGGCCTGCGGGCACTGGTCGGCCGCGTACTGAACCCTGGTGCAGACCGTGCGGATGTGGCTCTGGTCGAGGAAGGCGGAGCGAGGCAGCGTTACGCGGGCATAGGAGACATTGGCTTCGCCTCTCCTCATCCTCAGCATGCCCCTGAACCTCGGGTGCGCTCCTCGCTTCGTGCCGCCTATGAGTCGCAGGTCCAGTTTCGGGTTGAAGCTGAGCGCCGCGCAGTCGGCTGCCTGGAAGGGGGTGGAGACGACGACGGGGTTGTTGTCGGCCTCAGAGGCGAAGTCGAGTCCGGAGCCGAGCACCGTCGAAGCTGTGGAGGTCCTCTCGCAGCTGGTCGGGTTGAGGACGAAGTTGGGGCGATCGACGTAGGCGCGGATGTCGCGGGCGTGGACCTGGATCCCGTCGATGATGTGGGGGATCGGGTCAGAACCCGTTGCGTCGACGAAGACTTCCGCCGTTGTGCGGTCGATCTTGAAGCCCTCGCGCACGACGACAGTTCCCAGGTCGAAGGGGCCGACCTTGGCCGAGGTGATCGCCGCGATCGAGACGAAGGAGCCGTTGTAGGGGCCGGCTAGGTAGACCTTGCCGGGGGCATATGCCGGTGAGGGGCCGACTCCGGCCCCGACCAGGGTGCGGCCGACGAGAGAAGCGGCGGGGCAGGAGGGATTCAGTTCCTCTTGCGTGCCGCTCTTCAGCTTCGCCGCCTCGATTGCCGCATCGGGGCAGTAGGGGATGCCGGCGAGCTTGCCGACCAGGCCCGGCGGCAGCTTGATCGAGAAGCGGGTGAACTCCTGTTCGCTATCCGCTCTGAAGAGCCGTAGGTTGAAGGGGGAGTATTTGCCGGCGGCGTTGTTGAGGGTGCCGGCCTGCAGGCCGGGCTTGAAGGGCGGCAGGCCTCCCGTTGGGCAGGGCCCTTCGTTTGGGCCGCTGATGATCTCGAAGGCCGAGGTGGTGGTCAGGGTCTGGCCTCCCGCCCAGGGGGTGAGCTTCGCCACCACCTCGTGTTTGCCGCAGGTGGGAGGAGAAGCCAATGGGGATCTCGCGCCCTCGCGGAAGTGCAGGCGGAAGGAAGAGAAGGGCAGCTGGGGCAGGTCTTTGGCGACGGTGGTCAGCTGGCCGGTGAGCGGGTCGGGCTTCACCTCGAGCGCTTGCTTGACGACGATGCCGAGGGTCGGGTTCTTGATCACGATGTAGAGGGCTAGGAGACTGTTGAAGGGGTTCTCATAGGGGGTGGCGATATGCAGGGCGCCGTTTACCTGTTCGTCGAGCAATGGGGTCTCGACTTCGACCGTGCCGATCTTGGAGGCGTTGGGGCAGCCTTGACCCGGGGCTGAGAAGGCGCTCTCTTTGGCCAGCTCGGCCTCAGAGCACGCCTCCAGGCCTTCGGCGATCGAGGGGTTGGTGGTGAAGCCCTCGGGCAGGGTGACTTCGACTTCCTTGATGTCGGAGTTGGCGATCCCGGTCGGGTTGGTCAGGCCTTCGTCTTTGACGTCGAGGGAGAAGTCGAGGCCGGTGGGGCTCTGGGCGGCCTTGGTCGTCGGCTTTGCCGTGATCTGGGGGTTGAAGCCGAGTTTGGCGCAGCCGCTCATCCCCAACGGGTTGGGCGGGATCGAGTCGTCGTGGGTGATCGTCTCGGCGCTGACCCAGGCGCCCGGTTCCTCCCAGGAGTCGCCTTCGAAGAGCGTGGTGAGAGGGCCCTGGCAGGCGCGGGGCAGGGTGAGGAAGGGCAGCTGGGGGATCGAGGTCGGGCAGCTGTCGGCCGCCACGGTGACGAAACAGCTGCCGCGCTCGGCGTCGTGGGCGGGATCGGCCGGGGTGCCCCAGAAGGTGAGATCGGAGCCATAGACGTCGAGCGCCTGGGAGATGTTCGTCGCCGAGGAGACGAGGTTGTAGGGGGGGGTTGGGCTGAGGCGGGTTTCGACCGTGACCGGGGCGAAGATCGCGTAGAAGCCGAACTTGGCCGCGACCCCGGGCGGGGGGTCGAGGTTGTAGATCGGCGATTCGGAGCTGCTGGGAGCGCCGGGGATCTCATTCACCCGGCTGTCGCTGAAGCCGAGCGCGGTGCTCTGCGGGCAGCTCGGCAGGACGAGGATCGCCTCCGGCCTCGTCGGCTCGCCGACTTCCTCCACGTCGAGGAAGTCGGTGGACGAGCAGTAGGGGACGGGGTTGGGGGTGCCGACCAGGCCGGGCAGGAGCTGGGCGACCACGTCCTTGACCGCCCCCTCGGGTACTTCTCCCCCGCCGGGGGCTTCGGTGGTGTTGAAATTGACCGTGACCTCGAGCGCCAGGGGATGGGAGCCGGCCTGCGAGGGGATCGAGCCGGGGGCGGCAGTGAAGGCCAGGTCGACCTCTTTGAAGCCGAAGGCGGCCTGGGCGGCGGGGGCAAGCGCGAGGATCGCCAGGGCCGCGATAGCCGCCGTGAAAATCAACCGCCTCATCGCCCTGCCCTTCCCTTGCGATTGGCCTTGCCGGGTCGCTTCTGCTTGCGCGGCTTTTTCACGCAGCGACCCCGCCTTCGCACCTTGCCTTTGCGGCAGGAGCTGGGTTTGCCCGCGACCACGTTGCCGGCGCCTTCGAAGGCCGAGGAGGCCGGGGTCGGGTCGTCAGGCGGGGCGGGCAGGCTCTGGCAAGCTTCGCCCTCGCAGGCGGCAGGGGGTGTGGGAGGTGGCGGGAAGCCACCATTGACCCTGGCGTCGTAGACGTCGATCAGGCCCGGGTCATGGGGCAAGAGGCTGGCGGCGGTGGCGATGAAGACGTCTGAGCCGTCGGCGCCTGCGTCGACCAGGTGCGAGTCGCTGGGGCTCTGTCCAGAGGAGATCAGGCTGAGACAGCCGTTTGCCTGCTCGGCGAAGAGTTCCGCCCCCGCTTCCTCGCACTCCTCGGCGCTGTCTGCCGAGCGCCATTCATAGACGTCGCGCTTGCCGTTGGTGTCGCGCAGGACCAGGGCGTCGAAGCTCTCGAAGAAGAGGCGGGAGCCGTCCGCGGAGAGCACGCGGGAGGGGTAGAGCTGGGTCGGCCAGGGGTCGATGTAGGAGGCGGCCCAGAAGGTGGCGCCACCGGGGAAGGTGTCCTCGCCTTCGATGTCGCGGCCGGTCGGCCGCGCGCCGCTCGGGTTGCAGGAGACGCAGGCGAGATCTTTCGCGCCAGCCTCGTAAAGGAAGACCTCGGCGTCGGCCTGGCCGCTCGCCAGGTCGGTGTTGTCATAGCCGGTGAGTGAGGCGCTGGAGGTGAAGGCAACTATGCCGCCATCGGGGCTGACCCGGGCGGTGTGGTTGCTTGGGAGGATGCTAATCGGGCTGGCGCCTTTGCCGAGGTCGCCGCTGGCGAGCGTCCCGACGAAGCTGAACTCGCCTTCCCCCGCTTCTTCGCCGCGCTCGTAGAGGTAGAGGTTCGGTTTGCCGGCGATCGCTTTGGCGCCCTCGCTGTTTTCCTCTTCGCCGCTGAGGACTTCTGTAGATGCGAGGTAGACGCGGAGGAGATCTTCGCTGTAGCCGGCGAGGCCCTGCACGCCTTTGGCGATCAGAGCCGAGGTCCTGCTTTCGAAGTCGTACTCGAAGAGTTTGTCGGCGCTCGTGTAGAGGGCTCGGGAGCCGTCGGGGTTTGCTCCCCAGAACTGGGAACTGGGGCCAGAGACCGGGTAGGTGCAGGCCTTTTCTTCTTCGGTGCACTGGCCGCCTTCGATCGCGCTCTGTTCCTGGTCGGCGTTGTCGCGTACGTAGATGGTGCCGGGGGCGCCGAACGTGCCGCCAGCGGTCCAAAAGACCCGCGAGCCGTCATCAGAGAGCGCTCGCCAGACACTGTTGTCGTGATTGGGGTTGCGGCCTACCGACCCGGCTGAGCTGTCCAGGTTGCTCGCTGTTCCGTTCGGTAGCAGGCTGACCAGGCGCAGAACCCCTTCGGTGGAGAGGTAGAGCTGCTGGATCGGCGCTCCTTCGACCTCGGCGCTAGAGGCGTCTTCGGTCAGCCGGTCACCGACCCGCAAGACGGCTGTGCTTCCGTCGGCCGAGACGCCCTGTAGTTCGGGCAGGAAGAGTTGGGGGTTGGCGTTTGGAGTTGCCGTACTGAGCGGCTCATAGCCACCGCTCCCGCAGAGGTCGCGACGGTAGAGATCGGAGAAGCCAGGTGGCGCCGCTGGGTGCAGCACCGGTTCTGCGTCCTGCAAGAGCCAGCCCTCACACAGGTCCTCTGAGAAGAGCTTGTACTGGACGTCGAGCCCGAGATGTCCAGTGGGTAGCGAGAGGCCTTCGCGTGGCGGTGAGATCGGCTCGCTCGCCCAGCCCTCCTCGCCCCGACTGGCCATGTACTGGGAGGTGTAGGGGGCAGTGGTGGTCTCGCCGAAGGCGCGGTAGGAGGAGTAGGTGAAGCGGCCGCCGTCGACTGAGCTCTGGTTGTGGTGGGCAAAGAGGTTGTCGAGCTGGTTAAGGACGATGATGTCGCCGCCTTCCTTCTCGACCGGGGAGACCATCTCGAAGGCGCGGCAGTCGGGCAGGGGGGCGGAGGACCCGACGCGGAAAGCCTGGTTAGGGCAGTCGGTCTGCGACTCGCTTGCCAGCGGGAAGGTGTGGAGGGTCCTTTCCCCGCCAATGACCGGGCCGCCGCCGCTGCTCTCGGCGACGAAGCGGTAGTGGTAGGTGGTGCCCGGCTCGAGTCCCGTGAGGAAGACCCCGGCCGTATTCACCGCTGCGCCGATCGGTTTGCTGACCAGCAGGGCGCCGGGAGGGGCGGGCTGCGTCTGGCAGCCTCCTTCTGAGCATTTCCCGGTGCCGTATTCGACGTAGTAGCGGGTGTCGGCCCAAAAGCGCGGGTTGATCTTCGCCCGCACCACGGCGCCGTCGGTGTCGGCGGCGACGGCGTACTGCTCGGTTATCGCCGGTGGCAGCAGGGGCGGCGGGCATTCTTCGGCGTCGGGGGTGGTGCCGTAGGCGCGGATGAAGCTCTTGCCTGAGCCGAACTGGGCGAGATAGAGCGTGTCGGGAGAGACGCCACAGTCCGAGCTGGTCCCGATCGCTTCGAGGCCGATCCCTTTTTCCGGTTCAAGCACATGCTCCCCGGGGCAGATCAGGCAGGTGCCAGAGGAGTCAAACTGCACCAGCTCCTGCCAGGTTCCCTCGATGCTCGTCGTCTGCCGGACAAAGGCATAGACGCTCCCTGCGGAGTCCACCGCCAGCCCTCTTGCATAGTTGCTGAAAGGCTCGGGCTGTGGTTTCGCCACCGCGACGCTGGCGAATTTTTTCCATTCGCCGCCAGCGTGCTTGTAGATGAAGGGGGCTTCTTTTGAGAAAGAGCTCGCATGGTTGAGAGAGATGTAGGTAATGCCGCTTGAAGGGTCGATCGCCAGCGCCTGGACAGGCCGCGCTTCGGGCAGCGGCGAGAGCTCCGATTCGTAGGTGCCGTCGGGGTTGAATTCCTGTACCCGGTCGAAGTCGCCGACGTAGAGGGTTCCGTCGGGGCCGGTGTCGATCCAGTCGCCGGCGGGGAAGGCCCATTTGAAGGCGCCCGGCCCGTTCCCTTCCAGTCCCGCCTGGCAGACATCGCCGGGATCGACCGGGCAGCGGTTCTGTTCTGCTTCGGGCGCAGCGGCTTCTTCCTTGGTCTTGTTGACCTTGCTGCCGAGCATCAGCAGGAAGTTGCCTTCGGAGTCGAACTTCTGCACGCGTGCGTTCTCCTTGTCGACGACGTATACGTCGCCGTTTCCGTCGACCGCAATCCCTCCTAGCAGGGAAAGGGCGCCGAACTGACCGTTGCCGCTGCCGGCGATTCCTTGCTGGCAGCCCGTGGCCGTCGTGCAGACCTGCAGCTCGGCGCTGCCGTCGAGGACGCCCCAGCCCCAGGCCTTGACGAATTCTCCCCAGGCGGTGTACTCAGAGATCCGGTTGTTATTGATGTCGGAGGCGAAGACGTGACCGGTGGCCGGGTCGCTGTCGATTCCCACCGCATTGTTCAGCTGGCCCGCCCCTGACCCCGCGGTGCTGGGTTCCTCGGGGAACTGGGCGAAGAAGGGCGGTAGCGCTGCGCTCGCGGCTACCGGCACCGTCAAGCAGACGCCGAGGATGAGAGCCAGAGCGGCAAATGCGCCGATTCTCTTCGTGATCAATTCAGTTCTTTTCATTTGCGCAGCCCGACATCAGTGTGTTCGCGATGCGACCAGCCCGGCGTTTGGAGTTGTGCGGGCTGGTCGCTTCGCATTACCCAAGTACGCCTACGGGACCTTCATCGCCCAAGTTCCGAAGGCAAACATCGGACCCGCTCCGAGGCTACGGAGCCTCAACACCACACCGGCTCCAGAGCTTTTGACCCATATGCCTTCCGAGCCGAGATTGGACTTGATGTTTTCTGATTTTTCGTGTTCGTACACACACAGTACGTTTGGCAAACCCTCCGTGGGTGCCACTGTGGGATTTTCCGCATTGCCAGGACAACCAACTGAGGTGCCATCCCCGCCAAATGAAATGACCAGAGGTTCAACCGATCCCGGAATCGGCACACCAGTGGAGATTGCGGTGTAGAGGGGTTCATTTTCTTCAGCTGCCATAAAAGGTGTGCTGCCCGTGGCCCAAGTGCCTTTCAGGACCGCGTCTTTTGGTGCCGTGCCGACAACCCAAGGCGAACCTTCCGGACCTGTCGCACCGGCTGCCCCTGGAGTCCCGGCTGCGCCTGGAGTCCCGGCTGCGCCAGTTGCGCCTTTTGCCCCGTTGCAGACATTGGTGGAGACGCTGTCGAGGGTGTATTTCACCCCTGCGATCGCGGGGCCACAGACCCCGCCCATGGCGATTGGTTCGCCGCTGACGCTCTCTCCGGCGGCGCCGGCCGCGCCGTTGGCGCCAGCGGGTCCCTGGGGTCCGGCTGGACCCGCCGGACCACCGGAGCCTTCGGCTCCGGTGGCGCCCTTCGGGCCCCTGGGCCCCCTCGGGCCTTTGGCAGATTTTTTCGCCGAGGCGGTGGCGCCGTTGCCGGAGCCGCTGTTGCTGGCGGCGTAAGCGCCGCCGATCATCGCGAAGACGAGGGCGATGACCGAGATGACTCCCGGGATGCCGAAGCGGGTGCGAAGCGTCGAGAACATCGAATCTCTCTCCTCTGTCCTGAGCCCCTTGCCGGCCGCTTCCCTGTGCGGTGGTGCTCGGGGCTCGTTTCCCTGTACGCCCGCTTTCCCTCGGGCTCGGGTCAGAGGATAAAAGATTTGTTTTCTAAATGCAAGTCCTAGTTTTTGAAGAGAAGGTTTCTGGCGCTCATAGCTGGGTGGCGATCAAGCCGAGCAGGGCGAGGATCATGCCGCCGCCGAAGCGGTTGATCGTGTGCTGCAGGGCACTGATCTCACCCCGCAGGCCACCGATCTCGGCCTTCATCTCGCTGCGTACAGCTCCGAATTCAGTCTTTATCTCGAGCCGCAAGAGTCCCAGCTCCCTCTCGATGGAATCGAAGCGGTGATCGATCGCGTCGAAGCGCTCTTCCAGCCTCTCGTCGGTCCAGCTCTTGGTCATCGTCTGCATGATGACAACGAAATCAGTTGTCTGCGCGCAAGTGGTGCGCCGAATGTCAAATTTCTGTCGCTGAAGAGAGCTTTTTCTCGCCTGGATCCCCGTCCCGGTGGGGCGCGAGGGCGAGCTCGACCAGATCCGGCAGCAGGCTGGCAAGCCCCGAGGTATCGCCAGCGTTGAGGCGGCGGCGGATCAGAGTCGCGATTCCGCCCATCAGGGCCTGGTCGCGTACTTCGGCGTCCACTCCGGAGGGGCCGGAGTCGGGGCGCAGCAGCTCGGCGAGGAGCTGCATCGCGTCGCGGTAGCGGGCGGCGATCTCGCCCCCCGCCGCCAGCGGCTCGACCAGGTAGAGGCGGGCGACAGCCGGGTCGCGGGAGAGGAGGTCGAGGAGGGCCGCGAGGCGGAGGCGGACTCGCTCGGGCCAGGGCTCTTTCGGCCCCGCCGCAGCCAGCATCGCAGCGCCTATATGGGTGTCGACCATCTCGTAGGCGGCGAGGAAGCAATCCTCCTTACCCTCGAAGTGCTCGTAGAAGGTGCGGCGGGAGATCTTCGCCGCCTCGGCGATGCGGCCGATTGTGGTCGCGTTGTAGCCGTCCGCGGCGACCGCTTCCACCACGCCATTGAGCAACCGCTCCCGCTGGTTCTCGGCGACGAAGTCGCTGGACAGACCGTGACGCCCCGGCGGCAGGCGGGTCTGCCCCGCGGCGAGCTGCTCGGCAGTCTGCGCCCGCTCAGCCATCGGCGGCGACGGGCTCGGTAACGGCCGGTGGCGCCTCGCCCATAGCCGCGCTGTCGCCCATATATGGGGAGAGGGCGATCTCGGCCATTCGCGGGTACAGCTCCCCCACCCCACCGCTCGCCTTGCCGCCACCGAACTCGAGTCGCTGGCGCACCAGCCAGGCGAGGCCCCCGACGGTCGCCTGCTCGAGACCGTCGGGGAGCCAGCCTTTGACCGAGTCGAGGGTGCGCCCCTCGCGCAGCTTCGCCACCACTTCGTCGAGCGCCGCGTCGTAGCGGGAGACCAGCGCCGGCCCGCCCATCTGCGCCTCGACCAGGCACAGCCGCGCCCGCGCCGGGTCGGCGTCGATCGCCGCCAGCAGCGCCCGCAGCCCCTCGCGCACCTGGTCGGCCCAGGGCAGCTCCCCCGGCGCCGCCTCGCGCAGCATCTCCCGCGTCTCCTCCATCGCCTGGTCGAAGGCGGCGACAAGACACTCTTCCTTGTCGGCGAAGTGCTCGTAGAAGGTCACGGTCGAGACTCCCGCGAGCTTGACGATGCCTTCGATCGTCGCCCGGGCGCAGCCCTTCTCGGCGACCGCCTGCTCGGCTGCGGCGAGGATTCGCTCGCGCTGCGTCGCCGCGAGGGCGCCGCGGGGCGAGTCCGCTCCCCGTGTCCTCGCCGACTTTCCAGCAAGCCGTTGCGAGAGGTACTGCATGAGCCGAGAATAGCTCTTTCTAAAAAGATTTCATATCTGGAGAAAAAGGAGTAGTTTTTATACGAACGTGAGACAAGAGGCCTGCGCGACAGCCCCCGAGCTCCTCCCCGTCGCGGCCGATCCGACCGCCGCCGACGCCGATGCGGCGCTGCGCGAGGCGACAATGGAGGGGGCGCTGACCGCGGTCGGCAGTCTCGGCTTCAGGGCCACCTCGGTGCGGGCGATCCTCGAGCGCAGCGGCGGCCACCGCGCCCAGTTCTACGAGCAGTTCGCCAGCAAGGAGGACTGCTTCGAGCAGGCCTACGCCGTCTGGATCGAGCGGCTCGGGGTCGGTCTGCTCGGCGCCGCGGCGACGGCGGGCGGCTGGCGCTCCGGTGTGCAGGCGGCGCTGACCGGCCTCTTCGAGTTCGCCGAGGAACGGCCGGAGGTCGCGCGGGCGCTGCTGGTCGAGGTCCAGGTGGCTGGCGGCCCGGCACTGGCCAAGCGCGAAGAGGCGCTGGAGCGGCTCGCCGCGGCGATCGACAGCGTGCGCGGCCAGATCGATCACGGCGAGGCGCCTCCCAAGGCGACCGGCATGTTCGTGGTCGGCGGCGTCGAGGCTTGCGTCTGCGACGCACTCGCGGCCGGCGACCCAGGGCGCGTCTGGGACAGCCTGCCGGAGCTGATGCACTTCGCGGTTGGCTCCTACCTCGGCAGGGAAGCGGCCGAGGAGGAGTATGAGGCGGCACAGGAGCTGCTCGAGCGGCGGCGCACCGAGCTGGAGAGCGAGGCGCGATGACCCACTTGCGCCTGGTCGAGCCCGAGCCGCGTGGCGACCTGTTCGAGGTGGAGCTCTGGCCGGCCGCGCCGCTGCCGCGCGGGCGCCACGGGATCCCTGCCGACCTGGTCGCGGCGCACCAGCGCCAACGGCTGGTCGCGGCGATGAGCGGCGCGCTGGCCGAGCACGGCTACGCCCGCGTTACCGCCGAACACGTCAGCGAACAGGCCGGCGTCTCCAGCAGCACCTTCTACAAGCACTTCGGCAACCTCTGGGAGTGCCTGCTCGCCGCCTACGAGGACGCCGGCCGGCAGCTCTGCGCGGAGATCGAAGCGGGTTGCGCCAAGGGCGGGACGCAGGAGGCCGAGGACGGTAATCCCGCCAATCGGCTCGCCGCCGGGATCGACGCCGCCCTCGCCTTTCTCGCCACCGAGCCGCAGCTGGCCCAGCTGCTCGGCGGCCAGCCGCCGCTCGAGGCACCCTCGCTCAACGCCGCCCGCCGCGACCTGGTCGAGCGCCTCGCCACGATGCTGCGCGATGCCCGCGACCCAGCCGACGACACGATCCGCCCTCCCGGCCTCGATGCGCGCCTCATCGATGCCGCCCTCTCGTTCGTCTCCGTCCAGATAACCGCCGGCGACGACCTCACGAGCGTCGGCCCCGAGCTGACCGCGCTCTTCGGCACCTAAAGGTCCGGGACGAGAACCGAGGCGGCGATCGTGGTCGCCTTCCACTCGTCGTCTTCGTCGATCAAGCCAAGCTGGTAGAGCTTGGCGCCGGGGGCGCGGAAGACAACGAAGGCCTGGTCGCCTTCGACCCGGACACGGGTTACCTCGCCACGGGCGTGCTCGCGGGCGATGGTCGTGGCGGTGGGCGCGAGCAGCTGGGGCAGGATTTGCGCACAATCGGCACTCTTGCCTTTCGCGACCAGCTGCTGCAGGGATTCCTGGACGGCCGCGGAGAGGTAGGAGCAGGCGGTCGCGGCGTCGCCCTCGGCGACCGCGTTCAGGTAACCCTCGAAGGTGCTGAGAACCGCCTCGCGGTCAGACGCGCCTGCTTCCTCGCCGAACTCTTCGATGCTCTTCTCGCCGCCGCGGTTGTCTTCCTCGGACAACCGATCGAGAGCTTTCGCATTCGCACCCTGCGGAGCTTCGTTCGCGCTCGCCGCAGTTGTGTTCGCGTTCTGCGTGGTCGTCCCATTGTCGTCGTCTCCGCCGCAACCCGCCAGCGCCAGAGACGGCGATCAGCAGCGCGAGGGCGAGCGGCCTCATCCCCGCACCCGGCAGCTGCGGGTGAGGGTCGAGGTGACGGTCAGGCCGCCGTCGAAGGAGAAGCTGGTGCGAGCCAGGGGGAAGAAGACCTGGCGGAACCCAGCAGGTGCCGGGCAGCCGGCGCTCATGTAGCTGCGCGCCTCGCCGCGGAAGAAGTACTTGCGTTTCAGCGTCATGCTTATCCCGGTGACGTAGCCCCAGTTCCCGGTGACCCGCGGCAGGGCGGCGGTAAGCACCGTTCCGAAGGTCCCGCCGGTACTGGTGATCACGAAGGGAAGGACGATCGAGGTCGGCACCGGCTTGGTACCGAAGATGTGGGCGAAGACCGCCGGGCGCCCACGGAAGCGACCGTTGAAGGCGAGCACATCCCCTTCCGAGGGGAAGGGAGACTGCTCCGGCAGCTTCACGTTGGCGGAGAAGCTGCCTTCGCCGATCAACGACGAGCGACAGATCGCGATCGCTTCTTCGGTGGTCGAGGGATCGATGCGCCCCAGTCGACAGCGGGGCAGGCCGCGCGTGTCGAGCTTGCCGTGACGGTTGATCGAGATCGAGATCTTCTCAAGCTGCGGTGGCCCCTCCGCCCTGGTCGAACCGATTTTGCCGGCGAAGCTGACCGCAACGGGGGCGGTGCCCTTGCGCGGAAGGTTGCTCGGGCTGAGCGAGCCATCGACGGCGACGCGCACGCCCTGTTTCTGGCTCACCTCGGCCGAGGCAAGCGGAACCAATGACGCCGCGAGGGCGAGCAGGGCTACCGCGAACAGGACTCGATGCATCTCAGGTGAAGTCCGAGGTCTCGAAACGGCAGTAGTTGAAGCTAAAGCTGACCACCAGTGCGTTGGCGAGCCGAGCGCCGCTGACCAGCTTGACCGAGAGGGTTTCGGCCTTACGGCGCTTTTCGGCGATCAGCGCCTGGCCGATTTCCTGGAGCAGGGTCCGCTGTTTGTCTACCCGCTGCAGCCATTCGGTCAGCCTTTCCACGTCGGCTGGGGGCTTGGGCACCGCCTTGAGCTGGCGTAGCGTCCCCTTCAGCGCCGTCGCGGCGCGGGTGAACTGGCGTCCGGCCTGCTTCAGCTTGCCCTGTTTCACCTTGCCTTCGACCCCGGCGAGGATGTTTTCGTTGGCTTTCGTGTTGACCTTGCAGATCGGCTCGACGTCCGCCTTGTATTCGGCGCGAGTCGGTTCTTCGGCGGCAAGAGCGGGAAGCGCCGCGCCCAGCAGCCCCACGTACAACGCCGCGACGATTACAAGTCCTGTCTTTCTCATCGAGTCACCCCTGTCCCTTACCCAAACACGTCGGCGCGAGACAAGGCTCGGCGCCCGGTGGTCACGCACAATAACGAGCGTCATCGAGCTACTGCCCCTGAGCCGTGAGCGACAGCGTGCCAAGCATCTCGCCCGGAACGAACATGCTTTTGCCTTCGGCGAATGCGTTGTTGAAGGTGCTGGCAGTCAAGGTGGTAAGGGCAAGCGGCGCGCCAGCGATGGAGATCGTGCGAGCGCCGGGATCGGAGGAGACGCCTGCCTGGCCCATGCCGAGAACCTCAACCCGCCCCAGCTTGCCCGGATAGGGAGGCGTCGGTCGGACTTCGACTTCGGCTGAGGCCGCCTTGACACCGAGGTCGAGCCAGAATTCGTGCTGGAAGATCTGCCCCGCCCCTTGCTGGAGGAATTCGATGCTCCCCCCCGTCCTGAGCGTGCCGAGCGACGCATCGGGGGCGATCGCTCCGCCAAGGATGATCGGGAAGGTGAAGGTGGGGCCAGGGAAGAGTTCCGCCGGTGAAATCGGGTTGACGGAGACGAAGAGCGAGTTCAGCTTGGCGACGAACGCCGGAGCAAGCGCCAACGTAGCCCGGTTCTGGCCGAGGATCGCCGTCGTCAGAGGCTGGGTCGTGCTCGTGAAGGAGCCGATCAGCTGTCCCTCTTTGAACGCTTTGCTCAGGCGAAGCTTCTTGTTGAGGCGAGTGACGACCTTGGCAGAGAACCCGAGGTCAACGGCCCGGAACACAGTGCCGAAACCGCGGCGGGCAAAAGAGATCCGCTTCGCCACGGCGACTTTCAGCTGACTGCCGCCGACCTTGGCCTGAACCGCCGAGCGCTTGGTTTTAAGAGTCAGTTTCTTGAGCGGAAGAGAGAATTTTCCCCGCTTGAAGATCAGGATGCCTTCCTGTTCGATCGTTCCCTTCTCGATCAGCGGATCCATTTCGCCCCCGGCGACCGGGATGGTGATCGAGGCGCCTTTCCGCTTCGCCGGGCTCTTGGCTTCGATTCTCACACCGTGTTTCTTCAGGAAGGAGAGGAAGGCTTTGTCGAGGGTGAGCTTGGTGGTGCCCGATGCCAGGGGGTCGTAGGCCGCCTGGGAGGCAGGTGAGAGATAGAGAAGGGAGACCAGGGCAATAGTGCCCAAGAAGACCGCGGCCCCCCTTCCTTCCAGCCAGCTCGCTCGTGTCATCTGCTTCTCCTCTCTATTCCCTCACCGCGCAGCTCTTCTCCACGACCGTCGAGATCTGTTTCTGCCCTTCGAAGCCGAAGCTAACCTGAGCCAGGGGGAAGACCGTGCGTTTGAAGACTTTGGGGGCGGGGCAGCCGGCGTTGAAGTAGCTGAGTTGTTTTCCCTTGAAGCGGTATTTGCGCTTCAGCGTGAGCTTGATCCGGTCGACGAAGCCCCAGTCGCCGAGGGCCTGAGGCAGTGAAGCCGACAGCTGAGTGCCGTAGGTGCCGCCTTTGATGCGAAGAATCTCGAAGGGGACCACGAAGGAGGAGGCAAAGGGGTTCGAGGTATAGATGTGGGCGAGCAGGGCCTGGTGTCCGTTCTGCCTGCCGTTGAAGATGAGGAGGCGTCCGCGCGTCGGGTAGGCCCCCTGGTCGGGAAGGACGATGTGGGCCCAGAACTGCCCGGAGCCGATCAATGCGTCGCCGCAGTTCTCCAGCGCCCGTTCGGTCGACGCGGGCTGGATCTGGGGAATCTGACAGACCGGCAGCCCCTTCGACTGAAGGAGGCCATGGCGGTTGACCTTGACAGTGAGTTTCTTCAGCTGTGGGGGAATGGATTTGTCGGCGGTGCCGACGTGACCTGAGACGAAGACGGCAATCGGGTCCGTCCCGTTCCTCGAGAGCTTGTAGGGCTGAATCTGGCTGAGGACGGTAATGCGGAGATTCCCCTGCTGGATTACCGCAGCAGTACCAATAGCGGTACTCGCCACACAGAAAATCAGGGCAAGCGCCCACACCCTTTTGGTACGTGTCAGTATTCCCCCACCTGCCTTTCCCCGGCGCGAGATGATACCCGAGGGTGTGTTCTCACCTGGCGCGTCTGCCACACACCAGTAAGAACCCCGTGGCGTTGGCCGAGTTCCTCAGCCCGTCCCCACGGCGTCGACCCAGTCCCAGGGCCTCCCGCAGAGTAGCTGGGCGTCGTCGATCGAGACAGAGATCATCTCGCCGGCGAGGGCCACGGTGGTCGTCCCGGCCGCGGCCGGGACGAAAAGCAGCCGGCCGACTTCGGGCTCACCGCCGCTGCCCGGATGCAGGTCGGCGCCGCCGAAACGCAGCTCGACCCGGTGGGGCCCCACCGGGAGGCGGCCCTCGCCCAGGGCGATGAAGCCGCCTTCGTTATTGAGCACGTGGCGGGCCTCGCCGAAGCGCTCGCCGTCAACGAAAAGCTCGACCTTCCCCGGCATGGATCCCTCGAGCCAGGCCTCGTAGACGTCGGCGCGGGGCGTCCGCAGGGTGCCTTCCGTGGCATCGAGGACTGGTGCATGACGGACAGCGAGCATCCGCACCCCACGCGCGCCGTTGTTCAGCGCCACCAGACCGAGCCCACCTACTTCGGAGCAGTTGGGAACGGCGGCAGGGTCTTCCGGGCCGCCCAGGGCCAGGTGCTCCGGCGGCAGGCCAGTGGGCAGGATCGGGCGCTGCCAGACCTCGTAGCTCTCCCCCGCCCAAACCAGGCGATACGGCGAGGGCGGGCGGCTGCGCAGGGGCGAGCGGCGGAGGACCAGGGTGCGGTATTCGAACAGAGAGTCACGGGCGATCTCATCGACGTCGGGCGCTTCCCCCTTTTCGGCGGTGCCGCCGTCCGTCAGCGCCACCTGGCGTACGCGCAGCTCCGAGGCCCCCTCGGCGTCGAGCTGGCGCAGGAAGTGGCGAGCGCCGTAGGGGTTGTACTCGGTCATCAGCGCCGGGCCCTCGCCGGCGAAGCGCTCGCCGATCTCCTCCAGCTCGGACAGCTGGTCGTAGGGAGCGAGGCTGACGCCGCCGTAGGCGAGCGCGTTCGACCACAGCACCCCGCCCGTGAACAGGACAAGCAGGGCGACACCGGTGGGCCGGTCGGCGCGGAGGAAGGCGGCGGCGCCGACCAAGGCCAGGGTCAGCGCCACGGGAGCAGCCGTGGCCAGGGCCTTGCCGTCGACCCATGGGGAGCCGGCGAAAACGATCGCCGCGCAGGAGACGAGCGCCGCCGCGTAGAGCAGTGGCGCGTCCTGGCGGCGGCGCCAGAGCGCCCACACTCCAACGGCGGCAGCGAGAACGGCGAGGGCGATCAGGACCGCGGTGACGACGCTCGCATCGGGGGCGACGCGGAAGTCGCCCGCCGGCCAGAGGCCGAGGACCTGGAACGGGTTGAGCGCGTCGCCGAGATTGGCGGCGTCGTCCTGGTTGGTGAGCGGGGTCGAGGTCGGCGGAAGCAGGCCGCCGGTGGCGATCACCGGGATCGCGATGACGGCGACGCCGGCGACGAAGGGAACGGCGCGGCGAATCGCGACGGGAAGGCCGAAGCGGCTCCAAACGAGCGCGGCGAGGGCCGCCAGCATCGGCCCAAGCCAGATCAGGCCGCCGACACTGGCAACCCCGACCAGAGCGCCGGCGGCGAGGGCCAGCGGGGCGATGTCGCGGAGACTGGGAGTGGTGTCGTCGGCAAGCGCATCCGACTTTGACCCCACCCCAGTGTGGTGAATGTCGGATGCGCGCAGAACAGCCGGGGCCAGCGCCGCGGCAAGCGCGATCAGGAAGGCAACCGCCACCTCCTTCACTCCGCCCCAGAGCGTGTAGCCGACCAAGAGCGCCGGCTGCGCCGCGACGAAGGCGACGAGCGCGCGCAAGCGACGATCCTCCACTACCCCGCCCAGCAACGAGAAGAGGCAGAGCGAGAGCATCGCCGCGAGGAACGCGAGATAGGGCTGGAAGACCCAGGCTAGGTCGACCCCGACGAGCTCGCGAGCGGCACCGAAGGGAATGAAGGCGCCGACCGGGTAGCCGTCGGCGAGGTTGAAGTCGAGCGTTGCTCTATACGTGGAGGGCTCGACGCTGCCGAGATCGTGACCATGTGCCATCGCCTGGTCGGTCAAGGCCAGCCAGGTGGCGGTGTCGTCGAGCTTGATGAAGCCGGCGAAGGTGGGGTCGCCGGAGAGGATCACCGGGGCGCCGAAGACGAAGAAGACGCCGAGCGCGGCCGCGGCGGCCCAGGGATCGGGACGGCCGAAGCGCCAGGGGAGCGAGAGGCCGATGCCGAGCACGGCGAGGGCGAGGAGTAGCGGCGCGGTCAGTTCGGCGGTCACGTCAGCGACCGTGGTGAAGCCG
Organism: uncultured Solirubrobacterales bacterium; assembly: GCA_963702175.1. GTDB lineage: Bacteria > Actinomycetota > Thermoleophilia > Solirubrobacterales > 70-9 > VRUE01. The sequence continues at coordinate 1,310,447 of OY969721.1, forward strand.
CCGACGACGATCGCCGCCGCAAGGCCGACCGGCAGGACGAGCACTCCGGGCAGCCGCCGGCCGCAGAGCAGGGCGACGAGCAGCCCGAGCCCGGCACAGAGCAGGGCGAGGACCAGCGGGAAGACGACCCAGGCCGCGAACAGGCTCACGCTCGGCTCACCGCCGTGCCCGGCGTCACTCGGCCGGGCGCACCCGCGGCGAAAGGGCGAGGCGCAGGGCGCGGGCCGACGAGGGGTCGTAGACCTCTACCTGGACGCTGTTGTCGGGGCTGGCGAAGTAGACGCTGGTCGGCCGCTCAGAGTTGGTCACCACGGTGCGGCCGTCATCGGAGGTGCGCACGATCGCACCAGGCTGCGAGGCGAGCCCGTCGATCGCACCCGCCGGGTCGGGGAGCAGATAGCTCCCCACGGTCAGCGCTTCGGCGCCGGCGGATCCCTCCTCCAGATAACGCACCTGGACGCCGCCCTGTTCGGCTAGCTCCGTCGCCTCGAGCTCGGCGCCCTCCACCGGTCCGGCCCAGTAGACGGCCTGGCCGGCGTCGGCCGCGATGCCGGCCAGCTCGCCTTCGTCGACGATTCGCACCACAGCCACTTCCGAGGCGGACGCCCCCGTATCGTCATCGTCTCGCGTCGCCAGCCAAGCGATGACGCCGACCACTAGCGCCAGGCCGACGACCGTCCCCCGCAGCAGCCAAGGCCGATCCCCCATCTCCATGGCCGCAGAGTCTATTTCCGCTTCGAGCGGCGCTTCGCCGGCTTCTTGCGGGCGGCAAACCGCAGGGTGCGCTCGCCGGCCTTCTCGACCGCCTCGCCCATCGCGATCTGGAAGACGGCGAGGAGGGCATCGGAGGCGAGGGGGCGCATGCGATCGAGTGACTCGCGCACTTTGGACCACTCGCCTTCGGGCCGGCCGGCACGGTCGAACGGCTCCCACACCTCTTTGACGAAGAGCTCGACGAAGGCGCGGGCGACGCCGTCGGCATGGCGGCGCAGTCTCTCTGCCGTGGCGAGAGCGCCCTCGGGGCCGACGCCGAGATCGGCTAGCGCCGTGGCGGCGCGCTGCAGCCGCGGACTGATCACCTCGACCCGCCCGTCCGGGAGCGCGCGCAGGATGCCCAGCTTTTCGGCGCGGCGCATCAGCTCGGGATCGGGTGTGCCGCCGGCGCCCCAGACGTTGGCCAGCTCGTCGGCCTCGACGATCTCCGGCGCCTCATCCTCGAAGGGAGCTCGCAGGGCGCGGGTGAAGTCGAAGATCTCGGTCGCCGAGCCGCCGTCGCCGCTTTCCAGCACGCGCCGGATCGCCTCCAGGTTGAGGCCGTCAGCCTGCATTTCCCGGGTCAGCGCGATCCGCGCCGCGTGCTCCTCGTTGTAGTAGCCGGTGCGCCCGCGGACCACGGGCGGCGGCAGCAGGCCGCGGGTCTGATGGGCGCGGATGTTGCGCACCGTCATCCCGGTCCGCTCCGCCAGCTCACGGATCGTCATCTCGCCTTTGGCGGCTTTGCTCACCCCCGCATCGTAAGCGGGAAATGTCGTCTCAGCCGCGCGGCGCGAGGGTGAGACGCTGGCCATTCATCTTCGCGGCGGCGTCCGAGCAGAGGAAGGCAACCGACTCGGCGATGTGCTCGGCCGGAGTGAACGTGGGGAACTCCTCACCCGGGTTCTCCTCGCGCATTTGCGGGGTGAGGATCGCGTCGACGACGATGACGTTGGCCGTCGCGGCCGTGCCTTCGAAGCCGTCGGCGAGGGCCAGGGTCCAGGCCTCTGCGGCGGCCTTGGCGGCGGCGTAAGCGGCATTGGAGTTGGAGGGGTTCTGCGCCTGCTTGGCAGAGACGATGACGAAGCGACCGCGCTCGCCGGCGAGCAGCGCGTCGTGGAAGGCGCGCGTGGTGTGCTGCACGGTGCGGATCAGGAGGTCGTGCAGAAGATCCCAGTCCGAGAGCGGCTCCTCGTGCAGCGGCTGCCCGCCGCGCCAACCGCCGACCAGGTGCAGCAGCGCGTCGACCCGGCCGAAGCGATCGAGCAGCGACGCGCACCAGCCCCGCGTCGCCTCCTCGTCGAGCAGGTCGACGGCGCGCCCGTCCCAACGCTCCGCCGACAGGTCCAGCACAGCGCCGACCTCGTCGATCCGCCCCTGAGACACGTCGGTGCCGGCCACCGTGGCGCCAGCCTCCGCCAGGCGCTCAGCGACGAGCGGGCCGAGCCCGCCGGCGACCCCAGCGATAGCGATCACGCGGCCGTTGAGGTTGCTGGAGCTCACCGGTGCATCATCCCGTATGCGCTTGACCTTTGGCCATCATCAATCTATGAAGTTTTCTGTCTGAGGTCGATGGGAACATAGGTTCGATGACTACAGCGGCCAGGCCTCAAATCCATCGCCGAGCGCGACTGATCAACAGGAGAGCTCAAGGCGATCTCGGTGAGTTCTCAGCAATGGAGTGGCTGGCAAGCAAGGGCGCGCTCATTTGGATACCCCTCGGCCATAGTCCTGACGTCGACCTGATGGCAGAGTTCGCTGGACAGCTGATTCGGGTGCAGGTCAAGACCTGCACCTACCGCGTAGCAACGCCGGGAGGCCAGAAGCGGTGGGCGGTGAGCATTCAGACAAACGGGGGAAACCAGAGCTGGAATGGGATCAGCAAGGCGTTCGATCCATCCAATGTCGACTATCTCTTCGTCCTCGTCGGGGACGGACGGCGTTGGTTCATCCCGGCGGAGATCATCGAGGGTTCGCGACGACTGAACCTCGGTGGAACAAAGTATTCTGAGTTCGAGGTCGAGCGAGGCCAGCCGATAGAGCACCTCGTCTACGTCGGTGAAAAACCAGATGACGTTGACCGAATGCAGGGGGAGTGCCTGAGCGGTCAAAAGGACCAGACTGTAAATCTGGCGGCTATAGCCTTCGCAGGTTCGAATCCTGCCTCCCCCATCAAGCTCTCTCAAGCCCGCTCCACACCTCGTCTGGCGAGGTGATGGGCGACACAACGAGATCCGAGAGAAAGCTGGCGCGCAGCGGCCATTCCCTTCTGCGCCGGAAGCGTCAAATGACGGCCCCGAAGCGGCCCTGTGCTGAGGCCGGTCTCAGAGTTGGCGATCGCATGCGAGTCCGCGCCGACGGGCCCGGCCGCATTGTCTTCGAGCGAGTTGAGGCGCCCGGGCCACTTGACCAGGCCGACTGAGATACTCGCGCCGTGCCAAGCGATCGCACAGTGGCGCGAATCTCGAACTCGTTGGGAGCGACCGGCCTGCGCTGGACGGGGAAGCTGAATGTGCCGCTCTATCGCGCAAGCGGAGGGCGCATCGGCGGGAGGGTGAACCGCGCTCCCGTCCTGCTCCTCACCACGACGGGCCGCAAGTCCGGCCAGAAGCGCACGGCGCCGATCGTCTACCTGCGAGACGGCGAGAACGTCGTCGTTATCAACACCAACGCCGGCAACGCTCGCGTCCCCGCCTGGTCTCTCAACCTTGAATCGAACCCCGAGGCCGAAGTCGAGGTCGGGCGCCGGCGCTACCCGGTGCGGGCCCGGATCGCCGAGGGCGAGGAGCGCACAGACCTCTGGCACAAGCACAACGAGCAGTACGCCGGCTTCGACGACTACCAGACGAAGCTCGACCGAGAGGCCTCGGTCATCGTCCTCGAACCGCGCTAGCTCGCCTCGCGGAGCATCTGGGCCTCTGGCATGCACTGCAGCTTCTTCAGCGTGCTGCTCTCGATCTGGCGGATCCGCTCGCGGGTGACGCCGAAGGTATTGCCGACCTCCTCCAGCGTCAGCGGCTCGAAACCGGAGAGGCCGTAGCGCAGCTCGATTACCTGGCGCTCACGTTCGGGTAGCGAGTCGAGCGCGCGGCGGACGCCCTCGCGCTGCAGGTGCTCGCTTGCTTCCTCGAAGGGCTCGGTGCTGGCGTCGTCGGCGACGAAGTCACCGAGCTCGGAGTCGTCCTCGTCGCCGACCGGCTTCTCCAATGAGACCGGCGTCTGGGCGAAGCGCAGCATCTCCCGCACATCCTCCAGCGGCCACTGCAGCTCGGCGGCGATCTCGTGCGGCTCGGGCTCGCGACCGAGCCGCTGCACGAGCTGGCGTTCGACGTGGGCGACACGGTTCAGCTTCTCGACCATGTGAACCGGGATCCGGATCGTCCGTGCCTTGTCAGCGATCGCCCGCGTCACCGCCTGGCGGATCCACCAGGTGGCGTAGGTGGAGAACTTGTAGCCGCGCCGGTAGTCGAACTTCTCGACCGCCCGGATCAGGCCCAGCGATCCCTCCTGGATCAGGTCGAGGAAGCCGAGGCCGCGGCCGAGGTAGCCCTTGGCGATTGAGACGACCAGCCGCAGGTTGGCTTCGACCATCTGCCGCTTGGCCAGCATGTCGCCGCGCTCGATCCGTTTCGCCAGCTCGACCTCCTGCGCCGCTGTCAGCAGCTCGACCTGGCCGATCGAGCGCAGGTAGAGGCGCAGCGAGTCGAGGCTCGGTTCGACCGTGAGGTCGAGCTCCTCTTTCTTGACCCGGCCGTTGGCCGCCGGGACGCGCTGACCCTTCTCGGCGCCGGCGCCGTTCTCGGCGACCACTTCGACGCCGCTCTCGACCAGGCGGGCGTGGAGGCCGGCGACCTGCTCCTTGGTCACATCGACCTCCTCCAGCGTGCTGGAGATCTGCTCGAAGGTGAGGTAACCCCGTTCGCGGCCCAGCGCGACCAGGCTGCGGAGCTCATCCGACTCCAAGAGGAGTGGCGGCTCTCCCGAATCCTGATCCAGTCCTTGCGGGACCGTCCCCAAAGGTTCGATCTGACTGCCTCCGGTGCAACCTCTCCCCTGGCCGGGGGGTCGGGCCCCAATGCTCCGACCGCGACAAAGTATAGGCATGCTGAGAGCTGAGCAGCACCCGGTCGGCGGCGGCGCTCGCCTACCCTTCTAGGCCATGGCTACCAACGCGACAACTCCCCCGCTGAGCGCCCCCGACGTGCAGGCGCGGGTCCCCGCCACCCAGGTCAGCCTCTCGCGAGTCGGCGTCACCGGGGTCGAGAAGGTGATCCGGGTCAAGGCCGACGGCGCCGAGAACCTCTACCACGCCGACTTCGAGTGTTTCGTCGACCTCGAGCCGCGCCAGGCCGGCGTCCATATGTCCCGTTTCGAGGAGATCGTCGGCGAGGCGATCGACGAGGTCGTGCTCGGCGAGGCCTTCCGCGCCGAGATCCTCGCCGCCCACATCGCCCAGCGGGTTCGCGAGCGCCAGGAGGGGCGGCGGGCCAAGGTCTCGGTCACCGCCCGCTATCCCGAGACCGCGACCACCCCGGTGAGCGGCCAGGCGACGCAGGAGATCTACGTCCTACTCGGCACCGCGGTCGCCTCGGAGCGAGGCACACGAACCCTGACTGGGGTCCAGGCGCAGGGCATGACCGCCTGTCCCTGCGCCCAGGAGATGGTCGCCGAGCTGGGCCGCGAGCGGCTCGCCGAGGCCGGCTTCAACCCCGATCAGATCGAGCGCGCGCTGGAGGCCGTCCCCGTCGCCACCCACAACCAGCGCGGCATCGGCACTCTCTATGTCGGCTGCCCCGAGGGGGGCGAGGCGTGGATCGACGCCCCCGAGCTGCTGCGGATCGTCGAGGGCTCGATGAGCTCGGAGATCTATGAGCTGATGAAGCGCCCCGACGAGCTCGCCGTGGTCGCCAAGGCGCACGCCCAGCCCCGCTTTGTCGAGGACTGCGTGCGGGAGATGGTGCGGCGCGTTGTCGAGGGCTACTCGGAGCTGCCGGGCGAGGCCTTCGTCATGGCCCGCCAGGAGAACCTGGAGACGATCCACCGCCACAACGTGGTGGCGGAGCGCTACGGCATGCTCGAGGACCTGCGCCGCGAGCTCGACAGCGGCGAGCACCAACTGCACCACACGACGGTTAGGGAGTGGCTCGAGGCGCCGGTCTCCTGAGAGACAGACCGGCACAAGCCGATGAAGCTGTAGACGCGTAGCGCATCCGACTTTGACCCCACTCCAGTGTGGTGAATGTCGGATGCGCGGGCTCGCCGTCCTCGATCGTTTCCTTCGACGGGATCGACGGCTCAGGAACCTAGCTGGGCTCGGCTTTCGCGGCGGCTCGCGTCTGCCGCTCTGCCTCGATCCGCTTGCGCAGGCCGAAGAAGTAGTCGGCGCCGCTGATCACGGTGGCGGCAACCGCTAGGTAGACGAGGGCGTCGACCCAGGCGGGCGAGGGATTGGCGGCGATCAGGGCGAAGACGGCGGCGATCTGCAGAACCGTCTTCACCTTGCCCAGCCAGCTGGCGGCGATCACGATGCCGCGCTCTACCGCCACCACGCGCATCAGCGTGACCGCGAACTCGCGGGCGATGATCACCATCGCCACCCAGGCGGCGAGTCGGTCGAGCGAGACCAGCGAGACCAGCGCCGCGGCGACCAGCAGCTTGTCGGCGATGGGGTCCATCAGCTTGCCGAAGGTGGTGACGGCGTCACGCGAGCGGGCGAAGTAGCCGTCGAGGCCGTCGGTCAGCGCCGCCAAGGCGAAGACGGCGGCGGCGAGGGTGTCGCCGTTCGGCGTCTCTCCCAGCAGTGCGACGACGACGACAGGCACCGCGAGGATCCGCAGCATCGTCAGGACGTTGGGCAGGTTGAGCGGGAACACCGGTCCCTCAGTCTGCCGCCTCGCCAGCGGCGGCGCGAGTCGCGTCGCGCTTGGCGAAGTATTCCTCGCCCTCGATGCTGACATGGGGCAGAAGCCGGTCCATCCACCGGGGCAGCCACCAGGCGCGGCGGCCTAGCAGGACCATGATCGCCGGCACCATCAAACAGCGGACCAGGGTCGCGTCGATTGCGATCGCCACCGCCAGCCCGACCCCGAACTCCTTCACCACCGGGTTGCCGTTGAGGACGAAGCTGGTGAAGACGCAGACCATGATCGCCGCCGCCGAGGTGATCACGCGACCGGTGTTGGCCAGGCCCTCGATGACGGCGCGATGGGCGTCGCCGGTCTGCTTGTAGTGCTCCCGCATCTGCGTCAGCAGGAAGACCTCGTAGTCCATCGAGAGCCCGAAGAGGATCGCGAACATCAGCAGCGGCACGAAGCTGACGATCGGGATCGCGTGGTCGAGGCCGATCAGCGACGAGCCCCAGCCGAGCTGGAAGACCGCAGTCACCACGCCGTAGGCGGCGGCGACCGAGAGCAGGTTCATCGCCGCCGCCTTGACCGGCACCAGCAGCGAGCGGAAGGCGAGCAGAAGGACGAGGAAGCTGAGCCCGACGACGATCGCGATCATCAGCGGCAGCTTGTCGCTGATCTGGGTGGCGAGATCGATGTAGCCGGCGGTCTGCCCGCCGACATAGGCGGCGCCTTGGCTGCCGGCGAGACCTTCGGGGATCGTCGTCTCCCGCAGCTCTTCAACCAGGTCGACGGTCGCGTCGCCCCAGGGGGGCGATTTCGAGATCGCCGAGACGACCGCCACCGTGCCTTTCTCGTCGAAGGTCGGCGGGGAGACGGCGGCGATGTCCGGCGCGCCGTCGACGGTCCGCGCCAGCTTGGGCATCGCTTCTTTCGCTTCTTTGGCGCTGTCGAACTCGGCGGCGATCAGCAGCGGGCCGTTGACGCCGGGGCCGAAGCCCTCGGTGAGGCCGTCATAGGCCTGCCGCGCCGTCGTCGACTTGGGCAGGGCGCTGATGTCGTTCTGCCCCAGCTCCAGTTCGAAGATCGGCAGCGCGAGCACGACAAGGACCACCAGGGCCGCGAGGGCTGAGCGCCAAGGCCGGCTGGCGACCCCTTCTGCCCAGCGCCGCCAGCCATGCGGCTGGTGATCATCCGGGTGGGTCTTGCCGAGCTTGACCCGCAGCGAGTCGATCCGCGGCCCGAGCGCGCCGAGCAGCGCCGGCAGCAGCGTGGTCGCGGCGGCGACCGCGACGACCACCGCGATCGCCGCGGTGAAGCCGAGGGTGCTGACCAGCGGGATCCCGGCGAAGGCAAGCGAGCAGAGCGCGATCACGACCGTGAAGCCGGCAAAGACGACGGCGCCGCCCGCGGTCGCGGTGGCGCGGGCGATCGACTCGCGCAGCTCCATCCCGTCGCGCAGCTGCAGCTTGTGGCGGGTGACGATGAAGAGGGCGTAGTCGATCCCGACGCCAAGCCCGATCATCGTCGCCAGGGTCGCAGCGACGCTCGGCACCTGGACGACGCTCTCCAGCAGGCGCATCACCGAGAGCGCACAGGCGAGGCCGACCACGGCGGAGACGATCGGCAGCGCCATCGCCGTCGCCGTGCCGAAGGCGAAGAGGAGGATGATCACCGCCGCGGTCAGCCCGATCGCCTCGCTGATCTCGGTCGAGGGTTTGGAGAGCTGCTGGCCGACGTAGCTGCCGACCGAGGTTTCCAGCCCGGCGGCCCGTGCGGGCCCGCCCGCATCGAGGACGGCCTGCGCTTGGTCTTCGGTGAGTTCGCCGGGCCCGGCGTCGAGGTAGACGGGGACGTAGGCGATCCTCTTGTCCTTGCTGAGGAAGTCCGCCCCGGCCGGGCTGAGCGGGTCGATGGCCGAGTTGACGTCGCCCATCGCCTGCAGCCGCTTCGCCGTTTCCGAGACCGCCGCGCTGTATTTCGGGCTGGTCAGCGGCGCGCCGCTGGAGCGGATCACCAGCGGGTTGTTGCCGAAGGCCTGTTCGGGCAGGTTGTCTTCGAGCAGTTCGGTAGCGATCGTCGAGTCGGTGCCCGGCAGGGTCAGGTTGTCGTTGGTTTTGCTTTCGGAGCTCTGCCCGGCGACGACCAGGGCGATAGCGATGGCGAGCCAGACGCCGATCGTCGGCCAGTGGTGGCGCGAGCAGAAGCGGCCGATCGCGTAGAGGGGGCCGGTCACGTGCGGATCATCTCCTACTCGCCGGGCGGAGCCGGCTGCGCCGGCGGGGGCAGGTCACCGGGCTCGAAGGCCACGGATGCCGACTCAGCCGGACTGGCGCCGAGACCCTGCCGCAGGACGACCAGGTGCTGGGCGTGGCTGACGCCGATCGACGCGGCGAGCGTGCGCGGCGCTCCGGTCGCCAGGCGCGGCGCCGCCTCCAAATAGGCGGCGAGCGCCGCGTTCTCGAGCCCGTAGGCGAGGGTGAGGAAGCCGGCCTCGTCGGTGACGCCGGCGAAGTCGAGCTCTTCCTGTTCGGCATCGGTCTTGCCGCCCAAGCCCCGGACTGCCTTGGTGAGCGCGTCAACATGCTCCTGGGCCTGGGCGCGGAACTCGCGCCCAACCGCGCGATAGGGCCCACGCAGTAGGTGCTCGCCTCGGGCATAAGCGGAGGCGACGGTCAGCTCTCGAGCCAGCGCCGCGTTGAGGATCTCGACGTCGGCGGCCTTCTCATCGTCGCTCGCCCTCTGGTCGTCGCCGCAGCCGGCGGCGGAAGCCGCCAGGACGGCGACAACGAAAAGGGCGACGACGCGGATAGCGCCGCGCCGTCGCCCCATGCGGGAGTGCTGCACCTGCTTCGCGCCCTTCATGGACGCGAAGCCTATTCAGCTAGACCCGCCAAGCCCCCCAGATCGTTACGACTTCTTCGCAGCCTTTGCCTTCTTGGACTTCGAAGCGGAGCCTGAAGCCGAATCCCGACCTTCGAAGTGCAGGAATGCAACCGTCGATGGAATGCCCTCCTCGCCCGACTTCGCCAAACGAGAAGCGCTCTTCGTATGAATCTCGATCGCTTGCTCGAGCGTCTCATTAACAAGTTCAACCGTTTCGTTCCAACCCTGCTCGTCGACAACGCCAGGAGTCCAACTGATATGGCGATCGTCACGAGCGTCAAAGGTGCCGTTCTTCAGCGCAGCGACCACGTCGTCTACGAGCAATCTAATAAAGGAGGCACTCATCCCAGGCTTGATCGAGGCGGGAAGGTGCTGCCAGTCCTGATCCGTTAGGAAGGCTCTAGCGGTAGCACGGTAGTAGTGCTCGACCGCCCCGCGGCGCGGCTCGGTTTTGACCAGTTCGATGCACTCGTAGTCCTTGAGGACTTTGACGTGGTAGCTGACCTGGCTCAGGCCCTCGTCGAGCTCCTTGGAGAGTTCGTTGGGGCTCGCGAGCCGCTCGTTGAGGATCGCAAGGATTTCAACCCGGAGCGGGTGCGCAAGCGCCTTGACTAGGCGTTGGTCGACGCCGGTCTTCGTCTTGCCTTTGGCCTTGGACTTCTTAGTAGTCGTCGTCTTGGGGGGCACAGCGGGTTCCTCCGATCGTTTGCGCGGGCTTCGCACCACTTTTGCCACACGCTGATTAATCACTGCATCGTATTGGTCAAGCACGCTGCTTTGCAAATCCAATCGTGCAAATCGCGACTTTTTAACCCAACCTTCCTATTAGTGGAACTAATTTGAGCAATCAAGGGGTCTAAGGCAACGTACGGAGGTCGCGACCCCCCGTCCGAAAGAGCTGACATTTCGAGAAGGGGGGTGAGGCAGGGTGAAGATCGGTACTACGGACCACGTCGTCCCACTGCTTTCAACCAGCAAGGCTCGCTAGGCAAGGCGCGGACGGGTCCCGGTCCCAGATTCGATGGGGCCGGGCCCCGGCCTGCCTTCCTAGCTCAGTCGTGATTCAGTTAGCGGGTGAGCGAGGTCACGCCCGCCCGCCCTGTCCCGCTAGATGCGCTAGCGGCCAAGATACATGGCTGCCGGCGCTGCCCTCGCCTAGTCGAGTGGCGCGAGGCCCGCGCCGCAGACCCACCGCGTCGCTATCGCGGCGAGGACTACTGGGCGCGGCCGCTCGACGGCTTCGGCGACCCTGCCGCGAGGGTGGCGATCGTCGGCCTCGCGCCCGCGGCGCACGGCGCCAACCGCACCGGGCGGATGTTCACCGGCGACCGCTCGGGCGAGTGGCTCTACGCGGCGCTGCACCGCGCCGGCTACGCGAACCAGCCCGAGTCCGAGCGGCGCGGCGACGAGCTGCGCCTACGCGACGTCTACCTGACCGCCGTGGTCCGCTGCGCACCGCCGGCCAACCGCCCGAGCCCGGCCGAGCGCGACAACTGCCTCCCCTACCTGGAGCGGGAGCTGGAGCTGCTCGACCGCAGCGAGGTGATCGTCGCTCTCGGCGCCTTCGCCTGGGACGGGGCGCTGCGGGCGATTCGCGGGCTCGGCAGCGAGATCCCGCGGCCACGGCCGCGCTTCGGCCATGGCACCGAGGCGGCGGTGGGACGCTGGAAGCTGCTCGGCTGCTACCACCCGAGCCAGCAGAACACCTTCACTGGCCGCCTCACCGCTCCGATGCTCGACGCCGTCTTCGCCCGGGCCCGCCAGCTCACAACCGGTCCGTAGCGGCCGAGCCGGCGTCGCTCGGCGCAGAGCCCGTCGCGGTCTCGAAGCCAATCAACGCGACGGTGGTCGGGATCGCCTGCTCGTCGCTCGCCGCCAGGCGCTCCGCGCTTTCCGACTTGATCGCTTTCACCTTCTCCAGGGTCTCGCTCAGGAGAGCGCCGACGTCGCCGAAGCCCTTTGCGTCGAGCGACATCGAGACCATGCTCAGGTGGACCTCGCTGCGGGCGGTGAAGGTGCCGGCCTCGAGCGCCACCGCGACCTCGTCGTAGATGTTCCGGAGGGTGCCTCCGGTTATCCCCGACTTGAAGGTCTCCGGCAAGCTGTCCCAGGCCCGATCGTCGAAGGCGAGGGTCTTCCTCGCCCGGTAGAAGTGCTCCTTGGCGCCACGGCGCGGCTCCACCCTGACCAGCTCGATTAGGCCTTCGCGCTCGAGCTCCTCGAAGTGGTAGTTGATGTAGGCGGCGGAAACGCCGATTTCCCTGCCCACCGCGCTCGGGCTCGAGACTCCTTCGTTGAGCACGACCAGGACATGGGCGCGCACCGTGTGAGAGAGAGCAAAGACCAGCCTCGGGTCCATGAATCGCTTCAGCTTGCTCTCGTCGATCGTGGTCCGCTTGCCCATTTTCTTCAGCTTGGCCTTGCGATCCATCATGCCTCCCCGATCTACACCGACGCCCACCAGAGGGTCGTTTCTCTATAAGACCCTTCAAGTACCCGATTTAGTCACACCGACCTTGCAAACGGGGGATGCTGGCTTGAGGACTCCCTAGGAGGGACTAGTCGGCGGCTGGCTCGTCCGCGCTCACCCTCGGTGGCGCTTCAAAGCCCGCGATCGAGACGGCCGCTGGGATCGGTTGGTCGCCGCTCGCCTCGAGGCGCTCGGCACACTCTGTCTGGAGCGCGATCACCCGGTTCATCGTCTCCTCGAGCATCGTGGTGAGCTCATCCCAGCCTTGCTCGTCTACGTGGAGCCTCGTGCGGCTGAGATGTCCGCTCCGCGCGTCGAAAGTGCCCTCGGCCAGCGCTTCCTTGACGTCAGCAATAACGAGCCGGAAGAGATCGGCGCTGAAACTTCGCCTAATCCCTTTCGGCAAGCGCTCCCACTCGCTGTCGTCGAGGAGGAAGCGACGTTTCAACCGGTAGTAGTGCTCGACCGTCCCGCGCCGCGGCTCGGTTTTGACCAGCTCAACGTAACCGAGCTTCTCCAGCTCTTTGACGTGATAAGCGACGTAGTTGACGCTGAGCCCCGCTTCGCGGGCGAGGTCGCTCGGGCTGGCGGTCGCTTCGCCCAGCGCGTCGATGACATGCACGCGCAGCGGGTGCGAGAGGGCGCTGACCAACCTGGGATCTACCAGGGACCTGAGGTCGCCCTTGGTCTTCTTGCTCGGTTCGCTCACTGGCCGCCCATCGCTCCCCTCCGTTCTTCGGCGCGCCGAGCGCCCAACTTTACGTTCCTGCCCGGGGTCTGGGGTGCGCGATGGCCGCTATTGATCGGGCTACGCATATTGTGTGAAACGAATTTGAACAATAGATCGGTCTAGAACAGTGAAGCGGCCCGGCCGCTGCACCATGACCCGACCGCGAATCAAGAGAACGACCGAGCGGATGGAATCGCCCGACGGCGACCTCTACCTGATGAGGCCCAGCGCCGGCGCAGACATCCACATCGAGCAACCCGACGAGGACGGCCTGCGATTGCTAGCGGCGCTGGATGGGAGCCGGACGCGCGAGGCGCTCGAGCAGGAGTTCGGTGACGAGGAGGTCGGCGACTTGCTCGCCCAGCTCGAGGAGCTGGGCGTTGTCGAGGATGCCGCCGACGACGACCTGATCGAGGACGAGGTGGTGGCGCGCTTCGACCGCCAGCTCCGCTACTTCAGCGACATCACGGCCGGGCCGGCGCCTTCGCAGTGCCAGGCAAGGCTGGAAGGCGCTCGCATTGCCGTGCTTGGAGTCGGCGGCCTCGGCGGCTGGACCGCGCTCGCCCTTTCCTGCTGCGGGATCGGCGAGATGCTGCTGGTCGACTTCGACCGGGTCGAGCTGACCAACCTCAACCGCCAGGTCCTCTACGGCGAGGCCGACATCGGCCGGCTCAAGGCGGAGGCCGCGGCCGAACGGCTCGCCTCCTTCAACTCGCGCGCGCGGCTCGAGGTCCTGCCCAAGCGACTCGAAAGCGAGGCTGAGATCGGCGCGACGATCGCGGGCTACGACCTCGTGATCGACGCGATCGACTGGCCTGCCCATGAAGTCGAGCGCTGGGTCAACTCGGCCTGCTTCGCGGCCGGGATTCCCTTCGTCGCGATGAGTCACTTCCCCCCGATCGCCCGAGTTGGGCCGCTCTACGTGCCAGGAGTAACCGGCTGCTACGCCTGCCAGGAGATCTCCTACCGGCGCTCGTACCCGATGTTTGACGTCGCGATCGAACAACGCCAGGGCAAACTGGCCCCCAGCGCGACGCTGGGACCCGCCTGCGCGCTGATCGGCGGCCAGGTGGCGCTCGACATCGTCCATCACCTGACCGGACTCGCCGCGCCCTCGACGCTGGGCGCCGGCCACGTCTACGACCTGCGGACGATGCAGGTCGAACGCGAGGACGTCGTTCCCGAGCCCGACTGCCCGGTCTGTGCCCAGATGCAGCCCAGCCTCGAGGGCGATGAGCCGAGAGTTACGCGGCGTCGCTCGTAGAATGGGTACTCGCGCCGGCGTAGCTCAGTTGGTAGAGCACTTCACTCGTAATGAAGGGGTCCCCGGTTCAAGTCCGGGCGTCGGCTCTGGGGTGCTGGGCGAGGCTCAGGGGCCCAGGGCGTCGAACTTGTAGCCGACGCCGCGCACGGTTAAGACCAGTTCGGGCTTCTGGGGGTCGCGCTCGACCTTCTGGCGCAAATTGGAGATGTGGACGTCGCAGGCGCGCTCGTCGCCTTCGAACTCGGTCTGCCACAGCTCCTCCATGATTTTGCGGCGGGGAAAGACCTCACCCGCGTGGCCGACGAGGAGGCGGAGCAGCTGGAACTCGGAGCGGGTCAGGCTGACCGGCTCGCTGCGGACCGTGACAATGTGGCGGACGAGGTCGATTGCCACCGGACCCGACTCGATCCGTACCGCCTGGCCGAGCGGCGAGCGGTCGAGCTCGCGGCGGCGCAGCTGGGCACGGACCCGGCCGAGCAGCTCCCGCACCGAGAACGGCTTGGTCACGTAGTCGTCGGCACCGACCTCGAGCCCGACCACCTTGTCGACCTCGGCGTCCTTGGCGGTGAGGACGATGATCGGTACGGCGCTGCGCGAGCGCACGTCGCGGCAGATGTCGAGTCCGCTAGGGCCCGGCATCATGATGTCGAGGATCAGGAGGTCGAAGGGGATGCCGTCATCGAGCATGCCGCTCGCCTCGTCGCCGTCCGCCGCCGCGGTCACCTCGAAGCCCTCCTGGAGAAGCGCGTAGCCGACCGAATCCCGCACCGAGGGCTCATCGTCGGCGATCAGGATGCGGCCACTACTCATCATGCCACCGGGGTCGGGCTTGGCTGGGCAAGCGGGAGGCGGATCCAGAAGGTGCTGCCCTCGCCCTGGACCGAGCGGGCGCCGATTTCGCCGCCCATCACGCTGACCATACGGCGAGCGATCGCCAGGCCGAGACCGAAGCCCTCCTGCTGGCGCGACTCGCTGCGCCTGTAGAAGCGCTCGAAGATGCGGTCGATCTCCGCCGCGGGGATGCCGGTTCCTGTGTCGATCACTTCCAGTGCAACCTCCCTCTCGCCGTCGTGGCGGCCGCGAACGGTAACGGCGCCGGGCGCAGGCGTGTTCTTGAAGGCGTTGGTGAGCAGCCCGATCAGCACCTGGCGCAGCAGCGTAGGGTCGGCCTCCGCGGCCAGCTCGGGCTCCACCTCGACCGCCAACTCGATGCCCGGCGGCGCCACGACGGCGGCGACGGAGTCGCGGATCGCGACTGGCACGTCGACCACCTCGGTCTTCCCCGTGCCTAGTGACTCGACCCGGGCCAGGGTCAGCAGTGCCTGGGTCAGCCGGTTCATCCGCTCGGCGTCCTCGGCGAGGCGCGAGAGAAAGTGGTCGCGGGCCTCGGGGTCGTCCTTGGCGCCCTCGCGGAGCACCTCGATCGCGCTGGAGATGCCGGCCAGCGGGTTGCGCAGCTCGTGCGCGGCGTTAGAGACGAAGTCCGCTTCGGCCAGCTCGCGGCGCAGCTCATCGGTGCGGTCGCGCAGCACCGCCAGCACCGCGCGCTCGTCGGGCAGTGAGCGCGCCGACATCGCGTAGGCGCGGTCGCCGATCCGCAGCGCCGGGTGGGCGGCGAAGCCGAGCTCGGCGGCCCGTCGCAGCTGCGGCAGCATCGGCTCGGGTGGCAGGCCGGCCGGGTCGAGCAGCTTCGTCGCGGCGCGGTTGGAGAAGCGCAGCGGTCCCTTGACGTCGACGACGATTACCGCGTCGGTGAGGCCGTCGAAGATCGCTTTCAGCTTGTTGCGGTCGGCGGTGAGAACGCCGAAGCTCTCCTTCAGCGAGGCGCGCATCGAGTCGAGGGCGCGGGCGAGGTCGCCGATCTCGTCCGGCCCGGCGGTCTCCAACGGCACGTCGAAGGAGCCGGCGGCGAGCTGGCCGGCGGCGCGGGAGAGGCGGGTGACACGGTGGGCAATGCCGACCGCGATCAGGAAGCCGACGAGAATGCCGATCGCGATCGCGCCGAGCACGGCGCGCGGCCGGTCGCCGAAGAGGTAGACGACGCCGGCGGTGATCAGCGACACGGCGGCAAAGGCGCCAGCCAGCCAGAGTCGCATCCCGATCCGTCTCATGAGGGTTTACTAACAGAAAGGAACGATGGCGGTCATGGGACCGGCTGGCGGTCGTGGAAGAATCGGCCTATGCGGACTCTGGTCTTCATTCCGGCCTGGAACGAGGAGGGCGCGATCGCCGAGGTGATTAATGGCGTGCGCGCGTCCCTGCCCGACGTCGACGTGCTGGTCGTCGACGACGGCTCAACCGACGGCACCGCGGCGCGCGCAGGGGAAACCGGCGCGATGGTCGCCTCGCTGCCCTTCAACCAGGGGCTGGGAGCGGCGCTGCAGACCGGCTACCTGCACGCGCGGCGCGAGGGTTACGACTTCATCGCCCACCTCGACGCGGACGGCCAGCACCCGCCGGCCGACGTGGCGCGGCTGCTGGAGGAGGTCTCCACCGACCGCGCCGACCTGGTGATCGGCTCCCGCTACCGCGACCCGGAGGCGGCCGAGGCCGAGAGCGACGACTATAAGCCGACGATGTCGCGGCGGATCGGCAGCAACGTCTTCCGCTTCTTCCTCACCCTGGCGACGCGGCAGCGCTTTACCGACACGACCAGCGGGATGCGGGCGGCCAACCGCCGGGTGATCGCGCTGTTCAGCGAAAACTACTCGCCGGACTTCGCCGAGATCGAGTCGCTGCAGCTGGCGGTGCGCCAAGGCCTGCGGGTCAAGGAGGTGCCGGTGCGGATGCTGGAGCGGGTCGAGGGCGCCTCCTTCCTGACACCACTGAAGTCTGCCTTCTTCATCTTCAAGGGATTGATCGTGCTGCTCGTCGGCCAGTTCCGGCCGCGCCGCCCGAAGCCGGAGCAGCGATGAGCCTGGCGACGGTCCTCGCCCAGCAGGAGCCAGCCGTCCACCTCACCTCGCAGACGCGGATCCTGGCCGCGGTACTGGCGGTCGCCTTCATGGCGATGATCCTCGAGCTGATCCGCCGCGACAAGCTGCAGGAGCGCTACAGCGTGGTCTGGTTCGTCGCCGGCCTGGGCATGCTCGCCGGCGCCGCCTTCCCCGGCCTGCTGGAGCTGGCCGCCGACGCGATGGGGGTGCGCGACACCAATGTCGCCCTGTTCTCGATCGTGCTGCTGCTGCTGCTCGGGCTGGTGCTCAACTTCAGCGTGATCATGTCCCGCCAGTCGGCCCAGATCACGCGGCTCGCGCAGGAACGCGCGCTCGAGCGGGCGCGGGAGCGGGCGCGCTCAAGCGAGAACGGGCGCGAGGCGGAAGAGAAGAGCCTCGAGCGCTAGCTCCTCGGAGACGTTGAGGTCGAAGCGGCGGCGGGTGTCCTGGACCAGCTCCGCGGCGCGGCGGGGTGCGGCAGGGCTGAGGCCGGCGGCTTGCGAGCGCAGCGCATCGAGCCGGTCCCGGTTGTAGGCGACCTCCTCGGCGCCGCTGGCCACCGCGGCTAGATCGCGGAACCAGGCGGCGGCTAGCTCGAGGCCAAGGTCGAGAACCTCGGTGCGGCGGCGGCGCCCCGCTCGTTTCGCCTCGTCGCTGACGTCGCGGGCGGAGCGTTTGAACCCGGCCGCCGCCTGCTCCTCGAGCGCCTCGCGGGCTACTCCTTCGGTCTCCTCGCCAGCTGCTTCGGCTGTCCCGAGGACGGCTTTCCAGTCCAGCTCTATCGCCTTTGCGCGAAGCTCCCGGCCAGAGTCTGAGAGCAGCAGGCGAGCACGATCCAGGTCACCGGCGGAGAGCCGAGCGGCGGCCGCGATCTCGTCATCTGGCGCTTCCCCAGCCAAAGCCTTTTCCACGACCTCAGTGGGTAGCGGCGCGAACTCGACCGGCTGGCAGCGCGAGGTGACCGTCTCCAGCAGCAGCTCCGGCTCGGAACTGAGCAGGATCAGGTGGGCGAACTCGGGCGGCTCCTCGAGCGTCTTCAGCAGGGCGTTCTGGCTCTCGTCGCGTAGCGCCTCGGCGGCCTCGATCACGAAGACCCGCTTCTCACCCTCGAAGGGGCGGTAGGAGGCGGCCCGGATCACCCGCTCGCGCACCTCCTCGATCAAGTGCTGGGCGCCGCGTGGGGAGAGCCAGATGAGGTCGGGATGGGGCGAGGGGTCGAGCAGCGCCCGTCGCCTGGCGTCGTCGGGATCGGCAGCATCGCTCGCCAGAATCTCCGCAGCGAACGCACGCGCCGCTGCCTGCTTTCCGGCGCCCCGCGGACCGCGGAAGAGGTAGGCATGACTGGGCCCCGACGAGAGTGCAGCACTCAGGGCCATCTTGGCACGAGGTTGATGGGTGATGTTGTCCGTGAGGGCGGTCATGCGTCTCTTCCGCGGGTGGCGTGGAGGGTTGTCCCTCCGGCGGGTGAGCCGGAGGGCTGCCCTCCGCGACAGGACCCGCGGTCAGGACGCATGGTCCCTGACGACATCCATCACCCGCGCATGAACCTCCTCGACGCTGCCGTCGCCGTCCACGACGACGACCCGGTCGGAGGCGATCATCGCGATCTCCTCGTAGGCCTCGGCGACGGCGCGCTGCAGGTCGAGGCCCTCCGACTCGAAGCGGTCCTCGCCGTCGGCCCGGCCCAGCCCGATCTCCGGGTCGACCCGCAGCAGCACGGTGAGGTCGGGCCAGAGGCCGTCGATCACCATGTCCGTAAGCGAGAGGACATGGCTCGTCCCGAGCTCCCGCCCCCCACCTTGGTAGGCGACGCTGGAGTCGGCGAAGCGATCGGCGACGATGTCCGTTTCGGCCTCGAGCGCCGGGCGGATCACGCGGGAGATCAGGTCGGCGCGCGCGGCGGAGAAGAGCAGCAGCTCGGCGAAGGGGTCGAGCTCGACCGCGGGGTCGGCGAGCAGCTCACGTATCCGCTCGGCGGCGTCGGTCCCCCCCGGCTCACGGATCAGCAGCGTCTCGGGGCCGAGCGACTCGGCCAGCAGGCGTGCCTGGGTGCTCTTTCCCGAGCCGTCGATCCCCTCCAGGGAGATGAACAACGGGCGGGGCCTCAGCCCTTGGTCGCGGCCTTGGCGCGTTTGCGCTTGCGAGTCGCGGTGTCGGCTTTGCTCGGCACGGGGCCGTCCTCACTGCCGTCCGGCAGCGGCTTCTTCGCCATCGCTTCCTTCGCCGCTTTGGCCGCTTCGCGTTCGGCGCGGCGTTTCTTCATCTCCTGCATCGACTCGCAGTCGTCGTTGAGGCAGAGGTTCCAGGGCCGGCCGCGGAAGGGCTGAACCTTCAGCCGCGGTGTCTGGTCGCAGACCGAGCAGCGCTCTTCGAGCTTGAAGACGTCGCCGCGCTGGGGCAGCGGGAAAGTCTGGTCGCAGGACTCGGGGTCGTCGGCTTTCCAGCCGCCGCAGCCGACGAAGCGCTTGCCCGACTTTTTGGCGCGGATGATGCGCAGCATGTTGGGCGAGCCGTCCTCTTTGGTCCGGCCGGCTTCCTCGCAGACCTTGCAGGGGCCGAGGATGCGGTCCTGGTCCATCCCCGCCCAGACCACTTTGGCGAGGTCCTCGCGGCTCTCGTCGATTTCCGACCAGGTGCTGTGCAGCAGCTCGCGGCTGTCGCCGACGACGCCGTCCTTGGTCATCTCGCCGGCGGCGATCTGGTCCATCTCCGCCTCGAGCGTGGCGGTCATCTCCGGCGTCGCCATCGCCGGCACGTATTTCCTGAACGCCTCGTACATCGCGATCCCGGTCTCCGACGGGACCGGCGGGTTGCCGTAGACGTAGCCGCGGTCGAAGAGCTTCTTGATGATCTCGGCGCGGGTCGCCTTGGTGCCGAGCCCGCGCTCCTCCATCATCTCGATCAGCTTTGCCTGGGAGATGCGGGAGGGCGGCTGCGTCTCCTTGTCGAGGATCCAGGGCTCGCCGTCGAGCTCAAGCGTCTGCCCCTCCTCCATCTTCGGGATCTCCTCGTCGGCGGAGCGGGCGTAGGTGTAGACGCCGGCGTAGCCGGGATCGACGACGACCGAGCCGCGCACGAAGTAGGTCTGTGAGCCGGCCTCGATGTCGGCGCGGGTCGACTCGGTGATCATCGGCGGGCTGAAGGTGGCGAGGAAGCGGCGCACGACCAGCTCGTAGACGCGGCGCTTGGGGCCGTCGAGGGCGCCGGGGTGGATCGCCTGGGTCGGGTAGATCGGCGGGTGATCGGTGGTCTCTTTTTTGCCGCGCGTCGCCTTCAGCTCACCGTCGAGCAGGCCGGAGGCGGCGGAGAACTCTTTGATCCGGACCAGCGAGGAGACCAGCTCGTGGATCGGCAGCGAGACGGGATAGACGGTGTTGTCGGTGCGCGGGTAGGAGATGAAGCCGTCCATGTAGAGGTCCTCAGCGATCCGCATCGCGCTGGCGGGAGTGATGCCGAGGCGACTGGAAGCGTCGCTGGTGAAAGCAGTCGTGTTGTAGGGGGTGGGCGGCTTGCGGGTGTTCTTGCGCGCGGTCACCGACTTGACCGTGCCGGGACCGGTGGTGCCGGCGAGCGCCGCGTCGGCCTCGGGCTTCTCCCAGAACTTGTCGGTCTCGTGGTGGGCCTCGAAGCTGCCCTCGGGGTGCTGGAAGCGGGCGAACAGTTCCCAGAAGGGCTTCGGTTTGTGGGCGCGGCGCTCCATCTCGCGCTCGACGATCAGGCCCAGGGTGGGGCTCTGGACGCGGCCGACGGAGAGGAAGTTGGAGCCGAAGCGGCGGGTGGCGAGGGAGACGGCGCGGGTCAGGGTCGCGCCCCAGAGCAGGTCGATGTCCTGGCGGGCGGCGCCGGCGTTGGCGAGCGGGTAGGAGAGCTCGTCGAGCTCCCCGAAAGCGCGCTCGATCTCCTCCTTGGTCAGCGCCGAGTAACGGGCGCGCTTGATCCGCAGGGTGCCGTCGCGGGTCCCCTCGCGTGAGCCGAGGTCCGGGTTGGCGTCGAGCATCTCCTCCAGAGCCTCGAGGCCGATCAGCTCGCCCTCGCGGTCGAAGTCGGTGGCGATCACCAGCTCGTCCGCCTCTGTGGCCACCTTCTTGATCGCCTTGACGACGTTCTTGTCGGTCGGCTCCTTGATCAGCTCGGCGTCGATCAGGTCGTGCAGGTCGGTTTTCTGCCAGTTCGAGTAGCCCTCGGGGAAGGCCGGCCCAAGCACGTGCCCCTTCAGCCCGATCGTCCGCTGCTGCTCGCCATTAGCGTCGGTCCAGGTGTAGTAAGGGACTTTGAACGTTTTGTCGCTGGACGCGCTGCCGCCGCTGAGGAATATGGCGATCTTCTCGGCGCTGTTGTTCTTCTCGGTGACAATCAGCCTCATCGGGCGGCGAGGGTAGCAGGGGCGCTTGGCGGCGCCTGCGGGCCGCCGCCCACCGATCCCCTTAGGATCGGCGCCGCGATGAAGGCCTTGGTCACAGGCGGCGCCGGGTTCATCGGCTCGAATCTGGTCGACGCGCTGCTCGCTCGCGGCGACGAGGTGACGGTGGTCGACGACCTCTCGACCGGGCGGCGCGAGAACCTCGAGGGCGCCCTGGCAAACGGCGCGAGGCTGGTCGAGCAGGACATCCGCGACGCCGACGCGATCGCCGCGCTGGCCGGCGAGGCGAAGCCTGAGGCGATCTTCCACCTCGCTGCCCAGATCGACGTGCGCAAGTCGGTCGAGGACCCCGCCTTCGACGCCGCGATCAACGTCGGCGGCACGGCCAACGTGCTGGAGGGGGCGCGGCGGGCGGGAACGCGGCGCATCGTCTTCGTCTCGACCGGGGGGGCGATCTACGGCGAGGGCGCGGGGCGGGAGCTTCCTCTCTCCGAGGAGACCCCGGCGGCGCCGGAGGCCCCGTACGGCCAGAGCAAGTACGCCGCCGAGGGCTATCTCGGACTCTACGAAAGGCTCTACGGGCTCTCCGGGATGAGCCTGCGCCCGGGCAACGTCTACGGCCCGCGGCAGGACCCGCTCGGCGAGGCGGGCGTGATCGCGATCTTCTGCGGGCGGCTGCGGGCGGGAGAGTCGCCGACGGTGTTCGGCGACGGGACCCAGACCCGGGACTACATATATGTGGGAGACGTGGTCGCGGCGGCGCTCGCCGCGGCCGGGTCGGAGGCGACGGGCCCGGTCAACGTCGGCACCGGCGTCGAGACCGGCGTGCTGGAGCTGGCCAGGCTGCTCGGCGAGCTGGGCGGGGCCGATGGCTTCGAGCCCGAGCTCGCCCCGGCGCGCGCCGGCGAGGTGCAGCGGATCGCGATCGACCCGGGTCGCGCCGAGCGCGAGCTGGGCTGGCGCGCCGAGACCTCGCTGGAAGAGGGCCTGCGGCTGACGCTGGACTCCATCTAACCCCGCATCACTAACCTCCATCACATGCCCGCACAGGCCTACGCCGGCAAGGAGTGCGTCTGCCAGCTGCGCAGGGGGATCTGCGACCAGTCTTGCGTGCGCGAC
This sequence comes from uncultured Solirubrobacterales bacterium, assembly GCA_963702175.1. Classification (GTDB taxonomy): domain Bacteria; phylum Actinomycetota; class Thermoleophilia; order Solirubrobacterales; family 70-9; genus VRUE01. The sequence continues at coordinate 1,332,811 of OY969721.1, forward strand.
ATGCTGGAGACCCCCTTCTACATCGCCTGCCTGAAGCTGAAGGGGCGGCGCTGCCTGGTGGTCGGCGGCGGCGATATCGGCCTCGAGAAGGTCGAGGGGCTGCTGGCCTGCGACGCCGGCGTGACCCTGATCGCGCCGGTCGCCCACCCCCAGCTGGAGGAGCTGGCGACGGAGGGGTCGATCGCCTGGGAGAAACGGCTCTACGCTGGGGCAGCCGACCTCGAGGGCGCCTTCATGGTGATCGCCGCGACCGACGACAGCGAGGTCAACATCGGCGTCTACGACGACGCCGAGGAGCGGGCGATGCTGGTCAACGTGGTCGACGTGCCGCCGCTCTGCAACTTCATCCTGCCGGCGATCGTCCGCACTGGCCCGCTGGCGATCGCGATCTCGACCGCGGGCGCCTCTCCCGCCTTGGCGAAGCGGATGAAGCGGGAGATCGCCGAGCTCTTCGGCGAGGAGTACGCGCGGCTCGCGGTCGTCCTCAACGACGCCCGCGGCTGGGCGAAGGGGACGCTGCCGACCTACCAGGACCGCAAGGAGTTCTTCGAGGGCATCGTCAACGGCGAGCCCGACCCCGTCGGGCTGCTGCGCGAAGGGCGCGAGCCCGAGCTGCTGGCGCTGATCGAGGCCGCCAAGGAGCGCGCCGCAGCGGCGCTGGCGGCTTAGGTCGCGCGACGCTTCCGACATTGACCACACCCAAGGTGGGTCAATGTCGGTTACGCAACCTCAAGCCGCCGGTCAGGTCGAGCAGGTCGTCGCGTTGATCTCGACCAGGGCGTCGCGCAGGGTGGCGGCCTGGCGGGTGCTGAGGCTCTTGGTGAAGGCCGCGCGTAGCTCGCCCACGACGATCGGCTGCATCTCGGCGAACACCTCCCGGCCCGAAGGGGTCAGCGCCGCGTAGCTGACTCGCCGGTCCGTCTCGCAGTAGGCGCGCTCTAGCAACCCCGCCTTGACCAGCCTGTCCACCAGCTTGGTGAGGCCGCCGCGGCTGATCACCAGAGCGCTGGCGAGATCACCCATCTTCAGCTGTCGATCAGGAGAAGCGGCGACGACGTCGAGGACTTCGTACCAGGCGAGCGGCGGCAGGCCGGCGTCAGTCAGCGCTTCCTGCAGCCGGCCGGCAACTCCAGCATGGGCGCGACAGAGGGCCGTCCACGCCTCCCGGTGGGGATCGGGGGGCGAGTCTGCCTTCGATCCGTTGCGCCTTGCCCGAGCGGTGTTCTTGGCCGCACTTGCCATACACCGATGATCGCAGATAAATGTTGTCTCAGCAATAGTTGACTACGAAAGCTTTTCTGCTAAAATGATTTCTAAGTCAACTATTGATCTTGCAACTACCTGGAGGCTGAGATGACAACCCAGACAGTCGAGCAACAAGTACCGAGCGGGTCCTACTCGGTTGATCGGGTCCACTCGTCCGTGGGCTTCTCGGTCGTCCACAACGGGCTCTCGACCTTCCGCAGCGGCTTCGCGGAGTACGAGGCACGATTGACGGGCGGCAATGCCCCGCGACTGGAGGGCTCGGTAGACGTAGCCAGCATCGAGATCGACGAGGAGCAGTTGAAGGGCCACCTACTCTCCCCCGAGTTCTTCGACGCCGAGCGCCACCCCCGCCTGCGCTTCGAGTCCAGTGAGCTGAGCGTCGGCGAGGACGGCTCCGTCAGCGTGCGGGGCGTGCTGGAGATCCGGGGCGAGAAACACGAGGTCGAGGCGGATGGGCGGTTCGGTGAGATCGGCGCCGACCTCGCCGGCAGCCCCCGCGTCGGGCTTTCGCTCGAGGCGACCGTCGACCGCCGCCGCTTCGGCCTCGACTGGAACGCGGAGCTGCCGAGCGGCGGCAAGGCACTTGACTACGAGGTCACGATCGCGGTCGAGCTGGAGCTCGTCGCCGAGGAGGAGTGACGATGAGAGTCCTCGGCATATCCGGAAGCCTGCGCCGGGACTCCTTCAACACCGCCCTGCTGCGGGTCGCCGCCGAGCGGCTACCCGCCGGGGCGGAGCTGACGATCTTCGAGCAACTGGCCGACCTCCCTCCCTACGACGAGGACGTCGACGCGGCAACGGAGCCGGTCGCGGTGCGCGAGCTGCGCGATGCGGTTCGCGAGGCCGACGCCGTCCTGGTGGCGACGCCGGAGTACAACAGCTCGATCCCGGGCCAGCTCAAGAACGCGCTCGACTGGGTCTCCCGGCCGGCGGGCAGGAGCGCCCTGCGCGGCAAGCCGGTGGCGGTGGTCGGCGCATCCACGGGCATGTTCGGAGCAGTCTGGGCCCAGGCGGAGCTGCGCAAGGTGCTGGGGGCAATGGGCGGTCGCGTGATCGATGCCGAGTTGCCTGTCGCCAAGGCGAGTGATCTGTTCGCCGACGGCCGCCTGCAGCTCCCGCCGGCGCAATCCGACCAACTCGAGGAGATCCTCGCCGAGCTGGTCGCGGCCGCGGAGGTCGAAGAGGAACGAATGCCCGTCGCAGCCTAGTTACGCGACGTAGTTTGGCTCACGCGCGGTGAGCTGGACGATCGGGATCTGCCGGTTCACCTGTGCTGCTTCGCGGCGGTATTCCGCATAGGGCGCGAAGACGCGGTCGGCGAGCGTCCAGAGCCTCTCGCGCTCGGCTTCGCCTTCGACCACTGTCGCCCTCATCGGGGTACCGCCGAAGGCGATGTCGGGATCGGCCTGAAGGTTGTGGAACCAGGCTGGGTGTTTCGCCATGCCCAGTTTCGAGGCGACGATCGTGACCCGGTCACCGTCGTGGAAGTAGATGACCGTGTTGCGCCGCAGCGCGCCGCTCTTCGCCCCCCGGGTTTCGAGCAGGGCGGTGGGGATGAGAGAGAGGCCGGAGCCGAGCCGACCCCCAGTCGCCCGCATCAGCAGCGGATCAAGCTTCCAGAGGACGTGGACTGACAGGAACCTGCCCAGGCGGGTGTTGGCAAGTGCGGCATAGGCGCGGCTGAACGAGCCGCGCGGGCGATCGGGGTCGACGTACTTGAGCGGTGCAGGCATCTTCGGGGTTCTCCTTCGAGCTCGCCGGCCCCTATCAGGCGGCGGGCAGGGCGAAGAAGGCAACCGCGGCGAAGTGGGCGGCGGCGGCGGCGATCACGAGCAGGTGGAAGACCTCGTGGTAGCCAAAGACACGCGGGTTGGGGTTGGGTCGCTGGGTCGCGTAGACGACGGCGCCGATCGTGTAGAAGAGCCCGCCGGCGGCGACCAACAGCGTCCCGGCAGGGCCCATCTCGCTCCACAGTTCCGGGAAGGCGATCAGGGCCACCCAGCCGATCGAGATGTAGACCAGGGCCGCGACCCACTTCGGGTGTTCGATCCAGACCATCTCGACGATCGCGCCGGCGATCGCGCCGATCCAGACCACGGCGAGGATCGCGTCGGCGAGCGGACCATCGAGGGCGAGCAGGGCAAACGGCGTGTAAGTACCGGCAATGAGGACGAAGATCATCGAGTGGTCGAGCCGGCGCATCCAACGGCGCACGTTGGGCCGCTTCCATTCCACGCGGTGGTAGAGGGCGCTGGTGCCGAGCAGGGCGGAGAGGCTGGCAGCGTAGATCGCAACGGCAAGGGTCGCCTGTGGCGTGTCGGCGGCGACGATCAGCGCCGCGCCGAGGCCCAGCGAGATGAAGAAGGCCCACTCGTGCGAGACCCCGCGCAGCTTCGGCTTGACCGCGGCGATCGCGTCGCCTGCAACTTCCCTTGCAGCCCCCGCCTTATCCGCCGCCGCGTCGCGGGCGCCTTCGAGCCGCTCGCCCACCCGCTCTGCGCCCCTGCGCAGGTCGTCAACCATGGCTTGAGCGTAGCGCGCTCACACGCTCGGTCGTGAGCTTTGCCGACTTTGCGGAGTTGCCACCATGGGTAGGAGAATCGAGCCCCAAGCAAGCTCCTTATTTGCGCAATTGGTGCGCACTTCTGTCCGACTGAGCAGCAATCCTGGGCAGTCCACCCCAAAAGTCGCCGCGAGAGGAGAAGTTCGATGTCCAAGACCGCCGCCAGCACCCCCCAGACCGGTCTGCAGGGCCTCTCGATAGAGCGGCGATTCTCCTCTGCCGGCACCCATCCCTTCGACGAGATCGAGTGGGAGACGCGCGACGCGGTGATCGGCGATCCCGAGAACCCGGCCTTCGAGCAGCGCGGGGTCGAGTTCCCGAAGAGCTGGTCCCAGAACGCGACCAACATCGTTGCCCAGAAGTACTTCCGCGGGCAGCTCGGCACCGAGAAAAGGGAGTCCTCGGTCAAACAGATGATTGGCCGCGTCGCCGGCACGATCTCCGACTGGGGGCGCGAGGGCGGCTACTTCGCCTCCGATGAGGACGCCGATGCCTTCGAAGCGGAGCTGACCTCGATCCTGCTCAACCAGAAGGCGGCCTTCAACTCGCCGGTCTGGTTCAACGTCGGCTTCGAGGAGCGCCCGCAGTGCTCGGCCTGTTTCATCCTCAGCGTCGAGGACACGATGGAGTCGATCCTCGACTGGAACACCAAGGAGGGCAAGATCTTCCGCGGCGGCTCGGGCTCGGGGATCAACCTCTCCAACATCCGTGGCTCGGTCGAGCCGCTCTCCAAGGGCGGGCTCGCTTCCGGGCCGGTCAGCTTCATGCGCGGCGCCGATGCCTGGGCGGGAACGATCAAGTCGGGCGGCAAGACGCGGCGGGCGGCGAAGATGGTCGTCCTCGACGTCGACCATCCCGATATCGAGCACTTCATCTGGTGCAAGGCCGACGAGGAGAAGAAGGCGGCAGCTCTGCGCGACGCCGGCTTCGACATGTCAATCGATGGTGAGGGCTTCACCTCGATCCAGTACCAGAACGCCAACAACTCGGTGCGGGTCACCGACGACTTCATGGAGGCGGTCGAGGCCGGCGAGGACTGGAGCCTCACGGCACGCGCCACGGGCGACCCGACCAAGACACTGCCGGCGCGCGAGCTGATGAACCAGATCGCCGATGCCGCCTGGCGCTGCGCCGATCCGGGCGTCCAGTACGACACGATCATCAACCGCTGGCACACCTGCCCAGAGTCGGGCCGGATCAACGCCTCCAACCCCTGCTCTGAGTACATGCACGTCGACGACTCGGCCTGCAACCTGGCCTCGCTCAACCTGATGAAGTTCCGCCGCGAGGACGGCTCCTTCGACGTCTCCGACTTCGAGCACGCGGTCGACATCGTCTTCCTCGCCCAGGAGATCGTCGTCGGCTACTCCAGCTACCCGACCCCCGATATCGCCGCCAACGCCAACGCCTTCCGCCAGCTCGGGCTCGGCTACGCCAACCTCGGCGCGCTGCTGATGTCCGACGGGCTGCCCTACGACTCAGATGCGGGCCGCAACGTCGCCGCCGCGATCACGGCGCTGATGACCGGCCGCGCCTACCGCCAGTCGGCGCTGATTGCCGCCGGCGCGACCGGGCCCTATGACGAGTACGAGCGCAACCGCGAGCCCCACAACGGGGTGATGCGGATGCACCGCGACGCTTCCTACGACGTCGAGGAGACCGGGATCAAGGGCGAGCTACTGGAGGCGGCGCAGCGGTCCTGGGACGAGGCGGTCGAGCTGGGCGAGGAGCACGGCTACCGCAACGCACAGGCGACGGTGCTGGCGCCGACCGGGACGATCAGCTTCCTGATGGACTGCGACACGACCGGGATCGAGCCCGACTTCTCCCTGGTCAAGTTCAAGGAGCTGGTCGGCGGCGGCCAGATGACAATCGTCAATAAATCGGTGCCGCTGGCGCTGCGCACTCTCGGCTACACCGACGCCGAGGTCGACCAGATCAACGCCCACATCGCCGAGAAGAACACGATCGTCGGCGCGCCGGGGCTGAAGGACGAGCACCTGCCGATCTTCGACGTCGCGGTCGGCGAGCGGGCGATTACCCACACCGGCCACATCGACATGATGGCCGCGACCCAGCCCTTCATCTCCGGGGCGATCTCGAAGACGGTCAACCTGCCGCAGACGGCGACGGTGGAGGACATCGCCGACGCCTACACGCGTGGCTGGAAGGGCGGGCTGAAGGCCCTGGCGATCTACCGCGACGGCTCGAAGACGGCGCAGGCGCTGCGTACCGACGCCCAAGAGGAGAAGGAGGCCGAGGCTGAGCAGCCGATGTCGGCGCCGGAGCGCAAAAGGATGCCGCGCGAGCGCGAATCGATCACCCACAAGTTCTCGATCGCCGGTCACGAGGGCTACATCACCGCCGGCAAGTACGAGGACGGCTCGGTCGGCGAGATCTTCCTCACCGACATCGGCAAGGAGGGGTCGACCCTGCGAGGGATGCTCAACGCCTACGCGACGGCGATCTCGATCGGACTTCAGTACGGCGTGCCGCTGGAGACCTTCGTGCGCAAGTTCAGCTACATGCGCTTCGATCCGGAGGGAATCACCGGCAACCCGGAGATCCCCTTCGCCAAATCGCTGCCCGACTACATCATGCGCTGGGTGGCAAGCCGCTTCGTCGAGGACCTCGATGAGCTGGAGGAACTCGGCATCCTCACCCCTGAGGTGCGGGCGAAGCGCGAGGCGGAGACCAGCCAGCTCGGACTCGGGATCAGCACAGGCGCCGAGGCCGAGCCGACCAACGGCGGCAACGGCCACTCCAAGCCCGGCAACGGCGGCAACGGGGCCGAAAAGGCCAAGGCGACGGGCGGCGAGGCAGTTCCCGCCGGCGCCGCCTTCACCGAAACACCCCCGGTCGTACCGGCCAAGATGTCCGGTCTCGACCTCGGGCCCGCCTGCGATCAGTGCGGCGGCATGATGCAGCGCACGGGCAGCTGCTACACGTGCAGCAGCTGCGGCAACAACACCGGCTGCGGCTAAGGACCTAGCCCTATAGGAGGATTCTCATCCCTGCCGAGGAACCCTCAGTCGATCTGTTGATCGGACATAGGAGGGTGGAGATGGGCCTGGTCGACCGCGACGATGGCTGGCGAATGCCAGATTGGCTGTGGGAGAAGATCGAGCTCCTGCTGCCGCCCCCGCCTGAGCATCCGCTGGGAACGCACCGCAAAGGCCTGCCAAAGCGCCAGGTGATGGACGCGATCCTGCTCGTCCTGCGCACCGGCATGCAGTGGAACGCGCTCGACGTGACCGGGGTGTGTAACTCCTCCACCGCCCACCGGCGCTTTCAGGAGTGGGAGCAGGCTGGGGTCTTCCATGAGATCTGGCGCCGGGGCCTGCTCGACTACGACGAGGAGGTCGGCATCGACTGGTCCTGGCTGGCAGTCGACGGAGCGATGACAAAGGCGCCGCTCGGTGGGCCAAAGACAGGTCCCAATCCAACTGATAGAGCCAAGGGGGGGCGAAGCGCTCGCTCCTCACAGACGCTGCGGGAATCCCGATCGGGCTCGATCACGATGGAGCGAACCGCAACGACCACAAGCTGCTGAAGGGAACACTCGATTCGGTCCCGATCGAGCGCCCCTGCCCGAGCGAGTCCGCTCCCCAGGGCCTCTGCCTCGACAAGGCCTACGACTTCCCCGCCATCCGCGACCTGATCGAGGACCACGAATTCACACCACACATCCGCGCTCGCGGCGAGGAGATCGACCTCAAGCAGCACGATCCCGACTGGCGAGCGCGCCGCTGGGTCGTCGAGGCATGCCACTCATGGCTCAACCGCAACCGGGCGATCCTGGTCCGCTGGTCGAAGAAGGAGGAGAATCACCTGGCCTTCTTACAGCTCGCCAGCGGCTTGATCGCCTTCAAGCGGGCGCATGCGGCACGGGTGGCCGCGGCCCTATAGGGCTAGGTCCTAAGTCAAAGGGATAGCGTCGCCGTCGCCTACTCTTCGCTGCGCGCCTCTCGCAGGCGCTGCAGATCGAGCAGGTCCTCTGGTCGTCCCGCATTCTGCTTGAGCTCAACGAGACCCTCGTAGCTCACGACCTTGACGACAAGCTCACCTACTTCAGCCTCGACTGCGGTGGGCGAGAGCTTCTCCCACAGAGCGTCGTCACCGATCCACTGCATGATGTCGAAGCGTCCGAGCCGAGTACGCAACACCCAATTACCACCCAGCGCGAGCGCTTCGGGGTCCAGTGGGTCTGGAAGCTCCCCGTCCTCGAACTCCTCCGCTCCTTTCGATTTGAGCGTCCAGTGCTCTCAACACCCGGGCGAGCTTCGTGAGATTCTGGGCATCGGGCGCCGGCACCACGTCCACATCCTTCGTCGCTCGAACGTAGCCATGAAAGCCAATCGCTACTCCGCCGATGATCAGGAACTCGACATCCTCGCGGACCAGTGCTTCGAGGATCGCGCGAATATCGAGTTCAGGCACTGCGCTGACGACGTCCGCCCTCAGCTAGCTGGGACATAAACCGCGATAGCTCGAAGACCTGTTCCATTCGTTGAGACGGTGTGAGCTCCGTGTAATCGCGACGCCGGTCGAGCCGCTCCGCAATTCCCTCGGCCGTCCAGTTCCCAGTTCGCTTTCTGGGCTTCATGCTCATTACGGTACAGCGACGCTCGGAAAGGAGCCGGCCATCAGCCGAGCACAACCGTTGCGTCGTGGCGCGGGGTCTCGGTGATCGCGCGGCGGAAGACGCGCTCCGGGCGCGGGTCGGCCGGGCGGATCTGGTGGCGGCGGACCAGCTCGCGCAGGACGACGGCCATCTCGAACTGGGCGAAGGAGGCTCCTAGACAGCGGCGGACGCCGCCGCCGAAGGGGATCCAGGTGTAGGTGCCGGGCGGGCGCTCGAGGAAGCGCTCCGGCAGGAAGCGGTCGGGCTCCGGGTAGACCTCGGGGTTGCGGTGGACGAGGTAGACACAGGGCGTCACCCCGATGCCCGCCGGCAGCTCGTAGCCGCCGATCTCGACCGGCTCGGTGAGATGACGGACGACGATTGAGATCACCGGGCGCAGCCGCAGCGTCTCCTGGATCGTCGCGGTCAGGTACTCGTCGCGACCGTCCTCGACCTCGTCGCGCAGCCGTTCCAGCTTCTCGGGGTGGCGGGCGAGCCGCTCGACCGCCCATGACAGCGAGGTAGCGGTCGTCTCATGGCCAGCGACGAGCAGGGTGAGCAGCTCGTCGCGGATCTCATCGTCGCCCATCGGTTGACCAGGTTCGCGCTTCGCTCGCTCGCGCTCATCACCCCCGGAGATCTCGCTCACTCGCTCCGCGCTCCCGCCGTCCTCGTGGTGAGCGCCGACCAGCATCGAGAGCACGTCGTCGCGCTGCTCGAGGTCCTCGGCGCCGCGGCGCTCGGCGATCTCGCTGTAGATCAAGGCGTCGACCCGCTCGATCCGGCGGCGGAAGGGGCGGAAGTTCCTGACCCGCCCGGGCCCGATGAGGAGCAGGGGCAGCAGTGCGCGCGGGTCCGTGGTCAGGTCGAGAAACTCGCGCAGCGCCTCGCGCAGCTGAGCCAGTCGCTCCCCTTCGCTCACCCCGAAAACGGTGCTGAGGATGATCTCCAGAGTCATCGCCTGCATCCGCGGCCGCAGCTTGTAGGGAGTCCCGGTGGGCCAGCGGTCGATCTCGCGCGAGGCGATCTCGCTCATCGTCTGCTCGTAGCCCTGCATGCGGGCGCCGTGGAAGGGCGGCAGCAGCAGCTTGCGCTGGCTCATGTGCGGCTTCTCATCGAGGACGAGAACCGAGTTGCGACCGAGAACCGGGGCGAGGATTTTGTTGCCCTCACCGGCATGGAAGACCCTCGGGTCGCCGGTGAAGACCTGCTTAACGGCCTCGGGGTCGGCGAGCATCACCCACTTGCCTTCGTAGGCAATCTGGACCGTGAACATGTCGCCGTAGCGCTCGTGGCAAGCGAAGAGCATTCGCCGCGCCTGGCGTGACCAGATCGCGGTCTGCAGCACGCGGGGCAGCGGTGGGCCGGGAGGGAGGCGTCGCTCCGCCGGCCTGTTCAGCGGCCGCGGGACGGTTGTTGTGGCTGCCTCCATCGTGCCTCTGCTCCAGAGGCTAGTGCCGCGACCGCACTCTCGTGTGAGATCTGTCTCACAGGAATCGCATAGCCTGCCCGGCGACGTGGTCGAGCTTCCCCGCCTTTCCCCGCAGGCCGAGCACCGGGTACTGAAGGTCGGCTGCGGACTGCCGGCGCCCGCGCAGCGAGTGCTCTTTGGCCGCCCGCCGGCACTCGACGGACAGGTGCTGGCAAGTGACATCCAGGCGCTGATCCGGCTCTCGGAATGGGCCGGCAGCGAATCGATCACAGAATGCGCGCCGCCCGAAGAGGCGCGGGCGAATAGTCGCCTCGGGGCCGAAACGGTCCGCGGGCCGAAGCTGCCGATGGCCCAGGTGGACGAACTCGAGCTTCCCGGCCCGGCAGGGCCGATCCCGGCGCGCCTCTACGCGCCGCCGGGAGCGACAGCGCCGCCACCGCCGTTGCTCGTCTACTACCACGGTGGTGGCTGGGTGATCGGCGACCTCGACACCCACGACGGTCTCTGCCGCTTCCTCGCCGCCAACGCCGGCGTCCGCGTGCTCTCGGTCGGCTACAGGCTGGCGCCGGAGCACCCCTTCCCTGCCGCGGTAGAAGACGCCTTCGCCGCGTTCTGCTGGGCGGCGGAGCAGGCCGCGGGGATGAGCGCCGATCCCCGCCGGGTCGCGGTCGGCGGCGATAGCGCCGGTGGCAACCTGGCGGCCGTGGTCAGCATCCTGGCCCGCGACGCCGGCGGGCCGGACCCGGCGATGCAGCTGCTGATCTACCCGGTGACCGACGCTGAGGACAGCGCGTCGCGGCAGCTCTTCGCGAAAGGGTTCCTCTTGACTAAGGCGGACATGGACTGGTTTGAGGGCCACTACCTGCCGGATGCCGGCGCCGCCCAGGACCCGCGCGTCTCGGTGCTGCGAACCGACGACCTCTCCGGCCTGCCCCCGGCCTACGTCGCCACCGCCGGCTTCGACCCGCTCCGCGACGAGGGAGAGGCCTACGCCGAGCGGATGCGCGCGGCTGGCGTCCGCGTCGCCCTGCGACGCCACCCCGGCCTGGTGCACAGCTTCGCCAACCTGACCGCGGTCAGCCGCACCTCTCGCGCGGCGATGCTCGAGGTGGCAGGAGCGTTGCGCATGGGCCTCTCCTGAGTCATGTGGTCGGCGCATATCTGCGTCCTTGATCTGCTTGAACGCATGGCTTCAGGACGTTGATTAAATTACCCCCGGGGGGTATGCAATACTGAGCCCAATGGAGACCGCCCACCACCACGAGATGCCGAGCGAAGGATCGGCGCTGACCGCCGTCGCGATCAGCGCCACGCTGCACTGCCTGACCGGGTGCGCGCTCGGCGAGATCGCCGGGCTCGCGATCGGCACCGCGCTTGGGCTCTCTGACCTGGCGACGATCGCCCTTGCCGTCAGCCTCGCCTTTCTCTTCGGCTACACGCTGACCAGCCTGCCGCTCTTGCGCGCGGGGCTGGCGCTCTCGGCCGTGATCCCGATCGCCCTTGCCTCCGACACGCTCAGCATCGCGACGATGGAGATCGTCGACAACGCGATCATCGTCGCGATCCCGGGTGCGATGGAGGCAGGCCTCGGCTCGTTGCTCTTTTGGGGCAGCCTCTCCTTCGCCCTGGTTGTCGCCGGAGCGGTCGCGATGCCAGTCAACCGCTGGCTGATCGCGCGCGGCAAAGGGCACGTCGCCGTCCACGAAACTGGCATTCATGGTGGCCCGCCGATCCCGCTAGTAGCCGCGGTGACCGCGGCCGGGGCGGCCTTCGGAAGTGCGGTGCTGCTAGCGGAGCTGATCGGATGAGGGGCTACACCGAGAACAAGGAGGCGGTGCTGAAGCGGCTGCGGCGGGTCGAGGGGCAGGTGCGCGGCGTCGAGCGGATGGTCGAGGAGGACCGCTACTGCATCGACGTCGTCACCCAGGTCACCGCGATCCAGGCCGCGCTCGACAAGGTGGCGCTGGAGCTGCTCACCGACCACGCTTCCCACTGCGTAATCGGCGCCGAGAAATCAGAGCAGCCGGAGCGCACCGAGGAGCTGATGGGCGCGGTGAAGCGCCTGCTGCGCCACGGGTAGCGCCTACTCGTACTGCAGAGCTTCGAGAACGTCGAGCCTGGAAGCGCGGCGCGCCGGCGGAATCGCCGCGAGGACCCCGGCGAAGGCGGCGAAGACGAGGAGTGCGACCAGTTCCCCGACCGGGTAGGAGAGGGCGAAGCCTTCCTCCTCCAGCGGCTGGGCGATCAGCGCCGCGAAGATCACCCCGATCACCATCCCGAGCAGGGCGCCGATCAAGGCCGTGATCACCGCCTCGTAGCGGATCATCGTCCGCACCTGACGCCGCGACATCCCGATCGCCCGCAGCATCCCCAGCTCGCGGGTCCGCTCGTGGATCGAGAGCGCCAGCGTGTTGGCGATCCCAAACAGCGAGACGATGATCGCCAGCGCCAGCAGCGCGTAGATCAGGCCGAGCAACTGGTTGATCTGTTCTTCCTGATTTTCCTTCAGCTCCTGCTGGCTGCGCACCTCCGCGATGGGGAACTCGCGTTCCATCAGTTTCGACAGCTCCCCCTGCACGACCTCGGCGTCGGCCCCCGGCGCGAGTTTGACGAAGTCGATCACGTCGTCGCGCTGGTCAAACGCGGTCGCCATCAGCCGCGGGGTAACGATCGCGCTGCCGAGCAGTTCGACTTTGTCTTCGAACTCGCCAGCCACGCGCAGGCGCGGACGCTCCCCGATCTGGGTCAGGAACCGGATCCTGTCCCCGACCTCGATGTCGTTGCTGTTGGCGAAAGCCTTGTCGAGGACCACCTGGCGGTCGGTGAGACCTCGCAGCACCTCGGGCCCGCCCTCGGTCCAGTCGATCGTCAGCACCCGGTCGGCGTCGCGGTCGAGCGAGGTGACGCGCGGCTTGCCGCCGTCGCCGCCGACCAGCTTCGCCTGGACCGAGCGCAGGGTGGCGATCAGCTCGACCCCCTCCACCCCGCGCGCGGCGTCGGCGGCGCGGGGGGAGATCGGCGAGAAGCCGTCAGAGTTCTGGATCACCAGCTCGCCCTGGAAGTTCTCGTCGATCGCGGACGCGATCGAGCTCTTGATGCCGGCGGCGAAGACGGTGACAAAGGCGACCACGGCCAGGCCGATCATCAGCGCCGCCGCCGTGACCGCCGTGCGGGCGGGGTTGCGCTGGGTGTTCTCGCGGGCGAGACGCCCGGTGAGCCGGCGCAGCAGCTCCAGGGGCCGGCCGGCGAGCGAGGCGAGCGGGCGCACCAGGCGCGGGCTGAAGAGCGAGACCGCGAGCAGTACCGCCACCGCGCCGCCGCCCATCAGACCGGCGGCGCTGCCGCCGCTGGCGCTGCCGAAGAGGCCGGCCAAGACCATCGCCATGCCCGCCACGCCGAGCAGCACCGCGATCGCGGCGTAGACGATGCCTCGGCGCCGGCTGGTGGGCAGCTCCAGCGCCAGCATCGCCGCGATCGGCGGCACCCGGGTCGAGCGCAGCGCCGGGATGAAGGAGGAGACCAGGGTGATGCCGATGCCGATCAGCAGCGAGACGACGATCGTCCGGTCCTTGGTGACCAGGGCCGTGGTCGGCAGGTCGATCCCGATCGCGACGAAGAGCGCGTTGAGGCCGACGGCGATCGCGTAGCCCCCGGCGAGGCCGAGCAGAGCCCCGAGCAGGCCGATCGCCAGCGCCTCGACCACGACCGAGCTGAGGATCTGGCGCCGGTCGGCGCCGAGCGTGCGCAGCATGCCGAACTCCCTGACCCGCTGCGCCACGGTGATCGAGAAGGTGTTGAAGATCAGGAAGGCGCCGACGAGGAGGGCGACGAAAGCGAAGACGAGCAGCGCGATCCGCAGGAAGCCGAGATCGTCGCGGATCTGGTCGGAGTTGCGCTCGGCGTTCTCCTTGGCCGTCTCGACCAGCAGCGAGGGCGGCGTCACGCGCTGGACGCGCCGCTTCAGCGTCTCTTCGGAGACGCCCTCTTTGGCGGCGATCGCGATCTGGTCGAATTCGCCGCTCTTGTCGGTGATCCGCTGCGCCTCGGGCAGGATCAGCCCGGCGATGCTGGCGCCCCCCCAGGAGGCCTCGCCGAGCCTGGTCAGCCCGACCACGCGGTAGGCGGCGACCCGTTCGACCGAGGCCAGCTTGAGCGTGTCGCCGAGCCCGATGCCGGCCTCCTCGGCGGCGCTCTCGTCGAGCACCGCCTCCCTGGCGTTGCGCGGCGCCCTGCCTTCGACGTAGGTCTGCGTTTCGAGCGCGTCGGGAAGGATCGAGGTGATGAACTTGGGCGCGAACTGGGTCCCGATCTGCTCGTTTTTCGCGTCGAAGAGACCGCCCGGCGTGAATATCTGGCCCGACGCCACCCGCGTTCCGGGCACTCGCTTCACTTTCGGCAGCACCGTCGCTTTGAAGCTGGGCGCCTCGCCGCTTTCCTGGCGCACCGCGTCCTTGGCGGTGATCACGACGTCGGTCTTCGCCAGCGAGTCTTCGAAGATTTCGTCGAAGGCGGCGAAGGTGGTGTCGGTGAGGATGTAGGTGCCGGCGACGAAGGCGACGCCGATCACCACCGCCAGGGTCGTCGTCAGGGCGCGAATCTTGCGCGCCCAGAGGCTCTTGACCGCTAGCCGCGTCAAGCCGCTAGTCGATCGTCTTCATCAGCTCGATCACCGCGTCGGCCGAGCCGGGAGCGGCGTCGTGGACGATGCGCCCGTCGCGCAGGGTGATCAAGCGGTCGGCGTGGGCCGCGGCGGCCGGGTCGTGGGTGACCATGATCACCGTCTGGCCGAACTCGTCGACCGCCTGGCGCAGCAGGTGCAACACCTCGGCGCTCGCCTTCGAGTCGAGGTTGCCGGTCGGCTCGTCGGCGAAGACCACCGCTGGTTTGGAGACCAGCGCCCGGGCGACGGCGACGCGCTGCTGCTGGCCGCCGGAGAGCTCGGAAGGCCGGTGGGTACGGCGGTCCTCCAGCCCGACCGTGCGCACCAGCTGCTCGAGCCACTCCGCATCCGGCTTGCGGCCGGCGATCGAGAGCGGCAGCACCAGGTTCTCCTCGGCGGTGAGGACCGGTAGCAGGTTGAAGAACTGGAAGACGAAGCCGAGCTTGTCGCGACGCAGCTTGGTCAGGTCGCCGTCGTCGAGGGCGGTGATCTCATCGCCGTCGAGAGTGACCGTGCCGGAGGTCGGCTTGTCGAGACCGGCAAGGATGTGCATCAGGGTCGACTTGCCCGATCCCGACGGCCCCATGATCGCGGTGAAGTGGCCGCGCTCGAAGCCGGTGCTGACGCCGACGAGGGCGTCGACCGCCGCCGCCCCCTCGCCATAGCGGCGCGAGACGTCGGAGGCGACCACCACCTGCCCGTTCGACTGGCTCATCGGCACGCACGGTATCGAGGTCGGCGGTTGGGGCCGATCCAGGCAGGGGTTCCACTTAACTTTTTCGGAGAGTGGCTGCTGCCGTCCGAGATCGAGGTCAGCCGAAAAAGTACAAGACGTTCCACCCCTGCCTGGATCGGCCCAATAGCCTGAGCCGCCGATGGCACTCGTGGATGAATTCGATGGCTTCCTGATCGACCTGGATGGGGTGGTCTGGGAGGGGCGCGAGCTGCTGCCGGGGGCCGTAGAGGCGCTGGGCGCGCTGCTTGGCGCTGGCAAGGAAATCGTGTTCGTCACGAACAACTCAGTGCGCAGGCCAGCCGCCTATGCGGCGCGCCTGCGCGAGGGCGGCATCGAGGTCGCCGACGAGCGAGTGATCAGCGGCGGCGAGGCGACAGCCCGGCTGGCAGCTGACAAAGTCGGGGCCGGCGGCACCGCCTTCGTGATCGGGGCGCCCGCCTTCAAGGAGGCCGTCGCCGCGGCAGGGCTGAAGCTGCTGGAAGGCGAGGCAGGGGCGGGCGCCGACGCGGTCGTCGTCTCCGCCCACCGCGAGTTCGACTATGCCGAGCTGTTGACGGCAACGCGCGCCCTGCAACGAGGGGCGAAGCTGTTCGGAACCAGCCGCGACCCGACGCTGCCGATGCCGGGAGGAGCCTGGCCGGGCACCGGCGCGACGCTGGCGGCGGTCGAGACGGCGTCCGGCAAACGAGCGGAGACAGGCGGCAAGCCCGAACCGCATCTCTTCGACCAGGCCCGGGCCCTAATCCCGGACGCCGCCCGGGTGGCGATAGTCGGCGACCGGATCGCCTCCGACATCGAGGGCGGCAGGCGGGCCGGCCTGGAGACGATTCTCGTGCTCACCGGCGCGACGTCCCGGGAGGAGGCGGAACGGGCCGAGCCGCACCCGGATCACACGATCGACGACCTCGGTGGCCTCCTGCAATGAGCTCGACAGACACAACGACCGGGCCGGTCGAGCGGCCCGGGATCGCCTTCGCCGGCATCTTCGCCGTCACCTTCTTCTGCCTGCTCGCGGTCGGCGCCGTGCTGCCGGTCCTGCCCCGCTACGTGCACGGCCCGCTCGACGGCGGCAACATCGCGGTCGGCGTGGTGGTCGGTGCCTTCGCGGTCACCGGCCTGCTCTTCCGCCCCTTCGCCGGCCGGCTTGCCGACCACCGCGGGCGCAGGCGAACGGTCTTGATGGGCGCGCTGCTGGTCGCAGTCTCCAGCTTCCTCTACTTGCTGCCGCTGGGCATTCCAGGGCTGATCTTCGCCCGGCTGGTGCTCGGCGCCGGCGAGGGGGCGGTGTTCACCGCCGGCTCGGCCTGGATCGTCGACCTGGCCCCACCGGGCCGGCGCGGCCGCGTGATCGGCCTCTACGGGCTCGCCGTCTGGGCGGCGCTCAGCGTCGGACCGCTACTCGGCGAGGTGGTGCTGAACGCGTCCAGCTACGCCCTGGTCTGGATCTGCGCCGGGGTCGCACCACTCCTCGGCGCGGCGATCGCGACCCGCGTGCCAGACCCATTTCGGCCCCTCGCCGGCAGTGAGCGCAACCCGCTGATCGCCAACGAGGCGCTGCGACCAGGCGTCGCCCTCGCCCTCTCCTCGATCGGCTACGCGACGCTCGCCACCTTCGTCATCCTCCACCTCGACGAGCGCGGGGTCGGCCACGGCGCCACCGTGTTCGGCGCCTTCGCGACGATGGTGGTGCTGACCCGGCTGGTCGGAGGCGGCCTGCCCGACCGGCTCGGTCCGGCCCGCGTGGCGATCGCCGCGGCGCTGGTCGAGGGCGTGGGCCTGGCGACGATCGGGCTCGCGCAGAGCCTCGAGGTCGCCCTCGCAGGGGCGCTGACGATGGGCGTCGCCTTCTCGCTGCTTTACCCCTCGCTCTCGCTGATCGCCATCAGCCGCGTCCCCGACACCCGTCGCGGCGCCGCCCTCGGCACCTTCACCGCGTTCTTCGACGCCGGTATCGGCCTGGGCGCCCCCCTCTCCGGACTGATCGCCGCGGTCGCGAGCTACGAGGGCGCCTTCCTCGCCTCCGCCCTGCTCGCGCTCGTCTCCGCGGCGACTATCGCGCTGATGGTGTCGAGCCTGGGCAGGACCCTGCTTGCCGAGCGCTCGGCAAGCTGAAGCCAGCTACCGCGCGCTGAGCAGCAGCGTCTGGGCGGCGCGGCCGATGCGGCCGTTCTCGTCGGAGAGGACCGACTCGGCGGTGCCGATCCCGTTCGCCTGCGGCAGCGTGGTGGCATCGACGCAGACCCACTCGCCCCGCGGCATCCGCTCGAGGTGGACGGTGAGGTCGACGTTGATGAAGAGGTGGCTGCGCCAGTCGAGCACGGCGCTGATCCCGTTGCCGACGTCGGCGGCGATCAGCGTGCGCTGCAGCGGCGAGGGCTCCTCGCCGGCGAGGAGCGGGTGGCGCATCCGCATCCAGACGGTCGCTGGCCCAGGCTTCAGGAACTCCCCAGAGATCGCCCTCCACTCCATCGCCGTGTGGTAGCCGACCGAATCCCCGGTAGCGAAGAACTCCGGTTCGGAGCCGTGCTCGGGTCCAGGCGGCGGAGCGGGCTCTGAGACCCCCTCCGGCAGCTCGATCGCACCGGTCCGCAGCCGCCACCCCCGCGCCCGCACCAGCACACCCTCATCGTTGGAGAGCGAAGCCTCAACGAGCTGCACCCGCCGCCCCGGCCGCACCACCTCAGCCTCAACCCGTACCGGCCCAATAGGCACCGACTTCAAGATCTCGAACGTAACCCGCCCAACCTGAAACTCCTCAGCATCCGGCAATCCCTCAATCTCCCGCCCCAACAAAGCTGAGGGAGGTCCGGCGTGCTGAGCACCGGGATCCCACGGCCCCCGCGTCAGCTCGGTGGCCACATACTCGTCGCCGCTCTTCTCGTAGAACGCCTCGGGCATCTTCTACCCTCACCCTATGGAGAAAGAAAAGAAGACAGACGCCGAGTGGCGCCAGCAATTGACCCCGGAGCAGTACGAGGTGACCCGCAACGCGGGCACCGAGCGCGCCTTCACCGGCCCCCACCTAGAAGAGAAACGCGACGGCATGTTCCACTGCGTCTGCTGCGGCGCCGAGCTCTTCTCCTCAGACACGAAGTTCGACTCTGGCACCGGCTGGCCCAGCTTCACCGAGCCGGCCAATCTGGAGAACGTCGAGCTCCGCCCAGACAACAGTCACTTCATGCGCCGCACCGAGGTCGTCTGCAAGAACTGCGATGCCCACCTCGGACACGTCTTCGACGACGGCCCCACGGATAAGGGCGGCAAGCGCTACTGCATCAACGGCTGCGCGCTCGACTTCTCAGACTTTGCCGCCGACGGCTCCTAGGTAGCTGAAGCGCACTGCCAGGGCGACCGCCTCGGTGCGGGTGTCGACCTCGAGCTTTTTGATCGCGTTGCGGACGTGGGTGTGGACGGTGGCCGGGCTCAGTTCGAGCCGTTCGGCGATCTCTTTGACCCGCAGGCCCTCGGCCAGCAGCTCGAGGATCTGGCGCTCGCGCGGTGAGAGGTGGAGCAGCTTTTCGACCTCGGCCGGCTTGCCACCGGCGAAGTCGCCGCCGAGGAAGGTGCCGCCGCCCATCACCGCCTTGACCGCACGGGCGATGTCCTCGGCCGGGGCCGACTTGAGGACGTAGCCGGAGGCGCCTGCCCTCAGGGCCAGCGCCAGCAGGTCAGGCTGGGCGTGCGCGGTGAAGATGATCACTTTGGTCCGTGGCCGGACCTTGAGCACCTCCTTGGTCGCTTCGATCCCGTCGCGCTTGGGCAGCTCGACGTCGACGATCAGCACGTCGGGTTCGAGTTCCTTGACGACCTCGACGACCTCACGTCCGTCGCTGGCCTCACCGACGATCTCGACCGTGTGCGAGTTCGCCATGCGGGACTTGATCGCCTCGCGGACGATCTCGTGGTCGTCGCAGAGGACGACCCGTCTCGCGTCCCGCACGCTTGCGTTCATCACAACTGTTCACGCTCCTCTCGCGGCGCGAAGAACCAGAAATGCCTCATTGGGCTCGCTCCGCGTTCACGCGGGGCCGATCCTCTCAGGCGCACCAAGCGAATGCAAAGTTTTAGGTACGGAGAATGATCCGTCCCGTTCCTGCCGGTTCTCGATCAGCGCGATCATCGTCCTTCCCACGGCTACCGCCGTGCCGTTCAAGGTGTGCACCATCTGCGGGGAATCCTCATTACTGGGGCGGTATCGGCAGGCTAGGCGCCGAGCCTGATAGTCGGTCGTATTCGAGCAGGAGGTCAGCTCTCGGTAGCGGCCCTGGCTCGGGATCCAGGCCTCGCAGTCGTACTTCTTCGCGGCCGGGGCGCCGAGGTCGCCGGCGGCGACGTTGACCACGCGGTAGGGGATCTCCAGCTCGGTCAGGATCCGCTCCTCGATCGCCAGCAGGCGCTCGTGCTCCGCCGCCGACCGCGAGGGCTCAACGAACGAGAACATCTCGACCTTGTCGAACTGGTGGACGCGGAAGATGCCGCGGGTGTCGCGCCCGGCGGCACCGGCCTCACGGCGAAAGCAGGTGGAGAAGCCGGCGTAGCGCAGGGGCAGATCGTCGGCGTCGAGGATCTGGTCGGCGTGCAGGCCGGCGAGCGAGACCTCGGAGGTGCCGACCAGGAAGAGCTCATCCTTGGGGACCTCGTAGATCTGATCGCGGTCCCCGGGCAGAAAGCCGGTGCCGTAGAGCGCCTCCTCGCGGACCAGGACGGGCGGCACCACCGGCTCGTGGCCCTCGGCGCGGACCAGCTCGAGCGCGAAGCGGACCAGTGCCAGCTCCAGCAACACCAGGTCTCCCTTGAGGTAGGCGAAGCGGGATCCCGAGAGCCGCGCCGCCGCCTCCATCTCGATCAGCCCCAACTCGGTGCCGATCTCCAGGTGGTCGCGGGGCTCGAAGTCGAAGCTCGGCTTCTCGCCGACCTCGCGCAAGACGACCGCGTCCTCCTCGGCCATGCCATCGGGGGCGTCGGGATCGGGCAGGTTCGGAAGGGCGGTGGCGACCTGCTCCAGCTCCGCCTCGACCCGCTCCAGCTCCGCTTTGCCCGACTCGATCTTCTCCTTCAGGGCCTGGACCTCGGCCATTGGGCCCTCGGCGTCCTCGCCCTTCTGCTTCGCCTCGCCGATCTGCTTGGAGAGCGACTTGCGCTCGGCCTGGGCATTCTCGACCTCAGGCAGCAGCTCGCGGCGGCGGGCGTCCAGGGCCAGCAGCTCGTCGATGCTGCCAGCGGCGCCGCGGCGGGCCAGGGCCGCCTTGATCCGCTCGGGATCGGAGCGGATCAGCTTCAGGTCGAGCATGGCAGCGTCAGGTCAGGGGGATTCCCCGCCGGGGCGGGGGGGTTCTCCGGCGTCCTGCCCGGCGTACTCGGCGACGAAGCGGGCGACCGCTTCGGCCTCCTCGCCGACGACGATGTTCTGCGGCATGATCGCGCCGGAGAAGCCGCCGTTCTGAATCGCGAAGAGAGCGTCGTCATAGCTCTCGATTCGTTCATCGAGGTTGGGTCCCTGCACCCGAACCGAGCGATTGCCGCTGCCCTGGGTGCCGGCAGCGCTGAGCGTGTGGCAACCGGAGCAGTGACTGGCGAAGAGCACCGCACCGTCGTGGTTTGGGTCGTCCTCGGAAACCGAGATCCCCTCCTCGCCGAAGCCGCAAGCGGCGAGCACGAGGGCGGCAGCGATGGCCAGGGCTGTGGCAAGAACGGGGCGCACGCGGCGGGCATCATATTGTCTGGCGGCGATCCCAAGCGTCCGACCGCGACGCGTTCCCACTCCCAATGCCCGCACCAGACCCAGACCGCTTCCGCACAGCGATGGGGATGCTCCCCACCGGGGTCACGGTCGTCTCTGCGAGCGGGCCGGAGGGACCAGCCGGGGCGACGGCGAACGCGGTCTGCTCGCTCTCGATCGAGCCGATGTTGATGCTCGCCTGCCTCGACCGCGGCTCCCGCACCCTGCTCGCCGTGCAGGCGGCCAACCGCTTCGGGATCAGCGTCCTGCACGCGGGGCAGGAGGAGATCGCCCGGGCCTTCGCCACCAAGGCCCCTGTGGCCGACAAGTGGGCGGGCGTGCCGTGGACCGAGCGTGACGGCGCCCCGGCGATCGACGGCGCCCTCGCCTTCGTTGCCTGCGACCTGCGCGATGTGATCGCCGGCGGCGACCACGTGATCGTCACCGGCGAGGTGACAGCGCTGGAGACGAGCGACGACGAAAGTGCGCCCCTCGTCTTTCACGGCGGCGAGTATCGGCCGCTGGACTGACCAGTGTCGAGTTAGTCGCGCATATCGCGATTAACTCGACACCTCAGTCCTGAGCGGGCCGGTGGCAGACGGCCTCAACGTTGTTGCCGTCGGGGTCTAGGACGAAGGCGCCGTAGTAGCCGGGATGGTAGATCGGGCGTGGGCCCGGGGCGCCGTTGTCGGTGCCGCCGGCGGCCAGGGCGGCTGCGTGGAAGGCATCAACCAGCTCGGTCGTGCGAGTGCCGAAGGCGACGTGGGCGCCACTGACGGTCGGACGCTCGCGGGCGGCGATCCAGAAGTAAGGCATCGGGCCGTGCTTGGTGTCGCTGCCGAAGCCGGCGGCGTCCTCGACCGGCTCCATCAGCAGCCTGATGCCGAGCGGCTCCAGCGCCTGTTCGTAGAACGCCTTGCTGCGCTCGTAGTCGCTGACCTCGATACCGACGTGGTCGAGCATGGGGCTCAGCCTAGCCAGCCCCGAGACCATCCGCAGCGAAGTAGGCTTCTGCGCCAATGGAGGCGACGACGGCGCAGCGGGAGCCCTGGACCTTCGCCCAGAAGGGGATCGTGGTGCTGGCGGCGATCCAGCTGCTCTGGGCGCTGGCTGGCTTCATCGCCGAACCGAGCTTCCACCTCGGTGAGGACGCGCCGACCGAGCGGGTGCTGGGGATCGACTTCAACGGCTACCACGCGCTGGCCGGCCTGCTGCTCTTCGGCCCCGCCTTCTACTTTGCCCTGCGGCCCGCCTGGGCCATCTATTACGCGATCTACGCCGCCGGCGCCCTGATCGTGACCGGCATCTGGGCGCTCTTCGACAACACTCCCGCCTGGGTCTTCACCTTCCCCAACAACGACGCCGACGCGATCTTCCACCTCGCAACCGGCGCCCTCTTCGCGATCGTCGCCGGGATCCAGATCGCCCAGGATCGCTCGGCCGCCGAGCCAGCCCGCTAGCGCGAGGCGTTAGAGACGCTGTGTGAGCCACGGCCCTCGCGCCATGCGGCGCGGCGCGCATCAATCTCGCTTCTGAAGCGAATGATGACGGCCCCGATCGCCAGGATGACTGCCATAGCAAGCACGTCGTACGGCGGGGAGAGAAGAAGTCCCGCCAGATATGTAGGGAGGATGAGGATGAAGAACGCCGGCGCCATGCCTATGAACAACTCCACTATGAAACGTTTTATCTGCATCAGGTCAGTATAGATCCGAGCGGCCCGACGAAATTAGCGCGAGACCGGGGAGGGTGATGACCAAGCGGGAACCCGGGGAGGGGCCGTATCCGCGCAGGTCACTCAGCCTCAGCCGGGCCGCGATCATTTCGGAGGGTCGCTCAGAAGAGCGTGCTGGTGCCGGCGGCGCGGAGGGCTAGGAAGAGGATCACGCCGCAGCTGACGGCCATGATCCCCATCTCGCGGCGGACTATCGCGAGAGCTAGAGACTGCTGAGACGCGGCAGGTAGGGCTTCGAAGTCGGTATCGCCGAGCTCGCGCTGGGCGGCGCCGGTGCGGGCTCCCTCGGCGAGGAAGGAGACGACGAGGGGCAGGATGCCGTAGAGGTAGTGGAGATCGTCGTTGGCTTCGTGGCCGGTGAAGACGAGCAGGCCGCCGAGCAGCGCCTGCGCAAAGACGGCGACCTGGGCGGCGCGGAGCAGGTACCAGAAGGGGACGGATGACTGGTGGCGGAACCAGGCGACGCCGCCGAGCCCGAAGGCAGCGAGGTTGAAGACGACCACCGAGAGCCCGACGACGAGGTGGATCGCGACCATCTATATCCGTCCGAAGGGGTCGGGATTCCGCTTGCTGATGCGGAATATCACTATGTAGCAAGTTGTCACAATGTGGGTGTATAACAGCGCCTGCGAGCGGCGCCCGCCGCCCTCCCGCGACAACGGACCTCCCAGTGCTGAAGAGCTACCTGCCGATACTCGTCTTCGCCCTGCTCGGCCTCGGGGTGGGCGGCGCCTTCGTCATGCTCAACCACCTGATCGGCCCCAAGCGCGGGTCGCGGCTCACCTCCGCCGCCCGCCGCCAGACAGAGCCCTACGAGTCCGGCATCCCGGTCGAGCCGGCGCGCGGCATGCGCTTCGGCATCAGCTTCTACCTGATCGCGATGCTCTTCATTCTCTTCGACATCGAGGTCGTCTTCCTCTACCCGGTGGGCGTGATCCTCGAGGACGCCGACAGCCTGCTGGTGCTGGGCGAGCTGATCACCTTCGTCGTGCTGCTGCTCGTCGCCTTCGTCTACGTCTGGCGCAAGGGAGCCCTGGATTGGAAATAGAGCGACAGACGATGCGGGACCGGCAGCTGCGCGCCCGCGACATGCTGCGCGGCGACCTCGAGGGCGAGGAGCTGGAGCGCTACGTCGAGGAGAAGGTCGTGATGACCAACTTCGACAAGATGCTCGGCTGGGCGCGCTCGAACTCGATGTTCCCGCTCACCTTCGGGCTCGCCTGCTGCGCGATCGAGGCGCCGATCTCCCTCGTCACCGCGCGCTACGACCTCGCTCGCTTCGGCGCCGAGGCGCTGCGCGCCTCCCCTCGCCAGGCCGACATGATCATCCTCTCGGGCCGGGTCTCGATCAAGATGGCGCCGGTCATCCGCCGCCTCTACGACCAGATGCTGGAGCCGAAGTGGGCGATCGCGATGGGGGCCTGCTCCTCCAGCGGCGGCATGTTCTCCAACTACGCCGTTGTCCAGGGGGCCGACAAGTTCATGCCGATCGACCTCCACATCCCCGGCTGCCCGCCGCGGCCGGAGGCGGTCCTCTACGGCTTCACCAAGCTGCAGCGCAAGATCCAGGGCAACCCCGACCAGGGCTGGCGCCAGCGCTACAACGCCGCCGGCACCGAGGAGTGGGCGCGGGGCGGGCCGCGCAGCGAACCGAGCCCGGAGGCGGCGGAGGCATACGAGACGGCGCGAGGGCTGATTCGTGCCTGACGCACCCGGGCTGGAGCTGATCCGGGGCGAGATCGAGCAGGACCACCCCGGCGCGGTGCTCGACACCGGCTTCGCCCAGGAGCGGGCGGTGCTCGTCGTCGACTCGGGGCAGATCCTGGAGGTGCTGCGCTGGCTGCGCAACTCGCCCGGCCACGAATACGGGTTCCTGTCGAGCCTTCATGCAGCGGATTACCTGCCGGCGTCTCCGCGCTTCGCCGTCCACTACGAGCTGCTGAACCGCGATCGAGTCGAGCGCCTGCGGGTGAAGGCGCTTTTGGCCGATCCGGCCGCGGGTCCTGTCACCGCAGGGGACCCCCCACCCCCTGCGGTAGCTAAAGCTTCCTCGGGGGTGGGCCCCCCTACGGCGCCACCCGCGGACGGAGCGCTCCCGGAAATCGACTCCTGCGTGGAGCTGTTTCCGACGGCGGAGTTTCAAGAGAGGGAAGTGTTTGATTTTTTCGGGATCGTGTTTCGGGGGCATCCCGATCTGACGAGGATTCTGCTGCCCGAGGACTACGTGGGGTGGCCGCAGCGGCGCGACTTTCCTGTCGGCGGCGAGCCGGTGACCTTCACTTACAACGAGCGGCGCTATGGCTGAGCTGACGGCGGATCGCACGACCAAGGTGATGACCGTGAACATCGGTCCCCACCACCCCGCCACGCACGGGGTACTGCGGCTCGTCGTCGACCTCGAAGGCGAGGTCGTGCGCGACCTGAAACCGGTGATCGGGTACGTCCACACCGGAATCGAAAAGTCTTGCGAGGCGCACCCGTACTGGAAGGTCATCCCCTTCGTCGAGCGGATGGACTACGTCTCCTACTTCTTCCAGATGGAGGCCTTCTGCGGAGCGGTCGAGCGGCTGGTCGAGCTGGAGATCCCACCCCGCGCCAAGTACCTGCGGATGATCTTCCTCGAGCTCAACCGGATCCACTCGCACCTCGTCTGGCTGGGGACGACGGCGCTCGACCTCGGCGCGATCTCGATGCTCTGGTACTGCTTCCGCGAGCGCGACAAGATCCTCGACCTGTTCGAGATGGCGGCGGGCCAGCGGATGCACACCCGCTACTTCCAGGTCGGCGGCGTGATCGAGGACATCCCGCTCGGCTTCGAGGCGAAGCTGCGCGAGTTCATCGCCGACATGCCGGTGCGGGTCGGGCAGTACGAAGCGCTGCTCGACCGCAACGAGATCTTCCTCTCGCGGACCAAGGGGGTCGGGATCGTCTCGCGCGAGCGGCTGCTGGAGCTGGGCGTGACCGGGCCGCTGCTGCGCGCCGCCGGCGAGCCCTGGGACCTGCGCAAGACCTTCGACTACCTCGCCTACCCGGAGATGGACTTCAAGATCCCGGTCGGCACCGTCGGCGACGGCTATGACCGCTACCGGGTGCGCCTGGCGGAGATGGTCGAGTCGACGCGGATCGTCGAGCAGGCGCTCGACGCCCTGCCCGAGGGACCGCACATCGCCGATGACCGCAAGTACGTGCTGCCGCCGCGCTCGGAGCTGCCGGTCTCGATGGAGGCGCTGATCCACCACTTCAAGCTCGTCACCGAGGGCTACCGAGTGCCGCCGGGCGAGATCTACTACGCGATCGAGTCGCCGCGGGGCGAGCTGGGCTGCTTCGTCCTCGCCGACGGCTCCGCGAAGCCCGCCCGGGTCCACTTCCGGGACCCCTCCTTCGTCAACCTGCAGGCCTTCAAGGACATGGCGGTGGGCAGCTACGTCGCCGACATGATCGCCAGCCTCGGCATGCTGGACCCGATCCTCGGAGGGGTGGACCGGTGATCCCTCTCTGCGGAGGCACCATGCCTGAGCTTCCGGTCGACCCAGCCGTCAGCGAAGGACGCGTGCCGGATCGAGCTCCCGAGCAGATTCCCGAGCTTCATGAGGTCGGTTGCCCACCCGAGCTGCGCGAGCGGATCGAGACGCTGATGGGTCGCTATCCCGACCGCAAATCGGCCTCGATCCCGGCGTTGTGGGCGGTGCAGAGGCTCTACGGCTGGTGCACCCCGGAGGGGATCCGCCAGGCGGCCGCGGTGATGCGGGTCACCCCCGCCTACCTGGAGTCGGTGGCGAGCTTCTACGACCTGCTCCACACCGAGCCGGTGGGGACCCACAAGGTCGCGGTCTGCACCAACATCAGCTGCTGGATGCGGGGCGGCGACGAGCTGCTCGAGGCCTTCCGCGCCGCCGCCGCGGGCGACGAGGACCTCTTCGTAACCGGGTTCGAGTGCCTCGGCGCCTGCGACATCGCGCCGATGGCCTCGATCGACGAGCGCTACTTCGGCCCGCTCGAGGCGGCGGAGGCGGCGACCGCGATCGACCAGCTGAGGGCGGGCGAGGACGTGCTGCCGGAGAAGGCGCTGGAGAGGCGGCCGCTGGCCGGTGACGCCAATGCCTGAGACGAGGCTGCTGCTGAAGCACGCCGAGGGCCCGGAGCTGCGCACGCTCGCCGGCTACAAGCGCCGCAACGGCTACGCCACCCTCGAGAAGGCCTACAAGGAGATGGAGGCCGAGGAGGTGCTGACGGAGCTCGAGGACTCTGGCCTGCGCGGGCGCGGCGGGGCAGGCTTCTCGATGGGGAAAAAGGCCTCCTTCCTGCCGCGCGGCGAGATGGACAAGTACCTCTGCTGCAACGCCGACGAGTCCGAGCCCGGCGCCTTCAAGGACCGCGAGCTGATGCAGCGCAACCCGCACCAGCTGATCGAGGGGATCGCGATCGCTGCCCTCGCCGCCGGCGCCGGCCACGCCTTCATCTTCATCCGCGGCGAGTACGACTCGCAGGCCGACGTCCTCGACGCCGCGGTTGCCGAAGCGTATGAGGCGGGGTACCTGGGCAAGGACATCCTCGGCAGCCGTCGCGACCTGGAGCTGGTCGTGCACCGCGGCGCCGGCGCCTACATCTGCGGCGAGGAGACGGCGCTGCTCGACGCGCTCGAGGGCAAGCGCGGCAACCCACGGCTGAAGCCGCCGTTCCCGGCAGTGCAGGGCCTCTATGGCGGACCGACGCTGATCAACAACGTCGAGACGCTCTCCAACGTGCCGCGGATCGTCGCCCACGGGGCCGAGTGGTTCAAGGGCTTCGGCACCGAGCAGTCGCCCGGTACCAAGGTCGTCTCGGTCTCCGGCGGCGTACGGCGCCCGGGCAACTACGAGGTTGAGCTGGGGATCTCGACGCGGGAGCTGATCTACGACCTGGCCGGTGGGCCGCTCGATGGCCGCGAGGTGAAGGCCTTCTACCCCGGCGGCTCCTCCTCCCCGGTGCTGACCGCCGAGGAGGGGCTCGACCTGCCCTACAGCTTCGAGGCGATGGCCGAGGCGGGCTCGATGCTCGGCTCGGGCTCGATCATCGTCGCCGACGACAGCGTCTCGATCCCGCACATGGCGCTGCGCACGGCACGCTTCTACCACCATGAGTCCTGCGGAAAGTGCACGCCCTGCCGCGAGGGGACGAACTGGACGGTGAAGATGCTGGAACGGGTCGTGCGCGGCGAGGCGACGCCGATGGACCTCGACATCGTCGCCTCGGTCCAGGACAACATCATCGGCCACTGCCTCTGCGTCCTCGGCGACTCGATGGCGATGCCGGTGGGGGCGATGGTGCGGAAGTACCGCCAGGAGTTCGAGGACGTGATCGCGGCAGCGGGGGAGCCCGTCGGCGAGCGGCTGGCTGTTGTGCATGGCCCAGCCGAAACGTTGGGGGCAAGCGTATGAGTCGCGAGGTGACGATCGTCGTCGACGGCCGCGAGGTTGCTGCAACCGAGGGCGAGATGCTGCACGACGCCGCCAAGCGCGGCGACGTCGAGATCCCGGTCTTCTGTTACGAGCCGAAGCTGGGCGAGCCGGTCGGCGCCTGCCGCATGTGCCTGGTCGAGATCGAGGGGATCCCGAAGCTGCAGACCTCATGCTCGACCCCGGTCCGCGACGGCATGGTCGTCCACACCCGGACCGAGCAGGTCAAACACGCGCAGAGCGCCGTGGTCGAGTTCCTGCTCGTCAACCACCCGCTCGACTGCCCCGTCTGCGACAAGGGCGGCGAGTGCCCGCTGCAGGACATCTCGATGGGCTGGGGGGCCGGCAAGAGCCGCTTCACAGACCCCAAGCGCCACTTCCAGAAGCCGGTCGAGCTCTCGCCGCTGGTGGCGATCGACCGCGAGCGCTGCATCCTCTGCTACCGCTGCGTGCGCTTCAGCCAGGAGGTCGCCGAGGACGAGCAGCTGCAGCTCCTGGAGCGCGGCGACCGTAGCTTCGTCGGCACCTTCGACGACCGCCCCTACGTCGCCCCCTTCCACGGCAACATCACCGACCTCTGCCCGGTCGGGGCGCTGACCAACTACACCTACCGCTTCCAGGCCCGGCCCTGGGACATCGAGCAGGCGGGCTCGGTCTGCACCCTCTGCCCGAGCCAGTGCAACGTCAGCTTCACGGTGCGCGACGAGGAGGTGAAGCGGGTGATCGCCCGCGACAACCCTGACGTCGACGACGGCTGGCTCTGCGACCGCGGTCGCTACGGCTTCGAGATGTTCGGCGCCGAGCAGCGGGTGACCGAGCCACAGCTGCGCGGCGGCGCCGCGGTCGAGTGGGCCGAAGCAATCGAGAAGGCGGCCGAGGCTCTGCGGGCCGGTGCATCCGAGGTTGACCACACCAGAGGTGGGTCAATCTCGGATGCGCGGAGTGGAGTCGCGGCGATCGTCGGCGACGCCTCCAACGAGGAGGGCTACCTGGTCCAGCGCATCCTGCGCGAGGCGCTGGGCTCGCCTCACGTGGACTCCCGCCTTTCGCGCGGGCCGTCGAGGGAGACGCTGGTGCGGCTGGCGCAGCCAGAGATCTCCGCCAAGGTCCGCGACATCGACGACGCCGACGCGATCCTGGTCATCGGCACCGACCCGCTGCACAGCTCGCCGATCCTCGACCTGCGAGTCCGCAAGGCGATCCGCCGCAACGGTGCCAAGCTGATGGTCGCGACCGAACGACCCACCGCGCTAGACGGCGGCGCCGTGGCGAGCGCCCGCTACGCCCCCGGCGAAGCGACCACCTTCCTCGCCGAGCTCACAAACGCGCTGGCCGCTGCCGACACCCCTTCCTCACTCGCAACTCGTCGAAATGACGATGAAGGGCTGGCGCCCGAAGCTCACTCCTCCTCCCGCGCAAAACGTGAGGAGGGGGTGTCGGCAGCGGCCGAGGTGCTCCAGAGCGCCGAGCGTGTGGTCGTCGTCTGGGGCGAGCGGATTGTCCGCGAGGGCGACGGCGCGGACGAGGCGCTGCTCGAGATAGCCGCCGCGCTTGGCCTCGCGGAGAAGAAGGGCTCGGGCCTGCTGGAAATCCCCGACGTGACCAACGCCCGAGGCCTGCGTGAGGTCGGCTGCCTCCCCGACGCCGGCCCGGGCCTCGCGGGTGCCAAGCCAGGCAAGAGCACCGAGGAGATCCGCGCCGCCCTCGAGTCGGGCGAGCTGAAGACCATCCTGCTCTTCGGCGTCGACCCCCTGCGTGACTTCCCGGACACGGACGCCTGGGACCGCGCTCTGACCGCGGCCGATCGTGTCATCTGCTTCTCGACCTTCGAGAACGCGACCACGGCCAAGGCCGATGTCGTTTTTCCCTTGGAGACGCACGCGGAGAAGGACGGCACCGTCACCCACCCCGACGGCCGCCTCCAGCGCGTGCGCCCCAGCGGTTCCCGCCCCGGCGACATTCGCCCCAACTGGGGAGTCCTCGCCGAACTCGCCCTAGCCCTGGACCACGACACCGGCATCCACTCCCAGCCCTCGGCCCTCGCCGCTCTCACCGACGCGGTCCCGTTCTACGCGGGCATTGACGACGCCACAATCGCTGGAAGAGGTATTCGCTGGCAAGAGCGTCCCGCCGCTTCGTCCCTCCCCGCTCCAGGGGGCGCGACGGATGGGGCCGATGTCGGCACCCTCTCCTCACGTTTTGCGCGGGAGGAGCACGACGCAGGCGGCGACAGCACTCAACCCCCCCGGCGACGAGTTGCGAGTGAGGAGGGGGTGCCGGCGTCGGCCCTAACCCTCGGGACCTATCGGGATCTGTGGGCAGGACCGGTCACGGAGCTGAATCCACCGCTGCGGTTCCTTCAGCCACAGCAGCAGGTCGAGATCTCAGTCGGAGACGCGGAGCGGTTGGGACTGAGGAGCGGCGACAAAGTGGAGGTAGCGCAGAACAGCACGACCGTGCTGGCAAAGGTCGCTGTCAAGGAACGGATGCAAGAGGGACTTTGCTTCCTAATTGAGGGGACCGCCGAGGACAATGCCAACGGCCTGCTGAATGGGTCTCCGGTTGCGGTGGAAATCACCAAGGTGAGCGGCTGATGCTGCCGTTCGCCGACACAACCTACGTCGAAGCCACCTGGATCATGGTGGTCAAGTCGCTGGTGATCTTCGGCGTCATCTTCGGGATCCTGCCGCTGATGACGGTCCTAGAGCGGAAGCTGATCGGCCGCTTCCAGCACCGCTACGGACCCAACCGGGTTGGCCCGTTCGGGATCCTGCAGCCGCTTGCCGACGTCGGCAAGCTGCTCGGCAAGGAGGCCTTCCGGCCGGCCAACGCGATCCCGGCCCTGTTCATCCTCGGGCCGCTGCTGCCAGTCCTCTCCGGCGTGCTAGCGCTGGCGATCATCCCCTGGGGAGACGTGCAGGACGGCGTCGGCCTCTACGGGATCGATGTCCCGATCGGCATCCTCTACTTCTTCGCCGTCGGCTCGATCGCCTTTTACGGCCTCGTCCTCGGAGGCTGGGCCTCGGGCTCGAAGTACAGCTTCCTCGGCGCGATGCGCTCCGCCGCCCAGCTGATCTCCTACGAGGTCTCGATGGGCCTGGCCCTGCTTGGCGCGGTGATGATGGCCGGCTCGCTATCGCTGGTCGACATCGTCCACGCCCAGGGCGAGCTCTGGTTCATCGTCCCCCAGGCCGTCGGCTTCCTGATCTTCATGCTGGCCGGCTTCGCCGAGTCCAACCGCGCCCCCTTCGACTTGGTCGAGGCCGACGCCGAACTGGTCCAGGGCTTCATGACCGAGTACGGCGGCATGCGCTTCGGCAGCTTCCTCCTGGTCGAGTACATGGAGATCCTCGTCGTCTCCGGGATCGCCGCGGCAATCTTCCTAGGGGGCTGGATGGGCCCCGGCCCGAGCTTCCTCGATCCGATCTGGATGCTGGCCAAGATGCTCGCCCTGGTGATGGTCTTCATCTGGGTGCGGGCGACCCTGCCGCGGCTGCGCTACGACCAGCTGATGAGCCTCGGCTGGAAGGTACTGCTGCCACTGGCGACGCTGAACGTCCTGGTCACCGCGGTGCTGGTGGTGGTCACGTGAGTGTGGCGACTTACCCGTCATATGGACGGGAAACTCGCCACACCCGGAGGCTGGACCATGGCTGAATTCCCCTACCTCAAAGACCAGGACGTGGTCGAGGTCCAGCGCGGGCCCGAGCCGGGCGGGGTCGGCGGCGCCTACCGCGCCTTCGGCGAGACCCTGCGCGGGCTGAAGACGACGATGGCGCGGCTGGTCGAGGGGCCGCTGACGATTCAGTATCCAGAGGAGAAGACCCCCGTCTACCCGCGCTTCCGCGGCCGCCACAAGCTGCACAAGTTCGAGGACACCGGCCTCGAGAAGTGCGTCGGCTGCTCGCTCTGCGCCGCCGCCTGCCCCGCCGACTGCATCCGCGTCGTCGCCGCCGAGAACATCCCTGGCGACCGCGTCTCGGCCGGCGAGCGCTACGCCGCGGTCTACGAGATCAACATCTCGCGCTGCATCTTCTGCGGCTACTGCGAGATCGCCTGCCCCTTCGACGCGATCACGATGGGCCACGACTACGAGATGGCCGACTACGACCGCACCGACCTGATCTTCACCAAGGAGATGCTGCTCGCCGAGCCGATCGAGCGGACGCCGCTGAGGCGGGAGGGCGAGTAGTGGAAGAGATCCTCTTCTTCGCGGCGGCGCTGGGGGCGCTGGGGGGAGCGATCGGCGTCGTACTGATGCGCAACCCGCTCTTCGGCGTGCTGGCGCTGATCGTCCACCTCTTCTCGCTGGCGGTCCTCTTCCTGCTGCTGACCGCGGCCTTCGTCGCCGCCGCCCAGGTCGTCGTCTACGCCGGCGCGGTGATGGTCCTCTACGTCTTCGTCGTCGCCTACGTCGGCGACGAACCCGAGCCCGCCTGGGAGCCGATCCCCGGCCAGCGCTTCCTCGCCCCGCTGCTCGGCGCCGCCCTCTTCGTCGAGCTCTCGATCGCCGTCCTCGGCTCCTCCCTCCTGGCCCTCGGCACCGACGGCCCCGACGTCAACCCAGGCTTCGGCGACCCCGCCGCAATCGGCCGCCTGCTTCTAGAACGATTCCTCCTCGCCTTTGAGGCGTCTTCGATTTTGCTCCTGCTCGCAGCCGTGGGGGCGGTGGTCCTCGCCGCGCGTCGTAGGGAGGTCGAGACCTCCTCCGAACGTTTTGCGCATCTTGATGCGAGTGAGGAGGAGGTCTCGACCTCCCCATGAACATCGAGTGGTACATCGTCCTCTCGTCCCTGCTCTTCGCGGTCGGCGCGATGGGCATCCTCATAAGGCGCAGCCCGATCGTGATCCTGCTCTGCCTCGAGCTGATGCTCAACGCCGGCAACCTGGCCCTAGTCGCCTTCAGCCGCATGGTCGGTAACGAGGAGGGGCAGGTCTTCGCCGTGATCGTGATGGTCGTCGCCGCCTGTGAGGTCGTGATCGGCCTCGGCCTGATCGTCGCGATTTACCGCCGCAAGCTGCCGCTCGACGTCGACGAGCTGAGGACGCTGAGAGGATGAGCGCCACCTCCTGGGCCTGGCTGGTCCTGCTGCTGCCGCTGCTCGGCTCGGTCGCCATCTCGCTCGGCTTCCGGGCGATCCCGGCGCGGGTCGCAGGCATGATCGGCACCGCCGCGATCGGCCTGGCCTTCGCCTGCTCGATCGGCGTCCTCGTCAGCCTGCTCGGCGACGAGCCCGAGGCTCGCCACCACGCCTCCTCGCTCTGGGACTACGCCAACGCCGGCGGGCTCGACATCAAGCTCGGCATCTTCGTCGACCAGCTCTCGACCTTCATGATCCTCGTGGTCACCGGGGTCTCCACCCTGATCCACCTCTACTCGTTCGGCTACATGCGCTCCGACGAGGGCTACCGACGCTTCTTCGCCTATCTCAACTTTTTCGTCTTCTCGATGCTGCTGCTGGTCCTCGCCGGCAACTTTGTCCTGCTGATCGTCGGCTGGGCCTTCGTCGGCTTCGCCTCCTACGCGCTGATCAGCTTCTGGTACCGGCGCTCGACCGCGACCGGGGCGGGGATGAAGGCCTTCGTGATCAACGTCGTCGGCGACATCGGCCTGGTCCTGGCCGCCTTCCTGATCGTCCGCGAGCTCGGCGTCTTCGACTACGAAGCGGTCTTCGCCGCCGCGCCCGAGGCCTTCCAGCGTGGCGAGTGGACGATCACGGCGATCTGCCTGCTGCTCCTCGTCGGCGCCTTCGCCAAGTCGGCGCAGATCCCGTTCCACACCTGGCTGCCCGACGCGATGGAGGGGCCGACGCCGGTCTCGGCCCTGATCCACGCGGCGACGATGGTTACCGCCGGCGTCTACCTGATCGCCCGCACCAACGTCCTCTTCTACCTGGCGCCGACCGCCGCCGACATCGCCGCCTTCACCGGCCTCGCGACCCTGCTGATCGCCGGCACGATCGCGCTCGCGCAGACCGACCTGAAGCGGGTGATCGCCTACTCGACGATGAGCCAGATCGGCTACATGATCATGGGCGTCTCGATCGGCGCCTACTCGGCCGGCCTCTTCCACCTGATGACGCACGCCTTCTTCAAGGCGCTGCTCTTCATGGCGGCCGGCTCGATCATCGCCGCGATGGCCAACCGCCAGGACATCGACCGGATGAGCGGCTTCTGGCGGGCGATGCGCTTCACCTCGGTGATGCTCTTGATCGGCGGCCTGGCGCTCGCCGCCTTCCCCGGCACTTCGGGCTTCTTCTCCAAGGACTCGATCCTCGCCTACGCCGAGGCGCGGGGCGGGATGTACACGTGGATGGCGATCGGCGGCTACGTCGGTGCCCTGCTCACCGTGCTCTACACCTTCCGGCTGGTCTTCCGCGTGCTGCCCGGCAAGCCCTGCGAGGAGGCGCAGGCGCTGATCGACACCGGCCACGTCTTCCACGCCGAGCCGGAGAATCCCGCGACGGGCGAGGAGGAGGACACAGGGGTCGGCTTTCCCGGCGCCGAGCACCACATCGCCGAGCAGTCGCGGCCGATGGCGGTGGCGATGGCGCTGCTCGGCTTCGGCGCGCTCTTTGCCGGGCTGCTCCAGGTGCCGGGCGTCGACAACGTCATCTTCGGCTTCCTCGAGCCGGCCTTCCACGACTCGCCGCTGGACGCGATCCACCCCACGGTCGCCCACGAGTGGGAGGGGCTCGGCGTCGGCGCCGCGATCACGTTCATCGGGATCGCCCTCTCCTACCTGCTCTGGATCCGGCAGCCGGCGCTGCCGGCGCTCCTGCGCCAACGCTTCCGCCCCCTCTACCTGCTCTTCCTCGGCAAGTGGTACTTCGACGAGGCGATCGACTACCTCGTGGTGCGCCCGGCGCTTGCGATCGGCCGCTTCGCCAACCGCACCTTCGAGCGCCTCGTCGTCGATGGCCTGGTCACTGGCACGGCAGAGACGGTGCGCAGCGCCGGCGGCATCGTCCGCGTCGTGCAGAGCGGCTTCGTGCGCAGCTACGCCCTGTTCCTGATCGCCGGCTTCGCTGGGCTCGCCCTCTACTTCCTGCTCGCGTCCTCATGACCAACTCGCTGCTCTGGACACCGCTCGCCTTCGGCCTCGTCGGCCTCTTCCTGCCGAAGCGCCTGACCGGCTGGTGGGCGACGCTGGGGACCGGGGTGACGCTGGCGCTGGCAGTCGCGCTGCTGGCCGGCTTCGACTCCGGCGCCGCGGGGCTCCAGGACACCGTGGACGTCGAGTGGATCCCTGGCCTCGGCGTCGACTACAGCCTCGGCGTCGACGGGCTCAACGTCTTCCTGATCCTGCTCACCGCGCTGCTCTGGGCCGGCGGCACCGCCTTCGCGGCGCTACGCGAGCAGGAACGCCCCCACCTCTTCTTCCTGATGATGCTGCTCGGCGAGACCGCGACCCTGGGCGCCTTCCTCGCCCAGGACCTGCTCCTCTTCGTCCTCTTCTTCGACCTGATGCTGGTCCCGTTCTACTTCCTCTTCGGCGCCTGGGGGAACGATCGGCCTGACGGCGTCACCGCATCGGCGGCGACGCTGAAGATGATCGTCTACACCCTGATCGGCTCGCTGCTGATGCTGGTCGCGGCGATCGCGACCGGGGTGCTCGCCGCCGGCGGGGGCGACATCACCTTCTCGATCGCGGAGCTGGCCCAGCAGCCGCTCGGCGAGGGCAGCCAGCGCTGGATCTTCTGGTTCTTCGCTGCCGCCTTCCTGGTCAAGATGCCGGCCTTCCTCCTGCACGGATGGATGCCGGACGCCTACCGGGCGGCGCCGCTGCCGGTGCTGGCGGTCTTCTCCGGGGTGCTCGCCAAGGTCGGCGCCTACGGCTTCCTGCGGGTGGTGCTGCCGCTCTTTCCCGACGCCACGGTCGAGTTCCAGGAGGTCGTCCTGGTGATCGCCCTCGCCTCGATCCTCTACGGCTCGGTGATGGCCTTCACCCAGACCAACGTGCGACTGGTCGCCGGCTACTCCTCGGTCGCCCAGCTCGGCTTCATCACCGCCGGCATCTTCGCCCTGCGCGCCGACGGGGCCGACGGGGCCGTGCTGCAGATGGTCAACCACGGTCTGGTCGTGGCGCCGCTCTTCATCATCGTCGCGCTGCTCGCCGAGCGCAGCGGCACGGAGGACCTGCGCGAGATGGGCGGGATGGCGACACGGGCTCCAGTCTTGGCGGCGCTCTTCCTGATCGTCACCCTGGCAACGCTGGCGATGCCCGGCTCGGCCAACTTCGTCGGCGAGTTCTACATCCTCAACGGCCTCTTCAACTCGAAGATCGTCTTCGCCTTCGTCGCGATCGTCGGCGTCGCACTGTCGGCCTACTACGCGCTGCGCCTGTACCAGCGGACGATGCACAACCGCCCAGCATCACAACAGAACAAGGGGATCGAGTCGCGGGAGATTGGCCTGCGCGATGGGCTCGTCCTCGTGCCCCTGGTCGCCTGCATCGTCGCCCTCGCCCTATACCCACAGCTGGTTCTGGAGCGCACTAACCAGTCCGCAACTCGCGCTGTGGCCTCGACCTGCGTAGCCCAAGAACGAGAACTACTCGACGGTGGCAGAGTTGGACGAAGCGCTTAACGCCGGCGAGCCACCCTGTCTTTCCCCCGAACTGGCCAAACGCCTGATTACTCCCGCCCGATGAACTTCGACGCTCCGACCATCGACTACGCCGGGCTCTCGCCGCTGATCGCGCTCACCGTGGGTGTCTGCGTGGTGCTGCTCAGCGCCGTCTCGCCGTTGCGGCGCAGCGCGCCGGGGCTGACGCTGCTCACCCTCGCGACCGCCGCGGGCCTGCTGGTCTGGCGCTGGAACGACCCAACCGACCTCGTCGCCGGGGCGCTGCGGCTCGACGACCTGGCGATCTCTATCTCGCTGATCGTCCTCTTGATGGCGGCGGCCACGGTGCTGCTCTCGCTCCGCGAGCCCGCCACCGAGGAGGCCGGCTCGGGCGAGTACCACGCGCTGCTACTCGGCTCGGTGCTAGGGATGGTGCTGCTGGCGCAGGCCCAAAACCTGGTCAGCTTCTTCATCGCGATCGAGACCCTCTCGATCCCCCTCTACATCCTCTGCGCGACCAACCTGCGCCACGAGCGCTCGCTCGAGTCGGGGCTGAAGTACCTGATAGTCGGCTCGCTCGGCTCGGCGACGCTGCTCTACGGGATGGCCTTCCTCTACGGCGGCTCGGGCTCGACCGACTTCGCCGGAATCGCCACCGGAATCTCGCAGGAGGCCGTGCTCGGCGACCCGCTGGTCCTGATCGGAATCGCGCTCACGGGTGTCGGCCTCGCCTTCAAGACCTCGATCGCCCCCTTCCACCAGTGGACGCCCGACGTCTACGAGGGGGCGCCGACGCCGGTCACCGGCTTCATGGCCGTCGCCACCAAGGCCGCGGCCTTTGCCGTCTTCGTCCGCTTCTTCGACGTCGCCCTGCTGCCCCAAGCCGATGAGTGGCAACCGGCGCTGGCCGTGCTCGCCGCCGCCTCGATCGTGATCGGCAACGTCGGCGCGCTCGGCCAGCGCTCGCTGAAGCGGCTGCTGGGCTACTCAGGCATCGCCCAGGCCGGCTACATCCTCGGTGGCCTGGTCGTCGCCAGCGAGGCCGGCGTCAACGCGCTCGTCTTCTACCTCGCCGCCTACGCCTTCATGAACCTCGCCGCCTTCGCCGTCGTCGTCGCCCGGGAGCGCGAGACCCCGCACGGCGACGGGATCGAGGCGGTGCGCGGGCTCGGAGCAGAGCGGCCGCTGCTCGCCTGGCCGCTGACGATCTCGATGCTCGGCCTCGCCGGCCTGCCCGCCACCGCGGGCTTCATCGGCAAGCTCTACCTGATCGAGGCGCTGGTAGAGGGCGACTACACCTGGCTCGCGGTCTTCATCGCGGTCGGCACGATGATCTCACTCACCTACTACCTGCCGGTGGTGGCAGCAATGTGGATGCGCCCCGAAACCGAGGCCAGCGACACCGGCCCGGCGGCAGCACCGGCGATCTCAGGTGCTTCCCCCGAAGCCGACCCGACCGACCCCGAAGCGGGTCGCCGGCTCTACCTACTAGTCCCCGCCCTGCTCGCCGCCACCGCTGTCGTCTTCTTCGGCATCGTCCCTCAGCCGCTCGTCGAGTTTGCTGAACATGCGGGATCGTCTCTCTTCGGCTGAGCACCACCGCCTGTCGCGGCGGGTCCGCCGCGCCGGTATGGTGGGCACCATGGAGGGGAGGCCAGCCGCGCTTTCCGCAGGGACGATGTGCGAGGCGTTTCAGGCTACGGTCGCGGAGCAGGGGGACAGCCCGGCGCTGCGGTTGAAGGACAGCGACTACGAAGCCACCTTCGCTGAGTACGCGGATGCCGTGCGCAAGCGAGCCGCGGGGCTCGCGGCGCTTGGAGTGAAGCGGGGCGACACGATCGGGTTCATGCTGGTCAACCGGCCCGCTTTCTTCCTCACCGACTGCGCCGCGATGCACCTTGGCGCGACCTGCTTCTCGCTCTACAACACCTCCTCCCCGGAGCAGATCGAGTACGTCATCGCCGACGCGGAGAACCGGGTGCTGGTCACCGAGCAGGCCTTCCTCGACAGCGTGCTGGCGGCGCGAGAGCGGGTTGGCGGCCTCGAGCACGTCGTGGTGATCGACGGCAAGGCTCCTGAGGGCACGATCTCGCTCGAGGAGCTGGAGGCGATGGGCAACGACGACTTCGACTTCGAGTCTGCGTGGCGCGCGGTCGAGCCCGACGACGTGCTCTGCCTGATCTACACCTCGGGCACCACCGGCCCGCCCAAGGGGGTGCAGCTGACGCACGGCAACATGATGAGCGAGTGGCGGGCATGCGACGCCGTGCACGCCGCCAACACCGGCGGCCGCAGCATCTCCTTCCTGCCCAGCGCCCACATCGCCGACCGCTGGGCGCAGCTCTACGGCCAGATGGTTTACGGCACCTGCGTCCACTGCTGTCCCGACCCGCGCGCGATGGTCGCCTACTCGATCGAGGTCAAGCCGACCCTCTGGGGAGGCGTGCCGCGAATCTGGGAAAAGCTCAAGGCGGCGCTGGAGACTGCGATGGCGGCGGAGCAGGACCCCGAGAAGCGCAAAGCGACCGAGTGGGCGATGGAGATTGGCCGCCGCCGCGTCACCGCCTACATGGACGGCGAGATCCCCGACGAGTTGCAAGCCGAATGGGATCGCGCCGACGAGCTGGTCTTCTCGGGAATCAGGGGATTGCTCGGCCTCGACGAGGTGGAATGGTTCGCGGTCGGCGCCGCACCAACCCCGCCCGAGGTGCTCGAGTTCTTCCTCGCGATGGGGATCGAGATCTGCGAGCTGTGGGGAATGTCGGAGACCTGCGCGGTGGCGACGCTTAACCCAGTCGGCAAAGTGCGGGTGGGCACGGTGGGACCGCCGGTGCCCGGTGTCGAGGTGAAACTCGCCGAGGATGGCGAGGTGATGGTGCGCGGCCCGATCGTGATGAAGGGCTACCGCAACATGCCGGAGAAGACGGCGGAGACGTTCACCGAGGACGGCTGGCTGCTGAGCGGGGACGTCGGCGAATTCGACGAGGCGGGCTACCTGAAGATCGTCGACCGCAAGAAGGAGCTGATCATCAACGCGGCCGGCAAGAACATGTCCCCCGCCAATATCGAGGCGAAGCTGAAGGCGGCCTCGACCCTGGTCGCCCAGGCGGTGGCGATCGGCGACCGCCGCCCCTACAACGTCGCGCTGATCACGCTCGATCCCGAAACGCTCGCCGCCCGCGGCGCCTCCGCGGATGACCCTGCGATCGTCGCCAAGATCGAGCAGGCCGTCGAGGAGGCGAACGCACGCCTTTCGCGGGTCGAGCAGATCAAGCGCTACGAGGTCCTTGCGGACGAATGGGCGCCCGGCGGCGAGGAGCTGACGCCGACGATGAAGCTGAAGCGGCGGCCGATCGAGCGCAAGTACGAAGCGGAGATCGAGGCGCTTTACGGGTAACGCCTGCCCATCGGCGACCTGAAAGGGTGGCGCGATGGGCGTTCTGTTGACAGCAGGCGTGATCGTCGCCGCGACCGCGTTCGGAGTCTGGGCTGAGCGACGTCGTCCCGAAGACGCGGCGAATGCCGCCCGCCAAGCCCTGCTGCTGATCCTCTACGTGCTGATCCCGCCGGTCGTCTTCTTCAACCTGGCGGCGAGCAGCATCGACGTCGCCCAAGGGATCGGCCTGGTGCTGGGAAACGTCTCGGTCGCGCTTGCCGCGCTGCTGGCCGGCTGGACGGCGAGCAGGGTCCTCGGCCTGAGCCGCCCCCAGACCGGCGCGGTGATCTGCACCGTGCTCGCGATCAACAGCGCCTACCTCGGCTACCCGCTGACCGTGGCGCTGCTCGGTCGTGACCAGCTCTCGACCGCAGTCCTCTACGACGTGCTCGTCAACGCCCCCTGCCTGCTGCTTGGTGCCTTCGCGGTCGGAGCGGCGTTCGGGACGCGGGCGGGCCAGGGACCGCGCCAGCGGGTGCGCGCCTTCTTCACCCGCAACCCGCCGCTGTACGCGGCGATCGCAGGGCTGCTGGCACCGGACGCGCTGGCCCCCGATGTCCTGGTCGACCTATCGCAGATCCTGATCGTCGCGATCCTGCCGATCGGCTTCTTCGCCGTCGGCGCGACCCTGGCCGAGAACGCCGAACAGGGCAAGCTGCCGATGCCGCCGCCGCTGACCCGGCCGGTGGCAGTAGCGGTGATCTCACGGCTGGTTGTCGCGCCGGGCCTGCTGATCCTGTTCGCGGCGCCGCTGATCGACCTGCCGGCCCCCTACCTGTTGCTGGCGGCGATGCCCTCCGGCGTCAACTCGATGGTCGTCGCCCACGCCTACGGCCTCGACATGGAGATCACCGCCGAGGCGGTCACCTGGTCGACCGCGATCGTCGTCACCGTTGCGCTCGCCTCGCTGCTGTTCTGAGATCTCCAAATGTGAATCTGCGTTTACCAACGGTAGGCGACGGTGAGCACAGATTCACGCCTATCCTGAACGCGATGCTTCATCACGTCGGGATCGAGGTGCAGCCGGCCGATGTCGAGCGCTCGGTCGAGTTCTGGCAGCTGCTCGGCTTCGCTGAGGTACAGCCGCCGCCATCGCTCACAGAGTTCACCTGGCTCGAACGCAGCGGGACGCAGGTGCACCTGATGCCGACCGAGTCGCCGGCAGTTCCCAGTCGCGGCCACACCGCGGTGGTCGCGGCCGATTTCGACGCGGCCGTGGAGCGGCTGAGCGAGAGTGGTTTCGAGGTCGAACCGCGGCGCGAACACTGGGGTGTGCCCCGGGCCCTGGCGATCTCCCCCGGCGGCCACCGGGTCGAGCTGATGGCGGCGGCGCCAGCTCCTCCTGAGCCAGGGAGGTCCCCGCGAAGCCGCTAACCGATGCGGCCGTTGTGCTTGGCGCCGAGCAGATCTCGGTCGGCGCGGCTGAGCAGCTCGTGGACGGTGCGTCCGTCGCTGGGGAAGATCGCGAAGCCGGTGCCGGCGGAGACGCGCACCCCGTTTCTGCTGCAGTCGCGGACCCTGGTGCGCAGGCGCGCCGCCACGTCCTCGACCTCTTCGCCGTTGGTCTCGGGCGCGATCACCGCGAACTCGTCGCCGCCCTGGCGGAAGACCGCGTCTTCGCCGCGTATCTCGTCGCGCAGCGCGTCGCCGATCTCGGCCAGCAGCTTGTCCCCCTCGAGGTGGCCGAGGGCCTCGTTGACCTGCTTGAAGCCGTCGAGGTCGATCAGGACCAGCGAGAACTCCCGCCGGTGCCGCGCGTGCCGCGCGACCTCCTCGTCGAGCCGTTCGTGCAGGGCCCGGTAGTTGCCGACCCCGGTCAGCTCGTCGCGGCGGGAGAGATCCCAGAGTTCCTCATGGCTTGCCTGCAGCCGGCGGGCGAGGGACAGGGCGCTGATCCCGACGACGATGATGCAGGTCGCCACGATCGCCGCCGTCAGCAACGCCTCGTCGTTGGAGAAGGAGCCGATCGTCAGCGGAGCGATGACCGCGATCCCGATCGCCGCCAGGCCACCGAGCAGGAAGCGGGCACCGATGCCGCGCGGCTCGGCACGGCGGTTAGCGGGCGAGAGCGTCATGTCACCGATCCATGGCGTGGGAGAGTGGACTAGCTAATCAAACAAACGTCCGTAGGATTGATGCGCTGCATTTTGGGAATCGAACCAATACTTTTCTGTCCAGCGCTGGTGGCAGATTGGCATGAGCCATGAGCTTCGACGTTGAGATCCTCGCCGATTCGCGCTCGCCCGCGGGTTACAGGCTGACGACGCTTGAGATCACCTTCCCCCGCTTCATCCTCGCCGAGTTCAATACACACCGCGTCTTCTCGCGCAACTCAGCAAGCTCCCGCGCGATTCCGATCGTCAAGCAGGTTCGCAGGGTGCTCGAGCAGCCCTACGTGCCGATCGAGTTCGGTTCCAACCAGCCCGGCATGCAGGCGGG
Source organism: uncultured Solirubrobacterales bacterium (assembly GCA_963702175.1). Lineage (GTDB taxonomy): Bacteria > Actinomycetota > Thermoleophilia > Solirubrobacterales > 70-9 > VRUE01. Next base: position 1,375,424 of record OY969721.1, read on the forward strand.
GCCGGCGCTTACCGGCGAGGCGAACCGCAGCGCGGAACGCGAGTGGCTCCAGGCTCGCGACGCGGCTGTGCGCCACGTGCTCGGGCTCGTCACCAGCCCCGACGAGGTGCGGACTCAAACCGACCTGCTCGGTTACCTGGGGCAGGTTGAGAAGAACATCAAAGCGGGTGAGCGGCCGAGCGAGTGGCTGAACGTGCACAAGCAGGTCGCGAATCGCCTGCTCGAGCCCTTCATGTGGCACACGGTGATCGTCACCGCGACCGAGTGGGAGAACTTCTGGAACCTGCGCTGCCATCCCGACGCGCAACCGGAGATCAAGCTGATCGCGACGATGATGCGCGATGCCGTCGCCGGCTCCGAGCCGGCCGAGCTGGGCTGGGACGAGTGGCACTTGCCGCTCGTCCGCGACGCGGATCGGGACGAAGCCTCAGAGCAGGACCTGATCAAGATCTCGGCTGGGCGCTGCGCCCGAGTCAGCTACCTGACTCATTCCGGCACGCGGGACCTGCAGGCGGACATCGGCCTTCACGACCGCCTGATCGAGAGCGGTCATATGTCTCCGATGGAGCACCCGGCGCGTCCCCTCACGAAGCAAGAGCTGGAGAAGAGTGAGTGGAGCGGCAACTTCCGCGGCTGGTTGCCTTATCGGAAGCTGATTGCGGGTGAGGCGAATCCGCTGGCGCCAGTCGAAACTGCCGCAGCGTAAGAGGCCAGCCCGCCTAGATCCGGCTCGCGAGAGCTATTGATCTTCGCGCTGCTTGCGTTTGCGCAGTTCTTCGCTGCCGCCCTCAGGGTCGGCTGGCTCAGGCGCTTCTAGTTCTGAAGCCGCTTTCTCTCCTGGGGTTGGCCAGGGGACGGCTTCCCCCGCTGCCCAGGCTGGGGGGCGGCCGCCGGGGAGCCAGCCGGCTGTTAGGAGGGCGAAGTAGAGGAAGAAGATCAGGGTGAACTGGATCAGGAGCAGCAGGGCGGCAGCGCCGAGGGCCATCCCAAGCGAGCCCCAGAAACGGCTGAGCAGCCCCGTCCGCATCGCCCAGAGGCAGGTGTAGAGGAGAGTGAAGGCGAGGCCGAGGCGTCCACCGAGGCCGAAGCCGGTCGCCGCATCGCGGGTCGACGCGTCGGCGATCGCGTTAGTCGCCGCGTCATCGGTGACGGTGTCCTCGGCGCAGCGCAGAACGCCCCCTTCGGGCTCGCCGGGGCCGCCGTACTCGTCGCGGAACCCGTCAGGGTCGTCGCGGCGTTCCTCGCGGCAGTCGGCTTTCGCTTCGCTGATGCTGAGGTCGGCCCTCGCTTTGCCGGCGACGAAGTCGGAGGCGGCTTGGTCGGTGGCGACCGCGTTCATCACCGAGGCAACAGCGAGGAACAGGGGCGCAGCGACGACGAGGCCGATCAGCTGCCCACGCACGCGGCTGCTGCGCGCCTGTGCAGCGCGGAAGAGGTAGACGAGCGGCGCCACCAGGAGGACGAAGGCGGCGGCCTGGAGGATGCTGGAGAGAGTGACGGCGGAGCTGTGCTCGTGTGCGGCCCTGAGGATCTCGGCGTCGCCGTCTCCGTTGACCGGCCCGATTACGATCGCCGAGGCGATCAGCATGACGATCGCGGCCAGAGTCATCAGCGCAACCGGCAGCGACCAGCGCTGCTCCCTGGCGAGAACCGCCTCCCTGCCGATCGAAGCCTCCATTGGTGTCCGGACCCTAGCCGCGCTCGCGGAAGTAGAACTGCGGCAGGGCGCCTTCGATCACGTCGGCCGTCATCCGCTGTGCCGCCTCGAGATTGCCGGACCGCACGGCGACGTCGTCGAGGGTGACGATCCCGGCCAGGCGCTCGCCGTCGACGACCGGAAGGCGGCGCACCCGGTGCTGGACCATCAATGCCGCGGCCTCGTTCAGCTCCATCGCCGGCTCGCCGCAGACCAGCGGGCGCGAGGCATGCTCGCCGACCGGCGACTCAGGGTCGACGCCCTCGGCGAAGACCCGCACGGCGAGGTCGCGGTCGGTGACCATCGCCACCGGCGCGCCACCCGGATCGACGATGACCACGGAGCCAACCCGGTGGTCACGCATCAGACGCGCCGTCGAGAGGGCGCTGGCGTCCGGCGAGGCGGTGACGACGCCGGCGGTCATGATCTCGCTAAGAATCGGTGTCATGAGGAGCGTGCGTGATTCGTCCTAGCCGCACGGCGCGTACGCTACCGGCCCATGAGCGCAGAGCGAGCGAGCGCGAAACTATGTCTGTGAGCCGCCCGAGACAGACGCCGGTCGTCCCGCTGGAGGCCGGCGCGGGACCGGAGAATCCGCCCTGCCCCGCCTGCGGCGAGCCGCTGTTCGGCTGGATCGATGCCCGTCCTGGCCTGGCGGGGGCGACGAAGCGGTGCGAGAGCTGCGGACTCGGCGTCGTCGGCGCCCCCGGTGCGAGGGATGAGGCCCTGGGGGAGCTGGACAGCGTGCGCGAAGGGGAGACGCTGCGAATCGCCAACCGCAACGGCTTCTCGGCCTGGTTCGGCGGCGCCGGCTGGGCCGGGCTCGAACCCGAACGCCGCTATCTGTTCACGGCCGAGGCCGTGCGCCGCCTCGTCGCCAACCGCGACCAGGTGGTGACCGCCGCGCGCTGGTCTCCCGGCGCCGCCGTCGCGACGATGTGGCAGACGATCCTCAACGGCTTCACCTTCGGCCGCAACGTCGCCCTCGCGGCCCTCGGCCGGGGCGCCGGCGTGCCCGCCGAGCGACCCTGGCAGCGCCGTCTCGACGCCGTGATCAACGTCGTGGTCGCGATCCCGGCCCTACTAGTCGCCGTGCCGCTTGAGCTGATCGCCGCTGCATTCCGGCGCGGCAGCGTGATTTCGCTGAAGATCCAGCTTCTGTAGGAGACCCATCCCGGTAGGGGTGGAACGTCTTGTGCTTTTTCGGCCGATCCGACCTCGGACGGCAGGAAACCGCTAACCGAAAAAGTTAAGTGGAACCCCTGCCGGGATGGGTCTTACGAGAGCCCCTCTCGAGCCTCACGGACCAATGTGACGGCCTCTGGGAAGAGGACACGGATCGCGTCGCGCACCTGCATCGCCTGCTCGTCGCTCGAGCCGGTCAGCTCGATCCGCCCGATCGAGGCCACGGTCATCTCGACCGCCAGCTTGATCGCGTTGTCGGCCCAGGCGACGCGCTGCGAGGACTGCATCTGCTCGGAGAGCTCCTCCATGCGGGCACGAAACTCGTCGGAGTCGCCGAACAGGTTGAAGGGGCTGCCCTCCACTCCCCACATGTAAGCACGGACGCAGAAGCGGCGCAGAGGCTTGACGCTCTGCGCGCCACACGTGCGGCGGAGCGCCCTAGCTTCGAGCCGTGGAGGGCGAGCAAGATCCAGAGCGGGGATCGGCGTCGGTCGAGCAGGCGGGCTTGGCGGCGCTGGTTGCGCTACTGCTGCTCGCCGGCATTGCCGCAGTCGCGGCTGAGGGGGAGATCGACGCCGGCCGCTCCGTCGCCGGCTCGATCGCAACGAAGATCCGCTGCGCCCCCCGGCTTCCGGACGCCTGTCGCCCTCACTCGCTCGTCCCCGCCTACGGCTGGCCGCTAGCCCGGCTCGCGCGCGCACTGGCGCCGGCGCCGGCTGCCAAGTTCGGACCCTCGGGGCTGCCGCTGGTGCCGGTCGACTTCCGCCGCTGCCGGCAGGAGAGCTGTGCCGTGCCGCTCCCGGGCCCAGCCGGGCTTCGCCTCACCGCCTCGGGACGACGCACGACCGCCTTCACCGAGATCATCGACCGGCGCCGCTCGCTCGGCTGGGTAGAGGTCCGCTACTGGCTCTACCGGCCCGGTCTCGACTGGGAACGGATCGCCCGCCGCGCCAGCCAAGTCGACGTCGACGCGGCGAGCGGAACCCCCGTCCTGCTCGCCGACTCCCCCGCCTTGGTCCCGCTCGAGACGCTCCCGGGCCGCAACCAATACGAGTTCCCGACAAACGAGCGACCGCCCTGGCAGTGGCGGGTCCGCGGCCGCCACCCCGGCTGGTCGAGCTGAGCTATGTGGCCTTTTAACGCTATAATGTGGCTACATGAGCGAGACCATCGGCATACGCGAGCTGAAGAACGACCTCAGCAAAGTCATCCAGCGCGTCGAAGCGGGCGAGCCGATCACGATCACCCGCCGGGGCAAGCCAGTAGCAAGGATCGTCTCCACCACGAGGTCACCGGGAATGGAGGCGCTGATCGCGGATGGGACCGTCAGACCGGGAAATGGCTCCCGAAGCCTGCCGAGGAACCCAATCAAGCTCCGCGGCTCCGGCAAGACGGCGGCAGAGTACGTCTCCGAAGGCCGTCGCTGAGTCTCTACCTCGATACCAGCGCCCTGGTCAAGGTGCTCGTCGACGAGCCTGACAGCGACGTCGCGCGCGATGCCTTCGGCCGCGCGAGCGCCGTGGCTACGAGCGCTCTCACCCGAGTGGAGGCGGTGTCCGCACTGACGAGGATCCGCAAGGGTGGGCGCATATCCGCCATGCAGCTTCGGACTGGGCTCAGGGACCTGGAAAAAGTCTGGCCCAAGCTCGACGTCCACTCGGTGACGGCTGAGGTCCTTCGCCAAGCAGAGCATGCCGCGAGCGATCATGCTCTACGCGCCTACGACAGCCTCCATCTGGCCACCGCTCTCAGATTCGCTGAGATCGAGGACACTTCCTTTACCTGCTGGGATCGCGAGTTGCGCGAGGCGGCGCGTGAGCACGGCTTCGCTCTTGTCCCCTTGCAGATTTGACCTAGGACGCTCCAGCCAGGAGCGCATGGCACCATTGCGGCCTCGATGGTCGCGGCCTGCAAACGAACAGCCGACTCCTCGCGGTTCCAGCTCTTCATCCTCGGCGTGATCCTCGCCAACGCGGTCGTGCTCGGCCTCGAGACCTACGACTCGATCGAACGCGAGTACGGCACCACCCTCGAAATCCTCAACGACGTCTTCCTCGGCATCTTCGTGGTCGAGATCGCGATCAGGATCGCCGCCCACGGCAGCCGCCCGCAGGACTACTTCAAGAGCGGCTGGAACGTCTTCGACTTCGTCGTGATCGGCGCCGCCCTCCTCCCCGGCCTGCGCCAGAACGCAACGGTGCTGCGACTGCTGCGACTGCTACGGATCGTCCGGGTCGTCAGCATCTTTCCCGACCTGCGCTTCCTGATCCGCGGCATGGCGACCAGCCTGCCGCCGATCGGCAGCATGGCGATGCTCACCTCGCTGCTGATCTACATCTACGGGATCCTCGGCTGGATCTTCTTCGCCGACACCGAACCCGAGCACTGGGGTGACATCGGGGAGGCGATGCTCTCGCTCTTCATCGTGCTGACCCTGGAGAGCTGGCCGGAAATCATGGGCGCGGTCATCGACGTCCACCCCTGGGCCTGGATCTACTTCGTCAGTTACGTCCTGATCGCCTCGTTCCTGCTGATCAACATGGTTATCGCGATCCTTATCAACAGCCTCGAGGAGGTACGGGCGATGGAGGCAATCGAGGAACGCCTCAACCGCCGCCGCGACGAACGCGAGGCCGCGGGCGAGCTAGATGGGCAGGCCGCGGCGGAGCGCCTGGCGCGAATTCGCGAAGCGCTCGACGAGCTGGAGGAGGAGCTCCACCTCGACGGCCACATCGAGGTGCCGAAAGGCAAACGCGAGTCTCCCCGGATGATCCGCCGCTTCCGGGGCTGACGGTCCCTGGCGTCGCCATACGGCGTCCTCGGTCAGCCGTCTGCGGGTCACGCACTACTGTGCGCTCCCCTTGCCGACTTCCCTGCGTCCTTGTCTGACGACGCCAGTGCCTCGTCAGCCATCCTTTTGTCGTCCTCTGCCTGCTTGACGAGCCCGCGCCAGTCCGTGGTGCGGAAGACGGTGATCATCGCAGCGAAGCCCAGCACCAACGACCAGGCCGCCATCGCGATCTGCGTTCCCACCGAGAAGGAGAGGACGGCGGCGCGTGAGGGGCCGTGCAGGGTGGCGACGAGCAGAGCCTGCTGGGCGCCGGCGCCACCGGGGGTGAAGGGAACGATGGTCGAGATCGCCTGCACGCTCATCACCAGCAGCACGTTGCCGAACGAGCCGCCGATGCCGAAAGCCTCGAGGAAGAACCAGAAGGCGGCGAAGCGGCAGAGCCAGCCAACCCCCTGCCAGGCCCAGACCTCGCGCAGGTAGCGACGCGGCTGGGTGAGGATCGCCAGGCCCTGTTTGACCCTGTCCCAGAAGCGCCGCACCCGGTGCGCGAGCAGGTAGATGCCGATCGCGATCGCCACCAGCAGGACCGCGACCGTGATCAGGAAGACCCGCGGGTGTTCCGCCCAGAAGGCGATCTCGAAGGCAGGCAGGTTCGGCAGGCGCGGTGGCTCCGGCAGCAGCCCCTGGGTGATCGCGTAGAGCAGGGCGAGTACGCCGATCGTGGTGTCGAAGACCGTCTGCACCAGGAAGGAGGAGGTGACCGCCGGGTAGGAGGAGCCGGGGATCTGGCGCTTGACCAGGAAGACCTTGGTCACGTCGCCGGCCCGGGCGGGGACGATCGCGTTGATCCCAGCGCCGGCGAGGTAGGCGGCGCCGAGCTGCAGAAAGGGGATCGGCGCATCCGGGTAGGCGGCGCGCAGAACGTTGCGCCAGGCCCAGGCGCGGGCGAGCTGCATCCCCAGCAGGAAAGCCAGCGCAAGCGCGAGGGCGCTCCACTCGATCCGCGAGAGGTTCTCGAAGAACGCCTCGGCGGCGTTGAAGAAGGAGTTGAAGCTGGAGCTGAGATCGGCGCGCGGCATCGCAGCTACACTAGCCCGCTCGTGTCAGAGACCGAGACGCAGATCCCGGCTCCGCAGGCCCCCCGCGACCCCGCCGATGAAGCGATGTGTGTGCGCGCGCGCGAGCGCTACACGGGCGACCGCAGGTTCCCCTGGCGACGGCGCCGCAAGCGCCACGCCCAGCTCCCCAACCTGATCATCATCGGCGGGCTGAAGTGCGGCACCACCAGCATCCACCACTACCTCGGCCTGCACCCCGAGATCCAGATGTCGAAGCCGAAGGAGCTCAACTTCTTCGCCCGGGAGCTGAACTGGGACCTCGGGCTCGACTGGTACGCGAGCCGCTTCGACGGCCGCTTCAAGGTGCGCGGCGAGTCCTCCCCCCACTACACGAACCTGCCCCGCTTCGAGGGCGTCGCCGAGCGCATCCGTCAGCACTGCCCCGACGCCAAGCTGCTCTACATGGTGCGCGACCCGATCAAGCGCATCCTCTCGCACTGGGTGCACGCCACCGGCGCCGGCTACGAGACCCGCGAGCTGGTCCCGACGCTCTCGCAGCCCGACTCCTCCTACATCCAGCGCTCGATGTACTGGATGCAGTTGCAGCCCTATCTGGAGCGCTTCGACCACGCCCAGATCGAGATCATCACTCAGGAGGAGCTGCAGAGCGAACGCGAAGCGACGATGCGCAAGGCGTTCGTCTTCGCCGGCGTCGACGAGAGCTTCACCTCGGAGCAGTTCGACCGCGAGTGGGAGAAGTCGAGCGCCAAGCAGGGCGGCAAATACCAGCTGATGGAGAGGCTGGTCAAACTGCCGGGCCTACGCTCCTTCGACCGCAACTTCGACCGCCTGCCGGAGCCGATGCGCTGGCTGGTCGAGAAGGTCGTCCACGACCCCGAGAAGCCGCCGGCGCCGAAGCCGAAGCTGCCCGACGACCTCTTCGAGACGATCCGCGGTCGCTTCGGCGCCGACGTCGCCGCCCTGCAGGAGTTCGCCGGCCGCGAGTTCGCCGGCTGGCACGACTACTCCTGATCGAGCGCGTTCGCCCTTTCACAGGGCTGCGCACGACAAACAGCGAACGCGCCACTAGGCTCAGGCGACGGTGCAGCGACTGATCCCGGACCCAGGCCCGACCACCGTCGAGCAGCAGCTCGACGGCTACCGGCCCTGGGAGCAGGCCCGGGCCGATCGTCCCTTCACGGCGATGAACTTCGTCGTCACCCTCGACGGGCGGGCGACGATCGGCGGGCGCTCCGGGCCAATCGGCTCGCAAGCTGACACGGAGATGCTGCAGCGGCTGCGGACCCGCTTCGACGCGGTGATGATCGGCGCCGGCACGATGCGGGCCGAGCGCTACGGCCACCCGATCGAGGACCAAGCCGAGCGCGAGCGCCGCGAGCAGCTCGGTCTCCCCCAAGACCCCCTGATGGTGATCGTCAGCGGCCGACTCGATCTGCCCTGGGACGCACCGCTGTTCACGGATAGCGGCGGTCGGGTGCTGATCTTCACCGCTTCTGAGGCCGAGCCCCCGCCGACTGCCGCCTCGCTGCAGGTGGTCCGTCACGAGGGTCGGGTCGACCTAGCGGAGGCGCTGCGTCACCTGCGTGGGGAGCGCGGCGTGCGCTCGCTGCTCAGCGAGGGCGGGCCGCACCTCTACGGCGAGATGCAGGCGCTGGAGCTGGTCGACGAGCTGTTCCTGACGATCGCCCCAAAGTTGGCCGGCGGGGAGGCACCGCGGATCGTCGAGGGAGAGCTCCCTGGCGTCGCCGAGCTAGAGCTGGCCTGGCTACTCGAGCGCGATGGTGAGCTCTTCGCTCGCTATCGCCTGTAGCTTTCCGCCGATGGACTTCAAGCCCAGTCCCCAGGTCGAGACGCTGCGCGAGCGCATCCTCGACTTCATAGACGCGCACGTCTATCCACAGGAGAGGGAGATCATGGAGGCGCTCGACGACGAGGTCGGCCCGGGCGTTCCCTACCCGAAGATCCTGGTCGAGGTTCGCGAGCAAGCCCGCGCCGAGGGTCTCTGGAACCTCTTCATGCCCGACGAGCGTTACGGCCCCGGCCTCTCGAACTGGGAGTACGGCCTGCTCTGCGAGGAGATGGGGCGCAGCCCGGTCGCCGGGTCGATGGCCTTCAACTGCGCCGCCCCGGACACCGGCAACATGGAGATCCTCGCCGAGCACGGCTCAGACGAACAGAAGGAGCGCTGGCTCGAGCCGTTGCTCGAGGGCCGGATCCGCTCCTGCTTCTCGATGACCGAGCCCGACGTCTCCGGCTCCGACCCGACCTTGCTGCAGGCGCGCGCAGTGCGTGACGGCGACGAGTGGGTGATCGACGGCCACAAGTGGTTCACCTCCGGCGCTGTCGGCGCCGACCTGGCGATCGCGATGGTCGTCACCGACCCCGAGGCCAACCCTTACGCGCGCGCCTCGATGATCTGCGTGCCGACCGACGCCCCCGGCTTCAACCTGGTCCGGCCGATCCCGGTGATGGGCCACACGGCCGGGCCCGGCCACTGCGAGATCCGCTACGAAGAATGCCGGGTGCCCGCCGCCAACCTGCTCGGCGGCCAGGGAATGGGCTTCGTCGTCGCCCAGGACCGCCTCGGCCCCGGCCGCATTCATCACTGCATGCGGGCGATCGGGACGGCAGAGCGGGCGCTGGAGATGATGTGCTACCGCGCCAACGAGCGTCAGGCCTTCGGAGGGCCGCTCGGTGAGAAGCAGTTCGTCCAGGAGGCGATCGCCGCCTCGCGGATGGAGATCGACCAGGCTCGCCTGCTCACCCTCTACGCGGCCTGGAAGATGGATACCGAGGGCAAGCGCGCGGCGCGGCAGTCGATCTCGGCGATCAAGATCGTCGCCGCCAACATGGTGATGGACGTGCTCGACCGCGCGATCCAGGTCCACGGCTCACTGGGGATGACCGACGACACGCCGCTGGCCGCGCTGTGGCGCTTCAGCCGCATGCTGCGCCTGGCGGACGGCCCCGACGAGGTCCACAAGATGGTCCTCGCCCGTCGCGAGCTGAACCGCTGGGCGAAGCGCGCCGAGGCCGAAGCGGCGGGCGAGCTCGACCCCAGGCACGCCCGCCGCGCGATCTAAGCCGGCCTCAGCCGTAGAAGACGACGAAGAAGCCCGCCGGGTCGGCGGCGGCGGCGTCATTGTCCAGCGTGAAGACGAACGCCTGCGTGCCGGCCGGACAGGCCCCTTTCACGTCTCCGAGGCCGAACTGGGTCGACTGGAACTGGGATTCGTTGAAATCGACCGTCGCCTGACCGCCCCTTGGGGCGAAGGGCAGGCCGGAGAAGCAGTAGAGGGCGGTGCCGACGTGGGTCACCGAGCCCACGTTCTTTGAGTTCGCCGCGTCCAGGGTGCCGGCCGCGCTCACCCTGGCGAAGGCGACGGGCTGCGCGCTGTCCGCGCTGGGGACGGTGCCGAGAGTGCCGGCGTTGATGTCGGCGCCGCTCAGCGAGCCATTGGCGACCTTTGCCCCGTTAACCGCTTTGTTCTTGATCTTGCCCTTGGTGATCGCTTCCTTCTTGATCTTGCCCGTAGTGACCGAGTTGGCCTTGAGCTGGTTGGTGCCGATCTTTTTCGCCGCGATCGCCGTCGCACCCCCGAGGACCAGGAAGACGGCGAGCGAGGACATCACGTTGGCGTAGCTGAGCCGCCTGCGTATCTGCTTCACAAGCTCTCCTTACATAGACGACGGAGTCGGGCGACCCGTACGGCGCCCGTAGCCCATTTTCACCGATCGGAGCCCGCGATGGCAGACTGCCACCAAGTCGAGCGCCTCGGCGAGCGGGGAATCGCGCAACTCGAAGTCGGTGGGTTCGATCGCCGCCGCCCGAGGGTCCGCTGAGGCGCGCCGCCGCCGCAGTATCCAGTCGTAGAGTCGTTGTCGCAACCGACGCGGGAGCAGGCGACGGGCCCGCAGCGGGTCCCAGCGCAGCAGCCGGTCGAGGCTCGCCCGCTCGGCGGCAATGCACTCCAGGTAGCGAGCGGAGCCGAACAGGCCGAGCATCTCCACCCGGTCGAAGAGGGGCGCACAGAGGCCACGCAACTCGTCGGGCGAAAGCTCGACGTAGTGGTAGGGATCGATCACCTCGTCCGGCCGCCCGAAGGTGAGGCGGTTCGGAGTGACGAAGATCGCGACGCCGTCCGGCTCAAGGACACGTCTTGCCTCGGCGAGAGCACGCTCGGGATCGGGAACGTGCTCGATCGCCTGCACCGCGAGCAGCGATGAGAAGCTGGCATCGGCGAAGGGCAAGGCGCGCATGTCGCCGGCCTGGGTCTCCCGATCCTGGTGGGCAAGGACGGAGGGGTCAAGGTCGAGTCCGACGGTCTCGCGCGGCGCCAGCAGCTCGTAGCTGTGGCCGACCCCGCAGCCGACATCGAGGACCCGTCCCTCCGGGAGCAGCTTGGCAGAGAGTGCGTAGGCGGCCACGTGGCGCTGCCAGGTCGGGTTGAACCCGCCAACGGCGGTGGTCACCCGCTCGCCTGTGACTCGAGCGCCCACCCGGTCAGCCACGGAGCTTGCGGGATCGCCAGAGGCCGTGCCGGTGCAGGACGAGCGCCACTGCGGCGCGAAGCGTCTTAACTCCGTAAACGAGCGACGGCAGGAAGCCGATCGAGGAGGTCTCGATCGAGTAGCGGCTCGATGCCGGCACCTCGGCGAGGCGAAAGCCCAAGGCGGCGGACTGCATCAGCATCTCCGAGTCGAAGCTGAAGTCGTCGGCGTTGCGCAGGAAGGGGACCCCGAGCAGCAGCCGACGCGAGTAGGCCCTGTAGCCGGTATGGAGATCGGTCAGCTCGGTGCCCATGACGCGGTTCTCGATCCTGGTGAGCAGGCGGTTGGCGGCGATCTTGTAGCGGGGCATGCCGTTGGCTCGCGCGGCACCGGAAACGATCATCCGTGAGCCGAGTACGAGATCGGCTTCGCCAGCAAGGATCGGTCGGATCAGGTCCGGGATCAGGCTCGGCTCATACTGGCCATCGGGGTGGAGCATCACCACAACCTCGGCATCTCCCTGAAGCACGTCGAGGTAGCAGGTCTTCTGGTTGGCGCCGTAACCGGCGTTGTGCGGGTGCCAGATGACGCGGACTCCGAGCTCCCGCGCCACCTCGATGGTCGCATCGGTAGAGCCGTCGTCGACCACGATCACCTCGTCCACCCAGTCGCGGGGGATCGCCGCAACCATCGGTGCAAGCGTCGCGGCCGCGTTGAGCGCCGGCATCACCACCGCCACCTTCCGGCCGGCCCGCTCAGACACCGCGCGCCTCGACGTAGGCGGTGGCGCCGCGACGACGCAACGCCTCGGCGCCGGCACAGATCGCCGCAAGCGGCAGCAGGATCAGCGCCGCCGCAAGCGCCGCCGTGCGCGCGGCGGCGGAGATCGGCCGGCGGCGCGCCTCAGGGCGGCGGATCGCGTCGTAGAGGTCGGGTCGTCCCGGCAGGCGGCCGACCCAGCCGTGCAGCCAGCCGAAGGCGGCCTGGCCGCCGCGCAGGTAGCTCACCCGCTCGACCGCGAGGCCGAGGCCCTGGATGCGGGCGAGCAGCGCCGGCGAGGGGACGTGGACCAGGTGGCGCGGGTAGTCGAGCGCGAACCAGCGTTCGCCGAAGGCCTCGGCCTGGACGCTGGCGGGGTTAGGCATCGCCACCACGATCACACCATCCGACTCGAGCATCGCGGCGGCGCGGTCGAGCGCCGCCCCCGCCCGCGGCAGGTGCTCGAGGCTGTGCCAGAAGACGACCGCGGCCCAGCGTCCCTCGAGCTCCTCGAGCTCGCGTTCCTCGACCGCCGGGTGCGAGGCCCGGCGGTCGATTCCGACCGCCTCCCGCCCGCGAGCGCGGAGGGCGTCGAGCAGGGCACCATCGCCGGCGCCGACGTCGAGGATCGGCCCGGCGGGAGCGATCCGGTCGAGGCGGCGGGCCAGGCGACCGCGCAGGTGGCGGAGCAGCGGGTCGCCGATATAACCGAAGCGGCCGTCGGGGGGCCGGTACCAACCTCCGTAGGCCCGCTCGAGCTCCTCCTCGCCCGGAGCGGGATCGGTCGTCCAGGCACCGCAGGAGGAGCAGCGGGCGCGACGTCCGCGCCGCTCGGCGCTCGCGCCGAGCGCCACTCCGCACCAGCCGCAGAGACCCGCGGCCTGCTCGGCCCGCAAGGCGGCTACTCCTCGTTCCCGACCCAGATCGCGCCCGGGCCCGCAACCGCCTTGCCCTGCTCGGCGTCGGTGGCGCCGACCAGGATCGAGATCTTGCCGATGTGCCTGTTCTCCTGCAACAGCCGCTGCGCCTCCGGCAACTGCTCGAAGCCCATCGCCCGCCACATCACGGGACGGATCCTGCCCTCGCGGATCAGCTCGTTGGCGCGCCAGCACTCGTAGGCGTTGAAGGCGTGCGAGCCGATGATCTGCTTCTGGCGCATCCACAGGTAGCGCACGTCGAAGTCGAGAACATAGCCGGTGGTGGCTCCACAGGTGACGACTTTCCCGAAGGGCTTGACGGTGAAGACAGAGGTCGGGAAAACCTCCTTGCCAACGTGTTCGAAGACGATGTCGGGGGCATCGCCCAGGATCTCCCGGACCCGCTTCGCGAATTGGCGAGTCGCCCCGAAGCGCTCCTTCTCCTCGGCCGGGCTCTCACCGCCGCGCCGGACCATTCCCGCGAACTCGCCGCGGTCGATGTAACCGACGGCGCCGAGCCGCTTGACCAGCTCGCCCTTCTCCGGCGAGGAGACGACGCCGACGGCGTTGGCCCCGGCGGCGGCGCACAGCTGCGTAGCGAAGACCCCGAGGCCGCCGGCGGCGCCCCAGATCAGGACGTTGTGGCCGGCCTGCATCTGGCACTGGTCGACCAGCATCCGGTAGGCGGTGAAGTGGGTCACGCCGTAGGCGGAGGAATCGACCCAGGAGAGGTTGGCGGGCTTGGGGAGCAGCTGCTGGGCCTGGACCTTGCAGAACTGGGCGAAGGAGCCCCAGGTCGTCTGGTACCCCCAGCCCAGCTGGCTGGGCGCCGCGAGCGGGTCGAGGCCGTGCACCTCGGGGTCCTCGTAGGAGGCCTGGTTGGCGTGCAGGACGACCTCGTCGCCGGGTTTCCAACGCTCGACCCCGGCGCCGACCTTCCAGACGATCCCCGAGGCGTCGGAGCCGGCGATGTGGTGCCCCCACCGTGGATGGTCGCCGTAGGCGAAGATCGAGATCGGCTCGGCCAGGGCCGCCCAAATGCTGTTGAAGTTCATCCCGGCGGCCATCACCCGCACGATCACCTCGAACGGCCCCGGCTCGGGGACCTCGACCTCCTCGACCTCGAAGGCGCTGTCCAGGTCGCCCTCCCGCTCGGGGCGGAGGACCCAGGCGGCCATCGTCTCCGGCAGCTCTCCCGGCGTTACGTCGATCTTCGATATCTCGGCGCTGTCGATCGCCACGCTCATACCTCGTTGACCCTGATTCGTGTGGATTGGCCTACTCGCCCGCCTCTTGCGAGGCAGCGCGTTGTTGTTCGTACCGAGGGCCCAGCTGGGCTTCGCAGTACTCGCGTGTGTATTCCTGCAGGCAAGTCTCCGGGTCGATCGAGCGACCGGACTCCGCTTCTGCCGCTCGCTGCGCGGCCAGGATCTCCTCGCACTGTGCCTCGCTCATGACCTTGACGCAGTCCTGCGGCTCTGTGACTGGATGGGAGGGCGACCGATCGGACTCCGCCTCGATCCGAGCCTTGCATTCCTCTCGGGTGAAGGCGGGGGGACAGACGGGCTTAGCCTTCGCCGGCTTAGCTTTCGCCGCATCCCGGCCGCCATCTTGGCCGGAGTCGTCGGCTCGGGCAACCGGCCTGCTTGGTCGATCGGAGCGAGTGCGATCCTTGGCGATCTGGCGCTCCTGCGAGCGGGCCACGCCATCGGCTCGCGATTGCCCCTCGGCGCTGGGCCTGGGCGGGATCGCGGTCGAAGCGGCTTTCTCACTGTTGCCTGGACCGGCGTCCTGCTCAGATGAGCCACAGCCGACGAACGCGGACCCGAGGGTCGCCGCGACCAACAGGACCGCGGCGGCGGCAAATGCGGCGGGACCTAACGGTCGCCTTGGGAAAGAGGTCACCGGCCAAATGTAGACGACGGCATGCAGCGCGGCGATTGAGATAGCTTGGCCGCGTGTACTGCCCGCGCTGTGGAACACCAAACGAGCCCGGTGACAGATTCTGCAGCTCCTGCGGGACGGAGCTCCAGAAGCCAGGCCCCGAGCCGGCAAAGCGGCGCCCGCTGCGGGACCGCATCCGGGGGTTCGTCGGCACGACTCGCAAGGACCTGCTGGTAAGCGCGGCGACCGCGCTCGCTCTCGCCGTGGCCATCGCCGGCTTCCTCGCGCTGGACTCAGCCGAAGACGACGAGATTCCCCGCGACGCGTACACGATCGCCGCCGAGCGGATGTGCATCGCCGCCAAGCGAGAGATCGTCACCGTGGAGCGGCGGTCGCTGAACCAGCCAAGCGCGCGCGGTGTGAGTGCTCTCGCCGAAGACCTGCTGCCGATCGTCGCCACCTGGCGCTCGAGCTTCCGGGCGCTGAACGTCCCTGCCGACCGCCTCGAGCAGGCCCGAGAGCTGGACAGCTCTCTGCGTGACGTGGAGATAGAGATCGGGGGCCTGGCTCGAGTCGCCGATCCTGGCGACAGCCGACGGACGCTGACAAGCGCGAAGCGGGCGGATGAGGCGGCTGCCCGCGTGGAGGAGGCAATTTCCGACCTCGGACTCAGCCAGTGCGCCAGGCTCGCGATCGGCTTTTCGCCCGATTGATCGACCACTGGGGTTGCGACGGTCCTCAGCATGTGATCCAATGCGCGCGACGGACCGACACGACAAGGCAATCCTGATTGGGGAACAGATAGAGATGAACAGGCGCTACGCAATACTGGGTTTGAGTGTCTTCTTGGCTTTGGCGCTTGCCGTCCCCGCTCTGGGCGGTCCGTCGAATCCTGTCGCGAGCCTTTCCGCCACGGCCAAAAGCATCGCGAACAAAGCGCTGAAAAAGGCCAAAACCGCGCAGAAAACGGCAAACTCAGCGAACAGCACGGCAAACGCCGCGCTCACCGAAGCCAAAAAAGGCGTGACCAACGCGGCGACCGCGCAGGCTGCGGCGGACTCGGCCAAAGGGACGGCCGACTCAGCCAAAGCGGCGGCCGACGCAGCCAAAGCGGCGGCGGAAGCGGCGGAAGCAAACGCCAACACGAGGCTTAAATCGGCGAGTCAGGTATTCGGCACATCGACCGCGACGAACACCGAAACTGACAAGAACGCAAGCGTCACGTGCCCCGCAGGTCAGAGACACCCTCGGCGGCGGTTTCGCCGTCGGCGGCGCTGGAAACAACTCGGTCACCGTCACCAACTCGGAACACCTGTTCTACTCCAATGGCTGGTTCGTGGCCGCAGAGGCGATCACCGGCACGCCGACCTGGTCCCTTGCCGCCATTGTCATGTGCGGGGCGACGTAGCCGCCAGCCCTTCCAAATCCGCTTCGACGGGGGCCTCTCGTGCGAGAGGCCCCTCGTACGTTCGAGAACACATCCTCTCCGCCTTTAGCGATCGCCGTCGCATCGCACTCGCGGCGATCCTGCTGGTTGCCGCTGTCCTGCGAGTCGCCGCGATCGAGGCCGACAGTGGCTATCGACCCGCCAACGACGCCTTCGAGTACGACTACTACGCGCGCGCGATAGCCGGGGGCGACGGGTACCCACGGTCGGGATATCTCCGCCAGGGAGGCCCGACAGCGATCAGGGGGCCAAGCTACCCGTACCTGCTGGGCGGCGTCTATGCCGTCAGCGGCGACAGCATCGCAGCCGGTCGCCTCTTCGGTGCCGCCCTCGGCGTGCTTGCGGTGCTGCTCATCCACCTGATCGCGAAGCGCATTTGGGGGGCCCGGATCGGCTTGGTGGCTGCCGCGATCGCCGCTGTCTTCCCACCGCTGGTGTTGCTCAGTCGCGATCTTGTCTCGGAGTCCCTGTTCATAGCGCTCGTGCTAGGGGTCCTTTTCAGCCTGCTCGAATTCCGGCGCACCCGGGCACTGCCTTGGGCGGCGGGAGCGGGCGCGCTGTGCGGGGTGGCCATCCTGACTCGCAACACCGGCTTTGCCATGTTGCTGCCGCTGGTGCTTGGTCTCTGGGTCCTACGCCCGCGGCTGCGGCCAGCTTCGCTGCTCGCGCCCGCGTTGGGCCTAGCCTGCATGGCGCTTACGCTGGCGCCATGGCTCGCACGCAACGCGGTGCAGTTCGGCCAGTTCGGCCAGTTCGTCCCGGTGACGACAAGCGCCGGCTTCGCCGCCGCCGGCACATACAACGACGCTTCCCACCGGGACGGTGACACCCACGGCGCCTGGCGCGATCCGCGGCTCGCGCCTCGGCTCACCCCGCTGTTCGCGACCCGCGGACTCGACGAGGCCGGCGTCGACGCGGCCCTGCGTCGGGAGGCGCGGGACTTCGCTTGGCACCATCCCGGCTATGTCGCCGAGACGACCGCGTGGAATCTCCTTCGCCTCTTCGAGGTCGTCGCGGGATCCGTCGTCGACAGGAGCGGGCGAGCTGTTGCGGATCGGGGGATCGGCAGCGCCGTCCCGACTGGCGAGCGAGTCGGCATCGCCGTCGTCGTCGCGCTCGCCCTGCTCGGCGTCTTCGCGATCCTCCGCTCGCGGTCGCACAGCCGCTACTCTGGCGAGCCTCCGCGTATGCCGAGTGGTCCATTGTTCTTCTGGCTGGTCCCAATCCTGATGATCCTCCTCGCCGCCCCCATCGCGGGACTGCCCCGCTACCGGTTGCCCGCTGACCCGTTCCTCTTGATCCTCGCGGCGATCGGGCTGACATGGCTATGGGATCGTCTCGCCACCCCGTCGAGGACGGTCGGATGAGGGGGATGCGCAGGATCGCCCTCCTCCTGGCCCTTCTCGTCGCCCTGGTCCCCTTGGGGTGCGGTGGCAGCGACGACGAAGCCGCGAGCGGCAAGCAAGGAGCACAGCCGCGGACGGAGACGCCTCCATCCGTCCTGGCGAGGGCGAACGCGAACTGCCGGTACTTCCTGCGGGAGACGAGAAAGCTTGGCAAACAAGCCTTCAGAGGTAGCTCGGACATCGAAGAGCTGACCACCGAGCGCCTTGTCAAGCCAAGCATCCCCCTGCTCGAACGCGTGGCGCGTCGCCAGCAAGCACTGGCGCGAGCGGCGCACGATCGGCATCTGACTCTCTATGCGAGCCTCTTTGACCCCATCATCGTCCTCGCTCGAGAGAGGCTGCGGAGTGGACGGGCGGTGCTCCGCTCGGGTGATGTCCAAGAGAAGCAGCGCTCCGAAGAACTCGAGGACGCGATGACGGACCTCGGCCTCGAACAGAAGACGGTCGCTGAAGATGCCAACCTTCCCGCCTGCAGTGTCGACTTCCGGGAAGCGCTGCTGTCGTCCCTGTCCGGGTAGCGCATGGCCGCACCGGACGCCGCTGACCGGCCTCGTGAGGTTCCCGACGTCGTCGCTCCTCCCCCTCACCACCCTCGCTTTCCCCTGACCGTCGGCATGCGCGGCATACCGGCGATCGCGATCATCGTCGGCCACGCCTGGTTCTTCACCGGCGGCTTCGGCGGGTTCACCGAAAGCATCCCCAACCGCGCGATGGTGCGCATGGACGGGCTCGTCGCCCTCTTCTTCCTGCTCTCGGCATTCCTCCTCTACAGGCCGATGATCGCCAACCGGACCGGGGGGCCGGGGGCGCCACGGGTTGCCGACTACACGCGGCGGCGCTTCCTCCGGCTCTATCCGGCCTACTGGGTCGCCCTCACCGGGTTCGCGCTGGTGATCGGACTCGACGGCGTCTTCAGCCACAACTGGTGGGCCTTCTACAGCCTCACCGACTTCCTCGACCTCAGCCTTCACGGCGTTTGCACCCCCGACGAAGAGTTCTTCTGCGGCCTTCCCCAATCCTGGACCCTGGGGGTCGACATGACCTTCTACGTCCTCCTGCCCTTCTACGCCGCCCTCACCGGGCTGCTGGCGCGGGGGCGTCAGGTGCGCAGCTGGGTCAAGGTCGAGCTGCTCCTGCTGGTCGTGCTGGCAGTTGCCTCGTTGCTGCTGGGCGGGCCACCGTTCGAGCTGCGGAGCGAGGACTGGTTCAGGTTCAGCGCCCTGGGGCACTTCTACTGGTTCGCGCTGGGTTTGGCGCTCGCCGTGATCTCGATCGTCGACTGGAGGACGGAGCTGCCCAGGGCGGCACGCGCCGCGCGGGCCGTGGCAGCGAGGCCGGCGCTGTGCTGGGCTGGCGGCTTCGCGATCTACGTGCTCACCGTGCTCTGCTTCTACCCCGCTCCCTTCATCATCGCCCCGTTCAGAGACGGCTGGGAATACACGACCCTGAACCTGATCCAGGGCGTCGGCGCGGTGCTGCTGTTCATCCCGGCTGCGTTCTGGAACCCCAACCGCGGGCTGCCCGCCAAGATCCTCGGGCACCCGGTGCTGATGTGGATCGGATTGATCTCCTACGGTCTCCTGCTCTGGAACGTGACGATCGCCGTCCTACTCGGATACCCCCGCGCCGACGAGGGCTACTGGACCGTCCTGATCGTGGGGAGCCTGCTGACCCTGCCGCTGGCCGCACTCAGCTACTACTTCGTCGAGCGCCCGCTGATGAAGCTCAAGTACAGGTCGCTGCGCGAGGCGCTGAGGGGCAGGACGGGAGACGGGGAGCCGGTATCGGAGACGGGAGGGCCCGGATGAGCGCCGAGCGCGCGGCGATGCGCCGCGTCATGTTCCTCTCCCAGGACGGGGTGGTGCTCTGCACGACGCTGCGGGCGCTGGACGAGTTGGGGATCCTCGTTCCCTCCCTGCAGGAGGAGCGCTCGCTGGCGGACCTCTGCCCAGACCTGACCGACGCCGGCTTCGGCGCCCTGCGAGTCGCCGCCCACTGCCTGCACAGCACCGGCTGGCTCGCCGAGCCCCCCGCCCTGGACCCCGAGCACTGCGTCCTGCGCTGGACTGACGCGGGTCGGCTGGCGATGGGCTGCCGCGAGCGCTACGTCGCCGCCGGCAAGTTCCTGGCCAGCTTCGACAGCACCGACGACAACGCCTGGGCGCGCCCCTGGGAGCCATCGCAGGCGGGACGGCTGCTAGAGCTCTCCGAGCTCGCCGAGGCGAGCTGGCGGCTGACCGCCAAGCTTCCCGCCGAGCTCGTGGCGCTGATCGAAGCTCACCTCAGCGGGGCGCTGGCCGTGCCCACGATGCTCTGGCTCCACGAGACGGGCGGACTCGGCGAGAGCGGGCCCGTGCTGGAGCAGGACCTCGGCAGGGGCATGGAAAGACTGCTGGCTGCCTTGGGCTGGCTCGACGCCGCCGGAGGGTGGACCCCCAGCGGAGTGCAGGCGCGTGCCTTCGCGCTCAACTTCGGCGGCGTCGCGACCTACCTGCCGTTGCTCGCCCGTCTGCCCGAGCTCTACCGCGGCGAGCTGACCGTTACGCCGAACCCGGCGGGGGGGGCCGCCGAGTGGCACGTGCACCGTGAGCTCAACCTGAGGATCAGCGCCGCAGCGCATCGACGCTACTTCGCCGACAGCGAGCCGATCTTCGCCGAGATCTTCGATCGTGAGCCGGTCGAGGACCAACCGCGGTTCATCGCCGACATGGGCTGCGGCGAGGGCAGCTGGCTCGTCCACCTCCACCGCTTGGTCGCCGAGCGGACGCGGCGAGGCAAGCGCCTCGACAGCGATCCGCTGATCATGGTCGGGATCGACCCCGACGCGGGGGCTCTCGAGCAGGCCCGGCGCAATCTCGACGCCGCCGGCGTCCCGGCCCTGCTGATCGCCGGCGACGTAACCGATCCCGACGGCCTCCAGGCCGGCCTGGCGGAGCACGGGCTGGCAATCGAGGACGGGCTGCATATCCGAGCCTTCATCGATCATGAGCGCACCTACCTGGGTGACGATCCCGAAATCGAGGTTCCCGGCTGGTCGAGCGGCACGTACATGGACATGGCCGGCGCGCCGCTCTCGGGGGAGGAGATCGAGCGCGACCTCGTCGCGCACCTGCGACGCTGGAGACGGCATGTCGGCCGGCACGGGATGGTCGTGCTCGAGGCGCACAACGTGGCGCCGGGCGTCGTCGCCCGGAACCTCGGTGCCTTGCACGGAATCGCCTTCGACGCCCACCAGGCCTACTCGAAGCAGTACCCGGTCGACCACCCCGCCTTCGTCCGCTGCTGCCAGGCGGCGGGTCTGGGGGCGGCGGGGCGCTGGGAGCATCGCTACCCGAGCAGCCGCCCGTTCGTCGCCGTCAGCCTCAACCGGCTCTTCGTCGCCGAGACGGAGTCGCCGCTGCCGGGGACCGAGCGGCGCGGCGCTCTCCGCGCCGACACCTGGCGGCCGGGCCCCGACGTCGACCTTGAGGATGGCCAGGCCCTGCACGAGATCCTCTTCCAGGACGGCGACATCCGCTTCCCGGCACCCTGGTGCTCGATCCCGACCGGCTTCGTCGTCGCCGCAACGCTGGCCGCGATCGAGGCGCGCCTGGAGCAGGTCGGCGAAGGCGACGCGATCCGCGTGCTCGACTACGGAGCAGGCACCGGCACGGCGACGATCGAGCTGCTGAAGGCCTGTCGGGAACGGGGGATCGAGCAGCGGCTCGCGCGGGCCGGCGTCGAGCTCGAGCTGCACCTCGCGGACATCCCCGCCGGCTGGTTCGCCCAGGGCCACGAGCTGCTGCGCGAGTGTGCCTGGACCCGCTTCCACTCGCTGCGCGCGAAGGGAGGCGGCTTCAGGCCGCTGCGCGAGGTGACCGGCGGCGCGACGATGGATGCCGTGATGGCCAACATGGTCTTCCACCTGATCCCCCCGAAGGCGCTCGAGCGCACGGTCGACGAGCTGGCGAGCGTGCTGGCGCCAGGCGGCCGCCTGCTCTGGAGCTCGCCGGACCTTGGCCCCCCGGGGCCCGGCTCGGTGCTCCTGCACGACCCGAACCGGGCGCTGCGCGAACGCTGGCTCGAGCGGCTCGACCGGGAAGGCTTCGACGAGAAGGCCCGGCGGAGAGCGCAGGAACGAGCCGAGCGCCGCATCCTCCCTCAGCCCCTCGCCGCCGACGTGGTCGCGGCGCTGGAGCGCCGCTTCGCGGGAGAGCCCGAGCTGGGAGCCTACGAGATGCTCGGCGAGGACATCGTTCGCGGCCTGCTCGTCCCCTCCAACCAGGCCGAGTACCTGGCCGAGATCGAGGACCGCGAAGAGCGCGAACGGACGATCCGCGAGCTGATGCTCGAGGAGGTGATCCCGACCTTGCAGGAGAGCGGCGCCGGCACCTCACTCGGGCTCAACCTGCACTGGACGATGGGCGCCTTCGCGAAGCGAGATTGAGCCGCCCCAGGCGTTGCCTCTCGGTTAGCCGCGGCGCTCGGCCTCGTCGGCGGCCTCGGCGAGGCGCTCGACGAGGTGGGCGAAGTGCTGGATCCCCTCGTCGACCTTGCCGTACTGGCCGGCCGTGTACCGGGCGTAGACGCCCTCGAGGATGATCGCCAGCTTCCAGTAGCCGAGGGCGACGAAGAAGTCGAGCTGCGAAAGGTCGCGACCGGAGCGCTCTGTGTAGCGATCCCTCAGCTCCTCACGCGTGGGGAAGCCGGGGGCGAGGCTGGCCGGCTGGCCGAGGGCGAGCATCTCGTCGCCCGCGTCGGGCCAGTAGACCATCAGCAGGCCGACGTCGGCGAGCGGATCGCCGAGCGTGCAGAGCTCCCAGTCGACCACGGCCGCGACCTCTCCACCCTCGGTGAGGATCATGTTGTCGAGCCGGTAGTCGCCGTGGACGATCGTCGCCGGCCCCTGCTCGGGGATCCGCGCCGCGAGACGCTCGTGCACGGCGTCGATCGTCGCCACCTCGCGCGTCTTCGACTTCTCCCACTGGCCCTGCCAGCGGTGCAGCTGGCGGGCGACGTAGTCCTCCTTGCGACCCAGGTCGCCCAGCCCGACCGAGTCGGGATCGACGGCGTGGATCGCGACCAGCGTGTCGGCGACGCGCTCGCCGATTGCCCGCCGGTCGGACTGCTCGGGGAAGGCGTCGGCCTCGGCGAGGCCGCGCAGGATCGGCCCCTCGACGAAGTCCATCACGTAGAAGGGGGCGTCGTTGACGCTCTCGTCCTGGCAGAGCCCGACCACCGGCGCCACCGGCACCTCGGTCGGGCCCAACGCCGAGACCACCTTGTGCTCGCGGCCCATGTCGTGCGCCGAGCCGAGCCGCTTCCCGAGTGGCGGGCGGCGCAGGGCCCAGCGCTTGCCCGCAGCGTCGCTCACACCGTAGGTGAGGTTTGAGTGGCCGCCGGAGATGCGCTCGAAGGAGAGCGGCAGCTGTGCTGAGGCGACATGCACGGCGAACCAGCCTTCGACGGCTGTTCGATCGATCCCCTCCGGCGCCTCCGCGGCGCCGTCGGCCGTGGTTGTAGCCTCGTCGCCCATAGCCCAGCAAGCATATTCCGGACGACGCCTGCGGCTCAGCCCCTCGTTGGCCAATCGGCTGACGATCGGATTCGCGATCGCCTTTGCCGTGCTCACCGGGCTGGCGGTGATCGGCGTTGGCAGGTTCCTGCAGCAGCGCCAGGATTTCGAGGACGCCGTCGCCCGCTCCTACCAGGCCGAGATCGCCGCCCGCAACCGCTTCGCCCAAGGCGAAGACCGGGCCGTGGCGCGGGAGGCGATCCTCGCCCAGGAACAGCGTCGGCAGTCCCTTCGCGACGACATCGACGACGAGACCCGAGACACCGCGTTGCTCGTCGGCGCCGGGCTGATCGCTGGCTTGACCGGCGCGGCTCTGCTCTTCAGCGGGCTGATCGCCTCGATGCGGCGCCCGCTCGAGGAGCTGGTCGAGGCCTCGCAGCGGCTGGCGAGCGGCGACCTCGAGGCCAGGGTCAAAGTCGGCGGACTCTCCGAGACCGCCACTCTGGGATCGGCCTTCAACGAGATGGCCGCCGAGCTGCAGCGGCGCGCCGGCGAGCGCGACCAGCTCGACCGGATGAAGGACGAGTTCGTGCTCACTGCTTCGCACGAGCTGCGCAGCCCGCTCACCTCGGTCCAGGGGTTCGCCGAGCTACTGATGCTGGAGCGCGAGAAACTCAGCACCAAGCAGGCGGAAACCGTCGAGGTGATCCTCGACAACACCCGCCACCTGGTGCGGCTGCTCAACGACCTCCTCGACCTCGCCCGCAGCGACGCCGGCCGTCTCGTGATCAAACCGGTGCCGACCGAGGTCGGGCCGCTGATCGACGACGCGGTGCGGACGATGCGCAGCCAGACCGAGGCACGGCAGCAATCGCTAAGCCAGGAGGTCGAGTCGGGATTGCCGCCGGTCGAAGTCGACCGCGACCGGATTCGCCAAGTACTGGTGAATCTGCTTACCAACGCGCATGAGTATTCGCCGCAAGGAGCCACGATTGGGGTGACAGCGGTCCTGCGAGGTGCTGAAGTGGAGATCAGCGTGAGCGACGACGGGCCGGGCATGCCGGCAGACCAGCTAGAGCACATCTTCGACCGCTTTACCCGCGGCGACGCAGGGCTGACGCAGCACGTTGGAGGAACCGGACTGGGCCTGGCGATCTCGAAGTCCCTGGTCGAGCTTCACGGCGGCACGATCGCGGCCGAGGCAGTTCTGGACCAGGGCTCGACCTTTCGCGTCCGCCTGCCGGCGGGCGCGACGGGAGACCCAGTCATAGAGCCCGCGCAGACGGAGGCGAGCCGATGATGGGCACCAAGGTGTTGATCGCCGACGACTCGGAGACGATCCTGCTCCTGCTGCGGACCAGGCTGGAGATGGAGGGCTATGAGGTGGTGACGGCGACCGACGGAGTCGAGGTGGTCGAGGCCATCGGCCGCGAGGTCGAGTCCGCCCCGGACGTGCTCCTGCTCGACGCAATGATGCCGCGCAAGTCCGGGATCGACGCGCTGCGCGAGCTGCGCGCCGCCGGAGTCGACACGCCGGCGCTGATCGTCAGCGCCCACCAGGACGAGACCGACGCCGGGGCGCCGACCGACCTCGACATCGGCGGCTACGTGACCAAGCCGATCGACTTCGACCTGCTCTTCGCCAGCATCACGCGACTGACCGAGAGCTGAACTCAGCTCTTCGCGATCTCGAGCCGGATCTCTTTGCCTTTCAGCTTGGTGCCGTCGAGGAACTCGACGGTTTTGTCGGCCTGGTCGGAGTCGATGTGTACGAACGAGAACCGGTGCAGGACGTGGACGTCGTGGATCGCCTCGTCGGGCAGGACAGCGCCCTCGCGCAGAGCCCAGCGCAGGTCCTCCTCCGAGATCCCGCTGCGCTCGCCGCGGTTGACGAAGAGCTTGACGGCATCACCCGAGGCCTTCCGCTCCGACGCACGGGCCGGGGCTTCCTTGCCATTGGCTGTCTCCTCGGGCTTGTCGCGCTCTTCGGGCTCCTTGCGCTTGCGCTCGCGGCGGCGCGGCGGCGGCGCGTGCTCGAGGCGCTCCTCCGGCGACTCCCACTCGCCGATCGTCGTCTTCACGTCGTCTTCTATGCGAGCGATCTCTTTGCGCTGCGCGGGGGTGACGAGGGTGATCGCGCGGCCTGTTCTGCCGACCCTGCCGGTGCGGCCGATGCGATGGACGTAGGCCTCGGAGGAGTTGGGCACGTCGTAGTTGATCACGTGCGTGACGTGCTCGATGTCGAGGCCGCGCGCCGCGATGTCGGTCGCCACCAGCAGGCGCACCCGGTGGTCCTTGAAGGCGATCATCACCCCGTCGCGCGAGCCCTGGCTCATGTCCCCGTGCAATGCCTTGACGTCGAGGCCCTTGTCCTTGAGCGTCTTCTCCAACCGTGAGGCGCCGATCTTGGTGCGGCAGAAGATGATCGCCTGCTCGGGTTCCTCCGACTTCAGCAGCTCCCCCAGCCGCGCCGCCTTCTCCTTCGCCGGCACCTCGACGAAGGCCTGGGCGATCGCGTCGACGGTCAGCGTCTTGGGCGTGATTTTGATCGTCGTCGGGTCATACATCTGGCTTTCGGCCAGGTGCTTGATCGGCGGCGGCATCGTCGCCGAGAAGAGCGCCGTCTGGCGGCCGCTGGGGCACATCCGCAGGATCTTCTCGACGTCCTCGATGAAGCCGAGGTCGAGCATCTCGTCAGCCTCGTCGAGGACGATGTAGCGGGCCGCGGTGAGCACCAGCGAGCGGCGCGACATCAGGTCCATCATGCGGCCGACCGTGGCGACGACGACGTGGGCCCCGGCCCGCAGCTGGGCCTGCTGGGATTTGATCGGGGCGCCGCCGAAGACGGCGACGATCTCGATGTCGAGGTGCTCGGCGTAGGCGCGCAGCGCCTGCGTCACCTGGATGCAGAGCTCGCGGGTCGGCGTCAGGACCACGGCCTGCACCTCGTCGCTTGCGGGGTCGAGGTACTGGAGCAGGGGTAGGCCAAAGGCGGCGGTCTTGCCGGTCCCGGTCTGCGCCTGGCCGATCACATCGTGGCCAGCGAGCAGCTCCGGGATCGCCTGGTCCTGGATCGGCGTCGGCTCCTCGTAGCCCAGCTCGTCGAGTGCCTGCTGAATCTGCGGCGAGAGGCCCAGCTCGCGAAAGGCGGTCACTTCGACGGGTCCAGAAGGAGCTTGCCGCTGGTGCGACGGCCGACCAGGTCTTCGTGGGCGCGTCTCGCCTCGGGCAGCGGGTAGACCTCGCCGACTGTCACCGCCAACTCGCCCGCGGCAACCGCGGCGAAGAGCTCGCCGATCATCGGCGCCGCCAGCTCGCGCTTGGCGAGCAGGTGGACGAGCCAGAAGCCGATCACCGACTTGGAGCCGCGCAGCAGCCGCGCCGTGGAGACCTCGCGCTGTTCGCGGGAGGCGATGCCGAAGACCACCATCCGCCCCAGCGGTGCCAGCGCCGAAAGCTCGGCGTCAAAAGCATCGCCGCCGCTCATGTGGAGCACCGCGTCTACCCGTTCGCCCCCGTTCGCCTCAAGGATCGCCTCCTTCAGGTCCTCGCTGCGCGAGTCGACTGTGGCGTCGGCGCCTAGCTTCTCGACCAGCGCCCGCTTCTCCTCGCTGGAGGCGAGGCCGATCACCTTCGCCCCGGCCCGCTTGCCGAGCTGCACCGCCAGCGTCCCGGTCCCCCCGGCGGCAGCCTCGACGACGAGCGTCTCGCCCGCCTCGATCCGGGCGCAGCGCCGCACCAGCGCCATCGCGGTCAGCCCCTGCAGCAGCAGGCCCGCCGCCTGGTCGTCGTCGACCCCGTCGGGGACCGGCACCAGAAAGGCCTCGGGCGCCGCGACCTTCTCGGCGTAGGCGCCGCTGGCAAGGATCGCGGCAACCCGCGTCCCGTCGGGCTTGCGCCCGCTCACCTCGGCTCCTGGGATCAGCGGCAGCGACTGCTCGGCCAAGTAGTCGTTGCGCGTCGCGTGCGTGTCGGCGAAGTTGATGCCAGCCCGGGCGACCTCGACCACGACCTCGCCGTCGCCGGCGACGGGGTCGACGACGTCGCGGTACTCCATCACCTCGGGGCCGCCGAACTCGTCGATCTGAATCGCCTTCATCGAGGCCGGAGTCTCGCAGGGGAAGCGCTAGGGTGCGCTTCCGATGGCGCTCACGGTTGTTGGATCAATCGCTTTCGACTCGGTCAAGACCCCGTTCGGGGAGCGCGATCGCATGCTCGGCGGCGCCGCCGTCCACTTCTCGCTCGCCGCCAGCTTCTTCACCGAGGTGCGCCCGGTCGGCCCGGTTGGCGACGACTTCGGCCCGACCGAGTTCGGAGTGCTGGAGAACCGCGGGGTGATCACGGACGACATCGAGCGGATCGAGGGCGGGCAGTCCTTCTTCTGGCGCGGCCGCTACGAGTACGACCTCAACGTCGCCCACACCGAGGACACCCAACTCGGTGTCTTCGCCGAGTTCGAGCCAAAGCTCTCCGAGACCGCGCAGGCGGCGGACATGCTCTTCCTCGCCAACATCCAGCCCGACCTGCAGCGCCAGGTCCGCTCACTCTGCGGCGGGGCCCGCTTCACCGCGCTGGACTCAATGAACCTCTGGATCGAGACCGCCAAGGACTCGCTGCTGGCGGCGATCTCCGAGGTCGAGTGCGTGATCGTCAACGACGCCGAGATCCGCCAGCTGACCGGCGAGTCCAACCTGGCGCGCGGCGCGCGCGCCGTGATGGAGCGCGGGCCGCGCGCCGTCGTCGCCAAGCAGGGCGAGTACGGCGCCGCCCTCTTCACCGAGGACGGCTTCTTCGCCCTGCCCGGCTTCCCGCTCGAGGACGTGCGCGACCCGACCGGGGCCGGCGACAGCTTCGCCGGCGGCTTCCTCGGTTACCTCGACGGCCACGAGGGCGAGCTCGACGAGAGCTGCCTGCGGCGGGCGATGGGCTACGGCACCGTGCTCGCCTCCTTCAACGTCGAGGACTTCGGCACCGAGCGCGTGTCCCGGCTCAGCCGCGAGGAGATCGACGAGCGCTTCGCGACTCTGCACGCGATGACCCAGTTTGAGCCGTTGCCCGTCCGTTAACGGGCCCGGAACCTCCAAGCTGCGAAAATGCCCGCCGCATGGGCGACTCGCTGACCGTCACGGACAACCGCACTGGCAAGACCTACGAGCTGCCGATATCCGACGGCACCGTGCGGGGGATGGACCTGCGTCAGATCAAAGTCGCCGAGGACGACTTCGGGTTGATGTCCTACGACCCGGCCTTCACCAACACGGCGGCCTGCCGCTCCGCGGTCACCTACATCGACGGTGAGGCCGGAGTGCTCGAACACCGCGGCTACTCGATCGAGCAGCTCTGCGAGCGCTCCAGCTTCCTCGAGGTCGCCTACCTGCTGATCTTCGGCGAGCTGCCGACTCAGCCGCAGCTCGAGCGCTGGACCTTCGACATCGTCCACCACACCTTCGTTCACGAGGACCTGAAGCAGTTCTTCGAGGGCTTCCGCTATGACGCCCACCCGATGGGGATGCTGCTCGCCGGGGTCGGGGCGCTCTCGACCTTCTACCCGGACGCGAAGGAGATCGAAGACCCCGAAGAGCGCTACATGGCCGCCGTGCGCCTGATCGCCAAGGTGCCGACCCTCGCCGCCTTCTCTTACCGCCATAACCGCGGCCTGCCCTACGTCTACCCGGACAACGACCTCAACTTCGCCGAGAACTTCCTCTCGATGATGTTCAAGAAGACCGAGGCAAAGTACGAGCCCGATCCGCGGCTGGCGAAGGCGCTCGACGTCCTCTTCATCCTCCACGCCGACCACGAACAGAACTGCTCGACCAGCGCCGTGCGCGGGGTCGGCTCCTCCGGCGTCGACCCCTACTCTGCGGTCGCGGCGGGGGTGGCGGCGCTCTATGGGCCGCTGCACGGGGGCGCCAACGAGGCGGTGCTGCGGATGCTGCGCCGGATCGAGTCGGTCGACAACATTCCTGGCTTCCTGGAGAAAGTGAAGGCGCGCGAGGAGAAGCTAATGGGCTTCGGCCACCGCGTCTATAAGAACTACGACCCGCGGGCGCGGATCATCCAGCAGCACATGGAGGAGGTCTTCGAGGCGACCGAGTACAACGCCCTGATCGAGATCGCCCGCGAGCTGGAGAAGCGAGCGCTCGACGACGAGTACTTCACCTCCCGCAAGCTCTATCCGAACGTCGACTTCTACTCGGGGATCATCTACGAGGCGCTGGAAATCCCGACCGAGATGTTCACCGTGATCTTCGCCATCCCCCGCACCGCGGGTTGGGTCGCGCAGTGGATGGAGATGAACGACGACTCCGAGCAGAAGATCGCCCGGCCACGGCAGGTCTACACCGGCGAGCGCGAGCGCGAGTACGCGCCGGTCGCCGATCGTGACGGGCCGGAGAAGATCGTCGGGCCGCCGGCCCGACGGCCAAAGCGCCCACGGCGCGGGGCCTGAGGGAGAGGGTCCCTCTCCCTTACGCTCCGCTCATCGTGTGGAAGCTGACCGTCAGGCACGGGTCCGACGTCGAGCATGAGAAGTTCGATGACTTGGCGGATGCCGTGATGGAGATGCGGCGGCGGGCTCTGGCTATTCGGGAGAAGGGACCGGCCAAGCCGGTTTCGGCGCTGCGGGACTTTGGGCCCGAGGACCAGGTCAACGCGCGCCTGCAGCTGAGCGGCGGCCGGCTGCGGGGGCCCGTCGCGGGGGTCGACGTGCGCGGCAACGGGGAATTCGTCCCCTACCGCGGGGGGATGCGACGCGAAGAGCTGGACCCGAGCCGCCATGACACGCCCTTCGACGTCGTCAGGGAGACTCTGGAAGCGTCCTAGTGGCGCTTTTCATCCGGTATGCGGACGAAAGTCGACAATCAGGAAATCCCCAAGGGCAGCTACGCCGCCGGGCGGCGGGTGAAGCTGCCGCGTGGCGCCGAGCCGCCGTTCGCGGTCTTCATCAACGGGATCGAGCAGAACCTCGGCAGCAACTACCAAATCGAAGCTGGCGAGATCGTCTTCTCGCGCCAGATCGTCAAGGAGAAGGTCGGCACCGGCCGCTGGCTGGCGATGTACCTGGGTCTGTTCGGCACCTACCGCAAGAACGAGACGATCGACCTCCAGTTCACCCGCGGCGGCAAGGTCGAGTTGGTCTCCGACCTGCCGGTCGAGCCGGGCACGTAACCTGAGCACGATGGAGCTCGGGTTCCTGATGCTCACCGACCACAGCGAGGCCGTCAACGGCAAGCTCTACATGACCGGCGGCGGTTGGAATGTGCTGCGCTTCCCCGAGCTGCCGCACGAGTGGACCTTCGGCATCGCGCTCGGCATCGACGTCGCCTGGGACGAGACCAACCGCTCCCACGACCTGCTGCTGAGAATCGAGGACCCCGACGGCGTCCAGCTCGGCGAGAGCCTCGAAGGCAACTTCGAAACCGGCCGCCCCCCCGGCATGCCGGCCGGCCAGGAACAGCGGCTGGTGATGTCGATCGGCACCACCGCCACCTTCAGCACCGCCGGCCCCCACGCCGCCGTCGTACAGATCAACGGCGAGGAGCTAGGCCGCGCCCGCTTCTACCTAAACGAGGGCCCTCCCCCGGCCCAGCAGGGCTTCCAGTAAGCGGCAGGGATAGCGCGGATGGATTCAGTCGTTTGGTCGACTATGCTGTCCGTGCTGCGTCCTATCTAGCGGACAGGAAGGAGACAGCTTGACTGCAACCACCGCCAAAGACCCCCAGCGACGTCGGCTGATTGAGATCGACACCGAGGTCGAGGGCGTCAAGGTCGCATTCGAGGAAGCCCTCAACGAGGTAGCCGACCATCCGGAGATAGACGGCTCCGCGCACAAACGTCTCGCCGAGGTGGGAAGGAGGCTCGCCGCCCTGAAGCCCCAACTCGAGGCTGCCGATCTCAGCTACGAGCAGAGGGCGACACTGTATTCGGCCCTAGTCGATGTGAGCACAGCAATGAGCGCAGACCCCGGCGACCTCGACCGGTTCGAGGCGGCTCTGGTCGGAATCGAGCGTGTGCGTCATGTTGTGCGTGACGCACTCGACGAGTTCGTCGGCGGGGCGAATGCAGATCGCCGTCGACTCCTGCAGGAGCTGGAGCGCAGCCTGCCGGGTGTTCGGCAGGCTGACATCGCCGAGTTGCTCTCGGTCGATCCCCGCACAATTCGTCGCTGGACGAGCGAGGCGGGGGAACCTGAGCACCGCCTGCAACTAGTCACTCGCCTCGTCGCGGTACTGCGCCACGCCTGGACGGCAAAGGGCATCCTTGCCTGGTTCCACCGACCCCGGCGCGACCTGGATGGACAAGCCCCGATCGAGCTACTCAATGACCCGGGTTCGGAGCGCACGCTCCTGAGCGCCGCACGTAGCAGCAGGAACCAGTACGGCACCTGAGCGATGGAAGAAATCATCTTCAAGCGGTGTCGGGGGGTGGCCTACCGAGCTACCACTTACGACACTCCGCTTTGGGTCTCTCCCAACAGCCGTCCCGGTCGTTGGAGCCATCCGGAGGGCGGAACGATCGCGCAGTACTGCACGCTCGACGTGGCGTCGGCGATCGCCGAGATGGTTCGCTACGAGAACCTGCGGCAAGTGGACGAAGCGCGCGAGCTGCGAGTGAACATCTGGGAGCTTCGCATCGACGAGGGAGCCGTCACCGACTACTCCACCCCGGAGCGAGCCGAGCAGCAGGGAGTGAGCTGGGACACGCTCGTTTCCGACTCGTGGGACGAATGCCGCTCTGAGGGACAGCGAATTGTCGACGCCGGTGGCCGTGGCGTCATCGCTCCAAGCGCCGCTCTTCCTCAAGGAGTCACATTGACGCTTTTCGGTCCTCGCACTGAGATCGCCTGGAATTCGGAGCCCAGCCTTTCAATCCAGGTGCCGGCAAGACACATCGTCCATGGGGCACCCGGTCGGCATGTCGTAAGCGGCACGCGCTTCTTCGGAGATCCCTATCCCGATGTCGAGGCAACCGCGGCCGGCCAGGTCTTCAACATCGACCTGGCTCCTGATCGACGATCTACTTGAAGACGTATAGAACCGCGAAGGCGACGATCACGAAGGCGGCGGCGCCGGCGATCATGCCCTTGTCTTTGGAGACCATGGCTGCAATTGAGCGGTCGTCGGCACGATCGTAGATCAGGTAGAGGTAGCGGAAGATGCAGTAGACGACCGGGGGGATCGTCCACATCATCGCGTTGCCGACGATCGGCGAGTCGACCGCGTAGATCGAGTAGCTGATCACGGTCCCGGTAGTGACCATGGCGACCATCTGATCGAGGAAGGGCAGTGAGTAATGCTCGAGCACCGGGCGGCTACTGGTGCCCTCGTGCAGCTCCGAGACCGCCTCCTGGCGGCGCTTGGTGAAGCCGAGGAAGAGGGCGATCATGCCGGTGCAGAGCAGCAGCCATTCGGAGGCGTGGGCGTCGACGGCGCTGGCGCCGGCCGCCACCCGGAGGATGAAGAGGCCGGCCAGGGTCATCACGTCGACGATCACGATCTGCTTGAGGCCGAGGCTGTAGGCGACCTGGGCGATGCCGTAGCCGACCACCATCAGGCCGACCTCCCAGTTGACGGTGGCAAAGGCGAGGCCGATCGCGGCGATCGCCAGGACCGGAGCGATCGTCTTCGCGGCTCCCTCTGAGAGCTCGCCAGCGGCCAGCGGCCGGAAGCGCTTCTTCGGGTGCTTGCGGTCGAGCTCGACGTCGACCAGATCGTTGACGTAGTAGCCGGCGCTGGAGATCGCGCAGAAGGAGAGGAAGGCGAGCGTCGCCTCTGCGATCGCGTGTGGATCGTCGAACTTGCCCGAGAAGAGCAGGCCGGCGAACACGAAGACGTTCTTGATCCACTCCTGCGGGCGCCCGGTCTTGATCGCGGCGCGCAGCGGCGAGCGGCGTGGCACGACTGCCTGGATCGTCGGGTGCTCTGAGGTGATCGTGTCCATTGCTCGGGGCGAGACTATGGGTGGGAGCTCCGCTTAACTTTTTCGGCCCGGCGTACGGTGCCGTCCGAGGTCGGGGGTGCCGAAAAAGTACAAGACGCTCCGCCCCCACCCATAGTCTCGCCCATCCAGCGGTCAGGGATCGATCAGGACGCCGGGATTCAGCATGCCGGCTGGATCCAGCTCTTTCTTAGCGGCTCGCAGGGCGGCGGCGAAGGGGGCGGGGCGCTGGCGGTCGTACCAAGGGCGGTGGTCGCGGCCGACCGCGTGATGGTGGGTGATCGTGCCACCGCCCTCGATCACCGCCTCGGAGGCGGCTGCCTTGATCTCGTCCCACTGCTCGACCTCGCCGCCGCGCACGGCGGGCGCCATCACCGTGAAGTAGGGTGCCGGCCCATCTGGGTAGACGTGGGTGAAGCGACAGCTCACTCGCGGCGCGCCCGGGCCGTCGGCTGGTGCGCCCGAGACCTCGGCGACCTTCGACCTCGCAGCCTCCATCGCGGCGGCGTGGAAGTCCTCGAAGCGGTCCCAGGTGATCGCCGTCTCGAAGGTGTCGGAGAGCACGCCGCAAGCGACGAAGGTGTCGCGCAAGTAGGGCGCAAGGAGGAAGGCGTTGCGCCAGGCGCCGACCGCATCCTCTCCCTTGCCCCCGCCCCCGCGCACCTCGCCGGGTGCGCCGCCGTGCTCGCGGGCTATATCCAGCGCCAGCTCCATCGAGGCGTCGACCGGATGATGCGGCGACTCGAAGCCGAGCACCATCAGGCTCTTCTCGCCCGAGCCGGCGCCCGTCGTCCCCGCCTCGAGCGCGTCGAGCAGGCGGCAGTTAGACGGGTGCAGGCCCGACTGGGAGATCTCGCGCACCGCCCGCGCCGCGGCGAGGAAGTCATCGAACTCGACCCCGCACGAGGACTTGAACTCGGGCCGGGGCCTGACCCGGACCCAGGCCTCGGCGATCACCCCGAGGATCCCCTCCGAGCCGATCAGCGCCCGGTCTGGCGACGGCCCGGCACCCGAGCCGGGCAGCCGCCGGCTCTCCCAGGTCCCGCGCGGAGTGATCGCCCGCACCGACTCGACCAGGTCGTCGATGTGGGTGTAGAGGGTGGCGAAGTGGCCGCCGGCCCGGGTCGCGACCCAGCCGCCCAGGGTCGCGTACTCGAAGGACTGCGGGAAGTGGCGCAGCGTCAATCCGTGTTCGCGCAGTTGGTCCTCCAGGCCCGGCCCGGTGGCACCGGCCTGAATCCGCGCCGCCAACGACACGGCATCCACCTCCAGCACCCGGTCGAGCTTGCGCAAGTCGAGCGAGACGAAGGGCCGCTCCGCCAGCCGTCCCTCGACCCCGCCGACGACGCTGGTGCCGCCGCCGAACGGGATCAGCGCGGCACCCTCCGCCTCGCACCAGGAGAGGACCGCCTCAATCTCCGACTCGTCCCGCGGAAACGCCACCAAATCCGGCGGATTCTCGAACTCCCCCCGGAACCCCCGCACCACATCCCGGTAGGCCTTCCCAAGTGCGTGGCTAACCCGCTCGTACTTCTCGTCCGTGAACAGATTCCCCAGCGCCCCCGGCCCCTTCAGCCGCGAAGCACGTATCTCAACCTTGTCGAGAGGAACCGGCTCTTCAACCTCGCCCCCCATCCCAAGCCGCTCCCTGATCCCCCGCGCAGCCGCCTGAAGCTCCTCCTTCGAAGGCGCCTGGTCCTCATGCCCCCAGCCCCAGTGCTTAAGCCTGCGCTCGGTGCCCATGGGCTCGAACGCTATCCCTCCAGGAAATTCCCGGTCTAGAGTCTTCCCCGTGCCCCAGTGCTGGCTGAAGCCACTAGGAGTAACCGATCCGCCGCATCCGATGCGGAACGACTGGACGGTCGGCGAGTCGCTGGATGAGTTCCATCTTCGGACTGGGCCCGCAACGCATCAGAAACGACCCCAGATGTCACAAGGGGACCGGGTGCTGTTCCACGCAGTGACCCACGTCCGCCTCTTCGCTGAGGGGGAGCTACTCGACTTCGGCAATTGGTACCGGGATCCGGTCTGGGGCTTTCGGTGGCCATGGGTCTACCTCTGTCGCATTGATGCCTGGGTGCCGTTGATAGAGGACGGGGTGCCCACAACCGAGATCGCCCCAAAGAAGGCTATGGGAAGAATCCAGCGCGGCGGCGACTTCGCGAGCCTCTCTCGCGACGACTACGAGGCGATGCTAGACGCGCTGCTGGAGCAGCCAAGCGCCCAGCGCCGCGAGTCTCGATAGTCGCGAAGAACCGCATGCGTTCGAAGGCGGCGGGGGACCTCTCTGGCGGGCGGATACTCAAAGTGCCGCGCTAATTAGCGCGGCACTTGTCCGGCGGAGAGGTCCCCGCTGCCTACCAATGCACCCCTTTCATCAGATGGGCGAACGCGACCGCCTCGGTGGTGGGGGCTTTGTCCGGCGCCTCCTCACCCTTGCCCTTGGCCGCCTGCGACTCCGGGAAGAGGTTGTAGGCCTGGTTGAGGATTTTGTCGCTGAGTGAGGGCGCGATCGCGTAGAGCAGCTCGCCAAATGTGCCGAGGCGGGTCGCCACCTTCTTCGGCTGCTCGACCATCGCCCGCGTGATC
The DNA here is from genome assembly GCA_963702175.1 of uncultured Solirubrobacterales bacterium. Taxonomy (GTDB): domain Bacteria; phylum Actinomycetota; class Thermoleophilia; order Solirubrobacterales; family 70-9; genus VRUE01. The sequence goes on from OY969721.1 coordinate 1,411,101, forward strand.
ATCTCCGCCGCCTCCTCCGGCGTGATCGCCGGGAAGACGTCGTACATCCGCGTCGGCGCAATCATCGGCGTCCGCACCAGCGGCATGTGGACGGTAGTGATGTGGACGCCGTCGTCGATCACCTCGGAGGCGATCACGCGGGCGAAGGCGTCGAGCGCAGCCTTCGAGGCGACGTAGGCGGAGAAGCGCGGTGGGTTGGTCTGGGTCCCGATCGAGCTGATGTCGATGATGTGGCCTGACTTGCGCGCCTGCATCGTCGGCAGCAGCGCCAGGATCAGCCGCACGGCGCCGAAGTAGTTGACCTGCATCGTCCGCTCGTAGTCGTGGAAGCGGTCGTAGGCGAGCTCGACCGAACGGCGGATCGAGCGCCCAGCGTTGTTGACCAGGATGTCGACGTGGCCGTGGTAGGTGAGCACCTCGTCGGCCATTCGCTCGACGTCCTCGACGTCGGACATGTCGCAGCGGTGAATGTGGGCGACACCCCCGGCCGCCTCAATCTCCGCCTTCGTCTCCTCCAGCTTGTCGAGCGAGCGCGCGACCAGCAGCACGGTCGCGCCGGCGTCGGCGACCTTGACCGCGGTCGCCTTGCCGATCCCGGAGGAGGCGCCGGTGATCAGGACCACCTTGCCGCGCACCGCGGCTGAGAGGGTACGGTCCTTGAACAGGTCGGGGTCGAGGTTGCGCTCCCAGTAGTCCCAGACCCGGTCGGCATAGGACTCGAGCGGCGGCACTTCGATGCCGGACCCGGCCAGCGCCGCCTGCGTCCTCGTCGAGTCGAAGTGGGTCGGATAGTTGACGTAGGTGAGCAACGCCGGGGGGATGCCGAGTCGGTTCAGCGCGACCTTCGCCGCCCGCTTGGCCGGTGGCAGAAACCGCAGCCCGCTGCGAACCAGCGACGTCACCGGCTCGGTCAGCCCGCTGTCGAGGTGCATCGTCGCCTGTGGAGCGTCGGCGGCCTTGGCGAAGAGGTCGATCACCTCCCCCGCAGTCCTCGGGTTGGGATCGGTCAGGTGAAACGCCTGCCCGTCGAGCCCCGGCTCGTGGGAGATGTGGTCGATCGCCGCGGCAACGAAGTCGACCGGGACGATGTTGATCTCGCCTCCTTCGACACCGATCGCCGGCAGCCAGGACGGCAGCACTCGCCGCGCCCGCTGCAGCAGCTTGAAGAAGTAGTAGGGCCCGTCGATCTTGTCGATCTCACCGGTGCGCGAGTCGCCAACGACGATCCCCGGCCGGTAGACCCGCCAGGGCCGCGTGCACTCCTCGCGCACCACCCGCTCGGACTCGTGCTTGGTGCGGAAGTAGGGATGGACGTCGAGGCGCTCGGCCTCGTCGAACATGTCCTCGCGCCACTCGCCCTCGTAGAGGCCGGCGGCCGCGATCGAGCTGACCTGATGGAAGCAGCCTGCATCGATCGCGCCGGCCAGCTCAACGGCGTGGCGCGTGCCCTCGACGTTGGCGACCTCCTGGACCTCGGCATCGGCGGCCATGTCGTAGATCGCCGCCAGGTGGAAGAAGTGGTCGACATCGCCGCGCAGGGTGAGTAGGTCCTCCTCGGAGACGCCAAGGCTCGGCTGGGAGAGATCGCCGTCGACCGGCACAACCCGCGCCCCGTCCGCGCCCCAGGCGGTCCGCAACTGCTCCAACCGGCCCCGCGACCCTGCCCGGACCAGCGCGTAGACCGTCCCCTCGCGCTGCAAAAGCCGCTGCACGAGGTTGCGGCCGATGAATCCGGTGGCGCCGGTGACGAAGTAGTTCATAGACACATTGTTCCCGCTTTGCTCGCGGCGCGAAGAATCAGGCATGCACGCTTGCTCGCTCCCGCGCTCACTGGGTTTCATACACTCAATCGACAGATGGCGCAAACGGCGACCGTGCAGATCCAGATGCCTGAAATGGGCGAGTCGGTCACCGAGGGGATCGTGCTCGAGTGGCACGTCGCGGAGGGGGATTTCGTCGAAGAGGGCGACACCGTCGTCGAGGTCTCGACCGACAAGGTCGACGCCGAGGTGCCGGCGCCGGCTGCGGGCGTCATTACCAAGCTGATTGCGTCGGTCGACGACGAGGTGCCCGTCGGGGCGGTGCTGGCGGAGATGGAGCCTGGCGAGAACGGTGCTTCCGCTGCGGGCGGCGGGACGGCCGAGGGACAAAGCGCTCCGGCCGCGGGTCCTGTCGGCGCAGGGGACCCACCGCCCCTTCCGGTAGCTAAAGCTTCCTCAGGGGCGGTACCCCCTACGCCGCCACCCGCGGACGAAGCGACAGGTGCCTCAGGCGGGACCAACGGTGGCGATGGGGTTCGGGCGACCCCCGTGGCGCGGCGCGTGGCCGGGGAGCTCGGAGTCGATCTGGCTGCCGTGGATGGCTCCGGGCCCGGGGCGAAGGTGACTAAGGAGGACGTGCTCGCTGCGGCTAATGGAGATGGGGCGGGACCGGGCGCTGCGGCGGGACCCGCTGCCGGGGAGGCGAAGGCGCTGCGGGGGCCGGCGGGGATGCTGGCCTCGGCTATGGACGAGAGCTTGGCGGTGCCCACGGCGACCTCGTTCCGGACGGTCGCGGTGGATACGTTGGACGCGAAGCGGAAGGCGCTTAACGGGGTGCTGAAGGAGCGCGGGATGAAGGTCTCCTTCACCCACCTGGTCGCCTGGGCGATCGTGCAGGCCGCCAAGGACCACCCGGTGATGACGCGGGTCTTCGAGCAGCGCGACGGCAAGCCGTTCGCGATCGAGGGAGCCTCGGTCAACCTCGGCATCGCGGTCGACGTCGAGCGCAAGGACGGCTCCCACAGCCTGATGGTGCCGGCGATCAAGGGGGCCAATGGGCTCGACTTCGCCGGCTTCCACTCCTACTACGAGGACCTGATCACGAAGACGCGCGAGAGCAAGCTCAGCGCCGACGACTTCCAAGGCACCAACATCTCCCTCACCAACCCGGGCGGAATCGGCACCGTCGCCTCGGTCCCACGCCTGATGAGCGGCCAGAGCGCGATCATTGCCACCGGGGCGATCGCCTACCCGCCCGAGTGGGCACACGCGTCGCCCGAGCGGATGCGCCAGCTCGGCGTCTCGAAGACGATGACGCTGACCTCGACCTACGACCACCGCGTCATCCAGGGCGCCGAGTCGGGCGCCTTCCTGCGCCGCATCGATCAATTGCTCGAGGGCAAGGACGGCTTCTACGAGGCGGTGGCGACCGACCTCGGAATCGAGCCGGGACCGATCACCGCGGCCCACCCGGCGGCTGCCTCGGCACCACCTCTAGGCGCCCCACCAGCGGCGCCCACCCCCACGCAGCCCGACGAGGAGCTGCTGCAGGCGGTCCAGGCAGCCACCTCGCTGCTCAAGGGCTACCGCACCCACGGGCACCTCGCCGCCCGCCTCGATCCGCTCGGCAGCGAGCCCAAGGGCGACCCGGCGATCCAGCCCGAGCGACTCAACCTGACCCCGGAGCTGATGGCGAGGATCCCGGCCTCGATCCTCCGCATCGGCGTCCACGGGGAGACGCTGCTGGAGGCGCTGCCGCGGATGCGGGAGGCCTACTGCGGCACGATCGCCTACCAGTTCGAGCACCTCTCCTCGCACCAGCAGCGCACCTGGCTGCGGGAAATGGTCGAGACCGGCGCCCACCGCGAGCCGCTCGCCGACGACGAGAAGCGGCGCCTACTGGGGCGTCTGATCGACGTCTTCGAGTTCGAGCGCTTCATCGAGAAGGCATACCTGGGCCAGAAGATCTTCACGATCGAGGGTCTCGACGCGGTCGTGCCGATGCTCGACGAGGTCGTCACCCTCGCCCACCGCAGCGGCGCCAAAGAGGTCGTCTTCGGGATGGCCCATCGCGGCCGGCTCAGCGTGCTTGCCCACAACCTTGGCCGCTCGGTCGAGTCGATCCTCGCCGAGTTCGAGGGCTCGAAGCAGATCGAGCAGGTGAAGGCGGTGGCGGCGATCCCCCACGGCGGCACCGGCGACGTCAAGTACCACTACGGCCATCAGGGGATCTACGAGACCAGCGTCGAGGAGAAGATCGCCGTCCGCCTCTACCCCAACCCGAGCCACCTCGAGTTCGTCAACCCCGTGGTCGAGGGCGCCACCCGCCTGATCCAGTCCGACTTCGACGGCGCGGAGATCGAGCACCGCCCCAAGCGCGCCGTGCCGGTGCTCCTGCACGGCGACGCGGCCTTCCCCGGCCAGGGGGTGGTGGCCGAGACCCTCAACCTGCAGGCCCTGCCGGGATACACCACCGGCGGCACGGTCCACATCATCCAGAACAACCAGGTGGGATTCACCACCGACCCCGAGGAGGCTCGCTCCACCCCCTACGCCGCCGACATGGCGAAGGGGTTCAACGTGCCGATCGTCCACGTCAACGCCGACGACGTCGAGGCCTGCTCGGCGGCCGTCCGCCTGGCGATGGCTTACCGGGAGCGCTGGGGCCGCGACATCGTGATCGACGTGATCGGCTACCGACGCTACGGCCACAACGAGACCGACGAGCCCGCCTACACGCAGCCCCTGATCGCGGCGAAGATCAAGGCACACCCACCAGTCTCCGAGATCTACGCCGGGAAGTTGGTAGAGGAGGGGACGATCGCCCGTGAGGAGGTCGAGGAGACCTCGAAAGCCCGCCGCGAGGAGATGTCGGCGGCGCTGAAGGACCTGCGCCAGAAGATGGAGCTGGGCGAGTACGAAGACCCGACCGTGACCACGACCACCACCGGCGAGCTCGACCGCAGCGCCAGCCCCCCGGTCGATACGGCGGTGCCGATCGAGAAGCTGCGCACCCTCAACCAGGAGCTCATTGAAACCCCGGAGAGCTTCACCGTCCACCGCAAGCTGCGCAAACCGCTCTCACGGCGCATCGAGGCGCTGGAGAACGGCGGCGTCGAGTTCGGCCACGCCGAGGCGCTCGCCTACGCCTCGCTGCTCACCGACGGCGTCCACGTGCGCCTCACCGGGCAGGACACCGAGCGCGGCACCTTCTCGCACCGTCACCTCGTCCTGCACGACGAGAAGACCGGGCTCGAGTACTGCCCGATGCAGAACCTGGACGAGGCCGAGGCGCCCTTCGAGCTCTACAACAGCCCGCTCTCGGAGATCGCCTGCCTCGGCTTCGAGTACGGCTACTCAGCGGCGGATCCGGAGGCCCTCGTCCTCTGGGAGGCGCAGTACGGCGACTTCGCCAATGCTGGCCAGGTCATCATCGACACCTTCATTGTCTCCGGCGAGGCCAAGTGGGGACAGACCAGCCGTCTCACCCTGCTGCTGCCGCACGGCTACGAGGGCTCGGGGCCGGAGCACTCGAGCGCTCGCATCGAGCGCTTTCTGGCACTCGCCGCCGAGGGCAACATTCGCATCGCCTACCCGACCACAGCCGCCCAGTACTTCCACCTGCTGCGGCGCCAGGCGCTGATCCGCAAGCCGCGCCCGCTGATCGTCTTCACCCCGAAGGGACTGCTGCGACTCGAAAGCGCCACCGCCTCCCCCGAGGAGCTGACCAGCGGGCACTTCCACTTCATCCTCGACGACCCGCGGGCTGAGGAGCGCCGCGAGAAGGTCGAGCGGCTGGTGCTCTGCACCGGCAAGGTCTACTTCGACATGGACACCAACGAGCGACGCGCGGAGGCGGAGAACGTCGCGATTGCCCGGGTCGAGCTGCTCTACCCGTTCGCGAAAGAGCAGCTGGTCAAGCTGATCGCCGGCTACCCGAACCTGAAGGAGATCGCCTGGGTGCAGGAGGAGCCGCGCAACATGGGCGCCTGGAAGGTGATGTCCCGGCGCTTCCCGGAGATCGTGCCCGAGGGCGTCGACCTGACCTACATCGGCCGCCCGACTCGGGCCAGCCCCGGTGAGGGCTACTCGGTCTCGCATGCGCGCGAGCAGGAGCGGATCGTGCTCACCGGGCTGACGCCAGGGAGCTGATGCGCAAGCCGGTACCCGGACGGCTGTTCGTCTGGGTCAAGAGGTTCTCGTGGGTCGAGCTGGCTTTCTTCGCCGGCCTGCTGGTCTTCTGGCTGGCCCCGGGATTCGAGACCGAGACGATGGTCTTCGGCTGGGCGCACGGGCTCGGTTTCATCGCTCTCTGCCTGCTGATCTGGGTCGCCTGCGGCAAGCGCGAGGCCCCCTACACCCTGCTGGCGGCGACACTCACTCCGGTCGGCCCGGTGGGCAGTGTGATCGGGATTGAGCTGATCGAGCGCAAGGGCTGGGGCGTCGCTCCACCGACAGACGTTTTGCCCAAAACCTCGTAAACAAGGTCAAATAGCCTTGACCTAGAGGAATCGACGCTGTATAGGTAGGGGTGACTGTTCCTTAGGACAGTCCCGTCCAGGGAACGGCCGCGTCGGCATCTTTCCCTGGCTACCGACGCGCAGGTGCAGTGAGGGTCGCGCGGACCCCCCTGCCTCCCGCGGCCCCACTGCGCCGCCTTGTGTTTAGTTGGCTCGAAAGAGCCATGCCCTCAATCCCTCAGATTTCTCAGAACGCTCTGGAGAATTCCGCCGTTCTGGAAATAGGTGATCTCGTTCGGGGTATCGAGCCTCACCGTGGCCTCGAACTCGGCCGGGTCGGCGCCCTCGCGGTGTGCCGTGACCCTCACTGTTTTGGCTTCACCGTTTTCCAACTCGCTTATGTCTATGACCTCTTCCCCGGTGAAGCCGAGGGAGTCGAGGTTCTCTCCCGGGGGAAGCTGGAGGGGAAGCACGCCCATGCCGATCAGGTTGGAGCGGTGGATGCGCTCGAAGCTGGCCGCGATCACCGCGCGCACGCCGAGCAGCTTCGTCCCCTTCGCGGCCCAATCGCGTGAGGAGCCGGAGCCGTACTCCTCGCCGGCCAGCACCACCAGGGGAACGCCTTCGGAGGCGTAGGCCATTGCCGCCTCGAAGATCGTCGTCTCCTCACCGCCGGGGAAGCGACGGGTGAAACCTCCTGCCCGCTCGACCAGACGGTTGCGGAGGCGGATGTTGGCGAAGGTGCCGCGGATCATCACCTCGTGGTTGCCGCGCCGGGCCCCGTAGGAGTTGAAGTCACGCGGCTCGACGCCCTGCTCGATCAGCCACCTCCCTGCGGGGCTGTCCTTCTTGATCGCACCAGCGGGTGAGATGTGGTCGGTGGTGATCGAGTCGCCGAGCAAGGCGAGCACCCGCGCACCGGCGATCGGCTCGACCCCCGGCGGCTCGGCCGGCATCTGTTCGAAGAAGGTGGGGCGGCGCACGTACGTGGACTCGGGCCAGGTGTAGCGATCGCCCTCCGGAACCTCGACCGCGCTCCAGCTCGCCTCTCCCTTCATCACCTCGCCGTAGTTGCGGGTGAACATCTCCGAGGCGATCGAGGCGCCCACGACCTCCTTCACCTCATCGGGATCGGGCCAGACGTCGCGCAGGTAGACCGGCTCACCGTCGGAGCCCTCGCCCAACGGCTCGGTGAGCAGGTCGAGGTCCATCCTCCCGGCCAGCGCGTAGGCGACGACCAGCGGCGGGGAAGCGAGGTAGTTCGCCTTCACGTCCTGGTTGATCCGTCCCTCGAAGTTGCGGTTGCCGGAGAGGACGGCGCAGACGGCCAGGTCCTTCTCCTCGACCGCGGCTGAGATCTCGGGCGGCAGCGGGCCGGAGTTGCCGATGCAGGTGGTGCACCCGTAGCCGACCAGGTTGAACTGGAGCTCGTCCAGGTAGCGGGTCAGCCCGGCCTTGTCCAGGTAATCGGTGACCACGGTCGAGCCGGGAGCGAGCGACGTCTTCACCCAAGGCTTGCGCTTCAAGCCGCGCTGCACCGCGTTGCGGGCCAGCAACCCGGCACCGACCATCACGCTCGGGTTCGAAGTGTTGGTGCAGCTGGTGATCGCGGCGATCACGACGCGGCCGTGGTCCAGCGTCACCGCCGTCCCGTCCTCCAGCGTCACCTCGATCGCGTCGTCGCTGCCGCGCCCGATCGTCGCCACCGCCCCACCGCTCCGCGCCGGGCGAGGCTTGCCGCGCTCGTCGTCGTGATCCTCGGCCGGCGGGTCCGATGCCGGGAACGACTCTTCGATCGCCTCGTCGCGGCCGTTGGTCAGCTGCGCGGCGGCCTCCGGGTCGAACTCCGTCATCACCTCTAGGAACGCCTGCTTCGCCTGCGCCAGCGGCACCCGGTCCTGGGGCCGCCTCGGCCCGGCGATGCTGGGCTCGACCTCGCCCAGGCCTAGCTCCAGCGTCTCCGAGAAGACCGGATCCGGCGAGCCCGGCTCGGCGAACATCCCCTGCAGGCGCGCATAAGAGTCGACCAGCTCGAGCGTCTCGGTCGGGCGGCCGGTCAGCTCCAGGTAGCGCAGCGTCTCGGCATCGACCGGGAAGATCGCGCAGGTCGAGCCGAACTCGGGCGACATGTTGCCGATCGTCGCCCGGTCGGCGAGGCCCAGGGTGGCCAGGCCGGGGCCGTAGAACTCGACGAACTTGGAGACGACGCCGCGATCGCGCAGCATCTCGGTCACCGTGAGAACGAGATCGGTCGCGGTCGAGCCCTCGGGCAGCCGACCGTCGAGCTTGAAGCCGACCACCTGCGGTAGCAGCATCGATATCGGCTGGCCCAGCATCGCCGCCTCGGCCTCGATCCCGCCGACGCCCCAACCGAGCACACCGAGCCCGTTGACCATCGTCGTGTGCGAGTCGGTGCCGACCAGAGTGTCGGGGTAGGCCTGCAGCACCCCCTCCCGCTCGGAGCTCCAGACGACTCGGGCGATGTGCTCGAGGTTGACCTGGTGGCAGATCCCGGTCGCCGGGGGGACGACGCTGAAGTTGTCGAAGGCCTCCCGCCCCCACTTGAGGAAGGAGTAGCGCTCGCGGTTGCGCTCGAACTCGCGCTCTGCGTTGACGGCGAAGGCCCGCGCGTTGCCGAAGGCGTCAACCTGGACCGAGTGGTCGATCACCAGGTCGACGTCGACCAGCGGGTTGATCTTCTCCGGGTCGCCACCGATCGTCGCCATCGCGTCCCGCATCGCGGCCAGGTCAACTACCGCGGGCACACCGGTGAAGTCCTGCATCAGCACCCGCGCCGGCTGGAACGGAATCTCGGCGCTGGGCACGGCCGCCGGGTCCCAGCCGGCAATCGCCTCGACATCGGCGGCAGTCACCGACCGCCCGTCCTCCAAGCGCAAGACGTTCTCCAGCAGCACCTTCAGCGAGTAGGGCATGCGAGCAACGTCGAACTGGCCCGCCAACGCATCGAGGCGAAACACCTCGTAGGAGCGGCCACCGACGTCAAGTGTGTCGCGGGCGCCAAATGAGTTGGAGGAGCTCATGCTCCCATCCTAGGAGGCGAACGAACTCAGCCGCTTCGAGGGCCGGGTGGGTGCCCCTCGAACGGGCGGATACTCAAAATGCCGGTCTCATTAGACCGGCATTTGTCCGGGCGAGGGGCACCCGCCCGGCCCATCGCAAGCGCATCCGAGGTTGACCCCACCCCACTGGGGTCAATGTCCGCAGCGCCGAGGGGGGCAGCCGCGGGTCGCTAGCGCTTGTCGGTTTGGCCTTTGGCTACTGCCGCGGCGGCCTTTTGGCCTGCGTCGCCGCTGGCGACCTTTACCGCGATGCTGGGATTCGTCAGCGCGAAGTGGGCCAGGAGGCGCTGTTGGGCCGGGGCCACTGCGATCTCCGCCTTGTTGCGCTCGATTGCCTTGATCACTGCGTCCGCAACTTGCTGCGGAGAGCCGGTGCCCAGGCCGGGGATCGGTTTGGCGCCGGAGTCGGCGTACATGCCGGCTTCGCGGATCGTGCCCGGGGAGACAATCGAGACGCCTATCCCGAGCGGGTCTAGGTCGGCGCGGAGGCCTAGGGCGAAGCCGCGTAGGCCGAACTTGGTGGCGTTGTAGACGGAGGAGAGCGGGGTTGGGGACTTGCCCGAGAGGGAGGCGATGAAGACCATGTGGCCGGAACCCTTCGCCAGCATCCCCGGCTCGAGCGCCCTGGCCAGCAGCATCGGCGCCTCGAGGTTGACCCGCAGGGTGCCGGTCAGTTGCTCGGTGGAGTAGTCCGGGAGGCGCCCGGTCCCCGGCAGCCCCGCGTTGGCGAGGAGGATGTCGATCTCGCCTGCTTCGGCAGCCAGTTTCTCCGCAGCGCCGGGCTCGGCCAGATTGGCTGGCAGAGTTCGGTGCCCCTCGCCCGGCAGCTCCGCCGCCAGCTCTTCCAGAGCCTCGGCCTTGCGGCCGCTCAACACCAGGCTCGCTCCCCGCCCAGCTAGCGCCTTGGCGATCGCACGCCCTAGGCCGCCCGTTGCTCCGGTCAGAAGTGCTGTGTGGCCCGCAAGTTCCATCCCGCCGCGCAAGCTACCAGCCGGGTGGCCGACAGGAATTCGGGATGCAAGTGCGAAAGGCCACAAAATGTTTGTTTTTTATGAGCAAGCGGCCGGGCGATCGTCTACACTGCCGCCGTTCCGAACAACCGAAACGCCGAGTCCCGCACGCATGGAGGCGCCGCGGGAGCGGGGGAACCACGTTTTCGGGGCTAACTCACCCGCTCTGGGTGGGGGCGCAGGCTCCTTTCGCGCCAGCCCGACAGCTAACCCCGTAGGCCGACGAAGGAGATCGGTTTGCCTACGAACACCCGAAAGCTCAAAGCAGGCGTAGTCGTAGTTGGGGTGATGGCGCTTCTAGCGCTTACCCCGGCCGGCGCATCTGCAAACTGCGGTGGCGGCGGCCTTTCACCCGCCGAAACCGACATCTGCACCCCGACCGCCAAAGCGCGGTTGCTGCCCAATGGCATGGTGATCCCGCCAGCCTCGGCGCCGGCGCGAGTCAAGGCCGTGATTGCCGCGGCCAACCGCATTCGCTCCAAGCCCTATGTCTACGGCGGCGGCCACGCCCGCTGGTGGGACAAAGGCTACGACTGCTCGGGCTCGGTCAGCTACGCGCTGCGCGGCGGTCGCTTCCTCAGCAGCCCGATGCCTTCGGGGCCGCTGGCCAACTGGGGGCTGCCGGGCGAGGGCCGCTGGATCACCGTCTATGCCAACGGTGGCCACACTTACGCGGTGATCGCCGGCCTGCGCTGGGACACCTCCGGCAATCTCGACGGCACCACCGGCCCCAGCTGGCACGAAGACCTGCGCAGCCCCGCCGGCTTCGTCGCCCGCCACCCCGCCGGCTTTTAGAAGCTGAAACGAAGCAGTAGCGGTTGTCCGAGCTGACCTACCTCGGGCGGGTGGCACAGGAGGAAGGGTCGAGAACGTAAACCTCGCCCGCAGGCCCTTCCTCCTGTGACAGGACCCGCCCGTCGGATTGGCCCATCCGGACAACCGCTCGGGCCGAGTTTGTCCTTGCTTTCCTGAACCACTCGGATAACTTCCTCATGTAACTGCTCCACCTGACATCCGCTTGGCCAACCTCACCAAGCGATACGGCGAGGTGGTTGCGGTTGCCGGAATCGATCTTGAGGTGGCGGCAGGAGAGTTCTTCACGCTGCTTGGCCCGTCGGGCTCGGGCAAGACGACGACCCTGCGGATGATCGCCGGCTTCGAGGTGCCGAGCGGCGGCACGATCGAGCTGGCCGGCGAGAACGTGGGCGGCGTACCGCCCTACGACCGCGCGGTCAACACGGTCTTCCAGGACTACGCCCTCTTCCCCCACATGAGCGTCGGCGAGAACGTCGCCTACGGGATGCGCGTCGCCAAGGTCGGGAAGGCTGAGCGGGCGAGGCGCCGCGACGAGGCGCTGGAGATGGTCCGCCTGCCGGGCTACGGCGAGCGCAAGCCTGGCGAGCTTTCCGGCGGCCAGCGCCAGCGCGTCGCCCTGGCACGAGCGATCGTCAACCGTCCCAGGGTGCTGCTGCTGGATGAGCCGCTCGGGGCGCTCGACCTGAAGCTGCGCGAGCAAATGCAGACCGAGCTGAAGACGATCCAGGGGGAGGTGGGGATCACCTTCGTCTACGTCACCCACGACCAGGACGAGGCGCTGCGGATGAGCGATCGGATCGCGGTCTTCAACGAGGGTCGGATCGAGCAGGTCAGCCCGCCGCTGGAGCTCTACGAGCATCCCCGGAGCGAGTTCGTCGCCGGCTTCGTCGGCGTTTCCAACCTGCTCGAGCGCGACGGCGCCCGCTTCACGATCCGGCCCGAGAAGATCCAGCTGATCGACGGCGGCGGGGCCGGGAACGGCCTGCGCACCGAGCGGGGACGGATCTCGGACGTCGCCTACGCGGGGATGACGACTCGCTACACGGTCGCCCTCCAGGCGGGTGGAGAGCTTCAAGTCGTACGACAGAACACAGAGGCGGCGTCGGCCGATGCCGCCTCCGAGCAGGGGAGGGAGGTAATGGTCGGCTGGCGCCCGGAGCACACGGTCGCCGTCCGTGGGAAATCGAAGACAGAGGAGGTTCCATCGTGAGAACCCAGGAAGCAAACCCAACCCGGATGGCATGGCTCGTGATCGCGGGACTGCTCGCCTTCATGCTGCTGCTCGCCGGTTGCGGGTCCAGCGACGACGACAACGGCGGCGGGAACGAACTGACCAAGGTGGGCAAAGGAGAGGGCCAGCTCAGCCTGATCTCCTGGGCCGGCTACGTCGAAGACGAATGGGTGAAACCCTTCGAACAGAAGACCGGCTGCAAGGTCAGCAACAAGATCGCCGGCACCTCCGACGAAATGGTGCAGCTGATGCGCACGGGTCAGTACGACGGGGTCTCAGCGTCCGGCAACGCGTCGGCACGGCTGGTCGACGGCGGTGACGTCGACCCGGTCAACGTCGACCTCGTCCCCAACTACGAGACGATCTTCGACGAACTCAAGGATCAGCCCTACAACACCTTCGACGGCGTCCATTACGGGATCCCCCACGGGCGCGGGGCGAACCTGCTGATGTGGAACACGAACGACGTCAAACCCGCCCCGACCTCCTGGGACGTGGTCCTCGATCCGCAGAAGGCGGCCCAGTACAAGGGCCGGATCAGCGCCTACGACGACCCGATCTACATCGCCGACGCGGCCGTCTACCTGAAGGCGCACGAGCCGGACCTGGGAATCGAAAACCCCTACGAGCTGAACGAAGAACAGTTCAACGCTGCCGTCGACCTGCTCGAAGAACAGCGGCCCAACGTCGGCGAATACTGGTCGGAAGCCGCCAAGCAGATCTCGGCCTTCGCCAACGGCGACTCGCAGGTCGGGACCACCTGGCAGTACCAGTACTTCGAACTGCTGGGCGCCGGCGAGCCGATCGCGGCCAGCCCGGAGAGCCAGGGCTTCCTCCCCTCGGAGGGCGCCACCGGCTGGTCCGACACCTGGATGATCAGCTCGCAGTCCAAACACCCCAACTGCATGTACAAGTGGATGGACTGGGTCGTCACGCCGAAGATCAACGCCGAGATCGCCGAATACTTCGGGGAGGCGCCGGCCCAGAGGCTCGCCTGCGACCAGACGGAAGACAAAAACTTCTGCGCCAAGTACCACGCGGAAGATCCGAAATTCTGGAAACGGGTCTACTTCTGGGAAACGCCGCTCGCCGACTGCGGCAACGGCTCGAACGACTGCAAGGACTACAACGACTGGGTCCAGGCCTGGACCGCGATCAAGGGCTAGCGACGAGGCCCTGATCTAGATGGAGGCCGGGACGGTCGTAAGGGGGAGGTCGGCGGGCCACAGGCTCGCCGACCTCTTCCACGGTCGCCCCCGGCTTCAGCTGGGAGCGCTGCTGGCCGGTCCGGTCGGCTGGCTGGTGATCGGCTACCTCGGCTCGCTCGCCGTCCTGCTGGTCGCCGCCTTCTGGACGGTCGACCCGCTGAGCGGGGAGATCGACCGTGCGCTCAGCCTCGAGAACTTCAAAATCCTGATCGAGGAACCCGTCTACCGCGACATCATCGGGCGTACCGTCCTGATCGCGGCGCTGGTCACGCTCACCGACGCGTTGCTCGCCTTCCCGATCGCCTTCTACATGGCCAAGCTGGCAAGCCGTCGCGGCAAGGCGCTGCTCGTCGTCGCGATCCTGCTGCCACTCTGGTCGAGCTACCTGGTCAAGGTCTACTCGTGGCGGACGATCCTCTCCGAGGAAGGGGTGTTGAACTGGGCGCTAGAGCCGCTCGGCCTGCACGGACCCGGCTTCGGCAACGTCGCCGTCTGGCTGGTGATGAGCTACCTCTGGCTTCCTTACATGATCCTGCCGATATACGCGGGGCTGGAGCGGATCCCGGACTCGCTGCTCAGCGCCTCCGAGGATCTCGGAGCCTCGCCTTTCACCACCTTCCGCCGCGTGATCTTGCCGCTCGTCTTCCCGGCTGTGGTGGCCGGCTCGATCTTCACCTTCTCGCTGACGCTGGGCGACTACATAACGCCGCGCCTGGTCTCCAACAACCAGTTCATCGGCAACGTCGTCTTCAACAACATCGTCAACAACCTGCCCTTCGCCTCCGCCCTCGTGCTCGTCCCGATCGTCGTGATGATCGCCTACCTCCTCGTCGCCCGGAAGCTGGGCGCCTTCGAGCACATCTAGGAGCGTCATGCGTCTCTCTCGCCGATTGACCCTGCTCCTCCGCCTCGCCGTAGGCGTCGGGCTCGCCTTCATCTACATCCCGCTGGTCGTGATCGCGATCTACGCCTTCAGCTCGAGCAACGTGCTCGAGTGGCCGCCCCCGGGACTCACCCTCGACTGGTTCCCGAAGGCGATCGAAGACCGGGCCGCGCGCGACGCCCTGCTGACCTCGCTGAAGGCGGGGCTTGCCGCTACCGCGATCGCGCTCGTGCTCGGCACCCTCGCCTCACTCGCCGTTGCCCGCCACCACTTCTTCGGGCGCGAGACGATCTCCTTCCTCGTGATCCTGCCGATCGCGCTGCCCGGGATCGTTACCGGCGTCGCCCTCAGCAACACCTTCACCCAGGTGCTTGGGGTCGAACTCGGCCTCTTCACCGTGATCGTCGGCCACGCCACCTTCTGCATCGTCGTCGTCTACAACAACGTCGTCGCCCGTCTGCGCCGCGTCTCGGGCTCTTTCGAGGAGGCCTCGGCCGACCTCGGCGCCCACACCTGGCAGACCTTCCGCTACATCACACTGCCCAACATGCAGACCGCCCTCGTCGCCGGCGGCCTGCTCGCCTTCGCCCTCTCCTTCGACGAGATCATCGTCACCACTTTCACGATCGGCGCCGGCCAGGAAACCCTGCCGATCTGGATCTTCCGCAACCTCTTCCGCCCCAACCAGCTGCCGATCGTCAACGTCGTCGCCGTCTTGGTCGTCCTGATCTCGATCATCCCCGTCTACCTCGCCCACCGCCTCACCCGCGAAGAGGGCGCCGCTACGGCTGGGCGCGGCGCCAGGGGCGGCGTTGAGGCCAAGGCGACCGCAGTGCCGTAGGGCTAGGAGCCGGCACGGGCGAGGCGCTCGGCCTCCTCGCCGCCGAGGTAGGGCGAGAGGGTCAGCTCGACCAGGTCCGGGAGCAGCTTCTCCAGCTCGGCGGCGCGGTCGGCGCTGATTTCCCTGACGATCAGGGAGAGGAGACCGCCGACCAAGGTTTCCTCGGTCGCCTCGGGCAGCGGGCGGTCACCGCTGTGCTCGGGGCGGCCCGCCTTGAGGATCTCAACGAAGCCCTGCATCGAGGCGCGGTGGCGGGCGGCGATCTCACCGCCCGCGGCGACCGGCTCGATCATCACCAGGCGCGCCAGCTCCGGCTCGCCGGCGAGGAAGCGGAGCATCGTGGCGAGGGCGGCGCGCACCTGCTGCGGCCAATCGTCGAATGCCTCCGCCGCGACCCGCATCGAGTCGCGGATGTGGTCGGCGACCATTTCGTAGGCGGCGAGGAAGCAGGCTTCCTTGTCGGCGAAGTGCTCGTAGAAGGTGCGCCGCGAGACCGAAGCGGCTTTGGTTATGTGGGCAACCGTGGTCGCGTTGTAGCCGCGCTCGGCGACGGTGTCGACCAGCGCAGTGATAATCCGCTCGCGCTGGTTCTGGACGATGAACTCGCGCGGCAGGCCATGGCGGCCAGCCGGAAGACGGGAAGAATCCCCTGCCTCGCTTTTAGCTGCTCCCTTGGCCACGAACCGACGATACCCGAGGCGGTCGCGGTAAAAGAGGCCTAGCGCAGCGGTTGGACCAGTAGCTCGTCCTCGGCGATGCGCGATCCCAGGTAGGGCATTACCGCCATGTAGACGAGCTCGGGGAGGAAAGCCGTGTCGTGCTCAATCCCACCGTCCTCGACCTTGCCGAGCACGGTGCCGTAGATAGCCCCGGCGACGATCTCGGCCGTGCAGCGAGAGACCGATTCCGGGTCCTCGAGCTCCCCCCGGCCGGCGTCGATCAGATCGACGAGGCGCTGCAGTAGCCGGTCGCGGCGAGCCTGCGCGGCGCTTCCGGCGCCGTTCACCTCGACCACGAAGAAGCGGGCGCGCACGGGGTCTTCCTGGAGAAAGCGCAATGCCGCCCAGCCAGCTGCCCATACTCGGTCGTGCCAAGAGTTGGCCTCGCGGGCCGAGTCGAGGCGGGCGCAGAGCTGGGCGCCGATCTCGTCGTGAAGAGTGAGAAAGCAGTCCTCCTTGTCGGCGAAGCGGCGCTCGAACTCCGCCCTGCCAACGCCTGCTCGCTCGCAGATCGCGCGCACGCTCACCGCTTCGTAGCCATGCTCGGCGACCAGTTCGACCATGGCGACACCGAGTCGGTCGCGAGCCGCATCGCCTGCAGCTTCGGGGCGACTCACATCAGCCTGCCCCGCCCCCTGCGCTGGTCGTGCTCAGGCCGCCCGCGCCTCGGCGGCATCGGCCAAGCGGCCCGCCTCCACCTCGCCTATGTAGGGCGTCAGCGTCACTTGCAGCATCTCCGGCAGCAACGCCTTGATCCCGTCGGTCCTGTCCGAGACGAGCCGCTGGTGGACCAGCCAGGCCAGGCCACCGGCGATCGCAATCTCGAGGCCATCGGGCAGCCGGCTTGCGCGGGGGTTGAACTGTCTCCCCTCGCGCAGCTTCGGGGCCACGTCCTCCAACATCGCCTGGTAGCGAGCGAGGGCCGCACCGCCCGCCGCTTGCGACTCGACGATGCAGAGCCTGGCGCGTGCCGGCTCGGCTTCGACCATCTCGAGGAAGACCTCGAGACCGGTGGCGATCTGGTCGGGCCAGGGCTGCTCGGGGTCGAGCAGCTCCTCGAAGACCGCGGCGGCACCGGCGATGCTCTCGTCGAGCGCCGCCAGGAAGCACTCCTCCTTGTTGGCGAAGTGCTCGTAGAAGGTCGAGAGGGCGACGCGAGCGGTTTTGGCGATCAGCTCGATCGTCGTCTTCTGGTAGCCGCGCTCGGCGACCAACTCCGTGGTCGCCAGCAGCATCCGCTCGCGCTGGTTCTGGGTGACGAAGTCGCGGGGCACGAGGTGTCGCCCGGGCGGCATCTTTGCCAGCCGTTCCGACAGGGAACGCGAATCGGCCATACCGACAAGATACCAGAACATTTATCTGATGTCTACTTGCCTTTTCACCAAAAAACGTAGCGTTCTGGTCACCGAAGTTTCTGAAAGGTGCTATACCTAGACAAAAGGATCTTGTTTTCAGACTAGGACGATGCCCTCGGCGACACCCTTCCCCCGCCTTCGCGCCCAGCCCCCCCGACAGCGGCTGCTGCAGGCGGCGCTCGAGGTGAGCGGGGAGCTGGGTTACGAGCAGGTAGCGGTCAGGCACGTAATCGAGCGGGCGAAGGCGAGTCGTGCGACCTTCTACAAGCATTTCGAGGATTTCCAGGACTGCTTCACGCAGGCCCATCGCGACGCGAACGAGTGGCTCTACCAGCGCCTCAGCGGCGCCGCCAAGCGTCAGCCGAGCTGGCGTGAGGGGCTGCGGGCAGCGCTGGCTGAGTTGCTCGAGTTCTGCGCCAACCAGCCGGCGATCGCCAAAGCTCTCTTCGTCGAGGTGCATGCCGCCGGCAAGCAGGCGCTCGCCCAACGGGCTGATCTGATGGAGCGCCTCTCCCGCGCGCTTGATAGCGCGCGCCGCGAGATTCCCTCTCGCCAAGCTCCACCTCCTGTTACGGCCACCTTCATAGTAGGGGCGATCGACACGCTTGTGTGCGCGAAGCTGATGGACGGCGAGGCCGAGCGGGCCCCGGAGCTCCTCCCCGGCCTCCTCTACTTCGTCGTCGGCCAGTACTTCGGCGAGGCGGCGGCGTGGGAGGAGATGTCAGCGGCGCCCCTGGCGACCTGGAGCGCCCGGCGCGAGGCCGCAGCCGAGACTCCCTAGCCGCCCCTAGAGCTGGGCGACGATCAGGCTGGCGAAGCCAACCACGAAGGTGACTATCGAGCCACCACCGAAGAGCAGGATGACCTGATAGAGCCGATCGAACTTCTCGTCGATCCTCGCCTCCATTCGCTCGAACCTGGCGTCGACTTTGTCGAACCTCGCATCGAGGTTGTCGAGGCGCCGAGCGGTTTCCGCCCGGAAGTCATCTAGCCGCTCGTCGGTCCAGCTTTCTCTCATTGCCTCCATACTTACATGAAGACAAAAGATTGCGCACGCATGGTGCGCAGATTGCAAAATCTTTGAAACTTCTTCCGCATGAAACTGCTGCGACCCCCTGCTACAGCGGGATGTTGCCGTGCTTGCGCTTCGGTTGGTCGACCCGCTTGGACTGCAGCATGCGCAGCGCCTTGATCAGCTTCGGGCGGGTCTGGCGCGGCTCGATCACGTCGTCGATGTAGCCGCGCTCGGCCGCCGCGTAGGGATTGGCGAAGTGGGCCTTGTAGTCGTCGATCAGCTTCTGGCGGCGCTCATCGGGGGTCGGCGAGGAAGAGATGTCCTTGCGGTAGATGATGTTGACCGCGCCCTCCGGGCCCATCACCGCGACCTCGGCAGTTGGCCAGGCGACGTTGAAGTCGGCCAGCATGTGCTTCGAGTTCATCACGTCGTAGGCGCCGCCGTAGGCCTTGCGGGTGACGACGGTGAGCTTCGGCACAGTCGCCTCGGTGAAGGCGTAGAGCAGCTTGGCGCCGTGGCGGATGATCCCGTTCCACTCCTGGTCGGTGCCGGGCAGGAAGCCGGGCACGTCAGTGAAGGTGAGGATCGGGACGTTGTAGGCGTCGCAGGTGCGGACGAAGCGTGCCGCCTTCTCCGAGGCCTCGATGTCGAGCACGCCGGCGAGGTGGGCCGGCTGGTTGCCGACAATGCCGACCGGGTGGCCGTCGAGCCGCGAGAAGCCGCAAACGATGTTCTTGGCGAAGTGCTCGTGGACCTCGAAGAAGTCCTTGTCGTCGACGATGCGGGAGATCACCTCACGCATGTCGTAGGGCTTCGACGGGTCGTCGGGGACCAGCGTGTCGAGCTCCTCGTCTTCGCGCTCCGGGTCATCGGAGGGCTCGAAGCGGGGTGGCGCCTCGAGGTTGTTGGAGGGCAGAAAGCCGAGCAGGTAACGCACGTCCTCGAGGCAGCTCTCCTCATCCTCGGCGGCGAAGTGGGCGACGCCCGACTTGCTGTTGTGGCTCATCGCCCCGCCCAGCTCCTCGAACTCGACCTCCTCGCCGGTCACCGTCTTGATCACTTCCGGCCCGGTGATGAACATGTGCGAGGTCTCCTTGACCATGAAGATGAAGTCGGTCATCGCCGGCGAGTAGACGGCGCCGCCAGCGCAGGGCCCCATGATCACGCTGATCTGCGGGATCACCCCGGAGCATCGGACGTTGCGGACGAAGACGTCGCCGTAGGCGCCGAGCGAGACGACGCCCTCCTGGATTCGCGCCCCACCGGAGTCGTTGATCCCGATCACCGGCGCTCCGACCTGGGCGGCGAGGTCCATCACCTTGCACATCTTCTCCGCCATCACCTCGCCGAGACTGCCTCCGAACACCGTGAAGTCCTGGGAGAAGACAAAGACAGTTCTTCCTTCAATGGTGCCGTGGCCGGTGACGACGGCATCGCCCCAGGGTCGGCGCTTCTGCATCTCGAAGTCGTAGGTGCGGTGGCGGACGAAGGTGTCGAGCTCCTCGAACGAGCCGGGATCGAGCAGCTTCTCGATCCGCTCGCGGGCGGTCATCTTGCCCTTCGCGTGCTGCTTCTCGACCGCCTCCTCGGAGGCCGAGTGGATCGCCGCCTCGCGCAGCTCGCGCAGGTAGGCGAGCTTCTCGTCGTGGGTGACCGGGTTGCGTTCGCGCATCGGAGCGGCGCAGTCTATTTAGAGCGCTGCCGGGGGGCCGATCCCGGTAGGGGTTTCACTTAACTTTTTCGGAGTGCCGCGGCTGCCGTCCGAGGTCGGATCGGCCGAAAAAGTACAAGACGTTTCACCCCTACCGGGATCGGCCCCTGACCGTGCTCAGAGTTCTGCGCAGACCGCGTAGGCCTCGACCGCATAGGTTTTGGCCGCTTCGTTCGTTTTCGCCGAAGCGGTCCAGCCCGTGCGTTTGCCGTCGCCGGCGACGAATGGGATCGACTCGGTGAGCTCGACCTCGGCAGCGTCGCCAAAGATGAGGCGTGCGCCGCCGCCGATTGCCTGCTTGCCCGTCGGGCATTCGGCCGTCACCGACTGCGGGTTCGTCGTGCTCGGTTCGCCGCTGGGGGTCCCGCTGGCTTTGTTCACGTAGGAGACATTCCTGACCAGCTGGGCGAGGAGGCTCGAGGAGAGCTTGGCGCTGGATACGGCCCCGTTCTGGAGCTTGCCGGCGCTCACCGCGTTGGAGGCGAGCTTGGACTCGGTCACGGCGCCGTTTTTGATCTTCCCCTCGGTGACCACGCCGCCGCCGAGGTCCGCCGAGCGGACGCCGCCGTCGGAGAGCTGGTTCGTGCCGACCTGGCCGGGGGCGATCTTGGTGGCGACGACCGCGCCATTGCGGAGCTTGGGGGTCGTCACCGCGCCGTTGCGGAGCTTCAGCGTGGTTACGGCGCCGTTGGCGATATGCCGCTGCTTGACCGACTTGTTGGTCAAGTTGGTGGCGGCATAGGCGACGCTGCTGAGCGCCACGAACAGGGCGATGCACGAGATCAGGTTGGCGGCTGACAGGTGCCTCTTCAGGTGTCTCACTTCGGTTCCATCTCCTTTGGTTTAGGCGCTGCCGAAAGGCTGCTTCTGCGGTTCCGCCAGGCCGTCGAGGAACCGCTCGAGATCTTCCTCGCTCAGCCCGGAGTCGGCGGCGGCGCGAATCGAGACCCGCGTGCCGAGGCCCTTTTCGGACATCGACACCTCGAGCCCGTCCAGCTCCTTAACCAGCTCAGCCAGCTCAGGTTTCGACTTCATCAGGGTGCGGGAAGCCACGATCATGGCCCCCGCTTCAACTGACAGGTCCCCGTTCCTTCCCTCAAAATGCGGTGAACGAGTCCGTTCAGGGGGGCGAATCGGCGCGCATCCGACATTGACCCACTTCAGGTGTGGTCAATGTCGGATGCGCGCGACTCCAGACGGAATAGGCAGGCCTGGAAGCTGGCTGGAGAGCAGCACGGGGTGGTTGCGCGCCGGCAGCTACTAGAGCTTGAGTTCAATGCGCGGGAGATCGAGCACCGCGTTAGGCGAGGCCGCTTGCACCTCGTGATGCGCGGCGTCTACGCGGTCGGCTGGCCGGGGCTGACGCAGAAGAGACGCTGGATGGCGGCCGTGCTGGCCTGCGGTGATGGGGCAATGCTGAGCCATCGCAGCGCCGCGGCGCTCTGGGGGATTGGGACGGAGCGGCGCGGGGTGGTCGACGTCAGCGTGGCGCGCCGCTGCGAACTGAGGCGACAGGGCCTTCGCGTTCGCGGTCGGCCGTCCCTCGCTGCCGAAGACGTCGTGTCTCGCGACGGCATCCCGGTGACCGGGGTGGCTCGCACCCTGGTCGATCTCTCGACCGAACTTCCCGAGACCCGCCTCGAGCGAGCGGTCAATGAGGCGGACAAGAGGGACCTCATCGATCCAGAGATGCTGCGAAGCAAGCTGGACAGCTACGCGGGCGAGCCAGGCGCGCCTCTGCTCCGTCGTCTGCTCGACAAGTGCACCTTCCAGCTCTCTGATTCCGACCTGGAGATCCTTTTCCGTCCAATCGCGGCGGAAGCGGGCTTCTCTCCTCCACTCACAAAGCAGATGGTCAACGGCTTCGAGGTCGACTTCTTCTGGCCCGATCTCGGGCTAGTGGTTGAGACAGATGGGCTTCGCTACCACCGCACGCCGTCCACCCAGGCCCGCGACGCGCAGCGCGACCGGGCCCACGTGATCGCCGGGATGACTTCGCTCCGCTTCACCCACTACGAGGTGAAGCATGAAAGCGCCCGGGTGCGAGCGGAGCTGGCCAGCGTTGCCCGAACCCTGAAGAGCGCATCCGACATTGACCACACCTGAAGTGGGTCAATGTCGGATGCGCTCGCTTGGGATGCGGGAGAAGCCGGCTCTCGTAAGCGTCTAGAAAAAGGCGCCGCCGCGGTACTCGCCGAAGACGTCACGCATGGCGCCGCAGACCTCGCCTATCGAGGCGTCGGTGGCGAGGGCGGCGCGGATCGGGTGCAGGAGGTTGCCCTCGCCGCGGGCGACGTCGCGCAGCGCCTCCAGCTTGGCCTCGACAGCGGCCTGGTCGCGCGACTCCTTGAAGGCCTTGAGGCGGGCTAGCTGGCGCTGCTCGGACTCGGGGTCGACGCGAAGGATGTCGACGTCATCGACCTGATCGGTGACGTACTTGTTGACGCCGACGATGATGTCCTGGCCGCTCTTGTAGCGCTCGTGGTAGGAGAGCGCCGACTCCTCGATCTCGCGCTGCATGAACTCCAGCGCCTCGACCGACCCGCCCAGCTCTTCGACCTTCCCCATCAGCTCCCAGGCGCGCGCCTCGACCTCGTCGGTCAGCGACTCGACGAAGTAGGAGCCGGCGAAGGGGTCGACGGTGTCGGCGACCCCCGACTCGTGGGCGAGGACCTGCTGCGTACGCAGCGCGATCCGCGCCGAGCGCTCGGTCGGCAGCGCCAGCGCCTCGTCGAAGCCGTTGGTGTGGAGCGACTGGGTGCCGCCGGCGACCGCGGCGAAGCCCTGCAGCGCGACGCGGATGATGTTGACCTCAGGCTGCTGGGCCTGGAGCGTGACCCCACCGGTCTGGGTGTGGAAGCGGATCTTCATCGAGTTGGGGTTCTCGGCCCCGAACCGGTCCTTGACGATTTTGGCCCACATCCGCCGCACCGCGCGGAACTTGGCGACCTCCTGGAAGACGTTGTTGTGGCCGTTGAAGAAGAAGGCGAGGCGGGGGGCGAACTCGTCGATCTTCAGGCCACGCTCCAGCGCCGCCTCGACGTAGGCGATCGCGTTGGAGAGAGTGAAGGCGACCTCCTGCACGGCCGAGCAGCCCTTCTCGCGGATGTGGTACCCGGAGATCGAGATCGTGTTCCATTTCGGCACGCTGCGCTGGCAGTACTCGAAGATGTCGGTGGTGAGCCGCATGGTCGGCTCCGGCGGGTAGATGTAGTTGCCACGCGCCATGTACTCCTTCAGCACGTCGTTCTGGACCGTGCCGCGCAGCTTCTCGGAGGGCACGCCCTGTTCCTCGCCGACCAGCTCGTAGAGGAGCAGCAGGATCGCCGCCGGGGCGTTGATCGTCATCGAGGTCGAGACGCTGTCGAGCGGGATCTCCTCGAAGCAGATCCGCATGTCCTCGATCGTGTCGATCGGGACGCCGGTGCGGCCGACCTCTCCCCGACAAAGCGGGTCGTCGGAATCGCGGCCGAGCTGGGTCGGCAGGTCGAAGGCCATCGAGAGCCCGGTCGAGCCGTGCTCGATCAGGTAGCGGTAGCGCTCGTTGGTGTCCTCCGGGGTGGCGAAGCCGGCGTACTGGCGCATCGTCCAGAGCCGGTCTCGGTACATCCCCTCGTGAATGCCGCGAGTGAACGGGTACTCGCCCGGCTCGCCGAGCCGCTCCTCGAGGCCCGGGGCGACGTCGTCCTCGTCGTAGAGGCGCTCGATCTCGATCCCGGAGTCGGTGAAGACGCGCTCATCATCGGGCCCGACAAGGGGCGCGATCGTGCGCGAGATCTGCCCCGCCGGGGCCCGCGTTACGGCTTCGTCGGTCTTGCTGGCCATCACCCGGAGGATATGGGCCGCGGCCGGCGTGCGGCGCGGTGCCACTCGGATTGCTCAAGATTTGAGAACCCGCTACCTTGATCCAGAGCGCCATGCCACAGGTAGGAGGAGACACGGCATCCCAGCTGCTGCCGGCCTTTTGGCCGGTATCCGACCAGCATGCCGTCGACCATGTCGCGCTCGACGCCGAGCCGCCGTCGAACTCCGACGAGGTGCTGCCGCTGCTGCTCAGGCTCGCCTCGCTGAGCGACGCGATGCGCCAGCTCCAGACTGCCGACGGCGCGATCGTCTCGGAGCGCGCCGCCGACGCGCTGAAGGAGGAGATGGTCGAGAGCCTGAGCGAGCTGGCGGGCCTCGTCGACGAGGAGAGCGCCGCGATGGTCCGCCTCCGCGCCGACGCCCTCGCCGGACGAACGAGCTCCAAGGACGCCACCCTGGAGATCGCCGCGGAGAAAATGGCGCCGCCGCTGGAGATCGTCTGCGGCCCGCTCTGCACCTGGCGCCCGAAGACAAGGGTGGGCTTGCACTCGTTCCTCGCCGCAGCCCGCAACGACGGGCAGCAGGAGATTTTGGACGCGCTCGACGACTCGCTGGAGGAGGCACTCGGCGACCTGCGCCGCGATCTCAACACGCCCGGCTTGAAGGTCGCCTTCGAGCTGCCCTTCAATGTCACCGACCTGATCGTCTCCGCCGGCGAGGCGGCCGGCCATCCCAAGCACTTCGCCTACTTCCTGCCCGAGGACGAAGGAGTCGACGAGCTTCCCCTCGAGGAACAGCGCACTCTCTACCTGCGCAACGTCCACCTCGAGCGCTACTCGCAGATCACGGTGCCGCTCGCCGGGGCCCTGCTCGACGGCCCTCTGCAGCCAGGGGACGTGCCGATCGAGGCGACGCTGATGCCCTGGATCCGCGGCCACGACCACGGCCACAACCTGGTCCTCCCCGAGACCGACTACAGCTGGCGGGAAGACCTCGGCCTTGAGCCCTTCATGGCTCTGCAGGAGGCGATCGCCGACGTCTACGGCTTCCTGATGATCGTCACCGAGCCGTGGCGGCGCATCTCCGGCGCCAGCCGCCTGCAGATGTGCGCGACCCACATCGCCGAGGTCCTGCATTACCTGCGACGGGGGCCGTGGCATTACGGCGACGCCGGCGCCGCCTACGTCGAACTCAGCTTCCTCGCCGAGAACGGCTTCATCGAGGTCGACGGCAAGGGGCGAGTCAGCTGGACCGAGGATGAGCTCTGCCGCGGCATGACCGAGCTGGCCAGAGCTCTTACCGAGTCGACGGTCGCCGCCACCGACGCGGGCCCCTCACGCGAGTTCTTCAATCGCTACGGCTGGCCCGAGGACGTGCCCGGTGGCGAAGCGATCGACACGCCCGCGGGGCGGATCTCGACGGCGATCCGCGAGGAACTGGCCCATGTGCCGACCTCGATCGCCTTCTACCGCACCGGCACGCCGCACGGCGCTGCAGCCTGAGCTGGGCGCTCCTCTAGAGGAGGAGCGCTAGTCCGAGGCGCCGACGAGGCGCTCGACGCCGGACTGGTCGATCGTCCGTCGCAAGCCCTCGCGCAACTCGACCTTCGGCTCCCAGCCGAGCAGGTCGCGGGCGCGACTGATGTCGGGGCGGCGCTGCTGCGGGTCGTCGACCGGCAGCGCCCCGAAGACGATCTCCGAGCGTGACTCGGTCACCTCGATCACCGTCTTCGCCAGCTCCAGCAGGGTGAACTCGTCAGGGTTGCCGACGTTGACCGGTGAGTGCACGTCGGACTCGGCGAGAGCGATGATGCCGCTGATCAGATCGTCGACGAAGCAGAAGCTGCGGGTCTGCTCGCCGTCGCCGAACACGGTCAGCGGGCGATCCTGGAGCGCCTGGCGGAAGAAGGTCGGGATCGCGCGGCCGTCATGGGCGCGCATCCGCGAGCCGTAGGTGTTGAAGATGCGGACGATCGAGGTGTCGACGCCCTGCTGGCGGTGGTAGGCCATGGTCAGCGCCTCGGCGTAGCGCTTGGCCTCGTCGTAGACGCCGCGGGGGCCGATCGGGTTGACGTGCCCCCAGTAGTCCTCGGTCTGCGGGTGGACCTGGGGGTCTCCGTAGACCTCGCTGGTCGAGGCGAGCAGGAAGCGGGCGCGCTTGAACTTGGCCAGGCCGAGCATGTGGTGGGTGCCGTGCGAGCCGACCTTGAGCGTGTGCAGCGGCAGACGCAGGTAGTCGATCGGACTGGCCGGCGAGGCGAGGTGGTAGACGAAGTCGACCTGCTCGGGGACGTCGACGAACTCGGTGATGTCGACGTTGCGGAACTCGAAGGCGGAGTCGCGGATGTGCTCGATGTTCTGCAGCGAGCCCGTCTCCAGGTTGTCGATGCAGATGACCTTGTGCTCATCGCCGAGCAGTCGCTCGCAGAGGTGGGAGCCGAGGAAGCCGGCGCCGCCGGTGACCACACAGGTGCTCATCGTCGCCGGATGCTACCGGCCTCGTCCGCCACCGACCCCGAGCCCGGATTTGTGCAATTTCCGATCTTCGGGCCCAGTCAACCGTCCAAATGGGGGGAGAGAACGTGCCGAAAGCGTCATCAAACCGACATGTTTCTGCAACGTAAGCGGAGCGGGAGACCTCGTTGAGACTGGCTGGGGAGGAGACAGACGACAACGCGACGCGCAAGTGCGCGGCGGTGGAGATCCTCAGCCGCTACGAGCCGGCGCTGCGGCGAACGGCTCGGCGCTACTCGCTCTGCGCCGAGGACGCGGAGGACGCCTTTCAGCGAGCCCTGGAGATCCTCTTGACCAAGGCGCCCACCACCGATCCGCGTGAGCTGATCCGCTGGACCCAGACCGTGACCAAGCACGAGGCCCTGGCCGTGCGCCGCAGCCGCGAGCGAACGATGGGGCGGTTCGTCCAGCCGCCAGGCGACGGGGAGCAGGTCGATTGGGTGGCGCTCATTCCCGCCAGAGGTGACGGTCCGGACGAGCAGGCAGAGCGAGAGGAGGCGATTGCCCGCAGCCGCGAGGCCCTACGGGCGCTGAAGCCGGCCGAGCGACGGGCCCTGGGCCTTCTCGCCAGCGGCTGCTCCTACGCCGAGATCGCCCGGATCACCGAATTCAGCCCCACAAAGGTCAATCGCAGCATCGCCGAGGGGCGCGAGCGGTTCCGCCGCTTTCTGGCCGGCAGTGAGGACGGCAGCCGCTGCACCGAGCTGCGGCCGCTGCTCTCGGTCTTCTGCGACGGCGAAGCCGACCCCGCGCAAGCAATCGCTGTGCGTGAACACCTGCGCGCCTGCGGGCCCTGCCGCGCAGCCATGCGGGCATACCGAGCCACACCCCGCGCGGTCGCGGCCCTGGCGCCGCCGCCGTTCGCGCTGGGCGCCTTGCTCGAGCGGGCACACGCGGTCGTCGCCAAGCTGACCGCGACGACGAAGGCGGCCGCCATCAGCGCCGGGACCGCGACGGTCGGCACGGCCTGCGTCGTAACCGGGGTCGCCCCTGCCCCGTTCTCCTCGGCGGGCGAGGACCCGCCGCCCGCGATAGAGCGAGGCGCCGACCGACAGGTGGGAGTCGCGAGTCCCGTCGCCGGCAAAGCTGGGACGCGACGACAAGCGAAACAGCCCCAGCGGAGAACGCCGCGCGAGCGGACCAGCGGCGAAGCGGCGCTCAGCAGCGAACCCGCCCCGGTCGAATACGCGCCTGCACCAGAAGCGGCGCCGGCGCCGGCCCTCGAACCAGCGCCCGAACCGACTCCGGCGCCACCGCCCAGCTCGCCGAGCGGCGCCGCCGCCGGGGAGTTCGGTCCGTGAACGGCCGGCGCTTGACCTTGCTGGCGCTGTTCGCGGTCGCCATGCAGGCGCAGGCAGCGAGTGCCGCACCATGCCCCAGCGATCCGGCGCAGAGGCTGAGGCCCTGCGAGTTCGAAGTCGTCGGGGGCGAGGAGACATGGCGCCCCGACAGCCTCTTCAACCTGAACTGGCGCAACCCCCCACAGGGCGGCGCGCCGCCGGTCACCGCCGTCCACTACCGGGTCCTCGATGCCTCGCTGCAGGTGGTGCGAGAGAACAGCATCGACCGGGCGGCGGAGACACTGGAAGTCTTCGTGCCCACGGTCCCCGGCGTCTACACGGTCGAGGTGCGGTTGGAGGACGCAGCCGGAAACCTTGGCCCGGCGGCGACGGCCAGCCTGCGCTTCGACAACTCTCGTCCCGGACGGGTCGAGCCGCTGCCGAGCGCCGACTGGATCGGCAGGACGGACCTCCCCTACGCCCTTCGCCTCTCCCGCCCAACGGGGCCGGAGCCGATCTCGGGCATTAGCGGCTACGCGATCGCGATCGATCGCGACCCTTGCTTGGCGACGGATCGCTGTACCGCGGCAGAGACGTCGTTGCGCGGTGGCCGGGAAGACGACACGCTGCTGCTCTCCGACCTGCCGGAGGGAACCAGCTACGCACACGCAGTGGCCGTGTCGGGAGCGGGAATTGGGTCGGCGAGCGTCGGCCGCACCGCGCTCCGGGTCGACACAACCGCTCCGCTGACGACTCTGAGCGGTGTACCGAGCGGCTGGACCGACCGCACGGTCGAGCTGCTGGCGATCGCGAGCGACACCGCCTCGGGGATGACTCCGACGGGGGCGGCCGGACCCTTCACGGCGATCCGCATCGACGGCGGCGCCCCGATCGCCGTCTCCGGCGACTCGGTGCGGGCCAGGGTGATCGGCGCCGGCGTCCACACCGTCGTCCACTACGCGCGCGACGCCGCCGGCAACGTCGACGACGGAGGCGAAGCGAACGGTTCGCCGAATCCTCCTCCCGCTTCGGCGACGGTGCGGATCGATCCCGAGCCTCCGCGCGTCGTCTTCTCCGGCGCTCAGGATCCCGCTGACCCGGAGGCGATCGAGGCGAGGGTTCTCGACTCTCTGTCAGGACCGAGTCGGCAACGTGGTCGGATCGAAGTGCGACGAGCGGGCTCAGGCGACCGGTTCAAGCCGCTGCCGACGAGCGTCGAGGACGGCGAGCTACGTGCCCGCTGGGAATCGGAGTCCTACCCGCCGGGGCCGTACGAGTTCCGCGCGACCGGGTTTGACCTGGCGGGAAACGAGGCGACAACTCTGTCGCGGCCGAACGGCTCGCGGATGGTCCTCTCGGCCCCACTGAAGGGGGCGACCGAGCTCCGCGTGCGCCTCGGCGAGCACCGGTCGGCGCGCCTCGGCCGGGGCGGTGCCGTACTCCGGGGACAGCTGAGCAGTGGGCGCGGGCGCCCGCTGGCGGGGATGGCCGTGCGCGTGATCGAGCGCTTCGATTCTGGCGCCGCCCAGGACAGGCAGATCTTGACGGTGAGGACCGATCAAGGCGGCGCCTTCGCCCTTCATCTTCCGCCGGGGCCCTCTCGCGAGATAGTTGCCACCTTCGCCGGAACGACGACCCTCGCCCGCTCGCAGAGCGACCCCATCCGGCTCAGTGTCCCCGGCGCGGTCAGGATGAAGACCTCGAAGGCGGTGGCGCAGGTCGGCGGCAGGCCGGTCGTCTTCAGCGGCCGCGTCGCGGGGGAGATCCCACCCGGCGGCAAGTACGTGCAGCTCCAGTTCCGGCTGCCGCGCCTGCCCTGGGCTGAGTTCCGCACGGTCCGGACCGACGCTCACGGCCGCTTTCGCTACGCCTATCGCTTCAGCGACGACGACAGCCGCGGCGTGCGCTTCGAGTTCCGCGCCTTCGCCCCGGCGCAGGACGACTGGCCCTACGAGCCAGCGGGCTCGCGGCCAGTCGCCGTCAGGGGACTCTGAGGGTGTAGGACCAAGCAGGGGGCCGCGCGCGGCGTAGCGGCAGTACTGCGTACGGCGCGAAGCCGCGCGTGGTTCCCTGCGCCGCGTCCTACGCCCTCAGCTGGTCGACGAGGTCTTGGGCGCGTGAGGTCTGAGCCTCGATCGCCTTGCGGACGCGCTGCTCAACCTCGTCGCGGTTGCGCTTGAGGTTGGTCGTGGCTTTGCGACGGGCGGTGGAGCCGCGGCGCTCGGTGCGCTTCAGCGTGCGCCGCAGCTGCGTCCGGTAGGCCTTCAGCTGTTTGTCGGCCCCGCTGCGGCCGGTGAAGGGCTCGACCAAGTCGGTGATCCGGTCGGTGGCGCCGAGGACGACGCCGACCGGAAGGTCGACGACGGTTTCAGCGACCGTGAGGGCCTGATTCGAGCCCTTGGCGGTCGTTTTGGCGGTCTTCGCGCCGTTGGAGTTTGCCTTCGTCTTGCTCTCAGTTGCCATGGAGATAAGTGTCCTTTGGTCGGGGTCCCTGCCTGGGAGTTCGCGAGTGTAGCGAACATACGTTCTTAGCGAACACGTGTTCTAAACCGACAGCTCCGGCCAGTTACAGCGAGCTCAGGCTTGTGCGTCGCGGAGGGTCGCCAGCGCCCGCTCCCCGCAGGCGGCGGCGATCGGGTAGCGGGCGTCGAGGCCGAGTGAGGCCTCGCTGAGCGCGAGGTCGCCGAAGGCAACGGCGCCGCCGGCCTCACGCACGATCAGCTGGGCGGCGGCCGCGTCGACCGAGCGGCAGGGACGGAGGCTGAGCATCGCGTCGAAGCGGCCCGCGCCGACGTAGGCGGCGGTGATCGCGATCGAACCCACCACGCGCAGGCGGTAGACGCTGCCGGCGAGGGCTTTCAGGGTTGGTAGCGCCCACTCGGGCTCCGCCGCCTCGACGCCGAGGACCTCCAGGCGCTCGCCCTCAGCGGCGACTCGGATCGGCTCGCCGGCCAACGTCGCGCCCTCGCCGCGCCGCGCGACGAACTCCTCGCCGGCGCCGAAGTCGTGGACGAAGCCCAGCTCGACGTCCGCCATCGACGGGCCCGACGCCACGGCGACGCTGAGGCTGTGCGAGGGGATCGTGCGGCGGGCGTTGAGCGAGCCGTCGATCGGGTCGATCACGATCCGCACCGACCCGCCTGAGCCGAACTCGAGCTCGCCGCGCTCCTCGGAGACGGCGACGAAGGAGGCGCCGTCCCGCTCGAGCGTCTCGAGCTCGGCGAAGATCGCGTCCTCGCAGCGCCGGTCGATCTCCAGCGTGCGGTCGCCACCCTCGCCGACGCCCTCGTAGACCGTACGCGCCTCGATCCCCCGGACCTCCTCGAAGATCGCTCGCTGCGCCACAACCGCGCGGCGGCAGAGGCCCAGCCAGTCAGCGGAGAGCGCATCCACAGCGCGGTAGCGTAGAGCGATGTCCCGGGAACCGAGCACACGGGCGGACCTGATGTCCGCCCAAGAGCGGGTCGCGCGCCACGGCGAGGGCGCGCTGCTCGTTGCCGGCGCCGCCGGTACCGGCAAGAGCGAGGCCCTGGCTCGGCGGCTGGCACTTCTCGCCGATGAGGGCGTCCCTGCCGAGCAGGTCCTGGTGCTGGCCTCCAACCGCGCCGCCGCGCAGCGCCTGCGCGAGCGGATCGAGGTGCTGCTGCCTAGCCCGCGCGAGGAGCTCTGGGTCGGCACCTGGGAGGAGATCGGCGAGCGGCTGCTGCGCCGCCACTCCGACGCGGCCGGGCTCGACCCCTTCTTCGACGTGGTCGGGCGGGCGGAGCGGCTGGCGATGCTGCTCGACAGCCTCGACGACCTGCCCCTCCGCCACCACGAGATTCGCGGCAACCCGGCAGGGCTACTGGCGGGAATGCTCGAGCGGATCGACACCCTGAAGGCAGGCTGCGAGCCACCCGATCCAGAGCTGGTCGACCTCTACGCCGCTCACGACCGCATCGTCGCCGCCAGCGGCAGCCTCGACCGCGGTGACGTCTTCCTGACCCTAAACCGGCTGTTTACCGAGCAACCGGAGGTAAGGCAATCAGTGGCGGGTCGATTCCCGCACATCATGGTCGACGAGCTAGAGGACACCACCCCCGCTCAACGGGCCATCCTCGCAACGCTGGCCACCGAGCACCAGAACCACCTCTACGCCCTGGAGGCGCCGGGAACGAGCCTCGCCGCCTGGTTCGAGGGAGCCTTCCCAGAGGGAGACGCAGTGGCGCTGGAGCACCGGTTCCGCCAGCCACCCCTGCGTTTCTGGCGCTGTACCAACGAGCGCGCAGAGGCGCAGGCTGTTGCCCGCGAGACCGAGCACCTACTGGCGACCGGTGCCTCGCCGGAGCAGATCTGCGTGCTGATCGACGACCCAGCCGCCAAGGGCGGGCCGGTCGCGGCGGCGATGGAGGAGCGCGGCATCCCCTTCCACCTCGCCGGCCCGGCGGCGCTCTTCCAGCGTCCCGAGGTCCGCGACGCGCTCGCCTGGCTGCGGGTGCTCGCCGACCCGGCCGACTCGGCGGCGGCGGCGCGGGCGCTCAACCGACCGCCGGTCGAACTGCGCTCCACTGACCTCGCCCGGCTGACCACAATCGCCCGCCGCCGCAAGCTCGACATGGTCTCCGCCTGCGAAGCGGCGCTCGGCAGCCCGCAGATCCCACCCGAGGCGCGGGAGCGGATCCAGGCCTTCCTCAAGCTCTACAGAGAAGCGGCGCGGGCGATGGAGGAGCGGCGCGCGGACGTCTTCGTGCGGCGCCTGATCGAGCGGGTCGGCCTGCGCCACCAGCGCCTCTTCGCCGCCGAGCCGGAGGTGGCCGAGCGGCTGCTCGGCCTCTCGCGCCTGGCCGAGCTGGCGACCGCCTGGGCTCGTCGCGAGCCGCACGGCTCGACCCGCGACTTCACCCGCTACCTGAGCGCGGTCGCCGACGCCGGGGTTGAGCCTGCCGGCGGCGAGGAGCCGCCGGCGCCGGGATCGGTGCTGGGGCTGGACCGCGCCGCGGCCAAGGGGATGGAGTTCGAACACGCCTTCGCCCTCGGACTGGAGAGTGACAGCGGCGCGGAGCGGATCGGCCACCCGGCGCGGAGCGGTCTGGTCCTCTCGCGGGTTGAGCGGGGTGAGGAAGGTGAGTCCCGTCCCTCCACCTTCTACGAGAGCGCGCTGGCCGCGGCGGGCGGCGCGGAGGAGCCCCACCGCGAGGAGCTCTTCGGGCCCGCCGAAGGCCTCCACGCCACCTACCGCAAGCTGCGCGAGGAGGTCCTCGAGGCGACCTGGAAGGCCGGCCGGGAGCTCACCGAGCCGCGGCTCGACACTGCGATCGACGTCAACCGGGCGATCGCCCGCCACCTCGAGCTGCTGAAGCTGGCGGCGCTCGCGCAGCGCCCCGGCGAGGAGCCGATGCCGGAGGCGATCGAGGCCGTCAACGGCCTCCTGCGCCAGGTCGCCACGCCGGAGCAGCAGGCCGAGCTCGACGCCTCGACCCTCGACGCCTACCTGCTCGACACCGAGCGTGAGGGGGACCGGCGGCGCCGGCTGATCGCCTCCCGCCACGAGCCCTCGCTCGAGGCCTTCCTGCCGCGCCGTCGCGACGGCGGCCTCAGCCTCTCCGCCTCCGACCTCGACCTCTACCTGACCTGCCCGCTGAAGTACAAGTTCGCCCGCGTCTTCGGCATCCCCCAGGAGCCGACGATCAACCAGCGCTTCGGCATCCTCGTCCACAACGTGCTCGAGAGCTTCCACCGGGAGCGGGCCGAAGGAGAGGAAGAAGGCCTGGAGCGACTGATGGACCTATACGAGGCCGGCTGGCGCAAAGGCGGCTTCGGCACCAGCGACGACGAGCTGCAGTACCGCGAACGCGGCCGCGAGGCGATGCGCCTCTACTGGGAGCGGGAGAGCGTCGCCGAGGGGGAGCCGGTCTGGCTGGAGAAGCAGTTCGACTTCCAGGTCGGGCCGCACCACGTGCGCGGCCGCGTCGACAGGGTCGACCGCCTGCCGGGCGGCGACTACGAGCTGATCGACTACAAGACCGGCGAACGTAAGAGCGAAGCCGACCTGGAGAGCGACCTACAGCTCGCCCTCTACCGGCTCGCCGCCCGCGAGGCCTGGGACATCGAGGCGGGAATCGGCAGCTACTACTACGTGCTCGACGCGGACAAGGTCGCCGCCCCGGTCAAGCCCGACGACGCCGAGCGGGTCGAGCGGACGGTGCTGCAGGTCGGCGAGGGAGTCCTCGGGCAGGACTTCGAGCCGACTCCCTCACCCACAGTCTGCAGCTGGTGCGACTACCGGCTGATCTGCCCTGCGGCAGAGAGCTGACGGCCTTCTTCCCGCATTGCCCGGTAGCCGCCGTAGGCGATCCCAACGGCGGCCGCCAATGCAAGAAAGATCGGCAATTGAAGCGTTCCTTCATAGGTAACGGTCCCCCACGCGGTTCCCATCAAGCCAAAGTTGGGGGGGTAGACGATCCGGTAGAGGATCAGCACCGCTGAGATGACGCCAAGGATCGCCACCACTGCGTTGGTCGGTGCGCCTTGTTTGAGGACAACACGCAGCCCTATCTCGTAGAGAGTGACGGTGATCACGATTAGAAGCACGATCGGGATGTAATTGAGCGCTTCCCAGGCGCTGCGGCTGACGCTGAAGAGGTTGAATGAGTCCTCTGAGCTCTCCATTCCGAACCAGTCGAAGAACATGAAAACAAAGAGCAGAATCGCTGAGACACCTGCAATCTTCTCGCCGTGGGGCCTGTGGAAATCCATCAGCCACTTAGCTCGCCGGATCGACGAGCTCGCCCTCGAGTACGCAGTTCCGCTGGGCCTCGATGGCCTTCTTCCCGCATTGCCCGGTAGCCGCCGTAGGCGATCCCGCACGCGGCCGCCAGCGCGAGGAAGATCGGCAATCGGACCGTGCCTTCGTACGTGATGGTCCCTTCGATGCCGAGGATGGGCGGGTCGAGGGTCCGATAGAGGATCAGCACCGCCGAGATGAGGCCAAGGATCGCCACCACTGCGTTGGTCGGTGCGCGAAGTTTGAGAGCTTGACTCCGAACCAGTCGAAGAACATGAAAACAAAGAGCAGAATTGCCGAGAAGCCCGCGATCCGCTCACCGTTGCTGGGTCTATCTAGGCCCACCTGCCACTTCCCTTTCTAGTCCGAAACGCGGAGGGAACCTATACGAGAAGCTTTTTGTATGTCAAATGAAACTTGTCTTAAACAGTGAGGTGGAGTGATCTACAGCAGTGAAACTATTTAGACCACTGTAAGTGTGTTCAGTCGCCCTGCTGGCGGAGGAAGCGCTGGAAGTCGCGGGCGAGGGTGTCGGCTGAGGGTAGGTCCTCGGACTCATCGAGCTGTTCGGACTGCTCGCTCTCGATGCGCTGGACCAGCTCCTCGATCTCGGGGTTGGCGGCGATCGCGCGGCCGATCTGCTCTTCGTAGCCGGTCGCTTCCTCCTCCAGGTCGGTGGCGTCGACGGCGACGCCGGTCAGGCCTTCGAGCCGGCGCAGCAGGGCGAGGGCCGCCTTCGGGTTGGGGACGGCGGCGACATAGTGCGGTACCGCCGCCCAGAGCGAGGCCGAGGTCATCCCGAGCTGGCGACAGCAGTCATGGACGACGCCGACAATGCCGGTCGGGCCCTCGTAGTTAGAGCGGGTCAGGTCGAGCTCCTCGACCAGCTGCTCGTCGGAGGCAAGACCGGTGATCGGCACCGGCAGGGTGTGCGAGACCTCCGCCACCAGCGCCCCCATCGTCACCACCATCTCCACGCCGAGGGTCTCGGCCGCGGTCGCGATCGTCTCCGAGAAGGTGCGCCAGCGCAGGTTCGGCTCGGTGCCGTCGAGCAGGATCAGGTCGCGGTCGGCGGCTGGGACGCGGGCGGTGGCGAAGGCGTTGCGGGGCCAGTCAATGCGGCGCGACTGGCCGTCGCTGAGGATGATCGTCGGCCTCGTCGCCTGGAAGTCGAAGTACTCCTCTGGATCGAGCTCGGCGAGCGCCTCCGCGTCGAGCGAGTCGGCCATCGTCGCCAGCGCGGTCGAAGCGGAGGCCGCAGCGTCGTTCCAACCCCGGAAGGCACAGACGAGGATCGGCGAGCGAAGCTGGGGAACGTCTCCTTCCCATCTCAGCGAGTCCACTCAATGAGGGTAGTTGACGAACGTCACGGTCGATGTGAATCAGGATTCACTAGCCTCTCCGCCAGTGCTCGAGTTGCGCGAGATCAGCAAGGCCTACCCAATCGGCGGCGAGATGGTCGAGGTGCTGCACGAAGTCTCGATGCAGATCCGTCCAGGCAAGCTGGTGGCGATCGTCGGCCCCTCCGGCAGCGGCAAGAGCACCCTGCTCAACCTGATCGGCACCCTGGACACGCCCAGCGGCGGGCAACTGCTCTTCGACGGCGCTGACATCGGCGGCCTCAGCCAGAAAGCCCGGGCGAGCTTCCGCGCCGCGAACCTCGGCTTCATCTTCCAGTTCTTCAACCTGATGCCGGGACTGACCGCGCGCCAGAACGTCGAGCTGGCGGCGGCGATCGGCGGGCGCGAGGGACGGCGCTCACGACAGCGGGCCGGGGACCTGCTCGAGCAGGTCGGCCTTGCCCCGCAAGTCGACGCCCCGGCCCGCAACCTCAGCGGCGGCCAGATGCAGCGGGTGGCGATCGCCCGGGCGCTGGTCAACGAGCCCCGCCTGATCCTCGCCGACGAGCCGACCGGCAACCTCGACCAGCGCAACGCGGGGCAGATCCTCGAGCTGCTGCGGGCCCAGGCCTCGGGGGACCGGGCGGTGGCGATGGTGACCCACGACCACGACCTGGCCGAGCGCTTCGCCGACGAGATCGTCTCCCTGGTCGACGGCCGGATCGACGACCAGGTCGAGGCCTCGCGCAACGGCGGCCGGCGGCAGCGGCTCGTCTCCGGGCTGTCCTCACTGCTCGGCAGATGAGCGGCATCCGCTCGCAGCTGCGACTGACCGCGCTGCTGACCCGCCACCTGCTGCACGTGATGCGGCGGCAGCGGACCCGGGTCGCGGTGCTCTGGGCGGCGCTGGCCCTGGCCCTCGGCATCGGCATCGGCCTGCTCGCCTTCACCAGCAGCATCGAGGACTCCTTCCGCGAGCGCGGCGAGGCCCTGAGCGGCGTCTCCGACGTCCAGGTGGAGGCGGTCGGCACCTCCTCGCTCCCGGCCGGGCTGCCCGCACGGCTGGAGCGGATCGAGGGCACGCGCTACGCGGTCCCGCTGGCCCAGCAGCGAGTCACGCTGGAAGCGGAAGGGGAGCGGACCGTCGCCACGGCGATCGGGGTCGACCGCTCCGCCCGTCGCCTGCGGGGCGCCGTCCAGCGCGACCTCGGCATGCGCGCTGGCCGCTCGGCCCGGCCAGGCCTGGCGCTGAGCACGGCACTTGCCGGCGAGCTCGGTGTCCGGCGTGGCGAGCGGCTGCGGCTCTTCGCCTACGATCGCGCACCGCGTTTGCGCGTCGCCCGGGTCGTCGAGGTCGAGCCGACGATCGAGGACGTGATCACGCTGCCCAGGCGGCGGCTCGAGGCGCTGCGCGGAGCGCCGGGCAAACCGACGGTGATCTACGTCAAGCTCGCCCCCGGCGCCTCGGCCGGCAACTGGGAACGCAGGGCGGAGCGCGTCCTCCCGGCCGGCTCGGCGCTGACCAGCGCCGAGCGCAGCCAGGAGGAGCTCGGTCACGTGCTCGACTTCACCGTGCGGGCGCCGACCCTCGTCTTCGGCATGGTCGTGCTGGCAATCGCGGCGCTGCTGATCTACGTGCTGCAGTTGATGCGGATGCTGGAGCGCCAGGAGGACCTCGGCCTGCTGCGCGCGCTGGGCTCGCGGCGGCTGCCGCTGATCCTCGCCGAGAGCCTCATTCTCGCCGTCCTGCTGATTTCCGCGATCCCGGCCGGAGTGCTGATCGGCACCCCGATCGCCCACTACCTGGCTGCCCAGGTCCCGACCTACCTGACCGATGTCTTCGGCTTCAACATGCAAGTCGATGTGCGGCCCGGCGCCGTCGCCGTCTCCGCCGCGCTGGCCCTCGTCGTCGGGGTGGCGGCGACGGTCGGCGCGCTGGTCTCGGCCCGCGGCTCGATCGCTGAGCAGCTCGGCCGCTCGCCGCAGGCGGGGGCGACCGTCGTCTCGACGATCTCGTTGCGGTCGGCGCTGGGCCTGCTCGGGGGTGGGGGCGGCCTGCTTGCAATTAGCCTCGTGCTCAGCAACCTGGGCCTCTACCCGGTCGCCGTGGTGCTGATCCTGATCGGCCTGGCGATGGTGACGCCGGGCGTAGTCGGCCTGGTCGCGATCGGGCTCAGCCGCCGCGGCGACGACAGCTCCAAGGCGGTGATGGTGGCCCGTGGCGCGATCGAGGCGAACCCGCGGCGGGCAGCGCTGGCGGCGGCGATCATGGCGCTTGGGATCGCCGCGGTGATCCCGCCCCAGCTCTCCGAGCGCGCCCTGGTCGACCGGATCGGACTGCTCACCGACGCGGTTCGCCCCGGCGCCCAGGAGCTGCGCGCCTCCGAAGACGCCTTCTCCAGCGTCCCGATCACGAGCCGCTACGCGCGGCAGGCGCTGCGCGATCCCTCGGCCGAAGCGGAGCCGACGGCTTTCGCCTTCATCCCCTACGAAGGCCGCAGGATCGAGCTGCGGGCGACCGCGACCGACGAGCGCGGCGGGCTCTTCGGCAGCGAGGGCATCGGCCTGCCGCGGCAACTGCCGAAGCTGCACGCCAACCCAGAGGACGTTCTGATCTCGCGGGTGATGGCGGCCGGGCTCGGGATCGAGACCGGCGACTCGATCGAGCTGAGCACCCCGGCCGGGCGGGAGAAGTTCGAGGTGCTGGGCGAGGTAGAGGACTTCGGCTGGCCCTCCGGCACGATCTACATGGACATCGGCCGCTACCGCGACCTCTACCGGACCGACGCGATCAGCGTCCTCGTCGCCGACCGCCGCTCCGAGATCGATGCCGCAGCCCTGAAACGGCTGCGACCGCTGCACACCGTCTCCGGCGCCGAGTTCACCGAGACGATCAAAGGCCAGATGGACCAGAGCACCAAAGGGTTGGTCGCGATGCGGGCGCTGACCCTGCTCGCGGCGCTGGTCGCGGTCGGCGGCATCGTCACCACCTCGGTCTTCGCCCGGCGGCGGGAGTGGGCCGTGCTGCGGGCGATGGGGATGCGGGGGGGCGGCCTCTTCGCCGCGCTGGCCCTGGAGACGCTGCTGGTCATGACCCTGGGCGGGATCTGCGGCGCAATCGGCGGCGTCGTCTCCTTCCTCGGGCCCGGCCTCGGCTTCCTCGAGTCCCAGGGCTACGTGATCGACGAGGGAATCCCGATCTGGACCGTCGTAGCGGTGACCGCCGGCGCGACCTCAATCGGGGCGCTGGCGGCAGCGCTGCCGGCCTGGCTAACCGCTCGGGCGCCGCTCGCCAACGCCCTCTCCTACGAGTAGGCATAGCGATGACCGCCGGTAAAGACAAGCCCGGCACGAGCCGCTCCCGCGGCGACGCCACCCGCGAGCGGCTGCTCGAGGCGGCCGTCGAGCTGCTCGAAGAGGGCGGCTACGCAGCCGCCTCGGTGGCGGCGATCGCGGCCCGCAGCGGCGTCTCGGCGGGAGCGCTCTACCGTCACTTCCCCTCTAAGGCGGAGCTCTTCGTCGAGGTCTTCCGCGGTGCTGCGGAGAAGGAGCTGG
Source organism: uncultured Solirubrobacterales bacterium (assembly GCA_963702175.1). Taxonomy (GTDB): domain Bacteria; phylum Actinomycetota; class Thermoleophilia; order Solirubrobacterales; family 70-9; genus VRUE01. The sequence goes on from OY969721.1 coordinate 1,450,445, forward strand.
CGGCCCTGCGCGAGGCCAGCTCGAAGCCCGGCAACGCCGTGGAAAAGCTCGACGCGATCATTCGCGAGTTCACCGGCAGCGTCCTGGCGCGGCCCCGGCTCGCCTGGGCGCTCGGCTACGAGCCGGTCGACCCGCTTGTCGACGCCGAGCGGCTCGCCTACCGGCAGACCTACCGCGGCGGGCTGGCAACGCTGCTACGGGCCGGGATCGCCGCCGGCGAGCTGCCCGAGCAGGACGCCGACCTGACCGCGGCGGCGCTGATCGGCGCGATCTCCGAGTCGCTGGTCAGCCCGCTCTCGCCGGTCGCCGGCGAGGACATCCCGGTCGAGCAGCTGGTCACCTCGCTGTCCGCCTTCTGCCGCCGCGCGGTCGGGGTGAAGGAGCGGCGTCAGGCAGGTCGGTCGGGCAGGGCCAGGGCCCGACGCACCAGCCCGTAGGCGATGAACAAGACTAGGGCGGCGAAGGAGAGCTCCAGGACGCGCTGGGACACCTCGTTGGCGACGACGACGCCCAACAGGACGCCGAGCGGCGAGAGGACTGCGACCACGAGGGCGGCGCGGAGGTTGACGTTGCCGTAGGAGCGCTGCCGCATCGTGCCGACGAGGGCGACGATGACGATCATCAGCAGCGAGGTCGACTCCGCCTCGACCTGGCCGAAGCCGAGGAAGATGGTCAGCGCCGGGACGAAGAGGACGCCGCCACCGACGCCGACCAGGCCGCCGGCGAGGCCGCCGGCGACAGCGAACAGGATCGCCATCAGCTCATCCATCGCTTCCCCATTCCGCGCTCATGGGACGATCAGCTCGATTGCGATGACCAGCAGCAATGCGGCGAAGAGCAACGAGACGGCGCGCTGGGAGATCCGCTGCTGGATCGCCGTCCCGGCGATCACCCCGCCGATCGCCGGGATCGAGAGCAGCAGCGCCGTGTCGACGTCGACGTTGCCGTAGATGCCGCCCTGGGCAAGCGCCCCGAGCAACCCGATGCCGATGATCGCCGCCAGGCTGGTGCCGGTGGCAAGCCGCTCGCCGTAGCCGAACCAGAAGATCAGCAGCGGCACGATCACGGTCCCGCCGCCGACGCCGAAGAGGCCGCTGAAGATTCCCGCCAGGGTGCCGATGATGGCGAGCTTGAGCAGCGGGCGGGAGGGTAGCTCGGGGTCCACCGTGGCGGCGATACTAGATGCCGTGAGCCCTGAATCCGATGCGGGTGAGGCTGTTCGGGGAGCCGTGCTGGAGCCCCTGCGAGCGGAGCCGGACCGGGCAGCAGTCCTCACCGACGTCGACGGCACCCTGGCGCCGATCGTCGAGCGACCGGAGCAGGCGGGGGTGCCGGCCGAGGCTCGAGCCGTCCTGGAGAGGCTGAGCGAGCGCTACGGGTTGGTCGGCTGCATCTCGGGACGGCGGGCGGCGGAGGCTCGGCGCCTGGTCGGGGTCGAGGGAATCGCCTACTCCGGCAACCACGGGCTGGAACTGCTCTTGCCCGGTGATGAGGAGCCGCGGCTGGACCCGGCGCTGAGGGAGCCCGATGCGACCGCCTCGTTGCTGGCGAGGTTGGACGGGGAAGCACTGGCAGCCGCCGGACTGCGGGTAGAGGACAAGGGCCCGATCCATGCGCTGCATTGGCGCGGCGCCGAGGATGAACAGGCAGCCGAGGCGCTGGCGCGGGAGGTGGCCGAGCGTGCGGCCGAAGCCGGGCTGCATCCACACTGGGGCCGCAAGGTGCTGGAGCTGCGTCCCTTGGCGGAAGTCGGCAAGGACAGGGCGGTGCGAGCGGTGCTCTCGACAGCTCCCCACCGACTCGCGGTGTATGCCGGCGATGACACGACGGACCTCGACGCGTTCCGTGGGCTGCGCGAGCTGCGGGACGAGGGCGAGCTGGAGGCGGCGATCTGCGTCGGGGTCGTCTCGCCGGAGGCGCCGCCAGAGCTGGCCGCCGAGTCCGATCTGACCGTCGACGGACCGGCCGGATGGCTGGCGATCCTCGAAGGCTTGGCGGAGTAGGCATGCCCTTCACCGACCTGCTGCGCGTCACCGTGCTCCTTATCGCCGCCGAGGCGACGGTCCTCGCCGCGATCACGGCCATCGCTGCGGAGCGCAGCAACGACACGACCACCGTCCTGGTCGCGGCCGCCTGGTGGGGCGTGTCGCTAGCGATCGGTCTCTACCTGGGGCAGCCGGCCCGGGCCGCCGACGGCGTCCGCGACGCCCTCGCGGCAGCCCGCACCGCGACCAGCCTGCCACCCGAGTCACCGGCCCGGATAGTGCTCGCTCGCCTCTGGCCGATCGGCGTCACCGCCCTGGCCGCTGGCGTACTCGGCGTCTTCTTCCCCGGCGTTGCCGCGGTCGGCGCCGGCTACGCCCTGCTCGTCGCCCTCGCCTGGCGCACTCGCGAGGCCGCCGTGCTCGGCGTCGAGCAGCGCGACGGCGTCAAGTTCTACGTCGTCCCCAACTCCGCCCTGCGGCCGATCCAGCTCGTCCGCACCCCGGGCTTGCGCAGCGAACGCGTTCGGGCCTGAGGGGCGAGAGCCGCCTGGGCCGTCGTCTGCTGCTGCGAACATGCAGGTCGTGAAGCGCGCCCTGCTCGTCGCCCTCGTTGCCTCACTGCTGCTCCCGGCTGCCGCAGCAGCACAGACCCGGACGGTCACGGTCGTCGGCGCCTCGACACAGACGGTGCCAAACGACGCGGCGAGCCTCAGCTTCGGCGTCGGCAAGGTGCGCAAGACCCGCCAGGCAGCTTTGCGAGTCGTCGCGGTTCGCCTGCGAGCGGTGATCACGGCGGTGCAATCGGTACCCGGGGTCGAGCCCGGCGACGTGACCACCGGCCGGATCTCGGTCCGCCGAGTGAATCGCGGAAAGCTCACTCTCTACAGGGCTGCCGAGGGGATCGTGGTGATCCTGCACGAGCCCGACCGGGCGGGCGAACTGGTTAACGCCGCGATCGCCGCAGGGGCGACCGGCAGCCGCGGGCCGAGTTTCTTCCCCAGCGACCCTGAGCTCGCCTATCGCAACACGCTGCTCGCCGCCTTCGACCAGGCGAAGGCGAAGGCGGCAGCACTCGCCGCGCGGGCGGGCGCGATCCTGGGCCCCGCCCTCAGCATCGAGGAAAGCACCGAAGCCACACCCGAGGTGCCCTCTGAGCCAGTCACACGAGGCCCGCGCGGAGCGGCGGACCAAGCTCCTCCCGCGAAGCCCGGCACCTCGACGGTGACGGCCAGGGTCCGCGTCGTCTTCGCGCTCGAATAGTCCACAAGCAAGCGAACGGCCCGCCAAGGGCGGGCCGTTCGCAAATCTAGAAAAGCCGGTGGACGCCGGTTGCTTCCAGTCTCGCGTCGCCGAGTATAGCGCCCCCGGAGGGAATCGAACCCTCTCTTTTCCAGTTGCGAGACTGGAAGCCGACATCCATCGGCGGGGGCTACCGCCGCTTTCGCGGCCACCTGATTCTACAGGGAAAAGAGGTCTTTTGTCTGGAGGTGTTTTGACTACATCAACAGCTTCTTGAACTCGCTCCAAGTGCGCGTGTTGGCCACCTGCTCGGCGCTGAGCCAGGCGCGGCGGGCGGTGGCGACGGCGTAGGCGATGTTGTCCAACGTGTCGACGCCGTGGGCATCGGTGTTGAGGACGATCGTCGCCCCCGCCTCGATCGCGAGGCGGGCATGGTGCTCGGAGAGATCGCGGCGGTTGGGGTTGCCGTTGATCTCCAGCATCGTGCCGGTGCGGGCGGCCGCCTCGACCACCGCCTCGACGTCGATGCCGTAGGGCTCGCGGCGGCCGATCAGCCGCCCGGTCAGGTGGCCGATGCAGTCGACGCGCGGGTTCTCGATCGCCGCCAGCACCCGCTCGGTCATCGCCGGCTCGCCGACCCCGAACGAGGTGTGGACACTGGCCACGACCCAGTCGAGCGCCTCGAGCAGGTCGTCGGGGTAGTCGAGCGAGCCGTCGAGGCCGATGTTGACCTCGGAGCCGGCGAGCAGCCGGAAGCCTCGTTTCCCTTTGTTCCACTCGCGAACCTCCTCGATCCGCTTCCAGAGACGCTCGGCGGTGACGTGGTCGCCGAAGCCGTGGCTGGCCGAGTGGTCGGTGATCGCCATGTAGGCGTAGCCGCGCGCGCGTCCGGCTTCCGCCATCTCCCCGAGCGTGTTGCGCCCGTCGGAGAGGGTCGTGTGGGAGTGGAGGTCGCCGCGGATGTCCTCGACCGTGACCAGCTCCGGCAGCTTGCCCTCGCGCGCCGCCTTCAGCTCCCCCCGGCCCTCGCGCAGCTCGGGCTCGATGTAGGCGTAGCCGAGGCGCTCGTAGACCTGCTCCTCGCTCTCGCAGAGGGTGACGTCGCCGTTCTCAACCTCGGTCACCCCGTGCTCGGAGACGGAGAGGCCGCGCCCGACCGCGTCCTCGCGCAGCTGCACGTTGTGTGCCTGCGAGCCGGTGAAATGCTGGAGCAGGTTGCCGAACGCTTCCGGGGCGACGATCCGCAGGTCGACCGAGACCCCGTTGTGGGTCTGCCCGCGGACCCCTTTGGTCCCCGGTTTCCCAGCCGAGGCGATCAGCGGGTGGCCGGCCAGGTATTCGGCGAGCGCGGCCGGCTCCTCCGCGGTCGCGATCAGGTCGATGTCCTTGCAGGTCTCGGCCCAGCGTCGCACCGAACCGGCGACCTCGACCCGGTTGGCGGCCGGGTGCTCGCGCAGGGCGACGGCCAGCTCCTCGGCGATCGGCCGCACCTTGGAGAGCAGCAGGCGGCCTGGGCCCTCGCCGGGCTCGCCGAGCTGCTCCAGCCGCGCCAGCACGTTTTCCTCGACCTTCGGGCCAAGGCCCTTCACGTCGCGGATCCGTTTTCCCTCTGCCGCGGCCTTCATGTCCTCCAGCGAGACAACACCGAGCTCGTCGTAGAGCCGCCGCGCCGTCTTCGCCCCCAGCCCCGGGACCCGCGTCACCTGGATCAGCGTCGGCGGGAACTTCGCCTTCAGCTTCGCCGCGGCGGGGATCTCGCCGGTGGCGAGCAGGGCGTCGATCTTCTCCGCCAACGTCTTGCCGACCCCGGGGACCTCGGTCGCCCGGCCTTCCTTGGCCAACTCGGCGATCGAGACCGGGCTCTCACGGATCGCCTTCGCCGCGGTGCCGTAGGCGAGCACCCTGTATTTGACCGCCCCATCGAGCTCATAGAGGACCCCGAGCTCGTCGAGGGCGGCGGCGATCTCGGCGTTGGTCACACGAGCAAGTTAAGCCGAATAGCATCGGCCGGGTGCCCCGCGCTTGGCTGGTCCTGCCCACCTACAACGAGGCCGAGAACATCGAGTCGTTCGTCGCGGCCGTTCTCGTCAAGCTGCCCGCCGACGCCCGGGTGCTGATCGTCGACGACAACTCGCCGGACGGGACCGGGCGGATCGCCGACCGCCTCGCCGCCGAGCACGAGGGCGTCGAGGTCCTGCACCGGCCGCGCAAGGAAGGTCTCGGCCCCGCCTACATCGCCGGCTTCCGCCGTGCCCTCGCCGAGGACGCCGAGCTGGTGCTGGAGATGGACTCCGACTTCTCGCACGACCCCGCCTACCTGCCGCGCCTGCTGGAGGCGGCGGCGCGCGCCGACCTGGTGCTCGGCTCCCGCTACGTCGAGGGCGGCGGCGTCACCGAATGGGGGGCGCTGCGGCGGGCGATCAGTCGCGGCGGCAGCGCCTACGCGCGGCTGGCGCTGGGGATCGACGTGCGCGACGTGACCGGCGGCTTCAAGTGCTTCCGCCGCGAGGTACTGGAGGCAATTGACCTCGACTCGATCGAGGCCCGCGGCTACGCCTTCCAGGTGGAGATGACCTACCGGGTGCTGGAACGCGGCTTCAAGGTTGTCGAGGTGCCGATCGTTTTCCGCGACCGCCGCGCCGGCGTTTCGAAGATGGACCGCTCGATCGTCCTCGAGGCGATCTGGCGGGTGCCTCTTCTACGCTTTGGGAGAAGGGCCACCGCAAAACGGGAGGCAGGGGCTGAGAGCCCTCGCTATACTTTCTGAAGTATTGAGCACGAGTCAACGACCAGCGGGAGACCGATTCCAGTGACAGGCAAGCTCACCGACGTGACAGACGCCACCTTCAAGTCCGACGTCCTGGAGGCCGACGGCCCGGTGCTGGTCGACTTCTGGGCCCCCTGGTGCGGCCCTTGCCGTGTCGTCCACCCGGTCCTCGAGGAGATCGACGCCGAGCGCGACGACCTGACGATCCTCAGCCTCAACGTCGACGAGAACCAGCAGAGTGCCGCTCAGTACGAAGTGCTCTCGATCCCGACTCTGCTCCTCTTCAAGGACGGGGCGATCGCGAAGAAGGTCGTCGGGGCGATGCCGAAGCGCCGCCTCGAGGCCGAGCTGGAGCCGGCGCTCGCCTAGAGCGCCGGAGTTCAGGCCGATGCCCTTCGTTCACGTCCACTGGTTCGAGGGTCGAACCGACAAGCAGAAGGCGGAGATCGCCAAGCGGATCGAAGCGGCGCTGGTCGACGTGGCCGGCACCGCCCCCGAGCACTGCTGGGTGAAGTTCTCCGACTCAGCGAAAACCGACTTCATCATCGGCGAGTCGGCCGAGGACTGAGGGGGCTCTATCAGGCCGGTGCGCGGACGCCGATGTCGAGCGTCACCGGTCGATCGGGGGCAGCCAGCGCCGCTTCAGCGGCAATTCTCAGCGAGAGCCCGTCGAGTCCGTATCGCTGGGCCACGACGTCGAGTAGATGCAACCTGCCCTGGGGATTGAGCAGCTCGACATTCACGGGACGCCCCTTCCGCAACGCCACGTTGCAGTAGGTGTCGTCAATGGGATCACCCTCATCCCAGCGGTCGACCTCGATCAGGTCGATGGACAAGGCCTCCGCTTGACTGTCGTAATCGGCCTTCATGAGCTCCTCCTTGGATGAACCGTAACGATCACATCGGGATCATCGAGAGCGACTACAACTCGAATGCGCTCGCCATGGATTTCTCCAAGATAGCGGGGGCGTCCTTTCCTATCTCTATCGATGCTGATCGGATTCGCAATGACTTGTTCTATCTCAGGTCTGGTTAGACCGATCCAGCGTGCCTGGTTCTTCGCATGGCGCGTTAGCTGCACCCCCGCTTAAGGGCACAAGTCGGCAAATTTGCCCCCTCAGATGGGGGTGACGGCGATGTGCAGGTCGCGGCCGTCGACTCGGACCGGGGCTCCCTCGGTGGCGTCGTAGGCGACTGAGGTGGCGAGGACCTCGCCGGCGACGTAAGGCTCGTGGGCGCGGGCCGCGGCTAGCAGCTCCTCGTCGCCACCGAGGGTCAGCTCGATCCGGTCGGAGATGTCGAGGCCGGCCTCTTTGCGGGCGTTCTGGACCGCGTGGACGATCTCGCGGGCGAGGCCCTCCTGGCGCAGCTCGTCGTCGAGCTCGAGCTGCAGAGCGACGGCGTGGCCAGCCTCCGCCTCGACCTCATAGCCCTCCAGCGGCTGCAGGGCCAGGGTCAGCTCGTCGGCGCCGAGGACGTGCTCGTCGCCGTCGACGCTGATCCCGACCTCGCCGCCGTCGCCCATCACCGCGGCGACGTGGGCTGAGTCTAGCGCCTCGACCGCCGCCGCGACCTGGGGCATCCGCTTGCCGAAGCGGGGACCGAGCGCGCGGTAGTTGGGCTTCACCTCGTAGCTGACCAGCTCGGACTCGTCGCTAACAAAGTCGAGTTCCTTCACGTTGAGCTCCGCTGTGACCAGATCGGCGCGGGCGGAGATCGCCTCGCGCTCGGCCTCGCTGGCGACGATCACGGCGCGGCGCAGCGGCTGGCGCACCTTTACCTTGGCCTGGGCGCGGGCGGCCCGCCCGAGCTCGACCGTGAGCCGCACCGCCTCCATCGCCGCCTCCAGCGCCGGGTCGGCGAGCGCCGGGTCGGGCTCGGGGAAGTCGCGCAGGTGGACCGAGTCGGGCTGCTCGCCCAGCTCCTCACCCTCTCCCCCGGCCAGGTTGAGGTGGATCTCCTCGGCGAGGAAGGGGGTGAAGGGAGCCAACAGCGCCGCCACCTCCAACAGGCAGTGACGCAGGGTCGCGAAGGCGGCCTGGTCGCCCTCCCAGAAGCGTCGGCGCGAGAGCCGCACGTACCAGTTGGAGAGCTGCTCGACGTACTTGGCGATCGCCCGCCCGGCAGCGGTGCAGTCGAAGGCGTCCATTCGCTCGCGCACGGTCTCGACGGTGGCCTGCAGGTGTGAGAGCGCCCAGCGATCGAGGTCGTCGGTGGGCTCCGGCGCCCCGGTGAAGTCGGACGGCCCGAGTTCCTCGGCATTCGCGTAGAGCACCCAGAACGAGTACGTGTTCCAGAGGGTGAGCAGGAACTGGCGTACCGATTCCCCCACAGTGTCGACTGAGAAGCGGTACCCCGACCAGGGCTGCTGCGAGGTCAGGTAGTACCAGCGGAAGGCGTCGGCGCCGTGGGCGGAGATCACGTCCCAGGGCTCGACCACATTGCCCTTGCTCTTCGACATCTTCTGCCCCTCGGGGTCGAGGATCAGTCCGAGGCAGACGCAGTTGCGGTAGCTGGTGGTGTCGAAGAGCAGCGTCGACTCGGCGAGCAGGGTGTAGAACCAGCCGCGAGTCTGGTCGATCGCCTCGCAGATGAAGTCGGCCGGGAAGCGCTCCTCGAATATCTCTTTGTTCTCGAACGGGTAGTGGAACTGGGCGAAGGGCATCGCGCCGCTGTCGTACCAGGTGTCGATCACCGACTCGACCCGGCGCATCTCACCGCCGCACCGCTCGCAGTCGAGTGTGACCTCGTCGATGTAGGGACGGTGCAGGTCCTCCGGCACTTCACCGCGGGCGCGCTCCCGCAGCTCGGCGACCGAGCCGGCACAGAAGCGGCCGTCGCAATTCTCGCCGGCGCACTCCCAGACCGGCAGCGGCGTCCCCCAGTAGCGGTCGCGGGAGAGCGCCCAGTCGACGTTGTTCTCGAGCCACTTGCCGAAGCGCCCGTCCTTGATGTGCTCGGGGTGCCAGCCGATCGTCTCGTTGTTGGCGAGCAGCTGGTCGCGCGCCTCGGAAGTCCTCACGTACCAACTCGACTTGGCGTAGTAGAGGAGCGGCGTGCCGCAGCGCCAGCAGTGCGGGTAGGCGTGCTCGTAGACCTGCTCGCGGAAGAGCAAGCCGCGCCCGCGCAGGTCGTCGATCAGCGCCGCGGTCACCTCGGGGTCCTTGACGAAGCGGCCCTCGAAGCCCGCGACCCGGTCGTCGAAGGTCCCATCCGGCTTGACCGGGTTGTAGAGGGTGCCGTGCGAGGTCGGGTCGAAGATCTCGTTCTCCGCCGCCACCGCGTAGTCGTCCTCGCCGAAGGCCGGAGCGATGTGGACTAGGCCAGTGCCGTCCTCGGTGGTGACGAAGTCGCCGGCGATCACCGGAAACCCCCCGGGGTGGCGGTCGTTGAGGGTGAAGACCGGGCCGCGGTAGTGGCGGCCGACCAGGTCACGGCCAGGAAGCCGTTCAACGATCTCCGCTCCCTCACCGAGCACTCTCTCGACCAGCGGCTCGGCGAGGATCACCGTCTCCCCCTCCACCCGAGCCTTGACGTAGGTGACGTCAGGCGCGACGGCGACGGCCTCGTTGCCCGGCAGCGTCCACGGCGTCGTCGTCCAGACCAGCAGCGACTCGCCCGTCCCGCTGCCGCTGGAGTCGACCAACGGGAAGCGCACGTATATAGAGGGGTCCTCGACGTCCTCGTAGCCGAGCGCCACCTCGTGCGAGGAGAGCGCAGTGCCGCAGCGCGGGCAGTAGGGGACGACCTTGTGGCCCTCGTAGAGGCGCTCCTCGTCCCAGAGCTTGCGCAGCGACCACCAGACTGACTCGATGTACTCGTTCTCCAGCGTCACGTAGGGGTAGTCGAGGTCGACCCAGAAGCCGATCCGCTCGGTCAGCCGGTTCCACTCCTCGACGTACTCGAAAACCGACTCGCGGCAGCGCGCGTTGAATTTGTCGATCCCGTACTCCTCGATCTCCTGCTTGGAGGAGATGCCGAGCTGCTTCTCGACCTCGAGCTCGACCGGGAGGCCGTGGCAGTCCCAACCCGCCTTGCGCGGCACCCGGTATCCGCACATCGTGCGGTAGCGCGGGTAGACGTCCTTGAAGACGCGGGAGAGGACGTGGTGGGAGCCGGGACGGCCGTTGGCGGTTGGCGGGCCCTCGTAGAAGCTCCAGACCTCGGCCCCCTCGCGGTTGGCGAGCGAGCGCTGGAATACGTCGCGCTCGCGCCAGCGCTCGAGCACTTGCTCCTCGAGCTCGGGGAAGGACTGGCGTGGGTCTACTGGCTTGAAGCCCGGCATGCGGTGATCTTAATAGCTGCGTGAATGTCAGGGAGATTCTGCGTATATATCAGGTACAATCTGCGCATCGATCAGCCTCTTTACCAACGCAATGTCAGGCCTGAGCTGGAGGCCGCCCTAGGCGATACGCCAGTCGTAGTCATCACCGGCCCACGCCAGAGTGGAAAGAGCACCTTGGCGGAGCAGGTTGCGACCGAGATGGATGCGCGACGCGTAACTCTCGACGATGCGGGCCCAAAAGCCGCAGCCAATGCTGACCCCGCGGGCTTCATCGAACAAAGCGAGCTTCCCCTCCTCATCGACGAGTTCCAGAAGGCGCCGGCGCTCATGGAGGCGATCAAGAGCAGGGTCGATCGCGAGCGTCGTGCCAATCCGCGTGTCGGGGGACTCTTCCTGCTGACTGGCTCCGCGAACGTTTGGGCGACACTCAGGATCGCGGAGTCCCTGGCCGGTCGAGCGGAGCGAATTCCTCTCTGGCCTCTTTCCCAAGGGGAGATCCGAGGTCGCCGAGAGCGGTTCATCGACGAGTTGTTCGATGGGCACGTGCCTGCGCTGGGGGACATCCCTGCCGGTCGAGCTCCGATCTCCGAGCAGGTGGTCACCGGAGGCTATCCCGCGATGCTCGCTCGATCCGACCCGCGCCGGCGATCGCGGTGGATTCAGAGCTACCTCGAGATGATCCTGGAGCGAGATGTTCAGGACCTTGCCACGCGAGCACAGCAGCTGGATGAGCTCCCGCGCCTCCTGGAGCTTGCAGCTGCCCGAGTTGGCTCTCTCCTCGACTTGACCGAGCTGAGCAAAGCCATCCAGATGAAGCGCGATTCGGTTAGCCGCTATGTCCGGTTGCTGGAGCTTCTATTCCTGATCCGCCGGGTACCCGCCTGGAGTCGCAACATCGGTCAAAGACTCATTAAGAGACCAAAGCTCTGGCTGCCGGATTCGGGCCTTGTCGCGCAGCTCGTCGGCTACGACGCCAATCGGTTCGAAGACCTCGAGGATCCGTTCACCGGCTCTCTCTTCGAGAACTTCGTCGCGGCAGAGCTGGTCAAGCAGGCGTCATGGGCAGATCGCGAGGTTCGCTTCCACCATTTCCGTACGGCTGGCGGTCGCGAGGTGGACATCATCCTGGAGGATCGGGAAGGCTCGGTGGTTGGAATCGAGGCGAAGCTCGGCACAACGCCGCATGAGAAGGACTTCAGTGGCTTGTCCCACCTTCGTGACAAGCTCGGCGACAAGTTCCGAGGCGGCATCGTTCTCAATACCGGATCGGAGACATTGCCGTTCGGCGACCGTCTCTGGGCGGCTCCGATTTCTGCCCTCTGGGAAATGCGCAGCCGCTGATTCCTGAAACTAAATAGGCTGCTCCCATGCCCGTCTACGACCTGAACGGAAAGGTGGCGCTGGTCACCGGCGCCGCCCGCGGGATCGGCTATGAGACGGCGCGCCAACTGCACCTGCGCGGCGCCTCGGTGGCGGTCGTCGACCTCAACGCCAGCGAGGCGCGCGAGGCCGCCGAGCGGATCGGCGAGCGGGCGATCGGACTCGCCACAGACGTCACCGACCACTCCGCCGTGATGCAGTCCGTCGCCGAGACGGTCGAGCGCTTCGGCGGCCTTGACGTGGTTGTCGCCAATGCCGGGATCGCCCAGTCGAAGATGGCGACGGCACGCGGGATCGGGGTCGAGGAGTGGGAGCGGGTCTTCGAGGTCGACATGCTCGGCGTCTGGCGCACGGTGCGGGCGTCGCTGCCGCAGATCGTCGAGCGCAAGGGGCACGTCGTCGTCACCTCCTCCGTCTACGCCTTCGCCAACGGCGTCCTCAATAGCCCCTACGCGGTCGCCAAGTCCGGGGTCGAGTCGCTGGGCCGCTCGCTGCGGGCCGAGCTGATGCCGCTGGGCGCGAGCGCCAGCGTCGCCTACTTCGGCTGGGTCGACACCAAGCTTGTCCAGGACGCCTTCGAGAGCAACGGCGACCGGATGCAGCAGAACCTGCCCGAGTTTCTGAAAAGGCGGATCCAGCCGGCCGAGGCCGGCGCGGCCGTGGTGCGGGGGATCGAGGAACGCGCCCCGCGGATCTTCGCGCCGAAGTGGTGGCGCTACGCCTCGGCCCTGCGTGGCGTCCTTAACCCGCTGCTCGACCGTCGCTTCGAAAGCGACGCGACGATGACCACGACGATCCGCGAGGTCGAGGCGGAAGCCGACGAGCAGGGCGCCGCCGCGGTCTCAGCCGTTACGCGTTAGCCGCTCCTTCGCGCCTCCGGGGCGAGATTTGACCGCTACGCACTTAGACGGTGCATGGTCGATGTCGTCCATGAGCTACTCCTATCCCCCAGAGCGCCCTACAAGTTGGAGGCGAGGCACATCGGAGCAGCCGACAACCTGGCTGGTCGTCACCGGATGGGAATCGACGAAACGGGAGCGTAAGATGCTCGATAGGCAAGCATGAACAAGGATCCCTGGACAGATCCCGATCCCCAGCCGGGCGACTTCGATGAGTATCTGGCGAATGTGGACCCCGAGAATGTGGAATTCGTCGATCCAGACCCCGAGTCGAAAGTCAAACTGGTCGTAATCGATACCGATGATGTCGATGGTTGGCTAAGGCGCCGGTCGGCTGAATCCAAGCAACAGGCCGAGCACTAACTGTCTCGCGTTAGCCGCTCGAGCAGAAAAGCGAACGACTCGTAGTCCGCGCCGGTGGCGCGGGTGAGGCCGATCTCGCAGGTACGGTTGCTGGAGAGGCGGGCGTCGAAGGTGCGGCCGGCGAGCTCTTCGGCCTGGGGCCGGGTCGCGGAGGCAGTCAGCTCCGGGTGGGAGATGCCGCGGTCGCCGCCGAAGCCGCAGCAAGTCGCCGAGGGGGCGACGTAGACGTCGTCGGCGAGGGCGCCGGTGAGCCTGCGCAGGCGGCCGGCGAGGCCCATGTGGCGGGTGGCGCAGGTCGGGTGGACGGTGGCGGAGCCGACCTTCTCGGCGATCGTGAGCTGCGGCAGCAGGCGGTCGTGCGCCCAGGTGACCGAGTCGAGGACCTGCAGCCCGGTGAGGCGCTCGGCGTTCTCCTCGCTCAGCGTTCCCTCGCCCGGCTCGGCGATCGCCTGGGTGCAGGAGGCGGCGTCGATTACCACCGGCAGCGCGCCCTCGTCGCTCCAGGCCCAGAGCCGCTCGACCATCTCGTTCGCCTTGTGGCGGTGCGCCTCCGCGAAGCCTTTCGAGCCGAAGGGCAACCCGCAGCAGCTGCCTGCCACCTCCGGCGGGATCCAGAGCGGCAGGCCGGCCCGGCGCGAGACCTCGACCAGCGCCTCGGCGATGCCCGCAGGCCCCCCGTCGCCGTCATAGCGGCCGAAGATCCGGTTGGTGCAGGAGGTGACGTAGACCGCCGCCGCGTCCTCGCGCGAGGTCGCCGGCAGCTTCGCGGGCGCCGCGCCCGGCAGCCCTTTGCCGCGCCTGGTCCGCCGCGCCAGCGGCCCGCCCACGCGCAGCGCCGCGCGCGACGCCCTCTCCACCCCACCCCAGCGCTTCGCCGCCGCCAGGGCCGCGCCTTCGGCCCGCTCGGTGTGGCGCTCAGTGCGCAGTTCCTTGACCAGCTTGCCGGTGTCAATCCCGACCGGGCAGGCGAGCTGGCAGGAGCCGTCGGCGGCGCAGGTCTCCATCGAGTCGTACTCGTACTCCTCCAGCAGCGCCTTCAGCACCGGCGAGCCCGCTGGCTGGCGCGCCATCTCCCGCCGCAGCACGATCCGCTGGCGCGGCGTCGTGGTCAGGTTGCGGCTGGGGCAGACCGGCTCGCAGAAGCCGCACTCGACGCAGGTGGTTGCCGACTCCTCGATCGCCGGCGTCGTCTTCAGGTTGCGCAGGTGGACGTCGGGGTCGCGGTTGAGCAGGACGCCCGGGGCGAGCACGCCGTCGGGGTCGGCGAGCCGCTTCACCCGCCACATCAGCTCGGTCGCCTTCTCGCCCCACTCGCGCTCTACATAAGGGGCCATGTTGATCCCGGTCCCGTGCTCGGCCTTGAGCGAGCCGTCGTACTTGCCGACGACCAGCTCGACCAGCTTGCCCATGAAGGCCTCGTAGCGGTCGAGATCCTCGCTCTTGGCGAAGTCCGGGGTCAGCATGAAGTGGAGGTTGCCCGCCGAGGCATGGCCGGCGACGCCGGCCAGGAAGCCGTGCTCACCGAGCAGCGCCTGCAGGTCGCGGGCACCCTCGGCGATCCGTTCCGGCGGCACGCAGACGTCCTCGACGATCAGCGCCGTGCCTGGCAGGCGCAGCTTGCCGATCAGCCCGTGCAGGCCCTCGCGCACCCGCCAGGCCAGCTCGATCTCCTCCTCCTCTCGGGTGAAGGCGATCGGCCGGATCGTCGTGTGAGCGGTGAAGATCTCCTTCGCCTTGGCGACGTAGGTGTCGAGCTCGGGATCGCTGGGGGCGCCGAACTCGACCAGCAGCACCGCCGACTCCGGTGGCAGCTCTTTCCACTCCTCGGGCGCACCGACCATGTTCCAGGCGGCGGTGATCAGCGCCGGGGCGACCATCAGCTCAACCGCGGTGGCGCCGGCCTCGACCAGGTCGCGGACCGGGGCGATCGCCTCGTCGATGCCGGGAAAGTGGACCCAGGCGGTGGTCGTGCGGACGGGCTGCGGGACGGTCTCGAAGACCGCCTCGGCGACGAAGGCGAGCGTTCCCTCGGAGCCGACTACGAGGCGGCGAAAGATCTCCAGCGGCTCGTCGGCGTCGAGGAAAGCGCAGAGACGGTACCCGGTCGTGTTCTTGATCGCGAACTTGCGCCGGATCCGCTCGCTCAGCTCGGCGTCGGCGCGGATCTCGTCGCGGATCGCGGCGAGGCCGGCGGCCAGCTCCGACTCCTCCTTGGCGAAGCGCTCGGCGGCGCCCGCTTCGGCGGTGTCGATCTTCGTCCCCGAGGCCAGGACCAGGGTCAGCGAGCGCACGGTCGAGTAGGAGTCGCGGACGACACCGCAGCGCATCCCGCCGGAGTTGTTAGCGATCACGCCGCCGACCGTGGCGATGTCGGTGCTGGCGGGGTCGGGGCCGAGCTTGCGCCCGTGCGGGGCCAGCACCCGGTTGGCGTGGCCAAGCAGCGTGCCCGGCTTGATCCGCGCCCGCGCCCCCTCCTCCTCTACCGCGACGCCGCCGAAGTGGCGCCGCACGTCGACGAGGATGCCGTCGGTCTGCCCTTGGCCGTTGAGGCTGGTCCCGCCGGCACGAAAGACGACCGGGACGCCGCTGCGGCGGCCGTAGGCGAGCACCTTGGCGACGTCGCCGGCGTCGTGCGCCATCACCACCGCCTTGGGGAAGAGGCGGTAGGGGCTGGCGTCGGAGGCGTAGCGGACCAGGTCGCTGGCGCGGGCGAGGACGCGGTCGGCGCCGAGCAGCGCCTCCAGCTCTCCGCGCAGGGGCTGCGGCGTGCCGCTGGCGAGCTCGTCCGGGGCGCGGTCCGGGGCAGGCTCGGAGGGCGGCGGAGCGAGCGAGGAGAGGTTTCGCTCCAGCAGTGCCATCGTGCTTCTTAGAAGAGTGACATCCCCGGCGCGACCGGGACTTCGACCAGCTCCGGCTTCGAGGAGGCGAGCGCCTTGGCGAGCGCACCGCGCACCTCGTCGCGCTCCTTTACCCGGTGCGACTCGACGCCGTAGCCCTCGGCGACGGCGGCAACCTCGAGTGCCGGCAGGTCGAGGCCGGGCGCCCCCTGCACCTGCTCGACGTCGGCGAACCACTTGAGGATCGCGTACTCCTCGTTGCGCAGGACGAGGAAGGTCACCGGCACTTCATAGGCGGCCGCAGTCCAGAAGGCTGCGATCGCGTACTGCGCCGAGCCCTCGCCAAGCACGCAGACGACCGGGCGGTCGGGCTGGGCCAGCTGCACGCCGATCGAGGCGGGAAGGGCGAAGCCGAGGCCACCACCGGAGCTGAAGTAGTAGCTGCCCGGGTGCGAGAGTCGCATCTGGTTGCGCAAGGCGAGGGTGCTGGCGGGCGACTCGAGCACGACGATGCCGTCCTCAGGGAAGACCTCGGCGAGGGCGGAGTGCACGGTCGAGGAGTTGAGCGGGTCCTCGGCGGGGATTTCGGTCGGGCCCGGGTTGGGCTCAGGGACGGGACGCGAGGACTCCGGCACCGCCTCGAGCAGGGCGGCAAGGGTAAGCGCCACATCGGCGACGATCGCGTAGCCCATCGGCGCCCGCGCGGCCTCGTCGGGGTCGCTGGTGATCGCCACCAGCTGCGCGCCCTCGGGCAGCAGGGGGCCGGGGATGTGGGGGTAGTAGGGGAAGACGGAGGTGCCGACGGTGAGGATCAGGTCGTGACCCTCCAGCGTCTGCCCGACCGGGCCGATCGCCGGCGGCAGCACGCCGCGGAAGTTGGGGTGGTTCTCGGGGAAGCCGATCCGGCCGCCGCCCGGCGCCGGCGTCGCCCAGACCGGCAGCCGCTGGCGCTCGCTGAGGCCGATCGCCGCGTTCCAGCCGCCGCTAGCGTCGATGTCGGGACCGGCGACGAGGACCGGGTTGCTCGCTTTGTCGAGGTGGGCAGCGAGGCGGCTGATCGAGTCCGGGTCGGCGACGGCGCGGCCGGTGACCCGGCGCTTGATCGCCTCTTGAGCGTCGGCCTCGTCGACCTCGGCGTACCAGTCGTCCATCGGCAGCGAGAGGAAGACCGGGCCGCGCGGAGGCAGCGAGGCGAGGTTGGCGCCGCGGGCGAGGGCGAGCGGGACGTCCTGCGCCCGGGCCGGCTCGTAGGACCACTTGACCAGCGGGTGCGGCATCCGGATCGCGTCGCGGTTGGTCAGGTTGGCCTGCAGGGTCATCTGCGCCCGCACCTGCTGGCCGGCGGTGACCAGCACCGGCGAGTGGTTGGCCTGCGCGTTGAAGATCGCCCCCATCGCGTTGCCTACGCCCGGCGCCGTGTGGAGGTTGGCGAGGGAGACGTTGCCCGAGGCCTGGGCGTAGCCGTCGGCCATCCCGACCACGATCGCCTCCTGCAGGCCCAGGACGAAGCGGAAGTCGGAGGGGAAGTCGGCGAGCATCGGCAGCTCGGTCGAGCCGGGGTTGCCGAAGATGGTCGTCATCCCGTGCTCCCGGAAGAGGTCGAAGCTGGCCTCGCGCACCGTGGTCATCGCGCCGCAACCCTACCGTTAAATTTTGCTGCTCAATATGGGTTCCGCTACCAAACGAAAGGTCTCTGTCGAGATCGACATGGCAAAGGTCGCTGCAGCGAAAGAGGTGCTCGGCACCAACACGCTGGCCGACACGGTCGATGCTGCGCTCTCGGAGGTGGTGAAGCTGCGGCAACGCCGGCGGGTTCCTCGAGCTGCTGTCCACGCCGGATGTGCTGGAGCTCAGCGACCCCGATGTCACGCGCGGCGCCTGGCGCTAAATCGGGCCCCTGGATCGAGGGCGTCAGACGCGGTGCAGCGACCGCTCCGGGATGAACACGCCGCGACGCCTGAACGCGGCAGGCGCCTGAGCGATCGAGGTCGCCCGGAACCCGGGGACGTCGCTGACGAACCAGAAACGGTCCAGGAACCGGCCGGGCTCGACCGACCAGGCCGGCCGCTGGAAGTCGTGCGCAAGCGCAAGGTGCTCCGCCAACGCGCCGAGGAAAGCATCGTGGCGAGGGTCCTCCGTTGGCGGCGGCGGCTCGTCGACGGCTTCGGCCCGGGAGCGAGCATCGCCACGTAGGGCGAACTCGTCCAAGAACTCCCGTACTGCGCGTCGAAAGTCCTCACCCGCTCGATCGCGTCGAGCCACCCCCGCAAGGGTTTGGATCAGCTTTTCAGCGGCTGGCGGATTGGCGGCGAGCCAATCCGAGCGGGTGGTAAGTGGAGCTGCCATGGCAAGAGATGGTATGCGAACGTTTCTATTTCGAAGCGAAGGCGCAACCCCGCCGCCCGCATGCGGTTTTCAAGCAGATCGAGGAGGGCGTCGATAAGGCAGGCATGCGCAAGCTGACGATCGCGGCGGTCCTCGTGGCCACGCTCTGCTGCCTCGCGCCCGGGCCGGCGGGCGCCGGGCCGGCGAGCACGCGGGTCAGCTACGCGGCGGGCGAAATCGTCCCGATCCCGACCTCGATCCCCCACGAAGAAGGCGACATGGTCGACCGGCGGATCGTCCCCAACCTGCGCTGGCTCGCGCAGCGCTTCCCGATCTACGTCACCGATGGCTACTCGGGCCCGCTCGGCGCCGACCACGTCGGCTGTCGCGGTTGCCACGTCAAGCACTCCGATCACTACAACGGACTCGCGGTCGACATCGTGCCGCTGAACGCCACCAACCGCTGCGACGGCCCCTGGCGCGGCATCACCCGCCTCGCCGAATGGGCGGAGCCCCTGCAGAACCACCCCGCCGCCCCCTTCCGCTGGGTCGGCTACGACGGCGACGCCCATCACGGCTGTGGCCACCACCTCCACCTCTCCTGGGAACACGCCCCCGCCGCCCACTTCGAGCTCGCCGAATGGGTCTCGGTCTTCCCGGTCCGACTGCAGGACGTCGCGCCGCACCCGCGCGGCGGCACCAAGCCAGGGCAAGGGAATGCGAAGTCGAAGGCGCCCCCCCAAGCGCCGCCTGCGCCGCCGGGTGGGATCTCGACGGTCCAGTCGGGCGGCGTCTCTCCTTAAAGCGACCGATTCGTCGAGTAGCGCGGTAACCGCCGCCGCCCTTTCTGCGCAGGTACGTTTCCGCTGACGTCTTGAGTACGATCTCTATGTCATTTCAGGTACGATCTCCATAATGGAGATCCGAGAGAGGGTCGTCGGAAAGCAAGTCGAGACGAGGCTGCGCACCCACGGAGCTGTCCTGCTGACCGGTCCCAAGGCGGTCGGCAAGACAACCACGGCCCGCGGCTTCGCAGCCTCGGAGGTGCGGCTCGATCAGGATCGCGCGTCGCTCGCGGCTGCCCAGACCGATCCTCGCCTCGTGCTCGACGGCGAGCACCCGCGACTGATCGACGAGTACCAGCTCGCCGAGGGCATGTGGAACGCGGTGCGCGGGCGCGTCGACGATCTCGGTGGCAAGGGCCTGTTCCTGCTGACGGGATCGGCGACCCCGGAGATCGACCAGGCCAGTCACACGGGCGCTCGCCGGATCGCCCCCGTCGCGATGCGGACGATGACGCTGCTCGAGCGCGGACTGTCCAACGGAGCCGTCTCCGTCGGCGCCCTTCTGAATGGCGAAGCCCCGCCGGCAGAGCAGCCCGGCCTCGATGTCTCCGGAGCGCTCGAGGCGATCGCGGTCGGGGGATGGCCCGACAACCTTGGCCTCTCGGCTCGCGACGCCCTCGAGGCCAACGTCGATTACATGGAGGTGATCGCCAACGTCGACGTCCGGCGGGTGGACGGCGTCAAGCGCGACCCGGACGGGATCCGGCGCCTGCTCGCCTCCTACGCCCGCAACGTCTCGACCGACGCGAGCCTGCGCACCATCGGTCGCACCGCCGAGGAGCCACTCAGCGAAAGCACCCTGCACGACTACGTGCGAACGCTCGGGCGGCTGTACCTGATCGAGGATCAGCCGAGCTGGAAGCCCAGGCTGCGCTCACGGGTCCGCCTGGCCGCGACGCCCAAGCGGCATCTCGCCGACCCCTCGCTGGCGGTGGCGGCGCTCGGCGCCACCCCACAGCGGCTGCTCGGCCCCGAGATCGAGCTCGCCGGGCTCCTCTTCGAGTCGCAGGCGATCCACGACCTTCGCATCTACGCCCAGCCGCACAGGGCGACCGTGCGCTTCTATCGCGACAACAAGGGCCTGGAGATAGACGCAATCGTCGAGGCTGTGGACGGCCGCTGGGCAGGGATCGAGGTGAAGCTGGGGCACAACCGGGTCGAGGAAGGGGCCGCCAACCTGCTCGCCCTGCGCAGGAAGCTCTCCACCGAGACGAACGGCTCCTGCGGCGCCCTCCTCGTCGTCGTCGCCGACAGCCCCACCTACACCCGTCCCGACGGCGTGATCGTCACCTCGCTCGCCTCGCTGGGCCCCTAAAGCGGTCAGGCGCGGCTCTGCCGAAATAACAGCAAGGAGACATCCGGGGCCGCGATCGTTCGCGGCCCCGGATGTCGTCATGAGTGCTTGTGGTTATCGGCGCAGCCCTATGGAGCGCCCACGGCGATACCTCCCGTGAGGGTGCCATCTTCGTGGGATCCCCCGGCTCCGCCGCAGCCGAGGAAGCCGACTTCGGTCATCGTGAAAGCGATGCCTTCGCCGTCGACATCGGCCGCGACCGTGCGGTTCTGCCCTTCGCCGAGGTTTTCGTAGGCGACGGCACCGAGCTCCTGGCTGGGGAATTTGACGATGCATTTGCCGACGAACGCCGGGTCGAGTTCGATTTCGAGCGCGCTTCCGCCGCAGGCCAGATCGAGGCTGCCGGCGTAGGGACCGGCGCTGTCGACCTCGAGCACATGGTCGCAGCCGTTCGTCCTCACCGTGGTGGGGGCCCCACCCTCGGAGATGCATTTGCCGTATGTGGCCTCCAGCGGCAGCTCAGACGTAGCAGCCGCCAGCACCTGCTCGAAGCCGACCACCCCGCACTTGACCGCGTCTTCGAGTTCGGGGAAGTAGAACTCGAGCTGGTCACCCGAGTCCTGGCTGCCGATGGCCGGGAAGGGGTATTTTTCGGCTTCGAACTGCGGCTGTTCCCCGGCGAGAAAGACACCGCCGAAGCTGTCGGTGGCGTGGATGCCGGTCGGGCTGCCGGCTTCGTTATAGCCGACCATGTCCCATTTGCCGGTGAGCCAGGCTTTGTCGGCTTTACCACAACCCACAGGAGCTTCTGGGGTGTACTGGAGTTCAGCTCCGGCTTCGATTGCCAGCTTCGCTTTGTTGCCTTCGCCTACGTTGGTGTAGGTGGCGGCGAGGCCTGTGTGGGGGGCGATCGATATTGGGCAGCCACCCACCGTGACTTTGACCGGGCCGCAACCGGGCGGGCCGATGTCGAAGGAGTTCTGCGTGCCGGGGCGGAGTTCGAGCTTGCAGCCGTTGGCTTTGTAGCCGCTGCACTGGCCGCTCCATTCGGAGCCCATGGCCGCCGAGCCGGCGGGCCCTTTCAGTTCGCCGAAGAGCAGGATCGGACAGGTGTAGGTTGCTTCCCTGCCGAAGAGGGTCAGTTTGTGCGAGCCCGTGAGGCTTTTGCCTACCAGGGTGGCGGGGTACTGATCCGCTTCGATTCCCCCGGTGGCCGATGCCCCGGCAGGAAATGCCATCAGGGCCAGCGCCAAGACAGCGCCAAGCCCAAGTGTCCTTAGGTGTCTCACTTCTACCTCCTTGCCCGATGAGAGAGCTCATCGGGGCTGACTGGTTTGACTGGTTTGTTCTGGTGGAGTCTTTTGGCTCAGCGAGCGCTTACTCGTACCGCTCACCCAGCGTCACGTATTCCCCACTCGCCCCAGACGATCCGACCGCGGTGCAGGCCGTCGTCGAGGCGCAGGAGACGCCGGCGAGCTGGGCGGTGGTTTTGCCTTCTGGGTTGGGCGAGGTCTGGGTCGACCATTCTTTGCCGTCCCAGGCCTGGACCAGGGTTTTGCCCGCTTCGTTGCCGACCGCGAGGCAGAAGGTCGCCGACTTGCAGGAGACGTCTTG
This sequence comes from uncultured Solirubrobacterales bacterium, assembly GCA_963702175.1. GTDB lineage: Bacteria > Actinomycetota > Thermoleophilia > Solirubrobacterales > 70-9 > VRUE01. The sequence continues at coordinate 1,472,278 of OY969721.1, forward strand.
CGGGATCGCTCCTTTCAGCCCGGTGCTCGTAAGCGTCCAGGCGGTTCCGTTCCAAGCGGCGGCGAAGGGTTTTTCACTGCCGGATGCGGTGTAGGTGCCTAGCGCCAGGCAGGCGCTGGTCGAGGAGCAAGAGACCTCCTGCAGTTCGCTCCCCGTCGCTCCGGCCGGAGAGGGCACCGAGAGGGTGCTCCATTTGGTTCCGTCCCAGCGTTCGGCGAGGGACGTCCCTGTCGCGCCTTCGAGCTGGCCGCCGACCGAAACGCAGTGACTGGAAGAGGCGCAGGAGACGTCGTTGAGGGACGCCTGGTTTGCCGTCGCCGGCGTCTGCATCGACCAGGAGAAGCCGCTGAGGCGCTCGATCAGGGGCAGGGATTTGCCTCCTATGAGGTAGGAGCCGACCGCGGTGCAGGTGGTCGCGGCGGTGCAGGAGACGCCTTCGAGGGTTAGCCCCCAGCCACCTTCGGGGGTTTTCGGCGCCAGCTCAGAGCCTTCCCACCAGGAGCCGCCTTCGCCTTCCCAGACTTCGGCCAGGGGGCTTGTGCCGTTCTTTACGCCAACCGCCAGGCAGGCGCTGGCAGAGCCGCAGGAGACGGCGGTGGGGCGGCGATCGAGGGAGCCTTTGTGGAGGGTCCATTCTTTGCCGTTCCAGAACTCGGCCACTCCGCGGCCCTCGTAGTAGTCATAGCCGACCGCCAGGCAGGCGCTGGAGGTGGCGCAGGAGACGGCGGCGAATTGGGCGTTGTCTTTGGCTTTGGGGTTGGGGGTGGTTTGGAGGGACCAGGTGGTGCCGTTCCAGCCCTCACCCAGCGTCACGTATTCCCCACTCGCCCCAGACGATCCGACCGCGGTGCAGGCCGTCGTCGAGGCGCAGGAGACGCCGGCGAGCTGGGCGGTGGTTTTGCCTTCTGGGTTGGGCGAGGTCTGGGTCGACCATTCTTTGCCGTCCCAGGCCTGGACCAGGGTTTTGCCCGCTTCGTTGCCGACCGCGAGGCAGAAGGTCGCCGACTTGCAGGAGACGTTCTGCGGGATCGCTCCTTTCAGGCCGGTGCTCGTGAGCGTCCAGGTGCTGCCGTTCCAAGCGGCGGCGAAGGGTTTTTCACTGCCGGATGCGGTGTAGGTGCCTAGCGCCAGGCAGGCGCTGGTCGAGGAGCAGGAGACCTCCTGCAGTTCGCTCCCCGTCGCTCCGGCCGGAGAGGGCACCGAGAGTGTGCTCCATTTGGTTCCGTCCCAGCGTTCGGCGAGGGACGTCCCTGTCGCGCCTTCGAGCTGGCCGCCGACCGAGACGCAGTGGCTGGAAGAGGCGCAGGAGACGTCGCTCAGGGACGCCTGGTTTGCCGTCGCCGGCGTCTGGATCGACCAGGAGAAGCCGCTGAGACGCTCGATCAGGGGCAGGGATTTGCCTCCTATGAGGTAGGAGCCGACCGCGGTGCAGGTGGTCGCGGCGGTGCAGGAGACGCCTTCGAGGGTGAGACTGGTGCCGCCTTCTGGGGTTTTCGGCGCCAGCTCAGAGCCTTCCCACCAGGAGCCGCCTTCGCCTTCCCAGACTTCGGCCAGGGGGCTTGTGCCGTTCTTTACGCCAACCGCCAGGCAGGCGCTGGCAGAGCCGCAGGAGACGGCGGTGGGGCGGCGATCGAGGGAGCCTTTGTGGAGGGTCCATTCTTTGCCGTTCCAGAACTCGGCCAGGCCCCTGCCCTCGTAGTAGTCATAGCCGACCGCAAGGCAGGCGCTGGAGGAGGCGCAGGAGACGCCGGCGAGGTGGGCGTTGTCCTGGGCTTTGGGGTTGGGGGTGGTTTGGAGGGACCAGGCGCCCCAGGTCGAGAACTCGACGTCCTCACCCGGGAAGGTCCCTTCAGCGTTGGTAGCGACCACCCGGAAGTGGTAAGTGCTCGCCGGTTTGAGGCCTTCGAGCGACTCGCTGACCGCGACCGGTTTGGTCCCCGAGCCGATCGATTTGGGCGAGAGCGGGACTTTTGTCCCGTATTCGGTGGTTGGGCCGTATTCGAACTGGTAGCTCGTTTCCAGGCCGACCGGGTTGACGCTGGCGTTCAGGGTGGCGGCTTCGGGGCTTATTTTGGTGGAGAAGCCGGTGACCGCTATCGGAGGGGTGGTGAAGGTTTCGTCTTTGCTCGCGGTCGTCGCTTCGGCGTTCGTGGCGACCACCCGGTAGTGGTAGGTGGTGCCGGGTTTCAGCCCTGAGATCGGCTCGCTGACTTTGACGTCGGAAGTACCCGAGCCGGCGAATTTGGGTGAGGCGGGCACTTTGGAGCCATAGGCTTCGGAAGTCCCGTATTCGAACTGGTAGGTGGTCGAGAAGCTCTTCGGGTTGACCTTGCCGTTGAGAGTGGCGGAGATCGCTTCCAGGTCGCTCGGCGATTCGGTGCTGGCCGTCGGTTTCCATTCCGGCGTGAACTGCTTGTCGGAGCCGTAGACCGGACCGTCGCTTGGCACCGCGACGAGGCGGAAGTGGTAGGTCGTGTCCGATTTGAGGCCGCTGATCGTCTGGGTCACCAGCCGTGGTTCTGTGCCTTCTGAACCCCCGGGGATGCTTGCCGGCGGCGTTTTCGAGCCGTATTCGGTGCTGGTGCCGTATTCGAACTGGTAGAAGGCGAAGCCACCGATGCCATTGGGGTTGATCGTTCCGCGCAGCGTCGCTTTGCCTCCGAGCACGCTGGTGGCGTCTTCGGTTATCACCGTCGGCAGAGGCTTCGTCGTGAAGGCTTTGTCGGCCCCGGTTGCCGTGCCGAGCTCGTTCGTCGCGACGACGCGGTAATGGTAGGTGGTCTGCGGTTCGAGGCCTGTGATCAGCTCGCTCTTAGTCACCGTCCCTTCGTAGCCGGCGCTTTTGCTCGACAGCGGGATTTTGGAGCCGTAGGATTTGGTCAGGCCGTACTCGAAGTAGTAGCTCGTGTCTGTGCCTTCGGGGCTGATTTTGGCCTTGAGGAAGGCCTGTCTCGCATAAACGGGAGATGGATCCTCGGTGCTCGCCTTCGGCGGCGCGACGAGGAAGGGATTGGCCGAGTAGCCGAGGTTCCAGTATTCGTCTAGCCAGGTTTCGGGAGTCGGGAGGGCGTCGAAGTAGGTGTCCTTGTTGCAGTCGATCGGGACTTTGACCGGGTCGTAGTAGCCGGAGCCTTCGGGGCAGTATTTCTCCGAGTAGGAGCTGTTGGAGCTTTTGTCTTCGAGGCAGAGGATGTCGATGCCGTCGTTGCAGTGGCTCTGTTCGGTCGAGAAGGGGGCGGCGGGCCCGATGTCTTCTTCTTCGCCCTGGGTGGCGCCCAAGGCATGGAAGAGCTCGTGGATCGTCACGTGGTTTTCCCAGGCGACTGGGTAGATCACCGCGGCGTTGGTGACATTGGCGTTGCTGTTGTCGAAGCGTTTCTTGTGGAGGTCGTCGATGTGATCGGAGAGACCGGCGACTGTGGGTTTTTCTTCGTTCGTGCTGTGGTCGAAGGCCAGGTACTTGACCGCGCTCGAGCCCGAGGGGGCACCCAGCGCTTTCTCGACCGCGGCTTCTACCGTCGGCTGGCTGTTGTTGGCGGTGGTGACGTTGTGGACGGCGATCTCGCCCCCCGAGCACTCGGTGAGCATGCGCACTATGCGGCTGCCGCCGCTCGAGAGCGAGGACTGGTCTGAGATCTTCCAGTTCATCCGCTTGACGATGCTGCGGATCTGGGAGGTCGGGGTCGGGGTGCCGTCGGAGGAGCGGTGGGTGTAGACGATGACGATGCGCTGGCCCGAGGTGCGGCAGTAGGTCGCCGATTCGGAGCCTGGGAGGGCGACGCCGGGGCCCGGTGCCGCGACCGGACCGGAGCTGCTGCTACGTCGTTTCGGCGGCCGGTAGTCGACATGGAGGAAGGAAGGCGGCTCGCCGGGGCGGCGGACTTCGTACTCGCCCTGGGAGGGAATGAAGCGATAGGTGGCCTCGCCCTGGCGCTTGAAGTTGCCGAGGCCGGGGAGTCTGCCGTCGTTGAAGACCGGTGCAGGGTCCGCAGCTGCGAGCGTAGCCGGAGAGGCAAGCAGTGATACGGCGAGGCTCGCGACGGCAAGCGCCATCGCGAGCGGAATCCGGCGGATCGACTGGTTGATCACTTTTGCCTCCCTCGCCGAGGAGCCAGGGGCTCGCCGGCTATGACTGGTTTGACTGGTTCGGTGCTGGTTGCTGGTTTGCGCTTCTAGGGTCCTGTTGGTCGCTAACGCTTGGGCCGTTTGGATCCCTTCTTGCACTTCGCCTTCACCGCAGGCCTGAAGTTCTTCACCCGCCCGTTGTGAGCCTCGAACTCGGCGATTGCCCGGTGCTTGCCCTTGCAGAGGTTGGTCGAGTTGATGATCAGGCCCTTGCTTCCGCCCTGCATGGTCAGGGTGACCTTGTCGACCGGGGCGTCGGGGGCGGTCTCGAAGGTGTTGCGGATCCTGCCTTTCAGGGAATCGACCCGGCCAACCAGATCGAAGCGGATCTCGCCGTTCCTTAGCGCTGCGACGAGGTCGGGCAGGTTGTGCTCGGAGGAGCGCAGGTAGACCGGTCCCTCGACCGTGCCGTCGAGCAGCGGGGTGGTCGCTTTGGCGTAGCCGTAGACCGAGCCTGCCGGGCACTGTTCCGCTGCGTACTGGACCCTGGTGCAGATCGTGTTGATGTGGCCCTGGTCGAGGAAGGCGGAGCGCGGCAGGGTGACGCGGGCGTAGGAGATGTTGGCTTCTCCGCGTTTCATCGTCACCGTGCCGCGGAAGGCGGGATGGGCGCCTCGCTTGGTGCCTCCGATCAGGCGCAGGTCGAGCTTCGGGTTGAAGCCGAGGGCAGCGCAGTCGGCTGCCTGGAATGGAGTCGATACGACCACGGGGTTGTTGTCTGCCTCTGAGGCGAAGTCCAATCCTGAGCCGAGGAGAGTCGAGGCGGTCGATGTCCGCTCGCAGCTGGTCGGGTTGAGGACGAAGTCGGGTCTGTCCATGTAAGCGCGGATGTCCCTTGCATGGACGACGATGCCGTCGATGATGTGGGGGATCGGGTCTGATCCGGTGGCATCGACGAAGACTTCCGCGGTCTGGCGGTCGATCTTGAAGCCCTCTCTGACCACTACCGTGCCGAGGTCGAAGGGGCCGACCTTGGCTGCGGTTATCGCTGCGATGCTTAGGGCGGAGCCGTTGTAGGGGCCGGCGAGGTAGACCTTGCCCGGTGCATAGGCCGGTGAGGGACCCACTCCCGCTCCCACGAGCGTTCTTCCCACCAACGAGGAAATGGGACAGGAAGGGTTCTGTTCCTCTTCTGTTCCCGTCTTCAGCTTCGCTGCCTCGATAGCCGCATCTGGGCAGTAGGGGATGCCGGCCAGCTTGCCGGTGATCCCCGGCGGCAGCTTGATCGAGAAGCGGGTGAACTCCTGTTCTGAGTCCGATCGGAAGAGACGGAGGTTGAAGGGGCTGTATTTGCCGGCGGCGTTGTTGAGCGTGCCGGCGATCAGGCCGGGCTTGAAGGGCGGCAGGCCGCCAGTCGGACAGGGGCCTGAGTCTGGGCCGGTGATGATCTGGAAGGTGGAGGTGCTGGTGACCGGAGCCCCACCCGAGGAGGGGGTGAGCACAGCTTTCACCTCATGAGTCCCGCAGGCAGCCGGGGTCGCGAGGGGGCTCCTCGTTCCCTCTCTGAAGTGGAGGGTGAAGGAGGAGTAGGGGAGCTGGGGGAGGTCTTCGGCCACCGTGGTCAGCTGGCCGGTCTCTGGGTCGGGGATCACCTTCAAGGGCTGCTTGATCGAGATCCCAAGCTCTTTGTTCTGCAGGACCAGGTAGAGGGCTAGGAGAGAGCCGAAGGGGTTCTCGTAGGGCTTGGCGATGTGCAGGGAGCCGCCTACCGATTCCTCCAAGAGGGGAGTTTTGACCTCGATCGTGCCGATCTTGGAGGCGTTGGGGCAGCCCTCACCCGAAGCCGATTTGGCCGTCTCTTTGGCCAGCTGTGCTTCTGTGCAGACCTCTAGGCCTTCGGCGATCGCGGGGTTGGTGGTCATTCCCTTGGGCAGGGTGACGACGGCTTTCTCGATGTCGGCGTGAGCTATGCCCGAGGAGTTGGTTAGGCCCTCGTCGTTTACCTCCAAGGAGAAGTCCATGCCGGAGGGGCTCTGGGCTGCCAATGTCGTCGGTTGGGCTGTTATCTCGGGGCCGAAGCCGAGTTTGCCGCAGCCGGTTGCCCCGGGTGGGGTCGTGGCGGTGCCCTCGAAGGGGGTGCCCGGGATCGTCGGTTCCAAGTGGTCGCCTTCCCACCAGGGTGTCGCACTGAACACCGTCTGCAGCGGCCCTGTGCAGGAACGCGGCATCGTGATGAAGGGCTCGACCGGGACGTTGGCGGGGCAGGCGTCCTGCTGCTGGGAGCGGATGCACTTGCCCCGTTCGGTGTCGTGGGCGGGGTCGGCGGGGTTGCCCCAGACCGTGAAGGAGGACCAGGCGACCTCGAGCAGCTGCGGGGTGTTGCGCAACGAGGCGATCACGTTGTAGGGGGGGTTTGGGTTGACCCCGAGCAGGACGGTGACCGGCACGTCGGCCGCCCAGAAGCCGAGCTTGGCGGCGGCGCCGGGGGGAGGCGTGAGGTTGTAGACGGAGGCGGGCTCGGCGAAGAGTTTTGCTTCCTCGACCTCTTCGGGCGTGCCACCGGCGAAGGTGACCTTGACCGTGCCGACGGCGGTGGAATTGGGACATTCGGGCGGCTCGAAGGGGCCTTTCGGCTTGGTGATGAAGTCGAGATTGGAGCAGCGCGGGGTCGCCGTGGGCTTGCCGGCGAAGCCCGGGGGCAGCTCGACATCGAGGTCGCGGATCGCGCCGTCGACGAAGGCTTTGCCTTCTTCTTCTGTGAGGTTGACGTCGAAAGCGGTGTTCATCGCGAAGGGATGGGAGCCGGCCTGCATCGAGACTTCGCCGTCGGGTCCGGTGAAGGTGACTTCCATGTCGTTGAGGCCGAAGGATCCTTGGGCCTGGGGGGCGAGGACGAGCGTCGCAAGCGCGGTCGCGATCACCAGCTTGAGGCTCTTCATCGTCCCGCCCTCCCCTTCGTGTTGACTCGCTTTACCTTCTTCTGCTTGGCCCTATTGGGCTTCTTCACGCAGCGTGTCCTGCCCGCTTTTCGCACCGCCCTTCTGCCTTTGGCGCATTTGCGCGCCGGAGGCGGTTCGGCGACGTTGCCGGCGCCTTCGAAGGCAGAAGAGGCCGGGGTCGGGTCCTCGGGTGGCGAGATCGGGCCCTGGCAGGCTTCGCCTTCGCACTCGGGGGTAGTGGAGGGCTGCGGGAAGCCCCCTCCCACCCTGGCGTCGTAGATGTCGATCAGGCCGTAGTCCTGGGGGAGGAAGCTGGAGAGGGTGGTGAAGAAAACGTCATCGCCGGAGGGGCTGGCGTCGCGAAAGAAGGAGGCATTGGGGCTCTCGCCGGAGGAGACGAGGTCGACGCAGCCGCCTGCCTCCTCGTTGAAGGTGGAGTCGGCTTCCTCGCAATCGCCGGTTCCCGCCTCCTCCCACTGGTAGACGTCCTGCTGGCCGTTGGTGTCGCGGGTGACCAAGGCCTCATAGCTCTCGAAGAAGAGGCGGGAGCCGTCTTCGGAGAGCAGGCGCGAGGGATAGAGGGCGCGCTCGAAGGTGGGGATCTGGGCGGCGGCTTGGAGGCCGGACTGGAGGGGCTCCCCAAGCAGGTCTCGAAGCACTCGACCCGTCGGCCGGATGCCGCTGCGATTGCAGGAGACGCAGGCAAGCTCGTCCGCTTCGGCGTCGTAGAGGAAGATCTCGGCGTCGGCTTTGCCGTTGACCGCGTCGGTGTTGTCGTAGCCCGTCAGCGAGGCGCTTGACATGAATGCGGCGTGCAGCCCGTTGGCACTGACCCGGGAGGTGCGGTCGAAGGGCAAGCCGGCGATCGGGGAGGGGTTGCCCCCGCCCAGTACGTCGGTGCCAGAGAGCGTGCCGATGAAGCTGTAGGTGGGGGGTTCGCTGGCTTCGTAGAGGTAGAGGTTGGGCTCGCCTGGCGCCGCTTCGTCGCCCTCGCTGTTCTGACCGGAGCCTGGGATCGCCCGGGTAGAGGCGAAGTAGACGCGGGTGGCATCGCTGGAGACGCCGAGCACGCCGACCGTGTCTTCTGCGATCGGCTCCGAGCTTTCGTCTGGGGCGTCGTAGCGGTAGAGGTCGTTGTTGAAAGACGAGGAGCCGTCCTGGAACTCGAAGACAGCCGCCGAGCCGTCGGCGGCGGCGCCCCAGAAGAAGGCGTCGGCGCCCGAGACTGTCTCGGAGACTTCGAGGGTTTCTTCTGCTTCGATCAGCCGCAGGTAGATACGGCCGGGTTTGAGGCCGCCACCGCCACCGCCGCCTTCCTCGCCGGCGGTCCAGTAGACGCGCTGCCCGTCGGCGGAGAGGGCGCCCTGAAAGCTGCCTCCCTTGCCGTCGCCGAAGGGATCTTTCTCGGACACCGTGCCGGCGAAGCAGGCGTGGGTCGCGGGGTTGACCGGGTTGCCGTCGGGCAGGACGCAGAGGTAGCGCAGCGGCTCGCCTTCTGTGTGGAGGTAGAGCTGGCGGCGGCATTTGGAGAGACCCCCGCCGCAGGCGGCTGGCTGGGAGGGTGCCTCGTCAGTGAGCTTGTCCTGGGTGGTGAAGACCGCCCGGGTGCCGTCGGCGGAGACTCCCTGGAGCTCGATCTCGCCGTAGTCGCCGGGTGTCGCCTGCGGCGGCTCGACCGTGGTCAGCGCTTCATAGGCGCCTCCCGAGCAGTTGCGGCGATGGTAGATGTTGGGGAAGCCCGCAACTCCACCCGCGGCAAGCGGCGGGTCATAGACGGTCTTGAGCCAGGCGTCGCAGAGGTCGGGCGAGAAGAACCTGAATTCGTTGTCGAACTTCGCGTTGCTGCCCCCCAGGAGAAAGCGCGTGCGCGGCGGGGAGATGACCTCACTGGTCCAGCCGGTCGCGGGATCACGGAAGGCGAGGTACTGGGAGGCGTTGGGCGCTCCGGCGACATCGCCGAAGGCAGCCGCGGACGTGTAGGTGAAGCCATCGCCCGCGGTCGAGCTCTGGTGCAGGCCGGTGCGCGAGGCGGTGTCGAAGCGGATGTCGCCGTTGTTCTTGTCGAGCGGGGAGACCATCTCGTAGGCGCGGCAGTCGGGGAGCTTGGCGGCGGGGCCGGTGCGGAAGGCCTGGTTGGCGCAGTCGGTCTTGGGCGGGTCTGAGAGCGGGAAGGTGGTGAAGCTGGCGTCGGTGCCCGGTTCTCCCGGTTTGCCGCCGACCCCGATCACCTCTTCGCCCACAGAGCCCGAGCTCTCGGCGAGGAAGCGGTAGCGGTAGGCGGTGTCGGGTGCAAGGCCGGCGAGGAAGACGCCGGGGGTGGTGATGAAGGCGGTAGTCGATTTGGGAGTGAGGAGGGCGGGCGTGGCCGGCTCTTCCTGCACGCAGGGCGCTTCCCAACCTGCTTCTTCCACGCATTCCTCGGTTCCGTACTGGACCCGGTAGGTGGTGTCGGGCCAGAAGCGGGGATTGATTTTCGCCTTGACCAGGGCGCTGTCGGTATCTGCGGCAGTCGCGTACTGGTCGGAGATCTCGGGCGGCGCGAGGGGCGGGTCTTCGAAGCCGATCGGCGGCGGGCCGTAAGCGTTGATGTAGGCGGCGTCGCCTCCGAAGTAGTCGACGTAGAGGTTGCCGGGCTCTTCTGAACCGGGGCCGGCGACGTTGGTGGCGAGGCCGTTGTTGGACGTGGTGCTGGCGGTACCGATGTGGGGGTGCATTGCGAACTCATCCCCCGCCTCCATCCCCTCGATCGGAGCCCCGCTCGGGCCGAAACCAAGAACCTCGTCCGGCGAGGCGAAGGGGGCGATCACGTTGGTTTGCTGCTCGACCGCGTAGAGATTGCCCTCGATGTCGACCGCGAGCGCTCCGGGAGCGTCGACTTCGAGTTCGTCGAGCAGTTCGCCTGTAGCTGGGTCGAGCCTGTAGACGTTGGGAGTTTCAATCACTTTCACCCCATCGAAGAACGGAGCGAGGGCGAGGTAGAGGTCGCCACTGACCGGGTCGGCGGCGAGGGACCCGACCGGCTTTTCGTCGAATTTGCCCAGCTCGCCTTCGAAGTCGATCTTGCCTTTGAAGGTTCCGTCTGTGTCGAACTCCTGGATCCGGTCTTTGTCGCCGACGAAGAGCGAGTCGGTTGTGGGGTTGTAGGCGATGTAGTTGCCGACCGTGCCGTTGGAGAACTGGCCGTCGGCGGTTCCAGAGGTGCCGGCTCCGCAGGTGTCGCCTTCGGTGACGTGCTGGGCGGTGCAGAGGTTGCCGGGGTTGGTCGGGCCCTGGTTGACTTCACCGCCGAACATGAGGAGGAACTGGCCGGAGGGGGAGAACTTCTGGACGCGGTTGTTGGCGTTTTCGTAGACGTAGAGGTCGCCGGTCGCGTCAAGGGCGATTCCTCCCCTGAGTTCGGTGAACTGCCCCACGCCATTGCCTTCGACCCCCGCCTTGCAGGTCGCGGTGCAGACCTCGAATTGGTTGGAGACGGTGTCGCCAGGAGCGCCTTCGGGGGCGACGTCCCAGCCCCAGGCCTTGACGAAAGCGCCCCAGGGGGTGAACTCGCTGATCCGAGGGTTGCTCGACTCAGCGACGAAGAGGTGACCGGTGTCGGGGTCGGCGGCCATGCCCCAGGGGTTGTTGAGCTGGCCCGCTGCGGATCCGGGGGTGACGCTGTCAGCCGGGATCTGGAGGAGGAGATTGGGGGCGGCGCCGGAGGCGGGGGCCGCAAGGGTGAGCGAGGCAAGGAGGCCTGCGACACACAGAGACGGCCGCAGAAGCACGGTGCAACCTATTGCCAAGCGGGGCTGTGCTCTGGGGTGTCACTCTTTTTCTCCTTGCTCGGTGCTTCTGCTTTGCAGTTGGCGGGTGATCATCGATTCGGCGCAGATGGGACCCCGGATCACCCGGACGACACTGGCTTCGTCCGGGTGATCCCTTGGTGGGACTAGGGTTCGATCGGCGTGATCAGCGCCCAGGTGCCGTGGCCGCTGACCGGAAAGAGCGACGGATCCAAGGGGTCTGGGTCGTTGGGGCGCAGGAGAGGGACGACTCCCCCTCCAGATTTGCCGAGATTCGTAGGTCCTGCCAAGCCGGAGGGACCTTTGAGATTGGTCGCCGCGGATGCATAGAGGCAGACGGCCCCACCGTTTGGATTGTTTTCAGCCAGTTCAGCTTTCGGTTGAGCCGCGGTACCCGTGCAGCCGGAAGAGTTGCTGGGGTCCGCAGGCCCAGGCGGCAGGTAAACGGTGGGGATGCCCGTGGCCAAGGGGTCAGGGTCAATCGGTACCCCTGTGGAGATCGGGACGGGAATGTTCTCGCTCGTGGCAGCTGCTTCGTATTTGCCCTGTATGGCCCAGGTGCCCTTCAGCAGCACGCCTTGGGGCGCGGTGCCGACGACCCAAGGTGAGCCGTCGGTTCCGTTAGTGCCGTTGGTCCCGTTGGTCCCTTTTTTGCCATTGCAGACGAGTGCGACGGGGCTTGCCGATTCGACTTCGATGCCGCCTTCGGTGCAGGAGCCTTTGACGCCGACGAAAGCTTTGGTTTTGGCGCTTGTGCCATCGGTCCCGTTGGTCCCGTTCGTGCCGTTGGCGCCAGCCGCGCCCTGTGCGCCTTGAGCACCCGCAGCGCCAGCCGGACCCGCAGCGCCTTTGAGCTTTTTCAGCACGCTGGGCTTGATCTGGTTAGTCGAGGTGATCAGGTATTTGGCGGCGAAGGCGCCGCCGGTCATTGCGAAGACGAGTGCGATCGTCGAGATCACTCCCGGGATGCCGAAGCGGGTGCGAAGCGTTGAGAACATCGTGGCCCTCTCTCCTTGTCCTTGAGCCCCTCTGCCGCCGCTTCCCTTGCGACGCTCCCGCGAGGCTCGTTTCTAAGTCCCTGGTGCTGCTTGTCCCTGTCCGCTTCCCTGTGCGGACTGAACTACTTCGTACATGAACTATGCGTGATTGAAACAAGTAAGGTTCAGGACTGTCAAGAAAAAGATCGTGTTCCTCAAAACGCCCGCCCAGCCAATAACCTGCGAGAAATGGCTCTGAGAACGAGAAAGCGCTGGGTACCGGCGCGTTATCCGGCTTGCCTCTGCAGCGGGCTCTGTGCACTCGCGGTTCTCCTGGCAGGCTGCGGCGAGGCGAGCGACGAGACGCCGGTCGCCTGCCTCGACAGGGCGGGCGCCTACCTCGGCGCCCTCGGCGACGCGTCGGGCGAGGTGAGGTTGAGCGGCGAGGTGCCGATCAGCGAGTGCCTGGCCGAGAACCAGAAGGGTGGCGACCTGGCGGCGGTCGGCGCGACGATGCTGGAAGTGGCGACGACGCTCAACGCCGAGGCCCGCGAGGACCCCGGCGGCAGCGCCAACCTCGAGCTCGGCTACCTGCTCGGCGCCGCCGAGCGCGGGGCCGAACAGAGCAACGGCATCCACGCCGACCTCGTCCGCCGCCTCGCCGTCGCCGCCCGCTACAGCCCCGGCACCGCCCAGCTCTCGCCGCTCTTCCTGCGCACCTACCGCGAGGGCTTCGACGCCGGCCGCGCGCGCGGCTGAGTCTGCAACTACGCGTCGGCTGGGAGCAGTACGAAGGAAGAGGCGCCGGTCAGGGGCTCGACGGCGCGGAAGTGGCGCTCGTCGAAGCTGGCGATGCGGTTGGTTTCGAGCCTTCCGGCGAGGGCAACAAGGGAGGCGTCGGTCAGCCCGAGCCCGAGGTCGGCGTAGCGCCCGGCGATCTCGGCGGCCTTGACGTCGAGCTTCGGCCACCATTCGACCCCGAGGCTGCCGGCTCGGACCTCGCGGTGGAATGCCTCCAATGCAGCAGGGGTGCCGCGGCTATCCAGCATGTAGTCGATCTCGGCAAGGACCAGAGGCGTGGTGGCGAAACCTCCCTCGGCCGTGGCGTAGAAATCGGCCGCTTCTTGGTGACCAGCGTCGCTGCCTTCGAGCAGCGCCACGACGAAGGAGCTGTCGAGGACGATCAATCTTCGCCGAAGCCCTCGAGGTAGCGATCGAAGTTCTGTGAAAGGTCCGTGGGGCCTCCCCTGCCGACTCCGATCGACGTGATCCGAGGCTGGGACACTTCCATTGCTCGCTGCGCGAGCGTCTCGCGGATCACTTCTGCCTTGCTCTTGCCCTCCGCTTCGGCGATCAGCCGCAGGTCCCGGTCGAGCCAGTGCTCCAAATAGACGCTCGTCTTCTTCATGCCCTATAGGGTACCACCCGTTTGCTCGACGCATTCACGCTCATAAGGCCAAGCGGTGGGCGATCTCTCCCCGTGTTAGGGTGCCTCCGACTCACGGCGCGGGGAACTCCGGTGTGAATCCGGGGCTGACGCGCAGCGGTGTGGGTGACGACTGACCAGTAGTCCCACTGGACCGGTTTGTTGAGGTCCGGGAAGGGTGGTCAGGAGGACGATCCCGAGCCCGAATATCCGGCCGAGAGTCGCAAGGAGGTTCGCCTCGCGACTAGGCGGCCGGCTCACTCGACACGGTTGTGCGCGTGCGTCGCCGCCCTTGAAAAAGGAGATGGCGATGAAAACGCCACACAGCATTTCCCTCAGCTGGCCCCTGCGTGCCCTCTGCGCGCTGGGCCTCGTCCTCGCGGCAATGGCCGCCTGGGCCGGCAACGCAAACGCATACGTGACCCCGGCCCAGGCCGAGCACGCCGCCGACCGCGGTGCCAACTGGTTCCTCACGAACCAGGAAGAGAGCGGCAGCCTCGGCAGCGACTGGGCGATGACCGCCCTCGCCGCGGCCGGGATCAACGCCGCCGACGCCAGCACCTCGCTGGCCGATCCCAGCGCCCAGGAGTTCTACCTGGGCGACCTGCAGGCGAACGGCCCGGGAGGCGCCGGTACGGACGCCGCCCGCGGCATCCTCGCCGGCCACGCGGGCGGGATCCAGACGTCCCGCCTCTCGGCCTCGGCCGACGCGACCAAAAGCAACCTCGTCGCCCGGCTCGCCGAGCTGTTCGACGGTGAGCAGATCGGCAGTACCGGCCTGCTCAACGACGACATCTTCGGCGTGCTCGCCCTGCACCACGCGGGGGCGCCCCAGGAGGTACTGCGCTGGGTCGTCGACAACCTGCGCGCGAAACAACTGCCGAACGGCGGCTGGAGCTGGAGCGCATCGCCGAGCGCGCCGCCGGACACGGACATGACCGGGGCCGCCGTGGGCGCCTTCTGCGCCGCCGGCGTCAGCCCATCCGATGCCGACGTCGGGCAGGCGCTCGACCTTCTCCACACACTCCAGGACCCCGCCACCGGCGGTTTCGTCGTCCCGCCCGAGTGGTTCGGGGTCGGCGTCAATACAGACACCACGGCCTGGGTGGCCAGCGGCCTAATCCAGTGCGGCATCGACCCGCAGGGACCCGAGTGGACCACCGATCAAGGCAAGACGCCGCTCGACTACCTCGTCTCGCTGCAGCGCCCCGACGGTCACTTCGACTGGACCGAGGAATTCGCCGGCGGCCCCTTCGAGACGTTCAACTCGGTGCGGCCGCTGGGTGGCGCCGCGTTCTCGTCTGAGCCCCCGGCCCGGCTCGACGGCACCAGCCCCGCCGTCCACCCAGCCCCCGAGGTCAGCGCCGGCACCACCGTCCCGGTCGCGCTGGTGATCGACCACGGCCCGGGCGGCGAGGACGTGCGGATGTGCCGGATCGACGTCGAGTCGGGCGCCAGCCTCGAGCAGGCGCTCGAAGACGCCGAGGCCACCTCGACCCCGGCGGGCTGCGTCGCCGAGTTCGAGACGGTCGCCGCTGGAGCGGGCGTGCGGCTGGCTTCGCTGAACGGCGTTGCCGAGACCCCCGAGTACGGATGGCGGGTAAGGATCGGTGGTGGCGAGGCACAGGCCGAGGCGAGCGAGCCGGTCGGGTTCGGCGATCTCGTCTTCCTCGAGTTCGCGCCGAAGGTGGCCGATCCGGGCGCGCCGCCGAAGGTCGATGTGCCGCCGCTGCAGGCATCGAACCGGCAGCGGACACGCGGGCCGCGGGTCCGCGTCCTGCGCAGGGCCCAGTGGCGGGACGGAAGCGTCGCCGTGCGCCTGCGCTGCCCGAGCGGCAACGGCGCCGCCGGCTGCCGTGGCTCGCTGACGCTCCAGTTCCGCCGGCACGCCGGCGGGGAGCTAGTCCTCGGCGGCTCCGCCGCGTTCGAGGTCGACTCAGGTGCCAAGGCGACGATCGCGGTCCCCGCCACCGAGGCGCTACAGCGGGCGCTGGCCGAGCGGGCGAAGGTGAAGCTGCGGGTCACCGCGGCCACCCGGGCCGGTGACGGCGCCGTCCGGCTCACCCACGCGAGGCGGTTCCTCGTCGGGTGAGCGCACGGCTGGCAAAGCTCGTCGCCACGATCGCGCTCGCGGCCGTGGCGACGGCTGCCGCCCCGTCGGCGGAGGCGGCCGTCGTCTCGCTGCGGGTCGAGAGCTCCTCGGCGCCACTGCCCCTCTTCGACGGCACGGTCAGCACCGAGCCGCACCAGGTGGATGGCAGCGACGGCAGCGGCCCCCACGCCTGCTGGGGACCGCCGGGGGCGACTCCGGCGTCGACCGCGACCGGCGCCCTAGACGACGCCCTGCGCGGCGCCGGCATTTCCTGGCGCGGCAAATGGGATCCGAGCTTCCGCGACTTCTTCATCGACCGCATCGGCCCCTACGCATCTGCCCCGCCTGACAACTACTGGTCGCTGACCGTCAACGGCCGCTTCTCAGCCGGCGGCTGCCTAACCAGGGTCGCCGACGGCGACTCGGTCCGCTTCTTCTACGGGCCGCTGTTCGGCGCGCCGCCCCAGGACAACCCGACGATGCCGGATAACCCAGCTGCTGAAGGTGGGTGGCCAGGCTCCGGGCAATCCGTCCCGGCAAGGGTCCGGGGAGGCGGACTGGAGCGGATCTCCCGACGAGCGGCTCGCTATCTGCGACGCGCCGACGGTAGCGGCGACGATTGGGCAGAGCTGGCGCTCGCCCTGCGTAGCGGCCGCGACCCCTCGGGCGCGGCACGACACCTCGGCGAACGCCTGCGCGCGCTGTCCGGTAAGGCCCAGAGCAACGATGTCGACTCCACTGCGCTCGCCGCCTGGGCGCTGGAGATGCGCGGCCAGCACGCGCGGGCGCGGCGAGCCGCGATCTGGGTGCGCTCCGCCCAGGCCGCCGACGGCGGCTTCCCGACCACGCCGGGCGGCAACTCGAACGCGCAGAGCACCGGAGTCGCCCTGATAGGGCTGCGGGTCGCCGGGCTAGGGCCGCGTCCCACTCCGACTCCGGACGGGCCCACTCCGCTCGACTACCTCGCCTCCCTCGCCCGCCGCGACGGCTCGATCGCCTATGCCCGCAACAGTTCCCCCACCCCGGTCTGGACCACGGCACAGGCCCTGCTCGGCCTGACGACACGGGCGCGGCTGCTCGGCTTGGACGCCCGCCGCACCTCCAGCCGAATACGCTGAAGGCACCCACGAACTCGACGGAGGCACGACTTTGACTGAGCAGCGCTGGGGTGGCGAGACCACCAAGGCCGTTGACAACTTCCCGGTCTCGGGCGAGCGGGTGCCGGTGCCGGTGGTGCGCGAGCTGGGGCGGTTGAAGGCAGCCGCGGCACGGGTCAACGGCGAGCTCGGCGGGCTCGACCCCGACGTGGCGGAGCAGATCGCCGCCGCGGGCGACGCGGTCGCCGCCGGCGAGCACGACGACCAGTTCCCGGTCGACGTCTTCCAGACCGGCTCCGGCACCTCCTCCAACATGAACGCCAACGAGGTAATCGCCAACCTCGCTGGCGACGCGGCCCACCCCAACGACCACGTCAACATGGGCCAGTCCTCCAACGACGTCTTCCCCTCCGCCGTTCACCTGGCGGCGCTGGGCGAGGTCACGCACGACTTGCTGCCGGCGATGGAGGGGCTCAAGAGCGCGCTCGAAGCCAAGGCCGAGCAGTTCGCCGACGTGGTCAAGGCCGGCCGCACTCACCTGATGGACGCGGTCCCGGTAACCCTCGGCCAGGAGTTCGGCGGCTACGGGGCGCAGGTGCGGCTGGGCGTGCAGCGGATCGAGGGAACCCTGCGGCGGGTCGGCCAGATCCCGCTCGGCGGCACCGCGACCGGCACCGGCCTCAACACCCACCCCGAGTTCGCCGCCAAGGTGCGGGAGAAGCTCGCCGCCGAGACCGGGCTGACGATCTCCGCACCGCTCGACCCCTTCGAGGCGCAGGGCAATCGCGACGCGCTGGTCGAGCTCTCGGGGATGCTCAAGGTCTACGCCGTCTCGCTGACCAAGATCGCCAACGACCTGGCGCTGATGGGCTCGGGGCCGCGCGCCGGACTCGCCGAGCTGCGCCTGCCGGAGCTGCAGAAGGGCTCGTCGATCATGCCGGGCAAGGTCAACCCGGTGATCCCCGAGGTGGTGATCCAGGTCGGCGCCCAGGTGATCGGCAACGACGCCTCGATCACGATGGCCGGCAGCCAGGGCCAGTTCGAGCTCAACGTGCGGGTGCCGCTGATCGCCCGCAACCTGCTCGACTCGATCAAGCTGCTCGCCTCCGCCTCGCGCCTACTCAACGAGAAGTGCGTGGCCGGGGTCGAGGCCAACGAGGTGATGACCGAGCGCCACGCCGAGGCGACCCTGGCGACGGCCACCGCCCTCAACCCCCACATCGGCTACGACCGCGCCGCCGACATCGTCAAGGCAGCGGCCGAGTCAGGCCGCTCGCTGCGCGAGGTGGCGCTAGAGCAGGGGGTCGAGCCGGCGGTGCTCGAGGAGGCCCTCGACCACCGCCGCATGGCCCGCCCACACGAGTAAGGAGCCTTAGCCTCCGATACCTGCTTTTATCCTTGCATTTCTATATTTACGGTTCATAATTGCAAGGATGCTCGCCAGGCGCGTCTCGACTGAAGTCTCTTCCCTGCTAGACCACAACCCAGCAGTTGCGCTGCTCGGCCCCCGTCAAGTAGGGAAGACGACGCTGGCCTCGGAGATCGCTGGCGCCCACACCTCGACATACCTGGACCTCGAGTCGGCGGGCGATCGCGCGCGCCTTGCCGAGCCCGAACTCTATTTCGCGGACCATGCCGAAGAGCTGATCGTCCTCGACGAGATCCAACGTGCGCCGGGCCTGTTCGAGACAATGCGGGGGACGATCGATCGAGGCAGAAGGCGAGGCAAGGGAAATGGCCGCTTTCTCCTGCTCGGCTCCGCCGCCCTCGACCTGCTCGCACAATCTGGTGAGACCCTGGCGGGACGGATCGCCTATGTCGAGCTGGCGCCATTCGACATCACCGAGGTCGGCCGCGAGCGGCTCGATGCGCTCTGGGTGCGCGGTGGCTTCCCCGAAAGCTTCCTCGCCGAGGACAACGAGATCGCCATGCGCTGGCGCAGCGACTTCATCCGCACCTATCTGGAGCGCGACATCCCGCAGCTCGGCCCCCGCATTCCGGCAGAGACGCTGCGTCGGTTGTGGACGATGCTCGCTCACAACCAGGGTGGCCTGCTGAACGCGGCGCAGCTGGCCCGTGGGCTGGGTGTCAGCGGGGCCACCGTCGCTCACTACCTCGATCTAATGGTCGATCTGCTCCTGGTGCGGCGACTGCAACCACGTCTGACCAATGTGGGCAAGAGACTCGTGCGCTCGCCGAAGGTCTACGTGCGCGACAGCGGCCTCCTTCACGCGCTCCTAGGCCTTGCGGACAAGGACTCGGTGCTCGGGCACCCTGTTGCCGGCCTGAGCTGGGAGGGCATGGCAATCGAGAACATCCTCTCCGTCGTGAGCGACGGCGCCGAGGCGAGCTTCTACCGCACCAGCGGCGGCGCCGAGGTCGACCTCGTCCTCACCTGGCCCGACGGGACCGAGTGGGCGATCGAGGTCAAGCGCAGCCTGGCGCCGAAGGTCGAACGCGGCCTGCGTTCGGCGCTCTCCGACATCGAGCCGGAGCGTGCTTTCGTCGTCTACCCAGGCACAGAGCGCTTTCGCCTGACTGCCGACGTCGAAGCAATCGACGTCGGGGGACTGAGCGAGGCGATCGCACAGCGCTAGGAGTGCATCCGATATTCACCCTGCCGGAGTGTGGTGAATATCGGATGCGCGACTTCGCTAGCGCGGGTCGGGCAGCAGCAGCTCGACGTTGCGGTCGTCGGCCTGGCCTTCGCCCGCCGGGGCGCCGGACTGGAGGTCGTTGAACGACATCGTCCGGCCCGCCGAGGCAAGGTCGTTGAGGTCCATGCCCGAGGCCGGCGTGCCGGCGGGCGGCGCCGCCGACTGTCCGACGTGGTCGAGGATCGTGCCGAAGATCGAGATCGTCCCGTCCTCGTTGTCGAAGACCTCGAGCAGGCGGCTCTGCTGCGGCCAGTCCGCCTCGGCCGCGACCCGGATGCTCCAGAAGCCGCCTTTGCCACTCGGATTCGCGAACGGGTTGACGACGTTGTCGTGCGAGTGGCCGGCGACCCAGGCGATCGCGTTCGGGAACTGGTGCAGCAGGTTGACCGCGTCGGCCTGCAGATGGATCGGCTGCGAGCTGCGCGGGTCGAGGTCGCAACCGGGGTTGATGTCGTGCCCGTGCGCGTCGGCGATCAGGCACAGCGGCGCCAGCTCGTCGGCGGCGTCTGCCGTGAGGCTCTCGGGCGCGTGGTGAGCGAAGATCACCACCAGCTCGTCGGCGGCGGTGGCCGCTTCCAGCTGGCCTTTCAGCCATTTGAACTGGGGGTCGTCGATGTTGCCGTCGGAGGTGGTGCTGCCGTTCGGGGTGACAATCGTGCCCGCCTCGGCGACGGTGTCGACGGAGATGAACCGCATCCCCGGCGTCGGGGTCCACGAGTAGTAGCCGGCGGCGCCTTTCGAGGCGCTCTCCTGAGCCGGGTCGACGAAGTCGAAGCCGTGGCCGTCTTTCTGGGTGCCTTTTTTGAAGATTTCCTTGTACTGCTTCTTGGAGACGAACTGGCGTTTTGGATCTCCCGGCACGATGATCAGGTTTTTCGGGTTCGTCAGCAGGGTGCTGAGCAGGTTCGTCGGGTTGAGCAGCGAGGCGAGCAGAGCAGGTGCATTTTCGGGGTTGGAGACTGGGCCCATCGGCTTCAGACAGCCGGTCGCGACCTGCTCGAAGGCGGCGTTCGCCGCCGCGTTGCCCTGCACGAGCGCGTCATGGTTGCCGAAGGCGACGTAGGAGGGGATGTCGACGCCGCTCGCTTCGAAGGCTTCCTGCGCCTTGTCCATCAGGCCGGGGTATTTGGGCCAGGCGGCGTGCGGGCCGGCCGGGCTGTCGGGGTCGTAGAACTCGGGGAAGGGGCCCTCGAAGTAGTCGTCGTAGTCCTGGACCCCGGTGTAGCGGGCAGCCTCGGCGGCGCCCGGCACCAGCAGGTTCGGGCAGAGCAGGTGCGAGTAGGTTTTCTTGTTGACGCCACTGTTGGGGTTGAGCATGCCGCCCTCGAGCAGGGTGCGGACCCAGAGCGTCTCGTTGAGCTGCTGGCTGTCGGCCGAGTCGCCGGTGACGATCGAGAGGTCCATCGCGCTGCGCGCTCCGCTGCCATCTGCCACCGGGCTTTCCGCCGTGAACTGGTTGACCTGGCGAATCATCGCCTCGTCGATCTGCGGGTTGAGCGCCTCCCACGGGCGCCATGCCGACCCGAAGGGGAGGTTGAGCGGGGTGGAGAGCGGGTCGATGATCTCGACCCGCGCCGGCGACTCCTCGTCGGCGAGCTGGAAGTCGGAGAGCTGGCCAAAATAGACCAGCGAGGTGCGAGTTTCGGCGCGGTTCGCGCCGGCCGTGCCCAGTTCCTGGCGCACGGTGTAGGGCTCGCCTTCACCGAGCTGGAGGAAGCGATAGGCGCCGGGCGCGGCGGGGACGACCCGCTGTTCCAGCGTCGTCTGTCCTTCCGTGTCAGACGGGGCTGCCGTTGCAGCGGTCGCGACGATTCCAGCGGTGGCGAGCACCGCCACCAGGACGATGACCTTGGACCTCGCGACTCCCAGCATCGACGCCTCCCAACGTTCGATCAAGACTTATTAAGTGAGCGAGGCTACCAAATATTTTGTAGTGAAGCTCCTCGAGCTTTCAGCCCTGCAGGGTGACGAAGCGCTCCTCTGTCAGCTCGATCACCGCGTAAGCAGGGCCCTCACGGGTGTTGCCCGAGTCCTTGGCGCCGCCGTAGGGCATCTGGTCGGCGCGGAAGGTGGGGACCTCGTTGATCAGGACGCCGCCGAACTCGAGCGTCTCGGCTGCCTCGAGGCCGCGGCCGACGTCGCGGGTGAAGACACCGGCCTGGAGGCCGAACTTGGAGTCGTTCGCCATCCGCAGCGCCTCGGCGAAGTCCGAGTAGCGGTTGATGGTTGCCACCGGCCCAAAGATCTCCTCGCACCAGACCTTGGCGTCGCGGGGCGGGCCGGCAAGCAGGGTCGGCGCCAGGCAGCGGCCCTCGTCGACCAGCTCGCCGCCGGTGAGCAGCTCGGCGCCGGCGGCCACGGCCTCGTCGACCCACTGCTTGACCCGGTCGCGGTCGTCGGGCGAGATCAGCGGGCCGACGTCGGTCTCGGGGTCGAGCGGGTCGCCGACCCGCAGCGCCTCGGCGTTGGTGACCAGGCGCTCGGTAAAGGCGTCGGCGATCTCCTCGTGAACCAGCACCCGTTGGATCGAGATGCAGCTCTGCCCGGCGTGGGAGAAGGCATGCAGCTTCGCCTTGTCGGCCGCCGTCTCCCAGTCACCATCGGAGTGGACGATCAGCGGCGCGTTCGAGCCCAGCTCCAGGTTGACCTTCTTGTGGGGAACGCGGCTGCGTATCCCCCAGCCGACCTTGGAGGAACCGGTGAAGGTGAGCGCGCGGGTCAGCTCGTGCTCGACGATCGCGTTGCCAACCTCCGAGCCGGGGCCGGGGATGACGCTGAGCCAGCCGTCGGGCAGGCCGGCCTCGGCCAGCACCTCGGCCAGCTTCAGCGCCGAGATCGGCGTCTGGCCGGCCGGCTTGAGGACGATGGCGTTGCCGGCGGCGATCGCCGGCCCCAGCTTGTGGGCGACGAGGTTGAGCGGGAAGTTGAAGGGGCTGATCGCGCCGACCACGCCGTAGGGGACGCGCAGCATCACGCCGAGCTTGCCCGCGCCCGAGGCGGAGGCCTCCATCGGCACCGTCCCGCCGGTCAGCTTGCGCGCCTCGACCGCGGAGAAGGTCAGCGTGTCGACGCAGCGCGCCGCCTCTACCTGGGCGGTCTTCAGCGGCTTGCCAGCCTCAGCGGCGATCGCCAGCGCGAGGTCGTCGATCCGCTCGCCGACCAGCTCGGCGGCGCGGTCGAGGACAGCGGCCCGCTCGTGTTGGGGGAAATTGACGGACTCGAACGCCTCCTGGGCCGCCTTGGCGGCACGGTCGACAAGCGCCGCGTCGCCCTGGGCGACTCGACCGACCGGGGTCCCGTCATAGGGGCTGAGCACCTCGCCCCAGGCGCCGGTCTCGACCCACTCGCCGGCTACGAGGAGCTTGTGATCGGTCGCTTGCACCGCTTGCGTCGCCATGCCCAGTCTCCTCTCGGTCGCTTGATTTCAGCCTAGAGCAGGCCGCTACTCGTGCAAGGCGAATCTGTTCCGACGAAGATGCGTCGTCCCACCGACAACCGAAGGCGCTTTTGTCTCCCTATGGGCGACAAAAGCGCCTTCCTCGCCCTCGTACTCGCGCTGTTGCTTCCGGCGAATGCCAGCGCGAGCGTCTCCTGGGTCGTCGAAGGGCGCGGCTTCGGCCACGGGGTCGGGATGAGCCAGTACGGCGCCTACGGCTACGCCAAGCACGGCAAGGACCACCGCTTCATCCTCAGCCACTACTACTCGGGGACCACGCTCGGCAAGCTGACCGGCACCCGCGTCGTCCGTGTCCTGGTCGGCATCGACCCCGGCGACGTCGGCTTCAGCGGCGCGAGCAGCGCCTGCGGGCGCGCCCTCTCGCCCGAACAGAGCTACCAGGCCCACCGCAGCGGTCGCAGCGTCAAGCTGCGCACCTCGTCCGGCAGGCCGTTGACCAACTGCGGCGCCAAGCTGCGTGCCGCCGGCAGCGGCACGATCGAGATCGACGGGGCCGTCTACCGCGGCGCGCTCGAGGTGGTCCCTACAGCCAGCGACGCCGGGTCGCTGAACGCGGTCAACGCGGTGCCGATTGACCAGTATGTGAAGGGCGTGATCCCCAACGAGTCGCCCTCCTCATGGCCGATGGCGGCGCTGCGGGCCCAGGCAGTGGCGGCGCGCTCCTTCGCCCTCACCACCCAGGTCGGCGGCAACGGCTTCGACCTCTACGACGACACCCGCAGCCAGGTCTACAAGGGGATGGCGAGCGAGACCGCGCGCGGCAACCGCGCTACCACCGAGACCCGGGGCGAAGTCGTCCTCTACCGCGGCGAGGTCGCCCAGACCTTCTTCTCCGCCTGCTCCGGCGGCCAAACCGAGAACGTCGAGAACGTCTTCTTCGGCACGCCGGTCCCCTACCTGGTCGGTGTCCCCGACCCCTACGACTACGAGTGCCCGCTGCACACCTGGACCCTGCGCTTCAGCGGCGCCGAGATCAGTGCCGAGCTGGGCTCCTACCTCGACGGCCGCCTCGAGCGCGTCGCGATCGTCCAGCGCGGCGCCTCGCCGCGGATCGTCTGGGCGCGCCTCCACGGCAGCGGCGGCACGACCAAAATTCGCGGCGACCAGCTCGCCGCGGCGCTTGGCGGCTATGACCGCTGGATGACCTTCAAAAAGGTCGTCGAGGATCAGCCGTCGGGATAGGGCTGGACCGGGATGCCGTGGTCGGTCTCGTGCATCCCCAGCTCGTAGGCGGCGCCGGCCGTGAGGGTCAGCTGGCGCGCCGGGCGTGCGGGCTGTTCGACCGTCAGCTCGAGGTCGGCAACCGAGCAGTTGATCGTGTTGTGCTCGGGCCCCTTCGGGTCGGCGTAGACCCAGCCGACAAAGTCCTTCTTGGGGGCGGAGACGCGGCCGCGGACGACGACGTCCTTGCCGGGCAGGACGAAGGAGCAGGCCCCTGCCGACTCCTCGATCGACGCGGCGCGGATCTTGCCGAAGCCGCCGAGGCGGTGCGCCACACCGTCGAGCAGCAGCATCCCCGACGGGATCCAGGGGGTAGTCCAGGAGCCGAGCTTGATCCGGGCCGCGCCAGCGTCGAAGTAGGTGCCGTTCGCTCCCTCGAATCCGGTTCCCTCCAGCCAGACCCAGCGCTCGGCGTGCTCGCTGCCCCAGTTGTGACCGATCATCCCCGGCCAGCCGGAGAGCTCGATCGTCTCGCCGCTGATCTCGAGCCGGCCGTCGAAGCGCGCGTCCGGGTAGGGAGCGACGAACTTGGTGCGCGGCACAGGCGCCTCGTAGAGCCAGTCGGCAGGCAGGTACTTACAGGGCTCGGTGTCGCCGGAGAAGCTGAAGTCCCAAGAGGCCTGGAGCGCGTCGGTCTCGATCGCTCCCTGCGCCCGGCCCGGGCCGATCTCGGCCTCGGCGACGCGGATCCAGGAGCCAGCCGGGGCGGAGAGCTGCGCCTCGGGCACGGTCAGCTTGGTCGCCCGCGGGCCGTCCGCGTCGCGGTTGAAGAGCGTGAACCAGATCGAGCCTTTCGCTTCGCCCCCCGGCTGCTTGTGGACCGTGTGCCGGATCCAGATCCCCTGTCCTCCGCCAGGCCGGCAAGCCTTGATGTAGAAGCTCTCGTAGTGGCCGGCCTTGACGGCGACCCGCGGAAACCTCGCTCCCTGATCCATGGCCGCTGACGCTACACCTTGATCGTGATCACGTCGCCGTCGGCGACGACGTAGTCGCGACCCTCGATCCGCAGCAGCCCCTTGTCGCGCGCCGGCGCGTAGCCGCCGCACTCGACTAGCTCTTGCCAGCCGATCGCCTCGGCCTTGACGAAGGCGTCCTGGATCTCGGTGTGGATAGTCCCTGCCGCCTCCCAGGCGGTCGAGCCGCGATGGATCGGACGGGCAACTGCCTCCTTGCCCTCGCCGGCAGTGAAGAAGGTGAGCAGCTCGAGCAGGTCGTAGGCGGCGCGGACGAGACGCGCCAGGCCGGAGCCCTCGACTCCGTAGGACTCGCGCATCTCCTCGGCTTCGGCCGGGTCGAGCTCCGCCAGCTCGCCCTCGATCCGGGCGCTGACCGCGACAGCCCCCGCCCCGACCGCGGCGGCGTGGGCGGCGACCGCCTCGGGGACCTCGGCGTCGCCCTCGTCGACGTTGGCGACGTAGAGGATCGGCTTCGAGGTCAGCGCCTGCAGGTCGCGCGGCGCGTTCGCGGCAGCGTCGGGAACCGGGACGGAGCGGGCCGGCTTGCCTTCGCCGAGCGCCTCCAGCACCTGCTCCAGCCAGCCCTGCTCGGCGATCGCCTCGGCGTCGCCCGACTTGGCCCCCTTGCGCACCCGGCCCAGCCTCCGCTCGACCTGCTCGTAGTCGGAGAGGACGAGCTCGGTCTCGATCGTCTCGATGTCAGCAAGCGGGTCGACGCGACCGTCGGGGTGCGGAACGTCCGATTCGGTGTGGCAGCGGACGACGTGGCAGATCGCGTCGGTCTCGCGGATCGAGGCGAGGAACTTGTTGCCGAGGCCCTCCCCCTCCGAAGCGCCCTTGACCAGGCCGGCGATGTCGTGGAAGGCGATCGTCGCCGGTTCCAGCTTCGAGCTGCCGACGGTCGCCGCGACCTGTTCGAGCCGCTCGTCGGGCACCTCCGCGATCGCCACGTTCGGCTCGATCGTCGTGAACGGGTAGTCGCCGGTCTGCGCCCCGCCCTCGGTCAGGGCGTTGAAGAGGGTCGACTTGCCGGCGTTAGGCAAGCCCACGATCCCGACCTTCATACGTGGCCTCCCTTGTTCATATGGACAACGGCACGATCAGGCCGATCGCGACGCCGAGCACGGCGCCGGCGAGGACATCGGAGGGGTAGTGCATTCCCAGGTAGGGGCGGCCGAGGGCGATGGCGATCGCCAGGAGGAAGGCGAGGGCGCCGAGCGGCTCGACCCGGGCCATCGCGGTGGCGACTGCGAAGGACGAGGTGGCGTGCGCCGAGGGGAAGCTGAGAGAGCTGGGGGCGTCGCCGAGCGGGGGCAGGCCCTCGAGCATGGGACGCGGGCGTCGCACGACGCGCTTCACCGCGTAGTTGATCCCGATCGCGGCCGGTCCCAGTGCCGCGCAGAACAGCCAAGCCTCGCGGTTGGAGGAGTCGACGATGGCGAGGACCAGACCGAGCGCGAACCAGATCGCGCCGTTGTTCCCCGCCTTGCCGAGCACCTGTGCCGCCCTCACCAGCCCGGGGGCGTGCCCGCGTGTCCGCATCGCGTGCAGCAGTCTCATGTCGGCGCCCGCCATCGCGGCAGCAGGATAATCCGCTCTGGATGACTTCCGTCCCCGGCTACACCCACACGCCCGGCCACCACTGCGGCTCGACCGCGCTGCGCAACCTGCTTGGCTTCCACGGGGTCGAGATCAGCGAGGAGATGGCCTTCGGCCTCGGCGCCGGCGCCTGCTTCTACTACGTCACCCTCGAGGACGCCTCGCCCAGCCGCTGGTTCAACGGTCGCACCGCACGCCTCGAGGAGAGCTTTGACGAGCTGACCGGCGCAGCGCTGCAGATGCGCACGTTCGAGCAGGGCGACGGCGACGCCTGGGATGCGGCGCGCGCTGAGGTCGACGCCGGCAACCCGGTGCTACTGCTCACTGACCTCTACTACCTGGACCACTACGGCAACTCGGCCCACTTCCCGGGCCACGCGGTGGTGCTCGCCGGCTACGACGATGAGGTCGCCCAGCTCTCCGACACCGGTTTCGAGGAGCTGCAGACGACCCGGCTCGAGAACCTCGACAAGGCACGCCACAGCAGCCATCCGGCCTACCCCCTCTCCGGCCACATGTTCACCGCCTCCGGCGCGGTCTCGCAAGCGCAGCTGCAGGAGGCAATTCCGGCGGCGATCGAGCGTGCTGCCAAGGCGATGGTCGAACCCGAGTTCCGCGACTTCTCCGGCCTCGACGCGGTGCGGCGACTGGCCGAGGAGGCCGGCTCCTGGCCCGAGGTAGCCGAGGACTGGCAGTGGTGCGCCCGCTTCGGTTACCAAGTGATCGAGCGCCGCGGTACCGGCGGCGGCGCCTTCCGCCTTATGTACTCGCGCTTCCTCAAGGAGGCTGGCCGCCCGGAGGCCTCACTGGCCGCCGAGGCCGCGACCCGCTGGAACGAGCTCGCGACCGCCTTCCACGCCGCCAGCGAGCGCGACGAGCCGGATCCGGGCCTGTGGCGCGAGATCGATGCCGCCGCCGCCCGCGTCGCCGCGGCCGAGGAGCGGCTATGGACCTCCCTCGCGTGACTCAGCGTTAAGGGCGCCAGCGTCCTGTTTGTCTCCTTCGCATAACGGGCACCCAGGGAGTGGGACGGGGACCGGGGGGACCAACAGAACGTGACTTTGGAGGTTTTGCGATGACTGATGCAAGCAGTCCGCCGGCGACGTCGCCGGCGGAAGGACAGGAATCGTCAGGGGGCCAGGAGACGGTGCAGCAGGTTGCCGGCCAGGCCCAGGAAAAGGCGCAAGAGGTTGGCGCCAAGGCACAGGACATGCTGCGCGAGCAGGTCGACCAGCGCTCGACCCAGGCGGGCGAGAAGGTATCCGGAACCGCTGGGGACCTACGCAGCGTCGGCGAGGAGCTGCGCAGCCAGGGCAAGGAGACACCGGCCAAGCTGGCGGACCAGGCGGCCGAGCGGACCGAGCAGATCGGCTCCTACCTCGCCGAGTCGGACGCCGACAGGCTGCTTTCAGACCTTGAGGAGTTCGGGCGGCGGCGGCCGTGGGCGGTGCTTGCGGGTGGCGTCGTCGTGGGCATCGCCGCGGCCCGTTTCCTCAAGGCTTCGAGCCAATCGCGATACCAGGGGCGGGTGCGCTCGGAAAGGCCGGCCCGAGAAGTGCAGTCCTCGCCTCCTGCCGTCCCGCCCGAGGTCGCCGTGGCGCCCGACGCGGAGGAGGGGGTGCGAGTCCCGGCGGACCCGGTGATGGGCCGATGAAGGTCCACAACGGGCACGACACCGATCAACGAGCAAGCTCGACCGGAGAGCTGATCAAGCAGCTCTCCGAGCAGACCTCGACCCTGGTTCGCCAGGAGCTGGATCTCGCCAAGGCCGAGCTCGCCGAGAAGGGCAAGACGGCCGGAGTAGGGGCGGGAATGCTCGGCGGCGCCGGCGTGGCCGGCCTGCTCGCGCTCGGTGCGCTCACCGCCACTCTCATCCTCCTGCTCGCGGAGGTGATGGACGCGTGGGTGGCCGCACTGATCGTCACCGCGATCTGGACAGGAGCTGCGGGCATCCTCGCCCTTGTCGGAAGGGATCGAGTCAGGGAGGGAATGCCTCCCGCACCCGAACAGACCGTCGAAAGCGTGAAGGAGGACGTGCAATGGGCCAAGACCCAGGCCAGATCAGGCAGGACATAGAGCAGACGAGAGCGGAAATGGGCGACACAGTCGGCGCGCTTGCGCACAAGACCGACGTCAAGTCGCGCGTGAAGGAGTCGTTTGCCGAGAAGAAGGAGCGCTTGCGCGCGCAGATGGCGAATACGACGTCACACATAAGCGACGCGACACCGGAAGGACAGCAGATGAAGGAGGGAGCGCAGCAAGCCTTCGGCATCGCCCAGGAAAACCCGATCGGGCTCGCCCTCGGCGGCGTGGCGACCGGGTTCCTCCTCGGCATGATGCTGCCGAGCACGCGTGTCGAGGACGAGCGCGTCGGGCCGCTCGCCGACGAAGTCAAGGAGAAGGCGATGGAAACCGGCCAGGAGGCGCTCGAGCGCGGCAAGGACGTCGCCGGGCAGGCGGCGGAACAGGCCGTCGACACAGCCAAGGAAGCCGGCCGCGAACAGGCCGACGAGATGAGCTCGAGCGTCCAGGAGAACGCGTCCGAAGTCGGCGAACAGGCGAGTCCGCAGAGCCAGACACCCCCGCGGTCCTAGTTGGCCGAGGGCGACACGATCCACCGTGTCGCCCGGCGGATCGGAGCGGCGCTCGGCGAGAAGGAAGTCGCCGTCGCCGCTCCGAACCCGCGCGGGCGAGCCGCCGGGATCGAGCGGCTGGACGGGGCGACGCTCGAGCGGGCGGACGCGCACGGCAAGCACCTGCTGCTTCGCTTCGGCGATCTCGTCCTCCACAGCCACCTGGGGATGAGCGGTTCCTGGCACGTCTACCGCCGGGGAGAGCGCTGGCGCAAGCCGGCCGGAGCCGCTTGGGTCGTGCTGAGGGGAGCCGAAGCGGAGGCGGTGCAGTTCGGCGGTCCCAGGCTGCGGGTCATCAGAGCCGAGGCACTGCGCCGGGACCCCGTCCTCGCCCGGCTCGGACCCGACGTCCTCGATCGGGATTTCGACGCCGAGGCCGTCGCCCGCTCTCTCGGCGCCGCCCCAGATCGGGCCCTCGGCGACATCCTGCTCGACCAGACGCTGGTCGCCGGGATCGGCAACATCTTCAAGAGCGAGGCTTGCTTCGCTGCCCGGGTCGATCCTTGGCGGCCGGTCGGTGAGCTCTCCACTGAGCAACTGCAGCGCGTGCTCCAAGCGGCCCACGACCTGATGTGTGAAGCGGTGGAGCGAGGGAGACAATCCCGCGCCGTCTACCGCCGAACCGGCCAGCCCTGCAACGCCTGCGGTACGCCGATCGCCTCCCGCGGGCAGGGCGATGCTAACCGCACCACCTACTGGTGCCCGACCTGCCAGCCGGCGCCGAACGACTGACCCGGTTGATACCTCGCCTTGCGGGGTAGGTCACGGCAATGCCCCTGTGGATCGCTCGACGCGCCGCGCCCGCCGTTTGGCGGCGGGTTCCGTGGAAGTTGGTTTGGGTCGTCGCCGTCTGGCTTGTCGAGAAGGGCCGCGAGCGTGTCAAAGACAACCTGACCAAGAAAGAACAGCAAGAACTGCTGCGCCTGGTCACAAAGTCGAAGGGGCGTCCTGGCACCCTCCCCCAGCGCGACAGGACCCGACTGAAGAACATTGCCGGCAAGGCGATCCGTGGCTGACCGGGGACGGATGACCGACGCCTGGTGAGGCGGCCGTTTCAGCGCTTTGTCCGATGGGTAGAAGAGGGTCCGTGACGATCGCTGGAGCGATATTCCTAATTGCCGTAGGCGCAATTCTGCGCTACGCCACGAACCTCCACGTCGAGGGCGTCAGCGTCGACACCGTCGGGCTGATCCTGATGATCGCCGGCGCCGCCGGGCTCGTCCTCTCCTTCTTCCAGGAGGCGATCTGGTCGGACCGGGCCCGCCGCCGCGAAGCGGCGCTGCCCCCAGACGAGCGCGTCGCCGAAGAACGCCGCGAAGTTCGCGAGCCTCCGCGCTACTGACCCGCTAGGGCGCCGCACTTTGCCGCGCGCGCGGTTTGGCGTAAGCACTCAGCGTCCTTCTTAACAATTACGGGGACGGCCGCCGATAGCGGGCTCAAGTCACGTTTACGTGCAGGGACTTTGGCTCTGAGCCTGAGTCTCGACCACAAATCGAGCCTCGTCCAGACTTTAAAAATCGGTGTGAATTTGGACAAATATTGGGTAGTCTGGCTCGTTCGTGGGAGTCTCAGCCCGACAACTATCGAGAGGCAAGCTCGCTCTCTGGACCCTTTTGGGGGCGGCGCTCACGGTGCTTCTTGCAGCGACGCCGGTCAAGGGGCAGGTGCCCGACGCAACCGGTGCCGCTGCCACACCCAGCGAGGTGGTGGCCGAAGTCGCCCCGGAACCCGCCGCGGAAGCGCCCGAGGTGGCGGCCGTGGTCGAGGAACCGGTGGCAGCCGCCCCACCGCCCGCGCCTACTCCCCCACCTGCTCCGTCCGGTCCTGCTTCCGATGCGGCCCGCGCCGTCTCCGACGTAACCGCCGACGTGGCGGCCGTGGCAGCTCCAGAGGCCAACGACCAACCGGCTTCTGGCCTCGTCGCCAGGGTCGGCGAGGAGACTTCCAGAACCCTCGAGAGCACTTCCGAGGCTGCGGCGGCAGCGCCGCTCCCCGAGAAGATCGCCAAGCCCGTCGCGCAGGTAGCCAAAGGGGTGGACCGGTTGAGCGACGAGGCTCAGGCACGAGCCCTGGACCTCGTCGCCTCGGCCGAGAAAACTGTCCTTCCTGCATTCCCAGGTCAAGCACCAGCGGGCCCCGCAGCCCCGCCGAATCAGACCCTCCCGCTCCATCGGGCACCGGTCGGCAAGAATCTGCTGGCCGGCGCCTGGCTGGGACTCCTTCCCGAGGCGGCGGAAAGCGTGCCGGCGACCTACACGGCCGACACAGCTGCAATCGACCTCCTCAGCGTCGAGAGCGCGAACGGCTGGATCGGTCTCGCGGGTGCCCAACCCTCGATGCTCCTCGGTGCCGCCGCGGGCTCAATTCCACACTTCAATGGCCCTGCGTCTCCCAGCGGTCCAGGACCGCTGGGATCGACGACCGGCCTGACCACATCCGGATCAGGGGCCTCCTTCTTTGTCCCCATCGCCGCGTTGCTCGCGTTGCTCGCGCTGGCATCGCCGGCGATCCTCCGCAGGCTCAGGGAGCTGCCGGACTTCCCGGCACCAACTCCCTTCGTCTGCGCGCTTGAGCGCCCTGGCTAGGTCCCCTCGGACCCCAAACCAGGGCTGGCCGGGAGCCCTCTCACTCCCCGGCGAAAGCAACTCAAGCACGAAAGGAATTACTGATGAGAAGTTTCATGATCGCGATCGCGGTCATGGTCGCCATGGCGATTGGAGCGGCGCCTGCCGCCGCCTCCGTGCCGCTGCCGGTGCCCTCTTCGGGGCAGACCAACAGCAGCAGCGTGACCCAGGGCGACCCGAGCGCGACCGGTGGCGAAGCAAACGCCACCGGCGGTGAAGGCGGCGACGCCAATACCGGCAACACGCAGATAGGCAACGGCAACGCGGTTGCCGTCTCGGTCGGCGGCGACGCCGATGCCGAGGGTGGAGACACCGAGGCGACCAGCGGCGACGCAACTGGTGGTGACGGCGGCGACGCCGATGCCGACGGTGGCGATGCCGAGGCCGAGAACGACGCGGTGGTCAAGCAGACCAACGAGTCGGGCAGTTCCGGCAATTCCTCTTACGGGGACTGCCGGTGCAAGACCAATCACTCGAATGATGGCTCCGGCTCGCAGAGCAACGAGTCGAGCGTCCATCAAGGCAGTCCGGAAGCGACTGGCGGAGACGCCAACGCCACGGGCGGTAAGGGCGGCGACGCCAATACCGGCAACACGCAGATAGGCAACGGCAATGCCTACGCCAAGTCCGAGCCCCAGGAGCAGAAGGAGAGCAACTCCTGCGGTTGCGGTCACAAGGGCGGAAGCCACAGCAACGACGCAGACGCCAAGGGTGGAGACACCGAGGCCCGCAGTGGCGACGCACGCGGCGGTGACGGCGGAGACGCCGACGCTGACGGCGGCGACGCCGAGGCCGAGAACGACGCGGTGGTCAAGCAGACCAACGAGTCGAGCGGCGGTCACTCCTCGTACGAGAAGTGCGGCTGCGAGAGCCACTCGACGGACAGCTCGGGCTCCTCACAGAGCAACAGCTCGAAAATCGAGCAGGGCGACCCGAGCGCGTATGGCGGCGACGCCAACGCCACGGGCGGTAAGGGCGGCGACGCCAATACCGGCAACACGCAGATCGGGAACGGCAACGCCGTTGCCATCTCGGTCGGCGGCGACGCAGACGCCGAGGGTGGAGACACCGAGGCGCACAGCGGCGACGCGACCGGCGGTGACGGCGGAGACGCCAACGCCGATGGTGGCGACGCAGAGGCCGAGAACGACGCGTCGGTCAAGCAGACCAACGAGTCGGAGGGCCATGGCTCCGGCAAGTCCTCTCACGAGGATTGCGGGTGCCAGAAAGCTCCCTGGGAGATGAACGGCTCGAGCTCTGGGTCCCAGAGCAACGAGTCGGGCGTCCACCAGGGCAGCCCGGAAGCGACCGGCGGCGAAGCAAACGCCACCGGCGGTGACGGCGGCAACGCCAATACCGGCAACACCCAGAAGCACAACGGCAACGCTTACGCCAAGTCCGAGCCACGCGAGCAGCAGCCCAACGGACAGAGCAAGTCCTGCGGCTGCGATCGTCACAGCAAGGGACATGGCGACAGCAACGATGCCGATGCCGAGGGTGGAGACACCGAGGCCCGCAGTGGCGACGCACGCGGCGGTGACGGCGGAGACGCCGACGCTGACGGCGGCGACGCCGAGGCCGAGAACGACGCGGTGGTCAAGCAGGCCAACGAGTCGTCAGGCAAGAAGTCCCGCGGCTCCCATTACGGGGATTGCGGCTGCAAGAGTCACTCGACGGACGGTTCGGGCTCCTCACAGAGCAACAAGTCGGACGTCAAACAGGGTGACCCCGAAGCGACTGGCGGCGACGCCAACGCAACGGGCGGTTACGGCGGAGACGCCAATACCGGCAACACCCAGAAGTACAACGGCAACGCCAAGGCCGAGTCAAAGCCCCAGGAGGAGAAAGTGCCACTCGAGCACAAGTCCTCCTGTGGTTGCGACCATGGCAATAGCGGAAGCCACAACGCAGACGCCGAGGGTGGAGACACCGAGGCGACCAGCGGCGACGCCTACGGAGGTGACGGTGGAGACGCCGATGCCGATGGTGGCGATGCCGAGGCAGAGAACGAGGTGAAGGTGATCCAGCTCAACTCGAGTGGATCGCGAGGCTCGCTCTGGTAGTCGACTAGACGAGACAAGCCTCGACGAAGGACAGCCCCGGCGGCGCTTCGGCCTGCCGGGGCTGTCCCCTGCCTCAAGCCTTTCGCCTGTTGAACCGGGGTCGCTTCAGGCAAGCGTCAGCCGGGCGAAGTAGGCGAACCAGTTGCCGGAGTGGGACTCGTAGGCGAGGCTGGCCGCGGCGGCCTGGCGTTTGAGGCTGGCGAGAGTGGTGAAGTGGGGGTCGCCGAAGAGCTCGCCGACCACCAGGCGTCCGGTCGGCTTGAGCACGCGGCGGATCTCGCGCAGGGCGGCCCCGGGGTCCGGAATCTCCCCGAGCACAGCAGTGAGGACAACTGCATCCATCGAGCCGTCCTCGTAAGGGAGGTCGGTCGCGTCGCCCTGGGTCGCGACCAAATTGGTGAGGCCACGTTTGGCCGCACGACCCATTGTGTGGTCGAGGAACTCCTGTTGCAGGTCGAAGATCTCGACCTTGCCCTCGGGGCCCACCCACTCCGCCATGTCGAGCGTGTAGTAGCCGGTGCCCGGTCCAATCTCCAGCAGCCGCTCACCCGGCTCGGGCCGCAGGACCGAGCGCAGCCGCTCAGGCGTGACGATCGGGTGCGGCGCTTCGACCCAGAAGCGCTGGCCATAGGGGCAAGCCGAGGGGTTCTTGCGCCACCAAAGCGCCGCTCCCAGCGTTGCCGCCGCGCCGACGCCGAGTAGCGTCCGCGCCCGCATCAGCCCGGCCGGTTGAGGCCGAAGCCGACCTGGTGCTCGCCCGAGTCGATGCGCAGGAAGGAGACCTTGCCGAGATAGACGGCGAGGACGCCGTCCTCGGTCTTGACGTCGTGCCAGCCGCCCTTCTCCACCTGCTTGCGCAGGTCCTTCAGCTCGTCGTCGGTGAGCCGCACGGAGACGACCTGGCCGCCCTCGAAGCCGATCTCTACACGTTGCGCATCTGCCATCAGTGCCC
This sequence comes from uncultured Solirubrobacterales bacterium, assembly GCA_963702175.1. Lineage (GTDB taxonomy): Bacteria > Actinomycetota > Thermoleophilia > Solirubrobacterales > 70-9 > VRUE01. The sequence goes on from OY969721.1 coordinate 1,506,821, forward strand.
ACCTCCAGCGGGTTCGACGATCTCGGTCAGCACCCCGCCGGTCGAGCGCGGGTGCAGGAATGCGACGCGGCTACCGCGGATGCCGGGCCGCGCCTCGCTGTCGATCAGCTCGATCCCGGCCGCAGCCAGGCGCTCCAGCGTCGCGTCGATGTCGTCGACGGCGTAGGCGACGTGATGCAGGCCGGGGCCCTTGCGGGCGAGGAACTTGCCGACCGCGGTATCCGGCCCCAGCGGCCGCAGCAGCTCGACGTGGCCATCGCCGACGTCGAGCAGGACCGCCTCGACGCCCTGCGACTCGACCGTCTCGCGGTGCGCTAGCTCCATCGCGAAGCTCTTCTTGTAGAGCTCGATCCCCGCCTCGATGTCCTCGACGGCGACGCCGATGTGGTCGATTCTGCTGAACACGGGCGGCAGTCTACGTGGCCAGCGGTGGCTCATCCTCGGCGCCACCGGCCTGCTCGACGCGGAGGATCTCGGCCAGCGCCGCGACGCCGACCTCGAGCTGCTCCGGCGTTGGCTCCTTGGTCGCGAGGCGGCGCTGGATCTCGCGGCCCGGCGTGTGGAACGCCTCCGCGAGGGGGGCGCCGTGGTGCCGGTCGCTCCAGGCGAACATCTCGACCGCGATCGAGGCGCCGCCCAGCCCGACCGCGGCGCGAGCCAGCGGACCAGGCCGCTCGACCAGCCGCTCGAGCAGCAGCGTGCCGCCGACCGAAAGCAGCATCATCGGGGTGACGAGGTTGGAGCCGCAGCGGTCGTGCTCCTTGGGCACCCCCGCCGGGTCCTCGATTCCCTGCTCGTAGGCCGCGATCGCCTTGTGCTCGACGCCGTGGTAGGCGGCGAGGTCGCGGTCTAGCAGCGCCACCACAGCCGGCACGGCGCCGGCTACCTGGATAACGCTCTCGCGTAGTGCCGAGCTGCCGACCCGCTTGCGCAGCGCCGCGGTCACCGCCAGCGTCGCCCCGATCGCGGCGAGCACGCGCCAGTCCTCGAACGGGAGCCGGGCGGCGCGCAGGCGGCGCCGGGTCAGCGGCAGCACGGCCAGCGCCTCGGCCAACCGCAGCGGCCCACGCAAGCCAGGAAGTTTCGCCGCTAGGCCTGGGGCCAGCTCGGGCTTGCGCTCCGAGGCGACCTGGATCTTCCCGTCGGCATCGCGCACCGCGGCGGCCCAGTGCGTCGGGCCGTGAATCAACAACCCGTTGCGCAACGCCATGCCACCGAGTCGCAGGGGCTCCTTACTCATGGCTTCAAGATAGACGGCCCGCCATCTATGCCACCGCCGCCTGCACCCCAAGGGCCAGGCCGGCGACGAGGAGGATGGCCGCGATCGCCCTGAGCAGAGCGTCATCGTCGAGGCGCCCGGTGAGGTGGGCGCCTAGATACGCACCCGGGACCGCGCCGAGGCAACCCGCGGCGAGCAGTGCCCACTCGACTCCCCCCGCGATGTGGCCGATCAGGCCGCCGAGCACACCGACGGCAAAGGCGATCGTCACCGCGACAGCCGTGCCCCCCGACGGTGGTACCGCGGGAGGGGGCTGGCGCTGTCGTCGCCCGATCTCAACCGCCCCGTAAAGGACGACTACCGCGATCGTTCCCAACAGCAGCCGCTGCGGCAGTACGCCCGAAACCAGCCCGCCGGCGATACCGCCGACCAGCGAAGGCGGCGCCATCAGCCAGAACAAGCGCCAGTCGATCCGGCCGCCGCGCCAGTGGGCGATCGAGGCGGTGAAGGCGGAGGCGGCGCTGATCAGCTCCAGCGGCTCCATCGGGCCGCGAGCGTATCCCGGCTCCTCGAACGAGCTGTTAAAGCCTCAACGCCCGACGGCCGCGCGAAATCGGCGCGGTCGTCGGTTCCCCCTGGGCTTTCCCTTGTTAGGCCCGGCCGGAGGCCCCCAGTCCAGGCCTCCGGCCGGTGTGTCGGCTCTCCCTGGCTCTAACTTGGGAAGCCGCCTTTAAAACACTGACCGGTATGGGAAGTTGCGCCTGCGACTAGCCCCTGCCGAAGCGCTTGCGCAGCTGCTCCAGGCGCCTGCCCAGCTCCGCCTCGAAGCCGCGGTCGGTGGGGGCGTAGAAGCGCAGATCGCCGAGGTCCTCGGGGAGCAGTCGCTGGTCGCTGACCCCGCCCGGCTCGTCGTGGGCGTAGCGGTAACCCTCGCCCCGGCCGAGCTTCTTCGCGCCCGGGTAGTGAGCGTCGCGGAGGTAGTCGGGCGGCGTCTGGGCGCCGTTCTCGCGCACCTCGGCCCGAGCCGCCGAGAGCGCCTTGTAGGAGGCGTTCGACTTCGGCGCCAGGGCGAGGTAGACGGTGGCCTGGGCGAGGTTGAGCGCGCACTCGGGCAGGCCGACGCGATCGACCGCGCGGGCGGCGGCGTCGGCGACCAGCAGCGCCTGCGGGTCGGCGTTGCCGACGTCCTCGGAGGCGAGGATGACCATGCGGCGAGCGATGAAGCGGGGGTCCTCCCCTCCCTCCAGCATCACCGCCAGGTAGTAGAGCGAGGCGTCGACGTCGGAGCCGCGAGTCGCCTTGATCCAGGCCGAGACGAAGTCGTAGTGACGATCGCCCTGGCGGTCGTAGTCGAGCGCCTTGCGCTGCAGCGCGTCCTCGATCGCGGCGACGTCGACCGGCGCGCCATGCGAGCGCTCCGCGGCGCGCTCCAGCGCCGAGAGCGCCACGCGGGCGTCGCCGCCGCTGCGGTGCGCAAGCATCTCCAGTGCCGCGTCCTCGACCGCCGGCGGGTCGGCGAGGCCCCGCTCGGGGTCGGCGAGCGCCCGGCGCAGCAGCTCCTCGATCTGCTCGGACTCGAGCGGCCGCAGCTCGTAGACCTGGCAGCGCGAGAGCAGGGCCGAGTTGACCTCGAAGTAGGGGTTCTCGGTGGTCGCGCCGATCAGCGTCAGCAGCCCCTCCTCGACCGCCGGCAGCAGGGCATCCTGCTGGGCCTTGTTGAAGCGATGGATCTCGTCGAGGAAGAGCACCGTCGGCCGGCCTGCCGATCGCCGCCGCTCCCGAGCCCGCTCGATCACTGCCCGGATCTCGGCTTTGCCCGCATTGACCGCCGACTCCTCCTCGAAAGCCCCCTCAGCCCCAGCAGCCGCGATCCGCGCCAACGTAGTCTTCCCCGACCCCGGCGGCCCATAGAGGATCGCACTATGCGGATGCCCCTCCTCAATCGCCGTCCTGAGAGCTGACCCGGCCCCCAGCACATGCTCTTGCCCCACCAGCTCCTCAAGCGAGCGCGGCCGCATCCGCACCGCCAGCGGCGCGTCGGCAGCTGGAACGTCAGCGGTCTGGGCTTCGTCGCTATCGAACAAGCGGCCTGCCATGGGCCGAGTATGACCGTGTCATGAGCGACTTTCCCGTCTATATGACGGGTTTCTCGTCCAGGTCGAAGGGAGAGCCGGGATAGGTCTGGTGAGTGCCTCGCGAAGCGGCCCCCGGCAAGGTGATTCTCAGCCGCGAAAGCGGCTCCAGATTGGTGAGCGGAGCGCCAGCGAAGCGAACCTGGGCACTCACCAGACCTATCCCGGCTCTCCATCCAACAGCGTAGAATCGCCAGCCATGGAGAGCGCCACAGCAGTCAAGCCGTCCCAGTCCACCCTCGAGAGCTTCAACCCCGCCACCGGCGAGCTAGTCGGCTCGGTCGCGACGATCACCCCGGACCAGGTCCAGTCCGTCGTCGACGACGTCGCCCGCATCCAGCCCGCCTGGGCCGAACTGAGCCTGGAGGACCGCGGCCGCTACATGCGCCGCGCCGCCGACGTCCTACTCGACGAAATCGACGAGATCGCCGACCTGCTGGTCAACGAGCAAGGCAAGCCGCGGGCCGAGGCCTACACGATGGAGCTGCTGCCGACCGTCGACGCTCTGCACTGGTGCGCCAAGGCCGGCCGCAAGATCCTCGCCGACGAGAAGGTGCGGATGTCCCAGGCCTTCCTGATGACCAAGAAAGGCCGCTTCTCCTACGAGCCGATCGGGGTGGTGGGCGTGATCGCGCCCTGGAACTACCCCTGGTCGATTCCCTTTGGCGAGGTCGCGATCGCGCTGATGGCGGGCAACGGCGTGGTGCTGAAGCCGGCCAGCCTGACGCCGCTGCTGGGCGAGGCGATCCGCCGCGTCTTCGAGAAGGGCGGGCTGCCTGAGGGGCTGGTCCGGGTCGTCCATGGCGGTGGCGCAGTCGGCGACGCGCTGGCGCGCTCCAGCGTCGGCAAGGTCTTCTTCACCGGCTCGGTCGAGGTCGGCCGCAAGGTCGGCGCGGTCTGCGCCGAAGGGCTCAAGGGCTCGGTGCTCGAGCTGGGCGGCAAGGACCCGATGATCGTCTGCGCCGACGCCGACCTCGACAACGCGATCTCCGGCGCCGTCTGGGGTGGCTTCGCCAACGCCGGCCAGACCTGCTCTGGGATCGAGCGCGTCTACGTCGAGCGGGCGGTCGCCGACCGCTTCGTCGAAGGCGTCGCCCGCGAGGCGCAGAAGCTGCGCCTCGGCGACCCGCGCGAGTGGGAGACCGAGATCGGCCCGATGACCTCGGAGGGCCAGTACGAGATCGTCGTCGACCTGATCGAGGACGCGGTCGCCTCCGGCGCGACCAAGCTCTGCGGCGGCCCGACCGAGGTGAGCGGCTTCAACGGTAAGTACGTCGCCCCCACCGTGCTCACCGGCGTCACCCACGAGATGCGGATCATGCGTGAGGAGATCTTCGGCCCGGTGCTGCCGATCGTCGTCGTCGACTCCGAGCAGGAGGCGATCGAGCTCGCCAACGACTCGCAGTTCGGCCTCGGCGCCTCGGTCTGGACCAAGGACCGCCAGCGCGGCGAGCGGATCGCCCGCCGGATCGAGTCGGGAATGGTCTGGGTCAACGACCACTCCTTCAGCCACGGCGCCTGCCAGTGCGCCTGGGGCGGGGTCAAGGACTCCGGCGTCGGCCGCTCCCACTCCAAGTTCGGCTTCTACGAGTGCGTCAACATCAAGATGAACGCCTGGGAGCCGGGCCTCACCCGCGACTTCTGGTGGCATCCCTACGACCGCACCCTGGGCGAAGCGGTGCGCGCCTCGGCGACGCTGCTCTACGGCAAGGGCGCAGCGCGGACGCAGGCGCTGAAGGAGGGTGCCGGCCCGCTGCTCGAGGTCGGCCGCCGCACCCTGCGCAAGCGCCGCAACTAAGAGCTCAGGAGACGACAGGCTCGGCGAGCTCGTAGAGGCCCTCGGCCTCGAGCTCGCGCAGACGGTCGTAGTCGGCTTTCAGCCGCTCGCGGTCGGGGTCGACCAGGTAGATCATCCCGGGGCAGGAGAAGAGGTCGATCGTACGCTTCAACTCGTCACCGGGGCCGAGCATCGCGATCGAGCCGGCGAAGGTGGGGAGCGCCTCGATCCGGTGCAGGCCATCAGCGCCGACGATCCGGCCTTCGTGCTGGGAGATCAGCATTACGCAGTAGTTAGCGGCCTTCAGCTCGTAGGGCTTGCCGGCGTGGCTGGCGACCGAGCCGGGGTCGATGTAGGCCCCGGCGGTGATGGCGGCATGGCTTGGCGTGCAGCGGTCGATCACGTCGTCGCGGGTCGAGCCGTGCAGGCGCGCGCCCGACTCGACTAGGACCGGCCCGGTGTCGGTCAGCATCACCTCGGTGTGGGCGGGGCCGAAGCGGATCCCGAGCGCGTCGAGGACCGCTTCGACGTAATCGACCACCTTGTCCTGCTGCTCACCATGGCGCGGGTGCAGCTCCTCGTAGTCGTAGACGAGGTTGCCGGCGATGCGGCGCTTGTTGTCCTGCCAGACCTCAGAGACGCGGTGCCGTCCCTCCCAGCTGACCGAGTTGACGAAGAACTGGGTGCCGCGCAGCATCTCCTGCACGAGCAGCTCCTCATTGGCACCCTGCAGCGCGTTGGGCCGGCCGAGGATGGCGGCGAAGGCGGCTTCGACGGCGGCTGGGTCCTCGCAGAGCGTGACGCCGTCGGTGCCGGCGCTGTCGAGCGGCTTGACCACCACCGGCCACTCGTCGCGCTCGCGCGCCCAGGCAGCCGCCTCGGCGGGGTCGCCGGTCTTCAGCTCCTCGACGGCGCGCAGGTCCGCGGCCCGCAGCGCCTCCGCCATCGCGTGCTTGTCGCGGCGCGCCCTGCTGCCGGCGCTGCCGTTCGAAGGGAGGCCGAGGCGCTCGCTGAGCGCGTCGGAGAGCAGCACCCCGGGCTCGGAGCCGACGACGACAAAAGCCGGATCGTGGGCGGCGACCCTTGCCGCGGTCGCCTCGAGGTCGCCCTCGTGAACGATGTTCTCGACGAAGTGCTCGGGGCGAAAGGAGGCCAGGTAGAACCCGGGCATGCCCGGGTCGCTCTGCACATGGACGACCTCAATTCCCGCCTTGGCGAAGCGCGGCGCCAGTTTGGCGCCGGTCGAGTAAGCGTCGACGACGACGCCCGTGCGCCCGTCGCTCATGCCGTTGCCACCAGGACCTGCCGGTCCTCGGGCCGCTTCGGGGCGCCGGTGAAGTCGCCGTAGCGCTCGACGTCGCGGAAGCCTGCTTCCTCCACCATCCGCTCCAAGACCTCGGCCTCGTACATGCGGATGCGCGAGTCGACGATCTCGCCGTCGAGCTCGTAGCGGACGTGCAGCATCCCGGTCGAGAAGTCGACGTCGAGCGTCTCCTTGACGCCGTTGGTCTCGCGCACGACGACGCCCTCGTCGGTTTTCAGCCGGTAGCGCGAGCGCTCGAGGTCGGAGAGCTGCATCAGCAGCCGCCCGCCCGGCTTCAGGTCGCGGTGGAAGGCCCGCAGCATCGCCATGTCCTCGGCCTCGGTAGCGCCGTAGCCGAAGCTCGAGTAGACGCTGACCAGGGCGTCGAAGGGCGCAACACCCTCGGGCAGCGGCTCCAGCAGGTCGGCGACGAGATAGGTCGGTCCGGGGCAGCGCGCCTCAGCCTCGGCGATCGCCGCCGGCGAGATATCGACCCCGACCGCCTCGCAGCCGTGCTCCATCAACGCCGCGGCGAAGCGGCCGAAGCCGCAGCCGGCGTCGAGCACCTTTGCGCCCGGCTCGAGGCCGAGCAGCTCGACCGTCTGGGCGGCATCCTCGGCGGTCGTGTCGTAGCTCCCAAGCCGCGCAGCAACGCGCATGAAAGCGGGGCCGTAGTTGTCGGTCTCATTGAGATGGGTGGATTTGGCGCTCACGAATTTCAAAGCGTAGCCGGACGTCGATATGGCAGGGTGCCGAGGATCGAACCCAGCGAGCTCGCCATCTCCGTCACCGATTTGCGCCGGGACTATGGGGAACGGCGGGCGCTCGACGGCGTCGACTTCGCCTTGACGGGCGGCGAATCGCTGCTCGTCCTCGGTCCCAACGGCGCCGGCAAGACAACGCTGCTGCGAGTCCTCGCCACCCTGCTGCGCCCGAGCGCCGGTCAGCTGCGCGTCCTCGGCTGCGAGCTGCCGCGCGAAGCCTGGCGGCTGCGCGGCCGGGTCGGCTACCTCGGTCACGAGCCGCTCCTCTACCGCGACCTGAGCGGGCGCGAGAACCTGCGCTTCCACGCCGACCTGCACGGGATCGAGCAGGGCGAGGCAGAACGCCGGATCGGCGAGCTGCTCGCCGCCGCGGGCATGGAGCACCGGGCCGAGAGCCGCGTCGCCGAGCTCTCCGCCGGGATGCGCCAGCGGCTGGCGATCTGCCGTTGCGTCCTGCATGAGCCGGCGCTGCTGCTGCTCGACGAGCCTGACTCCCACCTCGACGCCGAGGGCCGCGAGCTGGCGCGGGCGCTGATCGGCTCGGCCGAGAGCCGCATCCGGGTGATCGTCAGCCACGACCCGGAGCGCTTCGCGCCCGAGGCCCAGCAGATCCTCCGCCTTGAGTCCGGCGGCAAGGTGGTCGCAGCATGACGCCATCGCGAAGGGCCTTCGCGGCGATCCTCGCCAAGGATCTGCGCAGCGAGCTGCGCACCCTGCAGTCGCTGCCGGCGATGGCGCTCTTTGCCGTCACCACCTTCGTCATCTTCCGCTTCGGGCTCGACCGCACCAGCCTCTCCGGCGACCTCGCCGCCGGCGTGCTCTGGGCGACCCTGCTCTTCGCTGCGATTCTCGGCATCAACCGCCTCTTTGTCGCCGAGCGCGAGGAGGGCGGGTTCGACGCGATCCGCCTCGCCCCGATCGACCGTACCGCTCTCTTCGCCGCCAAGGCGGCGGCGCTCTTCACATACCTGCTGGCGCTGGAGCTGATCGTCGTCCCAGTCTTCGCCCTCTTCTTCCTCGACTCGGCGGCTGGGCTGGGCCCGCTCGTCGCGGTCCTGCTGCTCGCCGACCTCGGCCTCGCCGCCACCGGCACGCTGATCTCCTCGATGGCGGTCCACTCCCGCGCCCGCGACCTGCTGGGCCCGCTCGTACTGCTCCCCCTCTCGGTGCCGCTGACGATCGCCGCGGCCGGCGCCAGCGAGCCGCTGCTCGCTTTGGGCGGTCCCGGTTACGACGGCTTCGGCGGCTGGCTGGCGGTGCTGGCGCTATACGATCTGGTCTTCCTCCTGGTCGGGTACGCCGTATTCGACTTCCTGCTGGAGGACTGAGGCGCCCCGCTCCCAAGGCGGCGCAAACCCCATGTACGGCACAGGACTGAGACCCCTCTCGATCGCGACCGTGGTGCTGATCGCCGCGGCGCTCTCGCTCACCTTCTTCTACGCCCCACTCGACGCCGACCAGGGCTTCGTGCAGAAGATCTTTTACCTGCACGTGCCGCTGGCGATCGTCGCCCTGCTCGGCTTCATCGCCGGTGGGGTCTTCGCGATCGCCCACCTGCGCAGCGGCGAGCGGCGCTGGGACGCCTGGTCCTACGTCGCGATCCACATGTCAGTGATCTTCGGCGTCGCCGTGCTCCTCACCGGCGCGATCTGGGCCAAGGCCTCCTGGGGCCACTGGTGGGTCTGGGACGAGCCGACCCTGGTCAGCTTCTTGATCGTCTTCCTCCTCTACGCCACCTACTACCCGTTCCGCTACGCGATCGAGGACCCGGAGCGGCAGGCCCGCTACGCCTCCGTCTTCGCGATCGCCGCCGGCGCCTTCGTGCCGCTCAACTTCATGGCGGTGCGGATGGCCGAGAGCCTCGTCCACCCACGCACCTTCGCCACCGCCGAAGGCGGTCTGCCGGGCTCGATGATGTTCACCTTCCTCGTCTCGCTGGCGGCAATGGCGCTCCTCTGGGTCACCCTGGTCAAGCTCGAGCTGACCGCGAAGAGCGCTTCCGGCCAGCTGAAGCGGCTGCGCCGGGCGCTCGACGCGCCGACGCCGGGCGGCGGCAGCCGCGTCGCCCCGGAGGTGAGCTAGTGGACTTCCTGCCGCTCGCCGCACCGGCCCTGCCGCTCGATGAGGCTGGCAAGTACGTCGCCGGCGCCTACCTCGTCTTCCTCGTCCTGCTCGTCATCTACGTCGCGATCATGGCGGCGAAACTGCAGCGGATCGAGCGTGAGCTGCGCGAGCTGGCGACATTCGCCGAGGCCCGCGCCAACGCCGAGGAGGCTGCACCACGGCAAGAGGAGGTGAGCGCTCCATGAGCGAGCTCCTCGCCCTCGGCGTCTCCCACAAGACCGCGCCGCTCGACCTGCGCGAGCGTCTCTCGCTGACCGAGGGTCGCGCGGTCGGCGCCCTGCAGGAGCTAACCGCCTCAGCGGGGATCCACGAGGCGGCGGCGATCTCGACCTGCAACCGCACCGAGCTCTACCTCGTCGTCTCGGACCCGGTCGAAGCGGAGTCGACTGCACTCGGCGTGCTCACCCGCCAGGCGGAGATCAGGCCCACCGAGCTGCTCGGCCACCTCTACTCGCTGCGCGCCGGCGAGGCCGCCCGCCACCTCTTCCAGGTCACCGCCGGGCTCGACTCGATGATCGTCGGCGAGGCCGAGATCCAGGGCCAGGTCAAGCGTGCCTACGAGCTGGCCCTGGTCGAGGGCGGCACTGGGCCGATCCTCAACCGCCTCTTCCGCGGCGCCCTCGCCGCCGGGGGCCGCGTCCGTGAGGAGACCTCGATCGGCGAGAAGGGCGTTTCGATCCCCTCGGTCGCGGTCGAGCTGGCACGGCGCACGCTCGGCGACCTGAGCGAGCGCCGCGTGCTGGTGGTCGGCGCCGGCGAGACCGCCGAGCTGGTCGCGCGGGCGCTGGTCGCCCGCGGCGTCGCCACAGTCTTCGTCGCCAACCGTCACTACGACCGCGCGATCGGACTCGCCCAGAACTTCGGTGGCGAGGCGGTCCGCTTCGAGGAGCTGCCCGAGCAGCTCGGGGCCGCCGACATCGTCGTCTCCGCCACCAACTCACCTCACCACATCGTCGAGCGCGACGAGCTCGAGCAGGTGATGAGCGCCCGCGAGAGACGGCAGCTGTTGCTGGTCGACATTGCCGTGCCCCGCGATATCGAGCCGGCATGCCGCGAGATCGCTGGGGTCAGCCTGCACGACATCGACGACGTGCAGCAGATCGTCGAGCGCAACGCGAGTGGACGTGAGGCCGAGGCGCAGCGGGCAGAGCCGATCCTCGCCGCCGAGCAGGACCGCTTCGAGCGCTGGCTCGCCTCACTGGAGGTAGTGCCGACGATTTCCTCCCTGCGCGAGCGCGGCGACGAGGTCGTGCGCCGCGTGCTCGCTGAGAACGAGGGGCGCTGGGAGAGTCTCGGCGAGGCGGACCAGGAACGACTGGAGACGATGGCGAAGGCGATCGTCTCCCGGCTGTTGCACGAGCCGACACTGCGGATGAAGAGGTCGGCGGGCAGCGACGAGGCTTACGCCTACGTTAGTGCTCTGCGCGAGCTGTTCGGGCTTGATGCTGAAACTGAGCCTGAGACGGAAGCGGGTGGCAAAGTGACTCCTTTGCGGAGAGCCAATCCCGGGAGGGGTTCCACTTAACTTTTTCGCAGCCGCGTTTGGGGCTACCGACGATGGCCAGTCGCGAAAAAGTACAGAACGTTCCACCCCTCCCGGGATTGGCTCACCACACTTGCTGATGATTCGGATTGCCACACGCAGCAGTGCTTTGGCTGTAGCTCAGGCTCGGCAGGTTGCCGAGATGCTCGGGGGGGCTGAGCTGGTGGAGGTGTCCTCGGATGGTGTGCCTGGGGATAAGGCTAGATTCGTACGCGGGGTGGAGCACGCTCTGCTCAGTGGGGAGGCGGATATTGGTGTGCACTCGGCTAAGGACCTGCCGGCTGAGATGACGGAGGGATTGGTGATTGCTGCGGTGCCGGTGCGGGAGGAGGCGGCCGATGCTTGGATTGGGGTCGGCTCATCGCTTGACGAGGTGCCCGAGAGGGCGCGGGTTGGCACCGCGAGCCTGCGGCGGCGAGCGCAGCTGCTGGCCGCTCGGCCCGACCTGCGGGTCGAGGAGCTGCACGGCAATGTGGACACCCGGCTGCGCAAGCTTGCCGAGGGTGAGCTCGATGCGATCGTCCTCGCGGTGGCGGGTCTGCGGCGTTTGGGGCGCGAGGGAGAGATCGCTTTTGCGGTCCCAGCCGAGCAGATGACCCCGGCGGCGGGGCAGGGGGCGCTCGTACTGCAAACGCGCGCCGGCGATGAAGCGGTGATCGAAGCCGCGGCTGCGATAAGCGACGCTACGGCGCTGCGCGAGCTGAGCGCCGAGCGCGCCGCGGTCGCCCTACTCGAAGCCGACTGCACGTCGCCAATCGGGGTGCGGGCGAGCGCGGCCGGCGAGCGCATGTCGATCGAGGCCTTCGTCGGCCTTCCCGACGGCAGCGAGTGGGTCCGCGACCGCATCGAGGGCGACGCGTCGGAGCCCGAGGGCCTCGGCCGCCTGCTCGCTGAGCGCCTGCAGAGCGCCGGCGCCCGCGAGATCCTCGACCGCGCCGGAGCGATGACGTGAGCGCATCGGAGATTTACCCACCTATGGTGGGGTCAAAGTCGGCTGCGCGACCGGGAGTGTGTCGATGAGCGCACGAAAGGGAGTCGTGTACCTGGTCGGTGCCGGGCCGGGCGATCCGGGGCTGATGACGGCGCGCGCCCTGGAGCTGATCGCTTCCGCCGACGCGATCTTCCACGACCGATTGATTCCACCCGGCGCGCTCGACGGCGCTCGCCCCGACGCCGAGCTGGTCTACGTCGGCAAGGCGCCGGGAGCGCCGTCCGTCCCCCAGGACGAGATCGGCGAGCGGCTGGTCGAGGCGGCGCGGGCCGGCAAGAGCATCGTGCGCCTCAAGGGCGGTGATCCCTTCGTCTTCGGCCGCGGAGGCGAGGAGGGGGAGGTTCTGCGCGCCGCCGGGGTCGAGTTCGAGGTAGTCCCCGGCGTCACCGCCGGCGTCGCCGCGAGCGCCTACGCCGGCATTCCCGTCACCCACCGCGACGACGCCTCGGCGGTCGCCTTCGTCACCGGCCACGAGGATCCCGAGAAGAGCGAGACCGCGCTCGACTGGGACGCGCTCGCGCGCTTCCCCGGCACGCTCGTCTTCTACATGGGTGTCAAGCGGCTCGACGAGAATGCGGCGGCGCTGATCGCGGCGGGGCGAGACCCGGCCGAGCCGGCGGCGGCGGTCGAGCGAGGCACGATGGACGGGCAGCGCACGGTCGTCGCCACTCTGGCGACTCTCGCCGAGGCGGTCGAGCGCGAGGGCATCGGTGCCCCAGCACTAATCGTCGTCGGGCCGGTCGTGCAGCGCCGCGAGGCGCTCGCCTGGCTCGAGCGGCGTCCTCTGCACGGTCGCCGCGTAGTCGTCACTCGCGCCCGCGCCCAGGCCAGCGGCCTCGCCGCGACGCTGCGTGCGCTCGGTGCCGAGGTCGTCGAGCTGCCGGCGATCCGGATCGAGCCACGGATCGAGAGCGCGGAGGTGCGCGGCGCGGTGGAGCGGATCGGCGAGTACGCGCTGATTTGTGTGACCAGCCCCAACGGCGCGCATTTGCTGTTCGAGGCGCTCGGCGCGGCCGGCCTCGATGCGCGGGCGCTCGCCGGGCCGGAAAAGAAGCAGGTAAGGGGTGCGGGATCGAGCGCTCACGCGAAGACCGGCACGATCGTCGCGGCGATCGGACCCGGGACGGCACAAGCGCTCGCCGAGCACGGGATCGTCGCCGACGTCGTCCCTGAGCGGTTCGTCGCCGAGGCCATGGTCGAAGCCTTGGCCGAGGTCGAGGTGGCCGGCCGCCGGGTCCTGGTCGCCCGCGCCGCCGAGGCCCGCGACGTGCTGCCCGACGCGCTGCGCGAGCGCGGCGCCGAGGTCGACGTCGTCGCCCTCTACGAGACCCTGCGCGAGCAGCCCGGGCCCAAAGCGATCGAGGACGCGCAGAGCGCCGACTACGTCACTTTCACCTCGTCCTCGACCGTGCGCAACCTGACCGAGGCCCTCGGGGAGCGCTTCCCCCACACCGCCCGCGTCGTCTCGATCGGTCCGGTGACCAGCGAAGCCGCCCGCGCCGCCGACCTCGAGGTCGACATCGAAGCCGAGCACCACGACGTAGACGGCCTCGTCGCCGCCCTGCTCGCCGACGCAAGCAGATGAACCCCGAGCGCGTTCGCTGTTTGTGGCGCCATAGGGGGACAAACAGCGAACGCGTAGGGTCGGGATGAGATTCGGAGCGCCCCATAGCCACTACCGCCGCACCGACTCGACCAACTCCCGCGCCCGCGAGCTGGCCGAGGGCGGCGCGCTCGGCGGCACCGTCGTCACCGCCGAGGAGCAGACGGCCGGCCGCGGCCGGCAGGGACGCGCCTGGACCGCGCCCGCCGGCAAAGCGCTGCTCTACTCGGCGGTGCTGCGCCCGCTCGGCGACCGGCCGCTGCTGCCGCTGGCCGTCGGGATTGCCGCCTGCGAGGCGGCTGAGGAGCTCGCGCCTGAGGTGAGGTGCCAGATCAAGTGGCCGAACGATGTATGGGTCGACGGGCGCAAGCTGGCGGGAATCCTGATCGAGACTAAGGTCCAGGAGGACTGGGCGGTGATTGGGGTCGGGCTCAACCTGACGATCGTCCCTGACGAGTTTCCGCCCGACCTGCGCGACACGGCAATCTCGCTCTTCGGCTCGGCCGCGGGGGGACGGGGGGAGGCCCGACGGAGCCTCCCCGCTGTTGCTCCGGCGGGTCTTCCCCCGTCCCCCCGCGATGCGGCCTTGGCTCTAGGTAGCCACCTGAACCGCTGGCTAGGGGCGCAGGACGAGGCGGTCCTCGCCACCTACCGCGAGCGCGACGCGCTCAGCGGTCGTGAGATCTCTTGGAGCGCCGGACCCAACCTCGAGGTCGTCGCCGGCTCAGGAGTCGCTGCCGGAATCGACGACCGCGGCGGTCTCGTCGTCCGCCTCCCCGGTGGCGGCAGCACCGTTCTCTTCGCCGGCGAGGTCCACCTGCGTCTCTGAGTTCGAGTCCTCCTCGACCTCCGAGGTTTTCTTCGCCTTCGCGTCTCTTGCCTTCTCGGCGCCTTTGGCGTCTTTCTTCTTCTTGGCGCGCTTGCGCCGCCTGCCGCCTTTGGGGAAGTTGCGAAGCAGCTCCCGCCCGATCGAGGAGGGCTTGCGGGCCATCCTCATCCGGGCGCCGCGCAGGACCTCCTCGCCCTCGGGGGTGTGGGCAACCGAAGCCGCCAGCAGCGCCACCCCGAGCCGGCGGTCCTGTTTGCGGGCCGCGTGGACGAGCCGGCGCGCGTTGCGCCCGTGCGCCCGCCCGGAGGAGTTGACCAGGAGGCCCAGCAATCGCTTCGTCTCCGGCCAGCGCTGCACCGCATACTCTTCGTGCAGCTCGCGGGTGTAGGAGGCGAGCCGCCAGACCCAGGCCTGGGCCTGGTCGCGGCGGCCGATCCGCTTGTCGATCAGCGCCTGCAGCAGCGTCTTCGTCCCCGCCCGCTTGTCGTCGCGGCTCCAGGTGCCGACGATGTCGATCGCGTCGTCGAAGGCGTCGGAGTCGCCCAGCTCGGCGATCTCACTCAGCGCTTTCAGTTTCAGCTGCGAGTTGCGGTTGCGCTGGATGCAGGTGAGCAGGAAGCGACGGCGCAGCTCCTTGGTCTGGGCGCCGCGCAGCATCGCCCGCGCCCGGCGCCAGTTCTGCGGGTTGACCCGCGCCCCGGCCAGCGCCGCCCAGGCGTGCTGCTCGGGGTAGTCGAGGTTCTCGACCGCGATCCGCCACAGCTCCCGTTCCAGGACCTGGGTGCGGCGCTCCTCGTCGTCGGAGACGGGGACGATCCGCCGCTCCACCCGGATCCGCCGACCGCGCGCCCGCCGCACCGGGCCGACCACGATCGCGCCGCCGCGGTAGACGTCGCGGTCGAGCAGGCTGTGGAGGGTGACGATCGTCTCGTCGTGGGTCGTCGCCGGGTGGACGAAGTCGATCACCAGGCCGGCTTCCTTGCCGGGCGCGCGCCGCGTCACCCGCCCCACCCGCTGCTGGTAGACGCGTTTCGAGGCGGTCGGAGCCAGGTGCATGCAGATCGTCGCCCGCGGCGAGTTCCAGCCCTCGGCGAGCAGCATCGCGTTGCAGAGCACGTCGACCTCGCCGCGCTCGAAGGCGGCGAGGATCTCGGCCAGTTCGCGCTTCGGTGTCTCGCCCGAGACGGCGCGGGCGACGATGCCGGCGTTCTGCAGCGCCTTGGCGACGTTCTTCGCGTGCTGCACGCCGGCCGTGTAGAGGACGCCGGGGACTTTGCTGAAGCGGGTCTTGTAGAGGTCGGCGATCGCGACGTTGAAGGGCTCCTGGTCGAGCAGCGCGGCCAGCTCCTCCTGGTCGAAGTCCTGGTCGACCTCGCCCTTTCGCAGCGGCACTTTGGCGATCGTCCGCACACCCGGCCCGGGCGGGATCCGCATGCAGCGCAGCGGCGAGATCACGCCGCGCCGCGCCGCCTGGGCGAGGTCGAAGCGCGAGGTCTGGGTCGGGAAGAGGTCGGTGACGTGGCGGGCGATCAGCGCCCCAGTCGCGGTCATGCCGATGTAGACGGGGCCGGTCCAGTCGCGGATGCAGGCGCTGGTCTTCTCGCCGAGGGCGGTGTGCGCCTCGTCGCAGATCACGATCGAGTAGGCATCGGAGACTTTCTTGTGGTTGCGGACGAACCACTGGTAGGTCTCGACCGTGACCGGGCCGTCGGGGTCGTCGCGACCGTCGAGCAATGGTGGGCGCAGCCGCTCCTTGTAGCCACGGTCGGAGATCTCGCCGATGAACTGGTCGACCAGGTTGCGGCGGTGGGTGAGGATCAGCACGCCGCCGGTGCGGGAGGCCTCGATGAAGCCGACCGCAGCGACGGTCTTGCCGGCACCGGTCGCGTGCTCGAACCAGAAGCGGCGGTCGGCGCCGGGGTCCTCGGGCGCCTCCTCGATCGCCTCCTCGTCCTCTGCGTCGGCTGGCGGCTCCTCCCAGTCCTGGGGCTCCTCGTCGGGGGCGAGCTCGTCGTCCTCCAGCGCCTCGGCGTCGTCGCCGTTGCCGGAGGCGCCGTCCTCGGACTCCGCCGCCTCGGCCGGGGGTGCGGTCGCTGTCGCTCCGTTGCCGTTCTCGGCGGCGGTCTGCTGCTCGGCCATCAGCTCGGTCAGCGTCCCGGAGAGCGCATCGACCTGGTGGGGGTTGAGCTGGGCGCCGTCGCGCAGCGTTGGCGGCTCGTCGGCGAGCAGCCGCTCCAGCCCGAGCAGCAGCGAGAAGTCCTGCCGCCACTGGATCGAGGGATCCTCGGCGCCCGCGTCCAGCTCCTTCAGAGCGGCGTCTAGAGCGCGGCGCCGCGCGGTCCCGGGGGCGAGCGCCTCCGGGCCCTCGCCATCGAGCAGGAAGGGCTCGCGGACGAACTTCGCCGCGCGCTCGATATCGGCGCCTGAGGGAACTGCCGCTCGCGCGGCAACTTCGCTGGTCTTGGCCATGGCGGCTTGTGAGTCCGTCCCCGCCGGAGCTTGCGGCCGGGACAAGTAGTGAGGAGCCGGGAGTCGGTCTCTCCTTCCCCCCGACGATTCTCGGAGTCCGCATCCAACGCGGACAGAACAAACGTATTGTAATCAAGGAATTGCGAAAGCCGGGGCGACAGCTGGCGATCTGCCTGGTGGCGATAGCCGCACTGACCGCGGGAGGCTGCGGCTCCTCCGACGATGAGGCCGGCAAGCACCCCGACTACGAGAAGACTCTGGCCGGGTCACCGCCGCCGCTGGCGGCCCTGCACGCACAAGGAAATCAGTTGCTGGACGGCGGCGTCGACGCTTACGAGCGACGGATCGAGGAGCTGCGCGGGTACCCGGTCGTGGTCAACGTCTGGGCCTCCTGGTGCGGGCCGTGCCGGATCGAGTTCCCCGCCTTCCAGCAGCTGGCCGCCGAGTACGGCAAACGCGTCGCCTTCCTCGGCGTCGACAGCCAGGACAACGACGACGCAGCGCGCACCTTCCTGCGCGACAACCCCGTCCCCTACCCCAGCTACACCGATCCCGACGAGGAGATCGCCGACAGCATCGGCGCCTCGCGCGGCCTCCCCGCCACCGCCTTCTACGACAGGCGCGGCGAGCTTCTCTACTTCACGTACATCCCCTACGTCGAGCACGAGGACCTGCGCGCCGCAATCGAGAACTGCGCGCTCGGGCAGCCTCCCAAGTGCGAGAGCGGATAATCCGCCCGTGGACGTCTTTGTTGTCATCGCCCTGGTCGCGGTCGCGGTGCTCCTCGCCGAGCTGCTGCTGCCGACCGGTGGCGTGCTGGCGGTGCTTGGCTCACTCGGCCTGGTCGGCGCCGGGGTGGTCGCGCTCGAGAGCGGCTCAGACTCCACCTCCTACATCGGCCCCGGCCTGATCACGCTCGGCGTCCTCTCGCTCGTCACCTTCTTCTTCGTCGGCCGCAAGGTGCTCGAAGCGCACCGCGACGAGCCGGTGCGGACCGGCCCGGAGGAGCTGGTCGGCGCCCTCGCCGATGCACGCAGCCCGCTGGCGCCGGAGGGTCAGGTCTGGATCGAGGGCGCCCTCTGGAGGGCGCGCCTGGCCGGGGGCGAGGGCCGGGTCAGCGTTGGGGATAGAGTCAGGGTCGAGGCGGTCGAGGGGCTTACCCTGGTGGTGCGCCCCGAGTCGCAACCCGCAGCGTCCGAGGAAGGAGCAGGCTGATGGAGGTCCTGATCGGCGTACTGGTCGTCCTGGCGATCTTCGGCCTGATCGCGGTTGGCGCCTCGGTGCGGGTGCTGCGCGAGTACGAGCGCGGGGTGATCTTCCGGCTCGGCCGACTGATCGCGCTGAAGGGACCCGGCCTGATCCTGCTGATCCCGTTCATCGACCGCATGGTCAAGGTCGACCTGCGCACCGTCACCCTCAACATCCCGCCGCAGGAGGTGATCACCCGCGACAACGTCCCCTCCAGTGTCAACGCGGTCGCATACTTCCGCGTCGTCGACGCCAACCGAGCGATCGTCGAGGTCGAGAACTATCTGCTCGCCACCTCGCAGATCGCGCAGACGGCGCTGCGCTCGGTGCTGGGCAAGGCCGAACTGGACCAGCTGCTGGCCGAGCGCGAGCGGCTCAACGAAGAGCTGCAGAAGATCATCGACGAGTCGACCGAGCCCTGGGGCGTGAAGGTGACCGCGGTCGAGATCAAGGACGTCGAGATCCCCGAGCAGATGCAGCGGGCGATGGCGCGCCAGGCCGAGGCCGAGCGCGAGCGGCGGGCCAAGATCATCAACTCCGAGGGCGAGTACCAGGCGGCGCAGAAGCTCACCGATGCCGCCGACATCATCAGCACCAACCCCGCCTCGCTGCAGCTGCGCTACCTGCAGACGCTGCTCGAGATCGGCAGCAACCAGAACACGACGATCGTCTTCCCGCTGCCGATGGACGTGCTCGAGCCGTTCCTGGCCGGGGCCCAGGGCGGGGCGAAAGCCAGGAAAACCTCGTCCGCCCCGGCGACCGAGGCCGACGACCTTCCCCCTTCCCAGCCCTGAGCGCTCCCGAGCTCCGCATCGACCAGCTGACCGGGCTGCGGACGATCCTCGCGCCCGGCCGCGCCGACCGTCCGGACAACTTCGGGACGCCGAAGAGCGAGCCCACGGGGGCGGAGAACTGCCCCTTCTGCGAGGGACACGAGGACCGCACCCCGCCTGAGGTCTACGCGACCCGTGCCGGCGGCGGCGAGCCCGAGACGCCGGGCTGGACGACGCGGGTGGTGCCGAACCTCTATCCGGCGCTGGCGCCTGAGGAGAGTGAGGGTGGCAGTGCCGCCGCGGCCGACAACCCGAGCGCAACGGCGACCGGCGGCGAGGCGGGGGCCTTCGCCAGCGCCGGCGATCCGCTGCTGGAGTCGCGGCGTGCCGGCGAGGCCGACCTCTTTGTCTCACGCCCGGTGACCGGCGCCCATGAGGTGATCGTCAACGCACCCTCGCACGCAACCGCAATGGCCGAGCTAGACGAGAAGCAGTTCGCCGCCGCGGTCGAGACCTGGCGCGAGCGGATGCGCGCCCACGACAGCGCTGCCTACGTGCAACTGATCGTCAACGAGGGCGGCGAGGCGGGCGCCTCGCTCGAGCACACCCACGCGCAGCTCTACGCGCTCCCCTTCGTGCCGGCGGCGGTGGCACGGGAGCGCGAGCGGGCGGGCGCCTACGCCGAAAGGACGGCGGGCGGCGGGCTGCTCAGCGACGTCCTGGTCGAGGAGGTGCGCCGCCGCGAGCGCCTGGTTGCGATCGACGACGAGGCGGCGCTGATCTGCCCCTGGGCGTCGCGCTCCCCCTTCGAACTGCGTGTAGTCCCGCGCCGCGAGGCCGCTCGCTTCGAGGAGGACACCGCCGGCGCGGCGATGTTGCGCACCGCACTGCGCACCCTCGCCGCGCGCTTCGACAGCTCGCCCGAGCTCAACTTCTGGGTGCGCACCGCCCCCCGCAGCACCGAGAGCTTCCACTGGCACATCGACATCGCCCCCCGCCTCACCGTCAAGGCCAGCTTCGAGTTCGCCACCGGGGTCGACATCAACACCTACCCACCGGAGCGAGCCGCGGCGGACCTGCGCGAAGCGGCAAAAGGTTGACAGTCACATTTCAATCAGCATAGGCTTACCGCTCTATGGCGACCGGAGCGGATGATCCCAAGGCGCGCGACGAGCTGTTCACCAGGGTAAGCGGAGTAAGGGTCGCCTCGCGGTTACTGTTGCGCACGCTGGCGGCCCTGACCGAAGCCGCAGAGAAATACGCCCCCGCGACGTCCGGATCCACCATGCGCGATGCAGCCCTGAAGGAAGCGCTCGCACGCGGCCAGAAAGCGCTGGAGGCGAAGCAGCTCCCCCAGCACCAGGCGGCGCTGCGCAAGCTGCTGGAGGAGCACCCGAGCCTCCATGGTTACGCCGAGGACACCTGGGCCGTGGTCAACGGCATATCCGGGCTGCTCGACCGCTGGCCAAAAGCACCTACTGGGAGCGCGCCCGATGCTGCGGCAACGATCGCCGCCGCCAAAGACTCTGCCGCAATCCTGACTGACGTCGTCCTCCACTGCTCCAAGGTCACAGTGCCCGAAGAAGTCGAAGAGCAGCTGATTTACTTGCGCGTCGGCAAGCCGCTCGACTTCAACGATGCCTTCGGGGGACAGCTCCCCGACCCCGAGCAGCGCAAACGGGTCCTCTCCGGGCTCACGCATAAGCGGATCGGCGGCTGGGTCGACGTCGGGGCCGGCCTGATCTACAGGCTGCCGCGCAGCCAGGTCGCTCGTGTCCTTACCTGCCTCGCGCCGTTCCTGCTGGCGCTGCTCGCGGGGGGGCTGATGTATGGCGTGCCCACACTCAGCCTCCCGAGCGACTGGAACCTCGACGACCGCTGGCAGCTGGTCGGCGCCTTCGGCCTGGTGCTGCTCGGCGCTGTGATCCACCTGCTGGTCGAGAACGTCAAGCAGATGCAGACGCACTCGCTGCCGATCGTCGCGATCAGCGACGGTGTGTACTGGTTGAACCTGCGCTGGATCGGCCTCTCGCAAACGGTGTTGTGGGCGCTGGTGGTCGCGATAGGCCTGCGCGTGGCAGGGGTGGGGTCCAACGACGAAGGGGTCGCCCTCTACATCGCTGCCGGCTACAGCCTCGACAGCGTCGCCGGGCTGGTCCTGACCCGGTTCGACAGCACCGCCGGTGTCCTGCTGAAGAAAGTGAACAAGCAGCTCGAGGTACCGGCTGACCAGAGTGTGACCGGCAAAGGTCAGGCCGCCGGCGCCACAGTCACCGCCTGAACGCCGCGCCAGCGCCGCCCGGGTAGGCTCGCCATCGGTGCCGCCGAACCCCCGCCCGATCCCGCGCTTCATCGCCGACTCGACCCAGGAGGGAATCCCGCACGGGCGCTTCGCCGAGCGGCTGGCGGAGTCGTTCCGGCAAGCGTGCGGCGAGATCGCGGACCTACCGGAGGGAGTCGAGGCGCCGGCGGCGGAGGCGATCGCCTGGTTCCCCGAGCGCGCCTGGGGCGGGCGCGCCTGGGTCCCCTGCACTGCGCGCGTCGACCCTCCGGACGGCGGCACCCTGGAGCTTTTCGGACACGTCTCCTACGCGCAACCGGAGGAAGGGGCTGAGCCGAGCGACTTCCGTGCCAAGGCCGACTTCACCGACGTGCTCGCCGAGGACAACCCAGAGTGGCGAATCGACCTCAACGACGACGTGATCGGCCTCTGGCGTGGCGAGAACGGCCGGGCTGGAGACGTCACCTTGGTCTGGGGCCGCCCCCTCGTCCGTAACGCCGTCGCCGCCAGCGCCGAGCTGGATGCAGAGACCGTCGACCAGGAGATCGTCACCGACGAACGCTTCACCCTGATCGCCCTCGACGCTCTGAAGAACTACGGCGATAACGTCTTTATGGAGGTGAAGCTCTGGAGCCGCCGCGCCCTCGAGCTCGCCTCCGAGAGCCTCTACGACTAGCCCCCCGCACTGCGGTAGACCGCGCAGCTGCGGGTCAGGGTGCTGGAGAGCGTGCGCCCGTCCTCGAAGGTCATCGAGGTGCGAGCGAAGGGGAAGAAGGCGCTGAAGAAGCCGGCGGGGGCGTCGCAGGCGGCACTGATGTAGCTGCGCGCCTCACCGCGGTAGGAGTAGCGCCGGAACAGCGAGAGCGAGATTTTCTCCACATATCCGTAACGGTTCACCGAGATTGGCAGGGCCCCGGTGAGGACAGTGCCAAAGGTGCCTTGGGTGCGGCGGATGCGGAAGACGATGATGCGGGTGATCGGGACCGGATCCTCACCGTAGATGTGGGCGAGGATCGCGTCATGGCCTTTCGAGACGGCGTTGAAGGCGGTGATGTGGCCCTGCGAGGGGAAGGTGTCCTGTTCCGGGAAGGCCGTGTTGGCGCGGTAGATGCCTTCGCCAACCTTGGCCGGCCCGCAGGTGGCCATCGCCTGCCGAGCGGAGGCGGCGACGATGTCGTTGTAGCTGCAGACCGGCAGGCCGTTGGAGTTGATGCGCCCGCCGCGGTTGAGCTCGATTTTGATCTGCCGCAGGGCCGGCGGCCGCTCGCCGGAGAGCGTTTTGACAGTGCCCTCCACCTGGACGGAGATCGGCGCCCGTTTCTCGCGGGGCAGGGCATTGGGGTTGATCCCCCCGTTGAAGCG
The DNA here is from genome assembly GCA_963702175.1 of uncultured Solirubrobacterales bacterium. GTDB lineage: Bacteria > Actinomycetota > Thermoleophilia > Solirubrobacterales > 70-9 > VRUE01. The sequence goes on from OY969721.1 coordinate 1,529,239, forward strand.
GACGAAGAGGTCTCCCCGCTCGGTCAGCTCAGCCTGGGCAGGGGTAGCGGTCGCACCCAAGAGCATGAGCACGACGACCAGCCCCGCTGCCTTCCCGCTCCACGCCATCCTCAAGTACCAGGATAGGGATCAGGTCCTGAGCCCCGCTAGCCCGAACCGGCGTACTCTTGGCCGCATCCTCGCTCGCCGCCTCCTTCCTCGGACAGCAGGCATTCCAGAATCCGAGCCCGCGAGGGCTGGCAATCACCGCCCTCGTTGCGTTTGTGATCTCAATCGGCGCGAGCGTCTACATCTTGTTGCCGAAGAAGAACCTCATCTTTGCTGAGGCCGGGGCCGGGCTGTACGAGGGCCTCTATGCCGTCCGCGAAGACATGCCCGAGGTCTACCGGCGTCTCGCCTATGATCTCGACCGGTTCTGGGACTCGAACGATGAGAGGATCAAGTGGTTGACCCGTGCCTACACCGTCGCTGCAAGCGCCCTGGTAATTGAGATTCTTTCCTTGGCCGCCCTGCTAGGCGATAACATTTTCTAGGCAATGGCAGAAGCACCAAAGCCCCAAACCGGTAGCGGCGGAACCCCTCCGCCTCCGCCTCCGCCTACTCCTGGCCTCGGCCGCCCTGAGACTCGCGGCGGCTGACGAACAGCCCTCAGCATCCGACACCTCGATTGAGGCCCGTGCATCGCCCGGCTCTACCATGGGCCATCCAGCCCCGATAGCTCAGCTGGATAGAGCGGCTCCCTCCTAAGCGAAATCGAGGATTCGCTTTTCGCTACTGCAGAGCGGAATGCGTCGGACTTATGCTGGCCACGGATTCGACTCGATTACGCACGATTGATGTCGATTTGGGCAGCGCTGCCCATTGAGGCGGAGGTCATCGCCGCTCCGCTACCGTGTTGGCCATGGAGTCCATCCAGCAGGAGAGCAAGCCGTCGAAGAACGCCGCGGCCAAGGCCGAGGAGGTCCGGTTGCACCGACTGCGCAAGGACGCAAAACGCCCCATGAGCGTGAACCTGGCTGAGGGCATCGCGCTGAGCCACAAGTTGATGCGATTCGTTGGCTCCGCTCGCCCCCATTGACCGAACCGGCTTTCGATCAGCTCCTGCGCCGACTTTCGGACGCAAAAGTCGAATTCGTTCTGATTGGTGGTCTTGCCGTCAACGCTTGGGGGGTTGTCAGAGGAACGAAAGACGTGGACATTGTCATCTCTTCGTCTCCAGAGAACTTGAAGCGCGTTGCAGCAGTCGCGGTAAGTGCCCATGGACATGTCCAGGCAGGAGAATCATTTCTCAGCAGCGAGCCCTCGATCGCCGGGCAGCTAATGAGCGGAGAGCAGGTTGCGATAGAGACCGACCTCGGACGCCTCGATGTCGTCCAGGGGCTCGATGGCATACCTGCCTACGACGAGCTATGTGCTCGCTCCACCGAGGCAGACGTCCTTGGAGTCAAGGTCGCCGTCTGCTCAATTAAGGATCTAAAGGCAATGAAGCAAGCTGCCGGCCGTACTCGCGATCTCGCCGACCTAGAGGACCTCGATGCGACGGGCCATTAGCTCTACGATGAGCCACCTGGCCCCGATAGCTCAGCTGGATAGAGCGGCTCCCTCCTAAGCGACTCGACGGGGTCAGGTTCTTGGCTCTGTAGAGCGGGATGCGGCGCATGGTGCACGGCCGCAAATCCGCTTTGATTATGCACGATTAGTGTCGATCTGGGCAGCGAAGACCGCTCGCTGCCCAAAGCAACGTTCCGTCCGATGTTCCCGATTGCATCGCTATGGTGATTGGAGGAACATGGCGAAGTCGCCGGAAATGAGGAACTGATGGCGGTCCACGATCAAGACAGCTTTCGTCGAGCTCAGGCCGAGCTGGAACCGAAGGAGGACTTGGCGCCCTATATGGGCAAGTGGGTCGCGCTCCGCAACGGCAAGGTCGTCGCCAGCGATCTCAGCGCAAAGGGCCTGCGAAGCCAACCCGAGGTCAGACCTACGGACGCAATCGTTCCCGTTCCTCGTTCCCGCCCCGGCTACTTCATCGCCTGAGCCCCGTGGAGCACCCAGAGAGCTTCACCGCTCCGTACAGACCCGGTCCCGATGGACAGCTGCGGCCGTATCTCCTGCTCACGCTGATCGGACTCAAACCCGACCAAGAGATCATGATCTCCGGCCTCGTTGATACAGGCGCTGACAGATCCGTGCTGCCGATCGACTACGCGGAGGAACTTGGCTATTCGGTCGACGACCTCGCACCCGTTGAGGTCGGCCAGGTGGAGGGTTCTGCATCGGCATGGCTTGCTCAGAAGCCCTGCGGAGCAATCGTTGATGGCATTCCCGAGATTGAATTCGAGATCACGCCGCTATTTGTCGCCAGCCTTAACGCTCTTTGGGGCCGTGCCGACCTGATGATGAACTTTACGGTCAGCGTCTCGGAGAAAGCTCAAGAGCTGACCCTGCTGACGAATTGAGCAGCCTCTTTTAAGGTGCTCACTCCAAGCTGTGATTAGTCGCCGTCGTCACCCCCGACTCGAAACAATCTCTGAGCTGTGGTGGTGCTTTTCCTAGCGCGAGGTCGCGGAAGCACCAAGCCGTTATTGGCGAGCCTATGCCCCGTGGCACTTCTTGAACTTTTGAGCCGGGCTTCTCGATGAAGGTCTACGCTAGTGCTGTGCGTCGCCGCGAGAGGTTGATCGGCGCGGCGCTTCGCGAGTTCGATGCAGCCCTCGAATGGGCAGCAATGGGCAGCGGAGGGCTGGCTTCCGCCGAGATCGAGCCGAACGCTAGCGACGGGCAATTGCCGGAAACGGCTCAGCAGAGCCTTTTCACGGCATCCGGCCCCGATAGCTCAGCTGGATAGAGCGACTCCCTCCTAAGGAGTAGGCCGCTGGTTCGAATCCAGCTCGGGGCGTTCCGCAAAGCGGCTTGCAGAGCCAAATGGTGCCTTCGTCCTCGGCCCAAGCGTCGTTCCTACCCGTTCCTACCTTGTTCCTTCCGGCGCTCCTTGGTTCCTACCCCCGGCCGAGCCATGCCTGTCGCGAGGGATAGAGCTACTCCTTCCGCGGAAGTCGTTCTATTGACTCAGGCGCAGAAAGAACTAGTTTTCTGGAGCAACCGCTCTCTCGACCCGTGGCTGGCTGCGTTCTATGACTTTCTGGGGCTGACTCCCTGGATCTCATCAGACCCATGGTTGGCCCAGGCTGCCCATTAGGCTGATGGCGTGCTGAGCGCAAAGGAGATTGAGGAAAGTCTCGCCCTAGACCGCGAGTCCCGCTGGTTGGAGGTAAAGGGGCCGGGGTCGCGCGACAACGACCACATGGTGGCGAAGGTGGCGCATGCGGCGCTAGGGCTCGGCAACCTGCGTGACGGCGGCCACATAGTGATCGGGATCGACGATAAGGCGATTGCGAGTCTCCTCCCGGGTCTCACCGATGAGCAACTGGCCTCATGGGTCGCCCACGATGACCTAGCGCGGAAGCTTGCCAACTACGCAGATCCACCGCTGCAGTTCAACGTGGCGGCAGTAGAGTTGTCAACCGAAGCAAAAGTCGCGGTAATCGAGGTCTTCGAGTTCTCCGACACCCCCCATTTCTGCGCCAAGGATTACGGAGAGGTACTGAAGAAGGGCGCACTCTACATGCGGCCCCGCAAGGTTCCAGAGACTTCCGTGATCTCCTCGGCAGTGGAGATGCGCGAGGTGATCGAGCTGGCGATCGAGAAGCGCCTGCGCGCCTACGTCGAGACCGCGGAGCGCGCAAACGTAGTGATCAGCGCAGAGGCGGTCACCCCCTCCGACGGTGACAGATATGACGCCGAGGCATCCGAGGCTTGGACGTGAGTGGGGTCACCGAGAAGATCCGCTCCCGAGGGTACTGGGAGGTGGCAATCAGGCCGCAACCACTTGACCCCCAGCGGGTCGACTACGGAGACCTACTGGAGCTCATTGAAGCCGCCACAGTTCGAATGCGTGGTTGGCCCGTGCCGTTCATCGACCGACGTGAGGAACCCATGCGCGCTGAGAATTGGGTCGGGCAGGACGTAGATGCGGAAATGGTCGGCCACCATGAGGCTTGGCGCTTCTTCATGAGCGGCCAGTTCAGCCAGCTTCGCTCCATCTCGGCCGACTGGCGCGACGACGAAAAGCGATTTGTTCCCGATGGATTTGATGGAGTGCTTCAGGTCTGGGAGGTGCTCTTCTATCTAACTGAGGTATTTGAGCTAGCCTCGCGACTCGCGCTAGGGCCAGCGGGTGAGGAGACGATGGAAATCAAGGTCCGCCTCGACGGTCTGGCGAACCGCGGCCTAATTGTCGGCCAGAGCAACCGTTCCGAGTTCTTCCAGCCCTACCGCTTTCAAATGAACTCAATGGAGCGTGAGATCAGCCTCTCCCGCGAGGAGTCGGTGGCCAACGGCCGAGAGCAAGCGGTGACGATGTCCCGAGAGATCTTCCTGCGTTTCGGGTGGGAGCCGAGCATCGAGCAACTGCGGGAGCATCAACGGGAGCTGACCGAGCACGGCTAATCAGAGCGACTGGTCTTTCTCGCTGTGTTCTTCCTATCCACGGTTAGACATCCCGACGATCCAACACTTACCCTCCGAGTGCGGATCTAGGATCGGCCGATGCGGGGTGCGGAACTTGCTGGGTCTGACAGGCGGAGGTAGCTCTGAAGTCGCGCAGGAGACGAGCCGATCTCTCTGAGAAGCCTGACTTCCTGCTCGATCTGCTGAGCGACAGCAGCCTCTGGAAGCAGCGAGTCGTCACTGAGTTCGCCTTTGAGGCGGCCAGCCACGTCCGGGTGGCAAGCAACTTCCAGATCGAGTTTCCCCCGGAACTGATCGAACGGTACGTCGATACGAGGTTCACCCGGCGGGCGAATATCTTGCTCCCGGTGACCGCCAAATCCAAGGACGCGCTTCTCAACTTCAACCTCTCGGGGCCTGGTGGATCATCCGCGACCCTCCTTACGAGGGTCTCGATCGCCGGGCTACAGGCCGACTACCTGCAGGGTTTGGCCGTCTCAAGCCCCGCAAACGTAGGTGCCCTTGACCACGCCATCTATGACGCGATCAGCGTCTTCACTCCTTTTACCTTCCGGACCAGGTTCTTGGAAAGGCGCCAACTCGGCCGCTGGATCCAACGGTCCTTCGAGGAGGCTCTCCTCTCCTATCTGAGCGCCGGTCTCAGCTTTCCGATTGAGGCCGCCGACGTGGCCCGCTGGCGGGCCAGGACGGTGTCGGCCGGGTCCAATCCTCGCCCGCCGCCTAGAAGAGCCCCCGAACAGGCTGAGCTCCTCCGAGGAGATCCTCCTTGCCGTCCCCTTGATCGAACCGACCCCGGCGAGCGTGGCGGAGGTCGACCTGATTGTCGAGAGCTACGTGGAACAGGTGGAGAAGGCTGATGCTGTCAACGATGATGCCTACCTGTCGGTGTGAGCCAGGCCGGGTTTGACGGAGACCTCGAAGCCAGGATTCCTCCTGGTGGAAGGGAACCGATCAAGCCATGGCAGGAAAAAGGAAGTACCCAGAAGAGCTGTTGGAGCGCGGCACCCGGATGGTCTTCGAATCCGGCCGCCCGATCGCCCACGTAGCGCGAGACCTCGGCGTCCACCACGAGACGCTGCGCAAGTGGGTGCGCCAGACCGAAGCCGACGAGGGCAAGCGCTCTGAGCTGCTGAGCAGTGAGGAGCGCGAGCGCCTGAAGGCACTGGAGCGCGAGAACCGCGAGCTGCGCCGGGCCAACGAGATCCTCAAGTCCGCCTCGGCGTTTTTCGCGGCCGAGCTCGACCCACGCCGAACGAAGTGAGCTCCTATATCGAGGAGCACCGCCAGCGCTTCGGGGTCGAGCCGATCTGCAGGGCCCTGGAGGTGTCGGCCTCCGCCTACTACGAGCGCGCCAAGGGCAGGCGGCCGGCGCGCGCGATCGAGGACGAGCGCCTGCTGGAGCGCATCCGCGAAGTCCACGAGCGCAACTACTGCGCCTACGGCTACCGGCGGATGTGGATCGCCTTACGGCGCGAGGGCGAGGAGGTCGGCCGCGGCCGCGTTCAGCGGCTGATGCGAGATGCCGGGATCCAAGGCGCCAAGCGGCGCGGGAAGCCCTGGCGCACGACAAAGCCCGATCCCGAGGCCCGCCGGCGCCCCGACCTGGTCGAGCGCGACTTCAGCGCCACCGCGCCGAACCGGCTCTGGGTCGGCGACCTCACCTACCTGCGCTCCTGGGAGGGCAACCTGTTCTTCGCCTTCGTGATCGACGCCTTCTCTCGCAAGGTCGTCGGCTGGCAGCTCGCCCCGCACATGCGCACAGACCTGGTGCTCGACGCGCTGCGGATGGCGCTCGCCCAGCGCGAGGGTGGTGCCGATGTCGAGCTGGTGCATCACTCCGACCGCGGCTCCCAATACACCTCGATCGACTACACCCAGACGCTCGACGATCACGGCGTCCTTGCATCTGTCGGCTCGGTAGGCGACGCCTACGACAACGCGATGGCCGAGAGCTTCGTCGACACCTTCAAGACCGAGCTGATCGCCGATCGCTCCTGGCGCTCGCGCACCCAGCTCGAGCTGGCCGTCCTCGAGTACATCGCCTGGTTCAACAATGACCGCCTGCACGAATCTCTGGGCGACCGGTCACCCGCGGAGTTCGAGTCTCTATACGTTGCCCAGGGGGTCAACTGAGCTACCTACAGAGAAAATAGGAAACCAACAATCACGGTCTCCGTGGAACCTGGTCCGGCTCACTTGCGAAAACGGTCGAAAAAGGCCAGCACGGCTGACGAATCTTACGTTTGCCCCGCCGTACCCGTGGCCCCTAAAGAAAGGTTTGCTCTCTTCTGCCATCCTTATTAAGGGATAAAGCCCCTTCGCTTAGTAAGCTACGGGGGCTAAGCAATCGATTCCTTGTGCCATGGCTCCGGCAGCCCAGACAACCAACCGCTCGGGAGAGCTCCGCGTAGCGGAGTCAGGCTCGGACGGGTATTCAGCTTTCCATCCGCGGCCATTGCCGCCCGATCCTCCTCTTTCGATCGATGGAGAGTTGCAGGGGTTTTTGGACCGCGCAAATCAGGCCCTCGGCCGACTCGATGGGATCACGCTCTTGCTGCCGGATCCCGAGCAGTTCCTCTACTCCTACGTGCGCAAGGAGGCGGTTCTGTCCTCGCAGATCGAGGGGACGCAGTCCTCGCTCTCCGATCTCCTCCTCTTCGAAGCCGACGCGGCGCCCGGAGTTCCCCTCAGCGATGCGCGGGAGACTTCCAACTACATCGCTGCCATGAATCGCGGTCTCGAGCTACTACGGGACGAGGGGCTGCCAATCTGCAACCGCCTCTTCCGCGAAGTTCACAGCGTCTTGCTCGGATCGGGTCGCGGCTCAGAGAAGACGCCGGGAAGATTCCGGCGCGAGCAGAACTGGATTGGCGGGTCACGTCCGTCGGTCGCACGCTACGTGCCGCCGCCCTGGGAAAAGGTCGAGCCGGCGATGCGCGAGCTGGAGAAATTCCTCCACGACCAGCCTGAGCGCACGCCAATCCTGATCAAGGCCGCCCTGGCCCACGCCCAGTTCGAGTCGATCCATCCGTTTCTTGACGGCAACGGACGGGTTGGGCGGTTGCTAATCACTCTTCTGCTGGTCGCGGACGGGGTCTTGAAAGGGCCGTTGCTCTACCTGAGCTTGTACCTGAAACAGAACCGCGACGACTACTACGATCACCTTCAGCGGATCCGCTCCGAAGGTGCTTGGGAGGCATGGCTGAAATTCTTCCTGGAGGGCGTGGTCGAGGTTGCGGAGTCGACGACGGCGACCACCGGTGACTTGGTTCAAATGATCGAGCGGGATCGCCAGACGATCCACGAGTTCGGACGCGGAGCGGCCACCGCCACAAGGGTGCACGACCTCGCCTCAAGATTCGTTGTCTTTCGCCCAACGGTCGCCGCGGAGGAACTTGGGCTCAGCGCTCCGCCGGTCTACAACGCGGTCAGCCGACTCGAGGAGGCGGGGATCCTGCGCGAGGTCACCGGTCGTCAGCGCGGAAAGCTTTACGTCTATGACGAGTACTTGGCGCGCCTGAATGAAGGCACCACCGAGCCACCCTCCTAGCCTGGAAGCCAAACCCGGACTTGACAAATCGCCCCTCCTAAGGAGTAGGCCGCTGGTTCGAATCCAGCTCGGGGCATTTTGAGCGGCGGCGAAACGAGCGTTCTGGGCCGCTACTGGATCGGTGCGTCTGGAGGGGGAATCTGGGTGGTCTTCTCCTCCTCCAGCGAGCTGACGCCCTTTACGCCACGTAGGGAGGGGAGTTTGGCCTCCTCGGCCGCGCCGGAGACGACGCCAAGTGCCGGCAGCGAGCGGCGGACCTCCAGTCCCTCTCCCTCCAGCTCCGCAATCACGGCCGGCATCCTGCCGAGGTGGCTATCGTCGATCGAGATGAGGATCTGCTTCTTCATCGAGGCTTCCGGGCTCGATGAACGATTGTAGGGCGGAGACAGCGGCGGCTAGCTGGGTGCTCTGACCAGTCCCGTCCCGACGTCCTCGGCGGGCGCCGGCAACGATGCGGCCCCGCCGACCAACATCCTGGCGAGCTCGTCTACGCTCGCGCCCGGGTTCGCCTGGGCAAGCAGGGCGACCACGCCGGCGACGTGCGGCGTCGCCATGCTCGTCCCGCTCATCTCCGCATGGCCCGCCGGCATGGGCGCCAGCGAGAAGACGTCGACGCCAGGTGCCGCGATGTCGACCCTTGCGCCACCGCCGCCTTCGCCCCGGTTGGAGAACGAAGCCACCGCCATCACCTGGTCGACTGCGGCGACAGCGAGGATCGATGGGCAGTTCGCCGGACGCGAGACAGGCCGGGCAAAGTTGGGGCGATCGCTGTCGTTGCCGGCCGCGGCGACTAGCAGCGTGCCGGCGGCACGGGCACGCTGGGCGACCTGCTCATAGGTTGGAGAGAAGGGCTCGCCCGGTTGGGTGGCGAGGCCGAGCGAGAGGGAGGCAACCCGGCTGCCCCGCGTGATCGCCGCTTCAATGCCGGCGAGGATGCTGGTGTCGGGGCCTTCGCCCTGATTCGACAGCACCTTGCCGGCGAAGATGCTCGCCCCCGGCGCCACCCCATAGCGAGGCAGGATGCCGTCGCCGACGCTGCCGCATGCGGTGCCGATGCAGTGGGTGCCGTGACCATGGCCGTCCTCGAGTTCCTCGCCAGGGATGAAGCTTTCGCCAGCGATGGTCCGCCCGGCCAGCTCGGGATGCCTGGAGGCAACGCCAGTGTCCAGCACCGCCACCTCGACACCGTCGCCGGTGAGCTCCGTCGCCTCGATACCGATCGCCTCGAGCCCCCAGGTGACGGCCGCGCCGTTGTCGGCGCCGGGTGCTGCCGCCGCATAGGTGTAGAGGATCCGCTCGGGCTCGAAGTGGAGGATGTCCTTGTCCTCGACGGCCGCAACCCTCATCCCCTCGGCCTTTTGGGGAGGCGCCGCGACCACGGCGACGCCGAGCCGCTCGAAGACGACCGCCTGCTCCGCCGGGTGCTCTGCGGCGGCAACCGCGGCGCCCTCTGCCTGGACAGTCTGCTCGATCCCCATCGTCCGGCCGAGAACCTCGGGCGCGTTCTCGGCCGCGCCCTCCGCGAAGGTGACGAGGAACCGACCCGTGGTCGCCTCCTCTGACTGCGCCCGGTCCGCCATCGAAATCCTCCTCTTTGATCATCAAACTTGACTGACTGATCGAGGAAATTAACACGCGGATTCGCCTTTCCGTACACATTTCCGCTCTTAGCTGAATAAACATTCTGGTTTTCATGAGTAATTACAGAGCGTTGTCAGTCAGATGCTTAGGATCGCTGCGCCAATCGAGCAAGGAGGCGCGACGTGGAGGCGACTGCATCGAGGATCGACACGAGCTGCGGGGTCTTCGGCGGGCTGGACGGGCTGGATCCGAACGCGATCAATCGCTTCGTCGTCGGCGAGGACACCCAGCCACAGCAGATGTCCACGGCCGACGCGGAAGCCGAGCTCGGCGATCCCTTCGCGACCCTGCTGCTTCTGAAAGGCGAGTTCCCCCAGACCGCTGAGGAAATGCTCGAGAGGATCGCCGCTGCCGCCGGGCCCGGCGACCCGCTAGCCCAACGGCGCTCGTTCGTGCTCGGCGAGGGCAGCCAGCTCCCCGAGGGCTCCCCGGTGACCGCGGCGGCGCTCCGCTTCGTCGTCGCCAGCGGATCCGGACAGGACCAGCCCGACGTGATCGTCAGCGCCTTCGACCCGCTCGGCAGCGACATCGAGCTGATGGCCTGGGACCGCAGGACGGGCGGCTTCAACTACTACCGGACCGTGGGCGACCCACCCGCCTGGGTCTTCGCCGGCAACTCGCGCCACGCGCTCGTCGAGCCGACCCGGGGCAAGGGCCCATTCGAGAGCCACGCCAGCGGCGCGATGCTGATGAAGGAGCTGGAGATCCCCTGGAACAACTGGCACTCATTCGAAGCGGAAATGACGCCCGCCGTGTTCCCTCCCGGCGACCCCCGCGCCACCCACCCCTGGTTTACCGAGAAGCTGGGCGCCGAGGACTGCGAGACCGGCGTGGCGATCCCGAGCATGGAACGCTGGGCCAAAGCGCGGTTTGAGGCGATCGCCGCCGCGGGCGGCAAGGTCGGGGACCCGCGACGGATTCTCGAGCAGGTCCTCGGCACGCCGACCGTTAATCTGATCTCCAGCCGCTCCGAGAGTCGCGACCCCGATCCGCAAAACGGGGTGGGGCTGCCGGCCACCTTCTTCGTCGGCGCCAAGGCACTCGCCTCGTCGGCGATCGGCCTCGACCCGCCGCCGGCCTTCGTCGCATCGACCGCGAACTACCTGGCGAGCATCACGAAATTCGAGTTCCGCCTCGACGACGGTCGGGGATTCGCACTGGAGGGGGACACCAAGTTCGCCTTCCTCGTCCCCGAGCGCGCCCGCGAGGACGACGTCCTGCTGAGCGAGGCTATCGACTCGAAGCTGATCTCGCCGCGCCTGGCCGCCGCGCTGTTGATGGTCGACTTCCCCAACCCGATCTTCTCCGCCCGCCGCGAGAAGCTGCTCGACCACGTCCCGGCGACCGCCGTCGTCGCCGACGGCGCCAGCAGCTTCTCGCAGGAGATGGCGGATGCGATCCTCGCCGCGGCCCCGAACACGCCGGAGGGCAGCCCGGAGCGCGAGTTCGCCGAGCGCTGGAACGTCGGCGACTCCTTCGCCGCGCCCTTCAACGCGCTGCTCGCCGGCTACTTCTCCAAGCTGAGCGAACGAGTTGCCACCCAGGAGGGGCTGGACGACTACATGCGCCTCGCCGAGAGCCGCAGGCGGCGCGCCAAGGACACGTTCCGGATCATCGAGTTCCCCCTCCTCTTCCCGCGCACGAGCATCCCTCCCGCCAAACTGGAGATGCGCGCCGACGCGACGGTCGCGGAGATCGGGGGCTAGCGCGATGGCCTTGGAGCGCTTCAGCCCACCCGGCAACCTGACCGAGCTGAGCGAGGCGGAGCGCGATGCCTGGAGCGTGCGGGTCGCTGGCCTGCTGGCCGGCTTCACCGAGCTGCCTCAGGTGTTCGACCCGCTGAAGGACGAGGCGGGCGCGGCCCCGGCCACCGAGCACCCAGCCGCCTGGCCGGCCTCTCCGGGCAGGCTGGTGAGCCCGGGCGGCCCCGACGTCGAGCGCTGGGAACAGGCGGACGGCAGCCGCGACGAACAGGACGAGTACTGCGAGTGGGCAGTCGAGCGCAGCGGCGACGAGATCTCCCGCATCACCTTCACCACCGAGACGCCGGACTACTTCCAGCTGCTGCTGGAGAGCGACACCGATCAGCTGCGCGAGCTCTACGGGCAGCTCACCGGGAAAAAGCCGGCGAGTGTCGACGAGCTGACTGACGCCAAAGGCGAACTCAACTGGGCGAACGACTTCAACCGCTCCGCCGACGGCGGGATCGCCCACCTCTCCCAGGGAAGCAACAATCTCTTCGCCGCCGTCGCGCTGGTCGCCGGGGCGACCGTGCTGCGCGAGAAAGACGGCGCCCGAGTGACCGAGAAGAAGGCGCTGGTCCGCTGCGGCGGCCTCGGCGACCCGCTGCGCAACAGCGACCCGCAGATCGCGATCGCGATCAACCAACTCGCCGCCCAGGGCGAGGAGGTCAGCCTCGCCGACCCGCCCGGCCTCTACATCCACGAGCTGATCACGGCCGGGATGACGACCCCCGACGGAACCGACGCCGCCGACTTCTGGGAAGTGACGCGCGGCGACGAGGGCCACGGGCTGCGGGCGAAGTTCGAGGTGCCCGCCGATCGCGGCTACTCGGTCAGCGGCGTCGAGATCGACGGGGAGCCGATCCGCTTCGGCGCCCAGCTGGCGGATCGCGTGCGGGTCCGCGTCGTCGCCCTCTCGCGCCCCGCCGGCCACAAGCCCGTGCCGCAGCCCTGCGAGCCCCGAGGCTAGCGGGGCGGCAGGCACCGTGCGCACCCCGGGCGAACTCGATGAGCTCGGCCCCGCCGGCCGCACCGCCTGGGACAACCTCGTAACCGGGGAGCTGAGTCGCCTGATCGAAGAGCTGACGGAAGACAGGCGCAAGCCGCGGGGCCTGCTCCGCGAGGACGAGGCGCCGACGGGAGTGCGGACGATCGAGTGGCCCGCTTTCCCGGTGCGGGTCGCCGCCAGGCTCGGCGCCGCGCAGGCGATGGAGGCGCTCGACCGTCCGCTCGGCGAGGGCCCCACCGGGGGCCGCTTCGGCCAGGAGGAATACCTCGAGTGGCGGCTACTGCGCCGCGACGGCAAGCCGCGCGGGATCGAGATGACGACCGAGTTCCGCGAGTACTGGACCGTGCTCGCGGCGCACGAGCCGCGGCGCACGCTGGAGCTGATCGGCAAGCTCGCCGGCCAGGAGGGACCCGTCGCCGCAACCGAGGTCTACGGCGAGGGACTTCCTGATCCGCTGGCCCCTGGCGTCGAGCCCGAACAGCGCGAAGAGGCCTTCGCGGGCACGATGCTGCCCGACTACGACGACCCGGGGCGAGAGGTCAGCCCCTGCAACGACGGGCGCAAGGCGCTCTGCTGCATGGTGCAGAGCGACAACAGCCTCGATGCGCTGCTGGCGCTTGTCCTCAGCGCCGCCCGCCCGCTCCTGGTCGAGGACGAGGTCAGCGGGCAGAAGCGCTACCCGTCGGGCAGCGAGGCGATCGCCCAGCTGCATGCCTTAGCCCGCGACGGGCGCAACAGCGACCCGCTGATCGTCGAGCGCGTGGTCCGCTTCGTCAGCGAGGGGCGCGGGGTGGGCGTCGACGATCCGCTCGGCGTCTACATCCGCGAGCTGCAGCTGCACGAGCTCGAGCAGCCCTGCGGCGAGGACGTGCCGCGCTCCTGGCTCGAGCTCGGCCGCGGCGCCGGCGGCGCCGAGTCGCCGGACGGGCGCCCGCGCCACCAGCGGCTGAAGCTGGAGCTGCCCGAGGACGCTGACTTCTCCCTCGCCGACCTCCGCGTTAGGCGCAGCGGCGAGCGGCTGCGCTTCGGCGGTCAGCTCGCCGAGCTGGTCGAGCTCGGCGCCTACATCGCCGCCGGCCCGGTGCGGAAGGGGAAGGGCTGATGCCTGGCGCGCTCCCCGCCAAGCCGATCGGCGACCTCCAGCAGGGGATCTACCTGGGGAGGCGCGAACCGCCCCCGGCCGCCTGGCGAGCGCTCTTCCTCGACCTCGCCCCCACGGCCGAGCCCGGGGAGGCGCGCGAGGCGATCGCCGCGACGATCGCGATGCTCGCCGAGCTGCAGGCCGGCGGCGTGCGCGACCTGCAGGCGGAACGCCCCGGCGAGGAGCCGGGCCTGGTGCCCGCCGGCACCTTCGCCTTCCTGCTCGGCTACGGCGCCTCTTTCTTCAACCAGCGCAGCGACGACCGGCCGCGCCACCTCGTCGCACTGCGGCACGACGCCGATCCCTTCCCCAAGCTGCCCTGGGCCGATCCCGAGTCGGCCGTGGGCCACGATGGCGAGGCAGACCTGCTCCTGCAGCTGACCGGCGAGGGCGAGCACACCGTGGCCCGCGCCGCGGTCGAGGTCTGCAAGCTGATCGAGGACGAGGAGCTGCCGCTCACGGTGGTAGGCACCCACAGTGGCTTCCAGCGCGACGACGGCCGTAGCTGGATCGGCTTCCACGACGGCGTCACCAACATCGAGCCGAGCCAGCGCCTCGCTGCGGTCGAGTGCCAAGGGGATCCCGACTGGAACAAGGGCGGCACCTACCTTGCCTTCCTTCGCGTGCAGGTCGCCCTGCCCGAGTGGCAAGGCCTCGACCGCCCGACCCAGGAAGCGATCGTCGGCCGCGACAAGCTCAGTGGCTGCCCGCTGGAGTCGATCGAGAGGACGGCCAAGGGTCTGCGCCCCCGCCCGATCGCCGCCTGCCCGCTGAGCGGCGACTCCGACTGGCGCGCCCGCGACGCCTACTTCAACCCACCCGAGACCAGCGACCCTCTGGTCGAGGCCTCCCACATCCACCGCGCCAACCAGGCCCGCGCCGCGGGCGGCACCCCCGCGGGCGAGCGTATCTTCCGCCAGGGCTACGAGTACCTTGAGGGAATCGAGCGCGGTAGCCCACGCCTCGGCCTCAACTTCGTCAGCTTCCAGAGCGATCTCCAGCACCTCCAGCAGGTGCTCGGCCTGAGCGGCTGGCTCGGCGACGTCAACTTCGGCGGCCCGACCGACCCTGCCGCCGGCGACCCGCCCTCCCCCTCGCTGCTCAGCCTGCGGGCGGGCGGCTTCTACGCGGTGCCGCCACGGGAAAAGCCCTTCCCCGGAGCCACACTGTTTGGCTGACTGGCGATCGGCCGCGCCTACACCTACCTCTTGACCGAGGAAGAGGCTCCTGCGAGATCGTCTGCAATCTCCTAGCTAATCCTTCTGTAAGCTTCCAGCCGAAGAGTTTGCAAAGGTCCAGCTAATTTCCCTGCAATCTTCCAGCACTACTCCAGGGCCCACTAGGAAGACAATTGGCATACGTCTCACGGATCACGGATTCTGAGTTGCAGAAACGGCTGGGTGCAGCCGGCGCCGTCCTTGTCGAGGGAGCAAAGGCCTGCGGGAAGACCGAAACCGCCCGTCAAGTCGCCAACAGCGAGGTGCTTCTCGACGTTGACAAGGCTGCACGCGACGCTGCCGAACTGAATCCTGGCCTGATTCTCCAAGGCGACACCCCCCGGCTCATCGACGAGTGGCAACTCGAGCCAGAGATCTGGAACCACGTGCGCCGGGCAGTCGACGAACGAGTTGATCCGGGTCAATTCATCCTCGCCGGCTCTGCCCAACCGACTGACGATGAGACTCGCCATACGGGCGCCGGCCGGATCAGTCGCCTGAGAATGCGGCCCATGTCCCTCTATGAGCTGGGGACAAGCGATGGAAATATCTCGCTGGCGGGACTGCTTGACCATCAGAGCAACGAGGTCACCGACCCCGGCCTCGATCTGGGGGACTTGGCGGCAGCGATCTGCCGCGGCGGATGGCCTGCATTTCGAGAGCTAGAGCTGCCGGACGCCTTGAGGCGAGTTCGCGATTATCTCGACGAGATACCTCGCGACACCCAGCGGCTCGGCCCACGCCACAGAACCGAGAGGGTGATGCGGCTCATTCAGAGCCTAGCCCGCAATGTTGCTACTCCGGTCACTGCAAGAACCCTGGCCACCGACGCCAGCCGACCGGAGGATCCGATGTCCGATGATGCCGTGGCTGACTACCTCAATTCGTTGACACGACTATTTGTCGTGGAGAATCAGCCGGCTTGGCAGCCCCATCTGCGTTCCCGGTATCGACTCCGACGCGCAGCCAAGCGCCACTTTGTCGATCCGTCACTAGCAGTAGCAGCATTGCGAAGCGAGCCGGAGGCCCTGATGCGTGACCTCAACTTCATGGGACAGCTCTTCGAGTCACTGGTGATACGAGATCTCAGGATCTACGCGCAGGCCATCGACGGTGAGGTCCAGTATTACCAAGACAGCAGTGACTTGGAGGTCGACGCGATAGTCCAGACTGGGAACTCTTGGGGTGCCTTTGAGATCAAGCTTGGCGGCGAGAAGCGAATCGAAGAGGGTGCAGCGACCCTAACCAGATTCAGAAAGCGTATTGATACTTCCAAGTCAGGCGATCCAGCTGTACTGGCAATCATCGTGGGGACCGGCTACGGATACACCCGCGAGAATGGGATGCAGGTTATTCCCGTTGGATGCCTAGGACCATAGAGCCTCAGGAACGACCGCCAACCGATGAGGTAGGAACAAGGGTAGGAACAAATCTGCCCGCCAGAGTCCCCTTGTGACCGCTTCTGTCCCTTCCAGAATCCGCATAAACAAGCGGAATCCCAGATTCAAGCCAAATCTGGACTTGACAAATCATCCCTCCTAAGGAGTAGGCCGCAGGTTCGAATCCTCGGGGCATAACAGCGCTTTTCAATAGTTAAAGGTATTTAAGCTATAATCTTCTATAGAAAATGAAGCACCCGCGCGCACTCTTGCCTCTTACTTTGGAAGCAGCGAAGCTGCTTGGCGTCAGTGTGCGCCTGGGTCGGCGCCAGCGCCGGTGGACGGTGGCGGAGCTGGCCGAGCGGGTCGGGGTCAGCGAAGCGACGATGCTGAAGGTGGAGCACGGGGACCCCGGGGTGCGCCTGGGCATCGCTTTCGAGGCAGCTGCGCTCGTCGGCGTGCCGCTCTTCGACGAGGATCGTTCGCGGCGAGCACTGGAGGCCGCGCGCGTCGAGGACCGGCTAGCGGTGCTGCCGCAGCGGGTGCGCCAGCCGCTCGAGGTCGACGATGACTTCTGAGCCCACGGAGGCTTTCGTCTGGGTCTGGCTACCCGGCGCCGAGGACCCGGTGGTGGCCGGCCGGCTTGACCTCGTCGGTGACCTCGTCGCCTTCACCTACGGGCGCAGCTACTTGGCACGCGACGATCGGATCGCGCTGCCCGAGCTGCCGTTGCGCCGCGGGCGGATCATGCCGCCGGTCGGGACGATCGCCGGCTGCATAGACGATGCCGGCCCCGACGCCTGGGGACAACGGGTGATCCTCAATCACCGAATCGGCCGCGGCGCCGAGGACACCGGGGACCTCTCCCAGCTCACTTACCTGCTCGAATCCGGCTCTGACCGAATCGGCGCACTCGACTTTCAGGTCTCTTCGACTGAATACGTCCCCCGCTCACGAGGCGAAGCACAGTTCTCTGAGCTCGCCTCGTTGGCCGAATCCGCGCAGAAGGTGGAGGAAGGGGTTCCGCTCTCGCCAGCCCTCGACGAGGCGCTTCTCCACGGCAGCTCGATTGGCGGCGCCCGGCCAAAGGTTCTGCTGAGAGACGGCGGACGCCGCCTGATCGCGAAGTTCAGCTCGACCACCGACACCTTCCCGGTCGCCAAGGCTGAGTTCGTCGCAATGGAGCTCGCTCGGCGCGCCGGGGTCGAGACCGCCGCCGTCGAGCTCACCGAAGCGCTCGGCAAGGACGTGCTGGTGGTGGAGCGCTTCGACCGGCCGGTATCGGGGGGTCGCCGGGGGCTGGTCTCGGCACTGACGATCCTCGGCCTCGATGAGTGGGGCGGCAGGTACGCGAGCTACGAGGCCCTCTCGGACCAGGTCCGCGAGCGGTTCACCGAGCCCAAGGCAACCCTGCGCGAGCTCTTCTCCCGCCTCACCTTCAACATCCTCTCGGGCAACACCGACGACCACGCCCGTAATCACGCCGCCTTCTGGGACGGCGCCGAGCTGACGCTCACCTCCGCCTACGACATCTGCTCGCTCCCCCGCACCGGTGGAGAGGCGTCGCAGGCGATGGCGATCGGCCGCGACGGATACCGGCTGAGTCAGGTCACTGCTTGCGTCGCACGAGCTTCCACATACCTCCTAACCGAAGAAGAGGCGTGCGAGATCATCGACAGCCAGATCGAGACGATCGAACGGGAATGGGACGACGTCTGCGACTTGGCGCGACTCAGCGAGATCGACCGTCGCCGCCTCTGGGGCGGTGCCGTCCTCAATCCCTACGCAACCGAGGGCTACTCGAAGGGCCACTGAGTAGGGCCGCGGGTTCGAATCCCGCTCGGGGCGTTAGGGGTCTAACTCCTCATCCTCGAGCTCCCGAGTGGATAAGGCGGCGGGGTCGGGAGGCTCGGGAACCGGGGCGAAGCCGAACTTGAACCGCTTCGACTCGAACCAAGGTGCGATGCGGCGCTTCATGATCAGGGTGAAAGCGAGCACGACGATTACGATCACGACAGCACCGACGACGATCGCCATCGTGTTCATCGAGCCGGTGGCGAAGAGGCCGGCGAACGGAACTGGGACGAAGAGAAAGCGCTGTCGCCTCATGCTTCGCCCTTCGCGGCGCTCACCGCTTCGTTGGATGCGATCGACGTCGCCCGCAACGCCTGGCCATCGGAGACGTCGCCGGTGCGATAGGAGCTGACGCCGATGTGATTGGCCTCGAGCATGCTCAGCAGGCGGCTGTAGTCGACCTCGGTCGCCTTCGAGGCGACGGCGATGAGCATCGCGGTGCCGCCGAGGCGCGCCGACCAGGACACCGGCGCTGCCAGGTCGCCCTCGGCGAAGACTTCGTTCAGCGCGGTACGGCTCGGAGCGCTGAGTAGGAGCAGGTCCTGGTTCTCCTGCACGAGGCCGGGAATCTGACCCGCCGCGAGCGCTTCGGCGAGCTCGGGCTCGTATGCCTCGGCGAGGCAAAAGCGGGTGCCTGGTTCGGGCTCGTCGTGCTCGGCCTCCAGCACCCCCTCGGCAAGCATCTGCCGCAGCGTCTTCTGGATGTCTCCGCTGCGCCTGCCCAGCGCCCTCGCCGTTTCGTAGAGCGTGCGTTTGCGACCGTCGAGAACGGTTGCGATCTCCAGTCGCGTACCCCTGAAGCGGTCTTCGGCCACGGAGAGATCATGCCAGCTCCAGGGGTTGCTGACAACCCCTGTGTTATGGGCAGGCTACTCGGCCGCTCAGACGGATTCTCTGTCGCTGCTGTTGGCCTTATTCGGGAGGGACCAGGCGTTTCCCTGCAGGTTGGGCGGGTCTGATCTAATGGTTGCTGACAACTATTCTTGCTCACGCTTAGCTATCATGAAGTCGACCATGAAGTGACCGGCGGCTGGCCGATCGGCAAAGGAAGGAACCGCATCGCGATCAAGATCCCCGAGGTCGAGCTGGAGCACCTCCCCACCGCTCCACTGAGGCGCGTGATCGCACAGGTGAGATTCGCGCCCGTCTTCGCGATCGAGAAGCGAGCAGAGGTTGCGGATTTCCAGGCCGGACTCGCCGACCGCTACCTCGCTCAGACACCGGAGGCGCCCCAGACGACGATGGCGCGGGGCGCGATGACGCCGCAGCCGCCGGGCGGCGACCCGGAGACGGTCTGGCGGTTCCGCAACCCCGAACGCGACTGGACCATCTCCCTCTCGAGTACCAGCCTCGCGCTCGAAGCCACTCGCTATCTCAACTTCGATGACTTCGCCGGCGAGCTCTCCGAGATCGTCAAGGCTCTCGCGAATACCTTCGAACCGAAGCGCGAGGTCAGGCTCGGCCTGCGCTATGTCAACCGGATCGAAGACAAGCGGCTGCAGCGGCGCGGCGTGCCGCTGTTCCTCAACGAGCAGCTGGCGACGCCGGTCGGAGGAGATCTCGGCAGCGATCTGCTCGGCAGTCTCGCCGAGCTGCGCTTCCGCGAGCGTGGGGGAACACTGGCAATCCGCCATGGCTTGATCGAGCCGACCCGCTACCTCCTCGACTTCGATCGCTTCAGCGCTGAGGAGCGAGAATTCGTCCCCAGCTCGGTGGTCAGACGGGTGAAACGGTTCCACGGATTGATCGAGCGGCTCTTCGTCTGGTCGATCACCGACCGCTACATGAAAGAGCTGCGGAGGAGTGCACGATGAGCGCGATCGCGCCCTCCGGCGAGAAGACCGGCATGGTCGACAGGGACGAGTGGACCGCCCTGCACGAGTACCTGCTCGACGATGGGCCGACTGGGTACGAGTACGACGCTGGCCTCGGCTATGAGGTCTTCGTCGTCCACTTCCTGGGTCTGGAGTCGGCCGCGCTCGGAGAGGAGCTCCAACTGGCCACGGTCGAGGATGATCTGCGCGGACGCGCCGCTGCGCTCGCGGCCGAGACTCCCCATGTCTCCGTTGCCCCACCGTTTCGGCCAAAACTGAGCGGCGACCTCGCCGCTGACGTCCACGAGGTGTGCGGCCTCACCTGGCGCCAGATCGCGGAGGCCTTCGCGATCAGCGAGCGCGCCGTCGCGAGCTGGCGAGCGCAAGGGGTGCCGCGACACCGGACCCAGACAATGGAGGCGCTGCGTGCGATCGGAACGATCCTGGTTGGGGGCCTGGGACCGGTCGGCGTCAGCACCTGGCTGACCAGCGGAAGCCCTTCGAGGATCGAACGGATCAGGGACGGAGAGCTCGAGGAGATCGCCGCCGAAGCCAACGCCTACCGAGACACGCCAGCGACCTGACGGCTGGCTGCAGGAGCTTCGGCAAATCGCCCTCGCCGTTGAGATCCTGCGTGAGATCCCGGTCGAGAGGACGCTGGAGACCGTCCTCTACAAGGCAACGCACATCCCTCCCCGAGACGAGCCGGACCCTCTCTTCGTCCTGCCCGACTGGGGTCGCTGGCCGACCGAGTGGACGCTCTATACCGCCAACACGGCCGCGGTCGCGTGGGCAGAGTACTGCCGCAATCACGCCCCGGATGTCGCGCTCTCCGACGTAACCGGAGGAGTCGGCCTGACCGCGGAGTCGCTGGACGCCTTCGCCCACCTCGAGGTGGGCGAAGCCCTGCCGCGGCGATCTCTGTATACGCTGACTTTCGGCTTCGAGTTGCTCGCCGACCTCACCAGCCCCTGGGCAAGGGACTGTCTGCGCCGCGCCGGCTTTGACCTCGACAGCTTCTACGCCGACCCCGACCCCGCCACCGGCTACGGCGACTGCCCGCAGCTCGCCGCCCTGGTCGACCAGCTCGGATGGGAGGCGATGCGTGTCCCGTCAGCCGCCTGGCCGCGCGCGGGCGGTTGGTGCATCCCGGTCTTCAAAGCGGGCCGAAAGCGCTTGCTGGCTCAGCAACGTCTGGCCGACGCCGCAAGCCCCAATGTCGCCGTCGCCGTCGCCACGGAATACGCCGAGGGAGAGCGGCCGAAGTGGCTTGGTGTGTGATTAGAGGGAAGCGCAGGGTCGGAACCCGAGCCCGGTCCGGGCAGCATTTGCGCCGCCCGGACCGGACCCCGTCAGCTCATCTCAGAGCCTACGGATATCCGACCAGCTCCATCGCTCCCGTGTAGGTGCCATTGGTGTGGTCGCCTGTAGCGCAGACGCCCCAACCTGACCCCGCCTGGGTGTGATGATCGATACCCGTGAGGTTGACTCCAATCTGGACTGCGCCCCACGCTTTGTTTTCGAAGGTGAGACCATCCCCAAAAGTAATCTGACCAGGAATGGTCACCGTGCACTTGGTTAGTTCGCCCACTTTAGTCGTGATCGTTATTTCTTTCCCTTCTGGACAGGTGATCTCACCATTGCCGAGGTAGGGTGGAGCAGAACCGTTCACGTTGAGCACGTAGCTGCAGCCGTTCATTGCCACTTTGGCAGTAATGCCCATAAGGGTACAGCCCCAATACTGGGCATCGAGAGACGGTTCATTCGTGCCACTCGACAAGGTTCCGCTGAAGAGAGTCGTCGCACACTGGAGCGACCCAATACCGGTTTTCAGCTGGAATTCTTTGGATTGCGTTCCAGCAAGAGAAACCGGGTAGCTGGCCGCCGCAAGCTGCGGCGCTTTTTCCGATCCTTCTCCGCCTACCATAGCGATCGGCTTGTGCAGTTTCTGGACCACACGCAGTCCCGTTTGGCTGCCGCCACTGGATGCCTCAGCCATCCATTCGCCGGTCCAGGAGCCGTTGGAAAACGATTTATGTTCACATTTGGTCCCGCTGACCTGCGTGTATTTGAGCCCCGTGCCTGTCGCGGAAATTTTCACAGTAGATTCGCTACCGCTGCCCTCGTTTTTGTACCAGGCCTGGATGCCAGACTGCGGACCGATCGTTATCTGGCAAAGATTTGAGCCGAGCGTAATTGGGCCGCAACCTGCCGGGCCAATCTCAAACGTTCCCGCTCCTAGTTCTTCGTGCTGGGGATGGAAGATCAACTTGCATCCGTTCCAGTTCAGTTTAACCCCCCAACCCGAGCATGAAGCATCCGAGAAAGTCGTAGTGATCGCTTCGCTCGGCCCTCCCAGTTCTGTCCCGGCGGTTGTGAAAGGTTCGCAGAGGGTGGAGAAGTTCTGGAACGACAAAACCTGCCCTTCTGTGTCGCCTGGACTGACCGTTGCCGGATACTCTTCCGCCTCGAACCCCGGGGCGGCTGAAGCCGAGGCCACTCCGGTAAGGCCGGCGAGCGCAAGCGCCGCGAAAGCGACTAGCGCCAGTTGCTTTGCACGTCTCATTTTTCCTCCTAGCCCGGCTTAGCCGCCGGGTTGACTGGTTTGACTGGTTGATGCCCTAGTGACGACTTGAGAGAGCGCTGAGCGAGGGGCCTAGGGCGAGGCCTGCGCTTGCGCTTGCCGCTCTTGCTGGCCTTCCCGCACCCCGCTGCCTTGACAAGCGGCCGGAAGTCCTTGGCCTTGCCGCTGTGGGCGTCGAGCTCGACGATCGCGCGATGGCGGCCTTTGCAGAGGTTGGTCGAGTTGATGATCAGGCCCTTGTTGCCACCCTGGAAGCTGAAGACGGCGGAGGAGACCGGGGCGTCTGGGACCAGCTCGAAGGCATTCCTGATCCTGCCTTTGAGCGAGTCGATCCTGCCCACCAGGTCGAACTTGATCTGGCCGTTTCTGAGCGCCGCGACCAGGTCGGGGAGCTTGTGCTCAGAGGAGCGCAGGTAGACCGGGCCCTCCACCGGGGTATCGAAGAGCGGCGTGACCGCTTTCGCGTAGCCGTAGATCGATCTTGCTGGACAGGCATCTGCCGCGTACTGCACCCTGGTGCAGACGGTGCCGATGTGGCCCTGATCGAGGAAGGCAGAACGCGGCAGGGTCACTCTCGCTTTGGCGATGTTGGCTTCGCCGGGGCGCATCTGGACAACTGCCCTCAGCTTCGGGTGGGCTCCTCGCCTGGTGCCTCCTGAGAGCTTGAAGCTGAGCTTCGGGTTGAAGGGAAGCGAGGCGCAGTCTGCTGCCTGGAAGGGGCTGGAGACGACCACCGGGTTGTCGTCTGCCTCTGAGGCGAAGTTCAATCCGGAGCCCAAGACCGTGGAAGCGGTAGAGGTCTTCTCGCAGGAGGTCGGGTTGAGGACGAATTCGGGCCGGTCGACGTAGGCGCGGATGTCGCGGGCGTGGACTACCACGCCGTCGATGATGTGGGGGATCGGGTCCGATCCGGTGGCGTCGATGAAGACTTCGGCGGTCTCTCTATCGATCTTCAGCGCCTGCCTTACGACCACAGTGCCGAGGTCGAAGGGACCGACCTTGGCCGAGGTTATGGCTGCGATCGAGAGGGCGGAGTTGTTGTAGGGGCCGGCTAGGTAGAGCTTGCCGGGGGCGTAGGCCGGTGAGGGGCCTACGCCGGCGCCGACCAGGGTGCGGCCTACCTCGGAGGCCTTAGGGCATGAGGGATTGAGTTCCTCTGCTGTGCCCGTCCTCTGCTTCGCCGCCTCTAGCGCCGCGTCGGAGCAGTAGGGGATGCCGGCGAGCTTGCCGACGATACCCGGCGGCAGCTTGATCGAGAAGCGGGTGAACTCCTGTTCAGAGTCGCTTCGGAAGAGGCGCAGGTTGAAGGGGCTGTATTTGGCGGCGGCGTTGTTGAGGGTTCCCGCCATGAGGCCGGGTTTGAAGGGCGGCAGGCCTCCTGAGGGGCAGGGGCCGGTGTCGGGGCCGGTGATGATCTGGAAGGTGGAGGTGGTGGAGGTCGGCGCGCCTCCTGACCAGGGAGTGAGGACGGCTTTGACGGTGTGGGCGCCGCAGGCTGATGGCGTCGCGAGGGGACTTCTCGCTCCCTCGCGGAAGTGCAGGCGGAAGTGGGAGAAGGGGAGCTGGGGCATGTCTTCGGCGGTGGTGACCAGCTGGCCGGTGGTGGGGTCGGGATCGACTTTGGCGGCCTGCTTGACGACGATGCCTAGCTCGGGGCTCTTGATCACGATGTAGAGGGCTAGGAGGCTGTCGAAGGGGTTCTCGTAGGGCTTGGCGATGTAGAGGGAGCCCTTCAGCAGCTCGCCTTCGAGCAGCGGTGTTTCCACTTCCACCGTGCCGATCTTCGAGGCGTTGGGGCAGCCTGCTCCTGGGGCAGAGAAGGCGGTCTCAGCCTCGAGCTGAGCCTCTGTGCAGACCTCAAGCCCTTCGGCGATCGAGGGATTGGCGGTGAAGCCTTCGGGCAGGGTGACGACTGTCTTTTTGATGTCGGAGGCTGCGAGGCCGGAAGGGTTGGTGAGGCCCTCGTCGTTTACGTCGAGGCTGAAGTCGAGCCCGGAGGGGCTGTTGGCGGCCCGGCTGGTGGGCTGCGCTTTGATCGAGGGGGAGAAGCCGAGTTTGCCGCAGCCGCTCATCCCCAACGGGTTGGGGGGTTCGCCGTTGTCATGGGTCTCGGTGGTGTCCGTGACCCAGGCGGGGTCTGTGAGGTCGGGGCGGCCGCTGGGCTGAAGGTAGGCGCCAGGGTCCTGCCAGGAGTCGATGCTGAAGGTCGTCGCGAGCGGGCCCGTGCAGCTGCGGGGCAGGGTGAGGAACGGGCGCGGGGGAACGGTGATTGGGCAGAAGGTTCCCGGGGCATCAATGCAGTGGCCGCGGTCGCCGTCGTGGGCGGGATCGGCGGGGTTTCCCCAGAGGGTCAGCTTGGAGCCGGTGACCGAGACCAGCTGGGAGATGTTCGAGACCGTGGCGAAGAGGTTGTGCGCGCCCTCGGCTCGCACGCCGCCTTCGATCACCGTCGAGACGCCGGCGAACCGAAAGCCAAGCTTCGAGGCCACCCCGGGCGGGGGAATCAGGTTGTAGACGGGGGTCCGGTCGCCGGTCGAGGAGCCTTGGTTGCGGCCTTCGAAGACGCCGATCGCGGTGCTATCGGGGCAGTTGACCTTTTTTCCTTCAATCACGAGGAGGAAGTCCGCGTTCGAGCAACGCGGAACGGGGTTGGGGTCGACCGCGAAGCCGGGTGGGAGGTCGGCGATCACGTCCTTGATCGAGCCGTCGGCGATCACGCCTTTTACGGGATCGACCTTGGTGTTGAACTCAACCACGGTCGTCATCGCGAAGGGGTGGGAGCCCGCCTGGGTGGCGGGGGAGCCGTCGGCGTTGGTGAAGGTGACGTCGGTTTCGCGCAGGCCGAATGCCCCGCTTGCCGACGAGGCCAGCGTGAGCAGCAAGGCCATCGTCAAAACAGCTGCGAACATTTTGCTCATCGCTGGGGTCTCCGTTCCTGGTCGTTCTTTCGCTTGTAAGCACGCCGTCTCTGGTCGGGCCTCCTGGCCACGCAGCGGCCTCTGCGGCGCACCTTGCCTTTGCGGCATTTCGTGGGAGGGGGCTCGGAGAAGTTGCCCGCGCCTTCGAAGGCCACCGAGGCAGGGGTGGGATCGTTGGGCGCTTCGGGCGGGTCCTGGCAGGCTTCGCCTTCGCAGCCGGGGACGGGTGGGGGAAGCGGCGTTTCGCCACCCCCTTCGCGGGCGTCGTAGATGTCGATCAGGCCGGTGTCCTGGGGCGAGAGGCTGGAGGCGGTCTTGATGAACACGTCCGAGCCCTCAGCGCTGGCGTCGACGAACTTCGAATCGACTGAACTCTGGCCGGAGGAGATCAGGCTGAGGCAGCCGCTCGACGAGGGCACGTGGAGCTCGGCGCCGATCTGCTCGCACTCCGCGTCGCTCGAGGCCCGCTGCCACTCGTAGACATCGGCCTTGCCGTTGGTGTCGCGCGCCACCAGCGCTTCGAAGCTCTCGAAGAAGAGGTGGTTGCCGTTCGCGGAGAGGTTGCGCGGTGCGTAGAGCTGGTTCGCGGCGGGCGCCATCTGGGCGGCCACCTTGAGCAGGACCCCCTGGGTACCCTCGAACTCCCGTCCGGTCGGCCGCACCCCGCTCGGGTTGCAGGAGATGCAGGCAAGCCCGCCCCCCTCGGCCTCGTAGAGGTAGAGCTCGAGGTTGGGTTTCCCGCCGGCGGTGTCCTTGTTGTCGTAGCCGGTGAGGCTTGCCGTGGAGACAAAGGCCAGGTGGCGCCCGTCGGGCGTGACCCGGATGCCACTTAGGCTTGGCTTAACGGGGGCGACTGAGAACCCTCGGTACAAGAAACTTCGTTCCGTGTCTGCAACGGCAAGCGTCGCGATGAACGCAACTCCTCCTCCTTCACCCGCTTCGCGTAGATAGAGGTTCGGCTTGCCAGCTTCGCCTTCGCCTCCGATCGCTTCGGTGGAGACGAAGTAGAGGTGCGAGGCGTCTGTGCTTGCCCCAGACACCCCCACCACCCCCCCGGCGATCAGGGTCGACGCTTCCTCCTCTACGTCAAACTCGAAGAGGTCTTTCCCGACCGTGTAGATCGCCTTAGAGCCGTCGGTCGCGGCTGTCCAGAAGCGTGCCGGTCCGGCACTGATCTGCTCGGTTTTGCTGCCGTCGATCCGCACGTAGAGTGCCCCTGACCCATCGACGATGCCCGTCTGAGGAACGCTCCAGAAGATTCTCGAGCCATCGGCTGAGATCGCGCGGGCGACCGTGTTCTCTCGCCCTTCGGTGCTCAGCTTGTTCAACGTTCCGACCGAGGAGTTCAGGGCGCTCGCTTTGCCGTTCGGCAGAACGCTGACCAGGCGCAGCAGCCCGCAGCCTTCGCCGCTGACGTGTTCGTAGAGCTGCTCGATCGGCACGCCGCCCGGCGCCGCACTCGACGCGCTGCCAGTCAGCTTCCCGTTTGCGCGGAAGACCGCGTGGCTGCCGTCGGCGGAGACGCCCAGCAGCTCGGGCTCGTACTGCGAGGCGATCTGGTTGGTTGGCTTGGCCGTGCTGATCGCTTCATAGCTCTCACCGGCGTTGACGCGGCGGTAGAGGTTTGGGTAGCCAGGCGGCGCGCAGGAGTCCAGCTGCGGTTCCGTCTCCTGGAGCAGCCAGCCTTCAGCGAGGTCAGGCGAGAAAGCTTTGAATTGAACGTCGAACTTGACGTTGCCGACATCGCTGAGGCTTTCGCCTTCGCGCGGAGGCGAGATCCCATGGCTCGACCAGCGGCCGGTCTCCGAATCGCGGCTCGCCACGTACTGGGAGGCGTAAGGGGCGCTGATCGCGTCGCCGAAGGCCTTTTCGGAGGAGTAGGTGAGGCTCTCGCCGTCGAACGCACTCTGGTCGAGGCCGGCGGGGAAGCCGGCGCCGTTGATGCGGACCGAGATGTCGGCGTTGCCCTTCTCCACCGGGGAGACCATCTCGTAGGCGCGGCAGTCGGGCAGTCGTACCGAGAGGCCGGAGCGCAGGGAATCGTTGGGGCAGGGCAGAGGATCCGCGGGGATCGGGAAGGTCGTGAAGGTGTGCTCCTCACCCTGAACCGGCTGGTCGAGGAGCGCGTTGTCGGCGACGAGCCGGTAGTGGTAGAGGGTTCCCGGGGCAAGCGAGGAGAGCTGCACCGAGTGAGGGCTCATCGACTCCCCCGAGCCGAGGTCGAGCGGTGACTGCCCTTCGCTGGGCTTCCTGCTCGCGCCTGCGAAGCCGCTGGCTTTGAAGCCGGCATCGTCGACGTACTCGAAGTACCCTGTCGCGGGGATCCCCAGCGGGTTGACTTCGGCGTGCAACTGGGCGGCGTCGGTGCCGACCTCCGTCGACCAGGTCTCGCCGATCAGCAGCGGCGGCTCGGTTTTGAAGCTGCCCTCGGCGATCGCCGGTTCCCCCACCGGGCTGTCCGCGTTTTCGGCGACGATCCGGAAGCGATAGGCGGTGTTGGGGATGAGACATTTGCTGCCCGGTTCCCCCGCTTCGCTGGCGGGGTTCGGGCAGCCGACCTGCTCTTTGACGCCATGCAGTTCTACGTCAGGTCCGACCGATTTCGACAGCGTGCTTTTCGCTTTAGGGCTGGCGAAGCCGCCTTCGTCTTCGAAGCTTTTCTGGTCGACGTACTCGAAGTGGTAGCTGGTCGCCTCTCCCTCCGGGTTGACCCCGGCGTTCAGCGTCGCCTTGGTGTTGCCGATCGGGGCCGCTTTGGAGCAGCAGACCAGCGGACCCGGCGGTGGCAGTGGGATCAACAGAAATCGCTCGTCACCAAACCCTTCACTGACATAGACACCGTCTCCGGTCGGGGCGACAGCCATGCTGTCAAGGTTGAAATTGATTTCCTCATAGCCGAACCGTGCAATCGGCTCGAGGTTCGTGTCGTACTGAGTGATTCCCCAGAACTCCCCAAGTTGCTGCGTCTCTCTCTGCCCAGCGAAGATGCCGCCTGACGGGTCAAGCGCCAGCGACCTGGTGTTGAGATTGCCAGTCGTAGCCGCCTCCCCGAGCTTGGTCGCTTCCGGTTCGGTCAGTTCGTACTTCTCGATGGAACCGGTAAACGTGTTGCGGGCAACGATGGCATTCCCGCCCGAGTCGATTACGAGGCTCGTCACCAGACCACCTCCCACGCCTACAGGAGGTTCCTGTAGCTTCGAAGATCCAACGAAGGCGCCCCCTTCGAACTTCTCGATGCGAGCTGTGAATCGGCTGTCGAGGCCGATTTTGCTGTCCGCGACATAGACGATGCCACCCTGCCCGACGGCGATTTGGTCACCGGCCCGACTGAACTGACCGGGTCCTTCCCCTGCCGAGCCGAATTTGGAAAGGAAGCTTCCGTCGCGTTTGAGCCTCTGCACGCGGAGATTGTTCCCGTCGAATATGTAGATGTCTCGGTAGGTGGAACTTCCCGGGTCGCTGTCTACTGCAAGTGACCCGGGCCCATCGAACTGCCCGTTTCCAGATCCTGAGACCCCGGCCTGGCAGCTGCTGGTGCAGATCTGGAATTCATTGCTGCCGGTGGCGACGCCCCAGCCCCAGGCTTCCTCGAAGCTCCCATCCGCGGCGAAGACGTCGATCCGGTTGTTGCCCCGGTCGGCCAGGTAGGCCCTGCCGTCGACCGGATCGACGGCCACGCCCCTCGGCTCGATGCACTGCCCCGGCCCCGAGCCGAAGGAACAGAGGGTCTCCTCGGCTGATGCGGAGGAAGAGTGCCATGCCAAGAGCACGATGAACAAGGCGAAGAGGACGATGCCGCCGAAGAGTCGTCGCGATTTGGTGGAGGTGATTGTGTTGGTCACGGTGTGTTAGTTCCTAGAACTCTCGACGGGTGGTGCCCCATCCCGTGGTGGGACAAAGGCCCTTTTGTGAGCGCGCCGGCGGCGATCAGGCTTTCTGGACACGCAGCGTCCCTTGCGGCGCACCTTGCCTTTGCGGCATTTCGTGGGAGGGGGCTCGGAGAAGTTGCCCGCGCCTTCGAAGGCCGAAGAGGCGGGAGTCGGGTCGTTGGGCGCTTCGGGCGGGTCCTGGCAGGCTTCGCCTTCGCAGCCGGGGACGGGTGGGGGAAGCGGCACTTCGCCGCCGCCTTCGCGGGCGTCGTAGATGTCAATCAGGCCGCTGTCCTGGGGCGAGAGGCTCGAGGCGGTCTTGATGAACACGTCCGAGCCGTCGGCGCTGGCGTCGACGAACACCGAGTCGACCGCACTCTGGCCGGAGGAGATCAGGCTGAGGCAGCCACCCGAGGAGGGCACGTGGAGCTCGGCGCCGATCTGCTCGCACTCCGCGGCGCTCGAGGCGCGCTGCCACTCGTAGACGTCGCTTTTGCCGTTGGTGTCGCGCGCCACCAGCCCCTCGAAGCTCTCGAAGAAGAGGCGGTTGCCGTTCGCGGAGAGGTTGCGCGGTGCGTAGAGCTGGTTCGCCCACGGCGCCATCTGGGCTGCCACCTGAAGGCTAACGGTACCGGCCTGGAACTCCCGTCCTGCCGGCCGCATCCCAGATGGATTGCAGGACACGCAAGCAATCTGCTCCGTGTCCGCGTCGTATATGAAGAGCTCGAGGTTGGGCTCACCGCTCTCCGCATCCTTGTTGTCGTAGCCCGTCAGTTGTGCGGTGGAGACAAAGACCAGATGCTCTCCGTCGGCAGTCAACCTCGTTCCCCGCCTGAGCGGTGAGGCGGCCACCACCGAGTATGGAGACCGCGGAAACTGTCCGGCCACATCGGCGGGAGCGAGCGTTGCGATGTGCTCAATTCCTCCCCCAGCCTCGCGAAGGTAGAGGTTTGGTTTGCCCGCTACGGCCCCGCCGTCGAGCGCTTTGCTGGAGACGAAGTACAGGCGCGTGGCATCTGGGGTGGCCTCGACCAGCCCGGTCACGCCTTCGGCGATTTTCGTTGCCACTTTGCCGTCCACATCGAATTCGAAGAGGTTGTCATCGACCGTGTAGATGGCCTTTGAGCCATTGGTCGCGGCTGTCCAAAAGCGCGCCGGGCCGGCGCTGATCTGCTCGGTTTTGTTGCCGTTGATCCGCACGTAGAGCGCTCCTACACCGACCTGCCCAACGGGCACGCTCCAGAAGATCCTCGACCCGTCCGCTGAGATCGCCCGCGCGACCGTGTTCTCCCGTCCTTCGGTGCCAGGGATCCTGTTTGCAGTCCCGACCGATGAGGATTTGGGGTTCGCTTGGCCGTTCGGCAGCAGGCTGACCAAGCGCAACGTCCCGCAGCCTTCGCCACTGACGTGCTCGTAGAGCTGGTAGATCGGACCGACCGCGCCCGAGGCGTTGGCGGTCAGCTTGCCGTTTGCTCGAAACACCGTGTGGGTGCCGTCGGCGGAGATGGCCTGCGGTTCAGGCTCGTACTGCGAGGCGATCTGGTTGGTTGGTTTGGCGATGCTGATCGCTTCATAGCTTTCGCCGAGATTGATGCGGCGATAGATGTTAGGAAACCCTTCCACTGCGCATGAATCGAGTGTTGGGTCGGCGTCGTGCAGCAGCCAGCCTTCCGTGAGGTCGGACGAGAAGGCTTTGAACTCGACGTCGAACTTGAGGTTGCCGACATCGCTGAGGCTTTCGCCTCCGCGCGGAGGCGAGATCCCATGGCTCGACCAGCGGCCAGTCTCTGGGTCGCGGCTCGCGACGTACTGGGAGGTATAGGGAGCGCTGATCGCGTCACCGAAGGACTTTTCGGAGGAGTAGGTGAGGCTCTCGCCGTCGAACGCGCTCTGATCGAGGCCGGCGGGGAAGCTGAGCGCGCTGACCCGAACCGAGATGTCGGCGTTGCCCTTTTCCACCGGGGAGACCATCTCGTAGGCGCGGCAGTCGGGAAGGCTGGCCGAGAGGCCGCTGCGCAAAGTGTCGTTTGGGCAGGGCAGAGGATCCGCGGGGATCGGGAAGGTCGTGAAGGTGTGCTCCTCACCCTGAACCGGCTGGTCGAGGAGCGCGTTGTCGGCGACGAGCCGGTAGTGGTAGAGGGTTCCGGGGGCGAGCGAGGAGACCTGCACCGAGTGAGCGCTCATCGTTTCCCCCGAGCCGAGGTCGAGCGGTGACTGCCCAGCGCTGGGCATCCTGGCCGCCCCGACGAAGCCACTGGCTTTGAAGCCGGCGTCGTCGACGTACTCGAAGTACCCCGTCGTGGGGATCCCCAGCGGGTTGACTTCGGCGTGCATCTGGGCGGCGTCGGTGCCTACCCCGGTCGACCAGGTCTCGCCGATCAGCAGCGGCGGCTCGGTTTTGAAGCTGCCTTCGGCGATCGCCGGTTCTCCCGACGGGCTGTCCGCGTTTTCGGCGACGATCCGGAAGCGATAGGCGGTGTCGGGGATGAGGCATTTGCTTCCCGGTTCCCCCGCTTCGCTGCCCGGGTCGGGGCAGCCGACCCCCTCTTCGACGCCGTGGATGGTGATGTCGGGACCCACCGATTTCGACGGCGTGCTTTTCGCTTTGGGGCTGGCGAAGCCGCTTTCGTCTTCGAAGCCTTTCTGGTCGACGTACTCGAAGTGGTAGCTACTGACCTCACCCTCGGGATTGACCCCGGCTTTGAGCGTGGCCTTAGTGTTGCTGACTGGCGACGCTTTGGGGCAGCAGACCACCGGTCCCGGCGGGGGTTGTGAGATGAATATCAAGCGATTGCCTGGTTCGGGCGCGCCTGCGAAAGCTTCACTGGCATAGACACCGTCGTTTGTAGCGTTAGCCGCTAGACTCGATAGGTTGAATTTCGCCTCCCCATAGCCGAAACGCGAGACCAGCGTCAGGGTCGAATTATACTTCGCAATTACCCGAATGTTGCCTTCGAGCTGCTCAAGCTGACCAGCAAAAACATTGCCTGCTCCATCGACAGCCACTGAGATGGTGTTGGTATTGCCGACCGTAGCCGCATCTCCGAGCTTGGTTGCGTTCGGTTCGGTCAATTCATACTTCTCTATGGAACCGGCGTAGGTAGTGCGAGCAACAACCGCGTCGTCGTTCGAGTCGACTGCGAGGCTCGTCACCGAACCTCCCTGTACACCTGAAGGTGGATCTTCCAATTTTGAGGATCCGGCAAAAGCGCAGGATTCGAACTTATCGACACGCGCACTCGTTTGGCTATCAGCGACGTAGACGGCGCCACCTGAGCCCGCTGCAATCGGGTCGTTCGAACTACTGAACTGACCGCTGCCTTCTCCTATTGAGCCGAACGCGCATCCGAAATTGCCGTCTCGGTCGAGACGCTGGACACGGAAATTTTCACCGTCGAACACATAGACGTCCCGGTAGGTCGGGCTCGTCGGATCGCTGTCGACCGCGACACCTGTCGGTGCTTTGAACTGCCCGCTTCCAGATCCAGCGACTCCAGCTTGACAGCTGCTGGTACAGGCCTGGAATTCTGCCGCACCGTCGATGACGCCCCAGCCCCAGGCTTCCTCGAAGCTTCCATCCGCGGCAAAGACGTCGATGCGGTTGTTGTTTCGGTCGGCGAGATAGACGCGGCCGTCGACCGGATCCACCGCCACCCCCCTCGGGTCGATGCACTGCCCCGCCCCCGAGCCAAAGGAGCAGAGGGTCTCCTCGGCCGATGCGGGGGAAGAGTGCCATGCCAAGAGCACGAGGAGCGCGCCGAGGAGAGCGATGCAGCCAAGGCCGCGTAGCGATTTGGTGAAGGTGATTATGTTGGTCATAGTGCCGTCAGCGAGCTAGCAGTGAAGAGGTGAGTAAGTGCCACTTGGGACCCCGGACGACCTGGCACCGTCCGGGGTTACACAGGTTTGTTGGTTACTTCCCAACCAGGGCTAGGGTGCCGTCACCGCCCAAAACCCATAGCCGAAGTTTGGAGTGCCTTCGGCACCGAACACCAGGCGAGCCCCTGACGTCCCTGCTCCACCAGGGCCTCCGGTGGCCCCTCCAGGTGGACTAATGGATGCAATGGCGGGTTCGACTTTTCCTATGAACTTGGCGAATTCGAGGGTCTGCGTGTAGACACAGAGATGACCCGAGGCGGCTTGCGGATCTTCAACGGTCCCCGGGCAGTTCGTCGGTTCAGGTGCTAGGTGGACGTTTGCCGCGGGTAGCGCCGCGGCAAGCGGAATCGTGAACGAGATGGGTGCGGGCTGAATGAGCTGACCGCTGGGGACCATGGTGTTGAAAGACCAAACGCCGGTCTCGGTCTCACCCGGCGGCAGCGTGCCCAGCTCGGTCCAGGGGTTGCCTTCGGGGCCTTCCGGGCCTTCTTCTCCGGTTTCGCCTTTGTTGCCTTGTGCGCCTGTATTACCGGTCGGCCCGGTAGGTCCAACCGCGCCGTCTTTGCCGTTGGCGCCGGCTGTGCCTGCCGGTCCCTGAGCCCCGGCAGAGCCCGCCGCGCCGGCGGGGCCTTTTGCGCCTTTCAGCTTCTTCAGCACGCTGGGGCTGATCTGTTTGGTCGAGGTGATCAGGTATTTGGCGGCGAAGGCGCCGCCGGTCATGGCGAAGACCAGTGCGATCACCGAGATGACCCCCGGGATGCCGAAGCGGTTGCGTAGCGTCGAGAACATCGAAATCTCTCCTTGTCCCGTGAGCCCCTCTGCCGGCCGCTTCCCTGTGCGGCCCTCCCGAGGCTCGGTTATGTGGTCCCTGTTGGTGCTTGTCCCTGAGCGCTCTCCTAAACGAGCGCTGGATGTATGAAAACAGAGACCTTTTTAAATGTCAAGGAGATGTTTTTAAGAGAAAGGAGGCTGTCTCAACCTGATCGTGCTCGAAGGCCGGGGCCATCCGCGCCACTTCTGCCTCGGGAAGGCCAGCATCGGCCGCTGCCTTCCGCCACCCGGCGGTGGTGGACGCAACCTCGTCGAGGATCTGGCGAGCAGCGTCCTCGTCGAGGCGGAACGCATCGGCGACCGCGACCAGCGTCTGGATCGAAGCCGTCGTGTCGTCGAAGTCGATCGCTGTGCTCAGGTACCTGGTCCCCGGAGCCGGGTTGGGGTTGAGGTCGAAGGCCGGGGCGAGGGCCCAGCCGGCACTGCTGGTGCGCAGGAAACCGTGATTGCGCAGGTGGTCGTCGGTGTTGGAGATCAGGATCGAGAAGGCGACGCGGCGCCAGAGCTGGCGCAGTTCCGCCGTTGCGCTGGGCGAGTGACGTTCGATCGCGTCGGCGATCTCCAGGTAGCTTCTCTGCTGGCCGTCGCTAGCTTCGAGCATCGTCATCGCGCTCAGGTAACCGATCCGGCCCTCGCCTATGCGGTCGAACCGGTCGACGATCAGCACCGGCTGGCCGTCGACCATGTGCAGTTCCGCGGACGGCACGTCGAGGCCCGCCTCGCGGGCCAGCCGCAGCGCGACCAGCTCCCAGCGCACCACGTCCCACTCGTCGCCGGCGGCGCTGGGGAACTTGGCGATCGCGGGCGCGCCGCCCGTGTCGAGGACATGCGCCTTCGGCCGTGCCCCGCCCAGCGAGCTCCCCCCGCGCAGAAGAGTGCGCAACTCCTCCTCGCTCGCTTCGTCTCGTTCGAGCCGGTCGGCGGCGCTGAGGAGCGTCGGCAGCTCAAGCAGGGGCGGAACCCCGCTGACGTCATCGGCGAGGAAGGCGCCGGAGCTGGGATCGCGGAAGCGCAGTGCCCCTTGGCGCATGTCGTCGCGAGCGCCGAGCAGGTAGTCGACCTCGCCGAAGCTCCGCTCGGCGTCGCCCTCGCGCTCCGCCCGCTTGTGCTCCGTCCGTGCGATCAGGCGCCGGCCCCAGCGGTCCGGGGCGCAATCGGAGAAGGCACCGAAGGTCGCGCGACCTGGCGGCGTGTGCTGGGGCGCGGTGGTCAGGCCGAGCAGAGGATCGAGCTCGTATGCGCCCGGACGGGCGACGTAGTCCGCGGCGTAGGCGAACGTCTGCGACTCCACCCGGCGGCGCCGGCGGAACCAGAGCGTCCCGGCGAGGACGTCCTCTCCCTCGATCTGGACGAAGACTTCCGCTTCGCGCTCAGCCATTGGGCGTCAGGTTCCTTGTCCGGACTCTCTGCGGAAGCCGCTCTTCGGACCGCAACCGACCCAGATCCGACTCGTAGGGGTCCAGGGCTCGCGTGAGGGTCTCGACGAGGCCGAGCGCGCGCAGGACCCGCAGCAGGTTCTCCAGGGAGATGCCGCCGTCGGCATCCTCCAAACGCCGCAGGGTGTTGACCGAGACGCCGGCGCGGTCGGCGAGCTGCGCCTGCGTCAAGCCAGCCAGCTTGCGCCAGGTGGCGAGGTCTTCGCTTGCCTGGTGCAGGGCGCGGCTGACTCCGGGCGGGGGACGCCCCTTTTTGTTGTTTTGGCCCCAATATTTATCATTCATATATGAGCGATTCTAGCATCTAATCACTCATATATAGGATGTAAGATAGGAATCTAACCGCGATCCGGTCGCTCCGGGTAGATCTCGTCGATCGTGAGCAGGGCTTTGTAGGGGGCGCTTGCAGCGGCTTTGATCGCCTCGCCTCCCCCGGCCAGGCGGTCGACGACGGCAAGGACGCTGGCGACCTCGAGGCCCTGCTCGCGGACGCGCTCGATCGCGGCGACGGTCGAGCCGCCGCTGGTGACGGTGTCCTCGACGACGAGGCAGCGGTCTCCCGGCTCGACCGGGCCCTCGACCCAGCGCTGCAAGCCGTGCTGCTTGCGCTCGCCGCGGACGAAGAAGCCGACGAGGCCCTTGCCGGCGGGTACCGCGAGGGCGGCGCAGGCGGGCGGGATTGCCGCGGTCGCCGGGCCGCCGACTGCGGTGGCGCCCGCCTCCAGCGCGGCGGCGGCGATCAGCTCGCCGGCGGCGCGGAAGCCCGGCGGCCGCAGCAGCGCCCGGCGGGCGTCGACGTAGTACTGGGCGGTCGTCCCGCTCGACAGCGTCACCTCGCCGATCACCAGCGAGTGCTCGCGCAGCTCGGCGAGCAGCGTCGCCTTGGCCACCTCGAGGTCTCCGTTCGCATCGGCTTCTTCGCCGGAGGGAGAGCTCGCCCCCTCAGACGATCCCTCGCCCAGCAGCTGCTCGTAGCGATCCTCCTTCTGGCCTGGCTGGCGCGCATGGCGCCGGACCAGCTCGCGCTCGATCAGGCGGTCGAGGGTCTCGTGCACAGCACCGAGGTCAGCGAACTCGTGGAGCCTCTGGCCACGCTGCTTCAGCTCGCCGGGGGTCTGCGGGCCGCGCAGCATCAGCACCGCCATGACCGAGACCTCAGCATCGTCGAGTCCGATGGCTTCGTTCAGTAAGTGGCGGTACTTGCGGGCTCGGCTGCCGGCGCCGCTGGCGAGACGCGTCCAGCTCCTTAAGGCGAGGCGCCGCAGCGCCTCGACCACGGTCTGCTCGTCATAGGAGACCACCGGGTCGCGGTTGGTCGACTGGTTGCAGGCCAGCCGCAACGAGTTGAGCGAGAGCGGGTAGACGTCCGGCGTCGTCCGCTGCTTCTCGATCAGGCAGCCGAGCACGCGGATCTCTACAGCGTCGGGCTCCATGGCGGTCGCATCCTATGGCGGTCGCAGACCTGAATGTGCCAATAGTGAGACAAGAC
This sequence comes from uncultured Solirubrobacterales bacterium, assembly GCA_963702175.1. Classification (GTDB taxonomy): domain Bacteria; phylum Actinomycetota; class Thermoleophilia; order Solirubrobacterales; family 70-9; genus VRUE01. Next base: position 1,566,122 of record OY969721.1, read on the forward strand.
CGTCAAATGTGTGAGACATGGCTTGAAATGGCGCGTTCGAGTCCCTTCCCCTCCGCTGGATCTAGGTGGTACCGTCTAGGTCGGGTGTCAGCCGGATAGGGATTCGAACCTTCAGTTGAAACGGCCCGCTTCGGCGGGCCGTTTCTTTGTTCGCATCCCTACCCCAGCGCCTCGCGGAAGCCCTGGCGCCAACTCGCGTACTTCGGCTGCCAGCCGAGCTCCTGCTTGGCCCTGGCGTTGGAGGCGCCGCGGAGCTCGACCGCGTTGGCGGCGAGGGCGCGGCCGGCGACCAGCTTCGCCAGCCAGACCGGCACGCGGCGGGGCGGCTTGGCGCCGAGCGCTTCGGCGTAGACGGGCACCCACTCCCGCATCGGGGCGGGCTCGTCGTCGGTGACGTTGTAGGTGCCAGGAGCGCCGCGCTCGACTGCGGCGACTGCTGCCGAGGCGGCGTCCTCGACGTGGATGAAGGAGAAGGTGCCGGTGCCCTTGCCGACGATCGGGAGGCGGCGCTTGCTCGTTTCGTCGGCTTGCGAGCCGTCGGCAGCGTAGGAGGTGCCGGGGCCGTAAAACCACCCGAAGCGCAGGACGATGCCGTCGAGGCCCTCGGCGCCGCGCACCTGCCGCTCGAGGTCTGCCAACGCCTCGACCGCGTCGCCGAACGGCCCCGGCGCGCCTTTGAACAGCGGCGCGTCCTCGTCCTTCACCCAGTCGCCCCGTGGGGCATAGAGGAAGGCGACGCTCTCGGCAATGAGCCGGCGCGCCCCGGCCGCTCGCGCCGCCTCGACCAGGTTGCGGGTCCCCTCCTTCCGCACCCGGTTGGTCGGTCCCAGCGGGTTGCTGGCTTTGAAGTCGATCCGGGCGGGGAGCGCAGTCAGCATGTGGACGACCGCCTCGGGCGCAGCCTCCTTGACCACGCTCCCGAGCGCATCGCGGTCGAAGACGTCGCAGACGACCGCGCTCGCCCCGCTCGCGCGGATCTCCTCCGCCCGCTCCTCGTGCCTCGTCATCCCGGTCACCTCATGCCCGGCGGCGACCAGTTGGCGCACCAATGGCTTCCCGATCGCCCCGCTCGCACCCGCGACGAAAACTTTCATCTAACGCTCCCTTCAGAACCAGATCCGTTCAGCCGTTCCGCTACCCGTGCCAGCCAGGCGGATGCAACGGCGCCAAATGCGATCAAGAGCGTGTCGGCCCAGCCGCGCCCCTCGCTACGTGCCTCTCCCGTGTCGAAGGCGTGGTTGATCGCGTGGAAGCCGTACCAGAGCGCCCCCAGCCAGAGCAGCGGCGCCCGCCATGTGGGCCGTACGACGGCGATTCCGACTGCCACCCCGAAGGCGAGCATGAACGCTCCCACGTCGCCGACGTAGTGCAGGTTCTCCACCCCGTAGTTGCCGATCTCCTCGAAGAAGGTCCCGGGCGCAAGCAGCGCCATCCCGCCAACGAACACGTGGTAAGCGGCAACGAATGCGAGTACCGCTTGTAGCGCCCTTTCAGTCAACTGAGGGATGTGTGACCAAGCAGATCAAGGACACAGATATGCGCCGCGCCACACATCCCTCAGAAGACGAAGATGTGTTCGCCGTACTCAATTCGTTCGTAGATCTCGGGCTGGTCGGCGATGAAGGTGCGGATGCAGCCGTGGCTGGCGGGATAGTCGGGCACCGATTCGTAGCCGTGCACCGCGTAGCCGCCGTAGAAGTACCAGGAGTAGTACATGCCGTGCGAGTTGTAGCCCGGTTCGGTGCGGATGAACTCGAAGTGGCCGGTGACGGTGGGGGTCGAGGACTTGCCCGAGGAGATCGGGTAGACGGCGACCGGTTTATCCCCCTCGGCGAAGACCAGCACCTGCTTGGAGAGCGGCGCCTCGACATGGGTGCCGGCGCCCGGGTGGCGGACTCGGTAGGCGCCGCGACCGGCGAAGACGCGCTTGACCAGGCTCTTGCCGGCGCGGGCGCTGCGGGTCATCTCGTTGACGTTGCGGTAGGCGAGGATGCCGCGGCCCGTCTTGCCGCCGAAGCAGCGGCCGTCGTTGGTGATGTAGCCCAGCTTGCGCATCGCCTTCTTGAAGCCGACGACGACGAGGCCGCACTCGCCCTGGTGCAGCGAGGGGAAGCTGACCCGCCAGCTCTTGCGCACCGTGCTGTCGCCGCCGAGAGTCGCGGTGGCGACGTGCTTGGCACTCGCCGCGTACTTGCCGGCTTTCTCGATCCGGATCTTGGCGCGGAAGACGCCGAAGTCGCCCTTGCCTTTGCTCACCTTGACCGTCTTGCGCTCGATTCGCTTGCCGTTAAGGAAGAAGCTGACCTCGGCGCGCTGGCCGGGGGCGAACGGGCTGAGCGTGCCTATCACCGGCACCTTGCTCATGATCTGGGCCTTGCCCCCGCTGAGGTGGCCGACCCGGATCTTCACCGTCGCGGCTTCCGGCCCACTAGGCGCAGTGGCGCTGGGTGCTTTGGCCGTCCCTTTACCTGGCAGCGGCGCGCCCCATGCTGTCGCCGGCACCATCAGGGCGACGAGGACCAGCGCGGGAACGAGACGACGACTCACGGCCAGGGATTCTTACCGATGGCCCGGCGGGGTGCTTTCAAACATCTCTGCGCCAGAGCTGTCAACTCTCTGTCAAATGAGTGAAACATGGCTTGAAATGGCCAAATTCGCGGCTAGGTTCAGCCACAGCGGAGGGTGACGTCGTGAGGTCACGGCAAACGCATGACAAGCGCGAGTTCGGACATCGTCCGAATAGGGTTCGAGTCCCTCGCCCTCCGCCATGTATTGTCTGAGAGCGCGAAGATTGGGTTGAGGTGCAAATTGTCATGCGGCCTGCGGGGTGACGCCCGCCAAAATGCGACCCAGTCTTCGCCTCTCAGCACTACCTGCTTGGTATCCTGAGCTGGCTTGTCAGGCGTTTGGGAGGAGCATCCTCCCGTCACCCAGATTCGGCCCGCGCGAGCGGGCCGTTTCTTTGCCTAGGCGCCCTGCCTACTGCGCCAACAACGCCACCGAGTTGTTGAGCATGTGCAGGATGATCCCCGGGACGATCGAGCCGGTCTTCTCGTAGAGCAGGGCGAGTACAAAGCCGAAGGCGATCAGGGGCGGCACGGCGCTGATGCCGGTCAGCGCGTGCAGGCCGCCGAAGATCACTGCGCTCAGCAGCGCCGCGGCGATTCGCGGAAAACGCTCGCGCAGGCCGCCGAAGAGGAAGCCGCGGAAGCAGATCTCCTCGCTGATTGCCGCCGCGAACACGATCAACAGGATCTGCACCGGGATCGCTCCGAAGCCCTCGGCGATGTCCTCCTGCTCGGGTTCGCCAACCAGTGCGACGTAGATGGCCGCGAACGCGAGGTAGGCGAAGATAGCGGCGACCATCCACAGCACCGCCGAGGGTCGGAAGCTCCTCACCCCCAGCCTGCTCAGGACCTCTCCAATCGATTTCGCCCCGCGCCGGACCACGACCAGCATCGGCACCGCCAGGAAGGCGGCCGCCGCCCCCAGCTGGGCGAGTGCGTTGGCGGTGCTGGTCGACTCGCCGCTCGGCGGGTCTTCGACGATCAGCGCCGGAATCGCCAGCATCACCCCAAACACCAGCCCCGCTCCGATCGCCAGCGGCACCCCGAGCACGGCCGCCGCGGCACCCCAGTTGGCATAGGGGAAGCGCCTCGGGGCTTGCCGCTCCTCCGCCTCTACGGCTAGGTTGGCCTCCATGTCGCCGGCAGTCTCACAGGTCTCGAGGTCCACGCGAACTCGTCTGCGCTTCCTGCGCCGCCTCCTCGTCCTCGTCGTCTTCCTCGTCCTCGTCGCGCTCGCGCTCGCCCAGTTCACCGAGCTGAAGCGCCTGGCGACGGGGATCCTCGCCTCGACCGCGGTGCTGGCCGCGATCATCGGCTTCGCCGCTCAGCACACGATCGGCAACATGGTCGCTGGCGTCCAACTGGCGGTCTCCCAGCCGATCAAGATCGGCGACCGGATCGCCTTCGAGGACGTCACCGGCCGGGTCACCGACATCACCCTCTCCTACACCTACGTCGATCCCGGCGACAGCAGCACCGTCGTCATTCCCAACCAGATGCTCGTGGAGGGGATCGTGCACAACCTCTCCAGCGAAGACACGCAGGCCTGAGCGCCGGCGGCGTCGAAGTACCCTTTTCCTGATGACGCAGCGCAATCGCCGACGTCTGCGGCGCCGTGGGGGCGCCCGCAGCAAGTTCCTCTTCGTGGGCGTCGCCATCCTCGGCGTGCTCGCCGTGGGCGCGATCGGCGTCGCCTCCTGGGTGCTAGACGTCGCCGCCAAGGCGCCGCCGCTCTCCGACTGCCGCCCGATCGACAAAGGCGGCAACTCGATCCTCTACGCCGGCGACGGCACCCGACTCGGCTACATCGCCTCCGAAGAGGCGCGCACGCCGGTCGCGATCGACCGCATCCCCACTGACCTCGAGTACGCCACGGTCGCGATCGAGGACGAGCGATTCTTCGATCACGACGGGATCGACGTCGAGGGTGGCCTGCGCGCCCTGATCGAGAACGTCGAGGCCGGCGAGATCGTCCAGGGCGGCTCGACGATCACGATGCAGTTGATGCGCAACCTCTGCATCACCGACCCCAAGCGCAACCTCGAACGCAAGATCCAGGAGGCGCAGCTGGCGCTCGAGTACGAGAAGAAGTTCTCCAAGCCCGACATCCTCGGCAAGTACCTCAACGGCGCCTCCTACGGGACGATCAACGGCACCACCGCGGTCGGCGTCCAGGCCGCCTCGCGGATCTACTTCTCGAAACCGGTCTGGGAGCTGACGCTGGAGCAGTCGGCGCTGCTGGCCGGCCTGCCGCAGGCGCCCACCGACTACAACCCGATCCTCAACCCCGAGGGCGCGCGCCAGCGCCGCAACGACGTGCTCGGCCGCATGGCGAAGCTCGGCTACATCACGCGCGAACGGGCGCTGGAGGGCCAGCAGCGCGGCCTCGGGCTGAAGCTCTCCGACACCTACTTCGTCCAGCGCCAGCCCTACTTCTTCGACTACGTCGAGGACAAGCTGATCGAGGAGTACGGCGTCAACACCGTGCGCAAAGGCGGCCTCAAGGTCTACACGACCGTCGACACGGCGCTGCAGGAAGTCGGCGAGGAGGCGATGCGCTCCGCCCTCCCCTACCCCGAAGACCCGGCCTCGGCGCTGGTCGCGATCGAGCCCGAAACGGGCGAGATCAAGGCGATGGTCTCCAGCTCCAGCTACGAACAGAGCCAGTTCAATCTCGCCGCGCAGGGTCACCGCCAGCCCGGGTCCACCTTCAAGGCCTTCGTCCTGACAACGGCGATCAAGCAGGGGATCGACCCCTACTCGACCTACTACACCTCGAAACCGCTCAACCTCGACCTGCCCGAATGGGGGCACTGGGAGGTGGCGACCGCCGACGAGGGCTACCAGGGGACGATCAACCTGCAGCAGGCGACGGTCGCCTCCGACAACACGGTCTTCGCCCAGCTCGACCTCGACGTCGGCCCGGACAACGTCGCCGAGACAGCGAAGTCGATGGGGATCGAAACCGAACTCGACGGGATCCCGGCGGAGGGGATCGGCGGCCTGCGGATCGGCGTCTCGCCGCTGGAGCTCTCCAACGCCTACGCCACCCTGGCCGCCGGGGGCATCCACCGTAACCCGATCGCGATCCGCCGCGTGGTCTTCCCCGACGAGCGCGTCGACCACCCGGAGGAAGCCGACCCGAAGCGGGTCCTGCCGGAAGCGGTCGCCTACGAGGTGACGCAGCTGCTGCGCGACAACATCACCGGCGGCACCGGCACCTCCGCCTACACCGGCTGCGGCGGACAGGCGGGCAAGACGGGGACGACCGACAACTACACCGACGCCTGGTTCGCCGGCTACCAACCGAACCTCGCCACCGCGGTCTGGGTCGGCTACCCGGAATCGAACGACATCGAAATGACCAGCGTCCACGGGACCACGGTCTTCGGCGGCACCTTCCCGGCCCAGATCTGGAACTCGCTCTACGTCAACGGCGAAATCCCCTGCGAGGAATTCAAAGCGCCCGAGAGCTCGGTCAGCTGGGCGCCCTACTACGGCAAATACACCCAGTCGGGCGGCAGCAGCGAATACGAATACGAATCGTCCCCCGACGACTCCGAGGACGAAAGCGAAGCAGAGCGCAAAGGCAAAGAAGCAACCGGGGGCTACGACCCGGACGCGTACGCGCCGGGCGCCGGGCAGGAACCGACGCCGGTGCCGGAGGAGCCCACGCCAGCACCTAGTCCGCCGCCGGCACCCTCAGGCGGCGGTGGCGGGGCCGCGACCGGCGGCGTCGGCGCCGGCTAGCAGCGCTTGAGCGGCGCGGCGACGTACGTCCTCCTCTGGGTCGGCTTTCTCGCCTACCTGGGCGCGCTAGCGAAGGCGCCGGTCCTCGGCCGTCGCGTCGTTTGGGGCGCGGTCCTGCTGGCACTAGTCGTCTTCGCCGCCGTACCGCCGCTGCTCTCCCAGGACGTCTATAGCTACGTCGACTACGGCCGGCTCGGAGTCGTCTACAACCTCAACCCCTACATCCATCCACCGTCGGCGGCACCGGCTGATCCCGTCTACGCGGAGGTCGGCTGGACCGAGGCGACCAGTGCCTACGGCCCCTTGTTCACACTGGCGACCTACCCGCTGGCCTGGCCGCCGGTGGACGCGGCTGTCTACCTGCTGAAGGCGATCGCGGCCGCATCCGTCCTCGGCCTGGCGGTTCTGGTCGCGCGGCTCGCACCGACGCGCGGCGTCGACCCACTCCGCGCCGCAGCGTTCGTCGCCCTCAACCCGCTGGTCCTCGTCCACGTCGTCGGCGGCGCCCACAACGACGCGACGGCAATGCTGGTCGCCGTCGCGGGATGCACCGCGGTGCTCACCCTGCGTGAGGCGAGCGGCGGCTTCGCAATCGCCTCGGCTATCGGCCTGAAGCTCAGCGCCGCCTTCGTCGCACCCTTCGCCCTGCTTGGTGCAACACGGCGCTCGACAGGCGGTGGCGGACGCTTCCTGCTGGGCGCGGCAATCGCGGTGCTGGCGATCGGCGCGGCGGGCTACGCCGCCTTCGGTTGGCACTGGCTCGACTCGCTCGGCCTCGCTGGCGAGAACCAGGGCCGGGTCAGCAACTACAGCGTCCCCAACCTGCTCTCCGAGCTGCTCAACCTCGACATCGACCTGGTCCGCGCCGCGGCGATCGCCGCCTACCTCGGCCTCCTCGCCGCCCTCCTCCTCTGGGTCTGGCGCGGCGCCGACTGGCTCCGCGCCGCCGGCTGGGCCGCCCTAGGCCTCCTCCTAGCCACCGCCTGGCTCCTCCCCTGGTACCTAATCTGGGCCCTCCCCCTAGCCGCCCTTTCAAGAGACACCAAGCTCCAGCTATTGGTCCTAGCCCTAACGGCGCTTCAGCTTGCAGCGCGAGTGCCTTTGTAGGCATTACGGGCGGGCGCGTTCAGGAGCCGGGCTGCCGGTCGGAGGGAGGGGCATATCCCCCGAACGGGCGGATACTCAAAGTGCCGGGCTAATTAGCCCGGCACTTGTCCGGGCGGGGGATATGCCCCTCCCTCCTCCGCTTCCCTCTCCTCATCAGCCCGCTCCGCCGCCTCCTCCTCAGGCGACGCATGCACGATGCCGGTCGGGATCGACCATCCCTCGCGGCGCCCCAGCGCCGTCACCGTAAGGACGTAGAGCACTTCGACCACAGTGAGCACGCCGCGCACGGCAATCGCGATCAGCGAGCCGATCGCGAAGCTGCTGCCGGGGGCCGCCACCTTGACCGCCCAGGCAAAGGCGGCGTCGCGAACTCCCAGTCCCGCCGGGGCAACCAGGGTGGCCAGCGCCGCCACGTAGCCGATCGCCTGCGCCGCGCCGACGACGAGGATGTCACTGGTCGAGATCGTGCTGACGGAGCGGGCGACGCAGTAGAGGCCAACCGCGACCACGCCCCAGTTGAGCGCGTAGAAGGCGAGCACGGCGATCACGCCGCGCAGCGACATCACCTCCGGCAGCGGCTCGCGACCGAAGGCGCGCAAGACGCGGTTGGCAAGCGGTCCGAAGACGCGCGGGTGCAGCAGCCCGATCAACAGCGGGATCAGCAGCAGGACCGCCCAACGCAGCGGCTGGCCCTGGAGATCCGGATGGCTGATCACGAAGTAGGCGGCGACACAGATCGCCGAGGTCGCCTGCAGCGCCTGTTCATAGACGATGCTGGCGATCGTGATCCGGCGCGGTACCCCGGCCCGCTCAGAGAGCAGCACCCGGCCCAGCACGTAGAGGACGCTGCCGGGCACGTAGCGGGCTAGCAGCGGCTGGCCCCAGGCAACCTGTGCTCGTCCAAAGCCGAGTTTGTAGCCGAGGAAGCGAAGGATCAGGTCCCAGCCGACCGCGTTGAGGGCGAAGAAGATCGGTAGGACGACGAACGCCGGGATCAGCCAGAGGACATGGAAGTGGACTCCCTTGTCCTGGATCTCCGCCCACTGGTTGACGACGGTGAGCACGAGGAAGCCGAAGACGAGAATCGCGATCCCCAGCTGCAGCGCCAGCCGCACGCGCTTGCTGCGCGGCGGCTTGGTGCCGACCCGCGCGCCGGCCTCGCCGATCCGGTGTAGGAGTGGTTGCTGCCCGTTCCCCACGTCCGTCGCACCATAGTGGGGACAATTGACTGATGGGTGAGTTCGAGCTCTTGGCAAAGCTGAGGAAGCGGCTGCCGTCGCCTGGCCCGCGCCTGCGCGTCGGAATGGGCGATGACGCCGCGGTCAGCGTGCCCGGCGGGGCGACCGCCACCTCAGTCGACGCGATCGTCGACGGCGTCCACTTCCGCCGTAGCCAGGCGACGCTGCCCCAGATCGGGCACAAGGCGCTCGCCACCGCGCTCTCCGACCTGGCGGCAATGGGGGCGGAGCCAGGCGAGGCCTACGTCACGCTCGGCGTTCCTGCCGATCTGGGAGAGGAAGGCTGCATGAAACTGCTCGACGGGCTGCTCGAGCTCGCCGCCGCAACCGGGACCAGCCTGGTCGGCGGCGACATCACCAGGTCGGGGCAGCTGTTCGTGGCGATGACCGTGGTCGGCCACGCCGCTGGGGCGGAGGAGCTCGTGACCCGGGCCGGCGCTCGCCCGGGCGACGCGCTAGTCCTGACCGGCGAGATCGGCGGGGCCGCGGCGGGCCTGCTGGCGCTGGAGTACCCCGAAGCCGCGGTCGTGGTTCCGGTCGAAGCAGCGGAGCAGCTACGCGCCCGCCAGCTCGAACCTCAGCCACGCCTCACTGCAGGCCGGGCGCTGGCGCTGGCCGGCGCGACGGCGATGATCGACCTCAGCGACGGGCTTGGTGGGGACGCGGCCCACCTGGCCGAAGCGAGCGAGGTCAGACTGAGGATCGACCCCGAGGCCGCGCCGCTCGCCGACGGCGTCGCCCAGATTGCCGCCGTGACCGGCAACAGTCTCTGGAGCCTCGCCCTCTCCGGCGGCGAAGACTACGAGCTGCTGGCAACCCTGCCCGCCGAGCGGGTCGAGGAAGCGATGGCTGCAGTCGAGGAGGCAGAAGGAATTGGCCTGACGCGGATCGGTGAAGTCGAGCCCGGAGAGGGCGTCGAGATCAAGCCGCGTGGCGGGGGGCCTGTTGAGCCGAGGGGCTATGACCAGCTGGGTTAGCCGGCGTCGGCATCAGCAGTGACCGCACGCCGCGCCTTTCCAGCATCGCCTCGGCAATCAGGGCAGGGTCCAGCCGGTAGTGACCGGACTCGATCAGGCTCTTCAGCTGTCGTCGTTGCATCCTGCGCCTCATATCGGCTTCTTTTTACAACCCCTTAGTTCTTGGTACTCGCACATGCGTCCATACCGGGCCGCAGGGCGCGGCGCGACTACCCTTTGAATCATGCCCAACGGGTCTGCACGGATTCTCCTCGTTGACGACGAGCAGTCGATTCAGACTCTACTCAGCTACCCGCTGCGCAAGGACGGCTACCACGTCACCTCCGTCCTCGACGGAATGGAGGCGCTGGAACGCTTCGGCGAGGCCCGCTACGACCTCGTCATCCTCGACCTGATGCTGCCCAAGGTCGACGGGGTCGAGGTCTGCCGGACCCTGCGGGCGCGCAGTCAGGTACCGATCATCATGTTGACCGCACGGGGCAGCGAGTCGGACAAGGTTGCGGGGCTGGAGGTCGGCGCCGACGACTACATCACCAAGCCCTTCTCGATGCGCGAGTTCCGCAGCCGCGTCAAGGCGGTGCTGCGACGCTCGCGGATGGCCGGCGAGCTCCCCGCCCAGGGCTCGATCGACCGCGGCGACCTGGGCATCGACTTCGGGCAGCGCATGGTGACCCTGCGCGACGAAGAGGTGAAGCTCACTTACGTCGAGTTCGAGATCCTGGGTGCCCTCGCCCACAGCCCGGGCCGCGTCTTCAGCCGCGAGACCCTGCTCGAGCACGTCTGGGGAGACTCCGAGTACCGCGACCCGCGCACGGTCGACGTCCACATCCGTCACCTGCGCGAGAAGCTGGAGCAAGACCCCAAGGAGCCCGAGTTCCTCTTCACGGTGCGGGGCGTCGGCTACCAGTTCCGGGAGTAGCGCACCAACTTGCGGCGACTCGGCCTCACCGACCTCGGCAACAGGATCACCGGCGTAGCGGTGGCCATCGCCGGGGGAACGGCTCTCGTCATCTACGTCTACACGGTCGCGATCGGCGGCTCGGCCAGCGGGCTCGACGGGGTCAAGGGCCAGATCCTGATCGGCGGCATGGTCGCGGTCGTCATCGCCGTCGGAGTGGGCGCCTACTACGCGCGAGCCGCGGCGAAAGACATCTCCCGCCTGCAGGAGGCGGCACGCAAAGTCGCCGACGGCAACTTCGAAACCTCGATTCCGATCTCCTCGGTCGGGCAGCTCGGGCAGCTCGCCCGCACCTTCAACGAGATGCAGCGACGCCTCGCCGAGCTCGACAGCGCTCGCAAGCAGTTCATCGCCAACGCCTCGCACGAGCTGCGCACCCCGATCTTCAGCCTCGGCGGCTTCATCGAGCTGCTCGAAGAGGAGGACCCGAGCCCCGAGGACCGCGACGAGTTCGTGCGCACGATGCGCCAGCAGATAGCCCGGCTGACCAAGCTCACCACCGACCTGCTCGACCTCTCCCAGCTCGACGCCGGCGCGGTCGCGATGGCGACCCAGCGGGTCGACCTCAGCTCGCTGGCCCGCGAAGTTGCCCGCGAGCTCGGCCCGCGCGCCGACGCGCACGGCTCGCGGCTTGAGCTGCGCACCCCCGACCAGCCGGTCCTCGCCAATGCCGACCCCGATCGGGTGCGTCAGATCATTCGTATCCTGCTCGACAATGCTCTTGCGCATACGCCCGAGGGGACCAACGTCACCGTGACCGCCTACTCCATCGAGCGCCGCGCCGAGCTGACCGTCTCCGATGACGGCCCGGGGATACCCCAACGAATCCAGGGTCGCGTCTTCGAGCGCTTCTACACGGCCGACTCCGCGGGCGGTTCCGGGCTCGGGCTGGCGATCGCTCGCGAGCTTGCCCAGCGGATGCAGGGCCGGGTCACGATCGCCTCCAGCAAGCGCTTCACCGCCTTCACCCTCGACCTGCCGCCGGCGTCCCCGCTCAGCGCGCCGGCAGGGCTCGCGGAGCATCCGTCCGGGGCGATCGCGTGAGAGCCGCGGGCGGCGCGCTAGCGCTAGCAGCGCTGCTCGCGCTGGCCACGCTCGGCGGCTGCGGGGGCTCGGACGACGGCGAGGACTCGGCCGCGCAGACATCGCGGCCACCCACGTCCACCCCGCGGGTGATCGTCGAGACGGCCGCGAGCGGATTTAATGCCGCCCGCGTTTACCGCGAAGCGGCGCCGGGGGTGGTGACGGTCCGCTCCATCTTCGACGCCGGCGCCGGCGAGGGTTCCGGGTTCGTGCTCGACGAGGCGGGCAGGATCATCACCAACGCGCACGTGGTGACCGACGAATCGAGCGGCGAGCGCGAACCGGCCAAAGCCGTCTTCGTCGAGTTCCCTGACCACAACATCGTCCCGGCCGAGATCGTCGGCTTCGACCCCTTCTACGACGTCGGCCTACTGCAGGTGGAGCCGAACGGCTTCGATCTCCATCCGCTGGAGCTCGGCGACGACCGCGACCTGGTCGTCGGGCAGCCGGTAGCGGCGATCGGCAATCCCTTCGGCGAGCAGCAGTCGCTCTCGCTCGGGATCGTCTCGGCGATGGATCGCTCGGTGAGATCGCTCACGCAGTTCATGATCGAGGGCGCGATCCAGACCGATGCCTCGATCAACCCGGGCAACTCGGGCGGCCCACTGCTCGACGCCTCGGCACGGGTGATCGGCATTAACCAGCAGATCGAGACGGAATCCGGCGCCAACGACGGAGTCGGCTTCGCGGTGCCAGTCTCGGCCGTGCGCCGCTCGGTCGAGCAGCTGCGTGAGGACGGTGAGGCGGAGTACGCCTACATCGGAGTCAGCAGCCAGCCGCTATACCCCCAGCTCGCCGACAAGTTGGGAATAGAGGCCGATTTCGGCGGCCTGCTGTCCGAAATCGTGAGCGGCGGACCAGCGGACCGGGCGGGACTGAAGGGAGGCAACGAGGAGCTGCGCTTCCAGGCTGCCACCTACACCACCGGCGGCGATGTGATCCTCGCGATCGACGGCCGCCGACTCGTCACCCCCGACGACTTGGCCCGCTACATCTCGTCCCTCCAGCCGGGAGAGCGGGTGATGCTCGACGTGCTGCGTGACGGTGGAGAGCGCGAGCAGGTCGAGGTGACGCTGGGCCGGCGGCCCGAAGACGTACAGAGCGGCTAGCGCGACGAGCGCCGCCCGACCGCCCGTGCCTGTAGAACTCCGCAGGTGCTCCAGGAAATCGCTCTCGGCCAGAAGTCCCTCGCCGACTACACCCACATCGCCGGCAAGGAGCTGATCGGCCGCATCCGCGAACTCGCCGAGCCGCTCGAGGGGCACCGGGTCCTCCACGTCAGCGCCACCGCCTTCGGTGGTGGCGTCTCCGAGATCCTCTACACGATCGTGCCGCTGATGCGCGACATCGGCCTCGACGCGCACTGGCACGTGATCTTCGGCAAAGAGGAGTTCTACAACGCGACCAAGCTCCTCCACAACTCGCTGCAGGGAGCGGATGAGACCCTGACCGACGAGCAGTGGGCGCTGTTCGACGAGGTCAACGAGCTCAACGCGAAGGGCCTGCAGGGCGAGTGGGACACGGTGATCGTCCACGACCCGCAGCCGATCGGCCTGCGGCGGGGGGCGGCTGACAGGGCCGGCAAATGGATCTGGCGCTGTCACATCGACCTCTCCGAGCCAAATCCGGAGCCGATCGCCCGCCTGCAGCCGCTAATCGAGGAGTACGACGCGACGGTCTGGCACATGCCCACCTACGTGCCCAGCGGCATAAACGGCCACAACGGCGTTCGCATCATCCCGCCGGCGATCGACCCGCTCTCGCCGAAGAACATGGCCTTCTCCCCCGACGACGCCGCCTTCGTCTGCAGCCAGTTCGGGATCGACGTCGACCGGCCGCTGGTCACCCAGGTGTCCCGCTTCGATCCCTGGAAGGACCCGATCGGAGTGATCGACGCCTACCGCGACATCACCGCGGAGATCCCCGAGGCCCAGCTCGCCCTGGTCGGCTCGATGGCGACCGACGATCCCGAGGGCTGGGAGTTCTTCCAGCGCACCTTCGAGTACGCCGACGGCGATCCCGACATCAAGATCCTCAACAACCTCAACAACGTCGGCGCGATCGAGGTCAACGCCTTCCAGTCGCAGTCCGACGTGATCGTCCAGAAGTCGATCCGCGAGGGCTTCGGCCTGACCGTCACCGAGTCGCTCTGGAAGGGGCGGCCGACCGTGGCGGGACGGGTCGGCGGCATCCCGCTGCAGATCGAGGACGGCGTGGGCGGCTTCCTGGTCGACTCCCCCGCCGAGTGCGCGCAGCGCTGCCTGGAGATCCTCGGCGACCCGGAGCTGGGGATGAAGCTCGGCCGGGCGGGCAAGGAACACGCCCGTCGCGAGTTCCTCTCCCCCCGCCTCCTGCGTGACTGGGTCGAGTTGCTGACCGAGCTGAACGGCTGATCCCGGACCGCGCCAAAGCGCTCGGCTGAATTCGAGCGCCAGATAGTCTGGATCGGATGCCAGAGGCCTCCGATCCGCTGATCATCGTCTCCAATCGCGGCCCCGCCCAGTTCGAACGCGACGAGGACGGGGAGCGGACGGTGCGGCGCGGCGGCGGTGGCCTGGTCACCGCGCTCTCGGGCCTGGTCTCCCACCGCGACGCGCTCTGGGTCGCCTCGGCAATGACTGACGAGGACGTCGCGGTCTCAGAGGAACGCGGCGGCCCGGTCGAGCTCTCGATCGACGGGATCGAGTACCGGGTGCTCTTGGTCGGCAGCGACGCCGTGGCTTACGAGCGCTTCTACAACGTGATCGCCAACCCGATCCTCTGGTTCATCCAGCACTACCTCTGGGACCTCTCCAACGCCCCGGACATCCGCCAGGAGGAGCTCGACGCCTGGGACTTCGGCTACCAGGCAGTCAACCGAGACATCGCCCAGGCCGTGCTGAGGCAGATCGAGGGGCGCGAGCGGCCGCTGGTGATGCTGCACGACTACCACCTCTACACGGCGCCGGCGATGATCCGCGCCGAGCGCCCCGACGCCTTCCTCCACCACTTCGTCCACATCCCCTGGTCGCAGCCGGACAGCTGGCGGATCCTCCCCGGCCGCATCCGCGAGGCGCTCTACCGGGGCATGCTCGCCAACGACATCATCGGCTTCCACACCCATGCCTACTGCATCAACTTCCTGCGCTGCTGCGACGAATTGCTCGAGGCCGAGGTCGATTACGAGCGCTGCATCGTGCGCCACGGCGGCGGTCAGACCCTGTGCCGGGCCTACCCGCTCTCGATCGACGCCGACCGACTGCTGCGGGCGGCCGAATCGCCAGAGGTGGCGGCAGCCGAGCGCGAGGTGCTGGAGCGGCGGCGCAAGCACCTGATCATCAGGGTCGACCGCGCCGATCTCTCAAAGAACGTGCTGCGCGGCTTCACCGCTTTCGACATCTTCCTCACCCAACACCCTGAGTTCCGCGAGCAGGTCACCTTCATTGCCCACCTGCAGCCCTCACGGCAGGACGTTCCCGAGTACGCCGAGTACCTGGAACGGATTGAGGCTCTGGTCGCAGTCGTCAACCACCGCCACGGGACGACCGACTGGATGCCGATCGACCTGAAGATCTACGAGAACTTCCACGACGCGGTCGCCCGTTACAAGCACTTCGACCTACTGATGGTCAACTCGCTCTTCGACGGGATGAACCTGGTCGCCAAGGAGGCGCCGGCGGTCAATACCCGCGACGGCGTGCTGATGCTCTCCGAGAACACCGGCTCGCACGAGGAGCTGGCCGATTGCGCCCTCTCGGTCAACCCCTTCGACATTCAGGAGCAGGCCGACGCGATCTACCGCGCGCTGACCATGGACCCCGAGGAGCGGCGGCTGCGGGCGCGGCACCTGAAAGAGCTGGTGTTCGCGCGGAATCCGGGGGACTGGGTCGATGATCAGCTGCGGGACATCGCCGAGCTGCGCGAGACGGTTGCGTAGGAGGGGGCAGGGTCATCCCGCTGGATGCCCAGCCCCACCTTCGGTGGGGCAATTTGGTGCCCCTTCGGGGCAAGAAACACTCCGCGGTGCCGGGGGGAGGCACCATCGAGACGACCCTGCCCCCTCCACCACAGCGCCCGCAGCTCCGCGACGGGGAGAACGAGCTTGCTCAGGGACTTAGCTCTGCATGGGACTCCGCGTTCGCTGGTCAGCTGCTGGGCGTGCGCTCCTTGTTGCCGGAGCAGTGCTGCTTGCGCTGCGGGTAGTTCCTGAGATGTTGGAGCCGCCGGAGCCGGTGCCTTTGCCGGCTGATGTGGGGCTGCCGCAAATTACACCGGCTCCGAGAATGCTGAGGGCGAGGCCTCATGCTCCGCGCCGTGCGGTCCCTCTGCCCGAAGCAGCGCGTAGAGCCGGCGAGGGTGCCTCCCGGCGGCGACAGGACCCGCCCGTCGCGGCGGCCCCGTCGCCGGCTGCTCCCACGCCAGCGCCTCCCCCACCGGTCATCCTCGCCCCAGAACCGACACCGCCGCCCGCTCCGCCCGACGACGGGTCGATGGAGTTCGCTCCGCACTAGCTATAGTCAGCCGCCGTTTTGGCAGTCGCCGCCCGTGAATACGAGTTGGTCCTGATGCTCGACCCCGGTGGGGACGAGGTCACTCGCGACGCCCTCGCCCAGGATGCGAAGGCGCAGATCGAGGCAAGCGGCACGCTCAAGCACGAGAACAAATGGGGCCTGCGCAAGATGGCCTACGAAATCGGCCAGCGCAACGAGGCCGACTACCGCTGGTTCCGCTTCGAGGCGCCGACCGAGCTGCTCGACAGCCTCAACCACAGCCTGCGAATCGCCGACGGCGTCATGCGCTTCCGCATCTTCAAGGTCGACGCCGACACCCCGGTGTTGGTTCCGCCGGCCACAGGCTCCGCCGGGCCGGGAGCCTCACGCGAGCGTCCGGCACCGGATACCCCCCGGGCGGAGCCCGAAGCGGCCGAGCCGGTCGCCGAGGCAGAGCCTGAGCCCGTCGCTGCGGAGCCCCCGGCTGAGCCAGCCGAGCCCGCTCCGGAGCCTGCGCCCGTCGCCGCCGAGGAGCCCAGCTCCGAGGCTGCCGACTCCGGCGACGAGTAGCTCTCGGTAGCCCAGGGCGGTCAAAAGCCGCAACGCGCGTCGCGTTTTGCGGATATTTCGGCGCCGCAGGGGAGAGACGCGCCGCCGCGACTCTTAGAGTGAGTGTTCAGAGAAAGCGATACCGAGGAGTTGAGAGCTGTGGCAGCTTCAAACGTCAACGTGGTCGTCATCACCGGGAACCTGACCCGCGATCCTGAGCTGCGTCATACGGGGGGTGGAACGGCGGTCTGCGAGCTTCGCGTTGCCGTCAACAGCCGTCGCAAGGAAGGGAACGACTGGGTCGACAAGCCCAACTTCTTCGACGTGACTGTCTGGGGAGCGCAGGGAGAGAACTGCGCCACGTACCTCTCGAAGGGACGCCCGGTGGCAGTCGAAGGAAGGCTGGACTGGCGCGAGTGGGAGGCCAAAGACGGCAGCGGCAAGCGGCAAGCGGTCAGCATCGTCGCCAACTCGGTTCAGTTCCTGGGCTCGCGCGACGGCTCCGGGGGCGGGAACGGAAATGGTGGCGGCTTCAGCCCGAGCAGCGACGTGCCGGCCGATACCTCCGACTTCGAGGGTGCCGCGGCCCCGAGCGGTGGCGGCGCGGACGACGACATCCCCTTCTAGCCTCGCGAGCCGGCGACGGCCGGGGAATCGGTAGCATCCCCGCTTCTTATGGCCAGGTCTAGAGACGCAGGAGCATCGGCAGCGCCGCGCCGCGGTAGGCGGGGCGCCGAGCGGATGCGTGCGCGCAAGTACACCCGGATCAACTCCGAGCAGGTCGACTACAAGGACCTGAATCTGCTGCGGCGCTTCCTCTCCGACAAGGGGAAGACGCGCGGCCGGCGGGTCACCGGCCTCTCGCGCAAGCATCAGCGACAGCTCTCGGTCGCGGTCAAGCGCGCCCGCGAGATCGCGCTGCTGCCCTACGTCGGCGAGCGCTAATGGCGCAGGCCGTTCTTCTCCAGGACCTCGAGGATCTCGGCGAACGCGGCGACCCGATCGACGTCTCGCCCGGTTACCTGCGCAACTACCTGATCCCGCGCAAGCTGGCTGCGCCGGCAACCCCGGGAGCACTGGAGGAGGCGCAGCGACGCCGCGAGGCCGGCGAGAAGGCGTCAAAGGTGCGTGCCGAGCGCGAAGAGCAGGCGGTGGGGCTGCTCTCCAAGACCGTGCTGACGATCTACCAGCGAGCGGGCGAGGACGGCAAGCTTTTCGGCTCGGTCGGGGCGAAGGAGATCGTCGATGCGATCCGCGATGCGCGTGACCTTCCCGTCGACCGTCACAAAGTGAAGCTCGAGCAGCCGATCCGTGAGATCGGCACCCACATGGTTGAGATCGAGCTCGCCGACGGCGCCGTGGCCACGGTGAAGACGATCGTCGCCGAGGAGAAGTAGCCCGAGTCGTCGCTAGGCTGGGGCCCGTGGCCTCGCCTCGCCTGCAGACCAAGAGGTTGACCCGGCGCGCCAGGGCCAGGACCCGGTTCGGCTGGGCGCGCTCGGAGCGGGCGACCCTGGGACTCGCCACCCTCTCGCTCGGCGGCGCCGGCGTCGTCCTCGCCGGCCAGTTCGGCCGCCTGCTGCGGCGCCGCTCCCACGAGCGCGACGACGGCCTGGTCGAAGCGGCGCCAGCCGCCGCGCTGGACACGGTCAACGTGGCGGTGAGCGGCTACGAAGCGGCGCCGCGCAGCGAGACAGTGCTCTTCAACCTACTCGCCGGCTTCCTCGCCTCCTTCGCGCTGGTGCGCCTCTCTACCTGGGGGATCCGCGACGGTTGGGGGCCCTTTCGCAACGTCAGCGTCGGCGGCAGGCACATCCACCACTTCGTGCCCGGGATCCTGATCGCCTTCGCCTCCGGCACCACCGCCCTGCTGACCGACAATGACGCGCTCGAGGACCGCCTCGCGGTGCCGATGGGCGTCGGCATGGGCCTCACCTTCGACGAGGCGGCGCTGCTGCTCGACCTGCGCGACGTCTACTGGACCCGCGAGGGCCTGCTCAGCATCCAGCTCAGCCTCGGCGCCACCGCGATCCTCAGCATCGCGATCCTCACCCAGCGCATCCTGCGCCGTGGCGAGCGCCGTCAGGAGGCCGAGGGCCTGATCCCGCCCTCCGACGGCTTCTGAGACCCAGAAGTTCGACTTTCTCGACATTCCGCGCACCACATGTACATCGGGAGCGAGAAGAATCCCGGCTATGACTAGAGTCGCTAGTCGTAGTGCAAACCGCGCTACGCTTGCATCCATGCCTCAGGCTCCGCCACCACTTTCCTTGCGACTCGGTCGCGAGGGGGTACGGGCATTGGAGGACCTGGCTCGGCGACGCGGCATCACCAAGGCGGAGGCCGCGCGCCAGGCAATCGAGGAGACCGCCCGGCGAGAGCGACGTCGCGGCGGCGTTGCGGCCGAGGTGCGTCGCCTGATGAGCGATCCGGAGTACGTTGCCGAAGCCCGTGAAGTGGCCGAGCTGATGGAGGAACTGCGTGGTTCGAGGTGATGTGCACGCGGTTTCGCTGCCACGGAAGCGCGGCCGGGTGCAGCATGGGGGCCGCTACGCAGTGATCGTTCAGGGGGACGACCTTCTCGCCCTCTCCACGGTCGTGGTCTGTCCGACCTCGCGATCCGCGCAGGCGGCGAGCTTTCATCCTGAGATCGAGCTGAACGAAGAGCGGACCCGCGTCCTCTGTGAGATGCTCGGGGCTGCCGATGTCGGGATGCTCGGCGAGCGGGTCGGGCACCTGAGCATGGACGAGCTGGCTGAGGTCGACGATGCCCTTGGCCTGGTTCTCGGACTGCCTTGAGGGCCGCCGGGTTTCCTTCGCAAAGGGCGGCTTTGGCGCTCGCCACCAGAGGTGCCCTGGGCTACGTTGACTGCCCTCTGGATTGCCGCCGCAGCTGACCCGACACTGAGACGAGTGAGCCAAGCTCCCACAACCCACGTCCCGCCGCAGAACATCGAAGCGGAGGAGTCGGTGCTGGGGGCGATGCTGGTCGCCGAGCCGACCCTGACCCGGGTGATAGACGAGGTGAAGCTGAACGCCGAGGACTTCTACCTCGACAAGCACCGGGTGATCTTCGCCTGTGTTCACGATCTCTACGCGGCGTCGAAGCCGGTCGACGAGCTCAGCGTTAGCGAGGCCCTGGCCCAGCACAACAAGATCGAGGAGGCCGGCGGCAAGCACTACGTCTCCGAGCTCGCCGCCAAGGTTCCGGCCGCCGGCAACGCCAAGCACTACGCGGAGATCGTCCAGCAGAACTCGTTGCTGCGCCGCCTGCTCGGTGCCGGCCAGCAGATCCAGGGCTGGGTGCACGAGCGCGACGGCGAGCCGCGCGAGCTCTCTGAGCGGGCCGAGAAGCTGCTCTTCGACGTCGCCCACAAAGAGCAGGCAAGTGACTTCCGCCTGCTCTCTGAGATCCTGCACGACGAGGTCGACCGCCTGGAGAAGCTCTCCACCGGCGAGACCGAGCTGACCGGAACCCCCTCTGGGTTCCGCGACATCGACGCGATCACCGGCGGCTTCCAACCCGGCAACCTGATCATCGTCGCAGCACGCCCAGCGATGGGGAAGAGTGCCCTGGTCGCCAACATCGCCGAGAACGTCGCGGTAAAGCGCAACCTCCCGGTTGCCTTCTTCTCGCTCGAGATGTCGGAGGTGGAGCTGGCCCAACGCTTTATCGCCTGCCGGGCGCGGATCTCCGGCGACAAGCTGCGCAAGGGGCAGGTTGCCCAGAAAGACTGGCCAAAGGTGGTGCGCGCCTGCAACGAGCTCGAGGCCGCTCCGCTCTGGTTCGACGACTCCTCTGACCTCGGCATCCTCGACCTGCGGGCGAAGGCCCGCCGTCTCCACGCCCAGGAGCAGGACAAGGGCGGGCTGGGGCTGGTGATCGTCGACTACCTGCAGCTGATGCGCTCTGACGACCACCGCGCCAACCGGGTTGAGCAGGTTGGCCAGATGAGCCGCGGGCTGAAGATCCTCGCCCGCGAGCTAGAGGTTCCGGTGCTGGCGATCTCCCAGCTCTCGCGGGCACCCGAGCAGCGTCACCCGCCGAAGCCGCAGCTCTCCGACCTGCGTGAGTCCGGGCAGCTGGAGCAGGACGCGGACCTGGTCGGCTTCCTCTATCGCGAGGACTATTACCGCGATCCAGAGGATGAGCCCGACGGCCTCGCCGACCTGATCATCGCCAAGCACCGCAACGGGCCGATCGGCACCCGCAAGCTGGTCTTCCTCGACCGCTTCCCGAAGTTCGCCGACTTCTCCGGCCAGGAGCGGCCGATCGAGCAGCCGGCGGGCGAGGGGCCACCGCTCGAGGACGTCGCGGCGGCGGGGCCTGAGCTCTAGTGGCGGCGATCGCCCGCAGCGAACCGTTTCGCGAGCAGGCCTGCCCCCGCGGCGTCTGCGACGGCTCCGGCTGGATCCTCGGCCCCGAGGACGTGGCACGGCCCTGCGAGTGCCGCGAGCAACGGCTCAAGCGCGGTCGCAGCCGCGGCGTCGCCTCGGTGATCCCGCCGCGCTACCGCGGCGTCTCCTTCGACCGCCCGCCGGTCAGCGACATGACGCGGGACATGGCCAGCCGGCACGCGGTCGCCGCTAGCCGGACGTTCATAGACGGGCTGGAGGAGAACCTCGGCGAGGGGCGCGGCCTCTGGCTGATGGGCAACACCGGCACCGGCAAGACAACGCTAGGGATGCTGGTCGCAAAGGCGACGGCAGACGCCGGGTACTCGGTCGGCGTCTACTTCACCCCGAAGCTGCTGACCCGGATCCGCCAGACCTATCAGGCCGCGGACGGCGAGGACTCCTACGCCGCTTTCTTCGAGCGGCTCGCCTCAGTCGACCTGCTCTACATCGACGACCTCGGCTCCGAGCGCCACACCGACTGGGTGGTCGAGCAGCTCTACGCGCTGGTCAACGAGCGCTACGAGCGCAAGCGCTCGATGCTCGTCACCAGCAACGCCACCGATGACATCGCCCAGGGCCAGGCGGAGCTGGAGGAGCAGATCGGCCCGCGAACCGTCTCGCGCCTGATCGAGATCTGCGGGGATCCGCTTCCCCTCTTCGGCACGGACAACAGGGTCCATCCCACCAAACTCGCAAGCTAGCTCGAAGGGCAACCCACGCGCGGCGGGCAATAGGGAGAATCCCGAAGCGCTATGCCAGGTCTAGCCATAGTCGGCGCCCAGTGGGGCGACGAGGGCAAGGGCAAGGTCACCGACCTGCTCGCCGAGCGCGCGGACGCGATCGTGCGCTTCCAGGGCGGCAACAACGCCGGCCACACGATCGTGCGCGATGGCGAGGAGTTCAAGTTCCACCTGATCCCCTCCGGGATCCTCTACGCCGACAAGGCCTGCGTAATCGGCAACGGCGTCGTCCTCGATCCGAAAATCCTGCTGGGCGAGATCGACGGCTTGCGGCGACGCGGCATCGACGTCGGCAACCTGCGGATCTCCGCCAACGCCCACCTGATCATGCCCTACCACGTGCTGCTGGACACGGCCGGCGAGACAAAGTTGGGCAAGCTCTCGATCGGGACCACGCGGCGCGGCATCGGCCCCTGCTACGCGGACAAGGCGCTGCGCCTTGGCATCCGCGTCCAGGACCTACTCGACGAGAAGATCCTGCGCACCAAGATCCGTGCCGCCCTCGAGCCCAAGCAGCAGGCGCTGCGGGAGCTCTCGGTACAGAGGCGAAAGCTGCGCAAGGAGGCGGGCGAGGGCGGGGACAAGGAGGCGGTGGAGCAGGCCGTCGGCGAGGCGCCCGACCCCCGCCTCGACCTGCACACGATGACCGAGGAACACGTCAGCTTCGGCCACCGGCTCGAGCCCCACATCGCCGATACCTCGCGGCTCTGCTGCGAGACGCTGGACAGCGGCGGCACGGTGATCTTCGAGGGTGCCCAGGCGACGCTGCTCGACCTCGACCACGGCACTTATCCCTTCGTCACCTCCTCCAACCCGATTGCCGGTGCCGCCTGCGTCGGCGCCGGCGTGGCCCCCACCGACATCAACGAGGTCTGGGGCGTTGCCAAGGCCTACGCCACCCGGGTCGGAGCAGGACCCTTCCCTACCGAGCTCGAAGACGAGACCGGGCGACACATGCTTGAGCGCGGCCACGAGTACGGCACGACGACCGGTCGCGAGCGGCGCTGCGGCTGGATCGACCTGGTGGCACTGCGCTACGCGGTGCGGATCAACGGGATGAGCGCCCTGGCGATCACCAAGCTCGATGTGCTGAGCGGGCTGGAGACGCTGCGTCTGGCGGTCCGCTACCGCTCGCGCGAGGGCGCCGTCCTCGACAGCTTCCCGTACCACCAGTCGATCTTGCACTCGGCCCAGCCCGAGTACGAGGAGCTGCCCGGCTTCGATGCCGACATCACCGGCTGCCGCAACCTGGAGGACTTGCCTTCCCAGGCCCGCGATTACCTCGACTTCATCGCGGACTCCGTCGGCGTTCCAGTCAGGCTGGTCGGAGTCGGCCCAGGCAGGGACCAGGTGATCCTGCCGCCGGCGCCCGCCTAAGTCTCAGCCCATGGCCGAGGCTGAAAGCGCTTCCATCTTCCACTCCCCACCTTCTTCGCGCAGCGGCATCGAGTAGACCTTGCCGCCGGCGCCCCGGTAGGTGAGGAAAGCCTGCTGGCCTTCGACGCGCAGGTCGGTGGCGTCCATCACGGTGATCTCGCGCCAGGCCGCATTCGACATCTGGGTCGTGAAGTATTCGAGGAATTCCGCGCAGCCTTTCCGTTCGGACTGCGAAGCGAGCCCTTCGAGTTTCTCGAGCAGGGGCTCGGCGATTTGCGAGCAGGTGGCGTCCCATTCGTCCCTGGCGCGAGTGACGTGGAAGGCGTGCACCGCTTCCGCCGCCTCGGGCAGCTCCGGGCCCTCACCGGAGACCTTCAGCGGAGCCGGCTCGAAATCGGCGGCGGAGCCTCCTGCGCCACTTTCGCCCTGCGATTCGGCTTCATTCGAGCTGGCCGTGGGTCCACTGTCTTGCGAGGGCCCCTCGTCATCACCGCAAGCAACGAGGCCTAGCACGAGCAGGCCGGTGAGCGCAGCCACGGCGAAGATCTTGGAAATTCCACTCCTCATACAAGGATTCAACTCAGGGCGGTGGGCGAGATGAGCGTCAGCTTCCAGGCGCCGTCTTCTTCCACCACCGGCATCGCGAACACTGTCCGCTCGGCACCGCGGTAGATCAAGAACGAGTTGTCCTCGTCGATCCGCAGGCTGCCGGCGTCGACGATCGTCGATTCGCGTCGCACAGACGCCGGCAAGGGATGCCGAGTCAGCGCCTTTAGCAGCGTCGCGCAATCGGGCGAGCCCTGCTGGCCCGATTGCGCCGCGAACTGCTCGAGCTGCTCCTTCATCGAGGACGCCAGGTAGGTGCACGCCTCGGCCCATTCTTCGTTGGCGCGGGCCACGTAGAAGGCGTGCACCGCATTCGCGGCTTCTTCCAACTGCGACTCGTCGCTCTCCTCACCCCAGCTCTGGATGCTGTTATCGCCGCCCTTGACGCGGAACTGGTCCGAGCCGCCGCCGGAGACCTTTAGTGGAGCCGGATCGACATTGACCGCCGCCTGGGAACCCTCGCCAGCCCCGCCTCGGCCGGTGCCAGCCTGTTTCCCGCCATCGCTACCCGATGGCTGTGATCCTTTCGCTTGCCCGGTGCCATCGCCCTCCGGCCGAGTGGCGGTCCCGCCGCTGTTCGAGGAAGCTGTTGAGGTCGTCTCGTCATCCTCCCCGCAAGCGAGTAGGCCCAGCGCGAGTAGGGCGCTAAGCAAAGCCGCAACGACGATCCTGGCGATTTCCCCCCTCACAGCCAGGATTCTATGCAGGCTCTCCCGTTACTCGCCTGCTGTGGAGACTCGGGAGTACACAACTCGCGGTTTTCCGCTCCCTGCTCTACATTTTGTTGGTGGCTACTGGTAGACGCACGGCTAAAGTGAGCGAGCGCCTGCCGAGGGGCCGGCACGGGCTGACGCGGGAGGCTGTGACGGCTTCTCAACGGCAGCGCATCCTGCAGGCGATGATCGAAGTGGTCTCCGAGCGCGGCTATCCGGACACCCGGGTCGTCGACGTGATCGAGGTCGCGGGGGTATCGAGAAAGACGTTCTATGAGCTGTTCGTCAGCAAGGAGGATTGCTTCCTGGCGGCCTACGACGTCCTGCTTGGCAACCTCCTTGGCGACACAGCGCGGGGATTCGAGTCAAAACCCGGGTCGCCCTGGGCAGAGCGGGTCGCTGGAGGCCTCGGCGAACTGCTCAAACACCTGGCCGAGCATCCCGACGAGGCACGCTTCGCGATCGTCGAGGTGCTCGCGGCAGGACCGAAAGCGTTGGCGCGACGGGACGCGGCGCTGCGCCAGTTCACCGGGTTTCTCGATGCCGGACGGGCGGAGACGTCGGTGGAGCTGCCGGGGATTACCGCGCTCTCGCTCGCCGGCGGCATCAACGAGTTGCTCTACAGCGAGATCCTCCACGGCGCCACGGCGCGGCTGCCGAGCCGCCTGCCTGACCTGATGTTCTGGATCACGCTTCCCTTCCTGGGGCCAGAGGGCGCCGCGGAAGAGCGTGAGCGGACGCGCCTCTCGATGCTGCAGGGCTAGAACGGCTTGGGAGAGGCCGCTCTTTCTGTAGATGAAGAGGTTTCCCTTAGGACGGATGTTGGTAACTTGGACTGAGAAGCATTACCAAGTTTTCGAGAGGCCGGGGCTCAAAGGGGCAGGCCACAAAGGAGAGATATAGGGACATGCGCAAGCGTTTGACATGGACAGTCGTCCTCGCTGCGTTCGCCGCCGTGGCGTTCGCCGCCGTGGCGATTGCGGCCAAACCCACGATCATCCGGATGGGGAACCTGATCCTCACCGTGAACGGCGACTTCACACCGAAGAAGCTGTTCAAAACGAAACTGAGCCCGATCAAGCTCAACGTCAGCGGCAATCTCAAAACGGCCGACGGCACCCATCCGGCGGCGCTGAGGGAAGTGGTGGTCGATTTCGACAAGAACTCGGCCAACGACGTCACCGGCCTGCCGGTCTGCACGCAGGCGAAACTCGTAGCCACCGACACCACGACCGCGAAGAAACAATGCGGCCCGTCGATCGTCGGCGAAGGCAAAACCGAAGTCAAAGTCGAATTCCCCGAACAGAAACCGTTCAGCGCACGGGGCCCGCTGGTCTTCTTCAACGGCGGTAAAAAAGGCGGGAAGATCACCCTCTTCATCCACGCCTATGTAGCCGTGCCGGCGCCGACCGCGCTGATCACGACTGTGACGATCACCAAACAGCGCAGCGGTCGCTACGGCCTCCACACCGTCTCGAAGATTCCGGTGATCGCCGGCGGCAGCGGTTCGCTCATCTCGTTCGAATTCACCGTCAACAAAAAACTGGGCGACTACGCACAGGCCAAGTGCCCCGACGGGCATCTGAACGCCCGCGTGACCAAAGCCCTGTTCGACGACGGGACCAATGGCAGCGGCACCTTCGTTCGGTCCTGCACCCCGAAGGGCTAGCGCCAGCTTCCACTCAGGACGAAGCAGGGGTAGAAAGGGCGGCCACAAGGCCGCCCTTTCTTTTGTGTCCGGAGTCCCACCGGGTTCGATCCTTCGCAACGTGGACTACGCAGTCCGAAAGAGATATCCCGGCGCCCTGCTGAGCCGCGCGAGCCCCTCGCATGTGTCGTAGGAGAGAGCAGCAACAGACGGCTTGCGGCGCATGCACCATGGGCTCAGGCTAGTGCGAATCCTCAGGGGCGTACGCCGTGTGTCCTTGCGTGTACCCTTGGGGGATGACTGAGCGGAACCGCCGTATCAACGTCACACTTGAGCCGGACTACGCGCAAAAGCTGGCGAGCCTGGCGGAGCGCACGCATGTTCAGGAGGGCACCCTGGCTCGCTCGCTTCTCTCCAGCGCGCTGGACGAAGCCGATCCGGATGCCTCGCGGATCACTGAAATCCTCGACGGGATTCCCGGGGCCTGGGAGCGGGCACAGGAATCGATCGAGCAGGCTCGGCGCGGCGAAACGGTGCCGCTCTCCGAGCTGTAGTCGATGCCGGCTGTCGACGTCACGCGCCAGGCGCGTGACGAGCTTCGGGAGCTGATCGAGACCCGTCAGCTTCCGGCCGACACCCTGGAGCGAGTCTCACGGTCGCTGCTTACGCTGGAGGAGTTCCCGCGGGCCGGTAAGCAGCTCTCCGGCATCTGGCAGGATTGTCGGGCGTTGATCGGTCCATGGGGTTGGCTGATCGTCGTCTACATGTACATCGAGGCTGAGAACCGAGTCGTGATCATCGCCTTCCACGATGCGCGGGCGTCCGATGTTGCGATTGTCCTCGCTTGAAGGGCCGCGCAGCCAACCAGCGCCAGCGATCTCATAACCAGAAGGTCGCGGGTTCGAATCTCGTCAGCTACTCGCCCTGCTGGGCGTAAGTCTGCTGGTAGGCAGTGGGCGGGCCTTCTTTGCCCAGCGGGCTGAAGGGCGGCTGCTGGGCACAGGCCGGCGCCGGGATCGAGGCTGAGCTGCCCTGTTCGGCGAAGGCGTACTTTTTCAGCCGGTCGAAGAATTCAGCTGATCTTTTTTCGTTTTCCGCGGCCGTCCTGTTGTTTTCGGCGACGCGGCCCGCGAAGGCGGGATCTTTGGCGCTTTCCGGGTTAAGCGAGGCGACGACGCCGGAGCTGCACTGGCTTGTGTCGAAGCTGAGCAGGCCTTCGGCCAGCCGCTGGGTGGCAAGCGGCTGGCTGTAAGCGCTGTTGCGGTTGCTGGTGAGGCGCCGGGGGTAGGTCGAGAGCGATTCGGGGCCGAGAACGGGCAGCACCCTCAGGTAGTGGACCTGGATGCCTTTCGCGTTATTAGGCAGCCGCGCGTTCGTGAGAGCCGCGACGTTCGCCATCGCCGCGCTCAACTCACGCCTGTAGAGGCTTGCGCCGCTGACGATCGGGTTGAGGTTACGCAGGAATGGATCCAGGGCCCGAAGGAAGGGTGGGAACTCGTCGCGGAAGAACCTGCGCAGAGCGGAGAAGCCCGATGGGGCGCGGTCGATCACCGGCCCGAGGCCTTCGAAGAAACCCTTCGCGTGCGGGGCAAACCTGGAGAAGGCAATCAGGGTGGGCGAGAGCTCTTCCGCCGCCGGCACCAGCTGGCGGATCACCGGATCGGTGTTGCGGGCAAAGCTTTCGAGTCGCTCGAGGGTCAGTTTCGACTCGTCGAGGAAGGTCGGGAAGGCGCGGAACAGCGCTTCGATCTCACGATCGCGCGCGGCGGTCGTCTGGAAGACCGCGTTGGAGCTGTCGATCAGGTTCGCCAGCTCGCCCTCCCGACCGCGCAGTGCCTGCAGGCTGATCGCGCCGTTGCTGAAGAGCTGGCCGACCGCACGACGCTGGGTGTCGAGGACGCGGAAGAGTTTGTCGAACTCGGTGAAAAACGGTTCGAGCTGGCTGAACGCGTAGGAGAGGTCACCCCCGCGGCCCTCGATCGAGAGCGCCGCATCCCGCATCCAGGTCTGAAAGGCTGCCCGCGTCTGCGGGTTGAAGGTGCGGAAGATCTCGTCGAGCTGAACCGACTCGGCGACGTTGGCGGCGGGCAGGGTACCGCCATCGGCGAGCATCTCTGACTCGCCGTCGCTGGGGGTCAGCTCGACGTAGGTCTCGCCGAGCAGCGTCTTGGTGCGCAGGACGGCGCGAGAGTTCTCCGGGATCGGCGCGTAGCGGTTCTCGAGCCCGATCGTCGCAAGCGCCTGTTTGCCGTCGGCGGTGAGCCCGATCGACTGCACCTTGCCGACCGAGACGCCGGAGATTCGTACGTCGGACTGCTCGGCCAGCTGGGTCGCCTCGCTGAAGGGGATGTTCAACTCGTAGGACTTCGCCTTGAAGGGGGTCGGGCCGCCGAAGGTGATCCAGAGGAAGAGCAGGATCCCGAAGCAGGACAGCGCGAAGCCGACGATGGCGAGGAGCTGGGCTGTGCTGGGCGCGCGCTTGCTCATGGTCCCGCCAGTTCAGGGCCGCATCTCGAGGCGCCTTCGCCGGATTCTCTGAGCGCCCTCGGGTCGGGGGGGATCACCGGCAACTGGTCCGCCCGAGGTACGTTCGCGCCCTGGATGATGGTCTTCAGCAACGGCTTGATGTTGCCGACGCCCTCGGCGAGGAAGGCGCCGTTGCAGGAGATCATCACCAAGCCGCGGGAGATCGCCCCGGCCGGATCGTCGAGGTTGTAGGTGGCGTTGATGTTGTGGTTGACCCACGGCAGGTAGAAGAGATAGCTCTCACGCGAGCCTTTCGGCTTGAAGGCGAGCGTGTTGAGGAAGCTGTTGAAAGCGCCGAGCGAGCTGCCGAAGCCGCGCAGCGACTTTTCGAACGGCGTCGCGCTCTGCTGGGTGAGGTTGAGGACGGGCCGGATCTGGCGGGTGAAGGGCCGAATCTGGTCGCGGATCGGCACCGTGGTCTCTTCGAAGAGGCGCCTGGTCGCGTCCAAGGCCGGGCCCAGCGCCTGCGCCTGGGGGATGAGCGTGAGCAGGGCCGGGCGGGCGATGGTCGAGAAGCGGTCGGAGCTGGCGAAGCCGGCCTGGGCCACGGCCAGCGTCGCCGGCAGCTCGATCAGCGATTCCTGGACCTTCTGCTGCTCGTTCGCGAAGCTGCCGAGGCCCGCCCGCGAGCCGCGGACGAAGCGTTCGATCTGAGCGTCGCGACGGCCCAGCTCCGTGGTCAGCAGGCTGAAGTAGTGGATCGCCCGCGCCAGCGCGACGCGACGCTGCGCCACCGCCCGGTTGAGGTCGGCGACGTAGTGGACGAAGGGCTGGAAGCGGCGGAGGGCGCCGGAGAGCTGGCGGCCGCGGCCGCCGATTCCCTCGGCGCCGCCGGCGACGAGCAGCTGGATGTACTGGCGCGTGTCGGCGTCGAGGATGGCGAAGAAGGCATCCAGGTTGACGTTGGGTTCGGTGCGGGAGAGCGGGAAGTTATGCCCGTCCTCGACATGGCCCTTACCGGCGCCGGGGTCGATCTCGACGACCATGTCGTTGAGGTTGGTTTTCGGGCGCAGCAGCAGGGTCGCGTCGGAGTGGATCAGCTCCAGGTACTCGGGCTCGACGTCCATCCCGACCACGGCCCTCCCTTCCTCGAGGTCGACCGAGGTCACCTTGCCGATCTGGATCCCGGCGATGTCCACCGCCTGGCCCTGGCCCGGCGTGACCGCCTGGGCGACGCTGAATTCACCGGTGAGGTGGGCGAAGTCTTCGCCGACGAGGGGCGCCCATGAGGGCAGCGAGGCTTTCTGCTGGGTGAAGATCCAGAGCGTCATCACGATCCCGGCGATCGTGAGCAGCACGATCGCGATCGTGTCCTTGCTGCGGCCGCGCGACTGGCGGCTGAGCGAGGCGCGGAAGTGCCGCCAGCGGCTTGTGCGGGGCTCGGCGCTCATGGGCTCGCCGCCGGGGTCGGGGAACCCACCTGGCCAAGGGGACCGTTGACGTCGGGGACCGGGTTTCTGTCGCAGCGCACGTCTGGCTTCTTCGGCGGCCGACCGCCAAGCTGGGGCTGGGTGCCGCTCGGAGCGGCGATCGTGTGGGCGAAGTCGATCCTGTCGGTGGTCAGGTTGCCGAAAGGATTGTCGGCGCTGACCAGGGTGTCGCCGCCCCCGGGTTGGATGCGAAGGAAGGAGCCGTTGCCGTCGATGCCCTGGCCCCAGCCGGAGAAGTTGGCGAGCATGTAGAAGAACTCGCGGTAATTGGGGCCGCCGGTACTGAACTGGTCGTTGATCGTCTGGTTGCCGGTGGGCACGATCACCTGACTCGTGCAGAGGCTGATCCGGTTGATCTGCGGCAGGACGAGCGCCTTGCCGAGCTGAGCGGCTCCGGCCAGGCCGGGCGTCGCTTCCTCGAGCAGCCGGGCCGTCCCGCCCAGCTCGCGACCGGAGAGCAGCGGGTAGGCCTGTTCGGTCCAGGGCTCAGCAGCGTTGATCAGGCCGGGCAGCTCGGCGATCGCGGGGCGCATCTCTATCGCCCAGGCGCGCAGCGGCGGCAGCGCCTGGTTGAGGCTGGCAAAGGAAGCGCGGGCCTCGCTCAGAGTCGGCGCCAGGCGGTGAACCGTGGTGCTCAGGTTGGAGGACTGGGCGGCAAGCGCGCCGGTGAAGACGTCGAAGTTGACGATCAGGCCTTCGAGCTCCTCCTCGCTGGCGGCGAGGGCGCCGAAGGTGCGGCCGGCGCCGGCGACCAGGCGAGAGAGGTCGTCGGGCCGGGTGCCGAGCAGGGCGTTGGTTACCTGGGCGCTGTAGCGACCGGCGTCGCCGCCGTAGAGGAGGGCCCCGTTGAGCGCCTCGCCGCCGGTCTTGCCCTGCACCTCGGGCAGCTGGGTGGCGTCTTCGGCGGCGGTCGGCTCGTGGTTAAGGGCGATGCCGATGCCCTCCAGCACGCGGCTGAAGTCGGCCCGTACCGGCGCCTGCAGCGCGGTCAGGATCTCATCGAGCTGCACCGTCGTCGAGGTGTGGCTGATCGGGATCGCACCGCCGCTGTCCATCTCCGGGGCGCTGGGGCTGCCCGGATAGAGGTCGACGAAGAAGTTGCCCTCGAGGAAGATCCGCGGGCGGATCTGGGCGAAGGCGTCCTCGTGGATCGGGCGGCCCTTGTCGGTGACGGTGAAGGTGACCGTGGCGGCGTCGCCCTCGCGCTCGGTCGAGATCACTTTGCCGACATCGACGCCGGCGATCCGCACGGGCGAGTTTTTGGCGATGTTGACGCCGTTAGCGAAGGTCGCCTTGAGCTCGTAGCCGTAGCTAGTGAAGGGGATGTGTTTGGTGAACGCGAGGTAGGGGCCGACGGTGAAGATGAGCAGGAAGACCACCGCGATCATCGCGTTGCTGGGCCGCCACCTGAAGCCGCCCTTCTTGGCGCCCGCTCGGGTGTCTCGCTCCGGCAGCCGGCCCATCAGTTGCCCCCCTGGCCTTTGATCTGGCCGGCGGTGATCGTCCCCTGGTTGCCGGGCACGTTGCCGATCCTCGTCGTGCCGGCGACATAGTTCTCGTTGCCGGCCTCGCACTCCCTGGTCTGGCCAGGCGCGGCCACGTTCGGATAGGGGTTGGTGTGGAGATGGTTGATCGGGAGCGGCCCGTTGGCGGGGGCGGAAGAGGGGGTCCCCTCGGAGTTCGGCCCTTCGGGTGGCTCGATAGCCAGGCCGGCGATCCAGTTGCCCAGTCCGTTGCCCTCGCTGGTGGCGCTGGCCAGGTTCCTGAAGGCGAGCGTCAGGTAGTTGCAGACCGTCTGTGCCGGCGCGATCTGGCGGATCGCCGGCCTCAGCTGGTTGTTGAGGTCGGTCAGCAGGTCAAGGCCGTTGAAGACACCGGGCGCACCCTGGAAGGCGAGCAGGGCTTCCGCAGTTGGCGCCAGCTGGGCGTTGAGGGTCGGCGAGGCGTTCAGCGCGGGGACGCCGGCGCGGAGCGCCGCGGCGATCGTCGGCGAGGTATCGGCGAGAGCGCGCGCGCCGGGCTGGAGCGCGGTGAAGAAGCGGGCGGAGTCATCGAGGAAGGGACGTAGCACCGGCAGTGCCTTGTTCGCTGCATCGAGCGTGTCGTCGCCCTTCGAGATCGATTCCTGGATAAACGGACGCGCCACCCGCGCGAAGGCGCCAAAGGTTCGGTCGAGTGCGACGAAGAGGGTCGCCTGTGTTTCGGCGACCGGAGCGACAGTGGCGGAGAGCGCCTCGAGGGCGCGCCAGAAGCCGCCGAAGTTAGTCCCGGGCGCGACCAGCGTGCGCAGCACCGGCGTGCCGCTTTCGGCCAGCCGCCGCAGCGCCGCGAAGGCGGCGTTGATCTGCGGCCCACGACCGGCGAAGGCGTTGCCGAAGCCGGCCTGGTTGCGCTGGATCGACTTCCGGGTGGGCTCATCGAACATGTCGAAGAACTCGTCGATGTCGACCGGTTCGGGCCGTGCGGAGGACTCGGGGATCGTGTCGCCGGCGGCGAAGTAGCGCGAGGAGTCGCCGGGGACGATCTGCAGGTACTTGAGCCCCAGTGGCGACTTTGGCCGGATCATCATCGTCGAGTCGACAGGCAGCGGTTCGGCGGTCTTGTCGAGGCGCAGCTCGAGTTCCGCCTCGACCCCACCGTCCTCGAGCTGCACCGGGGTAACCGTCCGGACAATGCCAACCCGGGCGCCGCCGATCCTCACCTCGTTGCCCCGAACCAGGGCATCGGCGTTGGGCACGCGGGCGGTGAGGTCATAGGTGGAGACGAAAGGCAGCCCGTTGTTGGCGTTGTAGGCGAGGAAGACGGCGACGATCACGACCAGCACGGTGACCGCGCCGACGATCGCTGGGCTGCTCGCCACTCCCTGTATGCCGCTGCGGTTTCTCATGGTCCAAGGAGATAGTCGAGAAGGGCACGTTGCGGCACCGACGGCAATTCCTCGGCACCGAGCTGCTGGTTTTCACCGAGACCGGGTCCGGCCGGGGCGGCTGGGACGGCGGGTGAGATCGGCGCCGGGCGACGTTGCTGCGGCTGGCCTGCGGCCGTGCCACCCGAGGTGCTGGGGTCGCCGCCCTGGCTTTCCAACTTTTCCTGCAGGAGCCGGTAGTGGTCGGCGAAGCTGGAGCTTGAGGCTTCGGCGCCGAAATTGAAGTTCGAGGTGCACTGGCTTTCCGGCGTCACCGTGTATTCGAAACAGGCAGTCAGGGTGACAAGGCTGCGGACGAAGTGGCCGTACTGGTCGAAGCCGTTGTTGGCGGCAGCCCCGTTGTAGATCAGGTCGACCAACCCGTCGAAGCCCTTTGTCCGCTGCGTGCTGGTCAGGAACCGCGACAGTTCGTTGGTCGGGACGACGCCTGAGCGGGCGAGGTCGCGCGTCTTGCGGAGGACCGGGGTGGTGGCGCGCAACAGCGGGCCCGCGACTTCGCCGCTGGCGCCGAGCGACTTCAGCGCCACGGTCGAAGCGGCCGAGAAGGGGGTCAGCAGCCGGGTCGCTTCGGCGAAAGCGGGGCTGGCACGGTCGAAGTCGGCGAAGACCGGCGAGGCGGCGTCGGAGAAGGCGCCGAGGCTGCGCATCGTGGCCCGGAACTGGCGCAGGAACTCGGGGAACTTGCGCAGCGACTCTTCTAGTTCATCGCCTCGTTCCGAGCTGGCTTCGCCGGCGGCGCCAGCGTTGGCAAAGAACCCGGCGACGTGCTCACGCTCGCGCGAGAACGGTCCAAGGATCTCCTCGGAGTCCGCCGCCAACTGGGTCAACTGCTCGCGCTGTTCATCGAGGATCCCGATCAGGCGTCCGGCGTCGCGCAGAGCCGGGTTGGCCCGCTTGACCGCCTCTCGAATGTCCTCGCCGCGGCCAGCGAGGCTGGCGCCGAGTTCGTTGAGGATGAGGCGGAAGCGCTGTGCGTAGGGCAGGCTCTGGATGTCGTTGATCAGGTCGGGATCGACGCTGGTGCTGTTGTTCTCCAGCGGCAGCAGGTACTGCCCCTCCCCCGGCTGGCCCTCAGGGATCTCGCGCAGTAGCGGCGGCGGAGGCGAGCCCGGCGCACGAGGCAGGGTCGGGCGGCAGTCGACGAACTTCTCGCCGATCAGCGACTGGGGGCGAATGTGGCAGCTGGCGTCGCGGCGGAAGTCCTGGAAGCTGGGGTCGTTGATCCGCATCACGATCACGGCCTTGCCCGAGATCGCCTGCGGGCGACCATTCTCGTAGCTGCTGATCTCGCCGAGGCGGGTCACGTCGACCGACTCGATTTCGCCGACGTCGGCACCGGCGACCCGCACCAGCTCTCCCTTGACCATGAAGCCGCCGCTGTCGAAGACCGCGCGGACGACATAGCCATCGTCGTCGCCGTCCCTGGTGGCGAGAACAACGACCAGCACGGCGACCGCGGCCAGGACCAGCCCGATGATCAGCCGCCTGCTCATGGTCCAGGTGGCGCGTCGGCCGGGTTGCAGTCGGACGGGGTCACGCCGGAGCCGGTGAAGGGTGGTTCGACGAAGGGATTGGAGCCATCGGGGGCGGACTGGGTGGCGCCGCCGGGGCAGAGTCGCTTGACCGGCGCCGAGCCGCCAAAGACGTCGTACTGCTGGCTCGGCGAGATCGGTTTCAGTTCGCCGTTTTCATCGTTGAAATCGAAGATGTTGAGGTTGGCGAACTGGACCCGTGCGTAGTGGCCGTTGGCGTCGTATCCGGCGCCGATCTGGCCCAGCTTGCCGAACCCGTTGAAGATGTCCGGGGTATAGGCGCGGGCGAAGTTGAGGTTGGGCTGGAAGGCGGAGATCCCTTCTTCGGCATGGGGGAAGGTCCTCGAGGCCCGTTGTTCCACCGCGGGGAGGGTGGCCAGCAGTTCGGCGCTGTCGTTGGCGAACCCTTTCCGCCGCACCGTGAGGCTGAGGTTCTTGAAGGTCGGAACGGCCCGGGACAGGACCGGCCGCAGGTCGCGCAGGAAGGGGGCGAAATCGTCGGTTACCGGCTTGAACTCGTCGATCAGCGGTTCGACGTCGTCGAGCGCGGCACGCAAGTTGACGAAGGTGGTGCTGCCCTGGCGGAAAACCTGCGGCACCAGGTCGAGGCTGCGGCTGAGGGCGACGTTCTCGCCGGCGATCGCGTCGAAGGCCGTGCTGGCGTTGGAGATCGCGCTGGAGAGCTCGTTGCCGCGGCGGGCGACGGCGGTGGCCAGCCTGCTGGAGCTGACGACGAAGCGCTCGAGCAGGCGCTGGTCGGCGTTCAGCGCTTGGGCGAAGGCGGCGGCGCGGTTCAGCCCCGGGCCGAAGAACTTGTAAGCCCGGTTGCCGTCCTCGCCCCTGCCGGCGTACCACTGCGCGTTGCCCTGGATGAACTGGGAGAGGCCGCGACGCACCGAGGGCGGGAAGGTGTTGAAGAACTGGTCGAGGTCGACCGCCGTAGTGGTGGAGCCGAGGCCGAGGACGTCGCCGTCCTCGAGCTCCGGATTGCTGTTGGGGGCGGGGCTGATCGAGACGTAATGGTTGGCGACGCCGGAGAGCGAGGTGGCGCGGATCACCGCGGTCGAGCCCTCGTGCAGCTGCTGCTCCAGCGAGATGCGGATGCTGGCCAGATTGTCGTCGGTCAGCTCAATGCTCTCGACCGAGCCGACCGGCTGGCCCCCGATCAGGACCTGGTTGTCGGTGACGAGCTGGGCGGCGTTCTGGAAGAGCAGCTCGTACTCGTAGCTGTCATCGCTGCCGAAGATGACAACCCCCAGCGCGATGACCGCGGCCGCGAGGGCAGCGATGACCACGACGCGGACAGGGGTGATACCCCGGCCTGGCGCCGCGCTTTTCTCCTCGCCTAGGGGTTTAGCTGCAGCCACGTATCGTCGCTTGCGGCCCCCGGCCTCCGACCCGGCGTAACCGCGCGAGAATCGTATCCGAGCGATCCCCCGGCAAGCCCGTCCGAGCAGGGACTTAACTGGAATTCAACGCGCTTCGCAAAGGGAAAATTCGCGGTTCAGACGTTGAGACGCGGTATTACCCGCTCCAACGAGCGCGGCAGCCACCAGACCCGCTCGCCAATTAGCAGCATCAGCGCCGGCAAGAGGACGATGCGAATAACCGTAGCGTCGAGGATGACGGCGACCGTCAGCCCGATGCCGAGCTGGCTCACAGTCGCGATCGAGGCGCCCGCGAAGGCGATGAAGACCGCCATCATGATCGCCGCTGCGCCGGTGATCACCCGGGCGGTCTTCTCGAGGCCGAAGGCGATCGCGTCGGCGTGGTCGCCCGTGACGTCGTAGCGCTCCCGCATCCGCACCAAGAGGAAGACCGCATAGTCGATCGAGAGGCCGAAGACGACGCCGAAGATCAGCATCGTCCCGACCGCGTCGACGTATTCGCGGCCTCCCAGCGGCCAGCTCTCGGGAACCTCGGTAAGGATCATCAGGATGCCGAAGGCGACGGCGACGGTAGCCAGGTTGAGCCCGACCGCGATCGCGGCCAGCGGCACCGCCCGTAGGACGAAGACGAGGACGAGGAAGGTGGCGAGGGTAATCGTGGCGACGAGGAGCGGGATTCGCTCTCTGGTTACCTTGCTGTAGACGTTCAGCGTCGTCGGCCCGCCGGCGACGGCGGCGGTCGAGTCCGTGTCGCGGCCGATCGCTGCGGCGTCCTCTTTGAGGCGCTTGTCGAGCTCGATCGAGCCGTCCGAGTTGAAGGGGTAGCGAGAGATCACGAACAGCGTCGCCGCCTGTCCTCCGCGATCGACGTCGATCGCGCCAGCGGCGAGCTCGCGCAGGTCCGGACGCGCCCCGTCGAGGGCGGAGAGCACGAAGTAGCCGGAGTCGAAGATGCCCGGTGAAGTGCGGCGCAGATCGTCGACCTGGCCCTGCAGGCGCTCGTTGCCGTCGGTTATCTGGACCGATGCTCGGCGCAGATTCGTCTGCAGCGGCAGAGACTGGCTGTAGCCCTCGGCCAGCCCCCGTTCCAGCTCGGTCGTGCCGCCGGTGAGCCGGCCGAGGGCCCCGGCGAGCCTGGTGGCGCCGTTGGCGAGCTGGCCCAGGCCGTCACCCAGGGCCTTTGCTTCTTTCGAGAGCAGAGCAGTACCTTTGGCGAGCGTGCTACCCCCGCTCTCGATCTGCCTGAGGCCGTCTGAGAGCTGGTCGGCCCCCCTGGACGCCTGTTTGATCTGGACGATTCCGGTGACGAGCCAGGAGGTGACCTGCTTGGCTTCCGCGAGGTCCTGGAGCAGGCGGGTTTCGAGCGCCGCCAGCTCGGCCGAGATGCCGCTGGTCGAGGCGGCGGCCTGACGAGCCGCCGCCAGCGCGGGTCCGTAGTTCGGATCGGATTTTCCCACTGTCATGCCTTCGAGCAGAGAGATGACGGCGTTCAGCTGGTCGCTTGCCGTCTGGGAGGCGGAGCGCAGCTCAGGCAGCTTGGCGTTGGCGTCCTGGTTGAGGGATTTCTGCAGGATGCGCGAGCGGCGCAATCCATTCCGGTTGAGGTTGCGGGCGATTTCCGGCAAGGCCAGCTTGAGGCCAAGGGCGCCGAGGGAGGCGCGTTCCTGAGCTTTCGCGAGCTGGCGCGTACCGCTGGCGATCCGGTCGATCGCGGTCACCGCTCGACCGCTGCCAGAGGCTGCTTGACCAAGGCCTCCAGCCAAAATCCGCGCGCCCTCCTCGGCGGTGCCGGACCCTTTCGCAAGCAGAGCGGCCCCGTAAGACGCCTGGGAGATTCCCGCGCGGAGAGTGGCGACGCCGTCTGAAGCGCGCCCAAGGCTCGGGCCGAGTCGTTTCAGGGTCGCCAGCGGCCCCCTGTCGTCGCCGGAGACGAAGATCTGCTCGACCTGACGCAACGGTTTGACAGCGCGCGAGACCTGGCCCGGGCCGATCACCGCCTCCACGCCGGGTTGGGTGGCGAGGCGGCGTTGCCACCGGGTCAGCGCGGCAAGGCGTTTGGGTTCAGTGACCGTTCCCCGGTCGGCTGCGATGACGATCGTGAACGGCGCTTCGAAACCGGGGGCCCCGGCTGCTTGGATCAGTTCGGCGTCCTGGCGGGCCTCGTTGTCCTCGGGCAGTTGGCTGATGTCGAAGGGACCCGTCTTCAGTGCCAGCGCCGGCGCGGCGAGGACGAGGACGACGAGCCCGATCGCGGCGGCGACCGGGGCGGGCCGGCGCAGGGCGGCGGTGACCAAAGCCATCAGCCGCGAGCTCCCCTCCCCCGGCGCCGGGCCGAGCTGCCAGCGGTTCACGTGGGTGCCGAGCAGGACGAGGATCGGCGGGCCGAAGACGTTCGCGACGAGGACGGTGAGCACGACGACGAGGGCCAGCGTCGCCGCCAGCGCAGCAAGCAGGGGGCCAGGGACGATGAAGAAGGCGACGGCCATCGAGAGCACTAGCGTGCTGCCGGCGAAGATCACCGTCCGCCCGGCGGTGCGCCGCGTCGTCCAGGCGGCGTCGATCGGTGCGGCTCCCTTTGCCAGCTCCTCGCGGAAGCGGGAGACCAGCAGTAGCGCGTAGTCCACCCCCAGCGCCAAGCCCATCATCGTGCAGACGACGAGGGCCAGAGCACTGACGTCGAACCAGGCGGTGAGAAGGGAGAGCAGGCCCTGTGAGGCGAACACCGAGATCGCGCCGAAGACGAGGGGCACGGCTGCCGCTACCGGCGAGCGGAAGACGAGCAGGAGGACGATCAGCAGGATCGGCAGCGCGATCAGCTCGGCCCGCTCTGTGGCATGGATCGATTCGTCCTCGATCTCGCGGCTGAGAGTGGCGAAGCCCGACTGGGTGGCGCGAACCGGCGGGCGAATCTCCTCTTCGAGCGTGCGATCGAGCAGATCGACCTTCTCGTCCACCGCCTCGTTGATCTCGACGTGAAAGTCGACGAGGATCAGGGCGCTGTTCGGGCCCGGCCGCAGCGTCTCGACCCTGCCGCGGTCCCAGGGGGAGACGGTGGTCACAATCGGATCGCGGCGCAGGGCGCGGATAAGTTCCGGCCCCTGACGGTCGAGAGCGGCTTCGGGACCGCGCAGCAGCACGCCGAAGGGCGAGGCGGGGCCGAAGTGCTCCTCGAGCAAGTCGTTCGCTCGCGAAGCCGACGTGCCGGGGATGTCGATCGAGCTGGGGCTGAGCTTCTCCTCGAGGTTGAAACCGAAACCGATCAGGATCGCAACCAGGACCGCGGCGATGCCGAGCGCGCGGCGCGGATGCCGCAGCGACGACGGCGGGCGCGCTTCGCCCTCGCCGTCGTCGCGCGAAGAATCGCTCTGTCCCCTGCTCCCTCTCCTCAAGGACACGGACGATAGTTTGGCGGTCCGAGCAGCGAAGCGGGCGGATGTTGCAGAAGACTGTGTTAAGAAACCCGTGACCCGCTACCTTTGAAGTGGGTGAAGAAGTCTCTGGCGATCGGGGCGTCGATTGCCTCTCTGCTGCTTGCGGGTGGGGCCGGCGCCGCGCTGGTCAAGGTAAACGGCCTGGTGCTGCGCGCGGACGGCGGATTCACGCCACGTGAGCTGCCGCGGCGCGCCTTTGCTCCGATCAACTTCGAGGGCTGGGCCGACGTCAGAGCGGTGGGGGGTGGCGCGCCGCCCCCGCTGCAGCAGGTCGTGCTCAACTTCGACCGCGACGGCCGGCTGGACACCAACGGGCTGGCCACGTGCGCTCCCTCCCAGGTCGAGGCGGCGAGCCCGCGGCAGGCCAGAAGAGTCTGCGCCAATGCGGTGGTCGGCACTGGCAGCGTCGAGGCGCTAATCGTGCTCGATGGACGCGCGCCGTTGCCCGTCAGCTCGCCGCTGACACTCCTCAATGGACCTCGCCAGGAAGGCAAGCCGACCGTAATCTTCCACGCGCAGACGACCGTTCCGGCACTGCAAACCTTTGCTGTTGTAATCCCGCTCGAACGGCGAGCGGGCTACTCCTACCGCGCCACGACGGATATTCCGCCGATCGCTGGCGGCCGGGGGTCGCTCACTCGCGTTGAGGTGGAGATCGGCAAACGCTTCCGCTCCCGCGGCGTCGAGCACAGCTACGTCGCGGCGCGTTGCAGCGACGGCGTCCTCGAAACTCGCGGTCGCTTCACCTTCGCCGACGGCACGATCATCGACGGCAGCGTCGAAAAGCCCTGCCGAGCCATATAGAGCGCGCCCGATTCCTATACTTGCCCCGTCCCGGGCCGCTAGCTCAACTGGTTAGAGCAGGAGCCTCTTAAGCTCAAGGTTGAAGGTTCGAGTCCTTCGCGGCCCATTCGACGCTGGCGCTATGGACCGCTCAGACCACCGCCGGCGAGGCCGCCGAGGGCGTTTTCGAAGCTTTCTTTGCCCTGGCCCTGCTGGGTTTTCTCGAATTCGCGGCCCTGTTTGTCGAAGCGTTTCGCGTTTTTGCGGTAGGGGGCCAGCTGGCGCGCCACCGATTTCTTTTCCGCTTTGCTGCGAACCAGGTCTTGCGCTTGCTTGCTCGCCTTGTCGCCAGCGGAGAAGTCTCCGTTGAAGTACTCGTAGATGGCGAGGGTGCTGAGGGACCCGACGTTTGGACGCGCTTTTGCCGCCAGGACCTGGGTTTCAGCGGCACCTCCGACGAATTCCTCGACTTCCTGGAAGGTCGTCGAGTTTTCCGCCAGGCTGAAGTAGGTCCCGGCGACGAGCGTCGCGGCGGCGGGGTTGGGCTCTTTCGCCTGTTCCAGGTAGCGGCGCCAAGAGGTGATCCCCGCTTCGAACTGAGCCCGCGCCTCGGGAGTGACGATCGGCGCCCCGGTCTGCGGGTTGGTTTCGATCAGCGCGTTGCCGGCGGCAAGCCGGGCGCGGCTGAGGGAGAGCAGCAAGTCCTCGTCCTGCGGAGTTGCTTTGAGCCTGCCTTCGATCCTCTCCGCCCGGTCTTCGAGGGCATCGCTGGCGCTCGTAGACCCGCCGCTTCCGCCAAGTTCGCCCAGATTGAAGGGGCCTACGACGAGGAAGAGGCTGGCGCCCATCAGCAGAGCGAGGACCGCGTAGACGACCCGAACGACGTGCCGGCGGCGCCCTCGGATGTCGAAGAGCATCCGTCGCTCGTCTTCTGCCATCTCTAGCTCACCGTTCCTGGGTCGAGGGTCTGGGTACGGCTCCCGATGCCCTCGGCCTGCCGAGGGCCCTGGCGAGCAAGATACTCAACTCATACAGAGCGAGGAGTGGAACCATCTCGAGCAGCATCGAGATCGGATCTACGCCGGGAAGCGCTGCGGCGATCAGGGCGATCACCAGGTACGCGTAGCGGCGGTTGGTGCGCAACTGGTCGATCTCGACGATGCCGAGACGGGTCGCCGCGATCACCGCCAGTGGCAGCTGGAAGACGACCCCGCCGGCGAGCATCGTCGTCCCGAAGAAGCTGTAGTAGTCGCGGGCCCGGACCTGGACGTTGAACTCGGTGTCGTTGAAGTTGAGCAGGAAGTCGACCGCGGCCGGCATCACGACGAAGTAGGCAAAGGCAACGCCGGCGAGGAAGAGGAGCGGAGCCAGCAGCAGGATTGGCAGCACGACGCGGCGCTCGGCGTCGCTGAAGGCGGGCAGGACGTAGGCGTAGGCCTGGTAGACGATCACCGGCATCGAGAGCAACAGGGCACCGTAGACGGCGACGGTCACGGTCGTCATCAGGGGCTCGGTAACGCCGAAGGTGAGGAGCTTCTCGTCGCCACTCGGCAGCGGGCCGGCGGCGAACTCGAGCAGCAGATGGTTCTGCCAGAAGCAGAGCGCCAGGGCGACGACGAGCGTCGCGGCGCAGACGATTATCCGGGCGCGCAGCTCGTCGAGGTGCTCGACCAGGGTGAGGTGATCCTCGTGGGAGACCGCCCTTACGCGGCGCGTCATGGGCGGGACCTCAGCCGCGCTTCGAGCCGACCGGGCTTCCTTTGCCGGACTCGATCTCCCGCTGTGAGGCGGGGTCGTCCTCGTCGTCGTCGTTGCCGCCGAGCGAGCCGCGGAACTCGCGGATTCCCCTGCCCAGCGAGCGCCCTAGCTCGGGCAGGCGCTTGGGCCCAAAGACGATCAGGGCGATGATCAGGACGACGACGATCTCCAACGGGCCGATGTTTCCGAGCATGAGCCCATGGTACAGCCGCGCGCTTTTGTGGATGCTTGCCTACCCGGTAATGGAACTTTCTCGGCAACTCACCGAAAACTGCGGATGGAATTGTTCGCTCGCGGGTTCGATAGTTGAGTCATGCGAAACGCAGCCGCCAGCAAGACGAAATCGGCCCTCGAACTACACGTCTGCCCCGAGTGCGGATCACAGCTGGTGCAGCCGACCTGCTGGGAGCAAGCCGGCGACCGCGGCCACTGGCGACTGTGGCGGCGCTGCCCCGAGTGCGAGTGGCGCTTCGACTCGGTTCACGGCGAGGCCGAGATCGACGCCTTCGACGAGGAGCTCGACCACGGCACGCGAGCGCTCAGCAGCGTGCTGAAGGAACTCGAGCACAAGAACATGCAGCACTTCGGCGCCACCTTCTCCGCCGCGCTCGAGGCGGACCTAATCAGCGCCGACGACTTCTCCTAGGCCCTCAGCTGTAGCGCTGGACGACTCCGTCGGCGACGAGGCCGAGCAGGTGGCGTTGCTCGGAGTCGAAGGCGGTGGTCTTGAGGCGTCGCTTTGCCGTGGCGACCATCTCCAGGGCTCGCGAGCGGACCTGCTCGAGTGCGCCGGTCGCGGCGATGCGGTCGCAGAGCGCCTCAGCGCCGGAGGCGTCGAGGATGCGCAGGTCAACCTCGCGGAGCGCCGGGTCGGACTCGGCGGCGAGGATGAGCGGCAGCGTGACCGTTCCGTCGAGGAGGTCCGTGCCGCGAGCCTTCCCCGTGCGCTCGGGCGGGCCGCTGACGTCGAGCACATCGTCGAGGAGCTGGAAGGCGAGTCCGATCGCGCCGCCGAACTCAGCCATCTCCTCCGTGTCGCGTCCGAGCAGGCAGGCGCACTCGAAGAGCTTCGCCGTCTTCAGCCGGCAGCGCTCCAGGTAGCGCCGTTCGTCGATCGTGGTGTCGAAAGCGTCCTCGCGCTGGGCCAGCTCGCCGCGGGCCAGTGCCGCCGAGGCCTCGGCCAGCAGCGCCACGGCTCGCTCGTCCCCGGCCTCGGCCAGCAGCGCGAAAGCGCGCGAGAAGAGCAGGTCGCCAACGGCGACTGCGCGCTCGCGGCCGGAGCTGGCGACAACGGTCGGGTGGCCCCGCCGCAGCGGCGCGGCGTCGAGAACGTCGTCGTGGACGAGGCTCGCCATGTGGACGAGCTCCACCGCCGCGGCAGCCCTCACCCCCTCCTCTCCCCCATCCGCTCCGGCGCAGAGCAGGACCAACATCGGCCGCAATCGCTTTCCTCCGGCAGCAAGGGTCGAGGCGGCGTCTTTGCCAAGGGCGCCGCTGCGGGCAGCGCTCTCCTCGGCTAGTCGCCGCTCGACCTCGGCCAGTCGCGCCGGCAGCCAGCGACTCGAGGCGTCGAGGACCGCGGTTACCGGCGGCGGAACGGCCGAGCGCCGGGTCACCCGACTGCGACGCCGCTGTGAATCGTGACGATCCCCCCCGCCAGGATCGTGTACCTGATCCGCTCGAGCCCGGCGGCGTCCATCTTCTCGGCCAGGCCGCGTGGGCCGGGGAAGCTGTGGACCGATTCCGCCAGGTACGAGTAGGCCTCCGGGTCGTCGGAGAGCTTCCCCAG
Source organism: uncultured Solirubrobacterales bacterium (assembly GCA_963702175.1). GTDB lineage: Bacteria > Actinomycetota > Thermoleophilia > Solirubrobacterales > 70-9 > VRUE01. Next base: position 1,609,865 of record OY969721.1, read on the forward strand.
GATCGGAGCGATGCGGTCAAACCAGAGCGCGTAGAAGGTCGAGAAGGGAGGCCGCCGCGGCTCGGTGAACTCCAGCACAACAAGGCGGCCGCCGGGACGGAGAACCCGGGTCATCTCGCGCAGGCCTCTATCTCTGTCGGCGAAGTTGCGGACGCCGAACCCGACCGTCACCGCGTCGAAACGACCGGCGTCGTAGGGGAGGCTGAGCGCGTCGGCCCACTCGTAGCGGACACCCTCGATGCCGCGCCGGGCGGTCTTCTCCCGCGCCAGGTCGAGCATCGGCTCGGAGAAGTCGCAGCCGATCACTCGCCCCGCAGGCGCCACGCGCCCCGCCAACTCCAGCGTCAGGTCGCCAGTGCCGCAGCAGACGTCGAGGACCGAGTCCCCGGGGGTCAACTCGGCTCGGTCGGCGGCCCATTCGCGCCAGCGGTGGTGAAGGCCGGCGCTCATCAACGAGTTGAGCAGGTCGTAGCGACCCGCCACCCGGTCGAACATGCGGTTGACCTGCTCCGCGAACTGCGCGGAATCCCGTGAGGGCTTAGTTGAGCGAGGCGAGGAAGTCAGCGAGCTCGTTGAGCTTCTTCGGTGGCAGGTCGCGGAAGGAGGGCATTTCGGCGGGGCCGATTTCGAGCGAGCGGACGATCGCCGCGCGAGGGAGCCGCGCCGCGATGTGGGTCAGCTCCGGACCGGGGCCGTCGTTGCCGTTCTCGCCGAGCTTGTGGCAGGCCAGGCAGCCCGAGGCGGCGGCGACCTCCTTGCCGAGCTCGTACCGCGGCGCGACCTCCATCTCGATCTCGGTCGGCGAGCCGCCGATCGCGCCGAGGTAGGTGAGGTAGGCCATCGCGGCGATCGTCAGGCAGCCGGCCGTGGTGGCGATCGGACGGCGCCCGGGATGGCGCTCCGGGCCGCGGTCGTAGAAGGGCAGCAGGAGCAGCAGGACCATGCAGATAGTCGGGATCCCGATCGTCGCCACCGGGACCAGCTCGGGCGGTTTGATCACCCGCAGCACCTCGAAGAGGAAGAAGAAGTACCACTCGGGACGCGGCACGTAGCTGGTTGAGGTCGGGTCGGCCTTGGGGCCCTGCTCGGCGCCGAGGATGATCGACATCGCGATGATCACGCCAACCACAATCAGCGCCATCGTCGAGTCCTTCAGCACCGCGTAGGGGAAGAAGGGCTTGCCCTTCTTCTTCAGCAGCTCGTACTCCTGGAGATATGCCTGCTTGTCCTGCGGCTTCATCGCACGGGTGTTGCTCCGTTGCCGTCGCCGCCGGCGTCGAGCTGGGAGACCGGCACCGCAACCTTGGGCTTCTCGGCGCGAACCCAGGGCGGCGCAGTGGTGCCGAGCTTGACGACGAGGTAGAGGTGGGCACCGATCAGGGCGATGATCGCGCCCGGCAGCAGCAGCATGTGGATCGCGTAGAAGCGGGAGAGCGTGGTCGCGCCCAGCTCAGGCCCAGCTCGCAGGAAGTCACTCAGGTAGGGCCCGATCACCGGCCCGGTGCCGTTGATGTTGATGCCGACGACCGAGGCCCAGAAGGAGCGCTGGTCGAAGGGCAACAGGTAGCCGGTGAATGCCATCGTCATCGTCAGGATCAGCAGCACGACCCCGATCACCCAGTTGAGCTCGCGCGGGTACTTGTAGGCGCCAAAGAAGAAGGTGCGGCCCATGTGGAGGAAGATCAGAATCACCATCACGCTCGAGCCCCACTTGTGCATGCCGTGCACGAAGGCACCGAGGAAGACCTCGTTGTTGATATGGGAGATCGAGGCGTAGGCCTGGGTCGTCGAGGGCGTGTAGAACATCGCCAGGAAGACGCCGGTGACGGCCTGGACGATGAAAGCGAAGAGGGTGGCGGAGCCGAGCGTGTAGAACCAGTTGGTCCCCTTCGGCACCTTGCGGAAGAGCATCCCGGTGAGGAAGCCGGAGGCGGCGGTGCGCTGGTCGACCCAGGCGAGCACGTCGACCGGCGCCTCCTTGGCGCGGTCGGTGAGCTTCTGTGCGTCGGAGGGACGCTCGGGTGGAGCGGTCTTGAGGTCGGCCGGAGCCTGGGCCTTGGTGCCGTTGCCCGCGCCCGGCTTGGCCGGTTTACGGAGCGGGGCGGGAATGAGCGAATCGAGCTTCATCGCGGGCTAGCCCTCAGCCACTCGGGGGCGGGAAGGTGGATGGACGGGGCGGATACAGATACTCCCAGATGCCGCCGGTGAACTCGCCAGGGTCGCGGGCGCGCACGGGCTCCAGTTGGGAGGTGACGCTGTAGCGCGGCCCCACTTCCACCTGGCCGTTGCGAATCCGAGTCTGGAACTGGTCGAGCGGGCGTACTGGCGGCCCTCCGAGCCGTTTGCCCTGGAAGTCGTAGACGCCGCCGTGACAGGGGCAGATGAAGTTGCCCGCGGCCTCGACGTAGCTGACTGGGCAGCCGAGGTGGGCGCAGCGGTTGGAGACGGCGACGACCTCGTTCGGGCTCTCGCCGAACTGCTTGGAGCCCTTGCGCACGTAGGCGGTGGTCTTGCCGGCGTCGCCGATCCCCTCGGTCTCGGTGAAGACGACCTGGCGATAGGTGTCGGCGACGAAGTCGTCAACCGGTCCAACCGCCTCCCAGCGCTCCTTGCCGCGATGGAAGATCGGCGCGACGGCGAAGCCGACCGCGGGCAGGATGATCGCGGCGCCGGCGATACCGCCGATGCCCTGGGCGGCCACCGTGAAGGCACGGCGGCGGGTCATCGACTCGCCCTCGAAGTAGCCGGGAGGGTCGGGCTTCGCCCGCTCCTGCCGTGCCGCCGTCTCGGCCCCGTTCTGCTTGTCCGCTTCGTCAGCCACTGCTCGCCTAGGAGGAACGGAGTCTATTTGACTCCGCCGATCGCCCGCGCGGCGGCCTGCCAGCGGTCTGGCGCCGCAGCCTTGCGGCCCTCCGTATGAAGCTGCGCGCAGTCGGCGATCAGCTCGCCCAGCTCCCGCACCGCCGCGGGATCGCCGAGCTTGGCGAGGCGCTCGATCCCGAGCGCATAGAGGTAGTCGCCGGCGAGCAGGGCGAGGTCGGCGTCGTGGCCGGCGAGCAGGCGCGGCTCGCCGTAGTGGAGCAGGTAGCCCTCACGGACAGACTCGACTACGAGCGCGTACTCGGCCGGCGCGGCTGCGGCACGAGGCCCGGTTGCGGCGAGCGGGCCGAAGAGCGGCTCCTCCTTAGGCTCGACCACGTGCGCCGCGATCGGGGTGTCCCCCTCGCGTAGGAGGCCCGCCAGAGCTAGCAGCGTGTCCGCGGGGTCAGCCGTCATCGGTCCGTGTGTGGCGACTTACCCGTGTATATGACGGGAAAGTCGCCACGCCTCTCATGTCAATGCCTCCGCAAGCGAGTCCGCGGCGGCTTCGAGGGTACGGTCGACCGTGGACTCGTCGTGGGCCAGCGAGACGAACCAGGCCTCGAACTGAGAGGGCGGCGGGTAGACGCCGCGGTCGAGCATGGCGCGGCAGAAGCGGGCGTGTGCCTCGAGATCGCAGCCGACGGCGCCGGCGAAGTCCGCAACCGGGGTCGTGCTGAAGAAGAGCGTGACGAGCCCCGGCGCAGCGTTGACCTGCAGCGGCCGGGCCTGCGCCAGCTCGGCGAAGCCGGCAGCGAGGCGGTCGGTGAGCACGGCGAGGCGGTCGTAGGCGGGGGCGTCGAGCTGGCGCAGCGTCGCCAGGCCGGCGGCGGTCGCGAGCGGGTTGCCGGACAGCGTGCCCGCCTGGTAGACGTCGCCGGCCGGGGCGACCCGCTCCATCAGCTCGCGCGGGCCGGCGAAGGCCGCCGCAGGCAGGCCGCCGCCGAGAACCTTGCCGAGAATGGTCAAACCGGGCGCAACGCCGTAGAGCTCCTGCGCTCCCCCGCGGGCGAGGCGGAAACCGGTGATCACCTCGTCGAAGACGAGCAGAGTGCCGCTGTCGCGGGTGGCGGCACGGAGGAACTCGAGGAATCCCTCCTCGGGGGGAACGACGCCCATGTTGGCGGCGACCGGCTCGGCGAGCAGGGCCGCGACGGGATGATCTGCAAGCGCCCGGTTCACGGCCTCCCGGTCGTTCCACGGCACCACGACCGTGGCAGCAGTCTGGGCGGCGATGACGCCGGGGCTGGCTGGGATAGTCAAGGTCGCCAGGCCCGAGCCGGCGTCGGCGAGGAGGCCGTCGGAGTGGCCGTGGTAGGCGCCGGCGAACTTGACCACGACCTCGCGGCCGGTGAGGGCGCGGGCGAGACGCACTGCACTCATCGCGGCCTCGGTGCCGGAGCTGGTCATCCTCACCACCTCCGCCGAGGGCACTCGCGCGACGACCTCCTCGGCCAGCTCGACCTCGCCGGGGGTAGCGGCGCCGTAGCTGGTCCCGCGGCCGGCGGCCTCGGCGACGGCGGCGACGACCTCCGGGTTCGCGTGGCCGAGAATCAGCGGGCCCCACGAGCCGACCCAGTCGAGGTAACGGTTGCCGTCTACGTCGATCAGCTCACAGCCCTCGCCACGGTCGATGAAGATCGGCTCGCGGCCGATCTGCCGCATCGCGCGGACAGGGCTGTTAACGCCGCCAGGGAGGACCTGGAGCGCTCGCCGGTACAGCTCGGCGGAGCGCTCGTGACTACGAATGCTCTTCCTCCCAGCGCCGGTAGTCGTCGGTGAAGTAGTGGAGGCGGATCTTCTTGTACTCGGTCGAGGAGTAGAGAGTCGCCCGGTCATCGGGGCCCATCCCGCACTCGGCGGCGATCGAGTCGAGGATCGCGTCGCACTCCTCCTTCGAGCGGCCGTGGGCCATGGTGAAGACGCTGTAGGGCCAGTCCGGGTAGGTCGGTCGCTGGTAGCAGTGGGAAATGCCGCGGAAGGCGGCCATGCGACGGCCGGTCTCGAGGATCTCCTCCTCCGGGACCTTCCAGACACCCATCCCGTTGGCGGAGAAGCCGGCGCGGCGGTGGAAGAGAATCGCGGCGACGCGGCGCAGCAGCTTACGCTCGATCATCCCGCGCAACTGCTCGAGCAGCTCCTCGGTGTCAATCCCGAGCTCGCTCGCGGCAGCGTCGTAGGGGCGCTCAACCGCGTCCATCGGGCCCTGCAGGGCCCGAATCGTGGCGACGTCGCGATCGTCGTAGGGCTGCGCCTCCAGCTCCCGCGGGGGCGCAGCGTCAACCGAAGCGGCGAGGGCCTCGGTGCCGCCCTCCATCTCCAGGTTCATGTTGATCTTGAACAGGGTCAGGGTCGGCAGCTCGCGCATCGACTCGGCACCGGTCTCCCGCATCAGCGCCCTGAGGGTGCCGGCGAGGCCGAGCTCGGAGTCGGGCGGCGTCGCGATCGTGAACCAGAGGTTGAAATCGTGGGTGCGCAGGTAATTGTGCGAGACACCGGGATGGGAGTTGACGACCGCCGCGGCGCGCTGGGGGTTGTCGGAATCGACCTTCGCGGCAACCAGCATCGACTCGTAGCCGAGCGCGCGGGTGTCGAAGATCGGCGTGATCTCGCGGATGATTCGCTCGTCGAGCAGGCGGCGCGTGCGGGCGAGGACGTCGTCTAGCTCCATCTCCGCCTCGGAGGCGAGGAGCGCGAACGGCTCCGGGTCGAGCGGGAAGCTCGACTGGAGCAGGTTCATCAGCCGCTTGTCGGCCTCATCGAGCGGAATCGCGGCGCCGTCCTTGCGGGTGCGGGCCTTCGACTGGGGGACCTTCGACGCGCCTACCGAAGCCACCCTGCGGCCTCCTTTGCGTAGTAGGTGACGATCGCGTCGGCACCGGCTCGGCGGATCGAAATCAAAGTCTCGCGCACCGCGGCAGGCTCGTCGATCCAGCCGTTCGCTGCCGCCGCCTTCAACATCGAGTACTCGCCGGAGACGTGGTAGGCGGCGAGCGGAGCTTCGGTCTCCTCCTTGACCCTGCGCACCACGTCGAGATACGGGGTCGCCGGCTTCACCATCAGCATGTCGGCGCCCTCCTCGAGGTCGAGCTTCGCCTCGCGCACCGCCTCGGCAGCGTTGGCAGGATCCATCTGGTAGCCGCGCCGGTCGCCGAACTCGGGCGTCGACTCAGCCGCGTCACGAAAGGGACCGTAGAAGGCCGAGGCGTACTTGGCGCTGTAGGCGATGATCGGGGTGTTGGGATGCCCCTCCTCGTCGAGCTGGTGGCGGATCGTCCCGATCCGCCCATCCATCATGTCGCTGGGCGCAACGGCGTCGGCGCCAGCCTCCGCGTGGGAGATGGCGATCTTGGCGAGCAGCTCGACCGTGATGTCGTTATCGACCTCGCCGTCACGGACGAAGCCGCAGTGCCCGTGCGACGTGTACTCACACAAACAGACGTCGGTGATCACCGTCAGGTCTGGGTGCGCCTCCTTGAGGGCTCGCACCGCCATCTGCACCACACCCTCGTCGTCATAGGCCCCCGTCCCCGACTCGTCCTTTTCCGTTGGAACCCCGAAAAGCAACACCGTCCCGACGCCGGCTGCCGCAATCTCGGTCGCCTCTGCAACCAGCTCTGATATGGAGAATCGCTCGATCCCTGGCATCGACTCGACCTCTTCTCGCACGCCCTCACCGGCAACTACGAACAGCGGCTGAATCAGATGCTCTTGTCCCAGATTCGTCTCGCGAACGAGACCACGCAACGCCTCAGTCCGGCGCAGGCGCCGCATGCGTGTGGCGGGAAACGGCATCGAGAGGCGAGTTTAGGGGAGCGATTGGGGTGGCAGGAATGTCCCCCGAACGGGCGGATACTCAAAGTGCCGGGCTCATTAGCCCGGCACTTGTCCGGGCGGGGGACATTCCTGCCACCACTCAAGCCGTCCCTAACAATCCTTCTGATACCCGCGCAGTAGCGTTCGCTCGAATGGAGGGGACTGCCACGGCGGCGATCGAGGCTCGGGGGCTGGTCAAGCGCTACGGAGAGCGCGAGGCGTTGCGCGGAGTCGACTTCGGGGTGAACCCTGGGGAGGTTCTGGCGGTGATCGGTCCTAACGGGGCGGGGAAGACGACGCTGCTCTCGATCTTGGCCGGGATTTCGAAGCCAGACGAGGGAGACGTCCACCTGCCCAACGGCGACGTCGGTTGGGTTCCGCAGCAAGCGGCTCTTTACAGGCGGCTGACGGTTGAGGAGAACCTGCTGTTGTTTGCGCGACTCGAGGGGCATGAGGATCCGCACGCTTCAGTTGAAGAGATGCTGGTGCTGACTGGGCTGGGTGAGCGGCGAGGGGAGATCGTGGCGCGGCTCTCGGGTGGCAACCAGCAGCGGGTCAACATCGCGATCGGGCTGCTCTCGCGGCCGGTGGTGCTGCTGCTCGACGAGCCCAGCGTTGGCCTCGACCCGCGCCAGCGGGCGCGCCTTTGGGAGTTCATCTCCGGCCTGGCGGGGGGCGGCGCCACGGTGATCTTCTCTACCCACGACATCCAGGAGGCGGAGCGCTATGGGGAGCGGCTGCTGGTGCTCGCCGATGGCGAGGCGCTCTTTGACGGCGCCCCGGCCGGCCTGCGTGAGGCAGTGCGACGTGAGGCACCCGAGGCGGCCGACCAGGACTTCGAGACCGCCTTCGTCGCCTTCCTCCACCACCGGGGCCACTGATGCGCTGGCTGCTGCTGAAGGACCTGCAAATTCTTCGCCGGTCTCCTCTGCAGGCGGTGCTGCTGGTCGCCTACCCGGTCCTGATCGCCATCCTCGTCGGCTTTGCGATCTCCCGCGACTCCGACAAGCCGCGGGTCGCCTTTCTCAACGAGATCCCGGCTGGCTCCAGGGTCAGCGTCGGGCAAACCGAGCTGCCCGCGGTCGAAGTCGACCAGCGCATCTGCCGGCGGGTCGAGTGCGTGGACGTGGCGAGCCGCGAGGAGGCGGTCGAGGAGGTCCGCTCGGGCGACGTGCTCGCCGCACTGATCCTGCCGGCCGACCTCGTCGACCAGATCAACTCGCTCTCGACTCCGCGGCCCGGTGCTCCGCAGGTCGAGGTAATCGTCAACGAGGAGGACCCGGTCAAGGCGCAGCTGGTCGACGATCGCATCACCTCGCTCCTCGCCCAGGCAAACCTGTTGATCGCCAGACGGATCGCCAACGAAGGAGGCAAATTCCTCGATCTCGTCATCAATGGCGGCGACTTCGAAGTGATCGGTCAGACGGTCGAGATCCTCGGTCTACGCGCCTCCGCGCAGATCCTCCAAGCACTGCGTCCCGCCCTCCCCCCCGGCGCCCTGCGCGATTCGCTGGACCAGGTGATCGAGTTCACGAACCTCTCCCGCAGCAACCTCGACGTCGGTGCGGTGCTGCTCTCTCGCCTCACCCAGCCGATCGCCGTCGACAAGCAAGTGGTCAGCGGCAGCTCGCCACCACTCGACCTCTTCGCCATCGCGGTGGCGGCGACGCTCACCCTGACCTTCGTCGTTGTCCTCCTAGTTGCCGGCTCGCTTGCCCTGGAGCGCGAGGAGAATGCCTTCGCGCGCCTAACCCGCGGCCTTGTCTCGCGCTCTGGCCTGCTCGCCGAGAAGGTCGGCTTGGGAGTTGCGGTGGGCATGGTGGTGACACTGCTGATGCTGGTTGGGTTGGAGCTCTTCGTCGCGCTGGCCTGGGACCGCTTCGCCCTCTGGCTGGCGGCGATCGTCGCCGGTGGGGCGGCGCTCGGGGCGGCAGGAGCGGCGCTCGGGGCGGGGGCCCGCGACGTTCGCGCTGTCTCCCTGCTCGCCTTCATGGTTTCGCTGCCGATCGCCTTCCTCTCGCTGATCCCCTCCGGCGCGGTTGGCGGCGGCCTCTACGACGCGATCCAGGGGCTGACCGCTCTCTTTCCCTTCAAGCCGACCCTGCGGGCAATGACCGCCGCGCTCGACTCTGGCGGCGACGGCATCGGGGGGCCGTTCCTTCACCTCGCTGCCCTCGCCGTCGCCTATGGCCTCCTGGCCCGCTTCGCCCTGCGTCGCTTCGCCGTGACCTGAGAACAACCGCGCTCGGCGAGTTCCTGCTGTGTGCGAACCGACCGTCTAGTGTGCACTGGCCATGCGGGTGCTCTTCATCGGGGACGTGGTCGGCGGGCCCGGCAGGCGGGGGTTGGCAGCGACGATGCCAACCCTGCGCGAGCGCTATGCGCCGGACTTCGTCATCGTCAACGGCGAGAACTCGGCGGGCGGGATGGGGATCACCGAGAAGACCGCGGAGTCCCTGTTCGAGGCGGGGGCGGACGCGATCACCACCGGCAACCACGTCTACCGCCATCGCGAGGTCTACGACTACCTGAACCGCAGCGACCGCATCGTCCGTCCCGCCAACTACCCCTACGCCAACCCCGGGCGGGGCTACACCGTGATCGAGGCGGGTGGGCGGCGGGTGGGCGTGATCAACCTCAGCGGCGCGATCGGGCTGACCGTTGCGCGGTCGCCCTTCCACGAGGTCGACAACATTCTCGAGAAGATTGAAGCCGACTTCTCGATCGTCGATTTCCACGCCGAAGTCTCGAGCGAGAAGGTGGCGATGGGTTGGCACCTGGACGGCCGGGTCGCCGCGGTGCTCGGCACCCACACCCACGTCCCCACCGCGGACGCCAGGGTCCTCCCCCAGGGGACCGCGTTCATCTCCGACGTCGGTATGACCGGCTCGCGCACAAGTGTGCTCGGCGTGAAACCGGAGCTGATCCTGGAGAGGTTCATCACTCAGATGCCGGTTAAGTTCGAGACGGCTGAGGAGGATGTGTGGGTGATGGGTGTGGTGGTTGAGGTCAACGACTTGGGGCTGGCCAACTCCATTGAGCAAGTGATGGTCCCTGCTCCTGTTGGTTAAAGAGCGGGGATGCCCCTCGCCCGGACAAGCGCCGAGCTAATTGAGGGTCTAGCGAAACTCCCCACGCCGCTCTAGGCGTGGGATCGCTCGGGCGGCTTGATCGGGGATACCTCGCTTTCCGGCCGGGGCTACCCCACGCTGTTGCCGCCTCACCCGAAGAGGAACGGGTTTCGGCCATCGGCGCAGCGTTCTGCGACGATCTGCTCCCATTTCTCCTGCGTCATCGGGCAGTCGATGAGTTCCCAGAACTCTTTCAACTGAAGGCAAAGCTGTTTGCCCATCATGCCCGCAAGCCCGTTGTCGATCTCTTGGGCGTTATGCGACATGCGGGTAACGAGCGTGGTTACGCCCGCGACCTGCTTGCGAAACATGTGGTGGTGGTTCTCGTCGCGCTCCATGCCCTTTGTTTCAAGGGCATGTTCCACCTCACTCGCTGGTCGAGTCCCCATGCCTCGCTGACTTAAAACAGTGCGCGGAGGTAGTCGAGCTGATCTTGCAGGTCCGCTGAAAGAGAATCCTGCTGTTCCAGCACGTCGAGGTGCTCGTGTAGCGCACGGGCGAGGTCTACGATGGCGTCATTGAGATCCTCGCCAAAGCCGAAGATCCCGGTTACGGAATCTGCGGTCACGTAGCCGGTCTCCGACTGACGCCACTTCCAACGACTCGGGCGCGCGAAGACCTGGTAGTCGAATTCGCTGACAGCGGCATGAGCCTGAACCGCTTCTTGCGCGCCAGCACCTTGCAGCTTTGCGACCCAGCTACCGCCTGCGAGCGGAACCGCGCTCGACACGGCGCTACCGAAATGTCGGGTGGATACAACCCCTGGGAAAGTCACATCAACGTTGTCAAGTACCTGAGTCATCATCACCGCCTTCCTCTGGGCCATCGGTTTCAGGGCGCTTAATCTCGCCGTAGATCTCTTCGTACTCCGCAAGGTTTTGATTGAGCGTGCGTAGCAAGTCAAAGACAATCGTTGGAGGAATACGCACGCGGGACACCACCTGCGCACCGGGTCCACTGGGGAGGAAGGGCTGGACGACGCAGAAGTCGATTGCGAACTCGTGCGGCGTGTGCCAAACGCCTACGAGATTGGCGTAATGCCCGATGGCCTGCTCCTCGGGCACTGACACATTCAGTTGTTGACCTTGGCCCTCCATCTCCTCGCGCGGGGCGCATCCTATGCGGATTGCCTCAAGAAAAGTTTACCCGGGTAAGCAAAATGCCTACTAATTTTGGGTAGCTTGGCCGCCAAATTGGCTTGATAGAGCGGTTTTCCGTCCGATCCAAGCCGTAGGGTCGGTCGGGCAAGAGTCAAGAAGAAGGCCCCCGCGAAGTTGGAGCTTCCGAGGGCCAGGCCACACGAGGTGTAGCTCGCATGGCAGTCCCCAAAGTAGCAGGGAAATCCGCGGAGTTGGCAGGCCTCCTCGATTCACCCGAGATCGAGCGGCTGATCGCTGAGCTGGAAGCGACCCGCTGGACGGGTCGCCCCGGCTACCCGATCCGGACGATGGTCGGCCTCTGCTTGGCGAAGTCCCTCTACGCAATCCCGACCTGGACGAAGACGGTTGCCCTGGTCCGCGAGCATTGGGCGCTCCAGCGGGCGCTTGGCTGCGAAGGCAGCCCGCCTTCGGTCTACGCCGCGTATCGGTTCTCCGAAAAGCTGCGGGCGCACGGCGACAAGCTGGAACGCTGCATTGACGGAGTGATCGCGGGGCTACGAGAGAAGCTCCCCAGCTACGGCCGCGACCTCGCCATCGACGCCTCAGACATGCCCGCGTATGCGAACGGCCAGCGCGACATCGGGGAGGTCGAGGAGCCGAAGCGCTTCTCGGACAAGGACGCGACCTGGGGACGCCGCTCGGCGATCTCGACTCGCAAGGGCGGCTCTTTCTACGGCTACCGCCTGCACCTTTCCGCGTGTGTGGCGACGGGCTTGCCGATCTCCTGGCGGGTCGAGCCTGCGAACGCATACGAAGGCTGGCAGGTTGCCCCGCTGCTCGATGAGGCGAGGCGGAGCGGCGCGATGGCCGACACAGCGGCGCTCGACAAGGGCTATGACGACGCGGGGGTTCATGCCGTCTGCGTTGAGCGCGACTGCTTGCCCGTCATTCCCCTGCGGAAAACCACGGGGTCAAACGCGGCGACCACAAGCCGCCCCGGTGCGACCACGGCGAGTGGACCTTCGCCGGGTCGGATCGGAAGCGGGGCGCTTCCAAGTGGCGATGCCCGACCGGGGAGTGCAAGCCCGCCTCGACCTGGATCAAGGCCAGCCGCCTGCATCCCTGATCCCCTACAAGTCAAAGCGCTGGAACAGCAGCTACCGCAAGCGGGTGGCCGTCGAGCGCGAGTTCGGACGGCTCAAGCACGAATGGGGGCTACGACCGCTTCGGGTCCGTGGACTGGAGCGCGTCCGACTCCATGCCGACCTGACGATCTTGACCAAGCTGGCCTGCACGCTCTCTCGTGCGCGGGCTACGTCTCACGCTCTTCCGCTTCGAGCCTGAACTGACCGAGCCGCATGCCTCCCGGCTCCCAGACGATCCCCTCAAGCAGTTCACTGGGATCAACTTCGAGCGCCCCCGCCAGCTTGACCAGCGTGTCAACGCGGCAGACCCGTTCGGCTCGCTCGATCTGCCCGACAGCGGTCCGGTGAAGCGAGGCGCGAACGGCCGTCTCTTCCTGAGAGAGACCGACCCGTCTCCGGCCGTCGCGGAGGTTTGCGCCGAACCGCTCGGCGACCGTCATAGGCCGAGCCAGTCGAAGTGGACGGCGGCGGGCGTCGGCTTCACAGAAATTCCACCGCAGTCGAGAAGGCCCACGCCGACGAGAGCTACTACCGCTCGCTCTGTGTCGCCGCCCTGGTCGATCTCAAGGGCGAGAGCCGGGATCGTGAGGGGCTTCGGATGGGCAACGAGGACAAGGCTTAGAACGGCTCGCTGAACCGCCACCTCGGACTGGGTACCGTGGTCGTACATGGGAGCTAATCCCTCCTATGTCACGGCCCCGGGGGCGTTCCACCGTCCGCCGGGGCCACTTGTTGTCTGGACCCGGCGAACCTGAACTACTCAGTGGCGAAGAGCAAGCGTTTCGCTAGGACTTTCGCTAGTCCCTCAATTAGCTCGGCGCTTTGAGTATCCGCCCGTTCGAGGGGTATCCCCGCCCTCTTTTCCCGGCGTCGCCAGGGACACCAGAAGCAGCGGGTAGAACCAGACGATGTAGAGGTAGAACCAGTGCTCCGCTGCCAACTGCACCCCGATCAGCAACGTAGCTGCGAGAGCAGCCACCTGCACCAGTGACTTCTTACGCGGGCGGAAAGCGAAGAGCACCGCGGCCACGCCAACCGCTGCCAGGATCGCGAGACGCAGGGGCTCCAGGCTGGTTTGGCCCCAGATGCTGAATGGGGAGTCGCGGTCGGCCTGGTAGTCGATAGTCCTCTCGTAGAACGTGTTCAGGCCTGGGTCGATCGAGGGCCAGAGCATCATCAGCGCGACTGTGATCAGGAAGGCGATGCAGAACGTAGCGCCCGCGGGTCCTGTCGCCGCAGGGGACCCACCGCCCCTTCCGGTAGCTAAAGCTTCCTCAGGGGCGGTCCCCCCTACGGCGCCACCCGCGGGGCGATACGTCGCGAGCATCGGAGCCAACAACGCTGGGGCGAACTTCGTGAGCGTGGCTAGAGCCAGCATCACGCCGCGGGCAACTGGTCTCGCAAGGACGAGCAGCGTGGCTACTAGGAGGAGGGCGACGAGAGTGTCGTTGGAGTTGGACTCGAGAGCGAAGGCCGTATATGGGTAGGCGGCCCAGGCAAAGGCCAGCGTGGCGGCCAACTTGTTGCCAGCGGGGCCGGGACGGATGCGGCGGCCGAGCAGGATCAACAAGGCAAAAGTGGCGACGTCGAAGCCGACGGCAGCCCCGTGCGCAGCCGGCAGGTCGTCCCAGCTCCCCGACCAAGGCCAGATCAGCTCGAAGGGCGTGTAGGCCAGGTAGTTGACAGGGCCATAGGTGTCGCCCTGCGAAACGTCCTCGGGGAAATTGCCGTACAGAGGCTCGCCGTGGGTGATCTGGTCGGCGCCGACCACGCTCGCGTAGCCGACGTCGATCGCGCTCGAGTCGGCGACGTTGAGCCCGACCCGGAAGCCGATCAGGAACAGCGCCGCGACGAGTAGCCAGGCCGCTGGCCAGACCGGACGGATGCCCTCGCCACGACCCCGGAAGCCGATCCACAGCCCTCGGCCGAGGAAGTAGAGGAGCGGCGGGTACTGGAGCGGCACCGAGACGCCGATCTCGCCACGGTTGAAGAAGAAGTGCGAGAGGCCGAAGGCAAGCAGGACGAGAAGGTCGAGGTTGGCGACGCGCCAGAGGCGACGCCAATCGAGCAGGCCGATCAGGAAGAGGGCGCAGAGGGGCAGGAAGACGTAGGGGGCGTTGAGCTTGTGGCCGAAGGCGCCCGAGTACCCGCGCGCCATCTTCCAGGCGACCTGATGGCCCGTCCAGGACTCGCGCACTACCCCGGTGGCGGGGTCGACGATGACGAGGACCACCCGCTCGTCGGCGGCGAAGTAGGCGACCTCCCAGTTGCCGTCGACGATGGCAGCGCTGTGAGTCAGCCCTGGGTTCTTCTGGTGCTGATCAACGACCTTCGTGTCGCGGTTTGCCGCGCGCACCGCTTCGGCCTCAACAATCTCCGCGCTTGCCGGGGACGGAAGCACGGCAGCTAGAAGGAGACAGATGACCAGCACCGTCCCGACCGCGGGTGGTGTGCGGGGTGCCTCACCGGCGGGTAAGCCGGGGAGGCACCCCGTGCGACAGGACCCGCGGCCACCCGCGCTGGCCATCAGCTCAAACCGAAGTGCTCGAGTACGACGGGTGCCACATCACGCAGCGCCCACTGGGACCGGGAGCGCGGGTCATCCGGCCCGCAACCCACGAAGAGCAAGGGACCCAGCGAGTCGCCGGCTTGCAGCGAGCCGTGGCTGCCGCCGCCGGCGTGACTGACACCACCCCAGTCGACCGCCTCGTAACCCGGAGACAGGGAAACGATGAAGTCGCCGGCGTGCGGCGCGGCGAGCGCCGACCAGACCCGGGCGAAGGGATCTGGGTACTCCTCGCTGCGCAGCCGACCGTCCTTAACGGTTGCTTGCAGTGTTCCAAGCTCCCCATCGAGGTCCCAGCGCGCGCCGCGGAGGTCGGTGACGGCACTGCCGGGACAAAAGCGAAGCTGGGAGCCGGCGCGCTCCACCACGGCGCGAGCGCTCGAAGGCGGCCCGCCGGGCTCGCTTCGCTCCAGCGGCTCACCAGCGGCGTCCTCGAGCCAGCAGACCAGGTCGATCCCCTCGATCACCGCCAGGCGTTGCCCGACGTCGCCGTGTTGCGCTCGCTCCCTCTCCGAAGGCAACAGGTAGACGTGACCCGCACGACCGGTCGGGCTGACCGCCAGCTGCGCCTGCTCGGGACGGTCGTCTGACGGGCGCAGCACCTCCCACTCGCGGCCCAGCAGTTCGGCAAGCGGAAGGCCGCGGGTCACCGGCGTCTGCGCGTGGTCGGCGAGCAGGATCACTGCGTGTTCAGCGAGGAAGGCATCGAGGTCGCCCGCTGCCTCGATGAGTTCAGCGAAGCAGCTGTCGGCCTTGGCGATCGACTCAACACTGGCCTCGGGGCCGTGCCGGTGCGAGTAGTTGTCGTTGTCCGGCAGGGAGAGCAGGAGGAAGTCGAAGCCGTCCCCGCCAACTAGCTCCGCTGCGCAGCAGGCGGAGTAGCGGTCGCGGCTGCCGGGGATCGATGTGGGGCGGCAGGGAACCTCGCGGCTGGCGTAGAGATCGCCGTAGAAGAGCTCGCGCGGGCCCCACGTGTGATGGCGAAACTTGAGCCTGGTGGCGTCGACAGCGCGGCGCAGCAATCCGTCGAGGGATACCTGGTGGCGGTGGCGGCCGCGGAAGATCAGGAACGGCGTGCACGCGGTTCGCTCACCCGCGTCGTCGAGGCGCTCAAACAACGTCTCGACCTCAGGGCTGAGATGGGCCAGGTTCATGTTGTAGACGAGGTCGTAGAGGGCGCGGAAGATGCCGAAGGCACGGCTCGCCTCGAGCGAGGTGCCGTACTCCACGTACCGCTGCTCGAGCCGGTGGTACCAGTTCATGCCGCTGATCCAGTGGCAGTCGGCGCCGTGGCCAGTGACGAGCTCCGCACAGGCGACCGGGGTCACCGAGGGGAAGCTCGAGACGCAATCTGGAACGAGGGTCCCCCGCTCGAGCAGGGCGCCGAAGGTGGGCGCGCGGCCTTCGTCGACAGCGCGCTCGAGCATGTCGGTACGCAGCGAGTCGACGTAGGTGAGGATCAGCTTCTTCGGCGGCACCGCTAACGCAGCACGCGCAACCCGGCGTGCTTGCGCTGAGACCGACGGTGGCGTGACACGCCGACCCAGATCAGGGCCGCGAGCACGACCAGCGCCAGTGGCGAGAAGACGATCGAGATCGCGAGCACGACGAGGGCTGCCAGTGCGACGAGGAAGGCGAGTGCGCCCGTGCCGCTACCCTCGCGGCGGCCGGCCGCGCCGACGACTTCACTGACGACGACGCAGGCCGCGACGGCGCCGATCAAGCAGAAGATCGCGCTGACCAGGAGGTCGAGGTCGGCGGTGCCGGCGAGCAGGGCGCCGATCGCGAAGCCGATTACGCCGGCGAGCAGCGTCATCCGCCCACGCGCCGAACCGTGCGTCCCCGTGGTCCCGGCGAGCATCCCGATCGCGAGACCGATGCCGAGCACGAAGCAGATATCGGAAAGAGATCCCATGCGGAAAACCTAGCCGTCCTGGCGACAGAGCGTGGATTCGCCACACTATCCCCCATGTCCGAGCCGCCCCACCGGCGTCGCGCCCACACCCGTACCCGTGACCTGGAGCGCTACGCGGGCCTATTCGCCGAGCGGACGCGGGTGATGCGCTCCTCCGCGATGCGGGACCTGATGGCGGTGACCGCTCGCCCCGATGTGATCTCGCTGGCGGGGGGCCTGCCCGACACCTCTACCTTCCCGCCCCAGACCTTCGCTGCCCAGATGACCCGTATCGCCCAGGAGTCTGCCGCGGAGGCGCTCCAGTACGGGCCGACCGAGGGCTTCGAGGAGACGGTCGACTGCATCGCCCAGGTGATGGCCGCCGAGGGGATGCTTCCCGACCCCGAGGACGTGATCGTCACCACCGGCGGCCAGCAGGCGATTGACCTGATCTCCAAGACACTGGTCGATCCGGGCGACGTAGTGATCTGCGAGGCCCCCACCTACCCCGGAGCCGTGCCAGTCTTCTGCAGCTACCAGGCGGACACAGTCCAGATCGAGTGCGACGAAGACGGGATGCGGATCGACGAGCTGGAAGTGGCTCTCGGGCGACTCGACTCGGAAGGGCGGCGGCCGAAGTTCGTCTACTCGGTGCCGAGCTTCCAGAACCCGGCCGGAGTGACGATGTCGCTGGAGCGGCGGCGGCGCCTGGTAGAGCTGGCCCAGCGCCGTGAGCTGCTGGTCGTCGAGGACAACCCTTACGGCCTGCTGCGCTTCGGCGGCGAGCCGCTGCCGCCGCTCTACCAGCTCGACGGAGGGGACTTCGTGATCTACATCGGAACCTTCTCGAAGATCCTCTCGCCGGGGATACGGCTTGGCTGGATGGTGGCGCCGCCGCCGGTGATGGAGAAGGTCGTGCTCGGCAAGCAGGCTTCCGATCTCTGCACTTCGACCCTGACCCAGTACTTCGTCCGCGAGTATTTCGCCGACGGCAACTGGCGCGAGTACATAGCGAGCCTGGTCGAGATCTACCGTGCCCGGCGCGACGCGATGCTCGAGGCGCTGCGTCAGCACTTTCCTGCCGAGGCAACCTGGACCGAACCCGAAGGTGGCCTCTTCATCTGGGCGACCCTTCCCGAGTACATCGACACCGAGGACCTACTGGCCAAGGCGCTGCGCGAGGACGTCGCCTTCGTCCCCGGCCGCGCCGCCTACGTCGACGGACGCGGGCGCAGCTCGATGCGCCTCAATTTCTCCGGCGCGAACGAGGATGAGATCCGCGAGGGGATACGGCGCATCGGCAAGGTAGTCAGCGAGCAGTTGGAGCTGTACGGGACGCTGACCGGGGAACGGACGGCGGTGCCGGCCCGTCCGGACGAGACCACCGAGGAGAACGTCGTGCCCTTCCGCAAGACCGTGGAGGGCGGCGGGTGAAAGTCGCGGTGTTGAAGGGCGGGCGCTCGCTGGAGCGAGGCGTCTCGCTGCGCTCCGGCGCCAGAGTCGAAGACGCGCTGGAGCGACTGGGCCACGAGGTGGTGCCGCTCGAGGCAGAGGGCGCCCTGGTTAAGCGGCTGGGCGAGGCGCGGCCCGACGTCGTCTTTGTCGCCATGCACGGGCGCGGCGGCGAGGACGGCACCGCGCAGGAGCTGCTCGAGATCCTCGGCATCCCCTTCACCGGCCCCGGGGTGGCGGCCTGCATCCGCTGCATCGACAAGGTCCTGGCCAAGCACGAGATGCGCGCCGCGGGCGTGCCGACCCCCGACTGGTTCGCCTTCAACGAGACCGCCTTCCGCGAGCTAGGAGCGGCCGACGCGCTGGGCGCGTTGGAGGAACGGCTCGGCTTCCCGCTGGTAGTCAAGCCGAGCCGCGGGGGCTCCTCTCTCGGCGTGAAGTTCGCCGCCAGCTGGTTCGAGGTACCCGAGGCGCTGGTCTCCGCCTTCAGCTATGACGATCGTGTGCTGCTCGAGCGCTTCGTCGAGGGACGAGAGCTGGCGGTCAGCGTGCTGGGCGGCGAGGCGCTGCCAGTGGTCGAGGCGATTCCCGCCGATGGCGACCGCTACGACTTCGAGGCCCGCTACGAGATCGGGCGCACCACGTTCGCCTGCCCCGCTGACCTGGGGGGTGACGAGGCGGCGGTCACCGCGGCGGCGTTGGGTGCCTACGAAGCCTTGGGTTGCTCGGGCTTCGCCCGCGTCGACCTGATTCTTGGAAGTGACGGTCCGCAGGTGCTCGAGGTGAACGCGATCCCCGGCCTCACTGACACCAGTCTTCTCCCCCAAGCCGCTGAGGCAGCCGGGATGAGCTTCGAGCAGCTGGTCGAGCGCATCCTCGACCTTGCACTGAAGCCGGCTGCCGCCTAAGAGTCCTCGCCTTTGGCGAAGTCCTCGGGCGTGACCTCGTCGAGGAACTCCTTGAACTTGTCGACGACCTCCTCGGTGTCCTCGACGTCCTGCTCGAACTCGATCGCCGACTCCTCGATCACGTCCTCGGCGGCGAAGATCGGCGCTGAGACACGGACGGCGAGGGCGAGGGCATCGGAGGGCCGGGAGTCAATCTCCAGCTCGGAACCGTTGATCGAGACGGTGATCGAGGCGTAGAAAGTGTTGTCGCGCAGCTCGGTGACCGAGACCCGCTCGCATTTGGCGTCGAGTTGATCGAGCAGGTCGGAAAGGAGATCGTGGGTCATCGGGCGCGGGGTCGAGGCGCCCTGCAGCTTCATCAGAATCGCCGCCGCCTCGGGGTGGCCGATCCAGATCGGCAGGAAGCGATTACCGTCAACTGTCTTCAGCAGAGACGATCGGCTGCTTGCCGACCATGTCGAAGCTGACGCCGTAGATTTGCATTTGCTGCACAAGAATCGCTCCGGACCGCGGTGGATGGCCATTATAGGCGCGGTCCCAAGCCAGATTTACGGCGCTGAGCCAGGGTCGCGCAAGCGGGCAGTGGGCGATCCTGGATTCGAACCAGGGACCTCGTCCTTATCAGAGACGCGCTCTAACCAACTGAGCTAATCGCCCGCGAATGGGTTGGCGATGATAGCGACCGGCCTCAGCCGCGCAGCCGTTTCAACCGACCAGCCAGGACGAGGACCTCCTCGAGGTCCTCGAAGCGGATCTCGACCGCGATCGCGCCCCGACGAGGGCGGACGCTGACCTCGTGACCGAGCGCCGACTCGAAGCGGTCCGCCGCTTCCTTCATCGCCGCAGCCTCTTCTGGCGCGACCGCCCTTCGCGATCCTTTGGTCTTTGGCTGGCCAGCCAGCTTAACCCTGTTCTCGGTCTCGCGAACAGACCAACCGGCCTTGGCGGCGTCGCGGGCCAAGCGACGGCGGACGTCGTTGCCGTCTGCGGCAAGGAGGGCGCGGCCGTGGCCCTCGCTGAGGCTCTTTGTCTCGAGCAGCTCCAGCACCTCGTCGGGAAGCTCGAGCAGACGGATCAGGTTGGAGACGGCCGGGCGGCTGCGGCCGAGACGCTTGGCGAGCTCCTCCTTGGTGAGGCCGAGCTCCTCGACCAGCGCCGCGCAGGCGCGCGCCTCGTCGATCGGGTTGAGGTTCTCGCGCACCATGTTCTCGATCAGCGCGACCTGTAGCCGCTCCGCCTGCACGGAATCGCGGGCGATTGCCGGCACCTTCTCTAGGCCGGCCTGCTGTGCGGCGCGCCAGCGCCGCTCACCGGCGATCAGCTCGTAGCCGCCGTCATGCAGGGGGCGGACGAGGAGCGGCTGGACGACGCCGGACGTCTCGATCGAAGCGGCCAGCCCGGCCAGGGCCTCGGGCTCGAAGCGAGTACGCGGCTGGTTCGGATTGGGCTTGATCAACTCGACCGGAAGCTCAAGCAACTCGCCGAGGTCTCCCGCCTCGGACTCGGGCAGGATCGCCGCGATGCCTCGTCCCATGCCGCGCTTGGCGGCGCTAGCCACGAGCGGCGAGCTCCTGGGCGAGCGCCCTGTAAGCGGTCGACCCGGGCGAGGAGGGGGCGTGCTCGGTCACGGGCAGACCATAGCTGGGAGCCTCGGCGACTCTGACGCTGCGGGGGATGACCGTCTCGAAGACCATCTCGGGGAAATGCTCACGCAGTTCCCGCTCCACGTCCTGGGCGAGGCGGGTGCGCTCATCGTGCATGGTGATCAATAGCCCCGACACCTTTAGGGCCGGGTTCAGCTCGCGGCGGATCATGCCCAGCGTGTCGAGGAACTGGACCAGGCCCTCGAGAGCCAGATACTCCGCCTGGACCGGCACGATTGCACGATCGGCGGCAGCGAGCGCATTGACGCTTACGGGGCCGAGCGAGGGTGGGCAGTCGAGCAGGGTGAAAGCGAAGCGCTCCCGTACCGGACCGAGCCGTTCGCGCAGGCGCACCTCCGCCCGCTCGAGTCGCGGCAGCTCGACGGCGGCGCCGGCGAGGTCGCGGCTGGCCGGTACCAGCCAGAGGTTGTCGGGCCCGGCGGGCCGGGCTGCCTCTGCCACGGAGACCTCGCCGATCAGGCAGTCGTAGGAGGAGGGATGGGCCTCGCGGTCACCGCCCAGGGCGACGGTGGCGTTGCACTGCGGATCGAGGTCGACCAGGAGCGTCTGCGAGCCAGCGTCGGCGAGGCAGGCCGCCAGGTTCACCGCGGTCGTCGTCTCTGCCGACTCCACCCTTCTGGTTCGCGACCGCGTAGACGAGCCCCATCCGCGCCAGCCTAGTTAACCGCGGGGGCGCTTCTTGGCCACCCCAGGGCGGCGCGGAAGATCCGGCGGAGTCTGGCCCGTTCTTGCGAATCACGTGGAGGTGGCGATGCCTGGAGCCGGCGCGGTCGCCGACGTCGATGATCCGCTCGGGACTCATGGCAAGCGACTCGGCGGCGCGCGCCAACTGCGACTCCTCATCCTCGTCGCGCCTGCCCTTCCAGGCGACCAGGACACCCTCCTCGCGCAGCAACGGGGAGGCCAGCTCGGCCAGGGTCGAGAGGCGGCCCACCGCGCGCGCCGTGACCACCTCGTAGGCCCCCCGGCCAGCACCGGCAGCGACCTCCTCCGAGCGAGCGTTGAGGACGTTGGCGTTGGCGATCCCGGCCGCCTCGATCGCCCGCTCGATGAAGTCGCACTTGCGGCCCACAGACTCGATCAGATCGAGACGCGCATCAGGCAAGGCGACGGCCAGAGGAAGGCCGGGAAATCCAGCTCCAGAGCCGATATCAGCGATTGTTGGCGCCGATATCAGAGCCGGCACCTCGAGGCCGGTGAGGCTATCGACGACGTGGACCGTCCAGGCCCGCTCGTCGACAATCGAGCTGACCGAGGCACGCTCTTTCGCGAGCAGGCCGAGGACGGTTCGCAGCGCTGTACGAGCGGCCGGGTCGAGGTGCGCCGTGGGGTCGCCGCTCACTCTGCGACGAGCGGCGCGACGACCACACAACGGCTGGGCTCATCGCCCTCGCTGTAGGTCTCGACGCCGGCCCGCTCCTTCAGGTGCTCGTGGACCACGCGGCGCTCCTGAGCGCTCATCGGGTCCATCGTCACCCGGCGGTCGCCGCCCAACGCCTGCTCCGCGGCGCGCTCGGCGCGGGCTGTCAGCGTCTCGCGACGCCGCTCCCGGTAGCCGGCGGCGTCGACAATCACCCGCTTGCGATCCCGCATCCCGCGAAAAGCTGCTTGGTAGCAGAGCAACTGAAGCGCATCGATCGTCTGGCCCCGTTTGCCGATCAAGAGGCCGTAGTCGTCGTCACCTTCGACAGTGGCGACGATTCGCTCATCGCCCTCCGAGACCTCGACGTCGCCGTCGAGGTCGAGTTCGTCGAGCACGCCCTCGACTACCTCTCGAACCCGCTCCGCAGGCTCTGCTGGCCAATCCACCCCGTCAGTCACGGCGTGCACCATATTCCACTGTCGTCAAACCGGTGCGCAGAAAGGGAGAGGTGGGGACTGCCTGCGTCTTCGCCCCGCCCCGCCTGCGGCGGGGCAATCTCGTGCCCCTTCGGGGCAAGCATCTCTCCGCGGTGCCGGATGAAGGCTGCGTCGCAGGCAGTCCCCACCTCTCCCTCACCGCTCTGGCAGCACAACTGAGTGCGGTGCAGTCGGAACCGTCGATTCGAGCGGCTCGGCGCCCCCAGGTCGTGGGCTCAGCAGCTAAGGCTCGGGGCTTCTGCCCCCTATCGCCGCTTCTTCCGTTTTTTCGGCGGTTTAGGCGGCGGCTTCGTCGCTGCGACCTCTTCTGGCGTCGGTGCCGCGGGGGCTGGGATCAGTTTGGCTGCTGCGTAGGACTGGAGCACGGTCCAGAAGTTGGTCGTGATCCAGTAGAGGCTGAGGCCGGCTGGGAAGGAGGGGACGAAGAAGACGCCGACGAGCGCGAAGGCTCCGAGCAAGAAGTACTGCTGATTGCCGACCGTGCTCGGCGAGGAGCGCATGGTGACGTACATCGAGAGCGCCATCGAGGCGGCGAAGAGGACCATCAGGATGATCGTCTCGGCGCCCTGGGGATTTTCGACCACGGAGTTGACGAAGAACCAGCCCTGTTCGCCACCGGCCTCGACATCCTGTTCGAAGCTGTCTCCCTTGAGCAGCTGGAAGAGGGCGAAGAAGATCGGCAGCTGCAGAATCAGCGGCAGGCACGAGGCCAACGGGTTGACTTTGTTCTCCTGATAGAAGCGCATCATCTCCTGCTGCATGCGCTGCCGGTCGTTTTTGTACTTCTCCTGGATCAGTTTGATCTGCGGCTGCAGCGCCTGCAGGCCGCGCATCCCCTTGATCTGTTTGTAGGTGAGCGGGATCAGGAGCGCCCTGACGACGATCGTCAGGGCGATGATCGAGGTGCCCCAGCTCAGACCCACGTCGTCGTGGAAGAACTGCAGCACCGCCTCGGCGGCGTCCTCGATTGGCTGGAGGATGTTCGCCAGGAAGATCAAGGGTCCGTCCGGAAACTCCGCGTGTGCGACTGGCGAGCGCCGGGCCTAGCGAGGCTAGGACGCAGGGAGGCGCGAATAGCAGCGCTATTCGGCCGACCGAGGACGCCGCATCGCGACGGCCCGCCGCCGCCAGGCGTGCGCGGGGGGTTTTTGGACGGACCCTCTGTGCTCGCCTCGCCGTGGTACTCGGCTGGATCAACCGGGCGCACCCGCAGCGTGAAGCGGTCGGGGATCGGGTCGAAGCCGCCGTGGCTAAACGGGTTGCAGCGCAGCAGGCGCCAGCAGGCGAGCAGCAGACCGCGGGGGGCGCCGAATCGCTTGACCGCGTCAGCCGCGTAGGAAGAGCAACTCGGCTCATAGCGACAACGAGGGCCGAGGGCCGGAGAGAACCAGCGCTGGTAAGCCGCAATCGCAGCCAGCATTACGCGTTTCACGTGGAACGCCCCCCGGCCGACGTGCTCGCCAGCGCCTCCTCGATGCTCGCTTTCACGCCTGGCTCGCCTTCCCGCTCGATCAGGTCGGCGATTTCCG
The DNA here is from genome assembly GCA_963702175.1 of uncultured Solirubrobacterales bacterium. GTDB lineage: Bacteria > Actinomycetota > Thermoleophilia > Solirubrobacterales > 70-9 > VRUE01. Next base: position 1,633,789 of record OY969721.1, read on the forward strand.
GCCTGGCAACGAGGACGAAGTCGTGGTCGTCGGGGAGCCGGTCCGAGAGATCCCAGAAAGCCTCGCGCAGCACCCTCTTGACCCGGTTTCGCTCCACCGAGGATCCGATCTTGCGGCTCGCCGAGACGCCCAGCCTTACGCCGGCCTCCTCGTCCTGCTGGCGAGGGAAGCTGTAGAGGACCAGGTGGCGGGTCGCGCTCGACGATCCGTCACGGTAGACGCGGTCGAACTCCCCACTCCGCGAGAGGCGGCGTCGCTTCGCCGCCATCTACGGAGTCAGGCGCTTCCGACCCTTGCGGCGTCTGCGCTTCAGGATCGCGCGGCCGCCGCGGGTGCTCATCCGTGCCCGAAAACCATGCGTCTTCGCGCGCTTGCGCTTCTTCGGCTGGTAGGTGCGCTTCATCGGGCGTCGCAGTATACGGACGCGATCCGGGGCATCAACGGGCCGGCCCAAAATCTTTTTGACGGGATTTGCGGCGCGCCCGCTTTCCGGGCACCAGGCCGGCGCTATGGTCGCTCGCTTGTGGAAGACGGCGCCTCCCGACACGATCTCGAAGCTCTCTGGCAAGACGCCCAGGGACGACTGAGGTCCTCGGTACCGGACTCCACCTTCTCGCTTTGGCTGGCGCCGCTCCAACCGTCGGCGGTGCGCAGCGGGACGCTCTACCTCTCCGCTCCGGACAAAGTCCGCGCCTGGGCCGAGCGACGCTACTCCTCGCTGATCCGCGAGGCCGTGATCGCTGCCGGGGGCCCGGCCGCGATCAGCTTCGGACCAGCTGAGACAGCGGCGGACGATGAAGGCGCAAGTCTCGACCTCAACAGCAGCCTCACCTTCGAGCGGTTCGTAATTGGCGACGGCAACCGGCTTGCCCATGCCTCGGCACTGGCGGTCGCCGAGGCGCCGTCGGAGGCCTACAACCCACTCTTCCTGCACGGCCCACCCGGGCTGGGCAAGACGCACCTCCTGGTTGCGATCGCCAACTACCTGCGCACCCATGCACCCGAGCTCGATGTCCGCTACACGACGGCGGAGGGCTTCACCAACGAGTTCGTGGCGGCGCTGCGGGCAAGCGGTGCCGATGAGTTCAAGCGGCGCTACCGGGACATAGACGTCCTCCTCGTCGACGACATCCAGTTCCTGCAGGGGAAGAAACAGACCGAAGAGGAGTTCTTCCACACCTTCAACGCCCTCCACGAAGGTGGCAGCCAGCTCGTCCTCTCCGCCGACCGGCTTCCGCGCGAGCTCTCCACCCTCGCCGCGCGGTTGCGGGACCGCTTCGAGTGGGGGCTTACGATCGCCGTCGAGCCGCCCAACCTGGCGACTCGCGTCACCGTCCTGCGCCGCCTCACCCGCGAGGCGGGCGTCGAGACCGACGGCAGCGTGATCGACGAGCTGGCGCGGCGCATCGACGCCAACGTCCGGCTCCTGCACGGGGGGCTCACGCGGCTGCTTGCCCACGCCTCCCTGACCTCCAAGCCGCTCAGCTCGGACCTGGTCGCCGAGGTGGTGCCAAAAGCGCCGCGCCCGGCCAACCTCCCGGTGGAGGAGATTCAGCAGCGTGTGGCTGCTTCCTTCGGCATCTCGAGGGCTGAGCTGGTGGGCACGAGCCGTGCCGCCACCCCCCTTCGCGCCCGGCAGGTCGCGATCTTCCTCACTCGGGAGATGACCGACCTCTCGCTGCCGCAGATCGGCCGCGTCTACGGCGGGCGAGACCACTCCACCGTGCTCAACGCCCTGCGCAGGATCGAGGTCGGGCTGACCCAGGACGACGCTCTCAGCGCCAGGGTCAGCGAGCTGCGCACAGCAATCCACAACCCCACCCCCGGCGGCGCCTAGACGGCCGGGCGCGCTGTAAGAATCAACGCCTTCCACAACCTCGATCCACAGCCCCAATCCGCACACGTGCTTGATTCGGCCCCAGATTCACCACTTTCCACAGCCCCTAACTCAACTCAAGAAGGTAATCAGTCTTTGAAGCTGAAAATTCCAAGAGAGGAATTCGTCACCAAGCTCTCCACCGTTTCCCGGGCGCTCTCGACCCGTACCGCGACTCAAGCGCTCTCGGGAATCCACGTCGAGGTGACGGACCAGAGCGTGACCCTGGGCGCCACCGACGGCGAGATGGGGTTGCGAACAGAGCTCGCCGCGGAGGTCGAGGCGCCAGGATCGGTGCTATTGCCGGGCCGCCTTCTCGCCGACATCGCCCGCTCGCTCGGCGGCGCAACGGTCGAGGTCGAGCTGCGCGAGGCTGAGCGGGACGTGGAGATCCGCAGCGCCGCCTCGAGCTTCCACCTGCGCGTCCTGCCCGCCGCCGACTTCCCCAAGCTTCCCGAGGAGGGAGACGCGCCGCTGAAGATTCCCGCCGAGGCGCTCGCCTCGACCGTCGAGCTGGTAGCTCGCGCCGCCTCCCGCGACGACATGCGTCCTGTTCTTACCGGCGTCCTGGTCAACGTCGCCGGTGAGGAGATGACGATGGTGGCGACGGACTCCTATCGGCTGGCGGTGAAGCGGACCGAGCTGAAAGGTGGCATCGGCGGTGAGCTGGAGGCGAACATCCCCGCCCGCGCCCTGCGCGAGCTTGGCCGGATCCTCTCGAGCGAGGAGGTCGAGGAGGTCGCGGTCAGCCTGCTTCGCAACCAGGCCGTGTTCAGCGCAGGCGGGGTCATCCTCAGCACGACGCTGATCGATGGCCAGTTCCCCAACTTTCGGCAGCTGCTGCCCGAGTCCTACGACCACGACGTGCGGTTGCCGCGCGGCGAGTTCCTCGAGGTGGCGCGGCGGGTCAGCCAGCTCGCCCAACGCAACGCGCCGCTCCGCCTCGCCTTTGCCCCTGGCGAGCTGACGGTGGCGGCTTCTACCCCCGACGTGGGGGACGCCGAGGAGACGATGCCCGCCGCCTTCGAGGGGGAGGCGCTGGAGATCGGCTTCAACCCGGAGTTCCTCAAGGAGGGGATCGAAAGCGTCGCGGGCGACGAGGTGCTGCTGCGGCTGATCTCGCCGCTGCGCCCGGGTCTGCTGCAGCCCGTCGACAACGAAGACTTCCGCTACCTGGTGATGCCCATTCGCCTCAACGTCTAGCGATGCTCGTCGCGGCTGTCGAAGCGAAGCCGCTGCGCAGTCTGAGCGAGGCGCGGGTCGAGCTCGGCCCCGGCATCATCAGCCTGGTGGGTCCCAATGGCGCCGGCAAGACCAACCTGCTCGAGGCGCTCTACTTCGCCCTCACGGGACGCTCCTTCCGTACCTCCGATCGCCGGGACCTGATCCCGTTCGGGGGAGCCTTCGCTCGCGCGGAGGTCGCGATTCGAGGGGGTGACGCCGGCGAGCGCCGGCTGCTCGCCTCGGTCAGTCGCTCCGAGGGCCGCCGCCACCTCCTCGACGGCAACCCGGCCGATCCGGCGACGGTGTCGAGGTGTCGCCCGCCGGTGGCGGTCTTCTCACCGGACCGGCTGACACTGGTCAAGGGCCCCCCGGCCGAGCGGCGCGCGCACCTGGATCGTTTCATCGCCGCTCGCTGGCCTTCCCGCGCCGAGCTGCGCCAGCGCTTCGGACAGGCACTCGCCCAGCGCAACGCTCTGCTCGGAAGGATCGCTGCGGGCCGCAGCGGCAGCGGCGACCTCGAAACCTGGGACGCCGCCTTCGCCGAGGCGGCGGCGGAGCTGGGTCAGGCCCGCTCCGAGGCGGCGGCGGAGCTGGGCGAGCCCTTCGCCACAGCCGCCGAGGAGCTGGGCCTGGAGGGCGGCGCTGCGATCGAGTACGCGCCCCGCGCACCGGGCAGCGCGGGGGATGTTCGCGCAGGGCTCGCCGAACGGCGCGACGCCGACCTTACTCTCGGCAGGAGCTCTTGGGGACCGCACCTCGACGAGCTGAAGATCTTGGCGGGCGGGAAGCAACTGCGCCGTTACGGCTCCCAGGGCCAGCAGCGGGGCGCGCTGCTGGCCCTGCTCTTCGCCGAGCGCGACGCTCTCCTCGCCGCTCGCGGCGTCCCGCCACTGCTCCTCCTCGACGATGTGATGAGCGAGCTCGATCCTGACCGCCGCGAGCGGCTGGTCGAGCGGCTCCAGGGGGCGGGCCAGACTTTGATCACCGCCGCCGCGGCGGAGTCGGTCCCGCCCGCGGCGCTGACCCAGACGGTGCGCATGCCGCTCGCCACCGAGTCGGGAGCGGTGGCGGCATGACGCGGCGCCGCGCCCCCCGCCCGGCCGGCGCCGCGCTTCAGGCGGCGCTCGCCGACGCTGCGCCGAAGACCAGGCTCGCGGCCGTGCAGGCCGCCTGGGCGGCGACCGTGGGGAAGAGGGTGGCGGGCGTCGCCCAGCCGGTCGCGGAGCGAGCCGGCACGGTGACCGTCGGCTGCGCCGATCCGGTCTGGGCGCAGGAGCTCGACCTGATGCAGGACCGGCTTCTGAGCCTTCTGCGGGAGAGACTCGGCGAGCAGGCTCCGCAGAATTTGCGCTTTCGTGTGGAAGACGAGTCCACCAGGTGACACTTATACATGATTTGCAGGGATTTTCCTCGCCCCAAGAAGCTTTTCAAGGGGGCCGAGCTGGTATTCTTATGTCAATTCGCATTTCACCCCGACCCGCGTGACACAACCAAGGTGGGCCGGGGTTTTCTATGAGATCGGGAAGGGACTAATTGCCTGAGAAGACGAAGAGCGCCGGCAAGGGGAAAGCTGCTGCCTCCTCCTATGGCGCCAAGGACATCACGGTCCTCGAGGGGCTGGAGGCCGTCCGCAAGCGCCCCGGCATGTACATCGGCTCGACCGGGCCGCGCGGCCTGCACCACCTCGTCTACGAGGTCGTCGACAACTCGGTCGACGAGGCCCTCGCCGGTCATTGCAACAGCGTCGAGGTCGTCCTCCACCCGGATAACAGCTGCACTGTCACCGACGACGGCCGGGGGATCCCGGTTGACATGCACGCGAAGGAGAAGCGGCCCGCCGCCGAGGTTGTGCTGACCACCCTGCACGCCGGCGGCAAGTTCGGCGACGGTGGCGGCTACAAGGTCTCCGGCGGCCTGCACGGCGTAGGCGTCTCCGTCGTCAACGCCCTCTCCGAGCGTCTTCACCTGGAGATCCAGCGCGACGGCCATGGTTGGAGCCAGGACTACGAGCGCGGCAAGCCGCTCGGCGAGCTGACGCAAGGAGCGGAGACGACGTCGAGCGGCACCACGATCACCTTCTTCCCCGACGCCGAGATCTTCGACGAGCTCGAGTTCGACTATGCGACCCTGGCCGAGCGCCTGCGCGAGACGGCGTTCCTCACCCGTGGCCTGAAGATCGACCTGATCGACGAGCGGGCTGCCGGCCAGCGCGACACCTTCCACTACGAGGGCGGCATCGTCGACTTCGTCGCCCACCTCAACGAGAATAAGGACGCGCTGCACCGCAAGACGATCTACTTCGAGGGCGAGACCGACGACGGCCAGGTCGAGGTGGCGATGCAGTGGAACTCCTCCTACCAGGAATCGGTCTTCAGCTTTGCCAACAACATCAACACCCACGAGGGCGGCTCTCACCTCTCGGGCTTCCGCTCGGCCCTGACCCGCACCCTGAATGCCTATGCGCGCGGCAAGGGGCTGCTCAAAGAGAAAGACGAGAACCTGACCGGCGACGACGTCCGCGAGGGCCTGACCGCGGTGATCTCAGTCAAGCTCGCGGACCCCCAGTTCGAGGGCCAGACGAAGACCAAGCTCGGCAACCCGCCGGTCGAGGGTCTGGTCAAGGAGACCGTCAACCGCAAGCTTGCCGAGTTCTTCGAGGAGAATCCCGGGGAAGGGAAGCGAATTGTCGGCAAGGCCGTCGACGCCGCGCGCGCCAGGCAGGCGGCCCGCAAGGCACGCGACCTCACCCGCCGCAAGTCGGCACTGGAGAACTCGACCCTGCCGGGCAAGCTCGCCGACTGCACGGTTCGCGACCCCGCCCTGGCGGAGCTGTTCATCGTCGAGGGAGACTCCGCCGGCGGCTCGGCCAAGCAGGGACGCGACCGCAACACCCAGGCGGTACTGCCCCTGCGCGGCAAGATCATCAACGTCGAGAAGGCGCGCATCGACAAGGTCCTCTCCAACCAGGAGATCCAGGCGCTGATCACCGCCGTCGGTACAGGCATCCGGGAGGAGTTCGACGTCAAGGAGGCGCGCTACCACAAGGTCGTGTTGATGACCGACGCCGACGTCGACGGCGCCCACATCCGCACCTTGGTCCTCACTTTCCTCTATCGCGAGATGCCGGAGCTGATCGAGGCCGGCTACGTATACATCGCCAAGCCGCCGCTCTACAAGCTGAAAAACGGCAAGCAGGAAACCTACGTCGAGAAGGAGTCGGAGCTGGAGGAGCTGCTGCTGCGCGACAAGCTCGAGCAGATGGAGGTCACCGACGCCGAGGGCAACTCGCACAACCTGACCGCGACCCGCTGGCAGCGTTTCAACCGCCGTCTCAAGGAGCATGAGGGCTGGGCCGACTCGCTGCAGGCGGATTTCGGCCACGAGTTGGTGCGCTTCCTCGGCGAGTCGGAAGTGCTCGACCGCGGTGTCACCTCGCTTGCCGAGGTGAAGGAAGTCCTCAACGGCGACGCTGGCGAGGCCGAGCCGTTCGACACCGAGATCGTCTCCGAATCCGGCGACGAGATCCTGGTCCGCGCGGTGCATCGCCGCGACGGACTTGCCAAGGCCTTCGAGCTCTCCGCTGATCTGGTCGAGTCGCACGACTACCGGCGCCTGGTCGAGTCGCACCGCGAGCTGTTGAGCCAGGTCGGTCGCCCCCCCTTCAGGGTCTCGCTTGATCAGAAAGAAAAGACGGCGGAGTCCTTCGCTGAGCTGCGGCGGACTGTGATGGAGCTGGCTCGCCAAGGCGTCACTATGCAGCGCTTCAAGGGATTGGGCGAGATGAACGCCGAACAGCTGCGTGAGACGACGATGGACCCGAGCAGCCGTACGCTCGAGCGAGTCCAGATCGACGACGCGGCGATGGCGGAGAAGATCTTCACCGACCTGATGGGCGACAAGGTCGAGCCGCGCAAGGCGTTCATAGAACGCCACGCGAAAGAGGTTAGGTTCCTCGATGTCTAGCCAGAGTCCTGTCCTGGGGAGTGTGGCCTAGATGGAGGGTGCTGAGGCCCTGACCGGAGGGCGGATCGAGGAGCGCGAGCTGACCACGGAGATGCGCTCGTCGTATCTCGACTACGCGATGAGCGTGATCGTCGGCCGGGCGCTGCCCGACGTGCGCGACGGTCTCAAGCCGGTCCACCGCCGGGTGCTCTACGCGATGCACGACCTCGCCCTGCAACCCACCCGGCCCTACCGCAAGTCCGCCTTCATTGTCGGCGAGGTGATGGGTAAGTACCACCCGCACGGCGATAGCGCGATCTACGACACGCTGGCCCGAATGGCGCAGGACTTTTCCCTGCGCTACATGCTCGTCGACGGTCAGGGCAACTTCGGCTCGATCGACGACGACCCGCCGGCCGCCATGCGGTACACCGAGGCGCGCCTCGCCCGGCTCTCGACCGAGATGTTGCGGGACATCGAGGCTGACACGGTCGAGTGGGGGCCGAACTACGACGAGTCCCAGCAGGAGCCGCTGGTGCTGCCGGCGCGCTTCCCCAACCTGCTCGTCAACGGCGCCGCCGGGATCGCTGTCGGCATGGCGACCAACATCCCGCCTCACAACCTGCGCGAGGCGATCGGGGCCGTCAAGGCATACATAGCCAACCCCGGGATCGACCTGGCCGGCCTGATGGAGCACGTCAAAGGCCCGGACTTCCCGGGCGGCGGGATCATGAGCGCCGAAGGCATCCGCGATGCCTATGCCTCCGGCCGGGCCTCAGTGCGGATCCGCGCCCGGGCCCACGTCGAGCCGCTCAAGGGCGGCCGTGACGCGATCATCGTCACCGAGCTCCCTTTCATGGTCAAGAAGGGCGGCGACGGGGGCCTGATCACGAAGATCGCCGATCTTGTCCGCGACAAAAAAATAACCGGCGTCTCCGACCTGCGCGACGAGACCGACCGCTCGGGGATGCGGCTGGTGATCGAGACCAAGCGCGGCGGCGACCCGCCCGAGGTGGTGCTCAACCAGCTCTACAAGCGCACCGCGATGCAAAGCACCTTCGGCGTCAACATGGTCGCCCTCGTTGACGGCGTGCCGAAGACGCTCAGCCTCAAGGAGCTGATTGAGCACTACGTCAGCCACCAGCGCGAGGTTGTGATTCGTCGCACCCAGCACGAGTTGCGCCGCGCCGAGGCCCGCGCCCACATCCTCGAGGGACTGCTGATCGCGCTCGACCACCTTGACGCGGTGATCGAATTGATCCGCGGCTCGGCTGATACGGAGACGGCAAAGGCCGGTCTGGTCGATCGTTTCGAGCTGTCCGAAGAGCAGGCGCAGGCGATCCTCGACATGCGCCTGGCCCGCCTCACTGCGCTCGAGTCCGACAAGCTGCGCGAGGAGCACGAGGAGCTGTCCAAACGGATCGCCGAGCTGCGAGCAATTCTCGGCGATCCCGCCCGGATCGACGCGCTGATCATCGAGGAGCTCGACGAGGTCGACAAACGCTACGGCGACGAGCGGCGCACCGAAATCACCCACTTCGAGGGCGACATGAACATCGAGGACATGATCGCCGACCAGCAGATGGTGATTTCGATCACCCACTCTGGCTACGCCAAGCGGCTTCCTCTCGCCACCTACCGCCAGCAGCACCGTGGAGGGCGCGGGGTGATGGGGATGGACATGAAGGAGGACGATTACATCGAGCACCTCCACATCTGCTCGACACACGACTTCCTGCTCTTTTTCACTAACCGCGGCAAGGTCTACCGGCTCAAGGTCTACGAGCTGCCGGAGGGATCGCGTACCTCCAAGGGAAGAGCCCTGGTCAACGTGCTGCCCCTGCGCGAGGGCGAGAAGGTGACCGCGGTGATCCCGACCCGGGACTTCAGCGAGAACAAATACCTCGTCTTCGCGACCGCCGGCGGCCTGGTCAAGAAGACCGAGTTCAAGGCCTACAACACGCCGATCCGCGCCGACGGGATCATCGCGATCAAGATCCGCGACAGCGACGAGCTGGTCCAGGTGCGGCTCACCTCGGGCGACGACGACCTGCTGCTCGTCTCCAAGTCCGGCCACGCGTCGCGCTTCTCCGAGGAGGTCGTGCGGCCGATGGGACGCGACACCAGCGGCGTCAAGGGGATGAATGTCTCCGCCAAGGTCAACGGCGAGTCCAACCGGGTGCTGGCGATGGACGTCGCCCGCGATGACTCCGAGCTTTTCGTCGTCACCGAGAACGGCTACGGCAAGCGCACCTCGGTCGCCGAGTACCCGGTGAAGGGACGCGGCACCAAGGGAGTGCTGACGGCAAAGCTGACCGAGAAGAAGGGCGGCCTCGCCGGCGCCCTGATCGTCCGCGAGCACCAGGACCTGCTCTTCATTTCCCAGAACGGGATGGTCCAGCGCACCCCCGCCGGCGGCATCTCCCAGATGGGTCGGCCGACGCAGGGTGTGCGTGTCATGAACATGAAGGACGACGACAAAGTCAGCGCGGTAGCGCTGGTCATTGACTCAGACGACTCTTCCGAGCCAGACGACGGTCAAGCGCAGTTGGCGGAGTAGAGGGCCGGGAATTGGTCCCCTCGCCCGGACAAGAGCCGGGCTAATGAGCCCGGCTCTTTGAGTATCCGCCCGTTCGAGGGGACCAATTCCCGGCCCTCCGCCGGCGCCTGCGTAGAATTTCCGAGCAAGATGGCACGCGTGCTTGTTTTGAATGCGACGTTTGAGCCGATCAACGTTTGCACGTTGAGAAGGGCCGCTGTGCTGCTGCTGAAGGAAAAGGCCGAGATGCTGGAGCGGCGCGAAGGGGCGATCCACTCCGAGCACATGACGCTGGAGCGGCCAGATGTGATCCGCCTGGTCAGCTACGTGCGAATCCCGCGCGAGGCGCACAGGCGCAAGATCACGCGCCGCGCTGTATTGGCACGCGATTCCTGGACGTGCCAGTACTGCGGCTCGCGCAAATCGCGCCTCACCGTTGATCACGTGATCCCGCGCAGCCGCGGCGGCAAGTCCGTCTGGGAGAACATCGTCGCCGCCTGCGCCGCCTGCAACCGCCGCAAGGGCAACCGCCTCCCCCGCGAGATCCAGATGCATCCTCAAAAGCGCCCCAAGGCCCCCGGCCCCAACGTTTTCATCCAGGTAGCCAGCCCCAGCATCCCCGCGGCTTGGCAGCAGTACCTCCCTGCAGCTGCGTAACGCGGATCCGCGGGCTTAGACGGCGGCTTGGGAGGAAAGGGCATCCCCGAACGGGCGGATACTCAAAGTGCCGGGCTCATTAGCCCGGCACTTGTCCGGGCGGGGGATGCCCTTTCCTCTTAACCCACGGGATACGAGCCCAGGATTCGGACCGAGGCCGCCTTTTCGCGGAGCGCAGAAATCGCCTCCGAGACGGCGGGGTCGCTCGTCGATCCCTCGAGGTCGCAGAAAAACATGTAGCGGCCGAGGCCCTGGCGCAGGGGCCGGGACTCGATGCGGGAAAGGTTGACGCTGCGGCTCGAGAACTCTTGGAGCGCTTCGACCAGCGCCCCCGGGTGGTCTTCGCCCAGCTCCGAAAAGACGAGAGAGGTCTTCCAGGGGCCTTCTCCGGCCGCCTCCGTTCCCGTCGGCGCGATCCAGACGAAGCGGGTGACGTTGTCGGCCTCGTCCTCGATCCCCTCGCGCAGGATCGTGCAGCCGTAGAGCTCCGCCGCAGCCTTGGCCCCGATCGCCGCCCAGCGCTCGTCGGACTCGCTGACGAGCCGGACCGCCTCGGCGGTGCTGCTGACGCTGCGTCGCTCCGCCTGCGGCAGCTGCGTCCGCAGGAAGCGGGCGCACTGCGCGAGTGGCTGCGGGTGGGAGAGCACCGCCTCGATCGACTCCGCCTCGAGCGCCTGCCGCACGATCAGGTGAGCGCGCACCGTGTAGTCGTGCTCGCCGACGATCGTCACCCCTTCGGCCTCGAAGGCGAGCGCATCGAGCGTGCTTCGCACCGATCCCTCGATCGAGTTCTCGAAGGGGACCAGAGCCCGCTCGGCTTCGCCTCGCTCCACCGCGAGGATCGCGTCGGGGACGGTGGCGGTGCGCAGCGGCTCGAACTGCCCGCCGCTCGCCGCCTCGGCCAGCGCGTCTTCGGTGAAGGTCCCCGCCGGCCCTAGGAAGGCGAAGCGCTGCACGACTTATTCGAAGACGACCGTGTAGCTGGCTTTGTTGTTGGTGGAGACCCGCTCGCCGGGAACCGGCTGAGCTTCCACTTCGAGCGTCACTTCGCCTTTCGGCGCTGGGGTTAGGGGGATTGAGGCGCTCTGGATTTCGAGGGAGCCGATGCTGCTGATGTCCTGCTGGAGCGTGTTGCCGCCGTTTACGGTCACCGAGACGGTCACTTCGTTCTCGGTCGATTCACCCTGGTTTTCCACCTGCACTTCGACTTCCGGGGTTCCTTCGCCGACTACGCCGGTCGCTCCGCCTTCGACTAGTTCGGTGCCATTGACGCTGACACCGGCGAGCCCGAGTCCGTGTATCCCCGACGTTTCCCCCCCGCCGGCGCTGAGCGTGCCGAGTGCGGCGCTCACTTCGGCCTCGTCAAGCCACCTGATCCCGTCCGGGACGAAGACGCTCTCAGGCACGTCGCTGCCCGAGATCCCGTTGTCGCCGAGCACGCCGTTGATTTCCGGCCGCACCACCGATTTGTAGAGGACGTCGCTCGCATGCAGGACCTGTATCTGGTTGGCGATGATCGCCATCGCCTGCTCCGAGCCCACATCGCCAAGCGCAGTGCTCATCCGGTCGGCGATCTCTCCCATCGCACTGCTGCGCAGCTGGTAGACGAGCTCGAGGTTGTCCTGCGCGTTCCCCATGTCGCCAGGGGCGTCGAGTCCGTCGATGCGGCTGGCGTAGTTGTCCATCGCGCTGCGGTCGGCGCTCACCTCAGCGACGAAGTCGGTGACCGAAAGGCTGCCGGGGTCTTCCAGCTTGCCGAAGAAGGCTTTGCTGGTCTGGTCCGTCTCGTCGACGATCTGGGTGACGTCGTCGGCGTAGTCGCTCAGCGCCCTGTTCTTGCGCGCGTCGAGGCAGCCCCTTACCCCCAGCACGATCAGGATCAGGACCAGCAGCCCCGCCCCGAGAGCGAGTCCGCGCCGGATCAAGATCTGCTGTCGCTCCGGCCGGCGGGGCGCACGCCGCCTCCGCTCCTGCCGAGCTGCTGGGAAATCCTCCAAGGTGCAGGGAGTATGTCGCAGGAAGAAGCGGATTAGCGGCGAAGTCGAAGAATGCTTTGGTTGGTTCACTCGTCCTCAACCGCTTTCTGATCGAGCGCCGCATCGGCAGCGGCGGCTTCGGCGTCGTCTACGAGGCCTGGGATGGACGCCTCGAGCGGCCGGTGGCGGTCAAGGCGATCGAGTCCCCGGGAGAGGCCGGCAGCCGCGTGCTGCGCGAGGCCCAGGCCGCGGCGCGGCTCAACCATCCGGGGATCGTGACGCTCTACGAGCTGGGCGAGGAGGACGGCAACGCCCTGCTCGTGACCGAGCTGGTCGAGGGCGACACCCTCGCCCAGCTGGCCCGGGAAGGCGAGCTGAGCGACCGCGAGATCGGCGAGATCGGCGCCGACCTCTGCGAGGCACTCGACCATGCTCACTCGCGCGGGGTCGTCCACCGCGACATCAAGCCCCAGAACGTCCAGGTCACCGAGGGGGAACCGCGGGCCAAGCTGATGGACTTCGGCGTCGCCCGCCTCGCCGACGGGGCCTCGCTCACCGCTCCCGGCGACGTCGTCGGCACGCTCGCCTACATGTCGCCGGAGCAGGCGGAGGGCCAAGCGACCGGCCCGGAGACCGATGTCTACTCGCTGGCACTGACCTTGTACGAGTGCTGGAGCGGCGAGAACCCGCACCGCCGCTCGACCCCCGCGGCCACGGCCCGCGCGATCGGAGCCCGTGTCCGCCCCCTGCGGCGCCTCCGACCCGACCTCCCCGCCGAGCTGACCACCACCGTCGACGCCTGTCTCGACTCTCGCCCCTCGCGCCGCCCGCCGCTGGAGCAGCTGGGCGCCGCGATTGAGGATTCGCTCGAGGCGCTCTCAGACCATCTTCCCGGCGCAACCCGGCCGCGGGGCCTGCGTGTGGGGGTGGCCGCCGCCGCCGCGCTGCTCGGAGCCTGGCTCGCGACCGGCCACGGGGTTTTCCTCCCTTGAGATGGTGGACCCCTGGGCCACCCAGGGGTCCACCATCTAGGATTCAGCGCGTTCGCGGCCACCCGCAGGGCGTGTGAAAGGAGCCTTTCGATCAGCGTTCTACGCAACCTCGAGAGTCGGATAGAAGGCCTCGTCGAGGGGGTGTTCAGCCGCGCCTTCAGCTCCGAGGTGCAGCCGGTCGAGCTGGCCCGCAAGCTGGCCAAGGAGATGGATGCGCACAAGACCGCCGGGATCGCCCGCGTTTACGTCCCTAACGAGTACACCGTCTACCTCTCCAAGGCGGACCGGGCCAAGCTGGAGGGATATGAGCGCTCGCTCGAGCAGGAGCTCTCCGGCTACCTGCTGGAGCACGCGCGGCGCAGGAGCTACGACCTGCTGACCCGGCCGGCAGTCGAGTTCAAGACCGACGAGCGGCTCCGCCTCGGCGAGTTCGGGATCCAGACGCGCCTGGTCAAGCCACCCGCCCACGAGGGCGAGAGCCCGCGTCAGGGCGAGGAGGGCCACACGATGGTCTACTCGGCGGTGCGCGAGAGCGCCTCCCAGCCGCCGGCCCAGCCTGCCGCCGCTGTTGCGACCAGGGCGGTGGTCGGGCTCGACGACCGCCGCTACGTGCTCGAGGGGCCACGCGCCACGATCGGCCGCTCCAAGGATGCGGACTGCGTGCTGCGCGATCCCAACGTCTCGCGTCACCACGCCGAGCTGCGCCAAGCCGGATCGGGCGAGTGGACGATCGCCGACCTCGGCTCGACCAACGGGGTCAAGGTGAACGGCCGGCGGGTGTCCTCGACTCGGCTCAGCCCGGGCGACCGGGTGACCCTGGGCACGACCACCTTCCTGTTCGACGTCGAGCAGTGACCCCAGTGGTGTTCTGGGCCCGTCATTAGGGTGCTGACGTGGACTACGACCCGATCTCGGTCGCGCTCAAGTTCGGCTTTCTCGCCGTTCTCTATCTCTTCCTGCTCTGGGTCGCCCGCAGCGCCCTCAAGGACCTGCGGCGGACGATGTCCCCGGCCCCCGACGCGACCGGCTTCCATCACGTGCCGGCCTTCAGCGACGCCCGGTCTGCGGCCGAAGCCTGGCTGGTGGTGGAGCGCGGCGCCGGCCTCACAGCCGGTGAGCGCTTCGACCTGATCGGCGGGCTCTCGATCGGCCGCTCCGGTGAGGCCGACGTGCAGATCGACGATCGTTATGCCTCCGGCCTGCACGCAAGGATCTTCTCCCGTGAGGGCCGCACCTACGTCGAGGACATGAGATCGACCAACGGCACGATCCTCAACGATGCGACGCTCCACGGCGAGGCCGAGCTGATCGACGGCGACGTGGTGAGGATCGGCGACACCGAGTTCAGATACGAGACGGGGGCGTGACGCGCATGCGCAGCGGCGGTGCATATCTGACTCTTCCGCCGCGGAGCATGCGCGGAACCGGTGGTGTTGCCGAGTGCTGAAGATCGTCGACCAGGCCTTCCGCACCGATACTGGGCGCCAGCGCAACGCCAACGAGGATGCGCTCTTTGTGCGTGCGCCGATCTTCGTCGTCGCCGACGGGATGGGCGGTGCGCAAGCCGGCGAGGTCGCCTCGAAAGCAGCGGCCGAGGCCTTCGACGTCGATCTCCCCGACGAGCCGCCGGAGCGGGTGCTGCGGGAGACGATCGCCGCCGCGAACCGGCAGATTCACGACCTGGCCCGGACCGACCCATCGCGGACAGGGATGGGGACGACGATCACCGCGGCGATCGTCAACGCCCAGGGCGAAGAGGTGGGGATCGGGCACGTCGGCGACAGTCGCGCCTACCGGCTGCGCGGCGGCAAGCTCGAGCGCCTCACCCGCGATCACTCGCTGGTCGAGGAGATGCGGCGCAAGGGCCAGCTCACCGAGGCGCAGGCCGAGGATCATCCGCAGCGCTCGATCATCACCCGTGCTCTCGGACCCGACCCCGAGGTCGAGGTCGACGTGCAGACAGTCCCCGCAGCGCCCGGCGACGTCTTCCTGCTCTGCTCCGACGGCCTTACCACGATGCTCGACGACGAGCGGATCGCACGGCTGCTGAGCGACGCCACCTCGCTGGAAGCGGGGGTGCGGGCCCTGGTCGACGAGGCCAACCGGGCCGGTGGCCGAGACAACATCACTGCTCTCGCCTTTCGCCTCGACGACGCCGACGCGCCCGCCCCCGCGCAGGAGGGAGCGACGCTGATCGGCTCGACGGCGGCGGAGGCCGGCCTGACCGCCACCGAGGTGCGTCGCCGAGCCGCCGCCGCGGCTGCGCGGGAGCGCCGCGACGCGCTCGCCGCGAAGAGCGGCGGCAAGCGTGGGCGGACCCTGGTCAAGGCCCTCGCCGCGCTCGCCCTCGTAGCCGCCCTAGCCTTCGGTGCCTGGTACGGCAACCGCCAGGTCTGGTTCCTCGGCACCGACGAGGCGGGCAGGATGTCGCTCTATCGCGGCCTGCCCTACGAGCTGCCCTTCGGCGTCGAGCTCTACGAGGAGCGCTACGCGAGCCCGATTCAGACCGAGGCGCTGCCGCCCCGCCGCCGCGAAGCCGTCACCGGCCACGACCTTCGCTCCCGCTCCGACGCCGTCTCGCTGGTCGAAGACATCCAGCGCTCACAGGGAGTCGAGTGAGCGCGGAGCGAGCAAGCGTGCATCTCTGGTTCTTCGCGCCGCGAGCGGAGCGGGAACAGTGTCGATGACCGCGCGCAACCGCGAGCTGACCGCGCTCGTCCCCGTCGCCCTCCTCCTCACTGCCGGTTTCACCGCTGTCTTCGCCCAGGAGAGCGAGCGTCTCGACAACCTCAGCCTGATCTACGGCGCCTACTTCCTCGCCGTCTGCCTCGCCACCCACATTTACTTGCGGATCCGGCTCCCCAACGCCGATCCCTACCTCTTCCCCTTGGTCGCGCTGCTCACCACCTTCGGCCTGGTGATGGTCTACCGGATCGACGCCGACCTGGCCCGGGACCAGGCCAACTGGTTCGTCCTCGGCCTCCTCCTCTTCGCCCTGACCATCCACTTCCTGCGCGACTACGACGTGCTCGAGCGCTACCGCTACACGATCGCCGGCGTCGGCCTGCTGTTGCTTCTGGCGCCGCGGCTGCCGGGTATCGGCGAACAGGTCAACGGCGCCTACCTCGGGGTCGAGCTCGGCCCGCTCTCCTTCCAGCCGGCCGAGTTCTCGAAGATCTGCATCGTCGTCTTCCTCGCCAGCTACCTGCGTGAGCACCGCGAGGTGTTGATCGTCGGCGCTCGGCGGGTCCTCGGCGTCACCCTGCCTCCACTCAAGCACCTCGGCCCGCTGCTCGTCGTCTGGGGAGCGTCGATGTTCATGCTCGTCTTCATCCGTGATCTCGGCAGCTCGCTGATGTTCTTCGCCGCCTTCCTTGCGCTGCTCTACGTCGCTACCGGCCGCTTCTCCTTCGTCGCGATCGGAATGGCGATGTTCCTCTTCGGTGCCTGGTTCTTCGCCGAGACCGTGCCCCACGTGCACGACCGGATCGAAGTCTGGCTCGATCCCTACGCGCACCCGCAGGGCAGCGGGTACCAGATCCTGCAATCGATCTTCGCCCAGGCCGACGGCGGTCTCTTCGGCCAGGGGTTCGCCCAGGGTCTGATCACGATCCCGGGAACGGACAATGCTCTGCTGCCTGCCGCCCAGACCGACACGATCTACGCCCTGATCGTCAACGAGCTGGGTCTGTTCGGCGGCTGCGCGCTGGTCGCGATCTACCTGCTGATTGCGGCCCGCGGCTTCAAGATCGCCCTGCTCGCCGACGATGGCTTCTCGAAGCTGCTCGCCACTGGCCTCACCGCCGTCTTCGCGATCCAAGCCTTCGTCATCATCGGCGGCGTCACCCGAGTCATCCCGCTGACCGGGGTCACCTTGCCCTTTGTCAGCTACGGCGGCAGTTCGATCATCGCCAACTTCGTCCTGCTTGCCCTGCTGCTGCTGATCTCCGACCGAGCACGACGTGAGGCAGTGTCGCCCGCCTCTAGAGGCGGGCTGGCGTTGGAGGAGGGCCGGTGAACCGCCAGATCGTCCAGCTGTTCGCCCTCGTTGTCGTGCTCTTCACGGTTCTGGTCGGCTTCACCTCGTACTGGTCGGTGTTCGAGGCGGAGGCGCTGAAGGAAAAGAACGCCAACAAGCGTCCGCTGCTGGAGCAGCAGCGGATCGAACGAGGCCGGATCCGCGCCGCTGACGGAACCGTGATCGCCCGCTCGGTCCCCAAGGGCAGCGGCGACAACCTGCGCTACGTGCGCCGCTACCCCGAAGGGGCGCTGTTCGGCCACCCAATCGGTTACAGCTTCGTGCGCGAGGGCGACAGCGAGTTCGAGCAGTTCCACAATGACGAGCTGGTCGGTGAAGAGTCGGAGTTCACCTCGCTGATCGACGAGCTGCGCGGTCAGCGACAAGAGGGCAACGACGTCGTCACCAACCTCGATCCCGAGGCGCAGCGGGTAGCGCTGAGCGCGCTCGAAGTCGCCGGTTTCGGCGCCGTGGTCGGGATCGAGCCGAGCAGCGGCCGGGTGCGGGTGCTTGCGTCTAACCCGCCCTACGACCCCAACCGGGTCCCCTTCGATCTGAAACAGCTCAACACGAATGAAACGGAAAGACCCCTGCTCAACCGCGCCACCCAGGGCCAGTATCCGCCCGGCTCGACTTTCAAGGTGGTGACTGCAGCGGCCGCCCTCGACAGCGGCGTGATTGACCTCGAATCGACGATCGAAGCGCCGGCCACGATCGACGTCCAGGGCCAGCCGCTCTCCAACTCCGACGGCGCCAGCTACGGCGCCATCCCGCTCGAACCGGCGCTGACCGGCTCGGTCAACACCTGGTTCGCTCAGCTCGGCGAAGACGTCGGCTCCGACACGCTGTTCGAGTACATGGACCGCTTCGGCTTCGGCTCGACCCCGGCGATCGACCTTCCCGACGACCAGGTCTACCGCAGCGGTGTCTACGAAGGCGGCGATCTGCTCGGGCGCGGCGACCCGGTCGACGTGGCGCGGATCGCGATCGGCCAGGAGCGGCTACTGGTGACGCCGCTGCAGATGGCCGAGGTCGCCGCCGCCATCGCCAACGGCGGGCGGCAGATGAAGCCGCAGATCTGGAGCCGCGTCGTCGACCCGGACGGCCGCGTAACCGAGAGCCTCGAGCCGGCTGAGTACAGCCAGCCGATGGATGAGGAGACAGCGGCGACGCTGACCACAGCGATGGAAGGCGTGGTCGACGAAGGGACCGGCACCAACGCGGCGATCTCCGGAATCCCGGTGGCCGGCAAGACCGGCACTGCGGAAACCCCCTTCAACGAGAGCTGCGGCGGCGGCGACCTGAACCAGGCTTGGTTCATCGGCTTCGCCCCGGCTGACGACCCGGAGATCGCGATCGCCGCCACGGTCGAGTGCACGAGCTCGTTCGGTGGCGAGCTCGCGGCGCCGATCTTCCGCGAAGTCGCCGAAGCGATTCTGAGCGGTGATTGAGTTGACGAACGGACGCGCAACGGAGGTGGAGAGAGGTGGCTGAGGTAAGCGAGGGCAGCGTGGTCGATGGCCGCTACCGGGTCCTGCGCCGGCTCGGCACCGGCGGCATGGCGGACGTCTGGCTGGCCGAGGACACGCACCTGCAACGCCAGGTCGCGCTCAAGGTCCTGCACCGCCGCTTCGTTCAGGACCGCGAGTTCGTCGAACGTTTTCGTCGCGAGGCCGAGGCCGCGGCTGGCCTCCAACACCCCAATGTGGTCGCCGTCTTCGATCGCGGCGACATCGACGGCACCTACTACATCGCGATGCAGTACCTGGAGGGCAACTCGCTGAAGGAGCTGATCGACGCCGGCCTCAGCCCAGAGCAGGCGGCGATGCTGATCCGCCAGGTGCTCGAGGCGGCCCGCTTCGCCCACCGCCACGGCATCGTCCACCGCGACCTAAAGCCGCAGAACGTGATCGTCGACGCGGAGGGCAAGGCGGTGGTGACCGACTTCGGGATCGCCCGCGCCGGGGTCTCCGAGATCACCCAGACCGGGTCGGTGATGGGGACTCCGCACTACCTCTCGCCGGAGCAGGCCCAGGGGCAAGACGTAACCGCGGTCTCCGACCTCTACTCAATCGGGGTGATCCTCTACGAGGCCCTGACCCGGCGCGTTCCCTTCGAAGGGGAAAGCGCGGTCGCGGTGGCGATGAAGCAGGTATCGCAGCCACCGCAGCGTCCTAGCTCGATCGCCCCCGAGGTCTCCCCGGCACTGGACGCGGTCGTGATGAGAGCACTGGAAAAGGACCCCGGCCAGCGCTTCCAGAGCGCCGACGCTTTCATCGCTGCGCTCGATGCGGCGCTCAACGACCCGTCCGCGACCGCCGGCAGCACGGCCGCGTTCGCTCCGCTGCCGCCGGTCGTCGCGACCCCGGTGGAGGATGAGCTCGACCAGGAGGAGGAGCGCCGCCGCCGCTGGTGGCGCTGGGCCCTGGTCGCCCTCGCGCTGCTGTTGATCGCACTGCTCGCCTTCGGTCTCACTCGCGACACGACGACCTCGGTTCCCAACGTGACCGGCAACCAGCTCGACACGGCGATAACGCTGCTGAAAGAAGACGGCTTCGGCATTGGCGACGTGAAAAGGGTCGAGCGGGAAGCGCCGGCCAACACCGTGCTCGAGCAGGACCCCGCTGCCTCGCCGCCGGCCGACGAGGCCTCGCTCGACTGCGCCTTCCTCGGCTTTCTCTGCTCTAAGCCGCAGGTGGCGTTGACCGTCAGCGCCGGGCCCGGCACGGCGAAAGTGCCCTCCACCGCGGGACTGAGCCGCGAAGACGCCGAGACGAGGCTGAAAGACGCAGGGTTCGACCCGCAGGTCGAGCAGCGGAACTCCGAAAACGTTGAAGCCGGGTTGGTAATCAACTCGAGTCCGCCGGGCGGCACGACGCTAACTCGCGGGTCGGCAGTGACGATCGTCGTCTCGCGTGGGCCGCGGCTGGTCAAGGTGCCGGTCCTGGTCGGGGTCCAGCGCTCCGTCGCGGTGCAACGGATCCGCGGCCGCGGGCTGGCGCCTCTGGTCACTGAGGAATCGAGCTCGGCCCCCACCGGCGAGGTGATCTCGCAGTCTCCCAGCGCCGGCTCTGACCTCGGTCCGGGCTCCTCGGTCTCGATCGTCGTCTCCGAAGGGGAAGAACGAGTGAAAGTGCCGAGCGTGATCGGCCAGCAGCGCCGCGAGGGTGTGGAAGCGCTGCGCGCGGCGGGGCTGGAGCCGTCGGTGGAAGAAGAGGAAACCGACGTGCCGTCCCAGGTCGGCCGCGTCACCGACCAGTTCCCCCCGCCTGGCTCCGAGGTGGAACCGGGAGCACCGGTGACGTTGGTCGTCGGCAAGGCCGCGACCAGCTCACCCGAACCGGAAGCGGGCGAAGGAGAATGAGGGTCGCGGTCCTCTGCGGCGGCCGCTCCTCGGAGCGCGAGGTGTCGCTGCGCTCCGGTAAGGCGGTGGTGCGGG
This sequence comes from uncultured Solirubrobacterales bacterium, assembly GCA_963702175.1. Classification (GTDB taxonomy): domain Bacteria; phylum Actinomycetota; class Thermoleophilia; order Solirubrobacterales; family 70-9; genus VRUE01. The sequence continues at coordinate 1,654,452 of OY969721.1, forward strand.
GGCTCTCGGAAGCCGGCCACGAGATGTTGCTGGTGACGATCGACGCCGACGGCAGTTGGCGGCACGGGGACGCTGCGGTGCAGCTGACTCCGGGCGGCGGCCTGCTCGGCGCCGAGGTCGCCTTCCCGGCCCTGCACGGGCCGTTCGGCGAGGACGGCAGCGTCCAGGGCCTGCTCGAGTGGCTCGACATCCCCTACATCGGCTCGGACGTGCTCTCTTCGGCGGTCTGCATGGACAAGCTGACGCTGAAGCGCCTCTGCGCCCAGCACGGCCTGCCGCAGGTCGAGTTCGCTGCCGCTGGCGAGTCCGGTTGGCGCGAGCGCTGCGAGTCGCTTGGCGCGCCGCTCTGGGTGAAGCCCTCGCGGCTCGGCTCCAGCGTCGGCATCAGCCGCGTCGAGCGCCTCGCCAACCTCGACGAGGCAGTTGAGCTGGCCCGCCGCCACGACCCGCGGGTGATCGTCGAGGCCTCGGCGCGGGGCCGCGAGGTCGAGTGCTCGCTGCTCGGCAACGAGCAGGTCGGGACGTCGCTGCCGGGCGAGGTGATCGCCCACGGCGAGTGGTACGACTACGAGACCAAGTACTGCGACGGCGGCATGGAGCTGGCGGTTCCCGCCGAGCTCACGGACGAGCAATCCGAGCGCTTGCGTGAGCTCGCGCAAGAGGCGTTCGAACTGGCCGGTTGCGCCGGCCTGGCCCGCTGCGACTTCTTCGTCGAGCCGGACGGCGAGGTGCTGCTCAACGAGGTCAACACGATGCCCGGCTTCACCGAGACAAGTGTCTACGCGAAGCTCTGGGAGGCGTCTGGGATCGTCTATCCCGACCTCTGCGACCGCCTGGTCGGCCTCGCGCTGGAGCGGCACGCAAAGTCGCGCTCCTACGAGTTCTGAGCCGCTCAGTCGAGCAGCTTGATGTCCGAGACCTCTACCTGGTAGCGCCCCGGCTGGTCGCGGGATTCGGCTGCCTTGGTGAACCAGAGTAGGAAGTAGCGCGTGGGCTGGGGGACCTTGAGCGCGATCTCCTCCAGCGTCGAGGCGTCGCTCACCGCGCCGACCGGTTCGTCCCAGCCCGAGAGTTCTTCCGGAGGCCCGTCCGGCACGGCGTAGACCTCGGCGTCCCAGCCGCCTGCTGAGCTGCGGACGATCATCCGCGCCGGGGTTGCCGGTGAGGAGGTTGTGACGTAGATGCCGACGCCGGGATTGGGGCCGGTCTTCGTCCCTTCGAAAATCTCGGAGTCGTAGTGCTCGGTCTCCCAGGCGCTGCCTGTCGGGTTGCCGTCGACCGCCAGTTCGACCTCGCCCCCGCTCTCTTCTTCGTCGCCCTGCGGGTCGTAGTCGGTGGCCGAGGAGACCGCGACCGCCTGACCCTTGCCCTCGTTGGCTCCGCCGCCCCCGAGTCCGCCGGAGATCAGCCCGACGGCGAGCAGCGTGCCGCCGCCGACGAGCAGCAGGGCGACGATCGCGGTCCAGGACCACCGCGCGCGGCTGGAGAGCTTGCGCTTCGGCGGCGGCACCGCCTCCAGCACGGTGGTCGCCTCGCCTGTGACCGAGCCCGCCCGCGCCGCTTCGACCTCGAGCGCGGTCGAGAGGTCGTCGATCATCTCGCCGACCTGCTGGTAGCGCTGGTTCGGGTCCTTCGCGCCGGCGCGCTCGACCACGAGAGCGACGGCGGCGGAGAGGTCCTCGCGCCGCCGCTGCACATCGGGCAGGTCCTCGTTGACGTGCTTCATCGCCACCCCGACCTGGCTGTCGGCCTGGAAAGGGACCTGGCCGAGCAGCATCTCGTAGAGCACGACGCCGAGCGAGTAGATGTCGGAGCGCGGATCGACCTGCCTGCCCATCGCCTGCTCGGGGGAGACGTAGTCGGTGGTGCCGAGCACGCGGCCGGTCGCCGTCATCCCGTCCTGCTCGAGCTGGCGCGAAATGCCGAAGTCGGTCAGCTTCGCCCGCCCCTCGCTGTCGATCAGGACGTTCTGCGGCTTGATGTCGCGGTGGACCAGCTTGCGGGCGTGGGCGACGCTGAGGCCCCGCGCGACCTCGATCGCGTAGGCGATCGCGTCCTGGGTGTCGAGCGCCCCGACCCGGGCGATCCGCTGCTTCAGCGTCTCCCCCTCGACGTACTCGAAGACGATGTAGGGGTAGCCGCCGTCCTCACCGGCGTCGATCACCGAGACAACGTTTGGGTGGGAGAGCTTGGCGACGGCGCGTGCCTCCTGGCGGAAGCGCTCGAGCTGGTCCTCCTGCTCGGACATCTCCCGGTGCATCACCTTGACTGCGACCGAGCGGTCGAGCGTCTCGTCGCGCGCCAGATAGACCGTCGACATGCCGCCGCTGCCCAGCTTCGCCTCCAGTCGGTAGCGGCCGGAGAGCGTGGTGCCGATCATCGAGCTCGAGGGGCGGGTGTCCATCTAGCGACGGCGGGCTTCGCGCGGGCCATCGACCGCGTGACCGATCCGCCGCGCCTCAGGGTAATGGCGGCGCAGCAGATCGACCGCCGCCGCCTCGTCGTCGGTCGCGACGATGCAGCAGAAGCCGCAGCCCATGTTGAAGACGTCGTGCATCTCCTCGTTGCTGACGCCGGCCCGCTCCTGGATCAACTCGAAGATCGGCGGCACCGGCAGCGGCTCGTCGATCTCGTAGCCGGCATCGGCGGCGAGCCGGGTGAGGTTGCCGAGGCCGCCCGAGGTGATGTGGGCGAGCCCGCGCACCTCGACCTCGGAGCGCAGCAGCTCCAGCACCGGCTTGACGTAGATCTCGGTCGGCTCCAGCAGGGTCTCGCCGAGGGACCGGCCCAGCCGTCCCTCGGAGTCCTCATCGAGTGGGAGTCCCTCCAGCGCCGAGCGGGCCAGTGTGTAGCCGTTGGAGTGGATGCCGGAGGAAGGCAGCCCGATCACCGGGTCGCCCGGCTGGACCGCGGAGCCGTCGATGACCTCGTCCAGGGCGACGGTGCCGAAGCAGGCGCCGGCGACGTCGAAGCCGCGCACCATGTCGCCGAGCTGCGCTAGCTCGCCGCCCGGGATCTCGATCCCGGCCAGCTCCGCCCCGCGCGCTAGGCCGATCCCGATCTGCTCGCAGACACCGGGCACGGCCTGGTCGATCGCGATGTAGTCGAGCATCGCCAGCGGCTCGGCGCCGACGCAGATCACGTCGTTGACGTTCATCGCCACACAGTCGATCCCGATCGTGTCGAAGCGGCCGATCTGCTCGGCGACCAGCAGCTTCGTCCCCACCCCGTCGGTCGAGAGGGCGATCCCGAGCCGGTCGTCGATCCGGATCACGCTCGCGTAGTGACCGGGGAGCGGCACCTGGCGCGACGGACGCCCAAGCTCGATCGAGCTCAGCGCCCCGACCAGCGCTGCCACAGCGGAGTCCGCCGCCCCTTGATCGACCCCGACCTTCGCGTAGGCGTCATTGCTCAAATTGGGACTCGCTTTTCCATGTTTGCAGGGATATCCAAATCAACTCCAAATTTCTCCAAAATTTGGAGTTAGCTAGCGTCGCAGCTTGACGAGTACCACGGCGGCGAGAGCGGCTCGATACGCGGAGTAAGGCCAGAGCGCCCGGTCGCGCTCGATCAGGTCGATCAGACGCTGCGAGGCGAGGGTCGAGGCGAAGGAGGCGGCGACCCCAAGGATCATCGAGCGACGGACGGAGGGCGCCGTGCCGCGGCGGGCGAGACGCGCGCCCTTCAGCGTGGTCGCGCCGACGATGATCGGCAGCGCGACGGTCCGTGAGAGCAGGTTCGCCTGGTCGCGTGAGAAGCACCGCCAGCGCGCTGCTGCCAGAGTCGCCCCGTTGCGGGAGACGCCGGGAGCGAGGGCGGCAGCCTGGGCCAGTCCCAGCGCCAAGCCGTCAACGGCTCCCGCCTCACCCCGACCACGCAACTGGGGGCGAGTGTCGGCGAGCGCCATTGCCGCCGCACCGGCAAGCAGCCCGATCGCAGTTGCCCGCGGACCGCCGAGTCGCCGCTCGATCTGGCGCTCGAGCGAGTAGCCGGTGAGCGCTGCGGGGAGGAAGGAGAGGGTGAGGACCACGGCGCCCCGCAGGTCGAACGCCCGTAGCTCTTCGGCGATCAGTCGCCGCTGGCCGACGATAAGCGCCGCGGCCGCCCCGGCGTGGAGCGCGACCTCGAAGCTCTTGCGCACCTCGGGGTCGATCGTCTCCCACTCCCAGCCCGCGAGCCGGGGGACGAGGACAATGTGAGCGGAGCTGGATACCGGCAGCAGCTCCGTCGGCCCTTGGACCACTCCCAGCGCCAGCGCTTGGCCGGCTGGGATGCTGCCCTCAGCGGGTCTGCTCAAGCATCGTCTCCGGCTTCGCACCCGGGCCACCACCGCGATAGCGGCGGACTAGCAAGTAAATGCCGAGGCCGAGCACGGCGGCAACGACGGCGTAGTCGAGGTAGTGCAGGTGGCCCCGCCACTCCTCCCAGTTCTCCCCGACCGCCTCGCCGATCAGCCCCAGCATCAGCACCCAGGGGATGCAGCCGAGCAGAGTGAGCACGGTGAAGCGCCAGAACGGCATCTTCGCGACCCCTGCCGGCAGCGAGATGAAGGTGCGGATAATCGGCAGCATGCGGGTGAAGAAAACGGTTGCGTCGCCGTAGCGCTCAAACCAGTCGTCAGCCCATTTCAAGTACTTGGGCGGCAGGTGGATCAGCCGGTTTTTCTCCAGCAGGTCCAGCCGCGCGTAGTAGCCGACCGCGTAGGCCGCCCAGGACCCGACCAGGTTGCCGAGCACGCCGGCGGCGACGATCCCGAACATCGAGAGTTCACCGGCGGCGACGCTAGAGCCGGCGAAGAGCATGATCGCCTCGCTGGGAACAGGCAGGCAGGCGGACTCCAACGCCATCAGGATGAACACTGCCGGCAAGCCGGTCGAGCTGATGAAGTCAGTCCCCGCGTTGACGATCGGGTCCAAGAAGAAGTCTGTGACGCTGGCGAGAGGGAGCATTCGCGGAGCGGGCATTGTAGGGATCGCACCAACCAGCATCTAGAATCGGGTTCCTTCATGGGCCGGTTGAACCATCCCGTCTATCGCAACCGGGTTCTGCAGGTGATCGCCGACGGTGTCCTGGTCGCGATCGCCTTCTACCTGGCTTTCCGTCTGCGCTTCCTCGACGAAGGGTTGCCGCAGCGCTACGAGACCCTCTTTGCCCAAGCGGTCGGCTTCGTCGTGGTCGGCAAGATCATCGTCTTTGCCGCCTTCGGCCTCTACCAAAAGTGGTGGCGCTACGTCAGCGGTCGCGACTTCCTGCTTGTCGCCCGCGCCGTCGCCGTCGCCAGCGCGATTCTCGTCGTCGCTTTCACGGTGATCCAGCCCTTCGCCCACGACCTGCCCCGCTCGGTCGCGGTGATGGACTTCATCCTCACGCTGCTCCTGATCACCGGGGCGCGCCTCGCGGTGCGCCTCGTCGTCGAACGGCCGTCGCGTGGCTCGCGGGTCCCCAAGCACGAGGTGCTGGTGATCGGCGCCGGCTCCGGCGGCCAGATGGTCGTCCGTGAGCTGCAGCTCAACCCCGACCTCGGCGCCACCGCGATCGGCTTCGTCGACGACGACCCGCGCAAGCGCGGGATGCGGATGCTGGGTCTGAAGGTGCTCGGCTCGACCAAGCAGATCGCCGCGATCCTCGACGAGACCAAGCCCGACGAGGTCGTGATCGCGATCCCCTCGGCGCCCGGCACGCTGCGCGGCATGGTCGTCGCCGCCTGCCGCGAGCGCGAGATTCGGGTCCGCACGCTGCCCACTGTGTTCGAGCTGCTGCGCGGCGGCGTCCAGCTCAACAAACAGCTGCGCGAGGTCCAGGTTGAGGACGTGCTCGGCCGCGACCCGATCGTCGTCGAGCTCGACCGCGTCGGCGCTTACCTGCGCGACCGCATCGTCCTCGTCACTGGCGCCGGCGGTTCGATCGGCTCCGAGCTCTGCCGCCAGATTGCCCGGGTCGGGCCGCGCCTACTGGTGATGCTCGACCATGCCGAGGACAACCTCTTCGAGATCGACCGCGAGATGGTTGAGGAGCGCCACTTCTCCAACGTCGAGTCGGTGCTCGCCGACTGCAAGGAGCCGCACCGGATGCTGGAGACGATGGAGCGCTTCAAGCCGGACATCGTTTTTCACGCCGCTGCCTACAAGCACGTGCCGCTGATGGAGGCCAACCCGCTCGAGGCCGTGCGCAACAACGCGATCGCGACCAGGGTCACGGCCGAGACCGCCGCGGCCTCGAAAGTCGAGCGCTTCGTACTCGTCTCCACCGACAAGGCGGTCAACCCGAAGACGGTGATGGGCGCCTCGAAGGCGATGGCCGAGTGGATCGTCGAGCTCGCCGGCCACAAGCACCCCGGCACACGCTTCGCCAGCGTCCGCTTCGGCAACGTGCTCGCTTCCTCGGGCAGCGTGGTGCCGATCTTCCGCAGCCAGATCGAGCGCGGCGGCCCCGTCACCGTCACCCACCCGGAGATGACCCGCTATTTCATGACGATCCCGGAGGCAGTGCAGCTGGTGATCCGGGCCGGCGACATCGGCGTCGGCAAGGGCGAAGTCTTCGTCCTCGACATGGGCGAACCAGTGCGCATCGTGGACCTCGCCCACAACATGATCCGGCTCGCGGGCTATGAGCCCGAAGCGGAGATCGCGGTCGAGTTCACCAAGCCGCGGCCCGGGGAGAAGCTGCACGAGGAGCTATTCGGCGGCGCTGAGGACCAGCAGCCGACCGCGGCGAAACGGATCCGCCGCGCCGTCCGCCAGGTGCCGCTCGACCCGGAGTGGGTCGAGTCGACGCTGAACTCCCTGGAGAACCTTGTGCTCGCCGGCGACGAGGCGAATCTGGCTCAGCGCGTGGTCGAGCTGATCGCTACACCCGGCGGGGACGCGGCGGCAGTCGTCTACGACGAGTAGCCTCTCGCAGCCACTCCGTGGAGCTGCTCAAGGACATCGGCGCCTTCGCCGGCTTGGCCGCGTTTTTCGGCCTTGCCGTGCTTGCTCTCCTCTCTTTCGCGCAGGGGCGCGACATCCGTCGCCTACGCGAGTGGGCTGGCTCAGCTCCCGAGCGCGATTCGGAGCGCAAGGAGTCAACCTCAGCGGCCGCCACCGAGCGGGCCGAGGAGCTGCGCCGACTGGAGGAGGCGCGCACGGCGGAGCATGAGGCGGCGAACCTGCGCGAGGAGCGGCGCAAGCGGCGCGAGGCTGGCTTGCCGGAACTGACCCGGAGCGAGCGCCTGCGCGAAACCTTCAAAGGGACTCGCTCGCACCTCGCCGAGCCGCGCTACCTGATCGCCCTCTTTGCCGTCTTCGTGATCGTCGCCGGCGGCGCGGCCTACCTCGTCACCCAGGGCTCCGACGACGCTGGCGGAACCGACAGCGGCAACAACCGCGCTGCGAAAGTGAGGCCCAGCGAGATCGAGGTCACGGTCCTCAACGGCACCGCGGTGCCGGGGCTCGCCGCCACCTACGGCGACATGGTCGAGGGCAAAGGCTTCGAGCTGGGGGCGGTCACCAACAGCAGCTCCAGCTTCGTCGACAGCGTCGTCATGTACCAGCCCGGCAAAGCCCGCGAGGCGCACCGAGTCGCCGACGCGCTGGAGATCTCGCAGGTCCGCGCGATGACGTCGGACATCTCCTCGGTCTCCGGCGGCGCCCCGGTCTCGGTGATCGTCGGCGAGGACAATGCCACGACGGCGGGTTAGCGGCGCGGGAGTCGTCTTCGCGCTACTCGTTCTCGCCACGCTCGCAGCCTTCGCCTGGTCGCAGCGGCTGAAGCGCGACCCGCTCGTCCTCGACAAGGTCACCTTTGTCGGCGCGCCCATCCTCAACCCCAAAGCGCCTCGCGTAAACGCCTTTACGCCGAACAGAGACTGTCGCTTCGACCACATCCGGACTCGCTTCCGCGTCACCCAATCCGACGACGCCACGGTTCAGGTCGTAAAGCCGGGTGGGCGCCTCATCATCACCCTCGCGCGCGATCGTTTCCTCAAGCGCTACAGGTTCCACACCTTCTACTGGGACGGTCGCAGCCGCTACGGCGGGATCGCGCCACCGGGCCGCTACAAGCTGCGGGTCAAGCTGCTCGACCAGGACCGCACCCTGGTCCCGCCGGGCACGATGCGCCTCCACCGCGCCCCGCCCCGCCCGCTGTCGGACTGTGAGCGTGCGGAGTGAGTGTCGCCTTTTGCGTCGTATGGACGCATAAAGCGACAGGGCGGGGGGGCATCTGGTGAGCGACGTGCTCGCCAGCCTGGGGGTGCTCGCCGCCGCCGGTTTCGCGGCAGTGGCGATCCTGCTGCCCGCCGGCCGCCTGCGCGCGAGCGCGATGCTCGCTGCCCTCGTTCTCATCCCAATCCTGATCCTCGGCGATCAGTGGGACTCCCGCCAGATCGCCGACCTGCGCGACGACACCTTCGGCTTCGTCAGCTTCGGCTACCTCGCCGTGGTGGCGACGCTCTTGCTCGCCGCGATCTTCGACCGCTGGCCGTTCGCGATGCCCCTCGCGATCGTCGCCGCCCTCCCCTTCCGCGTCCCATTGGAGTCGGGCGGGGACACCGCGAACCTCCTCGTCCCGCTCTATCTCGTGATCGCAGGTGGCGTGCTGGCGATAGCAGCCAGGGACTGGCGCTTCCCGCCGGCGGGTCCTGTCACCGCAGGGGACCCCCCACCCCTTCCGGTAGCTAAAGCTTCCTCAGGGGTGGGCCCCCCTACGGCGCCACCCGCCGGAGGAGCCGCCTACTGGCTGCCATGGGTCCTGGCCGCCGTGGTTGTCCTCTACGCGCTGCAGACGCTCTACTCGCCGGATTTCTCGAAGTCGCTGCAGAACGTCTGCTTCTTTTTCATCCCCTTCTCACTCGTATACGCGCTATTGCGTGACGTCCGGTGGGGTCGGGAACTGCTTGCAGTGGCCTTCGGCATCGTCGCGATCGAGGCGGTGGTGTTCGCCGCGATCGGATCTGTCGAGTCGGCAACCAGGAGCCTGTTCTGGAACGACCTGGTGATGCGGTCAAACGAATTCCATACGTACTTCCGCGTGAACTCGGTCTTCTGGGACCCCAACATCTACGGGCGGTACCTGGCGCTGGTTGCGGTGCTGGCGATGGCAGTGTTGCTGTGGACTCGAGAGCGCCGCAGCTTTGCGCTCCTGACGGCTCTGATTGCGGTGCTCTGGATCGGCCTCGTGCCGACCTTCTCGCAGTCGAGCTTCGCCGCGCTGCTGGGCGGGCTAGCCGTGCTGGCGGCGCTGAGATGGAGCTGGCGCTGGACTCTGGCGGCGGTGGGTGCGGGGGCTGTCGTGGGCGTCCTCGTCGTGCTCCTGGTCGGCGGCTCGGACAAGCTCAGCCCCGACCGCATCAACATCGACACCAGCGGCCGCGCCAACCTTGTCTCCGGCGGCCTCCGCCTCTTCGCCGATCGCCCGGTCTACGGCTACGGCTCGGGCTCCTTCCCCAAGGCCTACCGCGAACACGTCAAGTCCCGCAAAGTCCCCGTAGCCGTCTCGCACACCGAGCCGATCACGGTAGCCGCAGAGCAGGGGATCATCGGCTTCGCTGCTTACGTGACCCTTATTGCAGTCGCCCTTTGGACCATGGCCCGTGGTCTGCCCTGGAACGCGTCTCCGGCGGGTGGCGCTGTAGGGGGGCCCACCCCCGAGGAAGCTTTAGCTACCGCAGGGGGTGGGGGGTCCCCTGCAGCGACAGGACCCGCCGGCCACGTTGCTCGAGTGGCGGTCCTTGCTGCCTTCGTCGCTCTACTCGTACACACGATGGCTTACGCCGGCTTCTATGAGGATCCGATCACTTGGGTGTTGCTGGCGGTCGGAGCCTCACTGGCTTGTGCACCCGTGGTCCGAGACTCGACGTAGGGTCGGATCGTGTCCGGATACCTCCGCCGTCTAGCGACTACAGGCGCTGCGTACACGGCGGCCAGCATCCTCTCGAAGCTGATCGCGGTCGCGCTGCTGCCGCTCTACACGCGGTATCTGACGCCCGCCGACTACGGCGCCGCCGAGGTCCTCTTCGCCGCCGTAGTGGCCGCCAGCATCGTCATCCGCCTCGGCGTGATCGAGGCGGTGCTGCGCTTCTACTACAAGTCCGGCGAGGAGCCGCCTCGCGTCCTCTCCACCTCCTTCGCCGCGCTCTTCTGGTTCTCCACCGCGGCGGCGCTGGTCGCCCTGCCCTTCGCCGAGCCGATCTCCGAGGCTCTCCGCGAGCCTGGCGCCGACCTGGTCCGAATCTCGATCGGCGGCCTCTGGGTGCTGACCTTGCACGAGTACCTGCTCACCATCTTCCGCCTCGAAGAGCGCGCCCGCGCCTTCTTCGCGGTGACGATCGCCAACGTCCTGGCCGCGATCGCCCTCACCGTGGCCCTGGTCGTCGGCGCCGACGAGGGCGCTCGCGGCCTGCTGCTCGGCAGCTACGCCAGCGGCGCCGTCTTCGTGCTCGGGCTGATCGTCGTCCACCGGCGGCGACTCTCGCTGCGGATCGACCGGCCGCTGCTGCGCCGGATGATGCGCTTCGGCCTACCGACGATGCCGGCTGAGCTCTCCCTCTACATGCTCAACTTCGTCGACCGGATCATCATCGTCCGCGCGGCCGGCTTCGCCGAGGCGGGCCTCTACTCGCTCGCGGTCAAGTTCGCCCAGGCGGTCAACGTCCTCGTCCGCGGCTTCCAGCTCGCCTGGCCGCCGCTCGCCTACTCGATCCGCGACGACGACGAGGCGCGCCGGGCCTACGCGCTGGTCGTCACCTACTTCATCGCCACCTGCGCTTTCGTCGTCACCGGCATGTGGCTGCTCTCGCGCTGGATCGTCCGCGCTCTCGCGGCGCCCGAGTTCTTCGCCTCCTACGAAGCGGTCGGGCTGATCTCGACCGCGGTCACCCTCTACGCCCTCTACATGGTCCAGGTCGTGATCCTCGGCCGAACGGGCCGCACCGAGCTCAACCTCCCGGCGACGATCGCGGCCCTGGTCGCCAACGTCGTCCTCAACCTGATCTTGGTCCCGCCGCTGGGCATCGTCGGCGCCGGCATCGCCCTGGTCGCCTCGTACCTCATCGTCGTGGTGACGATGTACGGATTCACCCAGCGCCTCTTCCCGGCTCCCTACGAGTGGGGGCGCCTCGCCAAGGTCGTGCTCGTCTCCTCCATCCTGGTCGGCCTCGCCGAGCTGCTCCTCCCCACCGAGGGCCTCGCTGGACTGGCCGGCAGGCTCGCCTTGCTGCTCGCCTACCCGCTCGCACTTCTAGCCAGTGGCTTCTTCACTCGCGACGAGCGTCGCAACCTCGCCCGCCTGCGCCACCCGGGGGAGCTGCTCGCCGGTTACCGGGCGCTTCGCGACCGGCCCGCTGAGGTCGACGGCCGGGTGCCGGAGGCCTACGAGGCCGAGCTCCGCGACGAGGACGCCCGCCTTTGAGCTCAGCGACGGGCTGCGTCGGCAATCCCGGTTCCTCTACCCGGAAAGAGCGCCTGGCGGGCGTGGGCCCAGTAGACCTTGGCGGGGCGGTTGGGTAGGACCGTGGCGGCCAGGGCGCGCAGGGCGTAGGTCCAGGCCGTGAGCAGGCGGACGGTGAGGGCAGCGGGGCGGGAGTGGTGCTTGCGCATGTAGAGGTCGCGGTTGCGGTGGAACTCGACGATGCGGGGCAGGCCGGCGCCGAGGTCGGTGGAGAGCTGATCGTGGTGGACGGCCTCAGCGCCGGGCACGTAGAGCGTGCGCCAGCCGGTGTCGCACAACCGCTTGGCGAAGTCGCACTCGTCGTAGTAGACGAAGAAGTCGGGATCCATGTAGCCGACCTCTGCCGCCGCCTCGCGGCGCACAAGCAGGGCGCTCGATTGCGCCCAGTCGACCGGTCGCGCCGCGCCGCCGGTGCTCTGAACCGTGAGCTGTCGGTGCAGGAAGACCGCGCCGATAGCCGCCGTGCCGACACCAGGAAAGCGCCAGGCGCAGGGGACCGGATCGCCGTTCGAGTCGAGTAGCTGGGCGCCGGCCGCGCCGGCACCGGGATCGGCCACGAGCGCCGCCACGAGCGCCGCCGCCGCGCCTGGCCGCAGCTCCGAGTCCTCGTTCAGCAGCAAGCAGTAGGCGCCCTTTGCCTCGCGCATCAAGGTCGAGTCGTTCTCCGCCTTGCCGGTCCGCCGCTCAAGCGCGATCAGCCGCAGCGGGCCTGCTCGACGAACGTCGCGTGCCGCCTCCCAGGCCCGGGTTGCCGCCGCCGAATTGTCCTCGGAAGCGTTGTCGAGGACGAGGATCTCGGCCTCCATTCCCTCCGGGTGGGTCGCTTCTATCGCAGCCAGGCAGGCGAGTAGGTCCTCGCGGCCGTTCGTGTTCACCACGCAGTAGGAGAGCTTGGGCACCAAGCAGGTCACGATAATCGCCCTCATGCGAGTGCAGCTCGTCGACCCATCGGCCTTTACGCCGCCCTACGACCGTTCCCTGGCGGCCGCGCTCGCCCGCGAGGGCGCCGAGGTCGAGTTGCTGACCAGCCGCTTCCTCTATGGGCCGGTCCCGCCCGCCGATGGCTACAGGGTCGAGCAGCTCTTCTATCGCCACAGCTCCACCCGCGGCCTCGACGCCCCTGCCCGCCGCGCCTTCAAGCTTGCCGAGCACGCCGCCGACATGTTGCGCTTCCGTCGCCTCGCCGACGCCGACCTCGTCCACTACCAGTGGCTGACCGTTCCCTCGTTCGACCGGTTGCTGCTGCCGCCTTCCCGCCCGCGCGTGATCACCGCTCACTACGTGCTGCCACCGGGGGCGAGCCGCCGCCAGCGCGCGTCTGCGCAGCGGGTGTTCGGCGCCATGGACGCGGTCGTCGCCCACTCCGAGCACAGCGCCGCGCGTCTGCGTGAGGAGGTCGGCCTCGACCCGAAGCGGATCCGCGTCGTTCCCCATGGTGCCTTCGACTACCTCACTCGCCTGCTGGAGGAGAAGCCGCTGCCAGCGGAGTTGGAGGGCGCCGAGGGCCCGGTCGTCCTCTTCTTCGGCCTGCTGCGTCCCTACAAGGGCCTCGACACACTGCTCGAGGCGTTCCGTCAGGTCAAGGGCGCCGAGCTCTGGATCGTCGGCAACCCGCGCATGGACGTCGAGCCGCTGCGCCGGCTCGCTGAAGAGGCGCCGGGCCGGGTCCGCTTCGTCACCCGCTTTGTCGAGGACGCTGAGATCCCGGCGGTCTTCCGCCGCGCCGACCTCGTCGTCCTGCCTTACCGCGACGGCGAGCACTCGGGCGTCCTCTACACGGGCCTCGCCTTCGGCAAGCCGCTGGTGATGAGTGAAGTCGGCGGCTTTCCCGAAGTCGCCGAGAGCGGCGCCGGACGCCTCGTCCCGCCGGATGACCCGTCAGCCCTGGCCGCGACGCTGAGCGAGCTGATCGGCGACGAGGCAGCTCGCGACGAGCTCGCGGCCGCCGCCCGCGCGGCCGCCGCCGGGCCCTACTCCTGGGACGAGGTGGCTCGCCAGACCCTGGCCCTATATGAGGAGCTGCTGGAGGCGCGGGCATGACCGCCGTCGCGATCGCCTTCTGGGCCAGCGTCGGCCTGATCCTCTACACGCACATCGGCTATCCCCTGGCGTTGTGGGTGCTGGTGCACCTGCGAGGTCGCACGGCGACAGGACCCGCCGTCGGAGCTCCATTTGTCTCCCTGATCGTCGCCGCCTATGACGAGGAGGACGTGATCGCGGCCAAGGTGGCCAACGTCCTCGCGCTCGACTATCCGCGCGAGCGACTTGAGCTGATCGTCGCCTCTGACGGCTCCCGCGACGCCACCGCCGAGCGCGCCCGAGCCGCCGGCGCCGACCTGGTCCTCGACCTGTCCCGCGCCGGCAAGCTCGCCGCCCAGAACGCCGCCGCCGAGCGCGCCTCGGGCGAGATCCTCGCCTTCTCCGATGCCAACAGCCTCTGGAGTCCCGATGCACTCCGCCGCCTCGTCGAGCCCTTCTCCGACCCGTCGGTCGGCTACGCCTGCGGCCAGGTCCGCTTCCTCTCACCCGCCGGCGACAACCTCGAGGGCGTCTACTGGCGCTATGAGATGGCGGTGCGGGAGATGGAGTCGGCGCTGGCCGGGGTCACCGCCGGCAACGGAGCGATCTACGCGGTCCGCGCCGACGCCTACATCCCACTGCCCGCCGCCGCCAGCCACGATCTCTCCTTCCCCTTCGAGCTGGCCAAGCGCAAGCTGCGCTCGCTCTACGTCCCCGACGCCCGCGCCGAGGAGAAGATGACGCCGACCCTGGAGGGCGAGTTCGCCCGCAAGCGGCGGATGATGGTCGGCCTCTGGGACATCGTCGTCGGCGAGGGGATGCTGCGCCCGCGGGGCTACTCGCCGCTCTACGCCTTCGAGCTGCTCTCGCACCGGTTGTTGCGCTACCTGACCCCGTTCCTCCACCTGCTCGCCTTCGTCACGAACCTGGTCCTGCTCGGACAGGGCCCCGTCTACGTCGCCACCTACGCCATCCAGGTCGCGTTCGTCTTCGCCGCGCTGCTCGGCGGCAGCTGGCCGCTGGCGCCGCTTCGCGTCGCCCGCTACTACGCGATGACGACTGCCTCGATCGCCGCCGGCCTCTGGGACAGGATGCGCCACGGTGCTCCAGGGACCTGGGAGAAGGCCGAGGGGACTCGCTAGCCGTGCCGCGGGCCTTCGACATCCTGATCGCGGCCCTCGCGCTGGTCATCCTTTCTCCCCTGCTGCTGATCGCGGCCCTCGCGATCAAGCTGGGCAGCCGCGGCCCTGTGGTCTACCGCCAGCTTCGTGTCGGCAGGGACGGGCGCGAGTTCGAGATGCGGAAGCTGCGCACGATGGTCCAGGGCTCGGACCCGGTCGGAGTCGGCACGGTCGTTGCGCGCGACGATCCTCGGGTCACCGCCGCCGGCCGCCTCCTGCGCCGCACCTCGCTCGACGAGATCCCCAACCTGGTCAACGTGCTGCGCGGCGAGATGGCGATCGTCGGCCCGCGCCCGACCATCCCCGCCCAGGTGAGGGACTACACGCCGCGCCAGAAACGCCGCCACGAGGTCCGCCCTGGGATCACCGGTTGGGCCCAGGTCCAGGGACGCGCCGGCATCCCCTGGGAGGAGCGGATCGAGCTCGATGTCGAGTACGTCGAGCGCCGCAGCGCCGCCCTCGACCTGCGCATCCTCGCCAAGACGACTTGGCTACTCATCACGGGCCACGGCCTCGCCCCGGACTGAGCCCGGCGCCATCCCTGGCAGCCGAGTGGCGATTTACGCTGGCTGGATGGATTGGGTCAAGGAGATCAGCCCCAGCGGCGGGTCTGATGGAGGCTGGAGAGGCGACTTCCCGCTCAGCCATGATCTGCCGGACTCAATCGGTGTCGATTGTCGCCGCCTCACACTGCCTATTCATCCGATGTTCGCAGTCCGACTAAGGGTTTTCATCGAGTGACATCGTCATGAAGGCCGAGACGTCAAAGTGTTTCTTCCGGTCGACCCAGAAGCGCTGCACTTTTTCTTAGCGATGCAGATCGATCCAGCTAGTTCTGTTGAGGAGGCGGATCAAGACGCGATTCTTCCAGTCACTCGCATTGATGACGACACCGTTGCCGAGGAGATTTCCCGTCGAACCAGAGAGATCCTCGAGTACCAGCTGCCTGATGTCTCGCCCTTGGGCGAGGCTGCGTTCACGGCCGTCGCTGAGCTATGCGACAACGCCCTTGATCATGGCCGCAATGCCCTTGGTGCCTATGCTGCAGTTTGTCGTGTCATAGAGCCTCGCCGCCAAGTTTCCATCGCCATAAGCGACCTCGGAATTGGGATCCCAGAGCACATTCGTCAGCGGTATCCCGAGTGGAGCGAGGATGGCTATGCGATCGCGCACGCGACGGAGCCATACATCACCGGGACCGGAAACCCGCACCGGGGAATCGGCTTCTCCGAGGTGCTGGAAGCTGCTTTGACCGCGTCCCTTCATGCTGCTCGAATGGATATTCATTCTGCAAATGGCTTCTTCCGTCTCCAGGTTGTTCAGCAGCAGCGAAAGCCGGAGGTATTCCCGGCAGCTCGCTTTAGACGGGGCACTTGGATCACTTACGACCTGGTCTCTGTCTAAGCCCGCCGACTTGTCAACTACCATCGTTTGCATCCAATGCGGAAGGAGGTAGCGAATGCCGTATTGCTACGCGCTTGCGCAGCATGGAACGACGCTGGCGACACGACCTTTCGCTGAGAGGCTTCGCATTCAGGTGATCAGCGAGGTTGGAGATCAAGAGCTCGTAGATCTTGATTTCTCTGGGATTCTGAGCGCGAGCCACTCCTTTGCGGACGAGTTCGTCGCTCGATTGGCAAAAGAATCAAAATTGGGCGAAGTTGGTTTCGAGGTAGCGGTGTCTGGTGCAGCGCCAAATGTTGAGGCCCGACTCTCAAAGGCGCTAGAGAGACGTGAAGTACGTTTGTCTCAGCTGGCCTGAACCCCATCGAGGCTAAGTTCCTGGCATGAGCGAGCGACCCGAGGTCAGTCTGCGCCGGTTTGAGCCCGGCGATGCCGCAGCGGTGCACCGCTGGTTCAACAACCCGCGGGCGACGGCGTCGCTGATGGAGCAGCGGGGCTCGTTCTCGCTCGAGGACGCCGAGGGCTGGGTGCAGCGGGCGATGGCCGACTCGGGTGAGGACCGCAAGTACGCGATCGTCGTCGAGGGGCACGAGGAGCCGGTTGGGTTCACCGCCCTCTACGGCCTCTTCCGCCAGACCGCGCCCGAGCTGGGCGCGCTGATCGGCGACGAAGTGCGCGGCAAGGGCGTCGGCCGCCAGGCCGAGGCCTTGACCATCGCCAGGGCCTTCGGCGAGTTCGGCGCCCACCGCGTCTACGGACGCATACCGGCCCGCAACGAGATCGCGAAGAAGACGGTCGCTAGCCTCGGCTGGAAGCACGAGGGGACGATGCGCGCCCACCTGCGCCGCGACGGAGAGGCAGCCGACGACTGTGAGGTCTGGGGCGTCCTCCCCGACGAGTTCCGCGCTGCGGCGGCAGATCTCTTCCCGTGAGCGAAACTGCCGCCACCGCCGAGCTGATCGGAGACCGCGGCGAAGCCGCGGTCAGTAACGACTTCTTCCGCAGTCGCCCCTTTCTCGACGCCGAGGGCGTCACTCACACGCTGCGGATCGAGACCGCGGACGGCGAGCTACTCGCACCGCTAATCGTCCGCGAGATCCCCGGGACAGCGGAGCGCGACGCGATCTCACCCTATGGCTACCCCGGCCTCGCGTCTTCCTTCACCGCAGCCGACTTTGACCACACTAGGGTGGGGTCAAAGTCGGCTGCGCCGCTCGATCCGGACTTGATCGACTTCAAAGCCACCGGACTGGTCAGCGCCTTCATTCGCCACACGCTTGCCGACCCGCCGCTGGCCGGCGCCGCCGAGCGCAACGTGGTCCAGATCGCCGACCCACAGCTGCCGCGCAAGAGCCGCCCGAGCGATCGCAACCAGGTCAACAAGAACCGCCGCGCGGGCTACGAGGTCAGCATCGTCGCCGGGCCCGAGGCCACGCCCGAGCAGCGCGACGGCTTCCTCGCCGCCTACGAGCAGACGATGCGTCGCACCGGCGCCGCCGAGCGCTACTTCTTCGACGCCGCCTACTTCGAGTGCATCCTCAAGTCCCCTCGCGCCTGGCTGGCCCTTGCCTTCTCCCCTGGCGGCGATGTCGCCGCGGCCTCAATCGCCGCCGCCAGCGACGGTTTCATCCACTACTACCTCAGCGGCAGCGCCGACGCCACCTTGCGGGACTCGCCGATGAAGAACGTCGTCGCTGCGCTGGTCGATCTTTCCTCCGAACAGGGCCTACCGCTCAATCTCGGCGGTGGGATCTCGCCTGGTGACCGGCTGGAAGAGTTCAAGCGCGGCTTCGCCAACCGTGAGCAGCCCTGGCGGACCTCGGAGATCGTTTGTGACCCACTCGCCTACGCGCGCCTGTCCGCCGACCACGACCCTTCGGGGTTCTTCCCGCTCTACCGAGCCCCCTAACTGAAGCGCTCTATTTAAGCGCCGGCGATTCCGGGCTGGGGCCGGTGAAGGTGAACGCGGCCACCGGCTCGTTGCCGTACTGGCCCCAGGTCTCTTTGCCGAAGGCGCGGATCGCGTCCAGGGTGGCGGCGCCTTTGTACTCGTCGCAACCCATCAGGTTGGTCCAGGTCACAGCCGCCACCTCGTAGGGCATTTTCTCGTTGGGGAATAGCAGCGTTGCCGCGTACATCGTGTCGTAGAGGCCCTTCAGATCCAGCTGGTCGCTCTCTCCGAGGTCGGGGTTGTACATGATCGCCATCCGCCCGTGCTCGAGGCTGTGCAGGAAGTAGAGCGGCTTGACCGGCTCGCTGTAGGCGCCGTCGGCCTCCTGGTAAGGCGGTTCGACGTGGTTGCCGGAGACGGGTGGGTTGGTGGAATAAGAAGGTTCGGTCGCCGTCACCGGCAGGTGGTTTTTGCCCTCGTCCCGCAGCTCCATGCGGAGCTCGCAGCCCGCCGCTTTCGCGGCCTCTTTCAGGTCGAGGGCTTTTGCCGCCGCCGGCTCGGTGCCTTCCCGCTGGTCCGGATCAATCCCGTTGGTCGATCCGCTGGCCAGGTTGATGTGCGCTTTGCCGCCGTCGTTGGAGCCGAGCGAGGAGACGATCGCCACCACGATTCCGATCAGCACGATCGCGCCGATCACGCCGGCGACGCCATAGCCGAGCATCAGGCGGCGGCGGTCGGAGCGCGACTGTTTGGTTTCGCGCTGCTCCCGCGCCTGGCGGAGCCGTTCCCTCTCTTCCTCCCTGCGATTCGCCATCAGCCCGGGAGCAGTTTAGTCAGAGACGCCTTCTCGGGAAGTAAATCCTGTCCGGCCGCGCTCCCAGGGCCGCGCCGCGCGCAGGGCGCCCAGCACCGCCCGCGTCGCCGGCGCCCTGTTTAGGGCGTAGAAGTGAATGCCGGGGACGCCCGCGACTAGCAGCTCGGCGCACTGCTGAGCCGCGTAGGCGACGCCGAGCTCGAACTCAGCCCGCTCGTCACCGTTCGCCGCCTGGAACGCCGCCTCGAGCGGGGCCGGGATCGAGGCGTCGCAGAGGTCGCAGATGCGCTTCGTCTGCGCGAAGCTCGCCACCGGGATGACGCCGGCGAGGATCGGAACCTCAATCCCCTTCTCCCGTGCCGCGGCGGCGAAGTCGAAGTAGACCTGGTTGTCGAAGAAGAGCTGGGTGATCAGGAAGGAGGCGCCGGACTCGACCTTGGTCTTGAGGTAATCGAGGTCGGTGTCGAGGTCGGGCGCCTCCGGGTGTACCTCGGGGAAGCAGGCGCCGCCGACGGCGAAGTCCCAGCCCTCGCCGATGAAGGCGGCGAGCTCGGCGGCGCTGCTCAGCCCGCCCTCCGGCTGGACGAAGTCCTCCTGGCCTCGCGGTGGGTCGCCGCGCAGGGCAAAGACGTTTTCGATTCCCGCCGCCGCGATCCGGTCCAGCGTCACCGCCAGCCCCTCGGCGCTCTCGCCGACGCAGCTCAGGTGCGCCATCGTCTCCAAACCCAACTCGTCCTTGAGCGCCGTGGTGATCTCCACCGTCCCGTCGCGAGTGGAGCCGCCGGCACCGTAGGTGACCGAGACGAAGTCGAGGCCGAGCTCGCTCAGCTCACGCGCCGTTGCGTAGAGCTGCTCCGTCGCCTCCGCTGTCTTGGGCGGGAAGAACTCGACCGAGAAGACCGGCGACCGGGTCGAGAGGATCTGGTCGATGCGCATCCGAGCAGGGTAGCTGCGAGGGTATTTGTCCGTACTTTGCGGAAACGCTGGCGGGTCGCCCCTTGCGTCCCCCGGGGGCTAGGCGTAAGTTCGCTCTGCGACCGGGAGAGACCGGAATCCGCGGAAGCCAAGCGGAGTCGGTCTCGAAGGTGGCGGGAAGAGCTTCTAAGCGCGAAGGCTACGCGCAAGGCAGGCTACGAACGTCACCACCGGTCGCGTTTCGTTGTGGCGCCGGCGGCGTCCGACCCGCGGCCTAGCTTTGGCGACGGTCATGGAGAGCCTGCCCTCCTGACTCGCGACCGGGGCGCATCCGGGAGCAGGGCGCTGTCGGCCAGCCCCGTGAGTCTCGCCGACGCCTAGCCCGCCCGCTCCCACCTCTCTTGCACCAGGATCGGTTATGGGAGGATCGCGCCATGAGCGAGGAGATGCGCTACGAGCGGGTGGGCGCGGCGGCGGTGCTGACGATCGACCGTCCCGAGCGGCGCAACGCCGTTGACGATGCCACTGCGAAGTTGTTCCGCCAGGGGCTTAAGGACTTCGAAGCGGACGAGGAGGCCCGCGTCCTCGTCCTCACCGGGGCCGGCGGCCAGGCCTTCTGCGCCGGCGCCGATCTCAAAGCAATGAATCTGGACGTCGCCCATCCCGCCGGCCCGATGGGGCCGACGCGCCTCACTCCCTCGAAGCCGGCGATCGCCGCGGTCGACGGCTGGTGCCTGGCCGGCGGGGTCGAGCTTGCGCTCTGGTGCGACATGCGGATCGCCACCCCGCAGTCCACCTTCGGTCTCTTCGAGCGCCGCTGGGGGGTGCCGCTGCTCGACGGCGGCACCCAGCGCCTGCCGCGCGTGGTCGGCATGGGTCGGGCGCTGGAGTTGATCCTCACCGGCCGCCCCGTCGAGGCTGAGGAGGCGTATCGGATCGGGCTGGTCAACGAGGTGGTCGAGCCGGGCAAGCACCTGGAGCGCTCGCTCGAGCTGGTCGAGACGATTGCCTCCTTCCCCCAAGAGACGATGCTCGCCGACCGCCGCGGCGCGATCGAGGGCTTCGGCCTGCCGCTCGAGCAGGGCCTCGCCCTCGAGCGCGAGCAAGGCAACCAGGTGCTCGAAGTCGCCGTCCGTGGCGCCGCCCGTTTCGCCGGCGGCGAGGGCCGCCACGGCGAGGGCGTCTAGCGACGACCGCCCGGCTAACGCACCCGGCGCATCTCGTCCTCGGCCGCTTCCGGGCCGAGGTAGGGCATCAGCACGGCGAAGACCAGGTCGGGGAGGATGCGCTCCAACTCGGGGCCGCGTCCGGCGCGGATCTCGTCGAAGATCATCGAGGTGGCGCCACCGATCGCGAAGCGGGCCGTGTCTGGCGGCAGTTCGCCCCCCTGCCCCGAGTACGCCCGCCCTTCCTCCAGGAACGGGGTGAAGCGGCCGAGCGCGGCGCGGTAGCGCTCGCGCGCGTCGTCACCGGCCGCGGTCACCTCGACCATCGCCATTCGCGCGATGTCGGCCTCGGCTGCGAGCAGCTGTACCAGCGCCCGCAGCCCCGATCCGATCCGGTCGGGCCAGGGCTCTCCGGCAGCAGCTTCGAAGGCGCTAGTGACGTGGGCGACGAGGACGTCGATCACCGCGTCGTAGGCCTCGAGGAAGCAGGCCTGCTTGTCCTCGAACATCCCGTAGAAGGTCTCCTCGGAGACCCCGGCGATCTCGACCACGTCAGCCACAGTCGTCGCCTCAAACCCCTTGGCGGCCGCTACCCGGATCATCGCCTCCCGCAGCCGCTCTCTCTGCGACCTCACCTCATATGCCCGCGGCAACCCTTGGCTTTCGGGTAGACGCTGTGGATTCGAAGGTGAGGACGAATCCATCTCCTTCAGCGTAGGGAAGTCCCTCCCTCTGTCAAGCGCGCGCGGCCTGCATCTCCGCGCTGGCCACGTCGCCACCGAAGTAGGGCAGCACCGCGAAGTACATGAACTCAGGCAGTAGCTCGCGGAAGCCGTCGTTGGCCCCGGTCGCCAACCGCGAGTGGACCACCGCGTGGATGCCGGCGACGATCCCCTCCGGGGCGATAGAGGGCGGCGACTCGCTCTCCTCCGCCTCGGCCCGGGCCAGGTCGACGAAGGCAGTGATGCGGCCCATCGCCTCGGTTCGCTTGGCAAGTGCCTCGGGCCCCGCGGCGTGGACCTCGACGATCAGCGCCCGGCCGATGTCCGGCTCCTCGTCGAGTGCGTCGAGCAGCGCACCGAGGCCCGCGCGCAACTTGCCCTGCCAGCTCTCCTCGCCCACCGTCGCGCCTACGACGAGCGTTTCCAGCCGCTCCACCCCGAAGTCGAAGGCCTCCAGGTAACACTCGTCCTTGTCGGCGAAATTGTCGTAGAAGGCCTGCCGGTACAGCCCGGTCTTGCCGAGCACGGTCCGCACCGAGGCCGCGTCGTAGCCGACCGAGCCGACCGCCTCGAGCATGCCCTCCAGAATCCTCTGCCGCTTGGAAGAAGTCACCAGCCTGAGCTTTGGCGCGGGGTCCCCTACCTTTCCCGCTGTGCCGGTCCCCTCAGCCCCTGCCCGGACCTTGGATACGGCCTGCCTTGCCATCGAAATCCCTTCCTATCTCGATCAAGGGAATCGTTTGTCTGGACTCCGGTACTGTATCGGTATCTAGCCAATACGTCCAGCTTGGAATCCGAGTCGTGGCTGGGTACCCTGGCGTTCGTGGCCGATCGTGTCCCGCAAGCGATCAGAACGCCGCCCGGGCGGCATCCACTACCACGCGAGTTCATAACCCAGCACCAGCGCGCTCGGATCATCGCGGCCCTCGCCGAGGAGACGGTGGAAAAGGGCTATCGCGCCGTCACCGTCGCCGACATCGTGCGCCGCGCCGGGATCGCCCGCAACACCTTCTACGAGAACTTCTCCTCCAAGGAGGACTGCTTTCTCGCCGCCTCCGAGTACGCGGTGAAGGAAGCGCTGCGCCGCGTCGTCGACGCCGCCAGCAAGGTCGACAGCTGGCCGGCCCGGGTCAACGCTGGCCTCGGCGCCTTCCTCCACTACGTCGCCTCAGAGCCGGCGCTCGCCCGCACCTGCATCGTCGAGGCGCTCTCCGCCGGGCCTGCCGCGGTCGACCGTTACGAGCGCTCGATCCAGGCCTTCGTGCCGCTCTTCCGCATGGGTCGCAAGGTCTCCCCGAAGGGTGAGGAGCTGCCGGGCACGCTCGAGGAGACGATCGTCGGCGGGATCTTCTGGATCATCTACCAGCGCATCATCATGGGCCAGACGGAGCAGATCGAGGAGCTGCTTCCCGAGCTGGTCGAGTTCTCGCTCACCCCGTACCTGGGCGCCGAGGCAGCGAAGCGGGTCGCGGCCGAAGCCGAGCCCGCCGCGACGGGGTAGGGAGGAGCGGCCCGGTGGCCAGGGCAGGGACTGGAGGTCCCATGACCTAGTGCTCGACCTTGAGACCCGCGAGCGTGCCGCCAGTCCCGAGCGCGCGCGCATCGTCGAGGCTCTGATCGAGATCGCCGCCGAGCGCGGCTACGCGGAGACGAGCGTCGAGATGATCATCAAGCGGGCCGGCCTCGATCGCCCCGCCTTCGACCGCCACTTTCGTGGCAAGTACGACTGCTTCCTCTCCGTCTGGCAGGAGATGAACGAGCGCTGCATGGAGGAGATCCTTTCCGCCTACAACAGCTATGAGGACTGGCCCGACCGCCTGCGTGCGGTCGCCTACGAGATCGTCGGCAACCTCGGCCGCGACCGCAGCCGCGCCTGCTTCGCGGTCGAGGTGCTGGCGGCCGGCGACGCCGCCCGCGCCCGCCGCGACATGACGATGAGGGTGATCGCCTCGCTGATCGACGCCGGACGCAACGAGATGGAGGACCCCGAATCGGTCCCCCACACCACCGCCGAGGCTCTCGCCGGCTCCGCTTACGGACAGGTCTACGCCAAGGTTGTGCGTGGTCAGGCAGAGGAGCTTCAGCATCTCGTCCCACAGCTCGTTTCGGCCGCCGTCATGCCCTATTTGGGAATCGACGCGGCCCTAGCTGAGCTTGCTCGGGATTCTGAGCCGATTGCGCGATATCGTCGGGATGTGGCCAGGGATTCCACTAAAAAAACCAAGCCTGAGGAAAGCGCCGAGGGCTACCCGCCGGAGCTGGCAAGGCTGCCGCCGGGGCGCCACGGGTTGCCGCGCGAGTTCGTCGTCCACAACCAGCGCGAGCGGCTGATCGCGGGGATCGCCGAGGCAATCGCCGAAAACGGCTATTCCGGCACGACGATCGCCCACATCACCCGCCACGCGGCCGTCTCCCGGCGTACCTTCTACGAGCACTTCTCGAGCAAGGACGAGTGCTTCGTCGCCGCCTACGACACGGTGATGCAGCAGCTGCGCGAGCGGGTCTCGGCCGGTTTCGAGGAAGCCGAGGACTGGCCTCACGCGGTCAAGGCCGGCATCGGCGCGATGCTTGGCTTCCTTGCCGCCGAGCCGCACCTGGCCCGCCTCTGCATGGTCGAGGCGCTGGTCGCCGGCCCGGTCGTAGTCGAGCGCTACGACGCCGCGATCCAGAGCTTCGTCCCCTACTTCCAGAGCGGCCGCGAGGGTCGCCCGAAGGAGGTCCTCGACCGCCTCTCGGCGGCCACCGAGGAGGCCCTGGTCGGGGGCATGGTCTCGCTGATCTCCCGCCGCATCATCGCCGGCAAAGCCGAATACCTCGAGGAACTACTCCCCGACCTGGTCGAGTTCACCCTCACTCCCTACCTGGGGAGCGAGGAAGCGGCGAAGATCGCCAAGGAGAAGTGAGGGCCTAGATCGGGTGCTTCGAGATCAGCTCGAGCTTGTCGACATGGACGATCGGCAGGTCAAGCGTTTCGCCTCGTTCGTTGGCAATCTCGACCATCTTGTCGTCGCCGAAGTCGATGACCACGGTGCCCCGCGTCCCGGCAGGCCATTTGCCGATCGCCTCGTTGAACGAGACAAAATCAACTTCTCCGATCGACTGCTTGACCGTGGCCATTATTCCTCCAATCTAGGGCCTTGGAAAGGCGGTAGCCATTCGTGACCGCTCTCCTTCGCCTCCAAGTGACCAGACTGTCCTAACGTACACCATGCGAGAGTTCTTGTCTGAGAGGCCTCGTACTGGCACCGCGACCACGCAGTTGATTCCGTGAGGCGGGTTCTCTCGCACGGCCTCGACTTTCACAGCCATGATCCCGGTTTGGATTGCTCCCTCGAGGTATTCGAGGTTCTCGTGGGTGATTCCAAGGATCATCTCGAAGCCTTGGGCCTTTGCCCCACCAGCCTCGTTGTTTGGATTGAGCGAGTACGCGATCAGCTTGCGCCGTACGCCGATGGCTTCCGCCGCGCGGGGAAGCGGCTCTCCAACTCTTGGTGGCCAATACACGCTGCTGAAGCTAGAAGCCTCCAGCGCGTATGTGTGTGTCTAGGGTCAGGACTTTGACTCAAGAGTGACCCAACTTCGTCAAATGCGGGTCAGCCGGCGGGGCCGAGCGAGGCGGTGCGGGCCGAACCGAGCTCGAGCCAGGCCTCGTCCTCGCCGAAGTAGCTGAGCACGGCGAGGTGGGAGAGGTCGGGCAGCAGGCGCTCGACTTTGGCGGCGCGGCCGGCGCCGATCTCGACCGCGATCGATTCCTCGATCGCGCCGACGACGAACTGCGCGGTCATCGGCGAGGCGGCGCTGGTCGCGCCGGGCGCGTTGCGCGCCGAGTCGACCGCGCCGGCGAGGCGCTCCACCACCTGCTGGTGCTTGGCCCATGCCTCTCCGCGCGCCGCGCGGACCTCGATCAGCAGCGCCTTCGCCAGCAGCGGCTGCTCGGCGACGGTGCGGAGCAGCTCGGCGAGTGCGGCCCGGAACCCGTCTCGCCAGCTCTCCGACCCCCGTGCCGCGTCGAGCAGGTCCTTGCAAAGCCGGTCGGCAGCCTCCTCGTAGGCGAGTGCGAAGCAGGCCTCCTTGCTCGCGAAGCGGCGCTGGAAGGTGCGCCGCGAGACGCCGCTGCGCTCGGTCACCTCCTGCACGCTCGCCTTGTCGTAGCCCCTCGCGCCGACGGTCAGCAGCATCGCTTCCAGCACGCCCTGGTCGGCACCCCGGTCCGGCACCGCCTCCTCCCAGGAGCGGACCGCGCGCAGTGTGGTCGGAGCTTCCACTTCGAGGTACCTTAGCCCATCTTTGGGAACTTTAGGCACTTCATATACCGATTGCGTACCTTTGGGAACGAGCGCTATCCTGAGGGTGTGCGCGCATTGCCTGGAAAGGACTCCCGGCAGCCGCCCGGCCCGCAGCCGGTGACCCGCGACGCCGCCGCTGCCGACCAGCGGCGCCGGATTCTCGAGGCCGCCGCCGACCTCGTCGCCGAGCAGGGCTACCCGGCGACGACGATCGAGCAGATCGTGCGCCGGGCGAAAGTCGGCTACGCCACCTTCTACAAGAGCTTCGAGGACAAGGAGCAGAGCTTCCTCGCTCTCTTCGACGCGGCGCTGGAGCACACGGCGCGAGCGGTCGAGGACGCGTACGAGCGCGAAGCAGGGCCGTGGACCGACCGAGTGGGGGCGGGGCTGGGTGCGCTCTTCGCGACGATCGCCGAGCACCCCAACGTGGCGCGCGCCTGCATGGTCGAGGCGCTGACCGCGGGCCCCGAGGCGGTGGCGCGCCACGAGGCGGCGCTGAAACGCTTCGCGCCGCTACTGCGCCCGGGGCGCGAGCTCAACCCCCGCCAGGCGGAGCTGCCGGCGACGCTGGAGGACACGCTGGCCGGCGGCGTGCTCTGGGTCGTCAACCAACGACTCGTAGCCGGCAAGGCCGACGAGCTGCGTGCCCTCCTCCCCGAGACCCTCGAGTTCCTGCTCCGCCCCTACGTCGGCGAGGAAGAGGCGGCTCGGGAGGCCGGCGACCTGGCCGACGCCGCCTCGGCCTGACCGGGGCGGAGCGGCGTAACATTGGTGACATGGCTCCTCGGACGAAACCCCTCCTCGCCCCAGGTAATGAGGCTGAGTGGGCTGAGCTGAATCGCGAGAAGGCGGAATATCACCGCCGAACCACTCGGGCGCTGACACCATCGGAGCGAATTGCCCAAGGTCAGCAACTTTCCCAGCAGGGAGTGGAACTGCTGGCGTCGGTCATACGAGCCGGTCATGTCCCCGCGCGAGCCTTCTGGTCCTGACCTCGATGGCGTCGTCGCCGACGCCAACGCAGTGGGGTTGCGTTACGTCGTGATCGGTGGCTTCAGTGTTATTGCCAACGGCTTTCTTCGTGCGACCAAGGACTCGGATCTCCTGGTGCCCGATGGCGAGGAGACCGATGAGGGGATTCTGCGCTTTCTAGATCGCGTCGAGGCCACCCGCCTCCATGACGACAAGGTCCTGACTCGAGATGACGTGACCGGTGCCCATCACCTTCGCGTCCGCAGTCGCCACGGCATCATCGACATCATGCGCGGCGGTCTGCCCCCTCTCGATTACGAGACCGTCGCGGCGGATGCGATCGACGCCGAAGTAGGCGGGGAGCCGACGCCGGTCGCGAACCTGCGCAGCATCGTGGGTTTCAAGCGTCTCGCCGGTCGACCGCAGGACAAGCGCGACCTGGAAGAGCTCGAGGCCTTCCACGGCGAGCTGCCGATCGAGCCAATCCCTGGCCTCGACGAGTAACGCCTGTGCCCGCCGAAGAGCTCGGACCCCTTCCTGCTGGCCGCCACGGCTTCACCCGTGAGCAGGTCGCCCACAGCCAGCGCGAGCGGCTGATCGCCGGGCTGGCGACCGCGGTCGCCGAGCACGGTTACGCGGCGGTGACGATCACCCACATAACGGAAGAGGCGAAAGTCTCCCGCCGCGTCTTCTACGCCAACTTCGAGGGCAAGGAGGAGTGCTTCCTCGCCGCCTTCGAGGTGCTCGCCGGCCACGTCCGCGAGCTCGCCGCCGAGGCGACCGCGCCGATCCCCGACTGGCCCCACCAGGCGATCGCCGCCGCCCGCGCCGTACTCGTCTTCCTCGCCTCCGAGCCCGACCTCGCCCGCCTCTGCCTGGTCGAGTCGCAGAGCGCCGGCCCCGCCGTCGCCGCCCGCTTCCACGACGCCGTCCACGAGGCAGTCCCCCTGCTCGAGCTGGGGCGTGCCGAGCGCGAGCGCGACCGCCCCCTGCCCGACTCGACCGAGGAGTCGGTGATCGGCGCCCTCGTCTCCCTAGCCAGCCGCAAGGTCGCCGCCGGCGAAGCCGAGCAGCTGGAGGACCTCCTCCCCGACTGCGCCGAGTTCATCCTCGCGCCCTACCTCGGCGCGGAGGAGGCGACGCGCCTCGCACGCGCGGCTGCATGACCTGGTTGCGTGAAACACTTTGTCTTCACGACCACATGACTGAAATGCGAGCTGACTACGACAGCAAAGCAAACGCGATCTCAATTGAGATCGAGCAAGGCCAAAATGCAGAACGGGCAGCTCAGGTCCACCCCCGCGCTGTTGCGGCGCTTCGAGGCGATCGAGTCATTGAGTTGCAGCTTCTCTACCCGGACCTTGGAGTCGACGAGCCTTTGCGCACCGTGGCGGCGCGATACGGCCTAGACCTCGAAGCCTTGGTCGCAGCTGCGACCGCGGCGCTTGCCGCTCCCAACCGTCGCGTCACTGTTGACGTAGCGGTGCGCTCCCTGGCGTAGCCAGGCTCCGCACGGCCGCTCACAGTTCGGTACTGGCATATCTCTCGGCGGGAACACCTCTGGGAACGTTTCTTTTCTTTTGGGAACTTTCTCTTGACAACCCCGTGACGGGGTGCTTTCCTTGCGCCAGCGCTGGAACGGATGGCACCCTCTGGGAACGCTCTCCACTCCAGACAGAAGCATCAGGGAAACAGAAGTCACAGGGACCACATAGACGAGCCTCGCGGGAAGCCGCCGGCAGAGGGGCTCAGGGACAAGGAGAGAGGCCACGATGTCAACCCTTCGCACGCGATTCGGACTTCCGGGCGTGATCGCCACGGTCGCGCTCGTCTTCGCGATGACCGGTGGCGCCTTCGCCGCCAAATACCTGATCACCTCGACCAGCCAGATCAAGCCGAGCGTGCTGAAGAAGCTCAAAGGCGCGACGGGGCCGGCCGGAGCGCCGGGAGCGGCAGGCGCTCAGGGCCCAGCTGGACCGGCGGGTGCCAACGGCGAAAAAGGCGCGACGGGTGCCACGGGACCGACCGGCGCGATCGGAGCAAAAGGCGCGACCGGGCCTGAAGGGCCGGAAGGCGAACCGTGGGCCGCCGCCGGCACCCTTCCGGAAGGCGTGACCTTGACCGGCGCGTGGAGCGGCCACAGAGGCGCAGCCGGCTCTGAAGGTGTGCCGTTTTCGTTTGCACTTCCCCTTACCGGCGTGCCTACCCAAGTCTTGGTGAAACCGGGAGAAGACAAATCTGCTGAAGGCTGCCCGAAAGTCGCCGACTGGGCCGAACCGGAAGTTCCGGAGGCAGCAAAAGGAGTCCTTTGTCTGTATCAAGGGGAAGGACCCGGGGGTGAAAGCGGTTCCCCTCTAGCGATTCCCGGTGGTGCCTCGAAGATCGGCGCCAAGGTGACCGTGCTATGCGAAGGGCTCTGCAATTGGAAGGGCGCCTGGGCGGTAACCGGCTAGGTCTCGCCAGCGCGGCGCGTACTTAGTGAGTTCGAGCGGAGCGGCCCCATCGACCCCGTCGATGTCCCTTCCGCGGGGAGCATCTTCCCGCGGAAGGGACGGGGCCGCCAAAGAAAGGACACGGCGTGAGGGGTAGCACACAACAAGGAATCTCGAGACAGAGCACGCGCTACCGCAGTGCCCTGACTTTTGCCTGTACAGTTCTTGTCCTCGCCGCTGCTCTTACCTTCGCCGGCCCGGCCTCCGCCAAGAAGACCCGCCTCTTCGTCGAAACCTTCGGCTCCGCAGCCCAGCCGACCTTCCAAAGTTCCAACGCCCTCGCCCTCGATCCCTCGAGCGGGGATCTGCTCGTCGTCGACGCCGGCGGCATCGGCGGCAGCTTCTTCAAAGGCACGGTCGGCCGCTACCACGCCGACGGCACTCCATCTCCCTTCTCGGCCCTCGGCACCAACGTGATCGACGCCAAGGGGAACGGGGAATGCCCGACCGTCCCCGCCGACTGCGACCAGACGCCGCAGAACGGCTTTCCACACCTCGGGAGCGCGCAGATCGCCGTCGACGACTCGAGCACGCTCACCGACGGCAATATCTACGTCACCGAAGCCGATGTCTTCGGGCAAGGTTTGATCAGCCCGGCCGACCGGATCACGATCTTCGCCTCAGATGGCCACTACCTGGGGCAGCTGACAAAAGCCGACGGCACGCCGATGAAAGACATCTGCGGGGTCGCGGTCGACCCGGACGGCAGCCTCTACCTCGCCGAATTCAGACCCTCGGTCGAAGTGGGACCAGGGAAAGCCGAAAGCCCCGAAGGCCGCATCTACAAGTTCGATCCCTCTGCCAACCCGCCGCTCGCCACAGACCACGTCGCGACCTTCACCCCACCCGACGTCGTCTGCGAGCTGGCGGCCGGCGCCGGTCCCAGCGCTGGATCGCTCTTCGCCGCCCCGAGCTTCGGCGGCGAGCGCGATGTCAACGGCGTGATCGAGCTCGACGCCACCAGCGGCTCGCTCGAGGGCGTCGTCACCGAAGAGGACGCGAACTTCATCAGCGTCGACCCGGTCAGCGGCCACGTCTTCGTCCGCAGCACGTCGGGAAGCCGCGAGTTCGACGTCGCGGGCCCCAGCTCGTCATTGCTCTCCACTTTTCCGGGAAGCGTCGGCATCGCGGCCAACGCCGCGATCGACAGGGTCTATGTCTCCCCCGCCTCGGGCTCGAACAGCAAAGTCCTAGTCCGCGGTCCGATCGTCACCGTCCCCGAGGCCGCCACGGGGAGCTATGAGATCAACGGCGACACCAGCGTCCAGGTGAAAGGTACGGTCGACCCCGACGGGCAGGCGCTGACCGAGTGCTTCTTCGAATACGACACCGATCAGTTCTTCGAAACGAGCCAGACGGCCCCCTGCGAAGCGCCCAACGCCGCAGAAGTCGGCACCGGCACGGGAGCGGTGGCGGTCCACGCCGACCTCACGGGGCTCTCGGCAGAAACGCTCTACCACTACCGCCTCCTCGCCCGCAACGCCAACGCGGCGCTCTATCCCAACGACCCCGACGGGACGGCTAGAGGCAAAGACCAGACCTTCAAGACCCCGAGCAAACCGGCGATCAAGGGTGTGTGGGCGACGAACGTGATCCTCACCGAGGCAACGCTGAAAGCGACGCTCAACCCGGAAAACTCCAACACCACCTATCGCTTCGAATGGGGCCTCGATTCCTCCTACGGGAGCAGCACCGCCGAGATCGCCCTCGGTGCGGGTGACGCCGATCACACGGTCGGCCTGACCCTCACCGGTCTCGAGCCCGCCACCACCTATCACTACCGAATCGTCGCGACCAACTCGATCGGCGTAGGCGAATCCGCCGACCACCGGTTCACCACCTTCCCCGTGTCGACCCCGCCCGCGGGCGGATGCGCCAACGACGCCGACCGGATCGGCCACGCGGCGCTCCTACCCGACTGCCGCGCCTACGAGTTGGTCTCGCCGATCGACAAAGACGGCGGCGACATCCTCGTGCTGACGAACGGGCTAGGAGAGCGGACTGTGCTCGAGCAGAGCTCCCTCGCGGGCGAGAGGCTCGCCTACGGCTCGGTGCGCTCCTTCGGCGACGCTGCCTCTGCCCCCTTCACCTCCCAGTACATCGCCCAGCGCCTCGCCGGGGAGGAATGGCGCACCCACTCGATCAACTCGCCGCGGGGCAGGCCGGTCGTAGTAGCGCTCGCGCAAATCAACTCCGAATTCAAAGCCTTCTCGGCCGACCTCTGCGACGCGTGGCAGGTCACCTTCACCGAACCGCCGCTGGCCGAAGGGGCGCTCGCCGGATACGAGAACCTCTACCGGCGCGCCGACCAGCTCTGCTCAGAAGACGGGGACGCCCATTACGAAGCCCTGGCGCCGCTCACCGTGCCGAAAAACATCGAAGGGGGGCTCTTCTTCCCCCTCCTGCAGGGCGTCTCGGCCGACGGCACCCACGCGATCTTCACCGCCAACGCCAAATTGGCGGCCGGAGGCAGCAACGCCGGCGCTCGCCAGCTCTATGAGTCGGTGCGGGGCGAAGCGCCCCGCTTTGCCTGCTTCCTGCCCGGCGGTGGGCCGCAGAGCGGCACGTGCACGGGGGGGCGCATGACGGCGAACGTCGACCTCGGGATCGCGCAGGCGATCTCAGACGACGGCGAGCGCATCTTCTGGGTTGCTCCCGGGCAGGGCGAAGGCAAGATCTACGTGCGGATTGGGGGAACGGAAACCGTCGCCGTCTCCCAGGCTGGCGAAAATGCCGAGGGCACGAGCAAATCCGCCTTCTGGGACGCGGCGGCGGATGGCTCGGTGGCGATCTTCAGCACCGGCAACGCGGCCCTTGGTGAAGCCACCCTCTACGAATTCGACGTCGACGCCAAAACGACAACGCCGATCGCCGAGGGGGGCGTTAGCGGTGTGATGGGGATCGGCGATGACGCAGAGCGCGTCTACTTCGTCTCCAGCGATGTCCTCACCGGCGAAGAGACCAACGGCAACGGCGACAAAGCGCAGGCCGGCAAACCAAATCTCTATCTACGCGACGGGGACGGCGGGATCGAGTTCATCGGGACGCTGGCAAGCGCCGACCTGTCGGCCCTTGGCTTTGCCAACCAGGGCTACCGTAACACCACCGCTCGGGTAAGCGCCGACGGTGCCCACACCACCTTCACCTCGACGGTGCCGCTGACCGGCTACGACAACATCGAGGCCGAGGGGAGCGATTGCCCGGGCACCGGCGGCACCGATCCTTGTCTTCAGATCTACCGCTACGACGCCGAGGCCGACGAGCTCCTCTGCGTCAGCTGCAACCCGAGCGGCGCCCGCCCTGTGGGGGACTCGGCGATCCCGTCCTGGCAGACCCCCATGCACGCCGCCCGCGTCCTCGCCGAAGACGGCTCGCGCCTTTACTTCGAGAGCGGCGACGCCCTTGTGCCGCGCGACTCAAACGGCGCCGTAGACGTCTACCAGTGGCAGGAGCCTGGTGCCGGCACCTGCACACTCACCTCCCCCACCTACAGCACCCAGAACGACGGCTGCCTAGACCTCGTCTCCTCCGGTCAGAACCACCTCGACTCGCGCTTCGTCGAAGCGAGCCCGACGGGCGAGGACGTCTTCTTCGCCACCGCCTCGAGCCTCCTGCCCCAGGACCCCGGCGGCTTCGACATCTACGACGCCCGCGTGAACGGCGGCCTGCCGATCCCGACCGGTCCGCCGCCCGGCTGCGAGGGCGAAGCCTGCCAGTCCCCGCCCGAGCCCCCCAATGACCCCACCCCTGCCTCCTCTTCATTCGAAGGGGCGGGCAACGTTGTCGAAGGCGCCAGGCCCAGGCCGCGCTGCACCAAAGGCAAGGTGCGCCGCCGCGGCCGCTGCGTGCCGAGCAAACACCGCAAAGTGGCAAAACGAGCCAATCGCAAGCGGAGGACGGCACGATGAAGCGCCTCGCCTTGACACTCGCCCTCGCAGCGCTCTGCCTACCTGCCTCAGCCCAAGCCGAGTACTCGATCGAAGACTTCGACGTCACGTTCACCGGCCCGAAAGGCGAAACGGTCTCTCAGGCCGGTGCCCATCCCTTCGCGATGACCACCTCCTTCAGGGTGCACGGCGAACCGACGCCCGAAGGCGGCTACCTGCTCGATGAGCCGATCAAGGACCTGCTGGCGACGCAGATGGCCGGCTTCGCCGGCGCCCCGACCGCCGTGCCGTCCTGTTCGACGGCCGACTTCCTGACCGAAGATCCAAATTATCTTTACTCCCCGAGCTGCCCTAACAGCGCCGCGGTGGGAACGGTTGCGGTCCGTCTCTCCAGCGCCAAATCGGTTGGCGCAGTCTTCCATGCCGCCGTCTACAACCTCGAGCCAGCCCCTGGCTCCGCCGCGAAGTTCGGCTTTCGCGTCACGACGACTCCCATCACGATTGACGCCGGGGTGAGCGAAGAGCCCCCGTACTCGGTGGTCGCGGGGCCGACCAATACATCCCAGCTGGTCGAAGCGGTTGGGGCCGACTTCACGCTCTGGGGAGTGCCCGCCGACCCGGCCCATGACCCGCTGCGCGCCCGCTGCCTCAACACCGTCACTGGAGAATCCAAAGGGGACTGCCCCGTCAACATCGCCGAGAAGCCCTTCCTCACCCTGCCCCGCGCCTGTGCGGGCCCGCTTGCCTCCCGTTACGAATCGGACTCCTGGGAACACCCCGGCGCCTGGCTGCCGACCGGGTGGCCGGACCTCTCGGACCCCAACTGGGTGACGGGTGAAGTGCTCAGCCACGACGAGCTCGGCAACCCGCAGGGGATGACCGGCTGCGGCAAGGTCGGCTTCAGCCCCTCGATCACGGCGCAGCCGACGACGAAGGCCGCCTCGAGCCCCACCGGCCTCGACTTCTCGCTCGACATCGAGAACGAGGGGCTCACCAACCCCTCAGAAGAAGCGGTCGCCGACTCCGACATCAAGAAAGCGGTCGTCACCCTGCCCGAGGGCTTCACCGCCAACCCCTCCTTCGCCGAAGGGCTTGAGATCTGCACAGAAGCAGATCTTCAGGCAGAAACGGTGAAAGCCTTCCCGGGGGAGGGCTGCCCGCAGGCCTCGAAGGTCGGCTCGCTGGAAGTGGAAACACCGCTTCTCGAGAACGAGCTTCTGCGCGGCTCCCTCTACATCGCAGAGCCCTACGAGAACCCCTTCGACTCCCTCCTCGCCCTCTACATCGTGATCAAGGACCCAGGCCTCGGGATCATCGTCAAGCAGCCGGCCGAGGTGACCCCCGATCCGGAGACCGGGCAGCTCGTCACCACCACCGAAGACATGCCGCAGCTGCCCTTCTCCCACTTCAGGTTGCACTTCCGCGAGGGCGCCCACTCGCCCTTGGCCTCGCCGCCGGCCTGCGGCACCTACCCCGTGAAAGCAGAGCTGACCCCCTGGTCGGGCAACCCGCCGATCGTCTCCACCTCGACCTTCGAGATCATCAGCGGTCCCAACAACGGCCCCTGCCCCTCTGGCGGCCTTCCCCCCTTCAAGCCGGGCCTGATCGCCGGCACCCTCAACAACAGGGCGGGCTCCTACTCGCCCTTCAACGTCAGGCTCTTCAGGTCTGACTCAGAACAGGAGTTCACCCGCTTCTCGATCAAGCTGCCCCCGGGCATCGTCGGCAAGCTCGCCGGCATCCCCTACTGCTCCGATGCGGCGATCGCCCAGGCGAAAGCAAGGACAGGTCCCCTCGGTGGACTGGAAGAGCTGCAAAGCCCCTCCTGTCCGGCGTCCTCTGAGATCGGCCGCACCCTGGCGGGAGCGGGCGTTGGCCCGGCCCTCGCCTACGCCCCCGGCAAGCTCTACCTCGCCGGCCCCTACAACGGCTCTGCCCTCTCCCTGGTCTCGATCACCGCCGGCGTGGTCGGCCCCTTCGACATCGGCACCGTGGTCGTGCGCCAGGCCTTCCAGATTGACCGTACGACAGCGGAAGTCTTCCTCGATGCAACTGGATCGGACCCGATCCCCCACATCATCAAGGGCATCCCTGTCCACCTCAGGGACATCCGCGCCTACGCGGACAGGCCCAACTTCGTCCTTAACCCGACCAGCTGCGAGAGGACCTCGACCGCATCCACCCTCCTGGGCTCGGGCCTCGACTTCGCCTCCGACCACGACAACAACCCCGTCGTCGTCTCGACCCCCTTCCAGGCAGCCGATTGCGCCGCCTTGGGCTTCAAGCCGAAACTCAGCATCCGCCTGATCGGCGGGACCAAGCGGGGCGGGCATCCCAAGCTCAGGGCCTTCCTGCAGATGAAACGCGGGGAAGCCAACATCTCCTACGCCAGGGTGACCCTGCCCCGTTCCGCCTTCCTCGACCAGAGCCACATCGGCACCGTCTGCACCAGGGTGCAATACGCGCAGGACGCCTGCCCGGCCCGTTCGATCTACGGCTACGCCAAGGCGATCACCCCTCTCCTCGATACGCCGGTCGAGGGGCCGGTCTACCTCAGATCCTCCGAGCATCAGCTGCCCGATCTGGTCGCAGCTCTTCGCAACGGCCAGATCCAGGTCGACCTCGTCGGACGCGTCGACTCCTTGAAAGGCAGGATCCGCAACGTCTTCGAATCGGCCCCGGATGCCCCCGTCGACAACTTCACGCTGACCATGCAGGGCGGCAACAAGGGCCTGATCATCAACTCGACCAACCTCTGCAAAGGCACCCAGCGCGCGATCGCCGAGTTCAAAGGCCACAACGGGCGGGTGCGGAACTGGAGCCCCGTGGTCAAGGCGAAGTGTCCGAGGGCCAAGCGCAAAGGGAAGCGCTAGGCGGGGCCCCTCCAGGAACTTCATCCAGGACAAACCAATCAAACCAGTCAACCCGGCAGGTCCGATAGGGGAGGCCGGGCAAGGAGGTAGAAGTGAGACGGAAGAATATGAGTGACTATCGAGGACGCCTTGCGCTCGCGGTCCTAGTCGTCGCGACGATGGCGGTGTTCCCTGGTGTCGCCTCGGCCAACCTCTTCGTCGAAGAAACCACGGAAGCCGTTCCGACGGGCGAACCAAAGCTGATGGCAGCCAAATACCCGACCACCGTCACCGGCACACGTCTTGAATACAGCGGGCTCAAAGGCAAGATAGAATTGCTCGACACGGGTGTCAGCGGTGTCAAAGTCGTCTGTGAAACCGCGGAAGTCTCGGGAGGCACCCTCTCGGGGCCTGCGTCCCAGATCACTCTGGTACCGAAATACTCGGGTTGCAGTGTCGTGGGTTACCCAGTAACCGTGTCGGTGAACAGCTGCAAATACCTCTTGTCGGACTTCGTTCCCGACTCAGGAACTGGGGCCGATGTTACGGCGAAAATAACCTGTAATGCTGGCGACGCGATCAAAGCGTCAATGGAAGGCTGTGTCTTCAGCATCCCGGCTCAGTCGCTCAGCGGAGAATCTGAACTGCAGACCGCCGAATCCGAAGGCAAAAAACTGGTCGCTGCCGGCATCTTTGGGTCGGGGGTCAAATACAGCACCGAAGGCAGCATCTGTCATGTCATTCCCCTCCCTAAAGGTAGCTATGAAGATGGCAAAACGGAATCTCACCTGATGTTCAAAAACCTCTTCGTCGAAGAAACCACGGAAGCCGTTCCGACGGGCGAACCAAAGCTGATGGCAGCCAAATACCCGACCACCGTCACCGGCGCACGTCTTGAATACAGCGGGCTCAAAGGCAAGATAGAATTGCTCGACATAGCTGCCGCCGGCATCAAAATTGTATGCAAAACCGCGGAAGTCTCGGGAGGCACCCTCTCGGGGCCTGTATCCCAGATCACTCTGGTACCGAAATACTCGGGTTGCACTATCCCGGGTCTTTCCCCACCAACCGTGTCGGTGAACAGCTGCAGCTACGTCCTGTCGGACTTCGTTCCCGACTCAGAAACTGGGGCCAATGTTTCGGCGAAAATAGCCTGTAAAGCTGGCGACGCGATCAAAGTGTCATCTGCTGATGGATGTACTTACAGCATCCCGGCTCAGGCGCTGAGCGGAGAATCTGAACTGCAGAGTGCCGAATCCGGAGGCGAAAAACTGGTCGCTGCGGGCCTCTTTGGGTCGGGGGTCAAATACAGCACCAAAGGCTTCGTCTGCCAGTTTCTTGGCCTTCCTGAAGGCAGCTATGAAGATGGCAAAGCCGAGTCTGACCTGATGCTCAAAGGCAGCTGACGGCTACGCCTTCTGTCTGAGAGTCGCTGCCGGGCCGCCTTGTAACCGGTCCGGCAGCGCCGTTGTAGCACCCGGCTCTCCTATCTAACCTCTGGTTGTGGAGAAAGGGTGAGATGAGCAGCAGGCGATTGCCCGGCGGCCAGCACGGAATCCCGCGCGAAGTAGTCGAGCGCAACCAGCGTGAACGGCTAATCGCGGCGATGGCGGAGGTGTGTGCGGAGCGGGGGTATGCGGCGGTCGCGGTCGCCGACATCACGAGGCAGGCGTCCGTCTCCACCGCCAGCTTCTACAAACAGTTCGAGGACAAGCAGGCCTGCTTGTTGGCGAGCTTCGAGGAGCTGCTTGGGCGGTTGCTGGAGGCGGTCGAAAATGCCTGTGAGGCAGAGGTTGAGCGGGAAGCGAAGGTGGAAGCCGGGATCCGCGTCGGGACGGAGCTCCTGGCGGGCGACATTCCCACTGCGCGTCTGCTCGCAGTCG
Source organism: uncultured Solirubrobacterales bacterium (assembly GCA_963702175.1). Lineage (GTDB taxonomy): Bacteria > Actinomycetota > Thermoleophilia > Solirubrobacterales > 70-9 > VRUE01. The sequence continues at coordinate 1,692,363 of OY969721.1, forward strand.
AGATCCTCGCTGGCGGGACCGAGGGGGTGCGGTTGCAGCACGCCGCAATCGAGCGTCTCGCCGAGCTGGCGGACTTGGAGTGGGCGACCGTCGCCGCCATCGTCGCACTGGTCGCTCGACGCGTCATCGAGGGCGAGAGCCCATCGAGCGCTGAGCTCGAGAGCTGTATCTCGCTCTGACGCGCTAAGGCATCTGGAAGCGCGCGGCACGCTTTCGGATGCCGGCGACGATCTCCTCAACGAGTGGATCGGTGTGCTCTCGGTCTTCCGACAGCGCTTCGGCGGCGTCCAGTACCTGTTCGACGAAAGGCTTCATGCGCTGCTCGACGAAGCGGGGGGCGAAGCCGACTTCCTCGGCCAGTTGCTTCCAGGCACGATCGTCGACGTCTTCCAGTGCGGTCGCGCCGTCGATGGACATCGCCAACCGCTTGGTGAGTTCCTCGTACACCCTGGTCGAGACCAGGTCATAGAGAGGGGCGAGGCTGGGGGCGGGTGAGTCGTAGAGCAGCGAGTAGTTCTTGCCGTGCGCGTCGCAGTTGCCGATCAGGACGTTGAAGACGAGCGCCAGCCAGAGCTGTTGGCGGTCGCGCGCGGGTGCGGCGGACTCGTCGTCGATCAGGGTCATCGCCTCGCGGACGCCGGGCCCGCCTTCGTGCTGGTACTTCTCCACGTAGAGCTTGCCCAGGGTCTGGCAGAAGTCCTCCTGGTGGAGGCGGCGGATCGGTTCCTGCGTCAGGTCGCGGTCGTAGCGGGCGACGATCAGGAACGGCAGGCCCGAGATCGTCTCGGCTCGCTCGACATGGGCGACCTGCAGGCCCACCTCCTCGGCGAGCCGCATGCAGAAGAACTCGTTCGCCACCAGGCCGGGGAACCGTTCCGGCTCCGGCTTGAGGATGTGGGTGGTAGGGCGTCGGGAGCTATGGGGCAGCGCGCAGCCGCCGGCCACCTCGACCACGGGCAGCTTGCTCTGCGCGCCCGCCAGCGACATTCGCACCTCGCCCTCCTCGTTTACTGCGAGCGGGCGCTGTGGCAGTCCTCTCAGGATTTCGTCGAGCTTCTCCGGTGAGAGAGCCTCGAGATCGTTCGACTCGGGATCGTCCTCGGTCTGGCCTGAGGGGAGCAGGGTGACCGCCCCGGCGACGTCGCCGCCGAAGCGCTCGAGCAGCTTGTAGTCGTTCGCGGGCGAGATCCCGGCGACCAGCGCGACCTGCTCGCGGACGTCCTCCTCGGGTAGGAGGTTGCCGAAGAAGACGAGGCAGTCCCGGTGTGGATAGGCCTCGGCGCGCAGCGGGAGTTTCACCGAGAGTGGCTGCCCTTTGACCTCGAGGTAGGAACGGTCATAGCGGAACTGGAGGTTGCCGTTGTCCTTGCGCAGCAGGATGCCGGTCAGCCTGCCGTTGAGATAGACGTCAAGTTCCGGTTTCGCCACGCGCCTCGACCCCGACATTCAGTCCGAGCGCCCGTGCCGCGCTCAGCGCGATGTCCAGCTGGACGGTCTCCTTGCCACGCTCCAGCTGTCCGATGACCTTGCGGTTGACGCCGATCGAGAGAGCGAGGTCGTCCTGGGTGATGCCCAGAGCGCCGCGGCGCGCGCGGATCGCGGCGCCCAGGGCGGCGGGAGAGTTGGTGCGCTCCATAGACCGCATCCTATAGGAATGCGACTGATCGGTCTCATTTGCTGGGGATTTGGAGGATCCTGTCGAAATGCGACTGATCGGTCGCATTCTGCGGTGGAGATCGCGAGCGTGTGATTTGCGACCGATCAGTCGCATGCAGACTGGGCAAGCCAGGCCGCCTCTCTTTGGGAACTGCGCCTATCCTCTGAGTATGGAGAGGGGCGGGGAAGCCGGGGCAGGCGGTTGCCGGGTGGCCAGCACGGGATCCCCCGCGCGACGTGGTCGAACGCAACCAGCGCGAACGGCTGATCGCGGCTATGGCCGAGGGTGTGTGCGGAGCGGGGGTATGCGGCGCTGTTTGGGAAGTTTGAGGGGGCGGTCGAGCAGGTTTGTGAAGGAGAGGCTGAGCCAGAAGAGAAGCTGAGGGCTGGGATCCGCGCCTGCCGTGGACTTGCTTGCGGCAGATCTGCCCACCGCGAGACTGCTCGCGGTCGAGATCCTCGCCGGTGGGCCGGAGGGAGTTCGGCTCCAGCACGCCGCGATGGAGCGTCTTTGCCGAGTTGTCACATCAGGACTGGGCCAGTTCCTTCGGAGCTCGAGGGCTGTGCCCCACCTTGACGCACCTAGCTTCGCTAAGCCCAATTATGCTAATTTGCCCTAGCGAATGGCAATGCAGACCTACGCCTGGGCAGCTCGTGACGAGTTCCTCAATCGAACCGGGGATCTCGCCCGTCTCGATCGCTGGTGGAGGGGGCGCGACCGCAACGCGCTGGCGCTCTATGGCCGGCGCCGGGTGGGCAAGTCGTGGCTGCTGCGAGCATTCGCCGACGGCAAGCCTGGCCTGGTGCTGGTAGCCGATCAGGGCGCTCCGGGCCGTCAGCTCGACCGTTTCGCGGATGCGCTCGAGCCCCACCTGGGGGTGCGGCCCGATCTGCCCGACCTCCCGGCGCTGCTACGGGCGCTGTACCGCATGGCGGGCAGGCGCCGGGTCTTGGTCGTCATTGACGAGTTCCCCTACCTGTTGCCGGGCGGCGAACGGGAGCGCCGCGCGACGTTGTCGGCTGTCCAGGCCACGATCGAGGAAGAGCGCGACGCCTCGCGGCTGAAGCTCGTCCTCTGTGGCTCCCACATCGCCCAGATGCAGGGGCTGCTCGCAGAGGAGAGCCCGCTGCGCGGTCGCCTGACGCCGCTGGCGACCGAAGCTCTCTCCTTCCCCGAGGCCACGCCGTTTCTGGCGGAGGTGGATATGGAGCGCAGGATCGAGCGCTTCGCCGTGGCCGGGGGGATGTCGATGTACCTGGCGGAGCTGAGGCAGGGCCGCTCGCTGCGGGCAGCGGTCTGCGAATCGGTCCTCGACCACCGCGGGCCTCTCTTCAACGATCCGCGGGAGATCCTGGAGGAGGAATTTCGCCGGCCGGGCGTCTATTTCTCGCTGCTGGAGGTTCTCGCGGGGGGCGAGCGCGGCATGGACGACCTGACGAGCGCGCTTCGCGTCGACCACTCGGCGCTCGGCCCCTATCTGAGGGAGCTGGCGAGGATGCAGCTGGTGGAGAAGCTCTCGCCGTTCACCGCGCGGCGCGATCTGCGCTACCGGCTGCGCGACGACTTCCTGCGCTTCTGGTTTCGCTTCGTCTTCGGCTTTCAGGAGAGCCTGCGGGCGGGCCTGCGCCCCGCCGACCACTACGACGCCGAGGTGGCGCCCGCCCTGGCCCAGCACGTGTCCCCTGTGTTCGAGCGCCTCTGCCAGCGCTGGGTCCGCACGACCCTTGGCTCGCGGGCGACGCTGGTGGAGCCGTGGTGGGGACGCTCGCTGGATCGACTCAGGCGGACGGGCGAGCGCAGCGGCGAGGAGATCGACGTGGTTGCTGTGGCCCGCTCGCGGGTCACCGCGGTTGGCGAGTGCAAGTGGACCTCCAGGCGGATGAGCCGCAGGGTCCTGCTCGACCTGGAGCAGTTCAAGATCCCGGCCCTGCGCCAGGCCGGCGCGCGCTTTGCCGGCGGCAGCTCCCAGATACTTCTCTTCTCCAAGAGTGGCTTCGAGAAGTCACTCCTCGCGGAGGCAGCCGAACGGCAGGATGTTCGCCTGATCGGCCTCGCCGAGCTCGATCGCGACCTCTCGAGGATCTGATCCGAGGGCTGGTGCTCAGGCCTCGCCCTCGCTCGTCGCCGCCCGCGCAGGCGCCAGTGCCGAGGGCTCGACTCGCAGCCAGCGCGCCGGCCGCTCGGGCAGCCACCAGTTCCAGCGGCCCATCAGGGCGATCACCGCGGGGACGATCAGGGCTCGGACCACCGTTGCGTCGAGCAGGATCCCGGCAGCCAGACCTGTGGCCATCATCTTCAGGTCGGTTCCCGGCCCCGAGGCCATCGCGGTGAAGGCGAGGAAGAGGATCAGGGCGGCACTGGTGACGAGGCGGCCCGTTCTGCCGATGCCCTGGATCACGGCGATGTCGGTCGAGCCGGTGCGGTCGTATTCCTCCCGCATCCGGGAGAGGATGAAGACCTCGTAGTCCATCGAGAGGCCGAAGAGGAAGGCGAAGATCATCAGCGGCATCCAGGAGGGGATCGAGCCGGTCGCCTCGATGCCGAAGATCAGCTCCGAGCCGTAGCCGTGCTGCCAGACCAGCACCAGCACGCCCCAGGCGGCGGCGACGCTGAGGATGTTGAGCACGATCGCCTTCAGCGGCAGCAGCAGCGAGCGGAAGGCCCGCGCCAGCAGGATGAAGGTGGTGATCGTGATCAGCGCGATCATCATGGGGAAGCTGCCGTAGACGGCCTCGATGAAGTCGTCGTTGGCGGCGGGCTGGCCGCCGACTTTCACGTCGGGCCCGGCCGCGTGGGCGACCTCGCGAACCTCGGCCAGCGTCGCCTCGCCTTCGTTGCTGCCGCTGTCGGGGATCGGGATCGCCTCGACCACCGCGGTGCCTTTCCGCTGCCAGTCGGAGTTGTCGGGAGCGACGGCGCCGTGGATCCCCTCGACTTCGCGCAGGCCTTCCGCCACCTGCGCAGGGTCGGTGCCGCCCGTGACCAGGATCTCGTGCGGCAGCAGCGAGCCCTCGCCGATGCCGGAGTCTTCGAGCTGCGTCAGCGCATCCTTCGATTCGCCCTCCTTGGCGACCGTGTTGGCGTCCGAGGCGCCGAGCTGCAGGTCGGTGGCGGCGAAGACGAGGGCGAGGATCACGGCCATCCCAGCGCCGGCGGCGAGCCAGCGCCGCCGCGCCACCGCTTCCGCCCAGCGGGTCCAGTTGCGGCTTGCCTTGTCGTCGGTACGCCGGTGCGGCCAGTCGAGCCGGGCGCCGAACCTGGCCAGCACCACGGGCAGCAGGGTGATCGCAACCAGGGTCGAGACCAGCGGGATCAGCATCCCGCCGTAACCCATCGAGCGCAGGAAGGGGAGGGGCAGGGCGATCAGGGCCAGCAGGCCGATCGCGACCGTGATGCCGCTGAAGACGACGGCGCGCCCCGCGGTTTCCATCGCCCGCTGCACGGCCTCGTCGCCGCTGCGCCCGTGGGTGCGCTCCTCGCGCCAGCGCGAGACGACGATCAGTGAGTAGTCGATCGCGACGCCAAGCCCGATCAGGGCGATCAGGAACTGGACGATCGGCGAGACCTCGGTCGTTTCGGCCAGGCCCAGCAGCAGCAGGAAGGTGGTGAGGATCGAGACCGCTGCCATCAGGATCGGCACGACCGCGAGGAAGGAGGCGAAGACGAAGACCAGCACCAGCAACGCGCCGAAGCCGCCGATCAGCGCCTCGATCAGCACGCCGGGACCTTCGGCCCCGCTGTCCTCGAAGAGGGCGTCGAAGCCGGTCAGGCGCACCTGTTCCCCGGCGACGGTGGCGTCCGCCAGCACCGCGCTCGCCGCTTCCTCCGCTTTCGGGTTTTCGCCGAAGGCCGAGTCGGGGTCGGGCTGCGGGTAGACGACCACGAAGGTGGTGCGGTCGTCGTCGGAGACGAAGGTCTCGTCGCCGGTCGAGGCGTAGGAGGCGAGGCGTGAGTTGGGCAGCGCTTTTTCCAGCCGCTGGTCGAGCTGCGCCAGGTCGGCTTTCACCGCGGGGGAATCGACCGACTCGCCAGCCGGGATCGTGGCGACGGGGAGCAGCGGGGCAGTGTCGCCGCCGGTGCCGAAGTAGGTGTTGGCGATCTCGACGTTGGTCTCCCAGCCCTCCTTGTCGGGAACCGAGAACTCGGGCTCGAGCGCTTCCGAGGCGGGCCCGGCGGCGGCCATGCCGGCGATCGTCAGGACGATCCAGGTGATGACGACGGTGCGCTTGTGTGCGAGCACCCAACGGGTCAGCGATGCCACGGACTACCTCCAGTTCGAAGTTTGCGTTGACTGAGACCGCGAGTAGGGCGAAAACTCATCGGTCGAGAGGCCCTCAAGCTATCGAGATCGCTTCGTCGACAATGTGACGAGATGCATGCGCAATTTGGTGCAGAGATTTCACATTGTGCGCACCACGCATGCAGACAGCTCATTAACATGGGATCATCGTGGAGGCCTTGAGGGAAAGCTGGACAGACGAGCGGCTCGACCACTTCCGCGCGCGGGTGGACGAACGCTTCGACCGGGTGGACGAACGCTTCGATGATGTCGATCGGCGTTTCAAGGAAGTGGATAGACGCTTCGAGGAAGTCGATCGGCGTTTTGACCGAGTCGAATCGCAGGTGCGAGAGGTACGCCTGGAGGTGCGGGATATGCGGTCGGAGATGAACGAGGGGTTTAAGTCGGTGCAGCGCATGATGCTCTACGGCGTCATCGCGCTGACCGCCGCAATCATCACCGGCTTTGGCGCAATGGCCGGCCTGCTCGGTTCCTAGCCGGATCGAGATCGCCCCTAATGAAGCCGCTCAGCCCTCGTAGGCCCGCTGCAGCTCGGCGATCTCGATCTTGCGCATGCTCAGCATCGCTTCGGTGACGCGCTTCACCTTCTCGCGGTCCTCGTCTCCCATCAGTTCGCCGAGGATGCGGGGGACGATCTGCCAGGAGAGACCGTATTTGTCGCGCAACCATCCGCACATGCTCTCTTCGCCACCGCCGGCGGTTAGGTTCTCCCAGAGGTAGTCGACTTCGTCCTGGGTCTCGCAGTCGACCTCGAATGAGATCGCCTCGGTGAACTTGAAGCGTGGCCCGCCGTTCAGCGCCGTGAAGCGCTGCCCTTCCAGCTCGAAGGTGGCGATCATCACCGTGCCGACCTCTCCTGGACCGGCCTCGCCGTAGCGGCTGATGCCGATCACCTTCGAGTCCTTGAAGACTGAGGTGTAGAAGTTCATCGCCTCCTCGGCCTGGTCGTCGAACCACAGGAACGGCGTGATCTTCTGCATGGGCTTTCTCCTTCAGATCGAGTGCTGGATCGACGACGCCACGACGCAGCGAGGCAAGGACGTCATGAGGGTAGACCGGGCCCGGCCTCCGGATTCATCGATTCGACACATCGATCGACTCCCGACCGATTAGTTTCGTCGTTATGGGTAGTCGTAGATAAAGGAATCCGACCACCAGAAGCAGGAGGAGAGAGATGGCTGAGACAGATACCGCGACCCGGATCACCAAGGTGGGGACGGTGATGGTCCCCGTCAGCGACCAGGACCAGGCGATCGAGTTCTTCGTCGAGAAACTCGGCTTCGAGCTGCGCGGCGACACCGCGTACGGCGAAGGCCAGCGCTGGGTCGAGGTGGCGCCGCCGGGAGGCGCGACGCCGGTTGCCCTGGTGCCGCCGGGCGAAGGCGAATCGGTGGGGATCATGACCCGGATCGGGTTCGACACCGACGACATCGAGGCCGATCACGCGACCCTGCGCTCACGCGGGGTCGACGTCGACGACGAGGTGATGCGCGAAGGGGACCCGGTGCCGCCGATGTTCTTCTTTCGCGATCCGGACGGCAACCACTTCCTAATCGTCGAGCGGTAGCGAGGGGGAGGCGATTCGATGACGGACCGGATCCCTAGCCCGCCGCAGGTCGCCTCGCCACAAGAGTGGACGGCGGCGCGCGAGGAGGTGCTCGTCAAGGAGAAGGCGCAGCTGCGTGCCGCCGACGCGCTCGCCGCGGAGCGGCGGCGCCTGCCGATGGTTGAGATCGAGAAGGAGTACGTGCTCGAGGGGCCGGAGGGGAAGGTGACGCTGCTCGACCTCTTCGAAGGGCGGCCGCAGCTGATCGTCTACCACTTCATGTACGGGCCGAGCTCGGACCACGGCTGCGACGGCTGCTCGATGTTCGTCGACAACCTCGGCCACCTGGCGCACCTGCGTGCGCGGGACACCTCCTTCGCCCTGGTCTCCCGCGCACCGCTGCCGAAGCTCGAGGCGTTCAAACGCCGCATGGGATGGGACGACATCCCCTGGTACTCCTCGTTCGAGAGCGACTTCAACCCCGACTTCGGCGTCTCACCGCCCGAGCCGCAGCCCGACCAATACCAGGACGGCGATACCTTCGGCCTCAGCGTCTTCCTGCGCGACGGCGATCGCATCTTCCGCACCTACTTCACCGACCGGCGCGGGGTCGAGCCGCTCTCCAGCAACTGGGCGCTGCTCGACCTCACCCCGCTGGGTCGCCAGGAGGAGTGGGAGGATTCGCCGGAGGGACGCCCGCAGGGCCCCCTGTATGAGTGGTGGCGCTTGCACGATGAGTACGACGACGAGGAAGGGAGCAATCCGTGACCACCGAGACGCCGCTGATCACCGGCAGTCCGACGCCTTCGGCCTCGAGTTCCGTCCCCATGTGCACCCGATCGAGCTGCGGGTCGAGGATTTCGAGGCGGCGCGTGCCGAGCTCGAATCGCGCGGGGTGGAGTTCGAGGGCGAGACGCTCGACTCCGGCGTCTGCTTCCAGGCCTTCTTCCCCGACCCCGACGGCAACGCCCTGGCGATCCACCATCGCTACGCACCGCCAGGGGAGGAGCCGTCGTAGATCTTGGGGGGTTTACCCCGTGGCCTCCGCGTAGCGCAGCGAGCCGGGGGTCGTCAGGTTCTCTCCAGTCTCGAGCAGCGTCTTGAGGCCGGAGAGGATCATCGGCCAGCCGCCAAAGAGTTCGTCGTTGGCGCCCTCTCGGAGCTGGTCGTGGGTGACCGTCAGCCGGCATGAGTCGCCGACCGGCTCGATCTCCCAGGTCACCCGCGAGGTCCCTTCCTCCTTCACCTGGTCGCTCCAGAGGGCGGTGAAGCTCTGGACCAACCGCTGCGGCGGTTCGACCTCGAGGTTCTCACCCTCGCTGATCGCGATGCCGGCCCCGGGGTGGACGGCCTCGTAGCGAGAGCCGGCGGTCCAGTCCGAGCTGACGCCGACGCCGAAGTTGTAGCGCTGGCGCAGATCGTTGTCGGTGATCGCCTCCCAGAGGCGCTCCGGCGTCGTCTTGATGTAGATCTCGAAAACCTTCTCCATGGTGTCCTCCTCGATGTCTTTCTTGAGCTTGCTCAGGCCCGCGGCCCAGGGCTCGGCGTACTTGCTCACCCAGCGGTCGTGGACGAGCCGGATCGGGACGGGGTTCAGGAAGTGGAGCTTCTCGCGGCCCCGCCTCCTGGTCGTGACCAGTCCCGCCTCCTCGAGCACGCGCAGGTGCTTCATCACGCCGAAGCGCGTCATCGGCAGGCGCCGCTCGAGCTCGCTGAGGGACTGCCCGTCCTGCTTGAACAGCTCGTCGAGCAGCCCGCGGCGGGTCGGGTCGGCGAGGGCCTTGAACACGTCGTCCATGGGCAGGACTATAGGTGACTATTAGGTCACATGTCAAGCCGAAGCGATGCCTTCCTGCGAGAGGCGGCGAAATTCGACGGAGCCAGGACGCGCCGCCCGTCTTGCCCATGAGCGAGAGTCCGGGCGAAGTCTGCGAAGTGACCCGGGCGCTCAGGCTTCATCGTCGGCGATCACGTCGTCGAGCTCGTCCTGATCGAGCGGGACGAACTTCACCGTCTCGCCGTCCCTGCGCGGTCGTGTAGTTGCCGGGCGTCACCTGGACGCCTTTGACGCTGCGCTGGTCGGGGGTGCCGCCGGAGACGGTGACCAGCCCCTCGGCGCTCAGGGTGGAAAGCTCGACGGTGACGGCCATGAGTGTGATTTTGCCGCGAAGAGATAGACGAGCAGGCTCCCGTTCTGCCGCCTTCCTATCCAGTTGCCCGATCAATGAATTTCAACACGGGCACCCGTACGCGGCGGGAAAATAGGACCGCGAGGACCAAGCAAACAGCGGTCACCGCAAGCCCGGTGGTAACTGGCGATTTGACGACGGCTGCGAGACCGAGGAACGCGGCCAAGACGAGTCCGAGGGATCGTGAAGTGAACCGGGGCGAAGCTTGGAGGACTTTCCTCCTCGGGCTGTGGTCGGTCTTCCGGTTAGCTGTCAAGGCCGTGAACCAAGAGCCGCTTCGCCCGCTTGCTCTCCAGCACCAGCTTTCCGTGCTCATAGACCTGCGATCCTGGCTCTGCGTTTCCTGCTCCCAGCCAGTCAACTAGCTCCCGCTCGGTCATCTCGTGAAAGCCGTAGGGGTCGCTTTCCTTTTCGCGCTGCGACCGCTGCGCCAATCTCGCCGCCAGCATTTCTCGCGGATCAGTCATTCGCCGGTCAGAGTAGAGGCCAGCGGAAATCGATACCGTTTTGTCCGCCAGAGCAGGGACTTCCCGCCGCGTCTACGACGCCCTCTATCCTGAGACGCGATGCTGCACGACCTTCTTGCGTGGACATTTCTGCTTCTGATGATCTGGGCCGGTGGTGCCTCGGTGATCGCCTTCAAGGCGAGACCAAAGCCGTTGCCACAGCCACCCGCAAGCCACCCGCTGGGCTTCATGCCCCCTTCCGCATAGCGCCAAGCTCGCAGACTGCTTGCAGCGACCTTGGAGCATGGCGCGAGCGGCCGCCACGGCTCCGGGTGGGACTCTGGCGGGGCTATCCTGGCCGCCGTGCCCAGTCCACTCGACCGCCTCGAACGCACCTACGCAGACGCCGATGCCGCGAGCGGTCCGGACTTCTTCCGACGCCTGCGCGACTACAAGCGCCTGACGGACGCCGACGACACGATCCGTGCGGCTGCCGAGCGTGTGAAAGCGGAGGTGGAGGCCGCCGCAGAGAGGCTGGAGACGGAGGACGAGGAGGTGATCCGCGACCTGATCCGGTACCGACGAGAACTGGTCGAGCGCGCACCGGAGGTGGACGATTCCCGCCGGCCGCGCCCAGCGGGGAGCCTGGCCGACCTCGAAGCCAGGCGGAAACTCGAGGAGTGGGTGTGGACCCTCTCCAACTTCGACGCCATCGCGGCCGACGCCGCCGACAAACTCGTACAGCGGCGCAACCTCGACGGCACCAGGGCGCGGATGCTCGGCGAGATCCTGAACGCGAAGCTCTACAACCTCGAGTACCCGGAACCGACCCGCCGAGTCGTCGGCCAGCGCCGGGACCTGGACGACCTGTACGAGGCGGTCAACGCCGCGCGTGCCCGACACACGGCGGCCCAGCAGCACCTAGAGGAAGTCACCCAGTCGTCCGGCTTCCTGCCCCTCCGTCGCGTCGCCTGGGTCGTCTCCTACCTGGAACCGCGCGAGCCGACGCAGGCGTCCACGGAGGACGAGGAACGGGAACGAGCCGAAGCAGTCCTCCTGGAACTGTCGGGAGACTTCCACCACCTGCGCGAGGCAGTGCGGCCGGTGGAGGCGCGCGGGCCGCTCGATTCGGACGCTCAGCAGGCACTCCAACGGCACGAGACCGAGAGCAAGAAAGACCTCGCCGACCTCCATCGGTCGCTCCGACAGCGAGTCGAAGAAATCGAAATCGAGACCGCGCCGAAGGGGTGGAAGACGCTTGACACCACGCAGAAGATCCAGGTCGCGGCCCTAGCGGTCGCCGTGCTCGGAATCGTCGTCGGAGCAGTCGTGACGATTGCGGTGGCGGGCTGACGGACACCAGTTTGAGTACGTGCCAGGCAAGCCATTTGTAACGGGGTCGGGACTTCGAGGAGCCTGGACGGGACATCGGGACCGGGGGAAAACCATTGCTCCGACTCGCCCCTACGCGCACGCGCGCGAGAACCCCGAAACTCACCCTGTCCGAATGTCCCGCCTTAGTCCGGGCCTCGGACCCGCCGACGATGGACTCCGCCCAGGCGATCTTCGCGCAGCAGACGATCATCGTCGTGCTCAACGTGCCGGTGCGTGCGCGTGACCAGCATCTGCGACGAAATCGCGGGGGGCCCCTTGACAGGACGGGTTCGGACCTCGATCCTGCGGAGCAGGGGAGCTTGTGATTTCAAGGTCCCCCCACGTCCCCGGTCGGCGTCCGATTGTCGGGAGAGAGCGATGACCCCTCTCCTCCTCGGACAGGCGCCCGATTACTACGTCCACGCGACGGCGATCCTGGGGATCGTGCTGTTCCTGATCGTCGTCGGCCACGCGATCCTGGCCCTGCTCCGCAACCTCCGGAACTTCCGCGACGGCCGCTGACCTCAAGTCGGACTACCGGCTGCGGTAGAGGCGGTTAGTGAGCGGGGCGAAGACGGCGGTGAGCGCGGCCGCGACGGCGAGGACGATCGCGATATCGTCGGCCTCCGCGTTGCCCTCCATCAACCCTCGCGAGGCGGTGGCGAGGATCGAGATCGGGTTGACGTCGACGAACGCCTCGAGGGCGCTTGGCAGCGTCTCCGGTTCGACGAAGACGTTGCTGAGGAAGGTGAGCGGGAAGATGCTCATGAAGCCCGCGTTCATCACCGCGTTGGGCGAGCGCAGCAGTAGCCCCATGGTGGTGAAGACCCAGGAAAGGCCGAAGGCGAAGACAATCACCAGCGCCATCGCCGCGACCACGCCCGGTACTCCGGCACTGGGCCGGAAACCGAGCGCCACGCCGAGCACGACGATCACGGTGCCGGCGACCAGGTAGCGGACGCTGTCGCCGAGCAGGGCGCCGACCAGCGGCGCCGGCCGCCAGATTGGCAGCGAGCGGAAGCGGTCGACGACCCCTTTGGTCAGGTCGGTGTTGAGCGAGATCCCCGAGTAGACGGTGGTGAAGAGCACCGACATCACCAGCACGCCGGGAAGGATGTAGTCGAGGTAGTCACCGGTCGAGCCGGCGATCGCGCCGCCGAAGAGGTAGGTGAACATGAGCACGAACATCACCGGCGTGATCGTCACGTCGAGTAGCTGCTCGGGCACGTGCTTGACCTTGAGCATGCCGCGCCAGCCGAAGGTGAGCGTGGCCGTGAGGGCGCTGGCACGGGGCGGCCGCTCGGTGGAGGAGAGTGCTTTGCGCAGCGCCGCCTCCTCGATCGGGGACAGGGATGGGTCTTGGGTGGTCGGTGTGGTGCTCATGCCGCCTGCTCCTCCTCGATCGGGGTCTCTTGTTCCTCTGCCTGCTCCTCGGCCGGGTGCCCGGTCAGCGCCAGGAAGACCTCGTCGAGGCTGGGTTGGCCGAGCGAGAAGGTCGCGATGCCGACGCCGGATCGCGCCAGCACGGCGACGGCCTCGGCGGCGCGGTCGGTGTCGGAGCAGGGACTGCTCAGCGCCGCCGGGTCGGGCTCGAGGCGCATCGAGCCTAGCTCGCGGGCGAGCAGGCGCTCCGCCTCCGGTCGCTGCTCGGAGTCGAGCAGCCGCACGTGCAGAGCGCCCGACCCGACCGAGGCCTTGAGCTGCGCGGGCGTGCCCTCGGCGATCACCTTGCCGCGGTCGATCACGGCGATCCCATCGGCGAGCTGGTCGGCCTCGTCGAGGTACTGCGTGCAGAGCAGGATCGTCGTCCCCTCGTCGACCAGGGCGCGGACGATGTCCCAGACCAAGTTGCGGGAGCGCGGGTCGAGCCCCGTGGTCGGCTCGTCGAGGAACATCAGCTCGGGGGTGACGACGATGCTGGCGGCGACGTCGAGGCGGCGGCGCATCCCGCCGGAGTAGTTCTTGACCAGGCGCCCGGCGGCCTCGGCCAGGCCGAAGGCATCGAGCAGCTCGCTCGCCCGTCCCTTCGCGGCCGGCCGCTTGAGGCCGAGCAGGCGCCCGATCAGCGTCAGGTTCTCCAACGCGGTCAGCTCCTCGTCGACCGAGGCGAGCTGCCCGGTGAGGCTGACCAGGCTGCGCACCTCGTCGGCTTCGGCGACGACGTCGTGGCCAAGCACCCGCGCCGAGCCGGCGTCGGGACGCAGCAGCGTCGCCAGCATCTTGATCGTGGTCGTCTTGCCGGCTCCGTTGGGCCCCAGCACGCCGTAGACAGAGCCGCGGCTGACGGCGAGGTCTACTCCGTCAACCGCCTGCACGTCGTCGAAGGCCTTGGCCAGGCCCGTGACTTCGATCGCAAGTGTGGACTGCGTCGTCATCGAGCTCCCATTCTTCTACCCTGAAGGGGTGAGCTCAGCCTCCACTACTTCGTCGCCGGCCGAGCAGGAGCTGCTCGAGGCCGCGCAGAAGGGAAACGAGGCTGCCTTCGCCGGACTCGTCGAGCCTTACCGGGGCGAGCTACAGGCGCACTGTTACCGGATGCTCGGCTCGATCCACGATGCCGAGGATGCGCTCCAGGAAGCGCTGCTGCGCGCCTGGCGCGGCCTGAAGAGATTCGAGGGGCGCAGCTCGTTGCGCTCCTGGCTCTACACGATCGCCACCAACACTTGCCTCAACGCGATCGGCAAGCGGCCGAAGCGGGTGCTGCCGACCGAGTACCCGCCGGCGGACCCCAGCGAAGGCCCGGGCGAGCCGCTGATCGAGTCAGTCTGGGTCGAACCCCTCGCCGACGAGGCGATCGGGGTCGAGGACGGCTTCGCTGCGCCCGAGGCCCGCTACGAGCGGCGCGAGGGCGTCGAGCTCGCTTTCATCGCCGCGCTGCAGTACCTGCCGGCGACCCAGCGCGCGGTGCTGATCATGCGCGAGGTGCTCGGTTTCTCCGCCAACGAGGCGGCGGAGGCGCTGGAGACGACCACCGCGTCGGTCAACAGCGCCCTGCAGCGCGCTCGCGCCTCGGTTGAGGAGAAGCTGCCCGAGCAGAGCCAGCAGGAGACCCTGCGGGCCCTCGGCGACGAGCAGATCACCGAGCTGGTCGAGAGCTACGTCGAGGCCTGGGAACGCGCCGACGTCGAGAAGGTCGTCTCGATGCTGAGCGAGGAGGCCGCCTTCACGATGCCGCCGCTGCAGTCCTGGTTCCGCGGCCGCGAGGAGATCCGCGCCTTCCTCGAGTTCTCGCCGCTCGGGGGCGACTGGCAATGGCGCGCCCTTCGCGTCCGCGCCAACGGCCAGGAGGCGCTCGGCTTCTACACCTGGGACCCCGACGCGGGCAGCTACCAGCGCTTCGCGCTCAACGTGCTCACCTTCGCCCCGGACGGCAAGATCTCCCAGGTCGACGCCTTCCTCACCCGCACCACTGAGGATCCCGCCCGCGAGTCGATCCTCCGCCTGCCTGAGCAGGAATTCGACCGCCGCCGCGTCGAGGCCGCCTTCGAGCGCTTCGGCTTGCCGACGGAGCTGGCTGGCTAATCTCCGCTGTTCCGATGAGTTCCGGGTCCTTCCCCGGTCTTATCCCTCGAAGCCCCAATCCCCAGTCCAGACTCGACGGAAGGAGCCGCAGTGACCACGCAGCCCGATCAACTCGACCGCAACCGTTGGGCGGCGCTCTACGTGCTCTGCGCGGGCGTACTGATGATCGTGCTCGACATCACGATCGTCAACGTGGCGCTGCCCTCGATCAAGGAGGACCTTGGCTTCTCGCAGGGCAACCTCGCCTGGGTGGTCAATGCCTACCTGATCCCCTTCGGCGGCCTGCTACTGCTCGCCGGCCGGCTCGGCGACCTGCTCGGCCAGCGCCGCGTCTTCCTCGCCGGCCTTGGCGTCTTCGTCAGCGCCTCGCTGCTCTGCGCTCTCTCGCAGAGTCAGGAGATGCTGATCGGCGCGCGTTTCATCCAGGGGATCGGCGGCGCGCTCACCTCGGCCGTGGTGCTGGGGATGATCGTGACGATGTTCCCGCAGCCGAACGAGCAGGCGAAAGCGATCGGCGTCTACGGCTTCGTCGCCTCCGCCGGCGGCTCGATCGGGCTGCTCGCCGGCGGCGTCCTCACCGAGGCGATCAGCTGGCACTGGATCTTCTTCATCAACCTGCCGGTCGGGATCGCCACTGCGGTGCTGACCCGGCGCCTGGTCGAGGACCACGAGGGCATTGGGCTGGCCGAGGGAGCGGACGTCCCCGGCGCGCTGCTGATCACCTCCAGCCTGATGCTCGGCACCTACACGATCCTCGAGGTCAGCGAGGTCGGCTGGCTGGCAACCCAGACGCTTATCCTCGGCGCGATCTCGCTTGGGCTCGGCGCCGCCTTCATCGCCCGCCAGGCGCGGATCGCCAACCCGCTGATGCCGCTGCGGCTCTTCCGCTCCCGCAACGTCTCCGGCGCCAACGCGCTGCAGGCGCTGCTGGTCGCGGGGATGTTCGCGATGTTTTTCCTCGGCGCCCTCTACCTGCAGGAGATCCTCGGCTACGACCCGCTCCAGGTAGGCCTCGCCTTCCTGCCGGCGACCCTGGTGATGGGGACGCTCTCGCTTGGCTTCTCGGAACGGCTGATCATGCGCTTCGGCGCCCGGCGGACGCTGATGCCGGGCCTGGTGATGATCGCCGGCGGGCTGCTGCTCTTCGCGCGTACACCGGTCGACGGCACCTTCGTGACTGACGTCCTGCCGCCGATGCTGCTGATCGGCGTCGGCATCGGGACCTCCTTCCCCGCGCTGATGACGGTGGCGATGTCGGGGGCGACGCCGCAGGACTCCGGCCTCGCCTCGGGCCTGGTCAACACCAGCGCCCAGGTCGGCGGCGCGATCGGCCTCGCCATCCTGGCGACGCTGGCCACGGGGCGGACCGACGACCTGCTCGCCGAGGGCGTCTCGAACGACGCCGCGCTCAACTCCGGCTTCCACCTCGCTTACCTGGTCGGCGCCGGGCTGGTCGCGATCGCCCTGGTGATCGCCATCACCGTGCTGCGCGAAGTGGCTCCGGCCGCGGCGCAAGGTGCGCCGCAGGAGGGCGAGGGCGAGCCGGCCGGCGCGGAGACCGGCGAGCCGGAGCCGGCCTACTCCGAGGCATAGTGCTCAGAGGAGTTTGAGAGCTTGGGGAGGCGGGTACCGCTCCCCCACATGAGCGCGCGGCTTATTTCCTCCCGGCCGTTGAAAGCGTTGATCGTCACCGCTGCGGCGCTGGCCCTTCTCGTCGGCGTCGCGGCGGCTGGCGCTCGCGCAGCCAGCTATGTCGCGCTCGGTGATTCCTACGCGGCGGGCCCGCTGATCCCGCTCCCGGTCCTCCCGCTCGGCTGCCTCAAGTCGGATCGCAACTATCCGCACCTGACCGCACTGCGCATCGGGTTGCCGCTGCGCGACGCCAGCTGCAGCGGAGCCCAGACCGATGACATGTTCGAGCCCCAGGGGGTTGAGCCAGACGGGCCCAACCCGCCACAGCTCGACTCGCTGGATGCGAGCACCACGGTGGTCTCACTGACGATCGGCGGCAATGACATCGGTTTCGGCGAAATCGCTGAGGGCTGCATCACCGTCAACCCCTTCAAATCGCCGTGCCGGGACAAATACACCGCTGGTGGTGTCGATCAGCTGAGCGAGCGGATTGCAGCGACGGCTCCCAAGGTCGACGCGGTGCTGGACGCAATCAGAGCCCGCTCGCCGCAGGCGCGGACCTTCGTCGTCGACTACGCCGCAATCTTCCCCGAGACCGGCCACGGCTGTTGGCCACAGATGCCGGTCGGCTTCGCAGACGTGCCCTACCTACGTGCCAAGCAGCGTGAGCTGAACGCGATGCTTGCCAGCGAGGCGGCCGCGAACGGGGCCACTCTGGTCAGTTGGTACCAGGCCAGCATCGGCCACGACGCCTGCAAGGGCCCGCTGACACGCTGGGTCGAGCCGGTTGTGCCGGTCAACCCAGCGGCGCCGATCCATCCGAATCTGGCTGGGATGCACGGCGCGGCGAACGTGCTGGCGGCTGCCATCGCGGGCTGATATTGCCCGCAACGTTTTTGGGGGAGCTATCGGACGCCCAAACGTTGCGCTCAGCGGATCAGTCTGACGGGAACGGTTCTGAGCACCCTGTCGCCGGCATCGTCGAAGGCGACCACGGTCACTTGCGCTGAAACCCGGCGCCCCTGCTTCAGCATCCGCTTCGCCCGCTGTCGCACCCTCACCTTCAGCACGGCGAGGCGGAAGCGGTTGCGGGCGCCGGCTTTGGCGGGACGGGATACCGGGATCAGCCTCGCCGAGCCGGCTTTCCGGCCCCGCTTGAAGAAGTGCAGGCGACCGCGGGCGCGCAGCGCGCAGGCCTCCGAGCAGATCGCCACGACCTTGACGTGGCCGCGCAACCGCTGCCGCCGCGCGGCGCGAACGGTGAGGCGGAGGCGCTCGATTTTGCCGACCGGGTCGACGGTTCCGCAGGCGGGCGCTCCACTGGACGGCGACGAATCCGAGCTCATCGCAACGCGGTAAGCAGTGCCGGTGGTGAGGACGTAGACGCCGCAGCCGGAGTCCTCGCCGAAGCCGAGCAGGCTACCGCTCGGAATCGTCAGGTTGGCGGGTTGCGGCTGGCCGCCCATCGCGTCGAGGTCGATCGTGCGCAAGTCGGACCGGCAGGCGTCCCCGTAGAGGTAACGGCCGAACAGTTCGCCCAGTGGTTGATCGCGGACGACGTAGCCGCCGATGATCGCGCAGCCGGTCGTTTCCAGTGGGCTGTCCGCGTTGGCGTACTGGAAGATGGGGTCGGTGAGTCCCGGCTGAGGCGGCGTGCAGGCACCCTCGCAGATCGGCCAACCCAGATTGGCTCCGGCGAGGTTGCCGGTGTTGACCTCCTCCCAGGTGCTGGCGCCGACATCGGGGACGACGAGGCGGCCATCCGGCGCGAAGGAGGCGCGATAGGGGTTGCGCAGGCCCAGTGCGTATATCTCCTCTTTGGCCGCGGGGATGCCCACGAGCGGGTTCGAGGGCGGCACGCCGTATTCACCGTCGTTGGCAAAGCCGCGCGGATCGATCCGCAGCACCTTGCCGAACAGGTTGTCCTGTTTCTGGGCGTTCGCACTGTCGGCGTTGTCCCCGACCGTCACGTAGAGGAGGCCGTCACGCCCGACGGCGACCTGGCCGCCGTTGTGGTTCGTGGCGGAATGGGGGATCCCGAGCACGAGCCGGGCGGAGGCGTCGTCGGCCAGGTTTGGGTCGCTGGCAGTGCGCCTGTACTCGACCACCTGCAGTTCTCCCGGTTCGGCGCCGAACTCGCCCGCCGCTTTCGCCACCGTGAAGACGTAGAAGAGACCGCTGGAGGCGTAGTCGGAAGCGAAGGCGATCGAGAGCAGGCCCCCGCTCGCCTTCGGTGTCGACGTTCGGCACTGTGAGGAACGGGGTCGCCCGCAGCACGCCGTTCTCGAAGACCCGCACTCCGCCGCCTCGTTCGGCCACGAACAGGCGCGGGTCGCCGGGCGGCGCCGTCGCGTGGATCGGTTCGGAGGGCCAGGCGGAGGAGGGCGCGAGGGGAACCAGCGCCGCGCCCGAGGCGGCGGTCGGCAGGGACGCCGCCACGGCGACGATCACGATGACGGCGGTGCCCCAACGCCTCACCGGCTTGATGCTACCCAGGCCGGTCGGTCGGCTCAGCCCGCGGGGACGGCTTCGCGGAAGAGCTCGGCGGAGGGGATCCCGATCACGTCGCCCTTGAAGCGCTTCTCGTGCCCGTAGACCACCCAGGTGGTGTCGATTTCGCCGATGTCGAGGTCGAGCCGCAGCTCACCGGCGTGCTCCTCCACGTGCTCCATGTGGGTCAGGCCGAAGTCGTAGCGACCAGCCAGGAGCTCTTCGGCGACGATCGGCTTCGAGGGCACGTCGATGATCTCCTCCCACTGGGAGAGGTCGACGTAGCCCTTGGTGGCGGGGACGATGCCGAGCGACCGGGGCTTCTCCACGTCCTTGCGGCTGAGCAGGACGAGGTGCTTAGTCGGGAAGATGAAGGTGTCGACGACGAAGATCTCGGTCCAGTACTTCTCGGTGATCTCGTGGACCTTGGGGTGGGCGCTGCACTGGACGAGGAAGGCGCCTGGCGTCTCGCGCAGGATCTCGAGCCCGTCGAAGAAGTCGGTGATCAGCACGATCTCGTACTCCTCGACTCCCTGGAAAGCGAGGTACCGCTGGACCGCGCGCTCATGGCAGGTCCCCTCGGGTCCGAGGGTGATCACGGTGACCTTGTCTGTATGAGCCTCACTCGCCTCCATCGAAACAAGGTTAGTTGACTAAACAAGCCTCCTCAAGCGAGGGCGGAGCGATGACTATCTTGGTCGGCACCACTGCCGCGCCGACCAAGCGCGTGGCGCAGGTTGACGGCGATCGTGCGAGGGGCGGCCTTTGCGAGCATCTTCGCTGGCTTGATCTGCCGGGTTCCGAATTCGTCGAAGGTCAGGGCCAGCTTCGGGTCGCGGGCGGCGGCTGAGAAGAGGAGGCGCTCGGCCGGGTTGAGGCGACGGCCGGTTGCGTAGTCGTGGATGAAGAAGGCGTGGCCGCGCAGCTCACGCCGGTGGCGGCGGCGGTAGCGGGTGAGGCCGCGCTCGAGCGGCTCGGCGCCCTGTAGGGCGGGAGCGACGCTGTCGGCGAGCCACTCGGCCGACTGGAAGGCCCAGCCGCAGCCGATGCCAAAGAGGGGGTCGCTCGCCAGCGCGGCGTCGCCGACCAGCGCCAGTCCCGGCGCGACCGGGCCACGGATTCGGTTGGGCATCTCGATCTTGCCCAGCACTGGGCCGACGATGCGGGACGAGCGAACAGGCGGCGCGTCTGGCAGGCCGGCGAGGAAGGAGGTGAGGGCGGCTTCGGGATCACGCTTGAAGTCCGGCAAGCGATTCTTGGCCAGCACGACCGCGTAGAGGGTGAGACCGTCGTCGGTGGGGAAGGAGGCCGCCACGTCCGGGTCGAGGAACCAGAGTGCGCTGTCGGGCGGGGCGGGCCTTCCCTCGAAGTAGGCGGCGTAGACGAAGCGCTCGTGGGGGAGGGTCTTCCCGGTGAGACCGCCGAGCTCCGCAGTCGCCGAGCTGCGACCGTCGGCGCCGACGACGAGGCGGGCACGAAGCTCCCTGCGCCAGCCTTCCCGGTCTTCGACGACGACGCCCGCGACCGCGCCGTCCTCGTGCAGGAGCTCCTGCACCGGGTGGCCGAGCATCAGCTCGACTCCCGGGGTCGCGGCGGCGACCTCGCGCACGAGCGGGTCGAGCCGCTCGCGGCGCAGGTTGACGGCGTAGCCGGCCCGCTCGGGTGCCGGGTCGATCCATCCCCAACGCGTCCAGGCGGCGATCCGCGAGCGGATTCCGCCGGCAGCGAGGATCGGCTCGAGCAGGTCGAGGCGTTCAAGGGTAGGCGCCGCCGAGGCCTGGATGAAGTGCCCGCAGATGCGCTTGAAGGCGGCGGGGTCGGGGCTCTTCTCCACCAGCGCGACGCTCGCGCCCGCGCGGCCGAGCTGGATCGCGGTGGCGCAACCTGCGAGGCTGGCGCCGACGACCACTGCGTCGTAGCGATCTTTCACCATACGTCCTGTACTATACGACACGAATCATGAAAAGCAAGTCGATCCGGCTCACAACCACCTCCTATGCCCTGCTCGCCCTGCTCGACCAGCTTGGCGAGGCCACCTCCTACGACATCAAGCAGGCGATGGACATGACGATCGAGAACTTCTGGCCGGTGCCGCACACGACCGCCTACGAGGAGCCCGCGCGCCTAGCCGCCGCCGGCTACCTCTCGGTGAGCCAGGAGCCTGCCGGCCGCCGCCGCAAGCTCTACTCGCTCACCGGAGCGGGTAGGGAGGCGCTGCACGAGTGGGCGGCCGAGCCGACCGCTGCGCCTCCCCAGGTTCGCGACGAACTCGTCCTCAAGATCTTCGCCGGTGCCGACCCGCGTCCGCTGACGGAGGCCCGGGTCAGGTGGCACAAGGACAAGGTCTCCGAGCTGCAGGGCTACCTCGATGAGGTGCGCGAGGCGGAGGGCTGGGACCCGAGCGAGCGAACGCTGATCGCCGGCATCGCCTACCACCGCAAGCAGCTCGAGCTGATCGAGAGTCTCGCGGCTGCCGCCTCCGACCGACCGCGCTCGAAGCTGCCTCTCTAGTTGCATACAAAGAGTTGCGCATACGAGCTAACATGGCTCCTTGTGTGGGTGGAGCTGAGCGCCTTTTGGAGGGCGGGGAACGGATGAATGCCGGTGAGGAAGATGTGGGTTGAGGTTCGCGCAGCGCTTGCGCTTACGGCGGGTTGTCTACTTTTCTGGGCATCGCCGGCTCTTGGCGTGCCTCCCGCCAACGACGGTTTCGACAACCGCGAGATGCTGAGCGGCAGCCTGCCAATCGAGGTCTCGCGCTCGAATGTCGATGCCACCAAAGAGAGCGAAGAGTTTCTCGGCCCACTGTTTGCTGCTGGCAACTCGGTCTGGTTCGAGTGGGAAGCAGCCAGCGATGGCTGGGTCACGGTAGGTGGCTGCGAAGCGGATTTCACTGACGTGGTCGGTGTCTACACCGGCACTGCCCTCAATGCCTTGGCCAGCGTCGCTGAAGGCAACGAGGATGAAGGGCCGCACTGCCCTTTTGGGGGGCGGGAGTACACCTTCAAGGCCGTTGGCGGAACCAAGTACGAGATCGTCGTCGACGGGAACCCCTTCTCCTTTCCAGAAGGCCCGCCAGCAGAAACCGAAGGCTCCTTTGAGCTCCGGATCGAAGCCACACCGCCTCCCGCCAACGACAACTTCGCCGATTCGACGACACTAGTCACTCCGCTGGAGGAAGAATTTGAAGGCGAGGCCTTCTTCTTTGACTCCGCGCTGACCCAGCCTCGCCTCCTCACCGACTTGTACAACTAGTGGTACCCTGGGGGCATGGCGGCGGCCCGAGGTAAGAATCCACTAGCGCTGGGGACGAGCGAGGCACGTCGCAACCTCCCACAGCTTGTCAAGAAGGCGTCGTCGCGCCGTAAGGCCTCGCCTGACCCGGAGGTCAACGCAGTCCGAATCAAGACCCGGGGCCAGGAGGGATCCGCGTCGCTGGTCCCCACGGTAGACCTGGCTGCCGCCAAAGGACGGATTGAGGAACTGGAAGAGGAGCTCGAGAACGCCGGCATAGCGCTGTTCCTGCAGGAGCGGCTCCAGAAAAGCGATGGTGAGCGGTTGAGTGCCGGCGATTTCCTGGTGGAGATCGGCATGGGGGAGTTCGTTGAGCAGCTCCCCGGAGGCTGACCACAAGGTCGAAGCCCTGGCGGAGGCCAGGGCTGATGCCAATCAACTGGAGAAGGCCCTAAGGCGCGAGGTCGCGCGCATCGTGGTCGAGCTGCACGGCAACCCGCATCACGGTGAGCTGATGGGAGATAAGCCTCCCCGAGTGCTGAAAGGCTGTCGCAAGGTTCGCTTCGATGAGCCTGACTGGCGCGGCAAGCCGCGTTACCGCTTCGTCTATCGCAACGAGCCCAGTGATGGCGCTCCAGCGGTTAGCGTCGTCCTGGCGATCGGTCGCCGCGACCGAATGATTGCCTACGCCAAGGCTGCTCGCCGCGTCAAGGAGCACGCTTCCCAGGAAGGCCAATCGGGGTAGGAGGGCACCGAACTGCCTAGGCGACCCGGCGCAGCGCTGGGCGGCTGACCGCGGCTAGGGCGAGCTCGCTGGCCTCGACCGCGCTGGCCCAGGAGACCTCGGAGAGCAGGCCGGGGGCGGCAACCATGTCGCCGGCGAGGAAGACGCCGTCGCCGCGATCGATCGCCGGCCGGTCGCACCAGCTCTGTCCGGGCCGGTCGAGGGCGCCGCTGCGGCCGTCCATCACCTGTCGGCGCCGCCAGGTCTCCCGCTCGCGCCAGTCCGGCAGCGAGAGGTCGAGCAGGCGCTCAAGTCGTAGCGCAGCCCCCTCGGAGCTCTCGCCAGGCCGGATCGGCATCTGCGCTTGAACCAGCTCCTCGCCCTCGGGCGCAAGTGAGGAGTCCGCGGCTGAGTAGCGCTCCAGCCAGCCGGCCTCGTCGAGATCGGAGACGACGAAGGGATCGCCGCGGCGGTGGCGCAGGCCGAGGTCGATGCAGACGGTGTTGCCGCTGAGCCAGCGGAGCGAGTCGTCGCCGAGCAGCTCGCGGGCGCGGTCGAGCTCGGTGGCGACGATCACCGGCGGCTCCGGCAACGCCTCGGCCGGGTGGCCGGTCTCGATCCTCACCCCCAGTTTGCGGGCGCAGCTCTCGAGCGAGTCGACCAAGGCCCGCCAGCCGCCGATCAGGTAGCGGGTCGCGGGCCGGGCGGTGAGCAGGGCGCGCACGGTGCGCTCCCAGATGAAGGCCGCCGAGAGCTCGCCGGGATCGTGGTGGAAGGTGTAGACGCCAGCGGCGGCGGAGAGCATCGCCGCCGTGCGCTCGTTGGTGTGGTCGGCGGCCCAGCCGCGGAAGTCCCGGTCGACCGGAGCCTCGCGGCCGCGCAGCCGCAGGGTCGAGGGAATCGTCCCCAGGGGCGGCGTGCGCCGCACCTCTCCCTGCCAGCGGAAACGGATCGGCGCCAGCGGCACGCCGGCGTAGGGGGGGAGGAGGTCGCGCTCCTGCAGCCATCGCCAGAGCGGGCCGTCCTTGTAGATGACGTGCGGGCCGAGGTTGGCCTTATATGGACCGCCGGTGCTGCGCGCCCGCCCGCCGAGGGAGTCGTGCGCCTCGAGCAGGCGCACCTCCGCCTCGCCTTCGGCGCAGGCGATTGCCGCGGTGAGGCCCGCGAGCCCGCCTCCTACAACCGTGATCCGATCCATGGCGATCCTCCTCGCATACTGGGGAAGATGAACCTTAGGGAGCCACTGGATCGATATACAGTTCCAGTAATGCCCCGATCAAGAGGACCAGTTGGCCTGGACCTACTGCTGGTGGAGATCGATCGCAACGGCGACCTGCCTCTCCACGAGCAGATCGAGCGCTCAATCCGGCAGGGCATCCGGGACGGGCGCCTCGACGCCGGCGCACGGCTGCCCTCGACCCGGGTCCTGGCGGCGGAGCTGGGGGTCTCGCGCGGCGTCGTCACCGAGGCCTACGGGCAGCTTGCCGCCGAGGGCTACCTGCTGACCAGGCAGGGGGCGCCGGTGCGGGTAGCTAGGTCCGTGCGCACCTCGGAGCCGCGGCTGCCGGCGCGCTCCCTGCTACCCAGCTTCGCCTACGACTTCCACCCCGGCGTGCCCGACTTGGCGGGATTCCCCCGCGCCAGCTGGCTGCGTTCGCTGCGCGCGGCCTGGCGTCTGGCGCCAGTCGACGCGGTCGGCTATCCCGACCCGCGCGGCGTGCCGCAGCTGCGCGAAGCGCTCGCCGGGTACCTGGGGCGGGTGCGCGGCGCCGCGGCCGATCCCGAGCAGACGATGATCTGCACCGGCTTCACCCAGGGCCTCTCGCTGATTTGCCGCTGGCTTCAGAGCCAGGGCGTCGAACGGGTGGCGCTGGAGGACCCCGGCTGGCACACCCACCGGCTGATCGTCGAGCAGGCGGGCCTCGAGGTGGCGCCGGTCCCGGTCGACGCCGAGGGGCTGCGCATCGACGCGCTCGAAACGAGTGGGGCTAGCGCGGTCGTCGTCACCCCCGCGCACCAGTTCCCCACCGGCTGCGTGCTCAGCAGCCGCCGACGGGCGGCGCTGATCGAGTGGGCGGAGCGGGGCGAGCGGCTGATCGTCGAGGACGACTACGACGCCGAGTACCGCTACGACCGGGCGGGCGTGGGCGCGCTACAGGGGCTGGCGCCGGAGCGCGTTGCCTACATCGGCTCGGCGAGCAAGCGGCTGGCGCCGGGGATGCGCCTGGCCTGGCTGCTGATGCCCTCCTGGCTGGCCTGGCCGCTGATCTCGGCCAAGGCGGTAGAGGACGGCGGCTCGGAGGCGATCGGTCAGCTCGCCCTACACGACTTCATCTCCCGCGGGGAGCTCGACCGCCATGTGCGGCGGATGCGCCTGCGCTACCAGCGGCGCCGCGAGGCGCTGGTCGCGGCGCTCGGACGCTCGCTGCCGCAGGCACGGGCCGGCACGGGCGCCGCCGGCCTCTTCGAGCTGGTCGAGCTGCCTGGCGAGACGGACGAGCCGGCCCTGCTCGCCGCCGCCGAGGCGCGCGGCGTCGGCCTCGAGGGGCTCTCGCTGCACCGCTTCGCCGCTGCCGGCCCGCCCGCCCTCGTGGTCGGCTTCGGCAACCTCTCCGAGCCGGCGATTGAGCAGGGAGTCCGCCTGCTCGCCGAGGCGTTCGCCGAGACGGTGGGGGGCTGAGGTGCTCGAGGCGCTCGCCTGGGGAGCTGTGGCGGCCTCGTCGCTGGCTCTTGGCGCAATGCTTGCCTTCGTCCGGTCCTGGCCGTCCCGGCAGGTCGGTCTGGTGCTCGCCTTCGGCGCCGGCGCGCTGATCAGCGCCGTCAGCTTCGAGCTGGCGGGGGAGGGGATCGAGGTCGGCAGCCTCGGCGCCACCGCGGTCGGCCTCGGGGCCGGGGCCCTCGCTTACTTCGGCCTCGACGGGCTGATCGCTAAGCGCTTCTCCGCCGGCCGCGGCCGCAGCGGCCGCGCCGGTGGCTCCGATCCCGGCAACGCCCTCGCCCTCGGCGCCTTCCTCGATGGCATCCCCGAGCAACTCGTGCTCGGGATCGGCCTGGCGGCCGGCGAGGGCGTCAGTCTTGGTCTGCTCGTCGCGATCTTCGTCTCCAACCTGCCGGAGGCGATCGGCTCGGCTAGCGAGATGCGCGGCGCCGGCCGCGACCGCAGCCGGGTCCTCGGCCTCTGGTGCGCGGTGGCCGCGATCTGCACGCTGGCCAGCGTCGCCGGCTTCGCGATCGCCGACGTCACCTCCGGCGAGCTGCGAGCTTGCATTGACGGCTTCGCCGCCGGCGCGCTCCTGGTGATGCTGATCGACTCGATGATCCCTGAGGCGACGAGGGAGTCGGGCCGCGTCGCCGGGCTGGTCACCACCCTCGGCTTCGCGGTCGCCACGGCGCTCTCCAGCCTCTCCTAGCGGCCGGGCTGAGCGCGTCTGTGGCGAGTTTCCCGTGAAATAGACGGATAACTCGCCACGCTACGCTCGGAGCGATGGCCAAGGGCGAGTACACGATGCTCGAGGTCGCCGGCCGCGAGGTCCGACTCTCCAACCCGGCGAAGGTCTACTTCCCCAAGCCGGGTTGGACCAAGCTCGACATCGCCGAGTACTACCTGGCGGTGGCCGACGCGGCCCTGGTCCACCTGCGCGAGCGCCCGACGGTGATGAAGCGCTTCGTCAACGGGATCATGGAGGACCCAATCTGGCAGAAGCGGGTACCGCGCAAAATCCCCGAGTGGCTGCAGACGGCGACCGTCGCCTTCCCCTCCGGGCGAACCGCCGAGGAGCTGGTCGCCGCCGATGAGGCGCACCTGGCCTGGGCGGTCAACCTCGGCGTGATCGACTTCAACCCCTGGCCGGCGCGCCGCGGCGATCTCGACCACCCCGACGAGCTGCGCGTCGACCTCGACCCCACCGACGGGATCGAGTGGGACGCGGTGCGGCGCACGGCGATGGTTGTGCGCGAGGTGCTCGAGGAGCACGGCCTGCGCGGCTACCCGAAGACCTCGGGCTCGAAGGGGATCCACGTCAACGTGCGGGTCGAGCCGCGCTGGGACTTCCTCGAAGTGCGCCGCGCGGCGCTGGCGATGGCGCGCGAGGTCGAGCGTCGCGCCCCGGAGCTGGCGACGACGAAGTGGTGGAAGGAGGAGCGCCACGGCGTCTTCGTCGATTACAACCAGAACGCCCGCGACCGCACCGTCGCCTCCTGCTGGTCTGTGCGCCCGACGCCCGACGCCCGCGTCTCCTGCGCCCTGCGCTGGGAGGAGGTGCCGGACGCCGAGCCGGCCGAGCTGCGCCTCGACACCGTGCCCGGCCGACTGCGCGAGCTCGGTGATCCCGCCGCCGATATCGACGAGCGTCCCGGCTCGCTCGACTCCTTGCTGGAGCTCGCCCGCCGTGATGAGGAGGAGGGTCTCGGCGACGCGCCCTGGCCGCCGCACTTCCCCAAGCAAAGAGACGAGCCGAAGCGCGTCCAGCCCAGCCGCGACCGCGACCGGCCGAAGCATCGCGGCCGCGCCGGCGATCCCCAGCCCGGGGGGCCACCGCCCGGCGTGAGCACGGGCGGCATGCAGCAGGGCTTCGGCTCGAAGCCGCGGACCGGCCAGGGCCACGAGCACGAGTTCGAGGAGGACTGAGGGTGGGCGACTTTCCCGCGCTATAAGACGGGAAAGTCGCCCAGCGCGTTCAGCTCGCGCCGGCCACGGCGCGCTGCAGCTGTTTCTTAGTCATCTTCGAGCGGCCTTCGATTTTGAGCTTGCGGGCATCGTTGTAGAGCTGTTCGCGGGTTTTCCCCTTCGACCGTTTGGTGCCGGAGCGCCGACCGCCGCGCCGGCCCGAGGAGATGTCTTTGGTCGAGCTGCGCGACCTCGTGCGCGATTCGCCCGAGCGGGCCTTCTCCTTGTTGACGGTGCGCGCCGCTATTTCCTCGGCGCGATCCTCCGAGCGCCCCTGTTCCTTGGCGCTCTTCCTGATGTGCTCGTACTGGCGGGCTCGCTTGCTGCCCTTTTTGACTCCGCGCGGTGGCATCTCTGCTCCTCCTTTGCTCAAGCGCGCCGTCTCGGGTCGCGGCGGCGTGGCCCGAACGCCTCTCCGTCAGTGGCGGTTGGTCTTCTCACCCAAGCGGGAATCAGATCCAAATCCGATGAAAGCCGCCGGGGTTCGGGCCGGTAGCCGCGTCTCGCTTTCGCTACCCGGTGGAGAGGGTGTGAAACGGGGCGAGGATCAGCCCAGCAGCGGGTGGGTGAGACCGTGCTCGGCGCAGATCCGCGGCACGCTCTCCATGTCGAACTCGATCCCGTAGCGCTCGCTCAAGACCTCGGGGCTGAAGTTGCCGCTCTTCGTCATCTCGTCGAACTCGCGGAAGAAGTGCTCGAAGCCTCCCGGCGAGATCACCTCGAGGATGCGGCACGGCTCGTCGCCGGCGTTCCAGAAGGTGTGCCACTGGTCGCGCGGCTTGAACGCTAGATCGCCCGCCTCGGCGTAGATCACGTCGTCGCCAAGCAGCGCCCCCATCCGTCCCTCGAGCACGAAGCTGTACTCGTCGACGCCGTCGTGGCGGTGCAGCGGGGCGCAGAGCGAGCGGGGTGGGATTGGGTGTTCGACCAGCGAGAAGTTGCCGCCGGCTTCCTCGCCCCAGACCAGGAAGCGCGCATCGCAGCCGCCGAGCTCGGCGACATGGCCGTCGGCCGGTCCGATCTTGCGCGGGCCCTGTGAGGCGTCGAAGCGACGTAGGGAGTCGGTGAGTTGGGTGCCTGACATTTCATCCTCCAGTTTCGTTGAACAACAGTGTGCGACGAAGCTAGCAAGCGTCCTTGGGGTCTGTCAAGATTCATCGAACAGTTATGTCCTCGAAATCGACCACACCTAAACGGCGCTACCGCAAGCGCCGCCGCGCGGAGCTGGAGGACGAGACCCGGCGGCGGATCACCGAGGCCGCGGTCGATCTGCACGGTTCGGTGGGACCTGCCCGCACCACGGTCAGCGCCGTCGCCGAGCGCGCCGGCGTGCAGCGCGCGACCGTCTACCGGCACTTTCCCGACGAAGAGGCACTGTTCGCGGCTTGCTCAGCGCACTGGATCGCCGCGCACCCGCTCCCCGGCCTCGACGCCTGGGCCGAGATCGCCGACCCCGAGGAGCGCTTCATCGTCGCGCTAGCCGAGCGCTACGCCTGGTTCGAACGCGGTGAGCAGATGCTCGAGAGGACGACCCGTGACGCTGCTTTGGTGCCAGCCATGGAGCGGCCGGTCGCTGCATCGGCAGCCTGGGCCGAGGCCGCGACAGACGTCCTCCTCCGCGGGCGTCCGCAGCGCGGCACGCGGCGTCAGACAGTCAGGGCAGCGATTGCCCACGCGATCGCCTTCCCGACCTGGCGCTCGCTCGTCCGTGAGCAGCGACTTCCCCCGACCGCCGCAGCCGACCTCATGGTCGCGCTCGTCGCCGCGGCCGGGGAGTAGCGCTCAGGCGCTCAGGTCTTGCGCTCGAGGTCGGCGACCTCCTCGGCGCGCTCGTCGGCGCGCTCCTGAGCGCGGTCGAGCTGCTCCTTCTTCTCGCCCTTCTCCTCCTCGCGTTTGCCCTGGCGGCGCAGCGAGGCGTCGTCGGTCAGATCGCCAGCGGCTTGCTTCGCCCGGCCGGTGATCTTGTCGATGATTCCCATCGTCGTTCCTCCTCAGTGGGTTGCCAGGAGCAGCTACCCAGGCAGCCCACCGAGAAACTCAGGCCGGTTGGTAGGCGTTGGCCATGACGCCAGTGGAGAAAGTCTGGCTATCGACCAGCTTGAAGCTCTTCTTCTGGCCCGACTCGGGGAAGGGCCGCTTGCCACCGCCGATGATCGTCGGGAAGACCATCAGTTTCACTTCGTCGACGAGGTCGTTCTCGAGCAGCGTGTGCACCAGCGTGCAGCTGCCGGCGACCAAGATCGGCCCCTTGTCGTGCTGCTTCAGCTTCGCGACCTCGGTGGCGACGTCGCCCTTGAGCAGGATCGAGTTCTCCCACTCGAGCGGCTCGGGAAGGGTCGAGGAGACGACGTACTTCTTCATCGAGTTGAAGTGGTCGGCGAAGGGGCCTTTGCGCTGCGGCCATGCGCCGGCGAACGATTCATAAGTGACGCGGCCGATCAGCTGCGACTCGGCTTCGTGCGTCTCCTCCATCTTGTACTGCTCCTGCTCGGGGCCGATGTAGTCGAAGACCCAGCCGGAATGGGGATGCCCCGGCTCGCCGCCTGGCGCCTCCATCACACCGTCGAGGGTGACGAACTCGGTCACGATCAGCTTGCTCATCTCAGCCTCCTTGTCTGGTCTTCACGGTCGCAGGTTGAGACCGAGGGCACGCCCGAAACTCATCGGCGCAGCGACGAGATCGCTTCCTCAGGTTGAATCCAGAAGCTGGTCAATGTCCGCCCGCAGGGCCGTGGAGTCCACTCGGGGCAGACGGTTCCAGCGACTCAGCAGAACCTCGGCCGATAGTGGGGGCCTCACTGCACGAAGCTCCGCAACCGGCTTGCCTGAGCGAGTGATCGTGATCTTCGCGCCTCGCGCAGCTCGGTCGACGACGTCGCCGCCGTGATTTCGCAGCTCGTTGATGCTGACGTTTGCCATGCAGTCAATGTATTACCTGCGATATCACCTCCCAACGAGGGAGGGCTCCCCATCGCTTAGGTGAGCGTGAGGACGTGGGCGCGCTTGGGGTCGACTCGGCCCTCGAGCACGTCTAGGTAGGCGCTCTGGACCGCCTCGAAGCCCTCGCTGCGGATCGTCTCCAGCCAGCCGTCCATCCACTCGCAGAACGGATGCCAGGCATCGGCCACCCTCGTCTCGAGCTCGCCGCGCCCCCAGTCCTTGGAGCGCTTCACCACCCGGTCGGGGGCGAAGAAGAAGGCAGGCTTAGGTCCTGGCAGATCGGCCTGGCCGGGCATCTGCCCCTCCTCCCAGTGGGTGAACCCGACCGCCATGCTGTGGACGAGCTCGTCGCCGTAGTGGGAGTGGACCGCGAGCCGCACCTCGGGGTCGCCCGCGATGTCGACGAAGGTCGCCGGCCCGCGATCGAGCGAGTCGATCGCGTCGTAGGCGACGGTGCGGCCGTAGATCCCCAGGCCCTCGACGAACTCGACGCTGCGTGGCGAGGTCAGCCCGATCAGCTCGACTCCCTCGCGCTGCGCCAGCAGGAAGGCGGCGGCGATCGCGGTCTTGCTCGAGGCGCTGGAGATCAGGATCGGCCCGCGCTCAGCCAACCCCTCGTCGGCGAGCTGGTCGTCGATCAGGAACGAGGTGAAGAAGAGCGGCCGCAGCAGCATCTGGATCTCCTCGGTGTCAACCCGGTAGAAGAAGTCGTGCTCGGTCGCCAGGTAGCGGTGATAGGCCGAGGGCAGCTTCTCCCGGTGCGGCGAGCGGTCGACGAAGCCGCTCTCGTCGGCCTTCGTCGGTGTGACGACCAGGTGTGAGGAGGCGGGGAAGTAGCCGTACAGGCGAGTGCCCGGCTCGACCCCCTCAGCCTCGCTGCGTTCGACCTCGGCAAAGCCCCAGGTGGGGAGGACGCCCCAACCCTCCTCCGCGGTCGGAAAGAAGTCCCAGTAGGACATTGCCTCGCCGAAGACCGCGTAGGTGACGTTGTTCGCGGTCATCCCGAAGGTCTTGACCCGGAGCAGAGCCTGGCCGGACTCGAGCCGCGGCGCCTCGGACTCGGCGACACGGCACTCGCGCAGCTCCCCTCGCTTGACCAGGAAGTCGGTCACTGGCCCCGAATGCTCTCACGCCGATGAGTAACCGCAAGCTTCGTCTCCCGATCGCCCTAGCGCTGGCCGCCACCTTCGTCCTCGGAGCGGTGTGGCAGTCCGCCTTCGGACAGTCGAGTGTGGAACCGACCGCGATTCGCAACGCCCTCGCCCAGACCGACGACGTTCGCGGCGCTCCCAAGCGCACCATGGTGCTCAGCCGGGTTGTGGTCGAGCCGGGCGCGGTACTCGCCCTCCATCACCACCTCGGGACGCAGGTCGCGCGGATCCAGTCCGGGACCCTCACCTACACGGTTGAGCAGGGTTCGGTTGTCGTCCGCCGCGGAGAGTCGGACCAGGATCCGCAAGTCCTGCGCACGATCGAGTCGGGCCAGACCGGCCGCATCGCCAAGGGGCAGTGGATCGTCGAGCAGCCCTCCGACATCCACCGCGCCACCAACAAAGGCTCGACCCCGGTGGTGATCTACCTGGCGACCCTGCTGAAGAAGGGCGCCCCGCCTTCGACTCCGGTCTCGGGCTAGAGCCCGAGCAGTTGGTTCTTCTTCGCCTCGAAGTCCTCGGGCGTGATCACGCCCTTGTCCCGCAGGCCGCCAGCTTTTCGAGCTCGGCGGTGTAGTCCTGCTCAGCGGGCGCTGGCGCAGCGGGTTCGGCCGGCGCGACTTGCTGTTCGCCCGGCCGTTCGAAGTCGCCGCGGACGCCCTCCCTGTCGGCGATCGCCGAGCCCCGGCAGGACCTCCTCCGCCACCGAGTCCCATCAGCGCCCCTCCTTCTCCAGCTCGTTCAGCTCCTCCGACATCGCCACTAGCTCGGCGGCGACGAAAGCGACCGCCTCAGGCGTGAGGAAGCCCTCGCCCAGCGGCACGCCGCCGGCACCGTGCCGGCCTGCTCCAGCTCCGCCAGCTCGGCCATGATCCGTCCCTCGAAGTTGGCGTCGGGACCGAACCCGACCGCGAGCAGTTGCACTGGAGCCAGGTCGCTCATCGCCGCGCAGTCTAGAGTTGCGCCGAGAAGACTTCGAGCCTCCCGCGGTAGGGTCGCTGCCCATGCCCGTGACGGCGTCCTACAAGGGAGGCGAGGGAGAGCCCCTGGTCTTGCTGCACGGGTTCAGCGCCACCTGGCAGACGTGGCGGCCGGTACTGCCTGCGCTGGCGAAGCGCCACGCCGTCTTCGCGCCGACCGTGCTCGGTCATCACGGCGGGCAGCCCTTCGCCGACGGTGAAGCCGCTTCGATCGTCGCGGTGGTGGATGACATCGAGCGGATGATGGACGCCGAGGGCATCGAGCGAGCCCACTTCGCCGGCAACTCGATGGGCGGTTGGCTGTGCCTGGAGCTGGCGGTGCGCGGCCGGGCGCTCTCGGCGGTCTGCCTCTGCCCCGCCGGAGGTTGGGAGAAGGACAGTCCCGAGGGGCGCGCGGTGGTCCGCTTCTTCCGCCGCAACGAGATGGTCTTGCGTATCTCACGGCCATGGCTCGAGACGATCGCCCGCCGCCCCCGCCTGCGCTGGCTCTTCTTCCGCGACGTCGTCGCTTTCCCCTCCCGTCTGGATGCCTCACTAGCCCTGGCCAGCCTCGAAGGGGCCGCCGGCTGCGGGGTCGACGGCGACGAAGTGGCCGGACTGGTCGAGCAGGCCGGAGACAGGGAGCTCGGCCCGATCGAGTGCCCGGTCCGGATCGCGCTTGGCGCGTCGGACCGGCTCTTTCACCGACCGGGTCACTTCGCCAAGCTGCGCCGGTTGCTACCGGAAGCGGACTGGACCCGGCTCGAGGGCCTCGGTCACGTGCCGATGTCGGACGACCCGGCGCGGGTCGCAGAGGCGATCCTTGAGGTGACGGCGGGCGACCGGGTGACGCCCGCCGCCTAACTCAGCGCCGCGCGGTCAGGCCGTCGAGGACCACCTCCACCGGCGAGCGGTGCTTGCCGTTGCCGCTCTCCTCGCGGGCGTGACGGAGCTCGGTGGCGAGCTCGCCAACGTGCTGGCCGAAGCTGCCGACCTCCTTCGCCGCCCGGGCGACGTCGCGTGAGCGGACCTTGACCCGCTTCGGCTGGGGCATCTTCACTCCCAGTACCTTGTGCGAGTGGTGCGAGTGACGGGAGCGCATCGCACCGATCGCCATGCCGCCGGCCGCCCCGGCCAGTGCCGCGCCGCTAGCGAGCAGCGGCGTCTTTGCCTTGCTCGCAGCTTTGCCCATGGTTTTGCCGGCGTTGCCAACAGTTTTGCCAGCGTCTTTGGCCGTGCTCTCGACCGTGCGCCGCACGGCTTTGATGCGGGTCTTGCCGTTCGAGCTGCGGCTGCTTGCGGCAGCTTTCGAGCGGGTCTGGGTCTGGGATTTTTTCGGGCTCGACCGTTTACGGGTCGACGACCGTTTCGTTGATGCTCGGGTTTTGGCCTGAGCCATTTGCGTTCACTCCTTCTAGTAGGTGGCCTCCGGGAGGCCGGGGGGTCAGTTCTTGTTTTCGAGCTCTCGCTCACGCTCGGCGGCGCGTCTCTCGTCCAGCTCCGCCTCGGCCTCTGCTCGTCTCGCCTTCTCCTCGGCGACGGCGGCTTCCGTTCGCCGCTCCTCGGCTTGGCCGCGGTGGTGCTGGACGTCGTCGTGCTGCGCCTCGACCTGAGCGTGCCCGATCTCCCGCTGTTCCTTGTTGCGGCGGGCCATCATGGCGACGATCGCGATGAGGATCAGTGCTGCGACGACGATGGCGATGATTGCGAGTGTGGACATCTTCACTCCTCCTTCCCTCGTCTCATTGCGATTCCCGGTATTGGCGAGGTGAAACGCGCCGGTAAGGCTCTTCGCCGATCGCCACGCCTGCGGTAGCCCTAACTGAGGGTGCCGAACAGCAGTGAAGCCACCACCGCGACGGGAGTGCCGATCAAGCTGAGGCGGGCGAAGAAGCGACTCCAGACGCCCTCGTAGCCGACGCTCTGGAAGAGGAAGAGGCCGACCACGTGGGCGAGGTTGACCAGCGCCATCGCCAGGGCGATGAGGATGCGCCCGGCGGAGGGGGAGTCGGCGGCGAGGAAGCCGAGCAGGAGCG
Source organism: uncultured Solirubrobacterales bacterium (assembly GCA_963702175.1). Taxonomy (GTDB): domain Bacteria; phylum Actinomycetota; class Thermoleophilia; order Solirubrobacterales; family 70-9; genus VRUE01. The sequence continues at coordinate 1,727,229 of OY969721.1, forward strand.
TGCCGAGAATCGCAACCAGGATGCCGCCCACCTGGGCGGGCGTCAGGGGCGGCAGGTTGTGAGACGGACGCCAGCCTTCGCGCCGCCCGGCAACCGGTTCGGTTTCTTCGACATCGAGCACGTGGGGGTCCCTGGCGCGGTCGACGACGAGCTCGACGACCGGCAGGTCGAGGTCGCGTTCGATCTGTTCGAGCAATCCCCGCTCGGCGAAGGCGCCGTCCTCGTCGCGGTGGGCGACGACTAGTACCTGGTCGGGGTGGAACTTGTGGATCTCGTCGCTGATAGCCATCATCGGGTCGGAGTCGCCGACCTCTCCACTTGCCGCGATGCCCGCCCCGCGCAACTCCTCGAGCGTGCGTTCGAGCCGCTCCCGGGCAGGGCCGATCGCCGCGTCGACGTCACCAAGCATGTATTTGAGGCCTGACTCGGTCAGCGCCGGCGCCACCACGAAGACCTCGCCGATTTCCTTGCCGAGATGAGCGATGAGACTGTCGCGGAGCTCACTGCCGGCGACCGCCTCGTTGGCGACGACGAGGGCGCGCTTGCCGCCGTTGGCGCCGGTGCTCAAGACGCTACCCCGAGCGGCACGTCGGGCCGATCCCAGGTTGCGGCAACCTTCTCCGCCGCCGCCCGCTCCTCGCTGAGGATCTTCTCCGCCATCTTGGCCGTCTCCTCGTCGCCAGCCCGGCGGGCGACTCGTTTGAGCAGTTCGTAGGCCGCGATCTCGAGGTGCTCGAAGGCAAAGGCGAAGCCGGCGAGCTTCGTCGTCGTGTCCGGCTGGGCGCCGAAGAAGCCGCCGAGGTTGAGGCCGCCGGCGCGGAGCGCGGCGTCCTTTACCAGCGAGGCGCTGGCGCCGCGCGCCTCGAGCCGCGACTCGACCAGCTCCACGTGGCGGCGGGTCTCCTTCAGGTGTTGGCGGAAGACGAGCGCCAGCTCCTCGTCCTCGGCCAGGTTCGGTCCCGACTCGAGCAGCTGGACCGCCTGCTGCTCGATCGCGTGGGCATCGGCCAGGTACTTGATCAGTTGCTGCCCGAGGTCGTCGGGGGCGACCTCTGTCAGTGAGGCCTCGACCGCGAGGTCGAAGCAGGCGGCCAGGCGATCCGCCATGCGTTGCTCCTCGGCACCGATCTCGCGCGCCGCCCGCGCCGTCTCCTCGTCGCCGGCCCGGTCGGCGATTCGCCGCAGCAACTCGTATGCCGCCACCTCCATGTGCTCGTAGGCGAAGGCGTGGGCGGTCAGCTTGCCCGGCGTGTCGGGCTGGCTGCGGGCGAAGAGAAGCATGCCGACGCCGCCGCCCTTGCCGGCCAGGTCCTTGAGCTTCGACGGGCCGGCGTCATGCGCCTCAAGCAACTCGCGGACGCGGCGCTCCTGCGCTTCGGTCTCGACCAGGTGCTCGCGGAAAACCGCGGCGAGTTTCTCCTCGCCGGCGATGTCGGGTGCGGTCCGCATCTGGGTCAACGCCTGCTCCTCGATCGAGTGGACGTCGGCGAGGTACTTGACCAGCTGCTCGCCGCGGTCGCGGCGCCACTGGCGAGCGCCGACGCCGGTGCGGACCTCGTCGAGGCGACCCCCCGCTCCGGCTTCCTCCAGTGGCGGCGTGGGGTATCCCCGGCCGCGCCGCAGGCCCTCCATTAGCTCTTCGACTGCCTCGATCGCGCTGAACTGCGGCTCCCAGCCGAGCTCCTTGCGGGCTCGCTCGGACGACATCAGTGGCACGTTCAGTGCCATGTCGAGCCAGCCCGGCGGGGTCGGCTGCAGGCGCAGGCGCCAGCTCAGGTCGGCGAGGCCGCGGACGAGGGGAGAAGGGACGGGGAAGGTGCGTGCGTGGAGCACGTCAGCCAGCCGCCTAGAGTCGAGCGCCGGGTCGGCGGCGATGTTGAAGGCGCCCTGCGCGTCGCCGAGGGCGGCGCGCAGGTAGGCGTCGCCGACGTCGGCGGAGTGGACGGCCTGGAAGCGCAGTCCCCGCAGGCGCGGCAGGGCCGGGACCAGGCTGGAGCGGACAAGGAAGCTGGGCAGGAAAGGGCCGATGAAGAGGCGACGGATCTCCTCCGCGGCGTCGCCCTTGAAGATCAGCGCCGGCCGCAGCCGCACGACGCTCGTCTCCGGATGCTCTCTTTCAAAGCGGTCCAGCAGCCGCTCGACCGCCACCTTGTGCCGCGAGTAGAAGGAGCTCGGTGTGCCGGTGGTGGGCCAGCTCTCGGGGACCTCGCGGTCCTTTGGCCCCTCCGAGTAGGCGCCCACGGAGGAGGCGTAGACGAGCTTCGGCACCCCCGCCGCGGCCGCCGCCTCGAAGACGCGGCGGCTGCCCTCGACGTTGATCCGTTCCAGCATCTCCTCGTCGCGAGAGGGCTGGATCGCCCAAGCGAGGTGAATGACCGCGTCGGCCCCGCGGAACGCGTCCGCGAGCCCTGGCTCAAGAATGTCGGTCTCGACCCACCTCGTCTTGGGCGGATTCCAGGCCGGACGGCGGCGGGCCAGTCCCACCACCTCGTCGACCTCGGGCGACTCGGATAGAGCCTGGATCGTGCTGGTGCCGACGTTTCCGGTGGCACCTGTGACGACGATCTTCATCCCCTTGCGGCTACCCGGCGGGAGGTGCGGGAAACAGGACGGCAGAGGTGTGGAGAACGCTGCCACCGACCCGTTGGCCCGGCACCGAGATGGGGTAGGTGAGCGAGACGTAAGACGAGCGAAAGGAGGATGAAGATGGCCGAGTTGACGACGTTGGAGGAGAAGCTGGCAGAGGTGCTGGGCCTGGCTCAGCCGCTCAGGACGCGACCGAGAAAGTCGAAGGGCTCGTCGAGGACGACGAGATCGCCGGCGCCCTGAACAAAATGCGCGAAGAGGCCTAGGGCCCAGCTCGGCCGGTGGTAGCGTCGCCGTGTGGGCGGCGAGGAGCAGATTCCGTGGCGAGGGCCGGGCCCCGGCCGTCCCGACCTCGCGATCCCGCCCGCCCGCATGCCCCTGCGCAGCCGGGGGCAGACCCGGAAGCGGTGGCGCTACGTCGGCTTCTACGGCCCGCAGCTGATGCTCTGCGCCGCCCGCGCGCAGGTTGGCCCCTTCGGCCAGTGCTTCTGGGCGCTTTGGGACCGGGAGGGCGACCGCAGTTTCGCCAACACGCGGCTGCGGCCGGGCAGCGCCGAGGTAAGGATGGACGGGGCGCGGATCGAGATCGAGGCCCGGGAGTTGCGGGCGCGACTGGAGCTCGGAAAGTCCGCTTCGGTGGAGGCGATCTGTCCCAGTGGCTCGGGCTGGGGCTGGACCCGCAAGCGGGCCGGGGTGCCGATCAGGGGGACGATCGAGACGCCGGAGCGGCGCTGGGAGGTCGACGGCCACGGCGTCGACGACCAGTCGGCCGGCTACCAGCAGCGTCGCACAAGCTGGCACTGGTCGGCGGGCATCGGCCGGTCGGCAGACGGTCGGCCAGTTGCCTGGAACCTGGTCGAGGGGATCAACGACCCACAGGCGAACAGTGAGCGCGCGATCTGGGTGGAGGGCGAGCCGTCCGAGCCCGATCCGGTCTCCTTTAGGGGGCTGGACGGGGTCGAGTTCGCCGGCGGGGCGTCGCTCGACTTCACCCCCGGCTCCGAGCGCGTCCGCGACGACAACCTCCTCATCTTCCGCTCCAGCTACCGGCACCTCTTCGGCGAGTTCAGCGGCTCCCTCGACGGCGTCGAGCTGGCCGAGGGTTTCGGCGTGATGGAGCAGCACGACGCGGTCTGGTGACGGCGGCTCAGCCGGCGCCTAGCTCGACTTCTTGCCGCCCTCGCGGCCCGCGGCCCGCTTCTGGGACTTGCTGCCACCGCTTCCCTTGCCGCTCTTCTTCCCACCTTTCGAGGAGGATTCGGATTCACTTCTTCTGATCCCCGTAAGGAGCTAGGTGATGTGCCTCACCACGTTGCGAACGCCGTGAAATAGATCCGGGCCCGCCGAGAGGCTGTGGGTGTTCGAAGCTCACGACCTCAAGGAGGCCCGGATGCAGCACGGTAATGCCCCGCTCACCCCGAACGGAAGGCGCCGCCTGGTGGCGCTGGTCGAAGAGGAGGGCTTCACGTTCGAGGCGGCCGCGGCCGCCTCGAACGTGGCGAAATCGACAGCCCACACCTGGGTCTCGCGCTGGCGCAAGGCCGGCGAGGAGCAGAGGCGGAATCTCAGCTGCCTCCAGGACCGCTCCTCGCGCCCTCACCGCAGCCCGAAGATGCTCAGCGACGAAGACCACGAGCGCTGCTGCGAGGTGCGCCGGCGGACGGGCTGGGGACCGCGATTGGTCGCCTCGGAGGTCGGCATCCCCCACGCGACGGTGCACCGGGCGCTGCGACGCCGCGGCTGCTCGCGACGTCCGCGAGAGCACCGCCAGGCGGTGCTCCGCTACGAGTGGCCCTGTCCCGGCAACCTGCTGCACATGGACACCAAGCGCCATGCGCGCTTTGTCGAGCCCGGCCACGCGGTGACCGCGATGCGCACCCAGCGCTCGCGCGGGGCGGGCTGGGAGTTCGTCCACACCCTCGTCGATGACTGCTCCCGGCTTGCCTACTCGGAGATCCACGACGACGAGCGGGCGGCAACCGTCACCGCCTTCACCTGCCGGGGCCTGGACTGGTTCTTGGCGCGAGGGATCGTGGCCGAGCGGCTGCTCTCAGACAACGCCTGGGTCTACGTGAAGAACAAGGGGCTTGCCCAGCTGCTCAGCGAGCGGGCGATCGAGCACTGGCGCACCAAGCCCTACTCGCCGCAGACCAACGGGAAGGTGGAGCGCCTGCAGCAGACGATGGATCGGGAGTGGGCCCGGGGCCTCAGCTATCGCTCGAGTGCCGATCGTCGGGCGGCGTTGCCACACTGGCTCGACCACTACAACGAGAGCCGCCGCCACTCAGCTCTCGGCAACCGCCCGCCTATGGCTCGCGTTCGGGACGTCTTGGGGCACGACAGCTAGGACAAACGGGCGTCGGAGGGGAGGGCGCGGGCGGCGGCCTCGAGGTGAAGCTCCTCGACCACGCGACGCTGTCGCACCGCCCGCTCGGCCAGTTGCTTGAAGTCAAAGCCGGGAACCTCGTCCCCGAGCGTGTGCTCGAGGGCCGCCCATAGCCGCGTCTTTCCCGTAATCCCGATGCCCAAGGCCTCGAGCTCGACCAGCCTGCTCAGCGGTGAGTAACCGCGCAGCTGGCCGTTCAGCTTGAGGCGGCCGAGCTTCTCCCCGGCCCAGGCAACCACCGGCTTGACCGGGTTGCGCGAGGTCTCGAGGCGCTTCATCAGCCGGTCGAGCGTCGCCCGGTCGGCTTCGATTTCGGCACAGATCGTCTTCAGCGGTGGACCGAAGTCAGGGTCACCCTCGTTGCTGGCCACCAGTCGCCGCGCCAGCTCGACGCCCACCGTCGAACCGGCGAGGTGGTCGTCGAGGTAGATCGCCAGCAGGTTGGCAGGGTCGGACGAGAGTCTCAAGCGCTCTTCTCGCCCCAGATGCCGCCGTGCGGCTCGTGGGTCTCCTCACCACTCCCCGGCGCCTGGCGCGCCAGGTGTGCCAGCACAGCGATTGGGACTACGTACATGGACCAGCTCTCCCTTCAGGTTCGCTTTGACTCTCCTACCCGCCGCCCCGCGGTGCGAACCAGGCTCTAGCCGCGGGCGTGTTGCCGAGGGCCTCGGCGACCCGGTCAACCGCCTCCCGGATCACTTGCTTGGCCGCACGGCGCAAGCGAGGGCCCGCTCGCGCGGCATTCCCTCTAGCTTCAGATCGCGCGCCACCACCCCCCGTAGGGCGGGCAGGTCGGTGGCGAACTCGCGCACCGCCTCGAACTTGCGTTCCGCCCGCCGTCGCTGCCAGCGCGAGTGGTAGAGGTACTGCTTGCGGCAGGCTGCGTCGATTCCGGTCGCCTGGATGTGGCCGAGCGGGTCAGGGCAGACCCAGACGTCTTTTCCAGGCCGGCGGGATCGCGAGCTCTCGAATCCGCTCCAGCGTCTCCTCGTCATCGATCCGCTCGCCGCGCGGGCGGGTCGCCATCAGGCGACCGCCATTCCAGGCTCGGCGATGGCCCCTCCGTAGCCGCACCGCTCGAGTGTCTCGCCCAGCACCTCGTGCATCGCCTCCTGCTCCGCCGGCGTCATGTGCCGGCTCCACGAACCGGGGCTGGCGACCCGCGTTTCCCGCTTCGGGCCGCGGGCGCTGGCAGGCAGCTGCTCGAAGCTGTGGCGTGCGACCACCTCTGGCAGCCGCTTGCGGTCGAGCTCCAGCATCTCGCAGATCGCTTCCATGCCCTCGAGCGGCTGCTCGCGCAGCTCCTCGTAACGGATCAGCACCCGACTGTCGGGTGCTCTCGTCTCGAACGCCTGCTGAACCGCCCGGCAGCGGAACGCCCAGACTTCGGAGAGCCAGCGGATCAACGGCAGGCGGCCCTCGGGGGTCACAGGGAAAGCGCCTTTCTGAATCGCCCAGGTGCCGTCCTGGTAGGCATCGAGCCAGGAATCGACTACGTCGCGGCCGTCGCGCAGGAGGAAGATCAGCTTCGAGTCGGGGAAGAGCTCGGCGAGCAGCGGCGCCGCGTGAGAGCCCGGCTCCTTGACCACATAGGTGGGCGTGTCGCCGAATCGGTGGCTGCCGTTGCCAGCCTGCGCTTCGAACCTGGCAGCGATCAGCGCCCGTAGCGGCTCCCACCAACTCTCGCGGTAGCGCTCGGAGAAGAAGTAGTCCGGCTCCTCTGCCTTCAGCTCGAGCAGGGTGGTCAGCTCGGGCGGGTCCTCGCAGGCGGCCCAGGCCAGCGGGATCGGCCGCCATACGCCGAGGTGGTGCCCGAGGTGAGGGTCGTCGATCGGCACCACGCCGCGTAGGTCGGCGAGCATTCGCAGCAGCCAGGTGCTGCCGCTGCGCGAAGAGCCGAAGATCCAAGCGAGGCGGTCTTCCCGTCTCATGCCGACTCGATACCCCGGTTCACGGAACTTCTCACGTTTATTCGGGCGGAGCGGAAATCGGGCGCTCGGGGTTGACGATCACGGCCTTCAACTCGCCCCGACTGTTACCCGGGGCGTTCGCGACCTGAACCCAAGCCAGCTTCTGTTTCCGCCCCGGGGCCTGGGGTAGCTGCCGAAGACGTAAGAGCTAGAGCTTGGAGAGAGCGATGAAGGCAGTGACGTGGCAGGAGGGCTTCTTCGACTTTTACGAGCGCTCGGTGCTGCCGGAGCTGCAATGAAGCTGATCTTCGCCCCGATCGGGATCGTCGCCGGATTGCTCGCCGGCCTTATCGCCCAAAAGGGGTTCGACCGGCTATGGGCGGTCTTCGACGAAGAGGAGCCGCCGGAGCCGGACCAGCGGGAGATTCGCTACGCCAAGCTGATCCCCGCCCTGTTGATCGAGGGTGCGATCTTCCGCCTGACCAAGGGACTGGTCGACCACGGCGTCCGCGGCGGCTTTGCGCGGCTGACCGGGAGGTGGCCAGGGGAGGAGCGGGACGAGCCCTGACTGGGTTAGAGGCGGTGGCGCCGGGTATTTCGAGTGCACACCACGGAGGAGGAGATCGCAGTGATTGGAGCCTTGCTACTTGGATTGATCGCCGGAGCGGTCGGAAGGGCAATCATCCCCAACGACGCTTTCGAGGGCATGCACGGGCCGCGCTCGTGGCTGGTCTCGATCGTGCTGGGCCTGGTCGGTGCGGCCCTTGGCTGGGCCATTTTCACCGCCGGCCTCGGGATCGGTGACGACGACGCGTTCGACCTGGGCGGCATCCTCAGCGCCCTGATCGGTGTGGTCATCGTCCTGCTGCTCGCCGGCTTCGTGATGCGCCGGGTCGACGGCGGTCACCGTCACCGGGGGGCGCGGGTCTAGGACCAGCATCGGCACGTCGCGGCGTGCCAGCGCGCGGGAGGCGGCGATCGCCGGCAGGCGATCGATGAACGCCTTCCAGAGCGCCTCGGCTTCCTCTCCCGCGGCCTGGCGCGCCGTGACCGCGATGCGCTCGCCGTCCACCTCGACCCAGGCGCGGGGGTTGGCGCGCAGGTTCAGGCACCAGGCCGGGTCGCGGTCGCTGCCGAGGTTGAGGGCGCCGACGGCGTAGGCGCCACCGTGGCGAACGTAGGCGACGACGGTGGTACGGGGATCGCCGGAGCGCCGGCCGGTGGTCGTCAGCGCCAGCACTGGTTGGCCCCCGGCCAGTAGGCGGGAACGCCTAAGGCGACCGCGGCTGAGTCGTAGCAGGAGTGCGTGCACGCGACCAACCTTTGGTTGGACATGGCGAAATCGGGTCAACGAGCGAAGGAATTTGGCGAACGTCATCTCTGGCATCTAGGCTTGAGAGCCTCTCAAGAACTCTAGCTACCTCTTGGGAGGGTGTCAAGAAATGCCTAGAACACGCTCGGCGGAGAGCCGCGACGACAAGATGGACCAGATCCTTGCGGCCGCCGAGAGGCGTCTTCGCAAGGGTGGCTACCAAGCTCTCTCGGTGGCGTCGATCGCGCGCGAGCTGGGTCTCGCGCAGAACGCGATCTACTGGTACTTCCCCTCCAAGGACGAGCTGTTCGTCGCAACGATGAGGCGAATGCTGGAGAAGATCGCGGCCCGAAAGCCCTCGAAGCGCGTCGGGGAGCTGGAGCGGATCCTCTGGTTCACCGACCAGTTCGAGGCGCTATCTGGCCTACGAGGCGCGATGAGGGATCGCGCCCGCAGCTCGCCGGTCGTCGCCGACTTCGCTGCCGAGCTCGACGCACTGCTCTCGCTGATGCTCTCCAACGTGCTCCGTGATTACGTGCCCGTGGACGAGCTGCCGTTGGCCGTCGAAGCCTTCCGAGCTACAGCCGACGGGACCTTCGTCAAGGGTCTCGATAAACGGGCCAGGCGCGAGCTGCTCACCTTCACCCTGCGGCGGCTGACCGCCGGGGAGATCGAGTGAATCAGCCGGGCTGCGGAGCAGCCTGCACGTCGGAAACCTCGAGGGTGTCCGCGGACGCGTTTTGCCGCCTGGAGAGGGCGAGGCACGGCAGCGCCAGGACTGAGATCCCGGCTCCCATCAGGTAGGACGGCGCATACCCCCAGACGTCGGCAGCCCGGCCGAGCACCGGCTGGGCCCAGACCCCGCCACTGGAGTCCATCAGCGAGTCGAAGGAGAGGATCGTCGCTCGCTGGCGCGAGGGGATCAGGCCGTTGAGGTAGGTCTGGCGAATCGGCATCGAGGCCGCGAACAGCAGGCCCCAGGCGGCGATCAGCCCGATCACTGCCGCGAAGCTCTCGACGATCCCGATCAGGCCCAGCACCATTGCACTGAGTCCCGTGATCACGATCAGCGCCGAGGTACGGCGGTGGAAGAGCCGGCGGATCCGGGGCGCCGCCACCCCGCCGGCGATCTGCGCGCCGGCGACGATCGCCGCCACCAGGCCGGCGATCGAGTAGGCCTGCGGATCGCCGTAGAGCTCCAGGAGATATGGCTGGAGGGCGTAGAAGGCGTAGATCCCGACGCCGCCGGTGAACAGGGCCTCGACCATCAGCCACTTCACCGCCGGCACTCGCCAGCCGTGGTCAATCGAGGCGGTGGCGACCTTGCGCATCTCGGCCAGCGGCCGGCCGCCCTTCTGGGGCGTGAACCCGGTGTCGTGCATGAGCCTGAACGCCACTCCGAACATCACGATCAGGACGAGACCGCGAAGCACGAACGGCACTCCGAGGCTGGTCTGCTGGGCGATGATCCCTCCCGCGACCGAACCGGTGAGCATCGCCGCCCCGGTGACGACCTGACCGCGTCCGAGCACCGACTCCAGCTCTCCCTTGAAGCCGGTCGCGGCGAGCGCATCGACCAGCCAGGCCTCGACCGCGCCGGAGAAGAAGGTGAATCCGAGACCGAGCAGCATCGAGGCGACCACCCACTGCCAGAACGGGGCCTCGACCTGCCACAGCAGCACGTAGATCAGCGTCGACACGGTCAGCGTCACCGTGCCGAGCAGATACGACGCGCGGCGCCCGACGGTGTCGGCGACGATCCCGGTGGGCACCTCGAACAGCACCATTCCGGCCGTGAAGAAGGCGTTGGCCGCGAACGCCTCCAGGTTCGAGAGGCCGGCGTCGAGCAGGAAGATCGTGTTGATTCCCCAGATGAACGACGCCGCCAGCGTGTTCCCGAGCAGGAGAGTCAGGTAGGTGCGCTGGATCGACCGGGGCGTCGGCATCAGCTGACATGTATCTCAAAGAGAGCCACCCCAAAGTGGGGCGGTCGCCGGAGCCGGCTCCAGCTAGGTGGCCAGCTGCGGTCGCGCGCCGCGCGCCGGCAGGAGCAGGGCCGAGAGGCAGACCATCCCGAAGGCGGTCGCCTGAAGGGCGATCCCGAGCGGGTTGCCGGAGAGGGGATCGTCGAAGACGAGGATGCCGCCGGCGATCTGGCTCGTGTTGGCGACCAGGCCCATCAGGCCGATCGTCTCGATCGCCTGTCCGCCTTGGAGCGCCGCCACCACCGCGTACTGGGCGAGCGCGCCGCAGGCGACGATGAGCGCGATCCAGGGGAGGATGACGGCGATCGAGACTCCGTCGGCGCCGGTCAAGCCCTTGATCGCGACTCCCGCCAGCGCGACCAGGGTCCCGGCCAGAGCGGCGAGGAGAAGGCCGCGGCGGGCGACGAGCCGCTCCGAGCGGTGGCCGAGCGCGAGCCCGATCGCAATCAGCGCCAGGCCTCCCTCGAAGCCGAGGATGGCGGCGAGCGAGAACTCGGAGTGGCTGCCGCTCAGGTGGGGCACGGTGAGGACGAGCAGGGCGAGGCCCGCGCCGCCGACGAGCAGCGCCAGCCACTGGCGCGGCTCGACCGTGTCGCCGAAGATCCGCTGCGACATCACCGCCAGGGTCACCGCGCCGCCGGAGAGAACTGCCTGCACGATCGAGATCGGTGCCATCGAGAGCGCCGCGACGTGGATCAGCCAAGCGATCGCCGCGAGGCTCCAGCCGGCTGCGAACCAGGGGGACCCAGCGAGTTGCCGGGCGCTGCGGAGCGGCTGCCGGATGCGGACCGGCTCGAGGCGATGGCAGCCGCGGTGCTTCAGTAGCGACGCGAGGTTTGTCAGCAGCGCGGCGAGGAGGGCGAGTGCGATTCCGGCCTGCGCCAAGTCCTACTGCCGATCCGCGGGTTGCAGCCGGCGGCGCACCGCCGCGACCGCGGCGGGCGTCGTGCGGCACGCTTTCGCGATCGTGTTGTTGGTGTGATCGGGCACCCGCTGCATCTCGAACTCGATCAGGCTCGCGCGACGCAGCTTGGCGCGGGAGTCGCGGCTCCAGTCGCTCGGCGCCGCGTCGAGAGCCTCCTCCCCGGCTCGCTCCCGCCTGCACCCAGAGACAGAAGCAGCCGTCAGCAGAATCGGTCCAGGTGTCCGGTAGCGGGACGCGCTCGCCGTGGATCCGGCTGACCGCCACTCCGCAGCGATCGCAGGTCCACTTCAGCGCGGTGTCGTGGGTCGTGGTCATCCGGCGACCCGGGGGCGACGGCGCCGGCGGGAGCGCTGCCCCTGGTGCGTCGAGCCGTTCCGCGCACCTCCGCCTTTGTGGTGCTGGTCGAACTCTCGGGAGAGGCCGAGCGCGCCCGCCATGCGCCTGACTTCGTCCGTCTGGTCGGCGAGCACGAAGCTGATCCCGGTGCCGCGCCGGCCGGCGCGGCCGGTGCGCCCGACGCGGTGCACGTAGGACTCGTGGTCGCCGGGGGCGTCGAAGTTGATGACGTGGGTGATGTCGGGGACATCGATCCCCCGTGCGGCCACGTCGGTCGCGACCAGTGCGTCGATCTGACCCGCCTCGAAGCGAGCCAGCGCCCGCTCGCGCTGGCGCTGGTTCTTGTCGCCGTGCATCGCGGCCGCCTCGATCCCACGGCTGCGCAAGCGCTTGACCAGTCGGTCGGCGCTGCGCTTGGTGCGAACGAAGACGAGCGTGCGGCCGTCCTCCTCGGCGCGCAGCTGCTCGACCAGCCGGTCGAGCTTGTCGCTCTGCGCGTCGAAATGGAAGAAGTGATGCTCGACGTCGGCCTTCGCCTGCTTGGGCGCGGCCTGGGTGTGGCGACGGGCGTTGCGGGTGTAGGCACTGGCGACCTTGCCGGTCGCGCCCTGCAGGGTCGCGGAGAAGAAGAGGGTCTGGCGCTGCTTCGGCGTCTGGGCGACGATCCGGTCCACCGCCGGCTTGAAGCCCATGTCGAGCATGCGGTCGGCCTCGTCGAGGACGAGGACCTGGACGTGCTTGAGCGAGACGACGCCGCGGGAGATCAGGTCCTCGAGGCGGCCCGGGGTGGCGACGACGACGTCGGCGTTGCGAGCGGCCTTGCTCTGGGGACCGAAGCCGACCCCGCCGTAGACGGCCGCGATCCGCAACTGGCAAGCCTCGGCGACGGATTCGAGCTCGTCGACGATCTGGCTCGCCAGCTCGCGGGTGGGGGCGAGGACGAGCGCCGAGAGACGGCCCGGCTCGACGCGCTCGACCAGGGGGATGCCGAAGGCGAGCGTCTTGCCCGACCCGGTCGGCGACTGGACGAGCAGGTCATGGCCGGCGAGCGCGTCGCGGACGACCAGCTGCTGGACAGGAAAAGGTTGGGTGATGTCGCGGCGTGCGAGCGCGCGCACCACAGGTTTAGAGATGCCGAGGTCGGCAAAAGAAGTGATTGTTGTGGCTCCTTGTATGAGCGTTGTAGGGAGATCCAGCGACCCCTAAACGCAAAGCAGCGCACGGAGGAAACGGAACCTCTCGGGCAGAGTTAAGCGCCTGCCCGACTCAGTCACCGTAGCAGCCCACCCTCAGTGCAGCGGTTTTCACCGCTTCTGCTCCATTTGCTCCAGCCCCTGGTCGAGCTCGGCGGGGGTGACCGCACCGGCGGGGGTGGGGACGGCCCGGAAGGTGGAGGCCGGGAGCCTCAGCCGGAAGGCGATCCGCCGGTCGCGGTCGAACGCGGTGACGAGGGGATTGTCTCCCCAGCTGACCAGCCAGCCACCATCCTCGAGCTGTCTCGCCGAGCCGCAGCAATGGCTGGCGCGCACCGCGGGATCGTTGAGTTGGCCGAGGTAGGTCGCCCTGCCGCGCTCGAGGTCGAGACGGTAGAAGACGACCCGCGGCCGCCGCGGCCGGTCCTTGCCGTTGTCGTAGATGCTGAGGCTGCCGTCGTCGGCGATGCGAGCGTCGTGCTGCCCGCCGAGCAGCTTCCTGGCCGGGTCGCCGGCGATCCGCAGCGAGTCGGCGGTCTTGCTGCCGCCCAGCTTCCAGCGGATCTCGCCGGTCGAGCGGCGGATCCCGTAAACCGCGTCGGTGTGGCGCGTCGAGATCACCACTTCGCCCGCTCCGCGCGGCTCGATCGAGTTGATATGGAGGGGATCGAACGCGGCGCGTTGCAGCCGGCGTCGAGGATTGCTCAACACGTTGCGCCACCAGCGCCCGGTCTCCTCCAGCGCGATCTCCCCGCGCGAGTTCCAGTGCCACAGCAGACGCCCCCGCGGATCGAGTTCCTGGACCTCGGCGGAGACGAGCGCGGCCTGAGCGGGACCGCATCGTTCTCTGGGAGGCCTGGCGCAGAAACGTCGCAGATCTGCGGTTTCCGGGACGTAGGAGCCGACCAGGAAGTTGCCGGAGCCCAGCTCGCGGAGCTCGTGCCCGTCGATGATCGGCCCCCTCGTCCTGACCAGCCGCAGCAGCTCACCCGCGGGTGAGCGGATCTCGTGCGCCATGCGCGGGTCGAGCCCGTAGCCGTCCCCGAACGACCTGGCCCAGGAAATGGTCCCGTCGTGAAGGACCTGCGCCCACAACGCGCGCGTCCCGGGGCTGTACCACCAGCGCGGCACGCCCTCGTGGTCGAAGACGATCACCCAGGGACGCGAGTCCCGTGAGGCCCTGAAGCTGACCGCGAATAGGCCTGGCGGGATGTCGCCGAGGCGCTCGAAGCGCCAGGCCGGGAAGTCCGCGGGGAGGCAGCGCACCCTGAACGAGCGGCGGCGTCCACCGTCGGTGACCGCTATCCGAAAGTCCTCGCCGGGTCGTACGCCGGGATCGATCGGAATGCTCCCCGTGCGCGCCGGGCCGGAGCCGACCGCGACCCTGACGCCATCCTCCGCCTCAGCGTGGATCGGTCTTGCATTGCGACCGCAGCGTGAGACATAGTGCGACTCGGCCGGGTCGAAGTCTGGGTAGAGGCCTTCGATCTCAATCGAGGGCTCGTGAGCCTCCGAACCACCACCACCGCAGCCCGCCGCCGCCAGTGCGAGGCCACCAATGGCCAAGGCCAAAGAACGAAGCCGCTTTACTTTGTCGTTCACGTCCGGCCCCTACCCGGGACGCGATCAAAAAGATCGGAAGGCGTGGGGGACGTCGGCGCCGCCGAGGAGCGACTCGCCCGAGCGTTTTGTACGACGAGGAGCGGGTAGCGCACAGGTGAGGCAGAAGCAAGGAGACAAGGAGACGAGTGGGGATGATCGCTGTCCGTGAGTGCATGAGCACCGATGTCTTGCCGGTTCGTCCAGACACCTCGCTGGTCGAAGCGGCCCAGCAGATGCGCAGCAGCGGAGTCGGAGGCGTCCCGGTCCTCGATCACGATGGTGAAGGGTGCGCGGGGATCCTGACCGAGCGTGACATCGTCGTCCGAGTCCTGGCCGAGGAGCGGGAGGCCCGCGCGGTCTTCGTCCGCGACGTCGCCACGATGGATCCGGTTACCTGTGCGCCCGAAGAGGACATTGCGGAGGCAGCCTCGCGAATGCGCGAGCATGAAGTCCAGCATCTCCCTGTTTGCCTGGCGGGCAATGTGGTGGGCATGATCTCCCTCGCCGACATCGTTTTCGGCCGGCCGGACGAGGAGCGGGGAACGATCGTGCCGCCCCGAGCAATGAGCCGGTAGCCCGGAGCCCCGCTACTTATCGACGCGTTCGGCTGCCCGCTCGCGCACGTTCTCCTTCTGCTCGAGCGTCATCGCACCCGGGTGACCGTCGCCAGGCCAGGGGCTGAGGAGAAGCAGCAGGCGGGCATCTGAGTTGGCGACAATCGTGCGCCGCTCGCCGGGCGCGAACTCGAACAAGTAGCCGCTCCCGGCGGACACGCTCTCGCCCTCAGGCGTGCTCACCTCGACCTCGCCGTCGATCACCACGACCCGGGCTCGCTCGTGGACCTCATGCTCCTGCATCTGCTCGCCCGAAGGGAGGTGCAGCACGACTGCCCGGGCGTCGTCCGCGGAGGAGAGGATCTGCGGCTCGTGCGAGTCCGCCTCGATGCTTCTCAGATCCCAACTCTTCATCGTCGTCAGAGCTCCCGCTCGTAGTAAAGCATCGAGGGGCCGTCCTCGCTGCCTTCGCGGTTGGTGAAGCCAACGCTCTCGTAGAGCGCCCGGGCCGCGGTGTCGGTCTCGCCGGTGTTGAGGTCCATGTGGGTGGCGCCGGCGGCCCGGGCCGTCTCCATTACGGCCTCCAGCAGCACTCGGCCGATGCCGTTGCCGCGCAGCTCGGGGAGTACGTAGAGCTCCTCTAGGTAGGCGTCGAGCTCACCGCTCCATATAGAGGGCAGGTAGCGCATCTGGGCGATCCCGTCCGGACCGTCGCCGGCCAGCAGGAAGATCAAGGTCCCGTCCTCGATGAACGCGGCCGCTCGCTCGGCCAGCACCGCAGCGTCGGGGGTCGGTTCGGAGAACTCGGTGTTGAAGTCGTGCAGGAGGCGCCCGATGTCCTCGGCATCGGCGACGGTCGCGCGGCGGATGGTCACGTCTGGTCTCATGGGATCTTGACCTGTCGAGTTAGGACCTATCTCAGTAGACCGCAGCCAGCCGCGCCGCGTGCGCCTTCTTGAAGGCGATCAGACCGCCGGCCAGCTGTAAGAAGGCGAGGTGGTTCTCCTCCTTCTTGGACCAGCGGACGAGGACGCCGCGGTTGCGGTTGAACCACGAGTGAGAAGCCTCGGCGACCCAGCGCCGGGCCTTCCAGTCGGGGTGGTCGGTCTTCAGCTCGACTTCCTCGCCGCGGGTGCGGATGTGGGGCTCGAAGCGCTGACGCAAGGCGAGCTCGCGGATGTCGTCGTAGTCGTAGCCCTTGTCGAGGCAGAGCCCCTGCGGGCTGCGCTCCTCGGGGATCGGCCGGGCGATCGGAACCGACTCCAGGGTCGGCTCCAAGAGCTTCATGTCGTGGCGATTGGCTCCCGCGTGCGCGATCCCGATCGGGATTCCGGCAGCATCGGTGAGGAGCGAGCGCTTCGCCCCCCCTTGGCTCTATCAGTTGGATTGGGGCCTGTCTTGGGGCCGCCGAGCGGCGCCTTGGTCTGCGCCCCGTCGGCCGCCAGCCAGCTCCAGTCGATGCCGATCTCAGAGTCGTAGTCGAGCAGGCTCTGGCGCCAGATCTCGTGGAAGATGCCGGCCTGCTCCCACTCCTGGAAGCGCCGGTGTGCCGAGCTCGAGTGGCAGATCCCCGTCGCGTTCAGCGCGTTCCACTGCATCCCGGTGCGCAAGACCAAGAGGATCGCGTCCATCGCATCGCGGTCGGGGACCCGCGGGTTGTGGCACCCAAGCGGGTGCTCGGGGCGAGGTGGCAGGAGCGGCTCGACCTTCCCCCACAGCCAGTCCGGCATTCGCCAGCCGTCGTCGCGGTCGACCAGTCCCATGACCCACCTCCCACTATCCAGTTTTCAGCGGACAGTGGGGAGTTCGGCGCGGGGCGCGGGTTTCCTACCGAGATAGGTCCTTAGTCGCACATATAGCGACTAACTCGACAGGCTACGGGGGCGGTAGCGTGATGGGCACGCCATGCCCGCGAACGGCAAGCAGACCAACTGGCGCACCTGGGTCGTCGGCATCCTCGTCGCCCTCGCCCTGATCGTCGCCCTGCAGAACTCCCAGCAGGTCAGGGTCGACGTCCTCTTCGTCACGATCGACGCTCCCCTTGTCGTGACGCTGCTGGTCGCCGTCGCGGTAGGGGCGCTGATCGGCTACGTCGCCCCGGTCCTCCGCCGCCACCGCCGCGACGAGCGCCGCCGCGACACGACCTGACCGCCTGCCCGCATTGCTGCGTAGCGTTGTCAGAAGCTGACATCGGTCACTCGTTCGGCCGCTCCTAGCGGCGCGCGGATGTGTTTTCTCTATGCATGCGAAGCAAAGACCTAACAGGGCGCAGAGCCTTCCCCGTGATGCTCTCCGCGATAGTCGCCGTCGCCGGCCTTTCGGTGGCCGGCGTGGCGCCCGCGGCCAAGCCCACCGTGGTGCGGGCGGGCAATCTCGTCCTCAAGCTCAACGGCAGCGTTTCGCCGAAACGCCTGCCGAGGAACAGACTGGCGCCGATCGCCCTGCGGATCTCGGGCGACATCTCGACCGTCGATGGCTCGCACCCGCCTGCCGCCCGCACCGTGATCGCCGACTTCGACAGGCACGGGACGGTCAACGCACGAGGCCTGCCCGTCTGCAGGATCGGTCAGCTCGTCGCCCGCGATACGCGTGCGGCCAAGGCGGCCTGCCGGAGCGCGATCGTCGGCAGCGGAAAAACGACGGTGAGGGTTGAGTTTCCCGAACAGAGGCCCTTCTTCTCGACCGGTCCCCTGGTCCTCGTCAACGGCGGGGTCAGGGGTGGCGTGACGACGATGTACATCCACGCCTACGTCAACGTCCCGGCACCGACCGCGCTCGTCACCACGGTGAAGATCAAGAAGGTACGCCAGGGACGCTTCGGAACCCGGGCGACCGCGAGGATCCCTGTGATCGCCGGCGGCAGCGGTTCGGTTACCAGCTTCGATCTGAAGATCCAGCGCTCGTTCAGGCGCAACGGCAGCAGGCAGAGCTACCTGCTCGCCAGGTGCGCGAACGGGCGCTTCTTCGCCCACGGGACCGTCGCCTTCGCCGGCGGCCCGCGCGTCTCCGGGACCGTGGTGCGGGCCTGCTCGGTCAGATGAGGTGGATCGCGCTCGCGCCTCTCGTCGCGCTCGCTGCGCTGGGTGTCGGTTGCGGCGACGATGACGCCGATGGCGGCCAGGGCGCCAGCCAGTCCGGCGCCGACGCGAAGCAGATGCCAGTCGGAGAGACGGTGGAATCGGGCGCGGCGACGAGGCCTGCCAACGGTCGCACGGTCGAGGTCGTCGGCTCCGAGTACGGCCGCGTGCTCGCCGACGCCAAGGGCGAGGCCTTCTACCTCTTCGGCAAGGAGGACTCGGCAAAGAGTGAGTGCTACGGAGCCTGCGCCACCGCCTGGCCTCCCGTGCTGACCAGGGGCCAGCCTCGCGCCGGCGAAGGGGTGAGGGCCAACCTGCTCGGCACCACAAGGAGGGCGAACGGGAGGCTCCAGGTCACTTACGCCGGCCAGCCGCTCTATTACTACGTCGACGACTCGCCGGGCACGATTCTCTGCCAGAACATCGCCGAGTTCGGTGGTCTCTGGCTCGTCGTCAAGCCGAACGGGAGCCCGGTGACCTAGAACGGCGAAGCGCCTCGCGCGTAGCGTAGAGCGCGGGCAGGGCGGCGGTGTCCTTCGGTCGTCCGAGCTCTTCCTTCGAGGCGATCACGTCGTCGATCGTGATCACGCGGACCGAGAGCTCGCCCAGGCTCAGCTCGATCGTGGCGACCTCCTCGAAGCCGCCGATCCCGGCAGCGTGCGGGACCACGTCGATGGGACCGGCTTCGGTGTCGAATCGCTGCACCTGCCAGCCGAGGAAGTCGGCCCCCTCCAGTTCGGGCGTGGCGTCACTGCCGTGAGGGCGAGCCTTGAGCGCGTTGAGCGCCGCAGCGAGGCGCTCGGCGTTGTCGAGATCCCGCTTCGGCATCACATCGAGGTCGAGCGTGACCGTCGGGTTCCCTTGCAACCAAGCGGCAACCGCGCCGATCACACAGAACTCCACCTCGTGGTCGACGAGGGAGCGAAGCAGCTGCTCGGGGTCGAGTGTGCTCATCGCGCAGCTCTTGCGAGCTCCTGCAGCCGAGCGTAGCGTGGAAGGGCCCGAAGGCGCTCCAGTGGCGTGAGCCCGAGCAGCGTCTCCGCCAGCTCGACGTCGTGGAGATCCGGCCTCGCCGTAGCGTTGATCTCGACTCGCTGTCCAGCCGCCGCCGCCAGCCGCCGAAGGGTTGGCCATGAGGGCGTCGCCGTGCCTCGCTCGTAGCGAGCGATCGCCGGCTGCGACGTTTCCGCCCGCTGGGCGAACGCTCGCTGGGAAAGACCAGCGGCGAACCTCATTTTCCGCACCAGGACGCCAAGATTATCCATGGAAGAAATGATACCTAATGAGGTATCGCCTACCGCGGCTGCAGTGTGCACTCGGCGAGATAGGTGAGCAGTCCGTCCATCCCCCGCTCGCGGTGGACCCGGCGCGGCTTCGCCACCAGCTTCGCCTTGTCGGCGGGGGCAGACGGGTGGAGTCCGGCCGCGAGCAGGCCGAAGCCGGCCTCGTCGACCGCTCGCCTCAGCTCGCCCAGCTGCTCGAGGGCTTCGCCGGGCCCATGGCAGATGCCCGTCTTCAGCTCGATCTGTTCGGTGAAGATCGATGCGCGTAGCGATCGGACGCGCCTTCGGTCCCCGTCATCCCCATGCCGGGGCTGCTACCCCGCCCCGGCTGGGACTCAAACTACGCGAGCGGGGGAGGAGCCGGGTCCTCGCCCACCTGCAAGCCCGGCTCTCCCGCTGGGAGTGCAGAAGCGTCCCTGCGCTGGGAAAGTTCGATTTTCGACATCGTCAGCGGCGCGGAGATCCGGTCGCGGAGCTGGCAGCGCGGACAGTTCTCGGTCGCCGTATGCGTGGCGCTGTAGCGACTGCCGCACCTCTCACACTTGAACATCGTTATCCCTCCTCTAGGCAACCCCGAATGAGAAGTCGATACCCCAGCCGCCACTTCGTCCAAACCTCCGCGAGATCCCGCGACTCCCTGATTTGCCGGCTGGCGATCGCCTCGATCTCCGGGCAGCTCGCCTGGGTCGGAATCATCGCCATCGCCGGGTTCCTGGAGCCCGGCTACAGCGAGATCCGGGACGCGGTCAGCGAGCTGGGAGCGGACACCGCTACGCGTCCCTGGCTCTTCAACGTCGCCGTCGCGGTCTGGGGCCTCTCTTTCATCGCCGTCGCCATCGGGCTGCTGCTCGACGGCCCTCCCGGCCTTCGCGGCTGGCTCGGCCCGTTGCTGATCGCGCTCAACACCGCGGCCGTCCACACTTTCATGCTCGCTACGGGGAGGCCGAGGCCTCTATCGACATCGAGAACCTCAGCGTGATTGCCGGCGAGTTGCCTCCGCGTGCCCGACGGCTCGTGTTCGAGTGGGCGGCTGCGCATCGGGCCGAGCTGCGCGAGAACTGGGAGCGCGCACGCGATCACCAGTCGCTCGTAGCTATTGAGCCCCTGCGATAGGCGCTCTACCATCAAACTCATGCGCAGCACGCCGCTCTTGATCGAGGCTACGCCGTCCAGTGATTACACCGTCCAAGTTCGTTTCGAGGACGGTCTGACTGCTGACGTCGACCTCTCTTATCTACTCGACTACGGCGGTGTATTCGAGCCTCTTCGTGACGTCGAGTATTTCCGCCAGCTTCGCGTGGACTCAGACGCTGGCACGATCGTCTGGCCCAACGAAGCAGATATCGCGCCAGAGACTTTGTACGCACACGCGAGTTAGTCCCGTGAAAGCCGCTTCCGCATGAACACGCGCGAGAAACCCTCGCTGGCGCGTCGCTCGTACTCGGCGTAGCCGATCCTCGCGTACAGCGCCAGGTTCTCGGCCATCTTCTCGTGGGTGTAGAGGTGGATTGCGTCGAAGCCGGTGCGGCGCGCCTCCTCCTCGGCGAGCTCGAGCAGAGACTCGTCCAATGTCCTCGCCTTGGCGCGAGGGGTGGACCGCGACGTTCTCGATCGTGAAGCCCTCCTCGGTGACGCCCAGCACAATTGCTGCGACGATCGTTCCCTCGCTCTCGACCACGGTCACGTTCCGGTCGCGGATCACCTCCGTGTAGTCATCGGTCATCGGGCCCGGCGACATGCCCAGCCTCTCGACGTAGTGGCCGTAGGCGTTGTCGACCAGCTTGGTCAGCTTCTCGGCGTCCGCCTCGCCGGCGACCCGGAGCGTGCAGTCCCTCGGCAGGTCGAGCCCTGCCAGTCGCCGCTGGAGGAAACGCTGCTCGGCGTCGTCGTGGGCCAACGCCAGCGCGCGGCGGTAAGCGTCGGCGGCCTCATCCGCCCGGCCGAGGCGGCGCAGCAGCTCGGCCCGCGTCGAGTGCAGGTAGCGGTACTCGCCGAGGTCGAGGCGGTCGACGATCGAGAGCGCCGCCTCGGGGCCGTCCACCTCGGCGACCGCGACGGCCCGGTTCAGCTCGATCACGGGCGAGTCGGTGAGGCGGCCGAGCTCGCCGTAGAGGGCCGCGATCTGGGGCCAGTCCTGCGGCTCGTCGGCGTGCAGAGAGGCGATCGCCGCCTGCACTACATAAGGGCCGCGTCCGCGCAGCGCCAGCGCACGGTCGAGCGCCGCCCTCCCGGTGGCGATCTGCTCCGCGTCCCAGAGCGAGCGGTCTTGGTCGGCGAGCAGGACCAGGTCGCCGTCCCGGAAGCGCGCCTCGCGGCGGGCGTCGTGCAGGAGCATCAGCGCCAGCAGGCCGTGTACCTCCGGCTCGTCGGGCATCAGTTCGGTGAGCGCCCGGGCGAGCCGCAGCGACTCGGCGGCCAGATCGCCGCGCCCGCCGTAACCCTCGTTGAAGATCAGGTAGACGACCGCGAGCACGGCGCTCACCCGGTCCGGAAGCTGGTGGTCGGGTGGGACCCGGAAGGGGATCCCGGCAGCCTTGATCTTGCGCTTCGCCCGCACCAGCCGCTGCGCCATCGTCGGCTCGGGGACGAGGAAGGCGCGGGCGATCTCCTCGGTGCTGAGGCCGCCGAGCGTGCGCAGGGTGAGCGCGACCTGGGCCTCGGTGGCGAGCGCCGGGTGGCAGCAGGTGAAGACCAGCTCGAGTCGTTCGTCAGGGAAGGCGATCGCGTCCATCGATTGCTCCTCCGTTGCCTTGGGCACCTCGAGCTGGCGCGTCTTCGCGGCCAGCGTGCGCTCGCGGCGGATCCGGTCGATCGCCCGGTTGCGCGCCGTCGCCAGCAGCCAGGCGCCCGGATTGTCAGGTTCGCCATCGTTTGGCCAGCGCTCAGCCGCGATGGCGAAGGCCTCCTGGGCGGCTTCCTCGGCGAGGTCGAAGTCGCCGAGGAAGCCGATCAGCGCAGCGAGGACGCGACCCCAGTGGTCGCGGTAGGCCTGCTCGACGATGGCTAGCGCTCCACCAGCGGCCGCACCTCGATCGCGCCGCCGAGGCGCGCCGCCGGGATCCGCGAGGCAATCTCGATCGCGGCATCGAGGTCGTCGGCCTCGAAGAAGAGGTAGCCGCCGAGCGCCTCCTTGGTCTCGACGAACGGCCCGTCGGTGGTCAGCGTCTCGCCGCCGTCCACCCGCACCGTCGTCGCGGTCTCGGGTGGTTGCATCTGGACGCCGGGGCTGACGCCAGGGGTTTCGTTGATTCCCTGGTAGGCCGCGTAGATCTCCTTCTGCTCCTCCTCGGAGAGGGCCGCCCACGCCTCTGGGTCGTGCGGCGTCGGGGTGGTGCCCTGATGGATCAACAGCATGTATTTCATCGCTTCCTCCTTTTAGGGGATGGTCGCCTATGAGACGAACGGGAAGCGGCGAAATCGACAGCGGGTCTCACAGGCGTGAAATGCACGCTTCGTTGCGGGGGGTTGTAAGCCGCAGCGGCTTTACCCACCATTGGCGGATGCGCCCGATCCGAGGAATCGGGGCAGCGGCGCTGATCGCCGTCGTCGTGATCGCCGCTCCCTCGCGCGCCGATGCTTCTCCCGCGAACGTAGCCGCCCTGCAGGCGGCGCTGAAGGGACTGCACCTCTACAGGGGGTTCGTCGACGGGATCAGGGGCCCTCTCACCCGGCGCGGGATCAACTCCTTCCAGCGCCGCCGCGGCCTGGCGGTGGACGGCATCGCCGGGCCGCGGACGCGACGGGCGCTTGGCTGGCGGGGGAGGCCGCCGCTCGGCAGCCGGGTGATGCGGTTCGGAAACCGGGGCTGGGACGTCGCGGCGCTGCAGTTCCTGCTCCAGCGCGCGGGCATCGGGCCCGGAAGGGCCGACGGGGCCTTCGGGCCGCTGACCAGGGGAGCGGTGCTGCGCGCCCAGCGCGCCGCGGGCATCGGGGCCGACGGGCTCGCCGGGCCGGCGACGATCGGCTCCCTGCGCCACGGCGATGAGCCGCCGGGCGATCCCGTGCGTTTCCTGCGGCCGGTCCCGGGTCCGATCGGCGACGGGTTCGGCGCCCCCAGGGACGGAGGCCGCCGCCACCAGGGCCTCGACTTCCCGGTCCCCTACGGGACGCGTGTCGGCGCTGCGGGTCGCGGCACCACGATCTTCGCCGGCTACAACAACGGCGGCTACGGCAACCTGGTGGTGATCCAGCACCGGCTCGGCTTCACCACCTGGTACGCCCACCTCTCGACGATCACGAGCTGGGTCGGCGAGCAGGTCACCGGCGGTACCCGCATCGGCTACGTCGGCTCCACCGGGTACTCGACCGGACCGCACCTGCACTTCGAGGTGCGCCGCTACGACACGCCGATCGACCCCGTCCCGCTGCTGCTGGAGTCCCTCGCCGCACGCTTCCTCCGCGCCGGCGGCAGCCAGCGCCCACTCGAGTGCGGCAAAGCCCGCCGTCCGGCGTCCAAGCTGCCACCCGGCTCCGACTGGATCGCCCGCGAGCGCCTCTGTCTCAGGTGACGCGCCGCCCGGACGGGTCGATCAAATCAGGCGCAGCAGCATGAAAACCGCGAAAGCGAGGGCCATGAGACCGAACGACCAGGCCCAGATCCGAGCGTAGGCGCCGATCAGGCCGTAGTTGCGGGGCTCGCGCCCCTCCGCTTCTTCCGGGTGCATGGCGTCGGCGGACTCAGCCCAGTTTTCCGGCTCGTTCTCAGTGAACGTCTGTGCGAGCAAGGTGCTCGCCTCCTCGGCTTGGTGAGCGTGAACCATCACCCGCCGCGATCCCCCGCCTGGGTTCAGCAGGCCGAAGCCGAGCTGCGGGCCGTCTATCCCCACGTGCTGCAGAACGCTGGGGATGCCGGCGCCCTCCAGCAGGCCTTGGATCATCTCGGCCTCGACCCGGTCGTTGGCGTGGGCGACGCTGACCAGTTCTCTTCCTTCACTGACGGGCATGCGAGTAAAGCTAATCTCATTCCCTGGATGAGCGCACCGAGCCGCGACGAGGCCTGGAGCCTGTTCTGCGAGTGGACCGAGTCCGAATCGCTACGCAAGCACGTGCTCGGGGTGGAGGTGGCGATGCGCGCCTACGCCCGCAAGTACGGGGAGGATGAGGAGCTGTGGGCGGTAACGGGGCTCCTCCATGACCTCGACTACGAGCGCTTTCCAGACCTGGAGAGCGGTCATCCGCGGCCGGCGCTGAAGCTGTTCGAGGAGAAGGGCTACCCGCAGGAGCTGATCGACGCCGTCGCCGGCCACGCTCCCTACCTCGGCGTGCCGCGTGAGACGCGCCTGGCGAAGACGCTGTTCGCGGTCGATGAGCTGACAGGGTTCATCGCCGCCGTCGCCCTAGTGCGGCCGACCGGCATCGCCGGGATGACGCCGAAGTCGGTCAAGAAGAAGCTGAAGCAGCCGAGCTTTGCGGCGGCGGTCAACCGCGAGGAGATGCGGGAGGCGGCCGAGGCACTCGGCGAGGACTTCGACGAGCACATTGCCTTCGTGATCGCCGCGCTGGAGCCCCGTGCTGAGGCCCTCGGCCTGTCGGGACAGTCAGATCAGCCCTGACGTCACGGCGGGCCCGGTCTTTTGTCCGGTCGTCCATGGCGGCGGCTGATCAGGGCGCAAGTCGCTCGAGCACCCGGCCGTCTGTGCCGACCGCGAAGACGGCCGGCACCACGGTGATTCCGTACTTGCGGGCGAGGTCCGGGCGCTCGCGCACGTCGAGCGTGACGAGCGGGTCGGACTCGCCCGCAAGGCGCCGTTCCCACTCGCGGCACTCGGAGCAGAGCGGGTGGGTGAACTCGACAAAGGCGCGGTTGCGCCCGTCGAGAACGCCGAGATCGGAGGGCTCGATGCGAGCGTGGCGCTGCGGTGAGATGCCGCGCAGGCGCGCGCTCACCCTGTAGAGCTCACAACCCGCGCAGAAGCCGCTCGCGGCGGCCAGCAGCGCCAGGGCGGCGACTATCGATGCGAGCGCCGCGCCTGCCGCCGGCGAGCCCAGCCACCAGGCCAGCGCAGCCACGGCGAGGAAGGCGAAGCCGATCGCGTTGGCGAGGCGAGGCGGCCGCGAGTCCTCCAGCTCTCCCTCACCGAAGGAGGGCTGGATCAGCTCGAAATAGGCGAGGCAGGTGAGGCAGAATCGGCGTCCCATCGTCAGGCCGATCAGCAGCTGGGCGGCCATCAGCGCCCATAGCAGTGGCCAGCCGAGGAGGACACCCGTCAGTGCCACTATCCCAACCACGGCCTGGTTGAAGCGGGGCGCCCGCGCGTCGATCACTTCGGTCTCTCGCCAGGGGTCCGCCGTCCGCGGTTTGGCCATGATCCGAGTGTAGGGAGGGCGGTGAGCGGTAAACGACGATCCGCACCGGGCTGGGATCAGGGGGATTGGAGCGACTCTTTACGCTCTCTTCACCTCTCGCTTAACCGCACCGGAGACACTGGTCGCTACCGACCATCAGCGGAAGGAGCCATCATGCCGCAGATACTCGTAGTGGCTGACCACCCGGACGACATCGACAGCGCCGTCGTCTACCGGGAGCGGATAAGCCTCAGCGATCTCGACTCGGACCACTTCTCGGGTCAGCTGGTCGAGCGGGTCGGCTGGGCCATGCTCGACGCCGAGGAACTCGAGCAGGAGGAGGACGATCCCTCTCCCTCCTCCTAGCGAGATTTGCCGTAGTCGCTTTTCGTAACATCCGTGTAGTGGGCAAGCTGATCTACTCGATGGGAGTGTCGCTGGACGGCTACATCACCGGCCCCGACGGCGAGATCGACTGGTCGGCGCCCGACGAGGAGCTGCACCGTTTCCACAACGAGCAGACGCGTGAGCTGGGCGCTCATCTCTGCGGGCGCAAGCTCTACGAGACGATGCTGTATTGGGAGACGGCCGAGGAGAACCCGTCGTCTCCGGCGTGGGAGCTCGAGTTCGCGCGCGTCTGGCGCGATCTGCCAAAGGTGGTGTTCTCGAAGACCCTCGAGCAGGTCGAGGGCAACGCAAGGCTGGTCAAGAACGACGTTGTCAGGGAAGTCACAAAGCTGAAGGAAGAGCGGGGCAAGGACCTCGCGGTCGGGGGAGCGGGCCTCGCCTCCGCCCTGATCGCGCAGGGTCTCGTCGATGAGTACCGGCCATTTATCTATCCCGTAGTCCTGGGAGGTGGCACGCCGTACTTGCCGACCTTGGATCGGAGGGTCGACTTGGAGCTGGTCGAGACTCGGACGTTTGGCTCTCGCGTCGTCTACCTTCGCTACGCGCGCACGGCGTCAAGAAACGTGAGGTCGCGGCGGGACTGCCCTTGACACTCGTGCGTAGGCCACTGCTAACTTCGCAGTTCAGCGAGGAGGGGTGGTTCGCTGTAAGGCTTTAGCCTGGGAGCCCCGAAGACGCGACAAGCCGGGCTCCGGCGTTCGCTGGATTTGCAGCTACGTCTTGGCCGAGGAAAGCGGCGACGTCGGCACGTTCTGTGTCTATGAGGCCGACAGTCCAGAGGCGATTGGGGCGCACGCCGCCGCCGATCTCCCGGTCGACGAGATCATCCCGATAGCCGACACGGTGGTCATCCAACCGGATCCGACGCCAGCCACGAGCTGAGCGAGCTGCTCGGCCGGAGTTCACGGGATCCGGGCCGAGGCTCCTATCGCTCGCAGTTCCGGATCGAGTCCGCGCCTGCCCCGCCGCGACAGTGGTCCAAGCCAGACCCGCCGCGCAGGCGATCGGCGCCGCGGTTGCCCTTGAGCACGTCATTGCCGGCATTGCCCCTGAGCACGTCGGGACCGCCGCGGCCGAGGAGGCGATCCTCGCCCGCTCCGCCGAAGACGCGGTCGGCCGCGGAGCCGGCGCCGACGTAGTCGCGGCCACGTCCCGCGCAGACCAGGTCCCGCCCTGACAGCGAGGCGATCGTGTCATTGCCGCCGAAGGTGGCGATCACGTCAGGTCCCCCGGTGCCGGTGATGATGTCGTCGCCCGCCGTTCCGACCCTCGTTGCGGGGACGCCGCGGCAGGTCGCCCCTGGGCCGATGACGAGCGTCGTCGCGATAGCCCTGTTGTTCGATTTGGCCGGGTCTTTCTGGCCTCCCTTCACCGAGGCGGTGTTGCTGATCGCTCCGACTTTGCGAGGGATGACTGAGATGGCTATGGTCGGCGCGCCGCCGTAGTCGATCGTCGGCGCACCGAGTTCGCTGAGATCGCAGGTGACTTTCCTGCCTTTTTGGGTGCACTGGCCTGAGGTCGCGGTGGCGGAGACGAAATCGACGCCTTTCGGGAGCTGGTCGGTGACGGTGACGCCGCTCGCCGCATCAGGCCCGAAGTTTTGTACCTGGATGGTGTAGGTGAGGACCGATCCGACGTTGACCGGGTCGGGACTGTCGCTCTTGGTGATCCTCAGGTCGCTCGAGCCGGGCGCTGCCACCACCTTCTCGCTGAAGAAGGCGAGGACGAGGACTGGCACGAACAAGAGGAGCCACGCATAGGGGGTCCATCGCTTCGAGCGCAAGTGATCCGAGTCTGGACGGTGCATGGGCCTCCTCCTCTCAGTCGCACGAGACTCTTGTCTCTTATGAGGCTGAAACGTCTGCGGCGGGCGGTTGTCAGGAACTATCTACGCAGTGATCTCGCGTGAGATGTGGGCAATATGACGAGCGCTGTCGCTAGCGGCGTTTGAATGCCAGAAGCGTCTTCGCCTTTATGCGGGCGTAGGGAGCGCCGGGATGGGCTGCATCCCAGTCGAAGTCGTAGCTCTCGCGGGCGTAGTCGGCAAATCCGCCGGCCTCCGGGCCTCTCGGGTCGGTCTCGATCGCCTCGCCGTGGGCAAGGACGAGAAAGGTCTCCAGGCCGCGCGTGATCGCGGTGCTTACGGCCGGGTTCGAGCGGATGTTCCGGAAGCGGAACGAGTTCGGTGAGGAGCCGAACCAGAAGTGGCCGCGGAAAAAGAACCCGTCGACGGGGGCCACCCGCGGCTCGCCGCGGGGAGTGACGGTCGCGAGGTCGAGAACCTGCACGCCGGGCAGCTCGTCGACCAGGCTCTGTGCGTTGAGCCGGGAGTCCTCGCCCCAGATTCCTCGAAGGTGTGCACCGGCGCGCTCATAGCTCCTGTCGAGGAGGCGCTGCAGCTCCTCCAACTCCGCGGCGGTCTCGTGCATTGCCTGTCAATTATCGCCTAAGAGTGGAGCTAGCCGGACTCGAACCGGCGACCTCCTGGGTGCGATGACGCAGCTCTGGCCGGGGATTCGGCGTTAGAAGGCACGGATTAGCAGGGGATTCGCGGACGGCCGCGAGAGTCACTCGCGCCGTGGATATGCAGCGATTAGCGGGGATTGTCGGCGTTTCGGGCACTCCTGACGTCAAGTGCCTGGGCCGCTAGCTCCCCGACAATAAACTCATGAAAACGCCCCCTGGATGGGCGCTATAATGAGAGCAATGTCGGCAGCTGGTCTAACCGCAGAGAACAGGACGCATCTGGCGCGCCTCAACCGGATCGATGGTCCGTTTACGGTCGACGACGCGGCCGAGGCCTTGGGCGCTCCGCGTCCCCGCGCCCAGCGTCTCGTGCGCTACCTGGCCGACAGCGGTTGGCTCGCCCGGGTCAGGCGCGGACTCTACGTCGCCGTCCCTCTCTCCGCTTCGGTGCCGGAGGAATGGCACGCCGATCTCTGGCGCGCTGCGGCGAAGGCATACGCCCCCTGCTACGTCGCCGGCTGGAGCGCCTGCGAGCACTGGGGCCTGACCGAGCAGATCTTCCGCGACCTCATGGTGGTGAGCGCGCGGCCTATCGGCTTTCGCAAAGACGCGATCCAGGGCACGCCGGTGAGGATCAAGGTCGTCGACTCCGCGAAGATGTTCGGGACGGTGGGCGTATGGCGGGGGTCAGAGCGCGTCGATGTCTCGGACCCCTCGCGCACGACCGTCGACCTCCTCGACGACCCGTCGATGGGCGGCGGGATTCGCCATGTGGCAGAGGTGCTCGCGGAGTATCTCGACAGCCCGCACCGAGATCAGGGTCTGCTGCTTGATTACTGCGACCGGCTGGGCAACCGCAGCGTCTACAAGCGGCTCGGCTACCTGCTCGAAGCGCTGGGGCTCGACGAGCCTGGCCTGGTCGAGCGCTGTCGGGAGCGAATGTCAAGCGGCGTGGTGATGCTCGACCCCGGCATCGACGCACCCGGCGTCCGCGATTCGCATTGGAACCTGCGCGTAAACGCGCGGATCGATTCGGTGGCCGCGTGATCACCCGCGCCGTCCTCGACGAGCGTGTGCGGGAGTGGGGACTGCGCGATGACGTGGTCGAGAAGGACTACGTTCTCGGCTGGCTGCTGTGGGGGATCGGGACGAGCGAGTCGCTCCGCGAGTCCTGGGTCTTCAAGGGCGGCACCTGCCTCAAGAAGTGCTACATCGAGACCTACCGCTTCTCCGAGGATCTCGACTTCACCGTCCTGCCCGGCGGGCCGATTTCCGCCGAGGACGTGCTGCCGCTGATCTCCGAGGCGATGGCGAACGTCCACGAGGCAAGTGGCATCGACTTCTCCGTGCAGGAGCCGCGGGTCCGGTTGCGCCCCGGCGGGCACACGGCGGAAGGGAGGGTCTATTACCGCGGCCCCAGAGGCGCGCCCGCGCCGGCGCGGATCAAGCTCGATCTGAGCGCCGACGAGGTCCTCGCCAGGCCGCCGGTATTGCGGTCGATCGCCCACGCCTATCCGGACGAGCTGCCAGCCCCGGCCCAGGTTCGCTGCTACGCGTTCGAGGAGCTGTTCGCGGAGAAGATCCGGGCGATGGGGGAGCGCTCGCGCCCCCGGGATCTCTACGACATCGTCAATCTCTTCCGCCGCGAAGACCTACGCCTCGAGCAGGAGCTGATCCGCTCGACGCTCGAGCGCAAGTGCGAGAGCAAGGGGATCGACGTTCCGACTCACGACGCAATCGACTCCTCGCCGCTCCGGGTCGAGCTCGAATCCGAGTGGGAGAGCATGCTCGGACACCAGCTGCCGGTGCTGCCGCCCTTCGAGCAGTTCTGGGAGGAAGCCGAGGTTCTCTTCCAGTGGCTGGAGGGCGATGCGGTCGAGGAGCCGGTCGAGGCGATCGGCGCGATGGCAAGCGAGGACCGGACCTGGTCACCGCCGCCGACCCTCGCAACGTGGGGTCGCGCCTCGCTGGAGGTGGTGCGCTTCGCCGCCGTCAACCATCTGCTCGTGGAACTCGGCTACAAAGGCAGCACCCGCTTGATCGAGCCCTACTCGCTGCGACGCAGCAGCGCCGGCGCCCTGCTGCTCTACGGAATCAAAGCCGAGACCCGCGAAATCCGCTGCTACCGGGTCGACAGGATTCAGTCGGTCCAGGCCACCATCAAGCCCTTCCGGCCGGAGTACGCGATCGAGTTCGGCTCCTCGGGCAACCTGTCCGCTCCCCTGGTGCGACGGCGGGCGGGTCTTCCGAGGCTCGGGACCCGCCGATCATCCGCATCCCGTTCCGGCCCGGCTTACATAGTCCGCTGTAGGAGGTGCGGTAAGGAGTTCAGGCGCAAGACGCGGTCAACGAAAATGCGTCCGCACAAAGCACCTGGCGGCCGGCCCTGCCCAGGTCGGGTTGGGCAGTTGGTCCAGAGGGTGTGAATGCGAATTTGTCTGCTCAGCCAGTCTGAAAATTCACATCCCCCCAGCTCACTTGCGTCCAGCCACCGTCGCAGGAGCTTTCCGTCTCGTTCGTATGTTGGACCAGCATGACCTGCAGAGGACGCGAAATCGGGATGGTTTCCGTGATCGGTTTGCTTATGGTCGCGGTCCTCGGGCCCCATAAGACCCGGCCATCCTGGTCCTCGACTGAAACGGTTGCCTCCGACCGGGGGCATTCGGCCTCGGCGTCAATGCCCACCACGAAATGCATCGTTGAAAAGCGTCCCTTGGTTTGTATCGGCAGCGCAAGTGAACTGTCCGGATAGCGCATCGAAGGCGTGTTCTTCGGTGCCGGGCCCCGGGGCGTTCGCGCGCCGCCGGGGCCGCTATGTCTTGCGGTCGGCGACCGTACCTCTGCTCGCGCTCGAAAGCGAGTCCGAAATCGGCGGGAATCGTCGCTAATCTACGTACATCGCCGTGTTTTCAGGCACTCGTGCCTGAAATGGAGCGCGACATCCGACGATGCGGGGCGACCGCGCACGACCGGAAACCGGCCACGTGCAGGGACTTCAAATCATGGAGCTAGCCGGACTCGAACCGGCGACCTCCTGGGTGCGATCCAGGCGCTCTTCCAGCTGAGCTATAGCCCCTCGGTGCGGGCTGGGAGGATCGTCCCAAAGCCCTCGCAGAGGCAAGGATAACCGCATAGGCTTTAGGTTCCCGGGGAAAGAGGCCAATGGGCATTCTCGACGAGGCAATCAGAGAGCATTTGGAGCTGAAGCGGCAGCATGGCGCCGCCGATTCCGAGCTGCAGCAGCTCGAGGACGAGGCGTTCGGGCAGGCCGAGCGGCCCGGCGGCGAGCAGGGGAGCGACACTGCCGCTGAGGCGCCGACCGAATTCATGACCGCCCCCGAGACCGGCGAGAAGTCGCAGCAGCGGCAGGAGCCCTCGGTGGCCGACCTTCAGGAGGCGCCTCCGCCTCCGGAACCCGCTGACGAAGAGCCTTCCGACGAGGAGGCCCCGGCCGACGATGAGGATCGCCAGGCGATCGCCGAGCAGCCGACCGAGCACTTCGACGTCGAGGAGGAGCTGGCAGCTGCGGAGAGCAATCCCGGCCCCAGCGACGAGGAGCTCGTCGAGGAGGAGATCAGCGAGCCGCGACTCGCTCCGGTCGATCCGCTGGCGAACATGGAAGCGGTCGAGGAAATCGAGGTCGAGGCGACGCCGGAGGCCGAGCTGGAGGACGACGAAGAGGAGGACGAGTTCTGGAGCGACCAGCGCCTCTCCGAGGAGCTCGACCAGGCCCTCGACGCGCCGCTCCCCGAGGAGGCCCCGCCGGCCCCCGAGGCGGAGGTCGCGGAGACCGCACCGCCCGCAGAGCGGGACGACGGCGAGGACGCCCCGGCGCCCTCCGGCGGCTCAGCTGCCGACCACGACGTGCTCGAGGAGACCCCCGACTTCCTCGAGGACGCGCCGGAAGACGACGAGCTCTGGTTCGAGCAGAAACCGCCCAAGGACTTCGACTTCGACGACTGAGTGGCCGGGCCGCTCGAGGACGTCGTCGTCGCGGCTTGAGCCGCCTACACTTTCAGTCGAGGGGCCATAGCTCAGCTGGCAGAGCGTTCGGTTTGCATCCGAAAGGTCGCCGGTTCGAATCCGGCTGGCTCCATGAACAGAAGCCCCTGCACGTCGGGGGCTTCTGCGTTTCGAGCCCTCTCGAACCGCCTCCGATTTCGCGCTCCATTTCGGGCACTAGCCCGAAATTCCGTGGATACGCGGGGATTAGCGGCGGAAATCCTCGAGGGGACGGCGTTCCAACTCGGAAAGTGAGATCTCGCGAAGCACGTACCCCTCTTAGTAAGAGCGATCACTGCCCCGCCTCCATGCGCCTGCAGATGGTCGCGAGCCGCCCGTAGAGCCGTGTCCCAGACCGTGGTGAACCAGACCGAAGTTGTGCCTTCCTGTTTCATCAGCACGTCGAGGACGTCGTCGGGCAACTAGATCCGGTGCGCATCGAGCGCGGGCGTAGCGGGTCGTGGCTGCCATCACGATGACTTCTTGAGATTCACTGTCCTTGACAACCACACTTCCAGGACGAGAGACTCGGCAGATGTCACTCGAAGGTTGGGCGGCAGTCGGGACGTTCATTGGTGTCGTACTGGGCGGTCTTGCGCTACTCCAGAGCCAGCGACAGAGCACGGACGAGGAGGCCGCCAAGCTGCGATCCGCTCTTCGAGGGTATAGATCGGCCTTTGCGGAGACCGTGGGCCTGCTGCGCGAAGGCTCGGCGCTCATCGATCCGGTATGGCGGGCAGCGGATGCCCTGGGCGAGCGCACCGAGCACAGCTTCGATCGCACTGCGGTGCTCGCGCTCGTCAAAGACAAGGAAATGCGGCTTGGGATTGCGGTGCAGGCATGGTCGTCCTCGCCGATCTCTGCTGAGCTTCGCGCCTCGCTGCGCGAGCTGAATGCGTCCAGGGTTCCGGTCACCGGCCGCCTTGCCTTCTTCGTTCCGACCTCGGACATCGTGAACCAGATCATCAAAACGGAGGACTTCCCGCCTCTCTTCCTTCTGACTCTTCTCGATCCGAAGATCATCGACAAGCCGTTGAGAGAGGTCGAGAGCAGGGCTCTTTCAGGTCAAGCAGCCCGCCTAGAGGTCGGCAGTTTCCTCCAGGGCCAGGCAAGCACCTACTTTGCCGGTCGCTACGACACTGCTCTCGCCGAACTCGACACCTTTGTTGAGATATCGACCGAGGCGCTTGCTGACCTCGATGCTCGCGACATAACCCGACTTGCGAGGCGGAAGCGCTCGCTGTACCCCCAGGAGACGACGCTGACCAGGGAGATTGGGGCCAGACTCGGCGAGGTGGCCACCTACCTCCCCGCAGGAGAAGAGAGAGCGCTTCGCAGGATGCTCCCTGAGATCGGCATCCTGCTAGGAAAGGAGGGGGCGGAGCAGCGCATCGCAGAATTCATAGCGTCCCGGCAGGCCGGTGAGTCTGTCGGAGTCTAGGGGGAGCGCCGAGCGATGCACCTACTCTCCGTCTACGGGCAGGGCTGGCTAGAGGTCCAGCAGGCGATTGAGCCTTCCGATGAAGACGGGGTTCGAGAGTCGTCCGTCTAGCTCCATCGCTAGGTTGCTTGCTTTGCTCGCAGCACCCCGAGTGCTCGTCAAGCGCGATCGTCCCGGCTCAGTTCACCGAGCACGACCGGATAGCCTTGAGCTGATGGCTGATGGGATTCCCCTCGGGGAGTGGTCGGGAAGCAACGCTACGCGGGAGCTACATGAAGCGATCCGCGAGTTCAATCAGGAAGCGGCCAAGCAAACGGCGATCATGATCCGACTAACCCGACTGATAGTCGGCCTGACCGTGGTCTTGGTGATCGGGCTTGTCGTACAGATCATCGTCGCCATCTAGTACGGCTCCATCGCAACCGGGCCCAGTTCCGGCCAGCTTCACGCGCGATGGCCTCACAACGGGTGCGAGATCCAGTGTGCCCCGACAGCGAGATGCTCGCCGAGGCGCTCAAGGTGCTGGTCAAAGTGCAGGATGTCGACGCCCGCGCTCTGGGCGGCGACTGCTACCACCAAGTCGGTGAGGGGAAAACGATGGGCACCGTGTGAGCCATCGGCTGCCAGCTCGCGCATCGTCGCCAGAACCGCACGTTGCACACTGCGATCCACCGCCACCTCGCGCAGGCTCTCCAGGGTTCGCTCGACTGCGGCGATTCCATCCGATCCCCTTGCGTCGACCATCAGCTCGTACCGCACGGGCCAGCACCAGCGGACGTCGCCACGCTCGATCGCGCCAAGCAACAGATCGCGCGCTCCGCTGTCCCGGCGAGCCTGCATCCAAGCGGAGGTATCCGCAAGCACCGGCCCGGTGCCGTCCCATAGCCGGATCGGCATCAGGCCGCAGGCGGTGTGTTCAAGCGATCAACCGCGGCGAGGTCAAGATCGAACTGCTTGGAATCCATCGACTCGAACAGGGCCTCGGCGGCGACACGCCGGTTGCGGCCAGCCTCCAGCTCTGCCTCTGCCCCCTCGACTGCAAGGCGGCGCAGCAACGTCGCATCGGCCTCGCGAGTGCCGGTAGCGGCGCGAACCCGCGCTAGAGCCTCCCCCAGCTCTGGGTCAGCGGTGACGGCGATTCGAGGGTGCTTGGAAGGCATTGCCAACACAGTGTAGCTCGTTGGGGTTACTCCAACGAGCTCCTTGGCCGGATCAAGTTCTTGATCTTGCGCCGGAAACCGGGGTTCGAGAGTCGTCCGCCTAGCTCCATCTCAGGGATCGAGGTAGCTCGCTGTCGATCGGGTGCCCTGGCGCTGGCCATTTCTCGCGGGCTTGAGTCGAAGATGAAGACTTGGAACGTCCTGCTCCTAGTTCTGATGCTGGGAGAAGCACTTGACGTAGATCACCGCACCGTTCGACGGCGCGTACTTGACCTGCACTCGTTCAAACCGCTCGTTCCGGATCAGTACGAGGTCGAAGTCGCAGTCCTCCCCGTATGGGATTGCGATCTTGTGCCCACGTCTCAGAAGATCGCCGGCGACCATCAGCTCGGCTAGGTCACCCTTGCCCGGTTCGATTGCAAGCCGGCTCGACGCTCAGGCAGCGCCGCGCGCCCGCTCGGGCAGGTTCTGGTCCGCGTGGTAGCTGCTGCGGACCAGCGGCCCTGAGGCGACCGACTCGAAGCCGAGCTCGTAGGCGGCATTCTCCAGCGCCTCGAACTCGTCGGGATGCCAGTAGCGCGCCACTGGCAGGTGGTTCTCGGTTGGGCGCAGGTACTGGCCCACGGTCAGCACCTGGACCTTGTGCTCGCGCAGGACCTCGAAGGTCTCGACCATCTCCTCGAAGGACTCGCCGAGCCCGACCATCAGCCCTGACTTGGTCACCACGTCGGGACCGCCCATCTCCTTAGCCATCTTCAGCACCCGGGCCGAGCGCATGAATTTGGAGCCGCGGCGCGCCTTCGGGTAGAGGCGCGGCACCGTCTCGACGTTGTGGTTGAAGACGTCGGGTCGCTCGTGAATCACCTTGGCCAGTGGCATCTCCTGGCCGCGGAAGTCAGGGGTGAGCACCTCGACCTTGCAGCCTGGCGCCTGCATCCGGATTGAGCGGATCGTGCCGACGAAGGCCCCGGCGCCGTAGTCGGGTAGGTCGTCGCGGTCGACTGAGGTGACGACCGCGTGGCGCAGGCCCATCCGCTTCACCTGGTTGGCGACCCGCAGCGGCTCCAGCGGATCGTTCCAACTCGGCACCCCCGTCTTCACGTTGCAGAAGCCGCAGCGGCGGGTGCAGACGTCGCCGAGGATCATGAAGGTCGCCGTGCCACGCTCCCAGCACTCGCCGACGTTGGGGCAGTTGGCCTCCTCGCAGACGGTGTGCAGTCCCTCGCCGCCGATCTCTGCCTTCAGCCGACGGTAGGTCGGGCCGCCCGGCGCCGGCACCTTCAGCCAGGGCGGCTTGCGGGCGCGGCGGAAGGGGACCGTGCCGTCGGCGTCGGCCGCCGTCCCGCCTGGCTTGGCGCGGGAGCGGGTTACGTGGACGCGCTCGGCTGCCTCTGTCGTCGCCTCGGTCATGCCACGCCGAGCCTAGCGTTGTCGAGCCCCAGGGCGGCAGGGGTGGTCGCGACCGGGGCGCGCTCGAAGACCTCGCCGTAGCGGGCGGTGACCGTGCCGGCAAAGGCGTCGAGGTCCTGCTCCGTCCCCAGCTCGCGGCTCAGCGAGGTCACCTGGCAACCCTCGATCCCGCAGGGGACGATCCACTCGAACGGCTGCAGGTCGTTGTTGACGTTGATCGCCAGGCCGTGGGTGGTGACGCCGCGGCTGACGTGGACGCCGATTGAGCCGATCTTGCGCGACTCCTCCGCGCCGGCGGCCGAGCCCGGCGGCTCGCCCTCGGTCCAGACCCCGGTCAGTCCCTCGATCGTGCGGGCGGTGACACCGTGCTCGGCCAGCGACGTAATCGTCACCTGCTCCAGTCGCCGCACGTACTCGTGGACGTCGTCGTCGTAGGCCTTCAGCGAAACGATCGGGTAAGCAACCAGCTGGCCGGGCCCGTGGTAGGTGACGCGGCCGCCGCGGTCGGTGTCGTGGATCTCGATCCCCTGCGCTTGGTACCACTCGGGCGCCATCGGCAGCTCCTCGGCGCTGGAGCGGCGCCCGCGGGTGTAGACGGGGGGGTGCTCGAGCAGCAGCAGCACGTCCGGGACGGCACCCTCCAGCCGTGCCTCGACCAGCCAGCGCTGGGCGACGCCGGCCTCCTCGTAGGGGAGGGTGCCGCAGTGGACGACCAGGATTTTCTCGCTCACTCTTGAAATCGTCTCACGTCGCCGCCCTATCCTTCGGCTTTCGCTCATGGCCCAAGCCAAGTCCCTCCGACCCGATTGGCTCCCTGCCGTGGCGCTCAGCGCCGCGCTGGCCGCTGCGATGCTTGCTTGGAATCCGCAGGTCGGCGATCTCGCTGCCCAGGTCTTCCGCGTTGAGCTGTTCGAGCGTGCCGGCCTAGCGATCTGGAACGGCAGTTGGTACGGCGGCCACTACACCCTCACCTACAGTGTTCTCTTCCCGCCGTTCGCCGCCCTGCTCAGCCCGCAGCTGGTGGGAATGCTGTCGGTGGTCGCCTCCGCCTATCTCTTCGACCGCCTGGTGCGCGACCACTGGGGCGAGGCCGCCCGCCCGGCGACCCTCTGGTTCGCCGCCGGCGTAGTCACCCTCCTAGCCGATGGCCAGCTCACCTTCGCCCTAGGAGTCGCCTTCGGCCTAGTGGCTCTGCGAGCGCTTCAGCTCAAACGCTCATCCCTGGCCCTCGTCGCGGCGGCCCTATGCGCTTTGAGCAGTCCGGTCGCTGCGGTCTTCCTGGCCGGGGTGCTTTTGGCCAGCGCCGTGGACCTGCCTCCTCTCTCCCGCGGGTGGCGCGGATATGGAGGGGCCGAGAACGGAGGCGAAGCCCCCGCCCGCAGGCTCCTCCATATCCGTGTCAGGCCCCGCGGGCCAGAGCTCTGGTCGGCCCTGCTTGCTCTTACTCTCGTCCTCGTACCCAACGCACTCTTCCCCGGCGCCGGCGAGTTCCCCTTCGCCTTCTCCTCTTTCATCGCGATCCCGCTCTGGTGCGGGTCGGCTCTTTACCTGACCCGCGACCTCGCGGACGAGGAGCGGCAGCTGCGCCAGGTCCTGCTCGGCTACATGCTGGCGGCGACCGTGATCTGGCTCATCCCCAATGCGATGGGCGGCAACGCGGTGCGGCTCGGCGCCCTCTTCGGGGGACCGGTCCTGGCCGCTGTGCTGCTCGCCCACCGACCCCGCGTCCCGACCTGGTTCCTAGTGCTGTTCGTGGCCGGCGGCCTCTACTGGCAGCTGACTGCGAGCGTCACCCAAATCGCCCGCAGCGTCGGCGATCCCTCAACCAAGTCGGACTACTTCGAGCCGGCGGCTGGCTGGCTGCGAGGCCACGGCGGCGAGGGGGTTCGAGTCGAGGTGCCGCCGACGGCGAACCACTGGGAGTCGGCGTACCTGGCCGCCGAGGTGGACCTCGCCCGCGGCTGGCTGCGCCAGATCGACACGACCCGGGACGACATCTTCTACGCCGAGGACAGCCGTCTCACCGACGCCACCTACAGCCACTGGCTGCGCGAGAACGCGGTCTCCTACGTCGCCCTGCCGGACGCCTCGCTCGACTACTCCTCGCTCGCCGAGCAGCGGCTGATCCTGCGCGACCCGCCTTATCTGAGCCTGCAATGGAGCGACGAGCACTGGCGGATCTACGCCGTGCGCGGCGCCGCGCCCCTGGTCGAACCGCTCGGCGACGGTGTGGCGCAGACCCGCTGGGTCGGCCACGAGGGATTCGCGCTCGACGTCCGCCGCCCAGGCGAGTTCCTCGTCCGGGTCAACTTCACTCCCTACTGGTCGATCGCCCGCGGCGAGGGCTGCCTACTCCACCGCCGTGACTGGACGCTGGTCCGCGCCAGGCGTGCCGGCGTCTTCCGAGTGGCCGCCGACTTCTCGCTGCCGCGGGCCTGGAAGGCGGCAACAGGCGCCCGCAAGACCTGCTGAGACAGGCAGCGCCTTCAGCCGCCCCCAGGCTGGCTGAGCTCACCGCGATCGGGATCGATGTAGAGGATCGTGCAAGCCGTTCCCGGTTCGGCGCCCGCGGCGAGTTCTCTGCAGGACTGATTGGTCGGGCCCGTGTATGCCTTGATCACGAGGTTGGTGTAGCCCCCGCCGGGAGGGATCGACATCGTGACCTGCTGATCGACTTTCCCGTCCGAGTCGGGGCCCACATAAGTTCGCTCCAAGGGAAGGGTGCCGTACTTCATGAAGGGGTGGACGCTGTCGACCGTCATATCGGGTCTGACGGTGGCGAGGTCGACCTTGAGTGCGAGCCGGTCATCGGTTCTCATATTGGACGCCGTGATGCGCGCCGTGAGCTCCGAATGGTCGTCGCTGAGCGTCGCGGCGATCGCGGGCCGGGGCTCTTCATCGGCATTGTCGAAGACGAGCCAGAGCGCGATGCCGAAGCCCAAAGCGGTGCAGGCGGCGGCGAGGAGGAATAGTCGCTTCTCCCACCACTTGCCTTTCGAGGACTCTCCCTCCCCGGAGAGGAAGGTGGCGACGGCCAGCATCGTGCCGGCGAGCAGGACCAGGGCAATGGCTACCAGCAGCCAGTAGGGCTCATCTCGTTGGATGCGCCCGATCGAGCCCGTCGCCTCGAAGAGCGCCATGGTTGCCGCAAGCGGCGCCACCAACCCGAATACCCCAGCGAGGTCGAGCCTGTTCGAAACGGGCTTCACGGCGGCGCTCAGAAGCTGCGTTGCCCTCGGCTCGCTTTCACCCATCCGCTGTGCCTCGGTGGTGAGCTTCAGGCATAGGTCGCGAGCCGGACCTGATCGAACGCGAGGACGGCGTTCGAGGCCCGACCTTCGCTCCGCGCCACCACTGTCACCTTGGCCGCCTCGACCCCACGCTCCAGCAGTCCCCTGATCGAGTCGGTGACCGTGAGGATGCGCGTTGCGGGCTCCAGCTGGTGGGAGGGGCGCAGGTCGAAGGGATCGGCATCGGAGGGGATGTCGCAGTGGCCGACTTCGCCGAAGCAGCCGCCGTGGCCGAAGATGTAGAAGGTGCCGACGTAGGCGCGATGGGCCGAGTCCGCGCCTTTTCCCACCCCTCGCATGTCCATGAACACCCGCGCTTCGAAAGAGGGGCCGGAATGGTCGAGGCCGTAGAAGATCAGGTCGGCACGGTCGAAGGGACGGTCGCTGGGCGGCAGCTCGATCGGCTCGGTGATGAATCGCTCAACCACGGCCGGGCCCTTTCGCCGCTGCAGTGGAGGCCGCGTAGTCATAGCCCAGCTGGGCCACGTCGAGGGTCTGTCGGACCGTCATCGGAAATGGCGCCAGCGCTCGGTCGAGCAGAGGAGCGGGCACGCCTGCGCCGGGATGGCGCAGCTGCCAGAGGTACCAGAGCCGGTCGATCATGCAGTGGTGGGCCCAGAACAGTGGGTCGTAGGCGGCGGTAGGGACGCTGCCCATCGTGCCGCCGGTCCAAACGTGGATGCCACCGTGGACGTCCTCGAGCTGGCTTTGGAAGGTGAGGAAGTCGCGGTTCTGCAGGATCGCCTCGATTTCCGCGGTGGAAGGGAGTTCGTCTGGATCACCCGGTTCGCGGACGGTCCGCGTTTGGCGCGGGTTGACACGGCCCGACCGCTGGATCGGTGAGTCGAAGAGGGGATTCCTCGCACCGTCTACTCTGCGCCGCGCATAGGGACCAGGAATTCCCTCGCGGTGGTTGGTCCAGTCCCACCAGGGCAGGGTCACGCCGGGGACCCGGTCCTGCAGTGACTTCTCGAAGAAGTACAGGTAGGCCCGGTGCCAGGGCAGGAAGAGCTCGTCGCCGTGGACGCAGGAAATCGGCAGGGGCAGGCCGTGGATTCCTGCCCAGCGCTGGTAGCCGCGGTCGTCGCCGATCGCCTGGGACTCAGTGATCGAGCGCCGGAAGTTGGCGAGTTGGCCGGCGGTCATGCGCCGGGCGCTGCGGCGGTGGCGAAGCGCGCGCGGCGCGAGCGCTGGGGCGGGAGGGGAGGCAGTGCTCACTAGCCCCTCCTTTGGGGAATGCTCGCTCGTCGCCTGCGTAGGCGCTGCCACCCCGTGTGTCTACGCAGCCTCATTCCCGCGACCCCGCTGGCGGCAGCGGCGATCGGTATCAGGCTAAGCGCCGTCTCCTCCACTGGAATGCCGGCCAGATGCGCCAACATCGCGCGACCCTCTCATATTTTTACTGACTACACAAGCGTTCTTAAGTAGCTGTGTGTGTTAAAGGGCCAGGCTGAGTGGCTCTTCGAGCAGGGTGCGGACTTTGGCGAGGAACTCGGCGCCCTCGGCGCCGTAGAGGATGCGGTGGTCGCAGGCGAGGTCGACCTTCATCAGGTGAGCGGTGGCGATCTCGCCGTCGCGGACGACAGGGCGCTCGGCGATCGCACCTACGGCGAGGATCGCCGCCTGGGGCGGGTTGATCACCGCCGAGAAGCGGTCGATCCCGTACATCCCCAGGTTGGAGACGGTGAAGGTGGCGCCTGAGAGCTCCGGCGGGGTGATTTGGCCGTCGCGGACTTTCTGGGCCAGTGCCCGCGACTCGGCGGCAATCTGGCGCAGCCCCTTGCGATCGGCGTCAAAGACGGTGGGCACGACGAGTGCGTCGCGCGCCGCCACCGCGACCCCGACGTTGACCCGTGAGTAGAGCTCGAAGCGACCGTCGCGGTAGGCGCCGTTGGCCCGCGGGTGCTCGCGAAGCGCCAGCGCGCACGCCTTGACCACCATGTCGTTGAACGAGGGCACCACCTCGCCCTCCTCGGCCCCTTCCTTGATCAGCTGCCGCCCCGCGACCGCCCGGCTCATGTCCACCTCGGCAGCAAGGTAAAAGTGAGGCGCCGTAGCCTTCGACTCCGCCATCCGCCGCGCGATCAGCGACTGGGTCTTGGTCGGATCCTCGTAACGAACCTCGCCCTTGGCGGTTTCGGGACTAGCCGCTCCGTCCGCGGGTCCTGTCGCCGCAGGGGACCCACCGCCCCTTCCGGTAGCTGAAGCTTCCTCAGGGGCGGTACCCCCTACGGCGCCACCCGCGGAAGTAGCCGCCTTCTCGACATCTGCCTTGACAATGCGGCCGCCAGGCCCAGAGCCCTCCAGCTGTCCGAGATCCAAGCCTCGCTCTCTAGCTATCCGCCGCGCAAGAGGAGACGCCTTCGGCCTGTGCCCGTCACCCGTGGCTTGTTGCTCAGCGCCCTCGGCTGACGACTCGGCCGGGGCGTTTGCCTCGGCGGTTGGGCCTGCGGCAGGCTCAGCCTCCCTTCCCGCGGGTGGCGCTGTAGGGGGGCCCACCCCCGAGGAAGCTTTAGCTACCGCAGGGGGTGGGGGGTCCCCTGCAGCGACAGGACCCGCGGGTTGGGCGGCTTGTCCCTCGCCAGAATCGCTGCCACCTGAATCACCAACCGTCGCAATAGGCGTCCCGATCGCCACCGTCTCGCCCTCCTGCACGAGAATCTCACTCAACGTCCCCGCCAGATCGGACTCATAGGCCATGTTCGCCTTATCCGTCTCGATTTCGACGATCTCGTCCCCAACTGCGATCTCGTCCCCTACGGACTTCAGCCACTGCAGCACCGTCCCCTCCTCCATCGAGTCGGAAAGCCTCGGCATGACGATCTCGGCCATCAGATCGACCCCTCCAGCGTGGCCAGCGCCGCCTTCACCACATGCTCCTCATGCGGGAGCGCCGCCTGCTCGAGCCGTCGCGAGTAGGGCATGTGGACATCGGCGCCGGTCACCCGCTGCACCGGCGCGTCGAGGTGGTCGAAGGCCTGCTCGGTGATCAGCGCAGCCAGGTTGGCGCCAACGCCGCCGTGCGGCCAGCCCTCCTCGACGACCACCGCCCGGTTGGTCTTGCGCACCGACTCGAGGATCGTGTCGAGGTCGAGCGGGCGCAGGGTACGCGGGTCGAGCACCTCAGCCTTGACCCCGTGCTCGTTGGACAGCACCCGCGCCGCGTCTTCTGCCACGTGGGCCATCTTGAGGATGCCGATGATCGTCACGTCGCTGCCCTCGCAGCGCACCGCTGCCTGCCCGAACGGCAGCACCTCATCCTCACTGTCGTCGGCGACCTCGCCCCGCCGCCCGTAGAGCGACTCGTGCTCAATGAAGATCACTGGGTTGTCGTCGCGGATCGCCGTCTTCAGCAGCGCCTTGCCGTCGGCCGGGGTGGAGGGGCAGGCGACCAGCAGCCCCGGCACCTGCAGGTAGAGCGCCTCGAAGCTGTGCGAGTGGGTCGGCCCGAGCTGGTGCCCGCCGCCGCCCGGCATCCGGATCACCATCGGCACCCGCGCCTGGCCGTTGAACATGTAGGGGATCGCGGCGGCGTGGTTGACGATCTGGTCCAGCGCCAGCAGCGAGAAGTTGACCGTCATCAGCTCGACGATCGGGCGCAGCCCGGCCATCGCCGCCCCGGCCCCGGTGCCGACGATCGTGTTCTCGGAGATCGGCGTGTCGCGCACCCGCCGCTCGCCGAACTCCTCCAGCAGTCCTTCGGTCACCTTGAAGGCGCCCTGGAAGACGCCGACGTCCTCGCCCATCACGAAGACGCCCTCGTCGCGGCGCATCTCCTCGGCCATCGCGTCGCGCAGCGCCTCTCGCATCCGCAGCGTCGCCATCAGTCCCCCGCCTCCTCGGCGACACCCTGCTCCTCGACCTCTTCAGCAACCGGGGAGTCGCCGCTCTCTTCGGCGACCTCCGGCTCGACACCCTCCTGGGCGTCGCCATGCTCGGCCGGATTTGGCCGCGGCCCGTCCGGCTGCCCGGCGTAGGCGGCCCCCGCCTCGGCCAGCTCCCGCGCCGCGTCGGGCATGTGCTCCTCGTCCTCGCC
This sequence comes from uncultured Solirubrobacterales bacterium, assembly GCA_963702175.1. GTDB lineage: Bacteria > Actinomycetota > Thermoleophilia > Solirubrobacterales > 70-9 > VRUE01. Next base: position 1,770,876 of record OY969721.1, read on the forward strand.
GCGATGCGGCTCCGGGCTGCGCTCGTCGACCGCGTACCAGCCGGCTTCGCTATCCAGCACGTAGAGGTTCTCGTAGAGGGTGTCGAGCGCCGGCTCGGGCGAGGCATCGGCGAACTCGACCGCCGCCATCACCGTCTCCTCCGCCTTCTCGCGCGTCTCCTGAACCTCGCGCTCGCCCAGCACGCCCGCCTCGACGCAGCGCCGCGCGAAGCTCTCGATCGGGTCCTTGGTCTGCCACTCTTCGACCTCCTCGCGCTCGCGGTAGACCTCGGGGTCGGCGGCCGAGTGGCCGCGGTAGCGGTAGGTGAAGGCCTCGAGGATCGTCGGCCGGCGCTCCTCGCGGGCGAGGCGGATCCCCTCGGCGACGCCCTCGCGTACCGCCAGCACGTCCATGCCGTCGACCCGCTCGCCGCTGATCCCGTAGCCCTCGGCCTTCTTCGAGAGGTCGGTCTGGGCGGAGTGCCGCTCGACCGAGGTCCCCATCCCGTAGAGGTTGTTCTCGACCAGGAAGAAGACCGGCAGCTTCCAGAGCGCCGCCAGGTTCATCGTCTCGCCGAAGTTGCCGGTGTTGGAGGCGCCATCGCCGAACATGCAGACGGTGACCGCGTCCTCACCCTTGTAGTCGGAGGAAAGCGCCAGCCCCGCTGCCAGCGGCAGGTTGCCGCCGACCACTCCGTAGCCGCCCATGAAGCGGTTCTCGCGATCGAAGATGTGCATCGAGCCGCCGCGACCGCCGCTGGTCCCGTCGACGCGGCCGAACAGCTCGGCCATCACCCGCTTCGGCTCGGTGCCGCGGGCGATCGCGTGGCCGTGGGTGCGGTAGGTGCCGATCAGGTAGTCCTCGTCGCGCATCACCGAGGTGGTGCCGACGATCGTCGCCTCCTCGCCGATCGCCAGGTGGAGGAAGCCACCGGCCTTCGCCCGTTGGTACTGACGCCCCGCCTCCTCCTCGAAGCGGCGGATCAGCGTCATCCTCGCGAGCAGCTCGTAACAGGTGGAGGCGTCGGGGAGGTCAGAGGCCATCGAGGCCACATTAGCTCGCGGCGGCGACCGCCTCCTCGACCCTGTCGTCCCCCCAGAACACCTCGTCCCCGACGACCAGCGAGGGCACGCCGATCACGCCCCGCTCGGCGGCCTCGTCGGTCGCCTCGCGCAGGGCGTTCTTAACCACGTCGGTCTGCACGGCCTTGGTCACCGCGTTCGGGTGCAGCTCGCAGGCGGCGGCGGCGATCAGCACGTTCTCGCCGTCGGTGAGGTCGCGGCCGGCGGCGAAGGCCTGGCGGAAAGCGGCGAGGGCGAAAGAGACGGTGCGGCCGGTCTGCTTGGCGAAGGTGGCGGCGCGCATCGCGACCAGCGTGTTGCCGGGCCAGGGGTCGGGCCAGGTCAGCCGTGGCAGGCCGTAGGCGGCGGCGCGTCGCTCCACCTCAGCGATCCCCTCGTCCCGCTCCGGCCCGTTCGCCCAGGAGTCACGGCCGAAGCGCTGGAAGAGACCGCCGAGCAGGATCGGCTGCCACTCCGGCTGCTCCAGCTCGGCGTCGGTGAAGAGCCCGCTGATCCGCTCGGCGGTCAGGTACGCGTAGGGCGAGCCGAGGTCGAAGTAGAAGGTCGCCCTGTCAGCCATCGGACTCCCTGACGACCAGCGTGATGTAGGCACCTCGCCCGTGCCCGTGCAGCTTGATGTGGCCCTCTTGCTCAAGCGCCTTCTCGACAGCTAGGACCTGCTGGCGGGTGTAGCCGGAAAAGTCTCTGATCTCGGCATTAGTCAGCCTGCCCCGCTCCTTCAGAAGCTCGAGAATCCGCAGGCGCACCCCCTCCGACTCCAGTGGTCGATCCGCATCGGTCATCCCCCTTCCCCGCAGCCGCTCGGACAGGGGACGCGGAAGCCCGTAGGTTGTCGCACGGCCGCGACCTCGTGCGACTATCAGCTTCCGTCGTCGCATTTCAGCCAGGTGGTTCGCGGCGTCGGTCTCGTTTAGCTGGAGATGCTCGGAGGCAGTCACCCTGTCGATGGCGCCTACGTCCATGAGGCGGCGCAGCACGATCAGATCGTCGAGGTTCAGCGACTCCCCACCTTTCTCATGTTCGACTATCCAGGCCGCAAACTCATCGCTGCCGCCCAAGGGAAGCGTGACTGAGACAGAGGCCTCGTCGGCTCTATACGTTGGCGCGCGGGCACCGACACGAAGCAGCCCCTCGAAGATCCTGTCTATGCCCAAGCCAACTCGATTGACCAGTCCAAGCTGCTGAAGGCTGCGCGCCAGTAGCTCGTTTCGGTGAACGGGAGCATGGCGCAAGACGTTGGCTGGTGAGATTCCCCCCAAGAAGCCACCTGGGCTGGTGATCTCCACGTGGGCCTTGCGGATCGCGACGATAACGCTCTGTCTCAGAAAGTAGTCACGATGTGCGACTGCGTTGAGGATTGCCTCCCGTGCGACCTCCCAGCTGAGGGTTGGAATCTCGAGTTGTGCGAATCCCTTCGGCTGGACGGTCCGCAGTGACGTGGCTGCCGAGAGCGCGTTCTCAACGTTTTCGAACTCCAGGATCAACGGCCCGCGGAGATCTAGCCGCCGGTCGTAGCGGGTGCTGCTCGCATATCGCAGAATGGTGATCTCGTGCTGAGGCATGTAACGGGCGATAGCGCTTTGCTTCCCGAACAAGAGCATCGCGGCTTGACTCAGTTCTGAATCGTTCGCCAGGCTGAGCGCTTCGAGCAGGGTCATGTCGTCCTCGTCAGCGAGATTCGCGAGACCTGACTGCAGCCGAAGGTGCTTCCTTCCCTTCTCCAGTGCGCGTTTGTCCAGGTCACCGAGCTCCGCGTCCTCAATCGGGACTGCGCTCAGGTCGACTTCCCCTGACGACGCGATCATTCGCGCCAGGTTGCTGCCGGTCAGGGGCATGCAGCTCTTTCCGATGCGTATCGAGGCGACGCCACCGCTGGTCGTGTGCGGCGGGATTCCCTTGGGGATGTGAGCGGCCAGCAGTGTTCCCTCGGGTTGCTGCAACTCGCACAGCTCGACCAGGATGTGGGGGTCGGTTGCCGAGTAGACGTCCCGCTCCAAACCGTGAAACGAAACGTCGCCAATGCCGACCAAGGCGCGCCGGCGATCCCTTACGCGGTCCTCGATGCCGACAAGCAGGCAGCCTCCTCGCTGGTTAGCGAAGCAGACCGCGGCGTCTACCAGCCAGCGCTTCAGCTCTTCGCGGCTGCGAGGCTTTCCCTTGATCTCCAGAGTCTCGCTCTCGAGATCGTCGGCGGACTCGCCGTCGAGCCGATCCAGCTGCGCTAGCAATTCCTCGTTCTTCCACCGCACCAAATAGCAATATAGCAATAGCAAATTGCATGTTTAAGCATTAAATTAGAATCGGACGGCAATTCAGACAAATATTGGGTAACCCCAAAAATTTGCATATGCAGGGTTTGAGACGAAAACACCTGGCGAATCACGCTCTCCCGACGTAGGTCTTAACAATCGGGAATGCTCAGAAAGTCAAGCGTGGATCGCCCAGCCGTCGACGGCGCGGGCGGCGTCGAGAACCGCCTCGGAGATGGTGGGGTGGGGGTGGACGACGCGGGCCAGCTCCTGGTAGCCGCCCTCTAGCGCCATCGTCGCCACCAGCTCGGCGATCATGTCGCAGGCGCGGTTGCCGACCACGTGCGCGCCCAGCACCTCGCCGTACTTGGCGTCGACGACAAGCTTGACCAGGCCGTCTTTGTCGTCATAGACGGTGGCGCCACCGACCCCGCCCAGCTTCTGCTTGCCGACCTTGACTTCGTGCCCAGCCTCCTTGGCGGCTGCCTCGGTCAGCCCGACGCTCGCCACCTGCGGGTGGCAGAAGGTCGCGCCGGCGACCAGGTTCTGGTCGACCGGGTGGGTGCGCTCGCCGGCCGCGTGCTCGACCGCGACCACGCCCTCCTCGGAGGCCTTGTGGGCGAGCGCCTTGGCGTTGACCAGGTCGCCGATCGCGTAGACCTTCTGGTTCGAGGTGCGGCCGAACTCGTCGACCTTGACCTTGCCGTTCTCCTCCAGCTCGACCCCGGCCTCGGCGAGCCCCAGTCCCTCGACGTCGGGACCGCGCCCGCCGGCGATGCAGAGGTAGTCGACCTCGGTCGAGTTTCCCCCGTAGCTGAGCTTGACCGACTTGCCGCCGGCCTCGACGTTCTCTACCGGGGTGCCGGTGGAGATGGTGATGTTCTGCTTCTTAAAGGCGCGCTCGACGACGCGGGCCATGTCCTTGTCCTCGGCGGGGAGGATCTGGTCGAGCATCTCGATCAGCAGCACCTCGGTGCCGAAGCGGCCGTAGGCGGAGGCGATCTCGCATCCGGAGGCGCCGGCGCCGGCGACGGCGATCTTCTTCGGCTGCTCGGGCAGCGACCAGGCGCCCCAGGTATCGAGGACGCGATCGCCGAACTCGACCCCAGGGATCGGCAGCGCCACCGAGCCGGTGGCGAGCACCACCGTGCCAGCCCCGTAGACCTCGTCGCCGACCTTGACGTCGCCCTCGGCGGTGAGCGACCCGTCGCCCTCGATCAGCGCGATCTTGTTCTTGTCGAAGAGCATCTTGACCCCGCTGGAGAGCGACTCCGAGACCGAGGCGCGCCGCTTGCCCAGCGCCTCCCAGTCGATCGAGGCGTCCTTGACCGTGATTCCGAGCTCGGCACTGTGGCGGGCCTGCTCGTAGATCTCGGCTGTGCGCAGCACCGTCTTAGCCGGGATGCAGGCGTAGTTGAGGCAGCGGCCGCCCGCCTTGTCGCTCTCGACCACGGCGGTCTTCTTGCCTAGCTGGGCGGCGCGGATCGCGGCGACGTAGCCGCCCGGGCCCGCGCCGATGACGATCACGTCGTAGGAATCAGGCATCGGCAGCGAGCCTATAGAACCGGCGTCGCCGCTCGCTAATCGGTTCTTCGGCTCGGCATCTGGATTCGCGCCATCGCTTTGACCATGAAGTAGAAGAAGCTGCCCGAGACGGCGAGCAGGCCGAGCGTGGCGGCGATCTGACCCACCGAGGCCGCCTGCGCGGCGAGTCCGAAGACGGCGCTGAAGATGAGGAAGACGAGGATCACCTGGAAGCCGAGCACGGCCCAGTAGCGGGCGCGCCACATGCCCCAGGCCATGATCCCCATCAGCAGTGCCGGCGCCGCGACCTGGGCGAAGTTCGCGCGCTCGCCGTCGACCTCGACCCCGGCGACGTAGCCGGCGAGGATCGAGAGGGCGACCAGTGCCGAGAGCACGGCGCCGATCGTCACCACGAGCGGCCGTTCGCCCTCTCGCAGCGGTTCCAGTGTGTCGCGCGCTTCCTGGTTGCGCTGCTCGGCCCGGGCGTAGCCGCGCATCATCCGCTCGCGCCCGTTCGAGGCGTCGCGTCGCTTGCGCTTGCGTGGAGCCTCCTCAGCCACCGGGTGCGACCTCTCCCGCGGCGAAGGCGCGCCGCAGCTCTGTGGCCCCGGCGGCCGGGTCCTCGGCGTCGCGGATCGCGCGGACGACGCAGAGCCGTCGCGCCCCGGCGCCCACCACCTGCCCTGCGTTCGAGGGGTCGATGCCGCCGATCGCGAAGAAGGGGTGTGGAGCGCTGGCGGCGGCGTGCGAGATCAGCTCCAGGCCGACGCCGGGCCGTCCTTCCTTCGTCGGCGTCTCCCAGATAGGCCCGACGCTCACGTAGTCCACCGGCCGCTCGGCGGCCGCCGCGAGCTGCTCCTTCGAGTGAGTGGAGAGGCCGATGATCGCGTCGGGACCGAGGATCGCCCGCGCCTCCTCGGCCGGCATGTCGTCCTGCCCGACGTGGACGCCGTCGGCTTTGCAGGCCCGGGCGAGGCCGGGATCGTCGTTGACGATGAAGAGGGCGCTGAAGGTGTCGCATAGTCGGCGGAAGGTGAGTCCGGCGATCTCGGTCTCGCGGCGGGGGAGGGCCTTCTCGCGCATCTGAACGATGTCGGCGCCGCCGCTCAGCGCCGCATGCAGAAGCGCCTCGGGATCTTCACCGCGCGGTCGCGCCTCGCAGACGAAGTAGAGCCGCGCGGTGCGCAGCCGCTCGCGGCGCAGCGGACCGGTCGCCTCTGGGGGTGCCAGGCTCATATGCCCCGATTATCGCCTGACGCCGACTCCGGAGGGGTACCATCGGTGTGCACGGGAGCCCCGGCCGGGGCTGAGAGGGTGGCGACGAGGCCACCGACCGTCTGGACCTGATCCGGGTAATGCCGGCGGAGGCAAGTTGAACGAGCAGCGGAGCTACGACGCGATCATTGTTGGCGGTGGGGTCATCGGCCTCTCCTGCGCCTGGCGCGCAGCGCGTGCCGGGGCGCGGGTGGCGCTCCTCGAGCGCGCCCAGCCCCCCGCGGGGGCGACCCGCGTAGCGGCCGGGATGCTGGCGCCGGTCGGCGAGCTGACCTTCGGCGAGCCCGAGCTGCTGCAGATGACCCTCGCCGCCGCCGAGCGCTACCCGAGCTTCGTCGAGGAGCTGGAGGCGGAGACCGGCATCTCGACCGGGTACACGCGGCTCGGCGCCCTACACATCGCCCTCGACCGCGACGAGGCGGCGGAGTTGCACCGCGTCCACGACCTGCAGCGCTCGCTGGGGCTCGGCGCCGAGTGGCTGCTCCCCCGCCGCTGCCGCGAGCTGGAGCCCGGCCTGACCCCGTCCTTCAACGGTGGCGTCCACGCTCCGGACGAGGCGGCGGTCGACCCGCGGGCGCTGAGCGCCACCCTGCTCGGGGCACTGGCCGGGAGAGGGGTGGAGGTACGGACCGGGACTGAGGTGGTCGCAGCGCAGATCGACGGCGAACGGATCGCTGGCGTGCGCACCACCGCGGGCGAAGAGCTGCGCGCGGACGCGGTCGTGCTCGCTGCCGGTGCCTGGTCCGGCGTCGCCGAGTGGCTGCCGGAGACCGCCCGCCCCCCGATCCGCCCGGTCAAGGGTCAGATCCTCGAGCTGCGCTCCCGCGACGGCGTCGCGCCCTGCCAGCGGATCCTCGCCTCCGAGCGCGTCTATCTGGTGCCGCGTGAGGACGGCCGCCTGATCGTCGGCGCCACCGTCGAGGAGCAGGGCTTCGACACCGCGGTCACCGTGGGCGGCGTCCACGAGCTGCTGCGCGAGGCCTACCGCCTGCTGCCCGACGTCGCTGAGATGGAGCTGCTCGACGCGGCCGCCGGCCTCCGCCCCGGCACGCCCGACAACCTGCCACTGGTCGGGCCGGGCGCTCTCGACGGGCTGATCCTCGCCTGCGGCCACTACCGCAACGGCATCCTGCTGGCGCCGCTTGCGGCGGAGAAGGTGGCGGAGCTGCTGCACGCGCCGGCCGGGGTGGCGCGATGAGGATCGAGCTGAACGGCGAGCCTCGCGAGCTGTCGGCGGGCGCGACGCTCGCCGACGCGGTGCGCGAGGCGGGCGCCGAGCAGGCGGCCCGCGGCGTCGCCGTCGCCCTCGACGGCGAGGTGGTGCCGAGGAGCGAGTGGGGTGCGACGCCACTCACCGAGGGGGGAGGGTCGAGGTGCTCGCCGCGATCCAGGGCGGCCAAGAAATCGACATCGCACCAGGCGCCGAGACCCAGCCCTGGAGCCTCGCCGGCCGCGAGTGGCGCTCTCGCCTAATCGCCGGCACGGGAGGCTTCCGCTCGTTCGAGCAGATGGAGGCGGCTCTCACGGCCTCCGGCGCCGAGATCGTCACCGTCGCCCTGCGCCGGATCGACCCCGCGGCGAAGGGCTCGGTACTCGACGTGCTCGACCGTCTCGGCATGGTCGCGCTCCCCAACACGGCCGGTTGCTACACCGCGCGCGACGCGGTCCGCACCGCCCACCTCGCCCGCGAAGCGTTCGAGACCGACTGGATCAAGCTCGAGGTGATCGGCGACGACCGCACGCTCTTTCCCGACACGGTCGAGCTGCTCGATGCCGCCGAGACCCTGGTCGGCGAAGGCTTCACCGTCCTCCCCTACACCAACGACGACCCGATCCTCGCCCGCCGCCTCGAGGAGGCCGGCTGCGCGGCGGTGATGCCGCTGGGCTCGCCGATCGGCTCCGGCGCCGGGATCCGCAACCCCTACAACGTCGCGATCATCGCCGAGCGCGCCAGCGTCCCGGTCGTCCTCGACGCCGGCATCGGCACCGCCTCCGACGCCGCCCTGGCGATGGAGCTGGGCTGCGACGCGGTGATGATCGCCAGCTCGATCTTTGGCGCTGAGGACCCGGTGGCGATGGCGACCGCGATGCGCCAGGCGGTCGAGGCCGGCCACGCTGCCCGCCGCGCCGGCCGCATCCCACGCCGCACCCACGCCGAGGCCTCGACCCCAGACGAGGGCCTGCCCGACCTCTCCTGACCCGCCGCCGCGGATCGCTCAGCACCCCTCTACCATGGGCGACCGCGCCCCCGTAGCTCAGTTGGTTAGAGCGGCGGCCTTTTAAGCCGCGCGGCGCCGGTTCGAATCCGGTCGGGGGCATTTAGCGACAAGCGCATTCTAGCGCCCAATGTCGCTGCCAACGATCGCTATCGGGGTGGCAGCCTGGTTCCGTGGGCACCACATTTGGGCACCAAAGCGGGTTATTCGGGCGCGGCAGCGCGCCGGCCTGTCGGGCGTCGGCTTCCATGCTTTCCGCCACACCTGCGCCTCGCTGCTGATCGAGCGGGCCTCTCGCCGCTGCGACTACAGCGCTGGATGGGGCATCACCCCGCCGCCTACACGCTCGACATCTACGGCCACCTGATCGATGCTGAGCTGGCGCCGGCGCTGGAGCTTCGATCGGAGCTTGCATGACGCCCACGAATTATTTTTTGGGTCGAGGGCCGCAATCCACTTGAAGGTAGGCCGCGACTCCTTAGGTCGGGTCCCGCGGGGCGACGCTGGCGAAAGTCAGAAAAGGGCTACTTTCAACCCTTTCCTTCCCTCAAAAGGTTTGAGGCGCTCCATTCCCCGAGTCAACGTGAGCGCCGGGCACGGATCCACCAAGAACTTAGCGAGGACCGCGAGGAGGCAGAGTGCTGCCTAAAAAAATACTAATTTTAAGGTTGTTCTAAATAGTTAGGAGGAGTAGATTATTTCTACCGAGATTGACTCGGGACGTTTCCTAAAGGGAGGGTCTTATGGGTTCGCTCAAGGAAGTAGTCGCAAGTCGGACTCGGTTGATAACCACCTTGTCGGGCCGACACGACCGCTCGTCGCCTTCTCTTGGCAAAGGGGATGAAGGGAGAAACGGAGGCGACGGCCGGGCTCGGAGAGGAAGTCAACAGATGGTTGGGGTCCTCCTTGTGGTCGCGTTTCTTGGTTTGACCCCAAGCCCGGCATCCGCGGGGACGGCTGAAGAAATCAACGCCCTCTCGACTCTAGATGCGCTGAATCGCTCCGAAAGCCCGCTCTCCAATGGCGGCAAGTGGTCTGCTCTTTCCTGGGCGGCCGGTACTGCCACGGGTGCCGATACCACCAGCGGTTGGGGTCCCTCCAACGCGTTCCCGACCGTTAACGGCGCCTACTGGAACCCCTCCGCCTTCAGTGACAAAACCGGTGATGCTGCTGCGATCACTATGCAGATAAGCCCCGGCAACATTGAACGCTACGTGGCCCTGTGGCTAAACATGACCAGTCCCGGCTCGGCTAAGAGCGGCTACCAGCTGCGTTGGACGTACGTGAGCGCCAACACTTATTCCGTGACGCTGTCGAAGTGGTCTTCGGGGGCCCAGACAGTGCTCGCCTCCAATGCCTCGGTCACGATCCCGACCGGAACCACGATGGCGATCTCCGACACTGGCGGGACTGTCACGGCTTGGCAGGGCAGTGGCGGCTCACTCTCCTCGGTGCTCTCGGCATCCGACTCCACCTACGTCAGCGGCTATGCGGGGATCGAGGGGTCAGGCAACATCAGCCGCTCGGTGAATTTCAAAGCAGCCCCGCTTTCGGGCTCGGCAAAAATGGAAACTGCGGTTCTGGACAGCCTGGAACGAAACGAAGTCCCCCTGGCGACCGGCAAATGGTCCAAATCGAGCTGGGCATCGGAAATCGGTGGCGCTTGGATGGGTAGCTATCGTGGCTACGGCTCGAGCGGGGGGCTTGCCGGTGCGTGGTGGAATCCAAGTTCCTTCAGCGACGCCCAAGGAGGCGACCTTGTCGCAGGCACCGTAGGCACGGGCGCGCCCAATGCGGGCGAATACCTGGGCCTGTGGCTGAACATGCCATCTCCCGGCAGTGCCCGCTCAGGATATGAAGCCAGGTTTACAGGCACAAATGGCTCGGCAAGCAACTACAAAGCCGAGCTTTCGAAGTGGGTTTCCGGCACGCGAACAGTGCTTGCAAGCAAAGAAGGATTCTCGCTTGCCGCTGGCACGACTATTGGCCTAACCGATGCGGGTGGAACCGTTTCCCTCTCGACCGGGACGAGCGCCATGACCCCGCTGTTGACCACAAGCGACTCGACCTACGCCAGTGGCTATGCCGGCCTCGAGGTGAACGGCGGCGCGGGCACGATCTACAACTTCCGTGCTGGAGGCGTTAGCCAGCCGCCGGACACCACGATCTCGAGCGGGCCCAAAGGAGCCGTTGTTCCCAACGTGTCGTTCGGGTTCACCTCGACGGAGGCCGGGTCGAGCTTCGAATGCTCGCTCGACGCAGCCGCCTACGGTGCCTGCACTTCGCCAAATGGCTATCAGGGCCTCTCTGAGGGTTCGCACACCTTCCGGGTGCGGGCGAAAGGCTCCGCCGGCAGTGACGAGACTCCCGCCGAACGCAGCTTCCAGGTCCTCACCGCGGCCAAAGCGACGACCAAGACCTCGCTCTTGGACAACTTGGAACGATCGGAAATCCCCCTAGCCACCGGCAAATGGACCAAATCAAGCTGGGCCGGGGAAATCGGTGGCGCCTGGATGGGCGGTTACCGTGGCTATGGCTCAAATGGTGGCCTCGCTGGAGCTTATTGGAGTCCTACGACCTTCAGCGACAGCGAAGGGACCGTCCTCGCCTCAGCCATCGTTGGCACTGGGTCTCCGTGGGAAGGCGAATACCTTGCGCTCTGGCTGAACATGCCCAACCCCGGCACCGCGCGCTCAGGGTATGAAGCCAGGTTCACGGGCGTCAACGGGTTCGCAAGCAACTACAAAGTCGAGCTCGCCAAGTGGGTTTCCGGCACCCGAACGGTGCTGGCGTCCACCTCCGGCTTCTCGCTCCCGGTCGGCACGACGATGGCCCTAACCGAGACTCCTGGTGGCAGCCTCGGCCTATGGACGGGGACGAGCACGCTCTCGCCGGTGCTCACGGCGAGCGACTCCACCTACACGAGCGGCTACGCCGGCCTCGAGGTCAACGGCGGCGCCGGCACCGTCTACAACTTCCGCGCCGGCAGCATCGACAACCAGGCGCCGAACACGACGATCACCAGCGGGCCGAACGGGTCTGTGCTGCCCGAAGCAGTCTCCTTTGCCTTCACGTCAACCGAGAGTGGCTCGGTCTTCGAATGCTCGATCGACGCAGCCGCCTACAGCGCCTGCACCTCACCAAAGGCCTACCCGACGATCTCCCAAGGCGCGCACGCCTTCAAGGTGCGCGCCGTCGACGCCGCAGGCAACCAGGACGACACTCCTGCCGAACGCAGCTTCTCCGTCATCAAACCACCGAGCGCCACCACCGCCGCTGCCACCGGGGTCTCCTCTACCCAGGCGACGCTGAATGCCTTGGTCAACCCCAACGGGGCTGAAACCACCTACCAGTTCGAATACGGTACGACGACCGGCTATGGAGCCAAAGTCCCGGCAGCCGCGAAAGCGATCGGCCTGGGTACCTCGGACGTCGAAGTCAACGAGTCCCTCATCGGCCTCACACCCGACACCACCTACCACTTCCGCATCTCGGCGACCAGCGGCTCGGGCACGACCAAAGGAGAAGACCGAACCTTCACAACGACCACCGTCCCTGTCGTGACCGCTGAACCAGCAAGCGAACTGAGCGCCAATGAAGCGACCTTGAACGCCTTGATTAACCCCAAGGGTGCCGCCACCACCTATCAGTTCGAATACGGTCCGACTACCGCGTACGGCTCGAAAGCCCCGGCAACGCCACAGGGAATCGGCTCCGGATCGAGCCCTGTGCCGGTCTCGACCACGGTCTCCGGCCTCACCGAAAACGCGACCTACCACTTCCGGGTCGTGGCCATTAACTCGGTCGGCACGACCTCCGGGCAGGACGTGGCCTTCACCACCCTAACCCTGCCCGATGCGGAAACCGAAACCGCCGAACCCATCGATGCGAACGCGGCGATCCTCGAAGGGACCGTCGACCCCAACGGGAGCGAGGCGAGTTACCGCTTCCAGTACGGGCCGACAACCGCCTACGGCCAGGAATCCGCCGTGGGCTATGAAGAGCTAGCTGCGCCCGACGAAGACTCCGAAATCGTGGAACCAGTGGCCTACCTGAAACCCGAAACCACCTACCACTACCGGCTCGTCGCCAAGAGCGCTGCCGGAATCGACTACGGGGAAGACAAAACGGTGACCACGGGACCGGCGCAGATGACCCCAGAAGAAGAAGCCGTACAAGAAGAAGAGGATCTCAGCTATACGGCACGCCGAACACCGCTTCCGCCCGCTGAGTTTTTCGGCCTCCACGAGGATGGAGAGGAAGGTCGCCAACGGAACGAATCCGCGATGAACGCGACCCGTCACTCCGGCGCGAAGTGGCTGCGTGTGCTGATCAACGAGGAATTCGCAAGCGGGACCGAACTCGAAGAAATCTTTGCCAGGGCAGCGAATCGGGGCGTCCGAGTGCTCCCCTATATGAATACGGCGAAAGCGCCGACCACCGCAGAATTCGAAGCTGCCAGGACCATTCTCGTCAAAAACATCAACAAGTACGGACCCAACGGCACGTTCTGGAACCAAACCGAAACCAACACCGTCCCCGCAATCACAATCAATAATGACATGCCAGCATACGTATGGGAGATCGGAAACGAGCCGAACCGTGGCGAAAGCGAGCCGGTCCAGCCAGGTGCGTTTGGAAACTTTTTCGGCAACATGGCGGGCGCTGCCAGAAGTGCGTCAGCTCAGGTTCAAATTCTTCTCGCCGGTCTGTACTCGGCCAACGAAACGAGGAACGGCCCGGGGTGTGGCAACACAGCAGAAGGTTGCGTCATGACAGTAACCGAGTTCGTCAAGCGAATGGATCACGAAAATTCCTATGACGCGCTCAGCCTCCATCCTTACCACTTCAAGGTCGAAGGCAAGGAGCCGACCTCAGGAAATAAGGGTAAGTTGATCAAAAGAATCTACGAGAAGGTAGTGGAGGCGCGGAAGGTTCTGGATGACACTGGGCAGGAGACCGAGCAGATCTGGATCACGGAGTTTGGCTTTCCGACCGCCTACAAGCAGTACCGTGAAAACGATGCACAACTGCCAGTCATAGAAAAGAGGGAAGAAGCAGTTCCGCCTGTCAGCGAAACCGTGCAGCGGGAATTGATCGAAGCGGCGTTCAACGTGTTCGAATCGCGCCGTCTCGATCTGAAGCTCGCCCATGCCTTCTATTTCAATCTGCAGGACTACGTCTTCGACGAACCCATTCCGCATTGGCCTTACGGAGCCGGCTTGCGGACGCGCCTCGGCAAGAACAAGGAAGGATGGGAGGCCTACGCCCGGCAGGCCGGTGGCGACCCGTTGTGGCCGAACGCGACCAAAGTCATAAAACGGGACCCGATCTCCATCAAGGCTCGCGAGGTCGATCTGCGCGCAGCACTCGACACCGATGGCGCAGGGGCGAGCTATCTATTCCAGTACCGCAAGAAACAGAGCAACCCGCCCGAATGGACGAGTTCGAACTCCGGCACGGCGCAAGCGCTCGAAGGTGAACAGGACGTAAATAGGGTCATAGGCGGGCTGATGCCGAACACGGCCTATGAGTATCGGGCCGTCGCAACGAACGAAAATGAGGACACGACCCCCGGTCAAATTCAGGAACTGACGACGGAACCGATGAGCAACACGACGGGGACGTTTTCCCATCTCAACGGGGAACCCGGCTGGGTGAACGTCGGAGGGTGGTCTAAGTACGACGGAGTAGGGCTCCACGGGTATACGGTCCGAATCAACTTCGCCAAGACCGACGGCACGTACGTCTATAAAGACGTGACCCTGAACAACGGACAGTACCGCCTCGACAACTTTCCCCTGGGGCGAGGAATCTGGACGGCATGGGCGACGTTCCTTGCCCAAGGCCCGTACCCCGAGTCCAAAACCCCCGGCTTCCATACGTTCACGATCAAGAACGGCTACAGGTTGACCGCCAAGCACAGCACCAAATGCCTGGACGTCTACCAGGGACACCTCGGGGAGGGGGCGTCCCTAATCCAGTATCAGTGCGACCCGCAGGTCTCGCTGAACCAGGTCTTCAAGCTGGTCCCGATGGACAACCAGAATCGCTACCAGATCGTGGCCAGGCACTCAAACCGATGCGTCGGGGTCACGGCCGGTAGCCAGACCCCAGGGCAGCAGTTGAGCCAGTCCACCTGCCTCGGAGCCGCCTGGCCGCACCAGATCTGGAAGAGCGAGGCGATGCTTCCCAACGGAGAAGACAACTCCTACAACCGCTTCATCGCCCAGCACTCCGGGCAATGCATGGAGGTGTTGCAATCGAAAACGGAAGACGGGGCGCCCGTCAACCAGTATCCATGTGGTGGGACACAGGAGAACCAGCTCTGGACCTTCCAATCCGTCGACGCCAATCAGGTGCCGACCCAGACGTACCTGACCATCGAGTACAACAACACGTATCACGGGATGCCAGGCTTCGTCAGCTTCCACGGGCGACTCGATATAGGCGAACGCGCCTATCCGCTCGCGGGCCGGAAAGTCCACATTCAGTTCTACCGTCCGGACGGCCAGGGCCAATATGACGAAACCCCCGACTCGACAGTGGCCGTGGACGTGAACGCGGCCGGAGAATACTCCTACAAGTACTGGGGCCTGGGACGTGACACCTGGCATGCCAAAGCGGTCTTCTACGGCACGGCGGACGCGCTGGGATCTTCGGAATCCGGGTCGCATAACGTTCTCATTAACAGCGGCTACCGGCTCATGTTCAGGAGCACGAAAAAGTGCCTCGCAACCCAAGGAAACGGCACGGCAAACGACACGCACATGGTGCAATACACGTGCCACACGGGCTCCACACCCTACGATGGCCAGGTCTTCTCGCTATGGCCCGTGGCCCCGGTAGGGGCCAACCACTGGCAGCTGCGACCCAACACTGCGAACAACGGGTCCTCCGGCGGCCAGTGCGTGGACGTCCACGGTGCTCAAACGGAAAACCATGCGGAGATAAACCTCTATCAGTGCATCGGTGCGGCGAACCAGACCTGGGACTTCCCAGAACTGCCATATCCCAACCTCGAATGGTTTGGCGCGAGAGCTCAGCACTCTGGCAAGTGCATGGATGTGCCGGGCGGCAATGGAGCCGAGGGTCTACAGATACGCCAGTTCGAATGCATCTGGAACGGCAACCAGCAGTTTGCTTGGCTGGTGGTCCCCTGACCTTGGTCAGTCGAGCGGCGACGTAGATCGCCTGGTATGCACTGCTTCATTGAGCAGCTGGATCGGAATGCCGTCGAGGCTGTGTCCGTAGATATCGAGGCACTCCAGCCCGGCTTCCTCCAGTGCCGACAGAATCTCGGCGCGGCACGTCTGGGGCCGCGAGACCACGCCAAACGAGACGATGACCTTGCTCGACCACCCAGGCGTCTCATGTCCTGACACAGGTGTCGCCTATGTGCTGAAACCGGACGCCCGCCGGGGGAATCGATTACGGGCGATTCCCTGCGGTCCTTGACCTTCCCGTACAATGTCCGGCCATGGAGCCGACCACAACCCCGAAGACTCGCCGGATCGAAGTTCGGCTGAGTGACGAGGAGCGCCAGCTCGATGCTGCAGCCGCTTCGGCGTTGGGCGAGAGTCTGAGCGACTTCTTCCGCCGTGCCGCGCAGGCACGGGCGCAGGAGGTGCTGGCCGACCAGCGCACGATCGCGCTCAGCGAGGTTGAGGCGACCCGCTTCCTCGAGGCGCTTGAGCGGCCCGACGAGGGCAGTGTGGCCCGGCTCGAAGATCTGCGCCGTCGCGCGTGAGTGAGGGAACCGCGCTCACCGAGCGCTACGACTCGACAAGTCACGAGGTGGCGGATTTCGTCTGTGGCGAGGCGTCACTCGACCGTTGGCTGCATCGCTACGCGGGCCAGAGCGAGCAACGCGACGCAACTCGTACCTTTGTTGCTCTCGATGCACGTGACGCGGTGCGCGGCTACTACACGCTTGTAGCCGGCCAGCTTGAGCATGCCGAGGCAACTCAGGCAGTGAGCAAAGGCCTCTCCCGGCACTTTCCAATTCCGGTGGCGATCCTTGCCCGTCTCGCCGTCGACGAGCGCAGTCAGGGGCAGGGGCTTGGCGCGTCCCTGCTCAACGATGCCTTCGAACGGATATGCCGAGCCGCACAGGAGGTCGCCGTACGAGCGGTGGTCGTGCACGCGATCGACGAGACGGCAGCGGGCTTCTACGAGCGTTTTGGCTTTCGCAGCCTCAGCACTGCGCCGCGGACGCTGATGGTGACGCTGGCCGAGCTTCGCAGCGCTGGCTATTAGGCACCAGCTGGGGCACCATTACCCCCGGCCACAGACCGATCAAAACCTCGCTTCGCTATGTCAAACTAGGCACGCCTTCGCCTATTGGAGGGCGGCGTCAGTCTCTTTTAAGCCGCGCGGCGCCGGTTCGAATCCGGTCGGGGGCACTGCGTGGGGAAGTCGACGAACGCCGAGCCTCAGTACATCCCCGCCGCCAGGTGGCGCCTCTTCTCGCGCGTCTACGACCCGGTGCTGGCGCTGACGATGCGGGAAGGCCACTTCCGCAAGGCGATGCGCGAGCGCGTCGACGCCGAGCTTCCGCAGGGTGGCAGCGTCCTCGACGTCGGCTGCGGCACGGGCACCTTCGTGATCGCCCTCGCCGCGGGCCGTCCGGACGCGCAGGTGACCGGGATCGACGGCGACCCCGAAATCCTTACGCGTGCCCAGGCCAAGGCCGGCGCCGACGCGGTCGAGTGGCGCGAGGGCCTGGCCGGAGAGCTGCCGCTAGAGGACGACAGCGTCGACGTGGTGACGATGTCCCTGGTCCTCCATCACCTGGTGCCCGCGCAGAAGCGCGAGGCTCTGGCTGAGATCGGGCGGGTGCTGAAGCCCGGCGGCAGCTTCCACCTCGCCGACTGGGGCCCGCCGCACGACCCGCTGATGAGCGCCATCTTCTACGTCAGCCAAGCGATCGACGGCTTTCAGCGAACGGCAGAACACCGGGCCGGCCGCGTCCCGGCGCTCCTGAGGGATGCAGGTTTCGCCAAGGTCGAGCGCTACGAGCGCCTGCGCACCGCGGGCGGCAGCCTCGATCTCTTCGCCGCGATCGCCGCGTGAGCAAGATGGAGAGGACGGGCGCGAGGCGCGACGAGAAACTGCTCCGCCAGCCCAGCGACGTCGAGGCGAAGGACCGAGAGCGGGTGGAGCGGATCGCCGCCGAGATCGACCACGGGTTCGACGCCCTGCGCGACGTCGAAGACGGTGTCTCGGTCTTCGGCTCGGCCCGGATCGCCGAGGGCCACCGTTGGTACGAGCTCTGCCGCGAGACTGCGGCCTGCCTGGCCAGGGACGACTTCACCGTCATCACCGGTGGCGGTCCCGGCCTGATGGAGGCAGCGAACCGCGGCGCTGCCGAAGCCGGCGGCCTCTCGGTCGGGCTCAACATCGAGCTGCCGATGGAGCAGGAGACGAACCGCTTCGTCAACCGCGGCGTCGACTTTCATTACTTCTTCGCCCGCAAGCTGATGTTCGTGCGCTACGCCCGCGCCTTCGTCATCTTCCCTGGCGGCTTCGGCACCATGGATGAGCTGTTCGAGAGCCTGACCCTGATCCAGACCCACCGCATCCAGCACTTCCCGACGATCCTCGTCGACAAGGCGCACTGGGAACCGCTGCTCGACTGGATCGACGAAGCCCTCGAAGACGCCGGCCTGATCGCACCCGCCGACATGGAGCTGCTCGTCACCGCCGACACCGTCAAAGAGATCTGTGGCTACGTGCACCAGGCCCGCGACGAACAGCACCAGCTGCTCAAGAGCGGGGAAGACGGAGCCGGTGGACTCGCCCGATCCGGCTGACGTCCTCCTCGGGCAGCTGCGCCTCGGCGGCGTGGCGTGGCCAGTCCGATACCGCTTCGCCCACCTCCCCGACGATCTCGGCGGCGCGCCCGCGCTTCATCGAGACGCTCTCCGCGCAGCGTTCGAAGTCGGCGATCGCGAAGCCGTCGCGCTTGCCGTTGATCGTCATCTGGTGCTGGTTGGTCCAGTCCCCGCTCGGGTTGTAGGCGTAGGTCATGTCGAAGGCGGGCGATAGCGCCCAGCGGCCGTCTTTGTCCATCAGGAAGGCGATGTTCTTGACGTGGTCGTCCTGGTTTCGAGCGATCACGTTGAAGGCCATGCGCCGGAACTGCTGCTCGACCTCTTCCATGGGAAGGCCGAGCCGGCGGATCGTCCTCAGCGCCTGCTCGTAGGAGTGCGCCCCGGCCAGGTTGAAGTCGAAGTGTCCGAGCGCTGCGAGCGACTGCATGTGCAGCTTGCCGCCCGCCGGCCGGTCGAAGCGCTTCGTCATGTAGTGCCGCCGGCCGTTCTCCCCGAGCAACCGGCACTCCGTCATCGTGACCCCAGCCGCCTTCGCCATCTCCGAGTAGGCGTACTCGATCACGCCGAACCCCTCGGAGTCCGTGAAGCGCTCTTTGTCCCGATTCCCCTCGACGCCGTCGAACTTCAGCAGCCAGTGCTCGAAGCCGTCCTCGACGTCGACCTGGCCCGAGCGGACTTCCTTGGTCAGCGGGTTCCAGGCGATCACGGCCTTGGCCCGCGCCCCTCCCGCCAAGGTGCCGACGCTGAGGATGTCCCAGAGTGCGTTCTCCTCCCTCCCTTCTCGCAGCTCAGTGACGAACCGCTCCCGTTCCGTCAGCACCTCCGAGGCGAGCGCGACCAGCTTGGCCACTTGGATCTCACCCCCGGCCGGCGCCTTGGGGCCGAGCGCCGGCACGAACTCGAGCGCCCCCATCCCCCGCTTGCCGGTGTAGCAGAGCCGCTCGATCGAGCTGGCATGCTCGCGACCCTCGGCGGCCAGCCAGGCATCGAAGAGGGCGGTGCCGTACCTGTCGGGGAGCGAGTCGGCGAGTAGGCCCGGCAGGCCCCTGAACGTCTTCTGGGCCAGCTCGGGAAATGAGTAGGGGGGCGGCGCCAGGGGCATCCTCAGCGGCGCGACCTCGATCCCGCTTCGAAGGAACTCCGGCGTGTACTGGAAGACGGCGGTCTGGGCGCCTTCGTCGAGCGAGACCGCGCCTATCCACCTGCCCCAGAGGCGGACTTCGGCGTCCTCGCTCATCCGCGGTCGCCGCCGACCGCCTCCGTGTCCCAGGTCCAGCCGTCAGGCTCGCCCTCAGCGCGGCGCCGTCGCGTCCCGGCTCGCTTGCGCTGCCGGCCGTGCAGCTTTAGCCGCTCGACCGGGCTCGGCAGGGGCTCCGGAAGCAAGGCCTCGATTCGCTCCAAAAGGCCTAGGGCGCGCAGGACGCGGACGAAGCTCGCCATCCTCACCTCCCGTCCCGCCTCGAGCCGCTCGACGGTGCTCTTGGAGACGCCGGCCTCGGTCGCCAACTGCTCTTGGCTGACGTTGCGCTCGAGGCGAGTTCGGGCGATGCGAGCCCCGATCTCGTCCAGGACTCGCTTGTCGGAGTTGAGAGTTTCGATCTTCATGGGAACCTACAAATCCTCTGAAAGGACGAAATAACAGCTTATTCCTACATTAGAGCTTCCCTTAAGCTGAATTAAAAGCTTATCAATTCAGAATACCATTGAAACTTCAAATCATCGTAAACGAAGAATAAAAGTTAGATGATGAGCTAATTCAGCGGAATTGCTGAATTAGAGATAGAACGCCAGCGTGAACTTGAGATCGAACCGCTAGTGCCGGAAGTGGCGGTGCTTGGTGAAGACCATGGCGACGCCGGCGGCGTCGCAGGCCTCGATCACCTCGCCGTCGCGTTTGGAGCCGCCGGGCTGGATCACCGCGGTGGCGCCGGCTTCAATCGCCGCTTGGGGGCCGTCGGCGAAGGGGAAGAAGGCATCGGAGGCGACGGCTGAGCCGGCGAGCAGGCCGCTCGACTCCTCACCGCGGGCATCGCGGCACTTCTCGACCGCCAGGCGCACCGAGTCGACCCGGCTCATCTGACCGGCGCCGATCCCCAGCGTCGCCCCGTCCTTAGCGATCACGATCGCGTTGGAGCGGACGTGGCGGACCACGATCCAGGCGAAGAGCATGTCGCGCCACTGCTCCTCGCTCGGCTGCGTCTTGGTGACGACCTCCATCGTCTCGCGCGGCTCCGGGTCTCCGTCGCGGTCCTGGATCAGCAGGCCGCCGAGCACGCGCTTGGCATCGCGCTCGCCCGGGTCGGGCTGGCGGCGCTCCTCCTCGCAGAGGATCCGGATTGCCTCCTTCTGCTGGAGGACGGCGAGGGCGCCGTGCTCGTATTCAGGCGAGATCAGCACCTCGACGAAGTTCTCGTGCAGCGCCTCCGCCAGTTCGGCGCCGATCGGCCGGTTGAAGGCGATCACCCCACCAAAGGCCGACATCGGATCGCAGGCCAGAGCCTTGCGGTAGGCGTCGAGCGCGTCCTCGCCGATCGCCACCCCGCAGGGGTTGTTGTGCTTGACGATCGTGCAGGCCGGCTCGTCGAAGTCCTCGACCAGGCGTCGCGCCGAGTCGAGGTCGAGCACGTTGTTGAAGGAGAGCGCCCGCCCGTGCAGCTTCGAGACCCGCGAGAGCACGTGGCTGCGCGAGCCGGCCTCGGCGTAGAGAGCCGCGCGCTGGTGCGGGTTCTCGCCGTAGGAGAGGTCGAGCACCTTCTCGTAGGCAACCGCCAGGTGGGCGGGGAAATCCTCGTACTCGGTGGCGAACCAGCGGCTGATCGCGGCGTCGTAACGGGCGGTCTGGGCGAAGGCCTCGTTGGCAAGCCAGTGCCGGGTCGAGGCGGATACTTCGCCACCCGACTCCTCCAGCTCGGCGCAGAGCGCGTCGTAGGACTCCGGTTTGACGACGACGGCGACCCCAGCGTGGTTCTTGGCTGCGGCGCGGATCATCGTCGGCCCACCGATGTCGATGTTCTCGACCGCGACCTCGGGTGCGACCTCGTGGTCGGCCACGGTCTCCTCGAAGGGGTAGAGGTTGACGCAGACCAGGTCGATCGGCTCGATCCCCTCGCGCTCCAGGACCGCCATGTGCTCGGGGTCGTCGCGCCGCGCCAGCAGCGCTGCGTGCAGACGCGGGTGCAGCGTCTTCACCCGGCCGCCGAGGATCTCCTCCTGGCCGGTGAACTCGGCAACGTCGGTCACCTCCAGCCCCGCCTCCCGCAGGGCGGTCGCGGTGCCCCCGGTCGAGAGCAGCTCGATCCCGAGCGCCGCAAGTCCCTTGGCGAAATCGGCGACGCCGGTCTTGTCGGAGACCGAGAGCAGAGCCCGGCGCACCCGGACCTGTCCGTCGCTCACGGCCTCAGGTCGGGTGTCTGCGGGGGCCTCACTCATCGACGACGACCGTGCGCGGGTCGCTTGCGTCGATCCTAACCTTGCCTGCCGCGATCATGCGGATCGCCTCCGGGTAGAGCTCGTGCTCGGTGGCGTGGATCGCCTCCTCAAGCGCGGCGCGGTCGCGATCGGCCGGGACGGGAACCTCGCGCTGCACGATCGCCGGACCGGTATCGACCCCCTCGTCGACGAAGTGGACGGTGACCCCGGTCACCTCGACCCCCGCTGCGAGCGCCTGCCCGATCGCGTCGAGGCCGGGGAAGGAGGGCAGCAGCGCCGGGTGGACGTTGACGATGCGACCCCGGAAGCGGGCGACGAACTCGGCGCTGAGCAGCTGCATGTAGCCGGCGAGGGCGACGAGGTCGGCTTCCAGCGACTCGGCCCAGTCGCCGATAGCGACGTCGCGCGCTCCCCGGTCGGGGTACTCGTCGCGCGGGAAGACTGCGGTCTCTACCCCCGCCGCCCGTGCCCGCTCCAGCGCTCGCGCTCCCTGCTTGTCCGATCCGACCCCGACCACCTCGATCCCCTCGCGCCCGTGCAGCCGGTCGAGGATCGCCTGCAGGTTCGACCCCGATCCCGAGGCCAAGACGACGATGCGAAAACCGCTCACCCTGGCATCATCGCGAAGGTGGCGTTCCTGGAGAACCTAGGCATCGAGGCGCCGATCGTCCAGGCCGGTCTCGGCGGTGGCCTGAGCCGGCACGAGCTGGCGGCGGCGGTTTCCGAGGCAGGCGGGCTGGGGACGATCGCGGTGATCGGCGCCGAGGCAATCGAGGCCGAGCTCACGGCGGCGCGGGCGCTGACCGACCGCCCGCTCGCGGTCAACCTGCTGCTGCCCTTCGCCGAGGGCGACTGGTTCGCGGCCGCTGAGGGGGCCGACATCGTCGTCACCTTCTGGGGTGACCCCGAGCGTCGCGCAGCCGGGGCCTGGGTCCATCAGTGCGGCTCGGTCGAGGAGGCAGAGGCCGCCCATGCGGCCGACGCCGACGCGGTGATCGTCCAGGGCGTCGAGGCGGGTGGACACGTGCGCGGCACGACGCCGGCGCGGGAGCTGCTCGAGCAGGCAAGGGCAGCGCTCCCGAGCGACTACCCGCTGCTCCTCGCCGGCGGCATCGCCGAGCGAGGGGACGTCAAGGAGGCGTTGGACGCTGGTGCGAGCGCTGCCGTCGCCGGCACGCGGTTCCTGCTCTCGGAGGAGAGTCGCGCCCACCCCGAGTACAAGCGTCGCCTGCTGGGAGCCGAAGAGACACTCCTCACCGAGCTGTTCGGGGCCGGCTGGCCAGCGCCGCATCGCGTCGTCGCGAACGCGGCGACCGAGCGCGGGGACGATCAGGACCCGCTGCCGCCGCTTGCCCCTCTCGACGATGGCTCGGCCGCGCTGGTCGACGACGGCCCGCTCTACGCAGGCAAGACCGTGGCACGCATCGGCGAGATTCGGCCGGCGGCCGAGATCGTCCACGACTTGACGCCGTAGGCGCGGCGTCAGCCGCTCGCGGGTACTACGGCGATGTCCTCGAGTGCGAACTTGCCGTTCGCATCCTCGGGGTCGCCGAGCGGGTAGCGGCCGGTGAAGCAGGCGTCGCAGTGGTCCTCGGGTGGCGTGCCGACCGCCTCGTAGACACCTTCGAGCGAGAGGTAGGCGAGCGAGTCGGCATCGAGCTCGTCGGCGATCTCTTCAACCGTGCGGTTGTGGGCGATCATCTCCTCGCGGGTCGACATGTCGACGCCGTAGTGGCAGGGGTAGCGGATCGGCGGCGCCGAGATCCGCAGGTGGATCTCGCGGGCGCCGGCGTCGCGCAGCATGCCGACGATCTGCCGTGTCGTGTTGCCGCGCACGATCGAGTCGTCGACGACGACGATCCGTTTGCCAGCGACGATCTCCGGTAGTGGGTTGAACTTGAGTCGCAGGCCGTGCTTGCGCAGCTCCTGACCCGGCTGGATGAAGGTGCGGGCGACGTAGCGGTTCTTGATCAGGCCGTCGTCGCGCGGCAGCCCCGAGGCGCGGGCGAAGCCGGCGGCGGCCGGATTGCCGGAGTCGGGCACCGAGATCACCAGGTCGGCTTCGACCGGCGCCTCGCGCCAGAGGATCTCGCCCATCCGGCCGCGCACCTGCTGCAGCACTTTGCCCTCGAGCCGGCTGTCGGGACGGGAGAAGTAGATGTGCTCGAAGACGCAGGTAGCGGGCCGCTCGGCCTTGACCACCTGGCGGGTCTCGAGGCCGCGCTCGGTCAGCGAGACCATCTCGCCCGGGTGGACCTCGCGCATCAGCTCGGCGCCGATGATGTCGAAGGCGCAGCTCTCCGAGGCGACGACGAAGCGGTCTTTCAGCCGCCCGAGCGAGAGCGGTCGCACCCCGTGCGGGTCGCGGAAGGCGACGATCGCGCGCTTGGTCATCACCACGGTCGAGTAGGCCCCTTCCATGCGGGGCATCGTGTCGGTGACCGCGTCCTCGATCAGCTTGCCCTCGTGCGAGGAGAGCAGCGCCGCGATGATCTCCGAGTCGGAGGTGCCGCGGAAGGAGATGCCCTTCTCCTTCAGCTCGCCCCAGAGCTCGACTGCGTTGATCAGGTTGCCGTTGTGGGCGAGCGCCAGCTCGCGGCCGTCGTCGCGCCACACCGGCTGCGCGTTCTCCCAGGAGCCACCGCCGGTGGTCGAGTAACGGACGTGGCCGATCGCCATGTCGCCCTCCAGCGCCTTCAGCTTCTCCTCGTCGAAGACCTGGGAGACAAGGCCGGAGTCGCGCAGGGTGGTGATGTGACCGCCCTCGCAGGTGGCGATCCCGGCCGACTCCTGGCCGCGGTGCTGGAGCGCGTAGAGGCCGAAGTAGGCGAGGCGGGCGACATCGTGGCCGGGCGCGTATACGCCGAAGACCCCGCATTCCTCGCGCGGGCCGTCGCGATCGATCGGATACCCCTGAACCGGAGTCAAGGCGCGTGTTCCTTGCAGGTAGAAAGGACGTGACGCGCAGGCGGACTGCCTACTCCCGGAGGGTACCAGCGGCAGGGGACCGTTCAGGCCTGCCGCCGCGTCAGCCGCTCGCCGCTCTCCGGGTCGAAGAAGTGGAGCTTCGAGGTGTCGGCCCATAGCTGGGCGCGGTCGCGGCGCTTGATCTTGCTCGCCGGGTCGAGGCGGGCGACGATCTGCTCCTCGCCCTCGCGCAGGCTGGCGGCGCCGGTTTCGCCGATGCTCTCCTCGGCCAGGTCGGCCAGCTGCTCGGACTCGACCCCTTCGGACTCGACGTGGAAGTAGGCGTAGAGGTCGGAGCCGAGTGACTCGACCAGGTCGACCTCGGCCTCGATCACAATTCCGCGTTCCTGCTTGAGGTCGCCGACGATCTCCGCGTCCTCGAAGGCCTCCGGCCGCAGCCCGGCGACGACGCGGCCGTCGCCGTTCGCCCGCACGCCCTCTGGTGCGTCGACATCGCCGATCGGCAGTTTCACCTTGCCGTCGTGTAGCTCCGCCGGCATGAAGTTCATCGCCGGCGAGCCGATGAAGCCGGCGACGAAGAGGTTGCGCGGTTCGTCGTAGAGCTCGGCTGGCGGGCCGACCTGCTGCAGCTCGCCGGCCCGCATTACCGCCACCCTTTCGCCCAGCGTCATCGCCTCGACCTGGTCGTGGGTCACGTACACGGTCGTCGTCTCCAGCCGCGACTGCAGCCTCGCCACCTCGGTCCGCATCTGTACCCGCAGCTTCGCGTCGAGGTTGGAGAGCGGCTCGTCCATCAGGAAGGCCTTCGGGTCGCGCACGATCGCCCGGCCCATCGCCACCCGCTGGCGCTGGCCGCCGGAGAGGTTGGCGGGCCGGCGGTCGAGGTGCTGGGTGAGGTCGAGCGTCTCCGCTGCCTCCTCGACCTTGCGGTTGATCTCGGCGCTCTCGACCCCGGCGAGCTTCAGCGCGAAGCCCATGTTCTCGCGCACCGTCATGTGCGGGTAGAGCGCGTAGTTCTGGAAGACCATCGCGATGTCGCGGTCCTTGGGCGCCCGGTCGTTGACGACCTCGCCGCCGATCTTCAGCTCGCCCGCGGTGATGTCCTCGAGCCCGGCGATCATCCGCAGCGCCGTCGACTTGCCGCAGCCCGAGGGGCCGACGAGGATCATGAACTCGCCGTCGCCGATCTCGAGGTCCATCTCCTTGACCGCTTCCTGGCCGTCGGGGAAGACCTTGGTGATTCCGTCGAGGGTTATCTCTGCCATGAGGACTCTCCTTATCCCTTGACCGCCCCGGCGGTGAGGCCGGAGACGATGCGGCGCTGGAAGAACAGGACGAAGACGATGATCGGCACCGTCACGACCACTGCAGCGGCCGCGATGCTGCCGGTCGGTTCGGTGAAGGACGACTCGCCGGTGAAGAAGGCGAGCGAGGCGGGGACCGTGCGCGAGGCGTCCGTGGAGGTGAGTGAGATCGCGAAGAGGAAGTCGTTCCAAGCGAAGATGAAGACAAGGATCGCGGCGGTGAACATGCCCGGCGCAGCGAGCGGCACGATCACCTTGGTGAAGGCCTGGAACGGCGTCGCCCCATCGACTTGCGCAGCCTGCTCCAGCTCCCATGGGATCTCGCGGAAGAAGGCGGTGAGGGCGTAGATCGCCAGCGGCAGCGAGAAGGTCAGGTAGGGGATGATCAGGCCGAGATAGGTGTCGTAGAGGCCGATCTCCCGCCACATGTCGAACAGCGGCCCGACTGTAGAGATCGGCGGGAACATCGCGATCGCCAGCGCCCCGGCCAGGATCAGGCGCTTGCCCGGGAATTCGAGCCGGGCGATCGCGTAGGCAGTGAAGGAGGCGAGGACGATCGCGATCACGGTGGTCGAGAGGGCGATCAAGATCGAGTTGATCAGCGGCTTGATGAAGGGGCTCTCGTCGATACCGCCTTCGAACAGGCTCTTGTAGTTCTCGAAGGAGATCTCGGTGGGGAGGAAGTTGCCGTCGGCGATCGATTCCGGCGGCTTCAGCGAGACCGAGATCAGCCAGAGGACCGGGATCAGGGCGAAGATCAGTACGAGGACGATGCCGATGCTCCACAGCGTGTACTCACGTGTGCCTCGCTCCATCGTCTACCTCCCCGGTCGTCCTTCCTCTACCCGGACGCCGAAGCCCCTCACGTAGACGAAGGCGATCGTCAGCACACAGAAGAAGATCAGCACCGAGACGGCAGAGCCGAGCCCGAGGTTGAGCCGCGAGATCAGCTGGTTGAAGCCGAGGATCGAGACCGATTCGGTGTCCTGCGCGCCGGCGGTCATGATGTAGATCGTGTCGAACACCCTGAAGGCGTCGAGGGTGCGGAAGAGCAGCGCGACCAGGATCGCCGGCTTCATCAGCGGCAGGGTGATGCGGAAGAAGCGCTGCCACGCGGTCGCTCCGTCCACCTTCGCCGCCTCGTAGAGCTGGCTGTCGATTGTGACCAGGCCGGCGAGCAGCAGCAGCGCCATGAAGGGCGTGGTCTTCCAGACCTCGGCCATGATGATCACGGCGAAGGAGCTGAAGCGATCGCCGAACCAGTCCATTTCGTCGGAGATCAACGGCAGGTTGTTGACGAAGCCGCTGTCGGGGGCGAAGGCGAACTGCCAGGAGAAGGCGGCGACCACGGTGATGATCCCGTAGGGGATGAGGACGGCGGTGCGAACCACGCCGCGGCCGAAGATCGCCCGGTGCATGACCAGCGCGATCACCATCCCCAGCACCAGCTCGATCGCGACGGTGGTGAGGGTGAGGAAGGCGGTGTTGAAGAGGTCGGTCCACCAGAGGTCGGAGCTGAGCACCGCGCCATAGTTGTCGAGGCCGACGAAGCCGCCCTCCTCGGGGAAGCGCAGATCGACCTGCTGCAGCGAGAGGACGATCGCGTAGGCGATCGGGTAAGCGGTGACGGCGAGCATCGCGATCACCGCCGGCGCGCAAAGCATCCAGGCAAGGCGCCGCTCTGAGCGGGTGCGCTGGCTGATCCCCGCCGGCTCTCGCTGGGCGTGCGCCTCCATCAGAGCAACCCTTCGCGCTTGACTGCGTCTTCGAGGTTTTCCTTCAGTTCCTCATAGACGGAGGTGGCGTCCTCGGGGTCGATCTTGTCCGGTGGGTGGAGGGTGCGCTGTACCGCGAGCGAGACGTCCTGGTAGGCCGGTGCTGTCGGCCGCGGCCCCGAGCCCTCGATCGATTCCTTGACCAGGCCGGCGAAGCCGGGGTAGGCCTCGGTCACGACTTTGTCGGTGTAGAGGTCGGAGCGGGAGGGGGGCAGCCCGTCGAGTTCGACCGCGGTGAGCTGACTCTGCTGCCCGGCGAGGCAGGCCGTCGCGTCGAAGGCAATGTCCTTGTTCTCCGAGAAGGAACTGACCGCGAGGTTGAAGCCGCCCAGCGGCGGCCGGCTCGGTCGTTCCGCGTCGACCCGCGGGAAGCGGGCGAAGCCCATCACTTTGAAGATGTCAGGCGCTTCTTCTTTGGCGCTGGCGTAAGCGAAGGTGTAGTTGGTCATGAAGGCCGAGTCGCCGGCCTCGAAGCCGATGCGGGTGGTGTCCTCGTTGGAGGTCGAGAGGTTGGCGGGCGCGGCGCTCGAGTTGGCGAGGCGGCCCATCACCTCGAGTGCCTTGGTGGTCGGCCCCTCGGCCAGCTCGACGGCTTCGGGCGCGGAGAGGAGTTGCGTGCCGGCGCTCTCGATCAGCGCGTTGGCCCAGACCGTGAAGCCCTCGTAGCGGTTGGACTGCACCTGGATCGTGCCGGCGTTGTCGGGCCCCAGCCGTTCGGCCTGGTCGATCATCTCGTCCCAGGTGGTCGGTGGCTGTTTGACCAGGTCCTTGCGGTACCAGAGCAGCTGGGTGTTGGTGTTGAACGGGGCCGCGTAGAGGTCGCCCTCGAAGGAGGCGGTTTCGATCACGTTGGGAAAGACCTGGTCGGTGACCTCTTTGGCCATCGCCCCTTTCCACTGTTCGACCCAGCCTGCGTTGGCGAACTCGCCGGTCCAGATCACGTCCATGCCGACGATGTCGATCGAGCTGTCCTCGGCGCCGAGGCGGCGGACCAACTGTTCGCGCTGCTGGCTCGCGTCGGTCGGCAGGAATTCCGGCTCGACCGTGTAGCGCCCGCCCGATTCTTTCGAGCAGCGCGCCGCCACTTCCTCGATCGTCCCGCCGGGCTGGATTGCCACGAACCAGGTCAGCGTGCGACCCGAGCCCGCCGACTCATCGTCGCCGGCGTTGAGCGCTATGACCGCGAGGACCACCACAGCCAGCGTGGCCAGGAGCCCGATCGCAACTCGTGCCGTCAATTGCTCCTCCTTCGCCCACCCGCCCGCGAGGGTTACGGGTGCAACGAAGAAGGTGCCCGGATTAGGCGGCGTTCAAACAGAACGCGATGGCGCGCATCCGACATTGACCCACTTCAGGTGTGGTCAATGTCGGATGCGGCTCAGTCGAGCTGCGAGGGAAGCGAGCACCAGGCGCTCGCGGCGTCGTCGAGGCTGATGACGAGGCTGTGATCACCGGCGGTGATCTCGATGTCCTCGCCTCTAGCCTCACCGACGATCAGAACTTTGACGCCGGCCGCGAGCGACTCGAGCGCCTCGCGGTCGCCGCTGAGCAGGAAGCCGCCCGAGCCTTCCCCGAAAAGGGCATCCTCGGGGGTGAGGCCGCGGTCGAGTAGGGGGAAAAGGTCGACTTTGCAGCCGAGGCCGCCGGCGATTACCGACTCGGCGAGGGCGCAGGCGAGGCCGCCGTCGCTGACGTCGTGGGCGGAGGAGAGCTTGCCGGCGCGGACCGCCTCGCGGACCGCCTCGCAGGCGGCGGCGACGGCAGTCACATCGGATCGGGGGAGGCCCATCGTCAGCTCGCCGCGCTGCTTGGCCAGCTCCGAGCCGGCGAGCGATGGAGCGAAGGGGCCGAGCAGGGCGATCGCGTCGCCCTCGCGGGCGAAGGCGCTGCCGCAGGCGCGTCCGGGGTCGGGCAGCTCGCCGACCATGCCTACCACCGGCGTCGGGTAGATCGGGCCGTCGGGCCCCTCGTTGTAGAGGGAGACGTTGCCGCCGACGACGGGAACGCCGAGCGCCTCGCAGGCGTCGGCGAGGCCGCTGACGGCGCGGTCGAGCTGCCAGGCCCCGGCCGGCTTCTCGGGGTTGCCGAAGTTGAGGCAGTTGGTCAGGCCGAGTGGCTCGGCGCCGACGCAGGCGAGGTTCTGGGCGCACTCGAGCACCGCCTCGACCGTGCCCGCGTAGGGGTCGCAGGCGACGCGGCGGCCATTGCCGTCGATCGAGACCGCAATCGCGTTGCCGGACTCGGGCAGCTGCAGCACGGCGGCGTCGGCCGACTCGGGCCGTCGCACCGTGCGCGAGCCGACCACCGAGTCGTACTGCTCGAAGGCCCAGCGCTTGGAGGCGATGCTGGGCGAGGAGAGGAGGGCGAGCAGGGTCTCCTCCGCCGAGGCGCCCGGGTCGAGCGTGCGCCGGTTGCCGTAGATCCACTCCTCCGGCTCGGCCGGGCTGAGGTCGTAGAGCGGGCAGCCGCCGACCAGCGCCTCGACCGGCATCTCGCCGACGACCTCCTCGCCCAGCAGGACCCTGACCTGGCCAGTGTCGGTGACGACGCCGATCTCCGCCCCACCGGTCTGCCATTTCTCGCAGACGGCGAGCACCTCGGGCACCCGCGCCGGCTCGACCACCGCCAGCATCCGCTCCTGCGACTCGGAGACCATGATCTCGAAGGGCTCCATGTCGGCCTCGCGCAGCGGCACCCGGGCCACGTCGATGTCGATGCCTACCCCACCCGCCGAGGCCATCTCGCCGGCCGATGACGTGAGGCCCGCGGCGCCGAGGTCCTGCAGCGAAACCAGCAGCCCTTTGCCGAGCAGCTCCAGGCAGCACTCGAGCACCTTCGACTCCTCGAAGGGGTCGCCGATCTGCACCGTCGGCCGCTTCGCCTCGTCGCCGTCGCCGAGCTCGGCCGAGGCCAGCACCGAGGCGCCGCCGATCCCGTCGCGCCCGGTCGAGGCCCCCATCAGGACGACGGCGTTGCCGACCCCGGCTGCGGCGGCGCGCACCATCTCCTCCTGCTTCGCCAGCCCAACGCACATCGCGTTGACCAGGCAGTTGTGCTCGTAGGGGGCCTCGAAGTAGATCTCGCCGCCGACCGTCGCCACGCCGATCGAGTTGCCGTAGTGGCCAATCCCGCGCACGGCGCCGTCGAGCAGGTGGCGCGAGCGGACCGAGTCGAGCTCGCCGAAGCGCAGCGAGTCGAGGATCGCGATCGGCCGCGCGCCGAGCGCGAAGACGTCGCGAAGGATGCCGCCGACCCCGGTCGCGGCGCCCTGGAAGGGCTCGACCGCGCTCGGGTGGTTGTGCGACTCGACCTTGAAGGCGACCGCGTAGCCGCTGCCGACGGCGACCGCGCCGGCGTTCTCGCCCGGCCCCATCACCACCCGCTCGCCGTCGGTCGGCAGCCGCCGCAGCAGCTTGCGCGAGTGCTTGTAGGCGCAGTGCTCAGACCAAAGCAGGCTGAACATCGCCAGCTCGACGTCGTTCGGCTCGCGACCCAGCTTCTCGACGATCAGCTCGAACTCGGAGTCGGTCAGTCCCAGCTCGCGGTGCTTGGCGGTCTCCAACATCAGTCGCCGCCGCCTCCGCTGGCGCGTGCGGGGGCGGCTATCAGGGACTCGAAGACGCGCAGCCCGTCGGTCGAGCCGGTCAGCGGGTCGACGGCGTGCTCGGGATGGGGCATCAGGCCGAGCACGTTGCCCGCCTCGTTCCTCACTCCGGCGATGTTGCGGGCCGAGCCGTTCGGGTTGTGGCCCGGCGCGTAGCGGTAGGCCACCTGCCCGTCCGCCTCGATCTCGTCGAGCATCTCCTCCGGCGCCCAGTAGCGGCCTTCGCCGTGCTTGGCCGGGATCGAAAGTCTGATGCCTTTTGGACCCTCTGGTGTGGAAAAGGCATCAGGTTCTTCCTCGATCAGGTCGAGCTGGCGGCAGACGAAGCGCAGGTCCTCGTTGCGCAGCAGCGCGCCCGGCAGCAGCCCCGCTTCGCAGAGCACCTGGAAGCCGTTGCAGATCCCCAGCACCGGCCCGCCCCCCGCGGCGAACTCCGCCACCGCCTCCATCGCCGGCGAGAAGCGGGCGATCGCTCCCGCCCGCAGGTAGTCGCCGTAGGAGAAGCCGCCGGGGACGACGACCGCGTCGACGCCGCCGAGGTTGCGCTCTTCGTGCCAAATCATCCGCGCCTCGCCGAGCAGCGAGCAGGCATGCAGCGCGTCCCGCTCGTCGCAGGAGCCGGGGAACTGGACGACGCCCCAGAGCATCAGGGGCCGTCGAGGCTCTCTATCTCGTAGTCCTCGATCAGCGGGTTGGCGAGCAGCTTCTCGCAGAGCTCGGAGAGGCGCTCTGGGTCCTCGGCCTCGAGCTCGACCATGCGCCCGACCCGCACATGTTCAACTCCGTCGAAGCCGAGCGCCGGCAGCGCCCGCTCGACCGCCTTGCCTTGGGGATCGAGGATCCCCTCCTTGGGCCGGATCAGCACCCGCGCGCGGGTCACTAGAAGGAGCGCTCCGTGATCCGCTCGTAGGCCTCGACGTACTTGGCCCGGGTCTGCTCGACCACGTCGGGCGGCAGTTCCGGGGCCGGGGGAGTGTGGTCCCAGCCGGCCTCGTCGGCCCAGTCGCGGACGAACTGCTTGTCGAAGGACGGCTGCGTGCGGCCGGGCTCGTAGCGGTTGGCCGGCCAGAAGCGCGAGGAGTCCGGGGTCAGCACCTCGTCGGCGAGGACGATCTCGGCACCAGCGTGGCGCCCCAGCTCGAACTTGGTGTCGGCGAGGATGATGCCGCGCTCCGCCGCGTGCTCGGCACCGCGCGTGTAGACCTCGATCGAGATCCGTCGCAGCTCCTCCATTAGCGCCGGGTCACCGACGATTTCGGCGGCGCGGTCGAAATCGACGTTCTCGTCGTGGTCGCCGATCTCGGCCTTGGTCGCTGGGGTGAAGATCGGCTCCGGCAGCTTGTCGGACTCGAGCAGGTTCGGCGGCAGCTCGATCCCGCAGACCGATCCGCTCGCCTTGTATTCCCTCCAGCCCGACCCGGAGAGATAGCCCCGCACGACGCACTCGACCGGGTACATCTCCAGCTTGCGCACCCGCATCGCCCGTTCGGCGACCTCTTCCGGCACGTCGCTGGAGATGAAGTGGTTGGGGACGATGTCGGCGGTCAGCTCGAACCAGAATTCCGAGATCCGGTTGAGCACCTTGCCCTTGTCGGGGATCGGCGTCGGCATCACCACGTCGTAGATCGAGATCCGGTCCGAGGCGACCATCAGCAGGTCGCCCTCCCACTCGTAGATCTCACGGACCTTGCCGGAGGAGTGCAGCTCGAGGTCAGCCACCTGCGCCATTAAGTCGATGCTAACCACCGCAGGAGCGGAGCATGGGCGAGGGCAGCTCTGCGATCCTTCGGTACGTGTCGTTGCCCCCGGAACCCAAGAGCTCTCCCCTGGTGCAGACGCTGCGCTGGGGCCTGCGGCCGCTTCCCTTCATGCAGGAGTGCCGCGAGCGTTACGGGGACAGCTTCAGCGTCAAATTCCTCAGCTTCGAGCGGCCGATGGTGATGATCTCCGATCCGGTCGCGATCAAGGCCCTGTACACGGAGCGGGCGCACGGCTTGCCGCCCGGCCGCGACATCATCCTCAAGCCGATCCTCGGCGAGCGTTCGCTGCTCATCCTCGAGGGTGCCGATCATCTCGCCCATCGCAAGCTGATGCTGCCGCCCTTCCATGGCGAGCGGATGCGCTCTTACGGGCCGGTCCTGGAGGAGATCGTCGACGCCGAGATCGATTCGTGGCCTCTGGGCGAGGAGTTCGCGATCCATCCGCGTATGCAGTCGATCACCCTGGAGGCGATCCTGCGCGTGGTCTTCGGCGTCGCCGAGGGGCCGCGGCTGGAGCGGCTGCGCGTGGTGCTCACCAACGTGCTGGAGGAGACCGCCTCGCCCTTCTCCCAGCTGATCGGCCTGGCGACCCGCCGCTTCGGCGGCCGCGGGCCGTGGGGGAAGTTCGAAGCCCAGCTGAACGCGGTCGACGAGCTGCTCTACGCCGAGATCGCCGAGCACCGCGCCCGCGGGGACTTCGAGGAGCGCGAGGACATCCTCTCGCTGATGATGCAGGCCCGCTTCGAGGACGGTGGGGAGATGAGCGACACGGACCTGCGCGACCAGCTGATGACGCTGCTGCTGGCCGGCCACGAGACCACGGCGACCGCGCTCGCCTGGACCTTCGACCTGCTGCTTCGTCATCCGGCACAGCTGGCGCGCCTGCGTGAGACGCTCGAGGCGGGGGAGGACGAGTACCTGCGCGCCGTCATCACCGAGTCGCTGCGGCTGCGCCCGGTGGTGCCGCTGGCGGGGCGCCGCCTCGCCGCGGACCTGGTCGCCGACGGGCTGACCTTGCCGGCGGGCACCGACGTGACGCCGGCGATCTGGCTCGCCCACACCCGCGCCGACGTCTATCCCGAGCCCTTCGCCTTCAAGCCCGAGCGCTTCCTCGAGGACGGGCCGGACACGTACGCGTGGATCCCCTTCGGCGGCGGCATCCGCCGCTGCATCGGCGCCGCCTTCGCTGAGTTCGAGATGCGGATCGTGCTGCGCGAGGTCCTCAGCCGCTGCGAGCTGCACAAGGCCAGCCCGGCACCGGAGAAGATCGGCCGCCGCAACATCACCCTCTCGCCCAAGGACGGCACCCCGGTGATCGTCACCGCGCGCCACCCGGCGCGCGAGCGCGACCTGGTCGCGGCTTAGCCCGCGTCGGCGGCGCGCGCCGCCGGGTGCTCCTCCGCCCAGCGCGCGATCGTGCTGGAGCCGGAGATCACCTCGCCGTCGTCGAGGACGAGGATCGGCACCTCGTTGGTGCCGCTCAGCTTCTTCACCTCGGCCCTGTCGTCGCCGCGGTTGCCCCAGGTCCAGGGCATCAGCCGGTAGCCGCCGACGGTCTTGATCTCGTACTCGTAGCCGGCGGCGTCGAGCGCCTTGCCCGCCTTCGCGCACGGATGTGCGAATCCCGGCCCGACCTTCTTCTGCCCGCAGGTGTAGAGGACCATCGCGCGGCACTCTACTCTGCGTGCGGCTGCTGGGCCAATTGCTACGCTTGTAGCACTATCGTAGAAGTAGCGACAAGAGAGCTGCGCAACAACACCGCTGGCGTGCTGCGGCGCGTGGAGGCGGGGGAGAGCTTTGTGATCACGGTGCGCGGGAAGCCGGTCGCGAATCTCGTCCCGCACGAAGACGACCAACCGCGATGGCTCACTCCCTCAGAAGTGGTCGCGATTCGCGAGATCGCAGGTGCCGACCCCACCTTCCGCGCGGATCTCGACAGACTGGCCGGCGAAACTACGGACGAAGACGGTCTCGACGAGCTGTGGTGAAACCCGACCGCGCCCCGGTCGGGCTGATAGACACATCCGTGCTGGTTGCCGTCGAGAAGGGCGGGCCGTTGCGCGAAGAGGGCTTGCCCGAACGCTCCGCGATCTCGATCGTCACGGTTGCCGAGCTACGTGCGGGTGTGCTTGCGGCGCCGGACATCGAAAGCCGAGACCGTCGCATTGCCACCCTCGAAGGCGTCCGGGGGGCCACGATCCTGCCAGTCGAAGGCAAAGTGGCTCGTGTCTGGGCTGCGATGCGGGCCTATCTCGCAGCCTCCGAGCGAAGCGTCAACGTGAACGATCTCTGGATAGCGGCGACAGCGGCCGCCAACGAGTTCCCCGTCGTCACACAGGATCGCGACTACTACGCCCTCAACGGCGTAATGGGCCTGACCGTAATCCCAATCTAGCCGCGCAGCGCTTCGAGCCGCTTGAAGATCTCGGGCAGGTGCGTCAGGTAGGCGTCGTAGTCGAAGATGGCGTCCAGGTCGAGGTCGGGGGCGGACTCGGCGAGCAGGTCGCGGAGGTGGGTGTCGGTGTCCCAGGCTTTCTGGGCGCTCTCCTGGACCACGCGGTAGGCCTCGTCGCGGGTCATGCCCGACTCGACCAGGGCGGTGAGGGCGCGCTGGCTGAAGAGGGCGCCGTGGGTGTGCTCGAGGTTCTCGCGCATGCGGTCGGCGTGGACGGTCATCCCGCTCGCCACCTTCGCCGCCAGGTCCTGCATGTAGTCGAGCGCGATGGTCGAGTCGGGGAGAATCACCCGCTCGGCGCCGGAGTGGGAGATGTCGCGCTCGTGCCAGAGGGCGATGTTCTCCAGTCCCGCCTGGGCGTAGCCGCGGAGGACGCGGGAGAGGCCGGTGATGCGCTCGGTGCGGATCGGGTTGCGCTTGTGGGGCATCGCTGAGGAGCCCTTCTGCTGGCCCGAGGCAAAGGGCTCCTCGACCTCGCGCACCTCCGTGCGTTGCAGGTTGCGCACCTCGGTGGCGAAGCGCTCGAGGCCGCCGCCGGCGATCGCGATCCGCGAGGTGAGGACCGAGTGGCGGTCGCGCGGGATCACCTGCGTCGCGACGTCCTCTCGCCGCAATCCCAGCCGCTCCATCACCCGAACCTCGACCCCGGGCGGGATCGAGGCGTAGGTGCCGACGGCGCCGGAGAGCTTGCCGTAGGCGAGCTGTTCGAAGGCGTTCTCGAGCCGGGCCAGGTTGCGGTCGGCCTCGAAGGCGAAGCCGGCGAGGCGGAGGCCGAAGGTGGTCGGCTCGGCGTGGACGCCGTGGGTGCGGCCGACGCAGAGCGTGTCGCGGTGCTCCAGCGCTCGCTCGACCAGGGCGTCGCGGAAGGCGCGGGCGCTCGCCAGCAGCACCTCGCCCGCCTCGCACAGCTGTAGGGCCAGGGCGGTGTCGAGGACGTCGGAGGAGGTGAGGCCGTAGTGGATCCAGCGGCCGTGCTCGCCGACCGACTCGGCGACGATGTCGACGAAGGCGGCGACGTCGTGGTCGGTCACCTTCTCGCGCTCGTTCACCGCCTCGACCGTGAAGGTCGCGTTCGCGCGCGCCGCCTCCGCCGCCTCGCGCGGCACCGCACCCTCCTCGGCCCAGGCCTCGGTCGCCGCCAGCTCGACCTCCAGCCAGCACTCCAGCTTCCTTTGGGCAGACCACACCTCGCTCATCGCCGGCCGCGTGTATCGAGAAATCACTCGACACCGCCTCTCGCGCGGGTGGCGTGGGGCAGGGGGGTCGAGGACGTAGACCTCGCCCGCAGTGCCCCCCTGCCCCACGACAGGACCCGCGCGCCAGAGGGGGTCGCGTTACGCATTGATGATGCGTGCGGCCAAGATGCCGGCGTTCTTGGCGCCGTCGATCGCCACGCAGGCGACGGGAATCCCGGGGGGCATCTGCACCGCAGAGAGCAGCGCGTCGAGGCCGCCCAGACTCTTGCCGAGGATCGGCACGCCGATCACCGGCAGGTCGGAGTGGGCGGCGGCGACGCCGGGCAGCGCTGCCGACATCCCGGCGCCGGCGATGATCACCCTGAGCCCGCGCAGGCGCGCGTTGGTGCAGTAGTCGCGGACCAGCTCGGGGTCGCGGTGGGCGCTCATCACCCGCACCTCGTAGCGAATACCAGCGTCGTGCAGCGCGGCGCCGGCCGGTTGCATCTTCTCCTTGTCGTTCTTCGAGCCCATGATGATCCCGACCAGGGGCTCGTCGACGCTGATCTCCTCGAAGGCCTCCTCGACGGCGGGCATCGTCACCGGGGTCCGCTGCGGCTCCTCTGAGATCTCGCTCATCGCTTCCTCTCTGGCTGGTCGGGTCTAACTGGGGATTCGGTCGACGGCGCGAGCGGCGATATCGGTTCGCATCTGCATCCCGTCGAACTCGATCCGGCTGGCGGCATCGTACGCACGATCGCGGGCCGCCGCAGGAGTGGCCCCCAAGGCCGTCACGCTGAGCACGCGGCCACCGGCGGTGACGATCTCGCCCCCTTGTTCGGCGGTGCCGGCGTGGGTCACTTCGGCCAGCTCCGCCGCCGCCTCCAGGCCGCTGATCACGTCGCCCTTCGAGGAGGACTCGGGGTAGCCGGCCGAGGCGAGAACGAGAGTCACGGCCCAGTCGTCCGAGAACTCGGCCTCGAGCCCGGCGAGCCCACCGGGCTCGCGCGCCGCCAGACAGAGGCCGGCGAGGTCGGAGCGCAGCCGCGGCAGCACCGCCTGCGTCTCGGGGTCGCCGAAGCGGGTGTTGAACTCGAGCACCTTCGGCCCGTCCGGCCCGATCATCAGGCCGGCGTAGAGGACGCCGCGGAAGGGGGTGCCACGGCGCGCCATCTCCGCCACCACTGGCCGGTGCACGGCGTCGACGAT
The DNA here is from genome assembly GCA_963702175.1 of uncultured Solirubrobacterales bacterium. Classification (GTDB taxonomy): domain Bacteria; phylum Actinomycetota; class Thermoleophilia; order Solirubrobacterales; family 70-9; genus VRUE01. The sequence continues at coordinate 1,808,677 of OY969721.1, forward strand.
CTGCTCGACCTCGGTCGCGCCAAACCCCGGCACCGGCGAGTAGCTGCCCATGCCACCCGTGTTCGGGCCCTCGTCGCCGTCGAAGATCCGCTTGTAGTCCTGGGCCGGGGCCAGCGGTACCACGTTCTCGCCGTCGCAGAGGGCAAGCAGGGAGAGCTCCTCGCCCTCGAGGAACTCCTCCAGCACCACCGTCGTCGCGCCAAAGCGCCGCTCGGTGAAGAAGACGTCGATCGCCGCGCGGGCGTCCGCTTCCGTCTCGCAGATCAAGACCCCCTTGCCCGCCGCCAGGCCGTCGGCCTTCAGCACCGTCGGGTAGGAGGCGCCGGCGAGCTGCCGGGTCGCCTGCTCGCGGTCGCGCAGGAGGGTGTGGGCGGCGGTGGGCACGCCGGCATCGGCCATCAGCTGCTTGGCGAACGCCTTCGACCCCTCGAGCTCGGCCGCCGCGGCGCTCGGGCCGAAGGCCGGCACGCCGGCCTGCTCGAGCGCGTCGACGGCACCGGCGACCAGCGGCGCCTCGGGCCCGACCACGACCAGGTCGACCTGTCGCTCCCGGGCGGCCGCGACGATCGCCTCGACGTCCTCCGCCCCGACCCCCGTCACGCACTCGGCGTCGGCGGCGATCCCGGCGTTGCCGGGCGCGCAGAGCAGCTCGGGCGAGCGCGGCGAGCGCGCCAGGGCCCGCACGATCGCGTGCTCGCGCCCGCCCCCGCCTACGACCAGGATCCTCAAGCTCGGGTGCCTCTACAGGGAGCTGGCGAGCTCTTCAGCCGACATCGCCGCCAGCGTCTGGCTGGTCATCGTCCCGCGCGAGCCGAGCTCGACCGAGACCTTGGCCATCATTTTCTCGTCGGGCGCCTCGACCACGGTGACGAAGTCGTACTGGCCGAGGGTCGCGTACTGGGCGACCACTTTGGCGCCGATCTGTTCGACCTCGTTGTTGACCTCGGCCACGCGCCCTGGGTTGTTCTTCAGGGTGCGAATGCCCTCGGCGGTCAGGTTGGTCAGCATCAGGTAGGTAGGCATGAACTCTCCTCTCGGCGGGGGACAGTGCCTACGTTACTGCGAGCGGCGTGGTGGGAGGGACCTCTAACCGTCGTAGCCGGCGTGGACGTGATCGCAGTGGTCTGCGCGGGCGAAGGCCGGGCCGGGACCGTCGACGTCGTAGCAGTAGATCAGCTCGGTCGGCATTGCCGGTTCGGGGAGCTGGGAGAGCGTGGTGGCGAGTTCTGCGCAGGGCGAGGTGGGGGCGGTGTCGGTGCAGGACACCCCGTCAACCATCGCGATGTCCATCGCCCGCCCGTAGTAGTGGTTGGAGACGCCACCGGACACCGTGTACATCGAGTGGTCCGAGCGCAGCGAGGAGATCACCACGGTGTGCTCCTGGGTGATCGCGCCGATCAGCCCGACGATCCGCGGGTCGATCGCACCGCCTTCCAGGTCCTGCTGCGCCGCCTCGTTGAGGATCGTCAGGTTCTCCCATTCGATCGGCGCCATCACCGCCTCGGGCAGCGAGAGCGCCCACTCGACCTCGCTCTCCTCGCAGCTGCCGCGCAGGCGCTCGGCGTCGGCGAGTACCGCCTGCACGTACCAGGAGGCCTGGTTGTGGCTGAAGAGTCCGGCGCGCAGGCCACCGCGCGACCAGATCAGGCGCGCCAGCGTCGACGCCGAGTCGTCCGGGTCGGCACGTTCGATGCGGCCGTTGCCGTCGCCGTCCACTGCGTAGCGCTGCCACTCGGAGCCGTCGAGGCCGAGCGGGCCGCTGCTTTCGAGCTGCGCTTTGCCCATCCCCTTGCCGAAGTTCGACTCGAGCCGGGCGACCGCGGCCAGCGCCCAGACCCCGTCGCTGCCCAGTCCGTAGCGGGCGGCGGCGGCCTCGAAGGCGTTGAGGTACTCGGTTGGCAGCGCTTTGCGCCAGGGCTTGGCCGCCTCGCAGCGCAACACCTGCAGCTTTGGGGTTAGCGCGAAGGAGGAGGCGAAACCGTTGAGGGAGCCGTAGCAAGCGGCACCGGCGAGTACGTCAGCGACGTACCAATCGGCATGGTTGTAGGCGTAGATCGCGCCGTAGGTGTCCTCGGGAAAGCCAGAGGCACTGAGGTAGTTGGCGGCGGCGTGGATCGCGTCCTCGGGGTCGAAGGGGTCGCGAATGCCGTCGCCGTTGGCGTCGACCCCGTAGGCCTCCCAGGTTTCAGGCATGAACTGCATCCACCCGACCGCCCCGGCCGAAGAGACGTTGAGGTTGGTACCGAAGGCCGTCTCGATCTCGTTGATCGCCGCCAGCACGGCGGGTCCCTGCGGGCCGAGCGCGTAGGCAGCAGCGGCGCGTTGGTAGATCGGCACGAGGATCGCCGGGACCGCTGCCGGCGAGCAGCTCGGTGAGGGCACGTAGGGGATCGCGAAGGGAGCGGCGGGCGGGGCGGGGACGGTGCCGCCGTCAGGAACGGCTTCGGGCTCAGGGGTCGGCGCCGGTTTCGGGTCTTTGGCTTCGACACCGCCGTCGCTCTCCTGTGGCTGCGTCGGGGGCGGCGCGATCGTCGCGCCTTCTTCGAGGGCCGGGGACGGAGGCGCGATCGTTGGGCCGGGGGCAGGTGCCTGGGTCTGGCTCGCCGCCGGCGGGGCGATCGTCGTCGGCGTTTCCTGGGCGAGCGCAGGCGAGGCCGCAAGTGCCATCGTCGCTGCCACCCCTGCCGCGATTCTCCTTGAGCGTCGCATCAGCCTCGCACGTCCGTTACCAGCCAGCCGTCGATGTTCCTTCTCAGCTCGAGCCGCAGCTCGCTGGTCACCCCGACGCGCAGCAGCGAGACGCTGACCGAGTAGGCCTTACCGCGGCGCGGGCCGGGGACGAGATTGACGACTTTCGCCTGCGGCACTTTCACCTGCTCCGGCAGTCGCGGCGGTCGCTTGGCGAGGGTGCCCGCGAGCGAAGGGGCAGCGGTTTCGTCGAAGGTCTCGCGGGCAAGCGCGCGCTGCTCACCGACCTCATAGACGACGAACGCCTCGGCGAAGCGACGGGCTACTTTCATCGCGTCGGGTCCGGCGGCCACCGGCTTGGTGCTCGCGCTCGCGGACGCGACTTCATCGTCGGGAGTGCCGGCGCCTTCGGTGCTGCGCACGACGTCTTCAGTCGCTGCATCCCCGGGCGGGGGTGCTGTCGCTACAGCCCCGTCAAGCCCGAGGACCGGCGGAGCGCCCTGGAGCACCGGCTCATCCGGCTCGGCGTTCGGGGTGGTCGCAGGCTCGCTCGCGCTCAGCGGTGGCGATGTCAGCGCTTCGCGGGAGGAGCCTTCGCTGCTGTCTCCCGTGGTCTGAATCGCAGCCAAGGCGACGGCGCCGAGCGCGACCGCGCCGAGGACGCCGGCTACGGCGCTTGTCGGCCCCCTCCGTCCGGCGAGCCGCTCGCGCAGTGGCCAGACCAGCTTCGCCTCGAATATCCAGACGAGCCGCTCGAAGGGCCAGCGAGCCACGTCGTAGACGCGGCGAACGGCGTTGCGCCCATTCCAGAGGATGCGGTCTTCCACCGCCCAGTACGCGTTGCGCAGGGGCCTGCCCACGGCCGCCAGCGCCGAGCGCAGGCGCGAGGCGCCGGGGTTTGGGTTGATCGGATCTCGTTTGGCCATGTGATCGAACAGGCTCGCTGAAATCTTACGTCGGAATTTCGCTGCGTCTCCTCAAGCCTGGGCGGCTGGATTGCGCTTCCCAGGCGCTGTTGTTCCCCGAAATACCAGTCGCATGATGCGACAACTAGGTAAACGCATTGTTAATGCGTCGATGCGGTGGCGCGATCAGTGCCTACGCAGCCGCAGCCGCGGCAGGCTTGGAGGCCTTCTCAAACGTCAGCTCGCCACCCTCGGCGTCGACCCGAACGACGTCGCCTTCGGTGAACTCGCCCTCGAGGATCTTCAGCGCCAGCTTGTCGATCAACTGCTTCTGGATCACTCGCTTCAGCGGCCGGGCGCCGTAGGTCGGGTCGTAGCCGAGGTTGCCGAGCAGGGTGCGGGCGTCCTCGGTCAGCTCGACCTCGATCCCGTGCTCGCGCACGCGGGCGACCAGCTGCTCGACCTGCAACTCGACGATGCGGCCGATGTCCTGCTTGGAGAGGCGGTGGAAGATCACCGTGTCGTCGATCCGGTTGAGGAACTCCGGCTTGAAGGTCGCGGCTAGGACCTCTTCGATCTGCTCGCGGATCTTCTCGTCGACCGACTCGGCGACGATCCGGTCGCTGCCGACGTTCGAGGTCATGATCAACACCGTATTGGTGAAGCTGACCGTGCGGCCCTGGCCGTCGGTGAGCCGGCCGTCGTCCATGATCTGAAGCAGGGTGTTGAAGACATCGGGGTGGGCCTTCTCGATCTCGTCTAGCAGGATGACCGCGTAGGGGCGCCGCCGCACTGCCTCGGTCAGCTGCCCGCCCTCCTCATAGCCGACGTAGCCGGGCGGCGCCCCGATCAGTCGCGCCACCGTGTGCTTCTCCATGTACTCGGACATATCGAGGCGGACCATCGCCTGCTCGGAGTCGAACATGAACTCCGCCAGCGCCTTGGCCAGCTCGGTCTTGCCGACCCCGGTCGGTCCGAGGAAGAGGAAGGAGCCGATCGGCCGGTTCGGATCAGAGAGCCCGGCGCGCGAGCGGCGCAGCGCGTTGGAGACGGCGGCGATCGCCTCGTCCTGGCCGATCACCCGTTCGTGCAGACGTTCCTCCATGTGGATCAGCTTCTCGACCTCGCCCTCCATCAGGCGACTGACCGGGATCCCGGTCCACTTGGCGACGACCTCGGCGACGTCCTCCTCGATCACCTCCTCGGTCAGCATCGAGCCGCCCTTGGCGTGCAGCTCGGCCAGCTTCGCCTCTTGCTCGGCGACGGTCTTCTCCAGCTCGGGGATCTCGCCGTAGCGCAGCTTCGCCGCCCGCTCGAGGTCGGCGTCGCGCTCGGCCCGCTCTGCCTCGCGCCCGGCCTCCTCGAGCCGCGCCTTCGCCGCCTTGATCGCGTCGATCGCCTCCTTCTCGTTCTGCCAGCGCGCCTTCATCTCCCCCGAGCGCTCGCGCAGCTCGGCCAGCTCCGCCTCGATCGCGTCGAGGCGCGCTTTCGAGGCATCGTCCTTCTCTTTCTTCAGCGCCTCGCGCTCAATCTCGAACTGCTGCACCCGCCGCTCGACCTCGTCGATCTCGGTCGGCATCGAGTCGATCTCGATCTTCAGCCGCGAGGCCGCCTCGTCGATCAGGTCGATCGCCTTATCGGGCAGGAAGCGGTCGGCGATGTAGCGCTCCGAGAGGGTCGCGGCGGCGACGATCGCCGAGTCGGCGATCCGCACCCCGTGGTGGACCTCGTAGCGCTCCTTCAGCCCGCGCAGGATCGCGATCGTGTCGGCGACGTCAGGCTCGCCGACGTAGACGGGCTGGAAGCGCCGCTCCAGCGCGGCGTCTTTCTCGATCTGCTTGCGGTACTCATCGAGCGTGGTGGCACCGACCGCGCGCAGCTCGCCGCGGGCCAGCATCGGCTTCAGCAGGTTGGCGGCGTCGACCGCCCCTTCGGCCGCGCCGGCGCCGACGATCGTGTGCAGCTCGTCGAGGAAGAGGACGATCTGGCCCTCGGCATCCTGGACCTCGGAGAGCACCGCCTTCAGCCGTTCCTCGAACTCGCCGCGGTATTTCGAGCCGGCCAGCAGCGAGCCGATGTCGAGTGCGATCACACGCCGGTCGCGCAGGCTCTCGGGTACGTCGCCGTCGACGATCCGCTGCGCCAGCCCCTCGACGATCGCCGTCTTGCCGACGCCGGGGTCGCCGATCAGCACCGGGTTGTTCTTGGTGCGGCGCGAGAGGACCTGGATCACGCGGCGGATCTCCTCGTCGCGGCCGATAACCGGGTCGAGCTTGCCCGCCTCGGCCTCGGCGGTGAGGTCGCGGCCGAACTTCTCCAGCGCCTGGACGCTGTCCTCGGGACTAGGGGAGGTGACGCGGTGGGGCCCACGCACCTCGGCGATCGCCTTCTCCAGCGCGTCGCGGTCAGGGAGAACCTCGGCGACTCCGGAGCCCTTGTCGGTGAGGGCCAGCAGGATGTGCTCGGTCGAGATGTACTCGTCGCCGAGCTTCGCCATCTCCTTCTCGGCGGCCTGGAGCACCTTGACCAAGGTTGAGGAGGGCCGCGCCTCGGGCGTCTCGTCGCCGCTCAGAGTCGGTAGCCCCGCGACCGCCTCGCGCGCCCGCGCTGCGACCGCCGCCGGGTCGGCGCCGACCTTTTGCAGGATCGGGGCGACCATGCCGTTGGCCTGCTCGATCAAGGCCAGCAGCAGGTGCGCTGGGTCGACCTCGGTATTGCGTCGCTGCGCGGCGAGCTGTTGCGCCGCGGCGACGGCTTCTTGTGACTTGACGGTGAACCGGTCGGGTTGCATCAGTGCAATCCCTTCTCAGACATGGCCTGTTCGAGTTCGGCGAGGCGTTGCTCCAGCGCCAGGACCCTCTCGACTCCCGCCAGATTCAGCCCTTCGGCTGTCAGTTGCTGGATGCGTTGCAGCAGTTCGAGATCCCGCTGCGAGTAGAGGCGGGTGTTCTTCGGTGAGCGCTTCGGCTCGATCAGGCCGCGCGCCTCATACATCCGCAGCGTCTGCGGGTGCATGTGGGCGAGCTCGGCGGCGACCGAGATCATGAAGACGCCGCGCTCTGCGTCGAGCTTCGCTTCGACTCGCCGCGTTACCCGCCGGCCATCGCCCCTGGCGTTCACTGCGCGGCCGCCTTCGTCAGCAGCTCGGCGCGCGGGTCGGAGCCGTTGAAGGCATCGGCCAGCTTCTCGGCCGCCTCGCGCTGCTCCTCGGTCAGCTTCTGCGGTATCTCGATCTCCAGCCGGTAGCGGATGTCGCCGCGGCTCTTGCCGCTGCGCTTCGGCGCCCCCTCGCCGCGCAGGCGCTGGATCGTCCCGTGCTTGGTCCCCGGCGGGACCTTGATCTTCTTCGTCCCTTTCAGGGTCGGCACCTCGATCGTCGCTCCGCTCAGCGCCTCGGCGATCGTGATCGGCACCGTCACCTCGAGGTTGCCGTTATCCAGCCGCTTGAAAACGGGGGAGGGGGTGACCCGCGTCACCACGTAGAGATCTCCCGGAGGTCCGCCGCGGGGGCCGGCCTCGCCCTTGCCGGCGAGGCGGATGCGCCCCCCCTCCTTGACCCCGGCGGGGATGTTAACCTTGTAGTGCTTGGACTGCTGGGTCAGGCCCGAACCGCCGCAGGTGGGGCAGGGATCCTCGATGATCTGACCGGCGCCGCCACACTGCGGGCAGGGCCGGCTGATCGAGAAGATGCCCTGGCTCTGCGCGGCAATGCCACTGCCATCGCAGCGCGGGCAGGTGATCGGGGCGGTGCCGGGTTTGGCGCCGCTGCCGTGGCAGGTCTGGCAGCGCTCCGCCTTCGGCACGGTGACGCTGACCTGGGCGCCGTTGACCGCCTGGTCGAAGCTGAGGCTGACTTCGGTTTCGAGGTCGCGTCCCCGGGTCTGCTGCGGCTGCGCCCGGCCGCCCCCTCCACGACTGAAGAGGTCGGAGAGGATGTCGCCGAAGCCTCCACCTCCGCCGCCGAAGGGCTGCCCGCCACCTGGACCTCCCGGTCCGCCAAAGCCACCAAACGGGCTGCCCCCACCGCCGAAGCCGGCGAAAGCCCCGCCGGCGTCGTACTCCTTGCGCTTCTCGGGATCGGAGAGCGTGTCGAAGGCGCCCTGCACCTCCTTGAAGCTCTCTTCGGCTTTGGGATCGTCGGGGTTGCGGTCCGGGTGGTATTTACGCGCCAGCTTCCGGTACGCCTTCTTGATCTCGTCGTCCGACGCCTTTTTCGAGACGCCCAGGATCTTGTAGAGATCGCGAGAGTCCATTCAGAATCTCCCCACGCACGTCTGGCGGCGGCGGACACGGCGCGGTGCGGCGTCCTCAGTCGGCCGAATAGCGCTGCTCATGAGTATCCGGTTGACTCCGGTTGGCGCCCAAATGAGCCGGTCAAGGCCCGCTGAGGCGGCCCCGGCACCCGCAGCCGACATTGACCCCACTCTGGTGGGGTAAAAGTCGGCTGCGCCAGAGCACCGGTTGGGTCTGGAGGCCCGAGTTGCGTTTCGGTGGGAGCAGCCTGAGCGAACCGGATACTCATGAGCGCTGCTATTCGGCCTCCCTGCGTCCTTGCCCCGCTTGGTCCGGCGCTCGCCAGCCGCACACGCGGAGCTTCGGAATGGACTCTCGCGATCTCGGGTTTTCACTCGCTAACGACCACCCGCGCTGGCCGGATCAGCTGATCGTTCATCCGGTAGCCCTTCTGAAGCACTTCCAGCACTGTGCCCGGCTTAGCGCCATCGGCAGGAAGCTTCTGTAGTGCCTCGTGCCGTGCAGGATCGAACTTTTCTCCAGTGGGATCGTCGGACTCAACACCGGCTTGCTTCAACGCAGAGCACAGCTCCCGATAGGTGAGCACGATGCCCACGGCAAGAGGCTCCCCGGGAGTGCTCTCTCCAGCGGGATCGATTCCAGCTGCGGCCAGCGCCCGCTCCAAGCTGTCAATCACTCCGAGCAGCCCAGCAACCAGCTCGGCCTTTCCCCGCGCGCCGGCGGCCTCCACCTCGGCTGTCATTCGCCTCCGGTAGTTCTCGAAGTCCGCCTTCGTCCGCTTCGCCAAATCGAGGTACTCGTCCCGCTCCCGCTGAACATCGGCGAGCAACGCGTCGAGATCGTCGGCCACCTGATCCGCCCCTCCAGCGGGTGGCGCCGTAGGGGGGCCCACCCCCGAGGAAGCTTTAGCTACCGCAGGGGGTGGGGGGTCCCCTGCGGCGACAGGACCCGCGGGTCGGGGCTCGTCAGTCCCTCGATCGTCCGGCTGATCGCCCGTCATTTCTCGTCGCCCTCATCGACGACCTCGGCATCGACAACCTCCTCCTCATCAGCGGACTCGCCATCCGCAGACGCTCCATCGCCTGACGCCGCCGCCTGCTCCTGCGCCGCCGCATAGATCTGCTCCGAGACCTTCTGGAACGCCGCACTCAGCGCTTCGGTCTTCGCTTTGATCTCCTCGACGTTCTCAGAGGTGAGCGACTCGCGAACCTCCTTGATCGCCGCCTCGATCTCCTCTTTGTTCGAAGCGTCGACTTTGTCGCCTAGCTCCTCGAGCTGTTTCTCGGACTGGTAGGCGACCTGCTCGGCGAGGTTGCGCGTCTCCGCCAGCTCGCGCTGCTTGCGGTCCTCCTCGGCGTGCGACTCGGCGTCGGCGACCATCTGCTCGACTTCATCCTCGGAGAGGCCAGAGCCCGACTTGATCTCGATTTTCTGCTCTTTGCCGGTGCCTAGGTCTTTGGCGGTGACGTGGAGGATGCCGTTGGCGTCGATGTCGAAAGTGACCTCGATCTGTGGCAGCCCGCGCGGTGCCGGCGGGATCCCAGTCAGCTGGAACTTGCCCAGGCTCTTGTTGCCGGCCGCCATCTCGCGCTCGCCCTGCAGCACGTGGATCTCGACCGAGGGCTGGTTGTCGTCGGCAGTCGAGAAGATCTCCGACTTCTTCGTCGGGATCGTCGTGTTGCGCTCGATCAGCTTCGTCATCACGCCGCCTTTGGTCTCGATTCCGAGCGTCAGCGGGGTGACGTCGAGCAGCAGCACGTCCTTGACGTCGCCGGCGAGCACGCCGGCCTGGATGCCGGCGCCGACAGCGACCACCTCGTCGGGGTTGACCCCCTGGTGCGGCTCCTTGCCGGTCAGCTCCTCGACCCGCTCGCGCACGGCGGGCATCCGGGTCATGCCGCCGACGAGGACGATGTGGTCGATCTCGGCGCCGGCATCGCTGAGCGCCCGTTTGACCGGGCCGACGATCCGCTCCAGCAGCTCTGCGGTCAGCTCGTTCAGCTTCGAACGGGTCAGCTTCATGTCGAGGTGGCGCGGCTGGCCCTCGACCGCGGTGATGAAGGGGAGGTTGATCTGCGTCTCCTGGGTCGAGGAGAGCTCGATCTTCGCCTTCTCGGCCGCCTCGTAGAGGCGCTGCAGCGAGTTCTTGTCCTGGGCCAGGTCGACGCCCTGGTCGCGTTTGAACTCGGCGACGAGCCACTCGACGATCGCCTTGTCCCAGTTGTCGCCGCCGAGGTGGTTGTCGCCGGCAGTCGACTTGACCTCGAAGACGCCGTCGCCGATTTCCAGCACGGAGACGTCGAAGGTGCCGCCACCGAGGTCGAAGACGAGGATCGTCTGGTCGGTCGCCTCCTTGTCGAGGCCATAGGCGAGCGAGGCGGCGGTCGGCTCGTTGATGATCCGCTTCACCTCGAGGCCGGCGATTTTGCCGGCGTCCTTGGTCGCTTGCCGCTGGTCGTCGTTGAAGTAGGCGGGGACGGTGATCACGGCGCCGTCGACCGTGTCGCCGAGCTTCGCTTCGGCGTCTGCCTTGAGCTTCTGGAGGATCATCGCGCTGATCTCCGGCGGGCTGTACTGCTTGCCGCGCACGTCGATGCGGACGTCGCCGTTGGGGCCGGCGACGACCTTGTAGGGGACGATCGTCTCCTCCTCTTTGACTTCGGACTCCTTGCGCCCCATGAAGCGCTTGATCGAGAAGATCGTGTTCTCGGGGTTCATCACCGCTTGGCGCTTGGCCACGGTGCCGACGAGGCGGTCGTCGGACTCGGTGAAGGCGACCACGGACGGGGTCGTGCGGCCACCCTCGGCGTTCTCCAGAACGGTCGGCTCGCCGCCCTCCAACACGGCGACGCAAGAGTTGGTCGTGCCGAGGTCGATTCCGATCGTCTTGCCCACGCTGCGCACCTCCGGGGAGTGTTGGTTGATGACTGAGGGGTCCTTTGGAGGACTCCAAAAATCTAAGTCCGAGTATGGCAGATTTTCGACTTAGTTCAAATCGACTGGCTCACGTCTGGGTTTCACGAACAGCGGGCCCGGGCAGATGGGTGTTGTAGATGCTGTAGGCCGGAGGCGCCTCAACCCAAGCGGTCCCATCCACGGGATCTCGGATGAGGAGGAAGCATCTTGAACCAAGCTCACGCAACTGCCCGGCGACTGCTGCCGGCGATTATCGCCGTACTCGCCTTGGCTCTGCTCCTACCCGGCTCAGCCGCGGCCAAGCAAAAGGGTCACCACCATGGCCCAGGCAAGGCCAAGGTGGTCCGCCACCATCATCACGGCCATGGTCACCACGGTCACCACGGCCACGGCAAGGTCGCGGGCGTGATGACCCGCAACGTCTACCTGGGCGCGGACCTGACGCCGGCGATCTTCGCCCCGAGCCTGAAAGCCTTCGCTGCGGCCAACGGCAAAATCCTGCGCGAAGTCACCGCCAACGACTTCCCGACGCGGGCAGAGGGGCTGGCCGACGAGATCCTCGAGACGAAGCCCGACCTTGTTGGCCTGCAGGAGGTGGCGCTGTGGCGCACCGCCCCCGTCAACCCCGAAGTGCTGACCAAAGGCCCGAGCGCGACGACAGTCCGCTACGACTACCTCCAGCTTTTGCTCGACAAGCTCAACGCGGGTAAGGGCAAATCCGGCCACGGCAAGCCGCAATACAGCGTCGTCATCTCCCAGAACGAGTTCGACCTCGAGGCGCCGGCCGACGAGAACGGCAAAGCTGGCGACGGCCCCGGTGGGGAACTCGCCGACGCCGAGATCAACGGCCGGCTGACGATGCGCGACGTGATCCTCGTCCGGCACGGAGCCGGAGTGCAGACCTGGAACGAGCAATCGGCGAACTTCGCCAACCCGCTGCCGGTGAAAATCCTCGGCGCCACGGTGCCGATCCTCAGGGGCTGGACGGCGACCGATGTCAAGGTCCGCGGCAGCCACCCGTTCCGCTTCGTCAACACCCACTTGGAGGCGTTCGAGCCCAACTTCCGCGCCCTGCAGGCGGGGGAGCTGGTCGCTCCTAGCGGCCCGGCGACGAGCGAGCTGCCGGTCGTGCTGGTCGGCGACCTCAACTCGGACGACGACACGGTAACCGGAGCCGACCAGCTCGCCTACAACCTCTTGCTTGGGGCGGGGATGGTGTCGCGCAGCACGAACAATCCGCTCAGCTGCTGCCTCGACTCGAGTCTGCTCGCGGTGAAAGCGGCAGAAGAAGCGGGAGCCGGTATCGACGACTTCGACCACCAGGTCGACCACATCCTCACCCGGGACCCCGACCAGGTGACGCTGAAGTCATCGACGGTCACCGGGCTCCAGCCGGTCAACGGCTTCTGGAACTCGGACCACGCAGGCGTCTTCAGCGAGTTGCGTTTCCAGCGCTAGACGAGAGAGTGCCCTGACTGGTTGAGGGGGCGGAGCGATCCGCCCCCTCGGCTTTAGGCTCAGCCGCTACCGGCTGTGTGGGCGACGAATTCGGCCACTTCTTCGGCCTGTTCGCCAGAGAGGATCCCGGGGGGCATGCGACCCGGTGTGGTGGTGCCGTCGACCCCTTTTCTGATCGCGTCGAGCACGCGGCCTTTGGTCGCTTTGATCGTTTCCGCCGCGCCCTCGCCTTCAGGCACTCCTTCTTCGGCCAGGGTGATGTCGAGGTCGGGCCCGAAGTTGCCGTCGGTCCCCGCTGCGTAGAGCGTGTGGCAGTTGCCGCAGTTGTCCTGGAAGAGGGTCTGCCCTTCCTCCAGGTTGGTGGCGACCTGTTGGGCGCCCCTGTCCGGGTCGCCGTCCGCCCGGAAGGCGAGCCAGGGGATCAGGACCGCGAGGAAAACGACCACCAGCCCGAAGATGACGAACGTCTTCTTGCTCATTTGTGCGCGGCACGGTACCAGGGGCACATCCGGCGCAGCTCGCACTCGCCGCAGCGGGGTGTCGGCCGGCAGACCTGGCGCCCGTGTTGGATCAGGTTCATGTGCAGCTCGTAGGCATCCACGGGGTCGACGATCGCCATCATCTCGTCGTGGGCTCGCTCGAACGAGGCCTTCGGCGGGAACAGCCCGAGCCGCCCGCCGACGCGGTAGACGTGGACGTCGACCGGGATCTCGGGGATGTCCCAAGTGAAGATCAGGACGCAGGCGGCGGTCTTGCGGCCGACGCCGGGTAGCGAGGTCAGATAGGCGAGCGCCTCCTCGCGGGGGACGCTCCGCAGCCAGTCCAGATCGGGCTCCTCGCCCAGCTGCTCGAGGATCGCCTGGATACGCGGTGCCTTCTGCCTGGCGAGTCCGCCAGGGCGGATCCCTTCCTCGACCTCCCTCACCGGTGCGTCGCGCACCTCCTCCCAGGTTGGGAGCCGCTCGCGCAGGCTGTCAAAGGCGCGGTCGCGGTTGCGGTCATTGGTGTGCTGGGAGAGCACGGTGCGGACCAGCTCGGCGATCGCGTCGCCGTGCGGCTCGTTGACCGGTTGCCCGTACATCTCCCGCAACCGGTCGCGAATCGCCCGCACCCGCCGCCGCTCCGGTCGCTTCCATGGCACGGTGCGACCCTAGCTGTCCGGGTAGGCGTGGGTGGGGTGTCCCTCGCCCCGACAAGTGCCGGGCTAATGAGCCCGGCACTTTGAGTATCCGCCGGTTCGAGGGACACCCCACCCACGCCTAGCGCGAAAGGGTTCACGCCAGGCATATGCTGCGGCGGTGGCGGGTGCGGTCGAAGAAGCGGAGCTGGTGGTGGATGGGGTGCGGGTGTTCTATCGGCGAGTCCCGGGGGATGGGACGCCGACTGTTTATTGCCACGGCAATCCGACCCACGGTGAGGACTGGGTGCCGTTCTTGGAGCGCAGTACCGGCCCGGCGATCGCTATCGACATGCCTGGGTGGGGGCGCTCGGACAAGCCGCGGGATTTCGACTACACGATGCACGGCCTCTCAGCCTTCCTCGATCGCTGCCTGGACGAGCTGGGCGTGGCTGAGCACAAGTTGGTCGTCCACGACTGGGGCTCGCTGGCGCTGATCGGCGCGCAGCGGCGGTCGGAGCTCGTCGAGAAACTGGTCGTGATCAACGCCGTGCCGCTGCTGCCGGGATACCGCTGGCACTGGGTGGCGCAGGTCTGGCGCCGCCGCCCGGCAGGGGAGATCGCCAACGCTACGGCGACCAAGCGCTCGATGGCGCTGACTTTGCGCCAGGCCCGCGGCAATCGCAGCGCAATGCCACCCGAGTTCGTTGACTCGATCTGGCGCCACTGGGACCGCAGCACCAAGCGCGCCGTGCTGCAGCTCTACCGCGATGCCCACCCCGATCGTCTAGCCGCCGCCGGCCATGACCTGGACAAGCTCGCCTGCCCCGCTCTCATCCTCTGGGGCGACCGCGACCCCTACCTACCAACCAAATTCGCCCACGCCTACGCGGCTGCCCTGCCCAACGCAGAAGCAGAGATCGTCCCGGGCGCCGGCCACTGGCCCTGGATCGACGACCCTTCTGTCGTGGACCGCGTAGTGGAATTTGTCGCCTAACAGCGGTTCGCGTGGCCAGGGCGGGGGTGCTCTCGAACCGACGGATACTCAAAGGGCTGGGCTAATTAGCCCAGCCCTTGTCGGGGCGAGAGCACCCCCGCCCTGGCCGCCGCCTTTCTTCGTTAACCGGGTAATTACAATTGCCGGATGGCGCGTGCTTTCGCAGCAATCACGGCCAAGCTGCCGCACGGCTGGGGCGACCTCGGCCGCCAGATTGGCCTGCTCATAGTCGTCGACCTCTGTTACGAGACCGTGCGCGGTATCTCCGACGGCCAGCGCGCGACCGCCTTCGCCCACGGCCAGCAGATCATCGATGCCGAGAAGGCGACCGGGACCTTCTTCGAGCCGGGCTTCCAGGCCTTCTTCCTCAAATTCGACTGGATCATCGACTTCGCCAACCAGGTCTACATGAACAGCCAGTTCGCGATCGTCGTTGCCTTCTTCTTCTGGCTCTACTTCTTCCGCAACGAAGCCTTCTACTTCGTGCGCAACATGTTCATCGTCGCGATGGGGCTGGCCCTGGTCGGCTACACGTTCTACGCCACGGCGCCGCCCCGGTTCTACCCCGAGTACGGCTTCGTCGACACGATCAACGACTTCTCCAGCGTCAACCACGACTCGGCGCTGGCGAAACTCTTCATCAATCCATACGCGGCGGTGCCCAGCATGCACTGCGCCTTCTCGGCGATGATCGGCCTCAGCGGCGCGCGACTGGTCCGTTCTCGGGCAATGAAGGCGTTCTGGCTGGTCTGGCCGCTGCTCGTCGCCTGGGTCGTGGTCGTCACCGGCAACCACTACTGGGCCGATGTCGCCCTCGGCTGGATGGTCGCCGCCGTCTCGGCGCTGGTCGCGCACCGGCTCCTCGCCCGCGCCCGGCCGGAGGCATGGGCGTGGCGCACGAGCTCGCCTCAAGAGGCCGAGGCGTAGCGGCGACGCCGCCATCGTCTAGCCTCACGTCAATGGATTCTTCGGCGCCCTCGAAGGGCGCGAGCAGCCGCCGCAGCAACGGCCGCTCGCCCCGCAACGGGCAGGAGCTGCGCGACTACGCGCGCAACCGCCTGATCGAGTCGCGGCTCACCCCGAACGCGATCTCGATCGCTGGGCTAATCCTCAACCTGGTCGCGGCGGGCCTGGTCACGCAGCGCCTCTTCTTCCTCGCCGGGGTCGCCTTCATCGTCGGCTCGGTGATGGACACGCTCGACGGCCGCTACTCGCGGATGTCGGGCAAGGGGACGCTGTTCGGCGCCTTCCTCGACTCGACCGTCGACCGGATCGAGGAGGGGATCGTGTTGGCCGCGGTGGCCGGCTACTTTGCCGCCACTGGCCAGGACTTCGCCGCCGCGATGTGCGTGGTCGCCGTGCTCGGCTCGCTGATGGTCTCCTACACGCGGGCGCGCGCCGAGGCGCTCGGGGTCGAGTGCAAGGTTGGTTTGGCCACGCGTCCCGTGCGGGTAGTTATCCTCTCCGTCGGCCTGGTCTTCGCGAAGGGTGCCGGGATCGGCGATTTCGAGCTACTGGCTCCTTCGATCTATGTGATCGCTGCCCTGACCACCTTCACCGCGATCCAGCGCGTATGGCATGTCCGCAACCAGCTCTCAGGCGAGACTTCCGCAACTCCCGATCTGTAACAACTCCCGACCGCAGGTGTGCATGAGTCCATCCACAAACCCCCCGCGCACGCCTGGCGGCGGCGGACACGTCGCGATGCGGCGTCCTCGGGGATCGGCAATGCTTCAGCATTGGCCGACCCCCTGCGTCCTTGCCTCGCTTGGTCCGGCGCTCGCCAGCCGCACACGCGGGGTTTGCGGAGGGACTCGGCCACCTAGCGAGACGAGGAAGGATTCCCAGACTTCATGAGCGATACCAACGGAGCAAGCAACGGCGCCGCCCGCACGGACGAGAAGATCCGCGTCGCGATCGTCGGCGTCGGCAACTGCGCCAACTCCTTCATCCAGGGCGTCCACTACTACAAGGACGCCGACCCCTCCGAGGAAGTCCCCGGCCTGATGCACGTCGACCTCGGTGGCTACCACGTACGCGACGTCGAGTTCGTCGCCGCCTTCGACATCGACTCCGAGAAGGTCGGCAAGGACCTCTCCGAGGCGATCTGGTCGGGTCAGAACGACACGATCAAGTTCGCCGAGGTGCCGGAGATCGGCGTCAAGGTCGAGCGGGGAATGACCCACGACGGCCTCGGCAAGTACCTGAAGGAGAAGATCACCAAGGCGCCCGGCGAAACCGCCGACGTCGTCGGGATCCTCAAGGAGACGAAAGCGGACGTGCTCGTCTGTTACCTGCCGGTCGGCTCCGAGGAGGCGACCAAGTGGTACGTCGAGCAGGCGCTCGCGGCCGGGGTCGGCTTCGTCAACTGCCTGCCGGTCTTCATCGCCCGCGAGGACTACTGGGACAAGCGCTTCCAGGAGAAGGGCCTGCCGATCATCGGCGACGACATTAAGTCCCAGGTCGGGGCGACGATCGTCCACCGCCAGCTCGCCCGCCTCTTCCACGACCGCGGCGTGCGGCTGGAGCGGACCTCGCAGCTCAACGTCGGCGGCAACATGGACTTCTACAACATGCTCGAGCGCGAGCGGCTCGACTCAAAGAAGATCTCGAAGACCAACGCCGTCACCTCGATCATGGGTCACGACCTGCCCGAGGACAGCGTCCACGTTGGTCCCTCCGACTACGTCCCCTGGCTGACCGACCGCAAGTGGGCGCACATCCGCCTCGAGGGCAAGGCCTTCGGCGACGTGCCGCTCACCGCCGAGCTGAAGCTCGAGGTTTGGGACTCGCCGAACTCGGCCGGCGTCGTGATCGACGCGGTGCGGCTGATCAAGCTGGCGCTCAACAACGGCGTCGCCGGCCAGCTCGACGGTCCCTCCAGCTACCTGATGAAGTCGCCACACTCGCAGCGTCCCGACGATGAGGCGCGCGAGCAGACCGAGGAGTTCATCTCGGCCAACGCGCGCGGTAAGTCCCCGGTTGCGGGCGAGGCGAAGGTCTCGGCCTAAGTGCCTACCGAAGCGCCCCCACGCACGCCTGGCGGCGCCGGACACACTTCGCGGGGCGGTGTCCTCGGGAGGTCGAATAGCGCTGCTATTCGACCTCCCTGCGTCCTACCCCCGCTCGGTCCGGCACTCGCCAGCCGCACGCGCGGGCTCTTCGGTAGGCACTAGCCGGGCCGTGCCGGCTGACTCGCTCTCGATCGCCCAGGTGACGCCCCGCCGGCGGGGCGTCAGCAACCCGGTCAACGAGTACGTCGAACGGCTCTCGGCAGAGCTGCGACAGCGCGGGCACGAGGTGACGGTCGCCGGCTACGGTGACCGGGTCAAAGAGCGCCTGCGCTCGAGCTCGTTCGACATCGTCCACGTCCACGAGCCCTTTGCCCCGCGCGTCTCCTCGACCGCGCTGCGCAACTCCTACTCGCTCAACGTCGCCACCTTCCACGCGCCGCAGGAGCGGGTGCTCTCGACCTTGCTGGCGCGGCCGCTGGTCGAGATCCTCTTCGGCCGACTCGACGCTCGCACCGTCGCCTCGCCCGCCACAGAGAAGCTGCTGGAGCGCTACTTCCCGGGTACCTACGAGCTGGTCGAGCCTGGCGGCCCCGAGCGCGACTGGGCCGAGGTCGCTGATCGCTTCGAGTCGATTTATCGACAGATCGCCGCCCGCCGCCACGACCCCGCCGGCAACCCGGAGGTGCGGGGGCGCATCGCCCGCAACCCGCTGATCGAGGTCGACTTGCACATGCACACCGACCACTCGCACGACTGCGCGACCCCGGTCGAGGTCCTGCTGGAGACGGCCCGCGACCGGGGCCTAGGCGCGATCGCGATCACCGATCACAACGAGGTCTCGGGGGCACTCGAGGCGCGCCGGATTGCCGAGGAGATGGGGGGCATCAAGGTGATCGTCGCCGAGGAGGTGAAGACCGCCGAGCAGGGTGAGGTGATCGGCCTCTTCCTCGAGGAGAAGATCCCGAAGGGGCTGACGATGGCGGAGACAATCGCCGCGATACGCAGCCAGGGAGGGCTGGTCTACGTCCCCCATCCGTTCGACCGCTTCCACTCGGTGCCCGACTACGAGCACCTGCTCGACATCGTCGAGGAGGTCGACATCCTCGAGGTCTTCAATCCGCGGGTAGCGCTGACCGCTTTCAACGAGGAGGCCGAACGCTTTGCCCGCAAGTACCGGATCGTCCCCGGCGCCGGTTCCGACAGCCACGTTGCTCAGGGGCTGGGCAGCGTGCGGGTGCGGATCCACGACTTCGACGGACCGCAGGAGTTCCTCGAGGCGATGCGCGACGCCGACATCGTCCGCAAGCACAAGAACCTGGTCTACGTGCAGGCGCTGAAGCTGCTGCAGACGACCGGTCGCCCGAAGGCGCCGAAACGCCGCGTCTCCAACGCGAAACCGGTGCGGGGCGGGCGGCCGCGGCGGCGACGCTCGGCGAGCAAGAGCTGATGCAGACGAGCGCCGCGAAAGGAGCCGCGCCCGGCCCGTCAAAGAGATCGCCGAGCGTGCCGGCGACCGACGACGAGATAAGAGAGAAGTACCTGGAGCGCGCGATCCGCGAGCTCAACCAGATGACCCACGAGCTGCAGGAGTGCCCGCACTGCCCGCGCGGCAAGCTGATGCCGGTGCTCGGCTCGGGCCACCCGCAGGCCGACGTCTTCATGGTCAAGCACGCGCCCGGCGTCGCCGAGATCGAAGAGGGCGTCGCCTTCTACGGTCGCGCCGGCAACGCCCTGATGAAGAGCTTCAAGCGGCTCGGGATCGACCCGCTGGTCGTCTACGGGACGCTCTGCGTCAAGTGCCCGATAGCGGAGCCCGACCTCGCCGACGAGCAATGCGTGCGCCGCGTGGTCGAGGAGATCGCGATCGTGCAGCCGAAAATCGTCGTGATCATGGGGGAGCCGGCATTGCGAGTGCTCAACGGCCTCGAACTGCCCCTCTCCCGCCCGGTCGAGCCGCGCCAGGGCGAGATCCAGGCCTTCACTCCCACCATCGATGCTCTCTACACCCCCGACATCGACGAATCCCTCGACGAGGAGGGGGCCAAGCAGCGCTTCTGGAAGTCGTTCAAAACGCTGGGCGACTGGTACGAGGACCTGCCGCCGTACTGAGTAGGACTGAGCTGGGGGAGGGGACGGGACACCCTCGCCCGGACAATCGCCGGTCTAATGAGACCGGCGATTTGAGTATCCGCCCGTTCGAGGGTGTCCCGTCCCCTCTACGAGCGCGTCACTGCGCCGGAGGGCATCCCTCCTCCCAGCAAGCGCAGCCGACATTGACCACACCAGAGTGGGGTGAAAGTCGGCTGCGTTAAGGAGCAGCAGCCTCAGCCACGATGATCATCGGGTCGACCTTGGCGCTAGCGAGGCCTCTGACTACGACTGTGTCGAGGGCCTCCTCGTAGCGGGCCAGCTCCGATTGGGCAGCGGGGGCAGCGGCAGCCGCGACGCCGACGGTGCCCTCGGGCTCGCCTAGGCGGGTGAAGTGGTTGCGGTAGCCATCGTGGAGGTCGCGATAGAAGGACTCCTCCTTGGCGAGGCGCCCGACGGCGTCGGGCCCGACGGCGGTGCGGACGTAGCCGAAGACCGGCGGGGTGTCGCGGCCGGCCTCGCTGGCGCCGGCCTCGACGTGCTGGCGGGCGCCGGCGGCGAAATCAGGAGTCATCCAGTTGAAGAAGGCGCCGTCGTACTCAGCGCCGGCCAGGGCGCACATCTTCGGACCCATCGCGGCGAGGACGAGGCGGACGCCGGGCAGCCGCTCGCGCAGCTCCGGCAGCGACTCGCGCATCCGGGTCAGCGGCTTCTCCGAGAAGCCAGCGCCGACACCGAGCCAGAGGCACGCCGGGTCGAGGTCGAGCCGCGCGAGGTCGGCGGCGATCTGCTCGGGCGGGGTGCGGTCGAGGGCGATCACGGCGACCCCGAGGTCGATCTCCGGCGCCGCGGCGGCGAACTCGGCAAGAGTCTCCAGACCCTTTGCCCCCGGGTGATCGTTCGACCACATCGAGGAATAGCCAAGCTCGGCACAGCGCTCGGCCAGCGGCCGCGCCACTTCCGAGTCGAGCCCCGCTGCGACTCCGAAGCCTCTGCCTTGTCCGCTCATGGCGAGGAAGCCTAATCGCTGACTTCTGTGTGAAAGCCGTGACGCTTTTCTAATTTCAACTCAACCACAGACAACACATTTCGAGATAGCGTGGCATCATCATGGAGGCGATGGCGCAGGAATGGACAGAGGGCAGGCTCGACGAACTGAGCGGCAAGGTCGATCAGGGCTTCAAAAAAACCGACGCTGACGTCCGCGCCTTGGGGACTGAGATGAGGACCGAGTTCGCTTCGGTGCGCAATGAGATGAAAGAGATGCGCGGCGAGCTGCGGGATGAAATCCAAGGGTTGCGCGGTGAGATGAACGAGGGGGCAAGAGGTCTGCGGGCGGAGATGGAGCGAGTCAATGGCCGCATCGACAGCGTTCAGCGAGCGATTTTCTTCGGGGCCATCGCGATGACCAGTGCGATCCTCGCCGGCTTTGCCGCGATCTGCACCCTGCTCGCCGCGACGCTCTAGCTCTTCACTTCTCCAGTAGCGCCACGCACTCGATGTGCGGGGTCTGGGGGAACATGTCGACCGGCTTCACGCGGCGCAGGGTGTAGCCGGCCTCGGCCAGCTGGGCGGAGTTCGGGGCAAGCGTCGTCGGGTTGCAGGAGACGTAGACGATCCGCTTCGCCTCACACTCGAGCACGCGGCGCACGATCTTCTGTGAGAGCCCGGCGCGGGGCGGATCGATGAGGACGACGTCGGGCTTGCCCGCCTGCTCCAGCAGGGGGCGCACGCCGGTGCGGGCGCTGCCGGCGAGGAAGCGGGCGTTCTCGATCCCGTTGCGCTTCGCGTTGCGCTCGGCGTCGGCGATCGCTTCGGGGACGATCTCCAGGCCCCAGACCTCGCCCGCCTTCGCCGCCATCGTCAGCCCGATCGTGCCGATCCCGCAGTAGAGGTCGAAGACCCGCTCGCCTCCACTCAGCCCCGCGTACTCGGCGGCGATCGCGTAGAGCCGCTCCGCCATCTCCGTGTTGGTCTGGAAGAAGGCGCCGTGGGACATCTCGAAGCGCAGGCCGCAGAGCTCCTCGCGCAGGCGTTCCTCGCCGAGCACGCCGGTGGGGCCGTCGGTGCCGCCGGAGTGGCCCTCGATAACCGTGTGCAGGTCGACTGGTGGTTTGGGGAAGCGCGCCGCGGAGGTGACCAGCCGAGTCTGGACCTGACCCGTGCGGCGACCCTCGCGGACGGCGAGATTGCGCAGCACGCCGTCGCGCCCGCGCTGGTCGTAGGCGGAGACAGCCTCACGCCGAGCCCACTCGCGCACCTCGTTGCGCGCTGCGTTGCCGCGCTCGGAGGCGAGATGGCAGTCCTCGACATCGACGATCAGGTCCCAGCGACCGCGCGCGTGGAAGCCGAGGATCGGCTCACCGTCGCGGTCGCCGAAGGAGTACTCGAGCTTGTTGCGGTAGCGCCACTGCTCCAGCGCCGGCTCGATCTCCTCCAGCTCGAAGCCGTCGAGGCCGCCGATTCGTCGCAGCGCCTCGTCGACCTGGTCGCGCTTCTGGGCGAGCTGGCGCTCGTAGGGCAGGCCCTGCCAGGGGGCGCCGGGGCAGGGCTCGCCCTCATGGGAGCAGCGGTCCTCGACCCGGTCGGCACCGGGTGCGAGCAGCTCGACCGTGCGTGCCTCGGCGAAGCGCCGCTTCGCCTTCGTCACCTCGGCGCGCACGCGGTCGCCCGGCAGGGCGCCGGCGACGAAGACGACATAGCCGCCGCTGCGGGCAACGCCGCGCCCGCCGAAGGCGAGCGATTCGATCTCCAGCTCGAGCTGCTGGCCGCGGTGCGCGCGGGCCGCCGGTCTCTCGCCCGTCGCTTGCTCCACCTAGCGCCCTGTCTCGTGACGTTGGCTAGGCACTAGCCCAGCTTTTTGCGAGCGCGGCGTGCAGCCTGGGTCGCCTGTTTGCGGACCGGCTGTGCTCGGCCGGTGACCTCTCGGCGTGCCTGCTGGACCAGACGTTCCAGCTCCTTCAGCAGCGAGTCAGTCTGCCGCCGTCCCTTGCCGACCAGGTCGGAGAGCATCTTCTCGGCGTCGCCGCGGGTCATCCGACCCCGCTTCACCGCGTCGTCGATCACGTCCTGAAGGCGGTCGCGACTGAGGGTGACGCTCCGCTCGAGGCTTTTGCGGAATTGCTCGACGCTGTGGTCGAGCCCGTTAGAGCTGCGGCCACGGGTGGTGGACTTACGTGCCGCTTTACGCGCTGTTTTAGATTTCTTCGCTGCCGGTTTTTTGGTCCGCGTCGTGGATTTTTTTGCTTTTTTGGTCGCTTTCGCGGAGGTCTGTTTTTTCGCGGCCATCTTCTATCTCCTGTCGCTGGGGCTGGGGCAGGGGTTGCAGGCTGACTATCTCACTCCGAGGCTCTACCCGCTTACCGGAGCGAGAAGCGCGCTTCGACCGGGCTGTGGTCGGAGAGGCGCAGGGCGTGGCCATCGCAATCGACCTCACGCTGCTCGGGTGGCCACTGGGCGGGCGGCTCGACCACATCTAGCCCCCGGCTCAGCAGGTGGTCGATCGCCCGCGGCGCGGTCATCCCGGTAAGGCCGAAGCGCTCGCGCAACTGCTCGAAGGCGAACGGCGTCTCGGCTGGACGCAGGTTGAGGTCGCCGCCGAAGAGGAGCGGCGCATCCCCCGCCCACTCGGTCGCCGTCCCCGCTGCCAGCAGCACGTCCTCGGTGGCGAGTCGGGAGTCATGAGCGCTCGCGTGCAGGTTGGCGACGCAGAGGCCGGATGCGGTGCGGGTGAAGGCCATCGCCCGGCGCTCCTGCGGCCCCTCGTGGATCGCGATCTCGCGCCCCTCGACGATCTGGCCGAGTGAGCTGTGGGCCCGCACCAGCGTCAGGTTCGAGCCGCCCTGGCCGGAGGCGATCAGGTCGGGGTTGAGGCGTGCGGCGAGGGCGCGCAGGGCACCGAGTGAGTTGCGCGAGGTGAGCACTCGGTGCTGTTTCGCTCCACAGGCGCGGGCGAGCGGGGCGGCGAAGCGGGGCGGACACTCCTGCAGCAGCGCCATGTCCCACTCGGCTGCCGCCAGCATCGTCGCGAACTCGTCGAGCAGGTCGCGGTTGACCTGGACGTGGGTCGTGTTGCGCTCGCTCACGCGCAGCAGTCGCGAGCGCCAAGTGAACAGGGCCGGGTCGGGCGGGAAGTCGCGCCCATGGAAGAGGTTCCAGGTGACGGCGGTGAATTCCACGGTCGTAGTATCCGCGGCTTGAAGCGCGACTTCCTCACAGGCGAAGAGCTGGGTGCGTTCGAGCTGGGCAAGCTGCTCGACCGCGCGCTCGAGCTGAAGGCCGGCAGGAGGGAGGGGGCCGGTGGCGAGGCGCTCGCCGGCCGCAGCGTCGCCCTCGTCTTCGAGAAGCCCTCGACCCGGACGCGGATCTCCTTCGAGGTCGGCGTTGCCGAGCTAGGCGCTAACCCAATCGTCCTGCGCGGCGACGAACTGCAGCTCTCGCGAGGTGAGTCGGTCGGCGACACGGCGCGGGTGCTCTCGCGCTACCTCGACGCGATCGTGATCCGCTCCGGCTCGCACGAGGCGGTCGCCGAGCTGGCGGCCGGGGCGGAGGTGCCGGTTGTCAACGCGCTGACGCCACTCCACCATCCTTGCCAGGCGCTGGCCGACCTGCTCACCCTGCGTGAGCGCTTCGACGAGCTCGCCGGCCTCCGGGTCGCCTACGTCGGCGACGGCAACAACGTCGCCCGCTCGCTGGCGATCGCCGGTGCGCTGGCCGACGTCGAGGTCGTCATCGCGGCGCCGGCCGGCTACCAACTGGACGCTGACCACGGGGCAACGCTGACCGATGATCCACGCGCCGCGGCCGCCGGCGCCGACGCGATCTACACCGACGTCTGGGTCAGCATGGGCGACGAGGAGGAGGCCGAGCGCCGGCGCGCCGACCTGGCGCCATTCCGGGTCGACGCGGACCTGCTCGGTGCTGCCAAGGACGAGGCGATCGTCCTGCACTGCCTGCCGGCGCATCCCGGCGAGGAGATCACCGCCGAAGTGCTCTACGGCGAGCGCTCCGCGGTCTGGGACCAGGCGGAGAATCGCCTGCACACGCAGAAGGCGCTGCTCGAGGCGCTGGTCGGCGACAGCTAGCCCGCCGTGCACCCCGAGATCAACATCGGGCCGCTGACCCTGCAGACCTTCGGCCTGATGTTCGCGCTCGCTTTCCTCGCTGCGGGCGCGCTGATCGCGAAGCGGCTGAAGGAGCTCGGCAAGCCGGTCGACTGGGCCTACGAGATGGGGTTCGCGGCGCTGATCGGTGGCATCGTCGGCTCACGCCTCTACTTCTTGGTCGAGAACTGGGACAGCGTCAGCGACGACCTGCTCGGCAATGTCTTCTCCGGCTCCGGCCTGGTCTGGTACGGCGGCGCGATCGGCGGTGCCATCGCTGTCCTCCTCTGGGCCTGGTACCGGGGCTTCCTCGGCCTCGCCCTGCTCGATCTGGCCGCGCCTGCCCTCGCGCTCGGCTACGCGGTCGGCCGCATCGGCTGCCAGCTCTCCGGCGACGGCGACTACGGCAAACCCTGGGACGGGCCCTGGGCGATGGCCTACCCGGACGGGACCGTCCCCACCGAGCAGGAGGTCCACCCGACGCCGATCTACGAGGCGCTTGCGATGGGCTTCGGCGCCTGGCTGCTCTGGCAGCTGCGCGACCGTTTCCGCACTGGCGTCCTCTTCGCGCTCTACCTCCTCTACGCGGGCGGCGAGCGTTTCCTGGTCGAGTTCGTCCGCCGCAACGATGACGTCGCCCTCGGCCTGACCACGGCCCAGCTGGAGAGCCTGGCGATGGTCCTCGCCGGAGCGATCTGGCTGGCGGTGGTCCGCCGCCGGCACGGCACGCTAGCCCGGCCCGCATAAGACGACTGATTCCCAATTGACGTGTCCGCGGGGGCGCGACTGGCCAAGCTGGGCGGTGCACGCGGCCGCAGCGCGTAGCAGCGCTACGCGCGAGGATCGCGGGCGCCGAGCCAGCGCCGTGCCAGACGCGTCATCCGTGGGCGCGTCAATTGGAGTCATTCGTCCAGCCCCTGTTACTTTCCGCCGCGTGTCCGAGCGCCTCGAAAAGGCCGAACGGCTTCGCGCCGAAGGGATCGAGCCGTACGCCCGCTCCTTTCGCGACCGCACCAAGATCGCAACAGTCCTCGACGCTCACGATCCGGAGGAGCTGGGCGCGGGTGAGCACTCGCAGTGGTCCTACCGGGTCGCCGGCCGGCTGACCGGGCAGCGCGGCCACGGCAAGACCGCTTTTTTCGACCTGCGCGACCTCTCCGGCCAGATGCAGGCCTACGCCCGCCGCGACGCACTTGGCGACGAGGCCTTCGAGCGGATCGAGGGTCTCGACATCGGTGATGTCGTCGGCGTCGAGGGCGACCTCTACGTGACCAAGCGTGGGCAGTTGGCGCTCGAGGTACGCGAGTGCACGCTGCTGGCCAAGGCGCTGCGCGACCCGCCCGACCTCTTCCACGGCATCTCCGATCCCGAGACCCGCTATCGCCACCGCGAGCTCGATCTGATCGCGAACGAGCGCACCCGCGAGATCTTCCTGATGCGAGCGAAGCTGATCGCGGCGATCCGCAACTACATGAACGGGCACGACTTCGTCGAGCTGGAAACGCCGACGCTTCAGGGGCTCCAGGGAGGTGCGGCCGCACGTCCCTTCGAGACCCACCACAACGCGCTAGGCCAGGACTTCGTCCTGCGCATCTCCTCTGAACTCCACCTCAAGCGCGCGGTCGTGGGCGGCTTCGAGAACGTCTACGAGCTCGGCAAGTTCTTCCGCAACGAGGGCATCTCGCCCCAGCACAACCCCGAGTTCACGATGATGGAGTGGTTCAAGGTCGGGGCGGAATACAAAGACGTGATGGCCTACACGGAGAGCCTGATTTCGACCGTCGTCGAGCAGGTGCTGGGGACGACGAAGGTCGAGCGTGGGGGAGAGACGGTCGATTTCGCCGCCCCCTGGGAGCGGATCTCGCTGCGCGATGCTGTCCGCGAGCGTGCCGGTATCGACATCCTTGACGCGAGTCGCGAGGAGCTGACGCAGATCCTCGACGAGGACGTCGACCCGAAGGCCGACTGGGGTTCGATCGTCGAGACGATCCAATCCAAGTTGGTGGAGCCGACGCTGAGACAGCCGACCTTCCTCTACGACCTGCCGCGAGAAGTGTGGCCCTTGGTGCCAGCCCATCCCGAGCACCCCGAGCTGGCCGAAGCGTTCGATGGGGTCGTCGCCGGGATCGAGATCCTCGGCGGCGGCACCGACATCAACGACCCGGTCGAACAGCGGGAGCGCTTCGTCGAGCAGCGTAAGCGCCAGGAAGAAGGGGCCGAGGAGGCGCCGCAGCCGAATGACGAGGAGTTCGTGCAGGCGCTCGAATACGGGATGCAGACGATGAGCGGCTCTGGAGTCGGCATCGACCGCCTGCTGATGATCCTCGCTGAGGCGGAGAACCTGCGCGAGGTGATCCTCTTCCCAACCCTGCGCGAGCCCTCAGAAGGCTGAGCGCAGCAGGCCGCCGTCGAGCGGGATCACGGTGCCAGTGAGGTAGGCGGCGCGCTCGGAGCAGAGGAAGGCGACGAGGTCGCCGTACTCCTCGGGGCGGCCGAGCCGTCCGGCGGGGACTTCGTTCCGCGCCGCTTCTTCGGCTGCGTCGAGGGAGCCGTCCGCGTCCGCCAGTCGTTCGGTGGCAAAGCGCCCGGTGGCGACGGTGTTGATGGTGATCCCGTCACGAGCGACTTCGCCGGCAAGGGTCTTGAGGAAGCCGACCGCTGCCATCCGGTGGGAGTTGGAGAGGTTGAGCCCGGCGATCGGCTCGCGGGTCGAGCTGGAGCCGACGTTGACTATCCGTCCCCAGTTGCGCTCGCGCATGCCGGGCACTACGGCCCCGGCCAGCACCCGGGGGGCGAGGACGAGCGAGTGATAGGCGGTCTCCCACTCGTCGAGCTCGTGGTTGAGGGCGCCGCCGAACGGCGGGCCGCCGGTGTTGGCGACGAGGACGTCGACCGGGCCCAGCGCCGTCTCGACCTCCCCCGGAAGCCCGGCGAGCCGCTCCAGGTCGGTGGCGTCGGCGACGAAGGGGGTGACGTCGCCCTCGATGTCGGCGGCCGCCTCCTCAATTCGCTCGCGCGAGCGGCTGGCGATCGCGACCCGTGCCCCCTCCCGTGCCAGCGCCGCCGCGATCCCGCGCCCGATCCCTCGGCTGGCGCCCATGACAAGCGCGACGCGTCCTTCCAGGCCGAGCTCCATCGGCCGCTTAGCCGGTGACGACGCGGTACTTGAGGTGGGCGGCGTCCGGCCCTTCGATCGCGCGCAGTTGCTCCAGCCCGACTTCGGCGGTGGAGGCGTCGAACAGCCGGGTGCCATCGCCGAGCAGCACCGGGGGGATGTTGAGCCACATCTCGTCGACCTCGCCCGCCGCCAGGGACTGCTGGATCACGTTGGCGCCGCCGGCAAGCGAGACGTCCTTGTCGCCGGCCGCCTCCCGCGCCTGCGCGAGCGCCGACGCGATCCCATCGGTGACGAAGGTGAAGGTGGTCTTGCCCTTGACCAGCGGCTCGCGCTCGTGGTGGGTGAGGACGAAGACCGGCGCTTTGAACGGCGGTTCGTCGCCCCACCAACCCTGCCAGGGATCCTCGCCCCAGGGGCCGGGACCGCCGCCGAACATGTTGCGGCCCATCACGATCGCACCCGTGTTGGCGGATCCCTCCTCGAAGACCTCGGTGCTGGCGTTGACCTCGCCGCCCTCCTTGCCGTGCGGCTCGCGCCAGGCGGCGAGCTTGAGCGCCCAGTCGTGCAGCGCCTCCCCGCCTTCGCCAAGCGGGTGCTCCTCGCTCTGGTTCGGCCCGGCAACGTAGCCGTCCAGCGAGATCGAGATCTGCAGCTTCAGCTTTGGCATTCTTGACAAGCTACATATCCCGGGGCGGTTAGCTCAGTTGGGAGAGCGCCTGCCTTACAAGCAGGAGGTCACTGGTTCGAGCCCAGTACCGCCCATCGGTCCTTTGCGGCGATAGCTGTGTTTCGTTAAGGAACGAGGGAACACGGTTCTGTGCATGATCGGCGTTAACCTCTTGAGGGAGCTAGCGATAGGGGGCATTGGGGAATGAAGCTGAAGATCTTCGCGTTGGTTGCGGTGGCGGCACTTGGCGCGCTGGCCGTGGTCGGCACGGCGAGCGCACTCAAAATCCGCGTGCGTGCAGGGGACCTGATCCTCGACGCCCATGGCGACTTCTTCCCGAAGGCGCTGCCGAAATTCAAAAACGCGCCGATCATCACCGAAGGCGGCGGCAAACTCACGACCGTCTCCGGCGACCTGCCGCCGATCCTCGACACCTTCATGCTCGAATTCGACAAGCACGGCGCGGTCGATACCACCGGTCTCGGGGTGTGCACGAAGGGCAAACTCATCGCCACCGACGTTCCGGCGGCCCGCAGGGCCTGCGGCGATGCGATCGTCGGCCAGGGCTTCGGGCGGGCGGTCGTTGCCTTCCCCGAACAAGGGCACATCGACGTCGGTTCGCCGATCACGCTCTTCAACGGGCCTAAGAAGGGCCGCGACGACACGATCATCGCCCACGCCCATCTCGACATCCCCGCACCGACCACCTTCATCGTCCCGATCGTGATCGAAAAAATCCACAAGGGCGTATACGGCTACAGGGTCATCGTCAAAATCCCGAAAATCGCCGGCGGCTACGGCCATCCGATCTCCGGCCGCGCGCGAGTCGGGAAAAAGTGGGTCTTCAAGGGCAAGAAACACAGCTACATCAACGCCCGCTGTGAAACCGGCCACTTCCAGGTCCGTGGCGAGTTCAGCTTCAAAGAAACGGACGAACTGATGAAGGCCAGCTTCCTCTTCCCCTGCAAGGTGCGCGGGTAACGGTGGAGAATGCGAACGAAGGTCATTGCGCTGGCGGCTCTCGGCCTGTTGGTCGTGGCGGCGACAGCGCTCGCGAAACGCGCTGAAGTCCATCTGCGGGCGGGAGACATCCTGGTCGACGGCTATGGCGGGTTCCGTCCTGAAACCCTGCCGAAGAGCAAAAGGGTTCCGATCACCGCCTATGGCGGCGGCAAATTTTCCACCGTCTCGGGCCAGTTCCCACCCGCTCTCTCCGAACTGAACTTCGACTTCGACCGCGATGCCACGGTGGAGACCCGTGGCCTTCAAGTCTGCACGCAGGGCAAACTGGTTGCTACCGATGTGCCAGCCGCCCGCCGTGCCTGCGGTGGGGCGATCGTCGGCAAGGGCTTCGGCAAAGGGGTCGTTGTGTTCCCCGAACAGAAACCCATCCCCGCCGGCTCCGGCCTGACCCTCTTCAATGGGCCGAAGAAGAACGGCAACGCCTCCGTGCTCGTCCACTTCCATATCGACGTCCCAGCGCCGACCACCTTCATCGTCCCGATCGAGATCAAACGGATCAACAAGGGCCTCTACGGCTATCGCACAGAAGCGAAGATCCCGAAGATCGCTGGCGGCTACGGCATCCCGCTCTCGGGATGGCTGAAAATCGGCCGTAAATGGACTTACAAGGGGAAGCAATACAGCTACATCAACGCGCGCTGTAGTCGAGGCCGCCTGCAGGCCCATCTCGAGGTCGGCTTCAGGGACAACACCTTTCTCTCGGGCACCGCATTCAGCACCTGCAAAGTGCGCTCCTAGGCACGCGAAGCGAGTTTGTCGCCCCCCTGGCTCAGGCGCCGACGCCCAATTGGGGCGTCGGCGTGCCGCCGCGCTGGCGCTCTGTGCGTGTGACCACGTCGAAGAAGACATCGTTGCGTCCGCGACGCATCTTGCGGGGGAAGAAGCGGCGGGCACGGCGGTGTGAGGCGGCCATGGCCCGGAACGTCGCCTCGTGGGCACCGCTCCAGCGGATGCCGAAGATCTCCCGCACCTGCGGCGGCAGGGTGCCCTTGATCAGGTGGTTCTGGAGGGCGATGTTGCCGCGCGCCGGAGCCGGGACGGGCTGCCGGAAGGCGACCAGCGGCGCCATCTCGAGGCCGTGCGGGGTCGCCTGCAGGTCAGGCGCGGCGAGCTTGCCGTCGAACCAGGCCTTGAACTCGCGGTAGGTCGCCGGCACCTCTGTGCGCGGCAGCCCGAACAGCTCGCCGAAGAAGGCGTAGTCCTGCCAGAGGCCTTCGAGCTCCTCATCGGAGAGCGGCCGGACCATTGTCTCGTACATCGCCCGCCCCGAGTCGGCGATCACCGCCAGCGTCCACAGCATCAGCTCGGGGTCGAAGGCGGAGTAGGCCGTACCGGCGGGATGCGGGCCGGCGGCTTCTGGCAGCTCTCCCTTGATCCGCTCGTGCAGGCGGTGCACCTTTTGCAGCGCCTTGTCGGCCTCCTCGCGGGTGCCGAGCAGCACCGTCTCCTGGATCTTCGCGGTGCGGGCCAGCCGCTCGAAGGGCCGGTCGGCCGAGCGCGTGCTCAGCATCGTGCCGGTGTAGGTGAGCGGTTCGAGCGCTCCGATCAGCAGTGCCCGCTGGCCGTAGAGAAGGCCGACCGAGCGATCGCCGTGGACCCGCCTCGCGACCGACCGGCCGGGGGGGAAGTAGTGCTCGCTGTCGCCTGTAGCGCTCACGGCATCTCGAATGCTAGCCGCGCTCGGAGCGCCTGACGTTAATCGTGGGTTTGGCGTGACAGTGCGATCAGCGCTGCGCTGGAACCAGGCATGCGCGACGGCTGGTGCAGCTCGTGGGCGGCGAAGATCGCATCCAGGTCCTCGCGGGTGAGCGTCTCGCGCTCCAGCGCGTTGGCGGCGAGGGCGTCGAGGCAGTGGCGGTTCGCCGCGAGCAGCGCCCGCGCCCGCCGGTAGGCCTCGCGCGCCAGGGTCGAGGCGGCGAGATCGACGTCGCGCCGGGTCCGGTCGGAGACCGCGTAGTCGGCTGTCGGCATCGCGATCGGCGGCGTCCCGTCGGCGTCGAGCGCGACGCCCATGCCGAATTCGGTGACCATCTGCTTGCAGACCGCGTGCACGCGGGAGAGGTCGTCGGCGGCACCGGAGTAGGAGGAGGCGAAGACCTCCTCCTCGGCAGCACGTCCGCCCAGCAGGGTGACCACCTCGTCGAGCAGCTCTTCGCGCGAGCGTAGGTAGGTGTCCTCCTGCGGCGAGTGGCCGACGAAGCCGAGCGCCGGGCCACGGGGGACGATGCTGAGGATCTCCGGCGGATCGAGGCCGAGCAGCCGCCGGCAGAGCGCGTGCCCCGCCTCGTGGTAGGCGATGATGCAGCGCTCTTTCGAGTTGAGCCGCCGCGCCTGCTGCGAGCCGACGGCCTGGCGCAGCAGCGCCTCGTCGAGGTCGGCACGGGCCATCGCGAAGCGCCTCGCGCGACCGGCGATGATCGCCGCCTCGTTGAGCGCGTTCGCGAGCTGGGCACCGGTCATCCCCGTGGTCTTGCGCGCCACGTCGGTCAGGTCGAGGTCGGGCCCTAGCGGCTTGCCCTTGGCGTGGGCGCGGAGGATCGCCTCGCGCCCGTTGCGGTCGGGTGGCGCGACCAGCACCTGGCGGTCGAAACGGCCGGGGCGCAGCAGCGCTTTGTCGAGCTTGTCGACGTTGTTGGAGGCGGCGATCACGATCACCGTGCCAGGGTCGCGCTCGAAGCCGTCGAGCTCGACCAGGAGCTGGTTGAGGGCCTGCTCGCGCTCGCTGGTGCCGCCGTCGCCCCCGCCGCCGCTGCGGGCGCCGCCGACCGCGTCGAGCTCGTCGATGAAGATCACCGCCTGCCCAGACTTGCGCGCCTCCTTGAAGAGGCGGCGGATGCGGGCGGCGCCGCGGCCGACGAACATCTCGACGAAGCTCGAGCCCGAGGCAGAGAAGAAGTCGACCCCGGCCTGCGCCGCCACCGCCCGCGCCAGCATCGTCTTGCCGGTCCCGGGAGGGCCGAAGAGCAGCACGCCGCGGGGCGCCCGCGCCCCCAGCGCCTTGAAGCGGTCGGGGTCGCGCAGCCACTCCGCCACGTCCATCAACTCTTCCTTGGCGGCGTCGACGCCCTGCACCTCCTCCCAGAGGACGGGCTTGGTTTTGCTCGCCTTCACCGTCTCCGGCTTGGTCGCGCCGAGGGTCCCCCGCAGCAGCGTCACGAAGACGAGCAACAGGGCGAACATGAAGAAGACCCCGAAGACGGGATACCAGTCGAAGAAGAATTCCTTGATGTCGGTGGCCTGGAAGGCCTGTACGAACTGCAGCGCTCCGTCCCCCCGGTCGCTGAAAAGTGCCTAGGCAGTGTGGGGGTTGGCGAGTGCCGTTCCCATCGCATATCCGTCCAAGATCGGGCGCAGGGCTAAAGATTGGCGGCAGGAGGCGAGCTGCGGGGCGCTCTAGCTGCGTTCGACCTGCGAGCCGCCGACGATCGCTTCCTCGCCGGTGTCGGCGAAGGCGACCCAGGCCTTGTTGCCGCCGTCGTAGTCGGGCGCCCACAGCTTCAGCCTGGCGTCCCGGCCCCAGACCGTGCAGGACTCCTCACCAAGCTCGTCGAGCCCGCGCCAGACCCGCACGAAGGGGTTGCCCTCCAGCTCGTCGCCGATCGTCGTCGGCTCGCGGTGGCCGGGGTGGACGCGAGTCTCGGGCGGCAGCTCCATCAGCCGCATCACCGAAGCCTTCAGGTCATCGAGGCCGCTGGCGCCCGGCGCCATCGTTCCCCCGACCGTGCCCTTGAAGAGGACGTCGGCGGTGAAGACGTCCCTGCCGTCGACCAGGAAGGCGAGGTGGCCGGCGGCGTGGCCGGGGGTGGCGATCGCCTCGATCTCGAGCCCGCCCGCGCTCAGCTTCTCGCCGTCGGCGAGGGTCTGCGCGACCTCCTCGTCCAGCTCGGCGGCGGTCTCGGCGTGGGTGACCAGCGGCGGCCCGCCGAGCCGCTCGCGCGCCGCGGCGAGCCCGGCGACGTGGTCGGGGTGGGGGTGGGTGACGAGGATGTGCGTGATCTCGATCCCGTCCCGCTCGGCCCGTTCCAGTAGCGGCTCGAGCAGGTCGTTGCCGTCGATCAGCACCCCCTGGCTGCCTACCTCGTCGACGACGAGGTAGGCGTTAGAGAGCCACTGCGGGTTCTCGGTCCGCTCGACGATCATGAGGCGAACCATAGTCGCCCGCGTGCGGGATTCTGAGTCTTGGTACGGGGGTGGACGCCAGTGACTTGCGACGGCGACGCTTCGCTCCTACCGTGTTTGAGGTCCACGTGAAGGCCATGCCCGCCAAGGCTTACGAGATAGACCAGGGACCCGCTCCTTGAGCAAGCGCCCGGCGGGGGCGCTTGCGGGCATAGCCATGATCCTCCTCCTTGCCGCCCCGGCGGGCGCTGTGGCGCGTTCGCCGGAGGCGTTGAACCTCCTGGCCGGGCCGCGAACGGCGGCGCCCGTGCACGACGTCGTGCGGGTCCGGCCAGGCGCCGCCTCGGCGCGGATCTCGGCGACCGCCTCGACCCAGCGCTACCCGGTCAACGACGGCACCGACGCGACGGTCGCGATCGCGGTCACCGCGGGGTGCGCCGCCGCCTGCGAAGCCACCGATCCCCAGCCGATCGCGAACTTCATCGGCACCCTGCTCCACGGCCCCGAGGTCGAGCTGCTCACGGTCCAGCTCGACACCCCGTTCCAGCTCGGCCTCGACTGCGGATTCGAAGCCGAAGCCTGCTACTACAGCGGCCAGAACAAGATGGTGATCAGCGGCGAATCGTGGACCAGCATTGGCGGCGCCACCCGCGAGTTCGTGATCGCCCACGAGTACGGCCATCACCTCGCCCAGCACCGCGAAAGCCCTGCCCCGTTCCCGGTCGCGATCGACTGGGGGCCGCCGCGCTGGGCCAGTCAGGAGCGGGTCTGCCAGGGCTGGCGGCGCGGGACGCTCTTCCCCGACGAATACGGCGACCACTACTACTCGCACCCCGGCGAGGCCTTTGCCGAGGCCTTCGCCCACAACCGCTTCCCCCAGGCGCGGGTCAGGTGGCGCTGGACCGAGTACCTGAAGCCGACCGCGGCCACCTTCGAGGCGATTCGCGAAGACGCCCTGGCACCCTGGCGGGCGCGCCGCACCCTGACGATCCGCGGCCACTTCCCCAAAAGGGGTTCGGCGATCCACTGGCTGCAGACCCCGCTCGACGGCCGCCTCAGCCTGCGGCCCAGCGGCCTGCGCCGCCGCGACTACCGCGTCGTCCTGCGCAGCTCCAACGGCCGGGTCCTGCGCACCTCGCGCCAGGGCATCGGCCCCCAGCGCCGCCTCGACTACACCGTCTGCGGCCAGTCCCGCCTAGGCATCGCGATCAAGCCCACCCGCCGCTCCGCAGGCGCCTACAAGCTGCAGATCCAGCGACCCTGAGTCGAGCAGGGCCGTCAGGTGCCACCGCAGGCAAGGGACTGATCCGACCGCGGTCGCGCTCCGACGAGGACTCCGTTTTGCTCCCTTGTCGGGAATGGCACCGCGGTTGCGCCCACCGATCCGTTCGGCTTGGTGAGTCGCCACCTTCCGCCCGGCCCGCTATCGCGAAGCCGCAAGGGTTGGGCCGGATCGACGACCACTTCGGGGAAGCTGGCGGCGATGATCGCGCCGTTGAAGGGACACGAGGCGAAGACTGAGACAACCCTCCGATTGGCGCCGACCAGCCGCCACGCATCGAGGTAGACCCCGTCGCGATTGCGCCGGATCGCGGGCAGGGCGTATTCGCCCACATGCGGGTTGCCGACTCGCGCCACGTCGATGCGAACACCCGCCGTGCCGGGGTCTTCGAAGCCGCTGGCGAGGTAGGCGCTGAGCGAGCCCTGGTCGCAGGCGACCATGTAGGTGCCGGCGGCCGGCGGCGACTCCCAGTCGGCGCACTGGTCCACCAGGGGCTCGAGGCGCCCCGCCCTCGCCCGCAGGCGTGCCGGCACGCCCCCACTCCCCTCCACAACCTCCTCCCCGGGGCCCTCGCGCTCGCCGGGATCCCGGATCCCACGGCACGGCTCCGCGCCGACCTCGCCGAAGCTCTGCTGCCAGAGCGGGCTGCGGGGGGCATCGGAGACGAGATAGGGAATCTGTTCGTAGGAGCGGTCTTCGTTCTTGTGGCCGAAGAGTCCCCGCCAGCAACCCCAGGCCACCCGCGAGAGGTCTGTCATCGGCGTCGCCTCGGGGCTGAGGTGAAGCTGGCGGTCCTCTACGCAGGTCGGGTGGTCGTCGACCAGCCCGTACTTGGCCACGTAGCGGATCTGCGCGCCGCAGTGCTCGTAGCTGGCGTGGCTGCCACGGGCGACGAAGACGGTGGGGTGCTCGTCGACGACGGTGAGTGCGTCGTCGTCCCAGGGGAAGATGCGACCCTCCTTGTCGTGGCGAGCCATCCAGAGGTAACGCGGCTGCTCAGACTTGCCTGAGAGCAGGACACCGACCGACTCGAAGTCCCCCTCGTGGAAGCCGCCCTCGAGTACCTTGCCGGGGATCGGCTGGTAGTTAAAGGGGTAGAAGAACCAGTACTGGATCGTGATCGGGCGGTCGCCGCGACGCTTGCCGGCTACGAGGAAGTAGATCGATGCGGTCGCGTCCGGATCGCCGCTGTCCAGCGCGTCGACCATCAGGTCGTGCTGGTCGTCCCTGGCCGTGTCGGCGGCCGGGTACTCGAGCCACTCGCCGTCTCCGCCCGACCAGGGGAATTCCCCCTGCGTACTCAGCCGCAAGCAGCCCCGGCCGCCCGGGGCGACCCGCCGGCAGATCGCGGCGCGGCGGTCCTGCATGGAGAACAGCGTCCTGACCGGGACCGGCCAGAAGCCGTCCTCGCGGTCGATCACGAGCTCCGGTTGGAAGCGTTCCGCCAGGCGCCGCTGCCAGCTGTCCTTCACCTCCACCCTCGGTTTCGTCGGCGCGCAGGTCGGCGACCGCTCGGTGGGGCCGCTGTCGCCGCGCTCGTCCAGCAATTCTTCGCGAAGCTCCACCGCCCGGCCCTGCGCGCGGGCGACCGGCTCCAGCGGCCCCACGGTCATCGCGTCGATGCGGTCGGACTCGAATGAGACGATGTTGCCCCGCCGCGGGCGCTTGACGTGCGCGCGCTCGTCGAGGACGAGGCGCCCCATCCAGAGCTTGCCGCCGCTCTCGCCGATGTAGACGCCGCAGACCGCTTTGCCGTCCTCGAGAACGGCGGCGACCGGCTGCATCTCAGGAGACTCGATGCCCCACAGCAGTGCCGTCGAGGCACCGAACAGGGGCACCGAGATCAGAACCGCCAGGCAGTAGGGCGCGAAGCGCGACTGCGACACGGCGGCGACGGCGAGGCAGGAAAGGCCGAGAACGATCGCGATCGCCGCGGCGGCGGCGAGCCACAGCTCGTCGCGGACGATCAGGATGAAGATGCAGAGGACCCCGCTGCTCGCGAGGGCGATGCGAGCGACCTCGAGGCCCTGCAGCCCGTCGTCATCGCTCGCTCCCTTGCGGGTGGCGTCCCTCGCCATCCCCCCCGGCGCGATGAAGAGGCCCACGGCGAGGACGAAGAGCAACAGGATCGCGTGCCGGGTCGGACCGTCTGCTCGAAGCGAGAGGACCACGGCGCCCAGGAGGAGCACCAACGGCGCGGCGCGCAGCGCCATCGAAAGGACACGGCGGAGCAATCCCCCCGACTGAGTCCGGAAGCTCTCCTGGATCAGGCCCCAGGATCGCCGTAGCCAGCCCGGGTTCGATTTGCTGCCCGCTCTCGGGCCAGGTGACAGCCATCGGTCGAGCGCTCTGTCGAAGAGGTAGTGGAAGAGGAGTGCGGCGATCACCAGGCCGACGAAGAGCTGGATCGCCTGGTCACGGGGGAATTCGCCGATCAGGATTGCGGCGAGCATCTCGGCCAGGCCGAGGGCGATCAGGCCACGCCGGGTCGGGCGCGCCAACCGCGCTCTTCCGTCGAGGAGCCAGGCGACCCCGACCGCGATCAGGCTGAGGACGAAGAACAGGGCGAGCGCCTGGGTGCCGGTGACGATCAGCTCGCTCTGCGCCACCACGTCGACGGCCTGGTCGGCGGGAAGGCGCGAGGACCAGAAGCGGAGCCAGAGGATCGCGCCGCCGACGATGCCGGCGAACACGACCGCTGCGCCGAGCTGCGCAATGGCTGAGCCGGCGAGCAGGAGCAGCTGCTGCAGTCTGCTGCCGGGCAGGTGCGGCAAGGAGGGGAAGGGCTGCGGTTTGGCCCGGCTTGGATCGTCGGGGTGCGCGTGCCGCAGGAAGCGCCGCAGCGGTGGCAGGGCGAGCGCCAGGACGATCAGCGCGACGACGAGCAGCAGCAGGCGGTAGAGCCACCACGGCCAGGCGAACAGGGGCTCGGTCAGCAGGCCGGAGGCCTCGCCGAGGTCGTCGAACAGCGACGACTCGCTTTCGGGCGGTTCGGGCGGGGGAGGCACCAGGCCGAGCGCGGCGGCGAGCGGCACCACGACTCGCTGGGCTATCGCGGCATAGCCGGGGCGCGAGGGATGCAGCGTCCCGAGCAGGTCGCGCTGGAAGATCGCGGAGTCGCCGAGCCGGCGGACCCAGCGGTCGCCGCCCGCGCAGTATCCGTGCCGTTCGAAGTCGGCCGCGATTCCGTCCACGAAGAGCCAGCGGTTTCGGGCCGCGGCCGTCTCGACCTCTGCATTCAGCGGCCTCAGCAGCGCCTCGTACGCCCAGCGGGCCTCCTCCTGGCTGGTGAAGGCGACGCTGCGGCGGCAGAAGCGGCCCCCCTCGTCATGGGTGGGATCGAAGTACTCGGTGATCAGGACCGGCGCCCCCGGGGCGGCGCGGTCGAGCCGCCTGCCGAGGCGGTCGTAGTCGCCGCGCAGGCGTTCGAGGCCTGCGAGCACCCGGGCCTCCTGCTTGGCGCGACAGTCTCCGGGCGCCGCGCATTCCTTGACGATCGTGGAGAAGCTCACGTCGTTTGCCCCGACGCTGACCAGGACCGCGTCGAGGGCGGGTCGCTCGGATTTGGTTCGAGAGCTGGCGGCGGCGATGCGTCGCAGCCGCCTCACCTGCGACAGGTAGGGCGGCAGGCGGTCATCAGGCTCCACGCCGACATAGGGGCCGAGGAGGCCGACGCCGATCTCCGCGCCCGAGCAGGCGAGGCTGACGAAGGTGATCGAGCCGGCAGCCGACCTCTGCGCGAGCCCCTGGCCGAGCAGCCGCGCCGCCTGCTCGAAGCCGGCGGCAGCGCTTCGGTGACAGGGCGGGTCGAGCCAGAGCTCCCTCCCTTCGGGGGTTCCCTCGCCCGAGGCGACCGAATCGCCGATCGCGACGACCAACCGGTCGTCGATCTCGACCTGGGCGGCCTGCTTTCGACCTCCAGTCCGGGCCACGATCGTGTGCTTTCCCTCGCCCCGGACGGGGATCAGAACGCGGCAGCGGCGGCCAGCCTCGACCTCGACCTCTTTCGCCTCGCTGCCGTCGACCAGCCAAGTCGCGGAGTCGGCGGACGCGCAGAGCGCCGGCGAGGGGCGGACGAGCACCGGGAAGACGTCGAGCTTGGCGAAGGTCTTCGATGTGGGGCGGTCGAGGCGACCGTTGCCGTCCGCATCGCCACCGAAGCGACTCAGCACCGACCACTGCATCTCCGGCGGTCCCTTTGCGGTGGCGGTCGGCGCGGCCATCGCACCCGCCACGGTCAGGCCACAGACGAACGCTCGACAGAACTTGAGCATCGGGGCCAGAACCTCTCACAAGCGCCCGACGCCCGCAAGCGCCCGACCCTGAGATAATCCCGCCGGGCGCCTGTTGCGCTCAGCTCTCGGGGGCGTAGCTCAGCTGGTTAGAGCGCTGGCCTGTCACGCCAGAGGTCGCGGGTTCGAGTCCCGTCGCTCCCGTATCGAGAAGTGCCTGCGTTTGAGCGACGTTCTGGCTCGTTTCCCGGCTCCGCCTCGTCCTTCTTGCCGGAGCCCAAATCCGCGTTTCTGCCCATTTCTGCCCAATCGGTTTCGCCAAGCAGCCCGCCGAGCCGGGTTCGTGGGCGCATCCCAGTTACATCGGTGTAGACGCGCAGGGTCATGCGCGGATCGCGGTGGCCCATCTGCGCGGCGGTGATCGCCGGGTGCTCGCCCAGCTCGGCTCGCAGCGCCGCGTAGGTTCGACGCAACGAGTGGAAGGTGATTCCGTCCGGCAATGGCGGCCGATCTTCAGCGGCGAGCCGCTCGTTGGCCTTCTCGATGGCCGCGTAAAGGATGCGAGTGCGGACGCTGTTCCGCTCGCGCGGCTGATCTCGGATGCGACCGGCAAACACGAAATCGTCGGGCTGGCTCCACTTGGCGGCGAGCTTGTGCTCGCGGAGGAGCTGCACAAGCTCGGGGTCGAGGACGACCTGGCGGACGCCGGCGGCAGTCTTGGAGGCGGCGACGTCGAGGGTGCCCTCTCGCAGATCGAGATCCCGCCAGCGCACGTGCGTCAGCTCCGACACCCGAAGGCCGCCGGCCATGATTGCGGTGGCAAGCAGCACCCGGTGCGGCCGGCGGCCCGCAGCAAGACCTGTACCTGTTCGCCGCTGAGCCTCGCCCGCTTCGGCTCGGCCTCCTTCAGCTTCTCCACCTTCGTCTTGACCGGGTTGTGCTCGATCAGCTCGTAGCGGACTGCCGCGTCGAGAATCTGGCCGAGCCGCGTCAGCGTCTTGTTGATCGTGCGGTTGGACAGCGGGCGCTCGACCAAGCCCTCCTCGCGCTCGCGAATCTTGCCTGCCTTGTACCGGTCCACTTCCTGCGCCGTGATCTCCGAGAGCCGGTGGTCCTTGAAGAACGGCAGAAGGTGGTGGCTGAGCGCAAGTCCGTCCTCGGCCGTGCGGGACGCGAACTCATGGCGGCGAGCATCCAGCCATTCCGAGGCGAACTCGTGGAAAGTCGGCTCCGCTGCTGGCTCCCGACCGTTCTGCCGCCGCGCCGGCTGCCAGATGCCGCGCCGCACGTCCGCGAGGACGTTTGCCAGCTCCTCCTCCGCTTTGGCTCGCGTCCAGCCGTCTGCCGCTGTGCCGAGCGTGACGTAGCGGCGCTTGCCATAGGCGCGAAAGCGGAGCGCGAACGTGCGGCCTCCCGTTCCGGCAACCTCGATCACCTGTCCTGTCGCCTTGCGCGCCATCGCTCAGTTAAGCCGCGGAGGGCGGGTTTTTCTCCCCCCGCGCTCGAACCGGAAGCAGCCGAACCGCCGTGTCCCCGCGACGCTGCGGCTGATCCGCCCGCTCACTCGAACGGGTGGGCGGATCAGCCGCTGGTCCCTCGCCAACCCTCCGTAGCACCCGCACCGCCACTTCCGGATCGAAGCGAAGCCGAGGCTTCGCCCCGTTGCCGAGCTTGACCGCTCCCAGCTCGATCGCGTGGGAGTAGACCCAGGAGCGCTCGATCCCGAATCGCTGTGCCAGCTCAGCGGCATCGACCAGCTCCCGGTTCTGGAGCCCTCGCTTTTCCAGCAGCTCGACCACTCGGCGGGCAATCGCCTCGATTGTCTGCGGATCGAGCTTGATGCGTGTGGATGCCATCTCGATACCGCTGTCCAGCAGGCGGCCGAGATGCATCGCTCGGACCCCCGAAAAGGGGGGTTCCCAGTGTGTCGGGGGTCGAGGTTGGTGCTTTGAGAGAACTGCTGAGGGCCTTCCAGCTCGATCCTCGACGCTTTGGCCTTTCGCTCTGGTTCGAGGCGTAGTTGGCTCCTGACTGCCGGTGACTGGCCTGCTTTTCTACTTGGCCTCGGCTTTGCTGTTTGGCATTGGCCCTCAGCCATCAGCCTCGCCGCCTGCCGTGAATTGCCCGAGGCGAGTTCCGCCCGGGTCCCAGCCCATCCCGTCAAGCAGATCGCCGGGAGGGATGCGCAAAGAGCCAGCGAGCTTGATCAGCGTGTCCACGCGGGCGATACGTTCGCCGCGCTCTATCTGGCCGACCGCCGTGCGGTGAAGCGAGGCGCGCACCGAAAGCTCTTCCTGGGAGAGCTTGGCGCGCCTGCGGCAGTAGGCCAGGTTCCTGCCGAACTGGACCTTCACCGCCAAGGCGTCCACCTCAGCTCACCCCGCCGAGCAGCTCCTCGAAGCGGAGCGCCGCACGGCTGGGCGAAATTCGCCGGCAGTCGCAGGCGAGCAAGCCGTCGCGGCTCAGTTCACGTACCGCTCGCTCGACCGCATCCTTCTGGGCGAAGTCCTCGCAGTCCCGATCCATCCGCAGCGCAAGCTCGAGAATCGAGAGCTGCGCCGGATGCAGGACGAGAACCTGCGTGAGGATGGATCGTTCGATGATCTCGTCCTCTTGGGCGGGCGCGAGCACGCGCCGCCGGATATCGTCGTTGTGCATGGGAGCTAATCCCTCCTGTGCCGGCCCCGGGGGCGTTTACGCGCCGCCCGGGGCGTTTGTCTTGTCCGTCTAGCTCAGACGCTCTAGCTGCGCTCAGCGCGAGCGACAAGCTCCGACAACGGCACCTCCAGCGCCGCCGCGAGCTTGACGAGGTTCCGATAGCTCGGGTTCCGCAACCCGCGCTCGATCTCGCTGACGTAGGTCCGGTGCATGCCGGCAAGATCGGCCAGTCCCTCCTGCGAGAGACCGTCAAATTCGCCACGCCGCGCCCGTATT
Source organism: uncultured Solirubrobacterales bacterium (assembly GCA_963702175.1). Lineage (GTDB taxonomy): Bacteria > Actinomycetota > Thermoleophilia > Solirubrobacterales > 70-9 > VRUE01. Next base: position 1,850,591 of record OY969721.1, read on the forward strand.
GCTTCGCCAAGAGCCTGTAGAGCTTTCTCCGACACACGCTGAGCGTGCCAGCTAGATGTCTATAAGTCTACAGGAAATAAGTGTGACAACAAGCTTTTGCGTCTCGCGCTCCGGTCGGTATGGGGCAAGCGACAGATCAATGCCCCCAATCAAGCGCATTGGACGTGCCCTCAGCGATCTGTAAAAATAAAAGCCGCCACCCCGAACGGGGCGACGGCTTTCTAGCTACTTCAAGGGCTTACCTCTTACGCTTGCCCTTGATCTTGGTTGACTCGGCCACCGTCGTGCGCTTGTGACGCGCGGCGGTGGACCGGGTGACGTACCGCCCGCTGATGGCAGAGCGGTACCGCTTGGCCTGTGCCATTGACTTCACCTCCTCCCCGGGGCCGGTTGCCCCTTCCGGTCTACGACCGGCAGTCTTGGTCACCGACACCACTGAGCGCTCAACCTTCATCCTCTTCTGGGGCGAGCAGCCGTTTAACTTCGTTGATGCCTGCGATCGTCAGCTTGTACTTCTTACGCGCCTGCCTGCTGGACCCAGTCTTTTCGACCTGCATTGCTAGCTGAGGCTTTCTCCCGATCAGATTGCTGAATGCGTCCGTGATGTTGCTTACGGCATGTCCCAGGTTCTTGAGGGCATCATTAACCTGTTGGCCGGTGACGTTTGGATGCCCATTAATCACTTGAAACCAATAAGTCCCGACAAGGACTCGCTCGACGCCGCTTTTAGGCCCGGCGGCTGCCATGAGGTCTGCGATCTCTTCAAACTGGCTAGTCGGCTGCGAGGGACCCTGGTTCATGGGCTCGCTCAAGACCTCTCCTGGGGCCGATTTACCGTACTTTTCAGAGGCCCAGCGCAGGACCCGCGCCGCTACGTCCTCGTCGAGTTCGCTGAGTACCTTGTCAACTGTCGTAATTGCTTCAACCTCTGAAATAGCCATTGCGCTCCCCCGTTAGATCAACTTGCTGTTGACAGCATAGCAAAAAAGAACGCGTTAGCGCAAGAGCATAGAGCTATTTCCTCATGGTTGGATTGAAGCTGCATGCCTACTGATGCCCCGGCCACGCCGTCGATGCCCTCTTGCGGATTCCAAACCGAGCGGTTAGCCGTGGAGCCGCTGGTGGGCGATCTCGTAGACCGTTGCCGCATTGGATGCACGCGGGTGGTGGCGAACGCCGAAGGCGAGGTATTCAAGTCGCGGGCCGTCGTCAGCGACGACGAATTTAAAGACCATTCCGAAGCGACCTGCGGGCGGCGGCAGGTAGACCTTGAGGCATTGGGGGAGCTTGGTGCCGTCCCGGTGTTCCGGGTCGCATGGCCCCAGCTCAGAGCGGGGGACGCCGCTCGCCTCGTATCTGCGCTTAGCCGCTTCGGCGGCATCGCGGCCAGCCGAGGTTGCTCGCGCCATATCCTCGCGGAAGGCGTCGAGATCGAAGCGAGCCGCGAAACGCGGCTCGCTGGTCAACGACTACCCCTCGCCGTCGGGGGGGAGCATGTGCGAGCCATGCTCCGCCATGAAGCCCTCCCACTCCTCTCTGGTGGCCTCACGAGCGCCGGAGCGCTCCTTGATGGCCTTCCAAGAGGTGTCAGGCACGAGGGTGAGCGACCCGTCTGGGCGCTCATCGGTGATGACGTACTCGCCATCCCGATCACCGCTGAGCTTGACGTGGGCATGCAACTCCATGCCAACAATGTTGGCAGACATCTAACCGGGAGTCGAGATATCGGCCTAGATCGGGCGGATAGGACCATGCTTCTAATTTACGACGGAGAGGCACCCCTGCACTCTCATCGCCTAAAAGGGCCTCGCGCGGCCTGTCGAGTCAATGGGCAGAACTGCCCAAATCGGGCCGAATCAGCCGGAAACTGCGGCTATTGCGCGAATCTAGCCGAAGGCGGGGGAGACGGATTCATTCGGCTTCAAAGAGCGGAATCTGGCCCTCTGAGCCGTCCTCCCAGTCGCTCCTGTCACGCCAGAGGTCGCGGGTTCGAGTCCCGTCGCTCCCGCTCGTAAGCAACATCACTCAGTGCCTAGAAGATCCCGTATTGGCGACTGATGGGCTCCAAGCTGGTGTCGAATAGAAGGGTAAGGAGTCCGCGGTCGAGATCCTTCGCAATCGCCTGTACTTCCCGGAAAGCTGCCGAATCATCGGCTGTGCTGGGAGTGACGGACTCAAGCTCGATACGGATCTCCTTGTTGTTTAGTAGCCCGATCCAGCGGTCGTAGGCCTCGAAAAAGCGGGCACCGGTATCCAGGACGTTCCACTCCAAGAAGGCGTAGGCGAGCCGGTCAGTGGCGGGCGCGGTGAGCTGGTCGACCAAGAATGCGTGCATGTCGTCCCGATTGAAACGGAAGCACTGCAGGATCGGTAGTAGGCCTCCTGCGAATAGCACCTTGCGGGAAGCGCGGAGCTTGGCATTTCGCATACCCCACTTTTCGCCATCCTCCTCACGGTGCTTACCAACAAAATCGACACAGATAGTGCGCCAATAGCGGACGACATCATTCAGGAAGAAGCGGGGCGGCCTTTCATCGCGACGGACTTCCTGTAGGTAGCCGCTGAGAATGCGATCCCAGCAAGCCCGATGCTGCTTGTGGCCGGTGAAAGGAACGGACTCCAGCATTAGGAGTACGCGATGGGTGAGATTCTTGTTGTCATCGCGCTCGAGCCCGACCTTTTCGGCGATGTCGTCGCAGAAGGCGTGGATGCCGAAGACTTCTTGCTTCCCGGGCTTTCGTTGCTCGACTCCGAGGATCGTTTCCACTTCTTCGAGACTGGGATTGACATCCTTTCGAGGCGAACTGTTTATGAGGACGAGCCAGTCGTCGTCGGAGTGCTCAGTGAGCTCTCTCCGCGCCCAAGAACCAAAGAGAACGACGCTGGCATCCTTGTCGTGGTTGAGCTTGCCGAGTCTAGCTTCGAAATCTGGCTGCTTGGCAGTCGCTAACTCGCGGGCTGCGCTCAGATTGGGAAATCCTTCCCCTGTCTTCTCTGACAAACGCCCGAGCGCACCACTTGCGCCGTCCTCACCCATTCGGCGGTGGGGCCTCCAAGATCCAGGGAACGTCGCGACAGCGATCGAGCAGTGGAGAGAAACGCCTTGCGTCGAAGGGGTTTAGCGGTACGTGATGAGAATTCGAGTCGAGAGAACTCAGATGCACATGGCGCAGGCGGCCAGTGAATGAGTCGAGGATCTCAGCACCCTTAGCCATCGTCGTGTCGATCGATCCTGCATGTGCGACATCGAAGCACAGGCCTGCCTGTGGCAACGCTTCGAAATAGGACGCCAGCTCTGAGGCATCGCGGCCGTCATCCTTTCGCTCATCCATATTCTCGATCACGAGACGACGGCCCAATGCGGCGTAGTTCTGCGGATCTTCGATCACGTCAGGATGGACGACAATCGCATCGATCCAGCGCGGCAGCGCTGCAAGCAGCCGTGCGAGCTGGGGCTCGGGAATCTCCATCCCCTTGCTTGGCGCGTGGACGCTTATGTAGCGAAATGGGAGCCAGGTCACCTTTGAGAGATACTCGATGAGGCTTGGCAGCTCTTCCTCGGAGAGAGCCGAGAGCTCTACGGCGAAAGGCGAGACCTCAAGCGCTTCATCTACGAGATGAGGCCAGTCGCCTCGGTGCTCGACCATGTAGCCAGTTGAGGCACCTACGGGATAGTGGCGGCTGAGCTGATCTTGCCGCAGAGACTTAGCTGAAGCCAGCATAGGCTTCACCCTAGGCATTGGCTCGGATCAACTCCAGCACCCGGGATGGGCGGTATTTGCGATGAAGATGCTTGTTGATCATGCCCGGTCCGGTTGCCTTTGGCAGAAGGGGCGTACCTGCATTTTGCAGCCCATGAACGGGGTTTGGCAACCCTTTCGACAACAATCTGGCATGCCAGGCGGGCGGATCAAGATCGTGGTTGCCATTGTTTGCATGATGATGACCGCGTCTGCTGATGTCGGCGCCGTCACCTGGGTCGTCAAAGGTGGAGGTTTCGGGCACGGGGTGGGACTAAGGACCTATCTCGGTAGGAAACCCGCGCCCCGCGCCGAACTCCCCACTGTCCGCTGAAAACTGGATAGTGGGAGGTGGGTCATGGGACTGGTCGACCGCGACGACGGCTGGCGAATGCCGGACTGGCTGTGGGGGAAGGTCGAGCCGCTCCTGCCACCTCGCCCCGAGCACCCGCTTGGGTGCCACAACCCGCGGGTCCCCGACCGCGATGCGATGGACGCGATCCTCTTGGTCTTGCGCACCGGGATGCAGTGGAACGCGCTGAACGCGACGGGGATCTGCCACTCGAGCTCGGCACACCGGCGCTTCCAGGAGTGGGAGCAGGCCGGCATCTTCCACGAGATCTGGCGCCAGAGCCTGCTCGACTACGACTCTGAGATCGGCATCGACTGGAGCTGGCTGGCGGCCGACGGGGCGCAGACCAAGGCGCCGCTCGGCGGCCCCAAGACAGGCCCCAATCCAACTGATAGAGCCAAGGGGGGGCGAAGCGCTCGCTCCTCACCGATGCTGCCGGAATCCCGATCGGGATCGCGCACGCGGGAGCCAATCGCCACGACATGAAGCTCTTGGAGCCGACCCTGGAGTCGGTTCCGATCGCCCGGCCGATCCCCGAGGAGCGCAGCCCGCAGGGGCTCTGCCTCGACAAGGGCTACGACTACGACGACATCCGCGAGCTCGCCTTGCGTCAGCGCTTCGAGCCCCACATCCGCACCCGCGGCGAGGAAGTCGAGCTGAAGACCGACCACCCCGACTGGAAGGCCCGGCGCTGGGTCGCCGAGGCTTCTCACTCGTGGTTCAACCGCAACCGCGGCGTCCTCGTCCGCTGGTCCAAGAAGGAGGAGAACCACCTCGCCTTCTTACAGCTGGCCGGCGGTCTGATCGCCTTCAAGAAGGCGCACGCGGCGCGGCTGGCTGCGGTCTACTGAGATAGGTCCTTAGTGCCTATGGGGCCTATGGTTTCGGAAAGCACGGGGGGAGTTACCGGCAGATCCTCGGGCATTACTTCCGAGGGATCGAGGTCACGAGGATGCGGGGGGCGCCGTTGGTGCGGGTGCTGTTGACGACGCGGTCGGGGGAGGTTTCGTTCTTGCGGGCCACCCGGGCTTGTGGGGAAAAACTGGATCCTGGGCGGAGCTATCGGGCTCGGCCGCGAGGGTCTTCGGTGCGGTTGCTCTCCAGCTCCGGGAAGTTGCTGGCGCGGTGTGGGGGGCGGCTGCATGCGGACAGCGCGGGGATGATTCGGATCGAGGGGGTTGGGGTCTATCGGGGGGCGTTCGAGGTGGTGCCTACCGGGGGCGGCTCGGTCAACGTCGTCAACGTGCTCAACGTCAACAACTACGCGCGGGGATCGGTTCCGGGGGAGGTGCCGCCGGAATGGCCGATGGCGACGTTGAAGACGTTTGCTGTGGCGGCACGGTCGATCGCGTTCTCGACCGACGTTGGCGGGGAGGGGTTCGATCTCTTCCCAGACACGCGCACGCAGATCTACGGCGGGGTGAAACTGGAGTCGGAGCGCACCGACCGGGCAGTGGCGGCAACCAGGAACGAGGTCGCGACCTATCGGGGCGAGGTGGCGCAGACGACCTACTTCTCCTCATCCGGCGGCCGCACTGAGTCGGGGTTCCTCGGCGCGCCGGACGTTCCCTACCTGCAAAGCGTCCCCGACCCCTACGACTACTACTCGCCGCTGCACACCTGGACCTTCCGCTTCCCCCAGGCGGAGATGAGCTCCCGCCTCGGTCCCTACGTTCAGGGCCGGCTGCGCGACATCAGGGTCACCCAGCGCGGCGACTCGCCCCGGATCGACTACGCGAGGCTGATCGGCACCGGCGGGCCGTCGACGATCCGCGGCGACACGCTGGCGGCGGCCCTCGGTCTCTACGACCGCTGGGCGTACTTCAAGAAGGTGAAATGAGCCTCAGGCCGGCGAGATAACGCAGTTGTCTCTATCGGCCATCTCCAACGTCCCCGAGTTGGGGAAGGCTTCAAGCAGGGCGTCGGCGATCAGCCTGCCGCGGGCCGCGTAGCCCGGCGTCGTGAAGTGGATCCCGTCGGGGATGAACCAGGCGTCCTTGACGTCGGAGGCCCAGTCGTAGATTCGCATGAACGGGTTGCGGTCGCAGGCCTCGAGCAGCGCCTTGTCCCAGTCCTCCATGTTCTCGGCCGAGTAGGGGCCGCTGGTCACCAGCGACTTGACGTTGACCCACAGTACCGGCGCGTCGCCGATCGTCGACATCATGCTGTCGATCCGGTCCTCGTAGGTGACGGTCGAGCCGACAGCGACGTTGGCGGCCTCGTTGGTTCCCATCGCGATCACCCAGCAGCCTTTGAACCCTTCGTTCGTCCACGCTTCCGCCACTTCCTGGGCGTTGGGCAGGCCTTCGAAGTTCTCGTAGATCGAGCGCGCACCCGACACCTCGAGGTGCTGGGTGGTGGCGCCGACGCGCGCGTACTGGGCGCTGATCAGCTGGTCGGGGTTGGGCAAATATTCTTCGGAGACGAGGCCCTCGGAGGTTGAGTCGCCAATGTGGACGACCGCGTCGCAGGAGGTCGCCAGCGGCGCCTGCGTCTTCTTTTCCACTTTCACCGTTCTGGTCACGGCGCCGAGCGCTGGCGGCTCGCTCGAGACGCCGACGCCGGCAATACCGGCGAGGGCCAGGGCGACGACGAGCGCGCTGCTGCCGGCGACGGCCCAGCCCCAGCGGGGGATGTTCTCGCGCCGCAGCCGTCCTTCCCGCAGCTGTTTCCACAGTCTCCCCAGGGCGCCGTGGCGGATCGGGTTCTCGACGTAGCGCCAGGACAGCTCGGCAATCCCGAAGGTCGCGGCGACCTGGAGCGCGGCGCGGAGCAGGTCCGGGCCATGGGCGCTCTCGGGTGTGGTGAGGACGATGATCGGCAGGTGCCATAGGTAGATGCCGTATGAGCGTTCGCCGACCCAGCGCATCGGCCGGCAGCCGACGATCGGGCCGAGCCTGGAAGCCGGATGGGCAAGCGCGGCGACCGTCAGCACCGAGGCCAGCCCCAGCAGCGCGAAGCCGCCGCGGTAGAGGAACGGCGAGAACTCGCTGACCCGCCAGAACATCAGCCCGATCACCACCAGCCCCAGCACGCCGGCGGCGTCGATCATCGACCTCGCCTGCTTCGGAACGTTCGCTTTCAGCTGGCGACTCGGCCACACCATCGCCAGCGCCGCGCCGCTGAGTAGCTCAAGCGCTCGCGTGTCGGTCCCGTAGTAAACCCGAGAGGGATCCAGCGACGGCTCGTAGAGGATCGCCATCAGGATCCCCGACACCACCGCCGCGCCCAAGGTGACGGCGGCCAAACGGAACCGCACCCCGGTCGAGTACTTCACCTCCGGCACGAGCTTGATCCCGAGCAGCAGCAGGAAGGGCCAGACGATGTAGAACTGCTCCTCGACCGAGAGCGACCAGAGGTGTTTGAGCGGCGCCGCCGGCGCGAAGCGCGCGAAGTAGGAGACGTCGTTGAAGATCAGCCACCAGTTGTTGACGTAGCCGGCGGCGGCGAGGGCTTCGGTGCGGAAGTCGGCCGGCTGGTGGGGCCCGATCAGGGTTACCCACGCGATCACCACGGTGAGCATCACGAACAGTGCGGGAAGCAGACGCCGCGCCCGCGCCAGCCAGAACGACTTGAATTCGATCCGGCCGCTCCTCCTCACCTGGTTCAGGAGGATGTCCGTGATCAGGTAGCCGCTGAGGGTGAAGAAGACGCCGACGCCGAGCAGCCCTCCCTCGGCCCATTCGAAGTTGAGGTGGTAGGCGATCACCCCGAGCACGGCGATCGCCCGCAGGCCGTCCAGGCCCGGCATGTACCGCTGGCCGCGCCGGATCGGTTCAGGCATAGAGGGAGATCGCGGCGAGCAGGGCGGTGCGACTGGCGACGGCAGCGCCGACGTCGCGGAGCAGGGAACGCTGGCGCCTGGCGATCCGTTCGGCCGGCGCAAGCTCGGGCTTCGACTCCAGCGCCGGCTTCTCGGGAGGCGGCGGGGACATGTAGTTGAGGCAGCCCTTCACTCCCTGCGCGATCAGCTGGGCGCGGTAATCGGCGCCTTCGGGTGTGGGGTGGAGGTTGTCCGCCTGCATCAGCTCCGGGTGGGTGGCGACGGCGCCGGCCCAGTCGGGCGTCTGGGTGCCCGGGCGCGAGGCGGCGAATTCGGCGACCACCCTGTTCTTGCCTTCGTTGCCGATGCCGTCAACGGTAAGGCCGTGGATGGTCGGCACGACCATGCACCTGTCGCCGATCGCGGCGGCGACAGCCTGCAGGTTGCCGGCGAGGATCTCGGGATAGCCTGGGTTGTCGTTGGTGCCGGCGTCGAACACGACCACCGAGTGAGAGGGATCGAAGCTCTCCTGGAAGAGGTCGAAGATCTGGTAGCTGTTGTAGCCGCCGACCGCGTTGATCGTCAGCGGCACCTGCGGCAGGTATCTCTGCAGGTAGGGGGAGGTGAGCTCCTCGAGGCTGTCGCCGACCACGAGTGCCCCACCGTTCCCGCTTGCGTTCGCGGGTGATGCGATTGCGAGGAGGACGAGAAGCTTGGCGGCGACGGCCGTGAGCGCGAGCTTTCGCGTCCTCGGCATCGGGTGAATTTCTACACTACGCCGATGCGCTCGTGGCCGATCGCCGGGCTCGCATTGCTGGGGCTGGTGGTCCTCTCGGGCTGCGGGGATGACGGCACGGCGACGGCGCACAAGAAAGCCACCGCACAGGTCGAGATGCGTACGAGCACACAGCAGGGCAGCCCGCGGTGTGCGGCGCAGGTCGGTGCGTTCGTCGACTCGCTGGACACGCTGCGTCGCCGGCTTGCCGTCGGCCTCACCTACGAGGAGTACATCGACGAGGTGCGCAGGCTGAGGAGGGTCTACCGCGACGTCCCTGTCGACAGGCTCAGCGTCGGCTGCGTCCTCGCCGCCGGCGCCCCCAGCGAGAGCGCCTTCAACGAGTACATCGATGCTGCCAACGCCTGGGGAGACTGCCTGGCGACCGCCGGCTGCGAGACGGCGTCGGTCGAACCGGAGCTGCAGCGCGGCTGGGAGCGAGCATCGAACCGCCTCTCCGAGGCGCAGGCCGGGCTACGGAGCTGAGCCTCAGCCGGCGCGGGCGATGAAGACCGCCTTCGTGTGCGTCGCTTCGTCGAGCGGCTTGCGCGGGACGCCGTCGGTGCCGTGCCCGTACACGTCGAGGCACTCCAGTCCCGCCCGCTCGAGTGCCGCCAGCACCGCCTGCTCGGGGAAGTGACGCTGGCGGTGGGTGGCGAGCTCCTCGCCGCCCTCGCTGGAGGTCGCATCCGCGCTCTCGATCGTCATCCGCGCTTCGCAGATCGAACCCGGCTCGGCATCGGCGTCCACCTCGCCGTGCCAGACCACCCGCCGCCTGTCCTCGAGCTCGGCGAAGGCTTCGGTCACCGCCCAGAAGGTGCGGTAACCATGCAGCGCGTTGACGTCGAACAGCAGCAGTCCGGTGGGGGCCAGGTTGGCGCCCATTCCGCGCAGCGCCCGCGTTAGCTCCTCCTCGTCGAGCATGTAGTTGACCGCGTCGTCCAGCGACCAGACCAGGTCGAACTCGCCGAAGACGGGCAGCTCGCGCATGTCGGCGACGCTGAGCCGCACCTCCTCACCCACCTTGGCGCTGGCCTCCTCCAGCATCGAAGCCGAGATGTCACAGCCGGTCACTTCCCAGCCACGCGTCAGCATCGGCAGGAAGCTCTTGCCGGTGCCGCAGCCGACGTCGAGCAGGCGCCGCCCGCGCAGGCCGCGGCGCTCCAGAATCGGCAGCAGGTCGGCGATCCAGCCCTCGTAGTCGTTGAAGGAGGTGTAGGCGTCGTAGACCGGCGCGATCGCCTCGTAGGTGAGCTCCGCCCAGCGCGCATCCCGCTCCCCCGCGGTCTCCATGCCCATATCTCGAAGACCCGTCCAATACTCAAATTAGTTTCAGCGTTCAATTTCCCCCGTTTGATTTACAGCGGTGTACGGTCGGTGGATCAACCGTCCACTAATCCAAAACAGAGATTCAGACGACGGGTGGGAATGGGGAGAGGCGCACAGGATCTGCTTGCGCGAGGCGTTTTACTTCGCGAAGAGCCGGAGTGAGGCCGAGGACATAGCTCAGGATGCCTTGCTTCGCGCTTGGCGCAATCGCGCAAAGCTGCGGGATAACGGCCGCCGCAAGGAGTGGCTGACGTCGATCGTTCGCAGGGAGGCGTTTCGCGAGCACGAACGGGTGCGTCCCGAGCCCGTGGAGAGGGTCGAGTTCCACCTCGAGGCCGCCGACGATGAGCGGGTGGTGGATACGGTCGAGCGAGCCGACATCCGGGCTGCGATCGACCGTCTCAGCGAGCGCGAGCAGCAGCTGCTGCGGTTGCGCTACGACGAGGACCTGACCGAATCGGCGATCTCGCGCCGTCTCAGCATTCCCGAGGGCACGGTGAAGGTTCGCCTCCACCGCGCGCGCCACAAGCTGCGGCGCGCGATCGACGCTTAACCCGTTGAGTCACCCAGCTGCAGTCGCCCGGCGCATCTCGTCGGCGGCCGCGCGTGGGCCGATGTAGGGGACGAGCATCGCGAAGAGCAGGTCGGGCAGCATCGCCGGCAGCCGCTCGGTTCGTCCGGCAAGGACCTCGTCGAAGATCAGGCCCGAGACCGCGCCGGCCGACATCAGGCCGATGTTGTCCGGAAGCTCGCGACCGCCGGCCAGCTCACGCCCGGCCTCGAGGAACTCGGTGAAGCGGGCGACCGCGTTCCAGTGCAACTGGCGGGCGTCGGCGCCGGCCGCCGCGACCTCGACCACCGCGGTGCGGGCCAGCTTCGGCTCGACCGCGAAGAGTTCGACGATCGTCTCCAGGCCAGTGCGCATCCGGTCCAGCCACGACCGCTCGCCGTCGCAGTTGGCGACGACCTCCCCGAAGACGCGCTCGACCAGCTTCTCGTAAGCGGCGAGGAAGCACTCGTGCTTGTCCTCGAAGTGCTTGTAGAAGGTGGTGCGGGAGGTGCCCGCCTCCTCGATCACATCGGCGACGGAGGTGGCCTTGTATCCCTTCGAGCCGACGACGCGGATCATCGCCGCCAGGATCAGGTCGCGCCGCGATTCGGTAGCTGCCATCGGCCATCCCAGAAGGTAGGAACTACTCGGTATCTGGATCATAGCGGCAACGTGTACGAAGGTGTTTATTTAACCCTTTCGCCCACCTCCCTGGCTGCCGCCTCTGGGCCGATATATGGGACTAGCGTGGCAAAAAGCAGGTCGGAAAGCAACTCGGGCAGATACTCCGCACGTCCCGCCACCAGCTCGTCGGAGATCAGGCCGGTGACCGCGCCGATCGCCATCCGCGAGGTATTTGCCGGCAGGTTGCGCCCGGCCGGGGCGAAGTCCCTACCCTCGTCGAAAAGGGGTGTCAGCCGTTGCACCGCAGCCCGGTAGCGGCGCTGGGCGGCGGGGCCGGCGGAGCCAATATCTACCAATGCCAGGCGGGCGAGGTCGGGCTCCTCAGCGAGCGCCGCCAGCAGCTCCGTCAGGCCCGCCCGCGCCCGTTCCGGCCAGCGCTTCTGCGACTCGTAAGCGGCGCCGACTCGCCGCACCAGGGCGTCGACGGCGTTGTCGTAGGCGGCGAGGAAGCAGGCGCTCTTGTCCTCGAAGTGCTCGTAGAAGGTGGTGCGGGAGACGCCCGCCGCGCGGGTCAGGTCGGCGACCGTCGTCGCCGCATAACCCTTCTCGACGACAACGCGGATTGCCGCCTCCAGTAGGCGCTCGCGCTGCGAGCGGGCGACGACCTCGGGCGGCAGCCGGTGCCGTCCCCGTGGCGGCCGCCACGGCTCGCGGCGGCTTTTGGCGTTCGGCATCCGCTCTCAGCCTCGGCCAGCGGGGATCAGCTTCTCCGCTTCGCGCGACTGGCGCAGCGCCTCGTCCTGGCCGAGGTAGGGCACGGTGGTGATGTAGACGATGTCGGGGAGCAGCTCGCGCAGCCGCTCGGCGTTGCCGGCGAGGATCTGGCCGACGATCAGCGACTCGGCGGCGGCGAGCGCCGCCCGCCCGGCGCTCGAGGGGATCGCCTGCTCCTCGACCGGATCGTTGCGGCCACGGTCGAGCAGCGACTGCAGGACCCGCTTGCCCGAGGCGTAGAGCTCCAGGCCCCGCTCGCTTGCCGAGGGCGCCTCGACCAGCGCCATCCGGGCGAAGGCGGGGCGGCTCGCCAGCAGGTCGAGGAATGCGGCGGCAGCATCGCGAACCGTCGTCGCCCAGGGCTTGTCGGGCGAGTAGACCTCGACGATGCGCCCCATCGCGTCCGCGAGCGAGAGCTCCATCGCGGCGTGGAAGCAGTCTTCCTTGTCCTTGAACAGCTCGTAGAAGGTCGCGCGGGAGACCCCAGCCGGCTCGCAGATGTCGGCGATCGTCGTCGCCCCATAGCCCTTCTCGGCACAGGTCTCCGCCATCGAGACGAGGATCCGCTCGCGCTGCGAGTGCGCGATCAGCGGCTCGGCCAGGTCCTCGCGGCCGGCGGGAAGGTGCTCCCGCTCGATCACGCCGCCGATGTCGCTCGAACTGGCGCCTTGGGGGGAGGTGGAAGGCATTGCGGGTCTCCTCAGATGCAGACAACCGTGTTTCGGTAAACGCGATTGTACACCCCGTATGGCTGCCCGTGGACGATTCGGTACCAAATTAATATTTGAGCACTCCGCCGGGAACGCAAGCGGAATCCGGCCGCGTCGAGCCGGATTCGAGACTCGTCGCTGCGGACCTCGTGGATCATCAGCGCCTGTACATCCGGGCGATGGCGCCGAGGGGAACTTCGGACCCCTGTACAAGGACGCTTTGGCCGTGCGTAGCGACCATTTGAGGATGCAGAGAACGCCTCGTCAGATCGTCGCCTTCGGCGGTGGCGGCTTCTCGATGGAATCCGGGAACCCGCTGCTCGACGAGTACGTGCTCGGCCTGACGGGGAGCGAGCGGCCGCGTGTCTGCTTCCTGCCCTCGGCCAGCGGCGACGCCGACCACTACATCGTCCGCTTCTACCGCGCCTTCCCGGCCGAGCGCTGCGAGGCGAGCCACATCTCGCTCTTCCGGCGCGAGCAGGGCCCGGCCGACCTGCGCCACCACCTGCTCTCTCAGGACGTGATCTACGTCGGCGGCGGCAGCGTGATCAGCCTGCTCGGGGTGTGGCGCGCGCACGGGATCGACGAAATCCTGCGCGAGGCCTGGGAGGCGGGCATCATCCTCTGCGGCCTCTCTGCCGGCTCGCTCTGCTGGTTCGCCGACGCGGTGACCGGCTTCCACGGCGCGCCGCGGCGGGTTGAGGGGCTCGGCCTGCTGCCGTTCAGCAACTGCGTTCACTACGAGACCGGCGGGAGCAGGCGGCGTGCCTACCACGACTTCCTGCGCGCCGGGATGCGGCCGGGGTACGCGGCCGAGGACGGCGCCGCGCTGCACTTCAGCGGCGCCGAGCTGAGCCGGGTCGTCGCCTCCCGCCCGGCAGCTCGCGGTTACCGGCTCGACGTCGCCGGCGAGCGGGTGATCGAGATGCAGATCGCTACCGTCTTCCTAGGCGACGGCGGCAGGCCGGTAGCGCCGGTGCCCGAGGCGCTCTCGACGGCGCTGGCGGCCTGAGCCCGATGACGGTGCGCCGCATCCTCACCTTCGGCGGCCACGACTTCACCTCGCGCCCGCCTGACCGCGCGGTCAGCGAGCTGCTGCTGCGGTTGGCGACCGAGCGGGCCGGGGGCCGGCCGCGAATCTGCATCGTGCCGACCGCAAGCGGCGACACCTCGGATCAGATCGGCCGCTTCTACGCGACCTTCGGCGAGCGGCCCTGCGAGCCCTCCGACGTCTCCCTCTTTCGGCTCGGCCGGCGGCCGATGACGCTGCGCGACCACCTGCTCGCCCAGGACCTGATCTACGTCGGCGGCGGCAGCCTGCTCAACCTGCTCGCCGTCTGGGAGGCCCACGAGCTCGGTGGCATCCTCAGCCTGGCCTGGCGCCAGGGGATCGTCCTCGCCGGCCAGAGCGCCGGCGCGATGTGCTGGTTCGAGGCGGGGATCACCAAATCGTCGGGCCGGCCGGCAGCGGGCGCCGGCCTCGGCCTGCTCGAGGGCAGCCTCTGCGTCCACTACAACGACGAGCCCGAGCGGCGCGCCGCCTATCTCGACGCGGTCGGCAACGGGATGCCGGACGGCTACGGCCTCGATGACTACGCCGGCCTGCTCTGGGAGGGCAACGGCACCCCCTCGGCCCTGACCGTCCGCCGCGGCGCCCGCGCCTACCGAGTCCAGTCCACGGAGGCTGGCGTCTCCGAGTCGCCGCTTCCCGCCCGCTTCCTGCCAGCACCTGCGCCTAGCGCGCTACGCGAGGACATCGCCGAGTATCGACGGATCAAGGGTATGCGGACCCGGGCGGGCTGGCTCGGCTAGGGGACGAGTCTGCGTGTTCGAGGGGCGGGGATATCCCTCGAACGGGCGGATACTCAAAGTGCCGCGCTAATTAGCGCGGCACTTGTCCGGGCGAGGGATATCCCCGCCCCTCAGCACCCTCACCCTCCCCCTGCCGGAGGCGGCGCAGTCGGATCGCCGTCACCCTCGCCCGGATTCTCGCGAGCGATGTAGTCCTCGGCGAGCAGCAGGTTGTCCTTGGAGCGCTCGACCACGTTGAGCAGGTCGTTCATCAGCGCGACCTCCTCGACCTGCTCCTTGACGAACCACTGCATGAACTGCTCGGCGCGGTAGTCCTTGACCTCGCGGGCGAGCTCGAAGAGGGCGTAGATCTCTTCGCCGACGCGCTTCTCCTGCTCCAGCGCCATCTTCACCGGTGCCACCCCGTCTCCATACTGGGTCTCCTGCGACTTGATGTCGGGGATGTGCACCTCCTCGTCGACGTCGAGCAGGTACTGGATCATCATCATCGCGTGCTCGCGCTCCTCCAGCGCCTGGCGGTAGAAGAAGTTGGCGAGGCGGGGCAGGGTCTCGGCGTCGTAGTAGACGGCGGCGCCGACGTACTGCTGCGAGGCGGCGAACTCGTTGGCGATCTGCTCGTTGAGCGCGGCGGCGAAGCTTTTCTCGGCCATCTCTTCTCCTTGCTCGCAGGGACGGTCAGAGGAACGTAGCCGAAACGCCGGATTCGGTTGGCCGAAGAGGGAGAGGGGGGATCGGGTGTCCCTCGCCCGGACAAGTGCCGGGCTAATTTAGCCCGGCACTTTGAGTATCCGCCCGTTCGAGGGACACCCGATCCCTCTCACGTCATGTCCCAGCCGACCCCGTCGCCTCAGCTGGTCCAGCGGAAGCCTGTAGGGGAGAGTTGCGGTTCTAGCGGGCTGGTGGGGAGACCGGGTGGGGGATCGGATTCGTTATAGCCGCGGGGAGCCGTGTCGTTGGGCGTGTCGGGGTGGAAGAGCGAGGCGAGCACCTGGATCTGGCCGCGGCCGACGCCGAGCTCCCACTGGCCGCCGCCGTAGGCGCCGATGCTGCGGCCGGCGCAGTAGTCGTAGGTCTCGCAGAGGTCGCGCAGGCCGCCGATCCGCGAGGGCTTGACGTTGACCATCTTCGGCTCCCAGGGCAACGCCTCGATGTCGGCGATCGAGTGGATCGGCGCGTCCCAGGTGAGGCGGTCGCGGACCGGCTCGAGGATCGGCCGCGTCTCCTCGTTGACGTCGGGGTCCTCGAAGTAGGCGTCGGGGAAGGCCTCGATCAGCTTTGCGTACAGCTCCGGGTCGGTTTCGACGTCGACGACCGTGCCTTTGTAGAAGCCCTTGAAGTCAAGCGAGTCGACGGCGCCGGTCTCGACCAGCTCGGCGACCAGCTCGTCGGTCCAGTCGTTGGTCGGGTCGAGCTTGAAGCGGAGGGTCGGGTAGGAGTCGAGCTTGCGCTTCAGGGTCTCGATCGCCGAGGGCTCGTCGCCCCCGGGGGAGAGGCGCATCGAGCAGACGAACTCGACCGGCCGCGGCTCGCGGCCGAGTGCGGCGGCGATGCCGGTGCCCGCTTGGCGCAGCGCCAGGTCGAGCGCCGCCGACTCGAAGGCCCAGCGGCGGTAGCGGCGCGAGACGTCGCGCTGCGGCTCGGCGGGGAAGGTGTCGAGCTCCCCGACCATGTCGCAGAACTCGCCCAGGGTGGCGAAGCCGGTGAGGTCGAGGGAGGCGCCGGCGTCCTGCAGGGCGATGTGGTCGAGCGCGTCGTAGGTGACGTCCTCGCCCAGTCCGTCCTCGCCGCCGCCCCGGAGGTGGATCACGGTGGTGAGGCGTTCGAAGCCCGGGATCTGCAGCTCCAGGCCCTCGAGCTCGTAGCCCTCGATCTCCAGCGGCAGGTCGGCGAGCGCGTCGAAGGTGGCCACGCGTCGATCCTACGAGACGCATCCGGGCTATGCGGCTTGTTCAGATTCCTCGTCCGCCTCAGCAACCTCCAGGAGACCCTTCAGCTCCTCCCAGCCGAGAAAGAACTTCGGATTCGCCGTGTCCTTGCCGCCAAGCCAGACTTTCTCCTCGGTAAGGCGGCGCTTGCACTCCTCCGGCCCGCGGCCCTCGTCGTCGCGCCATTCGTCATCGACGAACCCGCCCGACTTGAGCACGCGATGGGGATTGGCGAAGGCGGGGTTCTTTTTGGCGACCTGGCCGACCGTGATCGCCATTCGCCAGTTGCCGTAGACGGCGATTGAGAATTCGCCGTAGGTTGTCCAGCGCCCTTTGGGAATCAAGCGGCTCATACGCAAAACGCGGTTACGCCGGTGCTTAACGGTCAGCCGCCAGCGGCGGGGCCTGGAGCCCTCGACGACTTCGACCATGCTGGCCTTCTCCAAGCCAGCAACAGCCGTATAGGTGTTTGCCTCGTCGTAGTCCAGCTCGGTGGCAATCTCCCCTGCGGTCATGCCCTTGATAGTCGCTAGGCCAGGCAGAGCCGCGATCCGTCGTTGCACGGGCCCGCGCAGGGCCGGCACCTCGACGATGTCCTCGCCAAGGGCAGCGGCAAGGCTTTGGGCGTAGTCCCCATGGGCGCGCTCCAGTGAGCGATGGAACTTGATTGCGGCCAGGTTGTGGGAGTGATCGAGAGAGTCAGTAGACATTGTGGTCTCCTTTCATTAAATTAACAAAAACCAACAATAGCGCCAAGAAGCAAATTGTCAAGTGATCCACAATGGACGACAATCAAATGAGGGAGTAACCGGCCTGCGAGACTCGATCTGGGATGAAGCACACGGCCTACGGGTACTGGCTGGAGGAGGCAGGAGAAGTCGAGCCGGCTGCGCCGCTCTCGGGTGAGCAGAAGTCCGATGTGGTGGTGGTGGGCGGCGGGTACACCGGCATGTGGGCGGCTTGGCAGGTGAAGCAGCTGGAGCCGGAGGCAAAGGTCGTGCTGCTCGAGGCGGACGTTTGCGGATGGGGGCCGAGTGGGCGGAATGGGGGGTTCTGCAACGTGCTCTGGTTCTCGCTGCCGAACATGCGGCGGCGGTGGGGGGACGCGGCGGCGCTTGAGGTGGCGCGGGCCGCGCAGGAGGCGGTGTCGGGGGTGGGGTCGTTCTGCGAGCACGAGGAGGTCGATGCCTGGTTCCGTCGCGCCGGCTACCTGCAGGTGTCCGCGGCGCCCGCTCAGGACGGCGCCTGGGAAGAGACCCTCGCCGCCTGCCGTGAGCTCGGGGCGATCGACGCGGTTCAGCCACTCGACTCGGCGGCGGTGGCGGCGCGGTGTGCCTCGCCCGCCTTTCGCGGCGGCGCCTTCTATCCCGACGCGGCGACGGTGCAGCCGGCACGGCTGGCGCTGGGGCTGCGCGAGCGCTTGGTCGCCGCCGGGGTCGCGATCTGCGAGCACTCCCCCGTGCGGCGGCTGCACGATGGACCGGGTGGGGTGGAGGCACACACCGCCAGCGGCACGGTACGGGCCGGCACCGCGGTGGTCGCGATCGGCGGCGCCGCCAAGGCCCGCCGCGGGCCGCTGCGCAACGCGCTCACCATCACCTCATCCCACATCGTCCTCACCGAGCCGGTACCGGAGGTGCTGGAGGAGATCGGTTGGACGGGCGGCGAGTGCATCACCGACTGCCGCACGATGCTGCACTACTTCCGCACCACGCCCGACGGCCGGATCGCCTTCGGCCTTGGTGGCGGCCAGATCTCACTCGGCGGCCGCCTGCGGGGCCGGGTCGAGCTCGACCGCGAGGTTGTCGCCCTCGCCGCCGAGCGGCTGCGCGCCTACTTCCCGGGGCTGAAGGGACGCCGCCTCACCCACGCTTGGGGCGGCCCGATCGACGTCTCACCGACCCACCTGCCACTGGTCGCGCCGCTCCGCGGCGGCCGCAGCTTCGCCGCCGCCGGCTACACCGGCAACGGCGTCGGCCCCTCCCACATGGTCGGCCGCACCCTTGCCTCCCTGGCCCTCGAACGCCGCGACGACCACTCCCGCCTCGCCTTCATCGACCCCACTCCCCAGCGCGTCCCCCCCGAGCCCTTCCACTGGCTGGGCGGCAACACCATCCGCCGCGCGATCATGGCCAAGGAGCACGCTGAGTCAGAGGGCCGCGATCCGCATCCCGTCAGCAGCGCGATCGCCCGTATCCCCGAGCTGATTGGCTTCCACATCGGCCGCTGACCGAGCGCAGCCGACTTTCACCCATCCCTGGTGTGGTCAATATCGGCTGCGCTGGGCGCAGGCACGGCGGAGGAGGACGGAGGTGCCCCTGGACGGGCGGATACTCAAAGTGCCGGGCTAATTAGCCCGGCACTTGTCCGGGTGAGGGATGCCCCTCCCTCCGCTTACCAGCGCGAGGTGATGACCTTCTTCCGCGTATAGAAGTCGACCGCATCCGTTCCGTTGGCGTGCAGGTCGCCGTCGCAGGAGTCCTTCCAGCCGGCGAAAGGGAACCAGGCGACCGGGGCGGGGACGCCGACGTTGACGCCGAGCATGCCTGCTTCAGCTCCGTAGCGGTAGTTGCGCGCCGCCTCGCCGGAGCGGGTGAAGATCGCGCCGGCGTTGCCGTAGCGCGAGCCGTTGAGGAACTCGAGTGCGGCGTCGAGATCGGGCGCCTCGACCAGGGTCAGCAGGGGTCCGAACAGCTCGTCGCGGGCCAGCTCCGACTCGGGCCCGGCGACAGCGATCGTCGGGCCGAGCAGGGTTCCCGCCGCCCCGCCGCCGCCCCGCCCATCGAGCAGTAGTTGGGCGCCGTCGTGCTCGCTACGCCCAATCGCCTCGGCGACCTTCTCGCGAGCGGCGGCGGAGACCATCGGGCAGACATCAGTCGCAGGCTCATCGCCGGGTCCGACCGCCAGCTCCGAGGCAGCGGCCACCAGGGCTTGGCTCACCTCGGCCCGCCGCTCCGCGTCGCCGACGACGACGCAGACCGAGCCCGCCAGGCAGCGCTGCCCGGCGGCGCCGAAGGCCGAGCCCATGATCGCCGGCGCCGCCTCGTCGAGGTCGGCATCCGGCATCACCACCAGCGAGTTCTTGGCGCCGCCCAGCGCCTGCACGCGCTTGCCGGTGCGCACCGCGCCTTCGGCGACGATCCGCGCCGTCTCGGCGCGGCCGACGAAGGAGACCGCGTCGATGCCGGGGTCCTCGAGGATTGCCGTGACCGCGTCGCGGCCGCCGTGGACGAGGTTGACGACCCCGGGCGGGATCTCCTCGATTGCGTCGACCATCTCGACGATCAGCGCCGCGGGCCGCGGGTCCTGCTCGGAGGGCTTCAGCACGAACGAGTTGCCGCAGGCGATCGCGTAGGGCAGGAACCAGAGCGGGATCATCGCCGGGAAGTTGAACGGGGTGATCGCGGCCACCACGCCGACCGGCTGGCGCACCAGCTCGACGTCGACCCCGGCGGCGACGCCCTCCAGCGTCTCGCCCTTGAGCAGGTGGGGCCGGCACCGCGCGCCACTCTGGCTGGGCCGCCCGCGCCGCTTCGACCGCCTCGCGCACCTGTCGCGCGCCCGAGAGCGGCACCAGCGCCACCGTCTCGCCGCTGGCCGGGTCGATGTCGTCGAGGGTGTCGACCCCGTCCGCCGGCCGCCAGCCGCCGCCGACGTAGTTGGCCAGTCGCACTGCTCCAACCTCGGCCGTTGCGCGCCCGTCGGCGCTCATGTCGTCGCCTGCGCGGGTGGGGCCGGGACGGGCGGCGGCGCTTCGCGTTCGGGCCGCACCGCCGCCATCCGCTCCGCTCGCCGTTGCTGCCAGAGCACCAGCATCACCGCCAGCACAGTCACGATGAACAGCATCGTCGCCAGCACGTTGACCTGCACAGGAACGCCCCGCAGACTGACGCCATAGACGTAGAGCGGGAAGGTCACAGTTGTTCCAGCGTTGAAATTGGAGATCACGAAGTCATCGATCGAGAGGGCGAATGCGAGCAGTGCCGCGGCGAGGATCCCTGGCGCCAGCAGCGGCAGCGTCACGGTGCGGAAGGTCGCCAGAGGCGTCGCTCCCAGATCTGCTGCCGCCTCCTCGAGGTGACGGTCGAAGCCGATCAGCCTTGAGCGCACTACCACGACGACGAAGCTGATCGAGAACATCACGTGGGCGAGTAGGAGCGTGCCGAAGCCAGGGAGGACGGAGTAATAAACGAACATCGAGAGCAAAGCGGCGCCGATCACTACCTCGGGGGTCGCCATCGGTATGACGATCAGCAGGTTCGCCACCCGCCGC
This sequence comes from uncultured Solirubrobacterales bacterium, assembly GCA_963702175.1. Lineage (GTDB taxonomy): Bacteria > Actinomycetota > Thermoleophilia > Solirubrobacterales > 70-9 > VRUE01. The sequence continues at coordinate 1,871,218 of OY969721.1, forward strand.
CCGCGAAATCTATGGCGGACCAGGGCGATTGCCATCAGGGTCCCGATCGCGGTTGAGATCAAGGTCGAGAGTACGGCCAGGCGCAGACTGGTGAACAGCGCTTCGTTGAGCTGGGGAAGGTTGAACGCGGTGCGCCAGTACTCGGTGGTGAAGCCGTTGTCCAGGCCGAAGGTGAGTTTTCCCTTGGGCGTGTCGCCGAGCGAGAAGACCGCGATGACAACGATTGGGATCAGCATGTAGGCGACGGCAAGGCCTGCGTAGATCGGCAGCGCGTTGCGCCGCAGCCATGTCCAGATGCTTGACAGGGGCGCCATCTCAGGCGCGTCCCTCGTCCTCGTCGCCCATGAACGCCCCCGTCCCGGCGAAGCGGATGTAGATGGTGACCACGACGAGGATCAGCCCCATCATCAGGAAGGAGAGCGATGCCGCCTCCGGGTAGTCGCGCTGGTTCAGGTAGAGCGACTGGATCACATTGCCGACCATCGCCTGCTGGGTTCCACCGAGCAGCTGCGCGTTGATGTAGTCGCCGAAGGCGGGGATGAAGGTGAGCAGGACGCCGGCGACGATCCCCGGCATGGTCAGGGGCAGGGTCACCTTGAGGAAGGCCAGGCGCGACGACGAGTAGAGGTCCTTCGCCGCCTCGATCAGGCGCAGATCGAGCCGCTCCAGGTTGGCGTAGAGCGGCAGGATCATGAAGGGGAGGAAGTTGTAGGTGAGGCCGGCGATCACCGCTCCGGAGGTGGCCAGGACGCGGCCATCCTGGGGCACGAGCTGGAGCGTCTGCAGGACGCCGACCAGCGGGCTCGAGTCGCCAAGGATCGTCTTCCAGGCGATCGTGCGGATCAGATAGGTGGTGAAGAAGGGCGCAATCACCGCGAACAGAAGCAGCAGCTTGAAGCGGCCGGCACGGAAGGCGATCGCGTAGGCGAGCGGGTAGCCGATCAGCAGCGCCAGCAGCGTCGCGGTGCCGGCGTAAAAGAAGGAGCGCAGGATCTGCTCGGTGTGGCCGGAGAGCGAGTCGGGGAAGTTCGACCACGCCCAGTCAAAGGTGAAGCCCGTCGTCAGCGTCCCCGAGCGCAGCGCCAGTTCCCCCATGAAGTACATGGGAACGACGAAGAAGAGGATGAGCCAGAGCAGGCCCGGCCCCATCAACCAGTATGGGACCAGGCGCTGCCGCAGGTTCATCATTCACACCGTTCGCGCTTCGCTCGCGGCGCGAAGAACCAGATATGCACGCTTGCTCGCTCCGCGCTCATAGTCACCCCGTGAGCACTTCCTGCCAGGCCTCGTTTACCCGTTCCAGGTCCGGTGGCGTGTTCTGTCCCGTGCAATTGCGGGTGAACTCCTCTGTCGGGAAGACGATCTCGCTCTCCGCGAGTTCCGACCCCCGTTTCTCGAGGAGCTCCTTGACACCCTGCACCGGTGAGATGTATTCGACATATTCGGTTATGTCGGCCGCGACCTCGGGCTGGTAGACGAAATCCATCCAGGCGAGTGCCGCAGCGGTGTTGGGGGCACCCACCGGGATCACCATGTTTTCCGACCACTGCGTGCAACCCTCGGTCGGCATCCGCCATTCGGCGTTTTTGTTTTCGATCAGCGAGGCGTCACCCGACCAACCGATCGCCGCGACGAGGTTGCCGGCAGTCAGGTCCTCGGTGTATTCGTTGCCGGTGAAATCACGGATCTGCCCCGACTCGGCAGCCGCTTTGAGTTTGTCGATCGCCTTCAACCATTCCTCGGCGCTCGCCTCCGCTGGGTCGACCCCTTCAGCGAGCATGACCAACGCCGGCGATTCGCGCAATTCTTCAAGCATTGTCACTTTGCCCTTGTATTTCGGGTCGAAGAGGTCGTTGACAGAACGGATCTCAGGGGCCTTGGAGGTATCGACCCAGATCCCGGTCATGCCGCCCTGCCATGGCACCGAGAACTTGCGTTCCGGGTCGAATCCCGGGCTCTCGAGACTGGGCAGTAGGTTTTCGAAGACCGTCGGCAGGTCGTCGTGGTCGATCTCCTGCAGGTAGCCGAGGTCGTACATCTGCTTCGCCATGTAGTCGGCGACGACGAAGATGTCGCGCCCGCCCGATTCACCCTGTTCGAGTTGAGGTTGCAGCTTGCCGAAGAAGCCGTCGTTTGAGTTGATGTCCTCGATGTAGTCGACGCCGACGCCGGTTTTGTCTTCGAACTCGGCGACGGTGCCTTTCGGACCCGGATCGATGTAGCCCGGCCAGTTGGAGATCGTCAGCTTGCCCTCGACGGGGCCGCTTTTCGCCGTCGTCACCTCATCGTTGTTGCCGCCTCCTCCGACGGTGTCGTCACCGCAGGCGACTATGCCAAGCGCCAGCACGACCGTGGCCACCGCGCATGCGAATGCCAACAGCACCCTTTGCGCTCGCCCATCTCTGCTCCCCATCTCTCTCACCTCTTCAATGCCTCGAGTTCGGCTTCGCTCGCCGCTTCGTTCCCCTCCCCTTCAGTACCCGCTTCAGGCGGTGGTGACTCCCGCACCACATGCATGTGCTCCGGCTCCCAGCTCAGCGCCACCCGTGCGCCGCCCCCCGGCAGCCGCTGCCGCTCCGCCTCGCTGGCGTTGGGCACGAGTACCGTCATCCGCACCCCCTCGCCGAGGTCGACGACGACCTGCGTCGCTGTGCCCAGGTAGACCGAGCTTTCGATTACCCCCTCGACCCGTGGCGCGCCGTTTGTGGACGGCGTCCCAGTGGCCTCGAGCGGCTCGATTCGAAGCTTCTCCGGCCGCACCACGGCGTAGCAGCGCTCATCGGGGGCGAGCCCGTCTGTCCGGGCCTTAACGATCGGACCCTGGTCGAGCCGCACCTCGTCGGGTCCCGCCACCGTCGCCGGCATCAGGTTCGAGACGCCGATGAAGCCGGCGACGAAGGTGGTGGCGGGTCGCTCGTAGACGTCCTCGGGGGTACCGACCTGTTCGACCCGGCCACGGTTCATCACCGCGATCCGGTCGCTCATCGTCAGCGCCTCCTCCTGGTCGTGGGTGACGTAGACGAAGGTGATCCCGACCTCGCGCTGGATCTGCTTCAGCTCGATCTGCAGGCCCTTGCGCAGCTTCAGGTCGAGCGCCCCCAGCGGCTCGTCGAGCAGCAAGACCTTGGGCAGGTTGACCAGCGCCCGGGCCAGCGCCACGCGCTGCTGCTGACCGCCGGAGAGCTGCGCCGGGCGCCGCTTGGCCTCGGCGGCGAGCCCGACCCGCTCCAGCTCGGCTTCGACCTGCTGCCCGATCTCCTGCTTCGGCACGTGCTTGCGGCGCAGCCCGAAGGCGACATTGTCTTCGACGCTCATGTGGGGGAAGAGCGCGTAACTCTGGAAGACGGTGTTGGTGGGGCGCCGGTGCGGCGGCAGGCCCGCCACGTCTGTGCCCTCGATCCGGATCGATCCCTCGCTCGGCTGCTCGAAGCCGGCGATCATCCGCAGCGTCGTCGTCTTGCCGCAGCCACTCGGGCCAAGCAAGGTGAAGAACTCCCCAGCGTCGAGATCGAGATCGAGGCCGTCGACCGCGAGCAGGTCACCAAATCGCTTGCTGACCTCCACCAGTTCGACGCTTGGGGTGCCTCTCTCCATCTCTCCTCCTGTAGCTACCCCGATCCGCCGCTCTTCATGATTCCCCCTCGGCGAACGCCGGCGGCCTGCCGGCGGGCGGCGGTGGGGGCGTGGACGGTGCCTCCTCGAGCAGGCCCGGCGGGGCCACTTCGCGGCGGCGTAGGAAGAACGGTTCACGCTGGTGGCGGCGCCAGGCGAAGAGCAGGATCCCGCCGAGCACGAGGAACCCGACCCCGATCACCGCCGGCGGCGCCACCCCGAACCAGGAGGCGCCGGTGTAGGAGTTGGCCGGGTCGGAGTAGTCGATCAGCGCCTTGAAGAAGAGGTAGCCGAGCAGCACCGCGCCGATCACCGGGGCGACCCCAACGAAGAAGAAGTTCTTCACCGACTTGGTCAGCTCGTTCCGGTAGTAGACGGCGCAGGCGATCCCGGTGAAGGCGTAGTAGAAGGCGATCATCAGTGCCAACGCGGAGAGCGAGTCGAAGAGGAAGTTTTCGCTGATCAGCTTCGAGGGCAGGTACCAGGCGACCGCCAGCACTCCGATCGTCACGGTCGAGGCGACGGGCGTGAAGAACCGCGAGCTGACCTCGCCCAGGGCCGATGGCATCGCCTCGGCGCGGGCCATCGAGAGCGAGGTGCGGGCGGCCGGCAGGATCGTCGTCTGGGTCGAGGCGAGCGCCGAGACGACCACCGCGAGCAGCACGATGTTTCCGAACGGATCGCCGAGCACACCGGTGGCGTAGCCGGAGAGGATCGCCTCGTTGTCTTCGAAGCGCTCGGCGCCGGCGGCGCCCTTCCAGGCGACCAGCGCGGTCGCCACCCCGAGGTAGGTGACGAGCAGCAGGACGGTGCTGATCAGGCCGGCGAGGCCCGGCGCCGTCACCGATCCCTCCGTCTCCTCGTTGAGGTTGACCGCGCTCTCCCAGCCCCAGTAGATGAAGACGCCGAGCAGCAGTGCCGCGGTCAGCGCCCCGCCGCTGTCGATCGCGAACGGGTTGAACCAGGAGAGGGAGGGATCGACCGCGGCGGGCGGCGCGTCGCCGGCGAGCACCTTGTACAGCGCGACCCCTGCGAACAGCAGCAGGGGGCCGATCTGGAGGACCATCAGGCCCTTCTGCAGGTTCGCCGAGAGCTCCGTACCGAGCACGCAGATCGTCGTCATCAGCGCGATCAGCCCCAGCGCCAGCAAGGTCACCGCCGCCGTGCTTTCTTCCAGCCCTTCGGCGCCGATCAGGTCGAAGAAGGAGTAGGCGGCGACGTCGGCAAGCGAGCCGACGACGAGGATGCCGGTGACGCAGATCGCCCAGCCAGTGATCCAACCGCTCTGAGGGCCGATCGCCCTGGTCACCCAGGAGAAGCTTGTGCCGCAGTCCTGATCGGCACGGTTTAGGTAGTAGAAGGCGGCGGCGATGAAGAACATCGGCACGAAGGAGACGAGCAGCGCCGCCGGGGCCTGGAAGCCGACGATGACGACGATCGAGCCGATCACCGCCGCCAGCGAGTAGGCCGGAGCGGTAGAGGCGAGCGCGATCGTCAGTCCATCGCTGAAGGTGATCGCGTCTTTCTTGAGCCCGTGCTCGCCTGTCTGTGCCAACTCGTCAACATCGTAACCCTCGGTACTAGCAAAGTCCTTATACAATTTGGATAAGTATCCCGTTTTCGATGTACCCATCGGCAACTTGCGTGAGGTCCCAACTGGGTCTAGCGTTGTCCATATCGTCGTAACAAGAGAGGAGATTGGAAATGGCTGTCGCGTCGCGAACAAGCGCTGAGCTCGACACCAGCCTTCAAGATCTCGCCCAGCGGCACCTTTGGCTTCACTTCGCCCGGATGGGCGCCTACGGCGATGGCGCTGAGATACCGATCATCTCCCGCGCCGAGGGCTGTTACGTCTACGACGACCACGGCAACCGCTACCTCGACGGCCTCTCGGGCCTCTTCTGCGTCAACGCCGGCCACGGCCGCGCCGAGATGGCCGAGGCCGCCGCTCGACAGATGGAAGAGCTCGATTTCTACACGCTGTGGAGCTACGCCCACCCGCGCGCGATCGAGCTCGCCACGCGCCTCGCCTCGATCGCCCCCGGCGACCTCAACCGCGTCTTCTTCACCTCCGGTGGCTCGGAGGCGGTCGAGTCGGCGCTGAAGCTTGCCCGCAACTACCACCGGCTGCGAGGCAACGGCCAGAAGCACAAGACGATCGCCCGCGAGATCGCCTACCACGGCACCACGCTCGGCGCCCTTTCCGCCACCGGGATCACCGAGCTGCGTTCGCAGTTCGAGCCGCTCGCGCCGGGCGGTTGCCACGTCCCCAACACCAACGTCTACCGCTGGCCGGGGGACCGCCACCCGCTCTGGGCGGCAACCGCGATCGAGGAGCGGATCGAGTTCGAGGGCCCGGAGACCGTCGCCGCGGTGATCCTCGAGCCGGTCCAAAACGCCGGTGGCTGCTTCGTCCCGCCCGATGGCTACTTCGAGCAGGTGCGCGAGATCTGCGACCGCCACGATGTGCTGCTGATCTCCGACGAGGTGATCTGCGCCTGGGGCCGGCTCGGCCACTGGTTCGGCTGCGAACGCTTCGGCTACCAGCCCGACATCGTCACCGTGGCGAAGGCGCTCACCTCGGCCTACGCGCCGATGGGGGCGCTGATCGCCTCTGACCGCGTCGCCGAGCCCTTCATGCAGGGCGACGAGTCCTTCGCCCACGGCTTCACCTTCGCCGGCCACCCGCTCGCCTCCGCGGTCGCGATGGCCAACCTCGACGTCTTCGAGCGCGAGGACCTCTGCGGTCACGTCCTCGCCAAGGAGGACGAGTTCCGGCAGATGCTGGAGACACTCCACGACATCCCGATCGTCGGCGACGTGCGCGGCGCCGGCTACTTCCACGCGATCGAGCTGGTCAAGGACAAGGAGACGAAGGAAACCTTCGGAGGCGAGGAGGCCGAGGAGCTGTTGCGCGGCTTCCTCTCCGGCGAGCTCTACCGGCGCGGCTTGATCTGCCGGGCGGACGACCGCGGCGACCCCGTGGTCCAGCTGGCGCCGCCACTGATTGCCGACACCGAGCAGTTCGAAGAGATCCACGACGTGCTGCACGCCGTGCTCACCGAGGCCTGGACGAGGGTCCGAAGATAGGCCCGGCGATGCTCACTGTGCAGAGCCTTCTCGACGAGCTTGGCCTCGAGCTGGCCGCTGGGAGCGACGCGGCGGAGGCGCCGGTGCGGTGGGTTCACATCTCCGAGCTGGAGGACCCGACCCCTTGGCTCTCCGGCGGAGAGCTGATGCTGACCACCGGCATCCCGCTCGACACGGCGGCGAAACAGCGCTCCTTCGTTGGCCGCCTCGCTGACCACAACCTCGCCGGCCTCGGCCTCGGCATCGGCTTCAGCCACAAGAAACTGCCCAAAGCTCTGGTCGAGGAGGCGGCCAAGCGCGGCTTCCCCGTCTTTGAGGTGCCCTACTCGACTCCGTTCATCGCGATCACCGAGAAGGCCTTTGCCCGCCTCGTCAACGAGCAGTACGAGGTACTCCAGCGGGGTATCGCCGTGCAGCGCCGACTCGAGCGGCTGGTCCTGGAAGAGCGCGGCCTGGAGGAGATCGTCGCCGCGATCTCCTCGGCGGTGGGCGGCACGGTGGCGATCCTCGGCGGCCGTGGCGAGCGCCTTGCCGGGCGTGGCTTCCGCCGCCAGCTCTCGGCCGAGGCGGTGAAGGCGATTCGCGAGGAAGCGCTCTCGCACACCCGCGATGGCCACCCGTTCGTCCCCGCCCACCCCTCGGTGGCCGGCCGCGCTCTCGCCCACCCGGTGATCTCGCCCGGCGGCGGGCCTCCGCAGGCCTGGGTCGTGATCGTCCGCGACTTCGGCGGGCTGGGTGACTTCGAGCGCCTGATCTTGCAGCAGGCCGTCGCCGTCGTTGCCCTCGAGATGATGCGTCGCCGCGTCGCCAGCGAGACCGAGCGCCGCCTCGCCGGCGACGTGTTGGCGGGGGCGTTGGGTGGTCGCATGGATCCCTCCGAGCTGCGCCGGCGGCTCGAGCCGTTCGGGATCGGCGAGGAGGCCGCCGTGCTCGTCTTCGCCCTCGACGATCCCGCCTCCGCCGAGCCAGCGCTCGAGCACGCGCTCGCCGCCGACGCCTGCCCGGCCGTCGTCGCCCTTCACACCAGCGCCGGCCAGGACCTGCTCTGCGCGGTGGTCGACGCCTCCGACCGCGACCCGATCGACGTCGCCGCCGACGCCCGCAAAGCGCTGACCAGGGACCGGGGGACCGTCCGCGCCGCCGCCAGCCGACCCGGCCCGCCCGAGGACCTGCGCCGCTCCTTTCACGAGGCTCGCTGCGCGCTCGAGGCGACCGCCTTCTCGGAGAACGGCAGCGAGCCCGAGGTCGCCTCATGGCGCGACCTAGGGGCATTCACCCTGCTGCTCTCGATTCAGGACGACGAAGCGCTGAAGCTCTACTGCGACAGCGTCCTCGGGCCGATCGAAGCGGGCGACGAGGAGTACGGCGGCGAGCTACTGCGCTCGCTGGCCGCCTTCATCGAGCAGAACGGCCAGTGGGAGCGCGCCGCGCGCCAGGTCTACTGCCACCGCCACACGCTGCGCTACCGGATGCGCAAGATCGAAGAGCTGACCGGGCGCGACCTCTCGCGTGCCCACGACCGGATCGAGTTCTGGCTGGCGCTGCGGGCAAAAGAGCTGGTTGGGTCATGAAGGTCGGGGTGCCGAGGGAGATCAAGCCCGACGAGTACCGCGTCGCGATCACCCCCGCCGGGGTGCGCGAGATGGTCGAACACGGTCATGAGGTGCTGGTCGAGGCCGGCGCGGGGGAGGGCAGCGCGATCCCCGATCCCCACTTCGAGGCGCAGGGGGCCCGCATCGTCGGCGACGCCGCGACGGTCTTCGGCGAGGCCGAGATGGTGCTCAAGGTGAAGGAGCCGCAGCCGGGCGAGATCGAGATGCTGCGCCCGGGCCAGCTCCTCTTCACCTACCTCCACCTCGCCCCCGACCCGGAGCAGACCCGTGGCCTGCGCGAGTCGGGCGCCACCTGCATCGCCTACGAGACGGTCGAGGATGCTCGCGGACGGTTGCCGCTACTGGCCCCGATGAGCGAGATTGCCGGCAAGATCGCGACTCAGGCCGGCGCCTTCATGCTGGAGAAGCCAATGGGTGGGCGCGGCATCCTGCTCGGCGGCGTCCCCGGCGTCGCCGCTGCCAACGTGATCGTGATCGGCGGCGGCGTGGTCGGCATGAACGCCGCCTTCATCGCGATCGGCATGGAGGCTGACGTCTTCGTCTTCGATAAGTCGATCGACCGCCTGCGGGAGCTCGAGACCGCCTTCGGTGGCCGCTGCTCGACCGTCTACTCGACCACGCTGGCGATCGAGCAGATGCTGCCGACCGCCGACCTGGTGATCGGCGCCGTCCTCGTCCACGGCGCCCGTGCTCCCTTTGTCGTCAGCCGCGAGCAGCTGGTGCTGATGAAGTCCGGCGCGGTGCTGGTCGACGTCGCGATCGACCAGGGCGGCTGCTTTGAGACCTCACACCCCACCACCCACCGGGACCCTACCTTCGAGGTCGATGGCGTCATTCACTACTGCGTCGCCAACATGCCCGGCGCGGTGCCGATCACCTCGACCCACGCCCTCACCAACGCGACGCTGCCATATGGGATCTCCCTTGCTGACGCCGGCGTTGCCGGAGCGATCCGGCGAGACCCCGGGCTGCGGCTCGGGGTCAACGTCGCTGCCGGGGAGGTGACCCACCCGGCGGTCGCCGAGGGGGTGGGGACGACTTGCGTGCCGGTCGAGGAGGCGCTTGAAATCAGAGACAACGTGGAGGTGAGTTAAGTGGCGACGGCGGAGAAGACGAGGCTGAGGAACTTCATCGACGGCAAGGCGGTCGACCCGGTGGAGGGGAAGACCGAGGACGTCGTCAACCCGGCCAGCGGTGAGACGATCGCCGAGGCGCCGCTCTCTACTAAGGCAGACGTAGACGCCGCGGTCGAGGCGGCCAGGGCCGCCTTCCATGGCTGGGCGACGACGCCGCCGGGGGAGCGCGCCAGGGCGCTGTTGCGGATGGCAGACCTGGTCGAGGAGCGCGGCGATGAGATCGCCGATCTCGAGTCCGCCGACGCCGGCAAGCCGCGCACCGCCGTGCTCGAGGACGAAGTCCCGGTGATGGCCGACCAATTGCGCTTCTTCGCCGGCGCCGCGCGCACGATGGAGGGCCGCGCTGCTGGCGAGTATGCGGAGGCCCGCACCTCCTTCGTCCGCCGCGAGCCGGTCGGGGTGGTCGGCCAGATCACTCCCTGGAACTACCCGCTGATGATGGCGATCTGGAAGATCGGCCCGGCGCTCGCCGCCGGCAACACGATCGTGATCAAGCCGGCTGAGACGACGCCGCTGACGACGCTCCTGTTCGCCGAGTGGTGCACCGACCTGCTGCCGCCGGGGGTGCTCAACGCGATCGGCGGCCACGGCGAGCCGACCGGCGCCGAGCTGGTCACCCACCCCGACGTCGCGATGGTCTGCCTGACCGGCTCGCCACCGACCGGCAAGTGGATCGCCAAGGCTGCTGCCGACAGCCTGAAGCGCGTGCACCTCGAGCTCGGCGGTAAGGCGCCGGTCATCGTCTTCGACGACGTCGAGATCGAGACTGCGCTGGAGACGATCGCCGGCACCGGCTACTACAACGCCGGCCAGGACTGCACTGCGGCGACCCGGGTGCTCGCCTCGACCGCCGTCTACGACGACGTCGTCAATGGGCTCAGCTCCGAAGCGCAAGCGCTGGTGCTCGGCGACACGCTCTCGACCGACACCACGCTGGGGCCGCTCAACTCCGGGCGCCAGCGCGAGCGGGTCGAGGGCTTCCTCGAGCGGCGTCCCGGCAACGCCGAGATCGTCACCGGCGGCGGCCAGCCCGAGTTGCCGGGCTACTTCCTTGAGCCCGCAGTGGTCGCCGGCCTCGAGCAGGGCGACGAGATGATCCAGGACGAGATCTTCGGCCCGGTGATCACCGTCCAGCCTTTCTCCGACGAGGAGAAGGCGATCGAGTGGGCGAACGGCACCCGCTACGGCCTCGCCTCCTCGGTCTGGACGCGGGACGTCGGCCGCGCGATGCGGGTTGCCAACGCGCTTGAGTTCGGCTGCGTCTGGGTCAACGACCACATCACGCTCGTCTCCGAGATGCCGCACGGCGGCTACAAGCAGTCGGGCTACGGCAAGGACCTCTCGGTCTACGCGCTCGAGGACTACACGAACATCAAGCACGTGATGGTGAGCTTGGAGTAGGGTCTCAGCCGGCCGCACCCGTACGATCAACGCCTCGTGAATCGAGCGGGCAGGGGACTAATGGCTGGGATGCTGCTGCTCGCCGCCTTCTTTGCGTTGGGCGCGGCGCCGCCGGCGGAAGAAGAGGACCCGCGCTGCCACGGCCGCCGGGCGAAAATCATCGGCACCGATAAAGCGGACGTCCTGCACGGGACGCCGAGCCGCGACGTGATCTGGGGCGGGCTTGGCGACGACACGATCTTCGGCAGCCTCGCCAACGACCTGGTCTGCGGCGGGCCCGGGGCGGACCTGGTCCGCGGCGGGCGCGGCAACGACCTCGTCGACGGCGGCGCCGGTGACGGCGACCGGGCGATCGGCGATCTCGGCGACGACAAGGTGCTGGGCGGCAACGGCGAGCACGACGAGGCGGCGGGCAGCCTCGGCATCGACATGGTCAGCGGCGGGCGCGGCAGCTTCGACCACGTCCACGGCGACTACGGCTACGACCGCATGGACGGCGGCCCCGGCGGGGGCGACGTCGCCTCCTTCGCAACCGACGTCGCCTCGCCGAGCGGCGGCGGCGTGCGCGTCTCGCTCGTCACCCACAAGGCGCGCGGCGACGGCCACGACCGGCTCCTCCGCTTCGAGAGCCTCGAGGGCTCGGCCTTCGACGATGTCCTGATCGGCGACCCCCGCGACAACGAGATCGACGGCGGCCCCGGCGACGACACGATCGTCGGCGGCAAGGGTCGCGACGAACTGAACGGCGGCCAGGGCTCTGACGGCTGCCGCGGGGCGAAAGGGAGCACGACCTCCTGTGGGAAAGAGCGCCGCCTGAAAGCCTCGGCCTACATCGAGATCGATCGCTCCCACACCGAGGGCGGCGGCCTGGCGATCGTCGGCGGGGACGGCCGCGACGAGTTCACCGTCGCCTTCGACGAACGCTCGTCGACCTTCGGCGTCACCGCCGCCAACGGGATCGCGCTCGGTCCGGGTTGCACCCGGACCGGCCCGACGCAGGCGAGCTGCCCGGCCGGTGGGCCGGCGCGCTGGCTGATGGCCGACCTCGGACCCGGTGACGACCGCCTGCGGGTTGAAGGCGACCTCTCCGGCGTCGAGAACGTTCGCATCGCGGGAGGAATGGGTGACGACACGATCCGCGGCGGGCCTGAGGACGACCTGATCGAGGCGGGCTTCGGCGCCGATCGCCTCTACGGCGGAGCGGGTGCCGATGGCCTGATCGGGAGCACGCCCGGCCCGACGTTCATCTACGGCGAAGAGCACGGCGACCTGCTGGCCGCGGGTGGCGGCTGCGCCGGCGGCGCGATCGTCGGCGGCCCCGGCCGCGACGACGCCTCCTTTGCCGAGACCCAGGCGCACCCCGGCCTGCTCTACATCTCCTTCCCGCTCGACAAGGCCTGGATCGACGAGGTTCGCGGCTGCGACTCGGTCCGCCTCGACGACTCCAATGAGGACATGGAGGGCTCTTTCGACTGGGATGTCCTAATCGGCGACGGCGGCCCCAACGCGATGCTCGGCCAGCCCGGCGCCGACCGCTTCTACGGTGGCGGCGGCGACGACATAATCGACGCCCGCGATGGCGTCCGCGACTTCTTCATCCAGTGCGGCCGCGGCAAGCCGGTGCGGCCGAAAGGGAAATCGAGGCGCAAAGCGGAGCCCGTGATCATCGGCACCGCTGACGGCTTCGCCCTCTCCGACAGCTTCGACCCCGCCCCGATCCTCTGCGCCGAAGAGAAGCACGGCACTCCCGTACCCGGCCTCCACGCCGGCCACGACGACTGACGTCGGTCCGGCTGCTGAACGTCAGGGACGCAGTTCCGTGAAGCCGGCGGCAGCGAAATCACCGTCGAAGGCGAGCGCCTCGGTAATTCCCTTCGCCCGCATGTAGGCGAAGCTGGTCGCGTCCACGAACGAGTACTTGCGCTCATCGTGCCGGCGTAGCCAAGACAAAGCATCGTCTTCTTGTTGCTCGGAAATCTGAGCGACTTGAACGTGGCCCTCCTCCTCGATCCCATCGAGAAATTCAACGGCCCTTTGATGCCAGGTTCGGGATCGCAGCCAGGTCCACGTCTCTCCCCGCACATGGTTGGTGATCACGATGCGCCGTCCCACAACCTTCTCGTAGAGCCGAAGAGCAGCAGCGTGATTTCGATCCCCTTCAATTGACCCCGCAATGAGAAAGGACGAGTCGGCGAAGATCACGGGTAGTCCCGTGACAACCCGTAGACCACGTCGTCGATGGTCTCGCTGCTGTCCGGATTGCCGCCCTTGACCGGGGACTTGAACAGCTTGTACAGCGGATCCTCCTCGATGGGTGGCAATGGATTGATCCTCTCCCGCACGCAACGCCTGATCACCTCCGCCTTCGAGAGCCCCTCTTTTTCGGCGCGTTGTTCGACCGCCGCGTCCAGCTCGGGCTCGATCGAGATCTGCAGTCGCTTCATGCGGGTCACGTTACATCACCTCTGGCTATGTAATGTAACAATTGAGCGTCAAAAGTGTCAAATCTGGGGTTGAACTAGGCTTTGGCCATGAGTCGTAGCCCCAACGCGGATGAGGCGGCGGCGATTGCGGCGGCGATCGCCCGGTTCGAGGCCGAAACCGCTCCGGTCGCCGCGACTGACGGTGGGGCGACGAGCCCCTGGCAGCGGGCGGCGCTGGTCGAGGGGGTCGGCGCGAAGGTGAGCATCCAGGATCTCGACCAAGGAGGATCGAAATGGCTGTCGTGAAGATCATCGAGCTGGTCGGCAGCTCAAAGACGTCGACTGATGACGCGGCGAGGCAGGCGCTGAGCCAGGCGCAGGGCACCCTGCGCAACATCCGCGCCGTCGACATCGTCTCGACCGGGATTCGGGGCGAGAACCTCGACGAGTACCGCGCCCACGTGCGGGTCGCCTTCCTGATCGAGGGAACGGATATCGACTAACAGCCAAGTGGAAGGGATGGGCAGGACCCTCCCCGGACAAGTGCCGGTCTAATGAGACCGGCACTTTGAGTATCCGCCCGTTGAGGGTCCTGCCCATCCCTCCCGTCGGGCGTTGGCTAGATTTCCGTTGATGAGTTCTGAGCCACCCGAGGTTTCTCGCGAGCAAGCGCAAAAGCTGATCGACGAAGGTGCGCAGCTAGTTGACGTGCGCGCCGGCCACGAGTGGGAGATGGGGCGGATCGAGGACGCCACTCACTTGCCGCTGGCTGAGCTGGCCGAACGGGCTGGGGAGATCGACAAGGATCGCCCGGTCGTCCTCTACTGCCGCGGCGGCAATCGCTCGAGCATGGCGACTACGGCCCTGGCGGCCGAGGGCTACGACGCGGTGAAGCTGAGTGAGGGGATCGTCGGCTGGTCTGAAGCTGGCTTGCCGCTCGAGCCGGAGGGCGGTCAGGTGGCCGAGTCCGGCGAGGCCGCAGCGATTCTTCACGCTGGAGGGAAACTGCCTCCGAGCAAGTCCTGAAGCGCCTTCCGGGGTAAATACCCGAATCCCTGTCAGGTTTTGCTATTTTCCTTGGCGTGGAGGTTGTCGTAGACCAAGGCAAGGAGCAGCGCGGCAAGGGCCGCACCGGATCCCTGGAGAACCCGGAGACCTACGAGAACGTCCCCGGCAGCATCATCCCGATCCTCGAGCGCGAGTTCGACGACTTCGACAACGAAGCCGAGGAGTTCCTCGCGGGCAAGATGCCCGAAGACGAGTTCATCGGCTTCCGCCTCAAGCAGGGCGTCTACGGCCAGCGCCAGGCCGACGTCCAGATGGTGCGGGTGAAGCTCCCCTTCGGCGGCGTCACCCCGGAGCAGATGGAGGTCTTCGCCAGCGTGGTCGAGAAATACGCGCCGCTCGACAAGGGCCACATCACCACGCGGCAGAACATCCAGATCCACCACGTGCCGCTGCGCGACATGGAGCTGCTGCTGCGCGAGATCGCCGAGGTCGACCTCTCCTCGCGCGAGGGCTGCGGCAACACGGTCCGCAACGTCACCGGCGACCCCTGGGCCGGCGTTGCCCCCGACGAGGTCTTCGACCCGACGCCCTACGCCGGCGCCTACGTCCGCTACTTCGTCCGCCACCCGACGACGCAGCTGATGCCGCGCAAGATCAAGACCGCCTTCACCGGCTCCGACGAGGACCGGGCGATCACCGGCATCCACGACATCGCCTTTCTCTCCCGCGAAAAGGACGGGGTCAAGGGCTTCGAGGTCCGGGTCGGCGGCGGCACCTCGATCATGGCCCGCGTCGCACCCACCCTTTACGAGTTCGTCGAGGCCGACAACGGCGACTACCTCAAGGTCTCCGAGGCGGCGCTGCGGATCTTCGACCGCCAGGAGTGGTTGCGCGTCAACCGCGCCCGCGCCCGGATCAAGGTCCTGGTCGACAAGATCGGCATCGACGCCTTCCGCGAGCTGGTCGACGAAGAGCTCGAAGGCGAGTGGGTCGAGGAGCGCGAGTTCGACGCGGAGCTGGTCGAGCGGTTGCGCTTCGACGAGGACGAGGAGGCGAACGCCCCGGATGCGCCCGCCGCGCCCGCATCGCCCAACGGCGAGCTCTCCGAGTTCGAGCGCTTCTGCGAGGCCAACGTGCAGGCGCAGCGCCAGGAGGGCTTCTCGGCGGTCGAGGTGAAGATCGACCGCGGTGACCTGACCCCGGAGCAGTTCCGCGGCCTGGCCACGATCATGCGTGAGTTCACCGGCGGCTACGCACGCAGCACCGTGCAGCAGAACCTGGTCCTGCGCTGGGTTCGCGACGAGGCCCTGTTCGAGGTCTGGCAGCGGCTCGACGCGCTCGGCCTCAGCGAGGCCGGCGCCCGCGAGATCACCGACGTGGTCAGCTGCCCCGGCACCGACAGCTGCAAGCTCGGGATCACCAGCTCGATGGGCCTCAACCGCGCCGTCAAGGAGCGGCTCGAGGCGATGGACGTCAAGGATGGGCTGACCCGCCAGATCCACGTGAAGATGAGCGGCTGCCCCAACGGGTGCAGCCAGCACCACATCGCCAACATCGGCTTCTACGGCGCCTCGCTGAAGATCGGCGATCGCCAGATGCCCGCCTACATCCCGCACATCGGCGGCAAATACGAGGGCGGCGAGGTGATCTTCGGCACGCGGCTGAAGTCGCGCCTGCCCGCCAAGCGTGTCCCCGAAGCTGTCGAGCGCTGGGTGCGCCTCTACGAGGCCGAGCGCTCCGACGAGGCCGAGGAGTTCAATGCCTTCGCCGAGCGTGCCGGCGCCCCCCGTTTCGAAGAAGAGGTCAAGGACCTAACCCTCCCCGCGGAGTTCAGTCTGGAGACGATGCAGCAGTTCATCGACTGGCAGCGCTCCAGCCCTTACAAAGTGGAGAGGGGCGAGGGCGAGTGCGCGATATGACCCCCGTAGCCGTCTCGCCGCTGATCGAGGATCCCGAGGCAATCGCCGCCGAGCTCGAGGGCCGCTCCGCCCCGGAGGCGATCGAGTGGATGTTCGAGACCTTCGGCGAGCGCCACTACATCGCCTGCTCGTTCCAGAAAACGAGCTCGGTCACGGCGCACATGGCGACGCAGATCAACTCCGAGGCGCGCTTCTTCTACCTCGACACCGACGTGCTCTTCCCGGAGACCTACGAGACGCGCGACCGCCTTGCCGAGCATCTCGGCATCGAGTTCGACCGCTTCCACAACCTGACTCTCGAGGAGCAGGCCGCCGAGCATGGCGACGAGCTCTGGAAGAGCAATCCCGACGCCTGCTGCGGCTTGCGCAAGGTCGAGCCGATGGGCCGTGCCCTTTCTTCCGTAGACTGCTGGCTCGCCGGCGTCCGCCGCGAGGACTCAGCCAGTCGCGCCAAAACCCCCAAGTTCGCCCGGGACAAGCGCTTCGAGCTGTGGAAGCTGAACCCCCTTGCGGACTGGTCCGAGCGCGACGTCTGGAACTACATCCGTGAGCACCGCCTCCCGTACAACCCCCTCCACGATCAGGGCTACCCCTCGATCGGCTGCACCCACTGCACCAAGCCGGTCGCCGCGGGCGCTTCGCCGCGCGACGGCCGCTGGGTGGGCCTTGAAAAGACCGAGTGCGGGATCAACTAGCGGCGCCTGCCTGATTTCCTGACCCTTCCCTCCGACCCGATTGGTGAGAGAACTGCCTGATGAGCGAGACGATGACTGAGCTTTCCCTGACCCTTTCCGAGCGCCACACTGCCGACTTCGAGATGATTGGCAACGGCGGCTTCGCGCCGCTGGCCGGCTTCCAGGGCTCGGCCGACTGGGAGCGCGTTTGCGCCGAGATGCGGACCGTGGCCGGCGAGTACTGGCCGATTCCGATCACCCTGGCGACCGACCTCGAGTGCGAGGTTGGCGACGTCGTCGCACTGTCGAGCGACGAAGGCAAGCCGCTGGGGCGGATCACCGTCGAGGAGATCTGGGAGCGCGACGCCAAGCGCGAGGCCGAGCAGGTCTACGGCACCACCGACGAGGCCCATCCCGGCGTCGCCGCGATCTATGAGGAGGGCAACCGGTGTATCGCCGGCCCAATCGAGGTCGACGCGCTGCCCGACCACGAGGAGGCCTTCATGCGGCGCTACAAAACGCCCGCCGAACACAAGGCCGACTTCGAGGCGCGCGGCTGGAAGAAGATCGTCGCCTTCCAGACCCGCAACCCGATCCACCGCGCCCACGAGTACCTGACCAAGGCCGCGCTGGAGACCTGCGACGGCCTCTTCATCCATCCGCTGATCGGCAAGACCAAGGCCGGCGACATCCCCGCTGACGTGCGGATGCGCTGCTACGAGGTGCTGATGGAGAAGTACTACCCGAACGACCGGGTCGTGCTCGGGGTGAAGCCGGCGAAGATGCACTACGCCGGCCCGCGTGAGGCCGTCCTGCACGCGATCGTCCGCCGCAACTACGGCGCCACCCACTTCATCGTCGGCCGCGACCACGCCGGTGCCGGCGACTACTACGGCACCTACGACGCGCAGAAGATCTTCGACGAGATCGACATCGACGAGCTCGGGATCGAGCCGCTGATGTTCGAGCACACCTTCTGGTGCAACGAGTGCGAGGGGCTCGCCTCCGGCAAGACCTGCCCGCATGACCAGGAGTCGCATCTGTTTCTCTCCGGGACCAAGGTCCGCGAGATGCTCGGCAACGGCGAAAGGCCGCCGCACGAGTTCTCACGCGACGAGGTCGCCGACATCCTGATCGACGCTTACAAGGAGGACTGATACGAGCATGGCTGGCGAGAAGGGCTTCACCCTCTGGTTCACCGGGCTTTCCGGTGCCGGCAAGACGACCATCTCCGGGCTGCTGGAGACCCAACTGCGCGAGCGTGGCTCGAAGCTGGAGATCCTCGATGGCGACATCGTGCGCGAAAATCTCTCCAAGGGGCTTGGCTTCTCGAAGGAGGACCGCGACACGAACATCCGCCGGATCGCTTTCGTCGCCGACCTGCTCAGCCGCAACGGCGTGCCGGTGATCACCGCGGCGATCTCTCCCTACGCGGAGATTCGCGACGAGGCGCACGAGTTGATGGGTGATCGCTTCATCGAGGTCTACGTCAAGGCCTCGGTCGACACCTGCGCCGAGCGCGACGTCAAGGGCCTCTACGCGAAGGCCTTCGCGGGCGAGATCAAGGAATTCACCGGCGTGTCGGACCCATACGAGATTCCGGAGAACCCGGCCTGGGTCTGCGACACCGAAAACGAGTCGCCTGAGGAGTCGGCGCAGAAGCTGCTCGAGTACCTCGAGTCGCGGGAGCTGATCCCGGCGGCTGCGGTTACTGCCTGATACAGAGCGGGAGGGACTACCCGCCCTCCTATGGCTTGCGAGGGACCTGCGGCTCGCCGAGGCTGTAGGTCTCGTAGGCGCCGAACTTCGCGAATGTCTTGTGGGTGGGGCCGTGGTAGTCGGAGGAGGCGGTGGGGATCAGGCTCAGCTCGGTGCAGAGCTCGAGCAGGTGAGCCGTCTGCTCTCTGCTGTGGGTGGGGTAAAAAGTCTCAACGCCGTCAGCGCCGAGGGAGCGGATCAGGTCGTCCACCTCGTCGGGCTCGTCGATATCCCAGTAGGGGTGGGCGATCACGGCGACTCCCCCGGCGTCGTGGATTAGCTCGATCGCCTGTGCAGCCGTAGGCCAGCGGCGCGGCACAAAGGCCTTGGCGCCCGGCACCAGGTACTCCTCGAAGAAGGGCCCCAGGTCCCCTTCGGCGCCTGCGGCGCGGGCGATGTGGGGGCGGCCGATCGAGAGCGCGTCGCCGGCCTCGCGGACCGCGTCCTCCAAGTGCAGGTCGAAGCCCTCCCCCCGGAGCTTCTCGACAATTTCCCCGGCCCGCGTCACCCGCTCATGCTGTGCCCGCTCGCAGGCCGGCGCGATCTTCCCCAGATCCACCCAATAACCGCACACGTGCAGGTCTTCGGCGTACTCATGCACGCAGAGACATCTCAATCGCCGGCACCAGCTCAATCCCCAACCGCTTCGCCGCATCTTCCGCCTCAGCAACCCCAGCAATCGCATCGTGATCGGTCAGCGCCAGCGTGGTCACACCAGCTTCCCAGGCCTTCGCAACCACTTCGGCAGGCGCCAGCTGCCCGTCGGACACAGTCGAATGGCTCTGCAGCTCGATCATCAGACGGCAGCCTATTGCGGCTTCAGCTGGCGGGCAGTCGAGCCAGCACGTCGGTCTGGAGGGGGTGATGGATGTCCCGAACGGGCGGATACTCAAAGCGTCGGGCTAATTAGCCCGACGCTTGTCCGGGCGGGACATCCATCACCCCCTCCACCGCCTTCCTCCTGAATAGACTGCGCCGCCGTGTTCGAGAAGGTGCTGATAGCCAACCGCGGCGAGATCGCGATCCGGGTCGCGCGCACCCTGAAGGAGATGGGGATTGGGTCCGTTGCGGTCTATTCAGAGATCGATCGGGAGGCGCCGCATGTGCGCGAGGCCGATGAGGCCTTTTTGATCGGCCCGGCAGTGCCGGCCGAGAGCTACCTGAATATCCCGAAGATCATTGAGTCTGCGAAGCAGGCCGGGGCGGAGGCGATTCACCCGGGATATGGCTTCCTGGCTGAGAACGCGGACTTCGCCAAGGCTTGCGCCGAGGCCGACATCGTCTTCATTGGCCCCCCGGCGGAGGCGATCGAAGCTATGGGTTCGAAGACGCGGGCGCGCGAGATCATGGCCGAGGCGGGAGTGCCGATTGTCCCGGGGGCGACTGAGCCGGCCGCGGACTTGGCGGCCGCGAAGAAGCAGGCCGAGGAGGCTGGCTACCCGGTCGCCTGCAAGGCCGCTGGCGGTGGCGGCGGCAAGGGCTTCCGGGTGGCGCTGAGCCCCGACGAGCTCGAGGAGGCCTTCGAGGGCGCTGCCCGCGAAGGGGAGAAGTTCTTCTCCGACGACCGCGTCTACGTCGAGCGCTACTTGGAGGATCCGCGGCACGTCGAGGTCCAGGTGTTGGCCGACTCGCACGGCAACGTGATCCACCTCGGCGAGCGCGACTGCTCGATCCAGCGTCGTCACCAGAAGGTGATCGAGGAGGCGCCCGGCCCGCAGGTCGACGAGGAGATGCGCGAGCGGATCGGCAAGATCGCAACCGACGCGGCTGCCGCGGTCGGCTACCGCGGCGCCGGCACGGTTGAGGGGATGCAGGTCGGCGACGAGTACTTCTTCCTCGAGATGAACACGCGGGTCCAGGTCGAGCACTGCGTGACCGAGATGGTCACCGGCGTCGACATCGTCCGTGAGCAGGTGCTCCTCGCCGCCGGCGAGGAGCTCTCGATTGCCCAGGATGAGGTCGAGCTGCGCGGCCACGCGATCGAGTGCCGGATCAACGCCGAGGCCGCCCACAAGAAGTTCGCCCCCGCGCCGGGCACAATCACCAGCTACCGCGAGCCGGCTGGGCCCGGCGTACGGGTCGACTCCGGGGTCGAGGCGGGCTCCGAGGTGACCCCGATGTACGACCCGATGGTCGCCAAGCTGATTGCCTGGGACGTCGACCGTGAGCACGCGACGCGCCGGATGCTGCGGGCGCTGGGCGAGTACGAGGTCGGCGGACTGACCACGCTAATCCCCTTCCACAGCGCAATCCTGGCCACCGAGCAGTGGGCCAAGGGTGAGACCTGCCGCGACCTGATGGAGGACCGCGACTGGCTCAAGGGGACGGCGCCCGAGGCCGCGCCCGCGCTTGCCGAGGGGGAGGGCCCCGCCGAGCTCATCGCCCGCGATTACAAGGTCGAGGTCTCCGGCAAGCTCTTTGACGTCAAGGTGATCGGCGAGGCTGCCGCGGGCGGCGCCGCCCCGGCGGCGAGCGGCAAGCGCCCACCCAAGCGCGAGCGCAAGTCCGGCGCCGCAGCCGCTGCCTCCAGTGAGTCACTCCCCTCACCCCTCCAGGGCACCATCCTCAAGGTCGCAGTAGAGCAGGGCGCCGAGGTAGCCGAGGGCGACCTCATCTGCGTGATCGAGGCGATGAAGATGGAGAACGAGATAACCGCCCACAGATCAGGCAAAGTCAGCGAGTTGCCCATCTCTGAAGGCGCAGCAGTGTCCAGCGGCGACGTCCTCGCGGTAATCACATAGGCATCTCCAGCGGGTGGCGCCGTAGGGGGGCCCACCCCCGAGGAAGCTTTAGCTACCGCAGGGGGTGGGGGGTCCCCTGCGGTGACAGGACCCGCTGGTCGTTGGCTATTCGGTGACAGGACCCGCCAGCCGCTACCCGCGCGTCCTACCTTTTTTCCTGCCGTTTTTCCCGTTCTTCCCGCTGTTTTTCGCGCCGTTCCTGCTTTTCCTGACGGATCTGCGCCTGGCGTTCCTTGCGCGTCAGCGGCACTTTCGGCCCGACTTCCTGGCATTCCCTGCCGATGCAGCTCTCGAGCCGCCGCATCTCGCGGTGGAGCAGGTTGCGAACCGGGAAGTAGTTGGGGATGCGGACGATGTTGTTGAGCTCGTTGGGGTCTTTGTTGATGTCGTAGAGCTCCTTCTCCCCGCTCGGCCAGGCGATGTACTTGAAGGGACCGAGGCGGATTCCCTCGTAGTCCTTCGGCGGCGCCAGGATCGAAGCGGTCGCGCCGGTGCCGCGGCGGGCGCTGGCAGGTGCGGGGGCTTCCGGCGGGGGAGTCGCGTTCGCTTCCACGTCGGAGGTCTCGACGAAGGACTCGAAGAGGATCGGGCGGCGGCTGCGCAGCTCCGAGTCGCGCAGGAAGGGGACCATCGAGCGGCCGTCGATGCTCTTGTCGGCTGTGACCCCGGCCAGCTCGAGAATGGTCGGCGCGACGTCGACGTTGGCGGTCAGCTCCCCGGTCGAGCTGTTGGGGCGGATGCCGGGGCCGCGGATCAGGAAGGGCACGTGCACGGCGGGCTCGTAGGCGAGGAACTTGCCGCCGGTCAGCCGGTGCTCGCCGAAGAAGAAGCCGTTGTCCGAGGTGAAAATGACGTAGGTGTTGCGGAGGCGCTGCAGGTAGCCGAGCGTGTCGATCACCAGCTTGACGCCGTCGTCGACCGCGCGCAGCGAGTCGAGCGACTTCTGGTAATAGACGCGGTAGGTGTGGATGTCCTGGAGCGAGAGGTAGGGCGCTTCTTTGATGAAGCTGGGCTTGTCGCTGACGTTCCCCTCGGCGAACCCTTCCGAGCGGCTGTGGGGGAAGGGTGCGCCCTTGAACCAGTCGTAGTGGCGGAGGGCCGGCTCGGGCCCCGCCGGGCGGCGGAAGTCGCCGTGCGGGGCGGTGTAGTCGAGCTGCAGGTAGAAGGGCTGTTCAGGTGAGGTGGCGAGCAGCTCCTGCGTTGCGATGTTGGTCAGCGTGTCGGTCTCGTAGTGGCAGGGCAGCCCGTTAAGCGGCGCGAAGGGGCAGCCGAGGTCGTCGCGGACGCCGTATTCGCGCGTTTCCCAGCTGCCCGAGTCGCCGTAGGGGCCCTCGAGCACGCCGTTGTTGTTGAGCGTGTAGCCATAGAAGTAGTGGTTGGTGTCGGCCTTGATCACGGTGTGCCAGGCGTTCCAGCCAGGCGGGACCGTTTTGCCGTCGTCGTACGGTTCGTCCCCGTAGCCGTTGAGGAACTTGCCGATGTGGACCGTGCGGTAGCCGGCGCCCTGCAGCCAGGTGGCGAGGTTGTGGGACATCGCCCCGCGGAAGGAGAAGCCGGTGTAGCCGGCGTTCGGCGGCACGTTGCCGCGCACGTTGTGATTGTGGGCGTAGCGCCCCGTCAGCATGCTCACCCGGGAGGGGCAGCAGAGGGGATAGGAGACGTAGTAGCGGTTGAAGGTCATCCCCCGCCGCCCGATCAGCTGCAGCGTGTTCGGCATCGCCTGGATCGTCGGGTTCTGGCGGAAGGTGTCGTAGAGCTGGTCGAGCGTCTGGTCGTCGGTCTGGATCACGACGAAGCTGGGCGGCTGTTCCGTCTGCGCCCGCGCCTGCGGCTGGAGGGCGAAGGCGAAGGCACAGAGCAGCGCCAGCAGCCCCGCCGCGAGCGGCAGGCGGATACGACGAGACACCCTGCTTTGTTCCAGTCGATACATGCGTCGCTGTGGCGCGGGGACCTAGGTCGGAAACCGTCACCCGGCGGTGAAGTTGCGAAACGCTAGAGAAGGCTCAGGACGCGCCGAGCTTTTTGACGGCGTCGCGGAAGGTTTTGACCGTCGCGGCGGGCGCCTTGCGGCCGTCGAGTTTCTCGCCGTGGCGGTTTACCCAGATCACCGGCACGTTCAT
This sequence comes from uncultured Solirubrobacterales bacterium, assembly GCA_963702175.1. Lineage (GTDB taxonomy): Bacteria > Actinomycetota > Thermoleophilia > Solirubrobacterales > 70-9 > VRUE01. Next base: position 1,894,713 of record OY969721.1, read on the forward strand.
TTTCAGCAGCGGGGCGACGTCGTTGGTGTAGCCGGAGCCGATGTGGAGCCAGCCTTTCTTGCCGCCGATCCGCCGCGCGGCCTCTTTGAAGTGGACCGGGTCGGGCTTGTAGCTGCGCACCTGCTGGCCGGTGACGACGAGGTCCAGTTCCGTGCGCAGGTGACGCCGCGAGACGCCGAGCAGTTTGTCGTCGATGTTGGAGATGATCCCGATCTCGTAGCGTTTGCCGAGCCGGTCCATCGCCGCGTTCGCCTCGCGGAACGGCTGCCAGCGGGCGACGCTGTCGGGTAGGAACTGGGCGCGCGAGGGCTCTACCTCCCAGCCGATCTCGCCGGCGACTTTGACGATCGCGCGGCGCAGTACCTCGGCGTAGAGCTCGTAGGAGCCGGCCATGATCGCCGCCTGCACCTCAATAAAGCGGGCCAGGAAGGCGCCCTCCTCGAAGCTGAAGCCATCCTTCTCCGCCTCTTTGCGGCAGGCGTCGACAATGCCCTTCTCCCAGTCGATCAGGGTGCCGTAGCAGTCGGTGGTCACCCATTTGATGGTTTTGAGGCTAGGGAGGGGCATAAGCGGGGAGGAAGCCGCGGCATTATGCCCTATTCCTCATTCGGGTAGGCTGCCCGCCCCGCGCCGCTGCGCGCGCGCCGAAAATGGACCTCCTCGAGTATCAGGGCAAGCAGCTGTTCGCCAAGCACGGCATCGCGGTGCCGAGTGGCGAGGTCGTCTCGACGGTTGAGGAGGCGGTCGCCACCGCGGAGCGGATCGGCTATCCCTGCGCGATCAAGGCGCAGGTGCTGATCGGCGGCCGCGGCAAGGCGGGTGGGATCAAGATCGCCCAGGACGCTGAGGAGGCGCGGGCGCACGCCGACGCGATCCTCGGCATGGACATCTTTGGCCCGCGCGGCGAGGGGCCGTTCCGGGTCGACCGGGTCTGGGTTGAGGGCGGCTCCGACATCGCCGCCGAGTACTACGCCTCGGTGATCCTCGACCGCGGCGAGAAGAAGCTGCTGACGATGGTCTCCGCCAAGGGCGGGATGGATATCGAGGCGGTCGCCGAGGAGGACCCGGAGGCGCTGATCAAGGAGCACATCGACCCGACTCGCCCCTTCACCGCCGCCGAGGCGCGCCCGATCGTCGATGCGGCAGGGCTCGACGAGGACGCGCGCGACCAGGCCGCTGAGGTGCTGGCGAAGCTGGCCCAGGTGGCAAGCGAGGAGGACGCGACCCTGATCGAGGTCAACCCGCTGATCGTTACCACCGGGCGCGACGTGGTCGCGCTAGACGCCAAGGTGACGATCGACGGCAACGCCCTCTTCCGCCACCAGGAGCTGGCCGAGATCGCCGACACCGCCGACGACCCGCAGGAGGCGATGGCGAAGGAAAAGGGCCTCACCTACGTCAAGCTCGACGGCAACGTCGGCATCCTCGCCAACGGAGCCGGGCTCTGCATGTCGACGCTTGACGTAGTCGCCCAGGCGGGCGGCAGGCCAGCCAACTTCCTCGACGCCGGCGGCGGCTCCAAGGCGGAGGCGATCGTCGATGCGCTGACCGTGATCACCTCGGACGAGAAGGTCACGGCGATCCTCTTCAACATCTTCGGCGGCATCACCCGCTGCGACGAGATCGCCAAGGGGATCGTCGAGGCCTCCTCGCAGCTCGACCTCAAGGTTCCGCTCGTCGTCCGCCTCGACGGCACCAACTCCGAGGAGGGGCTGGCGATTCTCGCCGAGGCCGATCTCCCCAACCTGCAGCAGGAGAAGACGATGCTCGACGCGGCGCGGCGGGTCGTCGAGCTGGCGGGGGACGGCGGCTGATGTCGATCATCGTCGACAAGGAGACGAAGCTCGTCGTCTCCGGCTTGACCGGGCGCGAGGGCTCCTTCCACGGCCTCCGAAACCAGGCCTACGGGACCTACCTGGCGGCGGGCGTCACCCCCGGCAAGGGCGGCCAGGAGGTCGAGGGTGTGCCGATCTTCGACTCGATCAAGGAGGCCGTCGAGGAGGAGGACGCCAACACCTCGATGATCTTTGTGCCGGCGCGCTTCGCCGCGCCGGCGATCGACGAGGCGATCGAGTCCGGCGTGCACACGGTGATCGCGATCACCGAGGGGATCCCGGTGCTCGACATGCTGAAGACCTACTGGAAGGCGAAGGAGGCCGGGGTGCGGCTGATCGGCCCCAACTGCCCCGGCGTCCTCTCACCCGGCAAGGCAAATGTCGGCATCATCCCGGCTCAGTTCTTCGACCCGGGCAAGATCGGCGTCGTCTCCAAGTCGGGCACGCTGACCTACCAGATCGGCAACGAGCTGAAGCAGGCCGGCGAGGGCAACTCCTCGATCGTCGGCATCGGCGGCGACCCGATCGTCGGCTCCGACTTCATCGACATCCTGAAGCTGTTCGAGGCCGACCCCGAGACCGAGCTGATCGTGATGGTCGGCGAGATCGGCGGCGACGCCGAGGAGCGCGCTGCGGAGTTCATCGCGGCCGAGGTCTCCAAGCCCGTGGTCGCCTACATCGCCGGCTTCACAGCGCCGCCCGGTAAGCAGATGGGCCACGCCGGGGCGATCATCTCCGGCTCCTCGGGCACCGCGCAGGCGAAGAAGGAAGCGCTCGAGGCGAAGGGCGTGCGGGTCGGCGAAAGCCCGACCGAGACGGCGGCGATCGCGGTCGAGACGCTGCGCGGCTGACGCGGCGCCCCAGGCCTAGCCTTCGTCGAGGTCCTCGAAGCGGCACTCCTCCGGTGCCTTGTCGTCGCGGAAGCGGTGGAACCGCGCCCCGTGGCGGATCCGTCCGGCGACGGCGTGGTCGTAGCCGACCTCGATCACCAATTCGGGCCGCAGCGCCACCCACTCGAGGTCGCGCCCGCCGGTCCAGCGACTCGGCTCGGCGCTGCCGCGCTCGCCGGTCTCCAGCGGTTCCAGCAGGCTGCGCAGGCTCCGCTTCATCTCATGGCTGAAGCCGGCGATGTGGCCCACCGACCGTGGCTGGTTGCCGTCGTAGAGGCCGAGGATCAGCGAGCCGACCGTGCCCTCCTCCTTGCCGGGTCGCCAGCCGAGCACGACGCAGTCGATCGTCCGCTCTCGCTTCACCTTCGCCATCCCTTTGCGCTTGCCAGGCAGGTAGGGCGCGTCTAGCTGCTTCGCCATCGTCCCCTCGGTGCGTCGCAGCCAATCCTCCGCCTGGGCAGTGTCGCGGCTGAGTTTGCTCAGCTCGACGCCGGTCCGCTCCGCCAGCTTCTCGAGCCGGGAGCGGCGCTCCCCGAACGGCGTCTCGAGCAGCGACTCGTCGCCCTCGGCGAGCAAGTCGAAGGCGACATAGACGGCCGGAATCTCCTCGGCCAGCAGCCTGACCCGCGACTCCGCCGGGTGGAGGCGGCTCTGCAGGGCGTCGAACTCGGGGTTGCCGTCGGCGTCGCGGATCACCAGCTCGCCGTCGAGCACGTAGCGGCCGGGAGCGAAGCTCAGCTCGGGAAAGTAGCGAGCCAGTTCTTTGCCGCCGCGCGACTGGATGAAGACCTCGGCGCCGTCGACGAAGACGATCGCACGGAAGCCGTCGAGCTTCTGCTCGTAGGCCCACTCCTCGCCAGTCGGCAGCGCTTTGCGGGTCAGCGCCAGCTGTGGCTTGATCGGCGGGGCCAGGGGCAGGGACATCGGTCCATAGTCTGCCTACCCAGTCCGCAAGAGAGCATCACTCGGCGCGTCTGGCCCGCGCCCGGCGCGGGTCGGGAACCGGCACCGAGGCGAGCAGCTGCTGTGTGTAGGGGTGGGAGGGACGCTCGCAAACCTGCTCGGCCGGCCCCTCCTCGACGATCCGCCCTTCGTACATCACTGCGATCCGGTCAGAGACGTGGCGGACGACGCCGATGTCGTGGGAGACGAAGAGGTAGCTCAGTCCCATCTCCCGCTGCAGCTCGGCGAGCAGGTCGACGATCTGCGCCTGGATCGAGAGGTCGAGCTTGGAGACGGGCTCATCGGCGAGCACCAGCTTCGGGCGTGGGGCGAGGGCGCGGGCGATGCCGATCCGCTGCCGCTGACCACCCGAGAGCTCGTGCGGGTAGCGGTCGTAGTGCTCGGGGGCCAACCCGACTCGCTCCAGCAGGGCCTCGACCGCGCTGCGAAGTTCGCTCCCGTCGGCGAGGCCCTGCAGCTTCAGCGGCATAGCGATGGCCTGGCCGACCCGCCGCCGCGGGTTGAGCGAGGAGTAAGGGTCCTGGAAGACCATCTGCATCTCGCGGCGCAGCGGCCGCATCGCGCGAGGGGAGAGGTCGGTGATCTCGCGTCCCTGGAAGCAGATCGAGCCCGAGGTGGGATGCTCCAGTCGCAGCACGGTGCGGCAGATGGTCGACTTGCCGCAGCCCGACTCTCCCACCAGCCCCAGGGTTTCGCCGCTCGAGATCGAGAGGCTGACCCCGTCCACGGCCTGCACCCCGTCCCCCGCACGGCCGTAGCGCTTGACCAGGTCGGTTACCTCCAACAGCGGAGTGGCGGCGGTACTCATGGGGCTTTCTTGCCGGTGGTGCTCGCTGTGCCAGCGCGCGGCCGGCCGAGGCGGGTCAGCGCCTCCAGTAGCTCGCGGGTGTGCGAGTGCTGAGGCTCGTAGAAGATCTGGTCGAGCGATCCCTCCTCGACCACCCGCCCGGCGCGCATCACCGCCACCCGGTCGGCGACCTCGGCGACGACGCCGAGGTCGTGGGTGATCAAGATCGTCGCCAGGTCGCGCTCGCGGTTGAGACGCGCCAGCAGCGCCAGCACCTGCGCCTGGATCGTCACGTCGAGCGCCGTGGTCGGCTCGTCGGCGATCAGCACCGTCGGCTCGAGCGCCAGTGCCATCGCGATCATCGCTCGCTGGCCCATGCCGCCGGAGAGCTGGTGCGGGTAGCTGCCGGCGAGCCGCTCCGGGTCGGAGACCCCGACCGCGTCCAGCGTCTGCAGTGTCAGCTCGCGGGTCTCGGCCGCGCTCAGGGCGCGGTGGGCGCGAATCGCCTCATCGACCTGGTTGCCCACCCTGTAGACGGGGTTGAAGGAGCTGCTCGGGTCCTGGAAGACCATCCCGATCCGCGCTCCTCGAACCTCGCGCAGCTCCTCCTTGGAGGCGCCGAGCAGCTCCTGCCCTTTGAGCCGAACCGAGCCCTCGACGCGCGCACCGGCCCCAGTCAGGCCCATGATCGAGAGCGCGGTGACGCTCTTGCCGGAGCCTGACTCGCCGACGATCGCCAGCACCTCGCCCGCGCCCAGCGCAAGCGAGACGCCGTCGACGGCTTGGGTCACGCCCGCCTCGCCCGCAAAGCCGACCCGAAGGCCGTTGACCTCAAGTACGGGCGCGGCGCCCTTGCCAGCGCTCACCTTGACCTCTCCAGCTTGATCCGCGGGTCGAGCCAGGTGTAGGCGATGTCGACCAGCGCGTTGAAGACGACGACGAAGAAGGCGGCGAGCATCGAGAGCGCCATCACCGGCGGCAGGTCGAGGTCAGCGACGGAATCCGCGGTCAGCTGCCCGATCCCCTGCAGGCTGAAGATGTACTCGGTGATGATCGCTGCGCCGCCGATCAGGGCCGCGAAGTCGAGTCCGAACAGGGTGACTATCGGCAGCAGGGCGTTGCGCAGGACGTGGCGGACCCGCACCTGATGCTCGCCGAGGCCCTTGGCGCGGGCTGTGCGCACGTAGTCCTCATCCATTACCTCGAGCAGGTTCGCTCGCAGCACGCGCGCGTAGAGGCCGATGAAGAGCACCGCCATCGTCGTCCAGGGCAGGACCAGGTGATAGGCCCAGTCGAGCGGGTCTTCGGTCAGCCCGACGTAGCCGCTGGAGGGGAAGAGCTCGAGTTTGTAGCTGAGGTAGTTGAGGGCGAGGGCGGAGACGAGGAAGATCGGCAGGGAGATCGAGACCAGGGAGACCAGCATCAGCACGCGGTCGGTAGGCCGGCCGGCGCGGAAGGCGGAGAGATAGCCGAAGAGGACGGCGAAGAAGAGCCAGATCACGGCGGCGCCGACGCAAAGCGAGAGGGTCGCCGGCAGCCCCTTCCAGATCTCTTCGTCGACGTCGAGTTGGCGCGTGTAGGAGATCAGTTCGCCGGTGAAGGTCAGCTCCATCACGGTCAGGTACTGGACCGGCAAGGGGTCGTTGAAGCCCCAGGTCTCTTCGACCTGCGCGATCAGCTCCGGCGTCGCGCTCTTGCCGGCGATCTGCGCCGCCGGTTCATTCGGCATCACGTTGAAGATCAGGAAGACGAGCACGGAGATGACGAAGAGGACGCCGAGCATGCGCCCCAGCCGCTTGAGCAGGAAGGCGCCCATCAGGCCGCCTCGCGCTTCGGTTCGAAACGACCGGTGTGAGCCTCGATCGTCGCCCGGGAGCGGGGGTTCAGCACAGCTCCGAGCCCGTCTCCGATCAGGTTCAGCGAGAGCACCGTGAGGAAGATCAGGGTCGAGGGCAGGATCATCAGCAGCGGCGAGCTGAAGATCTGCTCGAAGCCGCCGGCGATCATCGTCCCCCAGGAGGCGTCGGGCGCCTGCACGCCGGCGCCGAGGAAGGAGAGCCCGGCCTCCAGCAGCATCATGTTGGCGACGTTGACAGTGAAGAGGACGATCGCGGTCGGCCAGAGATTCGGCAGCAGCTCGCGCAGCATCACCCGCGAGGGCCCGGCGCCGCCGGCAACCGCGGCCTTGACGAACTCCTGCTCACGCAGCGCCAGCACCTCGCCGCGCAGCGGCCGGGCGATGTAGGAGGCGAAGACGAAGCCGCCGATCAGGGTCGGGATCCAGACCGAGCCGGCCGAGATCGAGATCGGGCCGAGATCGAGCCCGCCCACCGCCAGCGCCGTGCCCAGCGCGATTCCCAGTAGCAGCACGGGGAAGCCCCAGATTACGTCGAGCAAGAACGAGATCACGGCGTCGACCCAACCGCGGAAGTAGCCTGCGAGCAGGGCCAGTGCCAGCGCCGAGAAGGTCGCGATCAGGCTGGCGGTGAGGGCGATGAAGAGCGAGGTGCGCCCGCCGTACATGAGTCGCACCATCTCGTCGCGGCCGAGGCGGCCGTCGGCGCCGAGGAAGAACTTGCCGCCGGCCCCGAGCCAGAGTGGCCCCACGGGCGTGCCCTCGACGCTGACGACTTCACGAGGCTTGCCGTCCACCTCGACCTTCTCGGTCGTGTGGGTGGCGTTGGGGCCGGTGTCGGCGACGAGGTTGGCCCACAGCGGCGCGGCCAGGACGAAGACGACGATCGCGGCGAAGAGGACCAGCCCCGCGATCGCCCCGCGATCGCCCCGCAAGCGCCTGAGGGCGGTGCGCCGGGGACTGCCCTCCACTACTTGAGTTGGAAGCTGGTCAGGTCCCCGGCGAAGGTCGGGCTCCAGATCACCTCGTCGAAGTCGACGTCGTCGGAGACGAATAGCGACAGGCTACGGTTGCCGTAGGGCGCCCAGGGAGCCTGCTCCATGACTTCGCGGTCGAGCTCGGCGTATTCCGCTTCCTGCTCGGGCCCGAGCTGCTGTTCGGCCAGTTCCTCGATCTTCGCGTTCACTTTCGGGTCGTCGAACTGGGCGAGGTTGATGTTGTTGACCGGCGAGATGTTGGCGCCATCGAGTTGGCGGAAGAAATCGTCGGGGTGGGGGTAGTCCTGGAAGAAGTTGACCCAGCCGGTGTCCAGGTCAGGGGTCGAGGTATTGCCGATCACCGTGAAGTAGTTGTTGGCGTTGATCGTTTTCAGCTCCGCGTCGAAGCCGAGTTTGTTGAGTACGTCCTGGTAGTAGGCGGCGGCGTCGTCGTTGGGGTTGATGTTGAGGGTCCAGACCGTGACGTCGCGGTCGGCAGGGTTGGCTTCGGCGATCAGCTCTTCCGCCTTTTTGATGTCGTGCGGGTAGAGCTCGAACTGCTCATAGCCAGGCATCTCCGGGGGGAGGATCTGCTGCGTCGACGCGATCTCGCCGGCGTTGATCCGTTCCAGCGCCGCTGGGTCGAGCGCGTGGTTGACCGCCTGGCGGACCTTGACGTCGTCGAAGGGCGGCCGGGTCGTGTTCATCCAGAAGAAGTAGGTGCTGTTCGAGGGCACGGTGCGGTACTGCGTCCCCTCGTAGCGCCCCTTGACCTCGGCGACGCGGTCGGCCGGCAGCGGGTCGAACATCCAGTGGGTGTCCCCCTGTTCGATTTCGCTGACCTGAGTCGAGTCGTTGCTGACCACTTTGGCCTCGATCCGGTCGACGTAGCCACTGGGCAGGTCCGGCATCAGTTTGGCGTTGTTGCGCTCCCACTCGGGGTTGCGGCGGTACGACCAGCTGCGACCGGGGTTCGACTCGACGATCTCGTAGGGCCCGGTGGCCGGCGGCGGGTTGGGGGTCTGGTCTTTGGCGGGCGTACCGGCCGGCACCACGGCCACGAATGGGGTCGCCAGCTCGCTGACGAAGGCCCCGCGGGGGCGGACCAACTGAATCGTGATCTCGCCGGTCGAGTCGTTCGTCTCGATGCCGGAGATCTCTTTCGCTTTGCCTTCGAGGAAGTCTTCGGCGCCGACGATGTCGGTGAAGAAGGGCAGGCCCGGGGATTCGACTTCGAAGAGTCGTTCGACCGTGGCTTTGAAGTCGGAGGCCTTGACTGGTTTCCCGTCGGAGTACTTGAGGCCTTTGCGCAGGGTCAGCTCATAGGTTTTGCCGTCGCCGCTGATTTTGGGCAGGTCCTCGGCCAGCGCCGGGATCACCTCGTTGCCGGCGTCGCCTTCGGCGTGGGCGTAGGTCAGCAGCGGCAGGTAGGTGTTGTACATCGACGACCAGCCTTCGGCCGTGTAGGACAGCTGCGGGTCCAGGTAGTCGGTGCCGGCGACGAAACTGACCTTCAGCGTGCCGCCCTCTTTGGCGCTGCTCGAATCGCCGCAACCGGCCAAGCCGATCGCGAACGCCGCCATCGCACCCAATACCACCAGCAATGCACCCAGCTTCCTCACCGCGAAACCTCCCCTGTTGACTGGACGGGGCCTTCGCCCTCTGGGCGGGAAAACCTGCCCGGTGGAATCAACTCCACCACAATCTCGGATCCAGAGTCAAGCTCACTGGACCTAAGTTTTTCCCTGCGTTCAGGCCATTTTGAGGCAAGAATCGGGGTAACAAGGGCGACGATCGCGAGCACTCCCGCCCCGGCGATGAGGAAGGTGACGCGGGGGTTGAGGACGGCTGCGGTGAGGCCGCCGAGGAGGAAGCCGATCCCCGGCATCGCCGACCCGATCGATTCGAGCACGCTCATCACGCGTGCCTGCATGTTCTGCGCGGTCAGCTCCTGCACGGCGCTGACCAGGGCCACCCACTGCACGCCGTTGCCGGCGCCGCCCAGCACGGAGGCGGCGCAGGCGAGCGCCAGCGTCGGCGCTGCGGCAAGGCCGAGGTAGCCGAAGCCGATCGTCAAGGTGCTGAAGAAGAGCAGCTTGGGCAACGGCGAGCGGCGCACCAGGGCGAAGGCGACGCCACCGAGCACCATCCCCACTCCCCAGCTCGCCAGCAGCAGGCCGTAGCCGGAGTCGCCGCCGCCGAGGGTCTCCTTGACGTAGATCACCTCGACCGGCAGCACCGCGGCGAAAAAGACGGCGGCCCCACCCTGGGCAAGCAACAGCCAGCGCAGGGTCGTCCGCTCGCGGATGTAGGCGGCCCCGGCACGGACCCGTTCGCGCATGCGGCCCGGTTCGGGGTCAGCCTGCGGCAGCGGCCCGGCGGTAAAGATGATCCAGGCGGTGACATAGAAGGAGACCGCGTTGAGAAGTAGGGCGGTGGGCACGCCGAACCCCGCGACCACCAGCCCCGCGACCGCGGGACCGACCGCGGCGCCGCCGGTGAAAGCGACGTTGAGGATCGCGTTGCCGGCGCGCAGCTCGCCAACCGGCTCCAGCTGGGCGGCTACCACGGCGCGGGTCAGGGCTCGCCCGCTGAGGGCGAGGGCGCCGTCGATTGCGGCGAGGGCGACCACGGCGGCGAGCGAGAAGCTGTCGGCGAGCAGGGCGAGGACGCCGAAGGCGATCGCCTCTCCGCAATAGATCACTGGTAGCACGAAGCGCGGCGGCGGTTGCTCGATGCGGACGACGAAGAGGGGGGCGAGCAGGGCCGGCAGAAATCCGGTCCCGAGGAACAGCGCCATCGTCGCGAAGGCGCTCTCGGTGCGGTCGTAGACGAGGACCGAGAGGGCGACGATCCCCATCCAGTCCCCCAGCTCGTTGACCGCGAAGGTCGCCGCCAGGCGGCGGAAGAGAGGCCGCCCCAGGGGGTCTCTCAGGCGCGTTTTACGCACGACTCGTGCCCCGCCCTACTCGATTTCTGCACAAGTTTCGTTTCAGATGCACAAGTTCTGGAGAGGTTGTGCTACAAACAGTGCAGGCAATGAAGCTTTTGAGCAGCACCGAACCAGTTATTTGAGCTTTGACGAAGGAAGGGGGAAACTGAAAATGGGCTACCGCGTCCGCTAGACCTTCAGGCGAAATAGGATTTCGCCAACTTCGTGAAAGGCGCCCCCTGAGGGCGCTTTTCCTTTTCAGGAGGCAAGAGGGTTCTCGCATTTGGAACGGAAAAGGTTCTTGCAATGCGTCCATCGGCCTTGCCAGTCCTCAAGCTCCTGAGTAGTTTGGCCACCCGTAACTCGCGCTTGAGCCAAGTGGGCTGTGCGCGCTGGCCAGGATAGAGGGCCGCGATCCAATGGCTGAATCACAACGTCCAACCAGCCGCGTCGTCGGCGCCATGGGCGTCGCTCTTGCCCTTGCCTGGATGGTCGCGGTCTGGCGCGCCCCGCTGGGCGACTGGGACCTCGCCCTGCTGGGTATCCTGCTCGCCTTCTCGATCTTCAGCGACCTGACCGCGGCGCCGGCCGAATCGAGCCTGGTCGTCTCCGGCAGCTTCCTGGCGCTGGTCGTGGCGATGGTCTTCCTCGGCGGCGCCCCGGCGGCGCTAATCGGCGTGGTCACGATCCTGGTCGGTTGGCTGCGCTGGCGTACCGAGTGGCACTCGCTGATTGCCAACGTGCTCGGCTACACAGTCTTCCCGCTGGTTGGGGGGATCGTCTTCCACGAAGCGGTCACCGCTCTCGGCCTGACCACCGCGGACCCGGCCTTCTATCTCTGCGTCTTCGGCCTCTTCCTATTGGCGCTGGCGATCAACTTCACGATGACGATCTCCTACGTCTGCTACCTCGAGCGGGCCTCGTTCATCTCCAAGGTGAAGACCGCCCTCTTCCCGCTGCTGCCGTCCGAGCTGATGGCCTCGCTGATGGCGCTCGCCGTCGCCTTCCTCTATGTCCAGGTCGGCCTCGTCGGGGTCGCCCTGTTCGGCGTCGTCCTCGTCACCTTCCAGTACCTGCTCGGTGCCCTGCTCGTCTCCCAGCAGCGGGCGGAGGAGCTGGAGCGGCGCAGCAAGCAGCTGGCCAGCTTCCAGGTCGGGATGTTGAGCGCGATGCTGCGCACGCTCGACCTGCGTGACCAGATGACCGCCCGCCACAGCGCTGCCGTCGCCCGCTACTCGCGGGCGATCGCCCAGCGCGCCGGCTTCTCGCGCCAGGAGGAGGAGCTGGTCCACATCGCGGCGCTGCTGCACGACATCGGCAAGTTCATCCTCCCCGACCGGATCCTGAAGGCGAACGTGCCGCTTACCGACGAGGACTGGATGCTGATTCGCCGCCACCCTCAGCAGGGGGCGCGGGTCGTCTCCTCGCTCGACGGCTACGGCCCGGTGGCGGATGTCATCCTCGCCCACCACGAGCGGATCGACGGCAAGGGCTACCCGCGCGGCCTCGAAGGCGACGAGATCCCCGAACTGGCGCGGATCATCTCGGTCGCCGACACCTACGACGTGATGACGGCACGTGACTCCTATCGCACGCCGGTCTCCACCCACGACGCGATGCTGGAGCTGCGGCGGGTCGCCGGCAAACAGCTCGACGCTCGCTTCGTCGAGATCTTCATTGAGCTGCTCGAGGGCAAGGACGTCTCCTTCCAGCACGGCGAGGCGGCTGACTTCGAGAAGGAGCTGGCGCTGGAGGCGCGGATCGCCGAGACGGCGGACCCGACGGTCTCTGGCGATCGCTTCCAGGTCTCCCGCGCCGGCGTCGGCTGATCGCCGGCCGCGGGCCGCTGGCGGTACGGTTCTCCGCGCTATGCGCGCCGTCACCCTGCAGGCCCCCGGTGAGGTTGGGATCGAGGAGAAGCCCGATCCCGAGATCGGCGCCGCCGACGAGGCGGTGGTGCGGGTCGAGGCGAGCGGGATCTGTGGCTCGGACCTGCACATCTTCCACGGGCGAGTGCCGGTCGAGCCCGGATTCACGATCGGGCACGAGTTCGTCGGCACGGTGCTCGCCGCCGGTGACGACGTCGAGCGAGTCGCCGTCGGCGATCGCGTGCTCGGCTGCTTCCACACCGCCTGCGCGACCTGCGCCGCCTGCGTGCGCAGCGACTATCACCGCTGCGAGCGCGGACGCATCTTCGGCCACGGCTCTCGGCTCGGCGACTTGCAGGGTGCTCAGGCCGAGCAGCTGCTGGTGCCGCGCGCGAACCTGACCCTGCGCAAGGTGCCCGAGGGAATGTCTGATGAGGCGGCGCTGTTCGCCGGCGACGTGATGGGGACCGGCTACCACGCCGTCGCCCACGCCGGGATGCGGGCGGGGGACACGGTGGCGGTGCTCGGCCTCGGCCCGGTCGGCCTCTGCGCGGTGCAGGCGGCGCTGGCCGGCGGCGCGGTGCAGGTCTTCGCGATCGACTCGGTCGAGCAGCGGCTGGAGATGGCGCGGCAGTTCGGCGCCACGCCGATACATCTGACCGAGGAGGAGCCGAAGCGCGTGGTGCGGGCTGGGACCGGGGGCCGCGGGGTCGACGTCGTCGTCGACGCGGTCGGCAACCCGGCGCCGCTGGCGATGGCGGTCAGCCTGGCCCGCGACGCGGGCACGGTCTCGGGGATCGGCGCTTACGCCGGGGTCGGCGAGGTGCCGCTCGGTCTCGCCTGGCTGAAGGGCCTGACGCTGCGGCTGGGGCTGGCCAACGTGATAGCCCACGTCGACCGGGTGCTGGCTCTGATTGATGCAGGCAAGCTCGATCCCATGCCGCTCGTCACCCATCACATGAAGCTGGACGAAGCTGCCGAAGCCTACGCGATCTACGACCGCCGCGAGGCTCTAAAGATCGTCCTGACGCCATAGGACTTCGCTCTGCGCGACGCCTAGATTTGTGAATCTCGGCGTTTATCTCTACATTGAAACGTGATGCGTGTGAGGCGCCTGTCAGTCGCGGGGGCGCTCGTCCTCCTTGCCGTGCTCGGCTTCGCCGGAAGCGCCGGCGCCTGCTCCTGCGCGCCCATCGCGCCCGACGAGGCGCTGCGCGAATCCGATGCGGCCGTGGTCGGACAACTGGTCGAGGTTGTCCCGCGCGGCCCGTTCCAGGCCGACTACCGCTACGAGGTGCAGCGCGTCTACCGGGGCGGGAAAGCGATCGAGGTCGACCGGATGCTCGCCGTGCGCAGCGCTCGCCGCGCGGCCGCTTGCGCGCTGCCTCGCCGCATCGAACGCCGCTACGGCTTGTTCCTCACTCGCTTCGACGGGCGCTGGCGCGCGGGGATCTGCTCGGTAGTTACTCCGCGCCGGCTCTGGATGGCGGCGCAGGGGCGTCCGCTTGCCGCTCGCCCGGCTTGCGGTGACGGCGGAACATCTCGCTGACCCACTTGAACCCGCGGCGCTCCTTCAACGGCTCGCGGAAGCGCTCGAGGCCCTTCGGCGGCGGTTCGTCCGTGGGCAGTGGGCCCTCCTCGGGAAGCACCAGCGGGTAGAAGAGAGCGGCTGCGGTCAGGTCCGCGACAGTGAACGAGTCGCCGACTAGATACTCGTCGTCGCCAAGCTCCGCGTCGAGCCGGTCGAGAGCGGCGAGGACCTTGCCGCGGGCCCGCTCGGCGGCCTCCGGGCTGCGGACGCCGAAGCGCAGCCCGGTGAAGGTGCGCGCGTAGGTCGTCGCGGCGCGGCTCCTCCGCGCCAGCGGCTCGGGCGCGCTCCGCTTGACCAGCGCTTCGAAGCGTTCGCGATCGTTGCCCAGCTCGTGGAAGGCGAGGAGGCGGATGTGGGGCCCCAGCTCCTCGTCGAAGAAGTCCTCCAGCTCGAGTGCGCGGCGACGCTCCTCCGGGTCCGCCGGGTAGAGGGGCGGCTCCGGGTAGCGCTCCTCGAGAGCGGCGATGATCGCCGTCGAGTCGCCGATCCGCCGCTCGTCGAGCTCGATCACCGGAAAGGTCATCTGGGCGCCGCGGGTCATCCAGAGGGCGGCCGGGATGTGAACGCCGGGAACGGCGACGGCGCGGCGCTTGTGCTCGACTTCCTTGTAGGTGAGCGCCCAACGCGCCTTCTCGCTGTAATGCGAGACGTCGATGTGCCAGAGAGTGGGGCGCTCGGCGCTCATTGCATCCATATCGTCGTCGTGCCAGCATAGCCCGGTATGGCGCTTCTGAGCGATAACGAGATCGAGACGAGGCTGAGTGAGCTGAGCGGCTGGGAGCGCTCCGGCGAGGCGATCGTCAAGACCTTCGAGCGCGGCGACTTTGTCGGCTCGGTGCGCTTTGTCGAGGGCCTGGTCGGGCCGGCCGAGGGGATGAACCACCACCCTGACCTGGAGATCTCCTGGGACAAGGTCATGGTGACAATCTCGACCCATTCCGAGGGCGGGCTGACCGCCAACGACTTCGAGTTGGCTAAGAAGATCGACGCGCTGGCCTGAGGGCCGGCTCAGGCGCGCTGCCGCTGGGGCGTCGCGGCGCTGAGGGCATCGACCAGCGCCCGTCCGTGGGCGTGGTCGGGATCCTTCTCCGGGTTGTAACAGGCGAGCGAGGCGCCGATCAGCACCCGAGAGGCGAGGAGGGGGGTCAGCAGGCCGACCAGCTCCTCCCAACTCAACCCGCCGGGCATCAGGTAGTCGGTGGCCGGGAAGACCTCCTGGTCGAGGACGTCGACGTCGAGGTGGAGCCAGAAGGGAGCCGTTTCGGCCAACTTCGCGGCTGTGCGTTCGCCGACTGTGCCCGGGCTTTCGGCGCGGACCCGGTCCACCGGGCAGTGGGTCAGCGCGGCGCCGATCTCCTCCGGCTGGGTCATCCCGTAGCCGATCGACTCCTCGCGGTCGCGGTAGCCGACGATCGCGGCGCGCTCAGGGGCGACAGAGGCGCCGCCCGCCATCGCCACCCAGCGCTCCGGGCCGCGACCGAGGGCGACGGCAACGGGCATGTCGGCAGCCTCCCCGGTAGGCGAGGTGACGCCGTCGTAGAGGTCAAGGTGGCCGTCGACGTGGACGAGGCCGATGTCGCCGAGCGCGTCCCGGGCGCCCGCGAGAGCTCCGGGCAGCTCGGCGCAGCAGCCGCCGGCGAGGAACGGCCGCTCGCCGTGCGAGATCGCCTCGGCGATGGCCGCCCTGATCATCGCCGTCGACGCGAGCACATCCTGGCTGGCGAGGATCCCGGTCTCGGGGTCGCGCTCGTCGCCACGGATCTTGACGGGGAGGTCACCATGATCACCGCCGCCTATCGCGCCAGAGAGGTCTAGCTCGCGAAGTCTCGCCGGGCTGTGCTCGGTTCCGCCGCGGCGCCCGACCGAGTCGATCGGCACGCCGATCAGGGTGAACGGCTCCATGGTCACGGTCCCAAGTCAGGCTACCTTGACGGGATGGCCGACCTGTTGAGAATCGACGAGCGCCTCTCGATCCCCTTGGGAGAGATCGAGCTGCGCGCCAGCCGCTCCTCGGGACCGGGCGGTCAGCACGCCAACGTCACTGCCTCCCGGGTCGAAGCGGTCTTCGACGTCGAGGCCTCGCCGTCGCTTGACGATGCGCAGCGGGCGCGGCTGCGCGAGCGCGTGGGGCCGGTAATCACGGCCGTCGCTCAGGATGCCCGCGGCCAGGCTCGCAACCGCGAGCTGGCGCTGGAGCGGTTGGCGGAGAAGATCCGCGGTGGCCTGGCGCGACCGCGGAAGCGGCGGCTGACCAAGCCGACGCGCGCCGCGCGCGAGCGAAGGCTCGAGCAGAAGCGCCGCGCCGGCGAGCGCAAGCAGACCCGCCGACGACCATCCGCTGAGGACTAAGCGTCACCGCCTGCGGCGCGCCGTGGCAGACTCGGCTTCGTGGCCAAGCGCAAGCGACGCCAGCCCCGCGAGAAGGCTCCGACCGTCGACTACTCCGACGCCGAGGGCAACGTCCTCACCCTGCGCGAATCGCTCAGCGCGGGGACGATCGCGAAGATCGGCGAGGGGCCGGCCACCGCTGCGACCACCCAAGACGATGCCTGGCGCCGACGCTCCGAGCTGCTCTTCGAGCGCCTCGCCGTGCGCTGGGAGATCGCTGGGTTGCCGCTGACCGACCAGAAAATGCTGCTCGGCCGCTACCGAATGGCCGACGCCGAGACCCAGCGCTGGGTCCGTGAGACGATCGCTACGCACTTGGAGCGCCATATCTCCGAGCTGGCCGGGTAGGAAGAAATATCCCTGCAACGAGAGGAGCCGAGATGTTTGGCAGCACGAAAGCCACCAACAGCTTCGCCGTCGATGACCTCGGCAAGGCGAAGGAGTTCTACGAGGGCACGCTGGGCTTGACGACGACGACCCTGAGCGAGGAGTTCGGCGTGATGGCGCTGCACCTCGCGGGTGGCCGCGACACCCTGGTCTACGCCAAGGAGGGCTTCGCCCCAGCGAACTACACAATCCTCAACTTCGAAGTCGACGACGTTGCGTCGGCCGTCAACGAGCTCACCTCCCACGGCGTCTCCTTCGAGCGCTACGACGGCTTCGACCAGGACGAGAAGGGCATCGCCAGCGGCGGCCCCGGCCCCCAGATCGCATGGTTCAAGGATCCCGCAGGCAACATCCTCGCGGTGCTGCAGCAGTCGTAGCGCTCCGATCAACCAGCGGTGAATCAGACGATTAAACGTCTAAACATTTAGACGCTTAATCGTCTAAAATAGAGGCATGCTCCTCCGAACCCCCTCGATCTCAGCAGATCTTCAG
Organism: uncultured Solirubrobacterales bacterium; assembly: GCA_963702175.1. Classification (GTDB taxonomy): domain Bacteria; phylum Actinomycetota; class Thermoleophilia; order Solirubrobacterales; family 70-9; genus VRUE01. The sequence goes on from OY969721.1 coordinate 1,911,678, forward strand.
GCACGCCTCGACGAGCTCGACCGCCTGCGCGGCGAGCTGGGCGATGAGGCTGGTCGCAGCTCACCGTGGATGGGCGTGCTGAGGCGCCAGGTCCGCGCCAGCGCCTTCGAGGGCTCGACTTCGATCGAGGGGTTCAGCGTGCCGGAGGAGGAGGCGATCGCGCTCGTCAGCGGCGAACAGCTCGTCGACTCCGAGGATGAGAACCGAATGGCGGTCGCCTGTTATGCGCGCGCGATGGACCACGTCGCGGTGATGGCTGGGGATCCCACCTTCCGCTGGTTCGAGCGGGTGGTGCTCGATCTCCACTTCGACGCCTGCTACTTCCAGAAGGGGAGCTCGCCCGGCCTCTGGCGGACGGGGCCGGTGGGCATTACGGGAAGCGACGGGCGGCTCGTCTACGAGGGACCCCCGGGGGGCGAAGTGCCCGCCCTGATGGCTGAGGCCGTCGAATGGCTCGAGAGCGGAGACCTTGACGCTCACGTCGTCGTGCGCGCGGCGATGGCTCACCTGCACGTCGTCTCGGTCCACCCGTTCCGCGACGGCAACGGGCGTGTATCGCGCATCGTGCAGTCGCTGGTGCTGGCTCGCGAGGGTCTGATGTCACCGGAGTTCGGCTCGATTGAGGAGCACCTCGCCGAGCGCACGAGCGAGTACTACGCGGCGCTCAACGAGGCGCACGGCCCCACCTACGATCCGCAGTGGGACGTCTCCGGTTGGGTCGCCTTCTGCGTCGAGGCCCACATCGCGCAGGCAAGGCAGCGCCTAAGCCAGATCGAGCAAGCTGCCGCCCGCTGGTCACGCCTGGAAGAGCTGGTCGAGGGACGCAACTGGCCCGACCGCCTCCTCATCGCTCTGGAGCAGAGCCTCTTCGGCGTCACCGACCGCACCACCTACGCCCGCGAGGCCGAGATCTCCCCAGCAACCGCTAGCGCCGACTTCCGCCGCCTCCTAGACGCCGGCCTGGTCGAGCAAACCGGCCAAGGCCGCACCACTCGCTACAGAGCGAGCGAGCAGCTAATGGGCGCGGCTGGGTTCGAACCAGCGACCTCTCCCGTGTGAGGGGAGCGCTCTCCCACTGAGCTACGCGCCCGGGAGGGCTCCAATCATAGGCCCGGCGCGGGCTCGGGATCGGGTGGCGGTGCCGGGCTTTCGGCCTCGGAGCGGTTGCGCAGGGCTTGGCCGACGAAGGGGAAGATCAGGGTCGAGAGCATCGCGGCGCCGACCAGGCCGGCGGCGGTCGAGGACTTCATGTGGCCGCCGTCGACAGCGAGGGTGGTGATGGCGACTACGAGGGGGAGCTCGGTTGCCGAGTAGAAGGCGAGAGCGGCGCGGTCGCGGGCGGCGAGGATGCCGCGGTAGAGGAGCAGGGCGGGGGTGCCGCGGACGACTAGGAAGAGGACGAAGAACAGGGCCAGCTTGCCCAGCGCTTCGGCTGAGCCGAGCGCGCTGAGGTCGAACTCGATCCCGCTGGTGACGAAGAAGAAGGGGACGAAGAAGCCGAAGCCGACCGCGGTCAGCTTCGACTCGAAGACGGCCAGCTCGCGCCCCTTGAGGGCCATGCGGACGATCATCCCGGCGACGAAGCCGCCAAGAAGGACGTCAAGGCCGAGCTCGCTGGCGAGCAGGACGAGGCCGAAGACGAGCACCACGGTGATCCGCACGGCCAGCTGGCTGCTCGCCTCGAAGGTGCGCTCGAGGGCGGGCCAGCCACGCCAGGCCAGCCGTACCGAGGCCAGCGCCAGGGCGAGGGCGATCGCCACGAAGCCGACCAGGATCACCGCCTCGTGCAGCGGCTGTTTGGCCGAGAGCGCCAGGGTGATCAGCAGGATCGGGCCGAACTCGCCGACGCCGCCGGCCGCCAGCAGAAAGGTGCCGAACCTGGTCTTCAGCTCGCCGTTGTCGCGCAGAATCGGGATCAGGGTGCCGATCGCCGTCGTCGCCATCGCCGAGCCGGTGTAGAGGAAGGAGACGACGACGCCGGCGGCTGCCAGGGCGCCACCGATCCCGTAGGCGAGCGCGACCGAGAGCAGCCAGCCGAGTGCGCCGAGCTTCAGCGGCTTGCCCTTGATCCGCTCGAAGTCGATCTCGTAGCCGGCGAAGAAGAAGAGCATGCCGAGGCCGAGGTTGGAGAAGAAGTCGATGAAGTCGTCGGTGTGGGCGAGGCCGAGTACCTCGGGCCCGATCACGATCCCCAGCAGCAGCTCGACCACCACGACCGGCGGGGCGAAGCGGCGCGGGACGACGGCGACGGTGATCGCCGCCAGAGCGGCGACGGAGACGATGACGAAGAAGGACTCGGCGTCGACCTGGATCACGTTGGCGATCCTATGGCGCGCTAGCGAGGACGGAGGAGAATGAAGATCGCCATGAGAATCGCCACCTTTTGCCTTGCTCTGCTCGCTTCACTTTTCCTCACTGCTTGCGGCGGGAACGGTGATGGCGGTGGGGGCGAAAGCGCTGCAGGCGGAAGCCTGCCTCAGGGCGCCGAGCCCGTCGACCTGAACCCGGCCGATTTCAGCGTCGAAATCGACAACCCCTACTGGCCGATGAGACCGGGCAGCCGCTGGGTGTATCGGGAGAGTGGCGAAGGAGGCGTGCAACGAGTGGTGGTCACCGTCCCACGCGAGACGAAGAGGATCGCCAACGGCATCGAGGCGCAGGTCGTGCACGATGTGGTCAGCCAGGCCGGCGAGCCGGTCGAGGTCACCGACGATTGGTACGCGCAGGACTCGGAGGGCAACGTCTGGTACCTGGGGGAGAGGACGGCGGAGTACGAGAACGGGAAGGTTGTCTCCAGGGCGGGCTCTTGGGAGGCCGGCGTCGACGGTGCCCAGCCGGGGGTGATCATGCCGGCTGAGCCCCGACCGGGATTGGCTTACAGACAGGAGTACTACGCCGGCGAGGCGGAGGACCGAGCGAAGGTCCTGAGCGTCGACGAGCAGGCGGAGGTCCCGTTCGGCCACTTCACTGACGTGCTGGTGACCAAGGACCTGGTCCCGCTCGAACCGAACGTGCTCGAGTACAAGCTCTACGCCCGTGGCATCGGCCCGGTACTCGTCCTCGGCGTCTCCGGAGCGTCTGGCCGCGAGGAGCTGATCGGCTTCAGCGGAGGCTAGATCCCGGCAAGGCGACGGTCGAGCTCATATGTGGCCGGCCAGTGAGTCCTATGTTCGTCCAACGGCGGGGTTTACGGTCAGCGGTGGGGTACCAAAAAGCGAGTAGTCGCCCTCGTGGGCGAACCCCCGACGCGAAGGAGCAACCCTAGATGAGCTCTCCACGCCTCCGTGCTTCCGGAATCGTCATTGCGTGCCTGGCCCTTCTCCTAGCGCTGCCCGCGATCGCCGGCGCGAGCAAGTACCCGCCCGATCCGGCCGCGCGCGGCTTCAACGGCGGTCTCGCCGGCTGGCAGGGCTCGACCAGTTTCGAGGGGAGCTGCCTCGCACCGCTGCTCTGCCCCTCGGTGACGAACTCCTTCCAGCCCGCCGGAGGCGCCGACGACGGCGGCTTCATCCGTTCTGCCTACAGCGGCGTGGTCGGGGTGATGGCGGTCGCCGGCACGACTACGGCGGTCTGGCAGAGCCCTTCCTTCTCCTACGAGGGCGTCGACGGCGATGCCTCGCCGACGGTCAGCTTCGAGATGGATCGTCGTGCCAGCGTTGACCAGCTGCTCGCGGCGGCGGGCAACTCGGCCGACTACGCGGTGCGTCTCGTCGACGTCACCGGGGGCGGCGAGTCGCTGTCCCTGATCGCTCCCTCGACTCTTGCCGGGGCCAACTCCTGGACCACCGTGCGGCGAGGCCAGATCGATCCCGGCCAGCTCGCTGTCGGCCATGAGTACCGGATTCAGATCACGACCCGCTACACGACCGGCACCAGCGTCCTGGTCAGTGGCAGCGCCGATTACGACAACGTCGCGCTGAGCGCTGTCCGCGGGGGTGGTGACGGCGCCGGAGGAAAAGGCGGCGGCGCTCTCAGCGACAAGCGCCTGGAGACGCTGGTGCGGGCGACGACCCCAGACACCGTGGTGCTGACCGGCAAAGGCAAGCGCCTCTTGATCCGAGTCAAGTGCCCGCGTAAAGCCGGCCGCAACTGTCGGATCACCACCCAGGGCCTGCTGAAGAAGCGCAAGCCGGCGACGAGCAAGCGCACGGTCAAGGTGCGCAAGGGCAAGACGAAGCTGGTCGTGCTCAAGGTCAAGCCGAAGGCGCGCGGCAAGGTCGCGAAGCGCAAGCGGTTGCTGGTGCGGCAGAAGGTGCGGGCCGGCAAGGTGAGCGCGACGGTAGTCAAGAGCCGCAAGCTGATCCGCCGGGAGGTCGGCTGATGTCCGGCTGGCGAATTCGCCAGCGCGCTAGGATCGTCGACGGACCGTGCTAGGCGGGGAATCAGCGGTGCCTTGTAACCCGCAATCCGCTCTAGCGGGGCCGAAAACCGTTCCGAGGGGCTGGCCGTCGGGGTCAGTGCGTTGTGGGCGGCGTTGACGGCCGGGTCCTGCGCGACGTGGGCACGCGAATCAGGTCAGGTCCGGAAGGAAGCAGCCTTAAGCGGATGCCGCGGGTGCCGCAGGCGAGCCCGGCTCGAGCCAAACGCGACGGACACGCCCGGTGACCTCGCTTCGAAGACGGGTGCACGGTCCATTTTTCACCGCTTCCGACTTTCTCCACACCCCAGTGGGGTCAAAGTCCGAAGCGCTTAGTCGATCAGACGGAGCGTCATCCGCTTGACCGCTATGCGCCAGGTCAGCAGCGCGAAGCCGAGCAGGAAGGCGAAGCGGGCCAGGTCGACCGCCTCGAAGCCGAAGGCGCCGCCGCGGACCAGCTCGACCAGCTGGTGCAGCGGGTTGAGCTGGGCCACCACCTGCACGCCCTCGGGCAGGCCGTCGATCGGGAAGAAGGTACCGGCGACGAGGAAGAGGGGGGTGATGCAGAGCGCCGTCACGTAGTTGAACTGGTCGATCTTGGCGACGGTCGCCGCCATCGCGACCCCGAAGCCGGCGAAACCGAGCGCGGTGACGAAGCAAAAGAGCGGCACCAGCAGCATCCCCCAGGCGGGGTTGAGGCCGAAGCCGATCGTCACGATCAGCGGGAAGCAGCCGTAGACCGCGGCGCGCACCCCGATCCAGAGCATCTCAGCGGTTACCAGCTCCTCGACGTCGACTGGCGCGGCGAGGATCGCGTCGTAGGTGTTCTGGAAGCGGTGCTTGACGAAGGTGCCGAACATCGCCGGCAGGGCGCTGGAGAAGATCACCGCGGTGGCGACCATGCCGGTACCGACGAACTCGACGTAGGGGAGGCCGTTGACTTCGTCGACCAGCGTGGCGCTGAGCCCGAGCCCGAAGGCGAGCAGGTAGACGATCGGTTCGAGCACGCTGGAGAAGGTCGTCCCCTTCCAGTAGGTGCGGAAGTTGGCTACCTCACGGCTCATCACGCCGCTGATCGCGGCCGGTTCGAGCCGGCGCAGGCTGCTTCGCGCGGCGCTCATTCGGCCTCCTCCCCGGTGAGCAGCACGAAGACGTCCTCGAGCGTGGCGGCGCGGACCACCGCGTCCTCGGGAATGGCGCCGTTGCCGGCGCGCTCAGAGCCGACGATCGCGATCGCCGGTCCGGCTGGCCGCACCCGCAGCCCTTGCTCCTCGGCGATTCCACGCACTTCGGTCAGTCGCTCTGGCGGTCCGTAGACCTCGGCGGTGTGGGTGCCGGCGTGGGCGGCGATCAGCTCAGCGGGGTGGGCGCGGGCGATGATTTTTCCCTCGTTCATCAGTGCCACCTCGTCGGCGAGCCGCTCCGCCTCCTCGATGTAGTGGGTCGACATCAGGATCGTTACGCCGCGTGAGCGCAGGCCGTCGATCAGCGACCAGAGCTCGGTGCGGATCTGCGGGTCGAGGCCGACGGTCGGCTCGTCGAGCAGGATCAGCTTTGGGTCGTGGATCAGGCCGCGGGCGAGCAGCAGGCGGCGTCGCATTCCCCCGGAGAGCTCGTCGACGGCATCGCGGCGGCGCTCGGTTAGGCGGGCCAGCGCCAGGCCCCGATCGACCGCGGCACCGACGTCCTCGACCCGGTAGAGCCGCGCGTACACCGCCAGGTTGTCCTCGACCGTGACGTCGACGTCGAGGTTGTCGAGCTGGGGGACGACTCCCATCTCGGCCCGGGCGGCCTTGGAGTCCCCGGGCAGCTCGTGCCCCAGCGCCCGCAGCTCGCCGGCGTCGGGGATCGCCTGGCCGGTCAGCAGCCGCATCGTCGTCGACTTGCCGGCGCCGTTGGGGCCGAGCAGGCCGAGGCAGATGCCCTCGGGCACGTCGAGGTTGAGCCCGTCCACCGCCGTGATCGGGCCGAATCGCTTGACGACTCCGCGGAGCTCTATCGCTGCCATGTCCTAAAGACCTCGCTCGCGGCTGAGATTCATCGCTCGGATGCTTGCACGGCGGGCTCGCCGCGCGTCGCTGGACGGTGGCTGGGAGACTGCGCGCGGTGTTGGACGAGCGCTGGATCAAGTCGCTGCACGTGGCGACCATGCGGGAGGAGGACCTGCACGCCGAGCACGAGCCGCACGTCCTCTTCCAGGCTTCGACGATTGGAGCGCTGCTCGACGGGGCTTACGAGGGCGACCTCAGCTTCGCTGAGCTGGCCGAGCACGGCGACCTCGGCCTCGGCACGCTGAACGGGCTGGACGGCGAGATGATCGCGCTTGACGGCGGCTTCTACCGGGCCGATGTCGACGGCTTCGTCCACCCGGTGGCGGCGAGCGAGAGGACGCCGTTCGCCGTGGTGACGCGGTTTGAGCCCACGATCGACGTCGCCCGCGACGGCCCGTTCGATCACGACGGGTTGCTGCAATGGCTTGACGAGCTGCTGCCGGCCGATGTCGCCAGCTGTGCGATCCGCATAGACGGCAGCTTCACCTCCGTCCGCGCCCGGTCAGTTCCCCGCCAGCAGCCGCCATACCGTCCACTGACCGAGGTCGTCGCTGGGCAGCATGTTTTCGAGCTCGCTGATGTGAGCGGGACGATGGTCGGCTTCCGTTTCCCCGCCTACGCCGAGGGCATCGAGGTCAGCGGCTTCCACCTCCACTTCATCGACGATGAGCGCACGCGCGGCGGCCACGTGCTCGGATCCAACTGCGAGCAGGCTCCGCGCGTCCGTCTCGATCCGTCAAACGACCTCTACGTCGAGCTGCCGCCGCGGGTCGAGCTCGGTGATCCCGACCACGCCGCCGCCACGCACGCGGCGGTCGAGGCGGTTGAGCGGTGACGCGAGTCGCGTTTGTCTCCTATAGGGCGACAAACGCGACTCGGACAAGTCAGCAGCGGCGGTAGAGAACCCAGGACTCGTTGCGGGCGACCTCGCGGAAGCCGGTGGGGACGGGGGTCTCGAGGCGGGCCGGGTCGTTGGGGTCGAGGATGAAGTTGTGGACAACGAAGGAGCTGGCGGGGTCGAGAAAGTAGCCGCGGCGGGGCTGGCGCTGCTCGGAGGAGCTGACGATTCGGCTTGGGCGCAGGTCGAGGTCGAAGGCGAGGCGCGGGACGGCACGGTGGTTGGGGACCGAGATCGGCAGGCAGGGCGGCTCGAAGGCGCCGGAGGCGGCGAGGTCGTCGAGGTCGTCCTCGATCTCGCTCTGGTTGGTCAGGTCGACGTCGACCCGGTGCAGGAGGTCGTACTGGTTTGGCCCCCAGACGACGAACATCAGGGTGATGACCGCGGCGAAGACCTGCCAGGCGCGGCGCCAGGGATGGCCTGGCTCCAGCAGGCGCCAGCCGAGCAGCGCCAGCGCCGCGAATACGGCGAGGATCGCCGCGGCGAGCATCGTGTAGCGGGGGATGATCGCCAGGCCGGCCGAAGCGAGCACGGCGAAGGCGGCGAGGGCGAGCGCCGCGGCGGCGACGCCGACTGCGGAGCGGCGGCGTAGGAAGGCGAGGCCGAGGACGACGCCGCCGGCCGCGCCGACCATTCCCGGCCACTGCAGGACCTCGCCTAGCCGGCGCGGGCCATAGAGGATGAGGTCGACGGGGCCGGTCTGGCGTTCCAGCGTCTCGACCGTTTCGCGGGTGCCGATGAACGAGTAGGTGGGGCTGCCGGCTGTTATCCAGTCGAATAGGGCCCAGAGGACGGGGCCGGTCAGAACGAGCCCGATCAGGAGTGGCCCGTGTGAGGAGAGGAGAAACCCCCTCGCCCGGACAATCGCCGGTCTAATTAGACCGGCGATTTGAGTATCCGCCCGTTCGAGGGGGTTTCTCCTCTCCTCTTCGGGCTCGCTCTGGTGGGGCGGCTCTGGGGCCAGCGCCAAGTAGGCCAGATATGCGAGGGAGAAGAGCCAGGCCTCTGGCCTCAGCAGGCCGGCCAGCGCCAGCAGTGCCAACACTGGCCAGCCACACCGGGGCCGGCGGGTCTCCAGCACGAGCGCTCCGAGGCAGATGGCGATGTAGGGGAGGTCTATGTAGGCGCGGAGGCCGTTGGAGAGGTAGGGGGCGCGGGTTAGGACTAGTAGGGCCGCGACGGCGCCGATTGGGCGGTCGAACCAGAGCGAGCCGAGCCGGTAGACGAGGTAGCCGACTAGGCCAAGGGAGACGTAGGCGACGACCATCGTCAGGTCGATCGCGCCGTCTCCCAGCGGTGAGGTCACTAGGCCGAAGAGTTCGGCGAGCGGGTGTGGGGTGGGGGGCAGCGTGGCGCCCCGGTCCGGACTCAGGCCTTCCGCCAGTTCGCGTCCCCAGAGGAGGCTGTAGATCGTGTCGTAGTTGGGGAAGCCGAGCGGGAAGAGCAGCAGCAGGACAGCCGCGACGGCGGCGACCCAGACAAGCGGTACGAGCAGGCTTCGCGCCCCCGAACGCATCGGGGCAAGGTATCGGCGCGGATACACTGGCCGCAGTGCCGCCCGCAAACGATTCGACCTCCCTCTACCGCCGTCACCGCCCCGGTTCCTTCGACGAGGTGGTCGGCCAGCAGCACGTCGTCCGCACCCTGCGCAACGCGGTCGAGCAAGGCAAGGTTCACCACGCCTACCTCTTCGTCGGCTCGCGCGGCACCGGCAAGACCTCGATGGCGAAGATCCTCGCCCGCTCGCTCAACTGCGAGCGCGGCGGGCCCACCGTCACCCCTTGCGGCGAGTGCGAATCGTGCCTGACTATTGCCTCTGGAACCTCGATCGACGTGATCGAGATGGACGCCGCCTCCAACCGCTCCGTCGACGACGTCCGCGACCTGCGCGAGCGGGTTGCCTATGCGCCGGCGGGCGGCCACTGGAAGGTTTACATCCTCGACGAGGCGCACATGCTGACCAAGGAGGCCTGGAACGCCTTCCTCAAGACACTTGAGGAGCCACCGCCGAACACGGTCTTCGTCCTCGCCACCACCGAGTCGCACAAGGTGATGGCGACGATCGCCGACCGCTGCCAGCGCTTCGACTTCCAGCGCCCCTCGCTGGAGCAGATCTCCGAGGTGCTGACGCGGGTGGCGGCGGCGGAGGGGATCGAGGTCGAGGACGGCGCGACGGCGATGATCGCCCGCTCCGCCTCGGGCAGCTTCCGCGACGCGCTCGGCACGCTCGACCAGCTGGTCGCCTTCGGCGGCGAGCAGGTGAAGCTGGAAGCGGTGCTGGAAGTGCTCGGTGCCGCCGATGCGGAGCTGCTTTTCGAAGCGGTCGACGCGATCCTCGCCGAGGACCCGAAAGGGGTCCTGCTCGGGGTCGAGAGGATGGCCCGCTCCGGTCGCGACCCCTCCCAGTTCGCCCGCGACCTGCTCGGCCACCTGCGCCACCTGCTTGTCACCCAGACGGTCGGCGAGGTGCCCAACACCTTCGTGATCACCGCCACCGACTCCGACCGGCTCGCCGCCCAGGCTGCCGCGGTCGGTCCAGCCACCTTGGTTCGCACGATCGACGAGCTGGCCACTGCCCTGACTGCGGTGCGCGAGGGTGATGACGCGCGAATGGCTGTGGAGATCGCCCTGCTGAAGGCTGCGCGACCCGACCTCGATCCGTCGAGCGAGGGGTTGCTGAGGCGGATCGAGAGATTGGAGCGAGGGACGGATGCCCCCCGGGCCGCGGGTCCTGTCGCCGCAGGGGACCCACCGCCCCTTCCGGTAGCTAAAGCTTCCTCAGGGGCGGTACCCCCTACGGCGCCACCCGCGGCAGAGGCGGATTCCGCAGATGCTTCTGCCCCATCCGATGCCGATCCAGAGCCGCCTGACGAAGAGCAAGCACCCGCGGGCGAGAGCGACCTCGACATCGCCCAGCTGACCCGTATCTGGCCTGCGGTGCTTGACAAGTTGCGCGAGACGAGTCCTGCACTTGCCGCGACCTTCGACGGGGCCCGGCCCGTGGGGCTGGACGAGGACGTGTTGAAGATTGGCTTCCCCGCCGACCTGACCTTCAACAAGCGAAAGGCAGAGGCGCCCGAGAAGCGAGATCAGCTTGCCGACGCCATCGAGGCGGTGGCCGGCACCCGGCTGCGACCCGTCTACGTCACGCTCAACGGCGAGGAGGAGGAGCCGGCGGGGACCGGCGCGGGGGCCGGCGAAGAGAGCGCTGCGCCTGAGTCCGACGAGATGGACGAGGACGCGCTGATAGAAAGACTGAAGAGCGAGTTCGACGCGGAGGAGGTCAGCTAGATCGTGGCGAGAGGCGGCATGCCCGGGGGGTTCGACGTGAACGCGCTGATGAAACAAGCGCAGAAGATGCAGGACGAGATGCTCCAGGCGCAGGAGCAGCTCAAGGACGAGGTCGTCGAGGCGAGCGCCGGGGGTGGCATGGTCAAGGTGAAGATGGGCGGCGACCTGACCCTGCGCGAGATCGTGATCGACCCTGAGGCGATCGACCCCGAGGAGGCCGAGCTGCTCGCCGAGATGGTCCAGGCCGCGGTCAACGAGGCTCTGCGTGCGGCCCAGGAGCTGGCCAGCTCGAAGATGGGCGGGATCACCGGAGGCGGCCTGGGCGGCCTGCCGGGGATGTGAGCCAGTGCGGAGCGAGCGTGCATATCTGACTCTTCGCGAGCGGAGCACTGGCGAAGCCTGGTTGTCGTGAGCGCCGAGGGCCCGGCGCCGCTGGCGCGCCTCGTCGTTGAGCTCTCGCGCCTGCCGGGGATCGGCCAGCGCACCGCACAGCGGCTCGCCTTCCACCTACTGCGTGCACCCGACGAAGAGGCGGCGGCGCTTGCCGAGGCGATCCGCGAGGTGAAGGAGAAGGTCGGCCTTTGCGAGCAGTGCTTCAACCTCGCCGAGGACCCGCTCTGCCGGATCTGTACCGACACGACCCGCGACCAAGCGACGATCTGCGTGGTCGAGGAACCCGCCGACGTGATCCCGATCGAGCGCACCCACGAGTACCGCGGCCTCTACCACGTCCTCGGCGGCGCTCTCTCGCCGATCGACGGCGTCGACGCTGAGGACCTGAAGATCGCCGAGCTGGTGCGCCGCGTCGAGGGCGGCGAGGTGCGCGAGGTCGTCCTCGCCACTAACCCAACCACGACCGGGGAGGCGACCGCGCTGCACATCGCCGAGCGCCTACGTGGTCAGGCCACGGTCACCCGGTTGGCCAGCGGCCTCCCGGTGGGAGCCGACCTCGAGCACGCCGACGAGGTCACTCTCGGCAAGGCCCTCGCCGGCCGCCGCAGCCTCGACTAGCGACCCTTGATTCGGGCAAGGAAAGCCGTGAGCCGGCGCTCGTACAGCGCCGGGTCGACGTTCCACGCCTCGGTGTGGCCTGCTCTCGGGACACGAAAGTAAGTGACCCGGCGCGGCAGCTCCTCGGCCAGCGCGTCGCTGGTCGAGATCGGCACGACCTCGTCCTCGCCGCCGTGGAAGAGCAGGATCGGCAGCTGCAGCGCATCGGTGTGCTGAAGGGCGTCGAGGTCGTCCCAGTCGGCGTCGATGCGTGTTCCGATCGCCCACTCGACCGGGATCGTGCTGAACGAGGGCAGCCCCATCTCGGTTGCGTTGAAGGAGATCGTCTCCTTCCAGTTCAGCGCCGGGGCATCGAGGACAAGTCCGGCGACGCGAGACGCGAGAGAGGAGTGCTGCATGAACTGGGTGACGAGCGAACCTCCCATCGAGTAACCGACGAGCACGAGCCGGCGTGCCCCCTGGTCGAGCGCGTAACGCACTGCCGCCTCGAGGTCGTGCCACTCGGTCAGGCCCATGTGATGGAGGTCATCCGGGCTCGGTGGCGCGCCCAGATCCTCGCGGTAGGTGATCAGCAGACTTGGCAAGCCGGCGCGACGCAGGGTGGGGACGATCTGCAGTCCACCCTGTGGGGTGTCGTTGATCCCATGGACGAGGATCGCCCAGGTCTTGTTGCGGCTGGGGACAAGCCAGGCTGGCATCGGACCCAGCTCTGCGGGGACGCGGACGTTGGCGAAGGGGAGCCCGAGTGCCTGCCCCGGATCGCCCGAGTAGACGCGGGCGATCGCCACCTTCATGCCCGGCGCGAGGTAGCCGCGAACCGAGCGCAGCGTGCGGGTCACCGTGTCGCCATCGATAGCGACGATCCGGCCAGCGACCGCGTGGCCAGCCTGCCAGGCCAGTCCGTAGACGCCGGGCCGTTCGCTCTCTTCTGAGCGCGAGAGGACGACCCGGCCGGGGGCGAGCCGTACGACCTTTTGGTCTTCGGGCCAGGCCGAGTGGTCGGGGACGAGTACCGCGGAGGAGAAGTGCCAGCTCACCGCAGCCGCGATGGCCACCACCGCCAGCAGTCCAGCGGCCGCGGCCACCCACCACCGGTAGCGACGCAGCCAGGCCATGAAGCCGGAAGCCTTTGCGCCGATCCCTCCCACGTGGGCAGCCTACTTCCCGAAACTGGACAAATTCCTGGACGATTGTCCATTCGCAAATAGCGAGTTTTTCTGCGAGTGTCATCCGGACTCTTGGGCAAGGTGACGGTGTGGCGGATGACAACGACTCAGGATCAGGCTCGAATCCGAGCGATCTCGCCCGCGAGCTGTTTGCCGTGGCCGCGCAAAAGCTCGCCGAGGACTTCAGCTCGGTCACCGCAACCGCGGTCGAGGCGCTGCGGGAGGGTGGGGCTACCGCGGGTGGAGGAATCGATCACCCGGAGCCTCGTCCCAACCTGCGCGGTAATGGCGAGGTACGCCGCCGCCTCGACCAGCTGATCGAGGCCCACCGCCGCTACGAGCACCCCTTCAGCCTCGTCGTTTTCGACGTCGAAGGGCCTGGAGCCCGCAACGGCGCCGGCGACGAAGGCAGGGAGACGGCGCTGACCGTGACTGGGGCGGCCCTACATGACAGCGTTCGCATCCTGGACGACACCTTCCGGCTCGAAGGCAACGGGCTCTGCGTGCTGGCACCGAACCAGAGCACCGTCGGCGGGGTGCAGATGGCGGAGCGGCTGCTGGGGATGCTGGACGAGCTGGAGGCCGCCGGCGGCCTGAGCATCTCGATCTCAGCCGGGGTGGTCGCCTGCCCCGACCACGGCGACGATCCGGACGCGCTACTGCGCAAGGCCGACGAGGCGATGTGGCGAGCACGCGCGGTCGGCCAGCCGGTCGGCGTCGGCGCGCTCGAGTCCCGCTCCGGCTCCTTGCAAGATCGCTGACAGATTCCGTAAATCTGTCCATAACCGGCGTAAACCTGGGTTTTCGGTGCCAGAATGCTGCGCATGCCGGGGATCCGAACCAACGCCGCTGCCGAAGTTCTCGGCGTCAGCCCCAACACGCTGCGCAGCTGGGAGCGTCGCTACGGCTATCCCACACCGAAGCGGACTGAGGGCAACCATCGCAACTATGAGCTGGTCGAGCTGCAGACCCTGCGCGACGCGCTCGCTCAGACCGGCAACATCTCTTCGGCGATCGAGCTGGCGCGCCAGCGTCAGGAGGCACCGGCGAGCAGCGGCAACCTGCTCGCGGCGCTAGAGAGCTTCGACGAGGACGCCGCCGACCGTGCAGTTGAGGAGAGCCTGGCGCTGCGGCCGCTGGAGCGCACGGTCGAGGAGCTGCTGCTGCCGGCGATCGACGAGCTCGCGACCGATCCCGAGCGCGAGGCCGAGCTGGAGTTCTCCGCCCGCTGGGCGATGAGCTGGCTGCACGGCGCTCGTCGCCTCGCTTCCGCCGCCTCCCGCCCGGCCGGGATCCTGCTGCTCGACTCCAGCAACGCCCAGGACGCGGAGGAGGTCCACGCCCAGGCGCTCGACCTGACCTTGCGGCGGGCGGGCTTCCGAGTCCTGATGCTTTCCCATGAGCTCGGCGAGGAGCGCCTCGATCGCGCCCTGCGCGCGCTCGACCCGACCGCGATCGTGCTTTGCGGCCCGGGCCAGGACACGGCCTCCGCGGTACAGCTGGTGCGCAAGATCCGCGAGCTCGGCTTCGACGCGCCCCTCTTTGGCTTCCGCGCCAGCGGCCTGATCGGCGACGCCATCCCCTCCGCGGGGAGCGCGCCCAGCGAGGTGACCGGCATGCTCAACGCCGATCTTCGCCGCCGCGCCACCCAAGCCTTCGCCTGAGGCCGCCTGACCGGCGCATCTCTGCGTCCTCGGATCGCTCACGTGCAGTGCACGCTTCGCTCCCTGCGTCCTTGACCTGCTTGGTCAGCCGGCCTCAGCCCGGCGAGCTCAACAGATGAGTATGCATTATATAGATATACTTCGATATTAGCCTCATGGCCACCGACCTGAAGCTGACCCCGAAGCAGAAGCGCCCAGCAGGCGAGCCTTGCTGCGAGCCGGTCGTCTATCCCGACGTTCAGCGAGCGCAGGCGCAGCGGATGGCGGCCGTCGCCAAGGCGCTCGGCGACCCGATCCGCCTCCAACTGGTGGACGTGCTGCGAAAGCACGCGGGCAAGGTCTGCGTCTGCGAGCTGGTGCCTCTGTTCGATCTCTCCCAGCCCACCGTTTCCCACCATCTCAAGGTCTTGCGCGATGCGGGTATCGTCGCCTCCGAGCGTCAGGGGCTTTGGGCCTACTACTACGTGATCCCCGATTCCCTGGAGGAGTTTTCAAAATGGCTGAGTTGACCGAATCGACCGGCGACGCCGCAACCTCGACCTGCTGCCCGCCGGACCAGCAGATCGACTGCTGTGCGCCTTCTGACAAGGCGGAGTGCTGTGCTCCCGAATCCTCGACCTGCGGGTGCTCGGGCCAGTGAGCGAGATTCACCTCTTCGACCCGCAGGCGCTCTACCGCCACTGGGAGGACCAGCAGTGGTCTCCCTTCGCGATTGACCTCGAGGCCGACCGCGAGCAGTGGCAGGGACTCGGCGGCGAGGACCGGGGGCTGATCTTCTGGGTGCTCTCCTCGCTGATGGTGGCCGAGGAGCGGATCACGACCAAGTTCTCTGGTCTGGTTGGGGCCTACGGCACCGAGGAGGAGGCGACGTTTCTGGCGACCCAACAGGTCGATGAGGCCCGCCACATGCAGTTCTACGCCCGCTTCCAGGACGAGGTCGTCGCCGATCCGGCCGCGATCGCCGCCCACGTCGGGCGCGCCCGCGAGCAAATCTCACCGGCCTTCCGGGCGATCTTCGACGTGGCCCTGGTCGAGGCCCACGAGCAGCTTGTCGCCAACCCTGGCGACGTCGAGGCAAAGGTCCGCTTTGTCACCCTCTACCACCAGATCCTCGAGGGAACGCTGGGGTTGACCTCGTTCAACTTCGTCACCGGATACCTCGAGCGCGAGAAGCTCCTGCCGGGTTTCGTCGAGGGCTACTCGAAAATCCACCACGACGAGCAGCGCCACATCGGCTACGGCACCTGGTACCTGCGCCAAGCCGTCGCGGACGATCCGGCGCTGGGCGACGTCGTGCGCCAGACGCTGCGCGACCTGCTGCCGGCGGTCGCCGAGTCTCTGACCCCTCCGGACCGCGACGGCACCGATTGGGACGCGCTCGGCGCGAACTCGGAGGAGATCCGCGACTTCGCCATCGGGGGCCTGAAACGGCGCCTCGAGATCATCGGTGTACCGCTGTCGACGCTCTAGAAGTGGCTTTAACCACCTGGTAGCACCCTAGTTACATCCTTGACACGCGCTGGCGGGAATGTCTGGGGCCATGCGCGATCGACTCTCGCCGCGCCTGCCACTCGGCCTCGCGGTGGCGGCGCTCGCATGCACGCCGTTCGTTGGGCCGGTCCCCGCCGGCGCCGTGGTTTCCGACGTGCGGCCGATCGACGGGCCGAGCGCCGACGTGATCGACGTCGCCGACGCGGCGATGGCGGAGGACGGCAGCGGCGGGATCGTCTACCTGAAGCGGGCCGAGGGACGCAATCACGTCTACGCGGTGCGGTTCGGCAAAGGGGGCTGGGGACCGCCGCAGCGGGTCGACGCGGGCCAGTCCTTCGACTCGAGCTGGGCCCGGATCGGAGCCGGGGACGGCGGCCGGCTGGTTGTCACCTGGGTGCAGGAGTTCGGGATCGAAAGCGACCGGATGTTCTCGGCGACCCTCGATCCCGGCGCGACCGGCTTCCAGCCGCCGGTTCCGATCGACTTCAACGTGGGCGAAGCAACCTCGACCTACCCGGACCTGGCGATGAACCGAGGTGGGCAGGCCTACCTCGTCTACCGCGTCGTCACCGACGTCAGTCCCTCGAACCCGCCGGGCTACATCGGCGCGGACCTGCGCGCTGCGCGCTACAACGGCCGGCTCTGGTCGGTGCTCGGAACGCCGCTCGACCGCAACATCGCCACCCCGGTGCGGACTCCAACAGAGGAGAACGCGCCCGAGGTCGGGATCGACGTCCAGGGCCAGGGGGTTGTCGCCTGGCAGGAGCCAGACGACGAGTTCGTCGACCGCGTCTGGGTACGGCGCCTGTTCGGCTCCAGCTTCGGCCTTCAGATCCAGGCGAGCCCATCCACCTGGGAAGGGGTGCCTCTGCGCGGTCCTGCCGACGCCTTCTCACTCGACGTCTCCGGCTTTGGCCAGGTCGCCGTGGCGGTCCGTCAGCAGCCCGGCCAGGCGAGCAAGCTGGACGCGACGCGCGTTCTCGTCAACGAGCTGCCCGATGTCTTTTCCGAGAAAGCGGGTGCCTTCGGCGGGCCGCGGCTGGCCGATGGCGGTGCGCGCGGCGGGCTCGGGGCACCCAGCGTCGCGGTTGACCCGCGCGGCCTCTTCGCTGCCGGGTTCGGTTCGGGCCCCGCCACGCTGCTCGCCTCCGGCGACGACGCCGCGGTCGGCAAAGTCGTGCGACTCGACGGCGGAGCGAGCTCTGAGGCGGGCGACCCGCTCGTGGACCTGGCGGAGACCGGCGCCGCGGTGGCCGCCTGGCGCGAGCTGCGAGGCGCAGTCGGCCTGGTCGGCGTGCAGGAGCGCCGCGCCGACGGCGTGGTCGAGCCGAGCGAGCTGAGTGCACCCCGCGGCGGCGCGGTCGGACGGCTGACGATGGGAGGCTCCGGACTCGGTGACGCGATCCTCGCCTGGCGGCAGGGAGCTGGCGACAACGTCCAGATCGCCGCCGCGGTGGTCGATGCGCCGCCCGATCCGTTCCTCGTCCTGCTGCCCAGCGGCTGGCAGCGCAAGGGCAGGATCCCGATCGCCTGGGACCGCACGCTGAACGCGATCGGCGGGGTCCGCTACTCGGTCAGCGTCGACGACGAGCCGGTGGTCGAAAACCTGCGCCGCCTGCAGACCCGCCTCACCCGCGACCAGGTCGAAGACGGCCGCCACCGGATCCAGATCTTCGCGGTCGACAATGCGGGGCAAGAGACCGGCAGCCGCGCCGGCTTCCTTCGCGTCGACCGCATCGGCCCGAAGGTGCAGCTGCGGCGGCGAGGCAGGACGCTGATCGTTGCCGTCTCCGATGGGCCGCGCCGCTCGACTTCCGGTCTGCGCCGCGGCTCCGTCAAGGTCTCCTTCGGCGACCGCAAGGGGGGATCGGCCTCGGCTTCAGCCGCCAGAAAGCAGAAGGCAGATCGGGATGAGAAAAAGGGAAAGCGACCGGTGATCGTGCGGGTGCGCCACACCTATTCCGGCCCGGGGCGCTACCGCCTGAGGGTGAGGGCGCGGGACAAGGCGGGCAACGTCAGGACCGTGACGCGGCCGGTGAAGATCGGATGACCGGCCTCCCTCCCGGTCTCCGGCTCGCCTGGGCCCTCACCGGGCTGATCGCGCTGGTTTCGCCCGCAGGCGCCGCCGCTTTCTATGGCAATGCCACCGACGGCGCCGCTGGCGCACAGCTCGTATCGGCCGACTACGCGCGCCTCGAGCAAGGCGACGACGCGACCGTCTTCGCGGCGATCTCCGCCGACGGCCGCTACGTCGCGATCCAGACCCGCGCGCGCAACTTCTTCGCCGACGACGACCCCGACCCGCCGGATCAGTACCGGACCGGGGGCGTGTTCCGCTTCAACCTGGAGACAAAAGCGATGGAGAAGGTCGCCGATGGCGATCTCTTCGACGAAACGAGCAACGATTTCCTGCGCCGCGGCGCCTCCAATCCCTCGATCAGCGCCGACGGCCGCTTCATCGCCTTCGCAACCGCGGAGCCGCTGATCGCAGCCGACGTCAACGACAACATCGACGCCTACGTGCGTGACATGGCAATCTCGATCGGGAGCCCAGGTGCTTACGATCTCGTCTCCGCCCGAGACGGAGGCGACGAGCCGGCAAGCTACGGGTCGCCGATGGTGCCGTTCCCGGGGAGCGAACCAGGTGTCGAGCTGACCCGTGGGATGGCGATCAGCAGCGACGGCCAGAAGGTTGCGTTCCGTACGGAAGTTGCATCCGATCTTCCTTTGAGTAGCTCCGTCGACGTCCCCGCCGGTCAGGTCTTGATCCGCGATCGGGGGGCCGATACCACCACTTTGATCACCGCCGTTCGCGACATGAAAAGCGGTGCTATGACGGAGCAGCCCGCCGGCGGGGCGCTGGGCGCTGTTCTCAGCGCGGACGGCACGACCGTGGCTTGGACCGGCCGCAATGCGGCGGCGCAGACGCCCTTCCTCGACGGTGAGAATCAGGATCCCAATTTCATCTATTACCTCTGGCGACGCGTTGCGGATGGCTCAAGCGCGCCCACTCGCCGCGTCACCGGCCTCGCCGACCCCGACGACTCCGGCTGCCCGCCGGACGCCATCACGCTGTTCAACCAGACGTCGACCGGCCCGTGTTTCGGGCCGCTCACCGATCAGGAGGCGAACCGGTCTGGAATCACCGCTCAGGTGCCCGCCTTGAGCGGTGACGGCTACACGGTCGCCTTCGTTACGGGCGCCGGGCCACGCCCGATCGCCTTCACCGGCACGGGACTCGACCTCTACGTAACCGACATGACCCCTGGCCTGACGCGCAAGGAGGCGACGGTCGAGCTGACGCGAGATCCCGCTGACTTCAATGCGGCGACGAGCTCTCCCTTGAGCAGCATCGCGATGTCGGCGGCAGGGCGCTACTTGGCGATCACGACCGTTCGCACCAACTTCACCCTGCCCGCCCTGCAGCTTCTCGGCAGTCCACGGGCAGTCCCGGGTCCGCGTGAGCTATACCTCGTTGACCTCCAGGCTCGAACGCTGGAGCGGGTCACCCACTCGATCTCAGGCGGCGACATCAACTCCGACGTGCAGAACGGCGTGACGCTCTCCGCCGACGGCCAACACATCGCCTTCACCTCCTTCGCCGACAATCTCCTCTTTGGCGACGCCAATCAGCGGCCGGACGCCTTTGTCGCCACCCGCCAGCCGGATCCCGAAGGGGGGCCGCCGGAAGACGGCTTGGGCGCAGGAGGGGCAGGGGCAACGATCGAAGTCAACCGCGGCGGCCCGCAGATCAGCGTCAGAGCGCAGTCGAGGCCCGGTGGCGGGATCCTGCTGACGGTTTCCGTACCAGCTGCCGGTGGCATCAAGGCGGTCGCGAAAGCACGTGTCGGCAAGCCACGGAAGCTTCGCACGCTGGCGGTCGAGAACGGTCGTGCCAGTGGTGACACCCGCAGCACAGTCCGCATTCTGCTTCGCACGGTTCTCCGCTACCGAGGCGAGTTGCGAGAGCGCAAGACGGTCCCGGGCCGCGTTGCGGTCAGCTACGTAGCTTCGCGTGGCGGCCGGCACGCCAGCGCCTCTGTCCGCGCCGTCTTTCGAGACCGTCTCGCCAAAGCACCAGGCGGAGGGCGTTCTCAACAGCGTCCTGGCTCTCGGGAGTGAACCGTCAGTTATTAACTGGTAACGATCCGGTATCTCTCTTGATAACGAGATGTAACGCATTCGTAGAAGTCCTGTGAAGTGGCTTGACAGAGCGATTTCAGACGACAAACCTGGCGCCGCAAAGGTTCAGTCGACGAAAGGAATAACTCTCATGAGCCGTACTTCCATGGCTCCACGAAGGGGCGTGAGCGTCGCTGTGGCAGGGCTTATCGCTCTGGCGCTGATGGTGCTCACGGCAACCGGCCTGGCCCCCCGCGCCAACGCCGCGTTCGAAACGGCCAAATGCGCAGGGCTCGACACCGCCGGCCGAGGCGCGTCCTTCGCCCGCGACGCGCACACCTGGTTCAACCAGAACTTCAAGGTCAACTATTGCGCCGGTACGCCAGGCTCTGGGATCATCGACGTCGCCTACGATGCCGCCGGCAGCAGCGCCGGACGGCTAGTGGTAAAGGTTCGCAACGACACGCCGCGCTTCGGCATGACCGACGAGCCGCCCACCAAAACAGAGGTCGAACAGATGAACACGGGCGTCGGCAATGGCAAACCCGCCGATGACGTCAACCCGAACGACAACGGTGAGATCAACGTCGTGCCGGCGGCGGTCGGAGCGGTTGCTCCCCTCGTCAACTTTCCGGACACATGCGATCCGGAACTGCTCAAAGACGAATATCGAACTGTCTCCAAAGCGGAAATCACCGGCGATGCGACAAAGAAAGCGCTTCTCCGGATTCGCTTCCCCAAGGAGGAGTTCGAGGAAATCTGGGCACAGGGATCCAGCGGCGTGCTGCTGCTCACCTGGGTCGATGTCTTTCCCGAACTGACCGGTTGCACGAAACCGATAATCCGCGTGGTACGTAAAGACGGATCCGGTACCACGTTCGCCTTCAAGGACTACTTGGATCGCATCGAACCTGCCAGGAAATGGCTAACCGACTTTAAAACGCCCAACACCAAATGGCCAGGTGCCGAAGAAGGGACTGCCAGCGCGCAGTGTGCGGCCGGACTCCTCGTGCCTGGTCAAAAACCCGATTCCGAAGACCACCTGACCAGCGGTTGCTCGAACGGCAACGGCGCGCTTGTGCAGAAGCTGGCCGAAACCGATGGCTCGATCGGCTACTCGGACATCTCGACGGCGCGTGGCAACAGCCCAACGCTGGCTGTGAACCCGGCTGCCGCCGCGGTTCCGAAAGGCTCGTACTGGACCCAGGTCCCCAACGGATCCGACGAATTCAAAGAGCCGACATTCAACCCGAACGGTTTCCGCACAGACGGAGTCAGGGGCTCCAACTGCAAAACCACCCAGTTCGAAAACGTGCCGACGAGCACGCTGGGCGATTGGGAGAAAACGAGCGGGGTCAACTCTCCGACCGGATTCGGCATCTGCACCCTGACCTACGGTCTGGTGTTTTCAGACAACGCCAAGGTCTGGGGTAACACCGAAGCCGAGGAGGCGAAGGCCAGGACGGTCAAGGACTACTGGGAAAGCGTCCTTTCTCCCGGTACTCAGCTCGGCCTCTTCCCGGCTGACTATGCGGAACTGCCACCGGCCATCCTGGCGATCGCCAGGACAGGCATCGAAGGTGTCGATTGGGGACCCGGCGTCGGTCCTCCTCCGCCTGACGATGAAGACAAAGGTGGCGACAAAAAAGCCGGGACTGGCACGACTCCGGCGGTGAAGCCGAGCAACGTGTTCTCGCTGCTGCGCAAGTCGATCTCGTCCAAAACCGGTGGGGCGACCATCTCGGTCAAGCTTCCGGGTGCGGGCAAGCTCGAATTGGTTGCGACCGCGAAAAACGGCAAAAAAACCATCAAAGTCGCCAGCACCGTGCTGAACGCAAACCAGGCCGGCACCTTCAACGTGCCGCTGCGGCCCAGCGGCGCGGCGAAGAAAGTGCTGCGCGCGAAAGGCAAACTGCCGGTGAAGCTCGAGCTCACGTTCACGCCGACTGGCGGCGACGCGAACGAGTCGAGCAGCTCGCTGGTTCTGAAAATGAAAAAACCCGCAAAACGCGGCTAGTAAAGACAGGCTCCGGCTGCAAGCGGCGCCCGGGCTCTTCGCGAGCCCGGGCGCCGCGCCGGTGAAAGAAGGCTCGAACAAGTAAGTAAGTCGATTGGAAGGGGCAGATGGACGATCAGCACAACGAGAACCAGGGCAAGCGCCGCAGCCGCCTGTCGGTGCCTGCGCCGAGCGTCGACTTCCGCGACATGACGAGCGCGGTCGGCGAGCGCATGGGGGCTCTCGGCCGCTGGTTCGCCAAGGACCCGCTGAGCACGCTGCTGATCGTCGCCTCGCTGGTGCTGACCTTCCTCTTCTTCAACCTGCTCGGCGACATCCAGCCGAGTACCAGCGGCGAGCGCGTGCCGCTCAGCCGCGTCTTCAAGCTGGCCGAGCAGAAACAGATCCAAGAGGCGACCCTGCTCGACCAGGACGCGCGCGTGCTGATGGACACCAGGGGCGGTTTGCTCCTCTACGCTGCCTACCCCGAGTCCGACGCGCAGACCTCGGCGATGGTGAGGGAACTTACCCAGAGCGGGGCGATAGTCCAGGTCGACCAGCAGTGGGACAAGCCGGCGAAGCAGATCGTCGTCCAGTTCCTGATCCCGATCCTGCTGCTGGTCTGCCTCTTCGTCCTCTTCACCAGGCTCGGCCAGGACGCCGGCGCCGGCGCCTTCGCCGGTTTCTCCAAGTTCACCGGCAAGGGGCGTAAGCGCGGCGCGGACGCACCCGGACGGACCACCTTCGACGACGTCGCCGGGGCCGGGGAAGCGGTGGCCGAGTTGCGTGAGATCCGCGACTACCTCGCCGACCCGAGCAAGTACGCGGCGGTCGGCGCCAGGGCGCCGAAGGGGGTGCTGCTGGTCGGCCCGCCCGGCACAGGCAAGACGCTGCTGGCGAAGGCGACAGCCGGCGAGGCCGACGCCGCCTTCTTCTCGCTCTCCGGCTCGGACTTCGTCGAGTCGCTGGTCGGCGTCGGCGCCGCCCGCGTCCGCGACCTCTTCGCCAAGGCGCGCAAGATGGCTCCGGCTCTGATTTTCATTGACGAGCTCGACGCCGCCGGGCGCAAGCGCGGCGCGGGGGTCGGCCAGGGAAACGACGAGCGTGAGCAGACGCTGAACGCGCTGCTGGTCGAGATGGACGGCTTCGGCGGCGACGCCGGCCTCGTCGTGCTGGCTGCGACCAACCGCCCTGACGTGCTCGACCCGGCGCTGCTGCGGCCGGGCCGCTTCGACCGCCAGGTGACGGTAGACGTGCCGGATGTGCACGGGCGGCTCGAAATCCTCTCTCTGCACTGCGGCAACCGTCCCCTCGCCCCTGGCACCTCGCTCGACGAGATCGCCAAGCTGACCTCCGGCTTCAGCGGCGCCGAGCTGGCCAACGTGATCAATGAGGCGGCGCTGCTGACCGTCCGCGAAGGCGGGGTCGAGATGGACCAGCCGACGCTGGAGGAGGCGATCGACCGCGTCGTCGCCGGCCCCGCGCGCAAGAGCCACGCCCTGACCCGCGAGGAGAAGTGGGTGATCGCGGTGCACGAGGCCGCGCACGCCGTCGTCACCACCTCGATCGGCCAGAAGGTCTCGGCGCAGAAGCTCTCGATCGTCGCCCGCGGGCGCCAGCTCGGCACCGCCGCCCACATGCTCACCGACCGCGACGCGGTGGTGATGCAGGAACCGGACATGCGCCGCCATCTGATCTCGATCGTCGCCGGCTTCGCCGCCGAGAAGCTCGAGTTCGGCGTCGTCTCGACCGGTGTCCACGACGACCTCCACGCGGCGACCGGGATGGCGCGCGAGATGGTCACCTCCTACGGGATGTCCGACGCGCTCGGCCCGGTGACGATCGGCGAAAAGGCCGGTGAGGTCTTCCTCGGCGCCTCCCTGCAGGAGCTGGGTTCGGTCGGCCCGGCGACGCTGGAGCTGATCGACCGCGAGGTCGAGCGGATCGTCGGCGCCTCAGTCGAGCAGGCGGAAACGATCCTGCGCGGCAACTGGAATGCCGTCTACGAGATCGCCAACGCGCTGATCGAGCACGAGACGCTCTCCGGGGTGGCGCTTGAGGCCCTGCTCTCGCCGGTCCAGCCGACTCTGCTCGACCTTGGCGGCGGCGATGGACGATCCTCGGAGCAGCCGACACACGAGTTCGAGCAGCAGCGAGAGGCGACGCCCGAGGGCGAGTGGCAGGGGGGCAGTGACCAGTAGAGCGGCAGTGACGCTGACGGCCCTCGCCGCTCTCGTGGCCATGCTGTTGGTCCCAGTCAACGCTCACGCCGCCGATCCGATCTGGAGGTTGGAGCAGCCGCCGCCGCCGGAAGGCGCGCCGTTCAAGGTGCCGCTCGGGGCCCCGGGAGACCTCGAGTTCTGGAACCCCAACCGCGGCCTGCTGACGATCCAGGGCAACGCGACGATTCCGCGCGGCATCTACAGCTGGGATGGGCGGGGCTGGCACCAGCTCGCCACGGTCTGCGGCGGCCCCGGCGACACGGCGCGGATCGCTTGGGCGGGACCGACCGAGTTCTGGGTGGTGAGCGAACCGAGCCTGCCTCGGCGCGGCTCGGGGCTGGCGCTCTGCCGCTTCCTCGACGGTCAGGTGGCCGGCTCGTGGAGCACCCGCGTCGACGCCGCCGACCCCTTCCGTCAGATGATGTCAGCGACCTGCAACGGTCCCAACGATTGCTGGTTCGGTGGCGTCGGCTCCCAGGACGCGCTCGGCGAGCGGATCGGCGCCTTCCACCTGCACTGGGACGGGACCGACCTCGAGACCGTCTACGGCCCGCAGGGACGGGGGGTAAGCGACATGCAGTTCCACCAGGGGACGCTCTACGAGAGCACCCTGGTCGGCCGCTCGCCGGAGAACCGCACCGACCCGGTTGTCCTGGCCGAACCCGAGCCGGTGCCACGCCTCCTGCACACGATTGTCGGCGACTCCTTCGCCAACGACTCCTTCGTGCCGGCGCCGCTGGCCAAAGTCCCGCCCGACGGCAGCGAGCTGCTGGCGCTCGATAGCGGCGAAGGCGCGCTCTGGGCGGTGGGGGGCGGTGCGGCGTCGGGCCCTGGCGCGCCGCAGGGCGGAGCGGTGGCGCGGGGGCCGCTCGCTGCCCGCCTCGCCGGCGGCAGTTTCAAAGAGCTGACCCTGAGCGGCGCCAGCTTTGGCGCCGACGACCGCCTCGGCGACGTGGCGGCGATCCCGGGCACGACCGAAGCCCTGGCCACCGTGGTTCCCTTCGCCGATCGCCGCAGCGCCAACAGCAAGGCGACCGTGGCCCGGATCAAAGCCGATGGGACAACGACGACCACGCGGCTGCCAGCGGCGGGCGCGGGGCGCGGCAGCGCCGCGCGGATCGAGTGTCCCGCTGCGAACGAATGCTGGATGGTCACCTGGGCCGGCTGGCTCTTCCATTTCAGCGACGGCACGCCGCTGGAACCCGACACCGACCCGGCCTTCCAGGGCACGATCGAGTTCCGCCCCAACGAGGCGGCCGAACAGTTCATTCCCGACCGCCTCCCGGTCGACGACTCGCAGCTCTTCGCGCCACCGGAACTGGAGCTGACGCCGAACGCAACATCGCCGGCGAAGGTGAGGCGGCTGCCGCCGCTGCTGCGAAAGGTGCGCTCGCGCCTCCGGGGCCTGCGGCTGACGGTGAGCTTCACCCTGACCCGGCGCGCCCGCGTGCAGCTGCTGGCCAAGCGCGCCGGAAGTACGGTCGCCCGCACCCCCGTCCGCGTCCTTGGCCCCGGCCGCCGCAGTCTGATCCTGCGCCTCAGCCGCGAGCGCTACCCGACCCGGCTCGCCTTCAAGGCGAGAGAGGTCAAGCGAAGGTGAACGGGCGGGGGAGACACGTTGCCGGCTTCGTCGCCCTGCTCGTGTTGGCGCTAGCGGTCGCCGCCCCGGACAGCGGTCGGACGCAGGTGTCCGCGAGCGGGCCGCTGCCGGTGCTCGGCGCGGCCGACGCGGCGATGACGCCAATGGGCGCCGCGCCGGGCGGCGAGCCGGGTGAGGCCTGGGGCTACCGGCAGCTGCCGCTGGCGATCGGCGAGGTCCGGGTCGGGACCCGCAAGCTCGAGTTCGGCCCCGTCGTCAACGCCGGGTTGCCCGACCCGCAGCTCTCCTTCGTGCGCCACACCGAGGCCAACGGCTGGCAGGTCTTCGACACGCCGGTGGACGAGTCGGGCCATCCTTACCGGGGGCCGGTACCCAACCGGCTCTCGGCCCGGATCACCCACGCGGGGGGCGGCGTTCTGGTCGGACGGGACCTCCGCCGCCCAGTCGGCGAACAGCTCGTCGTCCTCCACCGCGATCCCGGTGGCAAATGGCGTGCCCTCGACGCGCCACCTCCGGAGGTGCTTCTGCCGGCTGAAGGCGAACAGCCGGCCGAGACGCTGGCGGACGACAGCGGCTCGGGAGCGATCGCCGTCGCCGCTTTCGACGAGACCGGCGGCACCGGCCTCCTCTTCGGTCCCAAGGGGCGCTCCACCGCCGACGACGGGATCGTCCACTATGACGGGGAGAAATGGACTCCTCGCGAGCCGGTCCAGTTCCCACCCGGCTCCGAGAAAGACTTCGAGATCCTGGCGATCGATGCGACCGGGCCCGCCAACGCTTGGGCGTTGGCAAAAGCCCACAAAGACCTTGAACGCTCGGTGGTGCTGCTGGAGCGGACGGGGTCGCCCGAAGGGTGGGTAGAGCGGCCGCTCGCCGGGACGCCCTTTGCCGCCAGCGACACCCCGGGCCAGGAGATCGCCGGCGTCGCGCCGATCGGCGGCGCGTCGCAGCCGTTGACCGTCACCGCCGACGGCGCCTGGATCGACCTGACGGCGACGATCAAAGGCGTCGAGCGCGATATCACGCTCTTCTACTCCCGCGGCGCCGGCGAAGTAACTGGATCCTGGTGCGACGCCGACCCCTGCGATGACTTGCTCGGCGTCAAGCTCTCACGCCAGCTCGGCTACCGCAGCTTCGCTTGGCCCGGAGGCGAGTTCGGCACCCGGGTGATCACCAATCCGCTCGACCCGGGCGGTGCCGAGAACAGCAACCGCGGCACTTACCTGCGCTTCGCCGAGGGGTCCTTCGCCCGGATGCCCGGCGGTGGCGGCAACTTCCGCGCCAGCGGCGCATTTGCGAACGCAGACAGCGGCTGGCTGGAGGGACCGGTCGAGATCTCGGTCAAGACGCCTCCGGCGCGGCTGCGTTCCTGGCCGGTCTCGATCCGGGCGCCTCTGACCGACGTCGCCGCGGCGCCGGGCACGGCGCCGGGCGCACTCGGCTCCGGCGCGCTGGCGGCCGGCGCCGACGGCGCGGTTGTCCGCTACGTTCCCGGCAAGGGCTGGCGGCGTGAGTTCCTGCTCTCCTCGAGCGGTGCCGTCAACAAGTCGACGTTGCGGGGCATCGCCTGGCCGCTGCCGGCGCGTGCCTATGCGGTGGGCGACCGCGGCGCGATGTGGATGTGGAACGCGGCGGATGATCTCTGGGTCCAGGACCCGGGCATCCCGATCGGCTTCGAGGGCAACCTGATGGACGTCGCCTTCGATCCCGCCGACCCGTTCCGCGGTTACGCCGTCGGCAAGGCGGGTGTGCTGCTCGACTTCGGCAAGGGCTGGGACCAGGCGGTGCTGCCGGCCGGATACGAGGGCGCCAACTTGACCTCGATCGCCTTCGCCGGCAGCCAGGCGATCGCCGCCGCCGGTGGCGACCTGCTCGTCAACGACGGGAGCGGCTGGCGGGTCGACGCTTCCGCCCATGCTCTGCTCGACGGTGTTCGCGCCGGCGGCCCGCGCCTCTTCGCCGTCGCCGGCCTGCCGGACGGTGGCGCCGTCGCCGCCGGCCGCGACATTGTGATCGAGCGCGACGGTCCCGCCTCGCCCTGGCGCTTCTCGAGCCAGCCGTTGCCCGGCTCGACCGCGATCGCCGCCGCCGCCGTGCGCGAGGGCGGCACGGTTCGGGCGGTCGTCTCGGTCGTCCCGCAGCTCACCTACCCACTCGCGGACGACCTGCCCGAACCCGATCCCAACGTGCCGCCGCCGATCCCGCCTCCGTTCGGCCTGCCGGGCGACGGCTACCTGCTGCGCGAGACAGCGGCGGGTTGGGTGGACGAGCAGCGCACGGCCTTTGCGGCCTCCGGCGACGACCGCCCGCTGAAGAGCGACCCGGTCCTCTCCCTGCTGCTCGACTCCTCGGGGGAGGGCTGGGCGGTCGGCGGCTGGAGCGGTGACGCCGACTCGGCCGGCCGCGGGACCTCCTCCCGCAACAGCGCCGGCCAGGCGATCCGGGCGCGGGTGCGCACCGCCGCCGTCTTCCGCTACGGCGCCAGCGCGGCGGCGGCGCCGGCCGCTACGAGCATCCAGCCGGTGCCGATGCCGGCCGGCCCGGCGCGCTTCGCGGTCGCCGGCCACGCCCAGTGCGACGCCGCCTGCGTCGACCTGGCGCCGCAATCCATCGGCCCCGACCGCACCCTGGCGGCGGCGCTGCGCACGGTCGCGGCGATGCGAGGCGGAGCGGGCCCGCGCGCGCTGCTCTACACCGGCAACCGGGTCGGGAGCGGCCTCGGCGCCGCCGACGCGACGCGCTATGCCGAATTGCTCGGAGCCGAGCCGGCGCTCCCCGTCTTCCCGGCGCTGGGGTCCAACGACGCCGCCAACGGCCTCGGCGCCGGGCACTTCGAGGACGCTTTCGCCGGCTTCCCGGCGCCTCTGGGCTCGGGCGCGGCCCCCGCCGGCACCTCGACCGCAGGCATCCCCGGCGCCGCGCCGAGCGAAGGCGCCCGCACCCACTACGCCTTCGACAGCGATGGTCCTGGTGGAGCCGTGCGGGTTGTCGTGATCGACAACTCGCGCGGCTCGCTCGCCGCCAGCGATTCGCACCAGAACCCCCTCGAGCCGCAGCTGCCCTGGCTGGAAGCGGTGCTGGCCGACGCGCGCGCCAGGGACATCCCCGCCGTGGTGATGGGCAACCGCAGCCTCAACGGCAGCTTCACGCCGAAGCTGAACGTCGCCAGCGACGGCTCCCAGGTCGCTGCAGCCTTGGTTGCCGGCGGCGCCTCGGCCTACCTCTTCGACCGTCCCGAAGAGAACCGGACGATGCGGATACCGGCCGGGGCGGCGCAGACGATCCCCAGCTTCGGCACCGGCACGCTCGGCTACCGCTCCGAGATCTCCGGCGCGGTCGGGCCCGAAACGGCCGACTCGCTGTTCGGCGACAGCGGCGTGCTGCTGCTCGAGGTCGACGTCGCCAAACGCGATCCGGCCACCAACATCGCGCCGGTCGGCGCGCGGCTGATCCCGATGATCGAAGACCTCTCGCTGGAGGCGACCGACGGCACCTTGCTGCGCCGCTCCCGTCCGGCGCTCTTCCGCGGCCTCGGCCGCCGCCCGCGCGGCGGGGATCGCTGGGGGCAGGCCTCGGCCGGCTCGGGCAATCCCGACCCGTCGGGAGGCGACCCCTACACGCTCTTCCCGCCCGACCAGTGCCGGGTCGCCGGCTGCGCGGCCCGGGTCAGCCCCGAGTACAGCTTCGTCTCCTCCGACCCCGACATCGCCGACTTCGTCCGCCAGGACCCGGCCTCGGCAAACCTGCGCAAGCCCTTCCTCGACGCCGGCGACAAGGTCGTCACCGACAGCTCCTCCGGCCTGCTCTGCCCGTTCAATGCCGGCACCACAACAGTCACGGTTAGCGCCGGTGGCTTCGCCTACTCCGAGCAGGTGACCGTGCTCGACGGCAGCGTCCAGCGGCCCTGCGGCACGCGCCCGCTGCGTCCCGATCGCTTCCGGCGAGCGAGCGCTATAGCTGCTCCACCGGCTCCGCCGCCGCCTCCGAACAGCCCCCCCGGCAACCCCCCGGTCGAGTTTTCGCCCCCTCCGCCGCCACCTGCGGTTCCAGCCCCGCCGCCGGCTTCGACGCCACCCCCACCGAACCCGCCCCCGCCACCAACACCGTTCCTGCTGCCCGGGACGCCGCCGCTGGGAGTCGTGCCGGCGATCGTGCCGCCACCTCCACCGCCGATCGTGCGGCCGCTGCC
Organism: uncultured Solirubrobacterales bacterium; assembly: GCA_963702175.1. Taxonomy (GTDB): domain Bacteria; phylum Actinomycetota; class Thermoleophilia; order Solirubrobacterales; family 70-9; genus VRUE01. The sequence continues at coordinate 1,941,736 of OY969721.1, forward strand.
CCCCGGCGGCGCGCCGGCGCGCACCTACCAGGTCGAGGAAAAGCGCGAAGAGGAGGCGGCGATCGAGGAATCGCAGGCCTTCTCGCGCTACGAACCTGGGGGCGAGGGGTTCGGCGTTCCGCCCTACCTGCTCGGGTTGGTGCTGATCGCCGCCCTCGCCGGCGCCGCCGTGCGAGGCGGCCCCGGCGCCCGCCGCCGCACGCAGCGGACCGTGAGCCCAGCCCCGGCCTTCAGCCCTAACGCAGACCGAACCACAAGGAGTCGAAGATGACGTCGAACAGCCGCCTGACCGCAGTCGCCGCCTGGTCCGCTCTGGCCTTCTCCCTGGCCGCCCTGCTCTTCGCCGGCGCCGTGGTCTCCGACGCCGCGAAGCGGTTGCCGGGGGCGAGCCTCAAGCCCCGCAAGTTCGGGATCCTGCGGCTCGACAGGAAAAAGAAGTTCCCGGCCAGCGTGCTGCCTGCCAAGGTCTTCGACCGCTGCTCACCGGAGACGGTGAAGATCGGGACCGTCTGCATGATGACCAACCCGTATCCCCTGGAACGGGAGGAGATTGGCCGCAACGACTACTTCTTCGCGACCCAGAAGTGCGCCGAGCTGGGCGGCTACCTGCCGACGGCGGCGCAGCTGATCGGCGCCGCGCCCTACGTCAAGCTGGCGGGACGGGTCGACGACAACGAGGTCACCGCCTCGACCGACGTCGATGCGACCGATGGGCTCAAGGACCGTCGCGAGATGAGCGCCTCGCTGTCGACGATCTCCTCCGGAGGCCGAGCAGCGGGCTCGCAGGGAGTGAGCGACGTATCGCGCGGCGACCCGAAGGTGGGCGAACCGGACCCGGCGCCGCTGCCCGCCGACCCTTCGCCTGAAACCCTCCATTACATAACCGTCTACGACAACGGCGACCACGGCGGCTTCGCCGGCGGCAAGCCGGTCGGCCAGACGGAGAACTTCCGCTGCGCCTTCAACAGAGCGCAGGGCAAAGCGGGCGAGCTGGAGTGACCAGGCGTGAGGAGAGGGCCGGCCGGCCTCCAGTCGAATTTGGGTCACTCGCGCTGCGCGCTCGTGACGGAGAAGGTGCGCGCCTATGGCGCGCAGAAATCGGATTGCATTTCCGCCGCTTCGCGACATTCGCCTAGAGGTCGGCCGGCCCTCTCTCACCACAGCTTCCGGTAGCTCCCGGCTGGCGCTTTGCGCCGGGCCCGCGGGATCAACACGGAAGCTCTCCGTTTGGCTGTTGAAGCTGGGTGGAGGGTTGAGGGACGGTGGGGCGTCTCCGCGGGAATGTCGCCGATAGGCGGCGGAAATGCAATCCGGTTCTGCGCGGCGTCAGCCGCGCTCCTAATTCGTCGCTAAGCGCCCGCGAAGAGGGCGCGTGCGACTTCAATTCCCGCGGAGACGTCCCACCGCCCCCCACATCACCCAGGACCTACAGCTTTTCCGGGGTAAATCTGTAGCCGATGCCGAAGTGGGTGTGGATGTAACGCCAGTCTGACGCGACCTGCTCCAGCTTGGCCCGCACCTTGCGCACCAGCACGTCGACCGAGCGGTCGCGCCGCGGCATCTCGCCGCCCCACATCAGCTCGTAGATCTCGGGGCGCTGGACGACGCTGTCGTGGCGCTCGGCGAGCATCAGGAAGAGCTCGAACTCGCGCACGGTGAGGCCCGCTCGTCTGCCGTCGATCAACACTTGGAGCTCTGCCGGACGGATCTCGACGTTGCCGATCTGCAGGCTCTGCCTCGAGGAGTTAGAGGTCGGCGGCATGGCTGGCATGGCCGGGCAGCCTCACCGATTCCGGTGTCGATCCGGTGAACAACTTGTTTCGAACTGGAGAAAGATCCGAAACGTCGCCTAGGTAACCATTTTTTCTCCAGGCAGTTACACGGCGTTCACTTTGGTGCGGCGGCCGGACTCGACACTGGCACGGTACGTACTCAGAATCCCGCCATCAGGAGCGACACCAGATGAATCGCACCCGTTCCCTCGCCGCCGTGGCCGCGCTTGCAATCAGCGCCTCGCTGGCACTTGCAGTCCCCGCCTCCGCCGCCACGATCACGATGAGCGGCTCGACCTCGGTCGCGCCGCTGGCGACGAAGCTCGCCAAGGCCTTCGTCAACCAGCCCCAGAACAAGGGCAAGGTCAAATTCGTGATCCTCCAGGGCGGCTCCGACATCGGCATCACCGACGTCTCCCGCGGCCGGGTGACCCTGGGAATGTCCTCACGCGATCCGAAGCCCGCCGACCCGGGCGGAATCGTCTTCAACAAGGTCGCCCGCGACGCGGTCTGCATCGTCACCAATCCCTCCAACCCGATCGCCAGCCTCAGCCAGACCCAGATCCAGGACATCTTCTCCGGCCGGGTCCGCAGCTGGAGCGAAGTGCCCGGGGCAGGCACCTCCGGACCGATCAACCTAGTCGTCCGTACCGCCGCTTCGGGTACCCAGGACGCCTTCCAGAACATCTTCATGGGCCAGACCCTGCGCGTCGCCGGCAGCGCCACGACAAAGTCCTCGAACGGCCTGCAGGCGCAGACGATCAAGTCCGACCCGAACGCGATCGGCTACGCCTCCTTCCACTTCACCGCGGGCCTCTTCTCGGTGCCCTACCAGGGCGTCCCCTGCACCCTGCGCAACGCCAAGTCGGGCCAGTACGCGGGCAGTCGTAACTTCTACCTGGTCAGCCGGGGCGCGGCGACCGGAATAGCGAAGAAATTCATCACCTTCGCCCGCAGCTCCACCGCACAGGCGGTCGTCGCCAGCAACTGGGTGCCGCTGCGCTAGGACGAATGATTCCAATTAGCGCACCCACGGCTGACACGCCTGGCACGGCGCTGGATCGGCACCCACAGTCCTCGCGCGTAGCGCTGCTACGCGCTGCGGCCGCGTGCGCCGCCCAGCTTGGCCAGTCGCGCCCCCGCGGGCACGCTAATTGGGAATCAGTCGTCTAGTGCCCGGCCAGGGCATCGCAGCCCGCCTGCCGGGGCGCGGCGGCCCCGGCGCGGCGAGCGCCGGCCCCACGGGTGGCACGGGGTTCTGGTCGGACGCCCGCGTCGAGCGCCTGCTCGGCGCGGTCGCCTGCCTGGTCCTGGTGCTGATCGTGGGCATGATCGGCTTCGTCTTCGCCAAGGCCTGGCCGTCGTTCGCCCACAACGGGCTCGCGTGGTTCACCTCCGGCGGTGACCTCGACCTGCAGCTCGAGGACATCTTCGCCTCGCCCTCCAGCCCCGCACAGTATGTCTATGAGCTGCGTGCCTGGCCGCTGCTCTGGGGCACCTTCGTCGTCACAGCCGGCGCGGTCATGATCGGGATCGTCTTCTCCCTCTTCGCGGCGATCTTCATCGTCGAGTTCGCGCCCCGCCAGGTCAACAGGGTGCTGGAGCCGGTCGTGCGGCTGCTCGCCGCCGTGCCCTCGGTCGTCTACGGGCTGATCGGGATCCTCGTCATCGTCCCCTGGGTCGGCGGGCACCTGATCAGCCTCGAGCGCAAGGAATCGGTCGCCAACGTCGTCCAGCTCGACGGCGCCAGCATCTCGGTCGGGATCCTAATCCTGACCGTGATGATCGTGCCGATCATGATCGCGATCGTGGTCGACGCGCTGCGCGCGGTGCCGCGCAGCTGGACCGAAGGGGCGGCGGCCCTCGGCGCCAACCGCTGGCGAGTGACCTGGACTATCGCCGTCCGCACCGCCCGCCCGGCGATCGTCGCCGCAGCCGTGCTCGCCACGGCGCGGGCCCTCGGCGAGGCGATTATGCTCTCGATGGTCGCCGGCTCGTCCAGCTTCGCGCCCAACCCGATCGACGGCATCACCTTCCTCTTCGAGCCGACCCGTCCGCTCGCCTCGGCCCTGGTCGAGAACGTCGAAGGGCTCTCGGTCGTGCCCTTCGGCGAGACGCTCTTCGCCTTCGCTGCGGTGCTGCTGGTCTCGAGCATGTTCCTCTCGTTGGCCGGCTTCGCCGCCAAGCAGTCGATGCGTAAATACGGGGTCAGGCCGTGAGCATGGCGCCGATCGACAGCGTGCGCAGCTGGCCGCTGCGCGACCGCCTCGGCTACTTCGCCGCCTGGGGGGCCGGGCTGACCCTGATCGCGATCGCCGCCGCGATCCTGATCTACATGGCCTACCGAGGGGCCCAGTACTTCGACCTCGGCCTCTTGATCGAAAGCCCCAACTCGAGCCTTAACCAGGCGGCGAGCGGTGGTTTCCGCGACCCACTGATCGGTACCGCCACCCTGCTCGTGCTCTCGACGCTGATCGCGGCGCCGCTGGGGGTGACGATCGCGGTCTGGCTGACTGAGTATGGCCGGCCGGCTGGGCTGGCGCGGGCGGTCGAATCGGCGATCGAGGTCGTCGCCGGCACACCCAGCATCGTGCTGGCGATGTTCGGCCTCATCCTCTTCCAGGAATGGTTCGGCTTTCTCACCTTCAGCGCCGAGGGTGCCGTACTCGGTCGCTCCTTCATCGCCGCCGCCTCGATGATGTCGCTGATCGCGCTGCCGCTCGTCGTCGGCGCGACGCGCGAGGCGCTCAACTCAATCCCCGGCCACGTGCGCGAGGCCTCCTACGCGCTCGGCAAGACCAAGGCGGCGACGATCCGGCGCGTGCTGCTGCCGGCGGCGCGCCCTGGGATCGGCACCGGCACCGCGCTCGGCATGGGTCGGGTCGCCGGCGACACTGCGATCGTCGTCGTCCTGCTCGGCGCCACGCTGCAGATCCTCAACGGCGGCAACGGCGACGTCTTCGGCTTCTTCAAGGGGACTGGCGGCACCCTGACCAGCTACGTCTACTACAACTCGCCGGCGGGTGAGGGGTTGGCGCCGGAGAAGGCCTACTTCGCCGCCTTCGTCTTGCTCCTGGTCGTGATCGCGCTCAACTTCGTCGTCGCCCGCCTGGCGCGTAGAGGGGAACCGGCATGGACTCGCTGATGCCGCCGGAGGGCCCTCGCTCGGAGCCCGATCTGGTGCTGGCGCCACCGCCCCCGGTGCGCCGCATCGTCGTCGACCAGGACCCGACGGTGGTCCAGCCGCCACCGGGCAACAGGTATGTGCCGCTGCAGGGGAACGGGGCCGGCCTCGTCGCGCCGGTACGCCGCCGTGAGCCGAGCTCGGCGCCGAAGGTGGAGCGGATGCGCCTCGAAGGCGTGACCATCGCCTACGGCGAGAAGCTCGCCGTCGACCGGGTGACGATCCCGGTTCGCCAGGGCGAGGTGCTGGCGCTGATCGGACCCTCGGGCTGCGGCAAGACGACGCTGCTGCGCTCGCTCAACCGCCTGGTCGAGATCACGCCGACGGCGATCCGTAACGGCACGATCACCCTCGACGGGGAGGACATCGACCGGATGGAGGTGACGACGCTGCGGCGGCGGGTGAGCATGGTCTTCCAGCAGCCCAACCCGTTCCCGATGAGCGTCTTCGACAACATCGCCTACGCACTGCGCGAGCAGGGGTCGCGGCGGCCACGCAAGGAGGCGCTGCACAACTATGTCGCCGACGCCCTGGTCCGGGCGGGGCTCTGGGACGAGGTCGGTGCCACCCTGGACCACCCGGCGCTGCGCCTCTCCGGTGGCCAGCAGCAGCGCCTCTGCATCGCCCGCGCGCTCGCCGCCCGCCCCGAGGTGCTCTTGCTCGACGAGCCCTGCTCGGCGCTCGACCCGCGCTCGACCCAGGTGATCGAGGACCTGATCCTGCGCTTGCGCGAGGAGGTGGCGGTGGTGATCGTCACCCACAACATGCAGCAGGCGCTGCGAATCGCCGACCACGTCGGCTTCATGTACCTGGGTGAACTGGTCGAGTACGGGCCGGCCGAGCAGGTCTTCGGGGCACCGCGCGAGGAGCGCACGCGCGAGTACGTCGGGGGTGCGTTCGGGTGAGGGCGTACTCGACCGCTCCGCTGGCGATCGCCCTCGCCGGGGTGGCGTTGATCGTCAGCGGCTGCGAATCGACACAGGACAAGAGCGCCAAGATCGCCGCCGAACTGGGTCCGGTCGCGCAGGAGAAGGGCCTGCGGATCTCCAAGCGAAGCGAGGACGTCAAGGTCGTCTCGACGACCCTGCTCAGCGACGGCAACGGCAGCGCCGTCGTGGTCGAGTTGCACAACGGGTCGAGCCGAGACCTGGCCGACGTGCCGTTGCTGATCGACGTCCTCGACGCGAAAGGCAAGAGCGTCTACCGCAACGACATCCCCGGGATCGAGCCGGCGCTGGCCGCGGTTCCCCTGATTCCAGCGGGGGGCGATGTCCTCTGGGTTCACGACCAGGTGCTCGCCACGGGCGAGCCGGCCTCGGTGAAGGCCACGGTAGGCGCCGGGGGCAAGGAGCTCTCCGGCGAGCTCCCGGCGGTCAGGGTCTCCGCGCCCAAGCTCGAGTCCGACCGCTTCACCGGCGTCGCCGCTGGCGGCGAGGTGGTCAACGAGAGCGGCGAGGACATCGAACGGCTGCTGCTCTACGCGGTGGCCCGTAAAGGCGGCAAGATCGTCGCCGCCGGCCGTGGCGCGATCGAACCGCTGAAGGGCAAACCGAAACCGGTTCCCTACAACGTCTACTTCATCGGCGATCCGGGAGGGGCTGAGGTGACGATGAGCGAGTTCCCAACCCTGCCGGGACTGGAGGGGCAATGAGCGCGGAGCGACCAAGCGTGCATATCTGGTTCTTCGCGCCGGGAGCGAAGCGGGAGGTCATGTGATGAGCGGTTCGAGCGAGCAGCCGACGCACTCGATGGATCAGGCGCCGGAGTCCTGCCGGAGCTGCGGGGGGCCGCTGGCGACCGATCAGCGCTACTGCCTCAACTGCGGGCAGCGCCGCGGCGAGCCCCGCATCGAGTTCCGCCGGCACCTCCCAGGCACCCCGACCACGAGCAACGGGACGACCTCCGCGTCGCCGGCGCCGGTGTCAGCTGCGCCCCCCGTCGAGGAGAAGGCGCAACCGCAGCGCGACTACACGCCGCTGGCGGCGGTGGGCGGGATCGCCGTGCTGGGGCTGATGCTGCTGGTCGGCGTCCTGATCGGCCAGGGAAACAGCCCCTCCCCCTCGACCGCGCCGACTCAGGTGGTCGTGCCCACGGAGACGGGCAACAGCGACACGACGGCGAGTGAGGAAGGGACCGGCGGGGAAGCCGCGAAGGCGACCGCGAAGGCAGCTGGGAAAGCAAAGGCAAAAGGCAAGAAAGCCGAGAACGCGAGCAGCCTGCTCAACTCGAAAGGCGGCGGGCCGGTCGTGGCCAGCGACGAGGCGCTGCAGGAACTCGAAGAAGACAGCGGCTCGAGCTACTCGGAAAACAGCGCCAAGCTGCCGGACGAAATCGCCACCGGCGGGGCCCCTCCCCCGAAGGACAACGAGGCGCCGGGCGGCGGCAGCAAGGGAAAGGCGATCGAATGAGCGCCGCCGATCTTCGGCAGCGCCGTGACCGGCTCGCCGAGCAGCTGGCCGAGCTGCAGTGGGACCTGGGCGGGCTCGCCTACGAGATGGCGACCCGCGACCACTTCCGGCTCGACGTGCTCGCCCGCCAGGCGGCGAAGCTGCAGCAGGTTGACGCCGAACTGGCTGAGGTGGAAAGGATGCTGCGGCTCGAGGACGCCAGCGCGGCCGGCGCCTGCGGCTCCTGCGGGGCGCTGTACGCCCGCGGCTCGGTCTTCTGCTGGCAGTGCGGCAAGGACCTGATGGAGCGCGGGCCGGTAGGGGAGACGACGCAACCGCCGCCCGGCGCTCCGGCACGATGATCGCCGAGCTCTCCGACCGCTTCCTGCGTGCCGCCTCGCTGGTCGTCACCGACCGCCGTTGGGCGGCGACGCTGAGCGCTACCGCACTCGGCTTCGGTCTCTTTGTCGGCGTCGCGATCGGCCCCGGCGCCGCCGGCACGGTGGCCAGCGGCGTCCAGCAGATCGTCCTGCCGAGCAACGCTGGGAGCACGAGTGAGGGCGAGGGAGGCGAGGGCGGGGGGGCAGACCCCGCCCTCGCCGGTCCCGCCATTGGGGGAGGGGGAGGCGGCGAAGAAGCGTTCCCATCCGAACCCCTGCCGCTGGCCTCCGAACCGTTCATCCCAGTGGAAAGCGGACCGCCCCCACCAGCCGAAGAACCCGCCCCGGCGAAGGCACCGGCTCCCACTACCGAGGAACCGGCGGATGCGGAAGTGACCGAGCTGAAAGGCACCGTCGTCCACGCCAACCCGGCCGCCGGCAGCTATGCACTGGCGGTCAAAGGGGGCGAACTGGTGCCGGTCCACGCCGGCAAGCTGCCCCAGGCTGGGGCCAAGCTGACCGTTGAAGGGCTGCAACTCGCCAACGGCACCTTTTCCGAGCAGGAAAAGCCGAAATCGTCTGGCAAAGCGGTGCAGGCGACCCTGCGCGGAGTCGTCACCTTCGTCAAACCCGATCCGCTCGCTCCCGCCTACACGATCTCCGGCCGCGGCGCCTCGCTCCTGGTCCAGGTTCCCCCCGATCCGACCGGCGCCGTGCCCTCGCTGCCAGTGCTCGGCGCCCGTGTCACCGTCAACGCCACGATCGAGCCGAAGGGGGTACTGCGTCAGCAGAAGCTCGAGATCGAAGCAGGCGAGCCGTCGACCTACCTCGATCTCTCCGGTATCTACAACGGCACGCACCCGGAAACGGGACAACTGCTGCTCTCGGCCGACGACACCGGCGCCAGCGAAGCCGACCTGGCCCTCACGGTAAGCGGCGGGATCGAGCCAGCGAAGCTGAGGAAAGGCGACTCCTATCTGGCCACCGCGGAAATCGCCGAGGACGGCTCCCTGACGCTGATGGGGATCGCCAGCGACGAGAAGCGGGGAGGCGCCGACGATCCCAAAGCCGCCCAGGGCGACCTGAAGCGCTAACTAGGCCCGCTCCGGCTCCGGCTCGCTCGTCTCGCTGATCCCGAAGCGGTCGTAGAGTCGTCGCAGCGGCGCCGGTGCCCACCAGTTCCATTTGCCGAGCAGCTCCATCAGCGAGGGAACGAGCAGAGCGCGGATGATGCTGGCGTCGATCAGCACCGCCAGCGCCGTGCCGACGCCGTTCTCCTTGATGAAGATGATCTGCGAGGTGGCGAAGGCGCCGATCGCGACGGCGAAGAGCAGCGCCGCCGCGGTGACGATCCGCCCCGTCCGCTCCAGCCCGATCGCGACGCTCTCCGAGTCCGAGGCGCCGTGGTCGCGGGCCTCCTTGATCCTCGAGAGCAGGAAGACCGCGTAGTCGGTAGAGAGGCCGAAGGCGACCGCGAAGAGCAGGATCGGCATCGTCTGCTCGATCGCGCCGGGGCTGGTGTAGTCGAGCACGCCTTCGAGGCGACCGTCCTGGAAGATCAGCACCAGCAGGCCGAAGACGGCGCTGAGATTGAGCACGTTCATGATCAGCGACTTGATCGGCAGCACCACCGAGCCGGTCATCAGGAAGAGGATCACCAGGGTCGCGATCACGATGATCGCGAAGGCGATCGGCAGGTGCCGGGTGAGGCTGTCCTGGAAATCGATGAAGTCGGCGGTGGCGCCGCCCACCTGCACCGTCGAGCCAGGCGGACCTTCGATGTCACGGACCCGCTCCACTGTCGACTGGCTCGCCTCGGAGGCGAAGGGGTTCGTCGAGACGGCCTGGACCACGGTCACACCGCCCTCGAGGGGCTGGGGTGGGAGGACCGCGGCGACTCCCTCGGTGCGGCGCACCTGCGCCGCGATTCGAGCCGAGCCTTTCGGCCCGGCGCCCTCGACCGCAACCCAGATCGGCGTCTCGCGGTAAGGCGGGAACTCCTCGCTGACCGCGTCGTAGGCCTGGCGGGCGCTCGCCTCCTCGGGCAGGACGCTGGGATCGACCGTGTTGAACTTGATCCCGAGGAAGGGCAGGCCGAGCACGATTAGGAAGAGGGCGCTGAAGGTGGCGATCGGCAGCGGGCGGCGCATCACGAAGCGCGAGAGCCGGTACCAGAAGCCGTGCTCGTCGGGCCGCGTGTCGGCCTCGGCACGGCGCTGCAGGGCGCGCGGCGCGAGCGAGTTGACGCGCTTGCCGAGCAGGGTGAGGACGGCGGGAAGGACGGTTAGCGAGACCGCTGCGGCCAGCAGCGCCACCAGGGCGCCACCCAGCCCCATCGAGTAGAGGAAGCGCTGGGGGAAGACGAGCAGCGAGGCCAGCGCTGCCGCCACGGTCAGCGAGGAGAAGAAAACGGTGCGCCCGGCGGTTGCCATCACGCGCCGCATCGCCGCCAGCCCCGGCCCGTCCTTGGCGATCTCCTCGCGGTAGCGGGAGACGATGAAGAGGCTGTAGTCGATCGCCAGCCCCAGTCCCAGCCCGGTGGTCAGGTTGAGGGCGAAGATCGAGATCGAGCCGAATTCGCTGGCGATCCTGAGGATGAGGAAGGTGCCGACGATCGCCAGCAGGCCGATCATCACCGGCAGCAGCGCCGCGACGAGGCTGCGGAAGAAGACGAAGGAGAGCAGGAAGAGCAGTGGGAAAGCGATCAGCTCGGCCGTGCGCAGGTCTTCCTCGACCTGCTTGTTGACCTGCTCCTGGGCGACGGCGGCGCCGCCGACGATGACGCCCGGACGGCCGGCGAGCTGGTCGGCTATCTCGCTCCCGCTCTCCTGCCACTCCTTATCGTCGGTGGGCCTCAGCGCCACCGCCAGGTAGGTCGCCTGGCCGTCTTTGGAGACGAAGTCGCGTGAGCGGGTGTCGTAGTAACCGGTCACGGACTGCACGTCGCTGCGGGAGTTCAGCTCCCGTTCGAGGGCGACGATGCGGGCGCGGGTGGTGCGTTTGGCGACGGGTGCGTCCTCGACCACGACGATCGCGCCGGGCGGGCGGTGGCCGGCGGCCTGGAGCGTCTCGCGCGCCTGCACGGTCTCGGTATCGGGGTCGTCTGCCCCGTAGGGGTCGAGGCGTTCGGCGACCGAGCCGCCCAACGCGCCGGCGGCGAGGAAGAAGACGATCGCGAAGAGGCCGACGCGTCGGGCGCGTCGGTTAGCGAGACGGGCGAGGGCGTCAAACATCAGTTGCTCCCTTCCTGGCTGGTTTGTGCGAGCAGCTGGGTTTCCATCCGCTCGCACCAATCTGCGAACCACTCGTTGAACTCGATCCCTCCCCGCAGAACCATTAGCGGGAAGGGATCGCCATCTTCGTCCTTGGCGGCGGCCTTGGGCTCGATCGCCTGCAGCCGCGCGACCATGGTGCGCCTGTGCTCGCGCATCGAGGCGAGGATCGGGGCTGCCTCCTCGGGTGGCAGGACACCGGCGAAGAAGAGCTTCAGCAGCCCCTCCTCGCGCATCTCGTAGGTCGTTGGCGGCTGTCGCAACCAGTCCTTCAAGGCCTGCTCGCCGTCTGCGGTGATCGCGTAGACGGTGCGCTTGCGCTCGCCGCGCGGCGCGTCGACCCCCTCGACCAGCCCAGCCTCGGAGAGCCGCTTCAGCTCCGGATAGATCTGCCCGTAGCTGGTCGCCCAGAAGAACCGGGTCGAGTCGTCGACCAGGGCCTTGATCTCATAGCCAGAGCGCGGCTCGCGACTGACCATGCCGAGGATCACGTAGGCGGTGGGGCTCAAGTCCATGGGTGAAATATATCGTTCAGATATATCGGCAAGCGTGATCGTGGTCACGCATCCCCGCACCGATAGAAAACATCGATCAAGAAATCTTGACTTTTCAAGTCGCAATGACCATGCTGGCGGCTTCATACCTAGCCGGGGGATCGGAGAGAGACGATGCTAGGCAGCCGGTACAGCAAGCTCGCGCAGGCGACGGGACTCTGCGCGCTCCTTGCCACCTTGATCCTTTGGGCCCCTCAGGCCCCCGCCGTCGGGGAGGGGCGCTACATCGTCGTCTTCGAGGAATCGGTCGATCAACCCGCTGCTCTGGCCCGTGCCCAGACCGAGCAGCACGACGCCCACCTCGGCTTCATATACACCGCTGCCCTGAAGGGCTACTCGGCGACGATGCCCAAGGGTGAGGTCGAGGCGCTGAGGCAGGATCCGCGGGTCAAGGCAGTCAGAGCCGATCGCGAGATCGCCGTGCCCGCCGCCCAGACGAATCCCACTGGCGTCAAACGAGTATTCGCGGTCGCCAACAATGCGCTGAAAATCGACGAAGCGGCCAACTTCACGGTCAATGCAGACGTGGCGGTCATCGATACGGGAATCGCCGAACACAAAGATCTCCTCGTCAGCGAACGGGTCTACTGCAACGAAGTAGGCGGCATAGCGGAATGCAAAGAAAAAACAGGCAATGATGAAAACGGCCACGGCACCCACGTCGCCGGCACGCTGGCCGCGATCGACAACACCGAAGGGGTGGTCGGCGTCGCCCCCAGCGCCCGCCTCTGGGGCGTCAAGGTGCTCGACCCGAAAGCCACCGAGGCGGAGTTGGTCGCCGCGGTGAACTGGGTGACCTCGAAATCGGCGACGATCGAGGTCGCCAACATGAGCATTGGCTGCCTAACGCTGCCCTGCACGTTCAAAACCATGGGCGAAGCGATCAGTAAATCGGTCGCTTCGGGCGTCGTCTACGTCGTCGCCGCCGGCAACAACGACGGCAATGCCAGCGAATCGACCTTCGGCACCAACCCCGATGTGATCACCGTCTCGGCTCTTGCCGACTTCGACGGCCTCGAAGGGTACGCATCGGGGCCAACCGGCTGCCGGGAAGAATACGAAGCCGCATGGGGGGAACACTTAGACGACGAGCTCGCCTTATTCAGCAACTCCGGCAAAGACGTCGAGATCGCGGCGCCCGGGGTCTGCATCTACTCGACGGTCCTGGGCGGCGGGTACAACGAAAAAAAATGGTGGGGGACCTCGATGGCCTCCCCGCACGTTGCCGGCGCGGCGGCGATCCTTGCAGCTCAGTCGAATCCCAACACGAAAGAAGACGTCGAAAAAATCCGCAAAACGATCCTCGAAAAAGGCAACGAAGAATGGGAAGACACGTCGGGAGACAAAATTCCGGAGCCGCTTCTAGACGTGAGCGACGAAACGACGTTCAAATAGACGTCTCCCTCTAGGGCGGGGCCCGTCTATCCTCAGCCGTTCGGCATGGCTGAGGAGAAGTCCAACATCGTCGTGATGAAGTTCGGCGGCACCTCCGTCGCCGGCGCTGAGGAGATCAAGCGCGCCGCGCGGCGGATCGTCGCTGCGCGAGAGGCGGGCAGCCAGGTCGTCGCGGTCCTCTCGGCTCGCGGCAAGACCACGGACGAGCTGGTCGCCCAAGCGCTGGAGATCTCGCCCCGGCCCGACTCGCGCGAGATGGACATGCTGCTTTCGACCGGGGAGCGGATCTCCTGCGCGCTCTGCGCGATGGCGATCCACGACATGGGTCACAAGGCGATCTCGCTGACCGGCTCCCAAGCAGGGATCGTCACCGACTCCTCCCACACCAACGCGAAGATCATCGACGTTCGCGCCGACCGCATCAGCGAGAAGCTCGGCGAGGGCCGGATCGTTCTCGTCGCCGGCTTCCAGGGGGTCTCTACCGACAGCCGCGACGTCACCACGCTCGGCCGCGGCGGCTCCGACACGACCGCGGTCGCGCTCGCCGCGGCGCTGGGGGCGAGTGTCTGTGAGATCTACACCGACGTCGCCGGCGTCTTCAGCGCCGACCCGCGGATCGTCCCGGACGCTCGCAAGCTCTCGCTGGCTTCCTTCGAGGAGATGCTGGAGATGTCGGCCTCTGGGGCCAAGGTCCTGCAGCTGCGCTCGGTCGAGTACGCCCGCAACCACGGCGTCCGCATCCACTGCCGCAGCAGCTTCGAGGAGGGCCCCGGTACCCTCGTCGTCACCGAAACCGAGGCGGAGCAGGAGACCGTGGAGCAGCCCTTCGTAACAGCAGTGACCCACTCCGAGTCGGAGGCCCGTGTCACCCTGACCGGGATCCGCGATGAGCCGGGCGTCGCCGGGGAAATATTCACCGCGTTGGCTGACGCCGACGTCAATGTCGACGTGATCATCCAGAACGAGCCCGTCAGCGACGACCAGCTGGCTGACCTCTCGTTCACGATCGCCAGCGGCGACCTGACGAAGGCGACCGAGGCGATCGAGGCGCTGGGCGAGGTAAGCAAGGGCATCCGCACCGACGAGCGGATCGGCAAGGTTTCGATTATCGGTGCCGGCATGCGCTCCCACCCCGGCGTTGCTGCCAGGGTCTTCGAGGTGTTGGGCCGGGAGCGGATCAACATCGAGATGATCTCCACCTCGCCGATCAAGATCTCATGCGTCATCGCCGCCGATGAGATCCCGCAGGCGGTGCGCGCGCTGCACCAGGCCTTCGACCTCGGCGCCGACGCGGTCAAGCCCGAGGATCCGACTGGCGCCGAACACCGGCCCACGGTCAGCGGCTGAGCCCGGCCGTCATACTCGGCATGAGCGCGGAGCGAGCAAGCGTGCATATCTGGTTCTTCGCGCCGCGAGCGAAGCGCGAAACTGTGTGAATGACGGGCAACGGCTACAGAGTCGGAGTGCTGGGCGCCACGGGGGCGGTCGGCTCGACCATCCTCGGCGTGCTCGCCGAGCGCGATTTCCCCGCCTCCGAGGTGGTCCCCTTCGCCTCCGAGCGCTCCGCTGGGCGCCAGATCGAGTGGAACGGCTCGGTGCTGGAGTGCCTGCCCTTGAACGAGACGACGATCGAAGGCCTCGACGTCGTCCTCTCTTCGGCGGGTGGGGCGGTCAGCTCCGAGTGGGCGCCGAAGCTGGTCGAGGCCGGCGCCGTCGTCGTCGACAACACCAGCTACTGGCGCATGCACGAGGACGTGCCGCTGGTCGTCGCCGGGGTCAACTCGGAGGCGACCGATGCGCACAAGGGAATCATCGCCAACCCCAACTGCACGACGATGGTGGCGATGATGGCGCTGGCACCGATCCATCGCGCGGTCGGCCTCGAGCGCATCATCGTCTCCAGCTACCAGGCGGTCTCCGGCACCGGCCAGAAGGCGATCGAGGAGCTGCGCGCGCAGTCCAAGCAAGTCCTGGAGGGCGAGGAGCACCCGCCCGCCGCGGTCTACCCGCACCGGATCGCCTTCAACGTCCTGCCCCAGGTCGAGAGCTTCAAGGACGGCGACGACTACACGACCGAGGAGCGCAAGGTGATGGCCGAGACCCGCAAGATCCTCGGCCTCGGCGAGGAGGTAGGGATCTCCGCCACCTGTGCCCGGGTGCCGGTCTTCAGCGGCCACTCGGAGTCGGTCAACGTGCAGACCCGCGAGGACCTCTCGCCCGAGGATTGCCGGACGCTGCTTGTCCAAGCACCGGGAGTGGTCGTCGTCGACGACCCTGCCGCCGGCAGCTACCCGTTGGCGATCGACGCTGCCGGCCGCGACGAGGTCCTGGTTGGCCGCATCCGCCGCGACCCCGGCCACGAGCGCTGCCTCAACCTCTGGGTCGCCGGCGACAACCTGCGCAAGGGCGCTGCCACCAACGCCGTCCAGGTCGCCGAGATCCTGGTCGAGCGCGACCTGCTCAACGGCAATTAGGACGACTCTCGTTCGGCGTTGCTGCAGTTTCCCGGGTGATAGTCCGGGAAGTCACGCAGCGGCGTGCGGTTTGGGTCAGGACGCGCTGCACGTAGGCCCGTTCGTGCTTGACCTGCCGATGGGTGAAGCGCAGGGTCGTCAGTCCAGCCGCGGTGTGGGTCTGGTCACGAAGTTGGTCGCGAGCCTGTGCCGACGGCGTGCGGTGGTAGCGGAGGCCGTCGGTCTCGACGACCAAACCAAGGTCGGCCCAGAAGAAGTCGACTTCGAATCCGTTGACCCAAGTCTTTGTCAGCGGCATCGGCAAGCCGGCTGAGGCGGCGATCGAACGGAAGCGAACCTCAAGGTCCGAGTCGGATAGGCGAAACGTGCTTTGGTCGAGCAGAGCGCGAAGCGGTCGAACGCCAGCCTCTCCGGCGAGCCTGTCAATCTCATCCCTCAGCTTCTCCGGATCGATTAGGTCGCGCTTGTCGGCCTCGTTGACCATTCGCTCGAGAGTTCGTGTCTCGCCTTCAGCGGCGACATCTAGGAGGGTGCGCACCACGCTGGTGACCGGGATGGCGTCGTGCCGCACAATGTCCGCCTCCGGCAGCGAGGGGCGGCTTCTGGCACGAATCCCGGCTCGCCGGTGTTCGCAGCGGCGCCGTACAGTCACGTCGATCCGGTCGCCGCGCTCTTTGCCGATTCCCCATAGAGCGCCGGCGCTGCGATGGCTCAATGCCGCACCCTTCCCACAGGCCAGGACCGCCGCCATCCAGCGTCGCTCCCTGGTCAGGCTAGGCCAGCCAACCGCGTAGACGCCGCGCTCGACGCGATGCAGTCGCCCCTTCACGAGCCGCTGGTCAATCGCTTCCCGTGTGAAGCCAAGCCCCAACAGGTCGCGCCTTGTGACGATGCCGTGCTGTCGTCTTGCCAAAGCCCACGCAGCGGCGCTCCTCACATCCGACTTTGACCTTGCCATAGCAAGGAAAAGATCGGATGTGGCCCGAATTCTCCCCCTCAGTTACCCAGATCCTCGGCGATCACGCCGAAGCGATCGACCAGCTCGCAGAAGAAGTCGTGGCGAGTGACGACGGCGTGGACCCGGCCCGCGGTGGCGACCGGGACGATCAGAACCCGGTGGTGGAGGAAGAGCTCGGCCAGCTGGGTATCTGAGTAGTCGTCCTCGACGAGGACGTGGTCGGTGGTCAGGTAGCGGCGGATCGGCTGTGTGGCGCACTCGCTGCGGCGCTCGATCGTCTCGTCGACTGAGCGCGAGACCATCGCCGCCGAGGCGAGCTCGCCGACATAGCCGGGGAACAGCGCCGTCATGAACTCGCGCTCGCCGAAGATCCCGGCGAAGCGCCCGTCCGCCTCGACCGCCGGCAGCGCCGGCAGGCCGGCATCGACTACCCGCCGCGCCGCCGGGCCGATCAGCTCGTCGGCGCCGAGTGGCTCTATCTCCTGCAGGGCCTCGTTGATGATGGAGTCGGGCATAGTCGTCTCCTCCTCAGAGCGCGATGTAGCGGATTGCGATGTAGCCGGTTGCCAGAACGATCGAGATAAAGGTCACAGGGAGACCGACTCGCAGGAAGGTCATGAAGCCGATCGGCGTGCCGGCGCGCTCAGCGAGCCCGGCGGCGGCGACGTTGGCGGCGGCGGCGATCATCGTCGCGTTGCCGCCGAAGCACGCGCCCAGCGCCAGCGACCACCAGTAGGCGTCGTCGCCGGGCTCGCCAGCCGACTCCTGCAGTTCCTTGACGACGGGGATCATCGCCGTGGTGAAAGGGATGTTGTCGACCACCGCCGAGCCGATCGCCGCGACCCAGACGATCCCCAGCAGCTCCGCCGTTCGCTCGCCGCCGGTCACGTCCTTGACCGCGTCGGTGATGTGGCCGATCGCCCCGGTCGCCTCCAGCGCCCCCACCATCACGAAGAGACCGATGAAGAAGAAGAGGGTGGTCCACTCGATGCTGGAGAGCGCTTTCTCGAGTTCCACCCTCGTCACCAGCAACCCGATTGCGGCCCCGGTCAGGGCCACAGTCGCCGGCTCGACATGGAGTGCCTGGTGGGCGAAGAAGGCGAGCACGGTCAGTGCCAGCACCGGGCCAGTGCGGCGCAGCTCGGCGGCGTCGCGGATCGATGCGGCCGCATTGAGCCCCATCACCGCCGTCCGGTTCTTCTCGTCGACCTGGAGGTGGCGGCGGAAGACGAGGTAGAGCAACGGCACGACGACCGCGAAGGTGACGATCACGATTGGCGCCAGGTTGACGATGAAGGCGTTGAAGCTGAGCCCGGTGGCGCCGGCGATGATGATGTTCGGCGGGTCGCCGATCAGGGTCGCGGTGCCGCCGATGTTGGAGGCGATCACCTCGATGATCAGCAGCGGCACCGCGTCGATATCGAGCGCATCGGCGAGCAGGAAGGTGATCGGGGCCACCAGCAGGATCGTGGTCAGGTTGTCGAGGAAAGCGGAGAGGATCGCCGTGATCGCGGCGAGGCTCATTGTCACCGCGAAGGAACGCCCGCCGGAGAGCTGGCCGGCCCGGATCGCGACGTAGTCGTAGACGCCGGTCTGCTGGGTCAGGTAGACGAGGATCATCATCCCTACCAAGAGGCCGATCGTGTTGAAGTCGACCGCCTCGATCGCCTGCTCCTGGGAAAAGTCGCCGACGAAGAGGACGACGATCGCGGCACCGAGCAGGGCGATATTGGTGCGGTGCAGCTTCTCGCTGGCGATGATCGCCACGGCAATGAGGAAGGTGGCTACGGCGATGGCCATTGAGCGCCTTTCGGGGTCGACAACGAACGTGCCGACCAGGCTTCCCGGCTCACCTCATCAAACACTACCTGCTCCAGGACTTGACTATCTGTCCGTCACACTTCCGTGAACCATGCGTAATGTTTTGTCAGCTAAGGTCGTGCCATGAAGCAATGGGAGCGCGAGAGAATTGACCGCCTCGAAAAGCGTGTCGCAGAGCTCGAGTGGAAGAACTTCGAGCACTCGCTGTTCGTGTTCCGTCTGACTATGTATGGGCTCACGGCTGCCTTCGTGGTTCTCGCGCTCGTGTCGATAGCAATTGGGGCTTCGAACTCTGCCCCTGGCTGAGGCCTACGCCGGGACGCCGGCCAACCGCTCCTCGACCATGCCGGTCGAGGCGATGTGTTTGCTCATCCCGAGCTGCTTGGGCTCGTAGCCGAGGGCGAGGCCGACGAGCTGAGGCAGGTGGAGGACGGCGAGGCCGAGGTCGCGGTTGACGACCTTCGCCGCCTCCGGCTGCTGCATGTCGAGGTTGAGGTGGCAGAGGGGGCAGGGGGTGACGAGGCAGTCGGCACCGGCGTCGATTGCGTCGCCGACGTGGGTGCCGGACTGGCGCAGCGAGGTCTCGCGGTTCATCGTGATCACCGGGAAGCCGCAGCACTTGCGCGCCCCGTCGTACTCGACGACCTCACCGCCGAGGACCTCGATCACCTTCTCCAGGTAGAGGTCGCGTTCGGGGAACTCGTCATAGCCAAGCCGCTCCTTGGGTCGCACCACGTAGCAGCCATAGAAAGGGCCGACGCGGAGACCGGAGAGCGGCCGCTGCACCTTCTCGGCAAGCTGGTCGAGCCCGTAGTCCTCGACCAGCACCCAGAGGAAGTTCTTGTTGGTGAAGCCGTCCTTGCCCTTCTCGTAGGCGAGGCCTTGGCCGCTCAGCACCTCGTTGATGTGGGCCCGGTAGGAGGAGTCGGCATCGAGGCGCTGCTGGCACTCCGACTGCGCGCCCTGGCAGGTCGAGCAAATGTTCATCATCGCCAGCCCGGTCTCCTGGGCGAGGGCGAAGGTGCGCGCGTTGAGGGTGTCGGCCAGCTCTTGGTTATGCTCGGCGATCACCCCGGCGCCGCAGCAGTTGGCGCGGTCGAGCTCGACCAGCTCGATCCCGAGCCGCTCGGCGACCAGTGCCATCGAGCCGTGCAGTTCCGACGTGAAGCCGCGCGAGACGCAGCCGGGCCAGTAGGCGAGCTTCATGCGGTCTCCTCCTTGGCGGCCGCCGCCTCGTCGGCCAGCACCGCCTCCGTGGGCTCGTCGGGCTCCGGTTCGACGTCCTCCTCGCCCCTGATGTACAGGTTGAATTCCTCCCGGTGCTCCTCGGCGTGGGCGTAGATCGCTTTCACCTCGTCCTGGGCGCCGTCGGGGAGCTTCGGGTGGACGCCCGGGATCAGCTTCGACAGCGAGCGCGCCTTGCCGGTCTTGAAGGCGCGGATCCCCGTCGGGATCGAGCCGAGCAGGCCCTTGATCGCGCTCTTGGTCGGCTTCAGCTTGCCCTTGACGCCGGGTGCGTAGGACTCCTGCAGCAGCAGTGCCTCGTCGAGGGTCCCCTTCTTCTCGATGATCTTGATGAAGGCGGCCTCGTGGTTGTGCCCGTTGTTGGGGTCCTCGATCCCCTCTTCGCCGGCTTTGCGGCGCAGGCGCATGATCTGGTCCATCGGCGCGACGCCCTTGGGGCAGGCGTCGATGCAGCTGAAGCAGTGGGTGCAGTCGTAGATCCCGTGCGGGTCGTGGGCGAGATCGTGGAGGCGCTCCTTGGTCTCGGCGTCGCGCGGGTCGCCGACGAAGCGGTAGGCCTTGGCCAGTGCCGCCGGGCCGATGAAGTCGGGGTCGGCTTCCATCGAGAGGCAGGAGGAGACGCAGGCGCCGCACTGGATGCAGGCCATCGATTGGGTGATGTCGATCATCGACTCCGGCTCAACCACGTACTCGCGCTCGGGCGGGTTGCCATGGGGGAGGAGCCAGGGGGTGACGCGGCGGATCTTCTCCCAGTGCGTCGACTCCATATCGGTGATCAGATCCTTGATCACGGGCATGTTCCCCATCGGTTCGACGACGATCGGCTCGGAGCCGCCATTTCGCCGGTTGGCCGCCTCGTGTGCCTCGCCGATCTGGGTCTTGCAGCCGAGCCCGGACTGGCCGTTGACCTTCATCCCGCAGGAGCCGCAGATCGCCGCTCGGCAGGAGCAGCGCACCGCCAGCGAACCGTCGTCGCGGTCCTTGGCCTGGAGGATCCCGTCGAGCACCGAGAGCGAGGGGTCGAGGTCGACCTGGAACTCCTCCCAGTAGGCCCCCTCACCGCTCTCCGGCTGGTACCTGCGGACTTTCAGCGTGTACTCGGCCATTAGAACAACCTCCCGCCGGTCCATCGGCGCCGCTCGCGAAGAGTCAGATATGCACGCTCGCTAATCACCGGTCAGTACTTTCTCTCTTCCGGCTCCCACTGGGTCATGGTCACCTCTGAGTATGAGATCTCGGGCCCGTCGTCCCCGCGCTGCAGGTCGATGTGTTTGAGCCACTCCTCATCATTGCGCTCCGGGAAGTCGGTCCGGTACTGGGCGCCGCGACTCTCTTTGCGTTCCAGCGCGGCGACACAGGTGCAGACCGCGTTGTCGAGCATGTAGCCGAGCTCAATCGCCGCCAGCAGGTCCTGGTTGAAGACCCGGCCGTGGTCGTCGACGTAAGCGGACTTCGCCTCCTCCTCGAGCCGGCGCACCGTCTCCAACGCCTCCTGGATCCCGGCTTCGTCGCGGAACACCGCGACGTGCTTGTCCATCGTCGTGCCCAGCTCGAGCTTGATCTCGGAAACGCGCCGGCCGGAGCCCTTCTCACGCGAAAGGATCGCGTCGACAGTCGCCTGCTCGGCCTCGAGCACCGCCCGCGACGGGCGCGAGCCCTCTATTCGCTTGGCGCGGCCCGCAGCGTCGACGCCGGAGCGGCGGCCGAAGATCAGCGTGTCGAGCAGCGAGTTGGCGCCGAGCCGGTTGCCGCCGTGGACCGAGACGCAGGCCGTCTCGCCGGCGGCGTAGAGGCCGGGGATGTCGGTGCGGCCGTCGACGTCGGTCCTGATCCCGCCCATCGTGTAGTGGTTGCCGGGCTTGATGTGGATCGGTTCGCGGGTGATGTCGACGCCGGCGAAGTCGCGGCCGACGAGGACGATCTCGCGCAGCGCCTCGTGGATCCGCTTTTTCGGCACCACGGTGATGTCGAGGGCGACGGTGCCGTCGGGGAAGCCACGGCCCTCGTTGATCTCGGTCTGCTCGGCGCGGGAGACGACGTCGCGTGAGGCCAGCTCCATCTTGTTCGGCGCGTAGCGCTCCATGAAGCGCTCGCCCTTGGCGTTGAGCAGGTGAGCGCCCTCGCCGCGGGCCCCCTCGGTGATCAGGAAGCCCTTGCCCGCCAGCGTCGTCGGGTGGTACTGGATCATCTCCATGTCCATCAGCTTCGCCCCGGCCCGGTAGGCCATCGCGATCCCGTCGCCGGTGCAGATCAGCGCGTTGGTGGTCGGCTTCCAAACCTGGCCGTTGCCGCCGCAGGCGAGGATCACCGCCTTCGCCTCGAACAGCTCCGTCGAGCCGTCGGCGACGTTGCGGGTGACGACACCGCAGCACTCGCCCTGCTCGTCGAGGGCCAGCGCCGTGCAGAACCACTCCTCGTAGCGGGCGACCGCCTCGGAGTGCTTCATCAGCTGCTCGTAGAGGACGTGCATGATCGCCTGGCCGGTGATGTCGGCGACGTAGTAGGTGCGCGCCGCGGAGGCGCCGCCGAAAGCGCGGGTGCCGAGCTTGCCCTCCTCGTTGCGGTGGAAGGTGACGCCGAGGTGCTCGAGGTGGAGGATCTCCTCGGGTGCCTCGCGGGTCATGACTTCGATCGCGTCCTGGTCGCCGAGGTAGTCGGATCCCTTGACCGTGTCGAAGGCGTGCGACTCCCAGGAGTCACCGGGATTGAGCGCCGCGTTGATCCCGCCCTGGGCCGCGTTCGAGTGCGAGCGGACCGGGTGGACCTTGCTCAGGATGCCGACCGAGACGCCCTGCTCGGCGGCCGCCAGGGCGGCGCGCTGCCCGGCGAGGCCGGCGCCGATTACGAGCACATCGTGAGAGGGCACGAGCGCGGACTCTATAGAGGGAAAATCCGAGCCCGCGGTCGGATTTACGGTCGCTCGGCGCCTACAGCCAGCGCTCGCCGAGCCGCCTGATCGCCGCCTCGGCAAGGCGAATGCCGGCGGCGACGCTGCCGAAGTCGACGTTCTCGGAGACGTCGTTGGGCCAGTGGTAGTTGGACGGGTTCTTGAGGTCGTTGCAGCCGCAGAGCGAGGCGGTCTCGTATCCCGCCGCCAGCGACTCGAGCCCGTCGGTGCCGTTGTGCAGTCGCAGGTTGGGGTAGAGCCAGATCCCCAGCTCCTCGGCGAGGCCGTCCATCAGCTCGAGCGAGCGGCGCGGGTACTCGTACATTTTCAGGAAGCCCTCGCCGCGCAGGACGAGCAGGTGGGGGGAGCCGATCGAGTCGATCGAGAGGAAGAAGGTGCTCTCCCGGGGCAGCTCGTGGAAGTGGCGGTCGCCGAATCCCTTGATCCCCTCGCTGAACGACTCCTCCGAGCCGGTCGAGATCAGGATCACGCGGATTCCCTCCGGGGGCTCCTCGACCAGGCGGCGAGCAAGCGCCAGCAGGGTGATGACGCCGGTCCCGTTGTCGTTGGCGCCGGGGACGGTCTTGCGGCGACCGATGTCCGCCATTGCCGCGACGGTCCCGATGCCGAGGAAGATCGCCAGCTTGGCGAGCAGGCGGCGCCCGCTGAGAGCCCCGAGCGCAGCGAGGATCGGGCCGCCGATCACCGGCGCCATCAGCGCCGGGCTGGTGTCCTGCCCCTCGATCAGGCCGAGCCGGTCGGCGAGTTTCGGCAGCCCCGGATGGAAGATCAAGCCAGAGTGGGCGGCGTCGTGGTGGCTGACGATTACCGCCGTGCGCTCTGCCTCAGGATCGCCCAGCTCGCAGACGACGTTGTAGGCGCTACGGGTGGGGAGCGGCTTGCGCAAGCGTCGCTTGCCGGGTGGGAAGTCGTCGGCGATCCCAGCCGCCCCCACAGCGCCCAGCACGGCCCCGAGCAGCCGCCGTCCGCGCAGTGCTGCCAGCCCGCCAAGGGCGCCCAGCGCGGCACCGATTCCTAGCGGCCACCAGTAGGTGCCGTGAGCCGGCTCCGCCTCGATCCGCGCCTCGGCGCCCAGCTCGGCGAAACGCTCGACTAGCCACTCGGCGGCTTCCCGCTCGCCTTCGGAGGCGGAGGGGCGGTAGATCTGCTCGAGCTCCTCGAGCAAATTGCGCAGCTTTGCCTCGTCCATGGC
The DNA here is from genome assembly GCA_963702175.1 of uncultured Solirubrobacterales bacterium. GTDB lineage: Bacteria > Actinomycetota > Thermoleophilia > Solirubrobacterales > 70-9 > VRUE01. The sequence goes on from OY969721.1 coordinate 1,965,278, forward strand.
GATGGAAGCTATCCACTTACCATTGGCAGAACATGTTCGGCGGCAGCTCAATCACCCTCTTCCACGTGCGCGGCATCCGGATCGCCGTCGACTGGTCCTGGTTCCTCGTTCTCTTCCTGGTGATCTTCTGGCTCTCGCGCTTCTTTGGCGACGTGCTGGGGGAGTCGGGTTCGGCGAGCGCCCCGTTCGCTCTCGCCGTCGCCAGTGCCGCCGGTTTCTTCGGCTCGATCGTCCTGCACGAGCTCGGCCACGCGATGGTCGCCCTGCGCAACGGGATCGGCATCACCAGCATCCAGCTCTGGATCTTCGGCGGGATGGCGCGGATGGATCGCGAGTCGGACAGTCCCGCGACCGAGTTCAAGGTGGCGGTCGCCGGGCCCCTGGTCACCCTGGCGATCGTCGTCGTCCTCACCGCGGTTGGCCTCGCTGCCGCCGGGCCGGATGAGTTCTGGCGGGCGGTACTGATCGAGTCCGACGCCGAAGTCTCGGGAGCGCTGGCCGCCGTCGCCTGGCTGGCTTCGATCAACTTTCTCGTCCTCGTCTTCAACCTGCTGCCGGCCTTCCCGATGGACGGGGGGCGGATCGTGCGGGCGCTGGCCTGGTGGCGCACCGGCGACCGCAGCTCCGCCACCCGCTTTGCCGCCCGCCTGGGACGCGTATTCGCCTACATCTTCATCGGTGGCGGCCTCCTCCTGATCTTCGATGGAGCCGTCTTCGCCGGCGTCTGGCTCGCCGTGATCGGCGTCGTCATCAACGGCTCGGCCCGCGCCGCCTCGGCACAGACCCAGATCACCGGCCGGATCCAGCACATGCAGGTGTCTGACGTAATGGATCGCGAACCGGTTGCGATTCCCGGCGAGCTATCCGTCGAGAAGGCGCTAGACGAGTACTTCCTGCGCTACCGCTGGCCCTGGTTCCCCGTTGTCGATGCCGCCCACCGCTTCCTCGGACTCGTGGTCCGCGACAAAGCAGACGAGGTGCCGGAGATCTCCCGCGCCACCTCCCTGGTCTCCGATCTGCTCGAGCTTGATGACGGCACCTTTCAGGTCCGTGCCGACGCCCCGCTGGATTCGTTGCTGGGCAATCAGAATCTCCGTCGCTTCGGCGCCCTGATGGCAGTGGATGCTGACGGAAAGCTCTGCGGCGTCGTCACCGCCGAGCAAGTAGGCCGAGCTCTACGCGACGCGACCAGCTAGGCGTCGGTCCGGTGCCGCTCGATTATGGAGCTGAAATCAGTCCCCGCGGGAAGCGTGCCGAAGGCTTGGCCCCAGTCGCCCGATAGGCGGGAGGCGCAGAAGGTGTCGGCGACGGCGGGGTCGCCGTAGCGGACCAGCAGCGAAGCCTGGAGGGCGACTGCCATGCGCTCGACGATGCGCCGGGCGCGGGCCTGGACGGTCTCGATGTCACCGGGGATCTCATCGCGCAGGGACGAGACGTAGGCGTCGAGCTTCGGTTCGGCTCCCGCCCCCTCGAGGACCTCGTTGAAGAAGGCGTCCACGGATGCCGGGCTCTTGACCATCCCGCGCAGTACGTCGAGGCACTGGACGTTGCCCGAGCCCTCCCAGATCGAGGCGAGGGGAGCCTCGCGGTAGAGGCGAGGCATGCCGGACTCCTCGACGTACCCGTTGCCGCCCAGGCACTCGAGGCACTCGACCGCGTGCGATGGGGCGCGCTTGCAGAGCCAGTACTTGAGCACCGCGTTGGCGAGACGACGGAACTCGGTCGCCTCCTCGTCGCCGGCGGCGACCTCGTCATAGGAGCGGGCGAGACGCATCGCGGCGACCGTCGCCGCCTCCGACTCGACGCAGAGGTCGGCGAGGACATTGCGCATCAGGGGCTGCTCGATCAGTTCGGCGCCGAAGGCAGAACGGTGGGCGGCGTGATTGAGGGCCTGCACGACCCCCGCCCGGTAACCCGTCGCGGCGCCGATCACGCAGTCGAGCCGGGTGTGGTTGACCATCTCGATGATCGTCGGCACGCCGCGGCCCTCCTCGCCGACCATCCGCGCCCAGGCGCCGCGGAACTCGACCTCGCTGGAAGCGTTGGAGCGGTTGCCGAGCTTGTCCTTGAGCCGCTGGAGGTGGAAGGCGTTGCGCTCGCCGTCGGGCGTCCAGCGCGGCATTAGGAAGCAGGAGATGCCGGACTCGGTCTGAGCAAGAACGAGGAAGGCGTCGCACATCGGCGCCGAGCAGAACCACTTGTGGCCGACGATCTCGTACTCGGCGCCAGCCCCACCGCCATTCAGAGGCGTCGCGGTCGTGGTGTTGGCGCGCACGTCGGAGCCGCCCTGCTTCTCGGTCATCGCCATCCCGCAGAGGGCGCCGCTCTTCCGCGCTGCCGGCAGTGAGCGCTCGTCGTAATCGAGCGAGAGGAAGCGCTCCTCCCACTCAGCGGCGAGCTCGGGCTGTTTGCGCAGCGCCGGGATCGCCGAGTAGGTCATCGAGATCGGGCAGCCGACGCCGCTCTCGGCCTGCATCAGCAGCATGAACATCGCGGCGCGGGCGACATGGGCGCCGACCCCCGGTTCGCGCCAGGGGGTCGCGTGCAGCCCGTGATCGATGCCGATCCGCATCAGCTCGTGCCAGGAGGCGTCGAACTCCACCTCGTCGACGCGGTTGCCGTAGCGGTCGTGCGTGCGCAGCTGAGGCTTCTTCTCGTTCGCTTCAAAGCCCCAGCGGATCGTCTGACGTGAGCCGCAGATCGCCCCCAGCTCTTTGGCCTGGCCCTCGGCCCACTCGCCGCCCTCGCGGCGCAGCGCCTCGACCAAGGGGAGATCGGCGTCGAAGGGGTTGTAATCCTCCAGCGGGGGTGGCTGGTTGAAGACCTCGTGGGTGCTCGCGGAGCGGCGCTCGACGGTCGCCATCGAACTGATTGTGGCAGTCCATCGGTAGCATCGCCGCGCCCGTGGCGAAGATCCAAGTAAAGAACCCGATCGTCGAGCTCGACGGCGACGAGATGACCCGGATTATCTGGGCCTTCATCAAGGAGCAGCTGATCCTGCCCTACCTCGATCTTGAGCTGATCTACTTCGACCTCGGGATCGAGAGCCGCGACGCGACCGAAGACCGGATCACGGTTGAAGCCGCCGAAGCGATCAAGCGGTACGGCGTCGGGGTCAAGTGCGCGACGATCACCCCCGACGAGGCGCGGGTCGAGGAGTTCGGCCTGAAGGAGATGTACCGCTCGCCCAACGGAACGATCCGCAACATCCTCGGCGGCGTCATTTTCCGCGAGCCGATCGTGATCTCCAACATCCCCCGGCTCGTTCCGGGATGGACGAAGCCGATCGTGATCGGCCGCCATGCCTTCGGCGACCAGTACCGCGCCACCGACATGGTCGTCCCCGGCGAGGGCACGCTAACCCTCACTTACACGCCCAAGGACGGCGCCGAGCCGGTCGAGCTCGACGTCTATGACTTCCCGGGGGGCGGCATCGCGATGGCGATGTACAACCTTGACGACTCGATCCGCGACTTCGCCCGCGCCTCGATGCGCTACGGCCTCGATCGCGGCTACCCCGTCTACCTCTCGACCAAGAACACGATCCTGAAGCGCTACGACGGCCGCTTCAAGGACCTCTTCGCCGAGGTCTACGAGAGCGAGTTCAGGGCCGACTTCGAAGCCGCCGGCATCAGCTACGAACACCGGCTGATCGACGACATGGTCGCGGCCGCGTTGAAGTGGGAGGGGGGCTACGTCTGGGCCTGCAAGAACTACGACGGCGATGTCCAGTCCGACACAGTTGCTCAAGGCTTCGGCTCGCTGGGACTGATGACCAGCGTGCTGATGAGCCCCGACGGCAAGACGGTCGAGGCCGAGGCAGCGCACGGCACCGTCACCCGCCACTACCGCCAGCACCAGCAAGGCAAGCCGACCTCGACCAACCCGATCGCCTCGATCTTCGCCTGGACGCGGGGCCTCGCCGCTCGCGGTCGGTTGGACGAAACGCCTGAGGTTTCACAGTTCGCCGAGGCGCTCGAGCGCGTATGCATCGAGACGGTCGAAAGCGGCAAGATGACCAAGGATCTGGCGCTGCTGGTCGGCGGCGACCAGGACTTCCAGACCACCCAGGAGTTCCTCGCCTCGATCGACGAGAACCTCCAGCGGGCGATGGCCTAGCCGGCGCCCACCAACTTTCCGAACCACGATCCAGGAGAATAGATACGTGAGCGATCCAGTCAAAGTCACCGTCACCGGCGCTGCCGGCCAGATCGGCTACGCCCTCCTGTTCCGCATCGCCAGCGGGCAGATGCTCGGTCCGGACACTCCGGTCGAGTTGGGCCTGCTGGAGATCCCCGACGCGGTCAAGGCGGCGGAGGGCACCGCGATGGAGCTCGACGACTGCGCCTTCCCGCTGCTGCGGAAGGTGGACATCTACGACGACCCGAAGCAGGCTTTCGAGGGGACCAACGTGGCCATGCTGGTCGGTGCCCGCCCGCGTGGGCCGGGGATGGAGCGAGCCGACTTGCTGGAGGCGAACGGCGGCATCTTCAAGCCGCAGGGAGAAGCAATCGCCGCTGGGGCGGCAGACGACGTCAAGGTGCTGGTGGTGGGAAACCCGGCCAACACCAACTGCTTGATCGCGATGTCGAATGCGGACGGTGTGCCGCGTGAGCGCTTCACCGCGATGATGCGGCTCGACCACAACCGCGCGATCGCCCAGGTCGCCGACAAGCTCGGCAAGCAGGTCTCCGACGTCACCAACATGACGGTTTGGGGAAACCACTCGACCACTCAGTACCCGGACTTGGTCAACGCGAAGGTGAGCGGCGGCAGCGTCTGGGACGCCGTCGGCGACGAGGCGTGGATCGCGGACGAGTTCATCCCCCGGGTGGCCAAGCGGGGGGCGGCGATCATCGAGGCGCGTGGCGCCTCAAGCGCGGCCTCAGCGGCCAACGCGGCGATCGATCACGTGCGCGACTGGGTGCTCGGCACCCCGGCCGGCGACTGGGTGTCGATGGGCGTTCCCACCGATGGCTCCTACGGGGTCGAGGAGGGAATCGTGGCCGGTCTCCCCTGCGCTTGCTCTGGCGGAGAGTGGTCGGTCGTCGAGGGCCTGGAGATCCCCGAGTTCTCCCGCACCCGAATCGACGCTTCTGCTGCTGAGCTGAATGAAGAGCGCCAGGCCGTCAGCGACCTAAGCTTGGTGTAGAGGCCTGCCCCGGTGGGGGGTGGAACGTCTTGTACTTTTTCTGAGCGACGGCCCTCGGAAGCCACAGGCGCCGCGTCAGAAAAAGTTAAGTGGAACCCCCCATCGGGGCAGGCCCCGACCATCCCTACTTAGTCGAGTGGTACTGGCGCCCCTTCTTCGTGACCCTTCCCTCTTGCTCGAGTTCGCCGAGCACACGGTAGAGGTAGTTGGGCTTGATCTTCATCGACTTCGCGATCTCGGACGCGCTGATGCCCGGGTTCGCCTCTACCAGAGAAACCGCCTGGTCGGCGCGTGTACCGCCGCGACGACGGCGTTTGCGACCCGGTTTACGGCCAGCTGTGGTGGCTGTGGCGGCTTTGGGCGGCCGGCCTGGGCCGCGACGACCTGAGCCACGAGGGCGGCCGGGACCGCGGCGGGCGACTTTGCCACTACTTGAGCCGCTGCTGCCCAGGAGGGCGATGGCCTGCGCGATGCGATTGCGCTCCTCGTCGAGATTGGCAAGGTGCTTTTCGAGATCCGCGCGCGAATCATCGAGTGCGTTGCTGTTTGGCATCTTGTTCCTTTCGTCCCGTAAGCCTTGCGCCTTCGCGGGTTGTCAGCATTGAACTTTTTGGGAGTGTGGCACAGCCACAGTTACAGTGACTGTTCATATGGTCAAATGATGCTGTGCATGCTTGTCCGTTTGGACGATTAGGTGTCGAGGCGGAGGGCGGGAGGTGGGTTCCGCTTAACTTTTTCGGTGAGGCGGACGTGGTCGGCTACGAGCGCGTGGTGGCCGAAAAAGTACAAGACGCTCCACCCACCTCCCGTCCTCCGCTTGACAGGCAAGTTTCAAAACGGCCAAGCCTGAACCAGCCAGCCGATGTGGGCCAGCTAGCTGGCGGAAGCGCGAAAGGCTTAGTTCTTCCGCTGCCGAGGAAGGGTGCGGAAGATTACGTCCCAGAGGGGCGAGGAGACGCCGTAGCCGTAGCGGTGGTCCTGGAAGTGGTGACGCATGTGTTGGGCGCGCAGCCGCTTGCCGAGTTTCGACTTGGGTACGAAGTGATGCACGTAGTAGTGCGTGTAGTCGTAGAAGAGGTAGCCGAGGAGGAAGCCGCCGAACAGCGGGTAGGCCTCGGGCGTGCCAAACAGCAGCGCGAAGGCTCCGAAAAAGAGGGCGGCGAGCGGGATCGAGACGGCCGGCGGCATCACCAGCCGCATCTTGTCGTTGGGGTGGTCGTGATGGATGCCGTGGATGATGAAGTGCATGCGGCGGCCGAAGGCATTGTCTGGCTCCCAGTGGAAGATCAGCCGGTGCAGCCAGTACTCGGTCAGGGTCCAGAGGCCGACCCCGCCGAGGCTGAGCAGCGCCACTTGCCAAACGGCGAGGCCGCGGTCAGCGCCCAGCCACTCCATTGCGATGACCACGGGCCCGAAGACGAGCGCCGGGATCGCGGGGTGCACCCGGGAGAAGAAGTTGAGGAATTCGCTCTCGAACAGCTGCGGGGAGGCCGCGAGCTTGTCGGTCCGGTTGGAGGCGTCCATCTTTGGCCAATGGTAGCGACGGCAAGACCCGGCTTTCGCAAGACGCGGGGAAGTTGTAACGAGACTGTGTCAAAGAGGTTGCGCTTTGCGGAAATGAGGCTCGCGGAATCGTCACGGCAGTGCTTACATGCGCCGCCCGATGCCCCGCAAGCCGAAACCCCCCAGCTGCGAGGACTGCTACTTCCGCAAGAACCTGCTCTGCGCGCTCGAGCTGGAGGAGCCCTGCACGACCTTCCGCCCTGATCGTCCCGAGGGACTCATTCCGCCCCGCCAGCCGGTCCTCTTGATGCGCCCTCCGCGCTGGGCAAGCCAGACCGGCGCCGCGTAGTCCTCACGCTGGCTATGGTTTTCGCTCATGCCTGAGCGCGATCTGTTCGCCAACTTCGCCTGGGGCCGGACGACTTACGTGGCCCGGCGCAGCAGGGGATTCTCCCCGAACGTGGACGTCTACTACTGCGGCGAACCGCAGCGGGCGGTGGTCAAGGTCGACCTCGCCGGGGTCAACCTGGAGGAGGTCGGGATCGAGGTCAGTGGGCGGCAGCTGGCGATCGTCGGCCAGCGGCCGGTGCAGGAGACCGAGGGCCGCGTTTATCAGCAGGTCGAGATCCCCTCAGGACCTTTTCGCCGCATCGTCGAGCTGCAGGTGGACGTCGACGCCGAAGGGGCGAAAGCGACGTACGAGGACGGCGTGCTGCGAGTCGAGCTGCCGCTGCGCGATCCCGCCGAGACGACGCGGCGGGTGCCGATTGGGAGGGACTAGTGCGGACTTACGAGAGGCGGCACTGATGGAGGGCAGCCCGGTCCTGGAAGTGGTCGAGTCCGAGCTCGATGCGGAAGACGCGATCCGGGCCAGCGAGCCGCTACCCGACGCGCTGCCGGTGCTGCCGCTGCGCGATACCGTCACCTTCCCCGAGACCCTCACACCTCTGGCGGTCGGCCAGGAACGCTCGATCAAACTGGTCGACGATGTGCTCGGCGCCAACCGAATGTTGGTGATGGTCGCCTCGCGAGACTCGGAGAACGAGGAGCCCGGTCCCTCCGACCTGTATGAGGTTGGAGTCGCCGGAGTCGTCGCGCGCATGCTCAAGGTCCCCGACGGGACGATCCGCATCCTCGTCCAGGGCGCGCAGCGGGTGCGCCTCGGCCCCTACGTCGCCGAGGAGCCCTACCTGGTGGCACGGATCTCCGAGCTGGCGGACGTGTTCGAGGAAAGCCCCGAGCTGGAGGCGCTAACCCGCAACGTACAGCGCACCTTCTCCGAGATCATCGAGCAGATCCCCTATCTGCCCGAGGAGCTGCAGATGGCGGTCGCCAACATCGACGACCCCGCCGCCTTGGCTCACCTGATCGCCGGAGCCCTGCGGATCTCCACTGAGGAAAAGCAGCAGCTGCTGGAGCAGGTCGACGTGACGGCGCGGCTTCGCCATCTCTCCCAGATCCTCGCCCGCGAGCTCGAGGTCGTCCAGCTCGGCACCCAGATCCAGTCGCAGGTCCAATCGGAGATCGACAAAGGTCAGCGCGAGTTCTTCCTGCGCCAGCAGCTGAAAGCGATCCAGGACGAGCTCGGCGAGGGCGACGAGCAGCAGGCAGAGGTCAACGAGCTGCGCCAGCGGATCGAGGAGGCGAAACTGCCTGAGCACGCCCAGAAAGCGGCCGAGCGTGAGCTCTCGCGGCTGGAGAAGCTGCCGCCCGCCGCCGCTGAGCACGGCGTCATCCGCACATATCTCGAGTGGCTGGTCGAGCTGCCCTGGTCGGTCGAGACCGAGGACAACCTCGACATCGCCCATGCCCGCGACGTGCTCGATGCCGATCACTACGACCTGGAGAAGGTCAAGGACCGCATTCTCGAGTACCTGGCGGTGCGCAAGCTGAACCCCTCCTCGCCCGGCCCGATCCTCTGCTTCGTCGGGCCTCCCGGTGTCGGCAAGACCAGTCTCGGGAAATCGATTGCCAAGGCGCTCGGCCGCGAGTTCGAGCGGATCTCGGTTGGCGGCGTCCGCGACGAGGCGGAGATCCGCGGCCACCGCCGCACCTACATCGGCGCGATGCCGGGCACAATCGTCCGCGCCCTGCGCGACGCCGGCTCGCGCAACCCCGTCTTCATGATCGACGAGATCGACAAGATGGGCGCTGACTTCCGCGGCGATCCTGCCTCGGCAATGCTCGAGGTGCTCGACCCGGCCCAGAACGACAGCTTCCGCGACCACTACCTCGACCTCGAGTTCGATCTCTCCGACGTGATGTTCATCGCCACGGCGAACGTCCTCGACACCATCCCCGGCCCCCTCCAGGACCGGATGGAGACGATCGAGCTTGCCGGCTACACCGTCGACGAGAAGCGCCACATTGCCCGCCGCTACCTGATTCCGCGCCAGATCGGGGCCAACGGCCTCAAGCCCTCGCAGATCGAGTTCGCAGAGCCGGCGCTGACCGCGATCATCGAGGAGTACACGCGCGAGGCGGGCGTCCGCAACCTGGAGCGCCAGATCGGCACGATCTGCCGCAAAGTCGCCCGCGAAGTCGCCGAGGGCAAGGTCGACGGCAAGGTGAAGATCTCGGCCAAGCGGGCGCGCGAGCTGCTCGGCCGTCGCCGCGTCTTCGCCGAGCAGCGGCGCCGGACCAAGGACCCCGGGGTTGCCACCGGACTTGCCTGGACCCCGACCGGCGGCGACGTGCTCTTTATCGAGGCGACGGCCATGCCGGGCTCGGGCAAGCTGACGATCACGGGCCAGCTCGGGGACGTGATGAGGGAGTCGGCGCAGGCGGCGCTCTCCTACGTGCGCGGCCACTGGCGGGAGCTGGCGCCGGAGCTGGGGGAGAGCTGGTTTGCCGAGCACGACATCCACATCCACGTGCCGGCCGGCGCGGTGCCGAAGGACGGGCCCTCTGCCGGCGTGGCGATGACCGTGGCGCTCGCCTCATTGATCAGCGGCCGGCCAGTTCGCAACGACGTCGCGATGACCGGCGAGGTGACGCTGACCGGCCAGGTGCTGCCGATCGGCGGGCTGAAGGAGAAGTCGCTCGCCGCCCAGCGGGCTGGGATCAAGCGGGTGATAGTCCCCGAGCGCAACGAGGGCGATATCGCCGAGATCCCCGAGCACGAGCGCAGCGAGCTGGAGTTCACCTACGTGGACGAGGTCTCGAAGGCGATCGACGAGGCTCTGGTTTCCTGAGGATGGAGGCCGCCGGCGCCCTGGGCAGGGGCAGCCTGTCCACCTGGGTCGAGTCGGTGCGCGAGGCGGTGCGGGCGCGCTCTCGCACCTTCTGGATCGTCGCCGGGCTGACGCTGCTCGCCGCCGGGCTGCGCTTTGCCACGCTCGGCTTGCAGGCCTACCACCACGACGAGATCGTTACCGCTAGCCGCGTCCTGCGCGGGGACTTCTGGCACGCGATGGACGCGGTTGGTTTCAGCGAGTCGGCGCCACCGCTCTACTACGCGCTGGCCTGGCTCTGGACGCAGGTCACTGGCACCGGCGAGTTCGGGCTGCGCTCGCTCTCCGCCCTGGCCGGGGTCGCCACCGTGCCGGTCGCCTACCTGATCGCCGCCGAGCTGCGTGATCACCGCGCCGGGATCGCCGCTGCCGCTCTGGTCGCCGTCAACCCGATGCTTCTCTGGTACTCGCAGGAGGGTCGCGGCTACGCGCTGCTGGTCCTGCTCACCAGCATCTCGCTGCTCTACTACCTGCGCGCGCTAAAGCGCGGCCGCAGCCGCGACTTCGCCTTCTGGGGTCTCGCCTCCGGCCTGGCCCTCGCCACCCACTACTTCGCCTTCTTCGCGATCGTTGCCGAGACCGCCTGGCTGCTGTTCCGTCGTCGTCAGCAGGCGCTCCGCGGTGTCGCGATCGTCGCTGCCTTTGGTCTCCTCCTATTGCCCCTGGCTTACCACCAGATGTCCTACGGCCACGCCGAATGGATCGGCAACCACTCATTGGGCCACCGCCTTTGGGAGATCGGAGTCGTCTTCAGCGTCGGCGAGATCGGCGACATCATCGCCCGCCCAGAGCGGCCGCTGCTCGCCCTGGTGCCGGTGGCGCTGATGGTGGCCGCGCTGACGCTGCTGGTCCTGCGGGGCGCTCAGCGCGAGCGCCGTGGGGGCGGTCTGGTGTTGGCGATCGCTGTGGCCACCGTCGCGATTCCGTTCGTCCTCGCCGTGCTCATCCCCAGCAAGGACTACATCCTTGCCCGCAACCTGCTGCCGGCGTTGGTCCCACTGTTGGTCGCGGTGGCGATTGGCCTGACCTTGCGGGGAGCGCGCCGCTCCGGTGCCGTGCTCGGGGTCGCGCTGGTCGTCTACTCGCTCGGCTTCTGCGTCTGGACCAATCTCTCATCCGCCCTGCAGAAACCCGACTGGGAGGCGGTGGCGAAGCGGCTCGGGGAGCCGAGCGCGCCGCGGGCGATGGTTACCTGGACGATTGGCCAGGCCTCACTGCGCTACTACCTCTCGACCGGGTCCCTCCAAGCTCGCTCCTCCGAAGGCTTCTCCTGGTTCGTGCACGAGATCGACTTCATCTCGGACGGCCCAGTGCCGCCGGCCCCACGCCGGCTGCTTGCGCCGGGATTCCGCGAAGTCGACCACGAGCGCGTCGGCCGTCTCTACATCCGCCGCTACGAGCTGCCGGGGCCAGACCTGGCCCGGCTGAGCCTGCGCGACGTGCGCGGGGTTGACACCGGCTTCCGCTCGAATGGCGTGCTTTTGGATGGGATTGGCCCACAATGACGCCACACCAGGGGTTCGGGCTATCCTGACCTACCCCCGGAGATCCAGCGAGGAGAAGGTATGACCAAGACGAAGACCAGCCAGGCAGCCGATCTTTACTCGACCGCGCGCGAAAACCCCTATGTGCAGCGTCTGGTCGAGGACGAAGAACTGCGCGACAGCCTCCGTGAGGCGTTCGAGGCGGCCCGCGGTGCTTACACCCGCGCCACCGGCAACGGCAGGGGGGCGGTCAAGGCGGTCACCAGCGACAAGAAGGTGCAGAAGGATCTGCGCGTCGCGGCGGAGAGCCTGCGCGACGTTTCCGAGCAGCTGAAGGCGCCGCGCAAGCGCAAGAAGAGCCGGCTCGGGCGCCTCCTCCTCTTCGGGCTCGTCGCTGCCGGGATCGCGCTGGTACTCAGCGAGGACGCCCGCAAGACTGTCCTTGATGCCCTCTTCGGCGCCGAGGAGGAGTTCGAGTACACGAGCTCCTCGAGCATCAACGGCTCCTGACGGCCCCAGACGACGGCAGGCGGCGTCCTCGGTCGCTCGCGTGCAGAGCACGCCACGCTCCCTGCGTCCTTGCCTGCCAGCGCCTGGGCCTCGTCAGCCGGTAATAGACTGATCTCCCGATGGAGGCAGCGACCACAGAGCGCGAGCTGAGCGGCGAGAAGGCGCAGCGCATCGTCGATGCGATGCGCGACAGCGTCGCCACCCGCGGCGCCGCGGGCTCGACCTTCGAGCACGTAGCCCGCGAGGCCGGCGTCAGCCGCGGCCTTCTCCACTACTACTTCGGGACCAAGGAGCGGCTGTTGGTCGAGGTCGTCCGCCGTGACGCCGAGTTCCGCGTCGCCCGCCTGGACGAGCCGCTCGCTAAGGCGAAAACGGTCGACGACGTCCTCGACGTCCTCGTCAACAGCCTCACCGAATTGATCCAGAACGAACCTGGGTTCTTCCTCTTGCTCTACGAGCTGTTCAGCGCCGGCCGTCGCAATCCGGAGATCCAGCACGAGGTGGGGCAGCTTTTCGAGCGCACCCGCTCCCACGTCGCCGAGATCCTCAAGGCAAAGGAGCGGGAGGGTGTGCTCAACCTCCGCTTCGATGCCGAGGCGATCGTCTCTTACCTCTTCGCGGTTGGCGACGGCTTCGCCCTGCAGGCGCTTTCCGATCCCAGCCGCGAGGTCGACAGCGCCCTAGCGGCGGGCGTCGCCTCAGCTCGGTACCTGCTCGTCGCCGAGTGACCGCCTCCTGTCGACTTAGTCGCGCATATCGCGACCAAGTCGACAGGTCCGAGTGATCGTCCTCACAGACAGGGGGTTGCGCCTGCGAAAAACTGGCTAACCAGCCAATGCGTGAGTCGATGGTTCAGCTTGCAGGGTTTCTCGGCCGCCGCCGTCGCTGGGTCCTCGGGGCATGGATCGCGATCGTGCTGCTGGCGTTGCCGCTCGCGTCGCGCCAGACGGAACACCTGACAGGCGGCGGCTTCGACGTCCCCGGCAGCCAGTCGCAAACGGTCAGCGAATCGCTCGAGAAGGACTTCGGCGAGAGCGCCGACGGCATCGTCGTGCTGCTGCGAGCCGACCCGGGCGCTGGCCGATCCGAGCGCACCGCGGCGATCGGCCGGGTTCGCGAGGAGGTGGCGAGCCTCGACGAAGTGACCCTGGCACCTGGCGCCGCCACTCGTGCCGAGCTCCAGCTGGCCAGGTCCGACACAGCGATGTTGCCACTGCGCAGCGAACGCTCGCCCGACGAACTGGTCGACTCCGCGGTCACCCTGCGCGAAGACCTCGATCCTGGCACGGCCCAGGGCGGCGTCACGCCCTATCTCGCCGGGCAGCCGACGATCTGGGCTGGGATGCAGGAGTTCTCCAAGGAAGACCTAGCGAAGGCGGAGGCGAGCGGCTTCCCGATCGTCGCCCTGATCCTGCTCGTGGTCTTCGGCTCGCTCGCTGCTGCGGCGCTGCCGCTGGCGCTCGGCTTCGTCAGCGTGATCGTCACCGGCGCCCTGATCTACTTCATCTCGTTGGAGATGACCACCTCGGTCTTCGTCACCAACATGGCCTCGATGATCGGGATCGGGGTCGCGATCGACTACTCGCTCTTCATCCTCGCTCGCTACCGCGAGGAGCGTCGTGGCGGGCGCGACTGCGACGAAGCTCGTGCCGAGGCCCTCTCCACTTCAGGCCTCGCCGTCGCCTTCTCCGGCCTCGCGGTGATCGTCTCCCTCGCCGGCCTCTGGATGGTCGACAACCAGGCACTGCGCTCGATGGCGCTCGGCGCGATGACCGTGGTCGCCGTCTCGATCCTGACCGCGACGACGTTGCTGCCGGCCCTGATCGCGATGCTTGGCGACCGCGTGATGCCGGGTGGAATCGTCGCCCGGGCGCTGCGCTTCGTGCGTCGTCCGTTCAGGCGTGGAGGCGGCAAGGGCCCCGCCACCGAGGAGCGCGCCGCGTTTTGGGAGAGGTGGGCATCGACCGTGATGGCCCGCCCCTGGCTTGCCGTCGTCGGCGTCTCGGCGGTGCTCCTCTTTCTCGCCTCGCCGATCCTCTCGCTGGAGACCGGCACGCAGGCGCTGGGGCAGTTCCCCAAGGGCAGCGACGTGCGGGTGGGCAATGAGCTCGCCGGCAAGCAGGTGGGCGGCGGCGCCGACCCAATCCAGATTGTGGCGACCTTTGATGGTGGATCGAGGCCCCCTGCGGATCGTGCCGCCGTCGCTGGCTTTGTCCGTACGATCGAGACGACGCCTGGCGTCAGCTCGGTGGCGCCGCCGGCCTTTGCCGGCGACAGCGTTCTGATCAAGGCGACGCCGAGCGCGCCTAGCGAGTCCGATGCCACCGTGGCCCTGGTCGAGCGCCTGCGCGACAGTGTCGTGCCGGCCGCGGCACTGAGCGAGCGCGCGGCGGTGAGTGTCGGTGGCGAAACCGCGCGCAGCCAGGATGCGCGTGCCCAGATCAGTGGCTCGATGTGGAAGATCGTCCTCTTCGTCCTCGCGCTCAGCTTCATCGTCTTGATGCTGATGCTGCGCTCCCTGCTCCTGCCGCTGAAGGCGGTGCTGATGAATCTGCTCTCGATTGGCGCCGCCTTCGGCGTCGTCGTCGCGATCTTCCAGTGGGGCTGGCTCGACAGCCTGCTCGGCTTCGAAAGCCAGGGCGCACTGGACACGATCAATGTGCCGCTGATCTTCACCATCGTCTTCGGGCTCTCGATGGACTACGAGGTCTTCCTGATGTCCCGAATTCGTGAGCGCTACCTGGAGCACGGCGACAACGAGCGGGCCGTGGCCGAGGGCCTTGCCTCCAGTGCCCGCACGATCTCCTCGGCGGCGCTGATCATGAGCGCGGTCTTCGGCGTCTTCGTCCTCACCGGCGTTCCCTCGATCAAGGAGCTGGGACTGGGCTGCGCCGTCGCGATCGCGATCGACGCGACCCTGGTGCGACTGGTCCTGGTCCCGGCAGCGATGAAGCTGATGGGCAAGTGGAACTGGTGGATGCCGTCCTGGCTCGACCGGGCGCTGCCCGACGTCAGCTTCGAGGGGGGCGGGCCGGAGCCCGAGCCGGCTGAGGCGTAAGGGCCGGTCCCGGTAGGGGTTTCGCTTAGCTTTTTCGGTCTTCGTTCGCGACTGACCGAGAGGGGGATGGCCGAAAAAGCACAAGACGCTTCACCCCTACCGGGACCGGCCCCTGACAGCCGGTTAGGATCACGGCCCATGGGAACGGGAGAGGCAACGCGGGTTGGTGAGGACGTTGCCTTTGCTGGAGCTGCAAAGCAGGCGGAGATGGTGCGGGCCGGTGGGGTCTCGCCTACCGAGCTGGTGCGGCTCAGCCTCGACCGCATTGCCCGCTTCGACCCCGAGCTGAACGCCTTCCGCAAGGTCTTTGCCGAGAAGGCGATGCTGGAAGCCGAGCAGGCCGAGGCACGACTGAAGGCTGGAGAGGAACGGCCGCTGCTGGGTGTGCCGATCGCGATCAAGGACGAAGTCGACATCGCCGGCGAGGTCAAAATGAACGGCACCGACGCCTTCACTGAGCCGGCGGGCAAGGACTCGGAGATGATCCGCCGACTGCGCGAGGCCGGCGCCATCATCATCGGCCTGACGAACCTTCCGGAGCTGGCGATCTGCGGCTTCACCGAGTCGGCGACGCAAGGTGTGACCCGCAACCCGTGGAATCCCCAACGAACCCCGGGTGGCTCCAGCGGTGGCTCCGGCTCCGCGGTCGCCGCGGGGCTGGTTCCCATCGCCTCGGCCGGCGACGGCGCCGGGTCGATCCGCATCCCCGCCGCCTCCTGCGGCCTCTTCGGGCTGAAGCCGTCGCGGGGCCGGGTCTCGCTTGCTCCCGAGCTCGAAGGCTGGAAAGGCCTCGCCGTCCTCGGCTGTCTCAGCCGCACGGTGCTCGACACCGCCCTCTGGCTCGACATCGTCTCCGGCGGCTCCCAGGAGCCCGAGGCGCCTCCGCCCCCGGATCGGCCGTTCGTCGAGTCGGCCAAGGAGCCCCCCGGCAAGCTGCGCGTCGCCTACTCGACGCTGGCTCCTCGTGCGATCGCACCGCCAACCGTTTCGGATGAAGCGAAGGGAGCCGTCGCCGACGCCGCCGAGCTGATGCGTTCGCTCGGGCACGACGTAGTCCAGCGCGATCCCGAGTGGGGCGCGATCGGCGACAACATCAGCGCCCGGTTCCTGCACGGTGTCGCGCAGACCGTCAAGGAAGTGCCGCACCCAGAGCGGCTCGAAAGGCGGACCCGGGGCTTCGGCCGGCTCGGGAGCATCCTTCCCGATGTTCTCTACGAGCGCGCGATGCGCGGCCGTGTCGCAGACGTGGCCCGCGTCAACGCGATCTTCGATTCCTGCGACGTGCTGATCACGCCGGTGATGGGCGGCACGGCGCTGCCGGTTCGTCGCTGGGAGAGCCGAGGCGCCCTGCACACCGTGCTCGGGATGAGCCGCTTCTATCCCTATTGCGTGCCCTGGAACCACCTCGGCAACCCGGCGATGGCGGTGCCAGCGGGCATCGCCGCCGACGGGATGCCGCTCTCGTTTCAGGTCATTGCCCGCCGCGGCGACGAGGCGACGCTGCTTTCCCTAGCCGCCCAGCTCGAGGCCGAGCGCCCCTGGGCGGACAAGCGCCCGCCGATCTCCTAGGCCTTCAATCTCGACTGACGAGGCGCAGAGGTCGCCTAGGCAAGGACGCAGGGAGCGTGGCGTGCTCTGCACGCGAGCGACCGAGGACGCCGCCTGGCGGTCTCTGCGGCCGTCAGCCGGGAAACACCTTGCGCATCCGAGCTAGCTCGCGGATCGAGCCGCTGGGACGGATGCGGCGCTGCAACACCATCTTCAGCGGGCTGGAGTCGGGCTTGCCGGAGAGGACCCAGTCGCGCCAGCTGCTTTCCAGGACGAGGTTCGGGTTGGGCGCCTCGCCGGGCTCGGCCCGGGTCGAGCCGTTGTCGATCACCAGGTGCCAAGGATCGGCATCGGTAAAGCGCCACTGGTAGACGAGTGGCGAGCCGTTGGCGCCCCGCGGGTCGGCGACCCGCTCGATCACGTCGAAGTAGAGGCGCTGCAGCTCCGGCGACGCCTCCGGCGTTGCGTCGGGTGGGCCGAGGATCCCGGCCATCATCAGCTTCACTTGGCGCTCGGCGACCTGCTCCTCGGAAGCCTCCGGGTCGAAGGGGAAGACGCCGGGCGGCATCTCCTCGGTCGGGTAGCCGATCGTGCGCCAGCGCTGGCGGATCAGTTTGAGGCCGAAGGCGAAGATGTCCTCGAGCGAGAAGCCGTAGCACTCGGTGTATTCGCGATCTAGGTTCGGCGGGTAGAACACGGCCGGCCCGTAGGGAAGGACTTCGCGCAGCAGGTCGGTCACTGCGGCACGGTTCTCCTCCCAGCCGGGCTTGCCCTCGCCCAGCAGTTCCGAGAGCACCTTGACGCCGAAACCGATGTGGCGCTGCTCGTCGCGCGAGACGTTGGCCATGCCGGAACTGAAGCCCGGCATCGTCTCTTCGGAGGCAAAGAAGTCCTCAATGAAGTGCTGGCCGGGCTGAGCGAGCGAGCCCTCGACGATCAGGTGGTAGAGAGTGATCGCCTGCGCGTACTTGGGCAGCGAGCGGTCCTTGCGCAGTTCCTCCGCCATCAGGTCGAGCCGGTCGAATATGCCGCGGTAGCCCCAGTTGAGCTGCGGCAGGGTGGAGGAGAGGGTCTGCTGGATCGAGTCGCCGCCGACCCCGATCACCTCCTTGAAGAAGCGATGGAAGAAGACCGAGTGGCGCACCTCGTCGACCTGCTGGGTGGCGAGGAAGTAGGACTGCTCCTCGGTCGGGGCGGCGGTGATATAGGGAGCGAGGGTGTCGGCGACCCGGTCCTCGCCGTAGAAGAACATCGAGTAGATCCACATCGCCGAGCGGCGCTGGATGTCGCTGAGCGAGTCCCAGCCCGCTTTGTCCCCGGCGAAGTCGATGTCGTAGGCGCTCCAGTTGCCCCCCTCCCAGCGCTTGTAGAGGTCCTCGTAGGTGATGTTGTCCATCAGCTTCTGGGACGCGACGCTCATATCTCTCCTTTGGACGTGGGCGCCGTGCTCGAGGGGGCGCCTCCGGGCTCTCTAGGGGAGGTTATCGCGATCCTGGCCAGCCAGCCAGTTTCGCCTAGGTGACGTCACTCACAGAGGCTGGCAGCTCGATCTCGCGCTTGAGGATCTTGCCGGTGGGGCCCTTGGGGAGGTCGTCGAGAAACCAGACGATGCGGGGGTACTTGTAGGCGGCGATCCGCTCCTTGACGTAGGAGCTGACCTCCTCGGGGGCGATCTCCTCGCCCTCGTGGAGGACGATGGCGGCGCCGATCTCCTCACCCCACTCGTCATGGGGGACGCCGACAACCGCGGCTTCGCGGACCTTGGGGTGCTCGTAGAGCACCTCCTCGACCTCGCGCGGGTAGACGTTGTAGCCGCCACGGATGATCAGGTCCTTCTTGCGGTCGACGATGTAGAAGTAGCCCTCCTCGTCGGTGCGCGCCATGTCGCCGGAGTGAAACCAGCCGCTGCGCATCGCCTCCTCGGTGGCGCCGGGCCGCTGCCAGTAGCCCTTCATGATGTTGTGGCCGCGGATCACGATCTCGCCGACCTCGCCCTGAGCGACCGGATTGTCATCCTCGTCGACCACTTGCATCTCGACCCCGTCGATCGGGGTGCCAATTGAGCCCGGCTTGCGCTCTTTGTCGGGATGGTTGGAGCAAGCGACCGGCGAGGTCTCCGAGAGCCCGTAGCCCTCGAGCACGACAGCCCCGAAGGCGTCCTCGAAGCCGCGCAGCACCTCAACCGGCATCGAGGCGCCGCCGGTGATGCAGGTGCGCAGTGAGGAGATGTCGAAGCTCTCGCGCTCGGGGTGGTGGAGGAGGGCGCCGAACATCGTCGGCACGCCGTAGAAGTGGGTGACGCGGTCGCGCTGCATCGTCGCCAGCGCCTCGCCGGGATCGAACTTCGGCACCAGCGTCAGGCAGGCGCCGACCCGCAGCGAGGCGTTCATCCCCACCGTCTGCCCGAAGGAGTGGAAGAGGGGGAGGGCGCCGAGGACGACGTCGCCCTGGTCGATCTCGCAGGTGGTGCGGCTGGAGACCTCGGCGTTGCGGGCGAGGTTGAGATGGGTCAGCTCGGCGCCCTTCGGCTTGCCGGTCGTGCCCGAGGTGTAGAGGATTACCGCTGTGTCGTCCTCGGCTGTGTCGGCGAGACCGGTGATCGGCTCATGCTCTGCCAGCGTGGCCGCGAAGGAGGCGGGCTCGACCTCGATCATCTCGGCGCCGGCCTCGGCAGCGCCCTCGCGCGCCTCCTCGGCGAAGCCATGCCAGGCGAGCAGCAGCTTCGCCCCGGAGTCCTCGAGGTAGAAGGCGATCTCGCGGCGCTTCAGCAGCACGTTCATCGGCACGACGACGCCGCCCGCGCGCAGCACGCCGTAGTAAGCGACCGGGAACTGGGGCACGTTGGGCAGCATCACCCCGACCCGGTCACCCTGCTCGAGCCCCTTCTCGCGCAAAAGTGCCGCCAGCCGCGCGCTGGCGTCGTCGAGCGCGGCGTAGCTCAGCTCGGCATCGCCGAGCCGGATCGCCGGGCTGTCAGGAGTGCGCTCGGCGCTCTCGGTAACTGTTGAAGCTAGGTTCATCTCATCCCTCCCGCGCGGAAGTCTAAGCCTCGGCCGGCTCTACGCGATGCGCCTTCTCCTCCAGATTCCCGTTGCGGCGGCTCATCGCCCAGGCGAAGGTGCCACCGGTGAAGAGCATGAAGGAGGCGTAGACGGCTGCGGGAATGCTGACATCCACCGCGAGGGGGGCGGCGACGGCGATCGCCAGCGCCGAGTTGTGAATTCCCAGCTCGAGCGCGATCGCCGTCGACTGGCGGTCGTCGAGCCGGGCGAGCTTCGAGATCGCGAAGCTGAGCGTCATCGCCGCCACGTTGAGCGCCAGTGCCGCCCCGGCGACCTCGGCGAGGTTCTCGCCGACCGTGTCGTACTCGCTGGCGATCGCGCCGAGGACGACGAGGGCGAAAAGGGCGAGTGAGACGCGCCGCACCCGCGGGTAGACGATGGCGATCTGGGCAGGGCGTCGTCTGCGCATCTCCATCCCGATCGCGACCGGGACGATCGTGATCACGAAGACCCGGGCGACGACGCCGAGCATGCTGACGTCGCCGATCCCGGTGGCGTCGAAGTGATCGATGGCGAGGCTGAGAAAGAGCGGCACCGTGATCGTCGCGCCGATGCTGCTGATCGCGGTCATCGTCACCGACAGCGCCGTGTCGCCACGCGACAGGTGCGTCAGCATGTTGGCCATCATCCCGCCGGGGGAGGCGCCGAGCAGAACCAGGCCGACCGCCAGCTCGGGCGGCAGCGCGAACAGCTCCGCCATCGCTAGGGCGAGAAGGGGCGAGATCAGCGCCAGGTTGAGCATCCCGATCGCGACTCCCCGCGGCGCGACGAGGACGCGCCGGAAGTCCTCTCGGGTGAGCGTCAGCCCGAGGCTGAACATGATCACCCCGATTGCGCCCGGCAGCACCACCGAGATAAGGAATGGGCTGTCCACGCCGCCGAGCGTAGCTTTGCGTAGGATTGCGCGCCATGAAGGCGCTGCTGACAGCGATCGTGGCATGCATGGCTTTGGCGTTCGCCGGCTGCGGCGACGATGACTCAACGGAGCCGGCGACGGAGACGACGACCCAAGCCGCGACGACGACCGGGGAGCAGGCCGACACCGCAGGGACGGCCGGCTCCGGAGAAGCGGGGAAGACCAAGCCCAAAGTGGCGGTGCCCAAAAACCTCTCACCCAACGAATTCGCGTTCAGGGAAGTGGAGAAAGGCACTGGCGCCACGGCCGAAGACGGGGACGAAGTCACCGTTCAGTACGTCGGGGTTGGCTACAAAAGCGGCGAAGAGTTCGATGCCTCCTGGGATCGGGGCGAACCGTTCACCTTTCAGCTCGGGGCCGGTCAGGTGATCGCGGGCTGGGACCAGGGAGTCAAAGGGATGAAAGTGGGCGGCCGTCGCGAGATGCTCATCCCGCCGAACCTCGCATACGGCCAAGCCGGCTCACCACCCTCGATCGGCCCGAACGAAACGCTGATCTTCGTGGTCGACCTCCTCGCGGCCAAATAGCCCCTTCTCGATAATCGAGATTTCCGTAGTATTAGCCGCCGTGAAGGCGCTGATGCTGACGATCTTCCTTTGCACCGCCCTCGCTGCTGCAGGCTGCGGCAGCGAGGATTCCAGCGATGCGACGGGCTCGGCGGGCACGACGACGGAGAGCTCGGAGACGGGCACGACGCCGGAGGAGACGGAGTCGGATGACGCTGGTGAGGGGACCGAGGCGGGGGCACCCACCAAGCCCGAGGTTCCGTCCCCGAGTGGCACACCGCCGAAAGAGCTCGTCATCGAGGACATCGAAGAGGGATCAGGCCCTGAGGCCAAAAAAGGCGACAAAGTCACCGTCCATTTTGTGGCCGACGACGAAGCCGGCAAAGAGGCCTTCTCTACGTGGCCCGGCGATAACCCCGGCGAACAGTTCGTCTTCGAACTGGGCGGTGGCAAATATTCCCAGGCCTTCGAAGAAGGAATAGAAAGCATGAAGGCCGGTGGCCGCCGAGAGCTGAGCGTCCCCGCAAAACAGGCCCAGTACACGAAATCTGCGCTGTTATACGTGATCGATCTGATGGCAGTCGAATAGCCCAACGCGAGCCGGGTTGATCCGAATCGAATAGCTTCGTGACCGTGATGGGCACCCCGTTCGTCTTCGCGGAGCGTTTCACTGCGCAGGGACTTGCCGGGTCGCCCCTAAAGGACCCGGTCGCCGTCGCCGAGCGATTGCTAGCCGTACAGGGACAGGACCCCCGCGGGGCGCGGCTGGCGATCCGCGCGCGCACGTCTGGCCTCATTGCCGCCGACGTCGACCGGGCGCTGAGCGAGGACCGCTCGCTGCTGATCACCTGGCTCAACCGCGGCACCCTTCATCTCGTTCGCAGCGAGGACTATCCCTGGCTGCAGGCGCTGACCACCCCGCCGCTCCTGACTTCGTGCACCCGTCGACTCAGGCAGGAGGGGGTCTCGCCCGAGGATGCCGAGCGCGGCGTGGCGACGATCGAGCGGGTGCTGGCCGACGACGGTCCACTGACTCGGCAGCAGCTGCGCGAGCGGCTCGATTCAGCGAATGTTCCGACGGAGGGTCAGACGCTGATCCACCTGCTCTTCCTTGCTGCTGTGCGCGGGATCGCCGTGCGCGGCCCGATGATCGGCAAGCAGCACGCTTACGTCCTCGTGCGCGACTGGCTGGAGCCGCAGAAGGCCGTCGACAGGGAAGCGGCGCTGGCGGAGCTGGCTCGCCGGTACCTCGTCGGCCACGCGCCTGCCGATGACCGCGACCTGGCCCGCTGGGCGGGACTGCCGCTGCGCGACTCTCGCGCCGGGCTCGCCGCGATCGGCTCCGAGCTCGTCGAGAGGGAGGACGGACTGGTCCACCTCGCCAAGCATCCACGGACGGCTGAGATTCCACAGCCGCGCCTGCTTGGCGCCTTCGATCCGCTGCTTCTCGGCTGGACCTCACGCGAGGCGGTCCTCGGGCCGCACACCCATTTCGTAACCCGCAACGGGATGTTCCGCCCCTTCGCGCTCGTCGACGGCCGCGCCGCGGCCAATTGGGGCTTCGCCAAGGGAGAGGTGACGATCGAGCCGCTCGAGCGGCTCGACAAGGCGGCTGCCGCCGCGCTCGAGCTGGAAGCTGCTGACGTGTCTCGCTTCCTCGCCGTGACCTGAGCGCTGCTGGTCAGGCGGCAGGCTGGGCTGGGCCCGGCGGCTCGTCGCCGCTTCGTGAGGCGTCAAGCGGTGGTCCCACCGGCCCGGTCGGCACGAAGCCCCCGTAGCGCCGCGCCAGCATCAGCAGCCCTAGTGCTCCCGCCAGTGCCGAGAGGCCGCCGGCGTAGGCAAGCGTGCCGCGCGGCCCGATCGCCGCGACGAGGAGGCCACCGGCCGCGAAGGCGCCCAGCTCAGCCGTGTTGCGGATTCCGTTGTAGGCGGCGAAGGCGCGGCCGTGCAGGTGGTCGGGGACGCGCACGTGGATCAGGCTGCGGAACATCACGTTCTTGAGGCCGTGGGCAAGGCCGCCGGCGAACGAGCAGGCGAGGAAGAAGGCGAAGCTGAGCCAGAGCGCCGGCAGGGCCAGCGCCGCCCCCTGGATCGCGGCGGCGGCGAGGCCCACGGCGGCGACGGCGGCCGCGGCGACCCGGCGGGAGAGCAGCATCGCCCCCAGGGCCATGCCGGCGGTCCAGATCGAGAGCATCGCTCCATAGGCGAGGTCGCCCCGACCGAGCACGTCCTCGACGAAGAAGAGCTCGGCGACCCAGACGGCGGACATGAAGAGCAGCGAAGAGAAGGCGACGACCATCACGAGCGCCAGCAGCCGGTCTCCGAAGAGGAAGGCGATCCCGTCGCGGGCTCGGGGCGTATGGTCGGCATCGCCCAGGGACTTGGGATCGCGGCGCACCCGCAGGGCGAGGGCGGCGAGGGCGACGAAGGCGAAGGTGGCGGCGTCGACCAGCATCGCCAGCTCCAGCCCGCCCGCCGCGAAGAGCAGGCCGCCGAGCAGCGGCCCGATCCCGAAGCCGATGTAGCGCGCCGTCTCGACGTGGCCGTTCGCCTCCTGGATCCGGCTCTCGCCCGCGAGCGGCGGCACCAGCGCGAACTCCGCCGGCTGTGAGGTGGCGAAGACGACGCCCAGCGTCGCGGTCAGCGCCAGTACCAGGCCGACCCCGCTGCTGAAGGCGAGCGCGGCGGCGGCGAGGGCGCCCAGGGCAGAGACGGCCGTGAGCAGCCGCGTCGCCTCGAGGCGATCGACGAGCAGCCCGACGTATCCGGCGACTGCGACCGAGGGCCCGAAGAGGCAGATCCAGAGCGCGGCGACAGCAAGCCCCGAGTCGGTCGCCTCCTTGACGTAGAGCCCGAGCGCGACGATCGCGACCCAGTCGCCGAGCGCCGAGACCCCGACTGACGCTGCGACAAGGAGGAAGTCGCGCTCTCGAAGCAGGCTCGGCTGCATCGGGCGAGGATATGTGCCGCGTTGCCGGCCGTCCACGCGCGTGCTTCGATACAGCCATGAGCGAATCGGTCGCAATTCCCGGTCGCTTCAACGGACCGCTGCAGAGCGGCAACGGCGGCTACTCGGCCGGAGCCATCGCGGCTTACGTCGACGGTGAGGTCGCCGAGGTGAGCCTGCGTAGCCCGGTCCCGCTCGACACCGAGCTGGCCATCGACGCGGCCGGCGATGGCGCGATCCGGATCAGCGACGGCGAGACGCTGGTTGCGGAGGCGCGCTCCGTCGACGATCTCGGCGTCGAGCCACCGCAGCCGGTGAGCCTGGAGGCAGCGCGTGAAGCGGCAGGTCGCTATCGCGGAATGCGAGGCGGGCCCTTCAGCCGCTGCTTCGTCTGCGGGCTCGACCGCGAGGACTCGCTCGGCGTCTTCGCCGGCGAGGTCGAGGGCGGCGAGATGGTCGCCTCGCCCTGGACGCCGCCCGAGTGGGCTGCCGATGGCGACGACTTGGTCCGCCCCGAGATCATCTGGGGAGTCCTCGACTGCCCCACCTACTTCGCCGCCTACCTGCAGCGGGACCCATTGCCCGTCGGCTTCCTAGTCCGCCAGGCGACCCGTATCGACGCCCCCGTCAAAGCCGGTGAGGAGCACGTCGTCGTCTCCTGGCCGCTCGAGACCGACGGCCGCAAGAGCGAAGCCGCCTCCGCCGTCCTCTCCGCCGACGGCGAGACCCTCGCTATCGCCCGCGCGCTCCTGGTGGAGTCCCGCCAGGACTAGCTGAGCTTCGGGCTCTGCCAGGGCTGGGCGAGGCGGCTCGCGAGGTCGTCGGCCAGGCCCTCGATCGGGACACGCGTCTGCTCGAGGGAGTCGCGGTCGCGGAGGGTGACGGTGTCGTCCTCCATCGTCTGGCCGTCGACGGTGATGCCCCAAGGGGTGCCGATCTCGTCCTGGCGGCGATAGCGCTTGCCGATCGAGCCGCCCTCGTCGAACTCGGTGGGCAGGCGCCGGCGCAGCTGCTCGAAGACCTCGCGCGCCTTCTCCGGCATCCCCTCCTTGGAGACGAGGGGAAGGACCGCGACCTTGACCGGGGCGAGGCGGGGATGGAGGCGGAGCACCGTGCGTTTACGTTCCTCGACTTCCTCAACGTCGTAGGCGTCGACCAGGAAGGCGAGCGCGGCGCGGTCGGCGCCGGCCGCCGGCTCGATCACGTGGGGGACGTAGCGCTCTTTGGTCCCCTGGTCGAAGTACTCGAGCTTCTCGCCGCTGAACTTGGCGTGTTGGGTGAGGTCGAAGTCGCCGCGGTTGGCGATCCCCTCCAGCTCCGACCAGCCGATCGGGAAGAGGTACTCGATGTCGCTGGTCGCCGAGGAGTAGTGCGAGAGCTCGTCCTCGCCGTGCGCGCGGACGCGGAGGTACTCGGGCCGGAGGCCGAGCTCGGTGTACCAGCGCTCGCGCTCCTCCATCCAGACCTGGTGCCACTTCTCGGCTTCGGCGGGCGGGACGAAGAACTCCATCTCCATCTGCTCGAACTCGCGAGTGCGGAAGATGAAGTTGCCGGGCGTGATCTCGTTGCGGAACGACTTGCCGATCTGGGCGATCCCGAAGGGCGGCTTCTTGCGGGCGAAGCCGAGCACGTTCTTGAAGTTGATGAAGATCCCCTGCGCCGTCTCCGGTCGCAGGTAGACCTCTGAGCCCTCGCCAGCCACCGGGCCGATGTGGGTCTCGAACATCAGGTTGAACTGGCGGGGCTCGGAGAGCTCGCCGCCGCACTCGGGACAGTGCAGTTCGGCCGCCGGGTCGCCGCCTTTTGCCTCGACGTCCTCGCGCAGATGGTCCTCGCGCCAGCGCTTCTTGCACTTGCCGAGGCACTGCACGAGCGGGTCGGTGAAGCCCTCCAGGTGCCCTGAGGCCTCCCAGACCCGCGGGTGCTGGAGGATCGCCGAGTCGAGCGCGACGATGTCGTCGCGGTCCTGCAGCATCGCCCGCCACCACTCGGCCTTGACGTTGTTCTTCAGCAGCACTCCGTAGTGGCCGTAGTCGTAGGTCGAGCCGAGGCCACCGTAGATCTCCGAGGAGGGAAAGACGAAGCCGCGCCGCTTGCAGAGGGCGACGACCTCCTCCATCGTCACCTCGGTCGGACGCGTTCCTGGTTCGGCGGCTGCCATGCCCGAACCGTATCGGCTGCGATAATCGCCCACCGCTATGCCGATCTACGAGTACAAGTGCGACAACGGCCACGTCTTCGACGTGATCCAGCGGATGAGCGACGAGCCGCTCACCAAGTGCCAGGAGTGCGCCGCCAAAGCCGTGCGCGTGCTGCACCCGGTCGCGATCCACTTCAAGGGCTCCGGTTTCCACAACACCGACTACAGGAAGAAAGGGAGCGTTGCGGCCACGAACGGCGGCGGCTCCTCCGATAGCTCCAGCGACTCCAAGTCCTCGAGCGAGTCGAAGAAATCGGAGACGAAGACGTCCGCCGACTGATGCATTGATGACCCTATAGGGGTCAAAAGGCATCAGATTGTCGAGCGACTAACCGTTCAGCAGGCGGTCGACCGCCTGGCGTCGCACCGACTCGGGCACTTCGGTGCTCGTTTCCGGGCCTTCGCCACAGCCCGCGTTCTCACCCGCGCAGAGAACGTCCGCGGGGGAGCTGCCGCCGATCGCCGCCGCGAGGACCAGCTGCGGCATCGTGAAGAACCCCATGTCGCTGACGAAGGCCTTGGGCGCGTTCCAGCCGATGATCGGGCCCTTGACGAAGTTGTAGGGGAGGCGGAGCGGGTCGGTGAGGCGGCCCTTGATCCCGTTGATGACCGCCTGCTGTGCTTCCTGGCGGTCGTAGTCGTCGTAGCCGAGCGAGAAGGCGCTGGGTCCCGGTCCCGGGCATTCGCTCGGCTTACGCGCCCGCGCGTAGGCCAGGGCCTTTTCGCCGTTGAGGGTGTTCTCGCCCTTGCCGAGGCGCAGTGTCACGCCGCCCTGGCCGCCGCCGGCGCCGCCGGAGATGTCGGTGCAGAGCTTCACCGGGACGTCGACCTCGACCCCGCCGACCGCGTCGATCAGGTCTTCGAAGCCGGTGAAGTCGACGATCGCGACATGGTCGATCTCGATGTCGAGGAAGTCCTCGACCGCTTCGATCTGGGCCGCGGCGCCGCCGAAGGCGTAGGCGGCGTTGATCTTCGTCGGCGCCTGGCCGGGGATCTCGGCGTAGCTGTCGCGGGGGATCGAGAGCTTGCGGAAGGCACCGCCCCCGGCGCGGATCAGCATCAGCGTGTCGGCGCGGAACTGCCCGACCGAGCACTCGCCGTGGGGGGCGTCGCCATGGGCCTGCTGCTCGAAGCACTCCTTGGAAGGGGCCGCGTCGGGCTCCTCGGTGTCGGGCGGCCGGGCATCGGTCCCGATCACCAGGATCGTCTGCGCCTGCGGCAGCAGCAGTGGGTTGCCGTGCAGCGCCTCCTTCGCCTCGCTGGAGAGCTTGAAGGACTGCAACTGGGCGGAGACGGCGAAGGCGAGGAAGCTGAGCAGGACCCAGCCGAGGGCGGCCAGCCCGACCCACTTGAGGATCCGTCGGGACGACCGCGGAGGACTGGGAAGGCGCCGCCGTCGCTTCGGCTCCTCGGGGCCGCCCGGTTGCTTCGGCTCGCGCTTGCCACGCTCACGCAACCCCGAGAGGTCGGGGGAGCGAAACCTGGACAGGAGGCTTTTGCGGGACCGGTAGACCTTGTAGTCGGGCGGCCCCGAGGGCTGCTGCTCGCCGTTCTCGGGCATAAAGGGCTAGAAATCATGCCGATGCCTGCGGTCGCCTGTCTCCAGAGCCCTCTCCTGCGATGAGCGCTGAGGAGACGATCGGCATCGACCTGGGCGGGACGAAGATGCTCTCCGGCGTCCTCGATCGCGACTCCGAGGTGCTCTGGGAGGACCGCGAGGCGTCCACCGGCCAGAGCGAGGACGAGCTGGTGGAGCTCCTTGTCGGCGAGATCGACGAGGCCCATTCAGCTCGTCCAGATGCGGCCGCCGTCGGGCTCGGCATCCCGGCCACCGTCGACCATGAGCGGGGCCTCGCCGTCTCCGCGGTCAACCTCCCGATCGAGAACCTCCCGATCCGCGACCTGGTCGAGAAGCGAACCGGGCTGCCGGTCTTCGTCGACAACGACGCCAACGTCGCAGCGCTTGCCGAGTCGCTCTACGGCGCCGCCCGCGGCGCCGCGAACGCGGTGATGCTGACGATCGGCACCGGCATCGGCGGCGGCCTGATCCTCGATGGCGAGGTCTACCGCGGCTCGACCGGTGCCGGGGCAGAGCTCGGGCACGTGGTGATCGCGATGGACGGCCCGCGCTGCCAGGGCAACTGCCCGAACCACGGCTGCGTCGAGGCCTACGCTTCCGGGACCGCGCTCGGGCGCGCCGGCCGCGAAGCTGCCGAGCGCGAGCCGGACTCAGCGCTGGGGCAGGAGCTGGCCGCAGGGCGCGCGATCGACGGCAGGACCGTGACCGTGGCGGCGCAGGAGGGTGACGCGACGGCGATTGGAGTCTTCGACCTGGTTGGGACCCGGCTCGGCGTCGCCCTGGCCAGCTTCGCCAACATCTTCGAGCCGGACGTGATCGTGATCGGCGGCGGCGTGATCGCAGCCGGCGACCTGCTGCTAGAGCCTGCCCGCCGTGAGTTGAAGGCCCGCGCCCTGCCGCCGATGGATCGCACGCCCGTGGCCCCAGCGCAGCTCGGCAGTGACGCGGGAATGATCGGCGCCGCCGCGATGGCGCGGCTCGAGCTGGAGCGAGCCGCCTGATGCCGGGCGCGCTGGTCGTCTGTCCGACCCCGATCGGCAACCTCGACGATGTCACGCCGCGGGTCCGCGACGCGCTCGTCTCCGCCGACTTCATCGCCTGCGAGGACACCCGCCGCACCGGCTCCCTGCTGGAGAAGCTCGGCATCCGCCCGGCGCCGCCGCTCATCTCCATTCACGAGGGCAACGAACCGGTGCGGGCGAAGGAGCTGGCGCAGCGGGTCGAACGCGGCGAGGTCGTCGCCCTCGTCTCCGACGCGGGGATGCCGGCGATCTCCGACCCCGGCTTCCGCCTGATCCGGCGCTGCATCGAACGCAGCCTCGAGGTGGTAGTGCTGCCGGGCCCCTCGGTGGTGCCGGTGGCGCTGGTCGCCTCCGGTCTGCCGACCGACCGCTGGCGCTTCGAGGGCTTCCTGCCGAAGCGCTCGGGGGAGATGGAGCGGGTGCTGCGCTCGGCCGAGACCGTGGTCGCTTTCGAGTCGCCGCGGCGGGTCGGCGACTCGCTGGCGGCGCTGGCGGCGATCGCCCCCGACCGCCCGGCAGCCGTCTGCCGCGAGCTCTCGAAGATGCACGAGGAAGTCGCCCGCGGCTCGCTGGCCGAGTTGGCGCGTCGCTTCCGCAGCGACGTCAAGGGCGAGATCGTGCTGGTGATCGGCCCCGCCGCCTCGGAGGACCACGATCGCGACGTCGGCTTCGCCGTTGACGCCCTGCGTCACCTGGTCCAGTCAGGCGCTCGCCCGCGGGCGGCCGCGAGCGTTGTCGCCGCCCTCACCGGCACCCGCGCCAACGATCTCTACCGTGCGCTCACCGGAAGGGAGCCCCGTCAGTGAGCTACTACGTCACTACGCCGATCTACTACGTCAACGCGGAGCCGCATCTCGGCCACGCTTACTCGACGATGGCGGCCGACGTGCTCGCCCGCCACATGCGCCAGCGCGGCGAGGACGTCTTCTTCCTCACCGGCACCGACGAGCACGGCGAGCCGATCGAGACGGCAGCCGAGCGCGAGGGCATCACCCCGCAGGAGCTCGCCGACCGCAACGCGGAGAAGTTCCGGGCGCTGATGCCGATCATCGACGCCACCAACGACTTCTTCATCCGCACCTCCGATCCCCACCACAAGGAGCGGGTCGCCGAGATCATGCAGCGGGTCTACGACAACGGCTGGGTGACCAAGGGCACCTACGAAGGCTGGTACTGCCCGCGCTGCGCCGACTTCAAGACCGAGCGCGAGCTCGGCCCCGGCCAGACCTGCCCGATCCACGAGATCCCGCTCGAGCGCCTGCGGGAGGAGAACTGGTTCTTCCGCCTCTCCGCCTTCCAGGAGCGACTCGAAGCGCTCTACGCCGAGCGCCCCGACTTCGTCGTGCCCGAGTTCCGCCGCAACGAGGCGGTCTCCTTCATCAAGCAGGGCCTCGAGGACGTCTCGCTCTCGCGGCCGAAGCTGAAATGGGGGATGGAGCTGCCCTGGGACCCAGGCCAGCGCATGTACGTCTGGTTCGACGCGCTGCTCAATTACGTCACCGCGCTCGGGTTTGCCCGCGAGGGCGAGGATCTGACCGAGCGCTACTGGCCCGCCGCGCTGCACGTGATGGCCAAGGACATCCTCAAGTTCCACGCGGTGATCTGGCCGGCGCTGCTCTGGGCGGCCGATCTGGAGCCGCCGCGGCGGATGGTGATCCACGGCTTCCTGCTGATGGGCGAGAAGAAGATGTCGAAGTCGCTCGGCAACGTGCTCGACCCCTTGGAGGTGATCGAGCGCTTTGGCGCCGACGCCCTGCGCTTCTACTGCTTCCGCGAGGTCAGCTTCGGCCAGGACGGCTCGATCTCCACCGCGGGATTCGAGAGCCGTTACGAGACCGAGCTGGCCAACGACTTCGGCAACCTGGCGAGCCGGGTGCTGGCGATGGTCGACCGCTACCGCGACGGCGTCGTGCCGGTGGCAGCGGTCGATGCGGTGCTCGAGGAGGACTTCGAAGGGATCGTCGAGCGTTTCAGCGAGCTGCTCGACCGGGCCGAGCTGACCCAGGCGCTGGAGGAGGCCTGGAAGCTGGTCCGGCGCCTCAACCGCTACGTCGAGGAGATGCGGCCCTGGGATCTGGCCAAGGACGAGGCCGACCCGGAGCGCCTCGACGAGGTCCTTTACAACCTCACCGAGGGGCTGCGGGTGACGACCTTGCTCCTCGTGCCCTTCCTGCCGGCGAGCGGTGAGCGCCTGCTGGCGGCGCTGGGCGAGGACTCCCGCACCCTCGCCGACCTCGGCTCACGCCCCGGCGGCCAGCGGGTCGAGCGGGTGCCGCCACTCTTCCCCAAGATCGAGGTCGAGTCGCCGGACTAGCTTGCGCCCCGGGCGTCTGTCCCGCCCACAGGGAGCGGCGGCGATGCCGTGCAGCAGCCGGGCGGCGATGCCGCGCAGGGTCTCGGTCCCGTAACCGGGTGAGGGGTTGTGCTCGGTCAGGATCGCCACGGCCAGCCGGCAGCGACCCCGTTCGAGGAAGCCGACCTGGTGGTCGACGGTGCCGACGCCGTCGTCGGCGATCCCCCAGCCTCCCTTGAAGTAGAGCCGCCAACCCCGCGGACGGACACTGGCGATACCCCAACGCTGCCAGGAGACGATTGAGCGCAGCAGGCGGCGGGCGAAATGGCGGTGGCGACCCGGCACGTAGCGCTCGTAGCGGCGCATGAAGCGGGCCTGGTCGCGAGCGCTGATCTGCGAGAGGCCGCCGAGCCAGCCTGGTTCATAGACCCACTCGAAGTCGCGCATCCCCGCGGCGCGGGCGAGCCGCTCGACCCTGTCGCCGACGATCGCGGCAACGCTGATGCCGCCTGAGTTGTCGGAGACGCGGATCATCGGTTCAAGCAGCGCCCGCTCGTCCTCGCGGAGGCGACGCTTGCGGACCCCTGGCTGGCGCAGATAGGCGGCGAGCAGCATTGCCTTGATCACGCTGGCCGCTGGCGCGGTGCGTCCGCCACGGAACGCGCGCAGGCGGGTGCGCCGTCCGCCGATCGCGAAGCTGACGTCGCCGAGCCGGCCGCGAGCGTATCGGCGAGCGCCAGCGATAGATGGCTTCCAGGGCCGGTTAGCGGCGCGCTCGGCCGGGCCGTCGGCGTTGGCCGGGATCGGCAGCGACAGCGACAGTGCGAGGAGGGCAGCCAGCCCAAGGCTTGCCATTCCCGCCGGGAATGACAGCCCTCTCAAGCCGGGCCGCCTCCCGTGAGCACGTCGGGGCCGAGCTGGGTGGGGCTCGTGTAGCCGCAAAGGGCCATTGTCAGGTCGAGCTCGGCGAGGATCATCCTGAGCACGGTTTCGACCCCAGCCTGTCCCTCGAGAGCGAGCCCCCAGACGTAGGGGCGGCCGAGCAGGACTGCGTCGGCGCCGAGGGCGAGCGCCTTGATTACGTCAGCGCCGCCGCGGATGCCGCTGTCGAAGAGGATGGCGAGGTCGTCGCCGACCGCCTCCGCAATCGGTGCGAGGGCGTCGAGTGAGGCGAGCGCGCCATCGACTTGGCGACCACCGTGGTTCGAGACGACGACTCCGTCGACTCCGCGCTGCGCTGCCTCTCTTGCGTCATCGACATGCTGGATGCCCTTGACCAGGATCGGCAGCGAGGTCAGCTCGCGCAGCAGGGTGAGGTCCTCCCAGGTCAGCGAGGGATTGGCGAGGACGCCGAGATAGTGGCCGGTCGCGGCCCCGAGGTCCTCCTCCGGTGTCTTATCGAGGGCGGCCCGGAAGACCGGGTTCTGGAGGTAGTTCGCGTTGCCCGTCCCTTCTAGGAAGGGCAGCCAGGCCTGCTGCAGGTCGCGCGACTTCCAGCCTGGGATGAAGGTGTCGACCGTGAGAACAATCGCGCCGTAGCCGGCCGCCTCGGCGCGGGCGACGAAGCTCTCGAGCAGGCCCTTGTCGTTGGGCCAGTAGAGCTGGAACCAGCGTGGCCCGGCGCCGCCAGCCTCAGCGATCTCCTCGAGCGTGAAGGCGGAGGCGGTGCTGGCGATCATCGGCAGGCCGAGCGCCGCTGCGGCCCGCGCTGTCGCCAGCTCGCCGTCGGGGTGGAGGATCTTCTGCACGCCGATCGGCGCCAGCAGCAGGGGCGCTGGCATCGCAGTCCCGAGCAGCGTCGTGGTGAGATCGCGCTCGGCGACCTCACGCAGCATCCGGGGGACGATCCGGTGCTGCGCGAAGGCCTCGCGGTTCGCGCGCATCGTGTCCTCGCTGCCGGCGCCGGCGCAGACGTAGCCCGCCGCTTTCGGGTCCATCGCCTCGACTGCGGCCTGCTCCAGCTCGGCAACAGAGACCGGGATCGAGGGAGTCTCCCCGCCCAATCCGCGGGCATAGATCTCGCGGTAGTAATCGGCGAAGTCGGCCACTGACGAGAAGGCTATTCCAGGTGCTCAGGGCTTTGCCGCACTCGGCTCCTAGAGCCGCGGATAGTCTGGTTGCGTGATCGATTCCCACACCCACCTCTTCCTCTGCGAGCGGCCCGAGGCCGAGGTTGTGGCGAACGCGCAGCAGGCCGGAGTCGGAAAGATGCTCAACGTCGGCCTCGGCGGTGAGACCAACGAGACGGCGATTGCCGCGGCGGAGCGGCACGAGGACGTGTTCGCGACGGTCGGATGCCACCCGACCGAGGCCGGCGCCTTCAACGACGCGCTGGCGGAGGAGATCGCTCGCCTCGCCGTCCACGAGAAGGTGCTGGCGATCGGCGAGACCGGGATCGACTACTACCGCGACACCGCCAGTCCGGCCGAGCAACGGTGGGCGTTCGAGGCGCAGATCGAGATCGCCCGCGACCTCGATCTGCCGATCGTCATCCACGCCCGCGACCCCGAGGGGGAGACGACGGCCAGCGACGAGATCTTCGAGATCCTCGACGCTCGCGCTGATGGGGTCCCGGTGGTTCTGCACTGCTTCCTCGCCCCCTGGCGGGTCGATGACGCGATCGAGCGCGGCTGGCTCTGCTCCTTCTCGGGCATCGTCACCTTTCCCAGTGCCGACGAGCTGCGCGAGGCTGCTGTCAAGCTGCCCGACGAGCTGCTCCTGGTCGAGACCGACGCGCCGTACCTCGCTCCGCAGCCGGTGCGGGGCAAGCCGAACGAGCCGGCCCACGTCGTCGCCACCGCCGAGGCGCTTGCCGAGGTCCGGGGCGTGTCCTACGCCGACCTGGAGCGGACGGTTGAGGCGAACGCGCGAGCCGTCTTCGGCTGGTAGCGCCCCGTGGTCCGCCTCGGCCAGAACTTCCTCGCCGACCCGAACCTGCTCGACGCGATCGTCCGTGACGCCGGGCTCGGAGCCGACGACGTCGTGCTGGAGATCGGGGCGGGGGAGGGAGTGCTGACCGAACGGCTGGCTCGCGCCGCGGCCCACGTTCATGCGGTGGAGTTCGACCGTGGGCTCGCCGGGGTGCTGGCGCCGATTGTGGAGCGACCCGAGGTCGAGTTGCACTGGGCCGACGCGATGGACCTGGACTTGGCCGCCCTGGATCCGGCGCCGACCGCGGTCGTCTCCAATCTGCCCTACTCGGTGGCGACGCCGGTGATCCTGCGCACGATTGAAGGGCTCCCTTCGGTGCAGCGCTGGACCGTGATGGTGCAGCGCGAGATCGCCGACCGGTTGCGGTCGGAACCGGGCAGCCGCGTCTACGGATCGCCCAGCGTCCTCGTGCAGCTCGCCTGCGAGGTGAGGCTGCTGCGCAGCGTCGATCCCGCCGTGTTCCGGCCCAGGCCGCGAGTCGAGTCGGCGATCCTCGCCCTGCGCCGGACCGGCCCGGGCGCCGATGCAGCGACGCGTGAGCTGGTCCGCGCTGCCTTCGCCCATCGCCGCAAGGCACTGGCACGCTCGCTGGAGCATGTTCGCCCGGGCGCCCTTGCCCCAGCACGGGAGGCGCTGGCCGCGCTCGGATTGCCCGAAGACGCTCGCGCCGAGCAGCTCTCACCGGAGGAGTTTCGCGCGCTGGCGAAGGGCATGTCCAGGTAGGGGTGGAGCGGCTTGTACTTTTTCTGCGCTACGGCAAACGGACAACCGGGTCCTGTCTTCAGAAAAAGTTGAGCGAACCCCTGCCTGGACGTGCCCCGTCTTGATGCGAATCTACGCCCCCGCCAAGCTCAACCTCTGCCTCTACCTCGGCCCAAGGCGCGATGACGGTCTGCATGAGCTCTGCTCGCTGTTCGAGCCGCTGACGCTCGCCGACCCGATCCAGATCGATGAGCGCCCATCGGGGGAGACCGACGAGGTCGTCTGTCCGGGTGTTGATGGTGAGAACCTGGCTACCAGGGCACTCGCCGCCCTGCGCGAGCGCGGCTGGGGTAGCCCGCCGCTGCGGGTGGAGATCGAGAAGCGGATCCCGGTTGCCGCCGGGCTGGGAGGGGGCAGCGCCGACGCCGCGGCTGTGCTGCGGCTGGCTCGGGGCGAGGTCGACAACCTGGCGGCAATCGCCGCCGAGATCGGGGCTGATGTGCCCTCCCAACTCGAGCCTGCGCTCGCCCTTGTCGGCGGCGCCGGCGAGCGGGTCGAGCGCTTGCCGGAGCCTGCTGCGCACGCGGTGGTCCTGCTGCCGGGAGGGGGCGGGCTGAGCACCGCCGAGGTCTTCGCCGAGGCTGACCGTCTCGGGCTCGGCCGCGAGGCGGGGGAACTGGAGGAGATGGCCGCGCGGCTGCGGGTCGCGGCCGGCGCCGGCGCCTCGCCGCTCGCCTTCGCCGAGCTGCTCGCCAACGACCTCGAGCAGGCTGCCCGCTCGCTGCGGCCCGAGATCGGCGAGGCGCTCACCGCGCTGCGGGAGGCGGGCGCGCCGCTCGCCCTGCTCACAGGTTCCGGTCCCACCGCCTTCGGCCTCTTCGACGATCTCGCCGCCGCTCGCGCCGCCGCGCAGCGGCTCGACCGCGACGACGCGATCGTCTGCGAAGCTGGCCGCGCTCCATGAAGCTCCCTGAGGACCGTCGCCACAAACGCGTGCTGATCTTCGCGATCGCGATCGGCATCGTCGCCGCCTACTTCCTGATCAGCCGGGTCATCCCCCACGAGGACCTGCAGGGGGTCCTCGAGGATGTCTCCAACACGCTTGGCGCCTGGACCTACCTGCTGGTCGGCGTCTTTGCCTTCGCCGAGACGGGCGCCTTCGTCGGGCTGGTAGTGCCGGGAGAGACCGTGATGCTGCTCGGCGGCGCCGTCGCCGGCCAGGGCGTGATCAACGTCTACCTGTTGATCGCGATCGCCTGGTTCGCCGCCTGGGCTGGCGACACGACCAGCTTCTTCATCGGCCGCCGCCTCGGCCGCGACTTCGTGCTGCGCAACGGCCCCCGCTTTGGCATCAGCCACGAGCGCTTCGAGAAAGTCGAGGACTACTTCTCCCGCCACGGCGGCAAGACGATCTTCATCGGCCGCTTCGTCGGCGTCGTCCGTGCTCTCGCCCCGTTCATCGCCGGCAGCTCCGGGATGCGCTACGGCGCCTTCGTCCCCTACAGCATCCTCGGCACCGGCATCTGGGCTCCGGCTCACATCCTGCTCGGCTACTTCTTCTCGCGCAGCATCGACACCGCCGCCGAGTACGCGGGCCGGGGGGTGTTCCTGCTCGGCACGCTGATCGCGGTCACCGTAGGCACGATCGTCCTCGTCCGTCGCTTCCGGGTCGAGGAGAACCGCCGGGCCGCGGTGCGCTGGATGGAGGAGCGCACCGCGACGCGCTGGATCGTCGTCCTGGCGCGGCGCTTCAGCCCCCAGCTCCGCTTCCTCTGGGACCGGGTCACGCCGGGCGGGACGTTCGGCCTCGAGTTCACCTCGCTGATGGCGATCCTCGCCGTCGCCAGCTTCGTCCTCGTCTCCTACACGGTGATCGTCAGCGGCGACGCCGGGCCGACGCCGGGTGATCTGACCGCGTTCGATGTCGCCGGCAGTCTCCAGACCGGCTGGCTGGTCGACGTGGCCAAGGTCGTCACCGAGCTCGGGTCGCTCGCGGTCGTCCTCCCGCTTGCCGCCGTCTGCGCCGTCGCCCTAGCCACGGGCCGCCGCTGGCCGGAGCTCGGCGTCCTTCTCGTCGGGCTGGCGATTGTCTTCGTCGGGGTGCACGAGCTCAAGGCCGCGGTTGACCGGCCCCGTCCGGATGGCGGCCTGGTCGACACGGAGGGCTCCTCCTTCCCCAGCGGCCATGCCGCCTACTCGACCCTCTACGTCTGGCTGGCGGTGACGATCGTGATGCGGCTGCGGCCTGGCATGGCCCGGGGCGCGGCCGTGGTCATGGCGGGAATTGCGCTGACCGCCCTGGTCGGCCTCTCCCGTGTCTTCCTCGAAGTCCACTTCCTCAGCGATGTCAACGCCGGCTGGGCACTCGGCGCCGCGGCCTTCTCGTTCTGCGCTGCCGTGGCCCTCGTCATCTCCACGCTGGGGTCCGTCGGAAGACCACCGCGCACGCCTGGCGGCGGCGGACACAGCGCGGTGCAGCGTCCTCAGTCGGCCAAATAGCCCTGCTATTCGGCCTCCCTGCGTCCTCGCCCCGCTTGGTCCGGCGCTCGCCAGCCGCACACGCTGGTCTTCAGACGGACCCTTGCGGCAGAATGCCCTCGGTGCTCCTGCTGGCGCTTCAGAAGATCGAGGATGAGTACCTGCTGTTTGTGGCGGCCGGGATCGTCAGCCTGGTCGCCTTCGTCGGTCTGATCTTCGTCCCAGCAGTCAGCTCCTACGGCCGGGTATGGGAGAAGGCCGCGGCCGGGGTGCTCTCGATCTTCGTCCTCGTCGCCCTGGTCCTGATCGGCGTCGTCGCAGGCCTCGCGGTCGTCTACTACTACGACGAGCTCGTCAATCTGCTGGGTTGAGGGCTCATCCCGGCAGGGATTCCACTTAACTTTTTCGGAGAGTGGCTGGGGCCGTCCGAGGTCGGATCGGCCGAAAAAGTACAAGACGTTCCACCCCTACCGGGATGGGCCCTAAAGCTCACCGTGCAGGATAATCGGCGGGTGACGGCGCGATCTCAGCAGGCTGGAACGCTCGACGCGGTCGCCGAGGCGGTCGAGTCGGGTGCCGGGCTTCCCGCGGTCGCGCGGGCCGCTGCCAAGGTGCTCGACGCCAGCGTCGCCCTGATCGACCGCTCCAGCGCGGTGCTCGCCGTGGCGGGCGCCTCCTCCGATCAGGAGCAGAGGCTGCTGGCCGGGGGTGAGGACGTGACCACGGTCGAGCTGCTGGTGGCCGGCGAGGCGGTGGGGGAGCTGCGCTACCGCGCCAAAGCGCCCCCCGAGCCCGCGATCGCCCGTATGGTGGCGACCCTGCTGGCGCTGGAGCTGGAGCGATCGCGATCGCCCGAGTGGGAGAGCGAGGAGGTCGCGAGCGCCTTCGTCGCCGCGGTCCTCGGCCGCGAGGTGACCGACCGCGGCGACATCGTCGCGCGCGCGGCCGAGATGGGCGCGGACCTGGAGAAGGGGGCGGGGGTCTTGATCCTGCGCGCGGCGCCGCGCGCCGCCCAGACCGGCGAGTGGCGGGCCAGGGTGATGACGCTGGCGATGCGGGCGCTGCGCTCGCTTGCCCCCGGAGCGCTGGCCAGCACCGCGGATGGCGGCGAGTCGGCGGTCGAGATCGCCACGATCGTCCCCGCCGAGGACGAGGAGCGCCTCGCCCGGGCCGCCGCCGGGCTGGTGCGCGAGCTGGAGGACAGCCTCTCCGGCTTCCACATGGCGATCGGCTGCAGCCGGCGCGCCGCCGACCCGGTCGACCTCTACCGCTCCGGCAACGAGGCGAGGCTGGCGCTCAACGTCGGCGAAGCGGAGGGGCAGGCGTTGCTCGCCTTCGAGGACACCGGCGCCTATCGGCTGCTGCTGGGGGCGATGAGCGAGGACCCGCGAGAGCTGGAGCGCTTCTACGCGGAGACGATCGAGCCGCTTTCCGCCTACGACGAGCAGTACGAGACCGAGCTGGTGACCACTGTCGAGGCCTACCTCGACAACGACGGCAACGTTGCCGCCACCGCCAAACAGCTCTTTACCCACCGCCACACGATCCGCTACCGGCTCGAGCGAGTACGCGAGCTCTGCGGCCACGATGTCTCCGCCACCGAGGGTCGCGAGAAGCTCGGTCTCGGCCTCAAGGCGATGCGAGTCCTCGGCATCGCGTCCCCCCGCGGCCCCGCCTTCGAGCCCGGCGCCGAAGCCGGCAAAGTCCCCCGCACCTCGGAGGAGTAGGGCCGGGTTAAGCTTGAGCAATTCCCTTGGGGAGTGGTGTAGCTGGCAACACTCGGCACTTTGGATGCCGCATCCTCGGTTCGAACCCGGGCTCCCCAGCTCACCGGTACAACGAGCTGCTGGTTCGAATGCACGCCAGGCGTCCGGCTCCGATGCGAACATGCGTTCGATGTCGGGGAAAAGGCTCAGCTACGCGGAGGATGAGGCGAGAGCTGCGATTGCGGCTTCGAAGTCATGGGCGGCAAGCCTCAGGCAACTCGGCCTCTGTCCCTCTGGAGGTGCGTGGCGAATTCTCAAGAAGCACGCCACGACCTGGGGCATATCCACTGATCATTTCGACGCCAGAGCTGCCTGTGCTGAAAATCTCAGGCGTAAACGAAAACCGCTCTCCGAGATCCTGGTTGAGAAATCGACCGCCGCGCGGAAGGACGTCAAGCGGCGACTGCTCGCCGAGGGCCTGAAGACCCCGCAGTGCGAGCTATGCGGCCAGGACGAGATCTGGCGAGGGCGGCCGATGTCGATGATCCTCGATCACATCAACGGAGTGAGAGACGATCACCGCCTGGAAAACCTGCGGATGGTCTGCCCTAACTGTGCCGCCACACTCGATACGCATTGCGGACGCAGAAATCGGATCGAGCGAGCTGAAAGACGATGCCTCCATTGCGATCGAGCATTCGTCCCGAGTTATGCCCGACACCGCTACTGCTCACGTGCCTGCGGCGTTCGTTGGGATCGGTCGGAGTGCAGAGCACAGAAACAGGGGGAACGGGGCAGGCATGGCAGACGTGGCGTTCCCGTCTTGCATGCACGCAAAGTCGAGCGGCCGCCTTACGAGAAGCTGATGGAAGAGATTGAGATCGCCAACTATTCCGCGGTAGGTCGCAAGTACGGCGTCTCTGACAATGCCGTGCGAAAGTGGGTGCGCTTCTACGAGCGCCAGCGCGAGCGGGAAGCGGCTGAAGGCGAGGTGGCTGCTGCACAGGGTTGATCGCGTCCGGATAGGAGCCTAGGGTCGTCGCATGGAGATGGGTGGAGCGGCGATGGATCCGGAGGTGCGCGAGGGGTTGAGGCGCACCTGGAAGGCTCTGATGGCGATCGGGATCCTGGCGATCCTGATCGGCTGCGTGGCGATCCTGGTGCCGGCCGTCGCCTCGGTCGGGACGGCGATCTTCATCGGCTGGATCCTGGTCATCGCCGGCGCCTTCCTCGTCGCCGGCGCCTTCGCCGCGACCTCAATCGGAACGGTCGTGTTGCGCCTGCTCTGGGCGCTGTTGACTGTCGTCGTCGGGCTCTGGCTGATCGTCGAGCCCCACAACGGAACGCTGACCCTGACCATCGTGCTCGGTATCTACTTTCTCTTCATGGGCTTGACGCGGATTGCCGTCGCCTTCGCCGCTCGTGGGCAGCAGGGGGCAGGCCTGGTTGGTCTCAGCGGAATCGCCGGCCTGCTGATCGGCATCCTCGTCCTCGCCGAGCTCCCCAGCTCCGCCGACTGGGCGATCGGCCTCCTGGTCGGCATCGACCTGATCTTCGTCGGCTGGACGCTGACGGCGGTAGCGCTAGTCGGCAGAGACCTCTCCCGCGCCTGACGAGCCCGCAGCTGCGCATCTCTGCGTCCTCGGTCGCTTGTGTGCAGAGCACACGGCGCTCCCTGCGTCCTTGATCTGCTTGCTTCGGACGCGTCAGGTCCAGCTGAGACGTATCTCGCACGGGTACCCCCTGCGGCGACAGGACCCGTGCGCCAGATGCATTCTTTGAGCAGGACCTGCGCGCCGGGACTACGATCTCTGAGTGAGTTCGCCCCTGGTTCTGGTCATGGCGGCGGGCGAGGGAACGCGCATGCGCTCCTCGCTGCCGAAGATGCTGCATCCCATCTGCGGGCGGCCGCTGGTCGCCTGGCCGATCCTCGCTGCGCGCGAGGCCGGTGCCGGACGGATCGCTGCGATCGTCTCGCCTGAGCGCGATCTCCTTAGCGGCCTGCCGGACCAGGTCCAGATCGTCACCCAGCCCGAGCCGGACGGCACCGGCGGGGCGCTCCGCGCCGCGCTGCCGCTGATTCGCGAATGGGAGACCGTGGTCGTCCTCTCCGGCGACCACCCGCTGGTCTCGGCGGAGACGATCTCCGGTCTACTCGACGCGCACCGCGAGGCTGATGCCGGGGCGACGGTAATGACCGCCGTGCTCGAGGACCCAGGCAGCTACGGTCGGATCGTCCGCGACGACTCCGGCGACCTCGCACGCATCGTCGAGACCAAGGCGCCCGGCGACGCCAGCGAGGAGGAGTTGGCGATCCAGGAGGTCAACACCGGCACCTACGCCTTCGCCGCTGCACCGCTCGCCGACGCGCTGGAGCGGATCGGCAACGACAACGCCCAGGGCGAGTACTACCTCGGCGACGTGCTGCCGCTGATGCGCGAGGCCGGCCGCCGCGTCACCGTGCACCCCGCTCGCGACCCCGCTGTGACGATGGGCGTCAACAACCGGGTCGAGCTGGCCGAGGCTGAGACCGAGGCGCGCCGCCGCATCCTCGAGGCCCACATGCTCGCCGGCGTCACCGTCGTCGACCCGGCCTCGACCTGGATCGATGCCGGCGTCACTATCGGCGCCGACACCCGGATCGAGCCCGGCACCAGCCTGCGAGGTCGCACCGCGGTCGGCATGGGCTGCGTCGTCGGGCCGCTGACCACCTTGATCGACTCGACCCTCGGCGACGAGGTCGCCGTCCCGCACTCCTACCTGAGCGAGTGCGAGGTGCGCGACGGCGCCAACGTCGGCCCCTTCGCCTACCTACGTCCCGGCGCCCTGCTCGAGCCTGGCGCCAAGGCGGGGACCTTCGTCGAGGTC
Organism: uncultured Solirubrobacterales bacterium; assembly: GCA_963702175.1. Taxonomy (GTDB): domain Bacteria; phylum Actinomycetota; class Thermoleophilia; order Solirubrobacterales; family 70-9; genus VRUE01. Next base: position 2,006,976 of record OY969721.1, read on the forward strand.
AAGAACTCACGGATCGGGGAGGGGGCGAAGGTTCCTCACCTCGCCTACGTCGGCGACGCAGAGGTCGGCGCCGGCAGCAACCTCGGCGCCGGCACGATCACCGCCAACTACGACGGTTTCCGCAAGCACCGGACTGAGATCGGCGAGAACGTCCGCATCGGCGTTGACACGATGCTGATCGCCCCGGTACAAGTCGGAGACAACGCCTACACTGGCGCCGGCGCGGTGGTCAAGAAAGACGTTCCCGACGGAGCGTTGGCGGTGAGCGAGAACGATCAGCGGAACATCGAGGGATTCGCCGAGCGCAAGGCGGCGGAGACGCAAGAGGAGCAAAACGCGTGAGCACGATCGAGGAGCGTCCTGAAGTGGCGGTGGCACCCACCGCGATGACGCACGACTACTCGAAGCGGCTGATGGTCTTCGGCGGCCGCAGCTCGATGGAGCTCGCCGCCAAGGTCGCGGGCAAGCTGGAAATGGATCTCGGCCAGGTGACGCTGAAGACCTTCGCCAACGGCGAGGTCTACTGCCGCTACGAGGAGTCGATCCGCGGCGCCGACGTCTTCCTCGTGCAGTCGACCTGCGCCAACGAGCAGACCGGCATGACTCCCAACGACTCCTTGATCGAGCTGCTGACGATGATCGATGCCGCCCAGGGTGCCTCCGCCCACCGGATCATCGCCGTGATGCCCTGGTACGGCTATGCCCGCCAGGACAAGAAGTCGGCGCCGCGCGAGCCGATCTCGGCCCGGATCGTCGCCAAGTGCCTGGAGGGGGTCGGCGTCGACCGCGTCCTCACCATGGACCTGCACGCCGGCCAGGTACAGGGCTTCTTCCACGTTCCGGTCGACCACATGACCGCGATGCCGATGCTGACCCAGTGGTTCGCCGACCAGCACCTGACCGAAGAGCTGGTGATCGTCTCGCCCGACGCTGGCCGGGTGAAGACGGCACGCAACTTCGCCCGCCGGGTCGGCACCCACTGGGCGGTGATGGAGAAGGAGCGGCCTGCTCAGCAGGTTGCCGAGATCGGCTACGTGGTCGGCGACGTCAAGGGCAAGACCGCGGTGCTGGTCGACGACATGATCGACACCGCCGGCACCCTCTGCGCGGCGGCCCAGACCGTGCGCGACGAGGGGGCGGCGCGGGTGATCGCCTGCGCCACGCACGGCGTCTTCTCTGGCCCCGCCTACGAGCGGCTCGCCTTCGAGAACTCAGGGATCGAGCAGATCGTCGTCACCGACACGATCCCGTTGCGCCCCGGCGCCCCTGAGAACATCACCGTGCTCTCCACCGCGAGCACCTTCGCCGACTCGATCCGGCGCATCTTCACCGACGACTCGGTCTCCGAGATCTTCGCCGGCGAGAACCAGCTCTTCTGACCAGGGCGGCTAGGCTCCCGCCGGATCGATGGTCGACGAGTACACAATCGTCAAGAGCGTTCACGTCCTCGCCGCGGCTCTATGGGTCGGTACCGGCTTTGCGGTCAACATCGCAATGACCCTTGGTGCCCGCAGCGGCGAACCCGCCACCATGCTGGTGGCTATGCGCTTTGCCAAGTTCCTTGGCAAGTACGCCTTCCCCTGGTTGTCTCTGGTCACATTGGCCTTCGGGATCTGGTTGACCGAGAGCTTCTACGACTGGGATCTGCTCTGGATCCAGCTCGGCATGGCTGGGCTGGTGATATCGACCGCGATCGGGATCTTCTATCTCGGCCCCAAGGCGGAGGCCGGGATCGCCGGTATCGAAAGCGGCACGCCGCCCCCACCTGGCCGCAACTGGGTGCCGATCGTTGCCCGGCTCAACCTGCTGATCGTCGCCGCAGTGCTGGTGCTGATGGTGATCAGGCCGACTTAGGTGGGTGGGCGGCGGCGGTCGCCCAGAATGTTGATCAAATGATCAGAGTGGGCCACAAGGGAGCGGATTTGATCGCGCCGGGTAACACCCTCCCCAGCTTCGAAGCAGCGGTGGAGGCGCGGGTGGACGTGATCGAGATCGACGTGCTCTGGACCCGGGACGGGCACCCAAGGTTGCCCGCGGGGGAGCGCACGCCGCTGGTCGTCGCCCACGACTGGCACGACGCTGAGCGGCGCACGCCCCTGACCCTGGAGCAGGGACTCGACGCCTTCCTGGCGGCGCCACTGGACCAGGTCGAGATCGACCTCGACATCAAGCTGCCGGGTCGCGAGGAGGAGATCGTCGCGGCGCTGCGCGAGCGCGACCTCCTGGGCCGGGCGATGATCTCGACCATGGAGCTCTCGACCCTGGCCAGGATCAGGGAGCTGGAGCCGGAGCTGCGACGCGGCTGGACCTACCCGAAGGTGACTCGGGACTGGGCCTCGAAGCGCTGGGCGCGTACGCCGATGCTGGCGGCACTGGTGGCGATGCGCCGCCGCCTCCCCGGCATCGCCGCCCGCGCGCTGCCGGAGATGGGAGTCGACTCGATGTGGGTCTACCACCAGATCGTCACCAAGCGCCTGGCTCAGGTGACGCGAGCGGCGGGGATCGAGCTGATCGCTTGGACGGTCGATGACCTGCCCCGGATGCGCGAGCTGGTCGCCGCCGGCGTCACCGGCCTCTGCTCCAACGACCCCCGCCTGTTCGCGACGCTGGGAGAGCCCATCCGAGATTGACCACACCAGAGTGTGGTCAAAGTCGGCTGCGCCGCTCAGACGGTGCCCGGCGTGGCGGTCGGCGGCGCGTTCCGACCGCCTCTGGTCCTCACCGCGGACTCGAACTCCTCACTCGTGAAGCCGGCAACGGTCTCGCCGTCAAGCGCGTAGCGGTAGAGCGCAACGCCGAAGATGCCGCTGAGGGCACTGCTGACCAGCGCCGAGATCGCGAAGCCGATCACGCCGAGCACGACCAGCAGCGCGCCGACGAAGCCGGCGGAGGCCCAGATCAGGACGCCAGCGGCGATCAGCAGCATCGAGGGCAGGATCCCGAAGAGGAAGACGGCGCCGCCGATCGCGATGTTGCCGGTTACCTGCTCGCCGAAGCGGGACTTGAAGAGGCCGCCGGAGCGCTTCAGCGTCTCGAACGGCCCGGTGCCCTCGAGCGCGACCACCGGCGCGGCGAGGAAAGTGATCAGCGACCAGCCGACCGCGAGCAGGCGGCTAAAGACCTGGCCGAGGACGCCGCCCTGGTTCTCGAGCGCGCTGAGGACCAACCCGACGACGGTGGACACGGCAGCCCAGCCGGCGATCTGCGAGAAGCGGCTGCGGGCCACGGCGAGGCCGTCGGAGACGGTCGCCTCGCGACCGTGGAAGATCATGTCAGCGGTGGCGGCAAGGCCGACGCTGAAGTAGAAGCCGATCAGCGCCAAGAGGTAAAAACCGATCACCGCCAGCGGCCCGCCGAAGGCAACCTGGCCGTCATCGATCAGGTAGACGCCCGGGCCGATCACGATCACGGCACAGACGATCGTCGCCGCCGCACCGTAGAGGGGGAAACGGAGCAGGATGGGGTTCTCGCGCAGCAGCCCCCAGCTCTTCTTGCTCAGCTCCCAGCCGCGCCGAATCCGTTTCATCGCTGCTCTCCTCCCAGGGACCGCTCGACAATTGGCGTCTGCGCCACACCTCTTCCCTCGAAGTACTCCCACTCCTGCTCGCCGAGCTCGGTCGCTGGCGGATCGGCGTAGATCCACTCGCGCATGATCCGGTGCCAGTTGCGTTTGGCGCGCAGCTGGCCGAGCACGGCGACGACGCCGATTTCCATCCGCCGGCCCATCAGCTCGTCAGCCGGCAGCGCCTCGCGTCGCATCAGGTCGTAGTACTCCGAGCGCGGGTCGTTGGTCGACTCGATGATCTTCATCACGCGGCGGGCGCTGATCTCGATCTCGCGGTCCTCGATGTACCAGCCGCCGACCGCCCGCATGTGCTCCATCAGCCGCTCGGCGTCGAGCTTGGAGGGGTTCTTGACGAAGCCGAGGTCGTGCAGGGCAGAACGGAACGCCTCTGGGTCGTCGCGCGAGGCGGCGTCGAAGGCACGCTGCTCGAGCACGATCTGCTCGTGGTCGAGCTTCTTCGTCATCCCGAAGTCGAGGAAGGCGACGCGGCCGTCCGCCATCAGGATGTAGTTGCCTGGATGGGGGTCGGCGTTGAAGTGCTGGAGGTGGTAGATCGAGCCGAAGCTGCCGCGGAAGACAATCTCGCCGAAGCGGCTGCGCTCCTCATGCGGCAGCTGCTTGACCTGCTCGAAGCCGACCCCCTCGACCAGCTCGGTGACCAGGACGCGTCGGCGCGAGAGCCGCGTGATCACTTCCGGCACGTAGATGAAGGGGTGCTCGCGGTAGGCGCGGGCGAAGCTGCGCTGGTTCTGCGCCTCGTACTCGTAGTCGAGCTCCTCCATAACCCGCTCGCGCAGCTCTTTGGCGATCTCCTTGGCGTCGAGGCCGGGGGCGAGGGCGCGGGCGAGCCGCACGATCGTGCCGGCGTTGCGCAGGTCGGCGTCGAGCGCCTCGGCGATCCCCGGGTACTGGATCTTGACCGCGACCCGCCGCCCGTCGAGTAGCTCGCCACGGTGCACCTGGCCGATCGACGCGGCCGCGAAGGCCTCCTGCTCGAGCTCGGCGAAGAGCTCTGAGAGCGGTTCGCCGTCGTACTCCTCCTCGAGCACCTTCTCGACCTTCTCCCAGGGCATCGCCGGCGCGTCGGTGCGCAGCTTGCCCAGCTGCTCCTGGTAGATCTCGCGGTACTCCTCGGGCAGGAACTCGGTGTCGATGAAGGAGGCGAACTGGCCGAGCTTCATCGCCGCGCCCTTCATCTGGCCCAGGGCGCCGACCATCTTCATCGCCGTTTCGAGGTGGCGCTGCTCGAGCTTCTCCTTGCTCCCCTCTTCCGAGCGGGCGACGTTGGTCGCCTTCGTTCCGGCGTAGCGGGCCCCCTGCACGCCAACGATCGAGCCCAGCTTCGCCGAGCGCCGGATTCGTCCCTTGGGGATCTTCGAGTCGTCGGCCATCGTGAGGAGTTGTACTGGTTCTGGGTACTGGTTCTGGCCACAGGTTCCGATTCGCCTCGGTTCTCTATTCTCTCCCGTCCGATGGCTGCTGCCCGCGAAAAGCTCAAGGCCGCTCCCCGCGCCGACTTCGGCTCGCGCACCGCGCGCCGCCTGCGCCGCGACGGCCTCGTGCCCGGCGTCGTCTACAGCGGCGGCTCCGACGCGCGCCCCTTCCAGGTGGCCGAACGCGAGGTCCGTACCCTGCTCGCCGGCGGCCAGGCCCTCTTCGACCTCGAGATCGAGGGGGCGAAAGCGGTGCCGGTCGTGGTCAAGGAGCAGCAGCACCACCCCGTTCGCGACCAGCTCCAGCACATCGACCTGCAGGAGGTGAAGCTCGACGAGGCGATCCAGGCCGAGGTCGCGATCGAGCTCGAGGGAGCGGATTCCGCCCCCGGCGTCAAGGGTGGCGGCGTGCTCGAGCACGTCACCCGCGAGGTCACCGTCGAAGCGCTGCCGACCGAGATCCCGGAGCGGATCGTCGCCGACGTCTCGGCGATGGAGATCAACGACACGCTGCAGCTCTCGGCGCTGGTCGTGCCCGACGGGGTTGAGCTCGTCGCCGACGAGCCCGAGGAGGTCACGATCGCGACGCTCTCGCCGCCGCGCGTCGAGGAAGAGCCCGAGCCCTCCGTCGAGGAGGAGGCCGAGCTGGTCGGCGAGGAGGGCGAGGAGCCCGCCGCCGAGGGCGAGGCCGCCGAGGGCGATGGCGGCGACTCGGGCGAGGGCGGCGGGGAGTAGTCCCTGTCCCTGTTTCGCCGCCGCGCGGATCGCGGCGAGGGCGAGCCGGGCGACCGCATCCTGATCGTTGGCCTCGGCAACCCGGGCCAGCGCTACGCGGGCACCCGTCACAACGTCGGTTTCGAGGTCGCCGCTGAGCTCTCGCGCCGCTGGGAGCTGCCCAAGGCGAAGCGGAAGTTCGGCGGGCTGCTCGCAGAGGGGAGGACGGCGCCCGGTGGGCCCCGGGTGGCGATCCTGCTGCCGCAGACCCAGATGAACGCCTCCGGCGACTCGGTCGGGCCGGCGCGCGGCTCGCTGAAGGCGGCGCTCGACCGCGTCATCGTCCTCCACGACGAGATCGACCTGCCCTTCGGCGAGGTGCAGGTGCGCCTAGGCGGCGGGCTGGCCGGCCACAACGGGCTCAAGAGCCTGCGGCAGGGGCTTGGGGACGCCGATTTCTGGCGGGTGCGAGCCGGCGTCGGGCGGCCGCCGTCGAGCGAGCCGGAGATCGTCTCCTCCTACGTCCTCTCCCGCTTCCGCGAGCCGCGCGCCGAGGTCGCTGCCCTGATCGAGCGTGCCGCCGACGAGACCGAGCGCCTAGTCGAGCGGCTAGGTTCCGAGCGTGGCTGAGAAAACCACCTACGCGGTCGACGAGCAGGGAATCGCGCTGCTGCGGCTCGAGCGTGGGGACTCCCGCAACGCGATCGACACCCAGATGCTGCTCGAGCTGCTCGAGCACCTCGCTGTCGCGCGCGCCGACGAGGCCGTTCGGGTGCTCGTCCTCAGCTCTTCCGACCAAATGGGCCTCTCCGCAGGCGCCGACGTCAAGGAGGGGCTCGACGGGGAGGGCAAGGTGCGGCGGATGCAGCTGTTCGCCGACCTCTACGACGCGATCGTCGCCTTCCCCAAGCCGACGATCGCCGTCTGCCACGGCGACGTCGTCGGCGGCGGCGCGGAGATCGCCGTCGCCTGCGACATGCGGGTCGGCGGCGCCAACCTGCGCCTGCGCTTCCCCGGCGGGGCGCTCAGGGTCCCGGTCGGCCCGGCCCGGCTGGTGACGCTCTGCGGCCTCGCCACCGCCAAGTACCTGCTGCTCTCCTCGCGCACGGTCGGCGCCGACGAGGCTCTGCGCCTCGGTCTCGTCAACCGGGTCGCTCCCGCCGCGGCAACCGAGGAGTCGGCGCTGGCGCTGGCCAGCGAGGTGGCGGCGCACCCCCCGGAGGCGCTCGCCGCGCTGAAGCGGTTGCTGCACGAGTGGGACGACGTCGAGGGGCGCTCGCGCGTTGAGGGCGAGGGGCAGGTCGAGTGGCAGCGCAGCGGGCCGGGCTTGCCGTTCGGCAAGTAGCGCGTTTGGCTAGGGAACTTGCGCATTCGCCGCGGCGCTGGATAGGGTCGCGACGTACTCGTCGTCGCCTGCCAGGAGGATCGCTTGAAGCGCTTCGTCTCAGCCCTGTTCGCCGTCGTTTGCCTGCTCGTCGCTCCCGCCGTCGCCGGGGCCGCGGAATACACAGTCGACAGCACCGCCGACGAACCCGATCTGCTCGTCGACGGGATCGCCTGTCTCACGGCGGGCGGCAAATGCACCCTGCGAGCGGCGATCGAAGAAGCGAACTTCGTTGCGACCGGCGACACGATCAAATTCGACGGGACGGTCTTCGAAGGCTTGGCCGCCGACATCATCGCGATCGGCTCCAGCCTGCCGGCGATCAAAGCGCCGCTGAAAATCGACGGCAAGTTCAACGGGGCGCAGTGCAACACCGCGGCAGGAGTCAAAGGGCCCTGCGCGGGCGTCAACGGGCCCGCGACCGGTCCCGCACTGACGGTCGAAAACGCCGATGGCGTGGAAATCGAAGGGCTCGCCGTGACCGGCGCGACGGGCGCCGGGGGCACTGCGATTAGCGTGATCAACAGCTCTGAAGGCTTCGACGCGCGCGGCAACTGGCTCGGCGTGAAACTCGACGGCACCGCCGGTCCCAACAACACGGGGATCTTTCTCGACCCGGATTCAAACGGCGCGACGATCGGCGGGGAAGCCGACGCCGAACGCAACGTCTTCGCGAACAACTCCTTCGAGGGCCTCGACATCGAGGGCGCTGACAACGCCAACGTCCTCGGCAACTACTTCGGCGTCAAACCCGATGGCTCCACGCAGGCAGCCAACGGCAAGAACATCGAGATCACCGACACCGATGCCTTCGCGGCAACGGGCAACGAGGTCGGCGGGACGATCTCCGGCCTGGCGGCCCCATGCGACGGCGCCTGCAACGTCCTCTCCGGAAGTACGACTGGAATTGACCTCAACGGGGAGCCGGCGGGCAACGAGGAGCCCGCCACCGGGCCGACGACGATCCACGGCAATTTCGTCGGGCTCAACGCCGCGGGCACCGCGGTGGTCGCCAACGGCACCTTCAACGTTCTCGTCGGCCTAGCCGAAGATGCCCTGGTCGGTGGGGTGGCAAACGGCGACGCCAACTTCATCGCCGGTGGCGGCTTCGGCATCTACAACGAAAACGGCAAAGGCTTCGAAGCGGAAGGCAACATCATCGGCTCCGGTCCGTCCGGCGCAGACGTCGCCGCCCCCGGCACGGGAGTGTTCACGATCACCGAAGGCAACACGAATCCGGTGACGGTCAACGACAACGTGATCGAGATGGACGGCGGCATCGGGATCGAAACGAAAGTCGGCGGTGTCGAAATAGAGCAGAACTTCATCGAGGGCGCCCAGGTCGGGATCTACGCCATCGGCGGTCCGGCCGCCGCCGGAGGCGACGTGATTGACGACAACGTGATCGGCGAATCGGAAGCCAACGGGATCCTGATCGAAGGCAACGCCAACGAAGTCATCGGAAACTCAATCTTCGGCTCGGGCGCGGCGGGGATCCGCATCCAGAACTCGATCCTGTTCCCGACGGTCAACTCCACCGAAAACCTGATCGGCGGCGAGGTGCCGACCGACGAAAACAACATCCGCGAAAGCGGCGGCGACGCGATCGAGATCGACAACTCGGGTGGGACGGAACCCAGCCAGAACGAAGTCGCCCGCAACAAGGGCGAGGAAAATACCGGTCTGTTCATCGACCTGATCGGCTCGTTTACCAACGGTGGGATCCAGCCGCCGACGTTCGGCGTCGCGGGACAGTCGGGGGCAAGCGGGGCCGGCGCCGAACCAGGCGCGCTAGTCCGCGTCTTTCGCAAGGAAACCGCTGAAGCAGGGGAGGTCGAATCGTTCCTCGGCGAAGCGATCGCCGAGGGGAGTGGCAACTGGAAAGTCAGCTACCCGGCTTCGATCCCGGGGGCGACGATCGTCGCTGCGACGCAGACGAGCGCAGCAGGTGGGACCTCGGAGCTGGCCACGGCGTCGACCCTCCACGCCGATCCGCCGCCCGACCGGTGTCAGGACGCCCTGCCGGCGGCGATCTGCGTCAAACCGAAAATCGAGGACATGCCTCTCCTGCGCATCCCCCAGACGAAGATCCGCAAAGGGCCGAAAAGGAAATCGGACTCGACCACGGCGAAGTTCAAGTTCACCTCGGATGAGGCGGGCTCGACTTTCCAGTGCAAGCTCGACAAAAAGCGCTATCGGCGCTGCAAATCGCCGAAGACCTACAAAGGCCTGAAACCCGGCAAGCACGTCTTCAGGGTGCGGGCGATCGACAAAGCCGGCAACGTCGATCCGACGCCGGCGAAGAAGAAGTTCGAAGTCCTGCCGTAGGGCTTCAGCCGGTCCAGCTGGTCGAGTCGAGGGTCGTGCAGCCCCGGAACGGTTCCGGATGCGCGAGTACGTACTCTGCGACTCCCGTGCAGGGAGCGACCCATAGTCCTTCGTCCCGGGCCTCGGCCACCCGCTCGAACAGTTGCCCGAGCCGCTCCCAGCCCAGCCAGTCGAGCATGAAGGGGTGGAGGACGATCGTGGCGTAGTCGCCATCTCGGGCCAGCGCCTCGATCTCCGCTTCGAGGAAGGCCAGGAAGGTGGTCGGGTCTAGCGGATCGGGCGAGCCGGTCATCTGTTCGCGGACCGCGCCCAGCGGCGGCAGCACGCAGCTGGCGTCTAGGTGGCGCCACTGGAAGGGGAGCAGGGCGATGCCGCTGTCCTCGCCGGCTCCTGCACCTGCGGGGGAGCAGTAACGCAGGCCCGCCTCACGGAGGACGTTGACACCACCCGCTCCGAGCCCGCCCCCGGGAGGTCGAAGGCCGCGCAGCTCGACGCCCAGTGACTCGAAGGCTTCGATGCCGCGGGACAAGTTCTCGGCCTGCGCCTCCGCATCGAGCTCGCCCCACTGCTCGTGGCGCCAGGCGTGGTAGGCGACCTCGTGACCATCGGCGCCGATCGCCTTCAGCTGGTCCGGGTAGATCTCGGCGTTGATCCCCTCGACGAAGAAGGTCGCCGCGAGGTTGCGGCCGCCGAGCGCGTCGAGTAGCCCCGGCAGGACCCGGGCTACGGTGAAGTGTTCGCCGAGCGGCACCTCCGGGCCGAGCGCCCCCAGCTCCAGCTCGGCCGCCTCGCCGAGGTTGTCGAAGCTGAGGCTGAGCGCGCCGCGGGCACCATCTGGCCAGCGCGGCGTTCCGCTCACGACTCGCGCAGCGCCGGGCTCCAGCGCTCCGGCTCGAGCTTGGCCTGCTCACGCGCCCACTCGAAGTGATGACGCGCCGAGGCGAGCAGGATCGGGAAGTTGAGCAGGCCGGCGAGAGCGAAGCCGCGGGCACCGGGCCGGTTGGCGGCCGGCAGGCTGAGGGCGCTGCAGAGGAGCCAGAACCAGAGCACCGTGTTGTAGGTGGGCAACTGGTCCTCGCTCAGCCCCTCGGCTTCGTCGAGCATCGGCAGGCCGTTGTGCAGGGACCAGGGCCAGGCCTTGAAGTGGACGGCGACTCCGGCGACACCGATCCCGGCGCCATAGGCCGTGAGCCGGCGCGCCCCCTCGCCGTCGCGGGTCGCGGCGACGAGCATCAGCGGGAAGTAGGCGCCCCAGAGCGCGTAGGCGCCGCGACGGCCGAGGAAGGGCTCGAAGACGAGCCCGACCCCGGCGCGGGTCTCGAAGGCGTTGTGGGCGAGCAGGCCAAGGGCAGAGCCGATGGCGAGCAGCTTCCTCACCGGGGGCCGCCGATCCGGTTGGTCAGCGTGCCGATCCCGTCGATCTCCAGCTCGACCGTCTGCCCCGGCTGGATCCAGCGGTCGAGCTCGAGGCCGCAGCAGCCCGGCATCGTCCCGGTCGAGATCACGTCGCCGGCCTCGAGCCGCTCGCCGGCGGCGGCGTAGGCGAGCATCTCGCCGACGTCGTGGGCCGGGTTCGCGGTGCCGCCCTCGCACCAGAGCGCGCCGTCGACCCGTACGCGCCCGGTAGCCGCGGTCCAGTCGGGCAGCTCGTCAGGTGTGAGGACGTCGGCGCCGAGCGAGTTGGCGAAGGTCTTCGACTTCACCGCCGGGCCGAACATCCCGTGGCGGGCCTCCTCGGCTTGCACCTCGCGGGCGCTCCAGTCGTTGAGCACGAGCCAGCCGCCGATCGCTTCGCGCGCCTCGTCGGGGGTGGGGTCAGCCAACGGCTTGGCCAAGACAAACGCCAGCTCCAGCTCGAAGTCGAGGTATTTCGTGTGCGAGGGCCAGGGCATCTCCTCGCCGTCGGCGAGCATCGCGGCATGGTTGCCGACGTAGAAGGCGGGAACCTCATAAAAGCGCGCGTTTGGCTTGAAGGGCGGGAAGGTCCGCCGCGTGACGCGCTCGAAGGCGTTGGCGGCCCGTTGCACCGGCTTGGGGAAGAAGCGCTTGACCAGCATCCGGGCGGTGCCCTCGTAGTGCGACTCCCAGAGGCTGAAGGCGCGCAGCGAGTGCGCCTCGAAGGGCAGGCCGGCGCTGGCCGGGTCAACGGCGGCGCTTTCGTCGGTCGCCACGGTCTCGATGTGGTTCTCGATCTCTCCCCGCGCCTCGGCGCCCCCGGCGAGCAGCGCGAGCATGTCGCCTGCCTGTGGCACCGCGACCCAGCGCTCGCGCGCTCGGTCCTCGGCGATCACTCCGTCCGCTGTGCTCCGCAGCTTCACTGGGACTGATTATCGCTGTCGGGCGCGGTCCGGAGATTGACAGGCAAGGACGCAGGGAGTGAAGCGTGCTTTGCACGTGAGCGACCGAGAGCGCGGCATGGCAATCTCCGGGGCCGCCCGATGAGCCTTAGACCACTGATCGAGATCGCCGCCGAGAACGAGCGCGTCCGCGCGCTCGCTGGGCGTGCTCGCGAGGCAGCCGGGGGCGGAGAGCAGGTCACCGTCCGCGCCTCGACGATGCTGCGGCCGCTCCTGCTCGCCTGCCTGCTGGAGGACGACCGCGGCCTCGCGGACCGGCCGGCGCTGCTGGTCAGCGCCGACGACCGCTCCGCCCGCGACCTCGCCGCCGACCTGAGCGCGTACCTGGCGCCGCGCCGGGTCCGTCTCTACCCCTCCCGCGGCACCGGCTACGCCTCGCAGGTGACGCCGCCGCCACACCTCGTCGGCCTGCGGATCGACGCTCTGGACGCGCTCCGCGGCGAGGACGACGCGGTCGTCGTCGCCAGCGCCACCGGGCTCGCCGAGGCGGTGCCGGACGACTCGCTGCGCCCCGCCGGCTTCACGATCTCGCGCGGCGAGGAGATCGACCTGCCGACCGTCACCTCCGATCTCGCCGCCGCCGGCTACGAGCGCGTCGAGCAGGTGGAGGAGCGCGGCCAGCTCGCCGTCCGCGGCGGCATCCTCGACGTCTTTCCGGCGACGGAGGAGCGCGCGGTCCGGATCGAGCTGTTCGGCGACGAGGTCGAGTCGCTGCGCTGGTTTTCCACCTTCACCCAGCGCTCGCTCGGCGAGGCCGACTCCGTCGACCTCGCTCCGGCGGCGGAGCTCGACGTCGAGCACCGCGAGCTGGCCGAGCTGGCGGCGATGGAGGCGGCCGAGAAGGGCGAGCAGCCTTTGAACCTCGCCGACCTGCTGCCGGTCGACAGGTTCCGAGCGCCGCTTGAGCTGATCCCGGCCGAGACGGCGGTGATCCTCGCCGCCGCGGAGGAGATCGAGCCGGCCCTGCGCGATCACTGGCAGGACGCGACCACGGCGATGCACGCCGACGACGCCCGCCACCTCTACGTCGACGTCGCGGACCCGCTCGCCGAACGGGCCGCCCTGGCGATGACCGGCGCCGGCGAGGACGACGAGGACGCCTTCCGCGCCGCCCGAGCCGAGTCGCCGGCGCGCAGCGTCAAAGAGGCCGAGGGCGAGCTGGAGAAGCAGGTGCGTTCCGGTTACCGGACCGTCGTCGCCTTCGACGGGCGCGGCGAGGCGGAGCGCGCCCGCTACAGCCTCGACCGCCTCGACGCCAAGCTGCTCGACGGCGGCCGGCTCTCGCCAGAGCCCGGCCTCAGCTTTGCCGAGGCGCGCCTGCGCGAGGGCTTCGTCAGTCCCGAGTTGCGGCTCGCCGTCTACCCCTTCCGTCGCCTCGTCCACCGGCGTCGTCGTGCCGAGGAGCGCGCCCCGGGTGCCGCCCGCGGCCGGCTCGCCTTCAGCGACCTGCGGGTCGGTGACTTCGTCGTCCACGAGGATCACGGCGTCGCCCGCTTCGCCGGCTTCGAGACGCGTGAGGTCGGCGGGGTCACCCGTGACTACCTCTACCTCGAGTACAAGGGCGAGGACCGGGTCTACGTGCCCACCGACCAGTTGGCAAAGCTGAGCCGCTACGTCGGCGCCGGTGGCTCGCCGACGCTCTCGGCGCTGGGGGGCAAGCGCTGGCAGAACATGAAGGCCCGCGCCCGCCGCGCCGCCGGCGCCCTCGCCGGCGAGCTGATCAACCTCTACGCGGAGCGGCGCGCCCGCAAGGGCCACGCCTTCGCGCCCGACGGCGAGTGGCAGCTGGCGCTCGAGTCGGCTTTCCCTTACCGCGAGACCGCCGACCAGATCGAAGCGATCGAGGCAGTAAAGGGCGACATGGAGTCCGAGCAGCCGATGGACCGGTTGGTCTGCGGCGACGTCGGCTTCGGCAAGACTGAGGTCGCGCTACGCGCCGCGGTCAAGGCAGTCTCCGAGGGCAAGCAGGCGATGGTCTTGGTACCGACGACGATCCTCACCCAGCAGCACCTCGGCACCTTCCGCGAGCGGCTCGCCGACCTGCCATTCGTCGTTGAGGGCGTCTCGAGGCTGCGGCCGCCGGCCGAGGTGAAAGAGGCACTCGCCGGCTTCGAGGCGGGCAAAGTCGACGTCCTAATCGGCACCCACCGCCTGCTCTCTCGCGACGTGCGCGCCAAGGACCTCGGCCTCGTCGTCGTCGATGAGGAGCAGCGCTTCGGGGTCAAGCAGAAGGAGCTGCTGCGGCAGCTGAAGCTGAAGGTCGACGTGCTGGCGCTCTCAGCGACGCCGATCCCGCGCACGCTGCAGATGAGCCTGGCCGGGCTGCGCGACATCTCGACGATCGAGACACCGCCGGAGGGGCGTCGCCCGGTCCGCACCTACGTCGGCCCCTACGACGAGGACCTGGTGGCGAAGGCGGTCCACCGCGAGCTCGAGCGCGGCGGCCAAGCCTTCTTCCTCCACAACCGGATCGACTCGCTGCCGGAGGTGGTCGAGCGTCTGCGCGGCCTGGTGCCGAAGGCGCGCTTCTCCGAAGCGCACGGCCAGATGGACGAGCGCCAGCTCGAGGAGACGATGCTCGACTTCCTACGCGGCGGCGCCGACTGCCTGGTGACGACGACGATCATCGAGTCGGGCCTCGACATCCCCAGCGCCAACACGCTGATCGTGGAGCGCGCCGACCAGCTTGGGCTGGCGCAGGCCTACCAAATCCGTGGCCGGGTGGGACGTTCCCGCGAGCGCGCCTTCGCTTACATGCTCTACCCGTCCGCCGAGGCACTGACCGAGGACGCCGCCGCCCGCCTCTCGACCCTCGCCGACCACACCGAGCTCGGCTCCGGCTTCAAGATCGCGATGCGCGACCTCGACATCCGCGGCGCCGGCGACCTGCTCGGCGAGGAGCAGTCGGGGCATGTCGCCGCGGTCGGCTTCGAGCTCTACTGCCAGCTGATCGATGAGGCGGTGGCAGAGGCCCGTGGTGCGGAAGTGGGGGAGGAGGCCGCCCCGGAGCCGGTCCGCCTCGACGTGCCGGTCGATGCCTATCTACCGGCGAGCTTCATTCCCTTCGAGGCGGCCAAGATCGACGTCCACCGTCGCGTCGCCGCCGCCCGTGAGCCGGGCCAGCTGCGGGCGATCCGCGACGAGCTCAGCGACCGCTTCGGGCCGCCGCCGCCAGAGGCAGAGAACCTGCTGGCGCTGCAGCGGGCCAGGATCGAGCTCGGGCTTGCCGGTGCGCGCAGTGTCGAGTTCCGCGGCGGGCGGCTGAGCGTGACCGGGGTTGAGCTGGACTCCGAGGGCGCGGGGACGCTGGCAGAGAAGATTGAGGGGGCGGTCTACGAGTGGCGTGAGAAGACTGCTGCCGTGAGGGTCCCGGACGAGCCCGAGGCGCGCCTTGCCGCGGTACTGGCAATGGCGGAGGGGATCCGGGACGCGAAGCGACTCGCGGTTACCCCCGCGAGTTAGCCTGCCTTAGCCAATTTGACTATGCTGCCCGCTCCGTGGCTTCGAAAGGGCGGGGAGATCAGAAGTCAGCCGGCCTGCAGCGCCTCACGCTGCTTGGCTTCGCCGGCCTTCTCGTCCTGCTCTTTCTGATCTTCGCCATCGCCCAGGGCCTCGGCAATCCCAGCGTTTCCTCCGGCGACGTCGTGGTCATCGAGGACGCTCCCGACGGTCTCGGAACGGTCTCCGAAGAGGAGCTGAAACGAGCGATCGAACAGACAGCCGGGCAGGCCGGGCAAAAAGTCCCCAAAGAGGGGACCCCCCAGTACGAAGAACTCGAGAAATCCGCCTTCGGGGAAGTGGTGGAACGGGTTTGGATCCAGGGGGAGGCAGAGGAAATGGGGATTGCAGTAACCCCCGAGGAAGTCTCCGACGAACTGGAGAAACTGAAGAAACAGGCCTTCAAAACCGAGGCGCAGTACCAGAAATTCCTCAAAGAATCGAACTTCACCCAGGCGGACGTCGACGAGCGGATCGAGATCCAGATGCTCAGCGAACGGATCCAGAAAGAGGCTTCCGAAGAATCCGCCACTCCCAGCGACGCTGAAGTCGAGGAGTACTACGAAGCCGCCAAGGCCACCCAGTTTACGCAGCCGGAAACGCGTGACGTGCGCCTCGTCGTCAATAAAGACCAGAAGAAAATCGACGAAGCGGGGGCGCTGCTCGAGAAAGACAACTCGGACGAGAGCTGGAAAAAAGTCGCCAAAGAGTTCTCGACCGAAACCGCCACCAAAGGCAAAGGCGGACTGCGCACGAGCCTGGTGGAAGGTGCCCTTCCCGAACTCGACAGCGCGATCTTCAGCGCCCCCCCGGCGGTGGTCGAAGGGCCCGTGGAAAGCGCGCAGGGCTGGACGATCTTCGAAGTCGACAAGGTGAACTCGGAGAAAGTCCAGTCGCTGAAAGAAGTCGAATCGCAGATCAGCGCCCAGCTCGGTGAACAGACCCAGCAGCAGGACGCCGCCCGGCTGATCCGCAACTTCCGCAGCAAGTGGACCTCTCGCACCTTCTGCGCCGAGGACTTCCTGATCGAAAGCTGCGCCAACTTTGAGGGCTCCGGAAGGTCGGCGAGCGCCCCGCCCGCCTGCTACGAAGCGGACCCCAAAGGCCCCGCCCCGGAAGCCTGCCCGGCCCCGGTCCAGCAGGTGGCACCGGCCCTGCCCGGCACGGTGAGCGTTCTCGCTCCCGAAGGCGAAAAACTCCCCCAGGGCCCGCGGCCGTCGAAACTCGAAGCCGCGCCGCCGACCGGGACCACCGGGCTCCCGCCTGGCGTCACCGGCGAATAGATCTCAGCCGATTCCGCGGCTAGACTCGCGCGTCCCGTGAGCGCCATTGCTTCCATCCGCGGCCGCCAGATCGTCGACTCGCGCGGCAACCCGACGGTCGAGGCTGAAGTCGTACTCGACTCGGGCGCCCGCGGCCTGGCTGCGGTGCCGTCGGGGGCTTCGACCGGTGAGTTCGAGGCGGTCGAGCTGCGCGACGGCGGCTCCGCCTGGGCCGGCAAGGGCGTCGCGAGCGCCGTCGCCAACGTCAACGGCGAGATCGCCGAGGCGCTAAAGGGGGCGACCCCTAATGACCAGGCCGCGATCGACGGGGCGCTGATCGAGCTCGACGGGACGCAGAACAAGGGCCGACTGGGGGCCAATGCGATCCTCGCGGTCTCCCTAGCCACAGCCAAGGCGGCTGCCGCTGACGGTGGCCGGCCGCTCTACCGCTACCTGACCGATCTCTGCGGCGGCGCCGGGACGACGCTGCCGGTGCCGATGATGAACGTGCTCAATGGCGGTGCCCACGCTGACAACTCGGTCGATTTCCAGGAGTTCATGGTGGTGCCGGCCGGAGCCGACAGCTTCTCCGAGTGCCTGCGGGTGGGCACGGAGATCTTCCACGCTCTGAAGGCGAGCCTCGCCTCCAAGGGCCTTGCCACTGCGGTCGGCGATGAGGGCGGCTTCGCCCCTAACCTGGCATCCAACGAGGCCGCGTTGGAAGCGGTCCTCGCCGGCGTCGAGGCGGCCGGCTACGAGCCCGGCGCCGACGTCTTCATCGCCCTCGACCCGGCGACCAGCGAGCTCTTCGAGGGCGGCGCCTACCGGCTCGAGCACGAGGGGCGCTCGCTCTCCCCGGAGGAGATGGTCGCCTACTGGGCCGAAGCCTGCGATCGCTACCCGATCCTCTCGATCGAGGACGGCATGGACGAGGAGGACTGGGACGGCTGGAAGCTCTTGACCGAGCGGCTGGGCGAGCGGGTGCAACTGGTCGGCGACGACCTCTTCGTCACCAACCCGGAGCGGCTTCGGCGCGGGATCGAGACTGGGGTAGGCAACTCGATCCTGGTCAAGCTCAACCAGATCGGCACCCTGACCGAGACGCTGGAGGCGATCGCGATCGCTCGCGAGGCGGGCTACACGGCGGTGATCTCGCATCGTTCCGGAGAGACCGAGGACACGACGATCGCCGACCTCGCCGTCGCCACCGGTGCCGGCCAGATCAGAGACCGGCGCACCCTCGCGCTCAGACCGCGTCGCGAAGTACAACCGCCTGCTGCGGATAGAGGAGGAGCTGGGGGCGGCTGCTGAATTCCCTGGCCTGCAGGCATTCCGCCAACGGTCCGGTTAGTGAAGGATTGCGGGGCCCGGCCGCGTAGGAGGAGACGTGGCCGCACGCGCCCACGCCCTCAGAACGCCCGCTCAGCGCACCAGGCGCCGGCCGGCGGCTCGCCGCAGGCCCGCAGCGCGGCGCGGCGCCAGCCGCATCCAGTGGGACCGAGTGGGGCGGGTGGCGCTGACTCTCGTCCTCGCAGCGGTTCTCTACTCCTACCTGAACCCGGCAATCAACTTCGTCAAGACCTACACGGCGACGACCGCGGCGAAAGCCGAACTGCACGAGCTGCTGGACGAAAACAAGCGCCTCCACCACAGCGTCCAGCACGCGGACGATCCCGTCTTCCTCGCCGGCAAGGCCCGCGCCCAGGGCATGGTCGCCGAAGGCGAGCGGCCGCTGAAGGTCAGCGGCCTCAGCCGCTGACCTTCTCCCGGAGCTAGCCCGGTGGTCAGCGCCGGCTCCTACATCCTCAGCGCCCTAGCCCTCGCGGCCGTAGCGCTCGCGCTGGGATTCTCGGCCTATCGGCTTCGACAAAGGCTTATGCCCGCTTGGAATGGCGCCCCTGCTCGTCTAGTAGAGGCGGTTACAGGGGTCGCACTGGTCATATGGCTGGCCGAGCTGCTTGGGGTCTTCGGCCTCCTCTATGCGTGGATCCTCGTCGCTGCGTCGCTGGTGGTCGCGGCAGTCATGGCGCTCCTGCCGGCGGGTCCTGTCGCCGCAGGGGACCCACCGCCCCTTCCGGTAGCTAAAGCTTCCTCAGGGGCGGTTCCCCCTACGGCGCCACCCGCCGGACCGAGCATGCTCCAGCTGTTGATCACGGTCGGGGTCGTCGCGCTGGTGTTCGCGCATTGGGGGTTGACCGCGAAGGACGCGCTGGACCGGGGGATCTTCAACTTCGACTCGCTCTGGTACCACATGCCGTTCGCGGCGGAAATGGCCCATAGCCACTCCGTGACGGGGTTCCACTACACCGAGACCGTTTTCACGAACTGGCTCTATCCGCAGAATTCCGAGTTGCTCCATGCGGTCGGGATCCTGCTGGCGGAGCGGGACACGCTGTCGCTGTTCATTAACTTCGGGCTCCTTGGGCTGGCCTTCCTGGCGGCTTGGTGCATAGGCCGTCCGTACGGGCGTGGGCACCTGACGGTCGTTGCGGCAGCTGTGCTTCTCGAGTGCCACACGCTGGTGGTAAGAGAGCCGGGGGCAGCTAAGAACGATGTCGTAGCTGCGGCCTTGTTGCTGGCGGCGGTGGCAATTCTGGTTTCTGCGACGCATCTTCCGCGGGTGGCGCGGGGGAGGGGGGTCGAGGACGTAGACCTCGCCCGCAGGCCCCCCTCCCCCGCGACAGGACCCGCGGTCGATCCGTTTGCATTGGCAGCGGCGGGCCTCGCAGTGGGTTTGGCCGTGGGCACTAAGTCGACGGCGCTAGCGATGGCGGCGGTGCTGACCGTGGCGGTCGTGATGCTGGCGCCCACAGGAAAGCGGTGGATGGCTGCTGCCTGGTGGTTCTTGCCGGCTTTGGCCGCCGGCGGGTTCTGGTACCTGCGCAACTTGGTGGCCACCGGCAACCCCCTGCCGCAATTGGAGAGCCTGGGGCCGGTCTCGCTCCCCCACCCGGAGCAACTGCAGACCGGTCGCCCCGACTTCTCCATCGCCCATTACGCGACCGACACCACTGTCTGGCGCGAGTACTTCGGCCCCGGTCTGGACCAGGCGTTCGGGGCTCTCTGGCTGCTTGTCGTCGCCACTGCGATCGCCGGTGGCCTCATATCCCTCGTCTGGGGCCGCGAGCGAGTGCTGCGGTGGATGGGCGCCGTCGCCCTGTTCGCGATAGTCGCCTACCTCTTCACGCCGCTCAGCGCCGCGGGAGCCGAGGGCGCTCCAACCGGCTTTGGGATCAACATCCGCTACGCGATCCCCGCGCTGCTGCTCGGCATCGCGCTGCTGCCGCTGGCACGGGTCTTCGACGGCGAGCGTCGCCAGTGGGCGCTGCTAGGCGCTCTCCTCGCCGTGCTCTTGCTGACGAATCGCGCCGACGCCGTCCTCCGCGACCCCGACCGCGTCTTCGGCTTGGGTCTGGCCACGCTGCTCGTGCTTCTCCCAGCTGGCCTGGTATGGGTTTACCTTGGGCGAGGGAAACGATTCCTGTCGGCGGGTGGCGCCGTAGGGGGTACCGCCCCTGAGGAAGCTTTAGCTACCGGAAGGGGCGGTGGGTCCCCTGCGGCGACAGGACCCGCCGGCCGTAAGCGTTTGTCCCTCGCCGTCTCGCTGACCACCCTGGCTGTGGCAATCCTCGCGATCGGCTACCCGGTCCAGCGCGACTACCTGGAGGACCGCTTCCGCAACGACGATCCCGAAGCGGCGATCCCTGCCTTCGACCTCGACTCGGCTTACCGCTGGGCCCGCGACGTCGAGGATTCCCGCATCGGCCTAGCCGGGACCACAGCGGGCTTCCTCCAGTACGGCCTCTACGGCACCGACCTCTCAAACCGCGTCCGCTACCTGGGCGCGAAGGGCCCGCACGGCTCTTTCAATGCGATCCCAACTTGCACCGAGTTCCGCACCGCCGTCAACGAAGCCGACCTCGACTACCTAGTCACCGCCCCCTTCCTAAACTTCCTACAGCCCTCAGAGCCAATCCCCTCGCCCGAGTCAACCTGGCTACGCGGCGAGGACGCGGTCGTCCCGATCGATCGCAGCGGCCCCGTCACGGTCTGGAGGGTTCAGGGCAAGCTCGATCCAGAGGGATGCGACCCGATCAATGCTCCCTTGCGCCGCGTCCCTGACACGCCGGAGGGGCAATCTCAGTAGGCCAAAGCGTCTTCTACTTTTTCGGCCGCAAGATCCGCGGCCAGCTGCAGTCGCCTAACCGAAAAAGTTAAGCGGAGGCCTGCTGAGATTGGCCCTCATCGTCCTCACCGGCGCGGCGAATGACGATCTGATTGGCCTCAATCCGCACGGTGACCTCGCGTTTGCCGGCCCAGTGCTCGGCGTAGACGGGATTGTCGGCAACCGAAGGGTCGAGCCAGAGGCCGTAGCCGTCGGTCTCGCCATGGTCGAAGGTCGCCTCGATCTCTTTGCCGCGCCCACGCCCGCGACCGCGTCCACCGCGTCGCCGCCTGCGACGCGGGCGATCCTCGCCGCCACGCTCTCCGCGCTCGCGGCTGGGGGGCTCGCCGCCGCGTTCGTCGTCCTCGTCCCCATCCTCGCTCTCAGTCTCATCCTCGTCTGGAGCGGCCTCTGCTTCCCGCTCGGCTTCCTCAGCCGCGGCGGCCTCGATCTCGGCCTCGATCTCATCGCGGAGATCGACGTCCGGCGAACCCGCGTCCTCCTCGTCGGGAGTGAAGCCGTGCTGGCTGCGGAACTCGCGCAACTCGGAGGTGCTGACTTCGAGTTGGTGGGCGATCCAGGCGTCGGTCCTGCCCTGGCGCACCCAGGCGCGGATCTGATTTAGCTGTGGCTTCAGTGAGCGTCGTGCCATCGGCGGGCGAGTCTATTCAACGAGGGGCGGGGATGGACTCTCTAGTCCATCAGGAAGGCGAGTGCCTCGAACATGGTGACGACGACGACGATCACCGTGACGGTGAGGCAGACGGCGAGAACGCTGAAGCGAACCTTGCCCTCTTGCTCGACGCGGACGATCCGCCGCTCTCGCGAACGGTTGGCGGCGCGGCGGCGCAGCTGCTCGCGGCGACGACGCTCGAGGACGGTCTCCTGCTCGAAGGCCGTCTCGAACTGGGAGATGCTTTGACGCATTCGCATAGGAAGGTGGCTCGGAGGCCGCGGCGCACCGTAGCAAAGGGGCGCACGGGCTTGTGCAGAAGAAAAGTGCCGATCGTTACGAGGTGCTCACGGCGAGCAGGCGCCCCAGAGCCCGCGCCCAACCTGGGCCGCCGCAAGCTCCAGCCGCCGCAGGCGCGGGGCAAAGCGGTCGTTGGGTGGAATCGTCAGCGTGCGCGCGAGGCCGCGGCGAACCAGGGTCGCGTTGACGAAGAGGCTGTCGAGATAGGCATAGGCGAGCAGCCGGTCGTAGGGGTCGCGCCGCTCGGCGCCGAACACCAGCCTCACTCGCTGGCCCTCAAGAAGGCCGTGGGCGAAGTGGGAGGCCTGGGGGCCGAAGCACTGGACCGGCTCTCCCGGCTTCACCGTCTCCGGCGTGTCGACCCCGATCAGCCGCACATCCTCCACCTCACCGCCGATCCGCGCCTCGACCGTGTCGCCGTCGACGACCCGGGTCACCAGCGCCGTCACCGAAGCCGGCCCCCGGTCCTCACCGCCCTCCCAAGGCCGCAGGACGACGAGCGCGACCGCGACCAGCAGGACCACGCTTCCGATCACACCCCCTCTCACGACCTGGAGTCCGTCAGAGCGCTGTTGAGGGGCGATTCCGGGCGGGGTGGAACGTTCTGTACTTTCTCGTCACCACGTATCTCGGACGACCGCTTCCGCTCCACCGAGAAAGTTAAGTGGAACTCCGCCCGGAATCGCCCCCCTACGGAATCCGCCTGACGTTCGCCAGCAGCGTCTCCTTGATCTGGGCAATGATCTCGAGTGCGTCGTTCCACTCGCGCTGCCAGACGTTGCGGCCGAAGATGACGCCGGAGCCGCCCGCTTCCATGACGTCGCGGGTGTTCTGCAGGACTACCTCGTCGTCGACTTTCGAGCCGCCGGAGAGGACGACTAGCGAGCGGCCGGCCGACTCGACGCACTGGCGGATCGCCTCGGCCTGGTCGACTTCCATCTCGTTGTAGGGGGCGGGGGCGTCCTTGTCCTTGGCCGGGTCGACCTTCGGCATGTTGAGCTTGACCACGTCGGCGCCCATCTCCATCGCCATCCGCGCCGCGTAGTCGATCGCGTAGAAGGAGTTGGCGCCGCCCTTGGCGTCGACCGCTTCGCCGCGCGGGTAGGACCAGACGATCAGCGGCATCCCGAAGCGGTCGCAGTCCTCGCGCACCCCGCGCAGCTGGGCGAGGTCCTCGTCCTGGCGCGGCGATCCGACGTAGAGCGTGTAGCCGACCGCGTCGGCGCCGAGCCGCACCGCGTCCTCGACGCTGGCGTTGCAGCTCGAGAACGCCTTGGCGGAGGGGGGAACGTCGGTCTTGCCGTTGACCTTGAGGATCAGCGGCACCTGGCCGGCGTAGTCGGGGTAGTACTTCTCGGCCATCCCGATCTGGCAGGCGAGGGCGGAGTAGCCCGCCTCGGCGGCGAGGCGGAACTGGTAGTCGGGATCCTTCGAGGCGGGGTTGGGGAAGAAGTCGCGCGGACCGTGCTCGATGCCCTGGTCAATCGGCAGCAGCATCAGCGTGCCGTTGCCCGGCCCGAACTCGAACAGCAGCCGCCGCAGGCGGGTGCGTTTGCCCGGGGAAAGGGTTGCCAGCAGCGATTTCTGCTCGGTCAGGCTGTTCAACTCCACGCTGATTCCTCCTAGTGGTCCACGAAAGACGGGTGTCCCGCAGTATGCCACCGGGGCGGGCCCGAGGCGCCTCGCGGGCGGGCGGCTATCCTCGATTGACCGTGAGCGAGACCGAGCTCAGCGTCATCTGCAAGAACTGCGGTTCCGAGGTCAGCCCTTACGTGACGGAGTGTCCGTACTGCGGTGCTCGTCTGCGCAAGCGGGCGCCCAAGCTCGAGCGCCGCGGCGACGCCCTCGAGGCGAAGGCACGCCGCCATCGCAAGCCGCTCAAGGTCCGACTCAGGCGCAGCGGCGGGGCAGGGCCCACCCGTCCCTACGCGACCCTTGCTGCGATCCTCGCCTCGGCTGTCCTGCTGCTCGTATACGAGGCGAGCGGCGATTCGCTCAGCGCCTTCGGTGGCCTTATCGTGCCGCTCGATGACGAGTGGTGGCGGGTCCTGACGGCCCCCTTCGCCTATGCAGACGTCGGTTACCTGTTCGTGGTCGCGATCGGGCTGGCTCTCTTCGCGCTGCCGCTGGAGCGCCGCCTCGGCACGCCGGCGACCGCGCTCCTGCTGGTCGCCTCTGGTTCGCTGGGGATGCTGGCGGCGAGCGGGATCGCCGACGCGCAGGGTGACTTCGAGGTGATCGCCGGCGGCAACGGGATGGCGCTCGGGGCGCTCGCCGCCTGGTTCGCGATCCGGCGCGCGGAAGTCCGCCGCTCGATCGAGCAGGAGTACGACATGGTCGGCGTCGTCGTCGCTGCGGCCGTGCTGCTGGCGCTGCCGGTCTTCGAGTCGAGCGCGAACGTCTTCGCGGGGCTGGTCGGCGGCCTCGTCGGCGGGCTCTGCGGCTTCGCCGCCGCGCTGCGCCCCGGCGATCAGTCCTAAGTCGTAGGCTGGCCGCCAGCGATGATCCCCGATGAGCAGCTGGAGGCCGCGATCGAGCGCCTGAGCGACGTGGAGCGCTTCGCCGAGGCGGAGCAGATCGTCACCCGCGCCGCCCCGCAACTCCAGCGGGTTCTGGCCTCGGCGCTAGCCGAGGGTGGCTGGTTCGGGGAGTCGCACGAGGCTGAGACCCTGAAGGCAGCCACCGTCCCAGACCCGGACGCGCGGATCGCCGCGGTGCGCACGCTGCTCGCCGAGGAGGCGAGGATGGGAATGATGGTTGGAGTCGCGGTCGGCTGGGCACTGCGTGAGGAGACCGCGGCGGCGGAAGAGTCGAAAGAGGAGAACTGAGCGATGGAGATCAAGTTTCACGGCCATTCTTGCTTTGAGCTGAGCGACGGGGAGACGACCGTTCTTGGTCGACCCGTTTCTCAAGCCCAACAACCCGGCGGCGGTCGTCACGGCCGACGAGGTCGAGCCGACCCAGATCGCGATCAGCCACGGTCACGCCGACCACATGGCCGACGCGGTCGCGGTCGCGAAGCGGACCGGGGCCCATTGCATCGCGGTCGTCGAGCTGGCCAACTGGCTGGAAGCACGCGGGGTGGCCGAGGTCAGCGATCCGAACCTGGGCGGCACGGTTGAGTTCGACGGGGGTCGGGTCAAGCTCGTCCCGGCCTGGCACACGAGCACGCTGCCCGGATCCGCGGAGGCCCCGTTCAGCGCTGAGCATGGGACCCCGGTTGGCACCGCCGCTGGGCTGATTATCGAGATCGGCGGCGTGACCATCTACCACGCCGGCGACACCTGTCTCTTCAGCGACATGAAGCTGATTGCCGAACGTGACCCGATCGACGTCGCGCTGCTGCCGATCGGCGGCCATTACACGATGGACCGCTACGACGCCGCGGTTGCCGCCGGGTTCACCGGCGCCTCGACCGTGATTCCGATGCACTACGACACCTTCCCTCCGATCGAGGTCGACTCGGCTGCCTTCAAGCAGGAGGTGGAGTCGCAGACCTCCGCCCAGGTCGTCCTGCTCGCGCCCGGCGAGTCGCATAGCGTCTGAGCAACCGCAGGGGCGTTCGCTGTTTGCCTTGCTGTGCCCGGGTAAACAGCGAACGCCTTAAGGACTGGCTGACCAGCCAGGCCGGTGCTAGGCTCGCTCGGACCGCCAGTTGAGCCGAGGAGATGAGCCTGATGGGGACGAAAGAGGCAACCGGGACGCAGTCGAGGACCGAGCGGGCCGACTTCCAGGCCACCGCTGACCCGGCGCTGATGGAGGCCGCCGACCGCACCGCCGACGTCAAACTGCTCGGCTACGAGGAGCTCTACAGGCTCTGGGAGCGCCAGCAGTGGCAGACCCAGGAGCTCGACTTCACTCGCGACCGCGAAGACTGGCACGAGCGGATCAGCGCCGAAGAGCGCTTCCAGCGGATGTACGGGCTCTCCTCTTTCTTCATCGGCGAGCAGAAGGTGGCCGAGGAGCTGGGGCCGATCATGCGTGCCGCTCCGACCGAGGATCAGCGGATCTTCCTCTGCACCCAGATCGCCGACGAGGCGCGCCACGTGCGCTTCTTCGAGCGCTTCTACCGCGAGGTCGGCGTGCTCGAGGCCGATGGCCTGACCGAGATGCTCGCCGAGACCTCCGAGCACCTCAACGAGAACTTCGGCCGCCTCTTCGACGAGATGCTGAAGAAGCGCACCGACCGTCTCTCCGCTGAACCCGAGGACACTGAGGCCCTGGTCGAGGCTGTGACGCTCTACCACATGGTGATTGAGGGGATGCTGGCCCTCACCGGCCAGCACTTCATCATGGACTACAACGAAAGCGAGGGGACGCTGCCCGCCTTCGTCGAGGGCTTCCAGAACGTCGCCCGCGACGAGCACCGCCACGTCGCCTTCGGCTCCGTCTTCCTGCGCGAAAAGGCGCACGAGGACGACCGCTACAAGCAGGCGATCAAACGCACCCTGGAGGAGGCCCTACCGGTTGCCGACGGCGTGCTGCAACCCCCCTGGGCGAAAGACTTCGACGACGACTTCGAGCTCTTCGGCTACTCGCTCGAAGACACGCGCAAATTCGCCGGTACCTGCCTGATGCGCCGCCTCAAGGTGATCGGCCTCTCCTGAGGCCCGGGCACCGGGCAGTAGCTAGGGGGTTTCGCCTTCGGGTGAGCCGCCGCCTGCTTCAGGCGAGCCGCCGGAGGAGCCCGAGCCCGTTTCCGGGGTGGGTTCCGCGGGTGGCGGCGGTTCGGTCGTAGCCGGGGGCGGGGTCGATTCCGCCGGTGGGCTCGATTCCGCCGGGGGCGGAGGCGGTGGCGATGTGCCGACGGTGACGACCACGGTCTCGCCGGACGCTGGCGCACCGGCCTGAGAGGTCGCGCCGGTCAGGTGCGGGGCGGCGGGGGAGGCGCTCGCCGTCTCATCGGCGTCGAGGGCCGGTTTCGACGTGCCCGCGGCTTCGTCGGCCGGGAGGGTCGCCGGTTCCACCGGCGGGGCCGACTCCGCGGCGATCGGCGTCGACTCGGGCGGGGGAACGGCTTCCACCGGCGGGGCCGGGGCTTCTGCCTGCGGCAGCGTCGGGTGCCCCGCGCCGAGCGCGACCCTGGCTGGCGCTTTCGAGATCGAAGCGATGGGGCCGGAGTCTGAAGAGGGATGGATTACCTGCCGCTCGACGCCGACGGCGCCGGCGGTAAGCACGGCAGCGGTTACTACTCCCGCCACCGCCTTGGTCCCGAGCGCTCCGCCGACCGCGCCGATACCGCCCGCGGCGCCACCGCCGCCGAGCGCCGCGCCGACGCTGCCGATCGCACCGGCGCCTGCGGTTGCTCCCGCTCCGGCGCCCGCGCCGGTTCCGGCTGCGGTTGCCCCGCCTCCGGCACCGCCGAAGCCGAGCTTGGAGATCAGGAAGGCCTTCAGCGCCAGCAGCGGGCCGGCGGGGAAGAGCGCGGCAAGGACCTTGTCGTTGTTGCGCACCTGGGAGCGGAAGTCGGCGCACTCCTCGCAGTCGCGCACGTGGCGGCGCACCGGCCCGGAGACCTTGCGCAGCCCCTCGACGGCCTCCGCCAGCTCCAGCCGCACCTCGCCGCAGGTCAGCTGGCGCGCCTGGCTCGCCTCGGCGAGCGAGATCCGCGCTCGCACCAGCAGCGACTTGACCGAGGGCACGCTGGTCTCCATCGCCTGGGCGATCTCCTCGTAGGACATCGCATCCATCTCGCGCAGCAGCAGGGCAGAGCGCTGGGTCTCGGGAAGCTTGCCGACGTCGACGAGGAGCTGGCGGAACTCCTCGCGGTTGTGGACCTTCTCCGCGGTCGAAGAGGCCTCCACCGCCGGCACCATGTCCATCGATTCCTGGGCGTCGGCAGTCGGCCTGCGCAGGTGGTTGAGGCAGCGGTTGCGGGCGATCCGGTAGAGCCACGGGCGCAGGTTGATCTCGCGTTCGTCGGCGAGCATCGCCCGGTAGGCGTTGACGAAGACCTCCTGCAGGATGTCTTCGGCGTCCTTGGTCGAGCCCAGCATCTGCCGGCAGAAGCCGAGCAGGCGGCCCTGGTAGCGGTCGACGATCGTCTCGAAGGCGCCAGGATTGCCGGCGCGGGCCATCGCGATCAGGCGCGCGTCGCCCTGCAGCTTGAGCAGCGGGGTGCGGCGGGCGAGCAATCCGCGGCGACTGGCGTGTGTAAGAGCGGAAGCCTCCAAGCGATCTCTCCAATCCAGGGAAGGCGTGTTCCTGTCTCAAGAGACACCGTAGCAGCGGGTTAGTTGCGCCCCGGCAAAGATTTATGCCTGCTTTATGCCGTTCTGGCGTGGCTAGAATCGCCTGGCCCGGGTGGCGGAATGGCAAACGCGGTGCCCTTAAAAGGTGCTGCCCGTTGAGGTGGGCTTGCGGGTTCGAATCCCGCCCCGGGCATCCTGTGATGTGTCGCGACATCGGAGACAGATGTCGCGGGACATCGTAGACACCTCAGCTCCCTCCGATCGGCTGGTAGTCGCGGCTCGGATCGAGGGTGAGCCGGCGGATCAGCTCGCCCGTTCGCGCATCGAGCACGCGGATGTCGCGATCGACGACGAGCAGCTTGATCAGCCTGCCCTTGTGGGCGCGACCGAGGCCGATGTGGTGCAGCTTTGAGTCGTGGCGCAGGGTGACCGTGCCGCCGGCGTCGACCTTGTCGTGGCGGATGCGGAAGTGGGTGTCGGGGAGGACCGCGGCAGCCGGTCGAGCCTTCAGGCGGGCGCCGTAGGCCTGCATGGGCGTGCGCCCTCCTAAGGCCCGGTGAGGCCTGATCGCGTTGTAGTAATGGGCAAAGGAATCGAGCTGGTCCTGCAGCTCTGCCAGCGTCCTCGCGGGAGCCTGCCTCGCCAGGTAGCGCTTCAAGGTTTGGTGCAGGCGCTCGACCTTGCCGCAGGTCTGGGGGTGATAGGGCCGCGAGTTCTTGGCCGCGATGCCGAGGCGCTCGAGCTCTGCCTGCAAGAGCACCTTGCCACCCCGGGGAGTGGCGGTGAACACGGCGCCGTTGTCGCAGAGCAGGCTGGCAGGGGCGCCATGCAGGCCAATCGCCATGCGAAAGACGTCGACCACGTCGGCGGCCTTGACGGTCGGGAAGGCGCGGGAGGCCAAGAACAGCCGGGAGTGGTCGTCGATCATGTTGAGGACCTCCGCGTGCCCGCCGCCGGCGAGGGGCCAGTGGGTGATGTCTGCCTGCCACATCTCGTTGGGCAGCTCTGCGCAGAAGCGGATCAGCGAGGAACGCGGGCGCTTTTGCGGCTGCGGCGTGACCAGGCCCTCCCGCCGCAGGATCCGCCAGATCGTCGAGACCGAGGGAACGGAATCGAGCTCCTTGGCGAGATGGTGCGCGATCGTCTCCGCGCCGCAGTCGTGTCCCTGCGAGAGCAGCTGCCCTCGCAGGGACACGACTGCCTGCACTACCTCCTCGGGCGTGCGGTTGGGACTGAAGCGCGGGGCTCGGGAGCGAGGCTCCAGGGCCTCATAGCCGCCCTCGCGATAGCGGGCCAAGAGCTTGTAGATCCAGCTGCGATGCACTCCGTGGGCCGCTGCCAGCTCTGCGACCGAGCGGCCCTCCAACAGATGCGCCTCGACCAGGTACCGCGCCTTTGCCACAGGAGACTCCCCTCATTCGGTGTCTCCTATGTCTCGACACAGGTGTCGCCTATCTACTGAAACCGGACACCGCCCCGGGCATCCCAGGGCTGTGCCAATAGGCTCCAGCTCATGGAGCATGGGGGGCGGATAGTCGCCAAGGTGCTGAAGTCGCGGGGCGTCAGCCATCTCTTCACGCTGTCTGGCGGGCACCTGTTCTCGATCTATGACGGGTGTCGCGAGGAGGGGATTGAGATCGTCGACGTGCGGCACGAGCAGACGGCCGCCTTCGCCGCCGAGGGGTTCGCCAAGGCGACGCGGAAGGTCGGCGTCGCCGCGCTGACCGCTGGGCCGGGGGTGACGAACGGGATCAGCGCGATCGCCGGCGCCCAGGCCAACGGCTCACCGGTCTGCGTGCTCGGCGGCAGGGCGCCGGAGCTGCGTTGGGGCTCAGGGTCGCTGCAGGAGATCGACCACCTCCCCTTCATCACGCCGCTGGTCAAGTCGGCGGAGACGGTCAAGGCGCCGGACCAGATCGCGGCGCGGACCGCGGCGGCGCTCGACCTGGCGCTGACGGCGCCGGGCGGCCCCACCTTCATCGACTATCCCCTCGACGTCGTCTTCACCGAGGCCGAGCCTGACGTTCCGTCTCTGCCCGCGACCGGGCAGGCGCAGCCCGCCGAGGGAGTCGAAGAGGCGGCGGCGCTGCTGGCCGGTGGCGAGCGGCCGGCGATCATGGCCGGTAGCGGCCTCTACTGGGGACACGGCGAGGGTGAGCTGCGGGCGCTGGCCGAGGCGCTCGGCATCCCGGTCTTCCTCAACGGCCTCGGCCGCGGCTGTCTCCCCGCCGACCACGAGCTGGCCTTCAGCCGCGCCCGTGGCGCCGGCCTGCGCGGCGCCGACGTCGCCCTCGTCGTCGGCGTCCCGATCGACTTCCGCCTCGGCTTCGGCGAGAGCTTCGGCGAGGAGACCAAGCTGATCCGCCTCGACGCCGCCCCGAACGAGCTGACCGCCAACCGGTCGCCGCAGGTCGACCTCGTCGGCGACGTCGCCGCCAGCCTCGCCGCGATCCGTGAGCAGGTGGGGGAGGGGGAGGGACGCACCGAGCCCTGGCTTACCGAGCTGCGCAAGGTCGAGGCAGAGAAGCGGGCGGCCGAGCAGGAGGAACTGAACGACCCGCGTTCGCCGCTTCACCCCATGCGCGTTTACAAGGAGCTCGGCGAGGTGCTCGACCGCGACGCGGTTGTAGTCGGCGACGGCGGCGACTTCGTCTCCTATGCAGGCCGGCTGATCGAGACCTTCGAGCCGGGCTGCTGGATGGACCCGGGCCCCTTCGGCTGCCTCGGCGCCGGGCCCGGCCAGGCGATCGGCGCCAAGTTGGCCAATTCGGATCGCCAGGTCTGCCTGTTGCTCGGTGACGGCGCATTCGGCTTCGCGGGCATGGAGTTCGACACAATGGCGCGTCACGGCCTCGGTGTGGTGGGTGTGATGGGCAACAACGGGATCTGGGGACTGGAGCATCACCCGATGCAATTCCTTTACGGATACTCGGTCGCGGCGAAACTGCGCCCCGAGACTCGCTACGACCAGATGGTCGAAGCGCTCGGCTGCGAGGGGGTCCTGGTGCGCGAGCCAGACGAGCTGAAGCCGGCGCTCGAGCAGGCCTTCGCGTCCGGCAAGCCGACCCTGGTCAACGTCCTCACCGACCCCGAGATCGCCTACCCCCGCAAGTCGAATTTGGCTTGAGAAAAGGGAATTTTCCCGTTGTTGTTCGCGCGGGCCGCGGGACTTCCCCTAAACGAGAATCGGCCGCCATCGCTGGCGACCGATTCAAGTTGGTCCCTCAGGACGGGCAGGGGTACGTCTTCAGGGACCAGTCTTTATTTGGTGGGTCCGGACGGCGGGAGGCGCCATGATGCGGCAATCGTCCAAACCCTGTACCGGATCCGGGGTGAAGATTTGACCCCACCTCTTACCGGTTGAGCTGATTATCTGCCTCGCTATCCGATACGTCTAGTCGCCGTTTTGGTAGCTACTAGATAGTTAGTATGTCGAGACTACCCACTTTTATGGGTTCGGGGGTCGGCTTTTCCCATCTGGAGCGCGACTTGCTCGCCTCCTGTCCATCGGGGACTCGGCACTGCTCCCCTTCGGTATGCCTAGTTACCCGTGATCAAGCGTGGGCTACCCGCGATCAGGTGTAGCGGCAAGCGAGAGGGCGGCCCCATAGAGGATGTCGTGCTCGGAAACCTCGACCCGGTCGAGCCCGAACGCACGCATCGCCTCGACCAGGATGACGACGCCGGTGACGATCGTCGGGGCACGGTCGGGGTGGAGGCCTCGTATCTCGACCCGCTCGGCGAGGGGAGCCGAGGCCAGTTGCGAGAGCAGCCGCTGGATCGTTTCCAGGGTAAGGACGTGCCCGTGCACGCGGGCGGGGTCGTAGGGCTCGAGCTCCAGCTCGATCGAGGCCAGGGAGGTGGGGGTGCCGGCGACTGCGATGCCGGCGACGGCCCTAGCGTCGAGCTGATCCCCGATCGCAGTCTCAATCAGGCTGCGAACATCGGTGGCCAGCTCCTCCAGCTCGGTGGCCGTCGGGGGGTCTGTGGAGACGTGGCGCTCAGTGTGGCGGACGACCCCCGCTTGCAGCGAGGCGCGGAAGGAGATCTCCTCGCCGATGCCGACCACCAGCTCGGTCGAGCCGCCGCCGATGTCGATCACCAAGGTCGGCTCGGTGGGCAGGCGCTCGGAGGTCGCGCCGAGGTAGGTGAGGCGCGCCTCCTCGGCACCGTCGAGGACACGGGCTGAGAGAGCGAAGCGCTCACGCAGCTCGGCGATGAAGGCTTCGCCGTTGGCGGCGTCGCGGACGGCGCTGGTGGCGATCGCGTCGACTGCCTCGGCGCCCGCCTCGCGGTAGATCGAGACGTAGTCGGCGATCGCGTCGCAGGTCGCCTCGACCGCCTCGTTGGAGAGCTGCCCCGAGAGGTCGACCCCGCGACCCAACCGCGTCACCCGACTCTGCCGTTCGAGCTTGGAGACGCGCCCATCGACGTCGGCGACCAGTAGCCGCGTCGAGTTGGTGCCGACGTCGACGACAGCGACCTTGCGGGGATCCCCAGCCATGTCCCCGCACTCTAGCCGCGTTGCTAGCATTGACAGAACGCCGCGGGGTGGAGCAGCCAGGTAGCTCGTCGGGCTCATAACCCGAAGGTCGCAGGTTCGAATCCTGCCCCCGCTATGGCCTTAGTGGAGCAAACGTCACTCAGGTCTTTCACTTGACTGAAGGCGCTCGATACGAGCGCCTTCAGTCGTACGAGGCCACTGTTGCGGTCGATCTCGACCCGCAGGCGGAATGCCTCGAACACCGATCGGCGCAGCTCGGGATCGGCTTCGGCCAGCGGCTTTGCGAGGTCGGGCAACGAGTCGAGGATTGCGGCGGCCTCCTCAACGTCGAACCCGCTGCCGTTGCGCTGCGCTTGGTCGAGTTGCGCGATCGCCGCCTCGACCTCCTGGCGCTCGGCCTTCAGCTCGCGGATTCGCTCGCCGACAAGGGCCGGATCGACGCCGGCCTCGATCGCGCCGAGCTGGCGCTCGATCCGCTGCTCGACCTCGCTGAGCCGCCGCCCTGCGCGCTCCCGCTCGGGGCCGTCTTTGCTCTCAAGCTCCGCGGCCAAGGTGGAGCTCTGCTTGCGGAAGTGGGCGAGGCGATCGGCACCGAAGACGCGGCTGGCGAAGAAGACGTCGATCAGCGTCAGCAGGCTGTCCTCGCGGACGTACTGCCATTTGCCGTGGCCGGTCGCCTCGGCGGCGGTGTCGCCGTAGGAGAGCCGGTAGCCGCAGGTGTAGTAGGTGCTGGTCTTGCGGTGCTTGCCCTGCATACGCAGCGGGTTGTGGCCGGTGGCGCAATGGACGATTCCGCGCAGTTGGTAGAAGCGCTTTTGCTTGTAGCGGCGACGGTTGCCGCCCTGGCCGGCGCTGCGCGCCTTCATCTCCGTCTGCACCCGCTCGAAGTCCTCCTCGGTGACAAGCGCCTCGTGGCGCTGCTCGGCCTCGATCCAGTCCTGGGGGGTGCGCCGGACCAGCGGCCCCTCGCCCTGCTTGACGGCGCGGAAGTCGAGGCGGTTCCAGTAGAGCCGGCCGGTGTAGACGTGGTTTTCGAGGATCGAGCGGATCGTGCTCTTGGACCACTTGCCCGAGGTGTTGCGCTTGGAATCGACGTGGCGGGGCGGGGGAGGGCCGCCCGGCCGGTTGAGGTGGTCGGCGATCTCCTTGTAGCCGGAGCCCGAGAGGAAGCGCTGGAATATCTCCACGATCACCGGTGCCTGCTCGTGGTCGCGGGCCAGCCGCGACTTCGTGTCTCCGGCGCGGGCTCGGCGCGGGTCGGGGTGCGGCTCGTGCCGCAGGCGATAGCCGTAGGGCGCCCGGCCGCCGTTGCGATAGCCCTGCCGGGTGTTCTCGGTCTGCCCGCGCCGTACCTCGCGGCCCAGCTTCTCGACCTCGAACTGATCGAGCGCCTGGAACATGTGTCGGATCAGCCGTCCCTCGGGGCTGGTCTGATCGCCCGCGCTGCGGGCGTAGAAGACCTCGACGCCCGCCCGCGCCAGCTCGCGCTCGTAAGCGAGCGCATGGAACAGCTCGCGGCTGAGGCGCGAGGTGGAGTAGACGATCACCGCGTCAAAGCGCCGAGCGTCTGGCTCCTTGGCCTCGCGGACCAGCTCGCTCCAGCCGACCCGATCGTCGCGCCGGCCCGCCTCCTGGTCGGTGAAGTCGCAGACAATCCGCCCGCCCAGCTCCTCGGCCTTCTCCGCGCACTCGCTCCGCTGGGAGGGAAAGGAGATCGTCGGGTCCTGCTTGTCCTTGGTCGAGAGGCGTCCGTACCAGGCGAAGCGTCGCATCAGGTGCTCCTTTCCCTCTTCGGCTTGTCTGCGGTCCAGCGTTGTCGGGCCGGGTCCCATTGCCCCGCGGTGATCTCCCCCGACAAGATCGGGTCGAGCAGGGCGGCTGCGTCGCGGTGTCCCGCCGCGAGTTCGTCCGGCACGCCGACCTCTCTGGCGAGCCGGCGGAACGGCGCCGCCCATTCGGCGGGAGGAGATGGCAGGGCCTTGGGCGCCGGGTGGGTGCCACGCAGCGCGAAGATCGTTTCGATCTCGCGGTGCAAGGAGGCTGCGTCGAGGATCGAGAGCTCGGAGATCAACGCGAGGTCGATCAGGTCCTTGGGGCGGGTGCTCGTTCGCCCGCCCTCATAGGTGCGGGAGTAGGCGTGAAGCTTTTCCGCGACCTGGAGCTCCAGTGGAACGGCGTCAACCTCGACCGGCTCGATCCCGGCGAAGCCGAGAAGGTCCTCGGTGCGGAGGGTCTCGGTCCCGAGTGCGTCGTCGGCTCGGAAGCCGACGTCGAGCAGGAAGCCCTCGAATGGGCGTCCCGCCAGTGATGCCGAAACTCGGAACCGGTGACTGCCGCCAAGCCGATCCTCGGGTTCGCCGGTCCTCTCGATCGCAAAGGCGAAGAAGTCGCCTGCGTCGTGACTTGCCGCATCGAGCAGCGAATCGAGCAGCTCTTCCTCGTCGGCCCGCCACTCGATGTCGATGTCCCGCGTGCTCCTCGCGCGTGCAGCGAGGCGCAGGTCGAGCGCGAAACCGCCCTTCAGCAGCCATTGCCTGGGGGCCACGGCGAGAAGTCGAGCGAGCAGGCGGTCGAAAGCGACGCGCTTGCGGTCGCGGACAAGACGCGCGCCATCGCCATCGGCCCGATCTTTGAGGCGCTGCTCAAGCGCTTGGCGAAACGCGGTTGCGTCTTGGTATCTCACGCTGGCACCTCCTCCAGGCGGCGCTCGACGAACCTGCGGATGCGCGCCGAGCGCGGCGATGCCGCCGCTCGCAGTCGGCGAGGCGTGGTCAGCCCTCGCTCAAGGGCCTGGCGGATCGCCATCTCGATCTGCTCGGGTTGTGCGCCCGTTTCGAGCACGTCGACGATCGTGCGCTCCGGGCTGGTCACCGGCAGGCCGGCGAGGTCGCGGATCTCCGCGTGGGTCGGCGGCTGGTTCAGCGTATGAAGGCGAACGCCGGTGCGGCGGCGCTGTCCTCTCTCGGCGCGTGGCAGCGAGAGATGAACGGCATCGGGGATCACGTCGGATAGTCCGTGGAGCTCAAGGGCGCTCTCATGTGAGACCACAGCGCCTGCATCGCGCAGGGGGAGCCAGGCCGCGACTACATGCTCGTATGGGCTGGAGGGGAAATGGCGCAGGCGATAGAGCCCTCTGCGCACCCGCTCGTAGCGACCTCCCAGCCGGGCGTGATGGCGCAGCGTGCTGCGGTCCATGCCGGCGCTCACAGCTTGCTGGGCGGTGAAGTACCCAGCCTGCGCCTCTGCCTGCCTGTAGAGCCCATCGTGATCTACGTCAGACATATAGAGGATATTAGCACCCAAATCTCTGACTATCTAGCTCTTAGCGGTTCGGCGTCGATGGGCGAGGAGCAGGTCGAAGATCGCTTTGGCCTGCTCACGCCGGAGCTGGTCGTCCAGCGCTGATCCGGGTGGCGCCTGCTCGATCGTCATGCGGGCCTTCAGGTCGCCGGCCGGGGTCGCGGCTCGCCGGTCGTGGCTGGGCCGCCGCTTGCCCTGCCCGTCCCCGACACGTCTACCTCGGCCGGCCTGGGATCTCAAGCGGTGCTCCATGACAGAGAGCAGATTTGCTCTATTGGAGAGAGCAGCGCGATCAACCTCCCAGCCAGTCGATCGGCTGCTCGGGGTTGCGGAAGTCGCGGAAGATCGGCGCGAAGGGTCCTTCGGCTCGCAGGTCCTCGAACAGGCAGAACGAGATCGCCACCTCCGGCGCGCGGGCGAGCCGGGGATCGCTTCGCAGCAGGGCAATGGCAGTCGAGCGGCGGCGCTCCAGCACCGCTCGCGAGCCGCCCGCGAGGACGCAGTGGGTCGGCGGGAACACCGGATAGCGCAGGCGCCACAGCGGCTCGTCGTCCTCACCGGCCAGCCGGTACAGCTCGGCGTAGCGGACCAGCTCGGCGGCGAGCCGATCGACCGAGAGGGTGGCGCGGTCGAGCTCCAGGAAACGCTGCTCGATTGCGACGCCGTTGCCCTCGCCGCGCAGGTAGGTGAAGACGGCATCGGAGATCAGCGCGCGCCGTCGCCGGCCGCGCCCGTAGTTGAGCGGGTGGGAGATCTCCTGACGCCAGGCGAAGGGGCCGAAATCGTCGCCTCGCTCCTGGGCGGCGGCGAGGAAGCAGATCGCCGAGTCGTTGACCGCGAGCGTGTGGGCTTGCAGCGCCCTGGCGGCGTCCTCGGCGCCGATCAGCCGAGGCTCCCCTTCCAGCACGCCCGCCTTCTGCGCCAGCCGGGCGCCGCGCTCGGTGACGTGCCAGAGCCGGCGCGGCGTGCCGTGAGGAGCCTCGATGTATCCGGCGAGCCCGGCCTTGGCGAGGCGGGACAGGAGTCTCTGCGCCCAGCGGTGACCCCTGTCGTGGAGGTGGATGGCGTGCACCTGGGCGGTCGAGAGGATGCGGTGCTGGGCGAGCGAGGCGATCACCTCGATCCCCGTCTCCGAGCACGCCGATCGGAGGGTGGCGAGGTCGGTCACGTGTCCTCCCCGGTTGGAGCCCAGAGGGGAGCCGGGCGGGCCGGCGCATCCTCGTCTGCCGGGGCCGCGCCCTCGCCCGCGCCCGGCTTGCGCCTCAGCTCCTCGAGCTTGGCGAGGATGCGCTCGTCGAGCGTTTCGAGATGGGCGATCACCTCGCCGACTTGCATCCGCGCGGCCGCCCCTTCGACTGGAGCATCGCCGTGATCCGTTGGTGCTCCGAGAATGTCCTCGACCCTGATCCCGCCGAGGGCGAAGGGCTTGCTCAGCTCGCCACGGTGAGTGACCTGGGCGATGAAGCGGTAGCGGCCCAGCCTGGTCAGCGCGGCCGGGTCGGGCTGCCCCGCCCACTCCTTCGTCAGCAGCGCCGCTGCGTGGGAGTTCAACGCGGTGGCGAGCAGATGCGAGCGGTTGGTGGTGAGCGCGTTCAGCGTCTGCGGGTTCAGCCGCTCGGGGTTCTGGTTGAGGACGACCGCGCGGAGCCCGAACTTGGCGCTCTGCTCCAGCAGCGCGGCGAGGTTGCCCGAGGCGGCGCCGTCGTAGCTCTGGACCTCATCGAGGAAGACCCAGAAGGGGCGGCGGGCAGCTGGAGTGAGCTGGGCCCTGGTTCGCGCCGCGTGCAATAGGTCGAAGAGGAGCAGGTTGGCGAGCAGGCGCTCGCGGGTGCCGCCCGCGCCGGGGCAGGCGAGGACGATCCTCCCGGAGTCCATCGCCTCGCGAACCCGGTAGGTGCTCTGGCTCTGGCCGAGGAGGGCACTGATCGGCGTCGAGTGGCGCAGGCGGTCGACGAGGTTGGTGAGCGGCGTGATCGCCTCCTGCGCGAGCAGCGGGAAGCGGTCGATCCAGAACCCCTGCGAGGCCTTGGGCAGGAAGGGGAGGACGGCGGCGCGCCAGCGCTCGTTGGAGAGCAGGGTGGGGAGCTGAAAGATCGTCGGCGCCAGCTCGGGCGGCAAGGCCGGCGCGATCCTCGCCAGCGCCCCTGCCGCCTGCGTGGTCAGGTTGATCGCGCGGGTGCTCTGCTCGCCCCATTGCAGGGTTGAGGCGAAGGCGTCGACGATCGCCTCCACGCGCGACTCGGTGCTGCCGCCACTCAGCTCGAAGAGATTCCAGCCGGGCAGGCTTTCGGGTCGTGGGGAGCTGAGGTCGATCTCGACCACTCGCGCGGCGACGTCGGGATCGTCCAGGTAGGGCCTGATCCGCTCCAACGCGTCGGCATGGGGATCGAGGAAGAGTCCACCGTGGCCGGAGTGGACTAGGTGGATGAACTGGGCGAGGGCGGTCTCGGTCTTGCCGTAGCGGCTGCGCCCGGCGACGTAGGAGAAGAAGGTGTCGGCGGTGCGGACCCCGACAACCCGCTCGCCGTCCTCACCGGCAACCCGGCCGAGGGGGATCAGGTTCTCGGCGGTCTTGTCGAAGGTCGGCAGCTTCGGCGGCGCCGGTAGGAGGGTGCCGGAGCGCAGCACGTTCTCACCGACGCAGTGGACGGTCGGCGGCTTGAGGAAGCCCGCTACCTCCCGGGCGGTGAGGATGCTACGCCGCGCCGGCCGGAAGAGGGCCGAGGAGAGGCGACGGTCGAAGCTTCGCCTTCGCGTCGGGAAGTCGGAGCCGAAGAACACGGCGTCGCCGATCCCGAGCCCAGCGGGGCGCAGCCAGTTCTGTGCGGCCAGCGGCTCGAAGGCGGCGAGCAGACCCTGCATCGCCAGCTTCGCGCGAGGGCGCTCGGCTGCCTGGGAGCAGAGCAGGATCTGCGCCTCGAAGAGCGGGCCGGCGTCGCGCAGCTTCGCGTCGAGGGCTTGGCCGACCAGGCGGCGCTCGATCAGCTCGGCGGGATCGGCCGTGTCGGGGCGGCGCTCGCCGCCAAGCAGCTCGCTCAGGCTGCGCCGCTCGCCGTGCGCGCGGCGAGCCTGGCCCTTCAGGCGGCGGCGTAGCCGGGTTCGGCGACGGCCAGCTGCCGGCAGCAGGTCGAGGCAGACCGTTGACCGCTCGCCGCGCTGCGGTCGAAGCGAAGCCATCGCCGCAGCGAAGGGCTGAAGCGGGTCGGGCTCGTTGTCGAGCCGCGCCAGCGGTTCGACGCTCGGGCGGGCGAGGATCAACTCCGCGCGCAGCGTCACCTCGCCGGGCCGGTCGGCCTCCGGCACCATCTCCGCCGCATCGCGCAGCTCGACTCCCTCATAGCTGCGCAGCGCATTGCGTAGGAGTTGGCCCGAGCGGGCCGGAACGTCGAGCAGGTAGAGGAGCCTTCCCTCGCGATCGTTGGTCAGCCGCACCCGCAGCGCGCAGGCGCGGCGATCGAACCAGCCGCGCACGCTGCGATCGGCCCGCGCCAACTCGGCGGCGATGCGCAGGACCGTCTCGGGCTTGGCGTCGAACTCATCGGCGGGCACCACCGCCGCGGCCGTTCGCGTCGCGAGCGTGCGGCGCGTGGCGAGGAAGCGTTGTGTAGCCAGCGCGGAGGCGATAGCGAGGGCGCCGAGAGCGAAGGGCGCGAGCGACGCCGCGGAGGCGAGGAGCTGATCGACCCGGATGCCCGACACGGCGCGCCAGATGGCGGCGGTCACGAGCAGAGCGAAGATCGCCAGCATCGGCCGCGGGTCGGAGCGATCCTCACCCATCATGCACCGACCTCTGGGTCACGTAGGTATGTCGGCAAGCCACGAGCCGCGCGATCGGCGCTCCGATGCGGGATAGCTGGCCTTCGTGCCCACCTCCACGCGAACCGGCGCTCGACCCGCCAGTCGGCTCGGCGCCCGACCTGGGACCCGACCGAGGCGCGATGCCGCCGCCCGGCCCGTGTCTAGAAAAGGTCCTCATATATATACGGAGGGATGAATCCCGAAAGTGGTCCCCCCCGAATTTGAGCCGCCTCGCTGGTCTCATGTAATAGAAGGGGGCTGAGAGCGGAAAGTGGTCCCCCTTATGTGACGAATCCGACATTCGCGACGGTATGGCTGGCCGCTTTTCCCGCCTCATACCTCTTTGTCGTTTGAGGCCGGGTTTTGCGCCACGAATTCGGCATCTACACCAACAGGGGGGCCGAGCCGGGAAATTGAACCCCCAATTCGCAAATCGCCTTCGAACTTTCTGCCTCATACCTATCCGTCGTTTGAGGCGGCGTTTTCCGGCAAAAATTTAGATTTCGTGCGTGGCGGCTCTTGGTTTCATGCCCTTCAGTCGAAGCAAGGAGGGGTCTGTCCCACCAGACCGGCCCCACTTGGGTCTCGGATGCTGGAACAGTCCGGCTGAGCCGGCACACTGGACCGCATGCCTCATCGACCTCCCGGTGTCTGCATGTTCTGCGACGCGACCAGCGTCACCAAGGCCCACGTCTTCGCGGAGTCATGGACGAACCTGTTCGACGAGCCGAACGACACGCGCGAGCACGAGGTCGTGCATCGCTACACGGACCCGACAACTGGCGAGCGGCGCATCCTCAAGCGCGCGAAGACTTTTGCCTTGATCAGCCGCAAGGTCTGCGGCGCGTGCAACAGCGGCTGGCTCAACGAACTGGAGGCGCGGGTCCGTCCACTCATGGCCCGTTTCGCGGCGAACACGCCGATCACGCTCGATGCCGAGGAGCAGGCGGACCTCGCGCTCTGGTCCGTAGCCGCGGCTCTCATCGCGATGAGCCGCGATCCAGACGCAGCGGGGTTCGCCGACCCCGCGATCGCCCATGCGATCTTCCGGGAACGGCGCCCGCCCGACGACATGAACGTTTGGCTTGGCGCGAACTCGCACGGAGAGATGGGGTGGTTCCGCTCGCACTCGCTCAACCTCGCTCCCACCCCCGAGCAGACGGGTGCGTGGGGTGCGACGATCTCGTTCGGCTACGCCGTAATCCACATGGTCTTCCACGGCCTTCCGAACCGGCGAATGCGGCTGCGCCACAATGCTCAACGATCCTTGCGCCGGATCTGGGCGCCGCGCGACCGCGCCGTTTGGCCGCCGAGGCTGATCATGCGCCCGCGCGACCTCACGCCGCTCGCGCTCGTGATCGGAGAGCAGTGCTCCTTTGAGCGGGCCGTCCCCGCGCGTTCAAGCTGAGCGCGAGGTGCCTGTCAGGGCGGCGGCCAGTTCATTGACTAACGTGTTTGACCGGCAGTAGACAGCTCAGTCCGAGTTCGCCCGAGTGTCCGGCGCGGTCTCCTCGCCATCGAGAAGATTCTCTCGGGGCGCGTCCGGAGGCGGCGGTTCGAAGGCCTCAACCTGAATGCTGGCGATTTCATCTAGATCGGCATCGACTTCGTCGGGCGGCTCATCGGCCGTTCGACGCCGCCGCAGACAGGAAATAATGGCTCGCTTTCGATCAAGTCCATATCGAGCCTCGAAATCTGGTCGAAGCGCGTATCTGAAGGTGGACACGCTCGCGATGCGCCCGTCGCCTTCGAGATCTTCGGCGATCAGATCGACTGCGGGCATGTTGTGGTCCCTGGCCATTAGATAAACCGTGTCGAAGTGCTCTCTGTAGATGAATCGCTTCGCACGTGCGCGGTATGGCGTAACCCCTTTGTCGGCAAGCGTCTCCTTAATGCCAACGAAGATCACCGCAATCTTGAAGTATCGGCCACGATACGTCAGAGCCAGCTTGTCTTCTCCGGGTGCCCTGGCAGCAAGGCGACTGAGCCACCGGGCAAATTCCTCGGCATCACGGACTGCCTCAGTGTCAGGCTCACTCGGGTGGAGGGCCTCGCCAAGACGCAGGTACTCCAACAGCAACAGCCGGGCGAGCCAGCCCTGTAGATCGACATCGTCGAGCTCGTCGATCTTCTCCCGAAGGGCCGCGCCCTCAGCCCGAGCAGGATCGAGATGATCGCGCGTGAAGATCGACAGCGCACCCGGCTTGCCGCCGTCCTGATCGAGCAGGCCCTTCGCAACGATCAGATCGGCCGCTCGCATCCTCTCTGCGTCGAGGTAACGCCTCGCCTTCGGCAACATCGTCAGGGGAAGAAACGCCATCAGTGCGTTTGCGACGTTTTGCTCATGATGCTCGGCCTTTTCCATGCAAACCAATACTTCGCCCTCTCTCAAGAGGGCCTCGGCCTCTCCAGCTTTCGCCCATTTGATCTTGATCTTCCGTTCAATCAGGCTCTCGGGAGCCGACTTCAGTAGCTCCTCGCGAGCCGTGTTGATGTCCCCCTGCACCTTCCAGGCCACGGCCGCGCGATCCGCCTTGCCGTAGGCCTTCGAGACGAGATTTGCCACCCAGCCGTATACCTTTTCGGCCTTGTCAGGGTTGTTCATTACCCATGCGCCAAACAGGATCGCCCCGGTGAGGACCCCTCCACCGAAAATGAGAAAGAGCGCCACGGCCATCTACTCGTCCCCGGTGTCGTCGGCGCACGACGATTCTCGACATTCGACCTGCACTTCGTCATTGATAATGCGGATCGTTCCCAGGCCAGCCTCGTTAATTGATTTGGCGCATCTCCGGCAGCGAAGCAGGCCAGAGTCGTATGCGTCCTTCAGGCCTAGCCGACCCAGCAGCTCGTCGCGATCGTCGATGTAGAGCGCGGGTATTTCCTGCCGATCAGCCATCGCAAGAAGATAGTTGACGACGATATGGATAGGTCGCTCGGACTTCCGCTTCCGCGTGAAGGCAGCAGCGTTGAGTTACTCGTCGGAGACGAGGTATTCCGCTGGCCCCGAGTCCTCGACCCAGCCGGGCTTCCAGGCGACGCCCTCGACAAGCTCGCCGACTGGCATCGAGTAGGCGCCGGCTAGGCGGATCAGGTCGTCGAAGCGGGGGATGGCTTCTCCGCCCTCGATCTTGTCGAGGCGGGCGCGGGTGAGGGCGGCGCGAGCAGCCGCGTCCTTCTGCGAGAGGTCGGCACGCTCGCGGGCGCGGTAGAGGTTGTCGGCGAAGCGCGCCTTGGCTTTGAAGCTGAACGCAGCGGCCGGTTCAGCCATCGGGATGGCCCGCTGGCTGGTCGCCGTTCTCCGATCCCGGCCGTTCGATCACGTCCCACTCGCCGGGCACGACGATCGTGTAGCCGGGCTTCCACTCCAGGCCGAGCGCGAGTTCGTCGAGCGGCACACCGAGGCTGCCGGCGATCCGCACGGCGGTATCGACTCGTGGCATACGCTCGCCGCGCTCCAAGAGGCTGATCTCGGTGCGATGCAGTGAGGCGCGGAAGCCCAGCTCTTCCTGAGAGACATCGGCCCGCTCCCGACAGCGGGTCAGGTTGCGCCCGAAGCGCGCCTTCAACTCCTCGGTCGGCGGTGCCAGCGTCGGTGCGCGGGGGCTCACGGCTCGTCTCCCGGGACGATCAGCTCCTCTTCGTCTGGCGGCAGGCCGGCGTGGACCAGGGCCGCGACGATCGCGTCGCGCTTGCCGGTGTATCCGGGTTCGGCCGTCCAGCGGTTGGTGAGCTGGCCGGCGGCGAGGACAGGGTCGCCGCGCCGCAGCTTGCGGATCTCATGCCGCTCGGCGAGTGCGTCGGGCACTTCGATCTGGCAGCTTGCCCAGGTCCACAGAAGCTCTGGGCGCTCGGGATCGGCGACAGGGAGCTCGATCTCGAGGAGGACGATCGGCTCGTCGGTTGGACTTCGCGCCAGGCGCGGGTCATCGATCAGGGCGCCGGTCACGATCGAGTGGTTGAGGCCGGGCGGCGTCGACTCGGGGAAGCGCAGCCGGCGCCGCCCCGATCGGCCCGCTTGATGCCCGCACATGGCTACCGGCCTCGGGAGGACGTGCCGAGCCCAGCCAGCACGCTCTCGCAGGTTTCGTAGCCGCGCCGGAACCGTTGGTTCGTCTCGGCATCCTCGCTGCTTCCCTCGACTCCAGTGAGGACCAGGCCGGCTTCGCCTTGCAGGCGCCTGAGCGTTTCCATCAGGTCGTGGATCGGCATAGTCAGCTCGACCTCCGCCCGACCGTCGTCCTCGCTCCAGCCGAGATCCTCCAGCAGGCGGAAGTCTTCGCCGAACTCCAGTCCGAGCCGCTCGGCCATGGCGGAGTCCTTGTCTCGCTCCAGCGCGTCCCAGAGGTCGCCGACGGAGCCGAGGTGATTGCGGACCAGTTCGTAGAGCCCGTCGCGTTGGTCGCGGTCGATGGTGATGGTGCTGCGGGGCATGGTGCCCTCCTTTCGGTAGGGCACCGAAGAGCCGCCTCGGATCGAGGAGCGTCATCTACCCGGAAGCACGCGCGGCGCTCTGGGAGAATCGGTCGCGCATCGAAGGCTCAGTCTTCGGTGCCAGGCCCCGGGGCGTTCACGCGCCGCCGGGGCCACTTATGTCTTGCGGCCGGCGAACGTAGCCTGCCGCAGCACCCGGATCAAGGCCTCTTTTCGAGCACCGGCTTTTGGCCCGGTTATCCTTGACGCCGCTTTTTGGCTTCAGCAGTGGTTTTCACGACTGATTCCAGAGGCACGGGAGGCGCGCTTCTAAGGTCGAGTCGTTCCCCCGCTATACCGAAGTCCCGCGACCGGCCATCGGTTCGTGGAGGTGCGGGAGCTGCCGTGAAGGTCGCTGTTTAGAACCTGATCTGGCCGCCGAGGGCGACGACTTTCTCGGCCGGGATGTTGAAGTAGCCAACGGGGCTCGCGGCGTTGCGGTTCATCGCCAAGAAGAGGTCCTTGCGCCAATGCGCCATGCCCTTGTCGCCGAAGGGAATCGGGGCAATCTGCGAGAGGTAGTAGGTGACGTGGTACGGGTTGAAGCTCGTGAGTCCTTGATCCCGCGCCACGTTGATCCCCCTCGGGACATCGGGGTTGTCCATGTAGCCGTAGCGCAGGGTCAGGTGCGAGAACCCGTCGTCAGGGTCGCCGAGATGATCGAGTTCTGCGCGCT
This sequence comes from uncultured Solirubrobacterales bacterium, assembly GCA_963702175.1. GTDB lineage: Bacteria > Actinomycetota > Thermoleophilia > Solirubrobacterales > 70-9 > VRUE01. The sequence continues at coordinate 2,051,597 of OY969721.1, forward strand.
CCTCATCGGGGACGCTCGGCACGTTCCCGATATCTACGGTAAGAATCACGACCTCTTCGGGGATTGCGCGGAGCCGCGTCTGCGCAACACGTAGCGCCAACGGCGTGCTCTCCTTCGAGGGGTTGAGGAAGACGGCCGTTCCCTTGATCCGCGTCGGCAACCCCTTCCGGTGCATCTCTTCGATGAAGTCGGGCAGCGTGCCCTCCGCCCGCGTCCGCTCTGCGGAGAGCAGATCGCGTCCTCGATGCCAGGTCGTGAAGAGAAGCAAGATCGCCATGCCGACCAACATCGGAAACCAGCCGCCCTCGGCGATCTTCGGCAGGTTGGCGCCCAGAAAAAGCAGGTCTAGCAGTACGAATCCGATCATCCCGAGAGCGATCAGGGAGCGCGGTTTGTGCCAGAGCGTCCGCGCCACGACCAGGAACAGGATCGAGTCGATCAGGAGAGTGCCCATGACCGCGATGCCGTAGGCAGTCGCCAGCTTCTCCGAGGAACCGAAGCCGAGGCAGAGTCCGACGACCAAGACGAAGAGGGTCCAGTTGACGGCCGGCAGATAGACCTGGCCGATCGTTTCCGCCGAGGTGTGTCTGATCGTCATGCGTGGTAGGAAGCCGAGTTGGACGACCTGCCGCGTGACCGAGAACGCCCCGGAAATGACTGCCTGGGATGCGATCAGCGTCGCGCAGGTCGCAAGCACGATCATCGGCACGCGCGACCACTCCGGCAGGAGGAGATAGAACGGGTTCGAGACCGCGCTTGGCGTCTCGAGGATCAGGGACGCCTGCCCGATGTAGTTCAGCAGCAGGGCGGGGAAGGCGACGAAGAACCAGGCCCGGCTGATCGCGGGTCTGCCGAAATGACCCATATCGGCGTACAGGGCCTCCGCACCGGTGAAGACGAGAACGACGGCGCCGAGTGAGAGGAATGCCGTCAGCGGGTGGTTGAGGAAGAACTCGACCGCGTAGGAAGGCGCGAGACCCTTCAAGGCCTCGGGATTGCGCATGATCTCAGCGACCCCAGCAGTGGCGATCGCGACGAACCAGAGCAGGATGATCGGCCCGAACAGCCGACCCACCGCAGCGGTTCCGTGGCGCTGGATGGCGAAGAGGAGCGCCAGCGCGCCGATCGTTACGGGCAAGATGATCGAGGAGAGACTCGGAGCCGCGACTTCAACGCCTTCGACGGCCGAGAGCACGGAGATGGCTGGGGTGATCATTGCGTCGGCGAAGAAGAGCGCGACGCCGATGATGCCGGCGGCAAGCAGGGCGCCCTTGACCGCCGGCCGCTCGATCGTGGTTCGCCGCACCAGCGCATAGAGGGCCATCACTCCGCCCTCGCCTTCGTTGTCGGCCCGCATGACGAAGACGACGAACTTAATCGAGACCATCAGCGTCAGCGACCAAGCGACCAGGGAGATGACCCCGTAGACATCTGCGGGGGTCGCGCGCACCGGGTGATCTCCGGTGAAGATCGCCTGCATCGCGTAGAGCGGGCTCGTCCCGATGTCGCCGAAGACGACGCCGAGCGCTGCGAACGCCAGGACGTTTCGCGAACGCGGCCGGTGCGCGGGTGAGTCGCTGCTACCGGGGCTTCTTGGGGCGGTTGCTGTGGTCTGGCTCATGGGCGATCCTTGCCGACCAGTCTTCCCGGCGCACCGGCGGGGAGCGTACTCCTACACACGGCGCGCCGTCCTCCGAGCGACTGCTTTGAAGACTTCGGCAGCCTGCGGTCGAACCGTCCGGGGCACCGCATGAGATCCAGCCGTAGCGCGGATCTCGCATCTTGTACCGTCTCCGGCCACATAAGTGGGGCCGCGCGCTGGAACGCCGGCCCCGTGGCGACCGGCATAGCTGAACCAGGCCGGCCGCAGCGGGAACGGTAGCTGGCTACCGGCCTCAAGAAGCGGCCCCCGGCGGCGCTGTAACGCCAACCGAGGGCCTGACCACAAGGAGAACGTGCCTCCTCATGGCTACAGACCACGATATGTCCGGCAGGCGGGTCGTGCCTCTCGACCTTCCCGCCGCCCAAATCACAATTCTGCGTGACGATCTCAGCGACTGGCTAGCGGGGGTGCGCGCCGACCTAAAAGTTCCCGAGAAGCTGCGCAATCCGGACAGGTCGCGTCGCGAGGCCGAGGTATACGAGCGGCTTTTGCAGGGACTCGATCGGGGCGAGATTTTCGTTCCCGACGAGGAAGCCCGCACGGCTATCGAGGCGGCGGCGAAAGCGCACGATGAGGAGTTCAACTTCGCGGAGATTTCTGCCGCCCACGACGCGCACCACGGCCTCCTGACGCTGCTCGGAGGGGCTAGTTCGTGAGCGGGTGCGGCCATCGAGCAGGACCGCAAAGGCGGCACCGGCTGCGCCTTCCCGAGTCCCACCCGCCCGGGCTCAATCATTCGATCGTGACCGGGACGCTGCTCGATGCTCCACGGCCCGGCAGGAACCCGATCGGCGAGGCGGTGACGCTGGTGCGGATTGAGTTCCCGGTTGCCGACCCCGAGCACCCGCAGACGCTGCTGACGTGGGCGAGTTGCGAGGTCGAAGTGTCGGCGGCGCTCGCCGAGCGGCACGGCATCGGGGGAGCTGGAAGGCGGCGCACCGATCCTCGCGGCGGGTCAGCTCAGCGAGAGGTGGGTGAGTTCGGGGGGGCGGAGCAGCAAGCGCAGCGCCATCGTCGCCATGCAGATTCATCCTGGGCCGCAGCCGGGCCACGACGAGCTGCTGATCCCGGGAGGCAGACCCGATGGGTCGTAGCACCCACGCGCTCAACGGCCTCAGGCGGCGCTTTGGCGAGAACTTGATTCGCCTGCGCAGCCGGGTCGATCTCTCACAGGAGGAGGCCGCCGAGCGCGCTGGCCTGCACAGGACCGAGATCAGCTTGCTGGAGCGGGGCCTTCGGCTTCCTCGGCTCGACACGATCGTCAGGCTCGCCGGTGCCGTCGAAGCCGAGCCGTGCGAGCTGTTGACCGGGATGGTCTACCGCGCCGGAACGCGCGTGCAGCGTGGCGAATGGGTACGGCAGGGCGCCTCTGCGTCGGAAGACGCTCAGCCGTCGAGATCCTGATGGATTCGCCCTTGGCCGTGAGATTCGGCCGCAACCTCTGGCGCCAGCGCCGTCGCGCCGACCTCAGCCAGCAGGAGCTGGCCGATCTGACCGGGCTGCACAGAGTGGACATCGGCAAGATCGAGCGAGGGGAGCGACTTCCACGGATCGACACGATTTTGAAAGTGTCGGCCGGAGTCGAAGCCTCTCCGTGCGACCTGATGGCCGGCCTGCGCTGGTACCCCGGCCGCTACATCGAGGGCGAGTTCTACGTCGAGGATCGTTCCGCCTTGTCGTCGGCGTCCGGCGAGCGGAAGGCATGAGCTTCGGCCGGAAACAGCCCCTCCCGCCCTCCGATGAGCTGCGGCAAAGACTTGGGGCCAACGTGCGGAAGCATCGGAAGCGGCTCGGGATCAGCCAGGAGGAGTTTGCCTTTCGGGCCGAGATTCACCCCACCGCGCTCTCTAAATTGGAGATTGGTCAGACGCTGCCCTATATCCACACCATCATGCGCGTGGCGGGAGGGCTAGGGGTGACGACGGACGATCTCAGCGCAGGCATTCTCTGGACGCCGCCCGAAACGATCATCACCCCAGGCGTCTTCGAGGTACCGGACGACCCCGATCTCACAACAGAGGTCGCCGCACTCCGCGCGCAGGTGACCCCAGACAATGGGGGCCGAAAACGATGAACAGGCCGATCCCGGCCAGGGAATTGCCCTACGAGGCGAAAGCGCGAATCGCGGACAATGTGTTCCTCTTGCGGAAGCGGGCGGGCTACTCGCAGGAAGACCTCAGCAAACTGGCGATGGTCTCAGCAGATCGGATCGGCAAGATCGAGAACGGTCAAGTTACCGGCAAGTTCGACATCTACGTGAGGCTTGCCGGGTCGCTGTCTGTCCGGGTCCATGATCTTCTCGCGGGGGTGACGTGGACTCCCGCCAGCATCGAGCTAGAAGTTGACGCCGTCTATGAGGTCGAGTTCGACGTAGAAGGTCCCTGACGGCAAGGATTGGTCGTCTCGTTCTTACACTGAGGTATGGCCATTCCTTGGCTGCTCGCCCTCGCCACGGCGCTGGCCTTCTATCTGGCGGCGATTCTCATCCTGATCGTCCTTGGCAGGCGCACCGAGGCGCGGGCTCTAGCCGCCTTCATCCCCGACTGCATCGCCCTGTTCCGAGGGCTGCTTGCCGACTCGCGGGTTCCCCGCAGTCGCAAGTTCGCCCTCGTCTTGCTGATCGCCTATCTAGCGCTGCCGATCGACGTGGTTCCTGACTTCATCCCCTTCGCGGGGCAGCTCGATGACGCGATCCTCGCCGCCTTGGTGCTCCGCTTCGTCCTGCGGGGTGCCGGCCCACAACTACTGGCCGAGCACTGGCGGGGGTCGCCGGGCGGGCTGCGGGTGCTCGTGCGAATCGCCTTTCCTTCTCAGGCGAACGTCGACCTTCCCTCGCGGACGCCGTAGTAGACGATCACGAGCCCGACGAGGGGTCCGGTCCAAGCGTGCGTCACCGACTGGCGATTCCATACCCGAGCGCGAGCGCTCTATCCTGATCTCACCCCAGGCGAGGCTGCGGAGGTGATGCTGCCCGCAGACCGAGGTGCTTGAGCAACACGCCGACAGGTAAGGAAGGAGCTATGAAGATCAAGCTACGGCGCCCTTCACCAGCAATGGCAGTTGCGCTGCTGGCTCTCTTTCTCGCGGTTGGCGGCAACGTCGTCGCCTACGGGCTGGGTCGGAACTCGGTCCACTCTCGCGACATCGCGCCGGGAGCTGTAAGGGCGAATGACCTTGGCAAGTTCCGACTTCGGACTTCAGGCCCGATCCTCGATCGGGACGCCACGGCCCATGACGGCATCTACGCCGAGGCCGGCGGACGGGCGAAATGCAAGCGTGGTGAGCGACTAATCACCGGCGGCTCACAGGCGAGTGAAGGCGAAGCCGCCACGCCGTATATGCGGATTGTGGACCAGGGGCCGGTACAGGCCGAACGAGCCTGGCAGGTGAGGTGGGCTTCTGATCTGGGTGGAACGGCAGGCCAGGACTTCACTGTTATCGCCCTCTGCCTGGCCCGATAGCTCCGTCTTGGAGCGCCGATTCCGACTTGTTGGTCCCGTGATTCTGGGGAGCGAGAAAACGTCTCGGCTCTGTTTGCAGAACATCTGATTATCCGTCCTCATAAGTGGGTATAGCCCCGATTGCACGGAGTCGCTTGAGGCAAGCGGCTCGCGGAAGTGTCGGAGGCGGCAGTGAGCGATTTCGGCAGCGGCGGCAATGAGTGAGGGGACCACTTTCGCCCCTTCTCGCCCTGTAGGGGTGATGGACTCTGATCCTTCGACCACGATCTCCGCGAACGGCACCGTCGCACTGCTCGACAGCTTCGTCCGCGGTGAGCGCGGGGGGAAGCTCCAAACGCAGCTTGCCACCCGGTACCCGAGTGCTCCGCGGAGCAGGTCGAGGAGGCGGTGCAGTACGCCTGCAAGGCATTCCTGGATGAGGCGGTAGGCGTTGCGGGGCCGGGCGCGATCTACGCCTGGATTCGCACGGCGGCCTTCCGCTACCTGAACCGCGAAGCCGATCGCCATCGCCGCGAGCTCTCGGTCGATCCCGTCGAGGATGGGATCGCGGCGTTCGCCGCCGAGGAGCCGGGTCCCGCCGAGGAGCTGATCGCCCTCGAAGATCCGCGGCCCGCCCGACGCACTCGTGGTCGAGGTCAAGGTCGTACCGCTCGCGGATGGCGACACCGAGCGCCGCGACCGGCAATTGCGAGCGATTGTCGGCCTGCTCCGGGGGGTGCTCGCTAGGCGCGGGGATTTCGAGTTGACATCCCGGTCGGCATCTCATCTCATCTCAGACGATGATCGCCGCTAGTCCGACTCCAGCCTCGACCGTCGGGCTCGCCGAGCCGCCCGCGACGCGGTTCGCGTTCTTCGGGCGCGTCTCGACCGACGACGTGCAAGATCCCTCCCTCTCGATTCCGCGTCAGCTCGGCGTCTGCGAGGGCGCGATCCGCCCGGCCGGCGGCGAGATCGCCTCCTACTACTGGGACATCGAGTCCGGCCGCAAGGACCTCTCAGAGCGCGGGCACGGTGCGGACCCTGCCGCCTTCAAGGTGCCCGTCCCGCGCGATGGTGGCCTCGCGGACCTTCTCTCAGCCGCCGCTAACGGTCGTCCGTTCGACGCTGTGATCGTGGAGTCAATCGACCGGCTCTCGCGAATGACCGCCGACGGGACGCGGATCGAGCGCGACCTTGAGCTGCTTGACGTCCCCCTGTTCGCTGCCGACGAGCCGATGGTGACGAACGCGACCGCGATCCTCACGCGGCGCGTCAAGCAGGGCGTCGCCGAGTGGTACGTGCGCGACTTGATCGAGAAGAGCCGCCGCGGCATGGAGGAGTCGGTGCGCCAGGGCTGGCACACCGGCGGCCCCGTCCCCTACGGCTACGCGCTGGAGGCGCACCCTCACCCGAACCCGCACAAGGCCCGCGAGGGCAAGCACAAGCACAAACTCGTCACCGACCCGGATCGTGCGCCGATCGTCCTGATGATCTTCGAGGATTACTGCGTGCACCACCGCGGGCTCGGGGAGATCTGCGACAAGCTCAACCGCGATCTCGACCGCTACCCGCCGCCCCGACGCAACCGCAAGGACGAGATGCCGCTGCGGCAGACCTGGAGCCGATCACAGCTTCGCTCGTTGCTGCGCAACCCGAAGTACACCGGCTACAACGTCTGGAACCGCCACGACAAGCGCAAGGGTCGCCCGCTGATCCGCCCCCGGTCGGAATGGGTCTGGAGTCCAACCCCGACCCATGAGGCGATCGTCCCGCGGGAGCTGTTCGATCAGGTTGAGGAGCGCGCCCAGCGCAACAAGATCGCCGCCAAGACGCCGACGACCGCCCGCCCCTACCACGGCGCCCCCGTTCGCAAGGGGCGGACCTACGTGCTGCGCGGCCGGGTCCGCTGCGGCATGTGCGGGCGCCGCATGGAGGGCAGCTACCAGAAGCACAAGAACTGGTACCGCTGCCAGTACGTCACCCGCCGCGGCCCGGTCGCCGCCGACGTGGCCGGCCACCCCCGGGTCCTGGGGATCAAGGAGGAGACGATCCTCGACGCCACTCTTGACTTCCTCGGCCAGCGCATCTTCGGCCCCGATCGCCTTCGCCTGTTGCGCGCTGAGTTGGCCCAAGCGACCACCGCTTCATGGAAAGACAACGACGCCGAGCTTGACCGTCTTAGCCGCGAGCAAAGCGAGGTGCAGCGCAGCCTTCACCGGCAAACCCTCCGACTGGAGGAGCACGACAACCCCAATCATCCGGTCGTCGCACTCGCCACCCGCCGCATCGAAGAGCTGGCAGCCCGCCAGGAATCAATCGAGGAGGCGATCAGCGCCCTGCGCGCTAAACGTCCCGAGGGCGCTCGGCCAGACGAGATCGCCGCCATGCTCGACGCGATCCCCGATATGCGCGATGCGCTCAACGAAGCCGACGAGAGCGAGCTGATCGAGCTGTTCGACGCCTTCGACGTCTGCGCCACCTACACGAAGTCCACCCGTCGGCTGGAGCTTGCCGCCAGCGTGACGCCGGAACTGGTCGCAAGCCACGGTAGGTCGCAGGAAGGTGTTCAAACCCCGCCCCCGCTATAGGACGGAAACCCGCTTATTAAGCGGGTTTCCGCGTTTTTGGGGGACCTCAAAAACGGCGAAAATGGCCCTGGGGCAAGGTGAGGTCAAAGTGAGGTTGATTCCGGGCCTTGCGCAACTGCCCTCGGCTGAGTGAGTTCCTTCTCCCGCTTCATGTTCACCTACCTGGCGCTAGTCAGTCCACCAGTCGCGCTGGCCATCGACGTCTTCGCGCGGAGCCTCGCCGAGATTGGGCGCGCCGATGACGAGGATCTCGAGGCCCTCCGGCCCGGCCTCGTAGCCTCGCCACGTACCGGGCGGGACGCGCACCGCGTCCCATTCCTTGAGCTCGACGATCTCGTCGTCGACCTTCATCCGCCCGCTCCCGCGCAGGACCACGTACACCTCCTCCTGCTTCTTGTGCGTGTGGCCGTACGGAAAGCGATAGCCGGGTGGGACGCGCTGGTAGCTCAGTCCGGATTTCTCGAGTTCGAGCGCCTCGGTCGCCATGCGGAACTCCAGGTCCGGCGCGCCGTCAAACCTGGACCCGAGATCCTCCAGGTCCTCCTTGAGGTTCCTGAGAGTGAACGGCACGGTGCAATCCTATGGCACCCCTGGCTGGGGTCGCCGATCTAATGCGTCAAGCGCCGCGGTGCCAGGTTCCTTCCCGGCGGCGCTCCGCGGTCAGACAGTAGGTACTGCCTTCCCATGCATTGCAGGAGCCCTGGTCCCCGGGCATCGCGCTTCCCTTTTGCGCGACATCCGGGAGTCGTCGGTGCGCTCAGGCTGTCGAAGCTAGCCGTCGGCTACACGCTGACGAGCATCCCGCTGCTGCGGGCGGGGCTGGCGGTCCCGACGGTGATCCCATCGCCGTTGCTTCCGACACCCTCAGCATCGCCGTCACGGAGGTGGTCGACAACGCGATCATGCTGATCGTCCCTGGCGCGATGGAGGCCGGGATCGGCGACGTGTTGCTCTGGGGTGTCCTCTCCTTCGTCTTGGCTGTCGCCGGAGCCGTGGGCGCTGCCCGTCAACCGCTGGCTGATCGCTCGAGACAAAGGCCACACCGCGGTTCACGAGACCGGGATCCACGGCAGTCCTCCCGTTCGACTCGTCGGCGCACTTACCGCCCTCGCCTTCGTCTTCTGCACGAGCGTCCTGATCGCCGAGGCGGTGGGCGGCGACGATGGCGACGGGCACAACAGCGGCGGCTCGATCCCACCGGAGCAGGGCGGGCACATGCCCTAGGCGGTGCGGTTGAGCGCCTAGCTACCTCAATACCCCAGCTGCCCCGCAGTGACCTTGACAGCTATTCATGATTTATTAATCTTCCTCTACTACTCAGAACTAATTCTTTAGGAGGGGATTGAATGTCAACTGTCAAGCGGTTGGCGCTGCTCGTCTGCGCCTTCGCGGTCTTTGCCGTCCCGGTCACCGCGAACGCGGCGATCACGACCAAAACCATCGATTACGGCCCGTACACGATCCCGGCTGGCAACGGCGATCCGCACGACCATGAAAACGCGGGGATGATCACCAACAAAATCGTCACCAACATCGCCAAGCCCTGCACGGGCTGCTCGATCATCGGCGTCACGCCCGATCTCGTCTACACGAACGGGGCCAAAGCAACGATCAGCGAAGGCCCGATGCTCCACCACGCGATGTTCGCCGCCCAGTCAGCCGGCAAGTCCGACGTCACCTGCGCCGGCAAAGGTCCGGGCCTGCTCGGCGAACGCTTCTTCGCCTCCGGCGACGAGCGCACCAAAGTCGATCTGCAGGCACTGCCCTACGGCTACAAGGTCAACAGCTCTGAGACCTGGAACATGGTCTTCGACCTGATGAACTGGGCGACTACCAGCAAAACGGTGAAAATCCGCATGACCTGGAAGTACGCGACGGGGAGCGATCACACCAGCCGCGCGCCGCTGCGCCCGGTCTGGCTCGACGCCAACCAGTGCTCGCTGAACAGCTACATCTCGGTCCCGATCGGGCTCAGCGACACCCACTACGACTGGACCTCGACCCTGAGCGGCAAACTGATCGCCGCCGCCGGTCATATCCACGACCACGGCGTCAACATCGAACTCACCAACAAAAGCGCCGGGGAAAGCCTGCTGTGCAACTCCGTCGCCGGCTACGGCGGGGCGGGCTACGAAACCCCCGACGGTCGCAAACACGTCTCTTCGATGAGCGTCTGCACCGGCAACCCGATTGCGACGATCACCAAAGGCCAGACGATTCGCCTGCACGGCATCTACAACGTGCCGGAAGGGCACCATTTGATCGACGACGCGATGGCGATTGCAATCGCCTATATCGGCTAACCGATCAAGGAAAGCGTCGCCCGACGTCCCTCACTCCCCGTCTCGGGGGTGAGGGGCACGGGGCCTGTGCTTTGGCGACGTTCCATGAGGTGCTCAGGGTCCCCGCCTATTCGCTTCGGCATACTGAGATCGCAGACGCGACGCGAAGTGAGGGATGGACTGGTATCTCGATGCGCGCGACAGCGATTCCTTGAGCGCGCTGCGCCGGGCTACTGAAGCACCACGGCTGAGGCTGTGCTCAGATGTGGGCGCGGCCGATCTGTCCTTCAGTTTGCCATCCCTCGGCCGAGATGAACCGCATCCTTGCCCTGACCGGACTGACCAGTGAGGGCATCGGCTTCGACAGCACCGATACGGCGTCGGCGGATCGGTCGGGCACGTCGTCAGCCGCTCGTTCCGAGCGGAGGAGTCGCTTCAGGGGCTTTCGGTCTCGGAAGGCGGCTCGAGGTACAACCTCGGAGGAGACATCCTTCTTTACCGATCGGGGCGTGAGATCCGGGGTGGGCGTTCGATCTTCCGCTCTACAAAAGAGGGTTATCGGGCGTTGCTGGGGCAAGAAGCCCCACAGATCCCAGTCGATCCCAGCCGATCTCGATCTCGCGAAAACCGCTTCAAAACACGCTCCACGTAAGCCCAGCCGATGTCCCGCCTCAGCCTCATAACCCGAAGGTCGCGGGTTCGAATCTCGTCCCCGCTATAGCCTTATCGGAGCAAAAGCTCCGCTCATGAGTATCCGGTTGACTCCGGTTGGCGCCCCAAATGAGCCGGTCAAGGCCCGCTGAGGCGGCCCCGGCACCCGCAGCCAGAGCACCGGTTGGGTCTGGAGGCCCGAGTTGCGTTTCGGTGGGAGCAGCCTGAGCGAACCGGATACTCATGAGCTCTGCTTTCCCTTGACTTGACTGAAGGCGCGTTGATATGAGCGGCTTCACTCGCAAGAACGATCGTTCACTCGCTAGGACGGTGCGCCCCCAGATCAGGGGTCTTTCTCGAGACAATCTAAACTCCTGATTTGTGGCAGCAATGGCAGCGCTTCGGCTTCGGTTCGGCGGATCATCCTGCTGGGCACTGATCGGCGCGACGCTTGCGCTGGCAATCGCGGTGCTCATGCCGGCGAGGGCGGATGCCTTTGGCACATTCACCAACGGCGTGCTCACGGTTAGCGGCGGCGAGGGAAAAATCGTCCCTCGCTGCGCGAGCGACGGCGAGATCACCGTCAGCGGCGTTTTCGTAGACAACGATCCTGCCTACTGCCGCGACTTGAGGCGAATCGAGGCTTCTTCCTCGCTATCCACCCTCTTCGATTTCTCGCAGCTGCCCGATAGCCTCGGCGGCGGCCAGGGGCCGATCGAGATCCACGCCATCTCCACGGTGAGTGATCCGACCGAATACTCCGACGACAAGTTCATCGGGGCTCCGGGTCACATCAACGTCTTCGACGGTGGGCTCGGCTTCGACTCCATCACCGGCGGCAACCTCAACGACAGGCTGAGCGGCGGTGCGGACAGCGACAAGATCGACGGCGGACGCGGAGACGACTTTCTTCGCGGCGGTTCTGCGGCAGACAAGCTGCTCGGCGGACCCGGCCGCGACACCTTGAAGGGCGGCGGCGGGAGCGACAAGCTGGTCGGCGGCCCCGGCAGGGACACCGAAAAGCAATAGTCAGCTCCGGGGTCAAGACGCCGGAAGGTAGGTGAGGAGGACTACTCCGGAGTCGAATCGCTTCATGTCGTCGAGCTCCATCCGGATGATTCCCCGGTCGCCAAGCACGTGGACGTTTCCCTCGCCCCAGACGAGCGGGTTCAGGTAGACCTCGTACTCGTCGATCAGGCCCTTCTCGGCGAGGGCGTACGCGAACTCGCCGCTCCCGTGCATGAACAGGTCGCCGTCGACCTCGTCCTTCAGCTTCGCGATCGAGTCCTCGAGGTCCCCCTCGAGCAGGGTCGCGTTCCACTCGAGATCGCCGGACAGGGTGTTGGACCCGACGTACTTCGGCATCGGGTTGACCATGTCCGCCCACTTGCCCGACTGGTTCGGCCAGTATCCCGCCAGCCCCTCGTAGGTCTTGCGGCCCAGCACCAGCCCGCTGGATCTCGCCTGACGCTCGAACGAGTAGTCGCCGTGGTCTCCGTCCGCCTGCACCCACTCGCCGACCGGGTCTATGACGCCGTCGACGGTGGCCTGCGTTGTCGCGATCAGCTTTCCCATCTAGATTCTCCTTCGGTTGCGAGAGCTCCCTCTGAGCTCCTCTACCCATGAGACGAACGGGGAAGCGTTTGATCGGCGGGCCTTCCGAGACTAGTCTCAACAGAACTTCGAAGGAAGGACAAAGCCATGAGCGACGACACCGAGACCGCGATCCTCGCGGGAGGTTGCTTCTGGATCATGCAGCAACTGCTGCGCGACCGCGACGGAGTCATCTCCACCCGCGTGGGATGGACCGGCGGCGAGAACGACAACCCGACGGAGGAGAACAATTCCGGCCACGCCGAGGCGGTCGAAGTCGTCTTCGATCCAGAGCGGATCTCCTATCGGGACCTACTCGAGTTCTTCTTCCAGGTCCACCGCCCCGATCTTGGTGAAGGTCTCGTCGGCTTCGCCTATCGCTCGGGGATCTTCTATACGACCGACAAGCAGCGCCAAGTGGCCGAGGAAACGATCCCCGACGTTGACGCCTCGGGCCACTGGCCCGGCAAGGTCGTGACCGAGATCAGCGAGGCTGGTCCCTTCTGGGGGGCCGAGGCCAAAGATCAGGGCTACTTCCAACGCTATCCTGACGGCTGCACGCCCCCCTTCCCGAGGCCCGGTGTGGGAGCTGCCAACCGCGAGACCGCGGCCTAGCCCAGGCTGAGCGGTGGTCGCCGCCGCGCTCGGCTTCATCTTTGCCGCCAGGCTGATCCCCCGTCGGGCGGCGGTCGAACCGGCGCACAGGCGCCCCCCGCCGGCGGGATTTAGGAGGATGAAGAACATGGCCACGAGAACCGGCACGCAGCCTCCTGTGCCGCACGCCGCCGACAGCCACGACCTGATCCGCGTGCACGGCGCGCGCGTGAACAACCTCAAGGACGTCAGCGTCGAGATCCCGAAGCGCCGGCTGACGGTATTCACCGGCGTCTCCGGCTCGGGCAAGAGCTCGCTGGTGTTCGGCACGATCGCCGCGGAGTCGCAGCGGCTGATCAACGAGACCTACAGCGCCTTCGTGCAGGGCTTCATGCCGACGCTGGCGCGGCCCGAGGTCGACGTGCTCGATGGGCTGACGACGGCGATCCTCGTCGACCAGGAGCGGATGGGTGTCGACCCCCGCTCCACGGTCGGCACCGCCACCGACGCCAACGCGATGCTGCGCATCCTTTTCAGCCGGCTCGGGAAACCGCACATCGGCTCGCCGAGCGCGTTCTCCTTCAACGTTGCCTCGGTCCGGGCGAGCGGTGGGATCACGGTCGAGCGCGGCGCCAAGACCGAGACCAAGAAGGCGACCTACAGTCGCACCGGGGGCATGTGCACGCGCTGCGAAGGCCGGGGTTCGGTCACCGACTTCGACCTGTCTGCGCTGTACGACGACAGCAAGTCGCTCAACGAGGGTGCGCTGACGATCCCCGGCTACAGCATGGACGGCTGGTACGGCCGCATCTTTCGCGGCTGCGGCTACTTCGACGCGGACAAGCCGATCCGCAAGTTCACCAAGAAAGAACTGGGCGACCTGCTCCACAAGGAGCCGACCAAAATCAAGGTCGACGGAATCAACCTGACGTACGAAGGCCTGATCCCGAAGATCCGGAAATCGTTCCTGGCCAAAGACGTCGACGCGCTGCAGCCGCACATCCGCGTCTTCGTGGAGCAGGCGGTGACGTTCACTACCTGTCCCGAGTGCGGCGGCACCCGGCTCAGCAAGGCGGCCCGGTCGTCGAAGATCAAGGGGATCAACATCGCCGACGCCTGCGCGATGGAGATCAGAGACCTGGCCGAGTGGGTCGGCGGCGTGGACGAGCCGTCGGTGGCGCCGCTGCTCGCGGCGCTGCGGCACACCCTCGACTCGTTTGTGGAGATCGGACTCGGCTACCTCTCGCTCGACCGCCCGTCGGGCACGCTCTCGGGCGGCGAGGCGCAGCGCACCAAGATGATCCGTCACCTCGGCTCGTCGCTCACCGACGTCACCTACGTATTCGACGAGCCGACCATCGGGCTGCACCCGCACGACATCGCGCGGATGAACGACCTGCTGCTGCAGCTGCGGGACAAGGGCAACACGGTGCTGGTCGTCGAGCACAAGCCGGAGGTAATCGCGATCGCCGACCACGTCGTCGATCTCGGCCCGCGCGCCGGTACCGAAGGCGGCGAGGTGGTGTTCGAGGGCGCCGTCGAGGGGCTGCGGTCCAGTGGCACGCTGACCGGGCAGCACCTGGACGACCGCGCCTCCCTGAAGCCGTCGGAGCGGGCGCCGTCGGGGAAGCTGGAGGTCCGCGGCGCCAGCACCAACAATCTGCGGGACGTCGACGTCGACATTCCGCTCGGAGTGCTGGTTGTGGTGACCGGCGTGGCCGGGTCGGGAAAGAGCTCGCTGATCCATGGCTCAGTGTCCGGGCGGGACGGAGTGGTTTCGGTCGACCAGACCCCGATCCGTGGCTCGCGACGGAGCAACCCGGCGACCTACACCAAGCTGCTCGACCCGGTCCGCAAGGCGTTCGCGAAAGCAAACGGCGTGAAACCCGGGCTGTTCAGCGCCAACTCGGAGGGCGCCTGCCCCAACTGCAACGGCGCCGGCGTCATCTACACCGACCTGGCGATGATGGCCGGCGTCGCCTCCACCTGCGAGGAGTGCGAGGGGAAGCGATTCCAGGCCGAGGTACTCGAGTACGAGTTCGGCGGCAAGGACATCAACGAGGTGCTGGCCATGTCAGTGACCGAGGCCGAGGAGTTCTTCGCCGACGGCGAGGCGGGGATCCCGGCGGCCCACAAGATCCTGCAGCGGCTTGCCGACGTCGGGCTCGGCTACCTTGGCATCGGCCAGCCGCTCACCACGCTGTCCGGCGGTGAGCGGCAGCGGCTCAAGCTGGCCACCCACATGGGGGAGAAGGGCGGCGTCTACGTCCTCGACGAGCCGACGACCGGCCTCCACCTCGCCGACGTCGAACAGCTGCTCGGGCTGCTCGACCGGCTCGTCGACTCCGGCAAGTCGATCATCGTCATCGAGCACCACCAGGCGGTCATGGCGCACGCCGACTGGATCATCGACCTCGGACCCGGCGCCGGCCACGATGGCGGCCAGATCGTCTTCGAGGGCGCACCCGCCGACCTCGTCGCCGCCAGCTCCACCCTCACCGGCGAGCATCTGGCGGCCTACGTCGGCAGCTGACCCCGAAGGCGTCGCCTTCGTTGGCTGCGACAAACGCGCGAAATAGCGGTCCAGACCTCTAGGAAAGTCCTTGGCCTGGCGCGCTGCGAATCGGGGTATTTGGTGCTTAAAGCGCAGGAATCGCTTGCCTGGAGCAGAAAAGGCTTGAGCTGAGGGGCTAGGTAAATGAACGGACAAATTCGTAGCCACGAGAGTTCCAGCTGCTTCCTCTGTAATCCAGAGCCTGAGTACACCTGGGCCACCTCCGAGCATTTCCGTGCGGTTCTCGGAGTCGGTCCGGTGGGGGAGGGATTTACTTTGATCGCCGCTCGCGAGCATGTCCCGAGTATGCTCGACCTCGGCCAAGACGCAGCCGAGGATCTGATCCGCTTTACGGAGTCGGTCTGCGGCCGTCTCGGTGTTATTTACGGGTCTACGGTGGTGGCGGAGCATGGCCGCGTCGCCCCCTGTGTCGAGCCCGGTATCCGCGAGCACGAGCCACATTGCCTTCACGCCCATCGCTTGGTTTTCACTGGTGCTTCGCGGATCGACCTCGCCGTGGCGGCGCCGAAGATGAAGATCCGCCGCTTCGCTGATTTCGAGACCGCACGTGACTACTATGACGATTCGGGCCAGTATCTCTATGTCGAGGATGACTCCGGCGTTCAAGTCGGTCGCATCGACGGCCCGCTCCCGCGTCAGTTCCTGCGCGCCATCGTTGCCCTCGAGCAGGGCCGCCCCCACCTAGCCGACTGGCGCCAGCAACCCGGCTTCGAGGCGATCGCTGCCGCCCAGCGCGCGCTCGGCCTCGCAGCTGCAGCCTGAATGATGGCGATCACCGACGCCTGGGTCTGGCGCCCGGCGAAGATAGAGGAGCTCGACGGTCGCGCTGGGGAGTGCCTGGCGCCGATCTGTGACCTGCTCGAAGACCAGACTGTAAAGGCTGAGGATCTCGGCGGGTCCACTGCCTGGGGCCAGTTTCTCGACAGCGGCCACCATTCCGACCAGCAGTGGGGCCGTTTCGGCACCTCCGCTGCACTTCAGGTCTTCGCGATCGCCCACCACTGGGACGGGCAGGAACGGTCCGTCTATACGACCTCACCTGTGAATGGGGTCAAGGATGCGATCCCCACGGCAGTTCCAGGTAAGGGCGAGACTGCAAAGGAAGAGGACTTCGAAGACCCGCTCAAGCTCGCCTTCATGATCGACGCTCTTTATCTCGATGAGATTGACCAGCGGCTTCCTCGCGAGAACCCGCAATTGGTCAAGCACCTGCTCTCCCTTGCCCTCGAGACCAAGGAGGGCTGGAGCACCCGCGGCACCGACGATCCCCGACGCCAGGACCGGCTGCTGGTAACTGCCTTCGCTCTGCACACCCTGCGCCGCTTTCCCGAAGCGCTCAGCGCAGAGGAGATCGTCAACGCCTGGGATTGGCTGGCGACCCAGCTTCGTCGCCGTACCGCCCTGCTCGGAGCCGACGTGCTCGCCATGGGGTGCCTGGCTTTGACGTCCTGTCCACAGAGTCGTCAGAGCCGCATCGTTGACGAATCGCTGGCCCAGGTGCGAAAGGAGCTCATAGATCGTCACGGTGGCGAGCGCTGCCCGGCGATCGACCGGCCCTACTTCAACCCTTACTCGCGCGGCGAGATCAACGACTATCTCTTCCTCAGCCCCGAGCTGCTCACAGCGCTGTTTTTCCTCGAGGACGACGATCGGCCGACGCAGATTCGGGCCTTCGCGCTCGAGGTCGTCAACCGGATTGTCGAGCAGATTCGCACCGAGAATCGCGACTCAAGCAATCCAGAGGGGTTTCGCGTACAGCGCGGCATGCTTGGCACCGTCGATCAGATGTGGGCAATCCGGGTCCTTTACGCATTCCACCGCGCCCATCGTCGCAATGCCTCAAGCCTGAGGCCGGTCGGAAGACTGGTCTTTACTTCCGGGCTAATCGCGATCCCGGCGACGGTCGCAGCGATCGTCTGCCTCTACATCTTCGGTGGCACGCCTGGCGCCGCCGCAGCCGGCGTTCTCACTGCGCTCCTCGGCGTGTTGCTAAGCCCATTCGTTAGAAGGCGCGACTAGAAATGGCGTCCGGTCTCGAGCCTACGGTTGCGCCATGATTCCAATCAACTCCAAGCCGGACAGGGTTGCTCGTGACCTCGCGCTATGGCGTAGCGGGCAGTTCGCCCCTCGATCCCCGCGGCCGATTCGCGACTGGCGAATCCGGCGCTTGATGCGGGCGTTGAGCCGCAACAATCGTTACGAAATCGAGCGTCTAATCGCGGTCGGCAGAGGCCAACGCCCCAGCGACGGACGTTCACCGCTTTTCACGCCCAGCGCAAGCCCACGCATCACCCATCCGAGTTAAGCACCGCCGGGCGAGCTGCGCCCCAGTAGGGGTAGCGCTCGACCTCTGGCAGGTGGTGAAAGATGTGCTCGTGTTCGGGCCCGATTAGGATCATTCGCTTGCCGAGTGCGAGGGCAACACCGAACTCAAGGTGGCGACCGCCGCGCCCTTGGGCACTCGCCCCCACCGACTCCGTGAAGCCGACAAAAAGGTCGGCTCTCTGCAGGTCACCCAGGTCGCGCCGCGCCGCGCCGCTAGCGGCTCTCGGATTGCCCAGGTCGACCGGCTCAGCCCAGAGCCAGGAGCTGGTCACGGGCAGACCAGCTTGCCTGCACTCTTCGGCGATTTCCAATAGCTCCGCGCGCCGCGCCGAGCGCGATGAGAGATATATGGCTTGACGTGCGATGTCTCATCCTCCCAACGCGGCAAAGCGGCCACGTCTCCAGGCACGTGAACCGTCAAACTTTGGGTATGAGCAGCTTGCCAGTAAGCCTGGCATCGGTGGCCGCAATCGAGGGCGCGAGCGGTAGCGGTAAGACGACGCTCCTGCGCGGTCTATCTGCCCGCTATGGCTGCGTTGTGATCGAGATTGGGGTAATAGTCAGGGCTGTAGCCTGGTGGGCGCAGCGAAAGCACGTTCCGGTTCGTGACGCGGTCGCCGAGCTAGCAGCACTAGACAACGATGGCGCTCTCGCTCTCGGTGCCAGCCCCCAGACCGCGATGGCAGCGATGGATCTGCTGCTACAAGGAAAGGCGCTCGGCGATGCTGCCTTTGCACCACAGCTTGAGGAGGGCCTGGTTGCGGCGACCCTTAGCGATGACGGGATGGCCTGGGTGCATGCGCTGGTTCGGGAGCGACTTCGCGGGCGCCACGCGGCGATCTCCGGCCGCGAGGTGGCTACTCGCACTGTGCCCGGGGCTCGCTTGGTCGTGCGTCTGGAAGCAGAGCCTCGCGTACGCCGCCGCCGCAAGCTCGAGCAAATGAGCAAAGCGGGAATCCCAGCGCGTTGGCGCGATGATGCCCGCCTGCTGGCGGCGCCTGGGCCGGATGTCCTGTGCTTCGACACTACTTTCCGCTCCCCAGCCGAAATTTTGCGTCAGGTTGGAAACGCCGCTGAAAACCGTTTGGGTTGGCGTTCCAAAGCTAATGATTTGGTCGTGCCTACTCGTCACCCGGCGGATATCTCACATGACGGTGATGACTCTGCTCGGGCTACCGCAAGCCCGAGCAGGTTTCGCTAGCAAGCTCGGGCGCTGCCAGGAGATCGATGGGCATGGAAACCGTGGTCGTTGCCACGCCATCGGGTACCGCCAGCCTCGGCGCCGGCCCTCAGAGGTCGCGGCGACGGAAGGCCAGGGCCGCGAGCGCCAGTACGGCGGTGGACCAGGCGATCGCCCAGGGCCAGATCGCCGCGCCGACGTTGCTGGCGCCGCCGAAGGGTCCGAGCTGGACGATCACGCCTGCCGCGCCGTCGATATCCGAGGTCAGCGCGTGGAGGCCGTTCTGGTAGAGCGCCTCGAACGGGACGATCCAGGAGATGATCGAGCTCGCCGTCGTCAGGCTGTCAACGTCGAGCGCGTCGCCGATCTGGCCCAGCAGCCCGGCGGCGAGCCCCGTCGCGAAGACCATGAAGATCGCGATGCCGTTGGCGGTGGTCCCGAGCAGCGTCGAGCCGAGCAGCGAGATTGCCACCACGGTGACGACACCCAGCGCCAGGCCGGCGGCGGGAACGACGAGCGACCCGGGCGTGAAGTCGCCGGCGGCATTGGTGATAAGCACGGCGACGAGGAAGACGGTGACGACATAGGGGGCGCAGACGGCGGAGGCGGCGAGCAGCCGCCCGATCAGCAGCGTCGTGCGCCCCACCGGACGCACGACCAGCGGTTGCAGCAGGCCGCGCTCGGCGTCGCCGCGGACCGCACCGAGCGTGAGGAAGACGGCCAGCACCACGCCGAGGAAGAGCGCGACGAACATCGCCAGGCCGAGCAGCGTCCCGCCCGCCAGCGCCCGCTCGTCGATCGGGATGAAGCCGCCAGCGCTCGTCTGCTCGAGCGAGTCGAAGGTCTCGAAGGCGGCCAGCGCGTAGAGAGCGAGGAAGGCCGCGGTCAGCAGCGCGACGACGAGCAGCACGCGGCGGCGGACCGCCTCCCGCAGCGCATGACCGGCGATGGTGATCGCGTCGCTCACCCGTCGCGTCCCACCACGGCGGCGAGATAGGCGTCCTCGAGCGTGCCGCTCACCACGCGGACGCCGTAGACCTCGGCGCCATCGGCCACCAGTTCGCGGACGATTCGCGGGACATCCTCGCGGCGCGCGTCGGGCAAGACCTGCACGCCTTCGGAGGTCTCGACTTCGACGCCGCCGGTCGCGGTCAGGTCCTCCGGGCGTCCCTCGGTCACCACCCGGCCGCCGTCGATGATCACAACCCGGTCGCAGACGAGCTCGATCTCGCTGAGCAGGTGTGAGTTCAGCAGCACGCCGACGCCTTGGTCGCGCAGTCCGACGAGCAGCTCGCGTACCGTGCGGCGGCCGCCTGGGTCGAGCGCGCTCGTCGGCTCGTCGAGCAGCACGAGCCGCGGGTCGCCGATCAGCGCCTGGGCGATACCCAGCCGCTGCTGCATGCCCTTGCTCATCGTCTCCACCCGGCGCTCGCCCTCGCCCTCGAGGCCGACCCGCGCCAGCAGCGCCTCACGCTCCGCCACCCCGCCATTGGAGCGGGCCAGGCGCTGATGCAGCGCGAGCACCTCCTCGGCACGGGCCCAGCCGGGGAAGCGGAACAGCTCGGCGAGGTAACCGGTCGACGCTCGTGCCGCCCGGCTACCGGCCGTCGCGCCGGCGACGTGCGCTTCCCCGGCCGTCGGCCAGACCAGGCCGCAGGCGATCTTCACCAGCGTCGACTTGCCTGCCCCGTTGGGGCCGAGCAGGCCAACGAGCTCTCCCGCCTCGACCTCTAGATCGACGGCGCCGAGCGCGGTCGTCCTGCCGTAGCGCTTCGAGAGACCGCGGACAGAGAGGGCAGCAGTCATGCTCACAGTCTTGATTACCCGCCTACACGAGCGCTTTCCGGCCCTGGCCGAGAGCCTTCCCCATCTCGTGCTGTCCGAGCGCCCGACGCCCGTCCGCGAGCTGGCCGGTCTCGGCATCTGGATGAAGGAAGACGGCGCCTTCGGCTCGGGCGGCTGGGGCGGCAACAAGGTGCGCAAGCTCGAGTGGCTGATCCCCGATGCCCAGCGCCGCGGCCGCCGCTCGATCCTCACCTTCGGCGGGCTGGGCACGAACTGGGGACTCGCGACCGCGCTCTACGCCCGCGAATACGGCCTCGAGACCGCGCTCGCGCTCGTCGACCAGCCGATCGACGCCCACGTCAGCGCCCAGCTCGCTCGGCTCGAGGCCTCGGGCGCTCGCATCTACCGCACCCACACGAAGGCGCGCACCGTAGCGATGTTGCCGTGGCTGATCGCCCGCAACGTCCGCGGTGGACACCCGCCGTACCTGCTGCCGGCCGGCGGCTCCTCGCCGGTGGGAGTGCTCGGCTATGTCGAGGCGGCTCTGGAGATCGCCGCCCAGGTCGAGGACGGCTCGCTGCCCGAGCCGGCACATGTCGTCGTCCCGGTTGGCACCGGCGGTACCGCGGCCGGCCTGGCGCTCGGCCTGCAGCTCGCCGGCCTGCGCACCCGCGTGGTCGGGGTCGTGGTCAACGACCAGCTCCGCCTCGACGCCCCGGTGTTCGCCCGCCTCGCGCGGCGCACCGCCAAGTTGCTGGAGCGCCGTGGAGCGAGCCTCGGCCGGCTCCAGCTCGAGCCGGACATGCTCGACCTGACCCGCGACCAGATCGGAGCGGGCTACGGCCACCCCACCGAGACCGCCACGCGCGCCGCCGCACTCGCCGCGGAGGAGCGGCTCCCGCTCGACCCTGTCTACACCGCGAAGGCAATGGCCGGCCTGCTGGCGCTGCGCGCGGAAGGTCGCCTCGGCGACCCGGTGCTGTTTGTTCATACCGACGGGCCGCGTTAAGAAGCTATCGCTCGCCGCAGACAAAAAACCTAAATCTGATAGTCTGATTTCATGAAGCAGTTGAGTGCTACTGATGCGTCTCGCCGGTTCTCGGAGGTGCTGGACGAGGTGGAACGCGGTGGGGAGTCCTACGTCGTGGTTCGCCACGGCCGTGCCGTGGCGACGATCGGCCCGGCGAGCGGCGGAACCGGGAAAGCGCTCAAGGAGGCGCTTCGCGGCAATCGGCCCGACGATGCCTGGGCGGACGAGCTGCGGGAGCTTCGCGAGGGCATGGAGCCTGTGACGGACCCCTGGCGCGACTGATCCTCGATACGACGGTCTTGGTCAATGCCGAGCGCGGGGGCGATTCGCTGGGCGAGGCGATCGACGATGGCGATGATGTCGCGGTAGCGGCGATCACCGTGGCGGAGCTGAGGGTTGGCGTTCAGCTGGCGAAAGGCCGAAGGCGGGACAAGAGGCAGCGCTTCGTCGCGGCGGTTCTAGATGCCGTCTCGGTCGAGGTCTACGACCTCGACGTGGCCGAGGCACACGCCGCCCTGCTGGCGCACGTTCGACAGACAGGCTCGCCTCGCGGTGCCCACGACCTCATCATCGCCGCGACCGCGCGAGCCCGGGACCGGCAGGTTGTGAGCTTCGATCAAAGCGGCTTTGCCGAGCTTCCCGGCGTCAGCGCCGTAGGGTAGCGCTGGGATCCACACCCAGCGCCGCTCTTGCCGTAAAGCCATTCCGCTTGAGACTGCTGCCGGCCCGTGCGAGGGCGAGCACGGAGCTCGAGCCGCCCTGATATCGGAAGACGCCATCCGTGCTGCGCGAGGTGATCACGGCGCTATTCCGGTTGTAGGGGGCGAGCGCGAAGACTTCCGCGTCGCGCCGATCAGAGGTGAACAGTTGACCGGTGTACGAGACGCGACCACCGGAGTAGGTGCCGTCGCTCTGCCCTCCGCCGATATGGACCTTGACGTGGATGTGCGTCGTCCGTCCCGGGTACTGACCCGGATAGATGGTCGCGAACTCCGCCAGGCCGTTCCCGTCGGTGAGCTGGACCCCACGCAGGTAAGTCTCGCCCTCGCTGCCCTCCGATGGCTCGCCGGAGTAGACGCCAAGCGCGTCGCAGTGCCAGATGTCAACGGCGGCATCGCGGATCGGCTCGCAGGTATTCGAGTCGACGACCGTCAGCGCGAGGGCAAGTGGCACGCCTGGGCGGTTCTCGACGATGTTCTGTCGAACCTGCACCAGGTCGATATAGAAGGGGCCTTCCTCCTGTTCGGGCGTCAACACGCAGTCAGGCGTGGTTGTGGCTCCTCCCAGCGTGGATCTGGCCGCCTCGCGCTCGTCGGCGCCGCAGGCGTAAAGGACAGCGCTCGCCAGCGCCCCTGCCGACAGCGCCACCATCTCGCGGCGCCGCATCGATATCTGGGTCTCGTTGGAAGGTCGGCAGTCGTCCGCCGGACCCTCTCGGCTCCCGCTCGGACGATCGCTCATCAGCCTCCTTCCAACTAATGCAGATTCTCGACTTCAAAAGGCTAGCCCACTGCACATAGCAGGACTGCTATACATAGCAACCTTGCTATGGCAAAGCGCGAGCCCAAAACATCTCGTCGGCTGGACGACCGCCTCGCGTCTTTTCGCGAGGCGGTGGGTGCAGCGCCCGACCCCGATGATCGAGAGCTGTTCGGCCTGATCGCGGAACGGGTCGCGGAGAGGCGGAAAGCCTGGGGCGTCTCCCAGCGTGAACTGGCTGAGCTCTGTGGGACGACGCAGTCCGCAATCGCCCGGGTGGAGCGGGGGGCGCGGCCACCCCGGATCGACACCCTTGCGCGCATTGCCGCAGCCCTCGACTGCGAGCTGGTGATCGAGCTTCGCCCCAGAACGAATCCGCCTGACGGCGGCAAAGGAGGAGAGACAGGATGAGCGAGAGCAGCAGCCGATTCCGACCAGCGGGTAGCCGGGTGGGGGATGGGGAGATCGAGACGAGCACCGCCGAGAAGATCCTTGCTCTCGTCCTCGCTGTCTTCATCGCGATCGGTGCCGTTTGGGGTTACGTCAAGCTCGACGATGTCTCCAAGAGCGACTCGACCTCCTATGTGCCAGACCGGAGGCTCATCGACCCCGCCGAATTCTCGGCGATTCAGAAGCACCGGCAGGCGATTCACTCGGTCGATAGGACTCGGCGGGAGCGGCGGGCGGCCACTCGTCAATTGGAGCTCAGCCGCGAGGCCTACCGAACGGCATTGGACGCCGACGAACCGTCGGCTGCGCTGCGAACGGAGTACGAGTCCGCTCAAGTCAGGTTCGCGTCAGCATCGAGAGAGCTGGGGGGCGCCGTCAGGGTTGAGATGCGGACTCGTCCGAGCGCGGTGGAGGTACAGGAACGGCTGACCGAGCTGCGACAGCGCACCGCGGAGAATGAGGACGAGGATCGCGCCCGGCACGACCGGATCGTCTTCCTCCTGCGCCTGGCTTTGCTGATCCTGATGCTCGCGGCCGCCTACCGGCTGCTCATCCGCCTTCGGTCTCGGAACCCCCGCTATCTCCCCGCCGCGCTCGCCTGGATCGGGGCCACCGCGGTTCTCGCCGCCGTCATGGCCGCGGACTACACCGACAACTACATCGAGTTCGCCGAGGTCGGGCCTCTGGTGATCTCGATCGTGGGAGTAGCCCTGACGTTGGTCGCCTTCGTTGCCCTGCAGCGTTTCCTGGCGAAACGAGTTCCGGCACGGCGGGTTCGTCGTGGAGAGTGTCCCTTTTGCGGGTTCCCCCTTCGCGACAAGCGGCATTGCGAGGGGTGCGGGCGAGCGGTGATCGCCAGCTGCACGAGCTGCCACGAGGATCGCCGGGTCGGCACGCCTCGGTGTGGCTACTGTGGCAATGCGTAGCCGGGAACTAGACACCACGATGCGCGTGCAACCCGGCGAGGTGCTAGGCGGCCGCGGGCGTCGCTGCCTGCAGGCGCTCCAGTGCCTGCTCCTGGGCTGCGGCGAGCGGGGTGACTCCCCTCCGGTCGGCCGCTTCGAGGATTCGGCGCATCGTCGGGCCGATCCTGTCGACGAGGCGCAGGACCACTTCGCTGTCCAGGTCGTGCAGCTCGGCGTAGACGTTGATCAGGCCGCCGGCGTTGGCGATGAAGTCGGGTGCGAGGAGGATGCTGCGCTGCGCAAGCGCCCCCACCAGCCGCTCGTCGAAGAGCACGTTGTTCGCGGCCCCGCAGACGATCTGACAGCGAAGCCGCTCGATCGCGGCCGCGTCGATCGCGCCGCCGAGGGCGCAGGGGGCGAGCACGTCGCAGTCCGCGGCGATCGCATCCGCCGGGTCGACCCATGTCGCCCCGAGCTCTTCCGCGAGCGCCCTGCGCGCAGGGTCGATGTCCGAGATCGCGAGCTCCGCGCCGCCGCCGGCGAGCATTCGCGCCAGCCGGCCGCCGACGCTGCCGGCGCCGACCACGCAGATCCGGGCACCTGACACCGACGCATCGCCGAAGCGATGTTCGAGACAGGCCTTCATCGCCTCAAGCACGCCTCGCGCGGTCAGCGGGCCCGGGTCGCCGCGGCCGCCGCGCTCCGCTGGCAGGCCGACCACATGGGCGGTGCGCTCGGCGATCGCGACCATGTCGGCGGCGCCGGTGCCGACGTCCTCCGCGGTCACGTAGCGCCCCTCGAGCGACTCGACTGCGTCGCCGAAGTCGAGCAGCATCCGCCGGCGCAGCTCGCCCACCGGTCGCTCGGGCGTCGGGGCGCAGATCACGCCCTTGCCGCCGCCGAGGTCGAGCCCGGCCGCGGCGGCCTTGTAGGTCATCGCCCGCGCCAGCCGCAGGGCGTCCTCCACGCCGTCCGCGGCGGACTCGTAGTGCCACATCCGCGCGCCGCCGAGCGCCGGGCCGAGGGCGGTGGAATGAACGGCGATCGCGATCGTGGCGCCGCTGCGGGACCCGGAGACAACTTGCAGGTCCTCGTAGCCGGAGGCCATCGCCGTCAGTCGCGCGTCACTCACTCCGACCCCCTTCCTCCAGGGCCTGCTGCATCTCGGCGAGGAAGCGGGCCGCCTCGGCGCCGTCGAGCGCCCGGTGGTCCCAGGACATGCAGAGGTAGGACATCGGCCGGATCGCAATTGCCTCGTCGCCGTCGCGCTCGACGACGACCGGGCGCTTGACGATCGCCTCCAGGTCGAGGATCGCGACCTGGGGCTGGTTGATGATCGGCGTCGCGAGCACCGCCCCGAACTGACCTGGGTTAGTGATCGTGAACGTGCCGCCCTGGACCTCGTCGGGATGCAGCCGCTTCTCTCGCGCGCGGGTGGCCAGGTCGCCGATCGCCGCCGCCAGGCCCTCGAGGCTGAGCCGCTCTGCCTGCCGGATCACGGGCACGATCAGGCCGTGCTCGAGGGCGACGGCGATGCCGAGATTGACCTGGTCGTGGTAGACGATCTCCTCGCCGTCGAGCGAGGCGTTGAGGACCGGATGCCGCTCCAGGGCCGCAACGACCTCTCTGGCGACGAAGGCGAGGTAGGTGAGGTTGACGCCGCGGCGAGCCATCGTCTCGCGCAGCTCCTGGCGCTGACGGGCAATGCGCGAGAAGTCGACCTCGACCACCGTCGTGCAGTGCGCCGAGCTGCGGCGGCTGTCGAGCATGTGGCGTGCGATCTGCTCCCGCATCGGCGACATCCGCTCGCGCCGGGTAGGGCCGATCAGGTCCTCGGCCGAGGCGGCTGGCTGCGGCTCGCCTTGGTAGGGCGACTCGGTGTGCAAGGGCCGCTCCTCGCGCACCTCTGGCTCGTCACGCTCCTCCTTCGCCGCACCGTTCGCGAGGAAGCCCATCAGGTCGGCCTTGCGCACCCGCCCGCCTACACCTTTGCCCTCGACCCGCTCGAGATCGACCCCGTGCTCCGCGGCGATCCTGCGCACGACCGGCGAGTAGAACCGCGAGCGGTCTACCTCTGGTGCCTCCTCGGGATGGGCCTCCGCTGACTTCTCCGAGTGCGACTCCTCCGGATGCGCCTCGCCAGGTGCCGCGGAAGTGTCGAGCTCGGCGAGTGGAGTTCCCACGGAGACCGTCTCGCCAGGCTCGACCAGGATCCGCTCGAGGCGGCCGGAGGCGGGGGAGGGGATCTCGACGTCGACCTTGTCGGTGCTGACGTCGCAGATCGACTCGTCGGCCTCGACCCAGTCGCCTGGGCGCTTGCGCCACTCAAGGATCGTTCCCTCGGCGACCGAGATTCCCATCTGCGGCATCGAGACCTCGACGATCGAGGCGTCAGTACGTGAGGAGCTCACGGCATGCCTCCTTCATGTCGTCGAGCTGGGGGAGGACTGCCTGCTCGAGCGGCGGGCTGAACGGGATCGGGACGTCCGGCGTCGTCAGGCGGCGGACCGGGGCATCGAGGTCCTCGAACGCCTCCTCGCCGATCAGCCCCGCCACCTCGGCCCCGGCGCCGCAGGCGCGGGTCGCCTCGTGGGCGATCAGCACCTTGCCGGTCTTGCGCGAGCTGGCGAGGATCGCCTCGCTGTCGAGCGGGCAGAGGGTGCGGAGATCGACGACCTCGATGTCCTCGTCGAGCTGGGCGGCCGCCTCGAGGGCGAGGTGAACGGAGGAGCCATAGGCGACTACCGTCATCTCCGAGCCCTCGCGGGCCACCCGCGCCTCGCCGATCGGCACCGTGTACTCACCCTCGGGGACCTCCCCGCGCACGTGGCGATAGAGCCCCTTGTGCTCGAGGAAGCAGACCGGGTTGGGGTCGCGGATCGCGCTCGCCAGCAGCCCCTTGGCGTCCTCCGCGGTGGCGGGGGTGAGCACCTTCAGCCCCGGTGCCTGGAGAAACCACGCCTCCGGGTTCTGGGAGTGGAAGGGACCGCCGGAGAAGCCCCCTCCCGAGGGAAGCCGCACCACCATCGGTACTGCCACTCCCTGCCGGTAGTGCAGCTTCGCCGCGACGTTGACGAGCTGATCGAAGCCGCAGGAGATGAAGTCGGCGAACTGCATCTCGCAGACGGGGCGCATGCCCTCGATCGCGGCTCCGGTCGCCGCGCCGACGATCGCGTTCTCGGCCAGGGGAGCGTCGAGCACGCGGTCGGCTCCGAACTCCTCGGCGAAGCCGTCGGTCACCTTGAAGGCGCCGCCAAAGGCGCCGATGTCCTCACCGAGGCAGAACACGGACTCGTCGCGGCGCATCTCCGTTCGGAGCGCGTCGGAGATCGCCTCGAGGTACGTCATCTCGGCCATCACTCCGCCTCCCAGCGCGACCAAGGCGCCGCTCCGTCGCCGAGCGGCTCCCAGCGCTCGGCGAACACACCCTCGGTCGCGATCCCGGGGTCCGGCAGCGGCGATGCGAGCGCCCTCTCGGCGCACTCAGCGACGTAGGAGCGAACCTGCTCGCCAATCTCGGTGACCTCGTCCCCGGCGAAGCCGAAGTCGGAGGCGAGCCGGGCCGCGTAACGCTCGATCGGGTCGCGCCTCTCCCACTCCTCGAGCATCCCGTCGGGGATATAGCTCATGTTGTCGTGGGCGCCATGCCCGTGCATCCGCATCGTCTGGCACTCGATCAGGGTCGGTCCCGCGCCCCCGCGGGCGCGCTCGACGGCGGCGTGCGCCGCCTCGAACACCGCCTCGACGTCGTTGCCGTCGACGTTCGCTCCGGGGAAGCCGTAGCTGGCTGCGTGCTGGACCGGATCCACCGCGAACTCGAGTTCGTTCGGAGTCGAGTAGGCGAACTGATTGTTCTCGAGGATGAAGACGATCGGCAGGCGGTGGATCCCGGCGAGGTTCATCGCCTCGTGCCACTGCCCGTTGGCGGTCGAGCCCTCGCCGAAGAACGTCATCGCCACGCGCGGCTCACCCCGCATCTTGAAGGCGAGCGCCATCCCGTTTGCGACCTGGGCCATGTCGGGCAGCATCGAAACCATCCCGACGCAGCCGAGCCGCCGGTCGCCGAAGTGCATGTTGCCGTCCTTGCCGCCGGTCACCCCGCCCGCTCTGCCCATGTAGTTGGCCAGATAGCGATCCGGGGTTACGCCGCGGACGAAATGCGCTCCGAGGTCGCGATGCAGGATGCACAGCCGGTCACGCGGGCCGAGCGCAAACGTCGCCCCGACGGCGATCGCCTCCTGTCCACGGCCGTCGTAGAAGGACCCCGGGACCTTGCCCTGCTTGTAGAGGGCCAAGCCGCGCTCCTCGGCGGCCCGCATCATCGTCATGTAACGGAGCAGCCGCGCGCGGTCCTCTCGGGTCAGCAGCGCACGGTCGGCTGAAGCGGTGGCGTCGCGTACCGCGCTCGCGTCGCTGAGCGTCATATCTCTTCGCCTCTCGGTTCTTGCCGGCTTCGGGATCGCCTCCACCGGGCAGGTTCGCCGCGACCGCGGGATCTCCGAGGTCGCGCCTATGGCGAGGGGAGCGGAGGGATCTGCCTCTTCTCCCTATGTATCGATTGAATCTTACCCCGGTCGGCGGCCCGTTCAAACGGCATTCCGGTCCCGTCCGGCAGCACAGGCGGGCGTGCCTCCCGGCAACCGGTGCCGGTTGCGGGCGACCAGGCGGTAGGCCGCCGCCGCCAGCGGCGAGACCACCGGCAGCAGCATCGCCCGGCTGGCGATCCGCCAGGGCCGCCTGGCTGTGGCCAGCGCCGCGGCGATCGCTTCGTGTCCGGTGCGGACCGTGCCGTCGGCCTCGGCCCAGCGCACGGCCTCGGCCGCCTGGGCGGCGGTGATCCCGAGCTTGCCCAGGTCGGCGAGCTGCCAGGCGACGATCTCCGCTTGCGGGCCGATTCGCTCGAGCAGGCGCGCGCAGCTGGTGCAGAAGGCGCAGTCGCCGTCGAAGACGAGCACCGGGCGCCTCTCCGCGTGGCCGGCCACCTCAGCCCCAGGACTCGGCGAGCAGGCGGTCGATCGCCAGCTGCAGGACCTGGGACCGGCTCCTCCCAGGGTGCTCGGCGACGATGAAGCTGCTGCCGATGAAGAGCGAGAAGGCGAGGATGCAGCGGGCCTCGACGTCGTCCTCGTCGACGCAGATGGGACCGAACAGCGAACGCAGGTACTCCATGCGCCGGTTGTCGACCCGGTGCAGCCGCGCCGCCACCTCCTCGTCGCGCCGCGACCAGTCCCGCAGTGCCAGCTCCACCGGCAGGATGCCGCCCGAGGAGGCGATCGCCAGCTCGAAGAGGTGTTGCAGCTTGGCGCGCGACTCGCCCGGCTCGCTCTCGACCTCGGCGATGACGTCGCCGACCACGCTCTGCTCCCAGCTGTCGAGCATCTCCTCGAGCAGGGCCGCCCGGTCCTTGAAGTGCCAGTAGAAGCCGCCCTTGGAAACCCCCAGGCGCGTCGCCAGCGCCTCGACCCGGATGCCCTCCGGCCCACCGCTCGCCAGCGCCTCAAGCGCCGCTTCAATCCAGGCGCTGCGGGGAGTCTGAACCTTGGCCACGGTTAGATCTATACGGCACCGTATTGACAGATGCAAGCCGCTCCCATACTGTCCATACGACAGCGTATGGATCGGAGGTCGCGATGAAGCTCCCTAATGTCGAGCACGAATGCCGCCCCTGGCGCATCCACGACCTCGTTCCCGACTTCACCCTGGAGGACGTCTGGGCCTTGCCGACGCCGGGCGGCCCTGAGGACTTCCAGGACCTGCTCGACATGGCCGGCTCCTTCGACCCGTCAAGCGCGGAGTCCCGCCCGACCCGCTTTCTCTGGAACTTCCGCGACCGCCTCGGCCGCTGGCTCGACCTCGGCGAGATCTCGACCCCCGTCGACGGTCAGGGGCCCGGTGAGCTGCCGATTCCCGGCGACACCGAGACCTCCCTGCGCGATCGCCTCCCTCCCGACCTGCGCGGCACCGCGTCGGAGCAGACCTTCGGCTCGCTCCCCTTCGTCCCTCTCTACCGCACCGACCGCGAGGCCGCCGCCGAGATTTCGAACAAGACCGTCCACGGCGTCGCCCATCTGGCCTGGGTCGAGCGGGACGATGGCCGCTACGAGGGCCGCATGGCCGTCTACGTCAAGCCTCGCGGCGCCTTCGGCAGGGCCTACATGGCCCTGATCAAGCCGTTCCGCTACTGGGTGGTGTACCCGGCGCTGATGCGGCAGATGGAGCGCACCTGGGATGAGCGCGCTCGGCGCGCCAGTTAAGTCGGAGCTCAGGCTGTGAGCGGGACGATCCCGGGCTGAGCCCCGACTCGTTTGAGCCAGGTGCGCACGGCCGGGAAGGGCTCGAGGTCGATGCCGGCCTCGGGGGCGACTTGGGTGTAGGCGTAGAGGGCGATGTCCGCGATCGTGAAGCGCTCGCCGACGAAGTACTCGTGGTCGCTGAGATGGCGCTCCATCGCGTCGAGTGCCGCGTGGCCGGCCGCGCGCTTGGCCTCGATCTCCGCGGCAGGCGGGGGGTCGTTGGAGATCGCGACCCAGAAGCGGAGGACCGCGATCGCCGGCTCGTGCTTGTACTGCTCGAAGAACATCCACTGCAGCACCTGGGCGCGCTCGTAGGGATCGTCGGGCAGGTAGCGGGTGCCGTCGGCGAAGTACCAGAGGATCGCGTTCGACTCGGCGAGCGGCCGACCATCCTCGAGCACCACGGTGGGCACGTTGAGCGACGGGCTGAGCCCGCTGAGCACCTCAGCTCGATCCGAGCGCTCGACAACCGAGAGCTCCCGGCGCTCGAACTCGATGCCGAGCAGGCCGAGGATCAACCGAACCTTGTGGCAGTTGCCGGAGACCGGGTTGTCGTAGAGCAGAACTGTCATGAGTGGCTCGGAAGATACGTGTCGATTCCGATAGTCCTCACTCGTCGTAGTGGGTAGAGGCGGGAATATCGGAGACGATTTCCCGCGAAGACGACCCGAAAGGACCCCACGATGAGAGTGATGGCGATTGTCAAGGCAAGCGAGGACTCCGAGGCCGGCAAGATGCCGGGCGAGGAGATGCTCACCGAGATGGGCAAGTTCAATGAAGAGCTGGTTAAAGCCGGCGTGATGCTGGCCGGCGAGGGATTGCTGCCGAGCTCGAAGGGCGCCCGGGTGCGCTTCGGCGGCGAGAGCGAGCGGACTGTGGTCGACGGTCCCTTCGCCGAGACCAAGGAGCTGGTCGCGGGCTACTGGCTGCTGCAGGTGGACTCCTTCGAGGAGGCGGTGGAGTGGATCAAGCGCTGCCCCAACCCGCACGACGAAGAGGGCGAGATCGAGATCCGCCAGGTCGCCGAGGCCGAGGACTTCGGCGAGGAGTTCACGCCGGAGCTGCGCGAGCAGGAGGAGCGCCTGCGGGCCGAAGCGGAGCAGAACCAGTAACGGCCCGGAGCGCGGCGGGCGAGCTGAGCATGGAGCAAGACGAAGCCCGCCGCGCGATCGACGCCGTCTGGCGGATCGAGTCGGCGCGGCTGATCGCCGGGCTAGCCCGCATCGCCGGCGACGTTGGCGTGGCCGAGGACCTGGCCCAGGACGCGCTGCTCGCTGCGCTCGAGCAGTGGCCCGCTTCGGGCGTTCCCGACAACCCCGGCGCCTGGCTGATGACGACGGCGAAGAACCGGGGGATCGACCGCCTGCGGCACGGCGAGATGGCGGCCCGCAAGGAGGAGGAGCTGGGGCACGAAGTCGAGCTGCGGGCGCGCCTTTCCGAGCCCGATCTCGCCGCCGAGGCCGATGACGAGATCGAAGACGATCTGCTCAGCCTGATCTTCACCGCCTGCCACCCGGTGCTCTCCACCGAGACGCGGGTGGCGCTGACGTTGCGCCTGGTCGGCTCACTGAGCACGGCGGAGATCGCCCGCGCCTTCCTCTCCAAGGAGTCGACGGTGGCGCAGCGGATCGTCCGCGCCAAGCGGACCCTGGCCGAGGCGCGGGTGCCGATCGAGGTGCCGGGCGCCGCTGAGCGCGAGCAGCGCCTCGCCTCGGTACTGGAGGTGATCTACGCGATCTTCAACGAGGGCTACGCAGCGAGCGGCGGCGAGGACTGGATCCGTGCTGACCTCTGCGAGGAGGCGATGCGGCTAGGGCGGATTCTCGTCGGCCTGGCGCCGCGCGAGCCGGAGGCGCTGGGCCTCCTCGCGCTGATGGAGCTGCAGGCGGCACGCTTTCCGGCTCGTACTGGCCCCGCTGGGGAGGTGATCCCGCTGTTCGAGCAGGACCGCTCGCGCTGGGACTTCGTCTTGATCGGCCGCGGCCTGACGGGCCTGGAGCGGGCGGAAGCGCTGGGGCGGCCGCTCGGCCCCTACGCGCTGCAGGCGGGGATTGCCGCCTGCCACGCCCGCGCCCGAACGCCTGAGCAGACCGAGTGGGAGCGGATCGTCGCCCTCTACGACGGCCTCGCCGCGATCACCGGCTCGCCGGTGGTGCGGCTGAACCGGGCCGTCGCCGTGGGGATGGCGTTCGGCCCGGCGGCGGGGCTGGAGCTGCTCGACGGGCTCGCGGGGGAGCCGGCGCTCGCCGGTTACCACCTGCTGCCGGCTGCCCGCGGCGAGCTGCTCGAGCGGCTTGGTCGGGAGGAAGAGGCGGCGGCGGAGTTCGCCCGAGCAGCGGCGATGAGCGGTAACGCACGCGAGAGCGAGCTGTTGCAGGCGCGGGCCGAGGGGCGGCGCTAGCCGCCGCGCCCTGCCCGGACGCTGGCGAGAAGCCAATACGCTCCCCGGGATGGCCGACTACTCCGATCTGCGCGCGCTCTTCGTCAACTGCACGCTGAAGCGCAGTCCCGAGGTGTCGAACACGCAGGGCTTGATCGATCTCTCGATGGAGATCATGCGTCGCAAGGGGGTAGAGGTCGAGTGCATTCGGGCGATCGACCACCAGATCGCCACCGGCGTCTGGCCGGACATGACCGAGCACGGCTGGAACGTCGACGAGTGGCCCGCGATCTTCGAGAAGGTGATGGCGGCCGACATCCTCGTGCTCGGGATGTCGATCTGGCTGGGGGAGAAGTCCTCGGTCGCGACGCAGGTCGTCGAGCGCCTCTACGGCAACTCACACCTGCTGAACGATCGCGGCCAGTACGCCTACTACGGGAAGGTCGGCGGCTGCCTGGTGACCGGCAACGAGGACGGCGTCAAGCACTGCGCGATGAACGTGCTCTACTCGCTCCAGCACCTCGGCTACACGATTCCTCCCCAGGCCGACGCCGGCTGGATCGGTGAGGCCGGTCCTGGGCCGTCCTACCTCGATCAGGGCTCGGGCGGCCCGGAGAACGACTTCACCAACCGCAACACGACCTTCGCCGCCTGGAACATGCTCCACCTGGCGCGGATGCTCAAGGATGCTGGCGGCATCCCCGCGCACGGCAACCAGCGGACCGAGTGGGATGCCGGCTGCCGCTTCGACTTCCCGAACCCGGAGCACCGGGCTTAGCCGGCGGTGGCGCCCTAGATTGGGATTCGCCTCGATAATCGCTCGCATGGCGGGAGAGGAGTGGATGAACGCCGAGCGCGTCGATCGCTATCTGGCCAGGGCGGATGAGTTTCCGCGCCGCCTCGAGGGGGAGAGCGTGCTGCTCGAGCACGTGCCCCGGCATGTCCGGCGCGTGCTCGACCTCGGCACAGGCGACGGGCGGCTGCTCGCCTTGCTCCAGATGGATCGGCCCGAGATGATCGGAGTCGGCCTCGATTTCTCCGAAGTAATGCTCGAGGCAGCGCGCGAGCGCTTCGCCGGGGACGAGCGCATCGAGCTCGTCGAGCACGACCTGGCCGAGTCGCTCCCCGAGCTTGGCCGCTTCGACGCGATCGTCTCCTCGATGGCCATCCACCACCTCCCGCACGAGCGCAAGCGCTCCCTCTGCGGCGAGATCTTCGACCTGCTCGAGCCCGGCGGAATCTTCGCCAACTTCGAGCACGTCGCCTCGCCGACCGAGCGTCTCCACCTCGCCTTCTTCGCGGCGATCGACGAGCCGATCGAGAACGAGGACCCCTCCGACCGCTGCCTCGACGTCGAGACGCAGCTCGTCTGGCTGCGCGAGCTCGGCTTCGACGACGTCGACTGCTACTGGAAGTGGCTCGAGATGGCGCTGCTGATCGGGGTCAAGCCGGCCGGGCCGGAACGCCGAGCACCGTAACGCCGGGCTCGACGTCCCGGGTGACGACGGAGCCCGCGCCAACGATTGCGCCACGGCCGATCGTTACTCCCGGCAGCAGGGTCGCGTTGCCGCCGATCCTCGCTTCGTCTTCGATCGTCGCACCCGCCATCTGCTCCTCCACCCAGCCCTCTGCGCCAAGCGTGTTGTCGTTGGTTGTGATCACACCCTGGGCGATGAACACGCCCTTGCCAATCCTGGTCTTCGCTGCCAGTGAGGTAGCGAACATGATCACAGTGCCGTCGCCGATCTGGATGTCGCGATCAACGACCGCCATGCGGCCGATCACGCAGCCGTTGCCGACTCGGGCGGTCTCGCGCAGCGCCGCGCTGTCGCCAATCAGGGTGTCGCTGCCGATCTCGACGTCGTAGTAGAGGATCGCGTGGGCCCCGATCGAGCAACCGGGACCGATACGCAGCTCTTCGCGGTAGGTCGGCTCGCGGGCGATCGCCCCGACCGCCCGCGGGCGCCGGCCAAGGTAAGCACCCGGCAACACCTCCGTGCCCGCGCCGATCTCGACGTTCGCCTCGACGATCACGTGCGAGTGGATCGTCACCCCGTCGCCCAGGACAGCGCCGGGCCTGACGATCGAGAACTCCCCAACCGCCACTCCTTCCCCGATCGCGTCGGTCTCGACTACGGCGCTTTGGTGGATCGTGGGCATCGAGGCTCTCGGTTCCGTCCTCCGGAGGGCGGCTGATCGTAGCGAGCTTGTAAGCCCGTCCCGCTAGGGTCGACCGCGCCTGTGGGAATCGAGGAATGCAAGCCCGTTGAGCTGCCCGTGGTCGAGGACCCACAGGGGAACCTCGCCTTTGCCGAGGCCGAGAGGCACGTTCCGTTCCAGATTGCCCGTGCCTTTTTCGTCTACGACGTTCCCGGCGAGGCGATCCGGGGCGGCCACTCCCACCTGACGTTGGAGCAGGCGGTGTTCTGCGTGAGCGGCCGTCTCGACGCCGTGGTCGACGACGGATCACAACGCCGGACGTTCGCGCTGGATGATCCTCGGGCTGGGCTCTACCTGCCGCCGATGGTCTGGCACGACCTCGTCGGCTTCTCTCCGGGAACGGCCTATCTCGTCCTCGCCTCGGCCCCCTATGACGAGAGCGACTACATCCGCGATCGCGCCGAATTCCGGGCCGCGGTTCGCGCTGCCGATAACGACGATTAGTCCGCGGTCGGGACCGCGCCCTCTTCCCACTCGCGGGCCGAGCGACGCCGGGTCTCGTTCTTGTCGACCACGACCTTGTCGATCATCCCGAAGCGAACACCCGCCCGCACCATTCGCCTGCACTTCGACCAGTCGCTCGGTTCCTCATAGATCGCATCCGAGAGCTCGCCTTCGAAGAAGCGAAGGCCGGCGTGGTAGATGGCCGCTTGCAGACCCCACTGCCCGAGCTCGGGCGGGAACCGGCCGAGGGTTATCGGATCCCCCTCTGCGAAGTTGACCAGCTGCAGCCCGTAGCAGTGCTCGTAGCGGTGCGACTGGGCTGCGGCCAAGAGGTCCTCTGTGTGGTTGGGCCGGACCGCGTCATCGTCTCCGAGGATCGCTATCCAGCGGCCGCGGACCAGGCCTAGCGCGTCGTTGACGGGCGGGACCCCGATCGCGTACCAGCGCCTCGACTGCTCCTCCGGATAGGGCCCCCTGATCGTGCGGTTGATGTAAGTGACGCGGGGATCGCCGATCTCCGCAATCGCCTCCTCGGTCTCGGCAGGGGCGCAGTCGCCGGAGACGATCACCTGCAGGTTCGAGTAGCTCTGGTTCAGGATCGAGGGGAGGGCGACGTCACGCAGCGTCTCGTATGAGTTGTAGGTGGGGACGATGAAGCTGACCAGCGGCTCGGCTTCGGCGAAGGCCAGCTCGTACTCCTCGCTGGTGCGGAGCTCTCGCAGCCGCCTCCTGTTCTCCGGCTCCTCGTCGTAGGCGTGGCGGGCGATCTCGGCCGCCCGTCGGGTATCGATCTCGACCGAGTCGACCCGGGCGCGCAGCTGCCCGAGCTCGACGCGAAGGCTGTTGAGGTCCCCGTGCAGGCCGGCGATCGCAGCCTGCAGGTCGGCGAGTCCTTCGTGCACATCGGTGTGCAGCTTCGACCTGAGCAGCCGGACGGTACGCCGCGCGCGACCCCGAGATGAGTCCTGCTCGGACATCGTCGCGGGGATCCTACGCTGAGGAGGGCGAGGCCACCGTCGCCAGAACCGCCTCCGCGACCAGCTCGCAGGCGGCAGGATCGAGCTGGGGGTAGAGCGGCAGGCTGAGCGCCGCGGGGGCGAGACGTTCGGCGACCGGAAAGCTGCCCGGTGGCCAATCGCCGGCGTAAGGGGCGGAGCAGGACGGCAGCACGGGGTAGTGCACGAGGGTCTCGATCCCGCGCTCGGCGAGGGTGTCCCTGCAGGCATCGCGATCGGGATGGCCGATCACGAACAGGTGCCAGACCGGGTCCGCCCACTCGGGGACGACCGGAAGGGAGATCGAGTCATTGCCCTGGAAGGCGTCGAGGTAGGCCTTCGCGAGTGCGGCTCTGGTCTGGTTCCAGGAATCGAGGCGCGGCAGCATCGCCCGCAGCGCGGCGGCCTGGATCTCCCCGAGGCGCGAGTTCACGCCCGCCTCGACGATCTCGTAGCGGTTTCGGGTGCCGTAGTTGCGCAGCAGCCGCACCCGGTCGGCCAGCTCGTCGTCGTCGGTCGTCACGGCGCCGCCGTCGCCGATGCCGCCGAGGTTCTTGGACGGGTAGAACGAGAAGGCAACGGCGTCGCCGAGGCCGCCGACGCGGCGGCCTCGGTGCCGGGCGCCGTGGGCCTGGGCGGCATCCTCGACCACGAGCAACTGATGGGCTGACGCGAGCGCGCCGATCGCCTCCATCGCGGCCGGCTCGCCGCGGAGGTGAACGGGCACGATCGCGGCCGTCCGCTCTGTGACCGCGTCGCCGATCAGCTCCGGATCGATGTTGTAGGTCGCCTCCTCGACATCGACGCCAACCGGGCGGGCGCCGGTCCGCGTCACCGCCAGCCAGGTCGCGACCCAGGTGTAGGCCGGCACGATCACCTCGTCGCCGGGCCCGACTCCCCCCGCGCGCAGGGCGAGCTCGATCGCGCTGAGACCGCTGGCGACGCCGACGCAGTGGCGCGTCCCACAGTAAGCGGC
Source organism: uncultured Solirubrobacterales bacterium (assembly GCA_963702175.1). Taxonomy (GTDB): domain Bacteria; phylum Actinomycetota; class Thermoleophilia; order Solirubrobacterales; family 70-9; genus VRUE01. The sequence continues at coordinate 2,089,445 of OY969721.1, forward strand.
AAACTCATGCTCGAACTCCTCCAGCTCCCGGCCGAGCAGGTACCACCCGGACTCGAGCGTCCTGCCGACCGCCGCCTCCAGTTCGCCGCCCAGTTCCCGGCGCGTGGCGCCAAGGTCGAGAAAGGGGACTCGGACGGTCACGGCGACCTCGAGGCTACTGACCCCCTGATCCACCCCCGTACTCGCTGTACGGGTACCACCATTCCTTGCGCTCGATCCGCGACTCCATGTGGACGTGCTTGGTCTCCTGGAAAGCCTCGAGGCCCTCGCGCCCCAGCTCGCGGCCGAGGCCGGACTGCTTGAAGCCCCCGAAGGGGCCGGCGTCGTTGTCGGTCAGCGGGTCGTTGATCCAGACCGTGCCGGCGCGCAGCTCGCGCATGCAGCGCATCGCGCTCTCCAGGTTCTCTACCGGGAGCGGGGCGGCCGCTCCGCTGACCCGCTCGCCACCGATCAGCAGCTCCGTGGTGTGGTCGCTCGCGACGGTCATCGCTTGCCCAGGCTACCCGGCGGTATGTGCTCCCGTGTCGACTTTGTCGTCCTATGCGCGACAAAGTCGACACGAGCTCTAGGGTATGGCCGTGCGAGAGCGCCTGCTGCTGTCCCTCACCGTCGCTTGTCTCGCCCTCTGCCCGGCGATCGTCACCCCGGCTGCGGCTGCGCCGCCAAAGCTGCGGGGCATGCTCGCCAGCATCGTCTCCTCGAACGCCGGGCCGCCGGGAATCTCCGTTCTGATCGACCGAGAACGGCGCCCGGGCGAGCGGCGGACGGACTTCTTCTACGCGGGCTTCGCCGACGTCGCCAGCGGCCGCCTGCCCGAACGCAACGAACACCTGCGCATTGCCAGCGTCTCCAAGGGGTTCAGCGCCTACCTCGCGGTGCTGCTCGCTCGGGAAGGGTCGCTCTCGCTGAGCGACACGCTCGGCTCCAGCATCCCCGGAGTTCTGCCGAACGCCGAAGGCGTGACGTTGCGCCAGCTGCTCCAGCACACCAGCGGCCTGCCCGAGTACATCCAGGCCCCCGAGTTCGGTGCGCAGCTCAATGCCGACCCCGCCGCCTACCTGGCGCCGCGGCAGTTGACGGACTTCGTCCGCGACGATCCGCTCGAGTTCGCTCCAGGCTCCCACTACCACTACTCCGACACCGACAACATCGCCGCGGGGCTGATGGAGGAGGAGGCCTCCGGGCGCTCCTACCCGAGCCTGCTACGGGGTGAGATCTTCGTGCCACTCGGGATGGGCGGCAGCAGCCTGCCGCGGACGGTTGCGATGCCCCGCCCATTCATGCGCGGCTACGACATCGCGCCGGAAGAGAGGCCCGAGGACGTCAGCGAACTGATTAACCCGGCCGGAGCCTGGGCCTCGGGCGGCATCGTCTCCACCCCAGCCGATCTGGCGCGATTCATCCCGGCTTACGTGCCGACGATCCTGCGCGCCTCGCGCCGCCTGAACGGTGCGTTCCGACCCGGAACCTCCTCGCCGCCGGGCCCTGGACGTAACTCCGCAGGGCTTGGCATCTTCCGCTACAACACCCGCTGCGGCGACGTCTTCGGCCATACCGGGTCGTTCCCCGGCTACCGGCTCTTCGTCGCCGGGGACGCCACCGGGCAGCGCTCGGTCGTCTTCGTCGTCAACGCTCAGATCGTCCCCGGGCAGGGGTCCCAGCAGGTTGCCGCCGCGATCCGGCGCGCGCAGACCCAGGCGGTCTGCCGAGCGCTGCGTTGACGGCGACCGTCAGCTCCCCGCCGGGCGCTGGCGCATTGCTGCGATCGAGCTGGGAGTCCCTGCCGACGCCGCGACCGCTGAGTTTCTGCAGCACCTACCTCTGAGGTAATGGACAGCATTCTCTAGACCTGCCAGGGTTGCGGCGTGACGGACTTCGACGTGGTCGTCGTGGGGGGGCGCTGCGCCGGCTCTCCCTTGGCAGTGATGCTCGCCCGCCGCGGCCTGCGCGTCTGCGTGGTGGACAAGTCCGAGTTCCCCAGCGAGACGCTCTCGACTCACGTGATCCAGCCTTCCGGCGTGGCGATCCTCGAGCGGCACGGGATGCTCGATGCGATCGTCGCCGCGGGTGCGGTGCTCCTTGACCGCTTCACGTTCGTCACCGACCACGCACGGATCGACACGGGAATCGACGCGTATGAATTTGAGGCCCCGCCCCTGTCCATGCGCCGGGTGACGCTTGACCACTTGTTGGTGGAGGCGGCCGCTGCCGCCGGGGCCGAGGTGCGCACGGGCACCCGCGCGACCGGCCTGATCTGGGATGGCGACTGCGTCGCCGGGGTGGAGACCGCGCAGGGGCCGCTCCGCGCGCGCCTCGTCGTCGGCGCCGACGGGCGCAACTCGACGGTGGCGAGCCTCGTCGGCGCCGACGAGTACTACGTCGCGCCTCCGGGTCGGCTGTTCGCCTGGGCCTACTTCGAGGACGCGACCGAGACCGAGGGGCGGCTGCGCCTCGGGTCGCTGGGCGAGCTGGCATACGTCGCCTGTCCGACCGACGCCGGCCTCTACCTCGCCGCGGTCTGCCCGCCGATGGAGACCAAGGACGCCTTCCTCGCTGCGCGGGAGGACAATTTCAAGGCTGGCCTCGAGGCTTGGCCTGAGCTGTCCGAGCTGGTGGCGGGCGCGAAGCGGATCGGACCGATCAGGGTGATGCCCTACTGGCGCGGGTACTTCCGGGAGGCCGTGGGACCGGGATGGGCATTGCTCGGCGACGCCGGCCACTTCAAGGACCCATCGCCGGCGCAGGGCATGGCCGATGCCCTCCGCCATGCAGAGCGCCTCGCCGACGTCGTCGTTGCGGGCCTCGGCGGAGCGGCCGATCTCAACGAGGGGCTTCGTCGCTGGTGGCGGTGGCGGGACGAGGACGGCTACGAGATGCACTGGTTCGCCACCGACCTCGGCGAGCCGAGCTCCTTGCCGCTCGCGAACCAGGTCATCTGCGACCTCGCCGAGGATGACGATGCCACCGAGGGGCTCCTGCGAGTGCTCAACCATGAGATCCCGCCCTCGAGCCTGTTCACGCCCCGCCGGATCGGCCGAGCTGCGGGACGCGTCGCCCGCCGGCGACCGGGCGAGGTTCCCGCGATGGCGAGGGAGATCGCAACGGAAATCCGCAAGCAGGGCGCCCGCGCCAGGCAGCGGCGGGCCCGGCAACGGCTGCAGCGCGTTTAGGGTGTGCCGGTGAGAGAGCGCCTGCTGCTGTTCCTTGCCGTTGCCGGGTTCGTCGTTCCAAACGTCTTCGTCGGCGTGTTCCTGGTCGACGAGGGCTTCGAGCTCGGAAGCTACTTCTCACTCTGGACCGCGAGCATCCCGTCGACGCAGCTGCTGGTCGATCTGGTCATCGCTTCGCTCGCCTTCTTCGTCTGGGCTGCCGTGGAGGGGCCGCGGGCGGGGATCGAGCGCTGGTGGGTCTGCATTCCGGCCACGCTCCTGGTTGGCCTCTGCTTCGGCCTGCCTCTGTTCCTGTGGATGCGGGAGCGAGCGCTGCCGCAAGTCGCGGCCAATCCCTTGTAAGGGGACTGGCCTGTTTGGTTCAATCGGATCACCAGAGAAAGGAGGTGGTCCTATTTTGAGTCACATGCTTCAGGGGACCCTGGAGGTGCAGGGCCGCTAGGCGCCGCACTGTTTTGGGCCGCCCGGCGGAATCCACCCCGGGCACCGGCGAGCAAAGGGAGGCTGCGCTTCGTCCCACGCGGTCGTCGTTCCCGCGTTCGTTCCAAGCACCTGACCGGGGCCGCCTTCGGGCGGCCCCGGTTCTTCTCCGTCACTCTGATCCGCGTAGCCTTCGGCTTCGAAGAGACAAGCCCCGAACCGAACCAGGAGGTTGCGATGATCAGCAAGCTGGACTTCGTCGGAGTGCCCTCGCAGGATGCAGAGCGCTCGCGGGCGTTCTATGTGGAGACGCTGGGATTGCGGCCGGACGAGAACTCGCGGTTCGAGTTCTGGGTCGGGGAAACCTGCTTCGCGATCTGGGAGCCGAAGCGGTTCGGGATGGAGTTCGAGCCGCAGCACAACGCCCACCCGGCGCTGCACGTGGACGACGTCGCCGCCGCCCGCGCCGAACTTGAGGCGAAAGGAGTGGAGTTCATGGGGGAGACGATGGATACCGGCGTCTGCCATATGGCCTTCTTCCGTGACCCCGACGGCAACGACCTGATGCTGCACAGCCGCTACGCGCCATACGAGAACGCTGGCTGATGGCGGGGCGAATCGTCGTCTTCGGCGCAACCGGCTACACCGGGCGGCTCGTCGCCGAGCAGCTGGTGGCGCGCGGGCAGAAGCCCGTGCTGGCGGCGCGCAACGCTCAGCGGCTGGAGGAGCTCGCCGCCGAGCTCGGCGGCCTTGAGACCGCCGTCGCCGACGTCGCTCGCCCGGCGAGCGTGGCGGATTTGGTCGAGGCCGGGGACGTGCTGGCGACGACGGTGGGACCGTTCGTCCGCTGGGGCGGCGCGGCGCTTGACGCCGCGATCGCGGCCAAGGCCCACTACATCGACACGACGGGTGAGCCTGCCTTCATCCGCCGCGTTTTCGAGCGGGAGGGGCCGCGGGCCGCGCAGGCAGGCTGCGGGCTGCTCACCGCCATGGGTTACGACTGGGTGCCGGGCAACTTGGCGGGCGCTCTCGCCCTGCGGGACGCAGGCGATGCAGCCAGCGCGGTCCGGATCGGCTACTACATGCGCGGCTCGACCAAGTCGGATGGGATGAGCGGTGGCACCAGGGCCTCGGCCGCGGGCGCCTTCCTCGAGCCTGGATATGGATGGCGAGGCGGTCGCCTCGTTACCGAGCGAGGCGCCGCGCGGGTGACCGAGTTCGAGGTCGGCGGTCGCCGCCGGGCCGCGGTCTCGGCCGGCAGCAGCGAGGCCTTCGCGTTGCCGCGGATCCATCCCGGCCTACGCGAGGTCGACGTCTACCTCGGCTGGTTCGGCGGCGCCTCGCGGGCGCTGTCGGTTGCCTCCGCGGCGGTGGCCGGGGCGACGCGCGTGCCCGGCGTCAAGAAAGCCCTGCAGGGCGGCCTCGGCCGCATGGTCAAGGGCTCGACCGGCGGGCCGAGCCCCGAGCGACGGGCCGAATCGGGCTCGGAGATCGTCGCCGAGGCCCTCGACTCCGACGGTCGGGTCTTGGCCGAGGCCCGCGTCGGCGGGGTCGACGGCTACACCTTCACCGGCGCCATGGTCGCCTGGGCCGCCGAGCGCGCCGCCTCCGGTGGGCTGCAGGGCAGCGGCGCCCTCGGCCCCGTCGACGGGTTCGGTCTCGACGCACTCGAGACGGGAGTCGCCGAGGCCGGGATGCGCCGCGAAGGGTAAGCCTCGATCGGGGCGGCCCGTCCTCCTAGAGGCCGCCGAATTCCACCCAGAGCGGGTAGTGGTCGGACATGCGATAGGACTTTTGCCCCGTAGTCAGTCCGGAGCCGGCGAGCACCGTTTTGCTCCAGTCGAACAGGCCTGCCTTGTCGTCGTAGCGGAGGGCGAGCAACGGTTTCTTGCCGGCGCGATCCTCCGTGAACCAGGCAATCTGGTCGTAATAGCCTTTCAGCGGCTTGTCGCCGACTTTGCGCGGCTGGTCGATCTGCTCGGGAACGGTAAGGCCGGTCGAGGTGAAGGCTTGCCAGAGCGGGCCGTCCCGACGGTCGATGTTGAAGTCTCCGAGGCAGATCAGGTTCTGGTCCCAGCTGTTTGCGTCTTCCGCCCAGGACCTGAGCCAGGTGGCGATCGAAGAGAGCTCCGCTTCTCTTTCGGCCATGTGCGATTTTCCCGTGCCGCCCCAGATCACGTGCAGCGTGATGAGGATGAAGGTCGTGCCGTTGCGTTTGAAAGCGACGGCGTAGGGGGTGCGTGCGAACTGGCGGGTGAGCGCGAGTTTGGCGATGGCTGGCCTCTTGTCGCGCGGTTTTGTCCAGTTGAGCGGGACGACGAGCTCACAGGCCAGCCCGGAGACCTCCAGCCGCTCCCGGTCGAAGACGAAGGCAAGGCGCTCGTTGCCTCCCTTGTCGTCGACCACGGCATCGGTGAGGACGACCGAGTAGCGATCGCCGAGGCCCTTCAGCAGGTGGCGCAGGGCTCGGATGTCGGCCTGGACCTCCTGAATCGCGACGACGTCGAAGCGCGAGACGATCTCCGTGATGCAGGCAAGTGCGTGCAGGTCTCGCTTGGGCGTATCCCCGGCTTTGGATTGCCACTTGTCGGTGAGCCTGCCGAACTCCCGGATGTTCCAGGTTGCGACGAGGAGGTTGTCGTCGCTCTTCCTGGGAACTTCGCGGCTGAGCTGACGCCGCAGGGCGGTTAGCTCCGCCTGGGTAGCTGCGGGCGGTTTGTCGGTGATCGTCGCCATGTACCGGCTCGGCTGTGGATCACGCTTTCACACTTTCTTCAATAGTGCAAGAGAATCTGAGTGATGTAAACGATCCCCTTCCTTGCTCGCCATCACACTGGCTGACCAGCCAAACTGGCACAATCTCGTGTCATGGACGCTGCCTCCAACGGAGCCGCTGCCTCCAATGGAGCCGCGCCGTCGCCTCAGCATTTCGACATGCTGATCGTCGGCGCCGGGCTTTCCGGCATCGGCGCTGCCTGGCACCTCGAGGACAGGCGCCCGGGCACGAGCTACGCGGTCCTCGAGGCGCGTGAGGACCTTGGCGGCACCTGGGACCTCTTCCGCTACCCCGGCATCCGCTCCGACTCCGACATGCACACGCTCGGCTACCGGTTCCGTCCCTGGACGGACTCGAAGACGATCACCGACGGCGACTCGATCCTCGAGTACGTCCGCGACACTGCGCGCGAGGCCGGGATCGACCGCAAGATCCACTACCGCCACAAGGTCGTGCGGGCCGAGTGGTCGACGGCCGAGACGCGCTGGTTGGTCGAGGCCGAGCGCACGGACACGGGGGAGACGGTGCGCTTCAGCTGCGGGTTCCTCTGGATGTGCAGCGGCTACTTCCGCTACGACGAGGGCTACACCCCGGAGTTCGAGGGCGTGGAGCGCTTCGCCGGCCGCGTCGTCCACCCCCAGCACTGGCCCGAGGACCTCGAGTACGCGGGCAAGCGGGTGGTGGTGATCGGCAGCGGCGCTACCGCCGTCACCCTGGTGCCGGCGATGGCCAGGGACGCGGAGCAGGTGACGATGCTGCAGCGCTCGCCCACCTACGTCGCCTCGTTGCCGGCGGTCGACCCGGTCGCCAAGCTGCTGCGCCGCGTCCTCCCGTACCGCGCCGTCTACCCGATCGTGCGCTGGAAGAACGTCCTGATCCAGACCCTCGTCTACCAGCTCAGCCGTCGTCGCCCGGACGCGCTGCGGAAGTTCCTCCGCAAGGGGGTCGAACGGGCGCTGCCCCTCGGCTATGACATCGACACCCACTTCGAACCGCGCTACGACCCCTGGGACCAGCGCCTTTGCGCGGTCCCCAACGGTGACCTCTTCAGGGCGATCTCCCGCGGCGACGCCGAGGTCGTCACCGATCGCATCGAGACCTTCACCGAGCGCGGCCTGCTGCTCGAGTCGGGGCGTGAGCTCGAGGCCGATGTGATCGTCACCGCCACCGGCCTCAACCTGCTCTTCCTCGGCGGCGTCGAGGTCAGCGTCGACGGCGAGTCCGTCGACATCCCCTCGCGGATGACCTACAAGGGGATGATGCTGAACGGGGTCCCCAACGCTGCCCTCACCGTCGGCTACACCAACGCCTCCTGGACGCTAAAGGCAGACCTCACCTCGGAGTACGTCTGCCGCCTGCTGGCGCATATGGACACGCACGGCTACGACAAATGCGTCGCCGAGGTGAACGACCCCACGGTTACCCCGGAACCCCTGCTCGACTTCACCTCCGGCTACGTCCTGCGCTCGATCGACCAGCTCCCCAAGTCGGGCTCGAAGGAACCCTGGAAACTGCGCCAGAACTACGTCTTCGACCTGCGCACGATCAGGCGCGCCCCGATCGACGACGGCACCATGCGCTTCTCTCGGCCGGCCCCGCGGCCCCGGGTGGAGCCGCTGGAGCCGGTCGCGAGCTGAGCGCTAGGGGAAGCGCAACGGCCGCAGCAGGTCGCCGAGCTCTCCCGACGTCTCGCTGGGCTGGCCGGACGCCGCTGGCGCGCCGCTGGCGCTCGAGGAGAGCACCGTTTCCGGGTTGCACCCGTCGAACAGGGCCCAGGCTTCGATGAAGTCACCTTCGGCGGTGACGTCGAGCGCGCTCGTTTTGATCGTTTCCGTTTCGGTGTCGAAGAGGTAGCCGAAGCTGCCTTCGGGATCTCCATACACCGATAGCGGAGCCTCGAACACACACCCAAACAGGAACGACTCAACTTTTTTGGTTGCCTGGGACTGACCGTTGATCGCCTGGCCCTGTGCTGCGATCGTCTGCCCCTGGCCAGTGATCGCCTGACTCTGCTGGGCGATCGTCTGTGCCTGCGCTTTGATCGTTTTTTCAGCTTGGCCGAGGCGTTTGCTCAGCCGCACGATCTTGCGGTTGAGACAACCGTCACCGCATTTGGCCTGTGCGCTTCCGGCAAAGGCGAACACGAGGAACATCGCCGCGAGCGACCCGACTAGAACCTTCTTCATAACTCCTCCTTCGGCGCCCCACGCGCCTTCGTGTGAGCCCAAACATATGGCTCGAAGGAGTTAGTTTCAATACTACGGAAGCAGCGCAATCGCCCGGCCCGGGCCGCCGCTGGCGAAGGCGATCTTGACCGGGAGGAAGACGAAGGAGGCGCCGCGGGTGGGGAGCCGATCGAGGTCGGTCAGCATCTCGACGAAGAGCATCCCCCGCTTCAGCCCCTCCTCGTGGACCTCGATCCCCTCCTCGGCCGAGCCCATGCTGGGGGCGTCGATGCCGATCGTGGCGACGCCGCGCTCGTGCAGGAAGATCGCCACCGCGGCCTCCGGCGCCGGCCAGGCGGGGCGGGACTGCAGCACCACAGGCTCGTGGACGAACGCCTTGCCGGCCTCACCCGGCTGGTAGTGCTTGGACCAGCCGGTGAGGAGCAAGACGACCTCGCCCGACTGGAACTGCCCGTGCTCCTCCTCCCAGGCTTCCAGGTGGGCGACGGTGATCGGTGGGCTCACCCCCGGCTCGGCCTGGCCGTCGAGGTGGCGCAGGTCGACCACCGCGGCGGGCCCGATCAGCTTCGAGAGGTCGAGCTTCTCGACGCCGGTTTCGCCCAGCGGTCCGGCGCCGGGGAGGCCTGAGCCCTCGGGCGGCACGAAGTGACTGGGCGCGTCGACGTGGGTGCCGGCGTGCTCGTCGACGATGATGAAGTGGGTGACGTAGGGGCCGAGCGAGCAGCAGCTCGCGCCGGTTGGGAGTTTCGCCTCCTCGTACCAACTCCAGTTCTTGTGGGCGAACGGCATGTGGTCCGGCCAGGTTCCCGGTAGGTGCTCGGAGAGCGTCACCGAGAGGTCGACGATCCTGTCTGGGGCGGCGCTGATCGACACGTTCGGAAGTGTACGGTCGAGGCGATGGCGAAGAAGAAGATGGCGAAGAAGAAAGGCGACAAGCTCGGGAGGTATGAGAGCAAGCGCGACTTCGAGGCGACTCCCGAGCCGGCGCCGCGCAAACCTCGTCCCCGCAAAGCGAAAGCGAAGGCGCCGCGCTTCGTCGTCCAAGAGCACAGCGCCCGCCGCCTGCACTGGGACCTGCGCCTGGAGCACGACGGCGTCGCCGCCTCGTGGGCGGTCCCCAATGGCATTCCCGACGACCCGGAGGAGAACCGCAAGGCGATCCGCACCGAGGACCACCCGCTCGAGTACCTCGAGTTCGAGGGCGATATTCCGGCCGGCGAGTACGGGGCGGGGACGATGCGGATCTGGGACCGGGGCACCTACGAGTGCGAGAAGTGGGTGGAGGGGAAAGTCATCATCCGCTTCGCCGGCGAGCGGCTCAGTGGCCGCTACGCCCTCTTCCAGACAGGCAGCGGCAAGGACTGGATGATCCATCGCATGGACCCGCCGGCAGAAGAGCGGGACCCGTTCCCCGAGTCGGTGGTGCCGATGCTGGCCAAGCTCGCCAAGTTGCCTGCCGACGCTGACGAGGGCAGTTGGGCGGCCGAGGTGAAGCTCGACGGCGTGCGGGCGATCGCCTACTGCCGCCCCGGCCGGCTGACGCTGCAGAGCCGCAACCTCAACGACGTCACCAAGCAGTACCCGGAGGTGAAAGGGCTGACCCGCCAGCTCGGCTCCCTCGACGCCGTGCTGGACGGCGAGTTGGTCGCCTTCGACGAGAGCGGCCGGCCCAGCTTCGGCCACCTGCAGCAGCGCATCCACCAGACCTCAGAGAGCGTCGTCCGCCGCCGCATGAAGAGCCACCCGGTCACCTACATGGTCTTCGACCTGCTCTACCTCGATGGCCACGACCTGATGGAGCAGCCTTACAGCCGACGGCGCGAGCTGCTGGAGAAGCTCGAGCTCGAGGGCGAGAGCTGGCAGACGCCGCGCTACTCGGTCGGGCACGCGTCTGAGCTGCTCGCGGCGACCGCCGAGCAGGGCCTGGAGGGACTGGTACTGAAGCGGCTCGACAGCCGCTATGTGCCCGGCGGGCGGACCGGCGTCTGGTTCAAGGTGAAGAACTCGATGCGCCAGGAGCTGGTGATCGGCGGCTGGATGCCGGGCGAGGGCCGGCGCAAGGACCAGCTCGGGGCGCTGCTGATGGGCTACTTCGACCCGGAGGCCGACGAGGAGGGGCTGCGCTACGTCGGCAAAGTCGGCACCGGCTTCACCGACAAGGACCTGCGCGAGCTGCTCGAGCGTTTGCGCCCGCTGGCGCGCGATACCAGCCCCTTCGCCGGCCGCCAGCCGCCGAAAGCGAAGGCGGCCCACTTCGTCGAGCCGCAACTGGTCGCCGAGATCGAGTTCTCCCAGATGACCTCGGACGGCATGGTGCGCCACGGCGCCTTCAAGGGCCTGCGCGAGGACAAGCCGGCGAGCGAGGTCCGGCTGGAGGAGGAGCTACCCGCCTGAGCGTTCGTCGAGCCGCTCGGCGAGGCGGTTCATCCCGAGCCCGCGAGCGGCCTCGGCGGCGCACGCCCAGTCGGTCTCGCGGTCGGGCGGGGGCTCGACCCCGGCGTCGCGCAGGGTCGCGATGTCCTTGAAGGCGAGCAGGTCCTCGCGGCCGTCGACCAGCGCTCCGCGCAACGCCGGGCGGCGCTCGCGGATCGCGTTGTCGAGGATCGCCTCGAGCGAGCCATGGCGGCGCAGCAGCTCGGCCGCGGTCTTCGGGCCGACCCCCTTGGCGCCGGGCAGACCGTCGGAGGGGTCGCCGCGCAGGGCGATGAAGTCCGGCACCTGCTCGGGGTCGACCCCGTAGCGCTCGCGCACCTCCGCCGGCCCCACTTCCTCTGAGCCTTTGCTCCCCGTCTTCACGTAGAGCACCGTGACCCGCTCGCCCGCGCACTGGTACATGTCGCGATCGCCGGTCATCAGCAGCGCTTTGCCGCTCGCTTCGGCCTCGCGCCGCGCGTAGGTGCCGAGCAGGTCGTCGGCCTCGAGGTCGTCACTGGTCGCCACTGTCCAGCCGAAGGCCTCGAAGAAATCTCGGCAAGCGGCGAACTGCGGCGAGAGGTCATCTGGCATCGCCGCCTCGCGCTCGGCGTGGTAGGCGGGGTAGAGCTCGGTGCGGTAGGAGGCGGCATCGGGCCCGAAGCAGAGGACGACGGCGCGCGGCTCGTGCTTCTCGACCTCGCGCACGATCAGGTTGGCGGTGCCGAGCAGGGCGTTGACCGGCTTCCCGTCCGGCCCGACGATCGAGTCGGGCAGCGCGTAGAAGGCACGGAACAGCATCGAGGGCGCGTCGACGGCGAGCAGCGGTGCGGGCATCCGTTGCTCCTATGTCAAGCCGCCACCGCAATTTGCGGCGCCAGCGAGCCTCTCTGAGTGTCGACGGTGGTCATGGATCTATCAATTTCGAGATTGACCAAGAGCTTCCAAACCCGGCGTGCCAAGTGGCGCTTGAGGCAGCGTATGGCCTCGATCCGGGACTTGCCCTCGGCTTGCTTGCGGGCGAGATAGTCGCGTGCCGGAGGATGGATGCGCCCCTGGGTCAGCTTGGCATCGGTGGCAAAGCGCCTTGCTCCGGCGGTCTCCGCCAGGAGCTTTGCCGCGCTGAGCACCCCGCAACCGGGAAGCTCGAGCAGCTGTGGGGCCTGGGAGCGAACCAGGATGCCGATCTCGCGTTCGAGCTCGGCAGCACGTCGGGTGCGGTCGCGAATCGCTCCCACCAACTCGCGTGAGACGCGCACGCGAGCGCCCTGCTCGGCACGGGAGAGCTTGCGGGCAACTCGATCGAGCCAGACCTCCTTGTCGAGGTGGGCGGCGGGCAGGGTCTCGGGACCCTCGCGCAATGCTGCACGTGCGATCGCCAAGGCATCGATCGGGTCAGACTTCCCCCTGGTGCGCTCGGCGCGGCGACTCTCGCCCATCAGCTTCGGCGGGACGCGGATGACCCGCTCGCCCGAGGCGGCCAGGAAACGCTCCAAGGAGCCCGAGACGTGGCGGCAGTCCTCGATCGCCCAGATGCGCTCCTCGTCGAGATTCTGGCCCCATGCGAGCAGCTCGCGAAAGCCCGGCTCTCGTGCTCCGGCGGTCAACTCTCCGGCAAGTTGGCCGGTTCCCGCAAATACCGCGCCGCAGGTGTGGGTGGCCTTGTGTGTGTCCGTTCCGATCACGATCATTCGCTGCGTCCCTTCGATTGGTTGTCGCCTGTCGGACGGACCGCCGGCGGACAGACCTCACTCGGGGCGAAGCCACGCTCCTATCAAGTCACGACGGCGATCCTCGGGGGGCGGCGAGCGACACAACGCATGAAGGTCAGACCTAAGGGTCGACAGCCAGCCTAGTGGCGAGTTTCTTTCGCTATGCGGACGAAACTCGACAGTCGGTCGGTTACGGTCCCCCGATGAGCGCAGGCCAGAGCCCCCGCATCGCTCCCGGCACGCGCCGCCAGATCGGCCTGGTCAACGCCGGGATCGCCAGGCTGGCGGGACTTGCCACCCGCGGCAAGCCGCCGCACATCTTCACCACCCTGGCCCGGCACCGTGGACTTTTCCGGCGCTGGCTCTGGTTCGCCGGTGGCCTGATGCCGGGCGGCAAGTTGCCGCGGGCGGAGACCGAGTTGGTGATCCTGCGGGTCGCCCACAACACCAGCTGCGAGTACGAGTGGAGTCACCATGAGCGGTTGGGCCGTCGTGCCGGGCTCGGTGCTGGGGAGATCGCCCGCGTGCGCGAGGGTGCTGCGGCCTCGGGATGGTCGCCGCGCCAGGCGATGCTGCTCGAAGCGGCCGACGCGCTGCACTCCGACGGCGTCATCGGCGATGAGCTCTGGGGGCGGCTGAGCGAGGAGTGGAGCGAGGTCGAGTTGATCGAGCTCTGCCTGCTGATCGGTCACTACGAGATGCTCGCGATGACCCTCAACTCGCTGCGCGTCGAGCCCGACTTTCCACCGGCAGTGAGGCCCTCATGAAGGACCTGCGCGGCAAGCGCTGTCTGATCACCGGTGCCGCCAGCGGTATCGGCCGGGCGACGGCGGTGGCCGCAGCGGCGAAGGGCGCGGACCTCTACCTGACCGACATTCAAGATGAGGCGCTGGAGAGCGTCGCCGCCCAAATCGGGCAATCGGGTGGAACGGTCACCTACGTCAAGGCGGCCGACATCGCCGATCACGACGCAATCGTCGCGATGGCGGAGCAGGTCCACGCCACGCACGGCAGCGTGGACGTGGTGATGAACATCGCCGGCGTCTCGACCTGGGGCCCGATCGAGCGCCTCGAACGCCATCACTGGCAGAAGATGATCGATGTCAACCTGATGGGCCCGGTCAGCGTGCTCGAATGCTTCGTGCCACCGATGATCGAGGCCGGGCGTGGCGGTCACGTGGTTAACGTTTCCTCGGCCGCCGGGCTCTTCGGCCTGCCCTGGCACGCTGCTTACAGCGCCAGCAAGTTCGGCCTGCGCGGTGTCTCCGAGGTGTTGCGCTTCGACTTGCGCCGCCACGACATCGGCGTCAGCCTGGTCTGCCCGGGTGCCGTCAAAACGCCCCTGGTCGGCACGGTCGAGATCGTCGGCGTCGATCGCGACGACCGGCGGATACGGAAGCTGGTCGAGCGCTTTGAGCGCCACGCCGTCAGCCCCGAGCGGGTGGCGGAGCGGATCCTCACCGGGATCGAGAAGAACCGCTATATGGTCTTCACCTCGGCCGATACCCGGATTGGCTACTGGGTCCAGCGCAAGTTCGCGCCGCCCTACGAGCTGACGATGCGCCTGCTCAACGACCGCCTCACCGCGATCGCCGGGCCGAAGCCGTCACTCGACTAGCGTTAGCGCCGCCATGAGCGGCGCCGCACTCCACATCGAGGACCTCCTCAAGCGCTACCCGACCGGAGTCGAGGCGCTGCGCGGGGTATCGCTCGAGATCGAGCCAGGGGAGCTCTTCGCGCTGCTCGGTCCGAACGGGGCGGGCAAGTCGACCCTGATCCACTGCACGACCGGCCTGGCCCAGCCGACGGGGGGCCGGATCCGGGTCTTCGGCCACGACGCGATCGGGGGCGACTACTCCGAGGCGCGGCAGGCGGTCGGGCTGGCGCCGCAGGAGCTCAATCTCGACTGGTTCCTGACCGTCGAGGAGACGCTCGACTACCACGCCGGCTACTTCGGGATGCCGAAGCGCGAGCGGCGCGAGCGCACCGAGGAACTGCTGGAGATTTTCTCGCTCACTGACAAGCGCAAGGAGCGCACCCGCACCCTCTCCGGCGGGATGAAGCGACGGGCGATCCTCGCGCGGGCGATGATGCACCGCCCGCGCCTGCTGATCCTCGACGAGCCGACCGCCGGCGTCGACGTCGAGCTGCGGCTCGAGCTCTGGCACTACGTGCAGCGGATCAACCAGGAGGGGACGACGATCCTGCTCACCACGCACTACATCGAGGAGGCCGAGCAGCTCTGCGACCGGATCGCCTTCATCAACGAGGGCGAGGTCGTCGCCGAGGGGACCAGCGGCGAGCTGGCGAGTCGCTTCGGGGTGGCCAACCTCGAGGACGCCTACCTGGCCCTTGTCGGACGCAAAGAGCTCTCCCGCTCCCACATCGAGGTAGCCGCAACATGAGCGCCACCGCCCGGATCCGCCTCTTCACCCTCTGGCGGCGCGAGGTCAACCGCTTCATGAAGATCAAGAAGCAGACGATCGGCGCGCCGCTGCTCGAAACCTTCCTTTACATCTCCGTCTTCGGCGCCGCGCTCGGTACCCGGATCGACGAGCTGCACGGGATCGACTACGTCGTCTTCGTCATCCCCGGCCTGATCATGATGGCCTGGTCGATCAACGCCTTCTCCAATAACTCCTCCTCGATCCTGCAGCAGAAGTTCCAGGGGGCGATCCAGGATCAGCTCTCCTCGCCGGCCTCGCCGCTGGAGCTGCTGCTCGCCTTCTCGCTCGGGGGTTTCATGCGCGGCCTGGTCGTCGCGGTGCTGACCTTCACCGCCGCCTCGTTCCTCGTCGACCTCCCCGTCGACCATGTCCTCGTGCTGATCCCGGCGCTCTTCCTGGTCGGCTTCTTCTTCTCCCAGCTGGGGGTCCTGATCGGCGTCCGTGCCGAGCAGTTCGACGACGTCGCCTTCGCCCAGACCTTCATCCTGACCCCGCTGATCTTCCTCGGCGGCGTCTTCTACTCCGCCTCGCTGCTGCCGGAGCCCTACGAGACCCTGACCCACTTCAACCCGATCTACTACATGATCAACCTCGTCCGCTACGGCTTCCTCGGCTATACGGAAGCGAGCATCGCGCTCTCGCTGCTCGCCCTCACAGCGGCGACGGCTGCTCTGTTCGCGCTGAACCTTCGTCTCTTCTCGCGCGGCTACCGGCTGCGGGCCTGACCGCGAGGACGACCATGTCGTCGCGCAGGGTCCCATCCCCGCGTGACACCGCGTCGTGATGGAGACGGGCGGTCAGCTCGCCGAGCTCGAGGCCGGAGAGGGCATGTGCCATCTCGGCGAGCGCCTCAGGTTCGCGGTGTGCCTCGGGCGGCCCGACCTCGAGCCAGCCGTCGGTGCAGAGCACCAAGGTGTCACCTTCCTCGACGACAGCCTCGTGGCTCGCCAGCCGCGCCTCTGTCAAGACGCCCAAGAGCGAGCCACCACCGAGCTGGACCGGGCCCTCGGGGGTGACGTGGATAACCGGTGGATGGCCCGCGGCTGCCACGGTCGCCCGCCACCCGGAAGAGTCCGAGCGCATCCGCAGCAGCAGCGCCGTGGCAAAGTCGTTGAGGCTCGTCCCTTCGAGCAGCAGTTCGTTGACGCGGGCCAGCACCTCGCCGGGATCCTCGATCTCGCGCGTCAGTCCGCGCACCGCATGGCGCAGGGCCACCGAGATTCCCGCTGCGGCGCTGCCCTTGCCGGCGACGTCGCCGATCAGGATCCAGCAGCCGTCGTCGGTGGGTAGCACGTCGTATAGGTCGCCGCCGACCTCGATGCCCTCGCCCGCGGCCTCGAAGACGACTGATATCTCCAGGCCCGGGACCTCGGCGGGATGGGGGGGCCGCAGGCCGCGCTGCAGGTTGCGGGCCATCTCGTCCCGCTCTTGATAGAGACGAGCGTTGTCCAGGGCGATCGCGGCACGGTCGGCGAGCTCGCTGAGCAGATCGAGGTCGGCCGCGTCATAGCGGAGATCGGTGCTCGCATGAAGGAAGGAGAGGGCGCCGAGCGTGCGCCCTCTGGCAACCAGCGCGACCACGGCGGCCGAGTTGTAGCCGGCGTCGGACATCAGATGCCGGTGCTCGTCGCTCTGGGCGACCTGATCGATGACGACCGGCGAGGTGAGGTCGCGCCAGACCATCGGTTGGCCCTCGCGGAGGACCTGGGCGACGGGATGCTTGCCCTCGGGGTCCAGGGGAGACTGTTTGCGAATTCGCTCCAGCCTCGCCGCCACCTTGGGATCGGCGGCCGCGACGACGCTGTCGCCGATCATCCCGTCCCTGCGCACGAAGTCCATCACGCAGACGGCGGCCAGCTCCGGTACCGCGGTGGCGACGATCGTGCGCGCGGTCTCGGTGAAGTCGAGGGACGCGTCGAGACCTCGCGTCGCCGCGACGAGGAACTCCTGCGCCCTCCGCCGCCGCTTCTCGGCGGTGATGTCGCGGGCGATCACCGAGGCGCCGACGATCCCGAGGACCGGCTGTTCGATCGGAGAAACGGTGAGCGAGACGTCGACGCGGGCTCCGTCCTTGCGGATCCGCTCGGTCTCGTAGGTCTCGATCCGTTCCCCGCGGCGCACTTTGTCGAGGATCACCTGCTCCTCGTTTTTGTGGTCCGACGGGACCAGGAAGGAGATGTGGCGGCCGATCGCCTCCTCCTGCGTATAGCCGTAGAGCTTTTCCGCGGCGGGGTTCCAGGAGGTGACGATGCCATCCAGGTCCTTGCTGAGGACGGCATCCTGGCTGCCCCTGACCACCTCCGCCAGCCGATGCCGCACCCGTTCGGCATCGGCTCGTTCGCTGGTCTCGCGCAGGAACCCGGTGAAGATCGGCGGCTCTGAGCCGCTGAGGCGGGTGACTGTCACTTCGACCGGGACCATCGAGCCGTCACTGCGCCTGGCCGAAAGCTCGAGGCGCCTGCCGATCAGGTTCGCTTGCCCAGTCTTCAGGTAGCGGCGAAGACCCTCGCGATGGCGCTGCCTCAACTCCTCGGGGATGATCAGCTCCGCCAGCTCACGGCCGATAGCGTCCTCGCGGCGGTAGCCGAAGAGTCGCTCAGCGGCCTCGTTGAACTCGACCACGAGCCCGCGATGGTCCATGCTGACAATGCAATCCAGCGAGGACGCCAGTACCGCTGACTTGAACTGCTCCACGGCCCGAATCCTCGTCTCGGCCCTGCGGCGCTCGATGAAGGCACCCAGCTGGTCCGCGAACGTCGCGAGGAGGTCGATCAGGTCCTCGGAGGGAGAGTCGAAGGCGTCGCTGTGGAACTCGGCGACCGCCAGCACGCGCTCGGGCGGGCCCAGCGGGACCGGGATCGCGAGCGCCGCTTGGAGACCGAGCTCGACCGCGGCGGGGCGGCGGGGGAAGTTTGGATCGCGCCTGACGTCGGCGAGCCAGACGACCTCGCCGGTCTCCCAGGCGCGGCCAGGAAGCCCGACGCCGCGCTCGAACGAAAGCTCACGGCTAAGCTTCCACAGAGGCTCGGCGTCCAGTTTCGGGACACTCCACCCGGAGACGAAGCCCAGCGCCGGCGCGCCCTCGGTTACCTCCCAGATTGCACCAGCCTTCCAACGCAGCAGTTCGGCCACCGTGGCGAGAAAGCCGGAGGCGACCTGGTCCAGCGACTCATGCTCCACGAGCTGCTTGGTCAGCGCACGCTGGCTTCGCAGGTAACGGCGAAGCTCTAGCTGCTCTGGTTCTTGCACGGCTAGAAAGCTACTTCAGCGACAGCGCAGATCCCCGAGGCACGCCTAGGCGAGGTTGTCGCTGACCCAGTTGAGGTAGCCGGCGCTGCCGGTGAGGACCGGGATCGCGAGAATCTCGGGCTCCTCGTAGGAGTGCGCCTCGCGGATCGTCGCCTCGACCTCGGCGTAGCGGCTCGCCTCGGTCTTGGCGAGGCACTGCCACTCGCGCTCCTCCTCAACCTTGCCCTGCCAGCGATAGCGACTCTCGATCGGCCCGAAGGTCTGCACGCAGGCAGCCAGCCGCCGATCGACGAGCAGAGTGGAGATTCGCTCGGCTTCCTCCTCCGAGCCGACGGTGGTCAGGACCTGGATGTACTCGGTGCTCAACCGGGGTCGGCGACGAGGACCTCGCCGTCGGCATCCGGGGCGACGAGGATCGCGCCCTCGCCGCTGGCGTAGGCCTCCTCGCCGTGGTAGACGACGTCCATGCCGACCGCCTCGTCATGCTCGGTCGCCCGCAGCGGCATCACCGCGCCGACCAGCTTCAAGAGCACGAAGGTGGCGATGAAGGCGTAGGCGGGGGTGACGACCGCCGCCAGCGCCTGCGACCAGAACTGGCCCGCGTCGCCGTAGAAGAGGCCGTCGGCGACGCCGTTCCAGCCGATCTGGGCGACGAGGCCAAGGAAGAGGATGCCGGTGAAGCCGGCGATGCCGTGGGCGGCGAGGACGTCGAGCGTCTCGTCGACACGCGTCCGCGGCCGCCAGACGATCACCGCGTAGCAGGGCAGAGCGCCGAGGAAGCCGAGCGCCATCGCCCAGCCTGGGCTGATGAAGCCGCCCGCCGGGGTGATCAGCACGCAGCCGACGATGATCGCCGTAGCCGCGCCGATTGCGGTCACCCGCCTGCCGCGGATCAGGTCGAGGACGAACCAGGTGAGCAGGGCGCAGGCCGGCGTCAGCAGCGTGTTGACGAAGGCCAGGACGCTGGAGTCCCCGGCCGAGAGGCCGCTGCCGCCGTTGAAGCCGAACCAGCCGAACCAGAGCAGGCCGGCGCCGACCAGTACGTAGACCGCGTTGTGGGGCAGGAGGGCCTGGCGGCCATAGTCCTTGCGCGCGCCGACCACCAGCGCTGCGGCGAGCGCCGAGAAGCCGGAGCCCATCTCGACCGGGACGCCGCCGGCGAAGTCGAGCGTTCCCTGCGCCGCCAGCCAGCCGCCGCCGAAGGCCCAGTGGGCGAGCACCGCGTAGACCACCACCGACCAGAGCGCGGCGAAGACCATGAAGGCCCCAAAGCGCATCCGCTCGACCACGGCGCCTGAGATCAGCGCAACGGTGATGATGCAGAAGGTCCCCTGGAAGGCCATGAAGAGCAGGTGGGGGATCGTCCCTTCGCCGCGCGGCTCGAAGCCGACGCCGCTGAGGCCGACGTGCCCGAGGCCGCCGATCAGGTCACCTTCGCCGTCGAAGGCGAGTGAGTAGCCGAGCAGCGCCCAGGTGACCGTGGCGATCGCGATCGCGGCGACGCACATCATGAAGGTGTTGAGGGTGTTCTTGGCCCGCACCAGGCCGGCGTAGAAGAGCCCCAGCGCGATCGTCATCATCAGGACGAGCGCGGTCGCGGCGAGCATCCAGGCTGTATCGCCGGTGTCGATCGCGCTGGCCTGGGCGAGCGGCAGGAGGCCCATCACTTCACCACCGGGGTGACGGCGGACTGGTCGGTCTCACCGGTGCGGATGCGAACCGCCTGCTCGAGTGGGACGACGAAGATCTTGCCGTCGCCGACTTCGCCAGTGCGCGCGCCCTCGCAGAGGGCGTCGACCGTGGCTTGCACGAAGGAGTCGGAGACGGCGACCTCGAAGCGGACCTTCTCGGAGAGGCCCATCTTCACAGTGGTGCCGCGGTAGGTCTCGACCCGGTCGAGCTCACCGCCGTGCCCCTGCACGCGGCTCATCGAGACCCCGCGCACTTCCGCCCGATAGAGCGCTTCCAGTACATCGTTCGCCTTCTCGGGGCGAACAATCCCGATCACAAGTTTCACAGTCGCATCTCCTCCCGTTGAGCGCGGGGAGCCTAACAGTCAGTCGTCCGGGTTCGCTGTCAGCTCTGCTCGGGTAGGGGACGCTCGATGCCGGACGGCCCCGTGAGGATCACGCCCTACCGCAACGGTCCCTACCTAGTGCGCGGGCCGTTCACCCTGGTCGACCAGGACGGGGCGGAGATCGAGGTCAGGCGATCGGTTGTGGCGCTCTGTCGCTGCGGTCGCTCCCAGATCCGGCCGTTCTGTGACGGGACCCACAAGTCGATCGGCTTTCGCTGTGCAAGCGGCGGCGAAGGCGACGCAGCGGCGTCGCCGAGTGACTGAGCCGGCCCTCGCCGTAACGGACTCCGCCTCGCAACCTGGCCCCCAAAGCCAGCCAAGCGCAGATCGAGCGCTCGGCAATCCAGGCAGGCGCCAGCAGTGAGGCGCTGGCCGGGAAACGCTCGACGCCCCCCGCCCGCAGCCGTCCCGCCTCGGCGGCTGCGACCGAGGCGATCGCTCCGGCGCCGAGCCAGCGGCCCCGTCCGCTCAGCAGCGCCGCCAGCGACGCCGGTCCGATCGCCAAGAAGGCGCCGATGCGAAGTGGCACGGCGAAGTCGTCATAGGCTTGACGCACCCGCTGCGAGAGGAAGTGCCGCGTGCTTGGAGGTTTCCGCGCCACGTAGAGATCGAGGGGACTGACCACGACGCCGCCCCCGGCGCAGATCGTCCTCATCAGCTCCAGGTTCTCGAAGAGAGCGTCGCCGTCGTAGCCGCCGACGGCCAGGAAGCTCTCGCGGCGGACTGCCAGGGTCCCGGGAAAGTCGCCGACCGGGAAGGTGAGGTCTCCCGTGAAGACCCGGTTGAGCAGCGAGCGCGACGTGTCCCAGCGAGCGTGCCAGGGCAGCTCGTCGAAGTGGTTCTGTGGTCGTACGAGGTCAGCCTCGTCGAGGCCTGCGGCTACACGTCGCAGGGATGCGACGTCGTAACGCACGTCGTCGTCGGCGATCACGACCCGTTCGTGCGAGCACTCGCGGATCCCGGTGAGGACCCCATTCACCTTGCCCATGCGGAAGTGAAGGTCCGGATGCGGCCGGAGGTGACGAGCGACTCCTCGCAGCGCCACAGCGTGGCGTTCGAAGAGCGGGTCGGGGGACCCGTCGACGACGAGGATCTCGTCGACCTCCTCGTTCAGTGAGTGCAGATAACCGGCTAGCTCGTCGATCGGCCCGGGCTGGGACCAGCGCAGAGGCAGCACGTAGCTGACGGGGGGCGAGATCAAAGCGGCTGGCGCAGCGAAGTGCGGCCTGCGTCCCACGCCGCCAGCAGATGATGTGCGACACGGTCTTCGAGATGCAGCAGGGCGCCGGCGCCGAAGAGGATGTCCCCAGCAAGCTCCGGTTCGTCGCGCGCCAATCCGCCGGCGAGGTCATAGGCGGCGATGTTCTCGTGGACCGCGTCGGCCTCGACGTGCTCGTCGAAGAAGTCGACGGCGTCGCCGTCGAAGCCAAGCCGCCGCAGCGCGTTCGCATAGCGGCGGTTGGGCTGGGAAGAGGTCATCTCGAACATCGCCAGGTGGCCGGCGATCGCGCCACGGCGGTCGCGGTGGAGGCCCAAGCCCGACATCAGGTTGACCGTGGCGAGCGTGACTCCAGGAACCCGATCCAGATAGGCATTCTCGCGGTCGTCGAGACCGAGCGCCCGCATCGTCTTGGCGAAGAGCGCCGAGTGCATCCGCTCGGGCCGGCCGCTGCCGTACTCGTCGCCCTGTACCTCGAGCAGGGCCGTCTTCGCGGGCCCGGAGAGGCGTGGGATTGCCCAGCTGTGCGGGTCGGCCTCCTTGAGCTGGTAGAGCGAGCGATGGACCACGAACTCGCGGAACTGCTCGAGGTCGGCGTCGGCCTCGATTCGCCGCGAAAGCGAAACGCCCCCGCTTTCGCGCTCGAGCTCGAAGAGGCGATCGCCGACGTCTTCTGGATCGACCGGCTCGCCTGGGACTTCAGCTTCGAGCGCCGCGAAGAAGGTCCGCTCCAGCTCCGCCCGGGCGCCGAGCAGGGCCGGGTTCCACTCCCAGGCGGGGTCGACACCGGCGAAAGAGCGGTAGTGCAGCTCGTAGCAGGCGTATAGCGCGAGCTGAAGGTCGTCGTCGCTGAGGGGATCGACGACCTCCCTGACCAGCTGGCCGATGGCGGGCCGAGGGTCAAGCTCGTTGGCGTCAGACGCCGGACGATGGAGAAGATCAAGCAACAGCTCGCCGATCGGTCCCGCGGCATTGGGCAGCGTTACGCCGGATGCGCTCGACTCTCTCTCCGCGGTGATCACGAGTCGTTGCTTCCCCGTAGCGGAAGCCCCGAAACGCCGAGCTCGGTGAGTGCCCCCCGAGCGTTACTCGCTGCGAAGCGCGGCAAGCGCCTCGTCGCGCGCCTCGTACGTGCGCAACGAGCTATCGAGGCCTGTGATCTCCAGCAGGCGCTGCACCTGGTTGCCAAGTCCACAGAGGGCAAAACGGCACACGTCGTCCCCGTCCAGGTCGGCGTCGAGCCGCTGCCAGGTCCTGACGATCAACCCGATCCCGGTCGAGTCGATGAATTCACAGTTCGAGAGATCGACAAGTAGTCCGTCTTCGACGTTTTCGAGCCGTTCCTCGAGTTGCGGTGCCGTGTGCAGGTCGAGCTCTCCGGTGACCGCGAGGATGCGGACGCCGTCACGTTCCTCCTCGACAACCTCGAATCGATTCGGGTTCAAAAGCCACCTGATGCTAGCGCAGGAAGCGCTACCCTCTTTTTAGTAAAGCATTCTTGGCCGCATCCAGTGCTTGGGGTTCTAGGGAAGGAGATTGGGGTGGAGGGCATCGTGATCGCGGCTTTGGCCGTCGCTTCCGCGACGCTTGCCTATCTACTCATCACCTCCCACATTCGTACCCGCCGGGTGACGCAGCGCTTCGAAGTGCTCGACGACATCGCTCGTGTCTCCGACGCTGCGAGCTCGCTGCCGGAAACGCTCACCGTGATCAGTGAGGTCCTCGTCCCGCAGATAGCCGATTTCTGCATGATCGACGTGCTTTCCGGGGGGGGTGCCCAGCGGGCTGGCGTGCGGGTTGGGCCCGGCGCCCCGCCAGAGGCTGAACGAGGACTCGCCGAGCGCCAGCCATCGATACCCGAGTACATGCTCGACCAGGAATCGGGAAGGGCGCTGGCCCCTCGTTTCTTCGAACAGCTGTCGGAGGAGGACCTGCGCCTGATCTCCCACGATGACGACGACTTCGAGTTTCTGCGCGGTCTCGGTGTGCGCTCGGCGATAACGGTGGCGCTGCGGGCGCGCGGCCGAGTCACCGGCACCCTAACCCTGGGGGTGGCTTGGTCGGGACGGCACTACCGGCCCGACGACGCCAGCTTCGCCCGGGTCCTCTCGGGACGCGTGGCGCTGGCACTCGACAACGCCGGCCTCTTCTCCAACCTGGAGCGCGCCATGCAGGCCCGGGAAGAGATCGCCGAGACCCTGCAGCGCGGACTCCTGCCGCCGCCGTTGCCGCACATTCCGGGCTGGTCCGCGGCGGCGATGTACCGGCCCGCCGGCGCCGAGAACGAAGTGGGCGGCGACTTCTACGACGCCTTCCCGGTCAGGGGCGGCTGGATGTTGGTGATCGGCGACGTCACCGGCCGGGGCGCCCGCGCCGCGTCGATCACGGCGCAGGCCCGCTACACGTTGCGCACCGCCGCCGTACTCACCGGCGATCCGCTGGTCGCCCTCGCCACCCTCAACCGTGCCTTGCTCGCCCAGCACGACCCGGCGATGTGCAGCGTCGCCGCCTTCGCCCTCTCCGAAGACTCTCGCCGCCCGGTTCGGATGGCGGTTGCGGGGCACCCGCCGCCGCTGCTCGTCGACGGGGACGAGGTCACCGAGACGGCAACGCCGGGCCCCCTCCTCGGTGCCTTCGACGACGCCGACTGGACGCTGGAGCAGATTCCGATCGATCCCGGCCAGCAGGTGGTCATTGTCACCGACGGGATCATCGAGGCCTCGGGGCCGAACGGCCGCTTCGGTGAGGAGCGGCTGCGGGCCGAGCTGGTCGGCGCCGCGAACCCGGCGCTCGCCGTGCAGCGACTCGAGGGCGCGCTGCACTCGTTCACTGAGGGCGCGCTGGACGACGACGCGGCAATCCTGGCGGTCGCGCCGCGATGACCGAGACCTCGATGCAACTGGTCGAACGCCTCTTCGACGCCTTCAACCGGCGCGACGCCGAGGCGATTGCGGAGCTCTGCCACCAGGAGATGGAGTTCTTCGCGGTTACCGGGGAAGAGGTGGGGCGCGGGGAGCCTTACATGGGGCCTGACGGCCTGCACGAGTATCTGTCCGACGTGGCCAGGGTCTGGGAGGAGCTGCTGATCACCGTCAAGGAGGTTGAGTCGCAGGGGAACCGTTTGCTGGTGCGGGGGCGGGTATACCTGCGCAGCCGCGATCTCGGAATCCGCGACATGCCAATAGCGTGGATCTGGCAGATACACGAGGGTCGCTTCATCCGCGGCGAGGCCTTCCCCGACCCCGAGCTTGCCGAAGCGCGCTTCGGCCGCGTCTCGGCCTGATCGCGCCGATTACTCGACCAGCGGTAGCCGCTCGGACAGGCCGGTCAAGTCGAGGACCCGGTTAACGGCCGCTGAGCGGCTGGGCACGAACCGGAGCCGGGCGCTGTCGCCGTTGTGGCCGAGTGCGCCGACCAGCAGAGCGATCCCGGTCGAGTCGATGAACTCCAGCTCCTGCAGGTCCACGACTGTCTGCGCCGCCTCGTCGAGGGCCTCCTGGATCGCGGCTTCGGCGGTGCCGGCGTTGGCGAGATCGAGCTCGCCGCGCAGGGAGACGGTTCTGAGGCCTCCCTCCGTCGTCGTCTGTACGACCAAGGTGCCGTCGGTGATGTCGCGTTGTTCGGTCGGCATGTGGAGGCTCCCGTCTTGGGCAGGGATCGACGACCCTTCACCATGCTAGCGAGCAAAGGTCAACTTGTGGAGGGCTTTGTTTCGACGGACCCGCCGCGGGTAGCGGAACGAATCGACCCGCGAGATACGCTTCTTTGCCTTCAACCGCAGCCCTTCCTAAGCGGGGCTGATGTTTGCAATTCGATTGGACACGCCCTAGGACAATGAACGGCAAATCGCCTGTCCTCAACCTCAAGCTGCCTGCGAAGCCGGCCAACGTAGCGGTGGTTCGCCACGCGGTCGCCGGACTCGCCGAGCAGCTGGGGATGAACGAACCGAGCATCGGCGACCTGAAGACCGTCGTCACCGAGGCCTGCATGAACGTCGTCGTCCACGCCTACGACGACGGCACGGGACCGCTCGAAGTCGAGGCGTTCCCAGAGGACGAGGGCCTGACCGTCTGCGTGCGTGACTCGGGAGGCGGCATTCGCCCCCGGCCGGACGTCGAGCGACCGAGCTTGCGGATCGGGATGACGCTGATCGCGGCGCTCTCGCAGAGCTTCGAGATCGCCGGTGGCCTCGGCCGCGGCACCGAAGTGAAGATGCACCTGCCGCTGCGGTCCCCGCAGGAAGGCGATGGCGTCGCCGAGGAAGTGAGCGTTCCGCCGGTCGATGAGGCGACGGAGGTGACTATCGGCCGTCCCGACTTGGCCGCGCCGGTGCTCGAGCGGGTCGTCGGCGCCCTGGCCTCGCGCCACCAGATCAGCGTCGACCGCCTCAACGACGCGATGCTGCTGACCGACGCCGTCTCGGCGCGCGCTCCGCAGGCGTTCGGCAACGAACACCTGCGCTTCGCGATTGCCGACGGGGAGGACGGCATCGACCTGCGAATCGGCCCGATGCCCGACGGCGCCAGCCAGCGGCTGCTCGACGGGCTCGCGGTGCCGCAGGTTGGCGGCACGCTCGAGGCGCTGGCGGACGAGCTGCGCGTCGAGCGGGACGAGAACGGCGAGTACGTCGTCGTCCGCTTCGCCGCGATCCGCGGCTGAGCCTCAGCCCTCTTCCTCGATCTGCTCGCGGATTCGCTGCAGCGTGCGGCGCAGGATGCGCGATACGTGCATCTGTGAGTGGCCGATCTGCTCGGCGATCTGCGACTGCGTCATGTCCTCGACGAAGCGCAGCCGAAGGACCAGCCGCTCGCGCTCGTCGAGGTGGGGAAGGGCAGCGTCCAGCGCGACCTTGCCCTCGACCAGTTCGTAGCCTTCGTCCTCACTGCCGATCCACTCTGATGCCGGCGTCTCATCGGGATCGTTGGCGTTGGCGGGACGGTCAAGCGAGAGCGGCCGGCGGTTGTGGTTCGCCTCGAGCACCTCGAGCACGTCGGTCTCCTCAAGCTCTAGTCGCTCGGCGATCTCGGTCACTGTGGGAGAGCGCTGCAGCTCCTCGGTCAGCTCGCCGATCGCTTTGCTGACGTCTGCCATCCGGTCGTGAAGACCGCGCGGTACTCGCACCGTCCAGACCCGGTCGCGGAAATGGCGCTTCAGCTCGCCGAGGATCGTCGGCGAGGCGAACGCGGTAAAGGGAATGCCGCGGTCGGGGTCGAAGCGATCGATTGCGTTGACGAGGCCGAGGCTGGCGACCTGGAGTAGGTCGTCGAAGGACTCGTTGGCCGTCCGGTAGCGGCGGGTGAGGCTGCGGGCGAAGGGCAGGTAGCGGCTTACCAGCTCCTCCCGCGTCGCAGGATCGCGCCGCTCGATGTAGCGGGTCCAGAGCTTCGCCTCGCTCGCCAGTTGCTCCTGGGGGCCGGGTGCGTGCTGGGAGTGTTCTTCGTCTTGGTCTGCGGCCATGGTCGAGCCTCTATCCCCGCACCGTAGCGCCGGCCTCCTCCTGTCGCCGATTACCCGTGGGAAGTCGGCTCAAACCGCCCCGAGCGCGAGCGCAAAGCGGCGAGGACGCATGCACCCCGCCTATCCGCGATTCAAGGGCCCTAGCACGGGTAGGGGAGCACACACCGGAAACCCCGAGCGAGCGGAGGAGCGAGAGCCGCGATGGAGACCACCAGCCCGA
This sequence comes from uncultured Solirubrobacterales bacterium, assembly GCA_963702175.1. Taxonomy (GTDB): domain Bacteria; phylum Actinomycetota; class Thermoleophilia; order Solirubrobacterales; family 70-9; genus VRUE01. Next base: position 2,116,790 of record OY969721.1, read on the forward strand.
GCAAGGGCATTTTTGACGGAGCCAACAGCGAGGCGCGCGACCGCGTGATCGAGCTGTTGACCAAGGCGTACTGGATGGAGATCGAGACGGTGATGAGCTACTTGGCTGCCTCGGTCAATCTCGACGGTGTACGCGCGCAGGAGATCAAGGAGTCGCTTACCGAGGACATCGAGGAGGAGCTCGGGCACGCGCGACGTTTCGCTGGGCGGATCAAGGAGCTGTACGGCGTCGTCCCCGGCTCCGAGGCCTTCGCCGCCGAGCAGTCCTTCCTGCAGCCGCCGGAGGAGCAGACCGACATCGTCCACGTGATCCGCGGCGTGATCAAAGCGGAGACCGGTGCGATCGAGCACTACACCCGGATGGTGGAGGAGACCGACCAAATCGATCCGGTCACCCAGGACATGGTGATCGAGATCCTCCACGACGAGCAGTCTCACCGCCGACTCTTCGAGGGGTTCCTGCGCGAGTACGAGGTCGAAGGTTCCGGTAACTCATCCAGTTACCAAGGAAGCTCAACCAACTGACCAAGGAGGATGGCATGGCAGTGCAAGAGGCCGGCGAGATCACCGGCACCAAGGACAAGGACTACAACGTCATCTGGTTCGTCGAGCAGTGCCTGAGCAACGTGCTGCGGCTCGAGACCTACATTCAGGATGCCGAGCGGGCCAACGACAACGACCTGGCGGACTTCTTTCGGCGGGCTCAGGAGGCCAGCCGGAAGGGAGCCGAGCAGGGCAAGGAGCTGCTGCGCAGCCGTCTCTGCCGGCTGACTGAGTCCCGCTTTACGCAGTGCCGCTCGCCCATTTACGCACCGCCGCGACGGCTGGCAGGCGGTAGAAGGTTGCGTTCAGCTCGACCGTGTCGAAGACCGCGGCGTAGTGCTCGAGCTAATGAGAGGATGGCGTGCCCGGAGGGTAGAACCGATCGCAGTCGCGGTAGCTCCAGCCGGAGCAGCCGACGTGGACCGGGTGCACGGTTAGCCGTGGCGGCGGATCAAAGGCTGGAACGCCTGCCACCAGCCGTCGTCGAGGGCGGCGTTAGCCCGCTCGAGCGGGAACCCGTTCTCGTCGTGCAGCTCGTAGCTGACCACACCCGGATTGCGCTTGGGGTCGACCGCGAGGATCTCTGCGATCAGAAGATACGGCGGGCAACTGAGCCAGATCTCACCTGGTTTGGGCTGGGTTCGGGTCCGGGGGGTGGCCATGTGCGCGTGATTACCCCAGTCGCGAAGGAACAAAACCCGCGATCAGCTCGCCCACCTGTTCTGTCGCCGACCTTCTCCAGGGTTAGGCGGACGGGAAGGCAGTCACCAGGTGTCGACGAAGCGGTGTCCGCGGGTTGGTGTGGTGGGGTGCTGCGATGCCGCGCGCAGGGTCGAGGCGACCGCGGAGCGGGTCTCGGCCGGGTCGATGACGTCGTCGAGCTCGAACAGGGCAGCTGCGTTCAGCGCCTTCGCGTTCTCTTCGGCGGCGGCGGTCAGGTCGCGGACGCGCTGCGCGCGCTCCTCCTCGTCGGCGATCTCCTCAAGCTCCTTGCGCAGGGCCAGCTTGACCGCGCCCTCCAACCCCATCGGGCCGAGGTGGGCGGTCGGCCAGGCGACGGTCAGCAACGGCTCGTGCAGGCTGCCGCCCACCATCGCCTGGGCGCCGAGCCCATAGCCGCGGCGCAGGATCACCGCGATCAGCGGGACGCGGAGGGCGGCGCCGGCGACCAGCAGCCGCGAGGAGTGCCGGACCAGGCCGGTCGCCTCGGCCTCGGGGCCGACCATCATCCCCGGCGTGTCGACCAGCGAGACGACCGGCAGCCCGAAGGCGTCGCAGAGCTGCAGGAAGCGCGCCGCCTTGCCAGCGCCGTCGCTGGTGATCGCGCCGGCCATGTGCCGGGTGTCATTGGCGATCAGGCCGAGTGGCCGTCCTTCGATCCGGGCCAGGGCAGTGACCATCTCCGGCGCGAAGCGCTCGCGCAGGAAGGTGACCGATCCCTCGTCGGCGAGCGTCTCGACGATCGGCTGGACCGCGTAGGCACGCCGCCGGCGTTCTGGCATCAGGTCGCGGAGACGGTCTTGATCGGGTTCGGGGCCTGGCGGCGTCGCTCCTTGGAAGTAGGACAAGAGCTGCTTGGTGAGAGCCGTGGCCTCTTTCTCGTCGGCCGCGACGAGGTCGACGACGCCGTTGCCGGCCTGCATCTCGATCGGCCCAATCTCGTCGGCGTCGACCTTGCCGAGGCCGCCGCCCTCGATCATCGCCGGTCCTCCCATGCCGAGCGAGACGTTCTCCGTCGCCACGATCAAGTCCGAGCAGCCGGCGATCGTCGCGTTGCCCGCGAAGCAGCGCCCGGCGACGACCGCGATCCGCGGCACCAGGCCGGAGAGGCCGGCCCAAAGAGCGAAGGCGCGGGTGTCGAGTGCGGAGACAACCGGGTAGTCGGTGTCACCGGGGCGGCCGCCGCCGCCCTCGACGAAGAAGACGGTCGGCAGCCTCATCCGCTCGATCAGCTCGAAGAGCCGGTCCTTCTTGCGGTGGCCGACGGCGCCTTGCGTCCCGGCGAGGACGGTGTAGTCGTAGGAGAGCACCGCGCAGGCGGCGCGCTCGCCGAAGAGGTCGCCATTGACGCGAGCTGTTCCGGCAATGAGGCCATCGGCGGGTGTGCGGGCGATCAGGTCCTCGACCTCGCGGCGGCTGCGCTGCGCGGCAATCGCGAAGCGGCCGTACTCGACCAGGGAGCCGGGGTCGACGAGGTCGGTGATGTTCTCGCGCGCCGTCCGTCCGCCGGCGGCATGGCGTCGCTCGACTGCGTCAGGACGCGCCTCGTCCTCGGTCAGGACGCGCCGCCGCAGCAGCTCTGCCAAGTCCTCACCCCGGTTTTTATCCTCCCCGTCAGGCACGAGCGCATGTTCCCAGCTTGAAACCTCCCGGGCTCTCGCTACTGTTTTGCACAAGTTTTGTCCAAGTGCGCTGCGGAGACCGGCGCCGAAAGGAGAGCAAGTTGAAGCAGCGTTTTTCTAGTGCCTCGTCGATCCGGGTTGCGGCCGTCGTCATGGCGGGAGCACTCCTCGCCGTCGCCGCGTTCGGCTCGACCGCCACTGCGGCGACGATCGCGATGAAGGGCCCCAAAGGCGGCATCCGCTTCGAGGGCCCCAAAACGATCGTCGCCGGCGAAGAGCTGAAAGTGGTCAACCAGAGCAACCCGAAACAGATCGGCCCGCACACCTTCTCGCTGGTCACCCAGGCCTCGCTGCCGAAGACCCAGAAAGCCCGCCGCTCCTGCTTCGCCCCAGGCAACATCTGCCGAGCGATCGCGCTCTGGCACGGGGTCAAAGGCAACGGGCCGGTGAAAGAGAACCCCGTCGATGCGGGTAATGAAGGTTGGGACACGCTGGGCAGCAAGAAAGTCGAGGGTGACTCCTGGTTCACCGGCAACAAAGCCGGGACCTCGTTCGCCCAGCCGGTGACCGCCGACACCTCGGCTGGCCCGACCAGGCTCTACTTCCTCTGTGCGATCCACCCCGAAATGCAGGGGTCGATCAACGTCCTGCCCGGCGGCTAGCGCGACGGCTGGTCCGCCTTCATCCTCACCCCGCCTCGGGCGCCGGGCCTTCCTCGGCGTCCTGGGCGGCGGTGCGCTGGCATCGCTGCTGCCGCTGAAGCTGCGCCCCGGAGCGCCGCTCTTCTTCGAGCAGCCGGCGCGGGCAATTGCCGCGGTCCCGTTCCGCGCCAGGCTGCCGATCCCGCATGAGCTGACCGGCGCCGAGCTGAACATCCCGATCCGCGAGGCGGAGGTCCAGGTCCTCCCGGGTGAGAAGACGAGGATGTGGACCTACGGCGGCAGCTTCCCCGGCCCCACGATCAGGCGCCCCGCCGGACAGCGCACCAGGGTCACCTTCCACCACGAGCTGCCGGCCAAGGCCGGGGAGCTGAGCGTCCACCTCCACGGCGGCCACAACCGCTCCCAGTTCGACGGCCAGCCCGGTGGGCTGACCAAGTCGCAGCCGGTCTCGTTCTACTGCGACATCCCTCAGGGGCTCTCGCGGCGGCAGTCCGGCAACGACTTGCTGATGCGTCCCGGCGAGCGGATGACCTACGTGTACGACTTGATCGAGGATGGGCGGCCCGAACGCGCCGCCTTCCACTGGTACCACGACCACCGCCTCGACCGCACCGCGCAGAACTTGTGGCGAGGGCTGGCGGGGATGTGGATCGTCGACGACGCGCTCGACCGGAGCCTGCCGCTGCCCGTGGGGGAGCGTGACCTGCTGCTGATGATCGTCGACCGCTCCTTCGATCGCGACAACCAGCTCACCGACCCTTTCACCAATCGCTTGCCACCCAACGACGGCGTCGCCGGCGAAGGCGTGCTCGTCAACGGCGCCTATCTTCCCCACCACCGGGTCAGCGCCCAGCGCCATCGCCTCCGAGTGCTCAACGCCTCCCACTTCCGCTCCTTCGACCTCTACCTCTCCAACGGAGCGCCGCTGGTCCAGATCGGTAGCGACAGCGGGCTCATGCCGAGGCCAGTGCGGCGGCGCCACGTCCTGCTCGGTCCCGGTGAGCGGGCCGAGCTCATCGTCGACTTCGGTCCCGCGGCGGGACGATCGGTCGAGCTGCGCAGCGGCCCCGACGGCAGCCGCAGGCAGCCGCTCGGCGCCCGTCCCTACGTCGGTGCGCTGATGCAGTTCCGGGTTGACTCCACGAGGCTTCCCGACAGGACCCGCGTCCCCCGCCGTCTCCGTCCTCTGCCGGCCTGGGCGACGCAGGCCTCACCCAAACCCGATCGCACCTGGACGATCGAGATCGGCGGGCTCTTCAGGCCCACCTGGACTATCAACGGCAGAACCTTCAACCCCGCCCGGTCTGATGCGCACCCCGTGCTGGGGACCACCGAGACTTGGGAGATCGTCAACCGCACCGGCGTCGCCCACACGATGCACATGCACCACACCGACTGGTACCTGCTCGCCCGCGACGGCAAGCCACCACCACCGTGGGAAGACTGCCTCAAGGAGACCTTCCTCATCCTGCCGCGCGAACGGATCCTCGTCGCCGGCCACTTCTCTGACTACGCCGGCAAGTTCCCGATCCACTGTCACATGCTCGACCACGAGGACCACGGCCTGATGTCACAGTTCGAAGTCGTGCGGCCGAGCTAGGAGGACTAGCGCAGGCAGCTGCGTTCCAGGTCGATCCCGCCGCCGCCGTTGCAGCGGTCGATCCCGGCGCCGCCGCGCAGACGGTCGGCACCCGGGCCGCCCCTGAGCACGTCGCGGCCAGGATTACCCGCCAGCAGGTCGGGCCCGCCGCGGCCGAGGAGCCGGTCTGCGCCCTGGCCGCCGAAGACCCGATCGGAGGCGGAGCCCGCGGCGACCCGGTCGTTGCCGGCACCGGCGCAGATCAGGTCGCGTCCGGAAAGCCCGACGATCACGTCTCCGCTGCCAAGGCCGGCGATCACGTCAGGGCCTTCGCTGCCGGCGAGGCGGTCGGCATCCGGCGTGCCGGTGATGGTCGAGGGAACCCCGCGGCAGCTCGAGGAGCGCGGTTCAGTGACCGTGGTCGTCACCTCAGCGCGGTCATTCGCCTCGAGCGGATCGATCTCGACACTGTCGACCGAGACGCTGTTGGTTAGCAGCCCCGCCTTACTGGGGCGGACCTGGATCGTCACGTCAACCGGGTTGGCTGGAGCGGGAGCCAGGCTGCCGATCCGACAGGTGACTTTCCTGCCCCGCCGTTCACAGGTGCCGCTCTCGGGCGAGGCAGAGATCAGGTCGGTGCGATTGGGAAGCCTGTCGGTGACGACGACGTCCGTGGCTTTCTGAGGACCGAGGTTCGTCACCTGGATCAAGTAGGTCAGCGTCCCCCCGACCTCGACCGGATCGGGGCTATCCGTCTTGATCACAGCCAGGTCGGCGACGTCGCCGGGCGCGGGCTGGGCGGGCGGAGTGAAGAGCAGGGCGGCAGCGAATGCCGCCAGCGCCAGCAGCGTGGTGGGGCCAAGCGCACGTGTCTTCGAAGCCATCCCGTCTTCCTTCCGGGTATCTGTCCCTTGCCCCCTTCCCAGGCACCGGGGTCTCGAAACGCCGCGACCAATGAGGCGATGACCTTGCTCGCTAAAGAGGAAAGTGCCGCAAATCCGACCGCTTGGGCTCACTGAAGTGTCGGGGGCATCTGCTTATATCTGGGCGTGACAGGCTCGAGCGAGCCCAAAAAGGGGTTCGACCAGTTCGCCAAGGATGTCCTCTATAGCGCGCTCGTGGGCGCCACAGCCAAGGTGCTCAGTTGGACCAGCTTCCTACTTGGGGCACTAATAGTGGCGCTCGTCGTCGCCGGCTGGCGTGTGCCAGCTTGGACGCTGGCGGCGATGGCCCTGGGGGCTGTCGCCTTGGTGTACTTGACCAGGCGAGTCGTTGGCCGTGAGGCCGGCGAACTACGACCCAAGCTGGCTAACGCCGAAGACGTACTCGACAGGCACGACTCCTATGCGAGCAATATTTGCTCCGTCCTCGACACCTTCCAGAAGATCGTTGCCGGGGACATCGAGATGTCGATGAGCGTCTTCATCGAGCAGGGGATACTCATACCGGGGCGCGACGTGATGCACGAGAATGGGCGTCCGAGTGACCTGCGTATGTCGGTCCTCATCCCCACTAAGGGCCATTTTGTGATGGCCTGGGCTTCCGGCCACAGCGTCGAGGCGAAGCAGAAGTACAAGGTGCCGGTCGATCAGACGATCTCCAAGGTCGCCTATGAGAAGAAGACCCCCGAGGTCTGGAAAAACGCGCCCGAGGAAGAGCGCGCGTTCATGAAAAACCCCAAGGCGACGAGGGGCTTCAAGTCGATGGTCTCGATCCCGATCCTTCGCGGCGGCGACACCGCCGGTGTCTTCAATGTCCTCACTGACGAGGAGGCGGCGTTCGATCCCGCGGACGTCAATTACCTGACCTCTCTCGGCTCGATCATTCAACTCGCGTTCGGTATGGCGATCAAAGAGTGGCGAGCCAATGCCGTCAAAGTCAAAGCTCAGGCTCGTCCTTTGAAGCGATCCCTTCGCGCCAGGGTAGTGACGCCACAATCGGAGGCACTGCCCCCGGCGACGCCGCAGGGCGGTGTAGAGTCGTCAGGCACTGGCGATGGAACGGAGGCCTCGGATGAGTGACGACTCTGCCTACAGGAAGATGCTTGAGGGCAAGATCACCCCGAAGGAATACGCGCAGGAGCTCAAGAAGGAGGTCCGGCGCGCACGCAACGCTTCCAGTGGCAGGTTCGTCCGTTCCAGCAGGCGCAGACGCGAGACGCCCGCATAGTCGGCGACCACTACTCGCCGATCAGCTCGATGCGGTAGCCGTCCGGGTCGCGGACGAAGCAGATCCGGTGGCCCTCGGTGCGACCGCCCGGGCGGTAGGGGGGCTTCTCGGGCTCGATCCCGGCGGCGGCGAGGCGCTCCAGCGTGCCGTCGAGGTCGTCGACGCCGACCGCGATGTGGTTGTAGCCGGTGCCGAGGTCGTAGGAGTCGACGCCGTGGTTGTAGGTCAGCTCCAGCGCCGTCTCGTGATCCGGGAGCCCCATGAAGACGTTGATCGCCTCATCGCCGATCGGCATTCGCCGCCACTCCTCGAAGCCGAGCTTTTCGTAGAAGGCGACCGAGCGATCGATGTCACCGATCCGGTAGCAGGTATGCAGGTACTTGACGGACAGGGCCCGAAGGCTACCGGGCGCCAAATCGGGTCATGATGGGGTCGTGAGCGATGCCCTTGTGCGGCATTACCGAGCGGCGCGGCGCGATCCCGAGCTGGCCTTCCTCGAGGGCTTCCATGCTCTCAAGCACGCCCTGCGCTTCGGCGCCGAGGTGCTCGAGGCCGTCGCTACCGACCCGGATGAGCTGGAGCGCCTCAGCGAGGAGCTGGCACCGGACTTGGCGGGCTCCTTGTCTGCACGGGTGACTCCCGTAGAGGCGGACGTTCTCGCCGCGCTCGTCCCGCAGGCTCCCCGCACCGGCGTCGTCGCGATCGCCCGCCGCCCCCGGGTCGAGGTGGCGGAGGTCATGGCAGACGAGCGGCCGTCGCCGCTGGTGTTGCTGGAGGACCCGCGCACGATGGGCAACATGGGGGCCTGCGTGCGAGTCGCGGCGGCTGCCGACGCGGCTGGCGTCCTCACCACCGGCGAGAACGACCCGTGGCACCCGGATGCATTGCGCGGCGGCGCCGGCCTGCACTTCGCTCTCCCCGTGGCCGCGGTCGGGGAGTTGCCCGACGGCGACAGGCCGCTGGTCGCGATCGACCCGGAGGGGAAGGACCTCCGCCCGGACGAACTGCCGGCTCGCGCGATCCTCGCCTTCGGCACCGAGCGCTACGGGCTCAGCCCGGAGCTGCTCGCCCGCGCCGACGCCCGCCTCGGCATCCCGATGCGCGAGGGAGTCTCGAGCCTCAACCTCGCCACGTCGGTCGCCGCGGTGCTCTTCGCGCAGCGGCTTCGACGAGCGCCGGACGCGGCGTAAACTGGGTCGATGAAGAAGATCCTGACCGGCGTCGCGCTGCTCGTCCTCGCGGTCGCAGCTGGCGCTCCGGCCGCCGCCGAAGATCCGGCATCGACGAGCCAGGCGCAGACGGTCGAGATCGTCAACTTCGCCTTCCGCCCGGCAACGGTGGAGATCGGCAAGGGGCAGAGGGTCGTCTTCGCCAACACGGCCAGCGTCGCTCACACCGCGACCCGGGGCGGCGCCTTCGACACGAAGCGGATCAAACCGGGCCGCTCGGTCGGTGTGCGCTTCAAACAGAAGGGGACCTTCCGTTACCACTGCAAGATCCACCCGGAAATGCGCGGCAAGGTCGTCGTTGGGTGAGGTAGCGTAGGCACCGCGCGTCCGCGCCCCTGCGAAATTCGCCGAAAGGACCGCCTTGCTGCCGTTCGCCGACATTGACTTTGGTGAAGCCCTGCTGCTCACCCTGCAGATCTTCTTCTTCGTGGTCTGGATCTGGATCCTGATCACGATCCTCACCGACCTCTTCCGCGACCACGAGATATCTGGCTGGTCGAAGGCAGCCTGGGTCTTGTTCCTGGTCTTGATCCCGTTCCTGGCGGCGCTGGTCTACCTGATCGCGCGCGGCAGTGGCATGCGCGATCGGGCGATCCAGGCGCAGACGGAGGCAAAGCAACAAGTGGATAGCTACATCCGTGAGCAGGCGCACGTCTCGCCCGCCGACGAGCTGCACAAGCTGCAGGAGCTGAAGGAAAAGGGCGCGCTCTCACCCGAGGAGTTCGATAAGGCCAAGGCCAAGCTGCTGGCGTGAGGAGTTAGCCCGGCAGGGGTTCCGCTTAACTTTTTTCGAGCCGCGTCTGTAGCTCCCGAGGAGGCGGCGGCGAAAAAAGTACAAGACGCTCCACCCCTGCCGGGCTAACTCCCCGACAGCAAAATTCCTGCATTTGCAATAGAAGTTGCAAGTTATTAGCAACTCCTAACAATCAGGCGGCGATTTCGTTAGCGTGCGCCGCCGATGCGCGCTCCCTTTCGCGGCAACTCACGCTGGCTGCTGCCCGCACTGCTGCTCTTCGTCGCCCTCTGCCTGACGGGCGTCGCGGCTGCGCAGACGCTCGAGGAGAAGTACGAAGAGGCGCAGGGCAAGCTCAGCAAAGTGCGGCAGAGCGAAAGCGCCGTAGCCGCGTCGATCGCCGAGCAGAACGCCGCGATCGACTCGATGATTGGCGAAGTCTCGGCGCTGCGCCAGCGCCAGGCCGCGCTCGAGGCGGAGCTGGTCGCGAAGCAGGCCGAGCTGGACCGCGCCACGGCAAAGCTGGAAGCGGAGGAGCGCCGCCTGGCGCGGATCCGAGAGCGTCTGCAGCGGGCGCTCGGTGTCCTGCGTGAGCGCCTCGTCGCGATCTACGAGACCGGCAGCCCCGACATGCTGAGCGTCGTTCTCGACTCCGCCAACTGGTCGGAAGCGACCGCGCGCGCTGGCTACCTGAGCCAGATCCAGGAGTACGACAACGCCGTCGCCGGCCGGGCCGAGGCGCTGCGCGACCAGGCCCGCGAAGCGGTCGAGCGGATGAAGGCGATCCGCCTCCAGCTCGAAGAGGCGCGCGACACGATCGCCGTCAAGGAGCGCGAAGCGGCCGAGGCGAAGGCCGCTGCAGAGGCACGCTTCGCCGAGCTGAAGGCTGCGCAGGCAGAGCGCCAGCGCACGCTCGACTCGCTCTCCTCACGCTCCGCAGCGCTGAGCGACAACCTCGCCGCGATCTCCGAACAGATGGCAGGCGCGGGCGCGTCCGTCCCCGCTACCGCACCGGCGCCGCTGACCCCGGGCCAGAGCGCCGACTTCATTTCCGAAAGCCAGGCCAGCATCCCCAGCGCCGCGCCGCCCGCCGTGCAGGCGGCGATCGAAGCGGCCAACGCGATCGCCACAACGCCCTACGTTTGGGGCGGCGGCCACGGCTCCTTCGAGTCCTCCGGGTACGACTGTTCCGGCGCTGTCAGCTACGCGCTGAACGGCGGCGGCTTCCTCTCCAGCCCGCTCGACTCGACCGGCCTCTCCACCTGGGGCGAACCGGGGTCGGGGCAGTGGATCACGGTCTACGCCAACTCCGGCCACGCCTGGGTGATCATCGCCGGCCTCGCCTTCGACACTTCGGGCGGCGCCGGTCCGCGCTGGCACTCCTCTCCGGTCAACTCGCCCGAAGGCTTCATCGCTCGCCACCCGCCTGGGTACTAGGACGGCTGGCCCACCCGGTCGGCCCAGGCTGCGGCGTTGCCGCGGGCGACGTGGATCACGTCGTCGAAGCCCTCGCGCTGCAGGATCGAGGCAGCGAGGCCGCTGCGCTTGCCGGCCTTGCAGATGGTTGCGACCGGGCGGTCGCGGGGCAGCTCGTCGAGGCGCTGGCGCAGCTCGGCGAAGGGGATGTGAACGGAGCCCGGCACGTGGCCCTGCTCGAACTCGGCGGTGCCGCGCACGTCCACGACCTGGGGCCCGCCGTCGCCGTCGAGGCGACGGGCCAGCTCGTCGAGGTCGATCGCCTCGATCCGCGCGACTGGACGGTCCTCCGCCCGCCAGGCGGTCATCCCGCCGCCGAGGAAGCCGCGCACCCCCAGACCCACGGCGGCGAGCAACTCGGCTGCCGCCAGCTCGTTGCCGTCGGAGGCGGCGACGACGAGCAGCTCGGCGTCGACCGGCACCATCTCGGCGACCTTGGTCGCGAAGCCGGTGTCGTAGGCAGAGGCACTCAGCGAGCCGGGGATATGGGCCTCGTCGAACTGCTCGTTGGTGCGCGAGTCGACGGCCAGCGCGCCTTCGGCGATCGCCGCCTCGAAGCCGTGCGGGGTCATCCGGGTGGGGGCGCCGATCGTTTCCACCAGGGGGCCGCGGTTGAGCGCGACGATGTGCTCGACGTTGGGCGGCTTGCTGCCGATCGTCGCCACCGCGTTCTCGACGAACTCCGCCTCGCTGGCGAAGCCGAGGGCGCGGTTGTGGCGGCGCTCGAAGCCGATCGTCGAGGAGGTCTTGAGGTCGATCGCGGAGCTGCCGCAGAGCGAGCCGCCGAGGTGCCCGGGCCAGACCTCGACCTCGTCGGGCAGGGCCAGCAGCCGCTCGTGCAGGGAGCGGAAGATGTCGGCGGCGCCCTCGCGCGGCTCGATCGCCAGGTCGGGGCGGGCGACGTCGCCGACGAACAGCGAGTCGCCGCTCAGCACTGCCCACGGCTCGCCGCCGCGTGAGGCGTCGCGCAGCAGGAAGGAGGTGTGCTCGGGCCGGTGGCCGGGGGTGTGGATCGCCTCGATCGTGGCGCCCTCGCCCAGCTCCAGCGTCCACCCGTCGGCGATGGCCTCGTGCTCGTACTCGGCCTCGGCGAGCTCATGGATGTGGATGGTCGCCCCGGTGGCGCGGGCGAGCCTGCCATGGCCGGAGACGTGGTCGGCGTGGTTGTGCGTCTCCAGCACGTGCTCGATCCGCACTCCGTGGAGGCGGCACAGCTCGAGGTAGGGATTGATGTCCCACTGCGGGTCGACCACCGCGGCGACACCCGAGGCAGAGTCCCCCACCAAGTAGGAGGCGCAGCCGAGGTCCTCGTGGATGATCTGACGGAAGAGCATGGTTCGTCGGTACGGTTCGCTCAGGGTAGCGGCGAGGAAAGGGAGTCGGATGGGAATCGGAAGCGAGGCGGACCTGGAGCGAGAGCTGAGCGAGCTGCTCTCGGTGGAGAAGTTCGAGCCGCCGGCGGAGTTTCGCGAGCAGGCGCTGCTCAGTGATCCCGCCGTCTATGAGGAGGCAGCCGCCGACCCTGAGGCTTGGTGGACGCGGCAGGCGACCGAGCTGCTCGACTGGGTGCAGGAGCCGAGCCAGGGCCTCGACGACTCCAACCCGCCCTTCTACAAGTGGTTCGCCGACGGGCGGCTGAACGCCTCGGCCAACTGCCTCGACCGCCACGTCGCCGCCGGCCTCGGCGAGCGCGTCGCCTTCCACTGGCGCGGTGAGGAGGGGGAGGAGCGCGACGTCACCTACGCCGAGCTGCTCGCCGACGTGCAGCGCTTCGCCAACGCCCTCAAGGGCCTCGGCGTGGAGAAGGGCGACATCGTCGGCATCTACCTGCCGATGATCCCCGAGGTGGTCGTCGCGATGCTCGCCTGCGCGCGGATCGGCGCCCCCCACAACGTCGTCTTCGGCGGCTTCTCGGCCGAGGCGGTGCGCGAGCGGATGGAGTTCTCCCACGCAAAGGCCCTGGTTACCGTCGACGGCGCCCGCCGCAAGGGCAAGACCGCTCCGATCAAGGCCCAGGTCAACGAGCAGATGGACGACCTGGGGACGCTGGAGACGATCGTCGTCATCCGCCACACCGGGATCGAGTGTCCGATGCGCGAGGGGCGTGACCGCTTCTACGACGAGCTGCTCGAGGCCGCCGAGCCCGAGTGCCCACCGGAGCCGCTCGACGCCGAGCACCCGCTCTTCATCCTCTACACCTCCGGCTCGACCGCGAAGCCGAAGGGGATCCTCCACACCACCGGCGGCTACCTGACCGGCGTCGCCGCCACCCACCGCTACGTCTTCGACCTGAAGCCGGAGGAGGACGTCTACTGGTGCGCGGCCGACGTCGGCTGGGTCACCGGCCACTCCTACATCGTCTATGGGCCCTTGCTAAATGGCGCCACCAGCGTGATGTGGGAGGGGGCGCCCGACTACCCGCACCAGGGCGTCTGGTGGGAGCTGGTCGAGCGCTACAAGGCGACGATCCTCTACACGGCGCCGACCGCGATCCGCACCTTCATCAAGTGGGGCGCCGAGATCCCGGCCAAGTACGACCTCTCCTCGCTGCGGCTGCTGGGCTCGGTCGGCGAGCCGATCAATCCCAAGGCCTGGCTCTGGTACCAGCGGGTGATCGGCGGCGGCCGCTGCCCGATCGTCGACACCTGGTGGCAGACCGAGACCGGCGCGATCATGATCACGCCGCTGCCGGGGATCACCGCGACCAAGCCGGGTTCGGCGACGACGCCCTTCCCGGGAGTGGAGGCGCAGGTCGTCGACGAGCACGAGGGCGCCCCGATCGAGGGCGGCCAGGGGCTGCTGGTTCTGACGCGGCCCTGGCCTTCGATGCTGCGCACCCTCTATCGCGAGGAAGAGCGCTTCGTCGAGACCTACTTCTCCCGTTTCGGCAAGGAGACCTACCTGGTCGGCGACGCCGCCCGCCGCGACGACGACGGCTACTTCTGGGTGATCGGCCGCATCGACGACGTCGTCAACGTCTCCGGCCACCGGCTCTCGACGGCAGAGGTGGAGTCGGCGATCGTCGCTCACGAGAAGGTCGCCGAGGCGGCGGTGATCGGCCAGTCCGACGAGGACACCGGCCAGGCGATCTGCGCCTTCGTCACCCTGCAGGGGAGCACCGATTCCAGCGATGAGCTAATCGAGGAGATCCGCGGTGTCGTCGCCGAGCGGATCGGAAAGTTCGCCCGCCCGAAGCGGGTGATCTGGGCCGACGACCTGCCGAAGACGCGCTCGGGCAAGATCATGCGACGGCTGCTGCGCGATATCGCCGAGGGGCGGGCGCTGGGAGACGTGACGACGCTGCGAGACCCGGACGTGATGGCTGAGCTCGAGAAGCAGATCGCCGAGCTGGGCGACGCGGAGGACTGAGTCCCCCGGCTCAGCCGGGGGAGCGCTCGTCGACCATCCGCTCGACCGCGATCTCCAGCGCCGCGAGCTGCTCGCGGACGTTGCGGAGCTCGCGCAGGGCGATCATCTCGGCGGAGGCCTGCTCGGCCTCCAGCTCCTTCTCGACTTCGGCGATCTCGGGGCCGAGGAAGCGCTGCGCGAAGGCTCCGGTCAGCAGCGCGACGAAGCTGATCCCGACGATCAGGATCACGATCGAGACGATCTCGCCCCCGGTGGTCGTCGGGTAGATGTCGGAGCCGAGGGTGGTCATCGTCGTCACCGACCAGTAGATGCCGTCCCAGGTGTCGAGGTGCTGTTCGTGCTTCTCGAAGGCCTCGAAGATCGCGCCGCCGCCGATCGCCGTGAGCACGGCGAGCAGCGCCGCATAGTGCAGGCCACGCAGTGAGAAGACCTCACGCGTGAGCTGGGCCAGGCGCAGCAGGCGAAGCAGCCGCAGCAGCCGGAGGACGCGGAGTCCCTGCAGGCCGGGCGGCAGCACCGGCGGGGTGAGGAAGACGACGACTGGGCTGAGCGGGTTGTGGCGCAGCCAGGTGCGACGGTTGGGGACGACGGCAAGCATCACGACCAGCTCGACCGCGAAGGCGGTCCAGGTGACCCAGTTGAGGAGGTTCGCAAGGTCCTCCAGCCAGCCACCCGGCTGGGACTCGGTGATCGCGACCATCGGCAGGGTCAACGCTGCCGCGACCAGCATCGGTCCATTGAGCGCCTCCGCCACACGGGTGCTGCGCGCGTCCATTCCCGGCGCGTAGAACGCCGTCTTCTCGGTCGCCTCAGAAGCCATTCCGCGTCTGATTCGACGCGGCGGCCCTCGTGCCTACCTACGCAGTCCCTAGAAATGACAAGACCCGCCGAGGCGGGTCGAGTCTGGCGACGCGGGGAACCACCCCGCAGGTGATTGACACTCTACCGAAGGGTACCACGGCAGATCACCCCCGTCTCGACCCGCTCCGGCGGGTCCCTATGCGGAGGGCGCCGGACTCGAACCGGATCCGGTGTCGAAGGCCCTTGGATTAGCACCGTTACAGAATTGACACAGTGAAGTGACAGTTACTTAACTCAGTGTCAAAGCAGCTCGACCGGGGAGCCGTGGTAGCCGACCCGGGCGAGGTGACGCTCCTCGTCGCCCAGGTACTGGCTAGCACTCGCTTGGTCCACGTGGAAGCGGTCTCGCGGTCGATCGAGACCGGCACATCCGCGGCGACCTTCAGCGCCGCCTCCATGCGAGCGATCCGCTCCCGCTGGTCAGGCCAGATATAGGTGAGCAGGGTTAGCCGGCCCTCGGGCGTGGATGCGTCGATCGGCGTGGCGTCGCAGCCGCGGCGCTCGGCGATCTCTACCGTCGAGGGGAGCGACCCCGGCTCGTTGCTCGCATGATCGTGCGAGAAAGCTAGAGCCTCAGTCATGATCCCCTTCAGCTTCGCACGATCATGCGAATCAAAGCATGCTCAAGCGTGATTCTTGCTAGAATCGCACGATCATGCGAAAAGCTGAACCGAAGCGACAGCCTTTGCCGTCGGTGCTGGTCGAGCAGAGACGCGATCAAGATCGGCCGCCAAGTGCGCCAGGCGCGAAAGCGACTGGGCCGCGACCAGGAAGAGATCGCAATGTTCGCCAACGTCAGCCCCCGCACCGTCTTCGCGATCGAGAAGGGCAAGCCAACCGTCAGGTTCGACATGTTGGTCAGGGTGCTGGCTGCGGTCGGCCTGCGGCTGGGCGTGGAAGGCCGCGACAAAGTCTGGATGCCGCGCTCCGACGAGTCGCGATGAGCCTGGCCGTCTACCTGCAGGGCGCCCATGTCGGGATGCTGGAGCAGGGAACCGGTACCGACTACACCTTCTCCTATACGCCCGAGACCATCGCCGCCGCCGGCGAGGGCACGATTGCCCTCAGCCACTCGCTGCCCGTGCGTAAGGAGACTTTCGGCGCGATTCCCACCCGCACGTTCTTCGAGGGCTTGCTGCCGGAGAGCGCCCGCCGCGACGAGATCGCGCGCGAGCTGCGAATCGACTCGAACGACACCTACCGCCTCCTGGCGGAGATCGGCCGCGACTGCGCTGGAGCGGTGGTGATCGTCCCCTCGGACGTATCCCTCGAGAGGCTGGACGGCTCGGTCGAGTGGCTTGGCGACGAGGAGCTCGCGGTGATGATCGAGGACCTGCCGAAGCGCCCCCTCGGCGTGAAACGCCAGGCGGGGAAGATGCGCCTCAGCCTTGCCGGCGTGCAGCGCAAGCTGACCCTGGTTCGCAGCGGCTCGGGGGCGTTCGGGCTCCCCGAGGCGGACGCCCCCAGCACCCACCTGATCAAGCCGCAGTACGACTCCGAGTATCCGGACCTGGCCTGCAACGAGTTGTTCTGCATGCGCGTCGCCGCCTGCGCGGGCCTGCCGGTAGCCGAGACCAGCCTGGAGGTGATCGGCGGCCGCCCCTGCCTGATCTCACGGCGCTTCGATCGCAGCACTGATGGGACCGGGACGGTGCGTCTGCACCAAGAGGACCTCTGCCAGGCCCTGGGCGTCCCAACAAATCTGAAGTACGAGCAAGATCTCGGTCCCGGCTTCCGGCGCGTCCGCGAGCTGCTGCAGGAGATCGGCCGCGGCGCCGATGCCCAGACGATGGTCCGCGCCGCGGTTCTCAACTTCGTGCTCGGCAACAGCGACGCTCACGGCAAGAACTTCGCGATCCTCTTCGCCGAGCTGGGGCGCCAGCTGGCGCCGCTCTACGACGTCGTCTCCACCGCCGTCTATGACCTCGACGAAGAGCTGGCGATGGCGATCGGCGAGAACCACCAGCCGGAGGCAGTGCGCCTCGCAGACTGGATGGACATGAGCGCCGATTGCGACCTGGCGGCCGAGCGTTTCCTGAAGCTGGTGCGCGGAACCGCGATCGAGGTGCGCGAGTGCGCTGCGAGCGTCGCCGCCATGGCCCGCGCCGAGGGCTGGCACGTCACGGTCCTGGACGAGATCGTCGAGGTCGCGAAGCGCCGCAGCGCTTCGATCACGTCCCAGATCGAAGCGCGCTGAGCCTCGTTTCCCGGTTCCCGCGTGGCCATACCACACGTGTTCCTTGACAAAGCCGAACTCGTATGTTTATCTTGACGCTGTCGCATTAGGAACCCGAGCGTCAGGACAGGGAACCAGCTCGTTTTCCCGCGGCACAGGAAACGAAACAGGGACAACCGAGCCTCGCGGGAGCGCCGCACAGGGAAGCGGCCGGCAAAGGGCTCAGGGACAAGGAGAGAGGACCACGATGTCAACCCTTCGCACGCGCTTCGGCATCCCGGGAGTGATCTCGACGATCGCGCTCGTCTTCGCGATGACCGGCGGCGCCTTCGCCGCTAAATACCTGATCACCTCGACCAAACAGATCAGCCCCAGCGTGCTGAAAAAGCTGAAAGGCGCCGCCGGTCCGGCTGGAGCGGCTGGTGCTCAAGGCGCACAGGGCGCGGCCGGTGCCAACGGCACGAACGGGACCAATGGGTCCGACGGGACAAGCGCCAAAACCAAAGCCTTCGCCGGCGTCAAAGGCTCCTGCACCGAAGGCGGCATCGAAGTCGAATCGGCAAGCCCCGTCGCACTCGTCTGCAACGGCAAAAAAGGGACTAACGGAACCAACGGCTCACCTTGGGTCGTCGGCACCGCTCCCCAAGGCGTGGTCATGAAGGGAACCTGGGCGATTCAGAAATATCACGAAGCGACATCCAACACGGAAAACATCCCCGTCCCGATCTCCACCGGTGTGCCGATCGATCCCCTGGGCGGACTCGGACTCAACGCCGTATACATGCCTCCGGGACCGGCGGACCCCGCAAATCCCGTTGGCTGCACAGGCACCGCGGAAGAACCCAAAGCCGAGCTGGCCGAAGCAACGCCAAATGGCGGCACGGTCTGCATCTATGCGGCTGTGGCTACAAATCTGAGAGAACCCAACATCGCCGGAAGCTTCAACCTCGGCAAATCAGGCGGCGGCATCGTCCCTCTCCTGCGCCCCAATTGCCCCGCCCTCCCAACCCCCTGTGCGGTCAGCGGCCACGGCACCTGGGCGCTGATCACGCCGATCGAACCGTAGGTCGAGTCCGCTCAGCCGACCACCCGACGGCCTCCAGCGCCGTCGGGTGGTCGGGGTGGCTCATCCAAGCGACGCCCGAGTCCGACCACCCGCCAACTTCGACAGAGCACCGAGGACAAGGAGAGAAAGAGTGACACGCCAGAGCACAGCCCCGCTCAGAAGCAACTGCCATAGCGGCGCTCGCGCCATGGTCGTGCTCGCGACCCTCCTTGCCTCACTCGCCCTCGTCACCCCGGCCTCAGCTGCGGCTCCCGAGTTCCTTCTCCAGATCCCGGCTGACAACGTCGAGTCCGGGTCTGCCGCCGGCCAGCTCAACATCCCCCAAGGCATGGCCACCGATCCGGCCACCGGCCACCTCTACATCAGCGATCACGGCAACAACCGCATTAGCGAGTTCACCGCCTGGGGCGCCTTCGTCAAGGCCTGGGGCTGGGACGTCGCCCCCGAGGCTGCGCCTGGAGACACTCCCTCGGACGAGTTCGAGATCTGCACGGCTACCTGCAAGGCGGGATCTACAGGTGTCGGGGCGGGCCAGTTTCAGAACCCGTTTGGAATCACGCTCGATGCGGCGGGTGATGTCTACGTCTCGGAAGATGTCTTTCGTGGGAACCGGGTGCAGAAGTTCTCCCCCGTCGGTCAGTTCCTGCTGATGTTCGGTGGCGGGGTCAACCAGGGCCCGACCAACCCCGGCAACCTCTGCACCGCCCAGCACATCACCGAAGGTGATACCTGCGGCGCTGGCGCCTCAGGCGGCGCCGACGGCTGGTTCTCCAACGGATCAGCCGGAAGCTACCTCACCTACAACCCCGCAACCGACTCGATCTTCGTCGGCGACAAAGACCGAATCCAGGAGTTTGAGACCGACGGGAGCTTCGAGGACAAAATCGATTTCGAAGGCGACCTCCAAGACTTCGACGGCAAATCGGTCGACGCGCTATCCAGCGACCCAGACAGCGGCGACCTCTACTTCGCAATCGCCGCCCCCGATGTTTACCGGCTCGATCCTGACACGGACACGCTCCTCGACACCCTCGAAGTCGAACAGCCAGGTGCACTCGCGGTCGACGCGGCGGGTAGCGTCTATGTCGTCGACGATCCTCTTCCGTTTGGGCTTCCGGAATTCGAACCGAGAGTGCTCGGGTTCGATTCCGGAGGCGCCTCGCTCGAGGGCCTGACGTTCGACGACGAATTCGCCGCTCCTCCCGCGACGAACCCCCCAAGTAGCGGGGGAATCACTGGCCTCGCCACCAACGTCGCCGGCCCTGGCAGCGGATCCCCCGGCAGCCTTTACGTCGACTACGTGAGGAGTGTGATCGGTTCTGACTCCAGCTCCTCCTACCTAAACGCCTACGGTCAGGCCCCAATCGCCTTCGAAGACCCGCCCCTCGCCCCACCGGAGATCAAAGCCCAGTACGCAGTCTCGGTCGACACCGACGGCGCCCTGCTCAAGGCCCAGATCAACCCGCGCTTCTGGCCCGATACCACCTACTACGTGCAGTACGGCACAGAGCAGTGCGTCGAAGGAGGATGGGAAGCCGCCTGCGTGCAGGAAGCCCCGGTTCCTCCTGCGCTCCTCACTCCCAAATCGGCCAATGCTTTCTTGACTACAGCCGGCGTCTTCCTCGGCGACCTCGTGCCCGATACGACCTATCGCTACCGCTTCACCGCCCAGAGCACGGGCTCGGGCGGCGAAGAGGTGATCGGGGCCGGCGGCAAACCCGGAGTGCCCGGCGCCGAGGCGAGCTTCAACACCTTCCCTGTAGCTGGCCCGCCGAGCACCGAATGCCCCAACCAGGCCTTCCGCACCGGACCTTCGGCCAAGCTCCCCGACTGCCGCGCCTACGAGATGGTCTCGCCGCTCGAGAAGGGAAGTGGCGACATCCAAGTCCGAGTCGGAGGCTTGCACCAGAGCTCTACCTCGGGCACGCGTCTCACCTACTCCTCGGCCACCGCCTTCGGTGAAGGCAAAGCTTCTCCCTCCATCTCTCAGTTCCTGGCACAGCGCGACCCTGAGGCGGGCTGGCTGAGCCAGCCGCTGGCCTCGCCGCGGACGAGGGAGCTCGACGTCGGCACGGTGGCGAAGCTCCAAAACGAGTTCAAGCTCTTCTCACCCGACCTCTGCATGGCCTGGCTGCGGCCCGCCTACGATCCGCCGCTCGCCGAAGGGGCGGTCCCCGCCTACTACAACCTCTACCGCCGCCAGAACTGCGGGACGGGAGCGGGCGGCTATGAAGCGCTGACCACGGTGGTGCCGCCGCTCGCAAGCCCCAGCACCTACGTCGGAATGGAACCGCAGGGCCTCTCCGCCGACGGCTCCCGCGCCATCTACACCGCGGCCGACAGGCTGACCGAAGATGCCCTTTCCCAGCCGGCGACATGTGGCGAAGTCGACGGAAGCTGCACGCTGCAGCTCTACGAGCACACCCAGGGCGGCCAGCTGCGCTACGTCTGCATCCTGCCCAACGGCACTCCGGTCAACCCCGCCACCCACGCCTGCTATGCGGGCACCGCGCTGGAAGCCTTTGGCAAGGGCACGACTGGCAGCTTCCAGAACGCGATCTCCGCCGACGGCGAGCGGATCTTCTGGACCGCCAAGGCAACGCCCCCCACCGATTCCGGGCCTGGGCCAGGCCGCATCTACCTGAGGATCGGTGGTACGGAAACGCTCAAAGTCTCCGAGTCGGTATCGGGCGCCAACGCCTTCTTCTGGGGCGCCGCCGACGATGGTGCCAGAGCGGTCTTCGAGATGAGCGAAGGCGCCAACAAAGACAACCTCTACACCCTCGAGGTAGACGCAGAAGAAGAAGAGAAACTGATCGCCAAAGGAGTCCTCGGCGTGCTCGGCATCAGCGAAGACGCCCGCCGCGCCTACTTCGCCTCGACCGAGGCAATCGCCGGCTCTGGCCAGAACGGCGAGGGAGACGAAGCTGTGGCGGGCGAGCCCAACCTCTACCTCTACGAAGCCGGCGAACCTCCCACCCGCAGCTTCATCGGCGCGCTCTCCGATGCTGACGTGGGGGGGCTCGGCGCACTTTCCCCGATCGCCTCGGCCCCGTCCGCCCGCACCTCCCGGATCAGCGCCGACGGCCTGCATGCCGCCTTCATGTCGACCGCGCCGCTGACCGACTACGACAACCTCGACGCCGACACGGGCAAACCCGTGACCGAGGTCTTCCTCTACGACGCCGGCGGGGACGAGCTGCGATGCGTCTCCTGCAACCCGAGCGGCGCCAGGCCCAGCGCCGGCGTGCTGCTGAACGCCGCGGGCTCTGCCACGGGCCTTCTCTCGGCAGGTCAGATCCCCGGCTTCGAGCGCGCTCTCTACCCCTCGCGCCTGCTCTCAGGGGACGGCACTCGCCTCTTCTTCGAGAGCCACGAGGCGCTGCTGACCCGCGACACCAACGGCGTCCAGGACGTCTATCAGTGGGAGGAGCCCGGAACCGGCGACTGCGATGAAGCCGACTCCACCTTCGATGAGGAGGCGGGCGGTTGCGTCGACCTGGTCTCCTCGGGGCAGAGCCCGACCGCCTCGAGCTTCCTCGACGCGAGCCCGGACGGAGAGGACGTCTTCTTCTCCACCCTCTCGGGCCTGCTGCCCCAGGACTACGGCCTGGTCGACGTCTATGACGCCCGGGTGAGCGGCGGCTTCCCGCAACCGACCACGACCCCCGGCTGTGAAGGCGAAGCCTGCCAGGGGCCATTGGTGGCTCCTGACGATCCCACTCCCGCCAGCTCCAGCTTCGAAGGGGCGGGCAACGTCACCGAGGCGCCCCGGCCGGTCAAATGCGCCAAAGGCAGGCGAGCGGTGCGCAAAGCCGGCAAGACGCGCTGCGTGAGGAAGCCACGGAAGGCCAAGCGAGCAAACAGGGCCAAGCGAGCAAACCACAAGGGGAGGGCGGCACGATGAAGCATCTCAAGCTCGCGATCGCGACCGCCCTGGCGACCCTCGCCCTCGCTCCTCAAGCTCAGGCCGCCTTCGGCCTGCATGACCTCGAAGTCACCTTCACCGGCCCGGATGGCGAAGTCGCGATGCAGGCCGGCTCCCATCCCTTCGCGATGACCACCTCCTTTCGCGTCAACGCCATTACCGAATCCGGGGTGGACTTCGCCGATGGGGCGATCCGCGACCTCGACGTCTTCCAATCGATCGGCTTCGCCGGCAACCCGACCGCGACCCCGCGCTGCTCCAACCTCGACTTCCTGACCAGGCTGGAAGGCAGCTTCGGCCCGCCCGAGTGCGCCGACTCGACCGCGGTCGGCACGGTCAGGGTGGGGGCTGGCGAAAACGTCTCGGTTGAGGAGATCGAGCCTGTCGCCGTCTACAACCTGATCCCGCCCCCAGGGGCGGCGGCAAAGCTCGGCTTCTGGGCGATCGACGTGCCGGTCACGGTCCTGCTCGGCGTCAACCCAAACCCCCCCTACAACGTCGTAGCCACCCTGCGCGACATCTCCCAGGTGCTGGAACTCTTCGTCAGCTCGCTGACCGTCTGGGGCAACCCCGCCGACTCCGCGCACGACAAAGAACGGGGCAAGTGCGTGCTCGTCGGCGGCACCTGCCCCGCCAACATCCCAATCGAGCCCTTCATCACGATGCCGCGCAGCTGCTCGGGGCCGCTGGAGACGTTCTTCACCGCCACATCCTGGTGGGACGGCAGCTACCTCGAACCCACCATCCCCGGCAGCTCCTTCGAAGGCACCGCCACCACTCCCCCCGGTGCCACCGGCTGCGGCAAACTCAACTTCGCCCCCGAGATAACCGCCCAGCCGACGACCCTGGCCGCGCAGAGCCCGACTGGCCTCGACTTCACGCTGAACGTCAACGACGAGGGCCTGACCAACCCGACAGGCATCGCCCACGCCGACATAAGCAAAGTAGAAGTGACCCTCCCTCAGGGGATGAGCACCAACCCCGCGATCGCCGAAGGCCTCGAGGTCTGCACTCAGGAGCAGCTGGCCAAAGAGAGCGCCAAATCGCCACCAGGCGCAGGCTGCCCCAACGCCTCCAAGGTTGGCACGGTCGAAGTCGAGACCCCGCTCCTCGATGAAAACGTCAACGGCGCCCTCTTCGTCGCCAAGCCCTATGAGAACCCCTTCGGCTCGCTCCTGGCCCTTTACCTGGTGATCAAAAACGAGAACCTGGGGATCGTCGTCAAGCAGGCGCTGGAGGTGATGCCAAATCCAGAGACAGGGCAGCTGACCACAGTGGCGGAGAACCTGCCGCAACTGCCCTTCTCCTCCTTCCGCCTCCACTTCCGCGAGGGGGCGCGCTCTCCCTTGGCCTCTCCGCCCAGCTGCGGCACCCACACCGTCAAAGCCGTCATGACCCCGACCTCTGGAGGAGCGCCGGTGACGAGCAACTCCTCCTTCCAGATCATCACCGGCCCAGACAACGGCCCATGCCCGACGGGAGGTCTCCCTCCCTTCAAGCCGGGCCTGATCGCAGGAACCCTCAACAACGCCGCCGGCAAATACTCCCCCTTCAACCTGAGGCTGCACAGACGGGACTCCGAACAGGAGTTCACCCGCTTCTCGATCAAGCTCCCCCCGGGGCTGGTAGGCAAGCTGGCGGGCATCCCCTACTGCCCCGACGCAGCTATCGCAGCAGCTGAGTTCAAGACCGGCACTGAAGAGGAACAGAATCCCTCCTGCCCCGCCTCCTCTCTCGTCGGCAGGACGCTGGTGGGAGCGGGAGTGGGCCCGAGCCCCGCCTATGCCCCCGGCAAGGTCTACCTCGCCGGTCCCTACAACGGCTCAGCCCTCAGCATCGCCGCGATTACCGCCGCCAAGGTAGGCCCCTTCGACATTGGCACCGTCGTAGTCCGCCAAGGCTTCAAGATCGACCGCGAGACAGCAGAAGTCTTCGTCGACTCGGTCGGCTCGGACCCGATCCCCCACATCATCGACGGCATAGTCATCCACGCCAAGGACATCAGGGCCTACGTCGACCGACCCAACTTCGTCCTCAACCCGACGAGTTGCGAGAGGACATCGACTGCAAGCACCCTCCTGGGCTCAGGCCTCGACTTCGCCTCAGAGCACGACAACAACCCGGTCGTCGTCTCCACCCCCTTCCAGGCAGCCGATTGCGCGGCTCTCGGTTTCAACCCCAAACTGGACCTGAGACTCATCGGAGGCACCAAGCGAGGCGCCCATCCCGCCCTCAAGGCGACTCTGACTATGAAGCGAGGAGAAGCGAACATCTCCAGGGCCAGGGTCACGCTGCCCCGCTCCGCCTTCCTAGATCAGGCCCACATCCGCACGGTCTGTACCCGCGTGCAGTTCGCGGCAGAACAGTGCCCAGCGGGCTCGATCTACGGCTACGCCAAAGCCAAGACCCCGCTGCTAGAGGGAGCGGTCGAGGGACCGGTCTACCTCAGATCATCAGAGCACCAGCTCCCAGACCTGGTGGCAGCGCTCAAACACGGCCAGATCCAGATCGACCTGGTCGGCAGAGTCGACTCCTTGAAAGGCAGGATCAGGAACACCTTCGAGTCGGCCCCAGACGCTCCCGTCGACAGCTTCGTCCTGACCATGCAGGGCGGAGGCAAGGGCCTAATCACCAACAGCACAAACCTCTGCAAGACGACGAGCAGGGCGATCGCCGAGTTCGGCGCCCACAACGGGCGCATCAAGAACTTCCGCCCCGTGGTCAAGCCGACCAAGTGCAAGGGCAAAGGGCGCAAAGGCGCTCCTAGAGCCCGAGGGCGCTAGGGCCTCCTCACAAAGCTTCTTCCAACAACCAGTCAAACCAGTCACCTCCGCGGCTCAGCCGCGGAGACAAGGAGGTAGAAGTGAGACGCATAAGGACAATGGGCCTTGGGGCCCTGATGGCGCTTGCCCTGCTGGCGCTGCCGGCGGGGGCTGCGGCCACGGGAGGGATCGAAGCGGATGCCTATCCGGCATCGTTGACGGGTGCGAGCCTTGAAGGTTCGCACGTCCTCGCCTTCGACGGCATTGAAGAAAAATACACCTGCCCGATCAACCTCTCGGCCGAACTGAGCGGTCCCGCCGCCTCGTTCTCGGCGACCACTTGGTGGGGAGGCGCCTGCAAAAACCTCAGCCCCAGCGGGTGCAAGCTCGAATTCCGCCCCGGCACCCAGAACTCCTTCGACATCGGCCCGCCCGGCTGCGGCCCGATCAAAGGGACGGTCGGACCCTGCACCATCTCGATCGCTCCCCAGACCGGGCTTCCCGCGACCTACACCAACGTCGGCGAAGGCAGCAAAGCCAAGCTGATGATCGATGCCGGAGCGAAATTCCAGTACACCCAGAGCGGCGTCGGCTGCGGTCCTGCAGAAATCTACGACGCCACCATCGACGGCGAATGGCAAGTGATTGGTAGACAGGGGGGGGAAGCTGGCAACCTGACCGGCATCCACGCCACCGACACCTTCGGCGGCTTCTTCGTGGCCGGCAAAGCGGGAGAACAGCCTAGGTTCGAAGCCGAAAAATACCCGTTCCCAGTTTCCGGCAAACAGTACGCTCTGGATAAGCTGGAATTCTACTTCCCCGAATTGGAACTCGGGGTCGAATGTTATCTGGCGGAATTCGAGGGGAAAGCCGTGAGCGCGTCGCCCGTGCTGGCGCTAGAGGCCGAATTCAGCCAGTGTGACACGCCATCCTTCTCCCAGCCGACCACGCTGGACATGACGGGTTGCCACTACGTACTCGGCGTCGCCGATGCCGGGCCGCCCTACGTCGGCGGCATCGACTTGGTCTGCGAAGAAGGAGCCGCGATCGAGATCGCCATAAATCCACCGCTCTTTGGCGAATGCATCGCCGAGATTCCAGCTCAGGCCTTGGGCGCGGTCGAATACGTGAACTTTGGTGCAGGCCCGAGTCGTAGCGTGCTGGTCGGGATCGAAGGCGAAGGGATCGAATTCTCGCTGACCAAAGTCGGTTACAACGGCTGCTTCGGAGCCGATGGATCGCATGAAGATGGCACCCTCGACGGGTCCATCACGCTGCGCGGATCCTGAGCGGCGATTCAGGCAAGTCACCAGTAACCGTGAAGCCCCCGGCGGTCCAAGGACCGCCGGGGGAGAGTCAGTGGCCAAGGGGTCACGGGTTCGAGCTCGTCGAGCTTCGCAGTCCCTTGGTCGGTTAAACTAACGATGTGGACGGCATCTCTGCAGCTTCCATCGCGCAGGAGCTGGGCACCAGCATTCCGCGTGTGGTTCGCGCGGTCGAGCAACTCGGCATGGAAGGTGCGCGGGCTGCGAACGGGCGCTTGCAGCTGAGCGAGGGGCAGCGTCGACGCCTCCGCAGGTACCTCGGCGTGACGCCTTGCCTGGCCGGCCTTTCCCAAAGCGGGGTCAGGGCGCTGGCGGCGCTGAGCCGGGCGCCGCTTGGACTGGTGTCGGCACGTGCTCTCGCTAACCGTGCGGCGATCTCGCCGACCACGGCATCGCGGGCGCTGCGAGGCCTCGAGGAGAAGGGACTCGTGCGCCGCGAGAAGCAGATGATCGCGGCCGGGAGGGCTCGAGGGGTCGAGGTCTGGCGAGCCAATGTGCTGCGCCCGGACTGGGGCGACCTGGCGTCCGCCCTCTCCCGCGTCGAGCCTCCGACGCACGGTGGCCCGACGCGACGCGACCGTCGTGTCCCCGCACGCCTGCGCCACCTCTTCTGGGATGTCGACTCCTCAGCACTTGAGGCGAAGGGGAATGGCCCGTTCATCGCCCTGCGGCTGCTACGGCTGCTCGACCTGGAGGGGCTTGCCTGGGGCACCGCGAACCTTCGTCCCTCCGACTGGCAAAAGGCCCGGCAAGCTCGCGGTCTTTCACCCGCCGTTCGCGCGCTGGCGGCGAACCTCGCGGGCGATGAGGGATGAGAGCAGATGGGCCGAGCCCGCCCCCTGCCTGCTGAGCTGCAAGCCGTCCTCCCCGAGGACACCCAGGCGGCGTGGCAGCTGCTGGCGCCGATCCTGCCTACCAAGCTTTACCTGGGTGGTGGGACTGGGGTCGCCGTTCACCTCGGGCATCGCGTCAGCCGCGACCTCGACTTCTTCTACCACTCGGGGGCGGTCGACCTTGGGGAACTGTCGAAACGAATTACCGCCGTTGGACAATTCGCCGTCACCTTGGAAGGAGAGGGGACTCTGCGCGGCCTCCTCGGCGAGACGAAGCTCAAGTTCCTCCACGCCGACGAGGTCGCTCCGCAGCGCAGGCTGGAGAAGCCGAGGTCGGTTGCGGGCATCCGGGTCGCGGGGATGAAGGACCTGCTCGCGATGAAGCTGAAGGTGATCAGGGGGCGGGGCGAAATGCGCGACTACTTCGACGTCAAGGCGATCGACGAGAGCGGGCAGTACAGCGTCGAGGAAGGGATCGAGTTCTGGCTCGAGCGATACGGGATCGCGCCGCAGAGCGAACACCTACAGATGCTGGTCACCTCGCTCGGCTACCTCGACGACGTCGAGCCCGACGATTCGCTTCCCATCGGCATAGGTGAGCTCGCCAAGTGGTGGCGCCGGCGCCAAAAGATCGTCATACGCAACCTGGGCCGGCTCGCCTAGCTCGCCGCAAGCCTCTCGAAGCGCTGGCGTCGGTGCCGGTAAAATGGCGTTTCCCGCCCAGGTAGCTCAGTTGGTAGAGCACTTCCATGGTAAGGGTGTCGCCCCTCTGTACCGAGGGAAGTTTCGCTTTGTAGAGCCATTAACAGTGGTGCAAGTCGCTTTGATCGTTCCGTCCGGGGGCGCGGTGATGGCCGTGATGTGCCATTGCAGTGCCACTGGGGGAGAAAACGACTCGCTCACGGCTTAAGACGTCATGCGCCGTCAGGAGCAAGGAGTTCAGGGTTACTTCACGCGCAACGGCGAAAAGCGGTATCGGGTTCGTTGGCGTGAGGGCGGCAGGCATCGGAGCCGCTCGTTCCGTCGCCTCTCCGGAACGCACGGCGCACGGAGCTTCTATCGAAAGGTTAGGGAGGCCCAAGAGGCGGGGGCGCGTGTGGTCGACGCCGGTTGCCAGGGGCCGACCCTCGCCAGCTTTGTCGCGGATGTCTGGGAGCCCCGTGCCAAACGCCGTCTCGCCACCAAGACATGGGAGCATGACGTCGCCATCTACAACAAGCACATCCTGATCGAGCTGGGCGAGCGTCCCCTCGCCCAGCTCGACGCCGAAGACCTAGTCGAATGGCAGGACAAGCTAGAGCGGGGTGGAGTTGGCGCGCCGACAATCATCAAGGCGATGAGCATCCTCTCAAGTGTTTTCCGCGAAGCCGGAAGGCGCTCGCGGTCGACAGGAGTCACGCGCAATCCGGTCGTCCTCCTCGACCGGCCATCGGCCAAGCGCCGTCGCCGTCCCCTGGTCTGGGGACCGGTGGTGGTTGAGCGAGTCCGCTACGAGCTGTTGGTCAACTCCCGCCGCATCAATCCTGCGAAGGAGCTGATGGCGTTGCGCGACGCCCTGCTGGTGAGCTGCATGGAGATGACTGGTTGCCGACCAGGGGAGGCGCTGGCCCTGCGTTGGAGCGATCTCGAGGACGGCGTCGCGATCGCCAAGGCCCTCAGCGGCAGTCAGGTCAGGGATGGCACCAAGACCGGTCGCGAGCGCCGCGCCCCACTGCTTGCGCCCCTACGCGCTGACTTCGCGGCGTTGCGTGAGCGCAGCGGTGACGGCCCCGATGACTATGTCTTCCGAACTCCACGCGGCGGACACTGGGTCGAGACCGATTGGCGTAACTTCCGCAGCCGTCACTTCGTGCCGGCGCTCGAACGGGTCGAAGCGGATTGGAAGCAATGGCGCAGCTCACTGGTGAGGCCGGATGAGGTGCGCGAGAGCGTTGACGAACTCGCAGCGACCCGTCCTTACGATCTCGGCCGTCACACCCATTCCGCCCTGATGCTCGCCTCAGGCATCAGCCTGCAGCGACTCGCCCGAATTCAGGGCCACGGCATCCGCGTGTTGGACGAGACCTACTCAGAGGAGCTCGTCGAGTTCCAGGAGCGCACCGAACGGATTGACCCGATCGAGGAGATCGAAAATGCCCGCCGCCTGGCCTGGGGCAGGGCCAAGCCAAGCACCGGTGAAGACAACAACTTATTTCTTTAATGGTCTATATTTACATTCGCTGTGAATAAAGGCGAGCTTGTAAAAATCGAAGGGCCACTCGAGACGAGCGCTCTCCGCATCCTGCGAGAGATTCCGGGCGTGACGGCGATCGCTCGCGAGCCCCGCCGGCGCGGCATCGAGACGGACGCTGTCCTTCGCTTCGCGGGCACCCGAAAACGCGTGGTTGTCGAGACGAAGCAGCGTGTGAACGCCGCTACTGCCTGGCAGCTCGTCCGGCACGCCGAAGCGAATCCGGGCGCCCCGATCCTCCTCGTCGCGGGCGATACCACCGTCGAGGCCCGCGAGATCCTCAAGGACCACGATGTCGCTGTGATCGACGGCCTTGGGAACGCCCACGTCGAGCTGCCGGGCCTTCTTCTGCACCTCGAAGGGCGCTCGCGTCCGAAGCGGTCGGGCTCATCGCAGGCTCGCT
The DNA here is from genome assembly GCA_963702175.1 of uncultured Solirubrobacterales bacterium. Lineage (GTDB taxonomy): Bacteria > Actinomycetota > Thermoleophilia > Solirubrobacterales > 70-9 > VRUE01. Next base: position 2,146,475 of record OY969721.1, read on the forward strand.
TGAGCGGTAAGGCGGGTCTGGTCGCACAGGCGCTCCTCCTCCAGCACGAGCGCGCTTGGCACGTCCAGGAGCTTGCGGAGGAGGCGGGCGTCTCGGCGGGACTGGCGCACCGCGTCGTCGCGCGCCTGGAGCGAGAGGGGGTCATCGCCGCCGAAGGCAACGGCCCGCGGCGGGTCCGGCGGGTCAGCGAGCCAGGCGCCTTGCTCGACCTATGGGCCGAGGAGTACGTGGACCGGCCGATCCGGACCTTGGGCCACCTTCTCGCGCAGTCGCCCCAGCGCCTCATCGCGAGGCTTGGAGCAAATCTCGAAGAGAGGGGCGTCGACTACGCCGTGACTGGGGCGGCGGCCGCGAGCCTGGTCGCACCGTTCGTCACTGCCATTCCGGTCGTCGAGGTATGGGTGAGTGCGCGGACCCCGCCGGGCAAGCTGTTGAAAGCAACCGAGGCGGAGCCCGTGGGCGACGGGGAGAACGTGGCGTTCCTTCAAGGCAAGGACGACGCTCCGCTGGCGTTCCGCGAGAAGAAGAAGGGAGTGTCAATAGCCAACAGGTTTCGCCTCTACGCCGAGCTGCTACACGATCCACGTCGCGGTCGCGAGCAGGCAGAGCACCTGCGCCGAGAGGCGATCGGGTTTTGATCGAGCGCGCGCATCACACTGACTACGACGAGGAGACAACAGCGCGCTGCGAGCGGGCGCTGATCACGCTCATTGGCGACCTTGGGCCGTGGCGGGAGCGCATCTACCTTGCGGGCGGTCTTGCCCCTCGGTACCTGGTCGGCCAGCTCCCGGAAGGGGCGCGTGCCCACGTCGGGACCACGGACGTCGACCTGGTGATCGGACTGGCTATCGAAGACGAGACGCCGGAGACGTATCGCACGCTCCAAAACAATCTGGAGAAGGCGCACTTCGAGCGTACGGAGCCAAGCTTTCGGTGGATTCGCGACGTAGAGGGGATCGCCGTCGTCGTCGAGTTTCTCTGCGAGACGGACGAGGTGGAGCCGGGCCGGATCTTTCGGCCCAAGGGTGAGTTCACGGGGTCGAAGCTCAGCGCTCTCAACGTCCGCGGCGCCCATCTCGCACGCGATGACTTCGTCGAGTGCGAGCTCGAGGGCGAGCGACTCGACGGTGGCGGACGATCCAAGGTTGCCGTGCGCGTGGCGAACCTGTTGCCGTACGCCGTGCTCAAGATCCTGGCGTTCCAGGACCGGCACGAGAACAAGGACGCGTACGACCTGATCTTCACCCTCCTCAACTCGGAGGATGGGCCTGGCGCCGCGGGGGCCGCGGCGAGCTCGAGCACGGTTGCGGGTCACGCTCAGGTGAGCGAGGCGCTTGCGCTTCTGGAGGAACGCTTTCACGACGTCGAACAGGACGGGCCGAACGCCTACGCGACGTTCCTCGCCCGCCCCGAGGATGAGGAGGAGAAGGCACGATTGCGTCGCGCGGCAGTTGCGACCGTTCGCGAATTCCTACAGGGCTTCGTGAGCGCCCGGTCGGAGCCGACGGAACCTTGATTGCCTCCGGCGAACCTCTAAGATCGCCTCGTGACGACCGTGCGACGGCAGCTTCTCTGCGTGTGCGCTGGGTGCAGTGGTTTCGCCCGCTGTGCCATCTGAGTGCCATGGGGATCTGCCCGCCATAGGCCTGTCACACGTTTTCGGCTCTAGAAGCCAATCCCGCCCAGGTAGCTCAGTTGGTAGAGCACTTCCATGGTAAGGAAGGGGTCACGAGTTCGAGTCTCGTCCTGGGCTTCCCTCTCGCTCTGCAGGCCTCCGACTCGCCGCACATTTGTTGTAAGCGTTCAGCCCCCGGCCCCTCAGATCCCCAATCTCAGAGCAGCGAGGGAGCAGGGCTCGCGCGAGAAGAGGCGGTGAGCGCCTCGACCAGGAAGCCGAACAGCGAGCGGCCCTGCAGCCGGCAGGTCTGGGAGATCGAGAGCATCCGCTCCGCGAAGCGCTCCCCCGCCTCAGACTGGCTGCCGAGGGAGACCTTGCGGTAGATGACGGCGCCGCGCAGCCCGCGCTCGGCGCGGTTGTTGGTTGGCTCCACCCCCTCGATCTCGGTGAAAGTCCAAAGCGCCGGCCAGAGCTTCAGCAGGTTGCGGGCGAAGGTTCGGAAATGGCGGTTGCGGGTGCTCTTCTTGCGGTGGGGCTCAAGCAGTGCCCGCAGCCGGCGCTTCAGCGGCGCCAGCTCGCGGGCGAGCCGCTCGCGGTCGCCGTGGTCGACGAAGGATTCCCAGGCACAGAACAGCTCGCGGCAGATCTCCAGGCCCTCCTCGCCGAAGCGCCCCTGGTCGGCGATGCCTTCGGAGTGGCGGCGGAAGTCGCGCAGCAGGTGCGCCCAGCAGACCTGGCGCCGGGCGGGGTCCAGGGAGTCATAAGCCCACCAGCGATCGGAGCAAACGATCCCGGCGAAGCTCTCGCCGATCAGCTCGGGCAGCTCGCGCTCGTGGCGGTCGGCGGCGATGTGGAAGGCGGCGAAGCGCTCGGTGAGTGCCCCCCACAGGGTGCGGCGCTGCCCCGCGTTGCGCCAGCCGGTCTCATCGACGCAGAGGACCGGGGCGTCTTTGACCGCCTCGCGTAGCTCGGCGTAGGGATCGGCGAGGGCGCCGGAGGTCCGCTGGCAGATCGCGTCCACCGAGCCGACCGAGACCTCGCAGCCGAACAGCTCCCCGCAGAGCTCGGAGGCGTCGCGGCGCGAGACCCGGTTGCGCACCGACAGCAGGGCGATCGCCGCCTGCAGGCGGGGGCCGAAGGCGCTCGAGCGGACATCCTCGGACAGCTGCGCCCGAGTGCGATGACCGCAGCCCCGACAGCGCAGCGCCTGGGCGCGGTGCTCGGTGATCTGGACCGCGATTGGCGGCAGCTCCGCGACCTGGTGGCGGTGGGGCGCGCCGGCGAGGTCGTGCTCGCTCGAATCGAGGTCGCCTCCGCAGCCCGCGCAGCGCTCGGGCCAGTGGTCGACGATCTCATCCAACTCTGACTCGGCAACCAGCCTGCGTGTCGTGCCCTCGTGCCCGGGCTGGCCGCCTTGCCTGCGGGCGCTAGAGCGCTTGGGCTGGGGGGCCTTGCCGGGCGGGTCGGCCGACGGCGGCCGTGAGGAGTTCTGGGAGTTCTCGCGCAGCTTCTCCTCGAGGCGCTCGATCCTCGCCTCCAGGCGGGTGACCTGGCGCTCGTAGCGCGCCGTCAGCTCGACCAGGAACTCGATGCATGCCTCCCGGCCGGCGTCATAGACCGCTTCGGCCTCGGCGCGCTCCACGCCCCGAGGTTCGACGCGAGCGAGGGCAGCCCTTCGGTTATGTCAACCCTTGTCGCCTCCCATGCCCGGGTCGGCGGCCATCTGGGGCTGAACGCTTACCATTTGTTCCACTTTTGCGGCACTTTCTTAACCTCTCGCAACGTTCTGTCCGCTAGGTTCTGAGCATGGACATGAAGGACCGCCAGTACGACGAGCTCCGGCGCCGGCTCGACTCCGACTCCAGGCAGGCCGATCGCCGGGTCTGAGCGCATGGAATCCGATCTCCGAGACCTCAGGTCCGCGGTCAGGACCGAGTCTCATTCGACGCAGCTACTGATTCTCCAGCTCGGCATTTACATCATGCTCGTCTTGCTCATCGGCCTCAGCGTGATCGCGTCGCGCCTGTAGTCCCTCGCTCTCCGGGGAGAGTCTCCGCTTCGCTGGTCTTGGGTATGGATAGAGACTGACGGAGACACCCGACCGACCCTGTCCGAGTTCGTAGACGAGGTCTGGTCGCCCCGCGCCCGTCGCCGGCTGGCGTCCAAGACATGGGAGCGCGACGCCGTCATTTACAGGAAGCACATCCTGCCCCGGCTGGGGGAGCGGCGGATCGACGTTCTCGACATCGAGGACCTCGTCGAGTGGCAGGACACGCTCGAACGGGCGCAGGTCGGAGCCCCGACCATGATCAAGGCGATCGGCATCCTCTCCGGCATCTTCGGGGAGGCGGCGAGGCGCCCTCGCTCGACCGGCGTCCACGGCAACCCAGTCGCTCTTCTCGAACGGCCCGCAGCCAAACGTCGCCGCCGTCCTCTTGTCTGGGGGCCGGTCGTCGTCGAGCGGGTGCGCTTACAGCTGCTGGTCAACTCGCGCCGGACAGGCCGCGACAAGGAGTTGATGACGCTGCGCGATGGCCTCCTGGTAAGCCTGATGGAGATGACCGGCTGCCGGCCGGGAGAGGTGCTGGCGTTGCGCTGGGAGGACGTCGGCAACCGCATCGCGATCGTCCGCAGGCTGAGCGGGAAGACGATCGTCGACCGAACGAAGACAGGCGTCGATCGCAGCGTTCCGCTCCTGCCACCGCTGCGCTCAGACCTCGCCCTGCTTCACCAGCGCAGCTGTGACGGCCCGGGCGACTACGTCCTTTCCACTCCCGCCGGCGATCACTGGGTCGAGACCGACTGGCGTAACTACCGCTCCCGCCATTTCACGCCTGCGCTCAAACGGGTCGAGGCGGAGTGGGGGAGCTGGCGCGAAGAACTCGAGCAGCCCCAAGACGTGCGTGAGGGCGTCGCCGGCCTCGCCGCCACCAGGCCCTACGACCTTGGCCGTCACACTCACTCGGCGCTGATGCTCGCCTCCGGGATGAGCCTTCAGCGGCTTGCCCGTATCCAGGGCCACAGCATCCGCGTGCTGGACCAGACCTACTCCGAGCAGCTGGCCGAGTTCGAGGAGCGTGACGACCGAATCGACCCAACTGTGGAGATCGAGCGAGCCCGAGCGCTGGTTTTTGGCGGCCGATCTCAGTTTCGAGTTTGAGCTGTCGCAGAGATTTTGCAATAGCGACCCATCCGCGATGTTTTGTCGTCTAAGGTGCCAGCATGGAGGCCATGAGGGAAAGCTGGACCGACGAACGCCTCGACGATCTGAACCGGCGAGTCGACGAAGGCTTCAAACAAGTCGACGCACGCTTCAAGCAGGTCGACGAGTGCTTCAATCGGGTCGATGCGCGCTTCGACGAAACTGACCATCGCTTCGACAAGCTCGAAGAGAGATTCGACGCGCTCCAGCGCACGCTGTTCCAGTCCAGCGTACTCGTCATCGTCGCGCTCATCGGTCTCATCGCCACGCAGATCTAGTCCCGTTAGGCTCCCCCGCAGTGGACTTCACGCTGACGGACGAGCAGGAGGACTTCGTCGACGCGCTTCGGCGATTCTGCGACCACGAGCTCGGTACGCCGGACCAGCGGGAGCGGCTCACCGAGAGCTACACCATCCACCACAACGAGACGATCTACTCCCAGATGGCGGAGCTGGGCTGGCTCGGCGTCACGATCCCCGAGGAGTACGGCGGCTCGGGCGGGTCGATGCTCGATGCCTGCCTCTTCATGGAGGAGACCTCGCGCTCGCTCGCGCCGATCGGCGGCTACGCGACGACGCTGATCGTCGCCGGCGCCACCCAGCGCTTCGGCAGCGAGGAGCAGAAGAGCGAGATCCTCGGCGGGATCGTCGGCGGCGCGGTCGAGGCGATCGCGATGACCGAGCCCGAGGCTGGCTCCGACGTCGGCTCCCTCACCACCTCGGCGAAGCGGGTCGACGGCGGCTTTGTCATCAACGGCCAGAAGGTCTTCTGCTCCAACGCCCACATTGCCGACCACATCCTCATCGTCTGCCGCACCACGAAGTCGGCGTCGAAGCACGAGGGCCTCTCGATGATCTGGATCCCGCGCGATGCCGACGGCCTCGAGGTGATCCCGATTGACACCATGGGCGGGCGCGAGACCAGCCATCTCTACCTCACCGACGTCGAGGCGACCGAGGACGCGGTGCTCGGTCAGGTCGACCAGGGCTGGACGCAGCTGATGGCCGGCCTCAACGTCGAGCGGCTGATCCTCGCCGCGACGATGCTCGGTATCGGCCAGCGCGCCTTCGACGACCTGATCGTCTACGTCAAGGAGCGCGAGCAGTTCGGCCGCCCGATCGGCTCCTTCCAGGCGCTCCAGCACCGCATCGCCGACATCGCCACCGACCTCGAGGCGGCCCGCCTGATGACCCGCTGGGTTGCCACCCTCACCGACGAGGACCCCGACCGGATGCTCCCCCGCGAGGCCTCGATGGTGAAGCTCTTCGTCACCGAGGTCGCCAAACGCGCTGCGCTCGAAGGGATGCAGATGATGGGCGGCTACGGCTACGCCTCCGAGTACGACATGGAGCGCCTCGTCCGCAGCACCCTGGTCTCGACGATCTACGGCGGCACCTCGGAGATCCAGCGCAACATCATCGCCAAGACGTTCGGCCTCTGACTCGGCATAATCCCCGGGGCAGGGTTGCAAGCGCCCGTAGCTCAGTGGTCAACGGGCTTTTAACGAGGCCCAAAGAGCGTCGGTCTTTCAAGCCGAAGGTCGAGAGTTCGATTCTCTCCGGGCGCATTCCTCAGCTTTCCGGCTTGCGCCTCCGTTTGCCCAATGCAGAGCCGAATCCCCGGCTTTCTCTCGAATCGTCGTTCCGCGTCCGACCCCGGCGTTCCAGCCCGTTCCGCAGAGCCGTGGTCTCATCCTGGTCTCATTTCTCGGTGCGCCGCAGTGGGCGAATAGGCTCCAGCGGCAATGGCGGACGACGCACGGCAGAAGGCACGCGCAGACGTGCGCCGCGCTCAGGCCAAATTTGCGGGCGCGCAAGGCAAGCTTGAGGAGACACGTCAGGCCCGCCGGGAAAGCTTCGAGCGGGCGCGGAAGGCCGGGCTGACGCTCCGCGAGATCGGTGAGGCCGCCGACCTCCATTGGACCCGAGTCGGGAACGTCCTCAGCAAGCAATAGCAGCTAGTAGCTACCCCGCTACAAGCTGCTAGCCTGACGGGACTACAAGAAGCGGCTCCCGGCGGCGCGCTAACGCCAACCGGGAGCCTGACCACAAGGAGGCGTAGCTCCTCATGGCTGAGAAGAACCCTATGGGGGCCGACGATGCCGTCGCCCTCACGATCCCCGCCAAGCATCGCAAGTTTTTGCGCGATCTCTTCGAGATCGCCCGCGACGGCATTCGAGAAGAGCTGGCCCAGTACCCCAAGCAGCTTCAAGAGCCGCGCCGCCTGCATCGCGAAGAGGCCGTCTACGAGAAGCTGCTGGAGGCGTTCGACAGCGGCTTCATCGTTCCCGATCGCGACGTGCGCGATGTTCTCCGCGACCTGGCCGAGATCTACGACCGGGAGAACGAGTACGAGCGGGTGGTCTCAGAGCACGAGGCGCTTCACGGCCTGCTCGATCAGCTCGGGTGATGGTTGTCGCGGACCAGTTCGGCGCGAACCTCGCCTACTGCCGCAGGCGAGCGAAGCTTTCCCAGGAAGAGCTGCGGTGCGCGCTTCGCTGCACCGCACTGCGGTCGGTCAGCTAGAGCGCGGCGGACGGGTCTGCCGCGTGGACACGCTGGTCAAGCTCGCGGGCTCGCTGGGCATTCCGCCCGGCGAGCTGCTCGATGGGATGGATTGGGAACCCGGCGGCGCGCCTCGGGCAATTCGCGGGCGATGGCTAGGGCTGATGGCTAAAGCCAATGCCAACAAAGCTCAAAGCCAAGACCAACAGGCCATCCCTCAGGCAGCCCTAGGCCACCACGAAGAAACGAGAGCCCAAGGACAGAAGACCAAGAGACAGAGGTGCTCTGGAGGTCCTCAGAAGCCCTCCCCGCAACCCCAACCTCAACAGCACGACACACTACGGACCCCCCGGTTCCGTGCCTGGGCCGCGCCTTCTGGCCGGCAGGTCGTCGCGCTCGAAGCGGGCCGTTCCCCGGCATCCGGGCGGCCGATCTTGGCACGGCTTCGCCGTGCGACGGCCGCCTGTATGGACGCCGGGGGAAGCGCAGCCGAAGGTCACGAGGTCGGGCCGATGCAAAAGCCGGCCTCTCTGGACAACAGGGGCATGGAGAGGAAACCCGCCAGCGCCTTCTTCACCGAGCGCAGCCTTGCCGCCTACCTCGCCGTCTCCGACCGCACCATCCGCAACTGGATCAGCCGCGGTGAGCTGCCCTCCTACAAGCTCGGATCGGCGAGGCGAATCGATCCCGCCGACGTCGATCGCTTTCTTGCGCAGCGAAGGGATGAGGCCGCATGAGACGCCGTGAGGCTCCGGTCAAGCGTCGCAACCCCTCGGGCGAGGTCGTATGGGTTGCGAGGTACACCGGCCGCGACGGCAAGCGCTACATCGCCAAGCCGGCCTGGAACGGTCGGAAGGGCACCTTCACGCTAAAGCGCGAAGCACAGCGGGCGATTGACGAGGCCTACGGACTCTCAGACCGGCCCGACACGCTGGGCGAGTACTTCGCCACCTGGACGACTCGCCACCCCCGCTCGGAACGGACCAACGCCACCAACGAACACCGCATCGGCCGCGTCCTCGAGGTCGAGATCGAGGGGCATCCCGCTGAAGCAGTGGCCGCTGCGCGAGCTGCGCCGCCGCCACGCCCTCGCCCTGGTCGACCACATGCTCAGGGTCCAAGGCAGGGCGACCACCGGAGTCGTCGGCATCCTGCGCTCGCTATCGGCGATGGCCGAGGACGCGATCACCGACGAAGTGGCAGACCTCAACCCGTTCACGGGAGTCCGAGTCAGAGCCAACGACCCGAGAGCCAAGAAGCAACGCCGCCCGGTCCGCGTCTTCAGCTTCGATGAGATGCACCGCTTCGCCAAAGCCGCCGGGCGCTACGAGGCAATGGTCCGCGTCTTCACCGACACCGGCATGAGGCTGGGGGAGGTGCTGCCGCTGCGCCGTGAGGACTTCGACGGCGAGACGCTAAAGGTCCGCCGCACCGCCCACGAGGGAACGATTCTCGCTGGCACCAAGACCGATTACGGCGAGCACGACGCCGGAAGGGTCGTGCCCGTCCCAGCGACCCTCGCCTGGATGATCGAAGCCCAGATTCAACTCAACGGCTCCGACCGCGAACTGCTCTTCCCGACGCCAAGCGCCCGCCTCTGGCGCCAGCGCAACTTCTACCGCGACGTCTGGAAGCCAGCCCAGGAAGCCTCAGGTCTTGACATCCGCCCCCACGAGTGCCGCCACGGCTATGTCACCCACCTCCGCGTCGACGGCATCAACGACGCCGACCTAGCCGAGATAGCCGGCCACCGAGTCGAGACGATGTTGGCGCGGTACACGCATGCAGTGGGCCAGAGCTTCCACGCTGTTCGTAGTGTCATCGGCTAACAAGCAGGCAGCACAGACTCTGATCCTCGGCGACAGCTGATATGTCGCCCGACAATCGATGGCGACCGACGCGGGCGATATCTTTCACAGTACTCCAACGGTCGCCTCCACATCGGAAAGCGTCTAGAACTCCGCTGCAATTCAAGGAGAAAGAGGCGTCCGCGCGTGCTGAACACGTCTAACTGGACAGAAAAAGAGCTGGATGTTCTCAAAGAGCTCCATCTAGATCCCCGGAACGTTCGCCTAGAAAGCGACCCCAAAGTCGAAGCTGACATTCTGGAGGATCTCTTTGTAAACGAGGGCGCACTCAGCCTCGTTGAGGCAATCTGCACGGTGGGGTTCCTCACCCATGATGTCCCAGTAGCAATCAAGCGCGGGAAAAAGTACGTCATGGTGGAGGGGAACCGCCGACTCGCGGCCTTGAAGGCAATTCAGAACCCGCACTTGGTGCCGACCCATCGTGCCCAGGTCGCAAATCTAGTTAAGCGTCTGGATGATCGATCCTCCCTCTCGCGGATCCAAGTAATGGTCGCACCCAATCAGACGGAGGCTGATCAGTTCGTAGCTGCGATCCATACCGGAAATCCCCGAAAACCATGGAGTCCTGCTAGGCAGGCAGCTTTCTTCCAAGCGCAGATTGACAGTGGGAGAAAACTAAAAACCCTATTGAGTCGCTATCCGACCATCGACGTCAGGAAATTTGTATTTCGCGCACAAATGCTTAATGTGTTTAGGGGTGCAAAATTCAAAGACCCCGCTCTAAGCGACTATTTGGCAACCAAGGAGTGGACCCGAGGACTTTCGGTTCTCGCGCGTATCTACGAGTCTCGTAACTTTCTGGACCTGACTGGATTCAAGATGGACGAGAACGGAAAACTGACCAGGAAGATCTCAAGGGCATACTTTGATGAGATGGCGTCCATCATCGTGAGCGGCATGCAGGCTGGAGACCTCAATACTCGTAGTCTGAATTCCATCCACAGCCCGCGGTTCGGACGCCTAATGGAAGAACTGCGAGCAGTGTTGGAGCCCGAGTCTTCCTCGACCTCAACGAAAAAACCCAAGGGCGCGTCTGGGAAAAGTAAGAAAGGCGCTGACAAGCCCACTAATGGCAAGGGATCAGGGACCGGAGGGAAACCGCGTCCGGGCCGCAAGAGGCACTACCTAGACCTAAGTCAAATCATCCTTCCAGAGAGCTATCCGGTTGCGACAAAACTGTGCGTCGAAGAGCTGTCAGCGGTAGACGTTCAGAAATTCCCCAACGCAGCCTTTCTCTTGATGAGAGCGGTACTAGAGAAGACGATCAAGTCGTTTGCCGAAGCTAAAGGTGAGGACATTAAGGGTACTGCGAATGATAAAGGTCGGGTTCAGCTTGGGCACGCTTTGAAGTGGATGCTCAAGTACGCACAAAGCAACGGACCCAAAAGTGTCATTCAGCCAATTGAACGTGTGCGCAGTGGCAAGCTAGTCTACATGAGCAGTAGCGATTCCCTGAATGCTGTAAATCACAACCATGAATTCAGTGTTGATCCTGACGAGACACTGAGTATGTGGGATGCGATTGATCCCCTTATGAGATTTGCGATCAAACCATGACGGGAAAGAGCATGAGTCAGCCCACCAATCTGCGCCCCATGGCTTCGCCGTTGCGATATCCGGGGGGAAAGGGATCTCTGTATTCTCGTCTACGCGCACTGATCAGGGAGAGCGAACTTGCCGGCTGTACTTACGTTGAGCCTTACGCCGGTGGAGCTGGAGCGGGACTAGCGCTGCTTATCACCGGGCAAGTGGAGCGCGTCGTGATTAACGATCTTGATCCCGCGATCTACGCCTTTTGGGCAACGCTTGTCGCTGACCCGGAACACTTCATGGAAAGGATCCGAGGGGCGAAGCTGTCGATTGCCGAATGGAGGCGACAACGACAGATCTATCAAGAGTGTGACCAGAAAAACATTGACGCGCTTGGCTTCGCAACCTTCTATTTGAATAGAACCAATCGCTCGGGTGTTCTAAATGGAGGCCCCATTGGGGGACTCGATCAGACAGGGCCCTACAAGATCGATGCGCGCTTTAACCGTACTGAGCTGGCCGAGAGGGTTCGTGTGCTCGGACTATATGCGGATAAGATGATTGTAAAATCTTGCGATGGCGCTAGGATTATAAGGAAGTATGGTAAAGCAGCGGATACCTTTATCTATGCCGATCCGCCGTACTTTGAGAAGGCTGGGTCTCTATATCTGAATGCGTTCAGTGAAAAAGATCATGAACAGCTCGCGGAGGTCCTGAATGGGCATGCTGGTGGTTCATGGCTACTCACCTACGACAACGTCTCAAAAGTGCATGAGCTCTATGCTGAGAGGCGACGGCGGAAGTTTTTTCTCCACTACTCTGCCCACCGAGTGAAGAAGGCGACGGAGATAGCTGTGCTATCTGACGGAATCGCAGACGTGCCTGATGGATGGGCCACGGTAACCGCCCCCGCGTGACAAGGCGAGCCCAGGCCTAAGGCACGCCCCGCCTTGGGTGCTCAGCCACCAGTTGGGGACTGGCTTCCCCCAGGGTGACCGCTGTCGCGCCTCTGGAAGCTTGGTCATCTTCGGGCTCGGCCGCAGCCTCCTTATCCACTCGCCGACGCCCCCGCTTGGCTGCTTGCTTCGCCTCAGTTCGAGTCATCCAGGCCCCACCGCCGCTCTTCGCGCCGGCGTGCTCGGTCTTGATTCGCTCGTAAGCCATGAATGCATGATACGAATTGTCTGCATCAGGCTCAGGGTTGCCGACTCTGCCTTCCATGCCACGACCACCGCTCGATCCTTGGCTACGACTACGATTTCCAGTTATGCGAACGGTTGACGAGAGCTTGATCGCGGAGGCGGGCCGTCGCTTGGCCGCTGCTGCACCCGATTCAAAGGTCATCTTGTTCGGCTCGCACGCGCGGGGTGAGGCTAGTCCGCACAGCGATATCGACTTCCTTGTCGTCGAGCCCGAGGTTGCCAACGAGGCTGAAGAGTCGGTGCGCCTCCATCGAACCCTGCGCGACCTCCGGGTGCCGGCGGATGTGATCGTCGTCAGTCGCGACTACGCGGATCGTTGGCGCGAGGTGCGCGGCGGTGTGGTCTATGCGGCACTCTCGCAGGGTCGGGTTCTCGCTGGATGAGCGCCGAGCCGGACCTGCCGGGAGATCTCCTTGCGCTCGCGCGCGAGGATCTTGTTTCAGCCGAAGCCCTGCACGCGGCGGAGCGGGTCTCCGATTCGCCGGTGGGATTCCATGCTCAGCAGGCGGTGGAGAAGGCGCTGAAGGCGACCATCGCAAGTCGCGGCCAGGAATTTCCCTTCACTCACGACCTAGGGGTCCTTATGCAGCTTTGTGAGGACGCAGGTCTCGAACTCCCCACTGCCCTCTCCGACGCGGATCGCCTTACTCCATATGCGGCAGCCCTTCGCTATGGCCTCGGTGATCCAGGTGCAGTTGCTCCACAAGATGCTCTGCGGTGGGCCTCGCTTGCCATCGAATGGGCGGATGCCGAGATTCATCGGCCTGAATGATTGGAGGATGGAAGGTCATGAGCACCGACAGTCGCTCTCCTGCCGCCAAGGTGATGGACGAAGCAATCAACCTCGCAATCGAGGGTCGCTCGCCTTATCCGGAGCGCGCCGCGTTCATCGACGCCGACAGGCCCTCGGCCGGCCACGACATCGAGCGCGCCGCAGACGAAGGTCTCTCGGTCGTCCTCGTCTCAGCCGACGGCAGCACCCGGGTCCTCAAACCAGAACTCGCGACGCACTGACTGGCTGCCGGGCGGATCCCGCCGCTTGACCTTCGGTCGAAACGACCGAAACTGTCAAGTCGCATCCCGGTCGCATAGTTCTCACGGGCTGCTCTAGCCTGCGAAGGAGCCCCGTCCTTTCAATCCGCCCCTCAGGGGTTGCGGCCGGTCCCCCGTAGGTCTGCGCCATCTCAGCAGCCGTGGGCTGGGTAGACGGATCGACGGCAAGCTGGACTCGATCCGATGGATCGGGGACGATGTAGTCCATGACCGTCGTCGACGAGAAGTCACGGATTGCGCCGCTCGATAAGGCTGCGCTGGAGCGCCTCGGTAGGGCTTTGGATCGAGAGGGCGTGGTCGCTGGGTCATTGATCGGTTCGCAGGCGCGGGGGAATCCGAGCCCGTTGTCAGATGTCGACATTGCGGTCTGGCACGATCCGGAGCTGGATTCTCGTGGTCGTTTCGACCTTCAGCTGAGAATTTCCAGCGAGGCGGGGCGAGTCCTAGGCACCGATGAGATCGATGTCGTCTTCCTCAATGATGCACCGCCGCTGATGCGGCAACGTGCCATCCGCGATGGCAAGCGCCTAGTCGAGCGCGACCGTGATGAACGGGTGCGCCTGGAGATGAGAGCGATTCTCGACTACCTCGACACGGCGCCATTGCGTGCTGAGTTGGGGCGGGGAATGCGACGACGAATGGAAGAAGGACGCTTTGGTCGACGTCGATCGGGTTGAAGCCCGCTTGCAGCGCCTCGAGCAGCTAATCGAGCGCCTGGACGAGGTACGGCAAGCCGGGGAGGGCGCATATCTCGACGATGCCCAAGCGCGAGCGGCAGCCGAACGCTGGCTGCAGTTGGCGATTCAAATCTGTATCGACCTCGGCACGCAGCTCGTCAGTGAGCAGTCGGCGCGGCCGCCCTCTGATTACGCGGAGGTTTTCGAGATCCTCGGGGAGAAGGGTGTTCTCTCCAAGGATCTGGCGCTCCGTATGGGCAACGCCGCGAGGCAGCGCAATCTCATCGTCCATCTCTACATGGAGATCGACGACCGCGCTGTATTCGCTTCGCTGTCCTATCTCGATGACTTGCGCGAGTTCGCCACCGCCGTGGAGCGATTGGCCAGCTCCCACTAGGACGCCGCCGGCGCGCCCTTCTAGCCGCTACGCGATTGATGGAGGCGTTGGCGTAGGTAGAGGGCAAGGCAGGCGAGAACCGCCGCTCCCCAGAGAATCGCGGCCCAGAGACCAACCGCACCTGCCAGAAACCCTGCGAGAACTGTGGCGATCAAGATCGCCGTGTAAGCCCCGAATAGAAGAACGGCTCGGCGGAGAAGTCTGAGCACGAGCAGTAGGCTAACTGGAGCAAGCCTGCTCTCGAAACACCTGACTGACCGCGGCCTGTGTCGCATTCCGGTCACATCGCCGCCGCGAGCCCGCTCGCCATGCGGGCGACCTTCGGTCTTTCAAGCCGAAGGTCGAGAGTTCGATTCTCTCCGGGCGCATTCCCTTCTTCGCCCCTTTGCGCCGGCGATCGCGAGTCGGCTTCAGGCGGCGATTAGTTCGAACGCGCAGCTTGGGGCAGCCTGGGCGTTGTGCAGCATCTCGTCGATCCGGGCGAGATCGTGCTCGTAGTGCTCGAAGACGATTCCCGCCCAGCCATGCCGGCTGGCGGCGCAGACGTTGTCCTCGTCGTCGTCGACGAAGACGATGTGGGTTTGGTCTGCCAGCCCAAGCTCTGCTTCGGCCAGTTCGAAGAAGCGGGGCGAGTCCTTTGTCACCCCAAGGGCGCCAGAGAAGACCATGCCGTCGATCGGCATGAGGCGGGCGAGCCGTTCCCGGAGAAAGGAAGCTCTCTCCCTCTCTTGGTTGGTGACGAGCACGACGGAGATCCCCCGCCGGTGCCACTGCTGCACCGCACGGATCACATGGTGGTTCGGGTGATAGTCGGCCTCGAACCAGAAGTCGATCAGCTCGCGAGTCTCCATTGGCCAGCGAAGCTGCGTCAGCACCTGACTTAGGACCGGCTCTATCGAGGCTTGCCCGGTGACGATCTGCTGCCAGTGCGGTTCGAAGAAGTTCTCGACTAGCTCTTGCCGGCAGACCTCGTAGCGGTGCTCGAGCACCTCCTGCCAGGAGCCGCGACCGGCGGGCGAGGAATCGAGCAGCACGCCGTCGATGTCGAGCGCGATCACCGGTCCGTCGTCGACCCGGAGTCGGGCCAGGCTAGGAATGGAAGTACTCCCAGCCATGGGGATCGACGGCGACTCGACTGCCATCCGATGCGACATAGCTGACCCCCTTTCCATTCGTCACGACCCCGATCGTATGCACGTCCTCGGATACACCCCCGGCACCGGATTCGATCGTAGCCACCAGCCCCAGGTCTACTCCAGGGCCGAGCGCGCGCAGCCAGGGATCGGGCTCGTCCATGAATATCCGCTTGGCAATGGGGTGTAGCGCCGCCTCGCGATCGAGCTCGATTCCGACTCCGCTTGCCGTCGCCAGATGGTCGAGGCTGACCGCCAGCCCATCGGTGTTGTCGATGCAGGATGTCGCCGATCGTTCTTCGGCCAATTTGCGGGAAAGGCTGAGCTCGGGCTTCAAGGAATCGATGTGTTCAGCTACCCGTTCACGCCAGTCCCGATGCCTCTCACGGAGCTCCTCGTCGAGGAGCAGGCTGAGGATCGCCGCGCCGGAGCCGGGCAGCTTCGACACCACGACCCGGTCGCCCGGCTTGGCGCCGTTACGCCGCAGCTCGCTGCCGCGCTCGACGTGGCCAAGCGCGGCAGCGACGAGTCCGATCTCGAACCCGTCGCTGGTATCGCCGCCGAGCAGAGGACACCGACATTGCTCGGCGCCCATCGCGACACCGTCCAACAACTCCTCGAGCTGCTCGAGCGGGAAGTCGTTCGGAAGCGAGAGGCTCAGCAGCATTCCCAGCGGCTCGGCTCCGCTGGCGGCGATGTCGCTGACATTCAGGGCGACCAGGTAGCGGCCCAGCTGGCGATATCCGATTGCCCCCAGCTTGAAAGCCAGGAAGTCGGCGGGGACTCGATCGGTCGAAGCGACGAGGAGCCTCCCGTCCTCGACCGGCACCATCGCCGCGTCGTCGCCGATTCCGACCGCTCCGGGAGGTGCTGGGAAGCGCGGCTTGACGTACTCGGAGATGAGTCTCAGCTCACCGACCTCACCGACCGTCTTCGGTCTCATCGCTTCGCGCCGGCGTCGATGACGTTCAGCGCTTCGTCGAGCGCGTCGTTCACCGCCGCCGTGTTGGCCCTCCTGAGCGCCGGGCCGGTGAACATCGAGCGTTCGAAGCCAAACGAGGTCCAGGTGATGTTCTTCTCGAGCTTCTCGTCGTAGTCGCCGTAGGCGTCGACGGTGACCGCGACCACCGGGATTTTGGGGTGACGTCGGGCCAGGGTATGCAGCTCGATGCCGATGTTGCTGCTCGCGTCGAGCGCACGGTCGACGTACTCTCTGGAGAGCACCATGATCGCCGCCCCGCAGTGCTCGGCGAGCGCCCGGCTGTTGCCGCGCGGATCGCCGCCCATTCCCGAGGCGGGGTTGAGCAGGGCCTGGTACTTGCGCCGTCGCCTGTAGAGGACCTTCAGGATCCTTCGGACTGTCGCGATGTCGGTCATGCAGTAGGAGACGAAGATCACCGGATCGGCGAACGACTCCCGGGCCGAGGTGTCATCCGGGACGGTGAGCCGTACCTGCGCGTCTCGGAGCTGAGCCAGCGCGAACACTTCGTCGACGGACTCGCGATCGGCGCCGAGCAGATCCTTCGCCCACGAGACGCGATCCGGCGGGGCGAAGCAGAGAAACCGACCCTGGACCGGCGCGGCAGCGGCGGCATCTGAGAGGAAGCTGGCGGCGTGCCCGCCGGTGTCCTCCAGCGGTACCGGCGCCGCGTCGACCTGCCAGGAGGGGTTCTGCAGCTGAACGCTGCCAGGCTCGTAGAGCAGGTGGGACTCGATGTCGATCATCGTGTCGACGAAGACGTCGAGCGGCAGCTTCTCCCGCTCGGGACTCGCTGGCGGCGGTCCCTCTCCGTGGGGCAACCAGAAGTGCTGGTGGTCGCGCTCGCTCTCCCGCCAAGCCTCGATCGCGTGGTTGACCTCATCGTCGAGGTCGAGGCTCGAGCTCCGCTCGAGGGCCTCGTCGACCCCGTCTTCAAGGCGGCGGTCATCGAGGGCGTCGAAGGCTTTGCCGGAGAGGACGAAGTCCTCCGCTCCAAACAGCGTTCCCGTCAACTCCGGATCGGCCTTGATCAGTCCCGCCAGGATCACGGCAAGCAGGGTCGACCGGAAGCGGCACTGGCCGGCGAAGAAGACCTCGGTACGCAGGACCGCACGCTGCAAGAGGAAAAGGGAAATAGCGGTTGGGTCATTGACGATGACCGCGTCCTCGGTCACGTCGGCGATCGATGCGATCACCTGATCGGGAATCAGGCTGGCCGGCGTCATGCCAATCGTGAAGTAGCTGTCGCGGGCGACGTAGTCGAGGCGGTCGGCGTCGACGACGCCCGCCAGCGCCCTGCGCAGCGCTCGCAGCGCCGGGACCGTCTCGCACTGGGAACTGGTGGCGCCGGTGACCAGGTAGCCCAGGTGCCCCTTGCTCAGGTCGTGACTGGGCATCCGCCGCAGCGCCTGGTCGATCTGAAAGAGGGTGAACGCCGACTTATCGCTGGGTGCGCCGATGCCGAACTGATCGCCTGCCCGATCGAAGATCGCATTGTTGGCGGAGACAAAGCTCTCCAACACCTGCTTAGACGGCAGCTCGCCCAGGTCCTGCAGCAGGGCGGCGACGACTAGGTGCTGGACGGTGACTTGTACGACGCGATCGATGCCCTCGACCTCCCCCGAGACCCCGAAAGCCACCTCCAGTTCAGCCCGCCGCTCGCTTGTGAACCATCCCAGCGCGTAGAGGCGCTCGGCGATCGAGAGCGCCATGTGCGCCGTGCCGATCGAGTGCGCCAAGCGCGTATGGGTGGCCGAGGGGAACTGGACGTGGGCGAAGGGCAGCTGGAGGATTCGCGCCAGCCGCTTCACCGGCTCGCTCTCGATCAAGGCGCTGATCAGGTCGGGGTTGGGTAGCAGGGGGGTTCGCTCGAACGAGATCACGCCATGGACGGCATCGCGCAGGACCTTGCCGGCGGAGCTCATTCGGAATCTGCCCCGTTGAAGAAGGGATCGCGGTGCATTAGCGAAGCCTGGGGGCCGCGACTGCCCTGATACTTGCCTTCATAGAGCTTGATCTCGCCTTCCGGTCGCCAGAAGGTGACTTGGGCGATCAACGATCCCGGAATAAGCCGTAGCTGCTCGGCCGCGAACAGCTGCAGCGTCGTCTGCCCAATCGAGCCGATGTCGAAGATGTCAGCGGTGACGTGGGCAAAGAGGCCTAGGCGGGCCGCCGAGGAGCGGCCCTTGACGACCGGCACGTAACACTTCGAGCCGATCACCTCCCTCGAGTAGCCGAGCAGGAAGTCGCCCGCTTTCATCACGTATCCCTGCTCGTCGAGCTCGATGAACTCGCTCTCGGGCTTTCTTGCGGGGTCGAGCACATCGCCTCGATAGCGCAGCAGCCTGTCGCCCAGCGAGAGGTCGTAGCTGTTGGGATTCAGTCGAGCCTCATCGAACGGGTCGATGGTGATTTCCCCTGCAGCTACGCGCCGAGCGATCTCTGGGCCGGTGAGGATCACGGAGAAAGCTGTTCGGTCAGCTCCCGTGACTTCGACGGCGTTGCGCCATCGAAGGCGTCATAGCGGCCTTCGTAGGGGGCCTTGCGCCCCTCGCTCTTCCAGAAGGAGACCTGGACGATCGGCATCCCCGCATAGATCCGTAGCGGCAACGCCGAGAACAGCTCCAAGGTCCAGGCGTGAACGGCGCCGAGATTGCCCATGTCGGAGGACAGGTGCACGAAGAGGCCCAGGCGAGCCACCGACGAACGCCCTGAGAGTGACGGGACGTAGGTATGTCCTCCGAAGCGCTCGACCGTCGAGGCGAGGAACAGCCGCTGTGGGTCGAGCACGAAGCCATCCTCGTCGAGCATGACTTCTTCCCAGTCCTCCTTCCCCGATCGCAACAATTTGCGGTCGAGGTGAAGGTCATAGGTGTTGGGGTTGAGCGAGCCCTCGTCAAAGGGCTCCAGCTCTATATCTCCTCGATCCCGCGCCTCGCGGATCCCCGCTGCCGTGAGAATCATCAAGGTCGATTCTATGGCCCGGTGCGCACTCGCGGGCAAGCCGCATCGCCGCTGCGGACGGCCACGCCGCCGCGGCCCCCGTGGCGCTATTCTTCGCCCCAGCCTCGCGCTTCGGCCGGGGTTTTCTCTTGTAACGGCGTCCCTACGCAATCGAGGAGAAGATGGCTCGCGGAGATGTCCGCATCGCAGTGACGCTGGCTTGCGAAGACTGCAAGCGGCGCAACTACCAGACGAACAAGTCCCGGCGAAATTCGCCGGACCGGATCGAGCTGCGCAAGTTCTGCCGCTGGTGCGGGCGCCACACGGCGCACAAGGAGACGCGCTAGTGCCCACTCTGCACAACGTCGGCCAGGAGAGGGGGCACTGACATGGCGAAGTCCCGCGCTCAGCGCAAGGCCGAGCGCCGCGCTCGCGAAGCGCAGTCGCAGAAGCAAACCGACGGCGCGCGCGACGGCGAGTCTCGCGCCCAGCACGACACTCAGGTTCCCGTCTCCGGCGATGTCGCCGAGATCGAGGCGGTCGAGGCCGGCATCGCCGCCGGCGCTCCGGAAACACAGCTGGAGACGCCCGACGCGCCGAAGCCCTCCCGCAGCGATAAGCGCGCCGAAGCGAAGCGCCTCAAGGAAAGCGAGAAGCGCCAGCGCGAGGAGCGCAAGCGCAAGGAGAGCGAACAGCTGGCCAAGCGCCAGAAGCAGGCCGCGGCCGACCGCCAGCGCCGCGGCGTGCTCGGCTTCCTGCTCTCCTGCTGGGCCGAGCTGAAGAAGGTCCAGTGGCCCGACCGCGACACGCTCGTCCAGGCCAGCGCCGTCACGATCATCTTCGTCGCCGTCGCCGCTGCCTACCTCGGCGCCCTCGACGCCGCCTTCAACTTCGTCATGCAGCGCATCCTCTAGAGAGCGAGCTGAACCGACTATGTATCGCTGGTACGTGATCAACACCTACTCGGGGCACGAGAACAAGGTCAAGCACAACCTCGAGCACCGGGTTCAGACGATGAGCCAGTCGAGCAACGTGCGCCAGGTCGTCGTCCCCACCGAGCAGGTGATGGAGCTCGGCAAAGACGGCCAGAAACAGCCGAAAGAGAAGCGCACGATGCCCGGCTACGTCCTCGTCAACATGGAGATGACCGACGATGCCTGGGGGCTGGTCAAGAACACCCCCGGCGTCACCGGCTTCGTCGGCTCGCGCAACAAACCGGTGCCGCTCTCCAAACCCGAGGTAGATCGCCTGCTCCACCGCGAGACCGCCGAGCGCCCGCGCACCCGCGCCCAGTTCTCGATCGGCGAGTCGGTCAAGGTGATCTCCGGCCCGCTCTCCGACTTCTCCGGCGAGATCGCCGAGATCAACGAGGACGCCGCCAAACTCAAGGTGCTGGTCTCGATCTTTGGCCGTGAGACGCCGGTCGAGGTCAACTACGACCAAGTCAAGAAGATCTAACTGAAGTGATAGCCAGTTAAGGTTCCCTCTCGATGGCGAAGAAAGTCCTCACTCAGGTCAAGCTGCAGATCTCGGCCGGCTCGGCCAACCCGGCTCCCCCGGTAGGCCCGGCGCTGGGCCAGCACGGGGTCAACATCATGGAGTTCTGCAAGGCCTTCAACGCCCAGACCCAGTCCGAGGGCGGGACGATCATCCCGGTCGAGATCACGGTCTATGAGGACCGCTCCTTCGACTTCATCACCAAGACCCCGCCCGCGGCGGTCCTGATCAAGCAGGCGATCGGCATCTCCAAGGGCTCGGGCGAGCCCCACGTCAACAAGGTGGGGACGATCTCGATGGACCAGGTGCGCCAGATCGCCGAGCGCAAGATGCCCGACCTCAACGCCAACGACCTCGACGCCGCCTCGAAAATCATCGCCGGCACCGCCCGCTCGATGGGCGTAGACGTCGCCGACTGACATGGCCCACGGCAAGCGCTACCGCAAAGCGAGCGAGAAGGTCCGCAGCGACCATCTCTACCCGCCCGAGGAGGCGGTCGCCCTGCTCAAGGAGACGGCGAGCACCAACTTCGACGAGACGGTCGAGCTGCACATGCTGCTCGGCGTCAACGTCCGCCACGCTGAGGAGCAGTTGCGCGGTACCTTCGCCCTGCCCCACGGTCTCGGCAAAGACGTGACGATCGCGGTCTTCGCCCAGGGCCAGCAGGCTCGCGACGCGGAGGCGGCCGGAGCCGACTTCGTCGGTGGCGACGACCTCGCCAAGAAAGTCGAGGAGGGCTGGACCGACTTTGACGTGGTGATCTCGACCCCGCAGATGATGGGGACGGTCGGCAAACTCGGCCGCGTCCTCGGTCCGCAAGGCAAGATGCCGAACCCGAAGGTGGGCACGGTCACAGACGAGATCGAGAAAGCGATCGGCGACTCGAAGGCGGGCAAGATCGAATACCGCACCGACCGCCAGGCGATCGTCCACCTCGCGATCGGCAAGGCCAGTTTCGACCAGGAGAAGCTGCTCGACAACCTCAGCGCAGCGATCGACGAGATCATCCGCGCCAAGCCTTCGGCGGCGAAGGGCCGCTACATCCGCTCCTGCACCGTGACGACGACGATGGGCCCCGGGATCAAAGTCGATGCCGGCAAGGTGGCCGACCGCGAGGCCACCGCGGCGACGCCGGAGGCGGCGACCGCCTAGACTGCATCGCCGCTCACCCGAGACCATCGGCGGGGCTCAGCCCGGAAGCCCGATGCAGGTAAGACGATGAACCGCGAAGAAAAGGCCACAGCCATCGAGGAGATCGCCGCCCAGATCGAGGGCGCCGAGGCGATCTTCGCCGTCGACTACCGCGGCATCAGCGTCCCCCAGGCCGCCGAGCTGCGAGCAAAACTGCGCGAGGCCGACGCCTCCTTCAAGGTGGTCAAGAACCGCCTCACCAAACTCGCCGCCGAGAAAGCTGGGGAGGACCGCCTCACCGAGCTGCTCAAAGGCCCGACCGCGCTCACCTTCGTTCGCGGCGACACCGCGATGGCGGCGAAGGCGATCTCGACCTTCAGCAAGGAGCACGAGGTGCTCACCTTCAAGGGCGGCTTCATGGACAGCCTCAGCCTCGACGAGGATGCCTTCAAGTCGATCGCCCGCCTGCCTTCCCGCGACGTCCTCAACGGCCAGCTCGCCGGCGTCATCGCCAGCCCGCTGACCGGCCTGGTCCGCGGCCTCGGCTCACTGATCCAGGGCCTGGCGCTGCAGCTGGGGCAGATTGCTGAGAAGGGCTTGGTCTCCGGCGAGGCGCCTGCGGACGAGGCCCCGGCCGAGGAGCCCAAAGCTGAAGAGACTTCTGACCAGGACAAGACTTCTGACGACGACGAGAGCAAGGAAGAGGAGTAGATGGCGACCAAAGCAATCTCAACAGAGGACTGGATCGAGGAGCTGAAGAGCATCTCGGTCCTCGAGCTCTCCGAGCGGATCAAAGCGCTCGAGGAGGAGTTCGGCGTCTCCGCGACCGCGGTCGCCGCCGCCGCACCAGCCGCTGCAGGTGCTGCCGCCGGCGATGGCGCGGGTGGCGAGGAGGAGTCGTCGACGGTGGACGTGGTGCTGACCGAGGTCGGCGGCCAGAAGGTGCCGGTGATCAAGGTCGTGCGCGCTGCAACCGGGCTCGGCCTGAAAGAGGCAAAGGCGCTCGTCGACGACGCCCCGAAGGCGATCAAAGAGGGTGTCGAGCGCGAGGAGGCCGATAAGCTCAAGGCCGAACTCGAGGAGGCCGGCGCCACCGTCGAGCTGAAGTAATTTCGCTTGTTTCCGCAGTCTCAGGGCCTGCTCAGCAGCCCGTGCGCCGCGTGTGTTATTTTTCGCGGTCGCGCGCCTGTTGTCCCCTGCCCATATCTGCGCTGTATCTAACGTCCCTCTGACCGCCTGAGGAGTCGCCGACTTGGCACGTTCAAACGCTGCCCCCGTAACCCGCAGGAGTTTTTCCCGACTAGAGAATCCCCTTGAGGTCCCCCATCTAATCGATATCCAGCGCCGTTCCTTCGAAGAACTCACGGATCCGAAGAAGGGCGGGCTGCGAGAGACGATCGACGACATCTCGCCGATCGAGGACTACACGGGCAATCTCGCCATTGTCTTCGGCGAGTTCAAGTTCGAGGAGCCGCCGCACACGATCGACGAGTGCCGCGAGAAGGACATGACCTACTCGCGGCCGCTGACCGCGACCGTCGCCTTCCAGAACAAGGAGACGGGGGAGATCCGCGAGCAGGCCGTCTTCATGGGCGACTTCCCCTGGATGACCGATCGCGGCACCTTCATCATCAACGGCACCGAGCGGGTCGTCGTCACCCAGCTGGTTCGCTCCCCCGGCGCCTACGTGATGGCGCCCAAGGACCCCGAGAAGCAGGTCTTCATCGCCAATCTGATGCCGGCCCGCGGCTCCTGGCTGGAGCTCGAAATCGAGAAAAAAGGGCGCGTTTACGTCCGCATCGACCGCAAGCGAAAGCTGCCGGTCACCGTCCTGCTGCGCGCGATGGGCTATGTCGAGGACGAGAAGCTGCTCTCGATGTTCGACGATTCGGTCTACATCCGCCACACGATCGAATCGGACACTGAGGCGACTAAAACCGAGGAGGGCGCGCTGATCGAGCTGTTCAAGAAGCAGCGCCCCGGCGAGCCGCCTTCGGTGGACGCCGCCCGCGCCCTGCTCGAGCAGCTCTTCTTCGACCCCAAGCGCTACGACCTGACCCGGGTCGGCCGCTACAAGCTCAACGCCCGCCTCGACCTCGATATCGACCTCGACAACCGGGTGCTGACCCACGACGACATCGTCGCCTTGGTCAAGGAGCTGGTTAGCCTGCCGAAGCTGCTGGGCATCTCCGAGCAGATCGACGAGGAGAACCCGATCAAAGACTACGCCGCCGAGGCGATCACCTACCCGCGTGAGCCGGTCAACGAGCACCTCGACGAGTACGAGCATTTCGGCAACCGGCGCCTGCGCACGGTCGGCGAGCTGATCCAGGAGGCCTTCCGCATCGGTCTCTACCGGATGGAGCGGGTCGTTCGCGAGCGGCTCACCACCGAAGACGCCGACGCGATCACTCCGCAGACGATCATCAACATCCGCCCGGTCGTCGCCGCGATGAAGGAGTTCTTCGGCTCCTCGCAGCTCTCGCAGTTCATGAGCCAGACCAACTCGCTGGACGGCCTTACCCACCGCCGCCGCCTCTCGGCGCTGGGCGCCGGAGGCCTCACCCGCGAGCGTGCCCCGATCGAGGTCCGCGACGTGCACCCGACCCATTACGGCCGCATGTGCCCGATCGAGACACCGGAGGGGCCGAACATCGGCCTAATCGGCTCGCTGTCCTCCTACGCCCAGGTCTCCGAGCACGGATTCGTCACGACTCCGTACCGGCCCGTGACCGACGGCGTGGTCAGCGACGAGATCCTCCATCTCGACGCGACCCAGGAGGAAGACAAGGTGATCGCCCAGGCGAACGCCGAGGTCGACCCGAAGACGAACAAACTGAAGGGTCCGCAGGTCCTGGTCCGCTCAGGCGAGCAGGAGTACGCGACCGCGGCGCCCAAGGAAGTCGATCTGATGGACGTCTCGCCGACCCAGATCTGGTCGGTGGCGACGGCGCTGATCCCCTTCCTCGAGCACGACGACGCCAACCGGGCGCTGATGGGCTCCAACATGCAGCGCCAGGCCGTGCCGCTGCTCAAGCCCGAGCCGCCGCTGATCGGCACCGGGATGGAGCGCCGCGCCGCCGCCGACTCCGGCGACGTCGTCCTCGCCGAGAACGACGGCGAGGTGACCCATGTCGACGCCGAGTCGATCATGGTCACCCACGGTTCGAAGAAGGACGAGTACCCGCTCCACAAGTTCACGCGCTCGAACCAGGGGACGATCATCCACCAGCGCGCCCTCGTCGACGCGGGCCAGAAGGTGAAGGCGGGCGACGTGCTCGCCGACGGATCCTCGACCGCAGGCGGCGAGATCGCCCTCGGCAAGAACTGCCTGGTTGCCTTCATGTCCTGGGAGGGCTACAACTTCGAGGACGCAATCATCCTCTCCGAGCGCCTGGTCAAGGACGATGAGCTGACCTCGATCCACATCGAGGAGTACGAGATCGACGCCCGCACGACCAAGCTCGGCGACGAGGAGATCACCCGCGACATCCCCAACCGCTCCGAGGAGAGCCTGCGCAACCTCGACGAGCGCGGCATCGTACGCGTCGGCGCCGAGGTCGTCTCCGGCGACCTCCTGGTCGGCAAGGTCACGCCAAAGGGCGAGACCGAGCTGACCGCCGAGGAGAAGCTGATCCGCGCGATCTTCAAGGAGAAGGCGCGTGAGGTCCGCGACACCTCGCTGAAAGTCCCGCACGGCGAGGGCGGCGTGGTGATCGACGTGCTCACCTTCAGCCGCGACGACGGCGACGACCTGCCGGCCGGGGTTAACGACCTGGTCCGCGTCTACGTCGCCACCAAGCGCAAGATCGCCGAGGGCGACAAGCTCGCCGGCCGCCACGGGAACAAGGGTGTGATCTCGAAGATCGTGCCCGAGGCCGACATGCCTCACCTCGAGGACGGCACACCGGTCGACGTCATCCTCAACCCGCTCGGCGTGCCGAGCCGGATGAACATCGGCCAGATCCTCGAGACGCACTTGGGCTGGGTCGCCGGCAACGGCTGGTACGACGACGGCTCCGTGTCCTACAAAGAGGCACACGCCCCGGGCGGCAACGGCCGCGTCAACGTGGCGACGCCGGTCTTCGACGGCGCCACCGTCGAGGACGTTGACGAGGCGCTGGTCCGCTGGCAGGAGGAGAACGCCGAGCGCGGCATCGACCTTGGCATCGACAAGGCCGAGCGTCCCGGCTCGCGCTGCATGGGCGCGGTCCAGCTCTACAACGGCCGCACCGGCGAGCCCTACGAGGGCAAGGTCACGGTTGGCTACATGTACATCCTCAAGCTGCTGCACCTGGTCGACGACAAGATCCACGCCCGCTCGACCGGCCCTTACTCGCTGGTCACCCAGCAGCCGCTGGGCGGCAAGGCGCAGTTCGGCGGCCAGCGCTTCGGCGAGATGGAGGTCTGGGCGCTGGAGGCCTACGGCGCCGCCTACACGCTGCAGGAGATGCTCACGGTCAAGTCCGACGACACGGTCGGCCGGGTCAAGGCCTATGAGGCGATCGTCAAGGGCGAGAACATCCCCGAGCCCTCGATCCCCGAGTCCTTCAAAGTGCTGCTGAAGGAGATCCAGAGCCTCTCGCTCGACGCCAACGTCGTCTCCGAGGGCGGCGACGTCGAGGTCGCCGACGAGGACGACGACCTGCTGAAAGCGGCGGAGGAGCTGGGGATGGACCTGACCGGGGTCCGCGCCGACTCCTCCAACGGCGCTGCTGACGAGCGCGAGGAGCAGGTCGTGGCAGAGGGAGAGGGCGGAACCGACGGTAGCGGTGCGAGTGCCGACGAGGACGCGGAAACCAGCGACGACGCCGAGGCCGAGACGGCCAAGGTGGAGGAGTAGCGATGATCGACATCAACAACTTCGACGCGATCGAGATCGGCCTCGCCTCCTCGAAGAAGATCCGCTCCTGGAGCTGGGGAGAGGTCACCAAGCCGGAGACGATCAACTACCGCACCCTGAAGCCGGAGAAAGACGGCCTCTTCTGCGAGCGCATCTTCGGTCCGACCAAGGACTGGGAGTGCTACTGCGGCAAGTACAAGCGGGTCCGTTACAAGGGCATCGTCTGCGAGCGCTGCGGCGTCGAGGTGACCCGCTCCAAGGTGCGCCGCGAGCGCATGGGTCACGTCGATCTGGCTGCGCCGGTCTCCCACATCTGGTTCTTCAAGGGCGTGCCGAGCCGGATCGGCTACCTGATCGACATGGCGCCGAAGGAGCTGGAGAAGGTCCTCTACTTCGCCGCGTCGATGATCACCTGGGTCGACGTCGAGGCTCGCGACAAGGACCTCGGCAAACTCGAGAAAGAGGCCAAAAAGGTCACCGACTCCTACGAGGCGGAACGGCAGAAGCGGACTCAGGAGCTGAACGAGTCGCTGGAGCGCCGGATTAAGTACCTCGAGGACGGCTCCCAGGACAAGTTCGACGACGACGACCACATCTGGGCCGACTCGCTGAAGCTGACCGCGGCGCAGCTGCGCAAGCTGAAGGACGACGAGCGGGCGAAAATGGTCAAAGAGCTGCGCAAGACCTTCGAGGCGGAGATCTCCGACACCGAGGCCTACATCGACGAGGCGATCGAGCGGATGCAGGAAGTCTGGAAGATCTTCAGCGAGATGAAGCCGAAGGACATCGTCAACGACGAGACGGTGTTCCGTGAGCTCAAGGACCGCTTCGGCTCGCCGTTCGGCTGGGGTGAGTACTTCCGCGGCGGCATGGGTGCCGAAGCGGTGCGCGACCTGCTCGAGCAGGTCGACCTCGAGGCCGAATGCGAGGAGATGGAGCAGGTGATCAACAGCTCCAAGGGCCAGAAACAGGCCCGTGCCGTGAAGCGGCTCAAGGTCGCCTCCGCCTTCCTCAACTCCGACAACCAGCCGGACTGGATGATCCTCGACAGCGTGCCGGTGATCCCGCCGGAGCTGCGGCCGATGGTCCAGCTCGACGGCGGCCGCTTCGCCACCTCAGACCTCAACGACCTCTACCGGCGGGTAATCAACCGCAACAACCGGCTCAAGCGCCTGCTCGACCTCGGCGCGCCGGAGATCATCGTCAACAACGAGAAGCGGATGCTGCAGGAGGCGGTCGACGCCCTCTTCGACAACGGCCGCCGAGGCCGCCCGGTGACGGGTCCCGGCAACCGGCCGCTGAAGTCGCTCTCCGACATGCTCAAGGGCAAGCAGGGGCGCTTCCGCCAGAACCTGCTCGGCAAGCGCGTCGACTACTCGGGTCGTTCGGTGATCGTCTCCGGGCCGAGCCTGCGGCTGCACCAGTGCGGCCTGCCGAAGCTGATGGCGCTCGAGCTCTTCAAGCCGTTCATCATGGCTCAGCTGGTCGAGCGCAAGCAGGTGCAGAACATCAAGGCGGCCAAGAAGATGGTCGAGTCGATGATCCCCGAGGTCTGGGACGTGCTCGAGGAGGTCATCCAGGAGCACCCAGTGCTGCTCAACCGGGCGCCGACTCTGCACCGCCTCGGCATCCAGGCCTTCGAGCCGGTCCTGGTCGAGGGTAAGGCGATCCAGGTTCACCCGCTTGTCTGCCACGCCTTCAACGCCGACTTCGACGGCGACCAGATGGCGGTCCACGTGCCGCTCTCGGCTGAGGCCCAGGCGGAGGCCCGGGTGCTGATGCTCTCGGCGAACAACATCCTCTCGCCCGCCCACGGCGCGCCGCTGGCGACGCCGACCCAGGACATGGTGCTCGGCATCTACTTCCTCACCTACGGCCCGCCAGAGGAGGAGCTGGCAAAGCTCGACGAGGAACTGAAGGCCGGCAAAGCGGCGCGAAAGAACGGCTCGACACCGAAGGTCTTCCGCTCCGCCCAGGAGGCCGAGCTCGTCTACGAGAACGGCGGTTGCAAGCTGCACGACCACGCCGAGTACCGGCGCGCCGGGCACGAGCACTTCCTCACCACAGTGGGGCGGATCATCTTCAACGAGAAGATCGAGCGCGAGCTTTCCGAAGCGCTCGGCGACGAGTTCGACCCGGAGCGCTTCGAGTTCGTCAACCGGGCGCTGAAGAAGCGCGACGTCAACGAGATGGTCTCCGACTTGGTCGAGGCCTACGGGGCGCCCGCCGTCTCGCAGGTGCTCGACGCCTTCAAGGACCTCGGCTTCCACTACGCCACGCAGGCCGGGATCACGGTCTCCAAGAACAACGTGGTCTCGCCGCCCGACAAGGCGGAAATTCTCGAGCGCTACGAGAAGGAGACGGCGGCGATTCAGGGTCAGTACGACGACGGCTACATCACCGGCGAAGAGCGCCACGAGGCGATCACCTCGCGCTGGAACGCGGCGACCGACGAGGTCGCGCAGGCGATGGAGGACAACCTCGACGAGCTGAACCCGATCTTCATGATGGCCAACTCGGGCGCCCGCGGGTCCTTCAAGCAGATCCGCCAGCTGGCGGGGATGCGCGGCCTGATGGCCAATCCGAAGGGCGAAATCATCGAGCGGCCGATCAAGGCCAACTTCATGGAGGGCCTCTCCGTCCTCGAGTACTTCATCTCCACCCACGGTGCCCGAAAGGGCCTGGCCGACACGGCGCTGCGCACGGCGGACTCGGGTTACCTGACCCGCCGCCTCGTCGACGTTGCCCAGGACGTGATCGTCCGCGACGAGGACTGCAAAACCAAGGACCACATCGAGATGGCGCTGCGCAAGGACGACGGCTCGCTCAACGACAATCTCGTGGGCCGGCTGGCGGCGAAGAAATTCGAAACCAAGCGCGGTCGCGAGCTACTCAAGCGCAACCAGGAGATCACCCTCCCCGAGGTCGAGCAGATCGCCGAGGCCTTTGGCGACGAGGAGGTCATGGTCCCGGTTCGCTCGACGCTGAAGTGCGACGCCGACTCAGGCGTTTGCCGCTCCTGCTACGGCGTCGCCCCGGCGACCGGATCGACGGTCGACATCGGCGACGCGGTGGGGATCATCGCCGCCCAGTCGATCGGCGAGCCCGGCACGCAGCTGACTATGCGCACCTTCCACACCGGCGGCGTCGCGGGCCAGGACATCACCCAGGGTCTGCCGCGCATCGTCGAGCTTTTCGAGGCGCGTAAACCAAAGGGCCTGGCGCAGATGGCCGAGGCAGCCGGCAAGGTCGCGGTCGAGGAGACCGACAAGGCGGTGAAAGTGATCGTCACCGAGTCGAGCGGCGAGGAGCACGCCTACAGCTTCCCGGCGCGGACCCGTCTGCACGTCGCCACAGGCGACAAGGTGGAGGTCGGGCAGCAGCTCAACGAGGGCTCCCTCTACCCGGCCGACCTGCTGGCGATCCGTGGCCGCACCGAGACCGAGCTCTACCTGGTCGCCGAGGTGCAGAGGGTCTACCGCGCCCAGGGCGTCGACATCAACGACAAGCACATCGAGCTGATCGCGCGCCAGATGCTGAAGAAGGTGCGGATCGAATCGAAGGGCTCGACCGAACTGCTGCCAGGCCAGCTCGAAGACCGCGGCAACCTCAAGCGGCTCAACAAGAAGACCAAGGAAGGAGGCGGCACGCCGGCCAAGGGCGAGGAGGTCATCCTCGGCATCACCAAGGCCTCGCTGGCCACCGAGTCCTTCCTCTCGGCCGCCTCCTTCCAGGAGACGACCAAGGTGCTGACCGACGCCGCCCTGGAGGGCAAGCGCGACAAACTCGTCGGCCTCAAGGAGAACGTGATCATCGGCAAGCTGATCCCAGCTGCGACCGGGCTTAAGCACTACCGGACGCTGGCGGTGGAGCCGGCCGAACCGATCGAGCCGCCCAGCGAGGACGGCCTACTCGACGAGGAAGATCTGGCCGCCGAGCTGGGGCTCGACGCCCCTGATACTCCAGTTGAGAGCTTCGGGCCCTCGTTTGCGGAGGAGCTCGAGGAGCTGGCGCAGGAGATCGAGCAGACCTCGGACGAGTCTTCGTCGTAGGCGAGGGGCCGGGTGCCTCCCGCCCGGACAAACGCCGGCCTAATTAGGCCGGCGTTTTGAGTATCCGCCCGTTCGAGAGGCACCCGGCCCCTCGTCTCACAGCGCTCCCGTGACCGAGGTCTGCTCGCTCACAGCGGATAGCGACCTTGGCTGGCTGGCCAAGATAGATTTCAGGCGTGGCTGAGAAGGTTTGCATCATCGGAGCTGGGTCTTCCGGGATCGCTGCTTGCCAGGTGCTGGATGCTCGTGGCATCGACTTCGACTGCTTCGAGAAGGGGTCGGAGGTGGGGGGGAACTGGCGCTTCGAAAACGACAACGGGATGTCGTCGGCCTACCGCTCGCTGCACATCAACACCTCGCGCGGGTTGATGGCCTACAAGACCTACCCGATGCCGGAGGACTATCCGGACTACCCCAACCACTTCCAGATTGCCCGCTACTTCGACGACTACGTCGACCACTTCGGCTTGCGGCCGAAGATCCGCTTCCGCACCGAGGTCAAGAGCGTCGAGCCGGCTGACGGGGAGTGGGCGCTCGCCGTCGAGAGCGCCGACGGCGGACGCGAGACGAACCGCTACCAGGCGGTGATCGTCGCCAACGGGCACCACTGGGACCCGCGCTGGCCCGAACCGGCCTTTCCAGGCGCGAACGAGTTCGAGGGAGAGCAGATCCACGTCCACCACTACCGCGAGCCGGAGACGCTGCACGGCAAGCGGGTGCTGGTGCTGGGAATTGGCAACTCCGCCACCGACATCGCGGTCGAGGCTTCCCGGATCGCCGAGACGACCTTCCTGGCGATGCGTCGCGGCGCCTACGTCATCCCCAAGTACCTGAAAGGCAAGCCAACCGACGAATCCGCCTCGCCGATACTGACCCGATTTCCGCTTTCGATCCAGCGCTTCTTCATCGGGCGAATGCTGGGCCTCACGGCTGGTGACATGACTGCCTACGGCCTGCCCAAGCCTGACCACAAACTGCTCGAGGCCCATCCGACCGTCTCCGCCGAGCTGCTCTCCCGCCTCGGCCACGGCGATGTCGCAGTCAAGTCCAACATCGACCGCTTCGCCGGCGGACGCACCGTTCGCTTCGTCGATGGCAGCGAGGAGCAGATCGACCTCATCGTCTACTGCACCGGCTACAAGATCAGCTTCCCCTTCTTCGACCCGAGCGTGGTCTCGGCAGCGGACAATCGCCTGCCCCTCTACCGGCGGGTCGCCTCAGTCAAGCATCCGGGTCTCTACTTCATCGGCTTCATCCAGCCCCTAGGCGCGATCATGCCCCTCGCCGAGGCGCAGGCGGAATGGGTTGCTGACTTGCTCGGCGGCAAGGGGAAGCTGCCGGCGCCAGCTGAGATGCGCGAAGAGATCGCTGACTCAGAGCGGAAGATGAGGAAGCGCTACATCGCGTCTAAGCGGCACACGATTCAGGTGGATTTTCACCCGTATCTACGCGAGCTTCGCCGCGAGCGGAAGAGGGCTGCTCAGCGAGTGTAGGGGGAGGCGGCGGGGTGCCCCTCCTGCTTGCTGGGTTTTCCCCTGGGGAAGCTGCGGCCGTCCGAGGAACGGGGGCGGGGCGAAAAACAGGACGCCGCTGCGCTGGAGGGGCACCCCGCCGCCTCCTCAACGCCGCAGCAGCGCCTCCGTGAGGATCACGGCGGGGGCCGCGGGGGAAGCTTGGTTCCGGGCGCCCGCGCTTGAAGCCGCCGTCTGAGTCGTCCGCCGCGCCGTCGGCCTCCGGCGCCTTGCTCGCCCACCAGACCAGCCACAGTGCGCCGAAGACCGGGATCTTCAGGACGACGAGCAGGAAGAAAATCGGCCAGAACCCCTCCACGGAGTCAGTGTAGCTCGCGTACCCAGATCTCCAGCGCCGCCACGTGCGCCTCCTCGAGGCCGAGGTGCGATTCGGCGGGGACGAGCAGCGTCGGCTCCTTGCGTTTCTCGGCCCACTCGTAACAGCTCTGGTCGAAGTTGTCGTCGATCCAGGCCATCGGCCGTCCCTTGCCGTACTTGTCCAGTGGCCCCAGCTTCCAGTGCGCCGAGCCGAAGCGGGCGGCGCCGTCGAAGGTGACGTAGGGCAGTTCCGGGATCCCCAGCATCGTCGGCAGGTAGTAGTTGGCCTTGTCCTCCCAGCCGGTCGCCCAGACCAGTTCGAAGAGCTCGCTCAGCCGTCGCAGCCGGTCGCCAGTCGGCAGCGAGATCAGGTGGGGCACCCCATCGATCATCTCGAACTTCGCTTGCGACCGATCCGGCTGCTGCTCGGACCCGAACAAGCTGATCACCCCATCAACATCGACAGCGAGTATTGGTTTGCTCGTCGCTGGGGACTTAGAGAACCGCATGGCGCCCCCAAGTGTGGCGATCTTTCGCTGCGGTTGGAGAGGGGCAGTGGGGGTACCCCTCGAACGGGCGGATACTCAAAGTGCCGGTCTAATTAGGCCGGCACTTGTCCGGGCGAGGGGTACCCCCACTGCCCGCCTACCACCTGTAGTGAGCAAACGCCTTGTTGGCCTGCGCCATGCGGTAGATGTCGTCCTTCCGCTTCCAGGCACCGCCCTGCTGCTGCGTGGCGTCGAGGATCTCGCTGGCCAGCCGCTCGGACATCGAGTACTCGCGGCGCTGACGGGCGAAGTCGACCAGCCAGCGGACCGCGAGGGTGCGGGCGCGGCGGGCCGGGACCTCGACCGGGACCTGGTAGGTGGCGCCGCCGACCCGGCGCGAGCGAACCTCGAGCACCGGGGTCAGCTGCTTGATCGCCGCCTCCAGTGTCTCTACTGGGTCCTCGCTACTGCGCTCGCCGACGATCGCCAACGCGTCGTAGACGAGCCGCTCGGCGAGCGGCTTCTTGCCGTCCTGCATTGTCTTATTGACGACCTGCTGGACGAGGCGGTTGCGGTACCTTGCGTCGGGCTCGACCGGACGAATCTGCGCTGCGGAGCGGCGAGGCATTCGGTCAGCTGGCCTTGACGCCGTAGCGGGAGCGGGCCTGCTTGCGGTCCGAGACGCCAGCGGCGTCCAGGGTGCCGCGCACGATCTTGTAACGGACGCCTGGCAGATCCTTGACGCGACCACCCCTTACCAGGACCACGGAGTGCTCCTGCAGGTTGTGGCCCTCGCCTGGGATGTAGGTGGTGACCTCCATCCCATTGGTCAGCCGCACACGGGCGATCTTGCGCAGGGCAGAGTTCGGCTTCTTCGGCGTCACGGTCGCGACGCGGGTGCAGACGCCCCGGCGCTGCGGCGCGGCGACGGCCTTCTTGCGGCCCTGGCCCGACTTGAGACCCGGCGTCGTCGTCTTCTTCTTAGGGCGCTTGCGGCCCTTGCGAATGAGTTGGTTCGTGTTCGGCACGGTCCGGCATAGTAGAGCAGTCCGCCAATGATCAGGCCGATGGCGGCCGCCAGCTCGATGTAGAAGCCGTCCTCCAGCACCGCGGTGGCGCCGGAGAAGCGCGCTTCCTCCGGGCCCGCATCCTGTCCGGCGGGAAGGTCGACGAGCAGGATCACCGCTAGGGAGACGAGGCCGAGGACGAAGACGACCCGTCCCAGCCGCCACCGCTTGCGAGGCAGCGCGACGAGGGCGAGCGCGGCGGCTAGCAGCGCCACCGGGATCAGCAGGTAGGAATGGGCCTGGCCGGCGGTCTCCTCGCTGACCGTCGGCGGCGCCGCCGATGACGGGAGACCGGCGTAGCCCGGTTGGCCGATCTCGACGCTGCGGTACTCGACGAACTGCGAGGCGATGAGGGCTAGGGCGGCGACGACGATTGCGGTACAGATCACCCGCTCGAAGCTGAGGAAAGCCCAGAGGCGCTTCGTGCCCCCCACGGTGAGCGCGGCGAGCCGGCGCAGTCGGCGTTCAACCCAGGAGAAAGCACGCAGCAGCAGCACGGCGACGGGGCGAAGCCGACGACCCAGCCACCGCAGCCAGGGCGCGCATGCGGCCCTCACTTTGCGCCCGGCGGCGGCGAGCCGGGGCCAGGTGCACACCAGCATCCGGTTGAGGCGACGGTCTGCAGTACGCGTCCAGCCCTCAACTCGCGGTCCCTTCACCAGCAGCGCGTTCAGGCGTCGGTCGGCGGCCCGGGTGAAGGCTTCTACTCGCACCCGCGCGACCATTGCCCGACGCCGCACCGCTGCTATCATCGCGCGTCGCTCAGGCAGTTTTTTCGCAGTGCGTTTCGCCGGGCCCGCGAGGGCCTTTTTCATGCGCCGATCCCGGTCTTTGCCGGATCGCCTTCGTTTAGTCCGTTTTCGTCCCCAGATCACGAGAGAACCCCTAACTTAAGACCATGCCACGCAGCTTTCCCCTAGAGAAGACGCGCAACATCGGGATCATGGCGCACATCGACGCCGGTAAGACGACGACGACCGAGCGCATCCTCTACTACACCGGCCGTACCCACAAGATGGGCGAGGTCCACGAGGGCGCCGCCGTCATGGACTGGATGGAACAGGAGCAGGAGCGCGGCATCACGATCACTTCGGCCGCCACGGCCTGCGAGTGGAAGGACCACCGGATCAACATCATCGACACGCCCGGCCACGTCGATTTCACGGTCGAGGTGGAGCGCAGCCTGCGCGTCCTCGACGGCGCGATCGCCGTCTTCGACGCCGTCGCCGGCGTTGAGCCCCAGTCGGAGACCGTCTGGCGCCAGGCCGACAAGTACAAAGTTCCGCGCTTCGCCTACATCAACAAGATGGACCGCACCGGCGCCGACTTCTTCAACTCGGTGCAGACGATGAAGGACCGTCTCGGCGCCAACCCGCTGCCGATCCAGTTGCCGATCGGCAACGAGGACAACTTCAAAGGCATCGTCGACCTGATCGAGATGAAGGGGCTGATCTGGACCGACGAGCTCGGCGCCGAATTCGAGACGGTCGAGGTCCCGGACGATCTCAAGGACCAGGCCGAGGAATACCGCACCCAGCTGATCGAGGCTTGCGCCGACTACGACGACGAGCTGATGGAGGCCTACCTCGCCGAGGAGGAGATCCCGCACGAGCGGATCGCCAAATCCCTGCACCGCGCCTGCCTCGACACCAAGGTGACGCCGGTCCTCTGCGGCACCTCGTTCAAGAACAAGGGGGTACAGCCGCTGCTCGACGCGATCGTGGAGCTCCTACCCTCGCCGCTGGAGGTGCCGCCGGTGACCGGTGTGGTGCCCGCCAGCAAGGGCCAAGAGGAGAGCGAGGCCAAGCGGGAGGCTGACGACAACGCCCCCTTCGCCGCCCTCGCCTTCAAGGTGATGACCGACCCCTACGTTGGCAAGCTCACCTATTTCCGCGTCTACTCCGGCAAGCTGGAGAAAGGCGGCCGCGTCCTCAACGTCAAGACCGGCCGCACCGAGCGGATCGGACGGCTGCTGATGATGCACGCCAACAGCCGCGAGGAGATCGACGAGTGCTACGCCGGCGACATCTGCGCCGGCGTCGGCCTCAAAGAAACCGGCACCGGCGACACCCTGGCCGCCCCCGATGCGCCGATCGCGCTGGAGAGAATCGAGTTCCCGGAGACGGTGATCGCGGTGGCGATCGAGCCGAAGACGAAGGTCGATCAGGAGAAGATGGGCAACGCCCTGCAGCGGCTCGGCGAGGAGGACCCGACTTTCAAGATCGAAAGCGATGAGGAAACCGGCCAGACGCTGATCCACGGCATGGGCGAGCTTCACCTCGAGGTGATCGTCGACCGCATGCTGCGCGAGTTCAAAGTCGAGGCCAACGTCGGCAAGCCGCAGGTCGCCTACCGCGAGACGATCCGCAAGCGGGTCGAGAAGGTCGTCGCCCGCTTCGTTCGCCAGACCGGCGGCCGCGGCCAGTTCGGCCACGTCGTGATCAACGTCGAGCCAGCCCCGGGCGAGGGCTTCGACTTCGTCAACAAAATCAAAGGCGGCAAAATCCCGGGCGAGTTCATCGGACCCGCCGAGCAGGGCATGGAGGAGGCGCTGGAAAACGGCGTCAAGGCGGGC
Organism: uncultured Solirubrobacterales bacterium; assembly: GCA_963702175.1. Lineage (GTDB taxonomy): Bacteria > Actinomycetota > Thermoleophilia > Solirubrobacterales > 70-9 > VRUE01. Next base: position 2,183,063 of record OY969721.1, read on the forward strand.
TACCCGATGGTCGACGTTCGCGCCGAACTCGTCGACGGCTCCTACCACGACGTCGACTCCTCGGAGATGGCCTTCAAGATCGCCGGCTCGATGGCGATCCAGGATGCGGCCCGCAAGGCCAACCCGGTCCTGCTCGAGCCGGTGATGGCGGTCGAGGTCGTCACCCCCGAGGACTTCCTCGGCGACGTGATCGGCGACCTCTCGCGCCGCCGCGGCAAGGTGCAGGGTCAGGAGCAGCGAGGCAACGCCCTCGCTGTGCAAGCATTCGTCCCGCTGGGCGAGATGTTCGGCTACGCCACCGACCTGCGCTCATCGACTCAGGGCCGCGCCACTTACACGATGCAGTTCGAGCGTTATGAGGAGGTGCCGGCCAACATCGCCGAGGAGATCGTCGAGGGAAGGGCCGGCGAGCCGGTGGGGGCGACCACATGAGCGCCGGGTGCTGGCTATATTTCCCAGGTTCGCCCGCAGGCGGTATTAACCGCGCCGTTGGCGATGCCCACGAACTTAAGCAGTCAAAGCAGACAGAAACCGACTTCGAAAGGTAGAACGGAGAGCGATGTCTAAGGAGAAGTTCGAGCGCGATAAGCCGCATGTGAACGTCGGCACGATCGGTCACATCGACCACGGCAAGACGACTCTGACGGCCGCGATCACAAAGACCCTCTCCACGAAGGGCGGTGCCGAAGAGAAAAGCTTCGAGGAGATCGACAACGCTCCCGAGGAGAAGGAACGCGGGATCACGATCGCGACCTCACACGTCGAGTACCAGACCGACAACCGGCACTACGCCCACGTCGACTGCCCGGGCCACGCCGACTACGTGAAGAACATGATCACCGGCGCCGCCCAAATGGACGGAGCGATCCTGGTCGTCTCCGCCGCCGACGGCGTGATGCCGCAGACGCGCGAGCACATCCTGCTTGCCCGTCAGGTCAACGTCCCGCACGTGGTCGTCTTCCTTAACAAGATCGACCAGGTCGACGACGACGAGCTGGTCGAGCTGGTCGAGGAGGAGGTCAAGGACCTGCTCAACGAGTACGACTTCCCCGGCGACGACACGCCGATCATCAAGGGCTCGGCGCTGAAGGCGCTGGAGGGTGACGAGGAAGCGCAGAAAGCCGTCTTCGAACTGGCCGACGCGCTCGACTCCTACATCCCCGAGCCCGTGCGTGAGCTCGACAAGCCCTTCCTGATGCCGATCGAGGACATCTTCTCGATCACCGGCCGCGGCACCGTCGCCACCGGCCGTGTCGAGCAGGGCATCGTCAACACCGGCGACGAGGTCGAGATCGTCGGCATCAAGGACACGACGAAAACCGTCGTCACCGGTGTCGAGATGTTCCGCAAGCTGCTCGACGAGGGCCAGGCCGGCGACAACATCGGCGCCCTCCTGCGCGGCACTAAGCGCGAGGAGATCGAGCGCGGGCAGGTGCTCTGCAAGCCGGGCTCGATCACCCCACACACCAAGTTCAAGGCTGAGGTCTACTGCCTGAAGAAGGAGGAGGGTGGCCGTCACACGCCGTTCTTCTCGGGCTACCGCCCGCAGTTCTACTTCCGCACCACCGACGTGACCGGGATCGCCAACCTTCCCGAGGGGACCGAGATGGTGATGCCGGGGGACAACGTCGAGATGACGATCGAGCTGATTCAGCCGATCGCCATGGACCAGGGCCTGCGGTTCGCCATCCGCGAGGGTGGCCGCACCGTCGGCTCCGGGGTCGTCTCGGAGATCATCGAGTAGCGACCGGGGGCGGGCTTTGCCCGCCCTGTCGCCGTCTTAGGGCGGCGAGACAACTGCAAAGGACATACGACCGGGGCGGCGCCCCACCAAAGGGGCCCCGCCCTTTATGCGCGGTAAGGACCGTGTGAGAGGACCAAGGAAGAAAGTTCGAAAGTGGCAGCGATAGCGGCACAAAAGATCAGGATCCGGCTCAAGGCGTATGACCACGACGCCATAGACCGGGCTGCCCGCGAGATCGTCGAGACGGCGGAGCGCACCGGCGCCAGCGTCTCCGGTCCGGTGCCGCTGCCCACCGAGAAGAACGTCTACTGCGTGATTCGCTCGCCGTTCAAGGACAAGGACTCGCGCGAGCACTTCGAGATCCGCACCCACAAGCGGCTGATCGACATCCACCAGCCGTCTCCAAAAACCGTCGACTCGCTGCAGCGCCTCGACTCGCTGCCCGCCGGTGTCGACATCGAGATCCGCCTCTAACTGCGATGGCCGCGATCCTCGGAAAGAAGCTCGGGATGACGCAGGTCTTTGCCGAGGACGGCGTGGTGACACCGGTGACCGTGATCGAGGCCGGCCCCTGCAAGGTGACCGCGGTGCGCGAGCCCGAGCGCGACGGCTACGCCGCCGTGCAGCTCGCCTTCGGCGAGGTCAAGGAGGGCAAGCTCTCGCAGGCCGAGGAGGGTCACCTGAAGAAGGCGGGCGCGCCGCCTTCCCGCCACCTGGTCGAGTTCCGTGACGAGGATCTCGGCGCGGAGGAGGGCCCCAAGGTTGGCGACGACGTCACCGTTGACTCCTTCGAGCCGGGCCAGAAGGTCAAGGTCTCGGGCATCTCGGTCGGCAAGGGCTTCCAGGGCGGGATCAAGCGCCACAACTTCAGTCGCGGCCCTGTCACTCACGGCTCGCACAACGTGCGTGCCCCCGGCTCGATCGGCGCCAGCGCCTTTCCGGCTCGCGTCTTCAAGGGGATGCGGATGCCAGGCCAGATGGGCAACAAGCGGATCACCCAGAAGGGCCTCGAAGTGGCCCAGGTCGACCCCGAGCGCAACCTGCTGCTGATCAAGGGTTCGGTGCCGGGCCACCGCAACGCGATGGTGGAGGTGCGGACCGATGGCTAAGGCCGCCGTGCTCGGCAAGACCACCAAAGCGGACCTGCCGAAGGAGCTCTTCACCGAGCCCTTCCACCACTCGCTGGTCGACGAGGCCGCCCGCGCCGACCTCGCCGCGCGCCGCCGCGGCACCGCCTCGACCCTGACCCGGGCCGAGGTCGCGATGACCGGAGCAAAGGCCTGGCGCCAGAAGGGCACCGGCCGCGCACGCGTTGGTGCGCTCAGCGCTCCGAGCCGGTTCGGTGGCGGCGTCGCCTTCGGCCCAAAGCCGCGCCACTACACGGTGAAGGTCAACCGCAAGGCCCGCCGCCGGGCGCTCCGCTCTGCCCTCTCCGTCCATGCTGAGCGCGACAGCGTCGCCGTCCTCGATGCGAGTGCCTACGAGACCCCGTCGACGAAGACGGCGGCCGCGGCACTGGGGAAATGGGGGGCGAAGCTGCCGACCCTGGTCGTCGTCGACGCTGAGGAGGCTGGCGCCGCCAAGAGCTTTCGCAACATCGAGAGGGTCGGCGTCCTCGACGCGGACGCGATCGGGGTGGCCGACGTGATCGGTGCCGCCTCACTAGTCATCTCAGAGGGCGCGCTGGAGAAGCTGCAGGGGAGGCTGGCCTGATGGATCCCCGCAATGTGCTCATCCGGCCCGTGGTCTCGGAGAAGAGCTACGCGCTGATCGGGGAAGGGAAGTACACCTTCCGCGTCGCCGACCGGGCCCACAAGACCCAGATCGCCCACGCGGTCGAAGAGATCTTCGACGTCAGCGTCGACACGGTCCGCACCTCGCAGGTGCGCGCCAAGCCGAAGCGCCGCGGCCTCAGCAAAGGCAAAACCCGTGGCTGGAAGAAGGCCGTCGTCCAGCTCGCCCCAGGTGAGCGGATCGAGCTGTTCGAGGGCGCGGAGACCGCCTAAGAGGAATAGAGATGCCGAACCGCAAAACAAAACCGACCAGCCCGGGACGCCGCTTCGCGACGTACCCGCTGCGCGAGCCGCTGACCGCCACCGAGCCGGAGCGCAAGCTGACCGAAGGCCTGCGCAAGTCCGGGGGGCGCAACGTCAACGGGCGGGTGACCGCCCGCCATCGCGGCGGCGGCGCCAAGCGGCGCTACCGGCAGATCGACTTCAAGCGCCTCAAGGACGGGGTGCCGGCGAAGGTCGCGACGATCGAGTACGACCCCAACCGCAGCTGCTACATCGCCCTGCTGCACTACGCCGACGGGGCAAAGAGCTACATCCTCGCCCCGGCGGAGATCTCAGTCGGCGACCAGGTTCAGTCTGGACCGGGCTCGGACATCAGGCCGGGCAACGCGCTCGCTCTGCGCGACATGCCGACCGGCACGATCGTCCACAACGTCGAGATGACGCCCGGCCAGGGCGGCAAGCTCGGCCGCGCCGCCGGCGCCGCGATCCAGTTGGCGGCGAAGGAGGGCGACATGGTGACCCTGCGCCTGCCCTCCTCGGAGATGCGGTTGGTCCCTGCGGACTGCCGCGCCACCGTCGGCGTGCTCTCCAACGCCGAGCATCAGAACCTCAAGGTCGGCAAGGCCGGCCGCAACCGCCACAAGGGCAAGCGACCGCAGACGCGCGGCGTGGCGATGAACCCCGTCGACCACCCGCACGGCGGCGGCGAGGCCCACCACACGCCCGGCGGCCACCCGGTCACCCCCTGGGGCAAGCCGACGCTCGGCTACCGGACCCGCAAGAAGGGCAAGCAGTCGGACCGCTACATCGTCCGCGGTCGCAGGCGCGGAAAGAAGAAGAGTCGATAGCGATGGGACGCTCGACGAAAAAGGGACCGTGGGTGGAAGCGGCGCTGATGAAGCGGATCGCGGCGATGAACGAGTCCGGCACGAAGCAGATGGTGAAGACCTGGTCGCGTACCTCGACCGTCTTCCCGGAGATGGTCGGGCACACGATCGCGGTCCACGACGGCCGCAAGCACGTCCCTGTCTTCATCTCGGAGTCGATGGTCGGCCACAAGCTGGGCGAGTTCGCGCCGACGCGCACCTTCCGCGCCCACTCTGGCACCGGCAAGGGCGAGTAACGATGGCCGACGAGAAACAAAAAGCGAAAGCGAAAGCTGCGGCGAAAGCCAAAGACTCGAAAGCGGCCAAACCCAAAGCCGCGAAACGCAAAGCTGCGGCGAAAACCGACGCCAAAGAGACGTCTGCCAAAAAAGCCGCCGCCAAAAAAGAGCCGACGACCAAAAAAGCGGCGAAAAAAGCTGTCAAGAAAGCCATCAAGACAGAGTCGGCGAAGCCGCTGGCGCCGATCGTGGTCCGCGCCAGCTCCCGCTATGTACGGGTGGCGCCGCGCAAGGCGCGCCTCGTCGCCGACCAGGTCCGCGGCCTGCACATCGACCGCGCCCGCGCCCTGCTCCAGTTCTCGCCGCGCGGTGCTGCCGAGGACATCAAGAAGCTGATCGAGTCGGCTGCTTCCAACGCCGAGAACAACCACGACCTGGTCGCAGACGAGATGCGGATCGCCGAGATCACCGTCGACGAGGGGCCGACCTTGAAGCGCTTCCGGCCCCGGGCCCTGGGCCGGGCAACGCCGATCCACAAGCGAACCAGCCACATCGCCGTGGCTCTGAGCCCGGAAGAGGACTGACGACATGGGACAGAAGATCCATCCGATCGGCTTCCGGGTCGGCTACATCCAGGACTGGAAGTCGAGCTGGTTCGAGGAGAAAGACTTCGCTGACGTCCTCGAGGAAGACTTGAAGATCCGCGACCACATCGAGGGCAAGCTCGCCCACGCCGGCCTCTCCAGCATCACGATCGAGCGCCACGGCGAGATCGCGGTCGACATCCACACTGCGCGGCCCGGCATCGTGATCGGCAAGTCGGGAAGCGAAGTCGACGCGCTGCGCAAAGAGCTGCACAAGCTGACCGGCAAACCGGTGAAGGTGAACATCAGGGAGGTGAAGCGCCCCGAGCTCGACGCCAAGCTGGTCGCCCAGTCGATCGCCGAGCAGCTGCAGAACCGGGTCGCCTTCCGCCGCGCGATGAAACGCGCGCTCACCTCGGCGATGCGGTCTGGCGCCAAAGGCGTCAAGGTCCAGGTCTCCGGCCGGCTCGGCGGTGCCGAGATGGCGCGGACCGAGGGCTACTCGGACGGGCGGGTGCCGCTGCACACGCTGCGGGCCAACATTGATTACGGCTTCTTCGAGGCGAAAACGACGACCGGCCGGATCGGCGTCAAGTGCTGGATCAACAAGGGCGAGGTGATGCCCGAGGGCTTCCGCTCAGACCAGATCCCGACCGACGGCGAGCCGCAGGGCGGCCAGCAGCGCGGTGGACGCCCCGGCGGAGATCGCGGCGGACGGCCGGGCGGGGATCGCGGGCGTCCCGGTGGCGATCGCGGCGGGCGTCCCGGCGGCGGTGGACGTCCCGGCGGCGACCGCGGCCGCGGCGGCCCGCGCGGGGGAGGTAGGTAGCAGCCATGCTGATGCCGAAGCGGGTCAAACACCGCAAGCAGATGCGCGGCCGGATGCGCGGCAACACCAAGGGCGGCAGCACCGTGGCCTTCGGCGAGTACGGCCTGAAGTCGCTCGATCGAGGCTGGATCACCAACCGCCAGATCGAGGCGGCCCGTGTGGCGATGACCCGCAAGATCAAACGTGGCGGCAAGGTCTGGATCAACGTCTTTCCGGACAAGCCCTACACGAAGAAGCCCGCCGAGACGCGGATGGGTTCCGGCAAGGGCAACCCCGAGGGATGGGTTTGCGTGGTCAAGCCCGGCAAGGTGATGTTCGAGCTCGCCGGCGTGCCCGAGGAACTGGCGCGCGAGGCGCTGCGTCTGGCCGGTCACAAGCTTCCAGTCAGGACCAAGTTCGTCCGCCGCGAGGGGGCCGAGAGCTGATGAAGGCCGCCGAGATCCACAACCTCAAAGACGACGAGCTGGTGGCAAAACTGATCGATGCGCGCAAGGAGGCCTTCAACCTGCGTTTCAAGCACGCGACCGGCGAGCTGGAGAACACCGCGCGGCTCGGTTCCGCGAAACGAGATGTGGCGAAGCTGCTGACCGTGGCGCGGCAGCGGGGGATCGATGTCGACAGAGAGCTGAAGAGATGACTAGCGACGACGAGCAGAAAAAAGACGAGCAGCAGGACGAACAGCCTCAGGACGAGGCAGCCCCGCCCGCGGGTCCTGTCGCGGACGGTGACCCTCCGACTCACCCGTCGGAGGGATCACCATCCACGCCACCCGCGGATGAGGCGGATTCGTCAGAGGCAGAGCCTGCTGCCGAAGCTGAGGAGCCTGCTGCCGAGGAGGCTCCTGAAGCGTCAGAGGAGCCCGCTGCCGCTGAGGAGGCCCCTGCTGCTGAAGAGAAGCCGGCGTCTGAAGAGGATGAGCTTCCTTGGAAGGAGAAGCGGCGGCTTCAAAAGTCACGGAAGGCGCATAAAGCGCGTCCTGCCCGCACTCCTGAGGAGAGGATTGCCGAGCGGGCCACGGCCCGTCAGCGCAAGGCTACGCTGCGCAGGAAGCAGCGCGAGGCCGCCAAGAAGGAGCGGACGGCTGGCACCGGCACTCCCGTTGCGGAGCGGAGCCCCAACGCCGCCAAGGTGCGGCAGGGGATCGTCGTCTCCGACAAGGGAGAGAAGTCGATCACGGTGCGCATCGACATCGCCCGCCGCCATCCCGTCTACGAGAAGGTCGTGCGCCGCTCGCGGACGCTTCATGCTCATGACGAGCAGAATCAGGCCGGCGAGGGCGATGTGGTTCGGATCATCGAGACCCGGCCGCTCTCGAAGACCAAGCGCTGGCGTCTGGTCGAGGTTTTGGAGAAGGCGAAGTGATCCAGCAGGAGTCGAGACTCAAAGTCGCCGACAACTCGGGCGCTCGCGAGATCCTCTGCATCCGCGTCAAGGGCGGCTCACACCGCCGCTACGCGGGGGTTGGCGACGTGATTACGGCCACGGTCAAGCAGGCGAGCCCGCAGGGTGGCGTCCGCAAAGGCGAGGTCGTGCAGGCGGTCGTCGTCCGCACCCGCAAGCAGCTTGGCCGCCCCGACGGCACCTACATCTCCTTCGACGAGAACGCCGCGGTGCTGATCGAGGCTGGGGGCAACACGCCGCGCGGCACCCGCATCTTCGGCCCCGTCGCGCGCGAGCTGCGCGACAAGAACTTCATGAAAATCGTCTCGCTCGCTCCGGAGGTCCTCTGATGGGTAAGACGATGCGGATCCGCAAGGACGACGAAGTGATCGTGATCGGCGGCAAGGACGCCGGCAAGGTCGGTCGCGTGACCAGGACCGAACCGAAGAAGAGCCGCGTCTACGTCGAGAACCTCAACATCGTCAAGCGGCACGAACGCCCGCGCTCGGTCAAAGACACGCGCAGCGCCACCGCCGGTGGCATCGTCGAGAAGGAGGGGCCGATCCACGTCTCCAACGTGATGCTGCTTGATCCCAAAGACAACAAGCCGACCCGAGTCGGCGTGCGCCGCGACAAAGGCGGCAAGCGCGAGCGGTTCGCCCGACGCAGCGGGAAAACGTTCTGATGGAGGCCACGGCTACAGCCACGCAGCAGGCAGCCCCGCCGCCGCGTCTGCGTGAGCGCTACGAGCAGGAGGTCCTGCCGGCGCTGACCAGCAAGTTCGGCTACTCGACCCCGATGCAGGCGCCGCAACTGCAGAAGATCACGCTCAACATGGGCGTGGGGGAGTCGAAGCAGGACGCCAAGGCGCTTGAAAAGGCGCAGGAGCAGCTGGCGACGATCGCTGGCCAGCAGCCGAACACTCGCCGCGCCCGCAAGTCGATCGCCTCCTTCAAGGTGCGTGAGGGGATGCCCGTCGGCCTCTCGGTGACGCTGCGACGCGCCCGCATGTGGGAGTTCCTCGACCGGCTGATGTCGATCGCGGTACCGCGCATCCGCGACTTCCGCGGGCTCAACCCGCGCTCCTTCGATGGCCGCGGTAACTACTCGATGGGCGTCAAGGAGCAACTGATCTTCCCCGAAATCGACTACGACTCGATCGACCAGGTGCGCGGCCTCGACGTGACGATCACGACCTCGGCCGCAACCGACGAGGAGGCCTTCGAGTTGCTGCTTGGCCTGGGCATGCCCTTCGCCAAAGAGGGTCGCCCGGGATCGGCCGATGCCGAGGCGGAAGCCGAAGCCGAGGAGGAAAAGCGCAAGGAGGAGGCGCGGCTGCGCGCCGAGGCCGAGCAGGCTGCGCTGGAGCAGCTCAAGGAGGAGAATCCCGACGCCTACGCCAAGCCCGAGGAGCCCGAAGAGGCTGGCGAGGCCGAGGGTGGCGAGGAGTCCAAAGAGAACGGCGAGGAGCCTGCCGCCCAGGAGGAGAGCAACGATGGCTAAGACTTCGATGAAGGTGAAGCAGGGCCGCAAAGCCAAGTTCAAGACACGCCGGTATAACCGTTGCCGCCGCTGTGGCCGGCCGCGCGCCGTTTACCGCAAGTTCGGCCTCTGCCGGATCTGCCTGCGCGAGGCCGCCCACGAGGGCTATATCCCCGGCATGACCAAGTCGAGCTGGTAGAGCCGCAACCAACAGAGACGACTGAGCGATAACGATGCTTACCGATCCAATAGCCGATTACCTGACCCGAATCCGCAACGCGCTTGGCTCCGGCCACGACGAGGTCGCGATCCCGTGCTCGGGCCTGAAGCTGGAGATGTCGCGGATCCTCAAGGAGCAGGGCTATATCCGCGACTTTGCCAAGGAGCCGGCCAAAGTCGGCGAGGCGATCCGGATCCAGCTCAAGTACACCCAGGACCGCCGCCCGGTGATCATCGGGCTCGAGCGTGTCTCGCGTCCTGGCCGGCGTCGCTATGTCAATCACAAACAGGTGCCGCGCGTGTTTGGCGGCACCGGCACAGCGATCGTCAGCACTTCGACCGGCGTGATGACCGGGCACGAGGCGAAGGCGAAGGGAGTCGGCGGCGAGGTAGTCGCCTACGTCTGGTGAATTGACGTGAGCAGGATCGGCAGAAAGCCCATTCCCGTCCCGGAGGCCGTCACGGTCGAGCTCGCTCCTGGGCGCGTCGCGGTGAAGGGTCCGAAGGGCGAGCTGGCGCAGAGCCTCTCCCCGGACATGGCGGTCGAGCAGGACGACGGCGCGATCGTCGTCAAGCGCCCGACCGACCGCGGCGATCACCGTGCTCTGCACGGCCTTACCCGCAGCCTGATTGCCAACATGGTCGAGGGCGTCACCGAAGGCTTCGAGAAGCGGCTGGAGATCCAGGGGGTTGGCTACCGCGCCCAGCTCAAGGGCAAGAAACTGGAGCTGGCACTCGGCTACTCGCACCCGGTCGCGGTTGATCCTCCCGAGGGGATCGAGTTCGAGGTCCCGCAGCCGACCGAGATCATCGTGCGCGGGATCGACAAGCAGCTTGTTGGGCAGGTCGCGGCGGACATCCGCAAGCGCCGCCCGCCGGAGCCGTACAAGGGCAAGGGAATCCGCTACCGCGGCGAGCACGTGATGCGGAAGGTGGGCAAGCGCGCCTAATGTCCGCTCCTTCCCCCACAGCACACCTCAGCCGGCTGCAAACCGGCGCTGGATCTGCGTCCTCGGGTTTGCCTTTGGCTCTGCCAAAGGCTGCACCCTGCGTCCTTGCCCAGCTTGGTTTTCGCTCGGCTGAGTCGCACTGCGTGGAAAGGAGAGGACATTGACCGTGCTCACTAACCGTCAACGCCGCCTGCGCCGTCGCCGCCGCGTGCGCGCCCGGGTCGTGGGCACGACGGAGCGCCCGCGCCTCTCCGTGTACCGCTCCAACCGCGGCGTCTTCGCCCAGCTGATCGATGACGGCAAAGGCCATACGGTGGCCGCCGTCAACTGGATCGAGCCCGAGCTACGCAAGTTGACCGCGAGCGAGCAGGCGAAGCGGGCGGGAGAGCTGCTCGCCGAGCGGGCCAAGAAAGCCGGCGTCGAGACCTGCGTCTTCGACCGCGGCGGCTACCAATACCACGGCCGCGTCAAGGCTCTTGCCGAAGGCGCCCGCGAGGGGGGGCTGGCCTTCTAGTACCTTGGGCCGCTTGCGATGAAGGGAATGAGCACAGCAGACATCGAGACGGTCAGCCCGCGCGGGCTCGACCTGCAGGAGCGGGTGATTGAGATCAACCGCGTCGCCAAGGTGGTCAAGGGCGGCCGTCGCTTCTCCTTCACCGCGCTGGTCGCTGTCGGCGACGAGGAGAGCGTGGTCGGGATCGGCTACGGCAAGGCGCGCGAGGTGCCGTTGGCGATCCAGAAGGCGGTCGAGGACGCGCGCAAGAACCTGATTCGCGTGCCCAAATACGGGCAGACGATCACCCACAAGATCATCGGCCGCTTCGGCGCCGGGCACGTGGTCCTGCGTCCGGCCAGCCCCGGTACCGGCGTGATCGCCGGCGGCGGCGTGCGCGCCGTGCTCGAGCTCGGCGGCGTCAAGGACGTGCTGACCAAGAGCATCGGGACGCAGAACCCGATCAACCTCGTGAAGGCGACGATGGACGGGTTGATCCGGTTGCGGAGGCCTGAGGAGGTTGCGGAGCTGCGGGGGCTGACGGTTTCTCAGGTCTTGGGCGTGCAGAAGTCGAACGGGGCGGCGGAGACGATCACTGACGAGGGACCAGGCGCTCCGGCCGCGGGTCCTGTCGCCGCAGGGGACCCACCTCCTCCTGCGGTAGCTAAAGCTTCCTCGGAGGAGGTCCCCCCTACGGCGCCACCCGCGGCAGAAGCGTCTGATGTGGCTCCCCAGGCTGATACGCCACCGGCTGAATCCGCTGAGGCTCCGGCGGCTGAGCAGGGTCAGGCCGCTGAGGCGGAGGCCCCGGTCGCTGAGGAGGCCAAAGCTGATGAGGCTTCGGCCTCGGAGGAGCCTAAAGCTGAGGAGTCGTCGTGAGCGGCGTCACGATCACGCAGACGCGCTCCGCCAATGGGGCCAATCCTGCTCAGAAAGCGACCCTTCAGGCACTTGGACTTGGCCGGATTGGGAAGGCCGTCGAGCGCAAGGACTCGCCGCAGCTGCAGGGGCAGTTGAACGTCGTTTCTCATCTGGTTGAGGTGAGCTCCTGATGGCTGAGAAAGCTGCGAAAGAGAAGGCCGCTTCGGAGCGTTCCGAAGAGATCGGGCTGCACAACTTGAGGCCCAAGCCTGGGTCGCGGCGGCCGCGTAAGCGGCTGGGTCGTGGCGAGGGCAGTGGGCTGGGGAAGACCTCCGGTAGGGGGCACAAGGGCGCGGGATCGCGTTCGGGCTCGAAGCGCAAGGCCGGTCATGAGGGTGGCCAGAACCCGATCCATATGCGGATGCGAAAGCTTCGCGGTCCGAACAAGAAGACGTCGATGCCGTTCGAGAACTTCCGCACCTCCTCGCAACCGGTCAACCTCGCTGACCTCGAGGAGCGCTTCGACGCCGACGCCGAGGTCACGCCCGAGACGCTGAAGGAGAAGGGGCTCGCCAAGCGCTCCGATCCGGTCAAGATCCTCGCCCGCGGCGAGCTCTCGAAGAAGCTGTCGGTGCACGCCCACGGCTTCTCCGAGGCGGCCAAGCAGAAGATCGAGGCTGCGGGCGGTTCCTGTCACACTCTGGAGCCCTAATGCTCCGGACTATTGCGAACGCTTTCAGCGTCGCCGACATCCGCAAGAAGCTCCTCTTCACAGCGGCGATGCTGCTGCTCTACCGGCTTGGCGCCTACATCCCCGCGCCCGGCGTCGACATCGACGCGGTCAAGGAACTCCAGGACAACTTCGGCAACGACAGCATCCTCGGTTTCCTCAACCTCTTCTCGGGCGGCGGGCTGGAACGGCTCTCCCTCTTCGCGCTGGGGATCATGCCCTACATCACCGCCTCGATCATCCTGCAGCTGCTGACCGTTGTCGTGCCCTCGCTGGAGAGGCTGCAGAAAGAGGGCGAGGTAGGGCAGCAGAAGATCACCCAGTACACGCGCTACCTCACCGTCGGCCTCGCCTTCGGCCAGTCCTTCGGCTTCGTCTACCTCTTCCGTTCCTTCGGAGAACAGGCGGGGGGGAACTTCCTCGGCAGCCTCACCGGCCCCAAGGTGCTGCTGATCGTGATCTCGCTGACAGCGGGCTGCACGCTACTGATGTGGTTCGGCGAGCTGATCACCCAGCGCGGGATCGGCAACGGAATCTCGCTGATGATCTTCGCCTCGATCGTCACCAGCCTGCCGAGTGGGATCTCGGCCTGGTGGACCAATCCCGACCAGGTATTCGTTGTGATGATGCCCTTCGTCGCCCTCGCCGTGATCGTCGCGATCGTCTTCGTCCAAGAGGGCCAGCGGCGGATTCCGGTCCAGTACGCGAAGCGGGTGGTAGGCCGCAAGATGACCTCGGGCGGCTCCACTTACCTGCCGCTGCGGGTCAACATGGCCGGTGTGATCCCGGTCATCTTCGCCGCCTCGATCATGGCCTTCCCGCCGACCATCGGGCAACTGTTGAACACCCCGGCCGCGCTTGATTTCGCCGCCTTCTTCGGCCCCAACACCTGGGCCTACGTAGCCGGCGAGGTCTTCTTCATCATCGTCTTCACCTACTTCTATACGGCGGTCACCTTCAACCCGGTCGACCAGGCCGACAACCTGAAGAAATACGGCGGCTTCATCCCCGGCGTCAGGCCGGGGCGGCCGACCGCCGAGTACCTCGACCGCATCCTCTCGAGGCTGACTTTCCCCGGCGCCCTCTACCTGGGCGCGGTGGCGGCGCTGCCGACGATCCTGATCAGTCAGACCTCGGCCAACTTCTTCTTCGGCGGCACCTCGATCCTGATCGTGGTCGGCGTGGCTCTCGACACGGTCAAGCAGCTCGAGGCGCAGCTGATGATGCGTAACTACGAGGGCTTCCTGAAATAGGGCTCGGCCGATGTCCGAGCTGAATCTCGTGCTGCTGGGCCCGCCCGGGTCGGGCAAGGGCACACAGGGGGAGCGGCTGCAGGAGGATCTGCGCCTGCCCTATTACGCCACCGGCGACATCCTGCGGGCGGCGGTGCGCGACGAGACCGAGCTGGGCCGCAGCGCTAAGGAGTACATGGACCGCGGTGACCTGGTGCCCGACGACCTGATCGTCGACATGATCGGCGAGCGGATCGGGTCGGCCGAGGCAGCCGACGGCTTCATCCTCGACGGCTTCCCGCGCACGGTGCCGCAAGCGGAGGCGCTGGCGGCGAAGCTTGGTGAGCTGGGTCGCGAGCTGACCAGCGTGCTGCTGATCGATGTCGATGACGAGGAGGTCTTGCGGCGACTGGGGGGGAGGCGCACCTGCGCCGACGGCGGCCACGTCTTCCACGTCGACTTCAACCCCCCGCAGGAGGAAGGCGTCTGCGACGTCGACGGCAGCGAGCTGATCGTCCGCGACGACGACAAGCCGGAGGTGATCCGCCACCGGCTCGAGCAGTACCACGGCAAGACGGCGCCGCTGATCGACTTCTACGACCACCAGAGCCTGCTGCGGCGGATCGACGGCTCGGCTGCCCCGGAGGACGTCGCCGACGAGGTCCAGAGGACCCTGGCGACGCTGAAGCTGGAAGCCGACGAGGCGATCTAGGGAGTCCCTAGCGTGTACCAAGGGATGATCGTCAAGAAGAGCCCCGAGCAGGTCGACCAGATGGCGGCCGCGGGCGAGATCCTCGTGCGCTGTCTGCGCATGCTGGCCTCGAAGGCGCGTGCCGGTGTTTCCACCGCCGATCTGGACGCCGCGGCGGAGAAGTTCATCCGCTCGCAGGGGGCGACGCCCGCCTTCAAGGGCTACCGCGGCTTCCCCGGCTCGATCTGCGCCTCGCCCAACTCGATGGTCGTCCACGGGATCCCGGGCGACTACGAGCTCAAGCGCGGCGACGTACTCTCGATCGACGTCGGCGTGGTCAAGGACGGCTGGGTCGCCGACGCGGCGATTACCGTGCCGATCGGCGAGGTGAGCGCCGAGGCGCGCAAGCTGCTCGACGTGACTAAGGCGGCGCTCTTCGCCGGGGTCGAGCAGATGCAGTCGGGCAACCACCTCGGCGACGTCTCCGCCGCGATCCAGAAGACCGCCGAGATCGAGGGCCTCTCGATCATCCGCACCCTGGTCGGCCACGGCATCGGCCGCGAGATGCACGAGGAGCCCCAAGTGCCCAATTTCGGCGAGCCCGGCCGGGGCCCCCTCTTGGAGGAGGGCACGGTCCTAGCGATCGAGCCGATGGTCAACGCCGGCGGCCCCCTGGTCCGCAGCGGCGACGACGGCTGGGCCGTCTACTCAGACGACGGCTCCCTAGCCGCCCACTTCGAGTTCACCGTCGCCGTCACCGCCGACGGCCCCCGGGTCCTCACCCCCTGGCACGAGTCCGAGTAGCTGCGCGTCACGGTTCTCGTGCCGAGTCGGCACGAAGTTGGTGCAGACAAGTGTCATCATGCGCGTCATGGTCTGGGAGTATCGGCCCGTGGACGTGGAGCAGATCCGTCGCGAGATGAAGGAAGGCTTCGAGCGCAGCTACGCTGCGATTCAGGCGCGGATGGATCGGGTCGAGCAGCGTTGGGAAAAATCCGAGGCGGCTCGACAGCGGGAGTGGGAGCGTCTAGAGGGACGCTTGATGACTACTGAAGAGAAGCGGAAGCGCTTCGATGATGCCCTGCTGAGGAAGAACACGATGATGACCCAGGCATTCCTCGCGATCCTCGACGAGGGCAGGGAGGAGTTCCGCCGGGAATTCGCCGAAGGTCGGGCGCAGATGCGGGCCAACACCGAAGCCGTGCTCAAGGCGCTCGACCGCCTGCCGCCGACGGACGCTTCCTCCAACTGAGACGGTCCCGCGCTGGTTCTGGGCTCGTTCGACGGCGAGCCAGTCTCCCTGTCAAGAAACAAAGTAGTCCTTGACACAGGAAACGCAATTGTCTACCCTGCTGCCATCGCATCGGGAAACGCGGTTGTCCACCCAAGGTGATCAGCCTCGCTCCTGCGATAGGGACAAGCATCACAGGGAACGACAAATAGAGCCAACGCGGAAGCGCCGCCCAGGGAAGCGGCTCGCACGGGGCTCAGGGACAAGGAGAGATTCGATGTTCTCAGCGCTTCGCACGCGGTTCGGCATCCCGGGCGTCCTCGCCACGGTCGCCCTCGTCTTCGCGATGACCGGCGGCGCCTTCGCCGCCAAATACCTGATCACCTCGACCAAACAGATCAGCCCCAGCGTGCTGAAAAAGCTGAAAGGCGCGACCGGACCGGCAGGAGCTCCCGGCGCTGCTGGCGCTCAAGGCGCCGCAGGCTCAAACGGAAAAGACGGAGCCAACGGGACAAATGGGACGAATGGGGTAAGCGTCGCCAGCAGCGTTGAGCCCAAAGGCGCCAACTGCACCGAAGGCGGCTCCAAATTCGTCGCCGCGAGCGGCACCACCTACGCCTGCAACGGAGCAAAAGGCGCCAAAGGAGCCGAAGGCTCGCCCTGGACCGAACTCGGAACTCTTCCACCCGAAGAGACAGAGACCGGCGTCTGGGCTGCGAACGGAACAACTTCTGATCTAGCAGGGGTATGGGCACCGATCTCATTCAACATTCCACTGAGCGCCCCCCTGGGGGCTTCGGGGGTCCACTTCGAAGGAGAAGGAGAAGCGGTCTTTAAAGCGACTTGCACCGGGACAATGGCAAACCCCACTGCTCCGCCCGGACACCTGTGCGTTTACGGCGCAGCCAATAACCTGAAACCTGGATTCCTTGGCGCCATCCTGGATCCTTCGACCACCAGTCCCGGGGCGGCAGTGTCGGGCGCTGCGCTGAGCCTCAGCGTCGTCGGAGATCCCGGGTTTGGGGCCGGTACCTGGGCGGTCACGGCGGCCCCGTAACCCCTAGATCTCAGGCTACCGGGATGACAATTGGCCAATGAGGCAGATGACACACACTCAGCCCAAAGCAATGTTTCTCACGACGGCGATAGCCCTTGGCCTGCTTGTCCTTGCCGCGCTTTTGCATGTGCCTACGGCGGCCGCGGAGCCTCCGGATTTCGTCCTGCAAATGCCCGAAGGGCAAGTTACGGTCGGAAGTGGCGCCGGAGAACTGAGCGCCCCTAGGGGGATTGCTGGCGATCCCGATACCGGCCATGTCTATATCAGCGACGTGAACAACGCGCGCATCAGCGAGTACACAGCCTGGGGCTCCTTCGTCAAGGCATGGGGGTGGGGGGTCCGGGACGGGGCCGAAGAACTGCAGACCTGCGGGCCGGCGCAACCGGAAGTGGATCCGGCGCCGAGCCTTTGCCAGCAGGGAAGCGAAGGAGCCGGCCGTGGCCAGCTGGCCCGGCAGGAGGGGATTGCGGTCGACCCTGCCGGCAACGTCTATGTGCTCGACCGAGAGAACCTTCGAGTCCAGAAGTTTGGTCCTGGGGGCGAGTTCGTGCTGATGTTCGGCGGCGAAGTCAACGAGACCAAAGTCAATGAAGGCGCTCCATCTGCCGAACGGAATGTCTGTCCGATTGCGCCAGCTGACGTTTGCCAGGCCGGTGTGCCTGGTGAAGCCCCCAGTCACCTCGCTGATGCATCTATCGGGGACTACATCGATTACAGCCCAGTCTCCAACGCGATCGTGGTCGGCGACAAAGATCGGATCCAGATCTTCAACCTCGATGGCACCTTCAAAGAAGAGATCCCCTTCGAAGGCGAACTGGCTGCGTTCGAAGGGCTTTCGGTCAACGGCTTGGACGTCGATTCCACTGGCAACATCTACTTCTCCCTCACTGGCCGCGAAGACCTCTACAAGCTGAGCGCCGCTGGCGTGCCGCTTGCGCCCGGCAAACCAGAGGGGTCAAGCTTCGCGGCGGTCAACCCACTGGCTGTGGCGGTCGATGTGGACGGTGGCGTCTACGCAATCGACGATCCGCCGATCGGCGGAGAACGGGTACTGAAGTTCGATGCCGCCGGTGTCAGATTGGTGCCCACACAAGTAGAAGCAGAGCAAAAACAATTCTTCCCTTACGTTCCCTTTCAGGGACCGATACTAAGCGGGCTTGCGACGAATGTCTGTGCGGGAAGTGAGCAACCGGGAAATGTCTACGTTTCGTTCTACGACTTTCAATTCAGCCAGCTGAGCTATGTCCGCGCCTACGGCACCGGACCAGTCGGGTGTGAACCACCCCCGCTGAATCCGCCGCAGATCGTCGCTCAGTTCGCGACTGAGGTGGGGCGTCAAGAGGCTGTCGTGAAGGCACAGATCAACCCGCGCTTCTGGCAGGACGCCACCTACTACGTCGAATATGGTGCGGGGAAATGCTCCGAAGGCGGCTGTGCAGGGAAACAGCCGCTGCCACCGGCTCAGCTCACCACCAACGCGATAAGCAGCCCGGTGACAACCGGGAGTGTTGTGTTGGAGGGGCTCCAAGCGGGCACCACCTATCACTATCGTTTCGTCGCCGAGAGTAGCGGCGGCGGGCCGACCGTTGGCGAGGAAGCGAGCTTCAGGACTCCCGCTGCGCCCACTCCCTCACCCCCCTGCGCCAACGACGCCTTCCGTACGGGACCCTCGGCCCAGCTGCCTGACTGCCGGGCTTACGAGATGGTTTCACCGCTGGACAAGGGGAATGCCGATGTCGCGCCCTGGCTTGCGAGAAACAACCAGCTGCCTCACACCGCCGAACTCGCCCAGGCGTCTCCCTCCGGAGACCGCTTCGCATACACCTCGCCAACCGCCTTCGGCGACGCGGAAGGCGCTCCATTTGTGATCCAGTACCTCGCGGATCGGATGGATGGAGGATGGGGGAGCCGGTCGATCACACCGCCGCGCACCACACCGCCTTTCGGCGTCCAACCTTTGCTCAACAGCGAGTTTCACGGCTTCTCGCCTGATCTATGCATGGCCTGGATGAGGCACGCCTCGCTGGCGACGCTCGCAGAAGGGGCGATCGAGGAGTACCCCAACATCTATCGGCGCGATAACTGCTCTCAGTCGCCGAGCTTCCAAGCGGTGACAACGATGAAACCGGAGGCGACGGCGGTCGACGATTACTTCGAATTGCGAACGCAGGGCTTTTCGGACGACGGCGCTCACACGATCTTCACCGCCAACGGCAAGCTTGACCCGGACGCGCCGCTGAAGGCGAAACTGGAATTGCTGCTCTATGAGCACACGCCCGAAGGCCTGCGCTTCGTCTGCTATCTGCCTAACGGCAATCCCAGCCCGCAGGCATGTGCTGCGGGGACAGGGGTGGGCACTAACGGCGGAAGTCGGTCGAGCGCCCACAACGCGATCTCGGCAGATGGTTCAAGGATCTTCTGGTCCGCATACACCGGTCTCCCTGGCCCGGGCCAGATTTACGTGAGAATCGACGGGCAGACCACGTTCAAAGTCTCGGGCTCGAAAGCGAGTGACCCGGCTTGGTACTGGACGGCGGCGGACGACGGCTCGAAGGCGATCTTCGAGTTCGCTGCCGGTCCCCTCAAAGACCAGCTCTACGAACTCGACGTCGACAAAGTACTTGCCGAAGAACCGGGTGCCGCGCGGTTGATTGCGAAAGGCGTGCTGGGGCCGCTCGGGGCGAGCGAGGACGCCTCGCGCATCTACTTCGCCTCCACAGAAGACCGGGACGGCGTGGGGCCGGCAACCGCTGGTGCGCGAAACCTCTACTTCTACGAAGCCGATGAGGAGGGCGGCGAAGGAACGTTCCGCTTTGTGATGGCCCTGGCGGAGCAGGACATCGGGGGATCTGAAACCGCACACGCGCCGATCGAGGAGATTCCTGCAGATCGCTCGGCGCGAGTGAGCGCCGACGGCTTGCACGTTGTGCTCAGTTCCTCGGTGAGCCCGACGCCGACTGGCTATGACAATCTCGATGCACGTAGCGGCGGGGCTGACGAGGAGGTCTACCTCTACGACGCCATCGAGGACAAAGTCACGTGCGTCTCCTGCAACCCGACCGGCGCACGGCCGACTGGAGAGGCGGGCGTAGCAGCCCGCATCCAGGGCTGGGAAGCGCTTCTGCACGCTCCCCATGTGCTCTCCGAGGATGGCAGCCGCGTCTTCTTCGAAAGCCGCGAGGGGCTCGTGCCGCATGACACCAACGCAATCTGGGACGTATACCAGTGGGAGGAGGAAGCAAAGGGCAGTTGCACCGAAGCAAGGAACACCTTCAGCGAAGTGACCCAAGGCTGCATCGACCTGATTTCCTCTGGCGACAGTGCCGCCAAGTCGACCTTCCTCGACGCTGACCCCTCGGGCGACAACGTCTTCATCGGCACCCAGAGCAGCCTTCTCCCTCAGGACTATGGTCTGAACGACGTCTACGTAGCTCGCGTCGACGGCGGCTTCCCCCAGCCGACCAGGCCGGCCGGCTGCGAAGGAGAAGCTTGTCAGGGCCCGCTCGCTGCTCCCGACGACCCGACCCCCGCCTCTTCGTCCGGTGAGTACGCCGGCAACGTCACAGAACCGCCCTGTCCCAAGGGAAGGGTTCTTCGCCGTGGCCGTTGCGCACAGCCGCGCTGCCCAAGGGGCGAGCGCCGCGCCGCTCACCGCGGCAAATCGCGCTGCGTGAAGAGACAGGGCAGCAAGCGCAAACGAGCCCAGCGCGAGCGCAGGAGGTCGGGATGAAGCGCCTCGCGATCTCCCTGGCTAGCGCGGCGCTGCTCGCGCTGCTCACCGTCACGCCTGCCAGCGCCGACTTCGGCCTCTCCAACCTCGAAGTCACCTTCACCAAAGCAGACGGCACCACCGCCCGCCAGGCCGGTTCGCACCCCTTCGTGCTCACCAACGCCTTCGACGTCAACACCAGAATTGGTCCCAAAGGCGGTCCCATCGTCGAGGGAGCGATCCGCAACCTCGACATCGTGATGCCCGCTGGCTTCGTCGGTCGCCCGAGCGCGGTTCCTTACTGCGAGACGCTCGACTTCCTCGGCGAAGAAATCAAAAATCATCCCACCTGCTCGGACTCGACAGCGCTAGGGGTTCTCACTGTCGAGATCGGTGAAGGACGGCCTGAAACCGGCGAAGAAACCGTCGCCATTTACAACCTGCGCCCCTCGCCGGGCACCGCAGCCAAGCTCGGCTTCATCGTCGCCGAGCTGCCAGTGACCCTCAACGTCACCGTCGCCCCCACCCACCCCTACAACGTCGTCGCCTCTCTTCGCAGCACCTCCCAGATCAGCGAAGTGCTCTCCTCGCGGGCGATGCTCTGGGCCAATCCCGCGGATCCTGCCCATGACTCCGAGCGGGGTCGCTGCGCCTACGACAACGTCGCGGGCAACTGCTCGGCCGGAATCTCCGTCCGGCCCTTCCTCACCGTGCCGCGCAGCTGCTCCGGACCGCTCCTCACCGCATTCGAGGCGCTCTCTTGGTGGAGCGGCGATCCCGTCGACCCCGGCCCCCCGGCCGCTTTCAGTGAGATCACCGAAAGCGCCGGCCTGATCGGCTGCTCCAAACTCGGCTTCGCCCCGACGATCAAAGCGCAGCCGACGTCGATTGCCGCCCAGAGCCCAAGCGGCCTCGACTTCTCCCTCGACGTCGCCGATGAGGGCCTCAGCAACCCCGAAGGACTGGCCCACTCAGACATAAAAGAAGCAGTGGTCACCCTGCCCGAGGGCTTCTCGGTCAACCCCGCGATCGCCGAGGGGCTCGAGGTCTGCACCGAAGCCCAGCTCGACAAAGAGACGGCCTTCTCAGACCTCGGCGCCGGCTGCCCCAACGCCTCGAAGATCGGCACGGTCGAAGTGGAAACTCCACTGCTGGACGAAAACGTCAACGGCTCGCTCTTCCAGGCTGCCCCCTACGAGAACCCCTTCGGCTCCCTGATCGCCCTCTACATCGTGATCAAGAACCCGAACCTGGGGATCGTCGTCAAGCAGCCTCTGCGGGTGATCCCAGATCCCGAGACCGGCCAGCTGACCACGGTCGCCGAAGACCTGCCGCAGCTGCCCTTCAGCCACTTCCGCTTGCACTTCCGCGAGGGCGCGAGGAGCCCCCTGGCTACGCCTCCGGCCTGCGGCAAATACGAGGTGCAAGCCGAGCTCACCCCCTCCTCGGGAGGAGCGCCGATCACCACCACCTCGGCCTTCGAGATCGTCACCGGCCCTGGTGGAGGCCCTTGCCCAGCGGCCGGCCTGCCACCCTTCAAACCAGGGCTGATCGCCGGCACGATCAACAACCGAGCGGGCGGCTACTCGCCCTTCAACCTGCGCCTCTTCCGCTCCGACTCCGAACAGGAGTTCACCCGCTTCTCGATCAAGCTTCCCCCGGGCATCGTCGGCAAGCTGGCCGGCATCCCCTACTGCCCAGATGCGGCGATCGAAGCCGCGAAGCTGAAGACGGGCACCGAAGAGGAGCAGAGCCCCTCCTGCCCGGCCGCATCCTTGGTCGGCCGCACCCTGGTCGGTGCCGGGGTCGGTCCATCGCCGGCATATGCCCCCGGCAAGGTCTACCTAGCCGGTCCCTATAACGGCTCCGCTCTCAGCATCGCCGCGATCACATCGGCCAAGGTCGGCCCCTTCGATCTCGGCACCGTAGTGGTCCGCGAGGGCTTCAAGATCGACCGCACCACCGCGGAAGTCTTCGTCGACGCCACCGGATCTGACCCGATCCCCCACATCATCGACGGGATCACGGTCCATGCCCGCGACATCCGCGCCTACGCCGATCGGCCAAGCTTCGTCCTCAACCCGACCAGCTGCGAGAGGACTTCCACGGCAAGCACTGTCCTCGGCTCGGGCCTTGACTTCTCCTCCGAGGCAGACGACAACCCCGTCGTCGTCTCCACTCCCTTCCAGGCCACAGACTGCGCAGCGCTTTCCTTCAACCCGAAGCTCGACCTGAGACTGATCGGCGGCACCAAGCGCGGCGCCCACCCGCGCTTCAGAGGAGCGCTTGCGATGAAACGCGGCGAAGCCAACATCTCCTACGCCAGGGTCACACTTCCCCGTAGCGCCTTCCTCGACCAGTCCCACATCCGCACCGTCTGCACCAGGGTGCAGTACGCGGCCGATCAGTGCCCAGCCGGATCGGTCTACGGCTACGCCAAGGCGATCACGCCACTGCTCGACACCCCCGTCGAGGGCCCGGTCTATCTGCGCTCCTCCGAGCACCAGCTACCCGACCTCGTCGCGGCTCTGAGGAATGGCCAGATCCAGATCGACCTGGTCGGCAGGGTCGACTCGCTGAAAGGCAGGATCAGAAACACCTTCGAGACCGCACCAGACGCCCCTGTCGACAGCTTTGTGTTGACCATGCAGGGCGGCGCAAAGGGGCTGATCATCAACAGCTCCAACCTATGTCGCGGCAGGCACCGCGCGATCGCCGAGTTCGAGGCTCATAACGGGCGAGCCAAGGATTTCCGCCCCGTGGTCAAGGCCAAGTGCCTGAAGGCCTCGCCGAAGGGCAAACGCCGCCGCTAGCGCCTCTTCCAGTCTTCTCCCAAACCAGTCAACCAGAGTCAGCCCTGGTGGCCCAAGGCCACCAGGCAAGGAGGTAGAAGTGAAACGCATCAGATATCTGGGGCTTGGCGCCGCGATGGTGCTTGCCCTGATCGCATTTCCGGCCGGCGCTTCGGCGAGCGGGGGAATCGAAGCGGATTCTTATCCGGCGGAGATTACAGCCGGTCCTACTGTTGAATCCACCTTCAATAGACTCGGAGAAGCAGGTGTCGTCACTTGTTCGCAAGGCCCTTACTTCTACGGCGATCAACTGACCGGCCCCACCGACACGGCAGCCATGTCGGTGGACTCGAACTGGATCTGCGGTGAAGGAAAATCGAAACTGGTCGCCAACGGCTGCAAGTTCGAATTTCATCCCGGGTCCGAGAATTCCTTCGACATTGGCCCTCCTGGTTGTGGGCCGATCACCGGCCTTGCTTTCAGCGGCTCGTGCATTGTGAGCATAGGTGCTCAAGTGGGTATGCCAGCTTCCTTTGAAAACGTGGTCACCTCAGGGCATGAAAGGATCGCGATCTCAGTTGCTACCAATCTCAAATACGTCCGTGAAACGGGGACGTGCCAGAAAGAAGGTACGGCGCAGTTCACGGGTCAGTGGGAAGTTGTCGGCGGTGACGGATTCGGCAACCCCGTCGACATCCGCGCCACCGACGCCTTCAACGGCTTCTTCGTCGCCAACAACCAGTTCGAAGCCGAAAAATTCCCGATCTCGCTCGCTGGCCAGCAGGAGGCGGGCAATCCGTTCCTGCTCACCCTGAGCGGCGGCAAAATCAGCTGTGCGACGGCCCAGTTCTCCTCCGAAGCGACGAAAGCGACTTCCTCGCTTTCGGTTGGCGCGACGCTTAGCGGCTGCGCCGTCATCGGAGGGTCGGCTGTGACGGTAAACATGCACAGCTGCTACTTCACGCAGAGCGTCTCCAGCTTCCCCTTCGGGAAACTCGGGATCGGCTGCGCCAAAGAAGGGGACTCGATCGAATTCATCTGGCCCAACTGCACGGCGACCTTTGCCGCGCAAAGCCCGGTCAATCTGGCCTCCTACCAAAACCTCGGCTCTGGCACTGAGCGCTCGGTGCACGTCTCAGATAAAGCCGAAGGGCTGAGCTATACCTACGTGGCGGGCATCTGCCAGTTCCTCGGCAAAAAACAGACCAACGGCGCGCTCAGCGTCGGCTACACGCTGAGCGAAGCCTAAGAACCCCTCGCACCTGAGGGACCAAAGCAGCTAGCAAGGGCACCGGGGCCGCGAGAGATCGCGGCTCGGTGCTTTCTGGCCCTCGAGCCCGTTGATTTCTCAAGGAACAAAGTCGTCCTTTGACAAGAGAAACGCAGCTGTCTACCCTGCAGCCATCGCATCGAGATGCTTTCACGACGCGGTAGGCGGCGCGGATCTCGCGGTCGCGGTCCGTCCGCAGCTCTTCGGCCGAGCGCTCGAGCGCGGCCTTCATCTCCGCATGCTCCGTCGCGAATGCTCGAGCCGACCCTGTGACCTCGGGTGCTTGGCATCTGGGGCGTGCGATTCCCGAATCGTCCGCACACGCGCCGCATAGTCTCCAGGCCGGCCTCCGCTCGATCAGGGGGGTGCCGTAGCGCTGAAAAACGTCGAAGGTGGAATCTCAGGGAGGCTTCAGCTCAAAGGAATCAAATACACGACGAAAAAGGCAGCGGCTTTGGCGCATGTGCTGATCACACCGGGCGAAGACGGCACGTATACAGGTACGGCCACGCTGTTTGGCTAAATCACAGTTGTAGCGACATAGCTCCAAGTGGGAATCCCGGGGGCGGCTCAGAGAGCCGCCCCCGGGCCGCTTTGGGCAAGCTCCAGTGGATGCCCCGTCCTTGCTATCTTTCTCGGTCGGCCATTGGGCCTTTGCCGTGCCTGTCCGCCCAGCTCCTAGGGCGTGCGGGAGTCCTGTAGTCGATACGAGATCCGGAGCGATGAAGGTCCGAGCTTCTGTCAAGCCGATGTGCGAAAAGTGCAAGATCATTCGCCGCAACGGGGCGGTGCTCGTGATCTGCCAGAACCCGCGCCACAAGCAGCGGCAGGGCTAGGGGAGGGAAGCAGATGGCACGGATCGCAGGCATCAACATCCCGGTCGGCAAGCGGGTCGAGATCGGCCTCACCTATGTCTTCGGGATCGGCCGCTCGACCGCGCAGGAGATCCTGGCGCAGACGAAAATCGACCCCAACACCCTGGTCAAGGACCTGACCGAGGACGAGGTCGTCCGGTTGCGCGAGGCGGTCGAGCAGCGCGAGGTCGAGGGCGACCTGCGGCGCGACCGCTCCCAGAACGTCAAACGGCTGATGGAGATCGGCGCCTACCGCGGCCTGCGGCACCGCCGCGGCCTGCCGGTGCGGGGCCAGCGGACCAAGACCAACGCGCGCGGCCGCAAGGGCCCGCGCCGCCTCAGCGTCGCCGGCAAGCGCAAGGCGCCTCAGCCTAAGTAGCCCAGCGCTGAGTTGCGCCCCGAGTAGTTGGCCCAGATCGGCAGAAATGCTTACGATCTGGAGGCCATGATGCGAGCCGACTACGACAGCGAGGGCGACACGATCCAGATCGAACTGGAGGAGGTCCGCCGGCTCGGGCACGGAGAGGATGTCGAGAACGGCGCGGTCATCGTCAGCATCTACGAAGGTCGCCCGGTGATGGTCGACGTGATCGGCACTCGCAACGGCTTCGAAGGGCCGCTTCGCGTGGCGGCGGAGCGCTATGAGCTCGACGCCGAAGCGCTGATTGCTGCCGCGAATGCGGCCCTTGCGGCCCCCGACCGGACCGTGACGCTGGACGTCGGCATCCGGGCTGCTGCCTGAGCCCGCGCACGCCTGACCCTTGCTATCTTTCCCGGTCGGCCCTGAGGGTCGTTTGATCGTGCCCGTCCGCCCGTCTCCTGGGGTGAGCGGGAGTCCTTGAGGAGATACGGATGGCAGCAGCGAAAAAACCTGCGAAGGGCCGCGCGCGGCGACGCGTCAAGAAGAACGTCGCCTATGGGCAGGCGCACATCAAGACTTCGTTCAACAACACGATCGTCACCCTCACCGACACCCAGGGCAACGTGATCGCCTGGGAGTCGGCCGGCTCGGCGGGCTTCAAAGGCTCGCGCAAGTCGACGCCGTTCGCCGCCCAGGTGACCGCCGACGCCGCCGCCAAGAAAGGCATGGAGCACGGCCTGGAAAAGGTCGAGGTCTTCGCCAAGGGCGCCGGCTCCGGTCGCGAGACCGCGATCCGCTCGCTGCAGGCGGCCGGGCTCGAAGTGACGACGGTCAAGGACGTCTCCCCGCAGGCCCACAACGGCTGCCGCCCGAAGAAGCGGAGGCGCGTCTAGTGGCCCGCGATACCTCTCCCCAGTGCAAGCAGTGCCGCCGCGAGGGTCAGAAGCTCTTCCTCAAGGGCGAGCGCTGCTTCACCGACAAGTGCGGGGTTGAGCGCCGCTCCTACCCGCCCGGGGACCACGGCCGCGGCCGTATGCGCCAGTCCGAGTACCGCGTGCAGCTGCGCGAGAAGCAGAAGACGCGCCGCTACTACCAGGTGCTGGAGAAGCAGTTCCGCGCCTACTACGACAAGGCCTCGCGCCAGGACGGCGTCACCGGCGAGAACCTGCTGCGCCTGCTCGAGTCGCGCTTCGACAACGTGCTCGTGCGCCTCGGCTTCGCCGCCTCACGGCGCCAGGCTCGTCAGTTGATCCGCCACGGCCACTGGCTGATCAACGGCCGCCGCGTCGACATCCCCTCCTACCAGGTCCGTCCCGAGGATGTGATCTCGATCAAATCTGGCTCGGCCGCCAACGACACGATCCGGCGGGCAACCGAACTGGTCTCGACCGTGCCGGCCTGGTTGCAGGCCGACCACGACTCCCTTACCGCCAAGGTCCTGCGCTACCCGGAGCGCTCCGAGATCTCGGCCCCGGTACAGGAGCAGCTGATCGTCGAGCTGTACTCCAAGTAACCGGCCCCTATTCCGTAACACGCAACGAAGGAATCCATGACCACTGACTTTCAGGTCCCCCGCATCAGCTCAGAGAAGGTGGACGATCGCCGCGGCACCTTCACCATCGAGCCCCTCGACAAGGGGTTTGGCTACACCTTCGGCAACAGTCTCCGCCGCGTCCTGCTCTCCTCGCTCGGCGGCGCCGCCATCACCAGCGTCCGCATCGAGGGGGTCGCGCACGAGTTCTCGACCGTGCCCGGCGTCAAGGAGGACGTCACCGACATCGTCCTCAACCTGAAGGACCTCGTCGTCCGCATGCACACCGACGCGGATGAGGTCGAGGCACCGCTGGTCGCCACCGGCCCCGGTGAGGTCAAGGCCAAGGACATCGACCTGCCGTCCGGGGTGGAGATCCTCAACCCTGACGCGCCGATCGCGACGCTGGAGAAGAAAACCAAGCTCGAGGTCTACCTGACGATTGGCCGCGGTCGGGGCTACTCAGCGGCGGAAGACAACAAGTCGGACGAGCAGCCGATCGGCGTGATCCCGATCGACTCGATCTTCTCGCCGATCCGTCGTGCTTCCTACGCGGTCGATTCTGCCCGCGTCGGCCAGCGCACTGACTTCGACAAACTGACCCTCGACCTTGAGACCGACGGCTCGATCGAGCCGGGGGCGGCGCTGCGCGAAGCCTCCGAGATCCTGATCAAGAGCCTGGCGATCTTCACCGACGCCGACCGGGTCGAGGAACTGACCGCGCGTGATCCGGTCGTTTCCCACACCGCTGACGCGGTGGCTGGGCTCGCTGGCGAAGGGATCGCCGAAAGCAACGGGCTCGACGAGATCCTGATCGAGGAGCTGGAGCTGGGCGTGCGCTCCTACAACTGCCTGAAGCGGGCGGGAGTGCAGACGGTCGGCGACCTGGTGCGGAAGTCCCGCGCCGAGCTGAACGCGATCCCCAACTTCGGCCAGAAGTCGATCGAGGAAGTGATCGAAACCCTCCAGTCCCGCGGCCTCGACCTGCAGCCGGACTAGGAGCACGAGGAGCAGGGAGAGCAGAGCCGATGCGTCACCGCAAGAAGCGCAACAAGCTGAGCCGGGATGCGTCGCATCGCGAGTCGCTGCTCTCCAACCTCTGCAAGCAGCTGATCGACCACGAGCGGATCGAAACCAGCCAGGCGAAGGCGAAGGCGGTCAAGCCCGAGGTCGAGCAGCTGATCACGCTCGCCAAGCGGGGCGACCTGCACGCGCGTCGCCAGGCCCTGGCGACGCTTCACAACGACAAGTTCATCGTGCACAAGCTGTTCGAGGAGGTCGCGCCGCGGTACGTCGAGCGGCCGGGTGGCTACACCCGCATCGTGAAGTTGGGTCCGAGGCGTTCGGACTCGACTGAGATGGTCTATCTCGAGCTGGTGTAGCGGTGAGGAGGGGTGGGGTGCCTCCCGCCCGGACAATCGCCGGTCTAATGAGACCGGCGATTTGAGTATCCGCCCGTTCGGGAGGCACCCCACCCCTCCTCCAGCCACCGCAGCGGAGATTGACCACACCAGGGTGGGGTCAAAGTCGGCTACGCGTAGCTGACCGACTCCAGGTACAGCCCGTGAGGCGGAGCCGTGTCACCTGCTTGCGAGCGGGGGGCGCCCTCGAGGAGTTGGGTGAAGCTCTCTACGGTGCGGCGGGAGGAGGCTGCTTCGAGCATGGTGCCGACCAGGACGCGGACCATGTTTCGCATGAAGGCGTCGGCGGTGATGCGGAAGGTGAGGATGTCGTCTTCGGCGGTCCAGCTGGCGGCGAGGACGTCGCGGTCGAAGCGGACGTGGTCGGTCTGGGTCGGGGTGAAGGCTGTGAAGTCGTGCGTTCCGACCAGGGCCTCCGCGCAGGCGTCGAGAGCGTCGCAGTCGATCCGGTGGGGCCACCAGAGCGCGCGGCCCTGCTCGAAGGGGCTAGGGGCGCTTCGCGCGAGCACGCGGTAGCGGTAGCTGCGCGACTTCGCGTCGCGCCGCGCATCGAAGCCGTCGATGACCACTGCGGCAGCGGTTACCGCGATGTCCTCCGGCCCGACCCCGTTCAGCCGCCACGCCAGATCCTCCGGCACCTCGCCTGCGGTTTCGAAGCTAGCCACCTGCCCCAGTGCGTGCACACCGGTGTCGGTGCGCCCGGCCACGGTCAGCTGCACGGATGCGCGCAGCACCGTCTCCAGCGCCGCCTCCAGCTCCCCCTGCACGGTCCGCAGCCCCGGCTGCGCTGCCCAGCCTCGGAATCCGCTTCCGTCATATTCGATATCGAGCTTTACGGTTGGCACGGACAGCAGTATGCAGCGAGGGATGCCCGCTCCGCCGCCTAGAATCGCTTCCATGCGCGTCCTGCTGACCAACGACGACGGAATCTCTGCCCCCGGGCTGCAGGCCGCCCGCCGCGCCATACGCGAGATCGAGGGGGTCGAGGTCGATGTGATCGCGCCGGACTCCAACCGCAGCGCTACCGCGCGCAGCATCACGACCCGCTCGCCGCTGACCGTCGAGGAGGTCGAGTTCGGCGACGGCGACGTCGGCTACGCGACCGACGGCACCCCGGTCGACTGCGTCCGCTTCGCCGAGCTGGGCCTGGTCGGCGGACGGCCTGACCTGATCGTCTCCGGGATCAACCACGGCGCCAACCTCGGCGACGACATCACCTACTCGGGCACGGTTGCGGCCGCCTTCGAGGGCATCGTGCTCGGGATCCCGGCGGTGGCGATCTCCCAGCAGTCCTCCGGCGGCGGCATGGGCTACGTCAGCGGCAAGTTCGACTTCGGCGTCGCGGCCCCCTTTGCTGCCCAGCTGGTCCGCTGCCTCGCCAAAGAGCCGATGCCCTCTGCGACGTTGATCAACGTCAACTGCCCCGCTGGCGAGCCAACCGGGATCGAGGTGACGAAACTGGGCAAGCGGATCTACAACGACGAGCTGAAACTGGTCGGCGAGGAGTCGGACAGCCGCCGCCGCTACGAGATCTACGGCTGGAAACCAGGCTACGAGGAGATCGAGGGAACCGACCTCTTCGCGGTTGCCGAGGGTCGCATCGCGGTCACCCCGATCCACTTCGACCTCACCGACCACGGCGGGCTGGAGCGGCTGCGGGGCTGGGAGTTCGCCGAGATGCTGGCGGCCTGCGCCCCCTCCTCGGTGTGACCGCCGCCGACCCCAAGGAGCGCGCCGCAGAGCTGCGGCGCCTGCTGGAGCACCACAACCGCCTCTACTACGTCCTCGACGACCCGGAGGTCGGCGACGACGAGTACGACGCCCTGCTCGACGAGCTGCGGGCCATAGAGGCCGATCACCCGGAGCTGCGCGCGCCGGACTCGCCGACGCAACGAGTGGGAGCGCCGCCGCTCGACCGCTTCGAGCGGGTCGAGCACGCCGAGCCGATGCTTTCGCTCGCCAACGCCCGCAACGAGGAGGAGCTGCGCGCCTGGGAGACGCGGATCCGCAACCACCTGAAACGGCTCGACATCAGCGCCGCCGAGTTCAGCTACACGACCGAGCCCAAGATCGACGGCCTGGCGATCTCGCTCACCTATGAGGACGGGGTGCTGACCCGCGGCGCGACCCGCGGCGACGGCCGGATCGGCGAGGACGTGACCCGCAACCTGCGCACGATCGGGGCGATCCCGCTGCGGATCGACGAGGCGCCGCCGCTGGTCGAGGTGCGGGGCGAGGTCTACCTGCCGATCGCCGACTTCAAAGCGCTCAATGAGCGTCGCGCCGCCGCCGGCGAGCCGACCTTCGCCAACCCGCGCAACTCGGCCGCCGGCTCGATCCGCCAGCTCGACCCGACGCTGGCCGCCGAACGGCCGCTCTCGATCTGGTGCTACGGCATCGGCGCCACCCGTGGCTTCGATCCGGCGACGCACAGCGAGGAGCTCGAGTGGCTGCGCGAGCGCGGCTTCAAGGTCAACCCCGACATCGCCCACCACGAGGGGGTCGACTCGACGGTGAAGCGCTGCCGCTGGTGGGAGGAGCGCCGTGAGGAGCTCGACTACGAGATCGACGGCGTCGTGGTCAAGATCGACGAGCGGGCGCTGTGGCGGGAGCTGGGCGTGGTCGGGCGCGAGCCGCGCTGGGCGATCGCCTGGAAGTTCTCCCCAACCACGGCTACGACGACCCTGCGCGATGTGGTCTGGAACGTCGGCCGCACCGGGCACCTGGTCCCCTTCGCGATGCTGGAGCCGGTCCACGTCGGCGGCGTCACCGTCTCTACGGCCACCCTGCACAACGAGGAGGATCTGGCCCGCAAGGACGTGCGCGTCGGCGACGAGGTGGTCGTGATGCGTGCCGGCGACGTGATTCCGCAGGTGGTCTCGCCGCTGATCCAGCGCCGGCCAAAGGGGCGCGCCGGGTCAAACCGCCGAAGAAATGCCCGGCCTGCGGCACTCCCGTCGAGAAGCCCGAGGACGCCGTCTTCTCGATCTGCCCCAACCGGGCCGGCTGTCCGGGCCAGTCCTTCCAGCACGTCAAGCACTTCGTCAGCAAGGGGGCGATGGACATCGACGGCCTGGGGGAGAAGCAGGCGATGCGCTTCCTGCGCGAGGGCCTGATCGCCGACGTCGCCGACATCTACGAGCTGAGGGAGGAGCAGCTGGTCGAGCTGGAGGGGTTCGGCGAGCTCTCGGCGCGCAATCTGATGACGGCGATCGAGCTCTCCCGCGACCGGCCCTTCAAAACGGTGCTCTACGCGCTCGGCCTGCCCGGGGTCGGCTACATCACCGCGGAGGCGCTTGCCGACCACTTCGGCTCGATCGACGAGCTCCACGCCGCCGACCCGGAGCGGATCGAGGAGGTCGAGGGCGTCGGCCCGATCATGGCCGTGCAGATCGCCGAGTCACTGGCCGACGAGCGCACCTGGGAGCTGGTCGGCAAGCTGCGCGAGAAGGGGCTGCGACTGGAGCAGGACGCCTCCGAACGGCGGTCGACGGGAGGGCCGCTGGAGGGCAGGACGCTGGTCCTCACGGGCACCCTGCCTGAGATGACCCGCGACGAGGCGGCGGCGGCGATCAAGGCGGCCGGCGGCAAGGTCACCAACTCGGTCTCGAAAAAGACCGACTACGTCGTCGCCGGCGAGAGCCCCGGCTCGAAGCTGGCCAAGGCGGAGGAGCTAGGCGTCGAGATCCTCGACGAAGCCAGCCTGCGCGCCCTGCTCAGGTAGTTCGCCACGACCGGCTCGGCGAGGAAGTTCCAGTTTCAGCACATTCAGCGCACCACGCGTATGCCCGTGTTCGTCAGGGTCCAGGCATGGCGTTTGCGCAGATCGGACCTTTGACCGCCGGGATTGAGGCACTGGCGACTGCCGTGGGTGCTGGCATTGTTCTTGGCAGTCTCGCCATTGGGGTTGCGCGACTTCTAGCTGGCCAACCCCGTCAGGCATTGGAGACCCACGTGTTGACCGATGGGCTCATCGGGGGTTTCTCTGGAGCCGTCATCGCGGGTATCGACATTGCGATTCGCTATGGTGGCTGAAATGTTTTGTCTACGCAAAGAGAGGCGCCTATGGCAGGCCTGAAGTACGCGAGGATCGGCTTGGCGGTATTCGTGGCGATTCTCCTGCCCGGCGTGTTCCTCGTAAGAGATGCTGGAGATGCAGCGATCCAGGCGGTGGGGGCCTTCGCGTTCATGGCGTGCTGTGCTGTCTACCTCGGCCTCGAGATGCGGGCGGAACGGCGAGACAGGAATAGAGCTCAGTAAGCCGCGATCGCGGCGGCGATGCGGTCCTGTTCGAGGTGGGCGCGACTGAGGTCACTGACGCTGCCCATCAGGACCGAGAAGATCATCACCTTGCCGCTGCGGTTGAAGCAGTAGCCGGAGAGGTTGCTGACCCCGGTCAGGGTGCCGGTCTTGACCCGGCAGCGGCCGGCGGCGGCGCTGCCATCGGTGCGCGAGGCGACGGTGCCCTCGGCGCCGGTCAGGGCCAGCGACTGGATGAAGTCGTCGCCGATTTCCTCGCCCCGCACCGACTGCAGGAAACGGACGACCGCTGAGGGCGAGGCGCTGTTCGAGCGGGTCAGGCCGGAGCCGTCAACCGCGCGGACGCGGACGCCGTGCTCGCGTGCGTAGCGCTCGACCGCCGCCGCCCCGGCGCTGGTGGTCCCGGCGCCGCCGAAGTGGGCGCCGACCAGCTTCAGCAGCATCTCCGCGTAGAAGTTGTTGGAGGGTACGTTGGTCGCGTCGGCGAGCTGAGAGATGTTGGGGGAGCGGACGACAGCGAGCGTCTGCGCGTCCTCGGGCGCCGTCCGCAGCGCCACACCGGGCGCCAGCTGGATGCCGGTGCCGCGCAGCGCACGGGCGAACTTGCGCACGGCGACCTGGGCCGGGTCCGAGGCGAAGCTGCTGCCGCGGGAGCTGCTGTAGCCGGAGTTGAACGACAGGCCCGAGAGCGGGCCGATGTAGGGACTCGTCGCGTAGCCGGAATCGGCCACCCCGCGCAGGCGGTCGAAGACCGAGTCATCGCCGTAGAGGCGGCCGGTCACCTCGCGCACGCCTGCCGCGCGTAGCTGGCGCCTCAGGGCGAAGAGGTTGGTTCCGAGGCCGCCGAGGAAGCGCCCGTAGAAGGCAGGGGCGCCCAGCGCCGGGTCGCCGCCTCCCTGCAGGTAGAGGTTGCCGCGCAGGACGCCGTTCAGTTCGAAGAAGCCGTCGCTGAGGACTTTGGTGGCGATTCGCGCCTGCGGCCCGAAGCGGGCCAGCGCTGTCGCCGTCGTAAACATCTTCATGTTCGAAGCCAGCGGTCGGGGGGTACTAGCCGCCCTGCGACAGATGACCTCTCCGCTTTCGGCATTCATCACGACCAGCCCGCTGGCAGACCCGCCGCCACGCACGAGGCGCGACTTCAGCGTGCCGCAGGTGTCGCCCAGGGCCGCCGCCGGCGAAAACGCCAAAACGACGACGATGACCGCGAGTGACGCAAGTGCCCGTCTCATCTGCCTGAGATAATCACGTTTTATGGGCAAAGTTGTGGACCTCGAGCGAAGTTCCCGCCGTAAACGCGGCCGAGGCCGCAAACGCCCTTCGAAGACCGCGCTCGTCCTTGGCGGCGGCGGCTTCACCGGCGGCGTCTATGAGATCGGCGCCCTGCGCGCCCTCGACCTGCTTGCGGTCAACAGCACCGTCAACAACTTCGACGTCTACGTCGGCACCAGCGCCGGCTCCTTCGTCGCCGGGATGCTGGCCAATGGCATCACCCCTGACGAGATGATGCAGGTGATCAACGAGCAGGTCGACTCCGACCTCGAGGACCTCGACCTTGGCAAGGTGCTGAAACCCAACTACCTCGGCTTCTTGCAGAAGGCGGCGATGTTGCCGGTCCGCACCGCGGAGCTGGTGGTCAACCTGGTGCGGATGGGGGAGTTCTCGGCGATGGACGTCGGCGTCGGCCTCGCTGAGGCGCTGCCGACCGGCTTCTACTCGGGCAGTGGGATCGCCGACTACATCGAGCGCTCTCTGGCCGAGGTCGGCGGAGTCAATGACTTCCGGCTGCTCGACAAAGAGCTGTATCTGACCGCCACCGACCTCGACACCTGCGAGCGGATCGTCTTCGGCGAGGACGGCTGGAGCGATGTGCCGATCTCGAAGGCGGTCCAGTGCTCGACCACGCTGCCGCTCGTCTACAAGCCGGTCGACCTCAAGGGTCGCCAGCTGATCGACGGTGGCGTCCGCTCGACCACCAACGTCGACATCGCGGTCGAGAAGGGCGCCAAATTCATCATCGTCGTCAACCCGCTCGTCCCCTTCGTCAACGACTTCGAGAAGACGATTCCTACAGTCTTCGGCACCCGCGTGCGACGGGTCTCCGACATGGGCCTGCCGGCGATCGCCAACCAGACCTTCCGTCTGATCGCCCACGCCCGCCTGCACCAGGCGGTCGAGCAGTGGGAAGAGCGCTACCCGGGCGTCGACATCATCCTGGTCGAGCCCGATCCGAACGACGAGCTGATGTTCGGCACGCCGATCATGGACTACTCGCGGCGCCTGCGGATCGCGCGCCACGGCTTCGAGTCGGTCACCGCCGCCCTCGCCCAGGAATACGACCGCTACAAGGAGATCGCCGAGCGCCACGGCCTCGAGATCTCCGAGCGCCGCGTCCGCCGCGTGGTCGAGCGGGCGGCCGAAGAGGAGCCCGGACAGACATCGGCGTGGAAGCGGGTGCTGGAGCAGACGACGGCGACCCTGCTGCGCCAGTCCGGCGAGGCTTCTTAGTTCGCAGATCCGTCGAAGGGACGCCGGTCTCTGCTTTCGGGAATTGATGTCGCACGCGCCTTCGGCGCTTAGCGACTAAGTTGGAGCGCGGCTGACGCCGCGCGATCATCAGATTGCATATCGCGGCCTATCGGCCACATTCCCGAAAGCAAGACCGGCGTCCCTCTAGCGCACCCGCGCCGTCAATTAGCTGAGGAGTGTTGAAGGGAGTCGGTTGTCCCCGCTGTCGAATGTCGCCGAACAGGCGGCGAAATGCAATCTGTCCTTTGCGCGGCATCAGCCGCGCACCAAATCCGTCGCTAAGCGCCGGAGGCGCGTGCGACATCAATTCGGCAGCGGGGCCAACCGACTCCCCACTCCCTCGTCAGCTCGCGTAGAGCTGCTCGATCTCCGGCTCGTGCTTGCTGGCGACGACCGCGCGCTTCACCTTCAGCGTGGGAGTCAGCTCGCCGGCTTCCTGGGAGAGGTCGCGGGGCAGGATCGCGATCTTCTTCACCTGCTCGACCCGGGCGAACTTCTCGTTGATCGTCGCCACGTGGTCTTCGACCGCTTTGCGGATCTCGCCGTTGGCGGCGAGCTGCTCGACGTCCTCGGGCAGGCCGTTCTCCTGGGCGTAGACGACGACCTCTTCGGGGTCGAGCGTGACCAGCGCGACCAGGTAGGGCCGGCGGTCGCCGACGACCACGCACTGGGAGACGAGCGGGTGCTGCTTAATCTCGTTCTCGAGGTTGGCGGGGGTGATGTTCTTGCCGCCCGCGGTGATGATGATGTCCTTCTTGCGACCGGTGATCTTGATGAAGCCTTCCGAGTCCATCTCGCCGATATCGCCGGTGTGCAGCCAGCCGTCGACGATCGTCTCGCGGGTTGCCTCCTCGTTCTTGTAGTAGCCCTGGAAGACGTTCGGCCCCTTGACCAGGATCTCACCGTCGTCGGCGATTTTCACTTCGCAGCCCGGGAACGGTTTGCCGATCGTGCCGATCTTGAAGTCATCGGGGGAAGAGATCGTCGCCGCGGTTGAGGTCTCGGTCATCCCCCAGCCCTCGAGCACGAGGACCCCGGCAGCGTCGAAGAAGCTGAGGATCTCCGGGTTGATCGGCGCCGCGCCGGAGACCGCGAGGCGCAGGTTGCCGCCGAAGAGGCCACGGATCTTGGAGAGCACCTGCTTATCGGCGAAGGCGTACTGCTTGCGCAGCAGGAAGCCTGGCTGGCGGCCGCTGCGTTCGGCTGCGCGCATCCGCTTGCCGACCCCGATCGCCCAGTTGAAGATCACCTTCTTCAGGCCGCCCGCTTTCTCGATTCCGCTGGTCGCGGCGGTGTAGATCTTCTCGAAGATGCGCGGCACCGATGGGAAGTAGGTCGGTTTCAGCTCGGCCAGGTTGGGCATGATCTTCAGCGGGTCGCGCTCCCAGTAGGCGAGCGTCGCGCCGAGGTCGAAGCTGCCGAGCTGGATCAGCAGCGCGAAGGAGTGGGCGAGGGGCAGGTAGAGGTAGGTGACGTCTTCGTCTTCGATGACGCTGCTCTCGTTGACCATGTCGAGCATCGCCCGGTAGTTGCCGTGGGTGATGACGCAGCCCTTGGGCGGGCCGGTCGTGCCCGAGGTGTAGATGAAGGTGCAGACGTCGGCGGGGGTGACCGAGCTCCAGCGTGCCTCCCACTCGGCGGCGCCGCGGCTGGCGCCGCGCTGCGCCAGGTCCTCGATCGAGATCGCGTCGTCGCTGGTGCCGGTCATCCGCACGACGTGCTCTAGCAGCGGCAGCCGGTCGCGGACCGCACGCACCTTCTCCATCTGTTCGTCGTCCTCGACGATCACGACCTTCGCGTCGGAGTTCTCCAGCACGTACTGGCACTCCTCGGGGGAGTTGGTCTGGTAGATCGGGACGACGACTGCGCCCGCCGCCAGCGCCGCGAAGTCGAAGTAGGTCCACTCCGGTCGCGTGTTGGCGAGGATCGAGACCTTGTCGCCCTTCTCGACCCCGAGGTCGATCAGGCCCAGCGAGAGCGAGCGGACTGTCTCCAGCACCTGCTCAAAGCTGAGGCTGACCCAGGCGCCGTCCTCCTTGTAGCGGACGGCCGGTGCGGCGCCGTAGATCTCTGCCGCGCGCGGCAGCAGGTCAGCCAGCGTCTTGGAGTTGGTCCCCCTCCCCATGCGGAGGGGAAGTCTAGTTGCTAGTTACGCGGCTTGGGTACGTCGTCGGGCGTTCTTCGGCAGGCTGCGCAGTGAGGACTCGAAGAGGAACCTGTCGATGCGCCCATGGAAGATGGGGACGCCCATCTCCATGCACTTGCCGATCACCTCCTCCCGCTTCATGTGCAGCTCGGCGGCAAGCTCGGAGGGGGTGAAGTGATTGGCCATGCGACCTCCCGGGGGTAGTCGAAATCGGGTATTCAGATATTTACCCGGATCGGCGGACGTGTCAATCGCCACATCGCATCTTGCGGAGACCGATGGGGGCGGATCGCGATAATGCCCGCGTGTCCGAACTAGCCGTTGACGCCGTGCCCCGCCGCGGTCGCATCTGGGTCATTCTTGGCCTCGCCTTGGCCGTCGCCGCGCTCGGCTACGCCATCGTCGGCCTCTCCACCCGCGAGGCAGATCCCAGCGTGGTCCGAGTTGACGGCATCGCCGACACGCAGGGCCTCTTCGGCGGCGTGCCCCAGGAGGGAGACCGGGTTGGCTCCGCCGACGCGCCGGTCTCGATCCAGGTCTTCAACGACGTGCAGTGCTCGAGCTGCCGTGCCGCCTTCCTGGCGGCGATCCCTGCTCTGGTCGAAGGCTACGTGCGGCCCGGCGACGTGCAGCTCCTGATGCGCCACTACTCGGCCGCCCGCAATGCGCTCGAGCTCGGCTTCTTCGGTGCCGAAGCCGCGGCGCGCCACGGCTACGGCTGGCAGTACACCTACCTCTTCTTCCGCAACCAGGACGAGGCCGAGCGGCTCGGGATCGACGAAGAGTTCATGGCCTCGCTGGCCGGGTCCGTCGGCGAACTCGAGGTGACGGAGTGGAAGGAGACCCTCGACCGCGAAGGGGGTGCCGGCGGGCCGATCGCCGAGCAGCTCGAAGGCTATGCGGATCTGGGCGACGAGCTCGGGATCCGTGCCGGCGGTGCGATGATCATCAACGGCCCGGGCGGCACCCGCACGCTCCAAGACGGGCCGAGCCTTGCCCGGATCGAACGGGCGATCGCCGAAGTCGAGTGAAGGCGCGCGCTAGCTGCGCCGCTCGTCTGGGATAATCGCCCGCTCTCGGGGCGTGGCGCAGCCTGGTAGCGCGCACCGTTCGGGTCGGTGAGGTCCCCGGTTCAAATCCGGGCGCCCCGATTGCATGTGGCCGGGCGCGCTTGCGCCCGGCCGCTACTTTGGCTGGCGGGGAGGTTCCTTGAAGGCCATGATGCGAAAGCTCCTGCTCATCTGCGCCGCGCTGGTTGCGCTGGCTGTGCCGGCCTCGGCCGGGGCCGCCCAGGCGCCATGGAACTTCATCGGCATATCGCCGCAGAATGCGGCCGAGGAGGCGGACTACCGCCTGATGGAGCTGGCCGAGATCGACAACGTGCGGCTGCCCCTGGTCTGGGCACAGATACAGCCCGGTGTCCCGCTCGTGAACGAGCCCGACTGGTCGGGGTTCGATCGCGCCGTCCGCCTCGCGGCCGAGCACGAGCTACGCGTCTTCCCCTTCCTCTGGGGCTCGCCCGACTGGGTAGCCGCCCACCTCAGCTCGGAGCCCGTGGAAAGCGCCTGGCAGCGCTGGGCCTGGGCTGCCTTCCTGCGCGAAGCGGTCGGGCGCTACGGGCCGGAAGGCGAGTTCTGGGAAGAGAACCCGGAGTTGATTCGCCAGCCGATCCGGCGCTGGGAGATCTGGAACGAGCAGAACATCGTCACCTTCGCGCACCGGCCGAACCCGGAGCGCTTCGCCCACCTGATCCGGCTCACGGGACGAGTGCTCCACCGGGCGGACCCAGGCGCCAAAGTCATCGTCGGCGGTCTGTTCGGCCGCCCGCTGCAGATCCCGCCGAACGTCGCCTCGGGGGACTACCTCGCGCGCTTCTACCGGGCGCAGCCGCTGAAGCGCTTCTTCGACGGCATCGCCCTGCACCCCTACGTGGCCGACGCCGGCGCGATGCGGTCGCAGATCCTCAACCTGCGCCGCATCATGCGAATCAACGGCGATGGAGAGACCCCGCTCTACGTGACCGAGATGGGCTGGGGCTCGGACAGCTTCGAGTCGCGCTGGGAGCGCGGGCTCGACGGCCAGGCGCGCGAACTCGACCGCGCCTTCTCGATGCTGGTCAGGCAGCGCAAGCGCTGGCGCATCGGCGGGGTCTGGTGGTTCTCCTGGTCTGACGAGGGCGGCACCTGCCAGTTCTGCGACTCGGCGGGCCTGCTCACCAGCGGGCGCGAGGCGAAGCCGTCCTGGTACCGCTTCAACGCCTGGACCGGGGGCGACCCCGACACGGTTCCGCGCGCCGTCTTCGCCGAGTGAGCGCCAACGGGCCGAAGGCCCTCTAGCGCTAGGCTCCAACTCGATTCGATCAGCCCAGTCCAATCCAGGAGGAGACCCCCGATGGCTTTCTCGGTTCCCGACCTTCCCTACGCATACGACGCGCTCGAGCCGCACATCGACGAGGCGACGATGCGCGTTCACCACGACAAGCACCACCAGACCTACGTCGACAAAGCGAACGAAGCCCTGGAGGGAACCGAGTGGGCGGACCGCG
The DNA here is from genome assembly GCA_963702175.1 of uncultured Solirubrobacterales bacterium. Lineage (GTDB taxonomy): Bacteria > Actinomycetota > Thermoleophilia > Solirubrobacterales > 70-9 > VRUE01. The sequence goes on from OY969721.1 coordinate 2,223,081, forward strand.
ACGTCGAGGACGTGCTGCGCAACCTCTCCAGCCTGCCCGGCGACAAGCAGGGGCCGGTGCGCAACAACGCCGGCGGCCACTACAACCACACGCTGTTCTGGCAGATGCTCAGCCCGGACGGTGGCGGCGAGCCGGACGGTGACCTCGGCGCCGCGATCGGCGAGGCCTTCGGCTCCTTCGACTCCTTCAAGGGCGAGTTCAAGAAAGCCGGCCTGACCCGCTTCGGCTCCGGCTGGGCCTGGCTGATCAAGGACAGCTCCGGGCTCGCGGTCGTCTCGACCCCGAATCAGGACTCGCCCCTCTCCGACGGCAGCGTGCCGCTGCTCGGCTGCGACGTCTGGGAGCACGCCTACTACCTCAAGTACCAGAACAAGCGCCCCGACTACATCGACGCCTATTGGAACGTCGTCAACTGGGACTTCGTTGGGGAGAGGTTTGCCGAGTAGCGGACGCTGCAAACCGGCGCATCTCGGGGTCTTCAGTCGGCCGTCTCGCTCACGCACAAACAAGTGCGTTCGCTTCGCCGACCTCCCTGCATCCCCCGACCTGCTTGGTTTTCGCGCCCGTTATAGGAACTAAACGGGCATTGCCGGCCGCGCCGCCTCCGGCAGGTCGCGCGGCTCGGCGCCCTCCTTGGGAGGGATCAGGCTCATCGCGTGCTCGGCCTTGGCGGTGATCGTCAGGCTCGGGTTGACGCCGGGGTTGGCAGGTATTGCCGCCCCGTCGCAGACCAGCAGGTTCTCGTAGCCGAAGACACGGTTGCCGGCGTCGACGACGCCGGTGTCGGGGTTGGCGCCGACCACGGCGCCGCCGAGGATGTGGGCGGTCGAGGGGATGTTGCGGACCGACTCCGTGACCGCGCTCTGGGCGACGCCGCCGGTGCGCTTCTCGAACCAGCGCGCCACCTGCTCGGCAGCTGGGAGGTAGGTCGGGTTGGGCCTCCCAGGGTCCTGTTCGGTCGTCAGGCGCACGCCGCCGCCGAACAGCTTCCGCTTCGGGCGGAAGTGCATCGCGGCATCGACTGTCTGCATCACCAGCAGGATCACTGTGCGCTGCGACCAACGGTGCGGGATCAGCATCCGGGCGGTGCGCAGCGGGTGGCGCATGATCGCCGCCAGCCACTTCAGCGGCCGCGTCAGTTTCGTCCCCGGCCCGGTCATCGCGGTGAAGGTGCCCGCCATCGCGTCGCCGCCCTGGCCGTAGGTGACGACCTCGATGTGGGTGTCGGGGTCGGGGTAGATGCTGGAGGTGATCGCCACCGAGCGGCTGAAGTCGCGCTCGTCGTCGGGGGCGGTGACCGCCTGGATCGACTCCGAGTTGGTGCGGACGAGATCGCCGAGCCGCCCGGAGACCCGCGGCAGGGCGCCGCTGTGACGGCAGTTGGCGAGCAGGTTGTTGGTGCCGAGGGCGCCGGCGGCGACGATCACGCCCTTCGCGGTCAGCGTTCGCCGCTGCTTGCGCAGCCAGGAGCCGGAACGCTCGCTGCTGACCGCGTAGCCGCCTGAGCCGTCGGCGGCGCCGAGCGGGCGGATCTCGGTCACCTGGCGCTCGGGCACGATCTCGACCCCGAGCTTCTCGGCGAACCAGAGGTAGTTCTTCATCAGCGTGTTCTTGGCTCCGTGACGGCAGCCGACCATGCAGCTGCCGCAGCGCATGCAGCCGGTGCGGCTTGGTCCCTCGCCTTCGAAGAAGGGATCGGGCACCTCGACCCCGGGCTGGTCGAAGAAGACGCCGACCTGGGTGTTGGTGAAGGTCTCGCCGACGCCGATCTCCTCGCCGTATTCCTGCAGCAGCTTGTCGGCCGGGCCGATGCCCTCGTACTGGACGACACCGAGCATCCGCTCAGCGGTGCTGTAGTGAGGAGCGAGGTCGTTCTCCCAGTCGCCCAGCGCGGACCATTGCGGGTCGCGGAAGAAGGCGGGACGGGCACGGTAGAGGGTGTTGGCGTAGCCGAGGCTGCCGCCGCCGACGCCGCTGCCGGAGACGATGAAAACGTCCTTGAAGAAGGTCATCCGCAGCACGCCCCGCATTCCCAGGCGCGGCATCCAGAAGTAGCGGCGGGGGTGGCGCAGGTTCGACTCGGCGAAGTCCTCGTCGCGAAAGCGGCTGCCACACTCGAGCACGGCGACCGAGTAGCCCTTTTCGGCGAGCCGCAGCGCCGAGACCGACCCGCCGAAGCCCGAGCCCACCACGATCCAGTCGTAGTCGTGAGTCACGGCGGGCCTTGCGAGCGGCCTAGGCCTCGCCCGGCTCGAGCGGCCTGAAGTCGCTGGTCCGGGCGCCGCAGACGGGGCAGAACCAGTCCTTCGGGATGTCCTCAAAGGCCGTTCCGGGGGGGATTCCGCCGTCCGGATCGCCCTCCGCGGGGTCGTAGATGAACCCGCAGCTCTCGCAGATCCAGAGCGTCGCTTCCTTGGTGGCGGTCATCTCGAAAAAGCTTAGAGGCGCTCAGTCTTTGCTGAAGCTGACCGAGGCCGGCTCACGCTCGGTGGCGTCCTCGATCTCGAAGAACTCGCGTGCTTTGAAGTTGCCCTGGTTGGCGATGATCGAGCCCGGGAACTGTTCGATGTCGGTGTTATAAGCCTGCACGTTGGAGTTGTAGATCCGGCGTGAGGCCTGGATCTCGTCCTCGAGCTGGGAGAGTTCGCGGCTAAGCTGCTGGAAGTTCTCAGTGGCGCGCAGGGTCGGGTAGTTCTCAGCGACCGCTTTCACGTCCGCCAGCGCCTGAGTCAGCTTCTGCTCGGCTTTGGCGGTGTCCTCGACACTCGAGGCAGCCATCGCCTCGGCCCGCGCCTGGGTCGTCCGCTCGAACGTCTGACTCTCGTGCTCGGCATACCCCTTGACCGTCTCGACCAGGTTGGGGACGAGGTCGTGGCGGCGCTTCAGCTGCACGTCGATCCCGCTCCAGGACTCGTCGACCCGGTTGCGGGCGGCGATGATCGAGTTGCGCTTGGCGATGAAGTAGAGGACCGCGATAACGACGATCGCTACCACCGCGACGATGACCCAGGTCATTGCAAGCAATCCTACTTGGCTCGCCGGCCAACTGCATAGGATCGGGCACGATGGGGGCCAAGCAGGAAGCGCAGCAGTGGGCCGCGATCGTCAGCGGGTATGGCGAGCGCCACGACCTCCGCTACGAGCCCGTCGGTGGGATCAATCCCAAGGACGGCCCGGTGGCTCTCTGCGTGGGCGGGTCCAACCGGCTCACCGGGCAGCTCGCCGAGGGTTTCTGGGGGTCCTCCTGCGACGCCGACGAGAAGGAGGCCGGCGGTTTCCTCAACAAGGCGGTGCTGCCGACCGCGATCCTCGCCAAGGCCCACATGCCCGACCTTGCCAGGGTGGCGCCGGCTTTCAATGTCGAGTCGATCGAGGGCCACGAGGCGCTCACCCAGCGCTTCGCCCGCAAGGTCGAGTTCGAGTCGATCGAGTTCAACCGGCGCTTCATCGCCACGGTCCCGCGTGAGTACGACCCGGTGGCGCTGCGGGAGCTGTTCGGCCCCGGCTTCCTCGAGTGGACGACGACGATGACCGGCGAGATCGACTTCGGCGTCAACGACCGCCAGCTCTGGTTCCTCTGGCGACTGCGGGAGCGCAGCGAGGCGGAGCTGGAGGAGGCACTGCGCAACGCCGGCCAGCTGTTCAAGCGGCTGCAGGCAGAGATGGACGAGAGCGGCATCAACACCTACCCGCCCGGCCCCTGGCACGCGGGGCTGGAGCCCTTCCCCGAGTAGCTCGGCGCCGCTGCCGACTTTGACCCCACCCTGGTGTGGTCAAAGTCGGATGCGCTGAGTCAGACGGGGTAGTCGGGATCGCCGGGGAGGACGACCCGGTGGTCCTCGCGGGTGCCGATCACCTTGGGCAGAATCGGCTCGATCTCGCGCCCTCGATAGGCCTCGATCGCCTCCTGCGAGGTGGCGAACGGCGCCAGCTCCTGCAGCTGGCTGATCGTCGGGAAGGCGATGACCAGCTCGCCAGCCTCCTGCGCCTGCAGCGCCGCCTGGGGCTCGAACCAGCGGGCCTCGGTCGTCTCCACCCCGTCCGGCTTCGGCGGCGAGTGGGCGGGGGCGAGCGCCATGAAGAACCAGGCGTCGAAGCGCCTCGAGATCACCTCGGGGGTAATCCAGCGCGAGAACAGCACCAGCTCCTCGTCGGCGGGCAGCTCAATCCCAGCCTCCTCGGCCAGCTCACGGACCGCGCAGACCCGGCGCCCAGCCTCATCCTCGCCGTCCTCGGGATCGACCGCACCGCCGGGGAAGACCCACACCCCTGGCATGAACTTCGCCTTCTCGGTCCGCTTCAGCAGCAGCACCTCGAGCGCCCGGTCGGCGTGCTTGCCCCCACGGCGCAAGAGCACGACGGAGGCGGACGGTCGCGGCACGGCCGGCTCACCCAAGTTCGGCGCCTCCGCTGGTCCACGCTGCCGCTCGGTCACGCGAGCCAGCGTATCTCCAGGGGTGGCGCTACCCGGCTTGGCTGAGTGCTCGCCTGCGACCGGCGCGGACCCAGCCGCGGTGGGCGAGCCAGGCCAGGAGGGCGAGCAGGGCAAGAGGCGTGAGAGCGGCCAGGCCAATGATCGTGACGCCGGCTGCGATCTCGAGTAGGCGGCCGGCGTCGTCGAGCCCGTCGCCGACTCCCCAGGCGCCGTCGTCGTCCTCGCCGGTCGCGCCGGCTCCCGTCTCGATCCGCAGCGAGACGCGGGAGAGGTTGGCGCGGCGACCAAGGCTTGCGAGGCGGGAGCGCAGCACTGCGGCCTGCCGCCGCTCGGCTCGAAGCTCCGCTTCGACCGCGCTGCGCTCGCCTTCGGTCGTCGCCTCGCCGAGCTGCGCGAGCAGGCTGTCGATCCTGGCCTGCGAGTCCTCCAGGCGCTCGCGGGTGCCGATCGTCGGTGCGGTTATGTCCTGGGTCGACTCCTGCCGCGAGCGGACCTCGGCGATCGTGGAGAAGTCGGCGAGGGCGTCGCCGAGCTTGCCGCTGGGGATCAGCAGCTCGAACTCGGCTCCGGCCTCGCCGGCGGGGCCGTCGCGGATCGCGGATCGCAGGACGATGCCGTCGACCGCGTGGACGGCATCGAAGACCTTGGCGGCGCCGGCGCGGACCCGGTCGGGATCGGTGCCGAGGACGATCTGGGCAGAGCGTTCGATCTCCCGCTGGCCCGCGTCCGCCGCGTAACCGCTGTTCGTGTTCGGGTTGCGAAATTGCCGTGCGGGGGCCGAGTATTCGACCCCGGAGGAGGACTGGACTTCGGCAGAACCCGTCCCCGCAGAGTCCTTCGAGACAGCCGATCCGGAAGAGCCTTCATATTGCCGCTGGGCCTCGAGGCGACCGCTGGGTTGGGTGGCCGCATTGTCTGGGCGCTCGGCGAAATGGGTGGCCGGCATCGGCTCGTCTTCGGACGTGGCCATCACCGCCGTGGCAACGACGATCGCGGTCACCGCGAAGGCGCCGGCGGGGGTCAGCAGTCGACGCGGGGGGGTGGTCCGGAAGCGTTCCGCGATGCGACGGAGCGCGCTCGCGGGATGGCCATCAGGGTGCGGGAAGCCCGCCGCGGCGCGGGCGTCGAGCTCCCGTGTGAACTCGGGCCGCGGCGCCGGGCGCAGCGCTCGCAGCTCGGTGGCGAGGTCGAGTTCGTCCCTATGCGGGTCCATCGCATGCCTCCCTCAGCTTGTTGACGACTCGGTGCAGCCTGGTGCCGGCGTTCGACTCGGTGATGCCGACCACCTGGGCGATCTCGGCGTTGGTGAGGCCGGCGAAGAACTTGAGGGCGACCAGCTCACGCTCGCCCGCATCGAGCTTCGCCAGGGCGCTCATCAGCGCCAGTCGCAGCTCGCTGCGCTCGGCGGGGTGGAGATCGGCGAGGCTCGCGGCGTCGACTGGATCGGCGGTCAGCTCCGCCTGCTTGCCGCGCCGGCGCAGCTCGTCAAGCGCCGCGTTGCGGGCGATGCCGAAGAGCCAGGCGCGGGGCTCTCCTCGGCTTGGGTCGAAGCGCAAGCGCTTGCGGTAGGCGCGCTCGAAGGTGGTCGCGGTGACGTCCTCGGCAGCGGCCTGGTCACGCAGCAGGCCAGCGGCGTAGGCGTAGACGTCGTCGCGGCTGGAGCGGTAGAGCTGCTCGAAGGCGAGCTCCCCGGTGGAGGGAACCTCAGTGGCCGGTGCGGCGAGAGCCTGGCTCATGTCCTTACTACGAGCCAGGCGCGGTTTCGTCACATGCGTCTTGGGTCAGGCGGCCTGGGCAAGCTCTCCGCGTCCTCTGCCGGCGGAGGCGCAGGCGGCGCGGATCGAGTCGGCGGCGATCGCGACCAGGCGGCGCAGGTCGCGCTCGGAGATCGAGAGCGGCGGCATGAGGACGACGACGTCGCTGAGCGGGCGGATGATGGCGCCACGCTCGCGCGCCTCCAGCGTGACCCTGTGACCGAGGCGCAGGGCCGGGTCGTGCTCGCCGAGGTCGATCCCGATCATGAAGCCGTAGCCACGCACCTCGGCCACCTCGGGCATCGCCCCGACCTCGGCCAGCAGCTCCTCCAGCAGCTCGATCTTGGGCTGGAGGCGCTCCAGGGTCCGCTCCCGCTCGAAGGCGTCGAGGCTGGCGATCGCGGCGGCGCAGGCAAGCGGGTTGCCGGTGTAGGTGTGGCCGTGGAAGAAGGCGCGGAACTCCTCGGGATCGCCGAGGAAGCCCTCGTAGATGCGCTCGGTCGCCAGCGTCGCCGCCAGCGGCAGGTAGCCCCCGGTGAGCCCCTTGGCGACGCAGAGCAGGTCGGGCGAGATTCCTTCCTGGTCGCAGGCGAACATCGTCCCGGTGCGGCCGAACCCGGTCGCCACCTCGTCGCAGATCAGGAGGACGCCGAAGCGGTCGCAGAGCTCGCGCACGGCGCGCAGGTAGCCCGGCGGCTGGATCAGCATCCCGGCGGCCCCTTGGACCAGCGGCTCGACGATCACCGCTGCGATCTCCTCCTCGTGGGCGGCGAGCACCCGCTCGAGGTTCTCGGCGTCGCCGGGCTCGGCGGCGTGGTTCTCGAACAGCAGCGGCCTGTAGGTGGAGTGGAAGAGCTCGATGCCGCCGACGGCGACGGCTCCGATCGTGTCGCCGTGGTAGGAGTGGCGCAGGTGGACGAAGGAGGTGCGGCGGGCGTGCTGACCGCCGCGCTGCTGCTGGTACTGGAAGGCCATCTTCAGTGCGATCTCGACCGCAGTCGAGCCAGACTCCGAGTAGAAGACGCGCGAGAGGCCGGGCGGCGCGATCTCGACCAGGCGCGCGGCGAGCTCCGTGGCGCAGGGGTGGGCGAGGCCAAGCGTGGTCGAGTGGGCGATCTTGGCGAGCTGCTCGCGCACGGCTGCGTCGATGTCGGGATGGCGGTGACCGTGGACGTTGCACCAGAGCGAAGAGACGCCGTCGATGTAGCGGCTCCCGTCCGTCGCGATCAGGTCCGTTCCCTCACCGCGCTCGATCGTCAGCGGCTCTTCCTCGCACCAGCCCTGCTGCTGCGTGAACGGGTGCCAGAGGTGGTCCCGATCGAGCTGCGCGTGGTCCACCGACATCGCCGCTACCGACCCTAGTCCCGCCCCCGGCGGCAAGACGCGCAGCACGAGGCTTCACGCTGGGGCCAAGTGGGTAGGAAGCGTGCGGCTTCGCACAAACCTCTACACCGATAGCTGTAATCATTTATCCAATGGCCGAGAGTGGAGCACCCCCGCAGGTCCCGGCGATGCGCCGCCGGGCGCTGCACGCCGTCCGCTCACTGTTCACGCCGCTGCTCCCGGACGACTACCTCGAACTGATCAACCCCCTCTGGTCGACGCGCGAGCTGCGCGGAAGGATCGAGCGCATCGACCGCGAGACGCCCGACGCGGCGACGGTGCTGATCCGGCCCGGATTCGAGTGGCCGGGGCACAGGCCGGGGCAGTACCTGCGGATAGGGGTCGTGGTCGACGGGGTCCACCACTGGCGCGCCTACTCGCTCACCTCGGAGCCGGGACGCCCCGACGGGTGCATCAGCATCACCCCGAAGCTGGTCGAAGCCGGCAAGGTCTCGCCCTTCCTGGTCGCCGCGGCCAGGCCGGGCGACGTCGTCCGGCTCGGCGGGGTCGAAGGGACCTTCGTCCTGCCAGAGCCGCTGCCCGGCAAGCTGCTCTTCATCAGCGCCGGCAGCGGGATAACGCCGATCATGAGCATGCTGCGCAGCCTGCACCGCGACGATGCGCTCGGCGACGCGGTCCACCTCCACTCGGCGCGCAGCGCCGACGGCGTGATCTTCTCCGACCTCCTGGGCAAGATCGACGCGGCCCAGGAAGGCTACGAGCTGCACCTGCGCCTCACCGGCGAGCAGGGCAGGCTCGCTCCTGAGGACCTCGACCGGCTCTGCTCCGACTGGCGCGACCGCCACACCTTCCTCTCGGGCCCGGCGGCGATGCTCGACGCGATGAGCGAGCGCTGGGAGCGCGACGGCGACCGGGATCTGCTCCACATGGAGCGCTTCCAGCCGGTGATTGGCGGCGAGCCGGGCGAAGGAGAAGGGGGCACGGTTAGCTTCCTCAAGAGCGGGATCGAGGCTCGTTGCGACGGCGGCACGCCGATCCTGGTCGGCGGTGAGAAAGCCGGCGCGACGCTTCCCTTCGGCTGCCGGATGGGGATCTGCCACACCTGCGTCGGCCGGCTCTGCAAGGGCGAGGTGCGCGACCTGCGCACCGGTGAGGTCCATGGCAGCGAGGGGGAGATGGTCCGCACCTGTGTCAACGCCCCCGAGGGCCCGATCGAGATCGCACTTTGAAACCTAGGAAAGGGGAACGATGAATGCAACGACTGCCGAGGTCGTGAGCCCGCTCGCGCACCTCTCGGCGGAGCAGCTCGACGAGCTCGCCCGCGAGCTCGATGAGATCCGCGACCGGACGTTCGCCGACCTCGGCGAACGCGACCGCCGCTACATCGAGGGCATGATCGCGATGCAGCGCCGCCTGGCGGTGATGGGGCGCGTGCTGCTGCTCGGCGCGCGCTACCGCCCCGCCAAGCTCGCTGGCACCGCCGCGCTCTCGATGGCGAAGATCCTCGAGAACATGGAGATCGGGCACAACGTCCTGCACGGGCAGTGGGACTGGATGAATGACCCCCAAATCAACTCCTCGACCTGGGACTGGGACACCGCCTCGACCGCGGAGGCGTGGAAGCACTCGCACAACTACGTGCACCACACCTTCACCAACATCCTCGGCAAGGACAAGGACCTCGGCTACGAGATCATGCGGATCGACCCGCAGCAGAAATGGCACCCCGTCTACCTCCTGCAGCCGCTCTACAACCTCCTGCTGGCGGCTTTCTTCGAGTGGGGCGTGGCGGTCCACGACCTCGACTTCGATGCGATCCGGACGGGCCGCAAGTCCAAGGCGCAGATCAAGCGCGAGCTCGCCGGCATCCGCGAGAAGGCGAAGGACCAGGTGGTCAAGGACTACATCGCCTGGCCGCTGCTGAGCGGCTTGGCGATGGCAGCCCTGGACGCCGGTCTCGAGGTTCGGAGTGGCGGCAGGCGGCGTCGCGGTGGCCTGGCAGGCGTCCTGAGGCGGGTTTTGCGGGGCGGCGGAAGCTCCTACCGCGCCGCGGCATCGGCAAATGCAACCGCCAACATCGTCCGCAACGTCTGGTCCTACGCGATCATCTTCTGCGGCCACTTCCCGGACCAGACCCACACCTTCAGGCCCGAGGAGGTCGAGGACGAGAGTCGTGGCGGCTGGTACGTGCGCCAGCTGACCGGGGCCGCGAACATCGAGGGCAGCCCGCTCTTCCACGTCGCCAGCGGCAACCTCGGCTACCAGGTCGAGCACCACCTCTTCCCGGACCTGCCGAGCACCCGCTATGCGGAGATCGCCCCCCAGGTCAAGCAGGTCTGCGAGCGCTACGGACTGCCCTACAACAGCGGCCCCTTCGGCCAGCAGCTCGGCATGGTGCAGCGGACGATCCTGCGGCTCGCCTTCCCGGGAGGAGCGCCGCGGCCGAAGCCGGGCCCGTATCGCGGGGAGGACCATTCGGCTCTGTGATATCGCTCACACATATCCCTTCTCTGTAGAAGCTCGGGCAAGGGGGCAGCGGCTTGATCGCCGTCCCCAGGCCATTCAGAGAGGGATCAGTCGATGTATTTCGTCTCGGGGAACTGCCGCATGAATCGTTCGACGACTACCCAGACGTAGTCCGCGATGTGCCGGAAGCTGTCGGCGTCCAAGCCGATCTCGCCGAACGCTATGCCGAGTCGAAGGTTGCCGCCCATCTCCACTTTCGCGGGCCGCTCCGGCATGAGATCGCGATCAAAGACGACGCGGAACCAAGGTGTGTCGTGTTCCAGGCGTTCCCCTCGGACGAGCATCCACCAGGACTTGACCGGCGAGGGTCCCTCCCCCTGGTAGCTGTTGACGAACCGACCCAAGACGGCATCGGTGTCGCTCTTGACAATGCTGACGGCTGGGTTAAGGACGCGGTGCTTGTCAGCGTTGGAGAGATCGGCCAGGACGGCCAGCGGATGCTTCCACGCCCGATCCCCAGCGCGGTATGGCTGCGCCCACTTGATCATTGCCCGGTGTCTCTTCGAGAGGCCAGGGATTCGATAGTTGGCCATCGCCTCAAACTGGGCCTCGGATTTGGAGGCAATGGGGAACTGGGTCTGGGCACAGTCCTCCATCGTTCCTCCGTTGAGCAGTGTCAACTGGCAGACGAGGTGATCAAGGGCGGAACGCAAGTTGTGAACGCAGTCGCCGAGCATGACGCCCCAGCGCAGAGGCGGCGGTTCGCGAACCTGAAACCGCTCGATCCATTCCCATGTGTCCGTATCGAAATAACCCCGGGAGAAGTGGGGCTGCGGGTCTTGGTCGGAGAACCCCCCAATCTCATGCCGAAGGATCTCGAACTGCTGATGCGACCGGTTGAACTTGGCGATCACGCCAGCTAGCCGGTGGTGTCGATATTCCGACTCGGGGACGGCCACCAACAGAACCCTAAGCGCTCGGAAGATTTGATGTCAAGCGGCTTGACAACGTCCGGTCTGTCAAGTAGCTTTACACCATGCCACCGGCCAACCGCCACGAACCGCGTCGGGCCAAGTCGTCTTCATCGGACTACTCGGTCACGGAGTTCCTGCGGGACTTCCCCGACGATGCCGCCTGCCTAGAGCATCTGTGGCGGACCCGCTTCTCGCCCGACGGCGAACACGCGCATTGCCCGCGCTGCGACGCCCGCAAGGTCTTCAAGCGCTACGCGACCAAGCAGGGCCGCCAGTCTTGGACCTGCACGGCCTGCGGGCACCACGTCCATCCCACGGCGGGCACGATCTTCGCCAAGTCCTCGACCTCGCTGCGGCTTTGGTTCCACGCGATGTACCTGATGACAAGCACTCGCTGCGGCATCTCTGCCAAGCAGCTAGAGCGGGAGCTTGGAGTCCATTACAAGACCGCCTGGCGCATGTTCAACAAGATTCGCAACGAGCTGATGAAAGACGACGCGAGGCCGCTCCGGGGCAAAGTCGAGATTGACGAGACCGGCGTGCATGGCCGCCCCCGTGGCCCGAAGATGACTCAGACCGAAGCCGCTCAGTGGCGCGAGCGCCAGGTCTCTGTTCTCGGCATGGTCGAGCGCGGCGGGCGGGTCAAGCTGCGGGTCATCAAATCGCGCCGAGGAGAGCCGCTAAGTGAAGCCGTGCGGGCCAATGTCAACCCGGCTTCGATCATCTTCACGGACGATTGGCGGCCCTACAGGCCAGTCGGGCGCGAATACGCGGGCCATAGCGTCATCAATCACTCCGCTGGCCTGTACGTGCGCGGAGACATCCATACGAACACCATCGAGGGCTTCTTCGGCAACCTCAAGACAGGGATGCGCGGCACCTACAAGAAGGTCTCCCAGAAGTGGCTCCAGTCCTACTTGGACGAGTACGCCTGGCGCTACAACGAACGATTCCGGGGCGAGCGGTCGATGTTTCACTCGCTGCTCGATACGGCGGCTGGCCGATGAGCGAGCAGGCCAGCATCCTGCGGAGCATTCGCGGCGCTGCCAAGCGGCGTGCGAAAGCCGACGCCGCCCGACGCGAGGCGACAGAGGATCTACGCCGCTACTGCCTCGCGGCGCAGAAAGCGAAAGTGCCCGTCACCCAGATTGCTTCTGAGGCCGGTCTTTCCCGTCAGGGCGTTTACGACTTGCTGGCGGAGCGACCTTAGACAGGGCGTCATCGAAGTCGCCTTTGGTCGGGACCGGGATCTCCAATCCTTTAGAAGTCTTCTGTTTGCGCTCTGAGCGGGTCATTTGGCAGATCGGCCTCCCAGCGGGCTTCGAGCACCCGCCCGTACCGGTAGAATGCTTCCCTTCGAGGGCATGGCGTTGTTGTTCCGAGCGGCTTGCAAATGTGGCTCGGACTTGATATTAAACGCCCGCGCCGCTACTATTGGCGGTGTCTTCTGCCCTCCTTTGGGGGGCTAAAAATGGCCCCTACAGGGGCCATTTTCTTTTGTGGGGGTGGGCATTGGATCGATTCGTTGCATTCCTAGATGTTGGCTATCTCAATGCCTCGTCTGCCAAGGCCCTTGGCCGGAAGCCACGCGAAATCCGGCCGGAGCCAGCAGAGTGGGTCAAATGGCTTCAATCGGCGGGGAAGACACTGCCCGGTGGTCCCAAGTTTCTCCGTGCCTATTGGTACGACGGCGCCTACGACCCCCGGCATCCGACGTTCAAGGCACAACGCGGCTACTTCGACGGCATCGCTCGCGTGCCGGGGGTACAGCTGAGGCTCGGGCATCTCCAGGTCAAAAAGAATCCCCGGTGGCAATACGCCGTCAAATCTGCGCTCAAGAAGATGGGGGTTGACCAGGCCGAGTTTGAGAAGCACTTCAAATTTCCGCCTGAGCTGGAGCAAAAGGGGGTCGATACCCGGATAACGCTCGACATCGTGAGACTCGCGCAGCGCCGTGTCTATGACGCGGCGATATTGGTCGCTGGCGATCGCGATCTGGCAGAGCCAGTCCGGGTCGCGCAGGATGAGGGCTGTCGGATCGTGATGGCTGCGCCAAAAAACGCCAGCATGGCTGAGGAGCTATGTCAGATTGCAGATGAGGTCAAGCGAATCAAAAAGGCTGATCTCGAAAAGCTGTTTCAGATAGACAAGCCCCGGGCTACCTCAAGCTGAATCGCCCGATTTGCAGGTTCCCCGGCTCCCAAACGATCCCCTCGAACAGCTCGCCCGGATCGACTTCGAGCGCCCCAGCCAGCTTGACTAGCGTGTCCACGCGGCAGACCCGTTCGGCTCGCTCGATCTGCCCCACAGCGGTCCGGTGCAGCGAGGCGCGCACCGCCGTCTCTTCCTGAGACAGGCCGACCCGCTTGCGGCAGTCGCGGAGGTTCGCGCCGAACCGCTCCGCGATGTTCATAGGCCGAGTTGGTCGAAGAGCAGGGCGGCAGGCGTCGGCCGCACGGAGATGCCGCCGCAGTCCAGGAGGCCAACGCCGACGAGAGCGACCACGGCACGCTCTGCGGCGTCCCCTTCGTCTATCTCGGCGGCAAGCTCGGGGATCGTCAGAGACTTCGGATGCGCGGCGAGGACAAGGCTGAGAACGGCGCGCTGAACCGCTTCATCCTCGCGCTCGCAGCGCGGGCTAGGCTTGGCCTGCATCGGAAGGTTCCGCCTTTCGGTGCCAGGCCGGGGGCTGTTAGCGCAGCGCCCCGGCCGCTTTGATCTGGACGAGGCGAGAAGCTAGGGCCGATCAGGGATGGATTTCGCTTCTACAGAGAAGGGATATGTGTGATATCGCTCACATGAGCAACTATTTCGTTTGAGAAATAGTTGTGTTAGTGCAAGTATCTTCGCATGCAAGCGAGCGAGATCGCCGCGATCGTCGATGAGGTGGCCACACCCGAAGTGAGCCCGGCTGAGCAGGAGACGGCGGCGCGGCTGAGTGCGTTGCTGCGGCACCTTTTCCTCTACGACCGCGGAAACATGCTTCGGGTGATCGAGGAGAGCGGCCTCTCAGCGACCCAGTGCAAGGTGCTGCTGGAGTTGGGCGGCCTCGGCGAGGCAACCGCTCCACGGCAGGTGAGCGACCTGGCGGAGACCTTTGGCGTCTCGGTCCCCTCGATGAGCAGGGCGATCGACGGCCTGGTCAAGAAGCGGTTGGCGACCAGGGTTGAGGACGCAGAGGACCGGCGGGTGCGTCGCGTCGCGATCACCGTCAGAGGGAAGCAGTTGGTGGACACCATGCTGGTCGTCCGCCAGGCCGGGATGGAGGCCTTCGCCGCGAGCCTGACGGCGGCCCAACGGCGCAAGCTCGACGCCGCGGTCGACGCGCTGATGGACCGGGAGGATATCGCCGAGGCCTACGAGCTGCTCAAGGAGGTGGGGCCGGCTTGACTCGCTACCGCCACCTGATCACCGACGAGAACCGCAAGTGGTGGACGCTGGGGGCGATGTGCTTCGCCCTGTTCATGATCATGCTCGACAACACGGTCGTGAACGTGGCGCTGCCCTCGATCCAGCGCGACCTCGGTGCCTCGCTCTCCGCTCTGGAGTGGACCGTCAACGGCTATACGCTCTCCTTCGCGGTGCTGCTGGCGACCGGTGGGCGGCTCGGCGACATCTTCGGCCGCCGCCGCATGTTCCTCTTCGGCGTGGTCATCTTCGCTCTCTCCTCGGCGACCGCCGGCCTCGCCGCCGACACGACCTCGCTCGTGATCAGCCGAGTCGTGCAGGGCGTCGGCGCAGCGCTGATGATGCCGGCAACGCTCTCGATCGTCACCGACGCCTTCCCCGCGCACGAGAGGGGCAAGGCAATGGGGACCTGGGCCGGGGTCTCGGCGCTTGCCCTGGCAGTTGGACCGGTGATGGGCGGCTTCCTCACCGAGCACGTCAGCTGGCGGGCGATCTTCTACCTCAACATCCCGGTCGCGATTGGAGCCGTGCTTGCGGCGCTGTTCGCGGTGCGCGAGTCGCGCGACACCACGGTCGGCCGCGAGGTCGACTACGCCGGCGTCGCGATCCTGACCGGCGCCCTGACGGCGCTGATCCTCGCCCTGGTCGAGGGCAACGCCTGGGGCTGGGGCTCGCCGGAGATCGTCGCCCTGCTGATTGGTGCCGGCCTCGGGCTCGCCGCCTTCGTCGCGATCGAGCTGCGGGTCAAGGTGCCGATGGTCGAGTTCCACTTCTTCTCCGACCGCAACTTCGTTGGCGCTGTGGTTGTCGCCCTGATCGTTTCTTTCGCGATGCTCGGCGTCTTCTTCTTCCTCGCCCTCTACATGCAAAACATCCTCGGCTACTCCGCGCTCGAGGCTGGGATCAGGTTCCTGCCATCGACCCTGATGATCGTCGTCATCGCCCCTCTCGCTGGGCGTATGGCGGACCGGATCGGCCCGCGCTGGTTGATCGCCGGCGGGCTGCTCGTCGTAGCCGCCTCGCTGTTCAGCTTCAGCGGCATCGCGGTTGACTCCAGCTACGGCGAGTTGCTGCCCGGCTTCATGCTGCTCGGCATCGGCATCGCCCTGACGATGTCGCCGATGACCAGCGCCGCGATGAACGCGGTGCCGGTCGAAAAGGCGGGGATCGCCTCCGGCGTGCTCTCGATGTTCCGCATGGTCGGCGGCAGCCTCGGTGTCGCCGTCACCGGTGCGATCTTCCAGGGTGCCGTCGGCAATCCGGAGACAGCTTCCCCGGCCGACTTCGTCGATGCCCTAGGCCACGCGATGACGGTCTCCGCCGTGGTCGCCCTAGCCGGCGCTGCGATCGCCGCGATCGCGATCCGCGCCAAGCGCGAGAAGGTGAGCATCGAGAGCGCGGAGGCGGACGTCCAGCCTGGCGCCGCGCTAGCCGCGCGGGGGGCCGAGTAGCCCCCACTCGCGAGGCCACCCGTCCGGGTCGGCGGGATCGACCCAGGGGAGCGTCGCAACGTCGACGCCGCCGAGGGCGGCGATCGTCTCGCGGTTGGACAGTTCGATCTCACCGGGATCCTCGGGCCAGGGCGTGAGGATGACGCTGGTCACCTGCAGCCCCGCGGACCGCGCCGCCTCGATCGTCAGCAGGGTGTGGTTGATCGCGCCCAGTCCGGGCGGCGAGGCGATCGCCACCGGCATCGCCAGGTCGACGATCAGGTCCCTGACCAGGTAATCGAGGCTGAGCGGCGTTAGCAGCCCCCCGACCCCCTCGCAAATGAAGGTGTCCGCTCCCTGCTGGGCAACCTGAGCCGCCTTGAGCAGGACCTCTCGCTCGATCTCCTCACCCACCATCGCCGCGGCGAGGTGAGGTGAGACAGGTGGACCGTAGCGGTAGGGAGCGATCTCCTCGTCACTCTGGTCCGAGCGGGCGGCGCGGCGCAGGATCGCGTGGTCGGGTTCGCCGGGCTCGTCGAGGCCGGTAAGCGCGGGCTTGAACACCTTCACCCTCTGACCCTCTGTGGCGAAGCTGTGCGCGACCATGGCGGCGGCGTAGGTCTTGCCGACCTCGGTTCCCGTGCCGGTGACGAAGACGCCGCGCATCGCCGCTAAGCGGCCGCGAGCGCCGGCGACTCGGAGGGCCGTGCTGGGACGATCCCCAGCTCCCGTGCTGCGGCGCCGACCAGCTTCGCTGCCCGTTCCAGCTCACCACCGCGATGGGTCGCCATCGCGGTGAAGCGCAGTCGCGAGGAGCCCTCGGGCACCGTCGGCGGGCGGATTCCCTGGGCGAAGACGCCGCGCTCGAGCGCCCGTTCGCTCAGCTCCATCGCCGGCGCGGCGTCGCCGATCTCCACCGGGACTATCTGGGTCGACGAGCCTCCGACGGCTAGACCCTCGCCCGCCAGCGCGGTGCGCAGCACTGCTGCGTTGTTCTGCAGGCGCTCGACCCGGTGGGGATGGGACTCGAGCAACTCCAGCGCCGCCAGCGCGGCGGCGGCCGCGGGCGGCGGCGGTGCGGTGGAGAAGATGAAGGGACGGGCGGTGTTGACGAGGTACTCGACCAGCTCTCCGCTACCGCAGACATAGGCCCCGTAGGAGCCAAGCGCCTTGCCCAGGGTGCCGACGATGACGTCGACCTCGTCGCCGAGTCCGGCGGCGGCGACCGAGCCGCGCCCGCCTGGGCCGAGCGCCCCGGTGGCATGGGCCTCGTCGACCATCAGCCGGCAGCGGTGGCGGCGGGAGAGCTCGGCCAACTGCTCCAGCGGGGCGACGTCGCCGTCCATCGAGAAGACGCCGTCGGTGACGATCAGCGAGGCCCGCTCGCCGGCCTCGTGCAGCCCCCAGGCGAGGTGATCGAGGTCGCCGTGGCGGTAGACGAAGGTTTCGGCATGGGATAGGCGGCAGCCGTCGACGATGCTGGCGTGATTGAGCTCGTCGGAGAAGACAACCTCGCCGCGCCCGGCGAGCGCCGCGATCGCGCCGGTGTTCGCCAGGTAGCCGGAGCCGAATAGCAGCGCGGCCTCGTAGCCCTTGAACTCGGCGAGCCGCTCCTCGAGGCTGCGGTGCGGCTGCATGTTGCCGGAGATCAGCCGCGAGGCGCCCGCTCCGGCCCCCCAGCGCATCGCCGCCTCTGCCGCGGCGCCGCGGACCCGCGGGTGGTCTGCCAGCCCCAGATAGTTGTTCGAGCAGAGCAGCAGCACCGGCCGCCCGTCGAGCAGCACGCGCGGGCCCTGCGGCCCGCTGATGAGCCGCAGCCGCCGGTGGAGCCCCTGGTCGCGGAGCTCCTCCAGCCGGTCCGCTATCTCGGTCATGCCGCTTGCGGGTAGGGGGGAGGCTTCTTCGTCCTCTTGATCACCCGCAGCTGGGTCGAGGGATCCCAGAAGTTGGCCTCGTCCTGGCGGTCGATCAGCTCTTCGATCGGCGTCGCCGGCGCCTCGCCCTCGAGCCAGCCGGAGCGGTTGTCGGGGCGGGGGTTGGCGCCGTTGTCGGGCTGGCGGGCCACGTTCAGGCCCAGCTCCTCGAACATCTCCCGGTCCTCCTCGGGCTCTGCGCCGAGGGTAGTGAGGAAGTTGCCCATCATCACCCCGTTGAGCCCCGCCTTGACCGCCAGCGGCTGCAGGTCGCCGAGGTTCTCGACCCGGCCGCCACAGAGGCGGAAGAGCGCGCCGGGGATGACCAGGCGGAAGACCGCCACCCACTTCACCACCTCCCAGGCATCCATCAGGGGCCGGTCGCCGAACTTGGTGCCCTCACGCGGGTTGAGCAGGTTGATCGGCACCGAGGTCGGGTTCAGCTCGGTGAGCTCGAAGGCCATCTCGACCCGCTGCCGCGGCGACTCGCCGAGGTTGAGGATGCCGCCGACGCAGGTCTCTAGACCCGCTTCCTTGACCGCGTCGATCGTTCGCAGCCGGCCCTCGTAGCGGACCGTGGTCGTGACCTCGGGGTAGTAAGAGCGGGCCGACTCGACGTTGTGGTGGACGCGCTGGACTCCCGCTTCCTTCAGCTGTTTGGCTCGCTCCCCCGACATGTGGCCGATCGAGGCGCAGCGCTTCAGGTTGGTCTGCTCGGCGACCAGCCTCGTCCCTTCGAGGATCTTCTGGAAGTCCCGTTTTGAAAGCCCCTGGCCCTGAGTGACCATGCAGAAGCGGTGAGCGCCCGCGGCCTCGGCCGCTTTGGCGTGCTCGAGGATCTGCTCGGGCTCCATCATCGCGTGCATCGGCGTGTCCGCCTCGGCGTAGCGCGACTGGGCGCAGAAGCCGCAGTCCTCGGCGCAGCCGCCCGACTTGGCGTTGACCAGCGAGCACATGTCGGTCGAGTCGCCGAAGTTCTCTTTGCGCACCTGCCAGGCGCGCTCGACCAGCGTGCCGATCTCCTGGTGGTCGGTCAGCTCGCCCAGCGCGAGGGCCTCGTCGAACGAAATCAGGGAGGGCATTGCGCCGCAAGGCTAAAAACCGCTCCGGACGTGCCGGTGACTAGCCTCACGGGATGAAGAGACGCAGGCAGATCGCCCTGGTGGCTTGTTGTGTGCTCGCCGCGGGGGCCTTTGCCTTCGGCGTGACGCTGGGCGACGGGGCGCCCCCGCCGCAGCCGAGCGTCGCCAGCCAGCTCACGCCCGCGCAGCTCGCCGGCCAGCGGATCGTCGTCGGGTTTCCCGGCGTGGAAGCTTCGCGTCTGGTGAAGCGGATGATCCGCGAGGGCCGTGTCGCCGGGGTGATCCTCTTCGACGAGAACCTTGCCGGCCGCACTGCCGACCGCCGGCTCATCCGCGGCCTGCAGTCGGTTCCGCGCCCGCCCGGCCTGCGCGACCCGCTGCTGGTGATGGTCGACCAGGAGGGAGGGCTGGTGAAGAGGGTCGGCGGCGCGCCGACCGCCTCGGCCCGCGAGATGGGAGCCCGTGGCGCCGCCTTCAGCCGCGCGCAGGGTCGGCTCACGGCGCGAAACCTGGGTGAGCTCGGCGTCAACGTCGACCTGGCGCCTGTCCTCGACGTCGCCCGCCCCGGCGGCACGATCGCCGAAACGGAACGCGGCTTCGGCTCCAGCGCCGAGCAGGTGGAGGAGACCGCCGTACCCTTCGCCGCAGCGCTGCAGGAGGGTGGCGTCGCGGCGACCGCTAAGCACTTCCCGGGAATGGGGGCGGCCAGGGAAAACACCGACTTCGCGGTCGAACGGATCGAACTCTCGAAGCAGGAGCTGCGACGGGTCGACGAGGCGCCCTACAGGCGGTTCATCGCGGCCGGCGGCGAGCTGGTGATGCTGAGCACCGCGATCTACCCGGCCTTCTCACCCAAGCCCGCCGCCTTCGCTCGCCCGATCGCGACCGGCGAGCTGCGCGGCCGGCTCGGCTTCGACGGTGTCTCGATCACCGACGCCCTCGAGACCGTCGCCGTGCGCGACTTCGGCGGCCCGGCCAAGGCCGGCCTTGCGGCAGTGGCCGCCGGCGTCGACCTCCTTCTCTTCACCGACTACAGGACCGGCGCCCGGGCCCAGCGGGCCCTGGCCCGTCGGCTAGCCTCCGAGTCGCCCGCCCGGACCGCCTCGGAAACCGCGGCGACACGTGTGCTGCGCCTCCGTCACTCGACGGGCGTCGCTGCCAGCGACTCCCAGAGGTAGAGGGAGGCGAGGCTGCGGTGGGGGCGCCAGGGCTCGCCGATCTCCAGCACCTGTGTTGGGGGCGGCATCTCCTCGAGCCCGTACTCGATCTGCACCGCCTTGCGGATGCCGAGATCGCCACCGGAGAGCACGTCGGGGCGCTCGAGGTGGAAGAGCAGGAACATCTCCGCCGTCCACTGGCCGAGGCCGCGGACGGCGACGATCTCCTCGATCACCTCCTCGTCGGGGACCCGGTCCAGCCGGTCGACCTCGAGCTCGCCGGCGATTACGTGGGAGGCGAGGTCGCGCACGTATTCCACCTTGCGCCCGGAGAGGCCGGCGCCGCGCAGGTCCTTCTCGCTCGCCTCGAGCAGCTCCTCCGGGCTCGGCGTGCGGCCGCCGAAGATCTCGATGACACGGCCGTAGATCGTCCGCGCCGCCTTGGTCGAGAGCTGCTGGCCGACGATCGCCCGCAGCAGCGCCCCGTAGGCATCGGCCGGCCGCTCCTCGCTGCGCCGTTTCAGTCGCGTCTTCACGTCCAGCTTGCCGATCCGCTCGATCAGATCCGCCATCACCGGATCGGCGGCGCTTAGCGCTTTGCGCGCGGCGGCGCTCACTTCCCCTGCCATTCCGGCTTGCGTTTCTCGGCGAAGGCGCGGATCCCCTCGCGCAGGTCCTCGGAGGAGAAGCAGGACTCGCGCAGGGCGATCAGGCCGGCCTCCTGCTGCTCGGTGAGGACCGGGGAGGCGTTGAGCAGGTCGATCGCGCTCTTGTTGCCGCGCATCGATAGCGGCGCGTTGGCGGCAATCTCGGCGGCGAGCTGGACGGAGAGGTTCTCAAGCTGGTCGTCGGCGACGACTTCGTGGACCAGGCCGATCTGCTCGGCGCGGGGGGCATCGAAGTTACGCCCGGTCAGGAACAGCTCCTTGGTCCGCGCAAGGCCGACCGTGTCGAGGAACTTGCGCAGTCCGGTGTGCCCGTAGACGAGGCCGAGCTTCGCCGGCGGCATCCCTAGCTTGGCCCCGGCGGCGCAGATCCGCAGGTCGCAGGTGATCGCCAGCTCCAGTCCGCCGCCGAGGCAGTGGCCGTTGATCGCGGCGACCGTCGGCCAGGGGTGTGAGGCGAGCGCCTCGAGAGCACGGTGGAAAGGGTGGGCAACGAGTGCCTCGGCGTCGCGCTCGAAGGTCTCGGCGGGGAAGGAGGCGATGTCGTAGCCGGCCGAGAAGACCGGCGCCGCGCCGGTGATCAGCAGGCAGCGGGTCTCGATGCCGTGGTCGAGGCGCGGCAGGGTCTCGGCCAGCGCGTCGAGGATCTCGTGGTCGAGCGCATTGCGGCGCTCGGGGTTGGAGAGGCGGATGCGGACGACCGCCTCGGCCGGTGAGTCGAGCAGGAGCTTGCCGCCGGCGAGCTGCTCGCTCACTCGAGCACTACGAGGACGTCGCCTTCGCTGACCGACTGGCCCTCCTCGCAGCGGATCTCCTTGACGGTCCCGTCGTCCTCGGCCTCGACCGGGATCTCCATCTTCATCGACTCGAGGATGACGACGGTGTCGCCGTCTTCGACTTCGTCGCCGACCGCCACCTCGACTTTCCAGACGTTGCCGGTGATGTGCGCCTCGATGTCCGCCATGGCGCGGGAGAATATCCGCGCGTGACGGCGGAGCGGCAGAGATCCCGTGTCTGAGGCCCGGGAGGGTGGTTCGCTGGCGGTGATCGTCGCCGCCCGTAACGAGGCGGACCGGGTCGGCGCCACGGTCGCGGCGCTGCGCGAGGCTTTCCCCGGTGCGGCGATCTGGGTCGCCGACGACGCCTCAGACGATGGCACCGCGGAGGCGGCACTGGCGGCCGGTGTCCAGGTGGTCAGCCGCGGTCGTCCGCATGGCAAGGGCGCCAACGTGACGGCAGCGGCGGAGGCGGCATTGGGCGCCCATCCCGTGCCGCGGCTCGTCCTGCTCTGCGACGGCGATCTCGGCGCTTCGGCGGGGAGGCTGGCACCCCTGGTCGAGGCGGTCGAGCACGACGAGTGCGACCTCGCCGTCGCCGCCTTCGTCCGCCGGGTCGGCGGCGGTTTCGGCGTCGCCCTGGGTTTCGCCCGCTGGGCGATCCGCCGCCGCTGCGGCCTGGAGACGACCGCGCCGATCTCCGGCCAGCGGGCGATGCGGGTTGAGGTCCTGCGGGCAGCGCTTCCCTTCGCCCGTGGCTACGGGATGGAGGTGGGGATGACGATCGACGCCGTCCGCGCCGGCTACCGCCTGCGCGAGTACGAGCTCGACCTCAGCCACCGCGCCACCGGCCGCTCCGCAGCCGGCTTCCTCCACCGCGCCCGCCAGCTGCGCGATTTCGCCCGGGTGTATGTGGCCAAAGGGGGAGAGTCTTCGCGCTCCAGTCCTTAGGGAAGGTATGAGCCAGCCCGCAGCCGCCGTCGTTCCTGCTACCTTTACCTCAACCTCTCTTGGTAAAGGAATGCCCAAGCTCTCTCGCAAGAACCAAGTGACGATCCCCGTCAGCGTGTTGCGCAAGTCCGGCCTCGAGCCGGGGGACGAGCTGAATGTGCGGGCGGTTGGGCGGGGGCGGCTGGAGCTTGAGCGCCGCCCTGATCTGGTCGATCAGTTCGCCGGCAGCCTCCCTTCCGCATATCCACCCGGCTACCTCGAGGGGCTGCGGTCCGAGTGGGAGCGGTAGCCCTCGACGCCAGCGTCGCGATCGGCTTCCTCGATCCGACCGACGCGCATCACGAGCGCGCAGTCGCGAGCCTGCGCGAGACCGACCAGGACGAGCTGCTGATTGCGGCCAGCGTCTACAGCGAGATCCTCGTCTGGCCGCTCGCCAAAGGGCACGGCGACTTGGTCGAGGAGTTCATCGACGGCCTCCGTGTGGAGGTCGTCCCCCTAAGCCGCGAGATCGCGAGAGGCGCCGCCGAGCTGCGGGCCAAGCACCGTGCTCTGCGCCTCGCCGACGCCTTCGTGCTAGCGACAGCCCGGTACCGCGAGGCTGCCCTGCTCACCTTCGACGACCGCCTGAGCCGCTTCGCGTAGGCCCTAGGCCGGGTGCACCCAAGGAGCCTGCGGCCAGCCGTCGCCGGCACGCTCCAGGGCCCCTGCGATTTCCAGCAGGGTCGCCTCGTCGTTTTCGCGGCCGAGCAGCTGGGCGCCGATCGGCAGGCCCGATGCCGTCAGTCCCGCCGGGACGCTGATCCCGGGCCAGCCGGTCACGTTCCAGGCGAAGGCGAACGGGCAGGTGGCGCTGGCGACCGTGCTGGTGCCCCAGTAGCCACGTCCCTCGAGCGCTCCGATCCGGGGCGGTGGCTTCGCCGTGGTCGGGGTGAGGACGACGTCGAAGCGGTCGAAGACGCGGCCGACCCGACGGCGCAGGGCGGGCTCGGCGGCACGGGAGAGCCTCAATGGGACTCCGCTGAGCGCCTTGCCCATCCTCGCGTGGACGCGGGTGCGTGGCTCCAGGCATGAGCGATCCTCGACGTTGTCGCTCAGCCACGCGTCGACCCCGGCCATGCCGCGGGGGATGATCGCCGGGCCGACGAGGCCGTAGTCGGGGTCGGCCGGCGTGACGTCGTGGCCGAGCTCGGCGAGTCGGTCAGCCGTCGCTTCGATCGCGCGGCGGTGCTCGTCGTCGACCTTGCCGGACAGTCCGAAGGGTGTGGCGAAGGAAACCGCGACGCGCAGGCGGCGGGGCTCGCGGGCGGCCGCCTCCGAGAACGGCTCCGCCGGCACTGGCGGGCGGTGGAGGTCGGCCGGCACATTGCCGTGGATCGCGTCGAGGAGCAGGGCCGCATCGGCGACGTTGCGCGTCAGCGGTCCGTAGCAGCTGAGTCCGTTGAAGGCCTCGGCGTCTGGCCAGGTGGAGACGCGTCCGCGCTGCGGCTTGAGGCCGATCAGGCCGGTCCAGGCTGCGGGGATGCGAATCGAGCCCGCCCCGTCCGAGCCGACGGCGGCGGCCACGATCCCGGCGGCCACCGCAGCCGCCGCACCACCGCTGGAGCCGCCGGGCGTGTGGTCGGTGTTCCAGGGGTTGCGGGTGGCACCATAGGTGGGGGTCTCGGTGAAGTGCCACTGACCGACCTCCGGGGCGTGGGTCTTGCCGATCACGATCGCCCCCGCCTCGCGCAGCCGCCTCACCATCTCTGCGTCGCGCACCGCGGCCTCATGCTCGCCTGCACACCCGAAGGGGGAGGTGCACCCGGTCAGGTGGACGTCGTCCTTGATCGCCACCGGGACTCCGAGCAGCGGCGCCCCATTTCCTTCGCCGAGCCGGGCGTCTGCCGCGTCGGCCTCTGCCAGGGCCTCCTCTGCGCGCAGCAGGCGGAAGGCGTTGAGGTCTGGCTGCGCTGCCTCCGCCCGCTCCAGCGCGGTCTCGACCAGTTCGCGGGAGGACACCTCGCCCGTGACCAGCAGTGCTGCCTGCTCGGCCAGCCCGTGAGCCTCGCTCGCGCTCTCCAACGTTTTCGAAATCGTCTTGCTGGGCATGGGACCTCCCTCGCAGGCGCTAGTTCGTTCGAACGAACAATAGGCCAAACGAGTACTCTGGCGCAGCTTGACTCCCGCTACCGCCACAGACACCCGCGACCGCATCCTCCGCACCACGCTCGAGCTGATCGGGCGTGAGGGGATAGCCGCGGTCACCAACCGCAGCGTCGCCGCGGCGGCCGGCGTCTCCCTCGGCTCGCTCACGTACCACTTCGAGAGCCAGGTCGATCTGCTCCGCGAGAGCCTGCTGTTGTTCGTCGGCGAGGAGGTCGAGCGGCTGGAGGCGATCGCGGCCGACATGCGCAGCCGCCGTCCGAGCGTCGAGGAGGTTGCCGGCGAAGTGGAGCGGATCGTCGAGGAATCGACTAACCGGATGCAGCAGCTCGCCGAGGTCGAGCTGCACCTGCGCGCTGCCCGCGACCCCGAGCTGCGCGATGCTTCGCGCCGCTGCTTCGAGGCATACGAGGGCGTCGCCGCGACCGCCCTGGAGATGCTCGACGTCCCCGACCCCGACCGCCACGCGTCCGCGGTCGTGGCGCTGCTCTACGGGCTGGGGCTGCGCCGGCTCGGCACCGGAGAGGAAGACGCGGCGGGCACCGCCGAGGCGCTGCTGACGCTCGTGCGGGGCGCGCGCCAGTCGTGATCCTCGCGATCGACCAGGGGACGACCGGCACCACCTGTCTCGTCTTCGACGCCGAGGGGAGGATCGCCGGCCGCGCCTACTCGGAGTTCGAGCAGCACTTCCCGCAGCCGGGCTGGGTCGAGCACGACGCGGGGGAGATCTGGGCGACGACGCGGCGGGTGGCGATCCAGGCGATCACCGATGCGGGGATCCAGGGGGCAGAGCTGGACGCGATCGGGATCACCAATCAGCGCGAGACGGTGGTCGCCTGGGACCCGGTGAGTGGGGAGCCGGTGCACCGGGCGCTGGTCTGGCAGGATCGCCGCACGGCGGCACGCTGCGACGAGCTGCGCGCGGAGGGCCGCGAGGCACTCGTGCGGGAACGGACCGGCCTCACGCTCGACCCTTACTTCTCCGGTACCAAGGTCGAGTGGCTGCTGCGCAACGTCGAGGGCGCCGACCGGGCGATCTTCGGCACGATCGACTCCTGGCTCCTCTTCAAGCTGACCGGCCGCCACGCGACCGACTACACGAACGCCTCGCGGACGATGCTCTTCGACATCCGGCGACTGGCCTGGGACGAGGAGCTCTGCGCGATGCTCGGCATCGACCCGCAGCGCCTGCCCGAACCTTTGCCTTCCGCCCAGGTCTACGGCATAACTTCCGAGTTCGGCGGCGAGGTGCCGGTGGCGGGGATCGCCGGCGACCAGCAGGCGGCGCTGTTCGGCCAGGCCTGTCACACGGCGGGAAGCGCCAAGAACACCTACGGGACTGGCAGCTTCGTCCTGCTCAACACCGGGCCCGAGGCGTCGGAGCCGGGGGAGGGGCTGCTCGCCACGGTCGCCTGCGCTCCGGGCGAGGAAGCCGCCTACGCGCTCGAGGCCTCGATCTTCGTCACCGGCGCCGCGATCCAGTGGTTGCGCGACGGCCTCGGCATCCTCACGGAGGCGGGCGAGAGCGAGGCGATGGCCGCCTCGCTCGACGGCAACGACGGCGTCTATTTCGTGCCGGCCCTGACCGGGCTCGGCTCTCCGTACTGGGACCCCTACGCGCGCGGGACCGTCGTCGGCCTCACCCGTGGCACCCGCCGCGAGCACCTGGCGCGCGCCGCGCTGGAGGCGATCGCCTTCCAGACGGTCGACGCCGTGCGCGCCCAAGAGGCGGCCGCGGGCGAGCGGCTGAAGGAGCTGAAGGCCGATGGCGGCGCCGTCGCCAACCGCTGGCTGATGCAGTTCCAGGCCGACGTCCTCGGCGCTTCGGTCGTCGTGCCCGAGGTAGCCGAGACGACGGCGCTGGGAGCCGCCTACCTGGCCGGGATCGCGACCGGGCTCTGGAGCAGCGAGCAGGTGGGGGAGATGTGGCGGGAGGCGGCCCGCTACGAGCCGGCGATGGGGGAGGAGGAGCGCGAATCGCTGCTCGGGGAGTGGCGTCGCGCAGTTGAGCGAGCGAGGGACTGGGCTCACCCGGAGGACAACGAGTCGCGCGCGTAACCGCGGCCCCGGCAGGGGGTACGCACCAGCGACGGCCGGCCCGATCCGGCCCTGCACCGATGCCAGATCTCAAACCACAGGTCTACAAAGACGAACGTCCTGCCGAGTACTTCGACCAGTTCCACGCGTTGGCGCGCAAGGGGGTCGGCTGGACCTACCCGTTGGTCCGCACGATCATCACGCTGCCGGCGCTGGTGCCTTACCGAACGCGGGCGATCGGGGTCGGCAACGTGCCGAAGTCCGGACCGGTGCTTCTCGCCCCCAACCACTTCAGCCAGATGGATCACTTCTTCACGGGCCTCTACCTGCGCCGCCAGGTCCGTTTCATGGCCAAGTCGCAGCTCTTCGGCCCGCGGGTTCTCACCTACCTCTACAAGCACGGCGGCGTCTTCCCGGTCCGCCGTGGCCACCACGACGAGGAGGCGTTCAAGACGGCCTTCACGATCCTCGAGCGGGAAGAAATGCTGCTGGTTTACGCCGAGGGCGGCCGCTCGCGGAGCGGCGAGCTGGGGCAGGTCAAGCCGGGGATCGGGCGGATAGCTCTGGAGTCCGGCGTGCCGGTGGTGCCGGTCGCGATCCACGGCTCGGCCGCGGTGCGCAGGTGGAAGCGGCTGCGCTTCCCGAAGGTGACAGTGCAGTTCGGTGAGCCGCTCTCCTTCCCGGTCGAGGCCGAGCCGAGCCGCGAGCGCCAGCTCGAAGCGGCGACTGATGTGTTCGACAAGGTGCGGACGATGTACACACGGCTCGATGAGCAGGGCCGTCGCAACGTGATCCGCGCCCTGCGCGAGGGCCTGCCCACGCCCGAGCCCGGCGAGCCCTCGCCGCGCGGCTGAGCGCCGCTACTCGTAGCGGGCCTCGAGCCCGGCGTAGAACTCCGGGTCGTGACCCGGGGTGACGATTGCGTCGGGGAACTGGCCGCGGAAGAGCTTCAGCTCCTGCAGGGAGCGGCGGTAGTTGTGGGCGTCGAAGGGGCGGGGCGCCAGCGGGGCGCTGCCCTCGAGCTGCCCCTGGGTGTAGGTGGCGTCGCCGCCGATCACGAAGTCGTTCTCCTTGAGGTGCGCGACCACGGACATGTGGCCGGCACTGTGACCGGGTGTGTAGGCGAGGCGGACCGAGCCGTCGCCGAAGAGGTCGAAGCTGCGGCCAAAGCTCGCGTAGGAGGTGATCCCGCCACGGTCGAAGTCGACCGTGCGGTAGTCGAAGGCGTAGTCGAAGTGCGGACGCCGGTAGCCGTTGAGGGCGGGCTGCCTGCCGCTGGCGGCGGCCTTCCACTCGGTCTCGCTGACGACGAAGGTCGCCTGCGGGAACTCGGAGATCGCCGAGGTGTGGTCGATGTGGAGGTGGGTCATTACGACGATCGGGATCTCACCGGGGTCGAGGCCACGCTTGCGCAGCTGTGCCGGCACGTCTTCGCCCGGTGCCAGTGCGGGCTTGCCGATGCGAGTCGCGATGCGGCCGAAGTTCTCGTCCCCGTCGGTGGCGATCGAGGGATGCAGGCCGGTGTCGACGAGGATCGCCCCGGCGCTCGGGTGGCGAATCAGGAAAGCGGGGATCGGTACGGTCATCGCCGGCTCGCCGCTGAGCAGCGCCCGCAGCAGCTTCAGCGTCAGGAAGCGGCCGCCGGGACTCTCCATCATCGTGCGCGCCCATGTGACGGTGCCGGCGACGATCGGCTCGACGGTCACAGTCGCCCCCGCCGTCCCACCGGCCAGCGGCTCGTGCAGCGGTTTCGGCTCCACGTGGACCGTCATCGCGAGTCAGGTTATGCCAGCGGACCGGCTATAGGCTGCCTGGCATGTCCGAGGGCGATCGCTCGCAGATCTTCCGGGACGGCCTGCTCGAGGGACAGGTCTGCCTGGTCTCCGGCGCCGGCAGTGGCCTGGGGCGGGAGACGGCGCTGGAGCTGGCGCGGCTCGGCGCCGCCGTGGTCGGCTGCGGCCGGCGCGAGGAGCCACTGGCGGAGACAGCGGCGTTGGCCGCGAGCCTGCCGGGCTCATTCGAGCACGAGGCCGTCGACATCCGCGACGAGGAGGCGGTCGAGCGGTTCTTCGATGGCCTGCTGGAGCGCCACGGCCGCCTCGACACGCTGGTCAACAACGCCGGTGGCCAGTTCCTCGCTCCGGCCGAGTCGATCACGCCGAAAGGCTTCCGCACGGTAATCGAGCTGAACGTGCAGGGGACCTGGCTAATGACCCATGCGGCGGCGACTAAGTTCTTCATCCCCCAGAGCGGAGGCAAGGTGCTCAGCGTCACCCTCTCCCCCCACCACGGGATGCCGGGGATGGTCCACTCCGGGGCCGCCCGCGCCGCGGTCGAGAACATGATGCGGACGCTGGCGATCGAGTGGGCGCGGTTCGGGATCAAGACTTGCGCTCTCGCGGCCGGCCAGTTCGCGACTGAGACGCTGATGACCAAGTATCCGAAAGTCGTAATCGACAACCTCGAGCGCTCGATCCCGATCGGGCGCGCCGGCCGGGCGGAGGAGATGGCCTGGCTGGTTGCCTACTTGGCCTCACCCGCCGGTGACTTCTTCTCCGGCACGACGATCACGATCGACGGCGCCCGCGACAACTGGGCCGGCCCCTGGCCGCCCGAAGCGATCGTCAGCGAGTCCGGCGAGCCGGTCGCCGAGGAGCGTCGTCCCACGTGAGGCATCCGGGGACCCTCACCCGGAGACCGTTGCGCAGCAGATCGTTCGCCTGGGTTCGGGGCGCTGGCCCCTGAGTCTCCGGGTGAGGGTCCCCGGATGCCTTCAGCGTGGTTCCAGGATGACCAGCGGGATTTCGCGGCCCTTGCTGCGGACCTGGTAGTCCGCGTAGCCGCGATAGGCCTTGACCGCCATCGGCCAGAGACGCTCGCGCTCCTCCGCGGTGGCGACCCGGGCGCGCACCGGCACATGGTGCGAGCCGACCTGGACCGCTGTGTCGGGGTTGGCCTTGAGGTTGTAGTACCAGGCCGGGTTCTTGGGGAAGCCGCCCTTGGAGGCGACGATGACCATGTCCTCTCCGTCGCGGAAGTAGAGCAGGGGGGAGGTGCGCTTGGTGCCGCTCTTGGCGCCGACGTGGTCGAGCAACAACATCTTGCCCGGCACGCCGGGGATCGTGTGGCCGAGCCGCCCGCCGCTGACTTTGTAGAGCGCGGTGTGTAGGCCCATGAAGCGACGGAGGGCAGGCCAGATCCGGTCCGCTACGTCGAGGTAGCGGGGTGGGCGCCTGCCCTCTGTCGCCGTGGTGCTCAGGTGTACATCCCCCCGAACATGCCGCCGGTCACGTTCAGTACCTGGCCATGTACGTAGTTGGCGAGCGGCGAGGCGAGGAAGAGCACCGGGGCCGATGCCTCCGCCGGCGTGGCGGGACGGCCGAGCGGGATGATCGCCGAGGCCATCGCCCGCATCTGCTCGGGAATGCCGAGCTCGATCTTCTCGCCAGTCGGCGAGGTCATCTCGCCGCCCTGCTCCTTGGCCGCGGTGAGGCGGGTTTCGACGAAGCCGAAGGCGACCGCGTTGACGTTGATCTTGAACTGGCCCCACTCCTTGGCCAGCGTTTTGGTCATGCCGACGACGGCCATCTTTGCCGCCGAGTAGTTGACCTGGCCCGCGTTGCCCATCATCCCGGAGGTCGAGGAGATGTTGACGATCTTGCGGAAGACCTCCTTGCCCTCGTTGCGCTCGGCCTTGGCTGCCTCGCGCCAGTGCGGGGCCAGTGCCCGTGCCACACGGAAGGGGACGATCGTGTGGATGTCGAGCATCGCCTGGAACTGCTCGTCGGTCATCTTGTGCGCGACGTTGTCCCAGGTGTAGCCGGCGTTGTTGACGACGATGTCGAGGGCGCCGAAGGCGTCGACGCCGGCGGCAATCAGCTTGTCGGCCGCGTCGGGCTCGGTCAGATCGCCGGCGAAGACTGCGGTCTCGCCATCGATCTCGTTCGAGGCCTGTTCGGCGATGTCGGCATCGAGGTCGTTGATCAGGACCTTGGCGCCCTCGCTGACGAACAGTTCGGCGGTCGCCCGGCCGATTCCCCGCGCCGATCCGGTGACGATTGCCGCTTTCCCATCGAGAAGTCCCATCGGTATTTCGCTCTCCTTTTGGCTTGTGAAGTCGGCGGGGAAGGCTACAGGGAAGCGTGCGGCCTGGTTGACTGGCCAGTCGGTCGCTCAAGCCCTTTCCCGAAGGAGCTTTCGTACTCTGATGCGATGCCGATCGGCAGGGATGGGCTCCGCGCACTTCTTCTCGTCGCGGGCATAGCGGCAGTGACAGCACTTGCTGGTGCGAGCACGGCGACGCCCGCGGAGCGGATCGTGGTTCACGGTGCCGCCTCCGGCGCGCACCTGAAACTGAGCGTCGAGGGTGAGCAGATCATGGTCGACGGCTTCATGAGCAGCGCCGCGCCAACTGGATGCCGCTTCACGCGAGAGCGCTTGGTCGCCGTTTGCCCACTGCGCGGAGCCTCCGCGATTGAGCTGGAGATGGGCCGCTCGGGCGACTTGGTCGAAGTGCTCGATCCCCTGCCGATCCCCCTCACGATCTATCTCGGCAACGGCTCGGACAAGTTCATCGGCAACGGCGAGCGCGACACCTGCTATCCCGGCGGCGCCCGGCGCAACCGGTGCATCGGCGGGGCGGGCGACGACGTGTGCATCACCGGGCCGCGGAACAGCGACTGCGTCGGCGGCCCCGGCAACGATTACTGCCAGCACGGCGGCGGCAGCGACGGCTGCTGGGGCGGGCCGGGCCGGGACGTTTGCCGCATGGGCTCCGGCGAAGACGGTTGCCATGGTGACGGCGGTCGCGACCGGCTCTTTGGCGGCGCCGACCCCGATCAGCTCTACGGCGGCCGCGGCTTCGACTACTGCGACGGCGGCCGCGGCTGGGGCCGCTCACACACCTGCGAGGCCGGCCCGCGCCGCTGAGCGGCACCGGCACGCTCAGCGAGTGCGGTTGAGGAGCTCGCAGCTGCGGACGCGGTCGTTGCGGTCGACGCGCGCGCGGTCGAACCCGGGACCGCAATTCACCCGCTCGCGCTTGCGGTTGCGCGCATCGACGTAGTCGTTCCCGGGACCCGCATCGAAGGCGTTGGTCCCGTGCTTGTCGATGAGCACGTCCAGGCCGCCGCCGCCCGTCAAGCGGTCGCTGCCGCGTTCTCCTTCGAGCTGGTCGTCGCCGGTTCCGCCGATCAGGCAGTCGTGCCCGTCGAAGCCGCGCAGGCGGTCTTTGGCGGCGAACCCGACGATGACGTCGGCTTCGTCGCTGCCTTTGAGGATGTTGGCCGCGTTCGTCCCCAGCACCGCCTTTACGCATCCCCCCGCGACCAGGGGCTCGGCCGGATCGGCCTGCCCGCCGCCGCGTTTGCCAGAGCCATTTCCACCCCCGCCGCTTCCGCCGCCCGCGCCGAAGCTCGGCGGGACGATCACTTCGTTCCCCGTGACGACGACGTCTGGCCCACCGTGGAGGGGGAAGTTTTCGTAGCAGCCGATCGTCAGCTCGGGAATGAGGCGGCGCGCCCGGGGTAGCGATTCCACCGACCATTCCCGCGTTTCCGAGACCGCCTGCTGGCCCGAGGTGTTGACGACGCCGCCGACATAGATGCGTTCGGCCGTGTCCACGTCGATCATGTAGAGGTCGCCGTCGTACCAGGCCGTACCGGGCGCCGCGCCCTGGCAGGAGGCGGTCCAGTGGATCTCGACGATCCAGAGGTCGCTATTTCGGCGTTCGGTGACCTGCGCCGAGACGGTGCCGGTGGTTTTGATGTGGTCCGCCGGGCTGGAGGCCGGCAGGGCGAGCGTGGCGGACGCCACGCAGAGAAGCAGTGCGCTGAGGCGCATACGACTCACCCGTCAACCGTAGCGCTGCCTCACCGGTCGTCGCGTGGCGGCGAGCACATCAACAGTCGGTACTCGTAGATCGTCTCGAAGCCCATCCGGCGGTACACCGGCTCGCCCATCGGCGAGGCCTGCAGCGAGGCGATCTCGGCGCCGAGATCGAAGCCGGCATTGATCGCGGCCGCCGTCACCGCCTCGCCGATGCCCTTGCCGCGAGCCTCGGCGAGCGTGCCCACCCAGTAGATGCCGGCGACGCCATGGCTGACGATCGTCATCGCGATGCCGACCGGCTTGCTGTCGAAGTAGGCGAGGAGTGCGACGGCGTTGTCGGCGGTCAGGCCGGAGCGGTCCTCGTAGTAGCTGAAGATTTCGGGCGGGAAGCCGTTGTCGGCGTAGGCGCTGGTCGCGACTCGCCAGTAGTCGTCCGCCTCGGCGGCGGTCTCGAGCCGCCGCAGCTCGATCCCCTCGAGCAGCGGGCGCTCCTCGGCTCGCCGGTGGAGGGTCATCTCCGGCATCGCAAAGACCTGCTCCAGGCCGGCTGAGTTGGCTGCCTCGATCAGGTCACTGTCCTCGGGCACGCCTCCTCGCACCCAGAGGCTGAAGCCGCGACTGCGAGCACCGAAGAACTCACGCGCCTTGACCAGCAGTTCCTCCGAGTCGACATCTCCGGTGCGGAAGGCCGCGTTGGAGATCGCCGGGTGCGAGGAGCGACCGGCGCCGAACAGCCAACCTTCTCCGGACTCGATCTCCGCGCCAGGGTCCAGTTCGAACAGCTGCCGCGAGCTGTCGACCAGGTTGAGATGGACGTCCCGCACGGCTCAGGGCTTGCCGATGCTGGCCAGGTACTCGTCGAGAGCCTCGGTTTTCTGAGTGTCCTCGTAGACCTCGTACTCGCGCAGCTTGCCCCAGGCGATCCGCCCCCAGATCACGTAGCGGTTCTCGTAGACCCGTCTGCCGTCGGGCGCGTCGAGATGGTCGGTGCCACGGACGCAGATCGTCTGGTTCCAGGGGAAGCCCTTGAGGATGACCTCGTCGGGGTAGATCTGGAGGCCGACGTCGGCGAAGCGTTGCAGCCAGGGCCTGAGCTCGTCCTTGCCTTCCAGTTCGATCGCCCAGGAGCTGTCACCGGGGAAGCGGAACCTAACGTCCTCGGCGTCCATCTGCAGCGTCGGCCCGATGTCGCCTTCGCGCGCCTTCGCCATGTTGCGGGAGATCATCTTCTTGGCGAGCCAGGACAGCATTGGGGCCTCCTCGAGTCGACGGTTGCCGGAAGCTACTAGCTATCGGCGAGCCTTATGCCTCCGTCTTCGGTGACCGTCCAGTGCGGATTGTGGGCGATCTCCCAGGGGTGGCCGTCGGGGTCGATGAAGACCGAGCTGTAGCCGCCCCAGAACGTTTCGGCCGGCTCGCGTCCGATCTGGGCGCCGCCGGCGCGCGCTTCCTCGGTGGCGGCGTCGACCTCCTCGCGCGAGGCGAAGTTGAGGGCGAAGGTGACGCCGCCCCAGCCCTCGCCATTCTCGACGCAGCTGTCCTCGGCCAGCCGCGCCCGGTCCCAGAGCGCGACGACCATGTCGCCGGCCTGGAAGAAGACGACGTCGTCTTCCGGGCCGGCGCCGGTCCTCCAGCCGAGCGCTTCGTAGAAATGCCGCGCCCGGCCGAGATCGGCCACGCCGAGGGTGACCAGGTTGAGCCGCTGCTTGACCGCCACGCAGCTCAGCTCATCGAGCGTTCTTCGACAACCTCGAAGACGCCGTCGGCCCCGACCGACTCGACGAACTCATCGGCGGCGGCGCGCCTCTGATCGTATTCGCCACCCTCCTGGCCCGCGCGCAGCTCCTCGAGCGTGCCGTCGAAGAGGCCGAAGGTGATCACCTCGTTCTCGTCGTTGACGTTGCGCAACGCGTAGAACTGCTTCCAGCCAGCCGGCACGTTCGACATGTCGTCGGGCATGAAGGCCTGTTTGAAGTCCTCCATCGTGCCGGGCTTGAGCTTGCGAACGGTCAGTGCACAGAGCATGGGCTATCTCCTCTCGTGGCTTATCGCAGCCAAGTCCTTCGGCCGCAGCAACGCCACCAGTGTCCCACCGTCGACAACCGCCAGTCCACTCTTTCGCAGCTTGACCTTGGCGCCGGTGAGGCGAGCGACCTCGCCCGAGAAGTCGGGCTCGTGTCCGACTAGGAGAACGTTGCCGCGACCCGCAGCCAGCTGGAGCGAGTCGAAGGGCCCACCGCGCAACTCCTCGGCGATCTCCGGCTCGACCCCAAGCGAACGACAGGCGAGCTTCGCGGTGTCGGCGGCGCGCACCTTCGGGCTGGTCAGGCAAGCGTCGATCTCGGCACCCAACCCCTGCAACGCCCGCCCCGCGACCTCCGCCTGCCGCGCGCCCTTCGCGGTCAGCCGCCGCGCCGCGTCGTCCCCATCGCCGTCTTCTGCGTCCCCGTGTCGCAGCAGATAGATCACGAGTTTCATCTACCCGGACGCCCAGGGTCACCTGCAAAGGGCTCTAGCCACTCCTGCGGGACGAAGCCCGCCGGAACTCCCGTCGGGTAGTCGGGCATCAGCTCGGTGGCGAAGCGTGCCGCCTCGCGGCCCTCCATCACCGGCGCCAGGTCCTCGAAAGTCATCAGCAGCCGGACCGAGGTCCCGATCTGGAAGTCGGCAGCGTTGCGCTGCTTGCCGCCGATCGTCCCCTCGTCGAGCAGCCCCTCGATGCGGTCGAGCAGGACGGGCAGCGTTCCGACCGTCCTCCTCACACCCTCGGTGTCGTTGGCCCCCACCTTGTGCGCGAAGTACCAGGCCACTGGCCAGCCGGCCGAGCCGACCAGGCGCGACGCCGGCACGCCGGCCTCACGAGCCAGCTTGGTGCGCAGCTCTGGTCGGTGGACGTTTATCCAACCCCCCAGTCGCCGCGGGACCAGCTGCAGGATTTCGTCGCCCCAGCGCTCAGCCTCTTCGACTCGGATCCGCTCCTGTGGGTCGGTGGGGAACAGCGACGGCTCTGGCTGTGCTTCCTCGAGCGCGCGGGCGATCACGCGCGAGCCCTGGACGCGGCGCCCGTCTAGCCTCAGGGCGGGCACCGTGCCGCGGCGGAAGCCAAGCGGCCGCAGCAAAGCTGCGTGTGTGCCGGGCACCAGATTGACCACCTTGTGCTCGATTCCCTTGTGCTCCAGCATCAAGCGCGCGGCGTGCGCGGAGTGCGAGGAATGCACTGCGTAGAGCGTCACCGCCACGGCGGCACCCTGCCCTACAACCCCAGCTGCTTGCCGAGGATCTCCTTCATGATCTCGTCGGTGCCGCCGCCGATGGGGCCTAGGCGGGCGTCGCGGACGGCGCGCTCGATGCCGTACTCACGCATATAGCCATAGCCGCCGTGGATTTGGAGTGACTCGTCGGCTATGTCGAGGACGGTGCGCTGGGTCGCGAGCTTGGCCATCGTCACCTCCTTGATGCAGTCCTGGCCCTCGTGGAAGAGGCGCAGGGCGTTGTAGGTGATCGATTTGGCGGCTTCGGCCTGGGTGGCCATCTCGGCCACCTTGTGGCGGATCGTCTGGAAGTTGCCGATCGGGCGGCCGAAGGCCTTGCGCTCCAGCGCGTACTCGACGGTCCTCTCGATCAGCCGCTGCATCGCGCCGACCGCGCCGATCGCCATCAGCAGCCTCTCCCAGGCGAAGTTGGCCATGATCAGCCTGAAGCCCTCGTTCTCTTCTCCCAGGAGGTTCTCGTCGGGCACCTCGACGTCGGTGAAGGAGAGCTCTCCCGTGTCGGATGAGTGCCAGCCGAGCTTCTCCAGCTTCGCCGTCACCTCGTAGCCCGCCATCTCGCGCTCGAGGACAAGGAAGGAGATGCCGTGGTGGCCGCCCTCCTGGGTCGTCTTGCAGGCGCAGACGAGGAAGTCGGCGCGGACGCCGTTGGTGATGAACGTCTTCGAGCCGTTGACGACGTAGCCGCCGTCGACCTTCTCGGCGAAGGTGGTGATGCCGGCGACGTCGGAGCCGGCGCCGGGCTCGGTGATCCCCAGCGCGCCGATCTTCTCGCCGGCGATCCCCGGCACCAGCCAGCGCTGTTTCTGCTCGTCGGTGCCGAAGTTGAAAATCGGCGGCATCGCGATCGAGGTGTGGGCATTGAGCCCGGCGGCGACGCCGCCCGAGCCGCCGCTCCGCGCCAGCTCCTCGACCCAGACCGCGTCGTGCAGATGGGTGCCGCCCTGGCCGCCGAGTTCCTCCGGGAACTTCAGCCCGAGGAAGCCAAGCTCGGCGCAGCGTCCGTAGAGCTCACGCGGGAATTCCCGCGCCTCCTCCCACTCGTCGACGTTGGGCGCGATCTCCTTGGAGACGAAGCGCCGAACCGTCTCCCGCAGCTCCTCATGCTCCTCGCTGAAAGGAGGGAGGGTGGCGCGCTGCCCCGTGTCCTTGACGACAGTCATGCCAATCTGTGACACTCTTTTTGCAGACAACGCGCCTCAGGTGCGTTTTGGCCCTGTAGCGTGGCGGTCATGGAGCGGACGATGTGGACTGACGAGCGACTCAACGACAGATTCGACGGCCTGGATAGAAGGCTCGATCGGATCGAGCGCGATATCCGGGATCTGCGCCAGCTGATGTTCCAGCTATGGGGAGCCACGATGGGCACCCAGCTCGCGGTCATCGTCGCCATAGTCGTCACGAACGGCTGACCGGCGCTTTCCAGTCCTCGAGCATCGTGTGGCCGCGGCCCGCGTGGTCGAAGCCGAGCAAATTCCCCTGTGGGTTCTTCTTGCCGCCATGGTGGTAGGCGCGCACCTCGGCGATCTTGCCGTCCTCGATGTGGAACCACTCGGTGCCGCGGTCCAGCCTCTGCTCGCCGGACTCGGGATGGCGCCAGGTCATCGTCCACTCGATCACCGCCTGGTCGCCTTCCTCGATCGCATTCTCGACGTACCACTGAGCATCGATGCTCTCGACCCCCAGGGCGGCGAAGCGACCGATCGTCTCGGCCCCCTCGTGGGGACCGAGACGCGTGTAGTAGTGGACCGCCTCGTCGGTGAAGTGGGCCGCGACCGCATCCGCGTCGCCGCTGTTCAGCGCCGCGTAGTAGGAGCGAATGTGCTCGACGTGAGACACGGTCGCACCCCGTCCAGACCGGACGCCTACAGCCCGTAGCTGCGGCCGATGACCTCGAGCATGATCTCGTCGGTGCCGGCGCCGATCCGGTTGAGGCGGACGTCGCGGTAGGCGCGCTCGATCTCGTACTCCTTCATGTAGCCGTAGCCGCCGTGGATCTGGATGCACTCGTCGGCGACCTCGCAGGCGATCCGCGAGGTGTAGAGCTTGCACTCTGAGATCTCGCGCACCGGGTACTCGCCGTTGGCGTAGCGCCAGGCGGTCGCGTAGGTGAACTGGCGGGCCGCCTCGATCTTGGTCGCCATCTCGGCGAACTTGTGGCGGATCACCTGGAAGTTGCCGATCGAGCGGCCGAAGGCCTTGCGCTCCTTGGCGTACTCCAGGGTGCGGTCGAACATCCGCTGCGCCCCGGCGACGGCGCCGGCGCAGGCGACCATCCGCTCGCTCTGGAGCTCCCAGGCGATGTGGTAGAAGCCCTTGCCCTCTTCTCCGAGCAGGTTCTCGACCGGGACACGCACGTCCTCGAAGGCCAGTTCCGCCGTGTCGGAGGAGTGCATACCCATCTTCTCCAGCTTGCGCGAGACGCTGAAGCCGGGCACGGTCTCGCCGTTCTCGTCGCGCAGGTCGACGACCAGGAGGCTCATCCCGTCGTGCGCTTTCGAGGGGTCGGTCTTGACTACTAGGACGATGAAGTCGGCACGGGCGCCGTTGGTGATGAACGTCTTCGAGCCGTTGACGACGAATTCGTCGCCGTCGCGGATCGCCGAAGTGCGGATGCCGGCAACGTCGGAGCCGGCCTCGGGCTCGGTGATGCCGAGGCAACCGATCTTCTCGCCGCGGATCGCCGGTGGCAGGTAGCGCTGCTTCAGTTCCTTGGTGCCGAGCATCTCGATCGGCGGCAGCACCATGTCGGTGTGGACGACGAAGCCCATGTTGAGCCCGCCCGAGCCGGTGTAGCTCATGCACTCCGAGCGGACCAGGGAGTAGTAGTAGTCGCCGCCCTGCCCGCCGTACTCCTCGGGGAAGGTGAGGCCGAGGAAGCCGAGCTCGCCCGCCCGTTTCATGATCTCCCGCGGCCAAGTGGTCTCCTCCCACTCGTTGCGGTGCGGCCAGAGCTCCTTCTGTACCCACGCCTGCATCGACTCGCGCAGGTCTTCGTGCTCCTGCGTGAAGATCATGTGCTTGCGCTCGGCCTGGTGGTCGGGCTTGATGACTTTGGAGCCGTTGGTCGTCGCGGTCGCCACTGTCTCTCTCCTCGTTCGCTGGAATCCGATGGGCGGCGCCCGCCGCCTGAAAAGTCGAGTGGACAGTAGCACTTCCCACTTCCTACAGAGTCGGCTATGGTCCCGCTCGGGATGGACTACGAGGTCGTCAAGTACGAGGTCGCCGAGGGCGTCGCCACGGTGACGCTGAACAACCCGGAGAAGCGCAACATGCTCTCAGCCCAGATGCTGGTCGAGCTGGTCGACGCGATGAAGACGGCGCGCGACAGCGATGACGTCCGCGCGGTCGTGCTCACCGGCGCTGGCGACAAGGTCTTCTGCGCTGGCGCTGACCTGGGCGGCTTCGCCGCCGACGTGCCACTCGTCCAGAAACACTTCGCCACCGACCTCTTCCTGGAGTTCTTCCGTCTGATGCCGCGGCTGGGCAAGCCGACGCTCTGCGCCGCCAACGGCCACGTGCTGGCGGGGGGGATGGGCCTCGCCCTCTCCTGCGACCTGTTGATCGCCAAGGAGGGGGCGACCTTCGGCACGCCGGAGATCAACGTCGGCGCCTTCCCCTACATGATCATGGCGATCATCTACCGCAACGTCCCGCGCAAGAAGGTCAACGAGATGATGCTGCTGGGCGAGCGGCTCAGCGCCGAGCAGGCGGTCGAGTACGGGCTCGCCAACAAGGTCGTGCCGGAGGCCGAGTTCGACGCCGCGGTCGCCGATTGGGCCGGCAAGCTGGCCTCGAAGAGCCCGGTGCTGATGCGGCTCGGCCACGACGCGATGTACCGCCAGCAGGACATGGCGCTCGACGACGCGCTCGAGTACCTGCGTTCGCAGCTCTCGCTCACCTTCTCGACCGAGGACATCGTTGAGGGCGTCACCGCATTCTTCGAGAAACGCGACCCGCAGTGGAAGGGACGGTAGTGGCCGGCACAGAGCAAGAGACGAAGCACCTGCTGCCGGGGACGGCCCCGCTGGGCGACCTCACCGAGCAGCTGCACGAGCGGCGCGAGAAGGCGAAGCTGGGCGGCGGCGAGGAGAAGATCGCCAAACAGCACGAGCGCGGCAAGCTGACCGCGCGCGAGCGGATCGACCTGCTGGTCGACGCCGGCACCTTCGTCGAGATGGGCATCCACGGCCGCCCCCACTTCGCCCAGCGGGCGATGGACGGGGTCGAGGCGCCGGCCGACGGCGTGATCACCGGCTGGGGCGACGTCGACGGCCGCCCCTGCTGCATCGCCGCCTACGACTTCACCGTGATGGCTGGCTCGATGGGGATGACCGGGGAGCTCAAGGTCACCCGCCTGCGCGAGATGGCGCTCTCCAAGCGGATGCCCTTCATCTGGCTGCTCGACTCGGCCGGGGCCCGCATCCAGGAGGCGTCGGGCTCGCTCTTCGCCGGCTCCGGCCACCTCTTCCGCGAGGAGGTGGAAATGTCGGGCGTGATCCCGATGGTGGCGGCGATGATGGGCCCCTGCGCGGCCGGCACCGCCTACATTCCGGCCCTCTCTGACTTCGTGCCGATGGTCTCCGGCCAGGGGGCGATGGCGCTCGCCGGCCCGCACCTGACCAAAGCCGTCACCGGCGAGGACATTTCGATGGAGGAGCTCGGCGGGGCCAAGGTCCACTGCCGCAAGTCGGGGGTGGGGGACCTCGAGGTGAAGGACGACGAGGAGTGCATCGAAGCGGTCAAGAAGTACCTCTCCTACTTTCCGACCAACTGCGAGCACAAGCCGCCGATCGCCGAGACCGCCGACCCGGACGACCGCCAGTCGGAGAAGCTGATGGAGATCGTCCCCGACTCCTCGCGCCAGCCCTACGACATGTATGACGTGATCGGCGAGATCGTCGACGATGGCGAGTTCTTCGACATCAAGCCGAAGTTCGCCAAGACGCTGATCACCTGCTTCGCCCGCTTCGGCGGCCAGCCGGCGGGGATCGTCGCCAACCAGCCCAAGCACCTGGCCGGCATCCTCGACAACGACTCGGCTGACAAGGCGGCGCGCTTCATCAACCTCTGCGATGCCTTCAACATCCCGCTCGTCTTCCTCCAGGACGTGCCCGGCTTCATGGTCGGCTCGAAGGTCGAGCACGCCGGGATCATTCGCCACGGGGCGAAGATGCTCTACGCGGTCAGTCGCGCCACGGTGCCGAAGGTGACCGTGGTCGTGCGCAAGGCCTACGGCGCCGGCTACTACGTGATGTGCGGCAAGGCCTACGAGCCGGACCTGATCGTCGCCTGGCCCGGCGCCGAGATCTCGGTGATGGGGGCCGAGGGCGCGGTCAACATCATCGGCCGCTCGGCGATCGAGGCCTCGGACGATCCCGAGGCGACCAAAGAGGCGATGCTGAACGCGGTCCGCGAGCAGATCGACCCCTACATCGCCGCCGGCAACGCCGTGATCGACGACGTCATCGACCCGCGCGAGACGCGACCGACGATCGTCAAGGCGCTGCGGATGACGAAAGACAAGCACGTCGAGAAGCCCGCCAAGCGCCACGGGGTGATGCCGGTATGAGCCCAGGACGCTGCAAACCGGCGCATCTCGGGGTCTTCGGTCGGGCTCCTCGGGTCACGCACCTGAGTGCGCTCCCCTCGTCGCCCTCCCTGCATCCCCCGACCTGCTTGGTTTTCGCGTCCTGGGGAGGTTTGCAATGAGTCAATTGGGCGACCCGGTGGTGATCAGCTGCTCGATCAGCGGCGTGATCGCAAACCGCGACCAGTGCCCGGCGATCCCGTACACGCCCGAGGAGTACGCGGCGGAGGCGCGGCGGGCGGTCGACGAGGGCGCCTCGCAGATCCACATCCACGCCCGCACGCCCGACGGCACGCCCTCCTACGAGGTCGAGGACTTCCGGGCGATCACCGAGGCGATCCTGGCCGAGGTCGGCGACGTGATCATCAACTACTCGACCGGGGCGATCGGGATCCCGATCGAGAAGCGGATCGAGTACCTGCGGGAGCTGCGGCCAGACGTCGCCGCGCTCAACATGAGCTCGATGAACTACGCCAAGTACTCGGCGAAACGCAAAGACTTCGTCTTCAAGGCCGTCTTCGAGAACAGCTTCGACACGATCATCGAGTTCCTCACGACGATGAAGGAGCTTGGAATCAAGCCCGAGCACGAGTGCTTCGACGCCGGCCACGTCGCCAACCTCGACCCGCTGATCGACATGGGCCTGCTCGACCGGACCCCGCTGCAGATCTCGCTGGTGATGGGGGTCAACGGCGGCATTCGCCCGACCCCGCGCAACGTTGGCTTCATGGCGGACCAGATCCCCGGCGGGGCCGAGGGTGAGAACCAGTGGCAGGTGATCGGCATCTCCCGCGACCAGTGGAAGCTGCTCGGCGCGTCGCTGGTGCTGGGCGGCAATGTCCGCGCCGGGGTCGAGGACAACCTCTACCTGCCGAACGGTGAGATGGCGAAGTCGAACGGCGACCTGATCGCCAAGGCGCGGCAGATGGCCGAGGACGTCGGGCGCCGTGCCGCCACCGTGGCCGAGGCTCGCGAGCTGCTGGGAGTGCCGAAGCGTGAGCGCTCTGCCGCTTAGCGACGTCAAGGTCCTCGACCTGACCAGGCTGCTCCCGGGGGGCTTCTGCTCGCTGCTGCTGGCCGATCTCGGCGCCGAGGTGCTCAAGGTCGAGGACACCGGCATGGGCGACTACGTGCGCTGGGCGCCGCCTTACTACGGCGGCGAGGAGCAGCAGGAGCTGGGGACCCGCTCGGCCCTCTACCTCTCGCTCAACCGCGGCAAGCGCTCGATCCGGCTCGACCTCAAGAACGACGCCGGGCGTGAGGCCTTGCTGCGCCTGGTCAAGGACTACGACGTCGTCCTCGACGGCTTCCGCCCGGGAGTCCTCGATCGGCTCGGGGTCGGCTACGACCGTATGCGGGACGCTAACTCAGCGATTGTCTATTGCGCGATCACCGGCTACGGCCAGGACGGCCCCTACACGCAGCGGGCCGGCCACGACATGAACTACCTCGGTCTCGTCGGATTGCTCGGCCTGACCGGCGCCAAGGACGGGCCGCCGGTGCAGTCCGCGGGCCAGATCGCCGACCTCGGTGGCGGCGCCCTGATGGCCGCCTTCGGGGTGATGGCGGCGCTGCACGAGCGCCGCCGCTCCGGCGAGGGGCAGATGGTCGACGTCTCGATGGCCGACGGGGCGCTGTCCTGGCTGGCGATGGTTGCCGGCCGCTACTTCTGCGACGGCGAGGTGCCGCGCCGGGGCGAGCAGCAGCTCGCCGGCGGCCTCGTCTGTTACCTGCCCTATGAGGCGAGCGACGGCTGGGTCACCTGCGGCGCGCTCGAGCCGAAGTTCTGGGCCGCCTTCTGCAACGGAATTGAGCAACCGGATCTAGTCGAGAAGCAATTCGAGGCGCCAGGTTCCGACACCTGGAGCGAGGTTGCCGATGTCTTCCGCTCGCGCAGCCGCGCCGAGTGGAAGGCCTTCAACGACGAGCGCGACTGCTGCATCGAGCCGGTCCTCGACCTCGACGAGGCGCTCGACTCGGAGTTGGTGCGGGCGCGCCGGATGGTGGTGGAGATGGAGCAGCCCGAGCTCGGGACCGTGCGCCAGCTCGGCTTCCCGGTGAAGATGAGCCGCACCCCCGGCGACCCGACCCGGCCGGCCCCGGCCTTCGGCGAGCACACCGACGAGGTACTGGGCGAAGCCGGCTACTCAAGCGAGGAGATCGCGGCGATGAAGGAGTCGGGCGCCGCCGCCGGGCCCAGCGCCGACTCTGCCGCGACGTTCCGAGCATGAGCGCCCCTGCCCAGGACCTGCTGCGGATGGGGGAGCTGGCGGAGGCCTCCGGGGTGCCGGCACCGACGATCAAGCACTACCTGCGCGAGGGGTTGCTGCCTGAGCCAGTCAAGACCAGCCGCAACATGGCCTACTACCCGCCCGAGTTCGTCGAGCGGATCAAGCTGATCAAGCAGCTCCAGGAGGAGCGCTACATGCCGCTGAAGGCGATCAAGTCGGTGTTGGACGAGGACCCGGAGCGGGCTCGCGCCCTGGTCGAGCTGGAGGACCGCATCCTCGACCGCGCCCTGGCGGGGGAGCGCACTCGCACCAGCGCCGCCGAGGCGCGCCAGCGCTACGGCGTCCCCAAGGACGTCCTCGACCGGCTCGAGGAGCTCGAGATCCTCAGCCCCAACAGTCGCGGCTACTCGCCCTCCGA
The DNA here is from genome assembly GCA_963702175.1 of uncultured Solirubrobacterales bacterium. Classification (GTDB taxonomy): domain Bacteria; phylum Actinomycetota; class Thermoleophilia; order Solirubrobacterales; family 70-9; genus VRUE01. The sequence continues at coordinate 2,266,952 of OY969721.1, forward strand.
CGTGAAGATCATCGAGGCGATCAGCCGCTTCCGCGCCGGCGGCTACGACGAGGAGATCGGCTTCACCGTCTACGACACCCTGCGCTACAAGAGCGCCCTCGAAGAGCTGGTCCGCCAGGAGGTCGACGTGGTGATGAGCCGCCTCGCCGGCGAGGTCTCGCCCGAGCGCGTGGTCGAGATGCTCGAAGCCGGCTCCCAGCCCCTCCAGGACCTGATCGCCGCCCTCCACACCAAGCTGATGGTCGCCGAGCTCGAGCGCCACCGCGCCAGCCGCGGCTGAGTCGCGAAGAGAGCCCGGCCGCCCTCCGGGCGAATGTGCCCGAAGGGCGCGATATGCAATCTGACGGTTGCGCGTGCGGCCGCAGCGCAACCGTCTCGAAGCCCGTTGCGGGCAGCCTCGCGGACCGCCTGCTCCGCCTTGGCCTTGGTCGCCGGGTATGGCGCCCTCGAGTCGGGCCGCAGCGGCGCCGTCTCATCGACTTGGACCAACGGCTCGCCGGCCATCAGCGCCGCCTCCGTCCCGCAGTGGACGAAGCGCCGCACACCCGCTTCTTCGCAGGCCGCCAGGGTGTTGCTCGTCCCCTCGACGTTGCCGTGCTCGAACTCCTCCCATGGACCCTACTCGCCGAGATGGGCGGCGAGGTGGAATGCGACCTCCGTGCCCGCAGCCCCGGCGGCGAGCGAGATGCGGTCGTCGAGATCACCGCGCACCGGCTCCGCGCCCAGCTCGGCGACGCGCTCAGCGGCGGGGTCGGAACGGGCCAGGGCGCGCACGGAGTGCCCTTCGCTCACCAGGCGCTCCACCAGCCTGCCGCCGATGAACCCCGATCCGCCGGTTACGAAGGTCGCTTCGGGCATCGGGCGCGATGTTAGCCTGGCGCCCGTGAAGTCGGTTCTGATCACGGGAGCGTCGACCGGCATCGGCAGGGCGAGCGCGCTGCGGCTCGACGCCGAAGGCTGGCGGGTCTTCGCCGGCGTACGGCGTGAGGAGGACGCGGCGGCGCTGCGCGAAGCGGGGTCGGATCGGCTAGAGCCGCTGATACTCGACGTGACCGACGAGAGCCAGATCGCGGCGGCAGCCGAGCGGATCGCCGCGGAGGCGGGGGAGGCCGGTTTGGACGGCCTCGTCAACAACGCCGGGATCGCCGTCCCGGGGCCCTTGGAGGCGCTGCCGATCGACGATTTCCGACGCCAGGTGGAGGTCAACCTGACCGCACATGTCGCGGTGACGCAGGCGATGCTGCCGCAGATCCGCGCCGCTCGTGGCCGCATCGTCTTCATCACCTCGATCGGAGGCTTGATGGCGTTCCCGATGTTCGGCGCCTACCACGCGGCCAAGTTCGGGCTAGAGGCGGTTGGCGACGTCTTCCGTCGCGAGCTGCGCCCCTGGGATATCTCGGTCTCCGTGATCGAGCCGGGATCGATCGCGACGGAGATCTGGGACCGCGGACAGAGCGAAGCGGACGAGTTCCTGGCGCGCGCCAGCGACGATCAAGTCGAGCTCTACGGCAAGTCGATAGCGGCCTACCGGGAGGTGGCGAGGCAGACCGCGGCGCGCGGGATCCCGCCAGAAAAGGTGGCGAAGGCGATCGCCCACGCGCTCAGCGCGCGCCGGCCCCGCACTCGCTACCTGGTCGGGGCCGACGCGCGCGCTCAGGCGACCTTCAATCGCCTGCTTCCAGATCGAGTTGTCGACCGGCTGGTCTCACGCTTCACGGGCCTCTAGCCGGTAATTGCGATCGGGTCCGGTAACGCGAGCCTGTATAAGGCGTCGAATTTCGTTTCTTCGGGGCAGAAGAGGCCGCTCTGTTCAAGCGGTATTTCCTCGGCGCGTATTTCAGCTAAGGATTCTTGGTTCGGCGAACCTAATGCGTGCAGGCCGTTCAATCCGCTGTAGCCACAGTGAATTTCAAGCCCAGGACAATTCACTAACATTTTTATACCGTCGGTGTCGACGGTGGCTAAGTTTAACGCCGTCCTTAAGAGTAAGAGTAAGCCAAAATTGGTCGCGTTGACTTCACAGGCAAATCCACCGGTGGCTAAGCAGTCTTCTGCAAAGTTCAGCACTTCGAGGTGGATGGTCAGTGGATTGCCTAACCCTAAGTTAAATCCTAAGAGCTGCGATTTTTTACAGATGATGTTCGTTTCGCCGGTTAAGAACCGTGGGTTTTCGGCCACCGCCGCTACGTGACCGACGTATACGTTTGCTGCTTCGCAGGGATCTTCGTGTTTTTCGCAGAAGGCGGTAGGGCCTTCTGCCATCGCCGTCGAGGGTCCGATCAGCGCCAGTGCGAAGAGGGCTGCCGTTATCGCGATTGGGGCCTGCTTCTTGCTGGGTCTCATGAGCTCTCCTTTGCTCAAGCTTTCTTGAGCTACCCAGCTTAAGACGAGCTTGCGGTGAGCGCCACCCGCCCTTCCTCGATCGCCTTCAGGGTCGACACGGCGCCGGTTTCCGTCGCGATCGCCGCCGCTTCGTCAAGCGCCTCGCGGGCGCCATCCGGGTCGCCTTCGGTGGCTCGGCCGCGACCGAGCGCCAGCAGCGCCAGCGGCAGCGACCAGCGCAATTCGCGCGCCCGGGCCACTTCCACGGCCCAGGTCGCGAGCTCGATCGCCTCGCCGGCCCTGCCGACCCCGGTCAGGGCTTCGGCGCGCACGGCGCCACGCCACGCCTCCTGCTCGTCGCCGCCGTACTTCGCCTCTCGGTACAGGTCCTCCGCCTCCTCGAATGACTTGAGCGCCCCCTCGTAGTCCTCCGCCGCCAGCTGTGCGACGCCGAGGTTGCCGAGCGCGATGCCGCGCGAGAAGACGTCGCCGAGGCGATTGGTCAGTTCGCAGTTACGCCGGCCCACCGCGACGCCTGCCTCCGCCTCGCCGCGCATCGCCAGTACCATCGCCTTCGTGCCGCGGTTCCAGCTCGCGGTCTCCAGGTCTCCCTGCTCTTTGGCCAGCTCCAAGCTCTCGTCCAGCTGCCGTTCGCACTCCTCCAGTTCGCCGCGCTCGCGGCGGACGAGTGCCTTCGATCCGAGTGCCCAGGCCACTGGACAGCCGATGATGATGCCGGCGCCCACCGCGGGATCGCGGCCGGCGAGCTCCAGCACTTCGTCGGCGGTACGGTCGAGCGACTCGAAGTCGGCGGCGCAGAGGTGGGCGTAGGCGCCCGCGGCCCTGATCGCAACCCGCAGGTGCAGGTCGCCTGATTCGTCGGCCAGCCGGATCGCCTCGTCGACCCCGGCGATCCACTCGCTCGTCGTCTGCTCCAGCCCAGGCCGTCCCGAGAGCAGCATTCGCAGCAGGGCGAGAGAGTGCAGGTCGCCGATCCGGGTCGCGATCTCCTCCGCCTCTGTCTCGAGGCGCGCCATGCGCTCGCGCTCCATCCCCAGTCGCCAGGCGTAGTCGAGCTGCTGCAGGCGCGATGCGACCGCGAGGGCGCTGGCCTCCTCGCTCTCCTCCAACCCGTCGGCCAGGCGCGTCACCGCGGCCCAGAGCCGCAGCGCGTCGCGCGGCTGGCTGTGACCGGCCCAGTGCGCCGCCCGCGCCGCCCAGCGCGCCGCCTCCAGCGGCTCGTCCCCGGACTCCATGTGACTGGCGATCAGCGCCGCCAGCTCCTCGTGGCGCTCCGGGTTGAGCTCGATCAGCGCTCGTGCCGTCGCCGCGTGCGTCGCCGCTCGCTGCTCGCCCAGCTGGGTGCCGTAGGCGACCTCCCGCGTCAGCGGGTGGCGGAAGGCGAGGACTCGTTCCGGGTAGAGCTCCAGCTCGTAGAGGAAGCCGGCCTCGATCAGCTCCCTCAGCGCCGCCTCGCCGGCGTCCGGATCGTCGAAGCCGGCGACGAGCGCCAGCGTGCGCTCGCCCACCTCCTTGCCGGCGACCGAGACCGCCTGCAGCAATCGCTTCGCCTCCGGGCGGAGCCGGTCGATTCGCGCCGCCAGCACGGTCTGCACCGTCGCCGGCACGCTCAGCTCCTCGATCGGCCGCGCCAGGCGGTAGGTGCCGCGCTCGCCCTCGAGGGTGCCCCCCTCGGCCAGCTCGCGGACGATCTCCTCGACGAAGAAAGGGTTGCCGGCGCTGCGCTCGTGGATCAGCTCGGCCAGGCCCTGCAGCGACGGGTGCTCGCCGATCAGGTCAGCCAGAAGCTCCCCGGTGTCCGCCGCGCCCAGAGGCTCCAGCAAGATCTGCTCGTAGTAGGAGGGCTCGGCCCATTGCGGCTCGTATTCGGGCCGGAAGTTGACCAGGGCCAGCGTCTTGGTCCCCTCGACTGAGCCGAGCAGTTCCCCCAGCAGCACCTCGCTGGGACCGTCCATCCAGTGCAGGTCCTCAACCATGGTGACGATCGGCTCACGTCGCTTGGGTGCCCGCACGAGCTTGCAGACGACCCCGCGCAGGGCGCGGTGTCTCGCCTCGGCGCTGAGCTGGGGGAGAGGACGATCGGGGTCGGGCACGCCGAGGAAGTCGAAGAGCAGGGGCAGGTCGTCGGCGAAGCTGGGATCGAGCAGCAGCGTGCGGCCGGCGATCTTCTCGCGCACAATCCGCTCCGGATCGCCGTCGGCGATGCCGAAGTAGGTGCGCAACATCTGCAGCACCGGCATGAAGGGGATTTCCCGCCCGTGCGCCTGCCCTTGGCATTCGAAGACCTCGATCCCGCCAGCGCGGGCGCGTTCGGCGAGCTCCAGGCAGAGGCGGCTCTTGCCGACCCCCGGCTCGGCGACGATGCCGACGGCGGCCCCATCGCCGGCGACCGCCCTGCTCAGAGCCTGCTCCAGCGTCGCTATCTCCTCGCCGCGGCCGACGAAGCGGGAGAACCCCCGCTCGCGTGAGAGGTCGAGCCGCGAGCGAGCGGAGCCGACGCCGGCCAGCTCGAGGACGCGGATCGGCTTGCTGGCACCCTTGATCTCGAACTCGCCCAAGTCCTCCAGGTTGAGGTATCCGCGCGCCAGAACGGCCGCGGCCTCGGCGAGGTAGGCCTTGCCGGGCTCGGCCAGGGCCTCCATCCGCTGTGCCAGGCCAACCGTGTGGCCGATCGCCGTGTACTCGCCTGTCCCGGCCTCGCCGATTGCCCCGGCGACGACCTCGCCGGAGTTGATCCCGATCCGGGTGGAGAAGTTGAGGCCGTGGCCGCGCCTTAGCTCGGCCGCGTACTCACCGACACCGTCGAGCATCCGCAGCGCCGCGTAGCAGGCCCGCCGCGCGTGGTCCTCATGGGCAACCGGGGCGCCGAAGACGGCCATGATCCCGTCGCCGGTGAACTTGTCGACCGTGCCCTCGAACCGCTCCACGGCCTCGGCGAGGATCGCGAAGAAGCGCTGCATGATCTTGCGCCACTGCTCCGGGTCCTGCTGCTCGGCAAGGTCCATCGAGCCCTTGACGTCGGCGAAGAGCACGGTCACCTGCTTGCGCTCGCCCTCGAAATCGATCGGTCTCGCCTCGCTCACGAGTGATTCCATCGTACGCCTCGACCTATACTGGCTAATCGATTGACTGGTCAATCAACCCGGTTGGTCAGGATGACGAGAGGAGCGCGTTCCTTGCGCGCAGCGGTGGTACAGCTCAACTCGACTGGCAACAAGGCTCGCAATCTCGCCGCGGCCGAGCGCCTGGTGCGCGCCGCTGCGGCTGACGGCGCCGGGCTGGTTGCCCTGCCGGAGAAGTGGAACTTGCTGGCGGGGGGAGAGGAGCTGCTCGCGGGCGCCGAGCCGCTCGATGGACCGACGCTGAGCGCCGCCCGCGGCTGGGCGCGTGAGCTCGGGATTCACCTACTCGCCGGCAGCGTCTCCGAGCGGGGCGAGGGGGAGAAGGCTTTCAACACCTCGGTGCTGATCGGGCCCGATGGCGACGATCTCGCTGTCTACCGCAAGATTCACATGTTCGACGTCGAAGCCGGCGGTGTCACCTATCGCGAGTCCGAGCACGAGCAGGCCGGGACCGAGGTCGTCAGCGGTTCAGTAGGTGACCAGATCCTCGGCCTCAGCGTCTGTTACGACCTGCGCTTCCCTGAGCTGTACCGGATCCTCGCGGTGCGCGGCGCCCGTCTGATCGCGGTGCCCTCCGCCTTCACCCTCGCCACCGGCCGCGACCACTGGCAGGTGCTGCTGCGGGCGCGGGCAATCGAGAACCAGGTCTTCGTTCTCGCCCCCAACCAGGTTGGGGAGGCGCCGCCGCACTTCAGCTCGTACGGGCGCTCGGCGATTGTCGATCCCTGGGGCGTGGTGCTTGCCACCGTTCCCGACGAGGAGGGATTTGCCGCCGCCGAGCTCGACCTCGCCGCCCAGGAGCAGGTCCGTGAGTCCCTGCCCTCGCTCGCCAATCGCCGCCCGCAGGCCTATGTCTGGCCCCAGCTCCAGGAGGCCCACGCCTGATGGCCAAGGCACCGGCTCCGGCAGTCGACAAGCGCCGTCAGATCCTCGACGCGGCGGTACGCGTCTTTGCCCGCCAGGGCTTCCACGCGACCCGCGTCTCCGACATTGCCGACGAGGCCGGGGTCGCCTACGGGCTCGTCTACCACTACTTCAAGTCGAAGGACGAGGTGCTGAACGAGCTCTTCAGCGAGCGCTGGTCGCTGCTGCTGGCGGCGATCGAAGAGGCTGACGCCGAAGGAGCGGCGCCGCGCGCCAAGCTGGAGGGGGTGGCGGGCTTCATCGTCGATTCTTACCGTCACGACCCCGAGCTGATGAAGGTGATCATCGTCGAGGTGACGCGGGCGGCCAACTCCTTCGGGCGCACCCACCTGCCGGAGATCCGGCGCGCCTACGACTCGATCGCCGAGATCGTCGCCGAGGGGCAGGAGGACGGCATCTTTCGCCGCGACATCGATCCAACCTTCGCCTCGATGTCCTTCTACGGGGCGATCGAGCAGCTGCTCTCGGGTTGGATCTTCGAGCTGATCCCGTCCTCGGGAGCCGACTTCGATCGTGCAAAGGAACTGGTAGTGGAGACGATCTGCGACGGGCTCGAGCCACGATAGGTAAGGTCGAGCGCCGATGGACAACGAGATCGTCAAGCGACTCGTCTGGAGTGGCCTCCTCGCGGCCTCGGGCGCACTCGCCAGCATCGTGGCGGCGCGAGTCTCGGGGATCGTCTTCCGACGCATCTACAACGAGGACCCACCGGAGTAGGGCATGAGCACCCCTGACGCCACGCCGCCGCTGCCTCCCGACCCGCCCACGCCCGGCGATCGCGACAAGTCGGTCGCCGAGCTCGTCATCGATGTTTCAGAACGCGCCTCGACTCTGGTTCGCGAGGAGATCGAACTGGCCAAGACCGAGGTCTCCGAGAAGGTCGGCAAGCTGCTGCGCGGCTCGGTCGTGGGGATCGCGGCCGGCACCTTCGCCTTTCTCGCCCTGATCCTGGCGATGCACGGTTTTGCCTGGCTGATCAACGACCTCTTCTTCGACGGCGAGACCTGGCCCGGCTTCTTCATCGAGGCGGCGCTCTTCCTGTTGGTCGCAGCAGGTGCCGGTTTCTTCGCCTACCGCTCGGTCCAGGCCGGCGCGCCGCCGGTGCCCGAGCAGGCGATCGAGGAGGCGAAGCGGACCAAGGAGATGCTGGAGGGAGTGGGCAAATGAGCACGCAGCCCGAGCCCGTGCGGCCCTCGACGGCAGGTGTGCCAGGTCGCTCCCCGGCGCAGATCCGTCAGGACATCGAGCTCCAACGCCGCGACCTGAGCCACTCGGTCGAGCAACTACGCGGCCGTGTCGCCGAGCTCACCGACTGGCGCCGCCAGGTCCGCGAGCACCGCTCGCAGCTCGTAGTGGGCGCTGCGGTAGTGGGCTTTGCAGTAGGCGGCCTGATGATGCTGCGCCGCCGCCGCTAGCTCATTCGAGAACTGCGGTAGAAACAGATCCGATGCCGAGCAGGCCGGGGCCGACGTGGGCGCCGAGCACGGCGCCGATCTCGGAGACGAAGACCGGCTCGCAGCCGAAGATCTCGCGACCGTCGTCGATCAGGCCCGCTGCGGTCTCGTCGTCCTGGATGTGCTGGACCACCCAGCCGTCGAGGCCGGACTCGTGGCGCTGGCGCGCGTAGTCGCGCAACCGCTCGATCGAGCGTGCACGGGTCCGTACTCGCTCGACCGGGGTGATCTCCTCCTCCAGGGTCAGGATCGGCTTGATCTTCAGCGCCGAACCAATCCAGGCGGCGGCGCCGCCGATCCGCCCGCCGCGGCGCAGGTACTCGAGGGTGTCGATCGCGAACCACATCTTCAGCTCCTCACGCGCCTGTTGGGCACGGGCTAGGACCACCTCAGCGTCGCCGCCGCCGGCTGCCGCCGCCGAGGCGGCGAGGGCGCTGAGGCCCATGCCACCGGCTGCCGAGCGAGAGTCGAAGACGTGGATGCGCTCGCCGCCCTTGTCCTCGGAGATGAGGCGCTCGCGTGCCTGGTTCGCCGCCTCGCAGGTGCCGGAGATGCCGGCCGATATATGGACTGAGACGATTTCGCGCCCGGCTTCAAGCAGCGGCTCGTAGGCCGAGACGAAGTCGCCGATCGAGGGCTGTGACGTCGTCGCTCCTCCCTCGGAGGCGCGCAGGCGCTGGTAGAAGTCGGCGTAGTCGGAGATCTCCGACTCCGGCTCCTGGTGGCCGTCGATCGAGACGTAGAGGCTGATCATCTCGATGCCGCGCTCGGCGAGCAGCTCGGTGGGGAGGTACGCGGTCGTGTCGCAGACGACGGCGGTTGGGGTGTCAGCACTCAAGGCGGGGCGATTCTGGCAGACCTGCCGCTACACTTTGTGAAGTGACGGATTCACCGACAGAGGCGATCGCCCTCACCGACAAGGCCGCCGAGAAGATCGGCGAGCTGCTCGGCTCCCAGCAGGACGCCGAGGGCCAGGCGCTTCGCGTCGCCGTCCGCGGCGGCGGCTGTTCCGGCTTCCAGTACGCGCTCGCCTTCGACCGCGCCAAGGATGACGACCACGTCTTTGAGGTCGACGGCGTCGCGGTGATCGTTGACAAGGTCAGCATGCAGTTCGTCTTCGGCTCAGAGGTTGACTATGTCGAAGGACTTCAGGGTGCTGGCTTCCAGGTCAACAACCCGAACGTGGTTGCGGCCTGCGGCTGCGGATCGTCTTTCCAAGTAAAGGACGACGCCGCAGCCGAGACGGCTGCCGTCTAGCTGCCGTCGATCTGCAGCGGCGGTGACTGTGCCGGCGGTGCAGCCGGCGCGGCCACGACCTCGGGCTGCTCGACGCCGAGTGCCTCGGCCAGCTCGCCCGACTCAAACATCTCCTCGACGATGTCAGCCCCACCGAGCAGCTCGCCGTTGACGTAGAGCTGGGGGAAGGTCTGCCAGTCGGAGATCTCAGCGGTCACCTCGCGCAGCGGCTGCAGCGCCGGCAGTACGTCGATCGCCCCGTACTCGACGTCCATCGTGTCGAGCGCCTGGACGACCCGCATCGAGAAGCCGCAGCGCGGCGCTTCCGGGGTGCCCTTCATGAAGAGCAGCACCGGGTTGGCGGCGATCAGCTCCTCGACCTTCTGCTTCAGCTCGGCGTCGGCCATTGGCACAGAGTAGCTACCCCGGCGCCTGGGTCTTCAACGAGAGCGCGTGGATCGTCCCGTCGTCGAAGCGCTCCTTGACTGCGGTCTTGACCAGCCGGTGCTGGTCGATCCGGGAGAGTCCGTCGAACTGGGGGGCGGTGACGGTCGCCCGCAGGTGGTCGCCGGTGCCGGTTTCGTCGACGACCTCGACCTCGGCGCCCGGCAGCGCCGCCTCGATCATCGCCTCGATCTCCGTCAGGTCGGCCACGAGCTCAGCTGGAGACGCGCTCGCCGAGGGCGTCGAGCATCTCCTCGACGCGGACGAACTTGACGCGCGGGCGGCCGTGCGGCTCGCCACGTCCGACCTCGGCCTGGTCGATCGCCTGCCAGTCCTCGAAGCTGACGAAGCGGACCCCGCGCTCGCTGAGCAGGTCCTCGACCGCCGAGGGCTCGGGGCTCTCCGGGCTGAGCAGGGCCTGCGACTCGACATCGGCGAGCAGGTGCTGCACCGTCTCCAGGGCATCCTTCTTGTTGGTGCCGATCACGCCCGAAGGGCCGCGCTTGATCCAGCCGGCCGTGTAGTGCCCGACCTTGTGGCCGGCGTCGTGGGAGTCGAGTACGCGCCCGCCCTCGTTGAGGATCAGTCCGCGCTTCTCGTCGAAGGGGACGCCCTCGATCGGGACGCCGGTGTAGCCGACCGAGCGCAGCACCAGGCCGCACTCGAGCTCTTCGCGCTCGCCGCTGTCGCGGGCGCGCAGCGTGCCGCCTTCGTCGACTAGCTCGTTACGGCCGACCACCACCTTCTCGACCTTGCCGTCGCCCTGGATCTCGACCGGGGAGGCGAGGAAACGCAGGACGATCCGCTTGCACTTGCCCGCAGGCGTGCGTTGCGAGAACTCGCGCAGGGTCTCGACGTTGACCCGCGTCGTCTTGTTGGCCTCATCGGATTCGAGATAGGCGGCGCTCGCCGGGTCGAGCTCGACCTCGGCAGGATCGACGACCACGTCGGCGTCCTCCATCTCGCCGAGCTCCCTGATCTCCGGGTTGGTGAAGGCGGCCTGAGCGGGTCCACGGCGCCCGAGCACGACGATCTCGCGGATCGCGCTGCGGTCGAGCGCCTCGATCGCGTGGTCGGCGGTGTCGGTCTGGCGCAGCTCGTGGTCGGTCAGCGCCAGCATCCGCGCAACGTCCATCGCCACGTTGCCGTTGCCGATCACGACCGCCCGCTCGCAGGAGAGGTCGAACTCCTCCTCGCAGTAGTCGGGGTGAGCGTTGTACCAGCCGACGAAGGAGGTGGCGGCGTGGCTGCCGAGCAGCTCTTCGCCGGGGATGCCGAGCTGGCGGTCGGTCTCGCAGCCGACCGTGAAGACGATTGCGTGGTAGAGGCGCTCGAGGTCGGCGACCTCGATGTCATGACCGACCTTGACGTTGCCGAAGAAGCGGAAGCCCTCGCGGGCTGCGGTTTTCTCGTAGACGCGGATCACCGACTTGATCTTCGGGTGGTCGGGGGCGACGCCGCCACGGACCAGGCCGAAGGGGGTGGGGAGGCGGTCGAAGAGGTCGACCTGGGCATGCGTTGCCTCGTCTTTGAGGATGTGCTCGGCGGCGTAGAAGCCGGAGGGGCCGGCGCCGACGATCGCGACGCGGACGGGATTGTCTGGGGTTCCGATCTTGGGCATTGGAAGCTCGATTTACCGTGCCGGTAAACGCGAGCGGGAAAGGATAGGGAAGCCCCGCTGGGAGTAGCCGGTCGCTCATCTCAGTGCGGGTGCTTCGAACTCCGCTCGGATCATCTGGCGTGAGGAGGTTTGCCTTCTCGTTAATGCGGGAAGGGAGAGGATCGAAGTGCTAAAAATTATCAATTTACTTAATTTTAGTTGATTTTCTGACAAGAATCGGGTAGTTTAGGTCGCCCAGGGGTTGGGCAACACAAACGGCCGATGGCCATGCCGCTCTCAGTGCCGTCGGTGCTGACTCGTTACTCAATGTCGGCGGGGAACCCGCCGGAAAGGGAGAAATCAAAGTGAGACTCATAAAGACGTTCGGGCTCGCTGCTATCGCAGCGGTTGCCGCGATGGCATTCGTCGGCGCTTCGTCAGCGATGGCGACAGGACACACGGCCCTGTGTAAAACACATGAAGATCCGTGTGCCGAAGCAAATCTAGTGAAAAACATTCACATGCAAGCAGGAACCACGATACTGAAAACAAGTCTCGCTACCGTTTTATGCTTAAAATCGTCAGCGGTAGCTCACGCCGAGCACGGAGGATTAAGTTTATTATTAGTAATAGAACATCCAAGCGGAGAAAAATTAACAATTATTGATCCACTTGGATTCCAAGTCTTAACATTGACCTGGGAAAACTGCGGCACCAATGCAGCCCACAATAACTGCACGGTGACAAATCTAAAATTGCCCTTAATCGATCTATTAAAAACAGCATTAAACTTAGGAACAGCGACAGTTTTAGGGGCTGAAGTCTTAGTCAATTGCGTCGGCATCCTGCATTGCGTCTATGGCGGTAAAGAAATCACAGGATTCAACGTTGAAGGCGCATTACACACTGCAGGAGCAGGCCACGGCATGTTCACCGCAAATGAACTGTCGGTCCCCAATGTGGGAGGTCTCCTCTGTCCGTCAACCTCGAAATGGACTGCTTTATACGAACCGTTAGAACACATCTTCGGCAGCTCTTGAGGCCGTCTAGGTAAGAGCAGCACGGCCGCCCCGGACGGATCCGGGGCGGCCGTGCCTCATCATGGTACGAGATAGGGAGTTGACAAGAACGATTAGGTTTTCTACGCTAGCCACAACGGATAAAGGTGGTGCCCCGGGTGGCAGGGAATAGGAGATGGAGAGGTGCGAGGCGTGCGTGCCGGAATGGTGTCGCCTCTCACAGCACCATGGGGCCCCGCCCTGAGAGGGAGGAGACATGCTGATGCTTTCGATTCTTAGAGGCCGCCTCGGCGTTCCGGGCGTCGTCTCGGTTGCGGCGCTCGTCTTCGCGATGACCGGCAGCGCCTTCGCTGCCAAATATTTGATCACCTCGACGAAACAGATCAGCCCCAGCGTGCTTAAGAAGCTGAAGGGCAAAGCAGGACCCCAAGGTCCCCAGGGCTCGGCAGGCGCTCAGGGCCCGGTCGGTCCCGCAGGGTCTGCTGGCGCCAACGGCCAACCCGGCGAAAAAGGCGCGACGGGGGCAACCGGTGCGTCCGGAGCGCCTGGCGCCACAGGAGCGCCTGGCGCCACAGGAGCGCCTGGCGAAACAGGCGCGACCGGGCCGACTGGGGAGTTTGACTTCGGCACGCTTCCATCCGGCGCGACCGAGACTGGAACTTGGGCAGGAGTGGGGGAAACAGCAACCACCGCGTCGATCTCTTTCACGATCCCGCTCGCAGATGACCTCGAAGAATCAAACACCATCATAGTTCTGTCCGCAGAAACGAATGAAAATTGCGATGACGGTTCCGATCCGGCCCCCAGCGCGGCACACCCGGAGGCGGACGAAGGGTTCCTCTGCGTCTTCCAGGGTGGGTTTGGTACTCCGCTGAACATCGGCAATCCCGTTGGGGGATTGGGAGCCGCGACGGCTGGGGCAACCGTGACCGCGGAAACGTTCTTCGGTCGGGCAACTGGGACCTGGGCGGTTACGGCCCCATAGCGGTCAGGTCGTTGCCCGGAGATGATTCCCATGCTCAAAGGCCAGCAGGCTCGGACGGCGGGCGGTAAGGTCGTCCGGGCCTGGGCCCGGCGCTCCAGCGGCGCGGCCGGAGCCGCCCTCGCGCTCTTGCTCCTCGCCTTTGCCTCACCAGCTCTTGCGGGCCCTCCAACGCACCTGCACAAGCCTGTACTCGATATCACCGGCTTCGACCACGCCTGCGGCGCCGCAGTCGACTCGGAGGGCGACATCTACGTCGCAAGCGCCGGCGAGGCGAAAATCAGGATCTTCGATCTTGCCCACACCGAACTGACCTCGATATCGAACGCCAACGAACCCTGCGGCCTCGCCGTTGACAGCAAAGGCAACCTCTACGTCTCCGAGAAGGCCACAGGCAAAGTCGTCCGCTACGCCCCCAACTCCTACCCCTTCTCCGGAACCCCCATCTACGGCGCCCCGGTCACGATCGACTCGAGCGGAGAAGTCGAGGGGATCTCGGTCGATCCCTTTGACGACCGGCTGTACGTCGCCAAGGGTAGCCGCATCGATACCTATGACTCAGAAGGGAGGCTCGGCATCGACGAGGCGCAGCGGGTGCTGGTGTTCGAAGCTACCGGGGGAACCTTCAAACTCACCTTCGAAGGCCAGGAAACCGGCCCTATCGCATGGGACGCCAGCCACGTCGAAGTGCAGGCAGCCCTCGAAGCCCTAACGACGATCGGCGCCGGCAGTGTCTCGGTTACGCAGGGACCCAATGCCGGCAACCCACGAGACCACCTTGTTACCTTCAAAGGCGCGCTGGGCCAAACCGATGTCGAAGCGCTCACCGCCGACACCTCCAACCTAACCGGCGGTTCAAACCTCCTCATCCTCCAAGAGGTGACCAAGGGCTTCAGCGGCGAGATTGGCAAAGGTGACCTCAGCGAAGCAACCGGTGTCGCCGCCTACACCTACAAAGTCGGCAGTGAAAAAGCCGATCGCTACGTCTTCGCCGCCGACGCCGCCACCGACCAGGTCAAGATCTTCGGAAGCAGCAATATCCGAACGCTGAAACTCCGCAGGACGATCGACGGACCGAAACCGGGAGAAGACTTCGGCTTCGGTCCTGCAGGCGCCTACATTGCCGTCGATCCTGGGAACCGGAACGTCGCAGGCAAATGCGCCTCGATCGACGAACAGGCATGCACGGCCGGCCACTTCCTCGTCTACGATGACGCCCATGCGGCGGTCGAGGTGTTCGAGGCCAACGGGGAACACCTCACCCAGATACCTTCGCCCGAACCGCCCTTCTCCTTCGAAGACGCAGAGCCCACCGCGATAGCCGTCGATCGCTCCAGCGGCTCCAACGACGGGACGATCTACGTAACCTCTGGCGCCGGGCCGGGCGCCGCGCTGCTCGCCTTCGGTCCCCTTGCGGCTCCCAGCCGCCCACCGCTCCCCGAGCTCTCCAATGTGCTCCCAGCCGCCCGGGCTGTTGCCACCGACTCCGAAGGAAACGTCTACGTGGCCGCAGGGCCGCTGGTCCACGTCTACGGCCCGAATGGCGAAGAGATCGAAGTCGGACCCGCAGGAAAAGGGATCCCAACCGAAACGGCTCCCCTCGACCTCGCCGTCGACTCCACCTGCAAGGTCTACATGCTGTTCAGGACCGGCAATGAACCCGAGCAGGAAAAGGTGCAGTCCTACACGCCAACCTCCTGCCCGCCCAAAGATGGGACGCAATACAGCGGCCCTGCCCCGGTCGCCGACGGGAACAGCTTCCCCGAACCGCCGACGAGCGTGACCGCGATCGGGGTCAACCCGGCGAATGACCACATCTTCGTCACCAGCTCCAATCCCGCTCGAGTGATCGAGCTCGGCTCGGCGGCAGAAGGATCGCCGGTCCTCGACCCCTGCTTTGCCTGCAGCCTGTCGCTCGAAAACGTGGAGGACATCGAAGCCTACGGAGCCAACGGCAACGTCTACATATCCCAGTTCAACAACGGAATCTGGGTCGTCAACCAGGACGGGACTGAAGTCTTCGCCCGGATCGGCGGGGGCGGCAGCCTCGAGGGACCGTTCGTCGGTCCTACCGGGGCGACCGCAGTGGACCAGTCCAATGGCCATGTCCTCGTCTTCCGCAACCCGCGCGGGGCTGCCGAAGAGTACGACGCATCAGGCGCCTTCGTCACCGAGTTCGCATTTCCGGCACCCGAAGACTTCTCGACGGGGATCACCAGGGATTACCGCATCGCGATCGACAACTCCGGCGGCCCGGCCGGCGGCAATGCCTACGTCGCCTTCGACGACACCAAGGCGAACACACCCGACCTCTGGGCCTTCGGACCCCTTTCCTACGGCGAACCGCCGTTCGCCTTGACCGGCATCGCAAGCGGCCTGGGCGCCGGCAGCGCCACCCTGCACGGCAGCGTCAACCCGCGCGGCGTCGAACTCGAAAGCTGCAGCTTCGAATACCTCACCGATGCCCAATACCTCTCCAACGGCGAGACCTTTACCGGCGCCGCCTCGGAGGAATGCGCGGAGAGCCCCGCCGAAATCGGCAAAGGCACCGGCCCCGTCGCGGTACACGCCGACATCGGCGGCCTCGATCCCGATGCGCGCTACCGCTTTCGCCTCTTCGCCGAGAACAAATACGGCGCAAGCGAAGGCAAAGCCGGCCTCTTCGGCCCGCCGCTGCTCACCACCAAGACCGCCCTGCCAATCCTCTACGAAGAAGCGACCCTGCGGGCGGAGATCGACCCCTCGGGCCTTGCGACGAAATACCACTTCGAGTACGGCACGAGCGAAGCCTACGGCCAGAGCACGCCCGTAACGGAACTTCCGCCAGGCGACGGCAGCGTCGCGATCGAGGTCCCGCTGACCGGCCTGGCCGAAGGGACGAAATACCACTTCCGCATCGTCGTCGAGAACGAAGCGAAGACAGTGGAAGGGCCCGATCAGACCCTGGAAACGCGGCAGCGGGCCAAAGCGCAGGAGTGCCCCAACGCCGAGTTCCGCACCGGCCTCTCCGCCAACCTGCCCGATTGCCGCGCCTACGAGCTGGTCACCCCGGCCGAAACGCGAGGGGCGACTCCGAGCGCCGACCCCGGGACCGGCACCGCGGGTCAGGAGTTCAACAACTGGCTCGTGGCGGCGCGCGGCGAAGGGGCCGGCGAAAGCATCGCCTACTTCGTCAGGACGCTGCCCGGCTTCGAAGGCACCGGGAAGAACGACGCCTACCGCGCCCTGCGCGTCATCGGCGAAGGACCGCATCCAAAAGAAGGCTGGGTCAACGAGCTCTTCGGCCCAACCTACGCTCAGGCCGGAGGCGAAACCGAGCAGCACGGCATCGCCTCTGACCAGCGCTACGGGTTCTTCGACATCCTCGGTATCACCTCAACCTTGGATAGCGGCAGATACCTGCGCATACCTGCCGGCGTCGCCGCCGATCCCAAATGCAACCCCGAACAGCCGCAGAGCCAGTTCGAGCTGGTCGGCTGCGGCAGCCTCGGCATCGACCCGAATGCCGAAGGCCGCTTCCTCAGCGCCGGCGGCGCCCACGTCATCTTCTCCTCCCCGAAACATCTGGAGCCCGAGGCGGCGCTGGAAGGCACCGTGGTCTATGACCGCGCCGCGGGCTCTTCTAGCGCCAAAGTCGTCTCGGTCAAACCGGGCGGCGCTCCCTTCGGCGCCGGCGAAAACGCCGAATATGTCGCCGCCAGCGAAGACGGCTCCGCGGTCGCGTTCAAAGTGGGCGGAACGCTCTACCTGCACCGCGCAGGCACGACCATCGAAGTCGCCGCAGCGCCCAACGCCTTCGCCGGCATCTCCGAGGACGGCACGCGCGTCTTCTACGCGGCTGGCAGCGGCTCCGCTCCCGCCAACCTCTTCGCCTGCGATGTCGAAGTCGGTCCCTGCGTCGGGGCCGAACCTTCCGGGCTAACCGAGATCGCCCAAGACTCGATCTTCGTCAACGTCTCCCCCGACGGCTCGCGCGTCTACTTCACCTCCGAAGCAGCGCTCTCCGGCGCGGAAGAAAACGAAGCCGGCAAAACGGCCGAAACGGGCGGGCACAACCTCTACACCTGGGACGGCACGGGCATCCGCTTCGTCGCCATCCTCGACCCGCAGGACTTCGAAAGCTTCGACGGGTTCGCGTTCATGAACCTCCTCCGCTGGACGAGGGCTGTCAGCGCCGGGGTCGACATCGGGCGCGGCAACTCCCCGACCCGCAGCACCCCCGACGGCAAAGTGTTCGTCTTCCAGTCCCATGCCCAGCTGACCTCCTACGACAACGAAGGCCACGGCGAGATCTATCGCTACGAGCCCGGCGCCGCCCCCGGCGAGCAGCTCGCCTGCGCCTCCTGCGACCCCACGGGCGCGCCGGCGAGCGCCGACGCCCTGCTGCAGGTCAACTCCTTCGGCGGCGTCACCCGGGGGACGACCATGGTCCCCAACCTCACCGACGACGGCGAGGCGGTCTTCTTCCAGAGCCCCGACCGGCTGCTGCCCGAGGACGCCAACGGCGTCGAGGACGTCTATGAGTGGAAGGCGCAGGGAGAAGGCTGCGAACGGCCGGATGGCTGCCTCGCCCTGATCTCCTCCGGCCAAGGCGAAGCGCCCAGCCACCTCTACGGCATGAGCGCCGACGGCCGCGACGTCTTCTTCGTGACCACGGAGAAGCTGGTCGGCGCCGACGTCCCCGGCAGTCCCTCGATGTACGACGCGCGAGAAGGGGGCGGCATACCCGAACCAGCCGCGCCGTCCCCCTGCCAGGGCGACGCTTGCCAGGGGCGGGGCAGCGCCCCGCCGGCCCTGCCGCCCCCGGCCACCGCTGGCGGTGCGGGCAGCGGCAACGTCAAAGAAGGCAGGCCAAAACTCCGTTGTCCAAAAGGCAAGCGCAAGGTGAGGAGCAAAGGCAGGACTCGCTGCGTCAACAAGCACCGCAAAAAAGGCCAGGGCAAGCAGCGACATAAGAAGCGCCAGGGCAAGGGGAGGGCGGCACGATGAGCCGAGCTGGCGCAGCATTCGCATCCCTCGCCCTCTCTCTCGCCTGCCTCGCCCTCGCGGCGCCCGCCCTCGCCGCCGAACCCCCCTGTGAACTCGAATCGCGGGCGCAGTGCTTCGGCGTCGAATCGCTCGACGCTGCGCTCTCCACCACTCAGGCCGGTGCTCACCCCGACCTCACCTTCACCTTCGACATCAAGAAGGACCCCGAGAGCGAACCGAACGTCTTCGGCCTCGAGAACGCCTACGCGCCGACCCGCAACGTCCGCATCGAACTTCCCCCTGGCCTGATCGGCGACCCCAACGTGCTCGGGGTGCCCCAGCAGTGCACCGTGGAAGAACTGGTGACCTGGAACACGGGCGGCGGTTGCCCAAACGGCTCTCAGGTCGGCGTCACCAACATCTTCGCCTACCAGCTCGAAGACACCTTCCTCGAGCCCGTCTACATGATGCAGCCGCCTGGCGGTGACGTGGTCGCCCGCCTCGGCTTCATCGCCGGACTTATCCCCACCTACGTCGACGCCAAGGTGCGCTCGGAGAGCGACTACGGCCTCACCCTCGAAGTCACCGACGCCTCGACGGAGGCGACGCTGATCAAAGCCGAAACCACCACTTGGGGCGTCCCCGCCCACTCCAGCCACGACACCGAACGCTGCACCGCCGTAGAGGCGTTCCAAAAAGGCTGCAAGACCTCCCCTCCGCGGCCGCCTGGCTCCCGAGCGCTGCCCTTCCTCACCAACCCGACCCGCTGCGGCGTGCCGCTCGAGATGCGCGTCGGCGCCGCCAGCTGGGTCGAACCGGACCGCTTCGACACCAAGTCGGCATCCTTCCCCGAGATCTCCGGCTGCAACCTCCTGCCCTTCGGTCCCGGCCTGACGGTCGAGCCGACCTCCCGGCGCGCTGCCTCGCCCACCGGCCTCGATGTCACAGTCCGCCTTCCCGGGCAAAACGGGGTCAACGTGCTCGAGCCCTCCCAGATGCGCGACGTCAGGGTGGCCCTGCCCGAGGGGCTCGCGATCAACACCAGCTCCGCCGACGGGCTCGACGTCTGCAGCGTCGAGCAGGTTCGCTTCAAAAAACGCGAAGCAGCCCAGTGCCCCGACGCGGCCAAGCTAGCCGAGACCGAATTCGACATCCCGGCGCTGCCGCGCCGCATGAAAGGCGCGGTCTACCTGCGCGAGCCCGAACCCGGCAACCCCTTCCGCGTCTGGATCGTCGCCGACGATCTGGGCGCCCACGTCAAGCTCGCCGGCCAGCTGCAGGTCGACCGCGAGAACGGCCAGATCACCTCGGTCGTGCTCGACCTACCCCAGGCGCCCGTGCGCGAAGCCAAGCTGCTGTTCAAGTCGGGCTTCCGGGCGCCGCTCGCCACCCCGTCCGCCTGCGGGAACTACTTCACCGGCTACGAATTCGTCCCCTGGTCCGGCAACCCACCGGTCAAGGGCAGCTCACCGATGACGATCGACGAAGGCTGCGACGTCGGCGGCTTCGACCCCAAGCTCTCGGGCGGGACCACCAATCCCGCCGCCGGCAAGCACTCGCCCTTCGTCTTCGCTCTGACCCGCGAGGATGGCGAACAGAACCCCGCCGCACTTGACATTGCCCTGCCCCCGGGCCTCACCGCGCGCTTCGCCGGCATCCCTCGCTGTGAAGGGACGGCGGCGATGAGCGGCCAGTGCCCGCCCGCCTCGCGAATCGGCGCCGTCAAGGCTGCCACCGGCTACGGAGCGGCGCCGCTCTGGGTACCCCAGGCCGGGCCGGGCAAGCGTCCGACCGCCGTCTATCTCGGCGGCCCCTACAAGGGCGGCCCCTTCAGCATCGTCGCGGTCGTCCCCGCCCAGGCGGGCCCCTTCGACTTCGGCGACGTCGTGGTGCGCTCGGCGATCTACGTCGATCCGAGAACCGCGCAGGGCACAGTTCGCTCCGACCCGCTGCCCCAGATCATCGAAGGCATCCCGATCTCCTACCGCACGATCCACGTCGGCACCGACCGCCCCGACTTCGCCCTCAACCCGACGAGTTGTGAGGAGAAGTCGATCGGCGCGAGCGTCACCTCCACCGGGGGGGCGATCGCCAAGCCCTCCTTCCCCTTCCAGGCCGTCAACTGCGCCTCGCTTGGCTTCAAGCCCAAGCTCTCCCTCCGCCTCTTCGGTGGCACCCGCCGCGGCGATCACCCGAAGCTCAGGGCCGTCCTGCGGCCCCGGCCCGGCGACGCCAACATCGCCAGGGCGGTGACCTCCCTGCCGCGCTCCGAGTTCCTCGACCAGGGCCACATCAAAACGGTCTGCACGCGGGTCCAGTTCGCCGCCGACGACTGCCCGCAGGGCTCGATCTACGGCCACGCCAAGGCGGTCAGCCCGCTGCTCGACCAACCGCTCGAGGGGCCGGTCTACCTGCGCTCCTCGGACAACCTCCTGCCCGACCTGGTGGTTGCCCTGCGCGGCGAAGTAGAAGTCCACCTGGTCGGCAGGGTCGATTCGATCAGGGGCGGCATCAGGGCCACCTTCGAGGCGACCCCGGACGCCCCGGTGAGCAAGTTCGTGATCACCATGCAGGGCGGCAAAAAGGGCCTGCTCATCAACAGTCGCAACCTCTGCGCCGGACCAGCCTTCGTCGACGTCAAGCTCGACGGTCAGAACGGCAAGAAGGCCCATCAGCGTCCGCTACTAAACAACTCCTGCGGTGGCAAAGGCAAAGGGAGATCTCGCCGCGGCCACCGCTAGGGGGCGCTGAAGAAGCCACAGCGGGTGTGATGATGTCGTCTCGCGCCTCAAGGCTACTCGGTTAATCAATGCTGGCGGAGCATCCGCCGTAAAGGAGAAATCAAAGTGAGAATCATCAAGATGTTCGGTCTCGCCGTCGCCGCTGCGATCGCTTCGATGGCATGCATGGGTGCCTCGGCGATGGCGTCAGGCAGCACGGCTCTGTGCAAAGTCAATCAAGATCCGTGCTCCGAAGCCAACCTGGTGAAAGAAGTTCACATGGTGGCAGGAACCTCGGTACTAAAAACAAATCTCGCTACCGTTTTATGCTTAAGCGCGTTAGCGCAGGGCAAAGTGGAGGGCACAGGCTTAAGTGAATCAGGTAAACCGCTTGGATTCGAAGTTACTGCATTGACCTGGAGCAATTGCGGTACTAATGCAGCACATAATAACTGTACTGTTAAAAACGTAAAATTGCCCTTAGTCGAGATATTAAAAACAGCATCAAACTTAGGAACCGCAACAGCCTTAGGTGCTGAAGTTTTAGTAAACTGCGTCGGCATTCTTCACTGCGTCTATGGTGGTAAAGAAGTCAAAGGCTTCGCCCTCGAAGGCGCATTACATACAGCAGGAGCCGGCAACGGCATGTTAACCGCAAACGAACTGTCGGTACCCAACGTGGGAGGCCTCCTCTGCCCGTCAACCGCGAGTTGGACTGCTTTATATGAACCGTTAGAAGAGATCTACGGCTCCTCCTAGGACTGTCTAAGCAGTAAGAGCAGCAACATGGCCGCCCCGGATTGGGCGGCCATGTTGCATCAAGGCGCGAACGGGGAACTCGACAGAACGATCAGGTTCTCTAGCCCAAGCTATCGGCGCATCCGGTCAAGCCGTATGCCCTGGCTAGTTTGATCGGTCCGGCGAGGGGGGAGAGGGTTTTAAAGGCTTCCGACGGTTGCTCGCGCAGTTTGTCGAGTCTCCGCTGCAGGGCATTGAGGAACGCGGCGATCTCTTCCTCGTCACCGCTCGGCGCCCCAACGGAGCCGATCTGGTCTACCAGCTGCTCGAAGCTAGGGACGAGGATCGTGTTGACGAGCTCGCCTTGCACTTTCAAGCCTCCCTGGGAGTTCGCTTTCACGAAATTTTCGTATTCGCCTTGAAACTGAGTGCGAGCTTCTTTGCAAAGCTGGTCGGAGCGCTCGGTGAATTCCGCCTTCGACAGAGAACCGGTCTCCACGGTGACTTTGCCCGCGTCCGCGTCTGCAGAGCCGCCGCTGTCGCTGTCACTGTCGCCGCAGCCGCCGGCCGCCAGCAGGATCGCCATCGCGGTCGCTAGGAGGCAGAGCCCCTTTATACTCAAGAAATACCCTCCACTCGGCGCAGAGTAGCAGCGGAAGCCTTCCCGGGGTAGGGCGTTCAGCGCCGCGCTCAGCCCAGCGCTGCGCTCTCGGCGGCGACGCTCGCCGTCCCGTCCAGCGCGTCCAGCGCCTTGCGCACCGACATCGCGACGCAGGTGAAGATCGGTGTCTCGCGCTCGGTGTAGGCGCTCGACTCGGTCGGGCGCAGCTCCTGGACGAGGTCGAGGAACTCGCCGGGGTCGTCCCCCTCGAAGGCGACGACGAACTCCTGGTCGTCGAGGCCGAAGGAGTAGGAGGTATTGATCGCGATTTCGGGGTGGCGGCGGCCAACCTCGATGTGGCTCTTCATGATCCGCTGCCGCTCCTCAGCCGGCAGCCCGTACCAGCGGCGCTGCTTGACCATCGGGTAGAGGAAGAGGTACTTGCGCTCGGAGACGCAGATCTCCGGCCGCGCCGACTCCTCCGAGTAGGGCGAGCGCTTGGTCATCGAGAGGAACGAGTAGGGCGTCTCCGCCCACTTGGCGAGGCCACTCTGGCCGAGCACGACGTGGAAGGTGTGGAGGTCGTCCAGATTGGGGCTCTGGCTCAGCAGCACCAGATCGGCGTCGCCGCGCGTACCTATGGTTGAGTAGGCGCGCAGCGAGCGGTCGAGGGCGAAGTCCTCGCATGCGGCGAGGAACTCGCGCTTGTCTGCCGCTCGCAGCTCGGCGTCGCGGCGGCGCCAGGCGGGATCCAGCTTGAAGAACGTGAACTTGGCAAACGTGCGGTCGGCCATCGGGCTCACGATAGCGCCGGTTGCGATCGTCGCCGTCTTGATCGCCGTGCTCCTGGCGCTGCGGCTCGCCGGCGCCGGCTTCGAGGGGGATCCGCCGGCGGTGCTGCGGGATGCGCCCGAGCGGATCTGGGAAGTGGCCGACCGCCGCGCCCCGGTCCTCGGCGTCACCCTTCTCGCCTGGGCCGGGATGCTCGGGCTGCTGCTGGCCGCAACCCGGGAGCGCGTCGGGCCGCTGGCAGCTCGCCTCCTCGCCCTCACCCTCATCTACCTGCCACTGACGCTGCTGGGCACCGCGGCACTGGAGCCCGGCGTGGGTGCGGAGCGGCTGCTGGTCATGCTGGCTCCGCCAGCGCTTGCCGCGCTCACTCTCGGCGTGCTGGGCGGTGGCTACCGGTCGCTGGCGGTCGCCTGCGCCGCGACGGTCCTTGCCCATGCCGCCGATCTGGTCGCGGGCTCGCCCCTGACTCAGCTCTCGCTCGCCGGACCCAACCCCGCCGCGGGTCATCGCTATTACGGGATCGGCAACGAGCTCGAGGCGATCCTCATCGTCCTCACCTTGGCTGGCACCGGCGCCGCGCTTTCGGCTTTTCTCGGGCCAGGAGGGGAGAAAAGGCGAACGCGTGGCGCAGCGACTTTCCTCGCTGTCGCCGCGGTGCTCTCCTTCGTCTTCGCCTACGGCCGCTACGGCGCAGACGTCGGTGCGGCGATCGCACTGCCACTGGGGGCGGCCGTCGCCGCGGCGCTTGTCCTGAACCGGCCGAGGCTCGCCCTGCTCGCCCTCGCCGTCCCGTTGCCGGCCCTGGCCATCCTCGCCGCCATCGACTTGCTCAGCGGCGCCGACGCGCATCTGACCAGCACCGTCCTACAGGCGGAGAGCGGCGGCGACGTCCTTGCCGTGCTCGGTCGCCGCCTGCGCGAGGCGGGGGAGAGCTTCGGCAGGCCACTGCTCCTTCCGGGCCTACCCTTCGTGCTCGCCGGCGCCGTGCTCGCTTGGGCGCGGCGGGACCGCATTGCCGCATGGCTGAGCGGACTGTCCGCGATGCGGGCTGGCCTGAGCGGCGCCCTCGCCGCCACCGTTGCCGGCACGCTCGCCAACGACTCCGGAGCCCTGCTGCTGGAGCTTGGCGCCGCCTACCTGTTTGCCATCCTCGGCTACATCTGGGCTGAGAGCGCTTCCAGAGTGGGCGACCCGCCGGGCCGTTACCCTTAGCCCCTCGTGCGCATTGCCCTTGTCTCGCCATATTCCTGGACTTACCAGGGGGGCGTGAACCGGCACGTCGAGGCGCTCGCCGAGGAGTTCATCGGGCGGGGCCATCATGTCCGCGTGCTCGCTCCCTTCGACCCTCCGGGGCGGCTCAGCCATACGCTGCACCGCTCCGCGCCTCTCGAGCGAGAGGTCCCTGATTTCCTGGTGCCGCTGGGCCGCACCGTGGGGATCGGCGCCAACGGGGCAGTCTCCAACATCGCCGTTACGCCCTCGGTCGGCTTCGCCGCTCCCCGTCGTGCGCTTCGCGACGGCGACTACGACGTCGTCCACGTCCACGAGCCGGTTGCGCCGCTGGTCGGCTGGAACGCGGTGCTCGGCGCCCGCGCCCCCGTCGTCGGCACCTTCCACGCCTACTCGACCAAGGCGATCCCCAATCACCTCGCCGGCGCGCTTGGCGCCCGGCGGGTCTTCAACCGTCTCTCAGCGCGGATCGCCGTCTCGGAGGCGGCCGCCTGGACTGGCCGCCGCTGGTTCGGCGGCCACTACGAGATCGTCCCCAACGGGGTCGACGCCGACGCTGCCCCGGCCGGTCCCGGTCCTTCTGCCGGAGAGCTGCGGGTGCTGTTCGTCGGACGTTCCGAGGAGCGCAAGGGCCTACCTGTCCTGCTCAGCGCCTTTGGTGCCTTGACCGAGCACGTTCCCTGCCGGCTTACCGTGATTGGCGCCGAGCGGGAGGAGGTGCTGCGGTATCTGGCCGATCCGGAGATGATGCGCTGGATCGACGTGCGCGGGCGCGTCTCCGGCGAGAGCCTCTGGAGCGCCCTGCACGAAGCAGACCTGCTCTGCGCGCCTTCGCTGTCGGGCGAGAGCTTCGGGATGGTCCTGACCGAGGCATTCGCAGCTGGTACCCCCGTACTTGCCTCAGCGATCGCCGGTTACAGCGACGTCGTCACCGATGGGGTCGACGGCGTGCTCGTGCCGCCGGCCGATCCGCAGCGCCTTGCCGAGGAGCTGCAGCGCGCCCATTACGAGCGCGAGCGGCTTGCGGAGATGGGCGAGGCGGCTCGGCAGAGCGCCCGCCGCTACGCCTGGTCGCGGATAGCCGACCAGGTCACCACGGTCTACGAGCGGGCGATCGAGGTTCCCCGACCCGTCGGCGCCGCCGCGCGGGTGGTGCACTGGGCGGGGCTGAGGCCAGCTGACGGCAAGCCGCTACAGCCTCCTCGGAGGTTGCCTTCGCTCGACCCTGAGCCGGTCACCGCGGCCCGAGGCGGCCGCCGCTTTGCCCGCCGCATCGCGCTCGGCGTCACCGGCGCGCTCGGTCTCGGCCTGACCGCGCTGGCCGCGCAGCGGATCGGCGTCGACAACGTCGTCTCGAGCATCGTCCGCTCTGACGTCACCTGGGTCCTCATCGCCTGCGCCCTGATGGCACTCTCGCTCTTCGCCCGCGCCGCTTCCTGGTACGCGATCGTGCGCGCCGCTCTGCCGAATCGGCCGGTCCGCCGACGCGACGTCACCTCGGCGACGATGATCGGCGTGCTGATGTCGGCGACGCTGCCGGCGCGCCTCGGCGAGCCGGCCCGTGCGATGGCGCTCGCCCGCCATACCGGTCGCATGCGCGAGACCTTCCCGGTTCTCCTAGGGACCATCGTCTCGCAGACGCTGCTCAACATCCTCGCGCTGGCGATCCTCGGCGCAATCATCGTCTCTAGCACCGATCTCTTCCACTCCAGCACCGAGAAGCTCTTCGCTTTCAGCCTCGTGCCCCTGGCCCTGCTCGTCGTCGTGCTGGCGGCGCCGACGTTGATGCGTCGCAATGGCAACGGCCGCCTGGCCCGTGTCTCCTCCTACATTCACGCGGCTCTCGTCCAGGTGCGAGCCGGGCTCGCCGTCTTCCGTGAGCCCCGCCGTGGCGCTGTTGCCGCCGCGGGCCAGCTCGGAGCCTGGGCGATCCAGCTTGCCGCTTGCTGGGCGCTCTTCGCCGCCCTGGGACTGAGCGACCAGGCGAGCGTTGGCGCCGCCGCCGCGGTTCTCTTCGCCGTCAACGTGACCGCGGTCGTGCCCGCGACCCCTTCGAACATCGGCGTCTTCCAACTGGCGGTGATCAGCGTCCTGCACACCGGATTCGGGATCGGCACGGCCGACGCGCTCGCCTATGGCGTCATCCTGCAGGCGGTCGAGATAGCGACCGCTGTCGCGCTTGGCCTTCCGGCCCTGGTGCGCGAGGGACTCACCTGGAGCGACCTGCGGGTGCAGGCTCTCTCTGCCTCGCCGGTGCGACTCGAGCCCCATCCGCAGGCTCGTAAAGCCGACACCCGGCACGGCGTCAGCGCCTAGCGGCGACCGCCAGCCCTTCGGTCGTTCCTTCTGAGGAAGAGGTCGGAGCGTGCCCGCTTCGGATAGGCTGCCGCCGCTGGCGGAATATATAAGTAGAACTACTCAGTTACCTAAAGACCGATGCCAGCTGAAAGCACACCCCCTGCTGCGCGGGTCCGGGCCGGGGGAATGGTGCTTTCCCTCTGTGCCGGTCCGCTCACCATCCCGATCCTCCGCGCCCACACCGATGGGCCCTTGCGGTTCCCCGAGCTGCGGGAACGGATAGGAGGCGCAGCTCAGACCACGCTGCGCAGCCAGGTCGGCAGCCTCCGCGAGCTCGGGGCGTTGGCGAAGCGCGAGCGGGGCGGCATGCCCTACACAGTGGAAAACGAGCTGACCGGGGTGGGTCGGGCGGTGCTCTTAGCCGCGGATGCGCTGGAAGCATGGCTGGAGCGGGCGCCGCAAGGCCCGATCTCGCTCGGTAGCGAGCCGGCCAAGGCCGCAATCCGCGCCCTGGTCGGCGGCTGGGGATCGACGATGCTGCGGGCGCTGGCCGCCCGACCTCTCTCGCTGACCGAGCTCGATGCTCTGATTCCGGAACTTTCCTATCCGGGAATCGAACGACGCCTGGGGGCAATGCGCGCCGCGCGTCAGGTTGAGCAAGTGACAGGACAAGGCGGGGGACGGCCCTACGTGGTCACGCCATGGTTGCGCCAGGCTGTGGCGCCGCTTGCCGTCGCCGGACGCTGCGAGTGCCAGCACCTGAGCGAAGAGGCCGAGGTTGTGACCCGGATCGACATCGAGGCCGCTTTCCTCCTCGCCGTTCCTCTAGTGAGGCTGCCCGGGGGTCGGGTAGGAGCGTGCCTGCTCGCCGTCGACACCACTGCGGGGGAGTCGGGGGGGGCCGAGCTGGAAGCATCCCAGGGCCGGCTGGCCGGGGTCCGGGTTGCGGTCGAGGGGGGCCAGATCACCTCCTGCGTCTCCAAGCTCGAGAGCGACCCCGGGACCTGGGCTCTCGGTACGGTCGAGACCTGGCTGGATGCGCTTATCGACGGCCGCCTCGACGGGCTCCGCATCGGCGGTGAGGAGCCTGATTTCGTGCGGTCTCTAGTCGCCGGTCTTCATGCCTCGCTGCATACGCACTAGCTCCACCAAAACGTGCGCGCGCGAAAATGTGTTGCAGTGATTTGCAGCCTAAAGAGCGAGAACTCGCCCCTAGTATGACAAATCTGACTGATTGTACTGTCTTGACCATTCTCCTATAGCCCTGTATTCAGGTTGCGGCTGTCAGCTTGACACCCGGCACCTGCGGCAGACCGGGTTCGAAAAGTCGACCCCCTACCCGTCAGCAAGGGGGCGAGCAGCGGGCGTTAGATGGGGCGGGATCGAAAGATCCCGCCCCGCCCGCCGCACTTTCTCAAGGGAGATATATAACCGTACGGTTATATAAAGAATTAATCTCCCTCACACACAAATCGCGCCGGGACCTTTGGAAGAAGGCCCCGGCGCTAACCGTAACTCAGCCCGGGTGGTGTTACCACTGGGCTCTTTGATCATAGTGCGATGCGGATAAGGTTTCCAGTTGGTATGACAGATTCTCCCAACTTTCGCGAAATCACACCGGTTAAATAGTGGCTGCTGCGGGCTCCGACTCGGGAGGCAGCTTGCCGCCACGCTCGGTCCCAGCAATCAGCTCGTCGGGAGCAGGCTCCTCCGGCACGAAGCCGGATTTCATCCCGAAGTAGACGGCCTGAGGGTGGTGCGCGACGATCGCCACCGTTGACTGCTCAGGCATCACGGCGTAGCCGTCGGAAAGAGTCATCCCGATCTGTTCGAGGTCGAGCAGGCGCCAGACCTTCTCGTGCTCGGACTGGTCCGGGCAGGCGGGGTATCCCCACGAGTAGCGGCGGCCCTGGTCCAGCCCGATCTCGAGCTGGCGGCGGACCTCCGAGTGCAGCCACTCGGCCAACCCCTCCGCCGCCTGCACTCCGAGCCCGTGCACGAAGAGCTGCTCGGCGAACTCGCCTTCGCGCTCCAGCCGCTCGATTAGATCGGTCACCTCAGGGCCGACGGTTACCCCCTGCAATGCGACGACATCGCGCTCGCCCGAGTCGAGCGGCCGGAAAAAGTCGGTGAGGCAGATACGGTCGTGCCGCGGCTGGCGGGGAAAGACGAGGCGCTCCAGCTCGCGCTCGGAATCCTCAGGGTCAAAGACGACCAGCTCATTGCCATCGGCGGCGGCCGGGAAGTAGCCGAGCCGCACCCGGGGGTGCAGGTAGTCCTGCTCGCGCCACATCCGCTCCAGGCGGGGAGCGAAGCCCTCCTCGCCGTCGGCGCCGTCGATGAGGTTGCGCCAGGCCTCGCCCTTGACGCCGCGACCGCCCCAGTGCAGCTTGAAGAGGACGTGACGGTCGAGGTACGGGAAGACTTCGCCGAGATCGACCTCGACCTCGCGCGCCCCCCAGAAGGGCGGAGAGGGGATTGGCACGTCGGTGCGGGCCTTGGAGCGCACGCTGTCGTCGCTGACCGGAGGACCGTCGTCGACCTCGACCGGCTTCTCGCGCAGCTGCCTGGCCTCGCCCCGGATGCGCTCGACCAGCGCCTCCCGTGCCTCCGTGTCGACCAGCGCGTCCATCGTGTCCAGGCCCTGGAAGGCGTCCTTGCAGTAGAAGACCCCTGGCTCGTAGACCTCGTCGGAGTCTTTGCCGTTCGGGTAGAGGGTGCGGCGGCCGAAGTCGCGGTTGATCGCTGCCCCTCCGATCAGAACCGGGAAGCCGAGCCCGCGCTGATGCAGCTCCTGGATGCAGATCGGCATCTGCTTGGAGGTGGAGACGAGCAAGGCGGAGAGGCCGATTGCATCGGCCTCGCTCTCCACGGCGGCCTCAATGATCGTGTCCACCGGGACTTGCTTGCCAAGGTCGATCACCGTGTAACCGTTGTTGGTAAGGATGGTGTTGACCAGCGACTTGCCGATGTCGTGGACGTCGCCGAACACAGTCGCGATCACGACCTTGCCCTTGGTGTGGCCCTCGATCCGGTCCAGGTAGTTCTCGAGCTGCGCCACGGCACGCTTCATCACTTCCGCCGATTGCAGGACAAAGGGCAGGATCAGTTCGCCGGCACCGAACTTGTCGCCGACCTCCTTCATCGCGGGCAGCAACACCTCGTTGAGGGTGGGCACGGCACCGATCTTCTCCACCGATCGGTCGATCCAGTCCTCGACTCCGTCCTTCTTGCGACGCAGGACGTGCCAGTGCAGGGCCTCCTCGGGCTCCATACCCTCGGTCGGGTCGCCCGCCTCCTCGGCGTCCTCCTCGCCCTTCGACTCGAAGTGAGAGATGAAGCGCTCCAGCGCGTCCTCGCGGCGGTTGAAGACGAGGTCGTCGGTCAGCTCGCGCTCCTCGTCGGAAATCTCGCTGTAGGGGGTGATGTGGTTCGGGTTGACCATCGCCAGGTCGAGCCCGGCCTCGACGCAGTGGTGAAGGAAGACCGAGTTGAGGACCGCCCGCGGTCGCGGCGAGACGCCGAAGGAGACGTTGGAGACGCCGAGCGAGGTCTTGACGCCGGGAATCTCCGCCTTGATCCGGCGGATTCCCTCGATCGTCTCGATCGCCGAGGGCTTCCACTCCTCGTCACCGGTGGTGAGGGTGAAGGTGAGCGCGTCGAAGATCAGCGCCTCCCGGTCAAGGCCGTGCTCGTCGCAGGCGATATCGCGGATTCGCTGGGCGATCTCGACCTTGCGCTCTGCCGTCTTCGCCATCCCGACCTCGTCGATGGTCAGCGCGATCAGCGCTGCCCCGTGTGCCTTGGCCAGCGGCGCCACGACGTCGGCCTTGTCACGGCCCGCCTCGAGGTTGATCGAGTTGACGATCGCCCGGCCGGGGATCTGCTCCAGCGCTGCCTGGATCACCTCGGGCTCGGTCGAGTCGACCTGGATCGGCGCCGGCTGCGTCAGCGAGATCCGCTTTACCACGGCCGCCATCTGCTCGTCCTCGTCCTGGCGCTCGGTCAGCGCCACGCAGGCGTCGAGCACGTGGGCGCCTCCTTCCACCTGGTCTTCGGCGACCTGGACGAGGCCGTCGTAGTCGTCAGCGAGCAGCAGCTCCTTGGCCTTGCGTGAGCCCTGCGAGTTGACCCGCTCGCCGACCAGCGTCGGCCGCGGTTCCTGCACGAGCGGAGTGGAGGTCATCATCGAGGAGACCTCGATCGGACCAGGAGCTGGGCGCTCTCCCGGAACGCGTCCGGCGACCCGCTCGCCGATCGCGGCGATGTGGGCAGGGGTCGTTCCGCAGCAGCCACCGACGATGCCGACGCCGTAGCGCTCGACGAACTCGCCCAGGGTCGCGGCCAGCGGCTCCGGCTCTTCGGGAAAGATCGTCTCGCCGTCGGGCCCCTGCAGAGGTAGGCCGGCGTTGGGGATGCAGTGGACCGGCAGTGGACTGGTCTCGCCCAGATAGCGGATCGCGTCCCTCATGTCCTCGGGCCCGGTTGAGCAGTTGAGGCCGATCACGTCAACCTCGAGCGCGCTCAGCGTCGTCAGCACCGCCTGGATATCGGTGCCTAGCAGCATCTTGCCGCCCTGCGGTAGCAGTGAGACGCTGGTCTGAATCGGCAGCGCCCTGCCGGTCTCCTTGAAGGCCTGGCGGGCGCCGAACACTGCCGCCTTCACCTCGAGGATGTCCTGCGCCGTCTCGATGATGATCAGGTCGGCGCCCCCTTCGGCCAGTCCAAGGGCCTGCTCGGCGAAGACCTCGACCAGCCGGGCGAAGGAGATGTCGCCCAGGGTCGGGTCGGTGGAGGCAGGAAGGAAGCCGGTTGGCCCGATCGAGCCAGCGACGAAGCGCTCCTCGCCCGCCGCCTTGCGCGCAATCTGCGTCGCCTTGAGGTTGATCTCGTGTGTGTGGGCGCCGAGTCCCCACTCTTCGAGCTTCAGGCGCGAGCCTTGGAAAGTGTCGGTCTCGACCACTTCGGCGCCGGCTTCCAGCATCGAGGTGTGGACGCCCTCGATCACGTCCGGACGGTTCAGCACCAGCGCCTCGTGGCACTTGCCCTCGAGCCCGCCGTAATCCTCCTCAGTCAGCTCGAACTGCTCCAGGGTCGCGCCCATGCCGCCGTCGAAGACGACGACGCGTTCGCGAGTTGCAGCTATGAAGTCACGCTCGGCCACCACCTAAAGGTACCGAGCGGATTTCCGGCTCAGCTAGCGACGCAGGCCGAGGCGGCGCTTCAGGTCGCGAGCATTGAAGGCTTGCGCCACCCGGGAGACCAGTCCGCGGCGGGCCTTGGTGTACGGATACCAGGTCGGCTCCCGCTTGCCGCCAAAGCGGGTGATCACGACAGACTCGGTGCGGCAGTACTTCTTGATCCCGGGCTCGCCGTGGCGGTAGCCGATGCCCGACTCCTTCCAGCCGCCCATCGGCACGTCCATCGCGAGGTAGTTGACGAGCACGTCGTTGACGTTGACAGCGCCGCACTCGACCCTGCGGGCGACGCTCTCGGCACGCTCCTTCTCGCCGAAGACGGAGCCGGAAAGGCCGTAGCGACTGTCGTTGGCCAGCTGGAGCGCCTGCTCGGAATCGCGCACCTTCATCACCCCTACCACCGGGCCAAAAGTCTCGTCGCGCATCACCTTCATCGAGTGATCGACATCGACGAGCACTGTCGGCTCGAAGTAGTCGCCGGGCCCGGCGACACGCTTGCCGCCGGTCAGCGCCCGCGCCCCGGAGGCCAGGGCGTCCTCGACGTGATCCTCGACGATCGCGGTCTGGTTGGGCGAAGTCATCGCACCGACCTCAGTGCCGTGACCCTTGCTGTCAACGCCTTGGCGCAGCTTGCCGACCTCGGTCGTCAGCTTGGCGATGAACTCGTCATAGGCGGGCTCCTCGACGTAGATCCGCTCGACCGACATGCAGATCTGGCCTGAGTTCATCATCCCGCCCCAGGCTGCGGCGTTGGCGGCGCGGTCGATGTCGGCATCGGCGAGGACGATCATCGGGTCCTTGCCGCCCAGCTCGAGGCTGACCGGGGTCAGAGTCTCGGCGGCGCGCGCCATCACCTTGCGGCCTGTCCTGTCAGAGCCGGTGAACTGGACGAAGTCGACCGCGTCGACCAGAGCGCCGCCGGTCTCGCCAACCCCGTGCACGCACTCGAGCACGTCGGGGCCGCCGATCTCCTCCTTCCAGGCCTTGACGATCTCGGCGAGGCCGAGCGGCGTGAACTCGGAAGGCTTGATTACCACTGCGGCACCCGCCTGCATCGCCGGAATCGCGTCGCCCAGGGCCAAGATCAGGGGGAAGTTCCAGGGGCTGATGATGCCGACGACAGGGTGGGGCCGGTACTGGACCCGGAGCTTCTTGGCGGCGAGCAGCGGTGTATGGGGGCGGACGCTCTCCTCGCCGATGAACTTGGCAGCCTTGGTGCCGTAGAAATTGATCAGGTCGGCGAGGTAGGCGGGCTCGTTGGAGGCATCGGGGCGGACCTTGCCGGTCTCCGCGAGCATCGTCTCCAGCACTCGCTCCTGGTTGTCGAGCAGCCAGTCACGCAGCTGACCGAGCCAGCGGTAGCGACCCTCGATCCCCAGCGCCTCCCAGGCAGGCTGGTTGGCGCGCACCCGCGCGACGGTCTCCGCGACGTCTTGGGGGGAGGCGATCGGCACCGTGGCAACCAGGTCGCCCGTCGCCGGATTGTGGACCTCGATTTGGTCGGGTCCGGCGCCGTTCGTCCTGGCGCTCGCCTCACTGCCTTTCTCGACCGTGCCGCTCTCCACTGGACGCTCCCTTCCTCGAC
Organism: uncultured Solirubrobacterales bacterium; assembly: GCA_963702175.1. Taxonomy (GTDB): domain Bacteria; phylum Actinomycetota; class Thermoleophilia; order Solirubrobacterales; family 70-9; genus VRUE01. The sequence goes on from OY969721.1 coordinate 2,300,206, forward strand.
CCTTGGCTGGTCAGCCAACCTTACCTCTAGATCTCGGAGATCGCCGCCAATGCCTCCGCCACCCGCGGATCGAACTGTGTGCCGGAGCAGGCTCGCAGCTCCGCCAGCGCTGCCTCGAGCGGCATCGCCTTGCGGTAGGAGCGGGTCGTGGTCATTGCGCTGAAGGCGTCGCAGCAGGTGACGATCCGCGCCTCGATCGGGATCTCCTCGCTGGCAAGGCCGTCTGGGTAGCCACTACCGTCGTAGTGCTCGTGGGAGGAGCGCACTATGCGGCCGACATCGGCGAGGACCCCGCCGACCCGTTTCAGCATCGCCTCGCCCTCGATCGTGTGCCGGTGCATGATCTTCCACTCATCCTTATCGAGCGGTCCCGCTTTGTTGATGATCTCCTTGGGCACTGCGATCTTGCCGACGTCGTGCAGGAGCGCGGCGAACTCGACGTTGCGGCGCTGCCGGGAGTCGAGACCGAGCCGTTCGGCGACGGCCAGCGAGAGCTCGACCACGCCACGGCTGTGGCTGCCGGTGTAGGCGTCGTCGGCCTCGACGACGTCGCCGAGCAGCATCGCCGTCCCCTGGTAAGCGTCGCTCAGCTCCACTGCCTGTTCGATCCTCGCCTCGCGCTCCCGAGAGAGAACCGCGAGGATCGCGGCCAGGGGAACGACGAGCAGGCAGATCGCCGGACCGAGTTCGATCGCGGCGAAGGCGGCGAGTAGGCCGATCGGCGCCAGGGCGGCATCGAGCGTGTAGACCGGCGCGATCAGGCGCAGCTCGGAGCGCGGCGAGCTGCCCTCGATCAGTCGCATGCGTACCGCGGTCACGACGAAGTCGAAGACGAACTGGGCGAGCAGCGCAATCGCGTAGACCGGCCACTCCTCCCAGGAGAAGACCTGAGCGCCGGCGACGATCAGCACCAGCGCCGGGCCTACCGCGTGCCAGCAGTCGCCGAAGACGTGGAAGGCGCGGTAGAAGCTGGTCCGGCCGCTCGCGTAGTCGACCACCCTGCCCAGCGTCCAGCTGATGCTGACGATCAGCGGCACTGCGGGGGTCGGCAGCAGGAACAGCATCGGCACCAGCACCAGCTGGGTGGGGACCGTGTAGCCGTCGGCGACGTCGAACTGGGCCTGGCAGGCCAGCACATAGGCGCCGACGAGGATCGCCAGCGTCGGGATGTCGAGGGCGCGGGGTGAGGGGATCAGGAAGGCCATCGCCAGCGCGGTGGCCAGGAAGGCGGTCGCAGTGCCGATCTCGACAGCGCGCTCCCGTCCCCTTGCGGGCAGCACCGTTCGCTCTCGTCCACGGGCGAAGAGCCGCTCTGCGTCGATTGTCTCGGTGACCGAAACGAACATGCGTCTGCACCGCTGTATCGGCACCGAACCGTGCCTGGACGAGGCACGAATGCGAAAAGTCACGATCGCTCAACGACCAAGGAGTGGGTAGACGTTCGTTCGAACTTGCTTTACCTGCACTTTGCGGCAGTCGATCCTCCCCGCTCACATAAGTCAGCTGCACAAGGCAAACCTGCCGCGAGGCAGGGACGCAAAGTCAGAGGTCTCGCCTACAGCGTGAGACGGCTCAACTGCCAGCTTGGTTTTCACGACCAGGCTTTTTGGTCTGCCGTGAAAGGAGGTTTGCCGATGAAGCTCACTCAAAACACGATCCTGGCTGCGTTGTCGGTGGTGGTTGCGCTCGTCGCTCTGGCTGGCACGGCGCAGGCGGCCTGTCCCTACTACGGCGCGGAGAAGGTGTTTCGGCCCTGGGGCGACAGTCACAACTATGTCCTCGCGCCCGATGGCGGTTTCGAGGCGGGTGGTACCGGCTGGTCGCTGCGTGGTGGCGCCCAAGCCGTCGCGGGCAACGAGAGTCATTACATAAACGATGCGGCCGACTCTCGTTCGCTCTCGCTCCCGGCGGGCAGCTCCGCGTCGAGCCCGCCCATCTGCATGTCCCTCGACACTCCGATAATCCGGATGTTCGCGCGCAACACCGGCGACCCATCCTCGCGCCTTCGGGTCGAGGCCAGCTACAAGTTGCTCGGTCTCGTCCGGACGAAGGCGGTGAGCACGGTGGTGGCGGGCCCGGCCTGGGCGCCCACCCAGCAGATGTCGACCGTTCTCACCCTGTCGACGATCGTCGGGACGTTGATCCCCAGCGCGATTCAGGTCCAGATAACTCCGCTCGACTCCAAGGGTAGGTGGCAGGTCGACGACCTCTACGTCGATCCGTTTGCCCGCCGCTAACGAGGTACGAGTCGGTAGACCGGTCCTTCGAGTGAGCTGACGTAGATCCGTCCCCGGGTGTCCTCGCCGAACGAGCTCGGCGAGGACACCCGCAGGCCGAGGCGGCGATCGTCGCGAGCACGTCGCAGACCGGGGACGAGACTGCGCAACTGGCCGGCACAGAGGTCGGCGTAGACGTAGCGGCCACGCAGCGATGGCAGCCGCGGATCGCCGACGACGTAGCCGCCGATGACCGTGCAGCTGCCGCCGTCGCGACTGCGGCCGTAGACGAAGATCGGCTTCACCGTGCCGCCTGGATCGGGCGTGCCGCTGTTGGCCCCGGTGTAGGGAGCGTTTCCCTCGAGGGCGTCCCAACCGAAGTTGGCGCCGCCGGCCGCGGCGACCGTCGTGTAGTCGATCTCCTCAAAACGGTCCTGGCCGACGTCGGCGATCGCGATCCGCGGCTGACGTGGCGCGGTCGCTAGGTCGAAGGAGAAGCGAAATGGGTTTCGCAGGCCGTAGCTGTAGATCTCACCGCGCCCCCCGGCAGCGCCGGCAAAGGGGTTGCTGGCGGGGATGGAGTAGGGCCGCCCTCCGCTCGGCTGCGGATCGATCCGCAGCAGCTTTCCCAGCAGGCTCCCCCTGTCCTGGGCGTTGTTGGGCGGATCGCCACCGGAGCCGCCGTCGCCGGTGGCGAAGTAGAGGAGGTCGCCGAAGAACTGCAGCTGGCCGCCGTTGTGGTTCGAGTTGGCGCGGTGAGGAATCTCGATCACAGGCCGGCGCGAGCCCCTCGCCGCCCGGGTTGGGGCACGGCGGCGGAACTCGTCGACGCGGATGTCGCCCTGAGCGTCTGTGTAATAGACGTAGAAACGGCGACTGCGGGGGTAGTCGGGCGGGAAGGCGATCGAGAGCAGGCCGCGCTCGCCGCCGAAGCCGACCAGCCCGCGGATGTCGAGGAAGGCGCCGGCGCGGCGGCCGCCGCGCATAACCAGGACTCTTCCCTGTTGCTCGACGACGAAGAGCAGCTCCGGAAAGCCCGCGGCACCGGTTACGTAGACGGGTTCGTCGAAGTTGCCGATTCGCTTCAGTGCGACGCCGCCGCCGCGTCGCTCCGCCCTGTCCTCCGTGGTCTGCGGCGGAGAGCTGGCCGAGCCGCAGGATGGCAGCGCCGCTAGCGCCATCACCGCGAGTAGCGAGGCCCGGACGCGCATCAGCCCGAACCTACCCGCCGAGCGGGCGGGTCATTCCCCTTTTGGGTCCTCGATCTCAACGATCTGGCCGTCGTCGGTGACTTCGACCTCCTGGGGGATGCTGGAGATCTCCACTGCGAAGGATCCCCCCGGCCGTGTACCTCCGTCGGTTACGGCTGTGGTCTCGCCTCCGAGGCCGGCATTGACCGAGTAGAGCAGCGGGAACCGTCCCTCCTTGACCGCACTCAGCTTCCAGACTGCCTCGACGGTCTCGTCTGGCTTGAGGCGTCCGAAGTTGAAGGTCTTCTGATTGGCGCTTTGGGCGCCTCCGGGCTCGGCGGAGCCGGCCAGCCTCGGGTACGTCGCCGCGAGCACCCAGACCGGGCGATCTGGCTGGGCCAGGCCCGGCTGCGGATCGTGGATCGTGAAGGGGAGGGAGGAGGTGCGGCCTGCGCGGCCGCCGACCGAGATCGTCATCGTCAGCGCCGGCACCGCTCGCTCGCCGGTGTTGCGCACGCCGAGTCTCAGTAGAACCGTTTCGCCAAGCCGTTGCTCGGTCGGGAACTCCGCCGCGACCACCTTCACCGGAAACTCGCCGGAGGCTTCGTCGCCGTCGGACGACGAATCGCCGCCGCAGGCGGCCAGCGAGGCCGTCAGAGCTACCGCCGCAACCCCGGCCCAGAGAGCTCGGAGGCGGAAAAGCGATGCTGTCCGGTTCCCCCCCAAGGCGGCCCGAACATACCACGGGCGCCCACCGCTCGATCCGCCTCGAGGGCTTCCGGCGCGGGTGGTTAGCCGTATCTCAACAGTCGGCTAACCGTCGGCCGCCTTTCCATCACATAGACTCGGGCGAGGAGGAAGCAGGGTACGCACAGGGCGGCCCGTCGGCCGGAGGAGAGATGGAAATAGCCGCATCGATAGGCCGCAGGTTCCTGCCGGCGAAGTCCTTCTTCGAACAGGTGGGGGAGATGATGATCCTCACCGCGCGCACCATCGTCTCCGCCGTCAAGCCGCCTTATCCCTATGGCGAGGAGTTCATCGGCCAGTTCCTCTTCGCCCTGCAGCTCTGCTGGTTCCCGCTGCTGATCTCCACCGTGGCGATCTGCTTCGGCGCCCCCGGCCTGCAGGCAGCCAACTTCCTCTCGCTGGTTGGCGCCCTGGACCGCCTCGGCGGATTCTTCGTCCTGGCGGCGATCCGCGAGATTGCCCCCTTCGTCACCGCGGTCGTGGTGGCGGGAGTTGCTGGCACCGCGATCACGGCTGATCTCGGCGCCCGCAAGATCCGCGAGGAGCTCGATGCCCTGCAGGTGCTCGGCGTCGACCCGATCAAGAACCTGGTCGTGCCTCGCTTCCTGGCGCTGATGCTGATCACCGGACTGCTCGACATCTATGCGCTGGTCTTCGGGATCAGCGGCGGCATTCTCGCCGAGCTCCTCTACAACCAGCCGCTGGGCGGCTTCTTCGCGACTCTTTTCTCCAATGCCTCAGTGACCGACCTTTGGGGTTCCGTGATCAAGTGCACCCTCTTCGGGGCGATCATCGCGATCGTCTGTTCATACAAGGGGATGACCGCGACGGGGGGGGCCGCCGGGGTCGGCCGCGCCGTCAACCAGGCGGTCGTGATCGCCTTCCTCGGCGTCTTCTCCTTCAACTACGTCTTCACCCAGACCCTGCTCGCCACCAACCCGGAGCTGCAGACGATCCGATGAGGGGACGAGTGCGATGAACGCCTGGTTCGACGTGCCGCGCGGCTGGCTCGACTCGTTCGGCGAGATCGCTCGCTTCGGCTCGCGGATCGCCGGTCTCGTCTACAGCGGCCGCGTCCTGCGCTTCTTCGGCGAGAGCCTGCGCCAGGCCGGCATCCTGATCCTCGGCTCCTCGCTGGTGATCTGGGGCTCGGTCTTCATCCTTGGCCTGCAGTGCGGGATCGAGGGCGCCTATCTGCTGCGCGCCCAGGGGGCGCCGGCCTACGCCGGGGTCTTCTCTGCCTGGTGCGACCTGCGCGAGATCATGCCCTACGCCTTCGGCTACATGCTCGCCGCCAAGGTCGGCACCGGGATCGTCGCCGAGCTTGGGGCGATGCGAATCTCCGACGAGATCGACGCGCTCGAGGTGATGGGGGTGCCGCCGGTCACCTTCCTCGCCGCCACACGCCTGCTTGCCGCCTGGATCGCCTTCCCCTTCATGTACCTGGTCGGGATCGGGATCATGTACCTGGCCAGCTACGTCGCCGTGGTCGAACAGATCGGCGACGTCTCCTCGGGCGGCTACCTGTTGATCTTCTGGATGTTCCAGAACCCTCCCGACCTGATCTTCAGCCTGATCAAGGGGATGGTGATGGCGACAACGATCGTGCTCGTCGGCTGCTACTACGGCTACACCGCGTCGGGTGGGCCAGTGGGAGTAGGTACGGCGACCGCGAAGTCGATGGTGCTAAACATCGTCTTGGTGCACATCATCGGGATGCTGGGCACTTTGATCTTCTGGGGAGCAAACCCGAGAGCGCCGATCGGAGGATGAGCAGATGAGCGAGCCAGAGCAGAGCGTTGCCGCGGAGCAAAGCGGGCCCTATATCTCCGACGACGGCGCCACGATGGGCCGCGATTTCGTCATCCCCGGCGTCGACCCGAGCGAGGCCGACCCTTATCGCTTCCACACCGGCCGCAAGCGCGATCACGGTGGCACCGACGCGATCGAGATCATCGACCTGGTCAAGCAGTTCGGCCGCGCGCGCATTCTCAACGGCCTCAACCTCGGCCTGCCCGAAGATCAGATCTCGATCGTGCTCGGCCCCTCGGGTACCGGCAAGAGCGTGCTCGTCAAGCACATCGTCGGGCTGCTCTACCCCGACTCCGGCGACGTCCTCGTGCATGGCGAATCGATTCCCAACATGACCGAGGACGAGCTCTTCGAGGTGCGCAAGAAGTTCGGCCTGCTCTTCCAGGACGGGGCGCTGTTCGGCTCGATGAACATCTACGACAACACCGCCTTCCCGCTGCGCCAGCACACCGACAAGAGCGAGGAGGAGATCGGCGAGATCTGCAACCGCCGCCTCAAGGAGGTGGGGCTTACCGAGGCGATCTACAAGATGCCCAACGAGCTCTCCGGCGGGATGCGCAAGCGGGCCGGCTTCGCCCGGTCGCTCGTCCTCGACCCGGCGATCGTGATGTTCGACGAGCCCGACTCCGGGCTCGACCCGGTGCGCACGGCGCTGCTCTGCGAGCTCGTCCGTGAGGTGCACGAGGAGAACGGCGGCTGCTACCTGGTGATCAGCCACGACCTCAACACGGCGCGGCGGATCTCCGACTTCATCGCGGTGCTTTGGAACGGCAGGATCGTCGAGTCGGGGCCCAAGGAGGAGCTGTTCGACTCCGAGAATCAGTTCGTCTCCCAGTTCCTCAGCGCTGACGTCAGCGGCCCGCTCTCGATGGATTGAGCGCGATCGCCGCCTGGGCGGCACGCTACGCGAAGGCCGTCCTCCTCGTCTCCATCCTCGTCGCGCTCGCAGCCGGCCTGGCGGCGACCCGCCTGTCCACTGACGCCGGTGCGGGGACGCTGGTCGACTCCGGCACCGAGAGCTACCGGGCTACCCAGCAGGTGCGGGAGGCGTTCGGCGAGGAACCGGTCGTCGTCCTCGCCGAGGGCGATCTGCAGCAGCTGGTTCTGACCTCGAACCTGGGTCGTCTGCTGCGGCTCGAGGGATGCCTCTCGGGCAGGGTTCCGCAAGGGGTCGAGCCGATCCCCGGGCCGTGCACCGAGCTGGCGCGATTCCGTCCCGTCGAGCTCCTCTCCGGTCCCGCCACCTTCCTCAACGAGGCGACGATCCAGGTTCAGCGCCAGCTGAGCCGCCTGGTCCAGCGGGTGCCACCGGACCGGCTCCGCGAGCTCCTGGTCGAAGTCGCCGCTCGCTACGGAATCACCAGCGCGCCGAGTCTCGGCAACCCGGAATTCCTCGCCGCGGTCGTCTTCGACCTGCGGCGCGAGCGCGGCACCCCGAAGGCCCGCCTCGCCTACCTCTTTCCCAACAGCCGCTCGGCCCAGATCGTCTTGCGCCTGCGCGCCGACCTGACCGAGGCAGAGCGCCATCGAGCCCTGGAGTTGGTCCGCGCCGCGGTCTTCGACCCAACTCCGCGAGCCGCCTGCAGGTTTCGCGGCAAACCGGAGCCGTGCTTCGCCTTGCACGGCGGCAGCTACACGGTCTCGGGAGCACCGGTCGTAGTCGACAGCCTGGCACCAGCGCTGAAGGACGCGCTGCTGGTCCTCCTTTCGGTGGCAGTCGTGGTGATGGCGTTCGCCCTGTTGGTGGTCTTCCGTTCCCGCCTTCGGTTGCTGCCGCTCGCTCTCGCTCTGGCGGCGGCGGCGCTGACCTTCGGCCTGCTCCGCCTCACCGGAGGCTCACTGACGATGGCCTCGATCGCGGTGATGCCGGTCCTGATCGGCCTTGCGGTCGACTACGCGATCCAGCTCCAGTCGCGCTTCGACGAGGCCGTCGCTGCCGGTTTGCGCGGCGTTGACGCTGCGCGAGATGCTGCGGCTCGCGGCGGGCCCCCCATCGGCTTGGCTTGTCTCGCAACGGCGGCTGGTTTTCTCGCCCTGCAACTTTCGCCGACACCGATGGTGCGGGACTTCGGCTTGCTCCTGATCGCCGGCATCGGAATTGCCTTCCTACTGGCTTTGACAGCTGGTTTCGCTGCGCTCAGCCTCTGGGCGGAGGCGGGGGCGTCGGGTGCCCCTCCGCGCGCTGGGTTTTCCGCCCGAGAGCCTCTTGCGCTGCAGCGTGTTCTTGAGATGGCCCAGACGCGGCCACGCCATCTGCTCGGAATCGGGGCGGCACTGGCAGTCCTCGGATGGGGAGTCGGGACGCAGATCGAGACGGTTTCCGACATCCGCAAGCTGGCCCCGCAGGATCTGCGCGCCGTACGCGACCTGAACCGGCTGCAGGATGTCACCGGTGTCTCAGGCCAGATCGACGTCAGCGTCAAGGCACCGGATCTCACCGACCCGGCGACGTTGCGATGGATGAGCGACTTCAAGCAGCGCGTGCTGCGCACCGGCGGCTTCTCCGGGCCCGAACCCAGCTGTCGCGATGCGGAAATCTGCCCCGGGCCGGCCCTCTCGGATTTCCTCGAGGCCAGCGGGGGTGAGCTGACCAAAGGCCAGATCCGGGCGACGTTCGCGGCGCTCCCCGCCTATGACCTGCGTCACGTGGCGGAGATCGATCCAGGATCTGGCCTGCCGACCGAGACTGCGCTGCTCAGCTTCGGCATCCGCGCCCAGTCGCTGGACGACCAGCAGGCGCTGATCGAGCGGGTCCGCGGGGAGATCGGCGAGCCAGGCGAGTCGGGCGGACCGCCGCCGGGGGTCGAAGCGCGTCTCGCCGGCCTGCCGGTGATCGCCGCCGCTGCCGCCTCCGACCTCTCTAGTAGTCGCTACTGGCTCACCCTTGCCGGTCTGTTCGCAGTGGGCATGGTGCTGCTCGTCGCCTACCGATCTCCACGCCGCGCGCTTGTGCCGCTGGTGCCGATCGTGCTTGCCTCGGGCTGGGCTGCGCTGGTGATCTGGGCGAGCGGCGTCCCGCTCAATCCGATGTCGGCAGCGTTGGGGGCGTTGACGGTCGCGATCGCTACCGAGTTCAGCGTCATCCTCTCCGCCCGCTTCCATGAGGAGCGTCGCGAGGGGCGAGATGTCGCCGCAGCGCTACGCGGCACCTATGCGCGTACGGGCTCCGCAGTCCTTGCCTCGGGGGTTACGGCGACGGCGGGGTTCGCGGTGCTGGTCGTCAGCGACGTGCGGATGCTGCGCGATTTCGGCTTGGTGACAGTGGTCGACCTAACCGTGGCGCTGCTGGGGGTGGCGATCGCCCTGCCCGCAGCCCTGGCCTGGGCGGAGGGCAAGCGATGAGGGACCGTTACTCGCTCATCGTCGGGGCTGTCTTCGCTGCGCTGATTCTGGTCGCGGTTCTCAGCACCGTCGGCGGCGAGGACTCGGGAACGCTGGGGCTCGACGAGCGACCTCCTCACTGGCCGCTGCCTGAGTTTGCGGTGCCGGTCGCCGCCAGCGACCTGGAAGGCGACGCCAACCTCGCCCAGGACGATTGCGAGACCTCGCAGTTGCCTTGTCCGGCCGACGCGCGTCGCACGCCTGCCTGCCGGGTCGCGGGCGCCGACGTGATCCGTATCTGTGACTTCTTCGACCGCCCGCTCGTCCTCTCGTTCTGGTTCGCCCGCGGCGGTGACTACTGCGTCGACCAGCAGGACGTGGTCGACCGCGCTCACGCGCGCTACCGTGGACGCGTGGGCTTCCTTTCCCTGGACGTGCGGGACGATCGCGACACCGTTCGCGATCTGGTTCGCGAGCGCGGCTGGAAGATGCCGGTCGGCTACGACCGCGACGGCGCCTTGGCGAGCCTCTACCGAGTGGGCATCTGTCCGACCTTCGCCTACGTCTACCCCGGTGGCACGCTCCAGAGCGCCGGAATCGGCGTGCTGGACTTGGCCGAGCTCAATACCAGGGTGCGGAAACTGCTGCGGGCGACGCGTGCCGCGAAGGCCGGAAGGGCGCCCGATGGACGGAGCTAGGACGGTGGGTGCGGATGCCGCCTCGGCTCCCTCTCCTGAGCTGGGCTCGGTGGCGCCGCACGTCGCCTCGGAGTTCCCCGGCCTCGGCATTGCTTGGATCGAGGTCGAGGGTGGCCGGCACCGAAGCTCCGACCAGGTCCGGCGGCGCCTGCGGGAAGTCTCCGACCGATTCTTCGGCGCACAGGCGATCCACATGCGCGAACGGCCGATTCCCTGGGCCTACCGGGTCTTCTTCCGCCAGATCGGCCTTGACCCCGACCGCACCCGGACACCGGTCGAGCGCTTGGCGCTGGAGCGGCTGCAGGAGGGCGCCTTCATTAGCCGCGGCATGCCCGCGGACGCGCTCACGATCGCCACGACCGAGACCGGGGTGGCGCTGCGCGCCTTCGACGCCGAGCGGCTGGATGGGAGGCTCTGCATCCGCGACTCGGCCCCGGGCGAGGCGCTCCCGGGCCGTTCGAGAGACCTGGCGCAGGGAACGTTGACTGTGGCCGACGAGCGCACCCCCGTGGCCCTGCTCTTCGGCGACGCCGCCGAGAGCTACGAGGTAGGGAAGGGCACGCGTCGCATCGCGGTCGTTGCCGTGCAGGTGAACGGCGTTCCCCAGGTCGCCGCCGATGAGGCGCTCTGGATTGCCGCCACCGCGATCGAAGCTTCTTAACCAACCCTTGCTTCCGGCATCGGTGGGGTGATCTACACTCGAATCGGTCATGCAGGAACTGCTCGACCGAGACACCTTCGCTGGGGTTCGCGTCAAGGGCGACGAGCGTCTCGCCCGTGCCGAGCTGCGGCGGCAGATTGGTCGCCTCGAGCAGGAGCTTTCCCGGTTGGCGAGCGAGGCATTCCCGCGTCTCACGCTCGACACAGCGGTTGCGGCCACTGCGCCAGAGCCGCGGTTGATCGGCCTCGGTGAGCTGGAGCAGGTTCGCGACGCCCTGGCGATGAGGATCGCCGCCGCGCGCGACGCGCTAGCTGAGCGAGCCACGCTCGAGACTGCCAACAGGGAGTTGCTCGAGCGGATGCTCGCCGATCCCGCCGAGTTCAAGTGGCTGCGGATCTCCCGCGCCGATCTCGGTGAGCCGGGATGCGGTCACTGGCACTCGCGCCCGCGTTTCGGCTTGCTCGGGATGCTGATGGGCTGGTGGCGGGTCAGGATCTCGTCCGGATGTCCGTTATCCGGACGGCTTGCGGCCGTTGAGCAAGCAACTCCAGGCCGACGAGAGGCCACCGGCGCCATGGGGGGCCTTTCCGCTAGCCGAGCTGGTGGTGCTCGCTGGAATCGTCGTCCTGGTGATCGGCATCATCGGCGGCAACCTGACGATGCTGGCGGTTGGCATCACGCTCGGTGCGCTGGGCGGTCTCGAGGTGTCCGTTCGTGAGCACTTCGCCGGCTATCGCTCGCACACGACGATGTTGGCCGGCGTCGTCTTCGTCCTCGTCGTCGGGGGCCTCTTTTACCTGGCCGGTCTGCTCCTGGCGATCTGCCTAGCCGCCGGCGCCCTCGCCTTCCTCGCTGCTTTCCTGCTGCTCAGGCGTGCCTTTCAAAAGGCATCCGGCGGCCTCTCCTTCAAAATCCGCTGACGGCGTTAGACGAGGACGGTGTCGCGGGTCTTTGTCGACAGCTCGGTCGAGAGCAGCGCCCGCTGCCGGGGAGTGAGCGTGCCGAGGCGCTTGTTCTCGCTCAGGGAAAGGCCGAGCAGAAACTTGCGAGCCCGGGTGCGGCCCCAGCGGCGCTGGCTAGTCAGCAGCTCGGCCAGGGTCATGCTCTCCGTTTGCCAGGGACAGGTGCGCACCACCTCCGATACCTCTGTCTCACCGCGTGCGATCGAGCGCTTGAGCTCCGCCCTCGCAAGTCGGACGCGGTTGGCGCGAGCCAGCGCCTGCATGTGTTGAGGGCCATGAACTGCAGGAGCGGTCGTCGAAGCAGGGACTATCGAAGCAGCGTCCACCAAGACTCCTCCCTTCGGGGTCGTTTGACTGGGGTATCTCTCATCCGCCGAACCGCGGCGAGTGCTCAACCTCGTACTGGTGAGCCGAACTCTTACCGATGCCTGCCCCGGCATCCGGTCGGCGAGGCCAAGCTATGCGCTGTCGCGGTGCGGCGTCAACCCCGCGGTCGCGTCAACCCCGCCGGCGCGTTCGCTAAGAGCAACTTTTTCTCGGGCTTCGCGAGCTACGCCGAGTTGGACAACGCCGAAACTACCCAGAGCGGGGTAGGTCCGGAAAGTCATCGATGACTTTTCCGATCGTTTCGAGTGCTCGGTCGAGATGGTCGCGTTGGTGCGTCGCCATCAGACTGGTGCGTAGGAGCGCGCCGCCGGGCGGGACAGCAGGGTGGATCGCCACGTTGGTGTAGACGCCGGCGTCAAAGAGCGCCTTCCACAGCAGCACCGCCTGCCAGTCGTCTCCGACGACGACCGGGACGACCGGGGTGGTGGCGACCGCGCCGTCGGGCAGGGTCCCCGGCTCGACCACCTTCAGGCCAAGGGCTCGCAGGCCCTCGCGCAGGTACTCGGCATTGCCAAGCAGGGCATCGAACAGCTGCGGCCCCTCGGCGCGGATCACCCGCAGCGCCGCCAGCGCGGCGCCGACCGCGGCCGGGACCGCGGAGGCGCTGAAGATGAAGGAGCGGGAGGCGATCCGCAGGTACTCGACCACCTCGGCCGCGCCGACAATGAAGCCACCGCAGGAGGCGAGGCTCTTAGAGAAGGTCCCCATTCGCAGGTCGACCTGGTCCTCGAGCCCGAACAGCTCGCTGGCGCCGGCGCCGCGCGCGCCCAGCACCCCCGCTCCGTGGGCCTCGTCGACCATCAGGCGTGCGCCGTGGGCCTGGCAGAGCTCAACGATTCGCGGCAGGTCGCAGACATCGCCCTCCATCGAGAAAACGCCGTCGACGACGACCAGCACGCCGCCACCGTCTTCCGCGGCACGGCCCAGCATCCGCTCGAGCTTGTCCATGCGGTTATGGCGGAAGGGGCGCAGCTTTGCGCCCGAGAGGCGGCAGCCGTCGAGGATCGAGGCGTGGTCGCCGGAGTCGCAGATCACCGTGTCGCCGGGCTCGAGCAGCGTTCCGATCGCGCCCAGGTTCGACTGGTAGCCGGTGGTGTAGACGATCGCGTCGTCCTCGCCCATCCACTCCGCCAGCTCGCGCTCGAGCTCGACGTGCAGCGGCGTCGTCCCGTTCAACAGGCGCGACCCCGTGACGCCGGTCCCGTAGGTCTCGAGCGCATCCCGCGCCGCCTGCTTCACCCGCTCGTCACCGGTCAAGCCCAGGTAGTTGTTGGAGCCGAGCATGATTGTCTCGCGCCCCTCCATCTCAACTACGGGGCCGGCCTGCGAGGTGAGCAGGCGGAAGTAGGGGAGGAGGTCGTGCTCGCGCGCGGCTTCGAGCTGCTCGAGCCGATCGTGCTTGCGGACCTTCTCGAAGACGTCGACGGCGGCCTTCGCGCTCTCGCCCATCGTCGGAAGTGTAGGTTCCGGCCTCGATGGGGCGCATCTCGATCCGGCCGGTTCGCACGCGGCGCGAGCTGAAGCGCTTCGTCAAAGTCCCCTTCCGGCTCCACCGCGACAGCCCCCAGTGGGTGCCGCCGCTGATCTTCGAGCGGATGGAGTTCCTCGATCGCAAGGAGAACCCCTACTTTGAGCACGCCGAGGCCGAGTACTTCATCGCCGAACGGGACGGCGAGCCGGTCGGCCGCATCAGCGCCCAGATCGATCGGCGCTGGGACGAGTTCCGGGGGGGCAACGACGGGATGTTCGGCTTCCTCGAGATGGTCGACGACCGCGAGGTGGCGGAGGCGCTACTCGAGGCGGCTGAGAACTGGCTGCGATCGCGCGGGCGTGAGCGCATCCTTGGCCCAATGGACTTCACCACCAACGACGAGCTCGGCATCTTGGTCGAGGGCTACGAGCTGCGCCCGATGATCCTGCAGCCGTGGCATCCGCCCTACTACCGGGAGCTGCTCGACGACCTCGGCTACGGCAAGGCGATGGACCTGTTGATGTGGTACGTGGAGCTGGGCGAGCTGAAGGAAGGCGACCAGTTCGCTCCCGAGATCCACGCCGCCGCGACCAAGGCCCTGCGCGAAGAAGGCGTCGTCATCCGCAACATGCGAAAGCGGGACATGGCCAACGAGGTGCGCCGCTTCATGGACGTCTACAACGAGGCCTGGGGCGACAACTGGGGCTTTGTCCCGATCACCGATGCCGAGGTCGAGTTCCAGGCCAAGAACCTGAAGCAGGTGCTGGACGAGAAGTGGGCGTACATGGCCGAGAAGGACGGCGAGGTGGTCGGCGCCGCGCTCACCCTGCCCGACGTCAACCAGGTGATGGCGAGGATGAACGGGCGCCTGCTTCCGTTCGGCTGGCTGCGATTCCTGCTCGGAAAGCGCAGGATCGACCGGGTCCGGGTCCTCGCGCTCGGCGTCAAACACGACTTCCGCCACAGCGGCGTCGCCGCGGGCCTCTACCTCAAGCATCTCGAGGCGGCCAGCCCAGACGGGGTCCCCGCCGCGGAGACCGGCTGGATCCTCGAGACCAACGGGCCGATGAACCGGGCGATGGAAGGGATGGGCGGCAAGATCGTCAAGCGGTATCGCCTCTACGAGAAGGCGCTGAACGGATGACTGTCGCGCTCCGCGGGCACGCAAAATGCGGCATCAGCCACCCAGCCCCGTCTTGCCGTTGGGACGCATCGCTACAGTCGGCTGGGTGAGCAATACCGACCTAGAGCCGGTTCGGATTCGCGTCCTTCCCCATGAGAGCCCCGCCCCGCTGGCCGTGCGCAGCGAGGCGAAGACCGCGGCGATCGCCGCCGCCGGGGGGGTTCTGGCGGGAGCGGCGACGGTGGCTGTCGTGCGGGCTGTGGGCGCGGTAGCCAGCCGCAAGCGGTCCCCACGGCGCCTCTCTCGCCGGCGCGAGCGGCAGACCAACGTCGTCGCCAGTCGCTCCTTTCTCGTCGACGTCCATCTGCTCGGCCGGTGACGCGGCTCGAGGCAGAGGTCACACCCCCCTTTCCCTACCGCCTGCCGACCTACGGAAGCGAGGACGGCGCGACACAGGTAGCTGGTGGCGTCGTCTCCCGCTTGCTGCACGTCGAGAATTGCCCAGTCGTCGTTCGTGCCTGGCATCCCGACTCCGAGCGGGTAGTGCTGCGGGCCGAACCGGTCGATCCCGCAGCGGTCAATGCTCCAAGTCTGAGCTCGGCGTCGCTCTGCCAGCCAGCTGGCGATGCCCAGCTCGAGATCGCGATCGAGCGGATGCGCTTTGCGCTCGCCGTCGACGACGATCTCTCCGAGTTCCACCGGCGTTTCCGCAGCGATCCCCTGCTCGGACCGCTGCTGCGCCGGCGCCCTCACTGGCGGCCGCGCCGCGCACTCTGGCCCTGGGAAGCGGTTGCCTGGGCGATCGTCAAGCAGTTGATCGAGACGGGACGAGCAGCACGGATCCAGCGCCGCATCGTCGGTCGTTGGGGCGCACGGCTGGGCAGCGAGCGCGGTGCCCTGCGCGACGTGCCCGGCCCAGCGGCGATCGCCGGCCGGGCGCCAGCCGAGCTCGAGTCGATGGGGCTGGCGCTGCGGCGGGCGATCGCCCTGCGGGCTGTCGCCGCCGAGATCGCTCGCGGTCGCTGCGACCCCGGACAGCGCAGCGCCGACCGCCGCCTGCAGGCAGTGCGCGAGGTCGGCCCTTGGACGGTTCAGTGCCTCGGCCTCTTTGGCCGCGGCGACCCCGACTCGCTGCCCGCCGGCGACCTCGCCTACATCAAGCTCGTCGGTAACCTCGCCGGCCTCGGCCGGCGGGCGACGGTGGAGGAGGTCGAGGCCTTCTACGCCCCCTACGCACCGTTTCGCGGACTGGCGGGATTGCTCACGGCTCAAGCGCCCCGCCTCGCCGTCGATAAGGCCAGTGATGGAGCGTTCTATGCAGGGCGGGAGCTGGCCCGAAAAGAAGGTCGACGAGTTCCTCGATCAGATCTCAGCCGGCGGCGAGGGCTACCGGCGACTGGTCGAGCGCCTGCCGGCGATCGTCTACACGGCTGAGCTCGGAGAGCATGGACGCTGGCGCTACGTCAGCCCCCAGGTGGAGGAGATCCTTGGCTATAGCCAGGAGGAATGGCTTGCCGATCCTGGTCTCTGGGCAAAACTGATCCACCCGGACGATCGTGAGCGGGCGCTCGCCCAAGAGACCCGCAGGACGCTCGGAAACCGCAACCCGCCGCCGGTCGACTACCGGATGGTTACCCGCGCCGGCAAGACGATCTGGATCCTCGACGAGGCCGTGCTCGAGCCCGACGAGCATGGTGTCCCGATTTGGCACGGCGTCCTCTACGACATCACCGAGCGCAAGGACGCCGAGCAGGAGCTGCAGCGCGCAGCCACCCAGCAGGCTGTGGTGGCACGACTCGGTGGGCGGGCGCTCCAGGACGGTGATCCCGACGCACTAATGCGGGAGGCGGTCGCGGAGCTGATTCAGATTGACGGCGTCGACGGCGCCGGGGTCTGGGAGGTCGACCGCGATGGTCGTCGCCTCAAGCTGCGGGCGGGGCTGGAAGACCAGGTCGCAAGTTCGAGCCGCATCTCGGCGGCACGCGACTCGCACGCCGGGGCCGCGCTCGATTCCGGTCTGCACGTGATCGTCGACGATTGGTCAGCCGAGCGCCGCTTCTCGATGCCCCCGGCGCTGCGGGTCCTGGGGGTTCGCAGCAGCCTTGCCGTCGTGATCGACGGCAAGCAGCAGCCATTTGGTGTGCTCGACGTCCACTCGACCGAGCCGAATCGCTTCACCCCCCAAGACGTCCACTTCGTCCAGGCGTCGGCCAACGTGCTCGCCGACGCGATCGAGCGTCATATCGCCGACGAGGCGCTGCGCCACCGGGTCCTGCACGACGCTCTCACCGGCCTGCCCAACCGGCTCAGCTTCGTCGATACCGTGAGCGAGGCGCTGCGACGCGCCACCTCCTCGGGGTCCCCTGTCGGGATCCTCTTCATCGACCTCGACCACTTCAAGCTGATCAACGACAGCCTGGGCCACCATGCCGGCGACGAGCTACTGCGCGCCGTCGCCCCGCGTCTCCGCGCCCATCTGCGCCCCGGCGACGTCGTCGCCCGCTTCGGCGGCGACGAGTTCGGCATCCTCGTCGACCGCCTCGCCGATGAGGACGAGGCCGTCGCGATCGCCGAACGGGTTGCCACGACCTTTGCCGAGCCCTACCCGATGGACGGTGCCGAGCACTTTGTCACTGCCAGCGTCGGGATCGCGGTCGCCCGACCCGGGGGCGCGGAGCCGGTCGACGCGGAGATGCTGATCCGAGACGCCGACGCGGCGATGTACAGGGCGAAGGAACGAGGCCGGGCGCGCTGTGAGGTGTTCGACGCCGAGATGAGGGCGCGGGCGACGCACCGGCTCGAGATCGAGCGGGAGCTGCGCAACGCGCTGGAGGCCCAGGAGTTGGTGCTGCACTACCAACCGATGGTCTCGCTCGGCAGCGGCGAGGTAACCGGTCTCGAGGCGCTGGTGCGCTGGCAGCACCCGGAGCGCGGCCTGCTCGATCCGAAGGATTTCGTCTCGATCGCCGAGGACAGCGGCCTGATCGAGCCGATCGGCCGCTGGGTCCAGGAGAGCGCCAGTCGGCAGGCGCTCGAGTGGCATGAGCAGCGACCCGATCAGCGGCCGCTCGACATCGCCGTCAACCTTTCCGCGCGCCAGGTCGCCCACCGCGATCTCGCCGCGACGATCGCCGAGATCCTCGCCCGCACCGGGCTCGACCCTGCCCGTTTAAGGCTGGAGGTCACGGAGAGCGCCCTGGTCGAGGAGTCCGCCACCGCGATCGCCACGCTCGAGGCCCTCAGCGAGCTCGGCGTAGGCCTCGTCCTCGACGACTTCGGCACCGGCTACTCCTCGCTCGCCTACCTCAACCGCTTCCCCTTCGACGCGCTAAAGATCGACCGCTCCTTCGTCGACGCGCTCGGCGTCGAACAGGAGCGCACCGCGATCGTCGAGGCGATTATCGGCATGGCTCGCGCCCTCTCGCTGGACGTGATCGCCGAGGGGGTCGAGAACGAGGCGCAGCTATCTGAGCTGCGCCGGCTCGGCTGCGATTCTGCCCAGGGACACCTCTTCTCGCGGGCCCTGCCGGCGGAGAAGATCTCGACGCTGCTGGGCAGCGGGGTCCTGCGCTACTCGGGGATCGTGCCTGCCAGGTAGTCGTTGCTGAGCAGGCTCGACGGCGCCGGCAATGAGTCGATCAACCCGTTGTCCCGCATCCAGGCTATGAAGCGGGCCCATCTGCCTTCGCTCATGAAGCCGAAGGGGCGTGCTGGGCGGGGTCCTGAGTCTTCTGCGCCCTGCTTGATGTTCAGCAGCGGCAGGGTGGCCGCCACCTCGGCCCGGGTTAGTTTCGGCTCCAGGTCCGGGTTCGCATCGAGCAGCGCCGCCAGGGCCTCGTTGGGGCGCTCAACGGCTGCGGCCGTACCGCGCGCCAGCGCCGCGATGAAGAGCCGGATCTCCTCCGGGTCCTCCTCGAGGCGGTCGCGCCGGGCGACCAGCACCAGCTCGTCATAGCGGGGGACGCCCAGCCGGTCGACCGGGGTGACGACCGGATCGAGGCCCCGCAGGCGCAGGTCTACTCCCTCGACGTTGCGGAAGCCGCCCAACATCGCATCGGCGCGGCCGCCGGCCAGCGCCGGCAGCAGGCCAAAGCCGACATTGACAGTGCGGACGTCGGACGGCGAGAGACCGGCGCGGGCGAGGATCGTCCGCAGGTAGGCGTCCTGGTAGGGAATGCCGGCGGTGGCGATTGTCTTCCCACGCAGGCCAGCGATCCCCGCGATCCCGGATTTCTGCAGCCAGATCATCGAGGTCAGGGGCTGGTCGACGAGGGCGGCGACGGCGACGACATCGAGACCCTGCTCAGCGGCGAGAACCACCTCCGGCTCGTAGGAGATCGCCAGGTCGGTGCGCCCGGCGCCAAGCAGCTTGATCGGCGCTGCCGGGTCGGAGGGGGTGCGGATGGTGACGTCGAGGCCAGCATCCTCGAAGTAGCCCAGTTTCTGGGCCATGTAGATCCCGGCGTGGTCGGGGTTGGGGTAGAAGTCGAGTGTCAGGCTGAGCGGCTGGGGTTCACCGCTTACGTCCTCGCTCTTCTCGCCGCAGGCGGCTGGGCCCAAGGCGAGCGCGAGGAGGGCAACGGCGAGCGGGAGGCGGCGTTTCATCTCCTGCTTTCTATCGCCAAGTGACGACGCGACGCTCAGCGAGGGCGAAAAGACCGAACAGCGCGATCGCCATCGCCGAAAGCACAGCGACCGTTGCGAAGAGTCGTGCTGTCTCCAGATGGGCGTTGTCTTCGCGAATCAAAACGCCAAGCCCGGAGCTCGCGCCTGCCCACTCGGCGAAGACGGCGCCGATCACAGCGACCGCTACCGCGATCTTGGCCCCGCTGAAGGCATAGGGCAGTGCCGTCGGCGCCTCCACACGACGCAGGATCTGCCCGCGTGAGGCGTCTAGCGTGCGCATCATCTTGATTGCATCGGGATCTACTGAGCGCAGCCCGTCGAGGGTGTTGACGGTGATCGGGAAGAAGCAGATCAGGGCGACGATCGCCAGCTTGGGACCGATGCCCCACCCCAAGAGGACGACGAGGATCGGGGCGATGGCCAGGATCGGCACGGCTTGAGAGGCAACGAGTAGAGGGTATGCAGCCCGGCGCAGCGTCTCGGAGAAATGCATCGCGACAGCGAAGCCGAGGCCGACCGCGAGTGCGCAGCCCATGCCAAGCAGTACCTCTTGCAGCGTCACCCAGGCGTTTTCGGCGAGCAGCGTACGGTTCTGCCACAGCGCCTCGGCAATTTCGGCGGGGGAGGGTACGAGGAACTCTTCGAGGTTGAGCAGGTTGGCGAGCAGTCCGCTGCTCGCTGCGACTTGCCAGGAGGCGACGAGACCGGCGACGAGTAGCGTTGGGAGGACCCAGCGGCTCACCGAACCCCCTCGTGCAGTGCCGCCATCGCCCGCTCCCGGACCGCGACGAACTCGGGATCGGTGACCGCCTCGTCGCGGCTCGCTGCCCGCGGTTCGGGGGCGCTCAGCTCGGCGACCACCCTGGCCGGGCGGCTTGAGAGCACAGCGACCCGGTCGGAGAGGTAGAGGGCCTCCTCGACGTCGTGGCTGACCAGGACCACGGTGCGGGGATCGGCCCGCAGCGCTGCGGCGAGCCAGTCCTGCATCTCAGCCCGGGTGATCGCGTCGAGCGAGGCGAACGGCTCGTCCAGGGCAAGCACCGGCTTGCCGGCCAAGAGAGTGCGCAGGAAGGCAACCCGCTGGCGCATCCCGCCCGAGAGTTCAGCGGGCCGGCTGCGCTCGAAGCCGGCCAGGCCGAAGCGCTGGAACAACGCTCCGGCTCGCTGCCGGGCCTCGGCGCGGCCCAGGCCGCGGTTGCGCAGCGCCAGCGCCGCGTTGTCGATCGCCGTCAGCCAGGGCAGGAGAAGGTCGCGCTGGGGCATGTACGCGCAGTGGGTGAGGCGTCCCTGTGCCGTCGAGTCGCCGGCGACGGCGATCTCGCCGCGGCGCGGCTCCTGCAGCCCGGAGAGCAGCTCCAGCAGCGTCGACTTCCCGCAGCCGGATGGGCCGACCAGGCCGAGGACCCCGTGCGGGGGCACCTCCAGGTCGAGCCGCTCAATCGTCTCCAGGTCGCCGTAGGCGTGGTGCAGCCCGAGGATCGAGACCGCGGCCCCCGGCGGAGAGACACGAGAAGGCGATGCGTCCGCGGCGCCGAATTGAACGGCTTCCGTAGGCATCTTGGTATCCTGGCGCACTCTGCGCTCCTGACCAAAGTGGTCGAGAAAGTCGATAAGCACCCGCGCGAAACTCAGATGGACCCGGCGATAATCATTTTCGGCTTCGGTATCGGAGCGATGGTCGGCATGACCGGCATGGGTGGCGGCACCCTGATGACGCCGCTGCTGATCTTTCTTTTCGGCGTCAAGCCGGTAACGGCGATCGGCACCGACATCTTTTACGCGGCGGTGACGAAGACGGTCGGTGGCTGGAGGCACCTGCGGATGGGCACGGTCAATATGGGCCTCTCGCTCTGGCTCGCGGCGGGCAGCGTTCCCGCTTCGGTCGCCGGCGTCTGGCTGATCTCCCTACTCCAGGACAGGATCGGTGAAGAGCGGCTCGACTCACTCGTCTACGCGCTACTCGGCGGCACCCTGTTGATGGTCGGGATTATCACCCTGGCGCGGGCGCTGATCCTCAGCAAACTGATCGAAGAGCGCGAGGACTTCGAGCTCAAGCGCCGCCACAAGGTCGCCGCGGTCGTGATCGGGGCCACCACCGGCTTCGTGATCGGGATCACCTCGGCCGGCTCGGGCACGGTGATCGCGATCCTCCTGATCGCCGTTTACCGGCTCGTCCCCAGGAAGGTCGTCGGCACCGACGTCTTCCACGCCGCGATCCTGCTCTGGGCAGCGGGGATCGCCCACTGGGTCGGCGGCAACGTCGACTTCGTGCTCGCCGGCAACATCCTGCTCGGCTCGATCCCCGGCGTCGTGCTCGGCTCCCACTTCGCCGCCAGGGCGCCGAGCGGCTTCCTGCGCACCGCCCTCGGCGTCGTCCTGGTCGCCGCCGGGATCGTCACGGTGCAGGAGGGGGATCCGTTGGTCTGGCCGATCGCTGCGGCCGTCGCCGGCATCGGCCTCGGGCTGCTGATCTGGTTCCCGCGCTGGTGGAACGCGCGGCGTGTCGAGCGGGAAGCTGCGGAAGGCAAGGGCCCCGCACACGATCGTTCGGGCGAGCTGGCGCCCGAGACGATCGGCTAGCGGCGCGCGGGTCCTGTCGCCGCAGGGGACCCACCGCCCCTTCCGGTAGCTAAAGCTTCCTCAGGGGCGGTACCCCCTACGGCGCCACCCGCGCGAGATGCCTATTACCTGGTTGCCCAGGCGTCCTTGGGGGCGGCGAGCTGGCGCACCTCGTCGGGAAGCTCGCCGGAGACGAGGTCGGCGAGGGTGACGTGCTCGACTACGGCGCGGAGGCTGGCTCGGACGGCGATCCAGACCTCCTGCAGGTGCCGGGCGCTTCCGCGGTACTCGAGCTCCTCGGGCGACTCCGACTGCACGTGGGCGATTGGTCCCTCGACGGCGCGGACGATGTCGGCGATCGTCACCTCGTCGGCCGGGCGGGCCAGCCAGTAGCCGCCCTTGGCGCCACGCCGCGCCCGCACGATTCCGGCGTGCTTCAGCTCCAGCAGGATGTGCTCGAGGAACTGCAGCGGAATCTCCTGCGCCTCTGCAAGCTTCTCGCCCTTGACGGGACCTTCTCCAGCAGCAGCCAGCTCCGCGGCAGCCCTCACCGCGTAATCGGCCTTCGCAGAAACGCGCATAAGCGGAGTAAATCAGGCGCATCTCGCGCGGGTGGCGCCGTAGGGGGTACCGCCCCTGAGGAAGCTTTAGCTACCGGAAGGGGCGGTGGGTCCCCTGCGGCGACAGGACCCGCGCGCCGAAGCGCTCAGTCTTGGGGCGTACCGCCGGCTACTACGTTGACGAAGTTCTCTAGGTGGCGTGTGGTCCAGCACTCGAAGGCGCCGTCGCAGTAGCGCTCGTAGGCGGCCATCACCGAGTCGCCATAGTTCCAGTAGAGCTTCGGCTCGGGGTTGAGCCAGAAGAGGCGGCCGGCGCGCTCTGAGATCTGGGCGAAGACCTCGGCATGGGGCTCGCGGCCGTTGGTGCGGGCGTCGCCGAGCACGATCACGGTCGAGCGCGGATCGAGCTCCTCCGAGATCTCGGTCAGGAACTCGAGCCAGACCCGGCCGTAATCGGTGTAGCCGGAGACGTCGGCGACGCCGCCCTCGCTGGAGATTCGCTGCGAGATCTGGCGGAAGTCCCGCTCGTGCTCAAAGACCTCGGTGACCTCCGAGATCCGCTCGATGAAGACGAAGCTGCGCAGCTTGCGGAACGAGTCGTGCAGGGCGTGCAGGACGGAGAGGAAGAAGACGCTGGCCGAAGTGACCGAGGTGGAGACGTCGCAGAGCACGTAGATCTCCGGCCGGCGCGGGCGCTTCGGCCGGTAACGCAGGTAGAGCGGCACACCCCCCGTCTGCAGCGAAGCGCGCATCGTTCGCCGCACGTCGACTGTCCGCGCCTGGCGGCGCCCGCGCTGCTCGTGGCCGAGCGTCGCCAGCCGCCGCTTCATCTGCGAGACAGCCCGGTGCACGGCGGCCAGGTCCTGGGTCGGGTTGGTCGGCAGCGCCCGGTCGAGCTCGGCCAGCGGCCGGGACGGGGGCAGGGTGGAGGTGCGCTCGATCAGGTCGCGTTCGAGCTCGCGGCGCAGGTGGCGCTCGAACCGGTTGAGCTGGTCGCGGTCGATCGGCGGCAGCTCTGCGGCGCCGTCCTCTGCCGTCTGCTGGGCACCGGCGGAGAGGCCCAGCGTGCGACGGATCCGCTGCACATCGACGCCGACCACGCCCGAGCCCTCCTGGCGGCCGAAGGCGGCGATCGCCAGCCGCGCCAGGTCGCGCATCTCGCCGTCGTTGCCCTCCACGATCGCCTGGCGGATCTGCTCGCGCAGCTCGTCGATGTCGAGGCGCTCGCCGCCCTCGTGGCGCTGGCCCGCCTCGGCGACCCCCCGCTCGATCGCCTCGACCTCGGCGGCGCGAAAGAACCAGCGCTCGAACAGCAGCTCGAAGAGGCGGCGGTCCTCCGGCGACTTGGCGATCGTCGCGGCCAGCGCCTCGCGGAAGTCGTCCTGCGAGGACCAGGGCACCTGCTCGAGTGCTGAAAAGGCGTCGAGGATCTCCGAGGTGCCGACCGCGACCCCCTCCGAGCGCAGCTCCTCGCAGAAGCCGAGCAGCTTGGCGGTCAGGCCGGGAGGGGCGGCCTCAGGCTTGGGGCCGTACGGACTCGGCAAGCTTCATCCCCACTCGCTCGGCGACCAGGTCGATGTCGGTGCGGTGCTTGACGATGATCGACATCGACTGCTCGAAGGTCTCGCGGTCGATGTCCTCGGCGCCCATCAGCAGCAGCGTGCGCGCCCAGTCGATCGACTCGGCGATCGAGGGCGGCTTCTTCAGGTCTAGGGCACGGATCATGCTGACCACCTCGACCAGGCGGCGGGTCAGCGTCTCCGGCAGCTCGGGCGCGTGCAGGTGGACGATCTCCATCTCCCGCTCGAGGTCGGGGTAGTCGAGCCATAGGTAGAGGCAGCGCCGCTTCAGGGCCTCGGTCAGCTCGCGCGAGTTGTTAGAGGTGAGGACGACGATCGGCATCGTCGTCGCCGATACCTGGCCCAGCTCGGGGATCGTGATCTGGAAGTCGGAGAGCAGCTCGAGCAGCATTGCCTCGAACTCCTGGTCGGTCTTGTCGATCTCGTCGATTAGCAGGACGACGGGGTCGGCGCTGGCGATCGCCTGCATTAGCGGCCGCTCGAGCAGGAACTCCTTGTCGAAGATGTCGTCGTGGACCTCATCCCAGCCGGACTCGCCGCCGGCCTGGATCCGCAGCAGCTGCTTGCGGTAGTTCCACTCGTAGAGCGCCTTTGCCTCGTCGAGCCCCTCGTAGCACTGGAGGCGGATCAGCTCGCGGCCGGTGGCGCGCGAGAGCGCCTTCGCCAGCTCCGTCTTGCCGACCCCGGCCGGCCCCTCGACCAGCACCGGCTTACCGAGCCGCTGGGCGAGGAAAGAGACCAGCGCGGCACGCTCGTCGGCGAGGTAGCCCGCGCCGGCGAGCGCTTGCTTTACCTCGGCGACGGAACCGGCAGCCATGGGGCGATGATAATTGCCAGCGTGCTTGACCTCGCTCTCCCGCTCGCGGCGCTGCTGCCCGACCGCGCCGGCCCCTACATCGCCCTGGTCTTCGCCGGCTTCGCGATCGGCGTCCTCGGTCACTTCAGCCGCTCCCGCTGGCTCGTCGTGATCGGCGTGATCCTGATCTCGCTCGGCGCCTTCCTCTTCCCGCTTGCCCTTGACCTGACGACGGACGAGCGTCCCTCCGTGCGCACTACGCGTTAGACGGCAGGGCATTTTCACGGCGGTCGTGCCAGAATCTCGTCCCTCGAGAGGACATTACTTTGAATCGACTTCGCATTTTCTTCTTGCTCGCCGCGCTGTTTGCGCTGGCCACCGCGTTCGCCGCCTGCGGCAGCGAGGACAGCGGCAGCCCTCAGGCCGTACTCGACAACGCCACCTTCAAGGGCGCCAAAAGCGGCAACCTCGACCTGACGCTGGCGGTCGACGCGAAAGGGCCGGAAGGTGGGAACCTCGACGTCAGTCTCTCCGGTCCCTTCCAGGACGAAGGCGAGGGGCAGCCGCCCCGGCTCTCCCTGGCCATAGATGCCAAAGGCGACCTTTCCGGCGAACAGATCGACTTTGAGGGCGGCCTGGTCCTGCTGCCGAGCAAGGCTTACGTGAATTACGAAGGTGTCGACTACGAGGTCGACCCGACCACCTTCAGCTTCGTCAAGTCGGCGCTCGAGGAAGCGCAGAAAGAAGGTGGCCAGGCGTCAGACGTCACGGCTTGTCAGGAAGCAGCCAGTGAGCTCGAAGTCGCTGACTTCGTCGAAAATCTCAGCGACGAGGGCAGCGCCAAAGTCGGCGGTACGAGCACGACGACGATCACCGGAGACCTCGACGTGCCGGGAGCGCTCGACTCGCTGGTCGAGCTCTCCAACGAGCCGGCCTGCGAATCTCAGCTGAGTGAAGTTGAGGGAGGACCGTTCGCCCTTACCGACGAAGGGGTCGAAGAGGCCAAGAGCCAGCTCGAAGGCGCGGTAAAGAGCGCTCCCGTCGAAATCGACGTCGGCGACGACGACATCGTGCGGAAGGTTACGACGCAGCTCGAGATCGAACCGGAGGAAGCAGGGACCGGGCCGGAGCAGATGACCATCGACTTCGACCTCACTCTGACCGGCGTCAACGAGGAACAGTCAATCGTCGCCCCGTCGAAAGCCAAGCCGCTCAACGACCTCTTCCTCAAGCTCAAAGTGAACCCGATCGAACTTCTCGGCTTGCTCGAAGGTGGGGAAGGAGCTGGCGGCCTGGGCGACGTTCTCGATCAGATTGGTGGCGGGAGCGGTGACTCCAGCTCCGGCGACACCGGCGACGGCCAGTCCTACACCGAGTGCCTCCAAGGCGCGCGCAGCGCCGCCGACATCCAGAAGTGCGGCTCGAAGCTCGGCTAGCGACGGGACGGTCCGACAGGTGAGCGGCGGCAGGCGATGAGCGTCCTGCTGCTGGCACTCAGCTTCGCCGTCATCCTCGCGGGAGCACTGCTCTTCACCAATGCGGTCGAGTGGATCGGTCACCGGCTGAAACTGGGTGAAGGCGCGGTCGGCAGCCTGCTAGCCGCCGTCGGCACGGCGATGCCGGAGACGCTGATCGCGATCGTCGCCCTACTCGGCGCCGCAGAGGGGGGCGACGACGTGGCGATCGGGGCGATCGTCGGCGCGCCCTTCCTACTGGGCACGCTGGCGATGGGACTGGTCGGTCTCTTTGCCTATCTCTACCGCGACCGGCGTGAGCAGGGCCTGAAGCTGGACGCACACGGGCCGACCCTGGAGCGGGACCTGATCTTTTTCCTGATCTTCTTCGGCGTGGGGCTCGCCCTTGCCTGGGGCGCGCCGGCGGCGGTGCGGATCCCCGCTGGGATCGCGGTCATCCTCGCCTACGTCTTCTATGTGCGACGCACGCTGCTCGCCAGCGGGTCGGTGCAGGATCACGCCACGCTCAACCCGCTGATCTTCGAGCGACGAGAGGAGCGCCGCACCGACCCCAGCTTGCTGCTCTGCATCGTCCAGCTGCTAGTCGGCCTTGGCGCAATGGTCGGCGGCGCTCACCTCTTCGTCGAGGAGCTGCTCCACATCGCCGAGTCGCTCGGGGTCGAGGCCGTCGTCCTAGCGCTGATCCTGGCGCCGCTGGCGACTGAGCTGCCGGAGAAGGTCAACAGCTTCTTCTGGGTGCGCGAGGGCAAGGACAGCCTGGCCCTGGGGAACATCACCGGCGCGATGGTCTTCCAGTCAACGATCCCGGTGGGGATCGGCCTGATCTTCACCGACTGGGCACTCAGCACCAACGCTGCGATCTCGGTCGTGCTCGGGCTCGCCGGCGGCTTCCTCGCCTACGAGATGCTGCACCGCCGTGACCGCTTTTCCCTGCCAGCAGTAATCACCTGGATCACGCTCTACATGTCCTACATCGTCATCGTCGTCCTCAGCGCTTAGCGGCGGTTCTACCGGAAGGTTTCAGCTCGCGGTTCCGCGCGCGCGTTAGATCAAACCACCTTGACTAATCAAAGCTAAGCGTATATAGCTGCCTCGACCGAGAGCTCCAAAGCTCAAACACCGATGGTGGCTACGCCGCCACAAGGGAGGATGAAGATGAGACTCATCAAGATGCTCGGCCTCGCTGGGGCTGCAGCCCTGGCTTCATTGGCGCTGATCGGCCCAGGCACCGCGACTGCTGACAGCGCGTGCTTAGTCGATCCCGGGCCGCTGGGTCTATGCCCAGCGGGTGCAGTATGGAACGGCCCGATAATAGGCTTATCAGGAGAAGCCTTATTCAAAATCCACAACACTGTAACCAAATGCAAATCAGAATTTTTAGCCGATTACAATTTCAATGAGGGACCTCATGTTGGGGTCTTATATTTAATCTTAAACTTGACTTTCACTGAATGCGTGGGTCCCTGTCAAAAAGTAATAGCGGAGAACCTACCTTACTTACTGTTAGTTTCCATGGCGCAAGGACACGCATTGTTGCGTGGAGACGGCAAAGGACCGCCAGCGTTCTTACTGGAAAACTGCGTCATCTTAGGTCTCCCGATGAACTGCTTATATCGACCACCAGTTCTGCCTGTATTAGCTAAATACCTGTTAGAGAGCAATGAAATAGGACAACCATTAGCTGGCGCCCTGGCATTCAACCAGCCGCTGGTGTGGGGTGGAGATGACCCAATCTGCCCACAACAAGCTAATTTTGAAGCGACTTACTTAATCTATGAGGACTTTGGGTTCCTGGAGGGTCCCGAGCTGTTCTTCACGGCCTTACCGTAAGGCCAAATCTGCAATCGAGGGCCGCGCCTTAGTAGGCGTGGCCCTCACATGGATCGCTGCGATCGGTCGCGGAAAGCTCGGCGAGGGCCTCGAGCACGATGTCGTCGTGAGTTTTAGGCGACACCTTGGGGAAGGCCTTGGAGATCTTGCCCTTAGCGTCGATCACGAAGGTGGCGCGCTGCACGCCCATGTACTTCTTGCCGTACATCGACTTCTCGACCCAGGTGCCGTAGGTGTCGGCGACCGCGTGGTCGGCGTCGGCGAGCAGGGTGAAGCCAAGCTCGAACTTGTCGGCGAACTTCTTCACGTCCTCGACCCCGTCGGGGGAGACGCCGAGGACCTTCGCCCCGGCGGCCTCGTAGTCGGCGTGCCGGTCACGCACGCCGCAGGCCTGGATTGTGCATCCAGGTGTATCTGCACGAGGGTAGAAATAGAGCACGACCGTTTGGCCCCGCAGTTCGGCCAGCGAGACGTTGTTGCCATCCTGATCGGGCAGGGTGAAGTCGGGTGCGGTCGCGCCGGCCTCGAGCACTCGTTTAGTCCTCGCGGTCGGGATCCTCGCGGCCAGGGTCCTGGCCGTCCTCGTCCTCGTCGAGCTCGTCGTCCCCCTGCTCGAGGGCGGTCTCGGAGACCGAGCCGCTGGAGCCGGGGTGATAGCTGGTCTGGAAAGCCTCGAGGGCGCGGTCGCGCCCGTCCTCGTCGATCGGCACGTCGTCGGAGATGCGGACCCAGTCGGCCCCCTCGTAGGCCTCCATGTTGAAGACCTCCTGGTCGAGCGAGGTCGAGTCGTCGACTACGACCAGGACCTCGGTCTGGGGGTTGAAGTAGGTGCCGGGCTGCATCAGCAGCTCCTCGATCTCGTAGAGATTCTCCTTGGCGGCGCCTTTCATCACTTGCCCAATCCTATGAAATCCGCGCACTGGCGTTCGGTCTCAGCCTCGATGTCGAGCGGCGCCTCGCCCCGGCTCATGCGCCGTTCGTTGCGGGCCACCACCAGTTCGCGGACCTCGGCCCGGAGTTTCTCGTCGAGGCTGGGCTCGGCTGCTGCCTTTAAGGCCAGCAGGCGCTGCATCTCCGCCTCGATCTCGATCGGCGCCTCGCCGCGGCGCTGGCGCCGGTAGGACTTGGCCTCCAGCATCTGCCGGGTCTCGGCGGCCTGCTCGGTCCTGTCGATCGGCGCTGCCGGCCGCGAGAGGCGGGGCGGCGGCATCGCTTGGACGATCCCGAAACGGCCCTTGCCGATGTTGTTCCAGCCTGCCCCGGAGCAGGCGAAGGCGGTCGCCGCGACCGGGAAGACGAAGAGGGTCAGCGCCGCCAGCACCCAACCGCTC
Organism: uncultured Solirubrobacterales bacterium; assembly: GCA_963702175.1. Taxonomy (GTDB): domain Bacteria; phylum Actinomycetota; class Thermoleophilia; order Solirubrobacterales; family 70-9; genus VRUE01. The sequence continues at coordinate 2,329,551 of OY969721.1, forward strand.
TGGATGTCGATCGCCGCGACCAGTTGCGCCATTGGTCAAGACTAGTGCGGTCTTTGCCCGCTGGATAGGGCTTCTCCGCCGCGCCGCTATCCGCTACTCTCCTGCTTGGTTGACTGACCAGTCAATCGGTGGTCGCGCCCGGCGGCGAGGCCGCATGAAAGGCTTACGCACGGACGAAAAGGAGTCGCGACCCGTGGTTGACTTCACCCTGACCGACGAGCAGAAGGATCTGCGCGAGCTGGCGCACAACTTCGCGGAGAAGGAGATCCGCAAAGTCGCCTGGGAGTACGACAAGGACGGCACCTGGCCCCAGGACATCATCGACAAGGCCTGGGAGGTCGGGTTGATGAACACCCACATCCCCGAGGCCTACGGCGGGCCGGGGCTCGACTACCTCTCCGGCTGCCTGATCGAGGAGGAGATGGGCTGGGGATGCTCGGGCATCGGCACCTCGCTGATGGCCAACGGCCTCGCTTCTGCCCCGATCACCCTCGGCGGCTCGGAGGAGACCAAGAAGAAATACCTGGGGATGCTCAGCGAGGCGCCCAAGCTGGCCTCCTTCTGCCTGACCGAGCCCGACGCCGGCTCTGACGTCTCGGGGATGAAGACCCGCGCCGTCAAAAAGGGCGACAAGTATGTGATCACCGGCTCCAAGTGCTTCATCACCAACGGCACCTACGCCGACTACTTCACGGTCTACGCCAAGACCGACCCCGAGGCCGGCCACCGCGGGATCAGCGCCTTCGTCGTCGACGCCGACCTGCCCGGGGTCACGGTCGACAAGAAGGAGGACAAGATGGGCCAGCGGGCCTCCAACACCGCGACCATCTCCTTCGACGAGGTCGAGATCCCCGCCGAGAACCTGCTCGGCGAGGAGAACAAGGGCTTCAAGCTGGCGATGATGACGCTCGACCGGACCCGTCCCGGCGTCTCGGCGATGGCGGTCGGGATCGGTCGCGCAGCGTTCGAGTACGCCGCGGAGTACTCGAAGGAAAGGGTCCAGTTCGGCGTCCCGATCGCGATGCACCAGGCGATCCAGTTCATGATCGCCGACATGGCGACCAAGGTCGACGCCGGCCGGCTGCTGGTCTGGAACTCGGCCGTGCTGCTCGACCAGGGCAAGCGCAACACGCTGGTCTCCTCGGAGGCAAAGCGCTTCGCCGCTGACTCGGCGATGGAGATCACCGTCGACGCGGTCCAGGTCTACGGCGGCTACGGCTTCATCAAGGAGTACCCGGTAGAGAAGCTGATGCGCGACGCGAAGATCATGCAGCTCTACGAGGGCACGAGCCAGATCCAGCGCCTGGTGATCGCCCGCGAGGTGCTGCTGCCGCGCAACATCGACGAGACCACGCCCGAGGCCGCAGCGAAGGCCAAGGAGTCCGAGTCGAGCCAGGCCGAGCAGGCAGCCGCTACCGTCTGAGCCATGAACGTCTCCGAGCGCGCCGCCAGCGGAAAGGCGGCGCGCTCGCAGGCTCCCCGCTCCACCGCCGATCTCGCCGGCCACGCCGACCGCTGGCTTGCTGATTGACGATCAGGTGCTTCGACTTGAGCTCGGGCGAGGCAGCGCCGGGTTCTGTCGCGCCGACTTCTGCCGCCTGAGCTTGTCGAGCTCGACCTTGCGCAGCCGGATCGACTCCGGCGTCACCTCGACGCACTCGTCGTCGCGTAGGAACTCCAGGGCGCTTTCCAGCGAGAGGCGTTTGGGCGGTGCCAGCCGGACCAGCACGTCGGCGCTGGAGGCGCGCATGTTGGTCTGCTGCTTTTCCTTGACCGCGTTGACGTCGAGGTCCTCCGGGCGGGCGTTCTCACCGACGATCATCCCCTCGTAGACCGCCTCGCTGGGACCGATGAAGAGCTCGCCGCGGTCCTCGAGTCCGAACAGCGAGTAGGAGGCGGTTTTGCCGGCGCGGTCGGCGACGATCGAGCCGGTGCGGCGGATGCGCAGCTCGCCCGCCCAGCGCTCCCAACGGTCGAAGACGTGGTGCATCAGGCCGGTGCCGCGGGTCTCGGTGAGGAACTCGGTGCGAAGCCCGATCAGTCCCCGGGCGGGAATTAGGTACTCCATCCGGACCCAGCCGGTCGAGTGGTTGTGCATTTCCTCGAGCCGCCCCTTGCGCTGCGCCAGCAGCTGGGTGACGGCGCCGACGTGCTCCTCGGGGACGTCGATCGCCAGCCGCTCGACCGGCTCGTGCAGCTTGCCGTCGATCTCGCGGGTCAGTACCCGGGGCTGGCCGGCGGTCAGCTCGAAGCCCTCGCGGCGCATCAGCTCCAACAGCACCACTAGCTGCAGCTCCCCGCGCCCTTGCACCTCCCAGGCATCGGGGCGTTCGGTGTCCTGCACCCGGATCGAGACGTTGCCGACCAGCTCGGCGTCGAGCCTGTCGCGGATCTGCCGCGCCGTCAGCTTGTCCCCCTCGGTCCCCGCGAGCGGCGAGGTGTTGATCCCGACCACGACCGAGAGCGCCGGCTCGTCGACCGTGATCACCGGCAGCGGCTGCGGGTTCGCCGGATCGGCGAGGGTCTCACCGATCGTCACATCGTCCATGCCGGCGACGGCGATGATCTCTCCCGGGCCGGCCTCTTCGGCCTCGACTCGTTCCAGCGCCTCGGTCACGTAGAGGTTGGAGACGGTCGCCCGGGCGACGTTGCCGTCGGCCTTGCACCAGGCGATCTGCTGTCCAGCGCGGACCGTCCCGTGGCGGACACGGCAGATCGCTAGGCGACCGACGTAGGGGGAGGCGCCGAGATTGGTGACGTGGGCCTGGAAGGGGTGCCCGGGGTCATGCTCGGGAGCCGGGATCTTCTCCAGCATCAGGCTGAGCAGGGGAGAGAGGTCCGCTCCCTCTGTCCCTTCCTCGAGTGAGGCCCAGCCGTCCTTGGCGTTGGTGTAGACGATCGGGAAGTCGATCTGCTCGGAGTCGGCGTCGAGCTCGATAAAGAGCTCGTAGACCTCGTCGACGACTTCGGCGATGCGGGCGTCGGGCCGGTCGACCTTGTTGACGACGAGGATCACCGGCAGCTTTGCCTCTAGCGCCTTGCGCAAGACGAAGCGGGTCTGGGGGAGGGGCCCCTCGGAGGCATCGACCAGGAGCAGGACCCCGTCAACCATGGTTAGGCCTCGCTCGACCTCCCCGCCGAAGTCGGCGTGGCCGGGGGTGTCGACGATGTTGAGCTTGACGCCTTCGTGCTGGACCGCGGTGTTCTTGGCGAGGATCGTGATCCCCTTCTCGCGCTCGAGGTCCATCGAGTCCATCACCCGCTCGGCGACGTCCTGCCCCTGGCGGAAGGCGCCGGTCTGCCACAGCATCGCGTCGACCAGCGTCGTCTTGCCGTGGTCGACGTGGGCGATGATCGCGATGTTCCGCAGGCCGTCTCGAGTGGTCATGGCAGCAGGCAGGGTAGGGAAATGAAGAGGCCCGCCGGAGCGGGCCTCTTCACAGCTAAGAGCGGTGTGCGACTACGAGGTCTGCTGGACGCTCGCGGCAGCCGGGCCCTTGGGGCCTTCCTCGGACTCGTAGCTCACCTTGGAACCCTCTGCCAGGGTCTTGAAGCCCTCGCCGAGGATTGCGCTGTGATGGACGAAGACGTCCTTGGAGCCGTCATCGGGTGTGATGAACCCGTAACCCTTGTCGTCGCTGAACCACTTGACTGTTCCAGTGGGCATGCATTGCCTCCACTTCATGTGCTGCGAACGCGGAGGATGCTGGTAAAGCAACGACGCGAGCGCTACGCACGACTTTTGTCGGATCAATCGATCCGACCGAACGCGGGGACCGTAGCAGGCGGCGAGGTCCGGACGCGTCAAGGGGTGGTGAACGAATCGGGCGCTCCAGCGGCGCTCGGAAGCCCGTCCATCGGTGTTTGAGGTGGCTGTGAGGGCAGCCGATACCGTGAAGGAGATGGGGCCGGGGAGAACCGTTTGCCGCCGTGGAGCACTGTCGTCGATTGTCGCTCTTACCGCTGCCTGCCTTCTCGCGCCGACTGCGGGAGCGGCAGCCAGTCGCCCAGGCAACGGCGATCTTTCGGCACGGCTCGCCGAGTTGGCGAAGCCGCCGGTGCGCACGGCGTCCCGTGCCGAGCAGGCAGAGTTGCTGAGCGTCGCCCGCAAGGGGTTCGGCAGCCTGCTGCGCCAGGGCAATCGCGTCCTGGTCGAGGTGCGCTTCGAGGAAGGCGCCGCTGCCGGCCTCAACGACCTACGTGCCGCAGGGGCAAAGGTCGTCCATCTCAGCCGGGGCTACCAGACGATCACGGCTGCGGTGCGGCCTTTCGCGCTGCCTCGTCTCGACGATCTCGCCGGCGTGCGCTCCGTGACCGAGGTGCTCACCCCGCTCGTGCACCAGGCTGGGAACTCGGGGCCGATGGCGTTGGCGTACACACCTTGCTTCGGGCTCGCGACCTCCGAGGGTGACGTACAGCTTCGTACCAACGAGGCGCGGGCGAAATTTGAACTCGACGGGAGCGGAGTGAAGGTCGGGATCCTCTCCGACTCCTTCGACCGGGACCCGCTAACCCCCACCGGTGCGGCGGAAGACGTGGCGAGCGGCGACCTGCCCGGGCCCGGCAATCCTTGTGCTCACACGACCCCGGTAGAAGTGCTCGAGGACCTCAGTGGTGGCGAAGCTTCCGATGAGGGACGGGCGATGGCTCAGATCGTCCACGACCTCGCCCCCGGTGCGGCGCTCTCCTTCGCCACCGCTTTCACCGGGGAAATTGAGTTCGCCGACAACATCCGGGCACTGGCCGCGGCCGGAGCCGACGCGATCGTCGACGACGTCTCCTACTTCGAAGAGCCCTTCTTCCAGGAAGGCCCGGTCGGCGTAGCCGTCACGGATGTGACCGCCGACCACGACGTGGCCTACTTCACCGCGGCCGGCAACAACAATCTGATCGATTCCGAAGGCAAAGAGGTCGGCTCGTGGGAGGCGTCGGAATTCCGGGATTCGGGCAGCTGCCCCCTCGCAATCGTGGCGCTCGGCATCCTGTTCAACCCGTCTCATTGCATGGATTTCGATCCCAACGCCGAACCGCTCAAAGTCGACAACACCTTTGGGATCGCCGTCCCCGCCGGCGCGGAATTGCTGATCGACCTGCAATGGGCGGAGCCGTGGGAAGGCGTCGACACCGATCTCGATGCGTTCCTGCTCGACTCGAAAGGCGCACTGATCGCGGGGACCGCCGAAGACAACGGCGATAGTCAGCGGCCACTCGAGATCTTCGCCTGGGAGAACGAGACCGGCACCACCGCGGACGTGCAGCTCGTCGTCAACCGCTTCGAGGGCGATTCGCCCCGCCTCAAGTTCGTCTCGATCCTGGACGGCAGCGGCACGATCGCGACCGAGTACCCGAAAGCGTCGTCCGGAGACGTCTTTGGCCCGACGATCTTCGGCCACAACGGCGCCGAGGCGGCGATGAGCCTGGGTGCGATCCGCTTCAACGCGACGATGAAACCCGAGAGCTTCTCCTCGCGGGGGCCGGTCACGCACTACTTCGGTCCGTTCAAAGGCGCCGAACCGGCGGAATCGATAACCGCCAACATCCTCGCCAAGCCGGACGTGGTCGCGACCGACGGCGGTGCCAACACCTTTTTCGGCCAGTGTTTCGGTAACGCCTGGAGGTTCTTTGGCACCTCGGCGGCGGCGCCCCATGCGGCGGCGGTGGCGGCGCTCGAGCGCGAGGCCGAACCGACGGCGAGCGCAGCGGAAGTGAAGAAAGCGCAGGTTGACACCGCCGACCCGGTTGGGTCGTCTCCCAAAGAGGCGGTCGGCGAAGGCTTGGTCGAAGCCTTCGGCGCGCTCGAAGCGCTCATCGGTCCTCCCTCGCTCGGCCAGGAGCCCGAGCCCGCCCCGAGCCCCGGCCCCTGCCTGCCGCCGCGGAACCCCTTTTCACCCCCGCCGCCCACCCCAACTGCGCCTCCTGTCTCAGACGCGATCCCAGACGCGAAACGACCACAGACCTTCTTCCGCAGCGGGCCGCCGCGGCTGGTTCGCACGCACCAGAGAAGGGCGCGGGTCGTCTTCGTGCTCGGCTCGAACGAGGTCGGCGTGACCTTTGCCTGCCGGATCGACGGTGGCCTCTTCCGCTCCTGCCCGGTCAGGCTCGTGAGGCGGTTCAAACCGGGTTGGCATGCGGTGCGCGCGGCGGCTCGTGCGGCCGACGGTCGCGCCGACCAGACGCCCGCCGTCTATAGCTTCCGCGTCAAGCGGATCGACTGAGTTCGCTCTGCGGCGGGACTCGCAGGCGGTCCGCCAGGCCGGAATGGCGGGCGCCGCCATCGTCGCGGCGCACGGCAATCTCGAGCGCCCCCCGGTCGCCGACGAGGACGCAGTTGCTGCGCGCGCGGGTGATCGCCGTATAGAGCAGGGGGCGGGTCAGCATGCGGGCGTGGGAGCGGTGGCAGACCGCAACCACGACCGGCACCTCGCACCCCTGCGCCTTGTGGACCGAGATCGCGTAGGCGAGGCGCAGCGTCGCCGTCTCGCCGTAGGGGATCGTCAGCCTGCCCCCGTCGTCGGTGTCGACGACGATCGTTTCCTCTTCGGGGTCGTCGGAGCGCAGGAAGACGATCGATCCGTTCATCAGGCCCAGCTCGTGCGAGTTGCGGGTCTGGATCAGGCGATCGCCGATCCGGAAGCGGTCGTTCAGCGCCGGCTTGCCGTCCGGGTTGAGCTGTCCCTGGAGGCGCTCGTTGAGGGCGTCGATCCCGACCGCGCCCCGGTACATCGGCGCCAGCACCTGCACGTCGCGGATCGGGTCGACCCCGAAGCTCTGCGGCGCCCGCTCGGCGACGATCTCGACCACGGTGTCGAGCGCCCGCTCCGGGGCCGGGCGGTCGATGAAGAAAAAGTCGCGCTCCTGGTCCTCCTCCGGCTCCAGGTGGGGCGGGCGGCCCCTGTTCACCTCGTGTGCGGCGGTGGTGATCATCGAGCGGGCCGCCTGGCGGAAGATCAGGCTGAGCCTGACCACCGGGACGATCCCGGCCTCGATCAGGTCGTCGAACGGCCGGCCGGCGCCGATCGGCGGTAGCTGGTCGGCATCGCCGACGAAGACGACGTGGGTCGACTCGGCCAGGCCGTCGAGCAGGATCTCCATCGTGCGCAGGTTCAGCATCGAGGACTCGTCGACCACAACGAGATCCGCGGGGAGGGGATGCCCGGGCCTGAAGGTGGGCTCGCGGCCTGGCATCCACTCGAGCATGCGGTGGATCGTCTGTGCCTCGTGCCCGGTCGCTTCCTCGAGGCGGCGCGCAGCGCGACCGGTCGGTGCGCAGAGGGCGATCCTCGCGTCGGCGACGTCGGCCTCGGCGACGATCGCCCGCGTGCAGACGGTCTTGCCGACGCCCGGCCCTCCGGTCAGCACCGAGATGCGCGAGGCGAAGGCGCCCGCGACCGCCGCCCACTGCTCCTCGGTGAGGCCGTGGGCGTGCTCTCCGTCCGCCGGCGGGGACTCGCCGGGATCGTGGTCGAGATGGGGGGGAGCCGCGGCGCGGGCGGCAAGCGTCGCGGCGACCGCCAACTCGGAGGCGTGGGTGCGCTCGCGATAGGCGCGGCCTTCGTCGAGCATCAGGCCCGGCGCGCCGACCAGCACGTCGGGATCGGCTGCCAGGCCGATCAGCTTCGAGGTGCGGCGGGTGAGCTCGTCGACCGGCAGGAAGGCGTGGCCTTCCTGCTCCGCCTCGGCGATCGCGAAGACCGCCGCCGCCTCGGCCCGCCGCGGTGACTCCGGCGGCACGTCTCCCGCCAGGGCGATCCGGTCGGCCCGGGCGAAGCCGACACCCTCGACCTCGGTGAGACGGTAGGGGTCCTCGTGCAGCACCGTTATCGAGCGCTCCTCGAAGCGACGGTGGATCGGCGCCGCCAGGTGAGCCAGCCCGTGGGGGGCGAGCTGGACGTGGAGGTCGCGAATCGCCCGCGAGGCGTGCCACGACTCGGCCGCCGCAGCCGCCTGGCCGGGGCTGACGCCGCGCAACGAGCCGAAAACACCAACGGGATCGGCGGCGATCGCCCCGAGCACGCCCTCGCCGTGCTCGTCGACGAGTCGCTCGGCGCGGCTTGGGCCGATATGGCGTAGCGAGGTCAGGTAGGCGACGCGGCCCTCGCGATCGGCGGGATCGAGCGGCAGCGCTCCCCGCGCCTTGAGCTGCCGGCCGTACTTCGTGTGCGTCTGCCAGTCGCCGCTCACTTCGGCCCTGTCGCCGGCGCTCAGGTGGGCGACCGGGCCGACCAGGGCGAACTGCTCGCCTGACTCCACCTCCTCCACCTCAAGCACCGCGTAACCGTCATCCTCGGCGCTGAAGATCACGCCCAGCACCTCGACCGTGCCGGTGAAGGCGGCCGCGTCGGCATCGAAGAGGGTCGCTGAGCCGTTCATCGCTCAAAGCTAGCCGCCGTCGCGGCGCTCACCGTCGCTTTGTCGCACTTTCCGGGTCATAGGATGCGAGTCTCCGATGCCTGACCGAGCTGACTGGCCCCCGTACGTCGACGAGCACTCGATCGAGGTGGAAGCGGGCGCAGACGCCACCTGGGAGGCGGTGCTCCGCATCGCCGAGCGCTCGACAGGTTCGGCGAGAGGATCTCGGGCTGCGCGGCTGCTCGGTTGTGCGGACGTCGAGGTCTCGGGCCCGCGGCCGCTTGTCGTCGGTTCTGCATTCCCGGGCTTCCACGTCGAGACCGCGGAGCGCCCGCGAGAGCTGGCGCTGGCCGGCAGCCACCGCTTCTCCGATTACCTGCTCATCTTCCACATCGACGATCTCGGTGACGGCCGCAGTCGCCTCCGCGCCGAGACCCGTGCGGAGTTCCCGGGCCAAAAGGGGCGTGTCTACCGGGCGCTGGTGATCGGCACGCGAGGTCACGTGCTGGCCGTGCGCCGTCTGCTCGGCACCGCCAAGCGGCGTGCCGAGGCGATCGGGCGCGCTCCCGGCTACTCAGCGGTGCCTTGACCGTTCCCGCCAGCGGCCTCTGTGATTCCTGTCGGCACCAGCAGCTCGTGCCGAACACGCGCGGCTCGGTTTTCTCGCTCTGCTTGCGTTCGCGGACCGACCCTGGCTATCCCCGCTATCCGCGGGTCCCGGTCCTCAGCTGCCTGGGGCATGAGCCTCGGCCGGCTTCCTCGCCGCCCCGATAGCACCGCCGATCAGCCCCAGCCCGACCACCACCGCGGCGAGCCAGACGAGCACGCCAAGGATCGGCACGAGGGCGAGGGCACGCAGGATCGCAAGCCCGGCGAGGAAGGCGAGGATCTGCCCGCGCGGCGGCTTGACGATCGCCCGGCCGAGCGTCCAGGCGGAGGTCACGTAGGCGATCGCCGCCAGCGGCAGCAACGCCAGGCCGATGCTGATCCCCAGTGGCAGGCCGACGAGGGTGATCGCGGCAAGGAGGGCGGCGAGCGGCAGGACGATGAGGATCGCGATCCCGATTGCGATCGTCGTGCCGATCCGCTCGCGTGCCTGCGCGAAGACGGCATCGGCGGCGCGAGGGGAGATCAGCAGGAGGAGGATGCCGAGCACCGCCGCCGAGATGCTCATTGCCAGCCAGAAGACGAAGGCGCCGATGAAGGGAAAGAGACCGATCGAGTCGGCCCAGTCCTCCTTTTCGACCGAGCCGCCTACGGTCGCCGCCGGCGCCACCTGGGGCCGCTCGTCGCCATAGACCAGGTCGCCGCCGACGCTGGCGGTCGGCAGCAGCCGCGCCTGCCCGCCGATCGTCACCAGGTTGCCGTCGACGCGGCCGGAGACGAGCGCGTCGCCGGCCGCGAGCACGACGTCGCCGTCGACCCTGCCGGCGATGCGGGCGTCGCCGTTAATGATGAAGACGCCCTCGACCGTCTCGCCGCGCTCGACCGTGACGTCGCCGTTGATGACAACCGTCGCCTCCTCGGTGTCGCCTCCGGACTGAGCAGCGGCCCCAGGGGCCGCTGCGACGAGCAACGCCAGCGACGCTACGAGGAGGACCAGAGCGCGACGCATCTGGTCAGCCTAGCTTGCCATCGGATCCGGTTCGCCCAGCTTCGAGTTGTCGGGCGCCACATATTCCCCGCCGGGAACGCCTCCCAGGGCGAGGAGTCGGATGCCATCCGGTCCCGGCCAGACCTTGCGCATGGTGCCGGAGGCGACGCGGGCAATGTGGTCGGGGTCGAGCGGGAAGCGCTCGCCGGCGATCTCGATCTCGCCGCCCCCGCGCAGCGCCACGAAGACCTCCTCCTGGCCGTCTCCTTCGTGGTCGTGCTCGGGGTAGTTCTCGAAGTTGGGGGGCAGGTCGATGACCGACATGCCGAACGACTCGACGCCGAGCTCGGCGCGGGCGCGCTTGAAGGCGCCTAGGTAGACGGCCTCCATCTCGTCGATCTTCTTCACGGTGTGGGTGCTCATGCTGTCCTCCTCGAATCGATTCCTGGTCGGTGCGCGATCCTAGCCGATTGCACGAACGTTCGTGCTTTTAAGTAATCTGCTCGTGATGAGGACCGCGACCGAAGAGCCCAAGCTGGGCGGTGCCCTCTCCGCTAAGGGCGCCGAGACCCGCGCTGCGATCCTCGACCGTGCCGTCGATCTTGCCTCAGCAGAGGGGCTGGAGGGCCTGACGATCGGGCGCCTTGCCGGCGAGCTGGGGATGAGCAAGAGCGGCCTCTTCGCCCATTTCGGCTCCAAGCAGGATCTTCAGCTGGCAACGGTGGAGGCCGCCGCGAACCGCTTTCGAGCCGCTGTGATCGAGCCGGCGCTCGAGGCACCGGAAGGGGCTCCGCGCCTGCGGGCAATGGCCGACGCCTACCTCGCCCATCTCGACTCCGGTGTCTACTCCGGTGGCTGTTTCTGGGCGGCGACTGCCGCGGAGTACGACGACCGCCCGGGGCCTGTCCGCGATGCGATCGCCGGCGCGATAGACGCTTGGCTCGCCGAGCTCGGACGGCAGGCACGGGGCGCTGGCTTGGCGGAGCCCGATCGGGTCGCCTTCGAGCTGTACGCGGTGGCGATGGCGGCCAACTCGCGCTTCCGCCTCTCCGGCCATCGGGAGGTCTTCGGCTACGCGCGTGAGGCGACCGATCGGCTCCTGGCGTGAGTGCCGGCGTGAGCTCGCCCGGTCCCAGTGCCGCCCGCATCGAGATGGCGGCGGACTTCGCCCGCCGGTTTGCCGAGTACTGGCGGGCGCCGACGCCGGCCGGCCTCAGCACGGTGCTGGCGGAGCGAGTGCGTCTGGTCGCGCCGATGACGCCGACCACGACGACTCTGGCGGAGGGCAGGCGAGCCTTCGCCTCTCTGCTGGAGCAGATTCCCGACCTGACCGGAGAGGTGCACCGCTGGGGGGCGACCGCCGACGGGGTCCTGATCGAGTTCACCCTCGCCGGCACGGCGGGCGGCGCCCCGATCTCCTGGCACGCCGTCGATCGCATCGCCTTGGGCGAGAACGGCCTCGCGACGGAGCGGATCTCCTACTTCGACTCGCTGCCGTTGGTGTTGACGGCGGCCCGCCGCCCGCGAGCCTGGCCTGCCTTTCTGCGCAGTCGCCTGGGCAGGTCTCGGTAGCGAATGGACGTCGGAATCGGATTGCCCAATGCCGTAACGGGCACCACTGGCGAGCAACTGGTCGAGTGGGCGCGCCGCGCGGAGGCGCGGGGCTTCGCCACTCTCGGCACGATCGATCGTGTCGTCTTCTCGAACTACGAGCCGCTGACGGCGCTCGCCGCCGCCGCCGCGGTCACCGAGAGGATCGGCCTCACCACGGCGGTCCTGCTCGCCCCACCGCGCGAGAACGCTGCTGCGCTCGCCAAGCAGGCGCTGAGCGTGCATGCCCTCTCCGGCGGCCGCCTCACTCTTGGTGTCGGCCTCGGCGCGCGCGATGACGACTACGAGCTGAGCGACGTAGACATGCGCGGTCGCGGTCGCCGTCTCGACCAGATGCTGGAGAAGATGGAGGAGGTCTGGTCCGGCGAGGAGGTCGGACCGACGACAGCGGGCGCGCCCCGCCTCGTGGTCGGCGGGCACGCCGACGCCTCCTTCGCTCGCGCCGCCCGCTTCGGCGAGGGCTGGATCGCCGGCGGCGCTCCGCCGAGCGAGTACCCCGGCTTGCTCGAGAAGCTGAGGGCCGCCTGGGCCGAGGCCGGCCGCGAGGGCGAGCCGCGCACGATGGGCCTCGCCTACTTCTCGCTGGGGGAGCGGGCCGCAGAGGACGCCAGGGCTTACGCCCACGACTACTACAACTGGCTCGGTCCGGATGCCGCCGACTACCTCGCCTCCGCCACCGCCCAGGACGGTGAGGCCGTGCGGAAGTACCTCTCCGACTTCGAGGAGGCCGGCTGCGAAGAGCTGATCCTCTTCCCCTCCTCAAGCGACCCCGACCAGGTCGACCTGCTCGCCGACGCGGTGGGAGAGTGGAGAGATGGATGAGGGGTCGAGCGGAGGTGCTGCTACCCAGCTGAGCGCCGACGTCGTCGTGGTCGGCGCCGGGTTGTCGGGGTTGGCTGCGGCGCGAGCGATTGCGGATTCAGGGCGTGAGGTGGTGGTGCTCGAGGCGCGCGAGCGGGTCGGCGGGCGGCTGCTCAACGCGACGCTCGGCGACCGTGTGACGGTCGACGTCGGCGGCCAGTGGGTCGGCGACGACCACGAGCGGGTACGGCGGCTCGCCACGGACCTCGGCGTCGAGATCTTTCCCCAGTACGGCGCCGGCAGGAACCTGCTCGACGTCGGCGGCGTGCGACGGCGCTACCGGGGGACGATCCCGCGCCTCGGCCCGCGCGCCCTCTGGGACATCTTCCTCGCTCGCCGACGCTTCGACCGGTTGGCGAAGACAGTCGGGGCTGAATCGCCGTGGGCTGCCGAGCAGGTGGACGAGCTCGACCGGCAGACGCTTGCCGGCTGGATCGAGGAGAACGTGAGGACGGAGATCGCCCGCGAGCTGCTCGGGCTCGCCGGTCGCACGATCTGGGGTACCGGCCCCGAGGAGCTCTCGATGCTCCACGTCCTCTTCTACGTCAGCTCCGCCGGCGGCTTCGACAAGCTGATCGAAACCGAGGGCGGGGCCCAGCAGGACCGGCTCGACGGTGGAGCCCAGCTGCTGGCGCTCGGCCTCGCCGAGTCGCTCGACAACCGGATCCGCCTCGGCGCCCCGGTGCGTCGCATCGAGCATGGCGACGGCGCTGTGCGGATTTGCGCCGACGGCCTCGAGGTGGAAGCCGGCAGCGCGATCGTCGCCCTGCCGGCGGCACTGGCCGCGAGGATCGACTTCGACCCGTTGTTGCCGGAGCGGCGCGGGGAGCTCGCTCGTCGTCTCCGCCCCGGTCGCCTGAACAAGTGCATGGCCCTCTACGAGGAGCCGTTCTGGCGCGCCGATGGCTTCAGCGGCGAGGCGGTGACCGACGCCGGCCCGGTGACCCTGACCTTCGACAGCTCGCCCCGCGACGGCTCGGCCGGTGTCCTGCTGGGGTTCGTCGGCGGTCCCGAGGCCGACGAGATGGTCGGGATGGACGAGGCAGGTCGCCGCGCCGCCGTCCTGGCCTGCTTCGCCCGCCTCTACGGACCCCGTGCCGAGCGCCCGCTCGACTACGCCGAGCAGGAGTGGTCGGCTGAGGAGTGGTCCGGTGGCGGTCCGACTTCCAACTTCGGTCCCGGCGGCTGGACCGAGTGCGGTCCGGCGCTGCGGCAGCCGGTCGGCCGTATCCACTGGGCGGGAACCGAGACCGCCACAGTTTGGAGCGGTTACATGGAGGGCGCGCTGCAGGCCGGTGAGCGAGCGGCCGCGGAGGCCCTGGCCAGCCCAGCCTCCGTGGGTTAGTGTCGTCGGGACGGCCGCCCCTAGAGAACGGAGCTTCGATGGCCTACGAGATGCAGATCCGCGGCACGCAGGACGAGGTCAAGATCCGTAATCCGTGGGCGGTGGCCCTGCTGCCGTTCGTCACCCTCGGCATCTACCACCTGGTCTGGTGGTACCGGATCAACCGCGAGCTGCGCGACTACGGGCAGGCCAAGGGCTACGACCTCGGCCAGAACCCGACCAACTCGGTGCTGGCGCTCTTCCCGGGCGGCCTGATCATCATTCCGGCGCTGGTCACCTACTGGCGGGGCACCAAGCGGGTGCAGGGCGCATCCCGCCTCGGTGGCAACGAGGCGCTCAACGGCTGGATCGCGCTGATCCTCTACTTCCTGCTCGCGCCGGGCCTCTGGGCTTACATCCAGGTCTCGCTCAACGACCTCTGGCGCAAAGAGGCCGACGCGCTGCCGGGTCAGGAGCTGCCGGCGGCACAGGAGACGTTGCCGCCGCGCATGCCGGAGGACCAGCCGGCGAGCCCGCCAGAGCAGCAGCCTCCCTCGCCCTAGGTCCGCGCCCTCACCCTAGACTCGGGCTCACTGTCATCGTCGGCCCTACGGTCGGCGGCTGGCGTCCGACCGGGCCGGTTGGTTCTCGGGACGGCGACGGGCTGACTCATAGGCTCGGTGTCGACCCGAAGGTCTGACCTCCATGCGTTGCGTCGCCCGCCGCCACCCGAGGATCCCCGGCTTGACTTGATAGGAGCGTGGCATCGCCCCAAGTGAGGTTCGTCAGCCGGAGGTCCGTCCGAAGGCAACGACCAATCGAAGGGACAGGCCAGATGATTGTGATCGGAGCGGATACCCACAAGCAGACTCACACCGTCGCCGCGGTCTTTGCGGGCAGCGGTCAGCTCGCCGGTGAGCTGACCGCCCCAGCGCGAGAGCCGGGCTTTCGCGAACTGCTCCTCTGGGGGCGAGAGCTGAACGCGGAGCGCATCTGGGCGATCGAGGACTGCCGCCACGTATCGGGTGCCTTGGAGCGCTTCCTGGTGGCTTTGGGCGAGCGCGTCGTTCGGGTCCCCCCGATGCTGATGGGCGAAAGCCGCCGCGGAGAGCGCACTCGCGGTAAGTCCGATCCGATCGACGCACTCGCGGTCGCCAGGGCCGCGCTGCGCGAGGGCCCCGAGACCCTGCCCGCGGCCCACCTCAATGAGGATGCCCTGCAGGTCAAGCTCCTGCTCGATCACCGCGAGGATCTCGTCAAGGCTCGCTCTGAAGACCAGCAGCGCCTACGCTGGCACCTGCACGACCTCTGGCCCGGGCTTGAGATTCCAGCCGCCGCACTGAGCCGGATCCTCTGGCTGGATCGCCTCGCCCGCAAGCTCTCACGGGCAGAGCAGACCGCCAGGGTGCAGATCGCGCGCGAGCTTGTCATCGAGATCCGTCGGCGCACCCGCAGGGCGACGGAGCTCGAGCACGAGATCGGAGCCTTGGTTAAAGAGCAAGCCCCCCAGCTGCTCGAGCTGGAGGGTTGCGGGACCCTGACTGCGGCCAAGCTGATCGGGGAGACCGCCGGGGCCAAGCGCCTTGCCAGCGACGCGAAATTCGCCCGCCTGGCCGGAGTCGCCCCGATCCCTGCCTCCTCGGGCAAGCGCATCCGCCACCGCCTCGATCGCGGTGGCAACCGCCAGCTCAACTGCGCTCTTCACCGCATCGCGGTGACCCAGGGCCGCGTCCACGCGCCAGCCCGCGACTTCTTGGCGCGAAAGCAAGCCGAGGGCAAGTCCAGAATGGAGGCGCTGCGCTGCCTCAAGCGCCACCTGGCGCGTCGAGTCTGGAAGCTTTTGATCGATTCTGAAATAGATAGATCCGTGACCACCATCGACACTCAGAGAGACACGTTGGCGCCGCAAATCGCGGTGGCGGCTTGACATAGGAGCAACGCGTGGATCGCGTCCTGCTAGAGAGCACGCTCGCCGACGCCGGCGAGCCCGCATACCGCGCCTCACAGGTGTGGGAGTGGGTGGCGCGCGGGGCGCGCTCCTACGAGGAGATGACCAACCTGCCGGCGGCGCTGCGCGAGCGGCTCGCCGCTGCAGTACCGCTCTCGACCCTCTTGCTTGAGACGGAGGCACGCTCCGACGACGGCACCGTCAAGGCTCTCTTCGGCACCAGTGACGGCCGGCCGCTGGAGGCGGTACTGATGCGTTACCGCGACGGGCGTCGCTCGGTCTGCCTCTCCTCGCAATCCGGCTGCCCGCTCACCTGCAGCTTCTGCGCCACCGGCCAGATGAAGTTCGGTCGCAATCTCAGCGCCGACGAGATCCTCGACCAGGCGCTCCATTTCCGCCGCACCGAACCGATCGACCACGTCGTCTTCATGGGGATGGGGGAGCCGACGATGAACATCGACGCCGTGCTGGCGGCCTGCGAGCAGCTGCCCGACCTCGGCGTGACCCACCGCCGCACCGCGATCTCGACGGTTGGCTGGGTGCCGGGGATCGACCGCCTCGCCGAGTGCGAGATGCCGCTCTCGCTGGCGCTTTCCCTGCACGCGCCCAACGACGGCCTGCGCTCGCAGCTGATGCCGGTCAACGAGCGTTACCCGCTGGCCGAGGTGCTGGCAGCCTGCGAGCGCTACCGCGCGCGCCGCCGCCGCAAGGTCTTCGTCGAGTACGTGATGCTGGACGGCGTCAACGACTTGCCAGAGCACGCCCGCGAACTGGCGGCGCTGCTCGACTCCCGCGCCTACAAGGTCAACCTAATCCCCTACAACCCGACCGGCGCCTACGACGGCTCCTCGCCCGAGCGGATCGAGCGCTTCCGCGCGATCCTCGCCGAGTACCGCCTCGCCGCCACTGTGCGCCTCACCCGCGGCCGCGACATCGACGCCGCCTGCGGCCAGCTCGCCGCCAAGGCTGCAACCGCGTAGATGGCAGCAGCGGCCCGGCAGGGACGGATCCCGGTCGTCCTCCCGGGCGAAGAGCGCGGCCCGCTGCGCAAGATCCTCGGCCGACTGGCGATCGCCCTCGCCCTGATTGCGTTCGTCGCCGTGGTGACCTACGCCGGACGCGGCGGCTACCTCGACCCCGAGGATGGCCACATCGGCCTGCTCGACGCCTTCTACTACTCGACCGTTTCGATCACGACCACTGGCTACGGCGACATCCGGCCCGTCTCAGATGGTGCCCGGCTGGCAACCACGGTCCTGGTGACACCCGCCCGCGTGCTCTTTCTCATTCTCCTCGTCGGCACCACGTTGGAGATACTGGCGGAGCGCAGCCGCGAGGCCTACCGACTGGTGCGCTGGAGGAAACGCTTGAAGGACCACACGATCGTTTGCGGGTACGGCGCCAAGGGGCGCAGCGCTGTGCGGACGCTTATAGGCAAGGGGATCGGCCTCACCGAGATCGTCGTGATCGAGCCCAATGCGGAGGCACGCACGCGGGCGACCGCCGACGGGCTCGCCGTTATCGCCGGCAGCGCCGCAACCCAGGCTGCCCTGCTCGAGGCGGGAATCCGCGAGGCCAGCGCGCTGGTCGTCGCCGCCGACCGCGACGACACCGCCGTGCTGATCGCGCTGACCGCCCGCGAGCTGAACACCGAGGCGACAATTGTCGCCTCGGTGCGGGAGGAGGAGAACGTCCACCTCCTTCACCAGAGCGGCGCCGACGCCGCGATCACGTCGTCCGGTGCTGCCGGCCGTCTGCTCGGTCTCTCGACCCAGACTCCGCAGGTGACCGAGGTGATGGAGGACCTGCTGACCGTCGGCGAGGGCCTCGACATCTCCGAGCGATGGGTGAGCGAGGCCGAAGCGGGTCCCCTTCCGCGACGCGCGCACGAGGCGATCATGGTGGCGATCGTCCGCGACGGCGAGGTGATCCGCTTCGACGACGACCGCGCCGCCGAGCTGCGCCCGGGCGACCGCGTGCTCGAGCTGGTCAGTCACCGTGGCTGAGCGGCCAGTCGCGACTAGCAAGACAGGCTAAGGGACAGCTTTAGGGACAAATCTAGGGCTATAATTAATTGAAGCCCTTGGTAAAGCGATATCTAGAGACCCATAAGCACATCGATTTCAAAGTCGATTTGCGATCGGCGCAGCCCTCCACCTGGGTGTTGCTCGGCGAGGCCAAATCAAAGTGCCAGCACGTCGGCCGCGCTTTGCTTTCACCGGCTGCAGCCGGTGAGCTGCTTCAGGTCTATCTGGTCAAGGGGGTGCTGGCGACCACTGCGATCGAGGGGAACACGCTCTCCGAGGACGAGGTGAGGCAGTCCTTCGAAGGGACCCTGGATCTGCCGCCCTCCCGCGAGTACCTGGAGAAAGAGGTCGAGAACGTCCTCGCCGCGTACAACCTCGCTCGCCGGGAGCTGTTGGACAATCCTGACCTTCCCTTCACTGTTGAGCGCCTCCAGGAGTACAACCGGCTGATCCTCGATGGACTGGAGGTTGAAGAGGGCGTTGTCCCTGGGCATATACGCGAGCACTCCGTTGTCGTCGGCACCTACCGAGCGGCTCCTGCCGCGGACGCCGAGTACCTGCTCGTCCGTCTATGCGATTGGCTCAACAGCAGCGAGTTCGATGCGCCCCCTAACGCGCCACAGCTCGCTGCTCCCCTGGCGATCGTCAAGGCGGTCGTTGCTCATCTTTACTTGGCTTGGATCCATCCCTTCGGAGATGGAAACGGTCGAACGGCGCGACTGCTGGAGCTGCAGATCCTGCTCACGGCGGGCTTCCCGGTGCCGACCTGCCAGCTTTTGTCCAATCACTACAACCAGACCCGCAGCGAGTACTACCGACAACTGGCGCTGTCGAGCAAGGAGCCACACGGGCTTCTCTCGTTCCTGGCTTATGCGGTCCAGGGTTTCGTCGATCAGCTTCGCGAGCAGTTGGACGTGATTTGGAAGCAGCAATTCGAAGACCGCTGGGCGCAGCATGTTCACCAGACGTTTCGCGACCGTCGCTCCGAGACCGACATTCGTCGCCTTCGTCTCGTTCTCGATCTGTCGCGGTCCTTTCATGCCTATGACGAGCCCGTGTCCAAGCGCGCGATCCCCGACCTCACTCCTCGCTTGGCTGCCGCCTACGCAACCAAGACCGAGAAGACGCTCACCCGCGATCTCAACGCAATCGAGGGACTTGGCCTGCTCCGCCGGGAGGCGGGGGGCTGGATTCCGGCTGACGACACGATCCTGGGCCTTCTGCCTCGTGCGGTCGATGGGGTGCTCTGGGACTAGCCGCGTTCGCTAATCCCGGCAACTGGCCAGTCAGCCAACTAGGATTCCGGCATGGCCGTTGAGACCCCGGGCAAGCAGGCGTCTCGGGTTCCACCGCCCGAGCAGCTGAGCGACAACCCGGTCGTCCGGGTCGCCGACGACGTGCGGACGGAGTTCAGGGTGCGCCGCCGCGGGACCTACCCACCCGGGCCGCAGAGCTTCAGCGCCGGCCGGACACTGCAGGCGGCGCGCGACCCGCTGCCGCTGCTGCTCTCCCTCTACGAGCAGCACGGCCCGATCTTCAGCGCCCGCCTGCTCCACCACCCGGTGATCTTCATGCTCGGTCCCGAGGCAAACCATTTCATCACCGTCGCCCATCCGGAGAACTTCCACTGGCGCGAGTCGAGCTTCGGCGACCTGATCCCGCTGCTCGGCGACGGACTGCTGACGATCGACGACGCCTACCACGACCGTGCCCGCGCGATCATGATGCCGGCCTTTCACCGTGACCAGGTCCGCGCCTCGGTCGAGGCGATGATCGCCGAGGCGACCCCGGCGATCGAGCGCCTGCGGCCGGGTCAGGTCGTCGATATCTATGAGTGGATGCGGGAGCTGGCGATGCGAATCGCGATGCGGGCGCTGCTCGGACTCGATCCCGACGAAGCCGGCAAGGGCGCCGCCGCGGCCGAGCACTTCGAGCGGGCGCTCGGCTTCTACGGGATCGACTTCCACCTGCGCCTGCTGCGCGGGCCCGGCTCGCCCTGGTCGAAGATGGTCCGCTCGCGTGCCGTCCTGGACGAGATCGTCTACGGCGAGATCGCCCACCGCCGGGCCAAGCCAGACCCGGAGAAGATGGACATCCTCAGCCTGCTGCTTGGGGTGCAAGATGAGACGGGGGAGGGGTTCACCGACAAGGAGGTGCGCGACCAGGTGATGACCCTGATGTTCGCCGGCCACGACACCTCGACTTCGACCCTGACCTTCATGATGCACGAGCTGGCGCGCCACCCCGACGTTCTCGCCAAGCTCTGCGAGGAGCAAGACCGGGTGCTCGGCGGCGATGCGCCGGACATCGACCGGTTGGAGCGCGAGATGCCCTACCTCGAGATGGTCCTCGACGAGGTGCTGCGCCTCTACCCGCCGGCCTGGATCGGCCCGCGTCGCGCCGTCCGCGACTTCGAGTTCGGCGGCTACCAGGTCGTCCGCGGCTCTTACGTCAATTACTGCTCCTGGGCCAGCCACCGTATCCCGGAGGTCTTCCCCGAGCCCGAGGCCTTCATCCCCGAGCGCTTCACCCGCGAGCGCAAGGCGGCGCTGCCGCGCGGCGCCTACGTCCCCTTCGGCGGCGGCAGCCGGATCTGCATCGGCAAGCGCTTCGGCCAGACCGAGGTGAAGCTGGTGGCGACGATGCTGCTGCAGAGGCTGCGCCTCGACGCGATGCCGGGCCGGACCATGACCGTGCGCCAGATGCCCACTCTCTCGCCCAAAGGCGGTCTGGAGATGCGGGTACTGTCCCGCGCGTGACGGAGGCTTCACTGCGTCGCCCTCCTGGGAGCCCTTGCCTGCGCCTTCCTCTTGCCGCGCAAGCAGTGAGCGGATACGGTCGATTCCCCGAACCCCGGCCCAAGGAGGAATCATGGATGACGCCACCGCCGAGCAGCTGACTTCGAGACAGCGGATGGTCTGGTCGGCGGGAGACTGGCCCGGCTTCGCACCGATCATCCAGGACGTCGCCGAGGAGGTGGTCGAGTCGATCGGGGTCGGCGAGGGCGACGACTACCTCGATGTCGCGACCGGCAGCGGCAACGGCGCCGTGGCGGCCGCGCGCCGTGGCGCCCGCGTCACCGGCCTCGACCTCGTCCCCGAGCTGATCGACGCCGCCCGCGCCCGTTTCGAGAGCGCCGGCCTCGACGCCGAGTTTGTCGTCGGCGATGCCGAAAACCTTCCCTTCGACGACGACTCCTTCGACCGGATCACCTCGATCTTCGGAGTGATGTTCGCCCCTCGCCATCAGGTCGCCGCCGACGAGCTGATCAGGGTCGCGCGGCCCGGAGCGGCGATCGCGATCGCCGCCTGGACCCCAAGCGGTCTCAACGGGCGAATGTTCAAACTGCTCGGCCAGCACATGCCCCCGCCGCCGGACGGATTCGTGCCGCCGGTGATGTGCGGCGAGGAGGACTACGTGAGAGGCCTGTTCTCCGCCTCCGGGCTCGAGGTCAGCTGCGAGGAGCGGAAGGCGAAGTTCGAGTTCAGCTCCTCCGAGGCCTGGATGGAGCACGTCGAGCAGAACCTCGGGCCGGTCGTGATGGCAAAGGCGGCGCTCGAGCCGGAGGGCAAGTGGGAGCCGGTGCGCGCCGAGTTTCAGGAGCTGGAGGAGAGCTACAACGAGGCCGACGACGGCACGATCCGGCTGGCGCCGGAGTACCTGCTGACGAAGGTCAGCGTGGCCGCATGACCGAGCTCGGGGAGCTGCGGGCTGGCTTCTCGGGCGAAGTTCTTGCCGACGGCGATCCCGCCTACGAAGAGGCCCGCGCGATCTTCAACTCGATGATCGGCAAGCGCCCAGCTGCAATCGCCCAGTGCGAGAGCGCTGAGGATGTGCGGGCGGCGCTCGCCTACGGCCTTGAGAACGGCCTCGAGATCGCCGTTCGTGGCGGCGGTCACAGCGTCGCCGGCGCCTGCCTCACGGACGATGGCCTGACGATCGACCTGCGGCGAATGAACGCGGCCAACGTCGATCCGGGGGCGCGCACGATCACCGTCCAGGGCGGCGCCGCTTGGGGAGACTTCGACCGCGCCTGCCAGCCGCATGGCCTCGCCGCCACCGGCGGGCGGGTCTCGACCACTGGGGTGGCCGGCCTGGCGCTCGGCGGCGGTTCGGGCTGGGTGGAGCGCAAGTTCGGCCTCGCCTGCGACAACCTGATCGAGGTCGAGCTCCTGACCGCTGACGGGCGCACGGTGCGTGCCTCAGAAGACGAGAACTCAGAGTTGTTCTGGGCCCTGCACGGCGGCGGCGGCAACTTCGGCATCGCTACTGAGCTGACCTTCCGCCTGCACGAGATGCCGGCCTTCACCGCGGCATTGCTGCTCTGGTCGCCGGATGCCGGTCCCGAGCTGACCCGTGCCTACCGTGAGTTCATCGAGTCGGCGCCCGATGACGTCGGCGGCGGGCTGATCTACCTGACCGGCCCACCCGAGGAGTTCGTCCCCGAGCACCTGCACAACAAGCTTGCGGTCGTAGTCCTCGTCACTTACACCGGACCAGAGGCCGAGGCGCGCAAGGCGATGGCGCCGCTGCTGGAGCGAGAGCCCGAGGGGCAGATGATCGCCGAGATGCCCTACGCCGAGCTGCAATCGATGCTCGACGACCCACCCGGTTTCCGCAACTACTGGTCGGCCGAGTATCTGAATGAGCTTCCCGACGCGGCGATCGACGCCTTTTGCGCCCGGGCCGACGGGATCATCATCCCCTCGCCAACCCAGCACATCATCTTCCCCTGGGGTGGAGCGGTCTCCCGCGGTGCCTCAAGCTCGCCGATGGCAACGCGCGAGTCGCCTTGGGTCGTCCACCCTCTGACCATGTGGGAGGACCCGGCCGACGACGAGCGAGCGATCCAGTGGACGCGCGATGTACGCGCCGATGTCCAGTCCTGGGCAACAGGCGCGACCTACCTCAACTTCGTCGGCGACGAGGGCGAGGATCGGATCGTCTCGGGCTACGGCCGCGAGAACTACGACCGCCTCGCCGCTGTCAAGGCCGAGTACGACCCCGACGACGTCTTCCACCTCCACCACCCGATCCGCCCCGCCACCACGGCTTAAGGGCGGCGCCGCTACTTGATGAAGAGCATCTCCTCGTACTTGGGCAGCGGCCAGAGGTCGTCGGCGACGACCTTCTCCAGCTTGTCTACCGCCTCGCGCACCTTCTCCATCGCGGCGATCTGCTTGTCGCGGGCGTGAATCGCCCAGTCGAGGCCCTCGAGGCCGGGGTCGGCGTTCGCCTGTTCAAGCTGGCCCAACGCGTTGACCAGCTCTTCGGTAAGAACCTTTGTCTCGGACAGAACGCCTTCGACGCCTGACTCTTTGATCAGGCTCATGTAGCGCATAGCCGCCGGCAAGATCATCGTCTTGGCGATCGAGTAAGTGGTCTCTGCCTCGATGTTGGCGCGGATCGCGTACTGCTCGACCCAGACCTCGTAGCGTGACTCCAGCTCGCGCTTGGAGAGCACCTTGTAGTTCTCGAAGGCGGCGACGGTCTGGTCAGCGAGCACCTCGGGCAGCGCGTCGGGCGTCGTGCGCAGGTTCTTCAGTCCGCGCTGCTCGGCCTCGGCGTGCCAGGCCTCGTCGTAGTTGTCGCCATCGAAGCAGACCTGCTTGTTGGCCGAGTAGGCCTCCTTGACGACCTCGATCACGGCCTCGGCGACGTCCATGCCGCCGCTGGTCTTCGCCTCCAGCTTGTCGGCCAGCTCGTCGATCGCCTCGGCGGCGATCGTGTTCAGCACCGTATTGGGGAAGGCGAGCGATTCGCTCGAGCCGAGCGCGCGGAACTCGAACTTGTTGCCGGTGAAGGCGAAGGGCGAGGTGCGGTTGCGGTCGCCGCCGTGCATCGGCAGCGCCGGCAGCACAGTCGCCCCCAGCTCGAGGAAAGAGGCGGGAGTGTGAGGGTCGCCCTCGCCATCGGCGATCGCCTCGAACACCTTCTCCAGCTCGGCGCCGAGGAAGATCGAGATGATCGCCGGCGGCGCCTCGTTGGCGCCGAGCCGGTGATCCTGGCCGATGTTTGCGACCGAGGCGCGCAGCAGGCCCTGGTGCTTGTTGACCGCCTGGATCACCGCGGCGCAGAAGAAGAGGAAGTGGACGTTGTCGGCAGGCGTGTCGCCCGGGTCGAGCAGGTTGGAGCCGGTGTCGGTCCCCATCGACCAGTTGTTGTGCTTGCCGGAGCCGTTGACGCCGGCGAAGGGCTTCTCGTGCAGCAGGCAGACCAGCCCGTAGCGCCGCGCGACGCTCTCCAGCACCTGCATCATCAGCTGCTGGTGATCGGAGCCGACGTTCGAGTTCTCAAAGACCGGGGCGATCTCGTACTGGTTCGGAGCCACCTCGTTGTGACGGGTCTTTACCGGGATTCCGAGCTTGCGTGCCTCCAGCTCGGCCTCCAGCATGCAGGCGAGGATCCGCTCGGGAATCGAGCCGAAGTAGTGGTCGTCGAGCTCGTGGCCCTTGGGCGGCTTGGCGCCGAACAGGGTGCGTCCGGTGGCGATCAGGTCAGGGCGCTCGAAGAAGTACTGCTCGTCGATCAGGAAGTACTCCTGCTCAGGCCCGACCGTGGTGAAGACGCGCTGGCTCTGCTCGTCGCCGAGCAGGCGCAGCGCCTTGATCGCCGAGCGCGAGAGCGCGTCCATCGAGCGCAACAGCGGGATCTTGCCGTCCAGCGCCTCTCCGGTCCAGGAGGCGAAGGCCGTCGGGATGCAGAGCAGCGCCCCGTTCGGGTTCTCGAGGATGAAGGCGGGGGAAGTTGGGTCCCAAGCGGTGTAGCCGCGTGCCTCGAAGGTGGCGCGGACGCCGCCGGTGGGGAAGGAGGAGGCGTCGGGCTCGCCCTGGATCAGCTCCTTGCCGGAGAAGCCGGCCAGCGCCGCCCCCTCGTTGCCGGCGGGCTCGAAGAAGGAGTCGTGCTTCTCCGCCGTCGAGCCGGTCAGCGGCTGGAACATATGGGTGAAGTGGGTAGCGCCGTTCTCCAGCGCCCATTCCTTCATCGCCTCGGCAACGGCGTCGGCAAGGGTGGGATCGAGCGCCTCTCCCCCGGCCAGGGTCGCCTGCAGCTTCTCGAAGACGTCGGCGGGCAGCCGTTCGCGCTGCACGGCGACCGAGAAGACGTTGGCGCCGAAGGGGTTGTTCTCAGGCTGGGTCAGGTCGAGCGCGCCGAGGGCCTCCCCGTTCGAGCTCCACTGTGCGGCGGTCACGTTCTGCTGGCGGATACGAGTCATCGCTGTGTCATTCCCTCACTTGGTCGAAGAGCCAAGCAATTTAAAGGGAAGCCGCACGAAATGCCTTTGTACCGCGGTACAACGATCGCCCCGCACGCTTGTCCGTCCGTCAGCCGGCGCGCAGCAGGCCGAGCGGGTGGCGCAGACGGAAGCCGCCGGTCGAGCGCATCTCCTCGCTCCAGCCGGGGCCGTGGCTGTCGCTTTCGGTGGTCATCGAAGTGTCCCAGCGCAGACCGGCGATCACGGCGAAGACGTGGCCGTCGTTGGCGTAGATCCGCACCCACTGTCCCGGCCCGCCGCTGCCCCAGCGCATGAAGCCACGCGAGTCGAGCGGCGCTGAGGCCGGCGCCATGGCGCGCCCGCTCGGCAGCAGCTGGGCGTCGGGGACCTTGGCCGAGGCGTCGCCTGCGCTCGCGCCCAGGCCGACGGCGAGAAGACAGCAGGCGATCGGGAAGGTGTTCATGCCCCTGCGCATGAAGGATCTCTATCGGCATGGGCTCGGCATCTCTATAGCCTTCGCGCGTCCCCGACCCTGGAGGAGTCGCCAAACCAATGTTCGTCTCTAAGGCTGCCGTCGTCGGCGGCGGCACGATGGGCGGCGAGATCGCGCAGGCGATCGCCGCCGCCGACATCCCTGTCGTAGTCAAGGACATCGACCAGAAGTTCGTCGACGCCGCGGTCGAGAAGGCCCGCGCCGTCACCGAGGGCCAGCTCGCCCGCCTGGTCAAGAAGGAGAAGATCACCCAGGAACAGGCCGACGCCCGCCTGGCCGAGGTAATGGGCCTAGTGACCGGGACCACCTCCTACAAGGACTTCGGTGACGTCGACTTCGTGGTCGAGGCGGTGCCGGAGCAGATGGAGATCAAGCAGGCTGTCTTCCGCGAGCTCGACGCCGCCACACCGGGCCACGCGATCCTCGCTTCCAACACCTCCTCGCTCTCGATCACCGAGATCGGGGAGGCGACGCTGCGACCCGACAAGGTCGTCGGTTTCCACTTCTTCTACCCGGCCTCGGTGATGCCGCTAGTCGAGGTGATCGGCGGTGACGAGACCACGATGGAGACGGCGACCGCGGCCTACAACTTCGCCCAGGCGATCCGCAAGCAGCCGATCGTCTGCGCCGAGGTGCCCGGCTTCGTCGTCAACCGGATCCTGATGGCGACGATCGGCGAGATCTGGCGCATCCAGGAGGAGCAGGGCCTCTCGCTGAAGGCGATCGACGAGGCGATCGCCGCGGCGCAGGTGGCCCCGATGGGGCCGTTCTTCCTCACCGATCTGCTGGGGCTGGACACGGTGCTGCATGTCGCCGAGCACCTGAGCGAGTCCTACGGCGAGGGCTTCTACGTCCACCAGGGGCTGAAGCAGCTCGTCGCCGACGGCAAGCTGGGCGCCAAGTCGGGAGGCGAGGGCTTCTTCAAGGACGGCGAGCAGACCGTGCCCGGAGACGCCGAGCCGGACGCCGAGGAGCTGGTCGCGATGTTCACCGGCCGTGCCCTGATCGAGGCTTGCAAGCTGGTCGAGGAGGGCGTCTGCTCGGTCCGCGACATCGACGTCGGGATGATGGCCGGGGCAGGGCTCGACCCGCGCCGGGGCCTCTTCCCGCCCTTCTGGAAGGCGGACCTCGAGGGTCTTGACAGCGTGCTGGAGCGGATTGAGCAGCTCGAGGAGAAGTTCGGCGAGCGCTTCGCGCCGCCGGTGCTGCTGCGCCGCCTCGTCGCCCAGCGCCGCCTCGGCTTGCAGTCGGGCCAGGGCTTCTACCCCTACCCGCAGCCGGACGAGGGCGAGCAGGCGGAGACGGTGAAGCTGGAGACCCGCGGCAACGTCGCGATCGCCTGGCTCGCCAATGCGCCGATGAACGCGATCTCGCCGGACGTGATCCGCGACCTCGGCGCGGTCTGGGAGCGAGTCAAGGAGTCGGGCGAGGTCGAGGCGATGCTTATCGCCTCCTCGATCCCGCTGGTCTTCTCTGCCGGGGCCGACATCAAGGCCTTCACCCGGATGGACGAGGGCAAGGGCGAGGAGCTGATCCACACAGCCCACGCGCTGTTCCGCGATCTCGGGCAGGACCGGGTGGCCACGATTGCTGCCGTCAACTCGATCGCCTTTGGCGGCGGCTGCGAGCTGGCGATGGCCTGCGACGTGCGGATCGCCGCCGAGGCGGCCGTCTTTGGTCAGCCCGAGATCAAGCTCGGGATCATCCCCGGCTTCGGCGGCACCCAACGGCTTCCCCGCCTGGTCAGTCCCAATAAGGCGCTAGAGATGAACCTGATCGGCGACGCGATCCTCGCCGACGAGGCGCTCGAGTTCGGCCTCGCCAACCGCGTCGTCCCCGACCACGAGCTGTTCGAGACGGGGCTGATGTGGGCGCGCAAGCTGGCCGCGCAGGCGCCGGTCGCCCGCGAGCAGATCAAGCGCGTCTCCCACAAAGGGGACCTGGACGAGGGGATCGAGGCCGAGAAGGCCGGCTTCGCCGCCGCCTTCGGCAGCGAGGACGCCAAGGAGGGAATCGCCGCCTTCCTCGGCAAGCGCACGCCCAGGTGGGGCGGCAAGTAGGGTTTCCCCGCCGCCGCAGGGGGAAGGAGCTTGGCATGGCCTCACCGGAGTTCTTCCCCAACCTCCTCTACGCAGACCCCGATGCGGCGATCGAGTGGCTAGAGCGCACCCTCGGGTTCGAGCGGGGCGAGGTGCACCGCGATGACGAGGGCAACGTCGTCCACGCCAAGGTCTCCCTCGACTCGACAGTGGTGATGCTGGGCACGGCCGGGGTCGGGCGCGAGCCGTTTCGCAGCTTGCCGGCGGGTGGCTCGCTCGTCTACGTCGCCATCGACGAGGTCGACGCGCTCTACGAGCGGGCCCGTGCCGCCGACGCCGACATCGCGCTCGAGATCACCGACACCGATTACGGCTCGCGCGACTTCACCGTCCGCGACCCGGAGGGGACGCTCTGGTCGTTCGGCACCTACCATCCGTCGATCTGACCCGGGCGGCGAGTGGCCACCGGGCCTCTGGGATGATGCCGGCGTGGAGGCCGGCGCCGAAGAGATCAACGCGGTCGGGGCGGCCCAGCTCGCCGAGCTGATCCGCGAGTCGCGCTGCACGGTCGCCCTGACTGGGGCAGGAGTCTCGGTGCCGTCCGGAATCCCCGACTTCCGCACGCCCGAGACCGGGATCTGGGAGAACGTCGACCCGATGGAGGTCGCCCACATCGATGTCTTCGAACGCGATCCGGTCCGCTTCTGGTCCTACTACCGGCCGCGCTTCCACTCGCTCGGCGACAAGCGGCCCAACGCCGCACACGAGGCTCTGGCCGAGCTCGAGCGCCGTGGTCAGCTGGCCGGAGTGATCACCCAGAACATCGACCGCCTCCACCGTGCGGCCGGCTCCGAGAACGTGGTCGAGGTCCATGGCTCGATCGAAACCTCGAGCTGCCGCCGCTGCGATACCGCATTCGGGATTGAGGCCGTGGACTCGCTCTTCAACTCCGACGGGGTCGCCGAGTGCGAGGCCTGTGGCGGCCCGGTCAAGCCCGATGTAGTCCTCTTCGGCGAGCTGCTGCCGGAAGAGGCGATGCGGAGCGCCCAGGAGCTCGCCGCTCGCGCCGACCTGATGCTCTGCGTCGGCACCTCGCTCGTCGTCCACCCGGTCGCCGGACTGCCCGGTGTGACGCTGGCCGGCGGCGGGCGGCTGGCGATCGTCACCAAGGGAACCACTCCCTACGACGGGAGCGCGGTCCTGAAGCTCGACGGTGAGGTCGATGAGGAGCTGGGCGCGCTGCTGGCGGAGCTCTCGTAGTCGTGGCAGGCGCGAACGGTGGGGCGTCTGTCGCTCCCGAGGCGGTGATCTTCGACAACGACGGCCTGCTCCTCGACACCGAGTCGGTCTGGACTCGCGCTGAGCAGGATCTCTTCGCCCGTCGGGGGATCGAGTTCACCGCCGAGCACAAGCGCGAGTTGGTTGGCACTTCGGCCGAGGTTGCCGGCCAGACGCTGGAACGACGGTTGGAGGAGCCAGGCTGTGCCGCCGAGCTAATCGAGGAGTTGAACGCCCTGGTCGTCGCCGAGCTGGAGCACGGGGTCGAGGCGATGGTCGGCGCGCGGGAGCTCCTGCATGAGCTGAAGGAGCGAGGCACACCGATCGGCCTCGTCTCGAACTCGCCGCGCATCTTCGTGACACGCTCGCTGGAGATCGTTGGCTTCCAGGACCGCTTCGACGTGGTTCTCAGCGCCCACGAAGTCGCCGCCCCGAAGCCGGCTCCAGACCCCTATCTCGAGGCCTGCCGCCGACTCGGAGTGGAGCCTGGCCCGTCGGTCGTCGCCCTCGAGGACTCGCCCACGGGCGTCGCCGCAGCGCGCGCCGCCGGCCTCACCGTGATCGGCATCCCTTCACTAGAAGGCATCGCACTCGACGAAGCGCACCATCTGGCCGAGTCCTTGCTGGATGACGTCGTCGCCGGTCACCTCGCGCTCTGAGGGGAAGGGATACCCCGAACGGGCGGATACTCAAAGTGCCGGTCTAATTAGACCGGCACTTGTCCGGGCGGGGTATCCCTTCCCCTCAGCCGCGCAGCACGCGGCGGCGGCGCAGGACCCGCTCGGAGATCTCCGTCAGTTCGCGGACCGAGCGCTCCTGCTCGGGGCCGAGCTCACCGCGGAGTGCCGCGTTTGCAGCCTCGCCGGCCTCCTTGCGTCGCGCCTCGAGCTCGGCCATGTCCTTCTCGTGACCCGGATCCACCAGCGCTCCGGACAGTTCCGCCAGTAGCGCCTCCAAACCGACGCGGAGCTGAAACGCGGCCTCGCGGGTGCGTCCCGCGTCGAGGTCGGCGCGGGCGCGCAGCAGCAAGGTCTCACAGGCGTCGACCTGCTCTCGTTGGCCCAGGATCGCGGCCATCCGCTCCTGTGGATGGAGCTCCTCGGCTCGCTGCCTTCGTTTCGAGGCGCCGCGTGCCCAGACGTCGACGTCGCGTGCAACGGTGAAGCGCCCGGCGGCGACCTGCTCGCCGCTGCCGTAGCCGATCCGCACGCCCACCGCCCGCTCCGCGGTCAGCTCGGCCACGTAGGGGTCGGCGCTGGCGGCGAACTGGGCGTGGAGCGCCCGGTTCAGCAGTGCCACCCCTTCGGCGACTGCGGCGTCGACCGAGTCCTCCTCGCCGGCGACCTGGTTCAGCCAGCGCTCCGCGTCCGCGTCGAGGTCGTAGGGCTCGAAGGCGCGAATCGCGGTCACCCTCGCAAGCGGGAGGGTGGGGCGGTCGTCGGCGTCCGCCGGCCTCGGCTTGCGCCTACGGCGACCGGGTGGGGAAGGGGCGCCGAGCGTTTCCACCACCAGCACCCGCTGGGCGCCGTCGGGGCCACCGTCGCGCGCCAGGTAGCGCCCGTCGGCGACGGCGAGCCGGCCGGCGAACTCGAGCTGCACGAATCCGAATAGTTCAGAGGCCATTCGGGAACTCCATGTGCGCGGTTGGCGAGCGCCGGACCAAGCGGGGCAAGGACGCAGGGAGGCGCGAATGGCAGCGCCATTCGGCCGACCGAGGACGCCGCACCGCGCAGTGTCCGCCGCCGCCAGGCGCGTGCAGGGAGTTTTCGAAGGGTCTCCTGGCCAGAGCGGGGATTATCTCCGCGTACGTCAGTCGCCGGCGGCGCCGCTGCGCCGGTCCGGCTTGACCGGCAGCGCCGACTCGGAGGGTTCGGTCGGCACCTCAGGGTTCTCGATCTCGCCGAGGCGGCCGATCAGACGCTGCCACTGGTCGGCTTTCAGCAGCTGCACGAACTTGGCGTCGCCGACGCCGCCTAGCGGGCTGTACCCGATGTGGACGTGATCGGCGTGGTCGGCCATCGCGAAGCTGGGTCCGCCGAATTCCTGCAGCGAGATCAGCTCGTCGGGGACCAGCGTCCCCTGCAGGCGCAGCACCGCTTTCAGCAGCGCTTCGGTCAGCGTCCCCGGCCCCTGGTTGCCGAGCACCGGCACGCCGTTGATCGCGGCGATGTCAGCCGCGTTGCCGAAGGAGTGGTTGGAGATGTTGCCGCTGGTGGTGATGCTGCCGTAGCGGCCGCAGAGCATCGAGGTGATCGTCAGGCGGAAGCCCTGCTCGGAGAGGTAGGCGAGCGCTGCCAGCAGGCGGCGGTCGATCTGCCCGGCGCGGACTTCGATCCGGTCGCATTCGGGCAGCTCGATCTGCCGGTCGGCGAGGACCCGTCGCTGCAGCGCCTCCTTGGAGAGCAGCAGGACGCCGGCGCTGCCGAGCTTCTCGGCAAACGGGCTCTTGCCCTTGGCGCGGTAGATCGCGGTTGCCTCGAGCAGCTTCCAACCGTCGAGGATCGGCTTCGGGTCGATTCGGGGCGCGCCCTTGCCGGCGGGTCGGATCGAGAAGTTGACGTGGGGGTCGATGCCGTCGGAGCCGGCGGCGATCCGAGCCAGCACGGTCCCGGCTATAACCTTCGACCCGACCTTGAGGGTTCCGTCGGCGCCGGGGGTGGTGAAGCCGTCCACCGACTGGGTCGCTTCGCTGTCCTCACCGACCCGGCCCGGCAGGGCGTGGATGCGGGGGCGGAGGTTCTCACTGTCGATTGGGACCCGTTTCTCCTTACCGGTCGGCATCACGATCAAGCGCTCGTCGCGAATCAGCTCGCCGAGCTTGGCGTAGGTAAAGCGGTTGCCGTAGGCGTCGCGCAGGACCACATAGCGGCCCAACCGCTCGGAGTCGCCCATCTTCACGATCACGCCGTCGTTGACGGCGACGACCGCGGATCCCGCCGCGGCGAAGATGTTGATCCCGCGCCGGGTCGGCGAGGAGGCGATCACCTCGGCGGCGTTGCCGTACTCCTCTCGTTCATCCGGCGTCGCCTGCTCCAGCGCCTCGCGAGTGGCGATGTCGTCGGCGTAGCGGGCGTCGGCGGCGACCGGGAAGTGTGCTCCCTCGGTCAGCCCCGTCAGCGAGCCGACCAGGTCGGAGGGCAGCTTGCCGTAGGCGCGTGCGTAGAGCAGTACCTCCTGCACGTACCAGTCGGCGTGGTTGTAGGCGAAGATCGCGTCGTAGAGGTCCTCATGGGCCCCCGCCGCCTTCAGGTAGCTGGCCGCGGCGCAGATCGCGTCGACCGGGTTGTAGGGGTCCTTGCGCCCGTCGCCGTTGGCGTCGACCCCGTAGGCCTCCCAGCTCGAGGGGATGAACTGCATCCAGCCCATCGCGCCGGCGCTGGAGACGTTGAGGTTGGTGCCGAAGCCGGTCTCGATCTTGTTGATTGAGGCGAGAATCTCCCACCGGATCCCGTGCTCAGTTCCACATGCCTGGTAGATCGGCAGCAGGAAGGGCGGGATCTCGAAGGAGTCGATGACGAAGTTGGGGACTCCGATCGGGGCCGGGCCGAAGGGGGCGAAAGTGGCAGTCGGGTTGGCGCTGGTTGGCGAGCCACCTTCGTTGAAGGCCGCCGAGCCGCCGCTCGGTCCCTCCTCCTGTGGTTGGTCTCCGGCGGTGGCGCTGGGAGCGCTGATCCCGCCTCCCTCACCGATCGCGCCGCCGATGCCCTCGTTGCGGGTCACTCCTCCGTTGCGCGTTCCTGCGGTGCCGTCGATCGTCGTTCCTGCGACCGTCCCTGCCGCGTCGTCAGTGGAGTCCTGCGGCGACGAAGAGCCGGTCTCTCCGACGGGGGCCGTCACAGCGTCCTCGGCTTCGCCGAAGGCGTCGGGGCAGCCCGGGTCGTCGAGGTCGACCAGCTGGTCGCCGTCGTCGTCGATTCCGTTTGCGCAGGCGACCGCTTCGTCGGCTGGGGCGGCGGCCTTGAAGGGGCCTGTCGGCTGGGCGACGCCGAGGCTGCTCTGCTGCTCGGCTCCGGCCACGCCGACGCCAAGCGCAGTCACGGCCGCGAACCCGGTCAAGGCTGCGGCTAGCGCAAGCTTCTCTCTCATCCCGCTCTCCCCGCGCACAACCGGCACCACGCTACTTGCTCGCATCAGGGCGCGCAACGCTTGTCAGCGCCCCCAACAAGGGCTTAATCCCGAGCTCGACCCTACGCATGCGGGCGCAGCATCTCAGCCTTGCCGGATGCCCTCGTTAAGCTGCTGTCAATGAGCACGGGCCAGGCGGGTGACTCTGCCTACGACGAGGACCAGGAGAGCCTGCGCGCTCGCAGCGAGCAGGTGATCGGCGAGTTCGCCCAGGCACTGCTCGACAGCCAGGTGCTGGAGGGAGCGCTGGCAGCCGCCTTTGGCGCCCGCGAGAAGGCGGTCGAGGCGCAGCACGCCGCGATGGCCGCCCTCAACCTGCCCTCGGCGGGGGACGTCGAGCGCCTCGAGCGTCGCCTGCGCTCGCTCTCCCAGCGCCTCGAAGAGGTCGAGGACCAGGTCGATGACCTGCTCGGCGAGTTGCGCGCCCTCAGGCGCCAGTCTAACCCTAAACCTTAGGCTGAGAATACAGCACTCGCCGCCGCTCCCGCGCGCTTCGCTCCGGCTTCGAGCTGCTCGTCATCTGCCTGCTCGCCTGATGCGCTCTCGGCGACGATCAGAGTGGCGGCAATCTCCACCCCAAGGGTTTCGGCACGGGCCAGAAGCGTTGCGGTCTGCATGTCCGCAACGTCGACACGATCGGCGTAGCGAGGCGATTCGGCGACCCCGCTTTGGTGCAGGACGTCGAGGCTAGCGACAATCGCCGGGCGCGCCGCACTATCCAGCTCGTCTCGCAGCCGAGCGGTCAGGTCGGTATCCGGAAGGGCCGCCTCACCGGTCCCGCCGCCGCCCCAGGCATGCGCCTCCAGAACAGCCAGTAGATCCCCCGGCCCTGGGCCTGGCTCGACTCCAACGCAAGTTCCAATGCGGATCGCGCGGCGCACTCCAAGCTCAGCCAGGTCGTCGAGCACGATCGCGGCGCTCGGGCCGCCCATCCCGGTCGCTTGGATCGTCAGGTCACGGCCGCTCGCTGCCCCCGTGTACCCCCACAGGCCGCGCGCGTGGTTGCTCATCTTCGGTTGCTCCAGCAGTTTCTGCGCCAGCATCAAGGCTCGGCCGGGGTCGCCGACCAGGATCGCGTCGGGGGCGATTGGCGCCGTTGGTCGAAGTCGCGACGGCATCATCCGACCTTATGGCGTGGGCGGCGACGGCGCGCCGCAACTCGCGCTTGCGCATCCACTCGGCGGCAAAGTAGCTGCCGATCACGAAGCAGAAGGCGAGCAGCTGCGCGACCAGGGTCTCGACCGTGGGGTAGACGCCGAGCCAGGTGCCCATCCAGAGCGGGAGGTCGACGTCGATCGGGTGAATCGAGAGCCAGCCGACTCCCTGCATCGTCCGGGCTGTGTTGCCGACGAGGACGACGAGGACGAGGGCGATCAGCATCCCCGTCACCACCAACATCTTCTTGTAGGGGAGGCGGCGCTCGAGGCTGAAGGTGAGGGCGCCGACGACCGCGGTGATTGCCAGTCCGAGCGAGACGCCGGCGAGGACGACGCCGGTGCCGGAGCTGAGTTGCAGCGCCTGCAGGAAGAGGACGGTCTCGAAGCCCTCCCTGAAGACGCTGGTGAAGCCGAGCGTGTAGAGGCCGGCCACCGTCGCCGCGCCAGCGCCACCGACCAGCGCCGCTCCGGTCAGCGCTTTGCCGCGCTCGCGGTGGCCCTTGATCCACTCGGTCCAGTAGACGCGGTGGAAAAACCAGTTCATGACCAGTAGCAGCACTCCGATCGCGAGCACGCCAACCGCCGCCTCGAGCTTCTCCCCGTACTGCGAGAGCGAGTCGAGCAGCAAGAGCGCGAGGAGGAACATGACGATGCTGGCCGGCAGGGCGAGCAGGGCGCCGCGGTAGACCGGCCGGCGCAGGGGCGCACGCGGGCCGATCATGCTGGCGGTGATCGCGGCGAGGATCAGGATCGCCTCGAGGCCCTCGCGGAAGACGATCAGCGCTGAGTTGGTGATCGTCGTCATCGCGCTGGCGCCGTCACCGGTCAGGGCCCTGGCGGTCTCGAGCTTTTCGTCGAGGATGAGGCGTGTGTCGCGGATCTCGGACACCGGGGAGCTGTCGGCGACGAGGCTGGCAAGCCCTGACTCGCCGTTGGCGCCGTACCAGATCAGCCCCTCGATCTCGAGCGCCAGCTGCGGGTCGAAGGCGCGCAGCTTCAGCTCCGGCCCGAACTCGAAGAAGCCGTAGGCGGCGAGCCGCGCCTGCTCAGCCTGCTGGTACTGCCCCGCTCCCGCCGCAGCTTCGAGCTGGTCGAGGGAGATGTCGACGAGTTCGTAGTCGGCTTCGTCGCTGGGTTCCGTCCACTCCTCCGGTGCGATTCGTTCGAAGGTATCGGCGGCGCGATCGCGTGCCCCGTCGAGCTCCTCCTGTGGAGCGACGGAGACGCTTTGCTGGGCGTTGTCGACGTCCTCGCGCAGCTCCGCGTAGGCGGCTTCAATCGTCTCGACCGCAGCTGGGTCGCGCTCGAGCAGGACCGGCTCGAGGTCGGCGAAGGCGGTTTCGACGCCGTCCATGAATGCGACCGCCTCCTGGATCTCGAAGGGGATCGTCACGTGACCATCGGCAGTGCCCTTGTCGTACTCCTTCGGCACCAGGTCGAGGAAGCGGGTCAACTGGCTGGCCCGGTTGACCTGCTCGTCAGGGGTCAGGGGCGCCGCCGTGAAGCCCTCGAAGTCGGCTTCGACAACACGCCGTGCCCGTTCGACGCCGGCCCGGTCAGATGCGGCGGCAGCCGCTGCGAGCAGATCGAAGTCGCGCCCGGTGATGCGCCGCTCCGCGTCGCCGCGCTGCGCTTCGAACTCCGGCGCGATCGCCAGCCAGTAGCCGCGGGCGATCGCCGCCGTCTCGGCGAAGCGGCCATCGAAGCCGCGCTCGGCTGCTTGTGAAGCTTCGTCGAGGTTGGAGGCGAGCCGCGCCTGGAATGCGTCGAGCAGGTCCTTTTCGATCTGAATCACGGCCTCGTGCGGGCCGATCTCGCCGCTGCTGAGCCGATCCACGGCTTCGGTGGCGTCGACGCCGGGACGGGTGAAGCGGGTGGTCTGGCGGAAGTCGCGGATCTGCAGCCAGCTGCGGGCCCGCGCCGCTTCGCCGCGACCAGCTGCGGCGATCGCAACCGCAAAGGCGCCGCGGCGGAGGGCCGAGAGGATTCGTCCCCGCGCCGCTGCCAGCCCCACTTCGTCGAGCTCCGCCAGGGCTTGCTCGGCCGCTCTCAGCGAAGCTTCGATCTCCCGCAGCGTGGTCGGCGCCTCGGCGGCGAGTCCGCGGCGCAGGGGTCCCCGCAGCCGCTCCTCGGCGGCTGCGACCGAGCCCCCGCCGCTTTCGCCGAAGAGCAGCTGAGTCTGCGCCTCGAAGAGGTCGGCCCGGATCGAGTCTGCCGCTTGCCAGGCCGGCTTGGCCGCGGCGGGCGACGCTGCACAGAGCAGCGTCGCCATCACCGCGAGGATCGAGCCGACGCGCCGCACCTAGCCTTCCTGTAGCTCCACTTCGAGCTGCTTCGCAGCCTGCGTCACCTGGCCGGCGATCGCCTCCGCCTGAGCCTGGGCCTGGGCGCCGAGCGCGTCTGCCTGCTTGGCGGTGAACTGCTCACCGCCGGCCTCGCGGTCGCGCAGGTCGCCGGCGAACTCGACTAGTTCCTTCAGTTCCTTGCGGGTCTGCTTCGCCTGCTGGGGGTTCTCCGCCGCGATCGCCGCTTCCATCCCGTCGTAGGTGACGAGGATGCCGCCGAGGATGTCGGCGATGTCGGAGAGGCGCGAGGTAGCTACGAAGCCGAGTTCCTCGGCGTCCTCGCCGGCGATGAAGCGGGAGTTCTTCCAAGCCTCGAAGTACTCGCTCATGGTCGGGGTCATGATCACGATCGAGGTCAGCGCATCGGACGGGGTCGGTTCGAACTCCTGCGCGTCCTGGTCAAGGCTCTTCGCCTGCTGCTCGAATTCGTCGAGCGTCGCCTTGTAGACATCGGCATCCGGCAGGCCCTCGCCGAACTCGACCTTGCCGTCGCCATCAACGTCGGGCTGGGCACCCTTCGCCTGCAGCTCCGGGTTGGTCCCGTAGAGCGCCGTCTCGGTGAGGAAGAAGAGATTGCCGGGCTGCTTCAGCTGCTTGCCGGCAGGGGTGGTGAGGCTGAACGAGACCGCGTCTTCGGGGGTCGAGGCGTCCGAGCCGGCGTCGATGTCGACGTCGTACTGGGCTAGTCGCGGGACGCCGGCGACGATTCCCTCCATCTCCTCGTAAGCGGGGTTGGCAGTGACGAAGGCGTCCTTCGAGTCGGCGAGGATTTCGGCAACTTCGTCGCCGTGCTCGTCGAGCAGGCGCTGGTAGTCGAAGTCGACCGACTCGGCCAAGGCGTAGTACTCGTCAGCGTTTTCCCCCAGGACTTCGACCTGCTCGACCAGCTCGGCCGAGTGGTCCGTGAGGTATTGCTTGACCGGCTCCAGTTGCGCCGCGCTCGCCTCCGCGCTCGTCTCGTCGCTGCCGTCGTCTCCGCATCCTGCCGCAAACGCTGCGAGCGCAAGCGCCGCCAGCGTTAGCCCCAGCTTTGCCCTGGCCTTCATCGAGTCGGTGCCTCCTTGATCGGGTGAGTGTATTAGGCCTCCCTAAGCGGTTCGGCAACCCTAACGGAATCCGAGCGATGGAGTCGGGATTGACACTGGTGAGAAACCCGGCGCCGGGATTTCCTCCAACCGTCTAAACACAGCGATTTCGCCTGTTCATACCTTGGCTGCGATCGCAAACCGCGACCGCCGGGCCATGGCCGCGGCGGGCTAGGAGGTAACGGAATGAAAAGGAGGCTCTTGATCGCAGGCCCGCTGGCCGCGGTTGCCTCGCTCGTCCTGCCGGGCGCCGCTTTCGCGGCGCAAACCCCGATCCTGGAAACGCCCGAGGCGAGCATCAACGCGATGTGGGTGATCGTCGCCGCCGTCCTGGTGATGTTCATGCAGGCGGGATTCCTGTTGCTGGAGATCGGCTTCTCCAGGGCGAAGAACGTCGGCGCCGGCGTCGCCAAGGTCCTCGTCAACTTCTCGATCGCATCGCTGTGCTACTGGGCGGTGGGCTTCGCGCTTGCCTTCGGCGGGCTCGGGGAGATTGCCGGTACGCACGGCTTCTTTCTCGATGTCGGCTCTTCGATCGAAGAGGCGGGCAAAAGCATCCCGTTCGTCGAAACTTATTCGATCAGCCCGGCCGCGTTCATGTTCTTCCAGTTCGTGTTCTGCGCGGTATCGCTGGCGATCGTCTGGGGTGCAACCCTGGAGCGGATCAAGTTCGGCGCCTACGTCATCTACGCGATCATCTTCAGCTCTGTCCTCTACCCGGTGCTCAGTCACTGGATCTTCGGCGGTGGCTGGCTCCAGGTCAACGTCGGCATGCAGGATTTCGCCGGCTCGACTGTGGTCCACTTGATCGGCGCGACCGGGGCGCTGGCGGCACTGCTGCTGCTCGGCCCGCGGATCGGAAAGTACACCCGCGACGGGAAACCGCGAGCGATTCCAGGCCACTCGATGCCCCTCGTCGGCCTCGGCGTGCTGATCCTCTGGCTCGGCTGGTTCGGGTTCAACCCCGGCTCGACCCTTGGGGCGATCGGCGGTCGCTTCGCGGAAGTGGTGGTGGTCACCAACCTGGCCGCTGCGGCTGGCGTCGTTGCGGCCGTGTCGGTCATGTATCTGAAGACGAGAACGATCGACATCGGCATGGCCGGCAACGGCGCAATAGCCGGTCTGGTTGGGATCACCGCCCCGTCAGGCTACGTCGAGTTCTGGGCGGCGCCTATCATCGGCGCTATCGCCGGAGTGATCGTCGTACTCGGTGTGCTGGCGATCGAGAAGCTGATCGACGACCCAGTAGGCGCCCTTTCCGCGCACGGCTTGGCCGGGATCTGGGGAACCCTATCGTGCGGGATCTTCACCTCACCGCGCCTCGCCGAACTCAACGAAGTCGGCGATCCAGGCCTCTGGTACAGCGGCTCGCTCGACCAGCTCGGGGCTCAGGCGCTCGGCGTCGCGGTCGCCTTCGCCTGCGTGTTCGTCGTCTCCTACGCGGTGTTCTTCCTGATAAAGCAGACGATCGGCTTGCGGGTCAGTCCGGAGGAAGAGGATGCCGGTCTCGACATATCCGAGCACGGCATGTACGGGTATCCGGAGCAGTTCATACCGCAGCCGGAGTACTCGACTGGCCTGCAACTGGGCGGCACGCCACCCCCATCAGGAACGCCTGCAACGGCGGCGGTTAGTCAGATGACAGCTACCGATTCACATCAGGAGGCCTGAGCGCATGAAGAAGATAGAGGCATTCATTCGCCACGAGGCGTTCGAGCCGATCAGAGCCGAGCTGCTCGACAAGGGGTTCCCCTCCCTGTCGATCGTCGAGGCCAAGGGCTCGGGTCGTCAGAAGGGGATAGTCGAGAAATACCGCGGCTCCACCCTGACCGTCAACGTCCGGCCGAAGCTGAAGCTGGAGGTCGTGGTCGAGGACAAGGACAAGCCGCTGGTCGTCGAGACGATCCTCAAGCACGCCCGCACGGGCGAGGTCGGCGACGGCAAGATCTTTGTCCTGCCGGTCGAGGAAGCGATACGCATCCGCACCGGCGAGGGCGGCGAGCCCGTCCTCCAGGCGCACGAGGACGCGGAGATCCCCACGTGATCCGAGGGGCCTATCCCGACAGGGGTTTCACTTAACTTTTTCGGAGAGCGACTGTTGCCGTCCGAGGTTGGATCGGCCGAAAAAGTACAAGACGTTTCACCCCTGTCGGGATAGGCCCCTCACGTATCGTCCCAGCTCGTCGGGCTGGATGACTAGCCTCGGCTGCTCGATGGCTGACGAGCGGATTTCACTCAGTGAGGCGTCGCGCCGGGCGGGCGTCTCGACTGGCACGCTGAAGCGGTGGGCGGCGGAGAAAGTCGTGCCGGTGCGGCGGGGGCGCTGGACGGCGGCGGCGGCGGCACAGGCTCGTGTCGTGGCGCGGATGCGCGAGCGAGGTCACTCGCTCGACGACCTGAAGAAGGCGGGCCGGGAGGGAAGGCTCGCCTTCGGCCTCGCCGAGGACCTACTGCCCGAGCAGGAGGCGCAGGCGACGGTGGAGGAGGTAGCGCGCGAGACCGGCCTGGAGCCGGAGCTGATCGAGCGTATCCTGGTCATCCTCGGCACCCCCTTCGGCCGTGAGCGGATGCTGGGCCCGGCCGACGTCGCCGCCCTGCGCCACTGCGCCCGGGTTCTCGCCGCAGGCTTCCCTTTGGTCGCCTTCCTCCAGCTGGTGCGCGTCTACGTGCAGTCGCTGCGACGGATCGCCGACGCCGAGGTGCGGCTCTTCCACCTCTACGTGCACGAACCGATGATTCTCGACGGCGTGCCGGAGCTGGAGATGGCAGAGGAGATGGGTGGGCTTGCTGCCGACATCCTCCCCCTGGCCGCGCCGCTGACCGAGTACCTGCACACTCGCTACCTGCGCTTCTTCCTCGAGCAGGACGTGGTCGGACACATGGAGAGCGAGCTCGGCGCCGCCGTTCCCCACCTGGGCCAAGTCCCGGTCACCCTCTGCTTCATCGACCTCACCGGATTCACCCAGTACACAGAGGAGGAGGGCGACCTGGAGGCCCTCGACGTGGTCGAGAACTTCGTCGAAACGGTGGAAGCAACGCTGCCGTCTGACGCGACGATCGTGAAGACGATCGGCGACGAGGTGATGCTCGTCTCGCCCGACCCCGCGTCGCTCAGCGAGTGGGCGGTCCGGTTGTTGGAGCGCCTGCCGGAGCGACCGCGACCCCGGGTCGCGATTCACTACGCCGAGGCCGTCTACCGTGACGGCGATTACTTCGGCACCCACGTCAACCTGGCCCACCGCGTCGTCGGCCGCGCCCATGCGGGCGAGGTCCTGGTCACCGACCGCGTCGCCGAGATGCTTGGAGGGCGCGAGCTGACCTGCGAGCCGATCGGCGAGGTCAACCTGAAGGGCTTCCCCGAGCCGACCTCGCTCTTCCTGGTCAGCGCCGCCGCCGGCT
This sequence comes from uncultured Solirubrobacterales bacterium, assembly GCA_963702175.1. Taxonomy (GTDB): domain Bacteria; phylum Actinomycetota; class Thermoleophilia; order Solirubrobacterales; family 70-9; genus VRUE01. The sequence goes on from OY969721.1 coordinate 2,370,402, forward strand.
GAGCCGGCCTGCACTCGTTTTAGTGCGGAGCCAGCGAAGCGCGAAACTCATGTATATGGAGCAGATGGAGAGCGAGGCGATGCTGGAGCACATTCGCGAGGGCGGGCTGCTGCCGACCGGGTCGTCGCTGGTCGCGCTGCTCTCCGGCGGACGCGACTCGGTTTGCCTGCTCGACCTCGCGGTGCGGCTGCTCGGCCCCGGCGCAGTAACTGCGCTGCACGTCAACTACGGCCTTCGTGACGACTCCGACGAGGACGAGGCGCACTGCACGGCGCTCTGCGCCGAGCTCGGAGTCGAGCTGGCGCTCGAGCGTCCGCGCCGGCCCGAGGGGCCCGGCAACCTCCAGGCCTGGGCCCGCGACACCCGCTACGCGGCGGCGGCTCGGCTGGCCCTGCCGCACGGCTCCCTGATTGCCGCCGGCCACACCGCCGACGACCAGGTCGAGACGATCCTCTACCGGCTCGCCTCATCGCCGAGTCGCCGCGCCCTGCTTGGGATCCGCCCCCGCGACGGCAGCCTGGTCCGCCCGCTGCTCGACTTTACGCGTGAGCAGACCACGCGCTACTGCGAGGAGCGGGGGCTCGACTGGCGCGACGACCCGACCAACGCCGAGAACGGCTATGCCCGCAATCGCGTTCGCCACAGGCTGGCGCCCGCCCTAGCCGAGATCCACCCGGCGGCGGCCCGCAACGTGCTGCGCACCGCCGAGCTGCTGCGCGAGGAGGCGGAGGTCCTCGACGCCCTCGTCGCCGCCGAGATCGACGGCTCGGGCGGGACGCCCCGCAGCACGATCAGGCTCGAGCGCCTGGCTGAGCTGCCGCGGGCGCTGCGCCGTCTCGTCGTCCAGCAGCTCGCCGACCGGGCCGCCGGGCGGCCGGTTCCCGGCGCCGCCCGTCACGCCGACGAGGTCGCGGCGCTGCGCCGTACCGGCACGGCGATGCTCGACCTCGGTGGCGGCGTGCGTGCGGTCGCCGAGCGCGGGGTCCTGCACGCCGAGCGTTGATGGCTGTATCTAGACTGCGCCCGTGAGCGCGGAGCGAGCAAGCGTGCATGCCTGGTTCTTCGCGCCGCGAGCGAAGCGCGAGGTTTTGTGGTGAGCGACCCCGGGATTGGCGAGACCCTCGTCTCGAGCGAGAACCTGCAGCGGCGCGTGGCCGAGCTCGGTGTGGAGATCAGCCGCGACTACGAGGGACGCGACCTCTTCATGGTCGGCATCCTCAAGGGTGCCGTCCTCTTCCTCGCCGACCTGATGCGGGACATTTCCGTCCCCTGCGAGATCGACTTCATGGCAGTCTCCAGCTACGGGTCGCAGACAGACTCCTCGGGCGTCGTGCGCATCCTCAAGGACCTCGACGCACCGATCGAAGACCGCCACGTGCTGATCGTCGAGGACATCATCGATTCCGGCCTCACCCTGCAGTACCTGATGCGCAACCTGAAGGCGCGAAATCCGGCCTCGCTTGAGGTCTGCGCCCTGCTGACCAAGCCGGAGCGCCTGCGGGTCGACCTCTCCCCCCGCTACGTCGGCTTCGAGATCCCCAACCGCTTCGCGATCGGCTACGGCCTCGACTACGCCCAGCGCTACCGCAACCTGGGCTACGTGGCCGCGTTGGACGATCGGTGACCGCTCCGAAGTTCGGCTAGGAGGGCGAAATTGCCCTGGTACGCTGATTTTTCCCTGTGAGGCGTTTCTTTAAAAGCGCGGCCTTTCCGATCCTGCTGGTGGTGATCCTCGCCTTCGTTGCGCAGCGGGTGATCAGCAGCCCGGACGACACCAAAGCGCCCTCCTACAACGAACTGATCGCGCCCCAGTCCGGGCTGATCGCCAAAGGCAAGATCGAAGAGATCACGGTCAACCCGAAGGACAACACGCTTGACGTCAAGCGCACCAACGGCGAGAGCTTCTCCACCGGCTATCCGTCCAATACCGAGCAATCGCTGCTCAACCTGATCGAGCGCTACGACGTCACCACGGAGGTGAAGGGGACGGGCGGCTCGAGCCTGCTCTCACTGCTCACCTACATCCTCCCCTTCGTCCTCTTCTTCGGCTTCTGGATTTTCCTGATGAACCAGATGCAGGGCGGCGGCTCGCGGGTGATGAACTTCGGCAAGTCCAAAGCCAAACGGATGTCGGTCGACGCACCGAAGATCACCTTCCGCGATGTGGCCGGGGTCGACGAGGCGGTGCAGGAGCTCCAGGAGATCAAGGAATTCCTCGAGAACCCGAAGAAGTTTCAGTCGCTCGGCGCCCGCATCCCCAAGGGGGTGCTGCTCTACGGGCCGCCCGGAACCGGCAAGACGCTGCTCGCCCGCGCCGTCGCCGGCGAGGCCGGCGTCCCCTTCTTCTCGATCTCGGGCTCGGACTTCGTCGAGATGTTCGTCGGCGTCGGCGCCAGCCGTGTCCGCGACCTCTTCGAGCAGGCGAAGCAGAACTCCCCTTGCATCATCTTCATGGACGAGATCGACGCTGTCGGCCGCCACCGCGGTGCCGGAATGGGCGGCGGCCACGACGAGCGCGAGCAGACGCTGAACCAGCTGCTGGTCGAGATGGACGGCTTCGAGATGAAAGACAACATCATTTTGATCGCCGCCACCAACCGCCCCGACATCCTCGACCCCGCCCTGCTGCGGCCGGGCCGCTTCGACCGCCAGGTCGTCGTCGACCGTCCCGACCGAAAAGGCCGCAAGCACATCCTCGAGGTGCACACCCGCGGCAAGCCACTGGGCAAGGCGATCGACCTCGACGCGCTGGCGGGCCAGACGCCCGGCTTCACCGGCGCCGACCTCGCCAACCTGGTCAACGAGGCGGCGCTCCTGACCGCCCGTCAGGGCCGCCGCGAGATCTCGATGCATGAGCTAGAGGAGGGGATCATGCGGGTGATCGCCGGGCCCGAGAAGAAGACCCGGGTGATGAGCGAGAAAGAGCGGCTGATCACCGCTTACCACGAGCTCGGCCACGCGATCGTCGGCCACATGCTGCCCAACTGCGACCCGGTCCACAAGATCTCGATCATCAGCCGCGGCCAGGCGCTCGGCTACACGATCAGCCTGCCAACCGAAGACAAGTTCTTGACCAGCCGCGCCGAGCTGACCGACACGATGGCGATGACCCTGGGCGGCCGCGCCGCCGAGGAGATCGTCTTCGGTGAGATCACTACCGGCGCCTCCAACGACCTCGAGAAGGTGACCGCGACGGCGAAGCAGATGGTGATGCGCTTCGGCATGTCCGAGCGGCTTGGCCCGCGCGTCTTCGGCCACGACCGCAGCCAGCCCTTCCTCGGCCGCGAGTTCTCCGCCGAGCCCGACTACTCCGACGAGATCGCTCGCGAGATCGACGACGAGATCCGCCGCATTGTCGAGTCGGCCCACCAAACCGCCAAGGACCTGCTCACCGACAACCGCAAGGAGCTGGACCGGATCTCGAACATCCTGCTCGAGCGGGAGACGATCGACGCCGAGCAGTTCCTGGCGTTGCTCGACGGCAAGCCGGAGGACGAGGTCTTCGCCGATGAGGACGAGGAGGCCGAGCAGCCGGCTGAGACGGCGCCGGAGCCGGAACGGGCGCAGCGCGAGGGGCCCGTTGCCCAGCCGCGGCCGCGGCCTGGGTTCGCGGGCGGCGACGCCAGCTAGTGGGCTGCGGGCGCGTGGGCACCTCTCGCCCGGACAAACGCCGGGCTAATTGAGGGACTAGCGAAACTCCCCGTGCCGCTCTGGGCGCGGGATCGCTCAGGTAGCTGAAGCAGCAATACCCCGCCCATCAGGGGGCATTACCCCACGCCTCCGACTTCTCCTCCCCTTGGCCGAGTTCGGCCAGCTTGGACGTTCCTCTGCATTTCGTGCCCCAGCAGGTTTCCCGCAATTTGCGAGATATCAGGAGGTTCCTGTATGGCATCTGCGAGGTATCAAAAATTCGAGACGGGGGTCCTCTATAAGGGGGACAACCTGCGTCGCCTTATTCAGTTCCCCGACGAGTGTGTGGATCTGATTTACCTCGATCCGCCGTTCTTCTCGAATCGCAAGTACGAGGTGATCTGGGGGGAGGAGGCCGAGATTCGGTCTTTCGTGGATCGTTGGAAAGGCGGGATCAAGCACTACACCGGCTGGATGGAGAGCCGGATAGTCGAGATGCACCGGCTCCTCAAGCCGAACGGCTCGCTCTACCTGCATTGCGATCCCACGGCCAGCCACTACCTGAAGGTAATGCTCGACCAGGTATTTGAACGCTCTGGTGGCGGCTTCAGGAGCGAGATTATCTGGAAGCGCAGCAGCGCCCACAGCGACACGAAGCAGGGGCGTCGCATGCACGGGCACATCCACGATGTGATCCTCTTCTACACGAAGGGCGACGAGTGGATATGGAACACGATCTACACGCCCTACAGCAAAGAGTACGTCGAGAACTTCTATACGCATGTCGAGGAGGAAACCGGTCAGCGCTATCGCCTTGGTGATTTGACCGCAGCGAAGCCCGGCGGAGATGTGAGTTACGAGTGGCACGGTCGACGGCCCTATCGGGGGCGCTACTGGGCCTATTCGAAAGAAAACATGGATCGGATGCTGGCCGAAGGGCGCATTCACTTCCCGAAAAAGCCGGACGGCGTCCCCTCCTACAAGCGCTACCTGGACGAGATGCCCGGCGTTCCTCTGCAGAGACGTATGGACGGACCTGAAGCCAGTCACGCGAGGAGAGGAGAAGCTTGGGTGGCCGACCCAGAAGCCAGAGGTTCTACTTGAGCGAATCATCGAATCGAGCAGCGATCCCGGCCAGGTAGTTCTCGACCCTTTCTGTGGCTGCGGAACGACCATCGCTGTTGCACAGCGGCTGCAACGAAAGTGGATTGGCATCGACATCAGCGCGAAGGCGGTCAGCATCATGAAGATTCGCGTCGACAAACTTGGAGCCAACGCCAAAGTCGTGGGCCTGCCAAGGAGCCTTGCAGACCTCAAAAAGTTGGGCCACTACGAGTTTCAGAACTGGGTTATCGACCGCGTAGATGGCATCAGGTCTGCCAAAAAGTCGCGGGACATGGGGATTGACGGATGGTCCTTCTTCGAGCGCCTTCCTATCCAGGTCAAGCAGTGGCGGAAACCTGTTGGGCGAGAAGAGGTCGACAAGTTCGAGACCGCCATCGAGAGGTCTGGAAAGCACATGGGCTATCTGGTCGCGTTCGAGTTCACCAAGGATGCATACGAGGAGGCGGCGAGGTCGAGGCAGGTCGGGAAGAACGCCGTAACTCTTGTCCGGGTCAAAGACGTTCTCAACTTCGCCGAACTGGTGGAGGAGGCCGAGATGGAGAAGCAGGTTCTCGATCTTTCGACTGCTTCACCAGACCTCATGGGCCTTTTCTCAATTGCCACCGAAGAGGCAAGAGAGAAAAAGAGGGAACAGAGAGATCGCGCCATTGAAAAGCAGCCCGTTGCCACTAAGAACGAGCTTGAGAAAAGCATCGACAGGCCTATGCAGGTCGCGTAGCTTAGCCGCGCTTTTTCGCTTTCTAGAGCGCTTTTCCGTCCGATCCAAGCCATAGAGTTGGTCGGGCAATAGTCAAGAAAACGGCCCCCGCGACGTTGGTGCGTCCGAGGGCCAGGCCACACGAGGTAGAAGCTCGATGGCATCACCCAAATTAGCAGGGCATTCGGCCTGCGCCCAGTTGGCAGGACTCCTCGATTCACCCGAGATCGAGCGGCTGGTCGCTGATTTGGAAGCGACCCGTTGGACTGGCCGGCCTGGGTACCCGATCCGCACGATGTTGGGTCTGTGCTTCGCCAAGAGCCTCTACGCCATCCCGACCTGGACGAAAGCCGTTGCCCTGGTCCGCGAGCATTGGGCACTCCAGCGAGCGTTGGGCTGCGAAGGCAACCCGCCGAGCGTCTATGCCGCATATCGGTTCGCAGAAAAGCTGCGGGCGCACGGCGACAAGCTGGAGCGCTGCATCGACTCGGTAATCGCAGGGCTACATGAGAAGCTGCCGAGCTACGGGCGCGACCTCGCTATTGACGCCTCAGACATGCCCGCCTATGCGAACGGCCAGCGCGACATCGGGGAGGTCGAGGAGCCGAAGCGCTTCTCGGATAAGGACGCGACCTGGGGACGCCGCTCGGCGATCTCGACCCGCAAGGGCGGCTCCTTCTACGGCTACCGCCTGCACCTTTCGGCGTGTGTGGCGACGGGCTTGCCGATCTCCTGGCGGGTCGAGCCTGCGAACGCCTACGAAGGCTGGCAGGTCGGCCCGCTGCTCGATGAGGCGCGGCGTCGCGGCGCGACGGCCGACACGGCGGCGCTCGACAAGGGCTATGACGACGCGGGGGTTCATGTCACCTGCGCCGAGCGCGACTGCTTGCCGGTCATTCCCCTGCGGAAAACCACGGGGGTCAAACGCGGCGACCACAAGCCGCCCCGGTGTGACCACGGCGAGTGGACCTTCGCCGGATCGGATCGCAAGCGGGGAGCTTCCAAGTGGCGATGCCCGACCGGGGAGTGCAAGCCCGCCTCAACGTGGATCAAGGCCAGCCGCTTGCACCCGCTGATCCCCTACAAGTCGAAGCGCTGGAATTCGATGTACCGGAAGCGGGTTGCCGTAGAGCGAGAGTTCGGACGGCTCAAGCACGAATGGGGGTTGCGACCGCTTCGAGTCCGTGGGCTGGAGCGCGTCCGGCTCCACACCGACCTGACGGTGCTGACGAGGCTGGCCTGCACCCTCTCTCGGGCGCGGGCGGTGTCTACTCCGCTTCGAGCCTGAACTGACCAAGCCGCGTGCCTCCCGGCTCCCATGAGAGTCCGGTGAGCAACTCGGCTGGCTCGACGGCGAGCGCCCCGGCGAGCTTCACAAGGGTGTCTATGCGGCAGACCCGTTCGGCCCGCTCCAGTTGACCCACTGCGGTGCGGTGCAGCGAGGCTCGCACCGCAGTGTCTTCCTGTGACAGGTTGGCGCGCTTGCGACAGTCGCGGAGGTTCGTGCCGAACTGCTCCGCGACGGTCATAGGCCGAGCTGGTCGAAGTGGACGGCAGCGGCGCTGGGCCGGATGGAGATACCACCGCACTCCAGCAGGCCGATATTTACGAGGTCACGCACGGCGGCCTCTACGTCGTCTGTGTCGATCTCGCGGGCGAGGCCCGGAATCGTGAGGGGGTTCGGGTGAGCGTCGAGGACGAGGGCCAGAACGGCTCTCTGGGTAGGCTGGGCCTGCATCGAAAGTACCCCTTTCGGTGCCACGGCCCCGGGCAGTTAGCGCTGCGCCGGGGCCACTTGTTGTCTGGACCCGGCGAACCTGAACTACTCAGCAGCGAAGGGCAAGCGTTTCGCTAGCCGTTTCGCTGGACCCTCAATTAGCCCGGCGTTTTGAGTATCCGCCCGTTCGAGAGGTGCCCACGCGCCCTCTCCCCAGTCGGTGTCGCGATCCCTCGACACCGCCGCGGGGTGGCTGCGGCGCGATACTGCGGGTATGTCTCCGAAGCTGATGGGCGTGGTCAATGTCACGCCAGACTCGTTCTCCGACGGGGGGCTCTACCTCGATCCAGCGGCGGCGATCGCGCATGGTCGCGAGCTCGCCGAGCAAGGGGCGGAGATTTTGGATGTGGGCGGGGAATCCACACGCCCTGGCGCGGAGGAAGTAAGCGAGACGGAGGAGCTGCGGCGGATTGTGCCCGTGATCGAAGGCCTGAACGGCATTGGTGCCGCGATCTCGGTCGACACCTCGAAGCTTGCGGTGGCCGAGGCGGCGTTGGATGCGGGGGCGTCGATTGTCAATGACGTGACGGCTATGCGGCATGACCCTGAGCTCGGGGCGCTCTGTGCGGAGCGGGAGGCCGGGCTGGTGTTGATGCACATGCTGGGCGATCCGCGGTCTATGCAGGAGAACCCGGTTTACGCGGACGTGGTCGATGAGGTGAAGGCGTTTCTGGCGGAGCGGCTGGAGACGGCGGTCGCCGCCGGGGTCGATGAGGAGCGGATTTGGCTTGATCCTGGGATTGGGTTTGGGAAGACCTTGGAGCACAACTTGGAGCTTCTGCGGCGGCTCGGTGAGCTTCGCGAGCTTGGGCGGCCGATCGTGATCGGAACCTCGCGCAAGAGCTTCATCGGCAAGATCGACGGCTCGGACGCCGGGGACCGGATCGGCGGCACCATCGCCTCCTCTGTACTCGCCGCTGCCGATGGCGCCGACGTGCTGCGCGTCCACGACGTTGCCGAGGTGCGGCAGGCGATCACGGTCGCCGATGCCGTGCTCGGATAGGTTCATCTGAGTGCGGAGCGAGCAAGCGTGCATATCTGACTCTTCGCGCCGCGAGCGAAGCGCGAAAATGGTGCGTTGATGGATCCGAACGGCAACGGGATCGAGTCGCGGGTCGAGGTCGAGCTGCGTGGGCTCTCGATCTACACGCACCACGGGGTCAGCGACGCCGAGCAGGAGATCGGCCAGCGGCTCGAGTTCGACATCTCCTTCGACGTGCCCGACTGCGACGCCGTGCTCACCGACCGGATCGAGGACACGGTCGACTACGCCGAGGTTTGCGACATCGTCGTCCTCGCCGCTACCGAGCGCAGCTACCGGACGCTGGAGCGGCTTGCCCAGGTGGTCGGCGAGCGGCTGATGGTGCGTTATGGATGCGACTCGGTCCGCGTCCGCGCCGCCAAGCCCGAGCCGCCGCTCCCGATCGCCGTCCAGGAGGTCGCGGTCGAGGTCGTCCACGAGCGCGACGAGGACGCTGAAGAGGAAGAAGACGGCGAGGCGTAGGGCCTTGCGTCACGGTTATCTCGGACTCGGGTCGAACGTCGGCGACCGCGAGGAGAACCTGCGGGCGGCGATCCGGATGCTTGGCGAGCGTGGGGTGGAGGTCGAGGCGATCTCCTCGACCTACGAGACCGAGCCGGTCGGCGAGGTGCTCGACCAGCCCGACTTCCTCAACGCGGCGATCCGCATCCGCACCGAGTTGGAGCCGGTGGCGCTGCTCGACGCCTGCAAGGAGATCGAGGCCGAACGCGGCCGTGCCCTCGACGCTCCCCGCCACAGTCCACGCCCGCTCGACGTCGACCTACTGCTGCTAGGCGACCTCGATCTCTCGACCGAGCGGCTCACCCTGCCGCACCCAGAGGTGACCAGCCGCCGCTTCGTCCTCGTGCCCCTGCTCGAGCTCGACCCGGATCTGACCCTCCCCGACGGGACCCGGCTCGTGGAAGCTCTCGCTTCCCTTGGTCCAGATCAGCGTGTAGGTCGCTCGCCCATCCGACTTTGACCCCACTCCAGTGTGGTCAAAGTCGGCTGCGTCAGGCGGCGGTCGCGGAGCGCAGCGGCTCGAGCCAGGCGGCGGGAAGGATCGGCGGGGCGTCGCCCGGGTAGTCCGGGATTACGCGCCTCGCGAACTTGCCCGCCGGTCGTGCGTCGATCACGGGGCGGAGGTCCTGCATCGTCATCGCAAGCCTCAGCGAGGGCGCGATCTGGTAGTCGGCGACGTTGAGCTGTTCGCCGTCGAGAACTCCGGTCTCAATCCAGGCGTCGATCCGGTCGAGGAAGCCCGGCAGCAGCTCGAGGTCACGGCGAACGTTCTCGTCGGTGGCCTCGTTGTAGCGGGCAGTGAGAGCGAGGATCGGGCCCGCGGTTGCGACCGCGAGGCCGATTGGAATGCCCAGCTTCGCGCCTTCCGAGTAGCTGCGCAGCGGCGCCTTGTCCTTCTTCAGTACCCACCAGATCGTCTGGCGGATCGGGTGCTGCAGCTCCTCGTCGCCGAAGCGCTCGGCCTCTTCCACCTTCGCGCGCAGCTCCGGGTCGGCCGGGAAGAGCGGTGGCTCGGGGCGGATCCGGTCGAGCTCGCGCGCGAGCTCGCGCGAACCCTGCACCTTGCGGCCGTCGATCTTCATCGCCGGCACGGTTTTTTTCGGAAAGCCGAGCGAGCGGACCACGAGCTTTTGCATCACGGGGAAAAGGTCGGTGCGCTTGAAGGGAATGCCCTTCGCCTTCATCATCGCCTGCACGGCGACGCCGGGGTGAGAGCCAGGGATCGTGTAGAGCCTCACGTTCACGGCGAGCATCATAATCCCGCCCCATGCTTCTCGCGGTTGACGTCGGCAACACCCAGACTCACCTCGGCGCTTTCGAGGGCGAGCAGCTGATCGAGCACTGGCGCTTCCAGACCCGCGCCGGGGCGACCGGCGATGAGCTGGCCGAGCGGATCGGCGGCCTGCTTACCCTCGGTGAGATCAGCCTCGACGAGATCGACGCGGTCTGCGTCTCCTCGGTGGTGCCACCGCTCGGCACCCAGTACGAGCAGCTCACAGAGCGCTACCTCGAGGCGGAATGCCTCACCGTCGGCCCCGGCATCAAGACCGGGATGGCGATCCGCATCGATAACCCAACTGAGGTCGGAGCTGACCGCCTGGTCAACTCGATCGCCGCTTACGAGCGGTTTCAGGCCGCCTGCGTGGTCGTCGACTTCGGCACCGGGATCAACATCGACGTGGTCTCGGCCGAGGGTGAATACCTGGGCGGCGCGATCGGCCCCGGCCTGGAGATCTCGCTCAGTGCGCTGATCGAACGCGCTGCCCGCATCACCCGCATCGACCTCGCCGCCCCGGAGACCGCGATCGGCCGCTCGAGCATCGCCGCGATCCAGTCCGGGTTTGTCTTCGGCTTCGCCGGCCTGATCGACGGCCTGGTGCGCAGGATCGAAGCTGAGCTGGGAGAGGCGAGCCTGCTGGCCACCGGCGGCCTGGCTCACGTTGTCGTCCCCTTCACAGAGACGATCGACGAGGTCGATGACATGCTTACCCTCAAGGGTCTGAGGTTGATCCATGAGCGGAACTCGCCCACAGCTGACTGATCCCTTCCGGATCGCCGACGTCGAGATCCCCAACCGCGTCCTGCTGGCGCCGCTGGCGGGGATCGGCAACTGGTTCGTGCGCCTGCAGGCGAAGCGGCACGGCGCCGGGCTTGCTGTCTCCGAGATGGTCTCGAGCTTCGGCCTGCACCACCGCAACGAGCGCACCCTGCGCGAGCTGATGCGTATCCATCCCGACGAGCACCCGGTCTCGGTGCAGCTGTTCGGCCACGACGCCGAGGTGATGCGGTCCGGCGCGGCGATCGCCGCCGAGGCTGGCGCCGACTTGATCGACATCAACATGGGCTGTCCGGTGCCGAAGGTGCGCAAGACCGGCGCCGGCGCCGAGCTGCTGGCCGACCCCGAGCTGGCCCTCGCCCTTGCTCGCGGCGCGATCGAGGGCAGCGGTCTGCCGGTCACCGTCAAGCTCCGCTCCGGCCTACGCAGCGGCGACCGCTCAGGCTTTGAGCTCGCCGTGCGGCTCGCCGAGGAAGCCGGTGTCGCCGCGATCGCCTTCCATCCGCGGGCCGCTGCGGTCGGGCACAAGGGAAGCCCCGACTACGCGCTCACCCGCGAGCTGGTCGAGCGTGTCGAGGTGCCGGTGGTCGTCTCCGGTGGGTTGAGCGACGCCGAGGCGGCGCGCCGTGCCTATCGCGAGTCGGGCGCCGACGCCGTAATGATCGCCCGCGGCGCTCTCGGCAACCCGTGGGTCTTCGAAGAGCTGACGGGTCGCCGCAGCGCCCCACCCGCGCGGGGTGAGGTGGTCGCGGAGCTGCTCTGGACGATCGACCGTGCCGAGGAGCACCTAGGCACGGATCGCGCCTCGCGCTACCTGCGCAAGTTCTACCCCTGGTACGTCGAGTCGCTCGAGCTTCCGCCGGCGGATGCCGAAGAGTTGCAACGCAGCGCGGACCTGGCTCGGGCCCGCGAGCTGATCGCCGCCGCGGCCTCGCTCGAAGATGCGCGGAAAACCCTGATTGCCGGCCTGGAACCCTCGCTATAATCCCGCGACTTCCGGCCCTGGCACGGTGGCGACAGCCGTCATGTCCGGGCGTTTTTGGTGTCTGGGAGCCGTTCCCCAATCAAGCTAAAGCGAGGTCAGGCCAGTGAGTCGCCAGTCCGTTATCACCCCCGAGGGTCTCGAGAAGCTCAAGGAGGAGATCGACCACCTCTCGACCGTGCGACGCCGCGAGGTGGCGGAGCGGATCAAAGAAGCGCGCGAGTTCGGCGACATCTCCGAGAACGCCGAGTATGACGACGCCAAGAACGAGCAAGCGCTGCTCGAGCAGCGGATCGCCCAGCTCGAAGAGAGGCTGCGCCGCGCCACGGTGATCGACGAGAAAGCCCTCGGTACCGACGAGGTCCAGTTCGGCTCGATCGTCCACGTCAAGGACCAGAAGACCGGCGACTCGCAGAAGTTCCAGATCGTCGGCTCCACCGAGGCCGACCCGCTCGAGCACAAGCTCTCCAACGAGTCGCCGATCGGCAAAGCCCTGATCGGCCACAAGCGCAACGACGTCGTCACGGTCGAGGTCCCGCGTGGGCCGAAGAAGAAACTGAAGATCACCAAGATCGAGAGTGCTTAGCGCCGGTAGGCTCGCCGTCGCATGAACGAGCCCGAGGAGCAGAAACTCTCAGACGTCCTTCGCGACCGGCGCCAGAAGCTTGAGCGGCTGAGAGACGCAGGAATCGAGCCGTTTCCGCACGAGTTCGCCGAGCGCGAGGACATCGCCGAGGTGCGCGCCGCCCACGAGGGCCTCGCGGCCGGGATCGAGACTGACTCGCGGCACCGGGTCGCGGGCCGGATCGTCGCCCGCCGCGGCCACGGCAAGGCCTGCTTCCTCGACCTCCGCGACGGCGGCGGCCAGATCCAGCTGCATGCCCGCGAGGACCTGCTCGGCCTCGAGCCCTACGAGCTGCTGGTCGACCTCGACATCGGCGACATCATCGGCGTCGAGGGGACCGCGCTGGCGACCAATCGCGGCGGCGAGCTCTCGCTCGCGATCGACCGCTGGCGCCTGCTCGCCAAGAGCCTGCGCCCCCCGCCCGACAAGTTCCACGGCCTCGAGGACGTCGAGACCCGCTACCGCCGGCGCGAGCTGGACCTGATCGCTAACGAGGAGAGTCGCCGCATCTTCGCCCTCCGTGCCCGCACGGTGAGCGAGGTGCGCCGCTGGCTCGACGAGCGCGGCTTCGTCGAGGTCGAGACCCCGGTCCTGCAGCCCCTCTACGGCGGCGCCCTGGCCAGGCCCTTCGTCACCCACCACAACGCGCTCGACCGCGACTTCTACCTGCGGATCGCCACAGAGCTCTACCTGAAGCGACTAGTGGTGGGGGGGATCGAACGGGTCTACGAGCTGGGCAAGGACTTCCGCAACGAGGGCGTCTCCCACAAGCACAACCCCGAGTTCACGATGCTCGAGTGGTACGAGGCCTGCTCGGACTACATGGACACCGCGCGCAAGGTCGAGCTGATGGTCGCCGAGGTAGCGGAGCGGGTCCTGGGCACGACGAAGGTGAAGCGGGGCGACGTCGAGATCGACTTCGCGCCTCCCTGGAAGCGGCTGACGCTGCGCGAGGCGATCCAGGAGCGCAGCGGCATCGACATCGCCGAGCACCCGACCCGCGAGGCTCTAGCCGCGACGATGGACACCGAGCCCGACCCGGCGGAGGGCTGGGGCAAGCTGGTCGACGGCTTGCTCTCGCGCGACGTCGAGCCGCACCTGGTGCAGCCGACGTTCCTACTCGACTACCCGACCGAGCTCTCGCCGTTCGCCAAGTCCCACCGTTCCGAGGAGGGCGTGACCGAGCGCTTCGAGGCGTTCGCCGGCGGGATCGAGATCGCCAACGGCTTCAGCGAGTTGAACGACCCCGACGAGCAGCGCCGCCGCTTCGAACAGCAGGCGGAGGAGCTGGAGCGCGGCGACGAAGAGGCACAGCCGTTCGACGCCCTCTTCATCGAGGCGCTCGAACAGGGAATGCCGCCGACTGGCGGCGTTGGGATCGGGATCGACCGTCTCGTTATGCTGCTTGGTGGCGCAAAGAGCTTGCGCGAGGTCGTCCTGTTCCCCGCGATGCGCTCCTGAACGGCCCAAAAAAGCCGCTCTGAGCGGATGTTTGCGCCCGGAGACCGGGTGGTGGCGGTCGGTATCGTTTACGGGGCACATAGGCGCTTCCCGACACCGACAGGGCGCCCCGCCGATACTTACCACGACCGTTGGAGTTGGACTAGGTAGAGAGGCCTTTTGTTCGAGAGATTCACAGAGCGAGCCCGTCAAGTCGTCGTCCTGGCGCAGGAAGAGGCTCGGACGCTCAAGCACAACTACATCGGCACCGAGCACATCCTGCTCGGGCTGCTCCGCGAGGAGGAGGGACTCGCCGCCCGCGTGCTCGAGTCTCTCGACATCACCACCGAGCGGGTTCGCTCCCAGGTGGTGCGGATCGTCGGTTCCGGCGAGGAGGTCACCTCCGGCCAGATCCCCTTCACCCCGCGCGCCAAGAAGGTGCTCGAGCTGGCGCTGCGCGAGGCGCTCTCGCTCGGCCACAACTACATCGGCACCGAGCACATCCTGCTCGGCCTCGTCCGTGAGAACGAGGGCGTCGCTGCTCGCATCCTGCTCGACTTCGACGCCGACTCCGACAAGATCCGCAACGAGGTAATCCGGATGCTCTCCGGTCCCGGCGGTCGCCGCCAGGGAGCCGGCGCTGGCGCTGGTGGAGGCGAGGGCGGCAAGAAGTCTTCGAAGCTGCTCGACCAGTTCGGCCGCAACCTCACCCGGCTAGCCGAGGAAGGCAAGCTCGACCCGGTGATCGGGCGTGAAACCGAGATTGAGCGGATCATGCAGATCCTTTCGCGGCGCACCAAGAACAACCCGGTGCTGCTGGGCGAGCCCGGGGTCGGCAAGACCGCCGTGGTCGAGGGTCTCGCGGCCCGGATCGAGAAGGGCGAGGTGCCCGAGCTGCTCAAGAACAAGCAGATCTACACGCTCGACCTGGCGGCGCTGGTCGCCGGCTCGAAGTACAGGGGCGAGTTCGAGGAGCGGCTGAAGAAGGTGATGAAGGAGATCACCCAGCGCGGCGACATCATCCTTTTCATCGACGAGCTGCACAACCTGGTCGGCGCTGGCGCGGCCGAGGGCGCGATCGACGCCGCCTCGATCCTGAAGCCGGCCCTGGCCCGCGGCGAGCTGCAGACGATCGGTGCGACGACGCTCGACGAGTACCGCAAGTACCTCGAGCGCGACTCGGCGCTGGAGCGCCGCTTCGCCCAGATCAGGGTCGACCAGCCCTCGGTCGAGGACACGGTGAAGATCCTCGAGGGGCTGCGCGAGCGCTACGAGCAGCACCACCGCGTCAACATCACCGACGACGCGCTGGGCGCCGCTGCCGAGCTCGCTGACCGCTACATTTCCGACCGCTTCCTGCCCGACAAGGCGATCGACCTGATCGACGAGGCCGCTTCGCGGATGCGGATCAAGTCGATGAGTTCGCCGCCCGTCTACCGCGACCTCGAAGAGGAAATCGAGACGACGCGGCGCGAGAAGGAGGCCGCGATCGAAGCGCAGGAGTTCGAGAAAGCGGCGAACCTGCGCGACACCGAGCGCCAGCTGACGACCCGCAAGCGCCAGCTCGAGGACGAGTGGGCCGAGGGCGAGAGTGGCGACCGGCCCGACGTCGGCGAGGAGGAGATCGCCGACATCGTCTCGATGTGGACTGGGATCCCGGTCTTCAAGCTGACCGAGGCCGAGACCAAAAAGCTGATCCAGATGGAGGGCGAGCTACACAAGCGGGTGATCGGCCAGGAGGTCGCGATCACCGCCGTCTCCAAGGCGATCCGCCGCTCGCGCGCCGGGATCAAGGACCCGAAGCGTCCGGCCGGCTCGTTCATCTTCCTCGGCCCCTCCGGGGTCGGCAAGACCGAGCTCGCCCGCACCCTCGCCGAGTTCCTCTTCGGCGACGAGGAGGCGCTGATCCGGATCGACATGTCCGAGTACATGGAGAAGCACGCGGTCAGCCGCCTGGTCGGCTCGCCGCCAGGCTACATCGGCTACGACGAGGGCGGCCAGCTGACCGAGGCCGTGCGCCGCAAGCCCTACTCGGTGCTGCTGCTCGACGAGATCGAGAAGGCCCACCCCGACGTCTTCAACATCCTGCTTCAGATCCTCGAGGACGGGCGGCTGACCGATGCCCAGGGCCGCACGGTCGACTTCCGCAACGCGATCGTGATCATGACCTCGAACATCGGCGCCTCGGAGATCGCCAAGAACACCTCGATCGGGTTCACCGTCTCCGACGAGACCGGAATGTCCTACGACGACATGAAGAACCGGATCATGAGCGACCTGAAAAAAGTCTTCCGGCCGGAGTTCCTCAACCGGATCGACGAGGTGATCGTCTTCCACAAGCTGGCCAAGGACGAGGTGAAGGAGATCATCGACCTGATGATCGCCCGGGTCCGCGTCCAGGTCGCCGAGCACGAGCTGCAGCTTGAGCTGACCGAGGAGGCCAAGGACCTGTTGGTCGAGAAAGGCTGGGATCCCTCGATGGGCGCCCGGCCGCTGCGCCGCGCGATCCAGCGCTACATCGAGGACCCGCTCGCGGACGAAGTGCTGCGCCAGGGCGAGATGACTCCGGGTTCGACCGTGATGGTCGAGCGCGACGCCTCCGGTGACGAGGAGGACCGTCCGCTCAGCCTGCGGATCGTCAAGCCGCGCAAACCTCCGAAGGCGAAGCCGAAGCCCGAGCCCGAGAAGGTCGGCGACAGCTCGGCTCAGTGAGGGATCCCGCTCGGCAGGCGCTTGGCGCCTGGAGTGGTGGGCGGTTCCTGCACTTCGGCGAGACGATCGACGAGCAGCGGCTCGAGGCGCTGCTGCGTCCCGGTGAGGGGATCGACACCGTGCTCACCGCCGACACCTACGGCCAGGGCGAGGCGGACAGGCTGGTCGGGCGGGCCCTCTCCGGCTTGTCCCGCGAGTCCTACTGCCTGGTCGGGGCGGTCGGCCACGACTTCTACGAGGGCGAGCGCGACGGACCCCGCGGCTTTCCCCGCTTCACCGACCCCCGCCTGCGCGGCGAGGCCGGGTACGCCGATTACCTGCGGATGGCCACCGAGGGCAGCCTGGAGCGGATCGGGGTCGAGCGCTTCGACCTGCTCCTGCTCCACAACCCCGACCGGACCGGCTACTCCAGCGAGGCGGTCTGGGACGCGATGGCGGCGCTGCGGGAGGACGGCCTGGCCGGTGCCATCGGCGTCGCGCCCGGTCCGGCAAACGGCTTCACCCTCGACTTGATCTCCTGTCTGGAGCGCTTCGGCGACCGGATTGACTGGGCGATGGTCATCCTCAACCCGTTCGAGCCCTGGCCCGGCGAGCTCTGCCTCGCCGCGGCGGAGCGGCAAGGGGTGAAGGTGATCACCCGTGTCGTCGACTACGGCGGCCTCTTCTGGGGCGACCTCGAGTCCGGCATGGAGCTGCCGAAAGGCGACCACCGGGCCTTTCGGCCCGAAGGCTGGATCGAGGCCGGGCTCGAGAAGCTGGAGCGGCTCGACCCGATTCGCGAGCGCACCGGCCTCAGCCCGATGCACCTCGCCTGCGACTGGAACCTCGCCCACCCTGCGGTCGAGTGCGTCGTGCCGACCTTGATCCAGGAGACGGGCCCCGAAGCGCGCCCGATCGAGGAGAAGCGAGCGGAGCTCGCAGCCCTGTCCGGCGAGCGGGTCCTGAGCGATGCCGACGCCGAGGAGATCCGCGCGGTCGGGGACAACACCGGCTGCATGGCGCTTAAGGGGGCGAGCCCCGTGCACGAGGGGGAGGAGAGGCCCGACCGCTGGGCCCTCAGCCCCGAGCTGGCCGCGGTCGGCGAGCGCTGGGGCATCGACCCCGTTCGCGACCTTGCCGCCTCGACGGCCTGATCGAAACCGCATTCACCACGGCTCACTCCGGCATTTACGGCGTTCGGTGATGGGTTTCCTTGACATTAGGCATCCTGACCTGTCCAGTAGGAATTCACCAGACCGCATTCCAAAGCGGTTTTTGCCATCCTAGACGGCGATGTCCGCGCTCCCCGGGGATGAGCTTCACGAGCTTTCCGAACGGCAGGACCCCCGGCTACTGAGGGCGCTGGACATCGTCGCACCCGGTGGCGCCCTGCGCGAGGGGATCGACAACATCGTCCATTCCCGCACCGGTGGCCTGATCGTCGTCGGCGATCCCGAAGACATCTCCCACCTGCTCTCGGGCGGGATCAAACTCGACATCGACTACACGCCGGCGATGCTCTACCAAGTGGCGAAGATGGACGGCGCGATCGTCCTCAACGCCGAGGCGACGACGATCGCCTGGGCCAACGTGCAGCTGATGCCGGACCCGACGATCCTCTCCTCGGAGACCGGGACACGGCACCGCACCGCTGAGCGCGTCTCCAAACAGACCGACGCCCTGGTGATCGCGATCTCGCAGCGCCGCGACGTCGTCTCGCTCTACGCGGGCGGGACCAAGTACATCCTCCAGGACATCCCCGCCGTCCTGGCCAAGGCCAACCAGGGACTGGCGACGCTCGACAAGTACCGCGCTCGCCTCGACCAGGTCTCGACCCGCCTCACCGTTCTCGAGTTCGAGGGCGGCGGCGTGCTCTACGACGCGCTCGCCGTCCTGCAGCGGGCTGAGCTGGTGACCCGGATGGCGGTCGAGGTCGAGCGCTACATCGTCGAGCTCGGCACCGAGGGGCGGCTGATCGAGATGCAGCTGGAGGAGACGATGGTCGGCGTCGCCGCCGACAAGACGGCGCTGGTCCGCGACTACTCGGTCGATGACACCGAGGAGAACCTGGCTGCGGTGCTGCAGTCGCTCGCTCGCATGCCCCACCAGGAAGTGCTCGACTTCGGTCGCCTCGCCGAGTTGCTCGGCTACGACCGCAAGCTCAACACCCTCGACTTCCCGGTGACGCCGCGCGGGTACCGGGTGTTGGGTCGCATCCCACGCATTCCCAAGCTTGTCGTCCAGAAGATCATCCGCGAGCTCGGCGGTCTGGAGGAGGTCCTTGCGGCCTCCGACGCCGATCTCGAGGCTGTCGAGGATGTCGGCCCGACCAGGGCCAAGGACATCCGCGAGGGCCTGCGGAGGCTTCAGGAGGTCGACCTGGTCGACCGGTACTTGCAGACCTGACGGCTCCCACGCCGTCGCAATGGAAAGGAGCGGAACGATTTCCGAGTCAGAGGTAGCGATGGAGGCCACAGGCCTCGAGGAGGGCGTCGAATACGTCTGCGATTTCGAGGAGGGGGACAAGGTTGTCTACCCCCACCACGGAGCGGGGCTCGTATTGAAGAAGGAGGCTCGCGAGCTGATGGGGGAGGAGCGCGAGTACCTGACGATCAAAATCCTCCACAACGAACTCACCGTGATGGTCCCCAGCGAGAACGCGGGAATCGCCGGGCTGCGGCGGGTGATCGATGAGGACGAGATCAAGAAAGTCACTGACGTCCTCACCGATGATGTGTCGGAGATGCCGAAGAATTGGAACCGGCGCTTCAAGTACAACCGCGAGAAGATCAAGACAGGCGACGTTTTCGAGCTCGCCGAGGTGGTCCGCAACCTCGCGCTCCGCGAGATGGAGAAGGGCCTCTCGACCGGCGAGAAGCAGATGTACACGCGGGCCAAGAAGATCCTCGCGTCGGAGTTCATGTACGCGCTCGACAAGGACGAGGAGGGCGCGGAGGAGTACCTGGACGGGCTGCTGGAGGGCCGTTTCGCCGCCACGGCGTAACGGCGCTGCGGCGTCCGTCACCGCGGTCGTTGCGGCCGCCGGCTCCGGGCAGAGGCTCGGAGCCGGCGGCCCGAAGGCCTTCGTGCCGCTGGCAGGGCGGCCGCTGGTCGAGTGGTCGATCGCGGCCTTCCGTGGCTGTCCCTCAATTCGCTCGATCATGGTCGCCTGTCCGCCGGGGCACGCGCATGATCTCGACGGGGAGGGCCTAGCCGTCGTCGAGGGTGGCGAGACCCGCGCGATCTCGGTATCCAACGCGCTGGAAAAGGTCGAGACCGAGCTGGTCGCGATCCACGATGCGGCCCGGCCGCTGGTCACGCCGGAGCTGATCGAAGGCGTGGTCTCGACTCTGGTCGCCGATCCCGAGGCCGCCGGGGCGATCGCGGCGACCCCCCTCACTGACACCGTCAAGCAAGCTGATCGACTGATGCCTTCTGATGCCCATAGGGTCATCAATGCATCAGTCGAGGTGGAATCGACGCTGGATCGCAGACGGTTGTGGGCGGCGCAGACGCCTCAGGTCTTCCGCACAGAGGCGCTGAGGGAGGCGCTCGCGGGCGACCCCGAGCGGGTCAAGGCCGCGACCGACGAGGCGATGATGGTCGAGCAAGCTGGTGGACGCGTGCTAATCCACCCGGCGCCGCCGGAGAACCTCAAGGTGACGACGCCGCTTGATCTTCGTCTCGCCGAGCTGCTTCTCGCCGATGCTCGCGCCGGCGGCGTGTGAAGAGGCGGCGCTCGACGTAGAGAGTGCTGACGCCGGCGAAGACGATCGCGACGAGGTTGAGCCCGAGCTGAGCCATCGCGCCCCGCCAGTCCGCCCAGTTGCCGAGAGCCGCGGCGACCCCGATGTTCGCCGCCGCCGGGATTGTCGTCACCGAGATCAGCACTCCGACCAGCGCCCCGGACTTGGCCGAGGTGAGCGAGAGGACCCCGGCCGCGCCGGCAAAGGCGGCGACGATGAAGGAGAACTCGTCCGGCTCGGCGATGAACTGGGTCAGCGGGTTGTCGATGCTCTTGAAGTTCGAGTCGACCAGTCCGGTGGCGACGCAGGCCAGGGTGAAGAGGAAGGCCGCGGTGATGCCGGCTGGGAAGCCGACTGCAAGCGCGGTCAGTGAGCGCAGGCCGACACCAAGGCGACGCTCCACTGCAGCGACGCAGAGGCCGGCCAGCGGCCCGAACTCGGGCCCGACCACCATCGCACCGACAATCAGGATCGGCGAGCCGGTGAAGATCCCGACCGAGGCGATCAGGCAGGCCAGGATCATGAAGGCGAGGAAGGTCCCGCTCAGCTCGATGCTCTCCGAGGTGCGGGCCTCGACCTCCTCCCAGACGACGGCGTCGGAGGGCGCGCCACGCGCCGCCCGCTCGGCCCGCCTGCCGACGTCAGAGATCTGCGAGTCGATCTGCTCGAGGGCAATCGAGCCGTCCTTATGGACTCGCAGCTCCTTGAGATCATCGATCACGACGCTGGCGTCCTCGCGAGCGACGTCGCAAAGCACGACGTCACCGGGCGGCTGGCGGGCGACGCCCTCGAGCAGGACCAGGTTGGTGGTCGACGGCGCTGCTTCGAGCAAGTCGACGACCTGCTCGGATCGATCCGGCGGAACGACGATCCGCAGATGGACCATGCGGGCAGCGTATCCACGCTCGCCGTCGCCTAGGCTCGGGTCCTGATGCTCACCGACTACCACCTGCACTTGCGTCCCGACGAGGAGGACACGCCTCCGGAGCGCTACTTCACGACCGCGAACGTGGAGCGCTACCTGGCGGCTGCCGCGGAGGCTGGGATCGAGGAGATCGGGGTCTCCGAGCACATCCACCGCTTCACCCAGGCGCTCGACCTCTGGCGCCACCCGTTCTGGGAGGAACAGGCGCGCGACGACCTCGACGCCTACTGTGAGTTCGTCCGTGCGACGCCGCTGCGGCTGGGGATCGAGTGCGACTTCGTGCCGGGCGCCGAGGACCGCACCGCGTCGCTGCTTGAGGCGCGGGACTTCGACTACGTGGTTGGCTCGGTCCACTTCGTCGGCGAGCGGGCCGTGGATCATGAGGGATGGGACGTCTGGGAGGGACGGGGCGATCCCGAGCAGGTCTGGCGGCGTTATTTCGAGACGCTCGCCGAGTGTGCCCGCAGCGGCCTCTTCGACATCCTCGCCCATCCCGACCTGGTCAAGGTGTGGGGCGGCGCCAGGCCACTGCCCGAGCGCGATCTTCGCTTCTTCTACGAGCCGGCGGTGGAGGCGATCGTGGAGAGCGGCATCGCAGTCGAGGTCTCGACTGCCGGTCTGCGAAAGCCGGCGGCGGAGATCTATCCGGCTCCCGCCTTCGCCGAGATGTGCGTCGAGGCGGGGGCGGCCTTCGCCCTCTCCTCCGATGCTCACCTGCCCGAGCAGGTGGGGTTCGGCTACAACCGCGCGACCGAGTTTCTCGCAGACCTCGGGGTCAGGGAGCTCTGCGTCTTCGAGGGCCGCTCCCGCCGGCTCGAACCGATCGGCGCCGCGGTGCGCGAGGATGATGCGATGACCCGGGAGCAGCCATGAGCGTCGGGATCGGTTACGACAGCCACCGCTTCGCCGATGGTCGCAGGCTGGTCCTCGGCGGGGTCGAGATTGAGCATCCGCGGGGGCTCGATGGCCACTCGGACGCCGACGTGTTGACCCACGCCGTGATCGACGCCCTGCTTGGCGCGGCCGGAATGGGCGACCTCGGCACACTCTTCCCCGACGACGATGAGCGCTGGCGCGACGCTGACTCGATCGACCTGCTGCGCACCGTCGTCGGCACGGTTTCAGGCCGCATCGTCAACCTCGACGCCACCGTCGTCTGCGAGGAGCCGCGCCTCGCACCGCACCGGGCCGAAATGGAGCGGATCCTCGCTGAGGCGACCTCGGCGCGGGTCAGCGTCAAGGCGACCACCAACGAGGGAATGGGCTGGATCGGCAGGGGCGAGGGAATTGCCTGCATTGCGGTCGCCTTGGTTGAGGGCGAATAGCGTCTAGGCTTCTCGATCCCGATGGGACGCCTTAGCTCAATCGCGTCGAGTGTGCGCCAGTCCGTCTCGGACTCAGCGTTCGAGCTGAAAGTGCTGCGCGAGGCGGGAGTGCTTGGCCTCGAGCGCCCCAGTATCGCCGTGAAAAGGGGCGTCACCTTCGTCCGCTGGGGTGCCTCACCGGCCACCGGCGCCACCACGGCAGCGATCAGCCACCCACATGAGACGGCGGTAATCGACGAGCGCGGCTCGCTCACCTTTGACCAGATGCACCGTCGCTCCAATGCGCTCGCCCACGCCTTCGCCAAGCTCGGCATCGGCTACGGCGACGGGGTCGGGATCATGTGCCGCAACCACCGCGGCTTCATCGAAGCGACTCTCGCCGCCGCCAAGCTCGGCGCCAGCGCGCTCTACCTGAACACGATGTTTGCCGGCCCGCAGCTGGTTGAGGTGACGCGGCGCGAGAAGCCCAAGGCGCTCGTCTACGACGAGGAGTTCGCGGGGCTGCTGGACGGAGTCGACGAGAGCGTGGCGCGGATCGTCGGTTGGGCCGAGGGCGAGGTTGAGGAGCCGACGATCGACTCCCTAGTCGCCGCCAACGAGGACACCAACCTGAAGCCGCCGCCGGACAAGCCGCGCTTCGTCATCCTCACCTCGGGGACGACGGGCACCCCGAAGGGGGCGCAGCGCTCCAGCCCCGATGGCCTGCTGGCGCTGGCGGCGCTGATCGACAAGATCCCCTTCCGCAGCCGCGAGACGATGATGATCGCCGCGCCGCTCTTCCACTCCTGGGGCTTCTTCCACTTCGTGATGAGCCTGCCGACCGCCTCGACGATCGTCCTGCGCCGCCGCTTCGACGAGGAGGGCACGCTGCAGGCGATCCAGGAGCACCGGACGGAGGTGCTGGCGGTGGTGCCGGTGATGCTGCAGCGCATTCTGCAGCTGCCCGCCGAGACGCTTTCCTCCTACGATCTCTCCTCGCTGCGGATCACCTCGGTTTCCGGCTCGGCGCTGCCCGGCGAGCTGGCGATCGAGTGGATGGACCGCTTCGGCGACACCGTCTACAACCTCTACGGCTCGACCGAGGTCGCCTACGCGACCGTCGCCACCCCGGAGGACCTGCGGGCGGCGCCGGGCACAGCGGGCCGGCCGCCACGGGGCACAGTCGTGCGCCTCTACGACGAGGGGGGTCGCGAGGTGCCGCGGGGCGAGGTGGGGCGGATCTTCGTCGGCAACGAGATGTCGTTCGAGGGCTACACCGGGGGCGGCGGCAAGGAGGCGATCGACGGGCTGCTCTGCAGCGGCGACGTCGGCCACCTCGATGCCGACGGCCGCCTCTTCATCGACGGCCGCGACGACGAGATGATCGTCTCCGGCGGCGAGAACGTCTTCCCCCGCGAGGTCGAGGATCTGCTCGCCGACCACGAGGCGGTGGTCGAGGTGGCCGTGATCGGCGTCGAGGACGAGGAGTTCGGCCAGCGGCTGAAGGCCTTCGTCGCCGTCGCTGCCGGGGTGGAGATCACGGAGGACGAACTGAAGGCGCACGTCAAGACCAACCTCGCCTCCTACAAGGCGCCGCGCGAGATCGAGTTCCTCGAGGAGTTGCCCCGCAACGCCACCGGCAAGGTCCTCAAGCGCGAGCTGCGCGAGCGCGAGACCTCACGATCCGGTTAGGCCTATCCCGGCAGGGATTTCACTTAACTTTTTCGGCCATCGGCTGTGACCGTCCGAGGTGCGCCGCGCCGAAAAAGTACAAGACGTTCCACCTCTGCCGGGATAGGCCCTCGACCCGCCAGTGTTCTCGCTAATTGCGAGCTTTGCTGTGTGAGAAGGGGTAGCGAGGCTTCCGAGGCCGGTAGTAGGTTGCCCCGAATGGGCGAGCCAGTAGCGCAGCTGAAAGCGGTCGGAGAGGCGACCGGGCAGATCCACGAGGTGGCCGAGAAGGCGCTCGAGTGGGTCCAGGTCAGCGAGGAGCGCGCAGCCAAGGCGGAGGCCAGGGCTGAGGCGGTCCGCGGCGAGCTGAAGGAGCGGGCGATGGCGACCGTGCGCAAGCTCGGTGAGGAAGGGCGCGAGCGTCTCGCCGGCGAGCGTCTGAAACGCCGTGAGGCCGAGGCACGGGCGACTCGCGCGGAGGCCGCTAGGGACCGGGCTGAGAAGGCTTTCGAGCAGGCACAGGAGCATGCTCAGGCCGACCGCCAGAAACTTGCCGCTGAGATGAGCAGACTTAAAGAGGAGTCCGAAGAGGCACGCGCCGAGGCCGCCCGCCAACTCGAATCAGAGGTTGGGGAACGGGCGCGGAAGGCGATCGAGGAGGCTCAGCAGGAGGCTGATCAGCGCATTGCCGCGGCAGAGCAGCGCGCGGCCGATGCCGAAGCGGTCGCCCGCGAGGCGCACGAGGTCGCGGTCCGGCTCGAGGCCGAGATCGAGGAACGGGTGATGCAAGGCACCGAGGACGTTCGCCGCGAGGCTGAGGAGCGGGTACGCAAGCTGGTCGAGAAGGTCGAGCAGGAGGCCGAGGAGAAAGCCCGCGCCCGTGCCGAGGACCAGCTCAAAGCCGAGTCGGACCGGATTCGCAGGCAGGCGGAACAGCGCGAGGAGCGCGCCCGCCAGGTCGCCGAGGACGAGATCAAGGCGAGCGCGAAAAAGGCGAAGCGGGAAGCGCAGGCGGCGGCAGAGGACACGGCGCCGTCCTGGGCGCGGCGCGAGGCCGCCACGAGCGGCAGCGGCTACCGCACCTTCTAAGTCCCGACTAGCATCCGGCCTCATGCGGGAGGTACGGATCAAGGACACGCTCTGCGGTGAGCTGGCAACCCTGGACCCTGGTCGGGAGGTAGGGATCTACGCCTGCGGGCCCACCGTCTACAGCCGCATCCACATCGGCAACGCCCGCCCGTTCGTCGTCTTCTCCCTGCTCGCGCGATTCCTGCGCTCTGAGGGCTACGAAGCCAAGCTTGTCGTCAACGTCACCGACATCAACGACAAGATCTACGACGCGGCACGCGAGGCCGGGGAGGAGTCGCAGGCCTTCGCCGAGCGGATGACGCGGGCTTATCTCGACGACACCGAGCGGCTGGGGTTGGGCCGGCCCGACGCGGAGCCGCTGGCCACCGAGACGATCGGGGGCATCGTGGCGCTGATCTCCGAGCTGGTCGACTCGGGGCACGCCTACGAGTCGGGAGGAGACGTCTACTTCCGCGTGCGCAGCTTCGAGGGCTACGGCAAGCTCTCCAACCGCCGCGCCGAGGACATGGACCAGGGCGAGGAGGCGGGCTCGGCGACGCTGAAGGAGGACTCGCTCGACTTCGCGCTCTGGAAGGCGCGCAAGGAGGGTGAGGACACCTCTTGGGACTCACCCTGGGGGCCGGGTCGGCCGGGCTGGCACATCGAGTGCTCGGCGATGGCCGAGGCCGAGCTGGGCGCCTCGTTCGCGATCCACGGCGGCGGCTCGGACCTCGTCTTCCCCCACCACGAGAACGAGATCGCCCAGTCCGTGGCGGCGGGTCGGCCCTTCGCTGCGCTCTGGATGCACAACGGGATGGTCGAGACGGATGCGGAGAAGATGTCGAAGTCGGAGGGCAACATCTTCCAGTTGTCCGAGGCGTTGGATCGCTATGGGCGCGAGGCGGTTGTGGCCTACCTGATCTCGGGGCACTACAGGCAGCCGTTGGCGTTTGGGCCGGAGCAGATGGAGCAGGCCGTGGCACGCGTCGAGAGACTTCGGAACTTCTTTAGAGAGCATCCCGTTGGGGAAGAGTCGGGGGAGGACTCGTCGGAGCAACAGCATGGAGGCTCCGTCGAGCCCTCCCCCGACTCTCCGGCCGCAGCGCACCTAGAGGCATTTCGCGAGGCGCTGGCGGATGACTTCAACACGCCGCGGGCCATGGCTGAGATTTCAGAGCTGGTCGCAGACGCCAATCGCGCAGAGATTCCCGGGGC
This sequence comes from uncultured Solirubrobacterales bacterium, assembly GCA_963702175.1. Taxonomy (GTDB): domain Bacteria; phylum Actinomycetota; class Thermoleophilia; order Solirubrobacterales; family 70-9; genus VRUE01. The sequence continues at coordinate 2,396,897 of OY969721.1, forward strand.
GCCAGCGGCCGTCAAGGAGATGCTCGAGCTTCTTGGGCTCGGTTCGCTTACGAGAGAGAAGGTCGTCGAGGCCATCGCGACTTTGGGGGTCAAGGTTTCCATCCAGGCAGAAGGAGAAGCGGTGCCACGCGCTGAGGTGCTGCTGGCAGAGCGTGAGAAGGCAAGGGCCACGCGCGACTTCGAGCGCGCCGACGCGATTCGCGACGAGCTCGCGGAAATGGGCTGGGAGGTCCGTGATTCCGCCGACGGCGCCAAATTGGTGCCCAAAGGCTAGATGCCTTCGCAGCTGATCTATGGGAAGCAGCCGGTTGCTGAGGCGGAGCGGGGGAGGCGGGGCGTCCACCGAGTCTGGCGAGCGCCGGAGACGCCGGCGGAGGAGTTGGAGCGGATGTGTGGGTCGCCAGACCACCAGGGGGTTGTGGCCGAGGTCGATCCGTATCCCTACGCCGATCCTGCCCAACTGCTGCGCGTTGAGAACGCGCTGATCGTCGCTCTCGATCAGGTGCAGGACCCGCGCAACCTAGGTGCGGTATGCCGTTCGGCCGAGGCGGCTGGCGCCGCGGGCCTGGTCGTTCCCGAGCGCCGCTCGGCCGAGGTGACTGCGGTTGCCTGTAAGGCGTCAGCCGGCGCGGTCGAGCATTTGCGGGTCGCCCGCGTCCGCAACCTCGCCGACTGGCTCGCCGCAGCGAAGGAGGCCGGCTTCTGGATCTGGGGCGCCGACGCGGACGCGGAGCAGCGGCCCTGGGGCGCGGACCTGACGGGTCCGACCGTGCTCGTGCTCGGCGGTGAGGGCAAGGGGATCCGACCCCGCGTTGCCTCGGCTTGCGACGGCCTTATCGCGTTGCCGCAGCAGGGCCGGGTGGACTCGCTCAACGTCTCGGCGGCCGCCACGGCGCTGCTCTTCGAGGCGCTCCGCCAGCGTGATTTCGCCTGAAGCAACTGCAACGGCGGTTGCACGAACCTCAGTTCGGGGTTGACAGAACTCTGCGCGGGCGCAAGACTACCGCGCCATAAAGGGTGAACCTCAGCTTGAGTCTGAGTCTCATCCGTCATGTAGGGCGCCCCTGGGGAGGAAAGCGGCGCCACGACCCTTCATTCCAAAGGAGAAGGATCAGTGGCTCTATCTTCCCCCACGCAGGAATTTCGACTTCCGAGCGGGCGCATCAACGGCTCCCTCAATCCCGCGGCATCCGATACTCAGTCTCAACCTGAGCTTGATGATCATTATCTGGTCGCCCTCGCCAAGGACGGGCGAGCCGACGCCTACGACGCCATCGTCCGCCGCTACCGCGGCTTCGTGCGTCTCAAGGCTTCGTCTTACTTCCTGCTCGGTGGCGAGGCAGATGACCTGATCCAGGAAGGCCTGCTCGGCCTATACAAGGCAATCCGTGACTACCGCGCCGATCGCGAGTCGAGCTTCCGCAACTTCGCCGAGCTCTGCATCACCCGCCAGATCATCACCGCAGTGAAGACGGCGACCCGCAACAAGCACACGCCGCTGAACCAGTACGTCTCCTTCAGTCAGACACCGGCCGCGGCTGGAGACTCCGAAACGACGCTCGACGAGATCCTGCCCGGTCCCGCGGTCTTCGACCCGGCGAGCCAGGTGATCGCCTCCGAAGAGCTCGAGAGTCTGGTCTCCTGCCTCTCCGGCAACTCGGGCGTTCTCTCGGACCTCGAGAGTCGGGTCCTCTCCCTCTACCTCGACGGGCACTCCTACGAGGAGACCGCGGAGCGACTCGAGTGCGACACCAAGACCGTCGACAACGCCCTGCAGCGGGTCAAGCGCAAGGTCGGGGCCCATCTCGCATCGCGCGAGGTTTTGGCCTAGGGAAGATCAGCGAGCACGTAGTCGAGCAGCGCCTGGCCGTGGTCGGAAGCGACGGCGACGTCGTCGGCGCTGACTCGGGCGCGGTGCAGGGACTGCATGCGTAGGACGTCTCCGTCGGCGCGCCGGTTGGGGAAGATTCCGGAGTAGGAGACGCCTAGACGCTCGAGGTGGTCGGCGAGGAGCGCTGTCGCCGGATCCTCCAGCGGCAGATCGAGGTAGACCGCGTCCAACCCGACGCGGTGGAAGAGGTGATGGCGCTCTGCCGTGACGACGGTCTCCAGGTCTGTGCCGGGCGTAAGGACGGTGAGCAACGCCAGGTTGTGGTCGGTGTCGACCTCGACGTGCAGCTCGGTCCGCTCCGCCGGCGTTGCATCGGGCGGCGGCTCGGCGAGCGTACCGCGCAGCTCGCACAGCTCCAGGGTCTGCTCGACGATTCCGCGGTGACGCTCCGGCGCGTACACAGGTCGCTCATGGCCGTCGTTCAGCTTGGTGTAGAAGAGCGCCGCCGACTGGCGCCGCGGCCGCCGCTCACCGGCGGCGTCGTTCGAGACCGAGGCGGGGATCCAGCCGAGCAGGAAGCCGGTCTCGTGCGCTCCCAGCTCGACGTTCGCCCGCTGGCTGTAGGGGTGCGCCGCGGTCGCCTCGCTGAACATGCCGGCCATCCCCTGCTCGCGCGCCCAGTCCATCAGGTGTCGCTTGGTCCGCGTGAACAGGTGCTGCCCACGCGCCGCTGGCATCGTCACCGCTTGGCCTGAGTGCCCCACCGCATCGCCGGCCCCCGCAAGGCTCATCCCCTCGTGGCAGAGCAGCGCCCCGTCGGGCGACTCGGCCACGCACGAGACGTAGGTCCCCGCCGCCAGCCGCGCTTCGACCTCTTCCGGGTCGTAAACCCAGCGCACGTCGTAGGTCTCCCCGTAAGCCACTCGGATCGCCTCACTTAGGACACGACCCTCGCCGGGTTTCAGGAATCTGAACTGGATTTCCATGCAGGAGATGACCTTCACGGTCGCAGCAACAGGTTATTGGTAGCAGCGCAAAGGGTGGAAGCTTTCTGTCTGCGAACAATCATATGCTGTTGGCCGTGGGGCCTTATCTTGCTAAGCCGGATTTGACGAGCCATCCCGTCGATGTCGGGCATCGCAGCGAGGCGGCAATTCTCTCCGAGTTGGTCCGGCGTGGGTATCGAGTGCTCCTTCCATTCGGAGTCAACCAACGCTACGACTTGGTGTTGGAAGGCGAGGACGGGCGGTTCTTTAGAGCCCAGTGCAAGACGGGTCGCCTACGCGATGGAGCCATTCAGTTCAGCTCGATCAGCACGCAGTCGAACATGAGGCAGACTGGGAGACGAGGCTACGCGGGAGAGGTGGATCTCTTCATCGTCTACTGCGCCGAGAACGAACGCGTCTATGTGATCCCCGCGGACGAGGTGCCCGGCACTGCCATGCATCTTCGGGTCGATCCTCCTCGCAACCAACAGTGCAAGCGCGTACGCTGGGCGAAGGACTACGAGCTGCCCGCCTAGCTTAATTGGTAAAGCACCGCTCTTGTAAAGCGGAGAGTTCCGGTTCGATCCCGGAGGCGGGCTCTAGGCGAGTCAGCTTGCCTCTTTGCCGTTGCCGAGTACGCGGGCCTTCTCGGCGGCGAACTCCTCGTCGCTGAGGGTGCCCTTCTCGTGCAGGGCACCCAGGCGCTCGAGGCGCTCCAGACGGGCGTCTTCTTCGGACTTGCCGTCTCCGGCGTAGCCGCCACCCTCATCTCCGGCTGTGCTTCCCCCCACGGAGCGAGTGGCGGAATCGCGCAGTTTCGCCGCCCGCTCACCCAGGTTTGCGTCCTTGACGGCGCCGACCATGCGGTCGCGGGTGCGGCCGAAGACGTCGCTGAACTCCGCGTCCGGGAATTCCTCCATGGTCTGCTTGCGCAGCTCACGCACCCCGAGCGCGATCATCGCGGCGACGATCAGCGTGGTGAGGAAGGAGCGCAGGTTCTGCGTCGGGGCCGAGAGGAAGTAGATGCCGATCAGGACCGCCAGGCCGGCGTAGACATAGGCGACTTGGTCGCGCAGCACCGGGGCGGCCGCTTTGCGGGTGGCGCGGGCGGAGGAGACGGGGGAGCCGAGCCAGCCGGCCAGCACTGCCAGGGCGCCGAAGACGATCACCGTCGTCGCGATGCTGATCATCAGCGAGGTTGAGATCGACCAAGCCCGGTCGGCTGCCGGCCTGATGCTCTCGTCGACGACCAACTGATCGAGGACGATGCCGCCTGTCGCCTGACGGGCGACGATCACGGCGAAGCCGGCGGCGATCAGCCCGACGCCGCAAAAGAGCACCGTTACCCAGCGCCCATCGCGGGAGAGGTAGACGGCGAGGCCGAAGGTGAGCAGGGTAAGGATCGAGAGAACCAGCGCCAGCCCCTTGATCGCAGCCGTGATGTTCTGCGCCGTATCCAGCTGGTCGGAGCGCAGGATCGTGATCTGCCCGGCGTCAGGCGGCAGCCTTTCGGCGAGGTCGGCTCCGATCCCGACCTGGTCGGCTAGGTTCGTTACCAGGGTGCCGAGCTGCAGCTTCACCGTCCCTTCTTCGGTGGAGACGGCGCCTTTGCGCTCCTCCAGCACGGCGACGAGTTCTTCGTGCGCGGTCCGGTTCGCTTCTTCCCAGAGGCTTTGCGCCGTAGACGTCTTCAGCACCTCGTTGGCGCCGTCGCCGGCGACCTGGCGCAGCCCGCCTGAGATGGGGCCGGCGAGCTCCTTGGTATCGCCTGGCAGCCTCTCGCTGAGTTCCTGCTCGACGTCGACGTTTTCGTAGAGCTGGTCGACCAGGTAGTCAGCGAGGGCGGTGCGGATCGTTTCGTCCTGGATCAGCCGGTCGCTGGTCTCGACCCAGTCGTTGGTGTTGAGCGCCTGCCGCTCGACCCAGATCGCAAAGACGCTGAGGAAGGCGAGCACCGAACCGAGCGCTACCAGGGCCTTGACCGTGCGACGGCGTCCGCGACTCATTTCAGGAGGATGCTATACGTGACCTAGTGAAGCTCGAGGGAATTCACCACATCACCGCGATCACCGCCGACGCGCAGCGAAACATCGATTTCTACGCCGGCGTGCTCGGCCTGCGCTTGGTCAAGAAGACCGTCAACCAGGACAACCCGACCGTCTACCACCTCTTCTTTGCAGATGAGAAGGGCAGCGCGGGGTCCGACCTCACCTTCTTCGAGTTTCCGGGCGTCGCGCCGGGGCGGCCCGGGGCGGGGACGGTGCACCGGATCGTCTGGCGCGTCGGGTCGATCGAGTCACTCGACTTCTGGGAGGAGCGGCTCGGCGGGCACGGCATCGAGTCGGAGCGGGCCGGGGCCGGCCTGCGCTTCTCCGACCCCGAGGGCCTGGACCACGAGCTCGCGGTCGTCGAGGTCGAGGATGAGCCGTTGATTGCGGAGCACCCCGAGATCCCAGCCAAACTTGCCCTCCAGGGCTTCCACGCTGTCTGCGCCTACAGCGCCGCTCCCGACATCAGCCGCCGCCTGCTGAAAGCGCTCGAGTTCGAGCTCGCCGGCGAGGACTGGGAAGCACGCGGGGAGAGTCGCGGCGGCCTCTACGTGCTCGAGCAGGCGCCGTCCGAGCCGACGGTCCAGGGTGCGGGCAGCGTCCACCACGTCGCCTGGGCCTCGAACATGGACGAGCACGAGTCATGGCGCGAGCGCGCCATTGGCGCTGGCGCCCAGGCGACCCCGGTGATCGACCGCTTCTACTTCCGCTCGATCTACTTCCGCGAGCCTAGCGGCGTGCTCTTCGAGATCGCCACGCTTGGTCCCGGCTTCACGGTCGACGAGCCACTCGAGCACCTCGGGGAGAAGCTCTCCCTGCCGCCCGATTTCGAGCACCTGAGGGCCGAGGTGGAACCGAACCTGCGGCCGGTCGTCAACCCGCGCACCGTCGCCGCGGAGTGAACGGCGGCGACTTCGTCTGGCGCGATGCCGGACGGACAGTCGTCTTCCGCGACAGCGGCGTCGAGCAGGCCCCGCGACTGTTGGCTGAGAACGGCTTCGAGCCATTCGAGCTGCTGACCACCTCGCGGGCCCTGGCGGGGGCTCCCGCGCTGGCTGGCGCGGCGGCGCGGGTACACGAGCTCGGCCCGGGCGCGGTGCCGGAGGCCGCGGCGTCGCTGCTCGACTCGGTGGGCTCGCCGAACTTGGTCGCGCTCGGCGGCGGCCGCCCGATCGACTCGGCGAAGGCGATCGCCGCGGTCGGTGGCGCCCGTGTGGCGGCGATCCCGACGACGATGTCCGGCGCCGAGATGACCGGGATCCACCGGTTGCCTGCCGGCGCGGAGAATCGCGTCGACTCACTCGTGCGCCCGGCGCTGGTGATCGCCGACCCGGCCGTGATGACCAGCCAGCCCGAGCAGCAGCTGCGGGCGAGCTCGATGAACGCCCTCGCCCACGGCGCTGACTCGCTCTACACGCCCTTCGCCAACCCCGTCTCCCAGATGACCGCTCTACGCGGGGCGGAGCTGATCGCGACCTCGCTCGACCAGGAGCCGGCCGAGCGCGATAGCGCCGGGCTGGCGCTCGGCTCGATCCTCTGCGGCTACGCGATCGACGCGGGCATGTTTGCCGTCCACCACGTCGTCTGCCAGACCCTGGTGCGGGTCTGCGGCAGTCCGCACGCCGAGACCAACGCCGCGATCCTGCCGCGCGCGATGGCCTTCATGGTCCCCCGTGCCCCCGATGGCCTCGAGCCCCTGTGCATAGCTCTCGGCACTACTCCTGACCGGATCGAACCCCGCATCCTGGAACTGGGCGGCGACCCGTCCGGCCTCGGCGACGTCGGCGCCGACCGCACGAAGCTAGACGAGGCCCTCGACTCTATGCTGCTGCGCCCAGAGCTCGCCTTCACGCCCGAACCTCCCACGCGTGCTGATCTTCAGGGGATGGTCGACGCGGCCTGGTAACGGGGTCCAATCCTTGACCCGGCGGTAACCCGATCACCTCACCCGTGTAGCGCTCTGCATGGATGCAGTGCGACTCCAGCGATACCACGAGTACACGCGCCGCCACGGGGTCAACCGCTTCATGTACCTGCTGGCGCGGGTCTTCATGACCCCGTTCTTCCTCGTCTACTTCCGCTACGTCCGGGTCGGGCGGGAGCACGCCCGTCTCGACGGTGGCCTGATCGTCGCCTCCAACCACCGCAGCTTCCTCGACCCCTTCGCGATCGGCGGCGCCCTGCCCTGGCGGCGGCCGATGAACTACGTCGCCAAGGTCGAGCTGTTTGAGCGCCGCTGGCAGGCCTGGTTGCTCTCGCGTCTCGGGGCCTTTCCGATCTGCCGCGGCGAGTCGGACGAGGACTCGGTTGAGACCGCGCGAGTCGTGGTCGAAAGGGGCGGTGCCGTCTGCATCTTCCCCGAGGGCACCCGGATCCGCCACGGGTCGCTGGCCGAGCCGAAGCGCGGGGTCGGCCGGCTGGCGCTCGAAACCGGCGCCCCGGTGGTCCCTGCGGCCGTGCTCGGGACCGAGCACGTGCGCCGGGGCTGGCGCATCCGACCGCGCAAGGTGCAGGTGCGCCTCGGCAAGGCGATCACCTTCCCGCGTGCCACCCGCCCATCGCCGGGGCTGGCGGAAACGGTGACCGCGCGGATCTGGCCCAGCGTCGAGTTGCAGTGGGAGGCGATGGGGGGACTGCCGCCGATGCGGCGCGCCGCCGTGATCGGCGCCGGCAGCTGGGGCACGGCAGTCGCGGTCCTGCTGGCCCGGGGTGGGCTCGAGGTCCAGCTCGGTGCCCGCACCGCCGAGCACGCGGCCGAGATCGAGGCCGACGGCGAAAATCGTCGCTATCTGGAGGGCGTTCCATTGCCGGATGCGGTGCGGGTGCGGCAGGCTTCGGAAATCGAGCTGGCGGGGCTGGACCTCGTCTGCCTGGCGATCCCCTCCGCCTCGCTGCCGCAGGCAGTGGGCGCGATCGCCGATCGGGTCGGCGCCCGTGCCTCGCTGCTGCTGCTGACCAAGGGGATGGTCTCGCCGCTGGGTCAGTTGCCAGCCGAGTACGTGGGGGAGCGGGTGCGCGCCCGGGCGATCGCCTGTCTCGGCGGTCCCGCCCACGCGCGCGAGGCTGTCTCGGGCTCGGCCGCGCTCGTCCTCGGCTCCGCCGATTCCGACCTGCGCGACCAGCTCGGTGAGGTCTTCGACCGCGCCGGGCTCGTCTGCGAGCGCTCACGCGACGTGGTCGGGGTCGAGATGGCGGGGGCAGCGAAGAACGCCGCCGCGCTCGCCGCCGCGGCAGCCGAGCCACATGGGCTCAACGCGGCCGGGATCGCTGCGGCAGAGGTCTGGCGCGAGTGCATCGAGCACGCGATTCGCCGCGGCGCCGAGCTCGAGACCTTCTCCGGCCTGGCCGGGGTCGGGGACCTGACGGCGACGGTGATGGCGCCGGCCGGGCGCAACCGCCGCGCCGGCGAGCTGCTCGGCAGCGGCACCCCCGCGGATGAGATCCCAGACATGATCGGACAGGCATCGGAGGGCCTGGATGCGGCTCCTTTGCTGGCCCAGGCGGCAGCCAGCAACGGCGGTAAGGCCGAGGCCCTGGAAGGTCTCGCGGCGCTGATCCGCGGCGAGATTGACGCCGACGCCTGGGTGGCATGTCTGCGTCGGGCGGAGCAGTCGAGGAGGGCGGCATGATGCGGCTGGATCCCGCAATCGTTGAACTAGTCTTGGCTCGTGAGCGAGGACGAGAAGGAGAACGTCGAGCCGGCGAGCCTCGACCCGGAGGCGAAGGCGGAGCTCGACCGCGCTTTCGAGGATCTCTACCGCACCCACCTGCGCGACATCTACTCCTACGCCTACTACCGGGTCGGCAACCAACACGACGCCGAGGACCTAACCGAGCAGGCTTTTCTCCAGGCATACCGCCACTTCGACCGCGCCCGGCGCGAGTCGGACGGCCGCCCTCTGCGTCCCTGGCTGATCCGGATCGCGCACAACCTCGCCTCCAACTACTACCGGGATCGCTCGCGCCGTCCCCAGACCCCGCTCGACAGCACCGAGCCGATCGCCGCCCGCCACGGCACCGAGGCGATCGCCGAGGGCCGCGAGGAGCTGCGGCAGGTGATCGAGCACCTCGACAAACTTCCGGACGACCGGCGCGAGGCACTGATCATGCGCTTTGCCCTGGGCATGGACAACCGCGAGATCGCTCGTGCTCTAGGCCGCACCGATGGGGCGACCAAGGTGCTGATCCACCGGGCGATCAAACAACTGCAGGAGGAGATGAGCGATGAGTGAAGTCGAGCGGCTTCTCGCCGATGCTCTGCGCCCGATTGAGCCGCCAGAGCGGCTCTCTGGACGAGTGGAGGACACCCTCACCGCCGTCACCGCGGCCGCCGCCGAGGAGCTTTCCGACTGGGCGGAGGAGCTCTCCGAGAGCGAGCTGCACTCCCTGCGCGACCCGCGCAACTGGGTGCGACCGGTGGTTGCGGTCGGCGTCGGCGGCGTCGCCACCGGCGCCCTGGTCCTGCTCGAGGCGCGCCGGCGTGGTCGCCAGCAGGCCAGTGGCCGATTTCGTGCCCTGACCGAGCGCATCAGGTAGGAACGCAATCGGCGAGACTCGGGCGGTGCGGTTCGAGATCTCTCCGACGACCCACCTCCGCCTCTTCGAGTACTCCGACGCCGAGGAGCTGCACGCCCTAATTGAGGCGAACCGCGAGCGGCTGGCGCGCTGGCTGTCCTGGGCAGCCGGCCAGACCTACGAGGACACAGTTGGGTTCATCGAGAAAACGGTTACGCAGCACGCCGCCAACAACGGCTTTCAGGCGGCGATCGTCTGTGAGGGAAGGATCGCCGGCGCGGTCGGCTTCCGCGAGGGCGAGTGGGAGGAGGGCTCGACCAGCCTCGGCTACTGGCTCGGCGAGGCGTACGAGGGCAGGGGCACGATGACCGAGGCGGTTCGTGCTCTCACCGACCACGCTCTCAACGCCTGGAGATTGCGCCGGGTCGAGATCCGCGCCGCGACGGAGAACCGCCGCAGCCGTGCGATTCCGGAGCGCCTCGGATTCGCCGAGGAGGGCACGCTGCGCAAAGCGGAACTGGTCGGCGGCCGCTACCTCGACAGCGTCGTCTACTCGATGCTGGTTGCGAACTGGTCTAGAGCCGGGGCTCGACCTCGACCGGGCAGTTGACGGTGTTGGCGATGAAGCAGCGCTCGTGTGCGCGGTGGTGCAGCGACTCGAGCTGAGCTTCGCCGACCTCGCCCTCGAAGACGACGCGGGGGCGCAGCACGACGCGGGTGAACCGCTCGCCGTCCAGCGTCCCCTCGGCCTCATCCTCATATGAGGTCACCCGCGCGCCCTCGCCGCGCGCCAGGGCGAGGAACCAGAGCATGTGACAGGTCGAGAGCGAGGCGACGAACAGCTCCTCGGGGTCGGCCTTGCTCCCGTCCCCGCCGAACTCGGGGGCGCTGGAGGCGGCGATTCGCTGATCGGCGAGCTCGACCGTGTGCGCGCGAGCGTCGTCTGGGTCGGCGTCCCAGCTGACTTTGGCGTGGTGGGTGCTCGTCTTCATCGCTTCACCACATTCTCCAGCGGCCGCCCGTCAAGCAGGCGCTCGACCTGCTCGCCGACCATCTCCCATGAGCGCCGGTAGCGGCGCGGGGTGTCGCCGGCCATGTGCGGCGTCAGCAGCAGGTTGGGGGCCGACCATAGGCGGTCGCCTGTGGGCAGGGGCTCGGGATCGGTGACGTCGAGCGCCGCCCGGATGCGGCCGTCATAGAGGGCTTCGGTTAGCGCCTCCTGGTCGACGAGCCGGCCGCGCCCGGCATTGACCAGGAGCGCCCCCGGCTTCATCGCGCCGATCAGGTCCGCGTCGACCAGGCCCTCGGTGTCGGGGGTGAGCGGCGCCAGCACGATGACCACGAGGTCGCCGGCGAACGGCGGCCGCCACTCGCCCCGGGCGACGATGTTGCGCCAGAGGCCCTGCCGCTGCGCGTTGAGGTGCTCGGGCAGTTTCCGCTGCATAGCCAGCACGGCCCCGACGACCCACTCGGCGACGGCTGCGTCGTGGGCGCCGCGCGAGTTGCAGACCGTGACGCCATCGGGAATGTGGGGGAGGAGCCACTCGACGCCCGACTCGAGCGCCTGCACGAGGCGCAGGCGCGACATGCCGGGCAGGGCGTCGAGCACCCGCCGGCTGCGGTAGGGGGGCACCAGCACCGCGTCGCTGAGGACGATCGCGGTCAGCCTGCGCGCGCCCAGGGCCCGCAGCCGCTCCTCCCCGGCGCGGATCAGCGCCTCGGAATCGCGAGCCAGCAGGCTCACGAGCGCGCTCTCGTCGTCGGTCTCCGTGGTCGGGCCGTCGGCCCGGCGCCAGAGGGCCAGGACGGGCTCGACGTCGGCCTGTGTTGCGCCGCGGATCGTCCAGTCGTCCGTGGCGCATTCGCCGATCGCCGAGGCTCGGAGCCGGACCACGGCTCGCCCGCTCCGCTCCTCCAGCTTCTCCACGCCCTGCTCCACCGCGAGGCCGAAGCGGTCATAGAAGGCGAGCGCCGGCCGGTTCTCGGGCAGCACCCAGAGGACGACCTCGCGCCAGCCCAACCTCTCCAGCTCCCCCAGCGCGGCTGTCATCAGGGCGCCGCGGTACGCCGCCTGCCACGAGCGGACGTGGATGTCGGCGATGGCGGTGACATCGGCATCCTTGGCCCGGCGTGTGGCAACGGCAGTCATCGCGAGAGAGTAGTCCGGCCGCGGTCGGCCTTGACGGCGCTACGGTGACCGCGTGACCGAGGCTGAGCAGATCATCAGGGCGGCATACGCGGCCTTCAACGCCCGCGACCTCGACGCGGCGATCGAGCTGATGCACCCCGAGGTCGACTGGCCCAACGCCTGGGAGGGCGGCCGGGTGCGAGGGCGAGAGGCCGTGCGCGCCTACTGGGAGCGCCAGTTCGTGGCGATCTCCAGCCAGGTGGAGCCGGAGAGGTTCTCGCGGGAAGCCGACGGCAGCATCACGGTCGATGTCCACCAGGTCATCCACGACGCCAAGACCGGCGAGCTGCTCGCCGACTCCCGAGTACGCCACCGTCACTGGCTGGATGGCGACCTCGTGGTGCGAATGGATGTGACTGAGGATCCGCAACCGTGACACAGGCTCGGCAGAACGAAGCCTTGGTTCAGTGCTTCTACGCTGCGCTCTGGAACGAGTGGCGGCTCGATCTCGTCGACGAGATCCTCTCCGAGACGCTTCGTTTTCGGGGGTCGCTGGGGACCGTCTGCGAGGGGCGGGACGGCTTCAAGCGCTATGTGGAAGGCGTGCGTGCGGCCTTTCCCGATTGGCATAATCGCATCGACGAGATCCTCGCCGTCGGCGACCGCGTGGTGACGCGGATGACCTGGACCGGCACCCATCGCGGCGCCCTCGGCGACGTCGAGCCGACCGGCGCCCAGGTCGAGTACCCCGGCGCCGCCTTCTTCCGCCTGGCGAACGGCCTGATCGAGGAGGCCTGGGTCGTTGGTGATACCCAGGAGCTATGGCGCCAGATCAGGAGTGCGGCTGAGAGGAGTCGAACCACTACGGGCCGTTAAGCCACATGAGACTTTTAACCAAAAGACTAGGCTGCAACGGTGATCGCGGCCCTACCTGGACTTCGCGAGATTCGATCCGCCCTTGCGGGCGGCTATCTCTGGCTTTTCTTGCTCTGGCTCCTGTTCGATCCCTCGCTTGACAAAGCGGACTTCACCGGTGAGCCATATCGATCCGCGCGTCACGTAGGAGAAATACTTGGCTCAGTCGCCAAGGGGGTCGCGGCAACGTTTACAGCATATCTTCTTGGGACCTTTGTGAATGAAGGCCGGAGCGTGATGTCACGAATCTATCTTTACGCGCGGCAATCCGAATACTTTACGCCCGATGTCGCTCGCGGCCGCCTCAGTCAACGTCTGGAGAAACGCCAAAAAATCCTAGTTAATCGGCGTATTCGGCGAGTTAGAAGAAGATCTTCTAGGCGGGAAGCATTGAAGCTCTCTTTGCTCCAAACGGATCGTGTAGGGGTAGAAGTCCCAACCTACGTCGCGAGAGCAATTCTCGCGGTGCTGCCCATCTTCGAACGACTGGGTTCGATTGTCACCTCGCTCCTAGACTGGGTGGTCTTGGCATTTACCCTTCCATTCATCGTTCTCGAAGTAGCTGGGCTTGCGCTGCTCCGCTCGATCATTGCCATGCGCGCGGAGCCGTATAAGCCATTTCTCACCCCACGTGGCGTCAGCGCACTAGAAAACTATCTCGAATCGGCGTTGCCCTCGAAAACCAACCGCGCTGCGCCCGGTATTGCCGATGCAATTGCGGACTTCCCGGTGATCCGCACGAGGCTGATCCACACCAGCGTCGATACGGTGAGCGAGGTTGATCGCCTAGTCGCCGAAGCGGAGTTCAGGTCAGCAATCGTCGCCCCTTTGATTCTCCTGGTCGGGCTTCTTGCCGTGAATACGTCGCTTTTGTGGCTGCTCCTTTGGCCGCTGCTGTTGACGCTGCTGTCGTCTGCTCGGGACCGGCGACGAGAGTCCGGCGATCTGCTGGTGGACGCACTCTGCCAAGGCGTAGTTACAGCGCCCTCGGTTGACGCATACGCGAGCCTGAAGCGGGCTTCTGGTGGCTCAGACGGCGCAACCGAGCCGTCGCCGCGGCGTGACCTGGTCTGGTGATTGCCGGCGACTGAACCGCTCTACAACGCGAAAACCCCCGCTTTGCGGGAGTTTTCCCATGCGGCTGAATGGAGTCGAACCATCACGGGTGTTCCACCCACAAGGCCCTCAAATGGTTGAGGGCGTTTTCAGTGACGTACGACTCTCTCAGGTGACCTGAGGTTCCCTGAGGTGACGTAGGTTACTGGTCTGGAGGTCCGCAAAAAGGTCCGCAGAGTCGGACGCAAATGTGAAGTTCGTCAGCCGACCTTCCAGCAGTTGTGTGGTTGCTGCGTTCAAACAATGACACTGCATCGGTGGAAGCGGGAGGCGGGGTCCGGAAGGTTCGCGACTCTCGGCCTCTCGAGGATCTTGCACGCCGCGGCCTAATCCGGATCCCAGAGGGGCGGCGATTGCCCAGGCGCGCCCGCGTGGAGGCCGCCGGCTCGGTATCGGACCTCGTCACCGAGCAGCGCCGCTGATTCTCGGCTTCGATCTAGAGAACAACGAGCTCGCGTTCAGGGTGTCCGGCCGGACCAAACTCGAATCCGAGCACGGCGCGGGCTCCGAAGGCATCGCCGAGCTTCTTGAGGGTGCGGATACTGGTCGCGTGTTGACCACTCTCGATCCGCGAGATGGCTGAGGCGGTAGTTCCCATCCGGGCCGCCAGCTCGGCTTGGGTCAACCCCAGCGAGCCCCGGCGCAAGATGACGATGCGCGCCAGGGCCTCATAGGGCGCAAGGCGCTCGTACTCCGCCCGAAGGGCCGGATTCTTGAGGGACTCCTTGATGCGGTCGTAAACGGCGCTGCCGGCCGGACTGACCTTCTTGCTCATCCCTGATTCCTCGCAGATCGGTTGGCCCGGCGATTGTTAGCAGCTTTGCTAATACGTGCGGGAGAGGTTCCGGCGCCATCAGTGCCGACACCACAAGGTGTATAGTGATGCCATGAGCAGGACGCAGGTCTACCTGGGCGAGGGCGAGCTGGAGCTCCTCGAGCGCGCCTCACGCGACACCGGGGCATCCCGCTCGGAGCTGATCCGCCGCGCGGTTCGCACAACCTTCGGCGAGCAGGGGAAGGACGAGAAGCTTCGCGCGCTCAAGGCCAGCGCCGGTTCTTGGCGGGGCCGACGCGCCAGCGGCGCCGAGTACGTCGACGCGCTCCGCAGCGGTGACCTCAACGATCGCTTGGCCCAGCTCGGCGTCAAGTGAAGCTGCTCGACACCAGCGTCGCGATCGACCACCTGCGCGGCTCCCCACCTGCCGTTGATCTCCTGAGTGGCTTGATCGATGCAGAAGAGTCGCTCCTCGTTAGCGAGATAGTGCGCTTCGAGCTGCTGGCAGGCGTGCGAGAGAATGAGGTCGAAGCATTGGAGCGGTTCTTCTCGGCGGTCTCCTGGGTGCCGGTCGGAGAGGAGGTAGCGCGAGCCGCCGCCTCGCTTGCCCAGCGCCACCGCCGGGCTCACAGCGGCATCGACGACGCCGACTACCTGATCGCCGCCACCGCCCTCCTGCTCGATGCGGAGCTGCTGACCACCAATGTGCGTCACTTCCCGATGCTTGCCGGGCTTGAGTCCGCCTACTGAGCGCAACCCGCAGCGAAACCAATGGTGACCATGGCGTCGTCTACTTTGACGCATGTGACTCGCACCACGGTTGATATCGATGACTACGCCCTCGACGCAGCCCGTCGCGAGTTGGGGACAATAGGCCTTAGCGAGACGGTCAACGCGGCATTGCGCGATGTTGCTCGTCGGCGCGTGATGAAGGGATTCGATGTCGTCCGAGACGTGGATGGCACACCGCAGAAAGTTGCCGCCGGCCGCGAGCGCGACTGAGCGGCGTGGCTGACCTGGGGCTGCCTCGGCTCGCTCGATCGGCACTCTTCGATACCGGCGCCTGGCTCAGGTCTTGACCGCCGTCGCACGGCGAAGGTCTGACTGGCGCACGAGATGGCGCTGGACCTGACTGCCAAGCGGCCTTAGGACACGAAAACCCCCGATTTGCGGGGGCTTCCGAATGCGGCTGAATGGAGTCGAACCATCACGAGCCTTTCGGCTCACAAGGCCCTCAACCTTGCGCGTCTACCAGTTCCGCCACAGCCGCTTGAGGGCGGTGGATTCTAGATGTTCGGCGGCTTGGGGTGCTGGGGCCGTGAGGGCTTGTCGGCGTCCGGGGAAGGCGGTAGCCTACGAACACTTGTTCGACGGCTTTCGACGAGCGGTCGGCCTGGTGGCCGGCGGCTGGATTTTGAGGAGCGATCGTGGACCTTGATCTGACTAAGCGGCAGAAGGAGATTTTCGACTTCATCAAACGCTACGCGGCGAAGACCGGCTACCCGCCGACCGTGCGCGAGATCGGCAAAGCGGTCGGTCTGCATTCGTCCTCGACCGTCCACGCCCACCTCGCCAACCTCGAGAAGATCGGGCTGCTGAGGCGCGATCCCTCGAAGCCGCGGGCGATCGAGCTGCTTTTCGACCGCGCCAAGCGGACGATCATGCCCGGCGACGGCGCCGGCCTGCCGTTGGTCGGTCAGGTGGCCGCCGGCGAGCCGATCCTGGCCGAGGAGAACGTCGAGGATTACATCGAGGTTCCCGACGTGATCGGCGGCGAGGACGGCGACTACATCCTCCAGGTGCGCGGCGAAAGCATGAAGGAAGCTGGGATCTTCGAGGGCGACTATGTGGTCGTCCGCCCGGCCGACGCCGCCGACGACGGGACGATCGTCGTCGCCCTAATCGAGGACGAGGCGACGGTCAAGCGCATCTACCGCGAGTCCGACCACATTCGCCTCCAGCCAGAGAACGAGACGATGGAGCCGATCCGCACCACCGACGCGACGATTCTCGGCCGCGTCGTGGGCGTGTTTCGCAAGGTCTGAGGCGCGCGGGCGTCAGCCTGGCGGCCAGGCTCCAGCTTCGATCAGCTTCTTGTAGCGCTTCTGTTTGCGCCGGGCATCCCACAGCGCCAGGGGAAGCAGGCGCAGGGCGAGGCGGGGGAAGAGATCGAGGAGGCGCAGCTGCAGGCCGCGCCAGCGCGGCAGGATCGTCAGCGGCCGTGGCCACTCGGTCAGCTTGCCGACTGCAGTGGCGACCTCGTCGACGGTGAGCAGACGGCCCGAGAAGGACCCGGCGGCATCGGGATCGTCGAGCTTGTCCTCGAGCATCGGGGTCCAGGTCCCGTCTGGGCAGACCGCCGAGATCTCGATTCCCGCTATCCCCGCCTGCCGCAGGTCGAAGAGCGTCCCCAGGGTGAAGGCGATCGCCGCGTGCTTGCTCGCCGAGTAGTTGACCTCGCCGGGGGCGGCGACGATCCCCGCCAGCGAGATCACGTTGATCACCTGGCCGCGGCCGGCGGCGATCATCGGCCCAAGCGCGGCGATCGTGCCGTTCATCGTGCCCAGGACGTTGACGTCCATCATCGTCCGGCGGGTCGCCTCGTCCTGGGTCCAGGAAGGACCGGTCCAGAGCACTCCCGCGTTGTTGATCCAGAGGTCGAGCGCGCCCGAGCGCGTCGCCACTGCCTCCGCGACCGCGCGGCAGGCTGGCTCGTCGCGCACGTCGAGGCCGGAGGAGCTGGCGCCACGGCCAATCTCCGCCGCGACCCGGGTCGCGGCATCGGGATCGACGTCTGTGACCTCGACCAGGAAGCCCCGCACGGCGAGCTCGCGGGCGATCGCGCGGCCGAGGCCGCTGCCCGCTCCAGTGACCACAGCTGCCGGCATCGTTGCGCAGGCTATTCGATGGATTCGCGCTCGCAGCCGAGCGCTACCATCGCAGTGCGGGCTGGACGGCCGCGAGGGGAGAGACAACCTCTCGAGGAAAGTCCGGACACCAAAGGGCGAGGGCGGTGGGTAGCGCCCACCCGGGGAAACCCGCGGGAAAGTGCCACAGAAACACACGGCCGATGGCGCAGCCACACGTGAGCTGCGTACAGGCAAAGGTGAAATGGTGCGGTAAGAGCGCACCGGCGCCGCGGCGACGCGGCGGCCAGGCAAACCCCGCCCGGTGCAAGGCCAAGCAGAGCTGCCGACCCTGCCCGGCGAGGCTCAGGTAGGCCGCAGAGATAGATGGTCGTCCACGACAGGATCCGGCTTACAGGCCCGCTAAAGGAAAGGCCCCCAAGTTGGGGGCCTTTCCAATCTCTTCACGAATTCATGTCTTAGCGTTTGCTAATCTGCCGCGACTTCCGCTGAATCCCCGCCTACATATCGCGGGGAGCGGGGGACCCAAAGGTTGGGGCGAATCGCCGGCTTCTGCCGCGTAGCGCAGCTCTTTCAGCGCGAGCCCGTCAGCTAACCCCGTAAGCGTCGCAAAGAGCTATGAAGGCTGGAAACCGCCAAGAGCGGCAAGATCATCGACGTGAGGAGCGCGCGGCACGAGGGCGCTCGCGGCGCGGGATGCCCATCGTGCTGGCTGCCTGCTGCGCGGCACTTGCGCTCACCCCTGCACCCGCGTCGGCGATGACCGGCGGCGCTTCTCCAATCTCCACGCCTGGCCCGATCGAAGGCGGCATCGCCTTCGGCGCCATGCGCTCGGCTGGTGCCACCTGGTACGGCCCGGGCCTCTACGGCAACAACACCGCCTGCGGCCAGGTCTTGATGCCGGAAACGATCGGCGTTGCCCACCGCAACCTCCCCTGCGGCACTGCGGTCAAGTTCGTCCACAAGGGCCGGCAACTGGTCACCCGGGTGATCGATCGCGGTCCCTTCACCGTCGGCAACGCCTGGGACCTGACCAACGGCGCTCGCCTCGCGCTCGACTTCGAAGGCGTAGGCAAGATCCGCTACGCGCTCGAGCGGGGCGCCGTCGCCAGCAAACGCTGAGCGCGGGAGGGCGGTCAAACGGTGATGCGCAGCCGATCCGCCCGCCCTCACGGCTAGTCTTTCCCCGCTAAAGCTGCATTTCCGACGAGAGGAGCAAGGGCATGGCGAGGCGGTTGCTGATTGCTGGAACGCTGGCGAGCTGCCTGGCGGTTCTGGTGGCGCTGGCAGGGGGAGCCGGGGCAGCCACGACTTCGGCGACCACCGTCGTCCTCGGCAGCACGGCGAGCGTGCCTGATCCGTCCTGTCCGGAGATGCCCTGCCAGGCGATCGGCAGCGTCACCGGGTTCCAGGTCAGCAACAACCAGGCCAGCCTCCCCTTCCGGGTCCCCCGCGACGGCAAAGTCAAGTCCTGGACGTTGACGCTGGCCCAGCCCACCGGCGAGCAGCGCTCCTTCTTCAACGGGTTCTTCGGCACGCCGCCGCAGGCACGGCTGGCAATCCTGCGGCGCGTGCCGGGCACCGAACCGCCTCGCTACAACCTGCGCCGCCAGGGCCCGGTCAAGGTGCTGAGTCCCTTCCTCGGGCAGACGGTCAGGTTCAGCGCCTCGCTGCCGGTCGAAAAGGGCGACATCGTCGGCCTCACGGTGCCGACCTGGGCGCCGGCCTTCGCCGAGGGCCTGCCCTCCAACGACGTTTGGCGGGCCAGCCGCGAAGCCGGCAAATGCGTCAATTCCACCGACGTCCGCCAGGGCGAAGCCCACGAGAAAGTTGGGACGAGAGCTACGTACGGATGCCGTTACGCGACTGCGCGGCTGCTCTACACCGTCACGCTGGCGGTCGACTAGCGCTGCGCCGTCCTCTAACGGCGTCCGGTGCGGGTTGCTGCCGGCGTGTGGCAAGAGGGGCGGGCATTCCTTCCGGCGGCTTGTACTTTTTCGGGCGTCCGGCCGGGGTTTGGCCGGTGGCGACCCACCGAAAAAGTTGAGCCGGAAGGTTTGCCCGCCCTTCTCCTACGCCGCCGAGGGCAATACCCGCGGCGTCGACTGATCTTTGGGCAGCGCCGCAGCACCGGCGATCAGGCTCTGGAACTCGTTGAGCGCCAAGTGGGCGACCGCCTCGAGCAGCTCCTCGTCGGTCCAGCCGATCTCACGTGCCTCCTCGTGCAGGTGGAGCGGGGGAGGGCCGTCGGCGTCGAGAGCCGCCTGCAGGTACTCCAGCAGTGCCGCCTCCTTCGGGTCGGCGGAGCCGAAGCTGCGGGCCCGCGAGACCTCGTCGAGGCCGAGGCCGGCGCGCCGCGCCGCCTTCGCATGCTGGGCGATGCTGTAGCTGTCGTCGCGGTGCTCGGCCACCGCGAGGGCGATCCGCACCCGGGTCGCCTGCGGCAGGACGCCGCCGCGGAGCTCTGAGCGCATCCGCGTGTAGGCGCGCAGCACGGAGGGCGCGCCGGCGAGCACGCCGACGAACTTGGTCACGTCGCCACCGGTTGCCTGGATCGTCTTGATCAGCGGCGCGCTCTCATCGGGCGCCGTCAGCTCGTCGTGGATCTGGAACCTGCTCACGTCTGTTTTGACTGTCACGTTGATCCCGCCTTTGGCCTCGGATGGACGGATTTCGCTTTACGAAGCCTTTACGTGGCCTTTACTTTACTTTAAGCCGATAACTTACCTGAAGTAAGTTATACCTGCTTTCTCCATCGCTCGCAACCCATGCAGGCGCGCTTCCTATACCCGTATACGCAATTTCGTACCTGATCGGTTCAGCCAGCCTTGGAAGCCCCTTTGGCCTATCGTTGCCGCTCCGAGCGGGAAGCGCTAGATCAAGGAGGCCGCCATGCCAGAGCAACCCACCAGTGCCGCTGACGTCGCTCAGATCGTCAAGGAACGCGACGTCCGCTTCATCCGCCTCTGGTTCACCGACGTGCTCGGCCAGCTGAAGAGCTTCTCGATCAACGCCGCCGAGCTCGAGGACGCCTTCGAGGGCGGCATGGGCTTCGACGGCTCCTCGATCACCGGTTTCAACCCGATCGAGGAGTCCGACATGATCGCGATGCCCGACCCCTCGACCTTTGCTCTCGTCCCCTGGCGCCCCGAGGAAGAGAACGCGGTGGGCCGCATGTTCTGCGACATCCAGGTCCCCGGCGGTGAGGCCTACGAGGGCGATCCGCGCTGGATCCTCCGCCGCGCGCTGAAACGGGCCGAGGAGCTCGGCTTTGACGCCTACAACGTTGGGCCCGAGCTGGAGTACTTCTATTTCCGCTCGGCCAAACCCGAGGACGGCGTCCCCGAGGTGCTCGACGAGGGCGGCTACTTCGACCTGACCACGCTCGACGCCGGCTCCGACGTGCGCCGCGAGACCGTCCTCGCCCTGGAGAAGATGGGCATCCACGTCGAGTACACGCACCACGAGGTCGGCCCTTCCCAGCATGAGGTCGACATGCGCTACAAGAGCGCCCTGGAGATGGCCGACGACTGCATGACCTACCGCATCGTCGTCAAGGAGTACGCGATGAAGTACGGCTGGCACGCGACCTTCATGCCGAAGCCGCTGTTCGGCGAGAACGGCTCCGGGATGCACGTCCACCAGTCGCTGACCAAGGACGGCAAAAACGCCTTCTTCGACCCCGACGACCAGTTCTTCCTCTCCGCCACCGCAAAGGCCTTCATCGCCGGCCAGCTCAAGCACGCGCGCGAGATTTCGCCGCTCTTCGCCCAGTGGGTCAACTCCTACAAGCGGCTGGTCCCCGGCTACGAGGCGCCGGTCTACCTGGCCTGGTCGCGCCGCAACCGCTCGGCGCTGATCCGGGTGCCGCTCTACCACCCCGGCAAGGAGGGGGCGACGCGGGCCGAGCTGCGCTGCCCCGACCCCGCCTGCAACCCCTACCTCTGCTTCGCCGGCATGCTGCAGGCGGGCCTGGAAGGGATCGAGAAGGGCTATGAGCTGCCCGAGCCGATGGAGCAGAACCTTTACCATCTCTCGACCGAGGAGCGGACCCAGCAGGGGATCGAGCAGCTGCCGGCGACGCTGGGCGAGGCAATCGAGGTTGCCGCCGAGTCGGAGCTGGTGCTGCGCACGCTCGGCGAGCACACCTTCCGCCGCTTCGTTGAGATCAAGCGCCAGGAGTGGGACGAGTACCGCGTCCAGGTGACGCCGTACGAGATCGAGAACTTCCTGCCGGTCCTCTAGTCGCGGGCCAGCTCTCGTTCTGCTTCAGCTGGGGCTTGCGGTCCCCGCTTGCCCTTCGACAGCTCCGAGGGCCACCAGAACTTGTCGCCCATGGTGAGTGCGATCGAGGGGACGAGGACGCTGCGGACGAGGAAGGTGTCGAGGAGGACGCCGAAGGCGACGACGAAGCCGATCTCGGTGAGGAAGGTGAGGGGGAGGACGGCAAGCACGGAGAAGGTGCCGGCGAGGACGATGCCGGCGCTGGTGATGACGCCGCCGGTGACCGCGAGGGCGCGGAGGATGCCTTGTTCGGAGCCGTGCTTGATCGTTTCCTCGCGGGCGCGGGCGATCAGGAAGATGTTGTAGTCGACCCCCAGCGCGACCAGGAAGACGAAGGCGAAGAGCGGCAGCGACGGGTCGGAGCCGGGGAAGCCGAAGATCACGTCGAAGACGAAGTAGCCGACACCGAGCGCGGCGAGGAAGCTGAGGATCACGGTCCCGATCAGGACCAGTGGCGCCGCCACCGCGCGCAGCAGGGCGATCAGGATCAGCAGGACGACGAGGAGGATGATCGGCGGGATCACGATCGAATCCCAGCCCGCCGCGTCGCGGACGTCGAATTCGATCGCCGTCGGCCCCCCGACCAGGGCGCTCGGCGCGGCGGCCTGTGCGGCGTCGCGGATCGGTTCGACCGTGTCGAAGGCCTCGGTCGAGTAGGGGTCGGGTTCCAGGGTCGCCTGGACGAGGACGCCGGGCGGTCCCTGCGCGACCGGTTGCGAGACCGACTCGACGCCGTTCACGCCCGCGACGGCTTTCCTCACCGCTTCCACTTCGCCGCTGTCGCTGACGACGACGTCGGTGAGCGCGGTGGCTCCCGATGGGAAGCTCTCGCTGAGCAGGTTCTGGCCTTCGACCGATTCGACTTCGGTGCGGTAGGCGTCTTCGCTGGTCAGGTCGGTCGAGAAGAAGGCGAAGCCGGCGCAGAGGACCAGGAGCACGGCGACCGATCCGCCCATGACGCGCTTGGGCGAGAGGGCGACGCGGTCGCCGACCCGTTTCCAGAACCCGTGCGTCGCGTCGACGGCGTGCTCGAGCCGGTGGCGCCGCACCTCGTAGGGCGTGAAGACGGCGCGGTCGAGCGGCCCGACGATCAGCGAGGGGATGCGACGACCGCTGAGGATGCGCAGGACCCAGTTGAGCAGGACCAGCGGCAGCAGGATCAGCACCAGCAGGCAGGCGAGGGCGACCCGGACGAAGGCGCCGAAGCCCGAGCCTTCGATGATCGATTGCCGGGCGCGATCGGAGGCCTGGTCGATGCTGGGGGCCGTCTCCGGCGCGTGCGGGACGAAAGGCCAAAAGGCGCGGCGGCCGAAGATCGTCAGCAGTGCCGGCAGCAGGGTCAGCATCGAGAGCGCCGCGCAGGCGATCCCGATCGCCGCGATCGGCCCCAGCCCGGCGGTGCCGTTGACCTTGGCGATCAGGAGGCAGAGCAGCGCCGCGATCACCGTCGCCGCCGAGGCGAAGATCGCCGGCCCGGCGGAGGCGAGCGCCGTGCGCATAGCCTCGTGCTTGTCGACCGTGTGGTGCAGCTCCTCCCGATAACGGGAGACGAGCAGCAGCGCGTAGTCGGTCCCGGCGCCGAGCACCAGCACCGACATGATCGAGCTCGATTGCCCGTTGATCGTCACCCCCAGCTCTGAGACCCCGTACCCGATCGATTGCGAGAGCGTCTCGGCGAACAGCACCGCGGCGAGCGGGATGAAGAAGAACATCGGCGATCGGTAGATGACGATCAGCAGGAAGATCACCAGGCTGAGCGCCGCCAGCAGCAGGGTGGCGTCGAGGCCTTCGAAGACTTCGATCGCGTCGGCGGAGAAGCCGGCGCCGCCGGTGATCTTCACCTCGAGGCCGCCGCCAGGGTCCGAGATCGCGTCGCGCCAGTCCTCGACCGGGTCGAGGATGCGGTCGCCCTCGCCTTCGGCCTTGATGTAGGAGGTGATGATCGCCGCCTTGCCGTCTTTGGAGCAGACCGGGCCGACGAAGGGCGCGTAGTCGGTTGGCTGGCCGGGGATCGTCGAGGTCGAGGTGGCGCACTCGGCGGTTTGGCCGATGGGCGGCGCCTGCTGCAGGGCGCCGCTGGTGCCGGGCGCTTTGCCGCCTGCGGCCGCGGTGGCGCCGTCGGCGATGACGCCAGGGAAGCGCTTCGCGGTCATCGCTTCGACGTCTTCGACGATCTTGCGGCGGTCAGCAGCGGTCAGGCCGGCCTCGCGGCGGTAGATGATCACCGCCGGGGCGAGTTCGCCGTTCTGCAGGGCTTCGGTCTTATCGAGGGCGTGGGTCGACTCGGCGTCGCCCGGCAGGTAGGAGGTCGCCTCGTTGCTTTCGGCGTCTTTGAACTTTCCGGGGAGGTTGGCGGGGACGGCGGCGATGAAGATCGCCAGGAACCAGATCGCGAAGACGATCCACTTTGCTCGGCGACCTGCGGGGAAGGTGAAGAGGGAGCCGCGCACTGCAGCGCATCCTTGCAAATGCGGCCGGCCGACTCAGAGCAGGTCCGCCAGCGCCCCCGACTCGGTCACCGGCTGCTGGCAGCTGAAGTGCTCGCAGACATAGGCGGCAGGCTTGCCGTCACCCGTGGTGCGTTCCTGTAGAAGCGGCGGCGTGGCGGTTCCTTCGGGGCCGCCGGCCAGGACCAGGTGTGGTCTGAACTGGGAGCGGACGACCGCCGCCAGCTCAGTCAGGTCGTCGCCGACCAGGGCGACCTCCTTGGTGGGAGAGAGGTGGAAGTCGAGGGCGCGCAGCAGGTGGGCGAAGGCCTCGGGGTGCCGGGCCGCTGACTTGGCGAAGAGGCGGAAGACGCCCTCCGCCTGCTCCTCGTAGCGCCGCTCTCCGGTCAGGACGGCGAGGCGGAGCAGGCCCATCGCCGCAGAGCTGTTGCCGGAGGGGATTGGATGGTCGCCGACCTCCTTGCGGCGGACGATCAGCGTCTCGTGATCGTCTGAGGTCGAGAAGAAACCCCCGTGCTCGGGATCGCCGAAGCGGGCGATCAGCGTCTCGGCCAGCTCCTGCGCCCGCTCGAACCAGCGCTGCTCGAGGCTCGCCTCGTAGAGGGTCAGCAGTGCCTCGAGTAGGAAGGCGTGGTCCTCGAGGTAGGCGTTGAGGTGGGCGCGGCCGTCCTTGTAGGTGCGCAGCAGCCGCTCCTCGTCGCGCAGCGAGCCCAGCACGAATTCGGCGCACTCGCGGGCGGCGCCGAGGTAGTCGTCGCGACCGAGGACCGCTCCCGCCTCGGCCAGGGCAGCGAGCATCAACGCGTTCCAGGAGGTGAGCCGCTTGTCGTCGAGGTCCGGCCAGACCCGTTTCGTCCGTGCCTCGTAGAGGGCGTGCCGCGCCTCGGTCAGGCCCGGGGGCTCGGCCTCGGCGGCGCCGCCCGCCAGGTGAAGAATGTTGCGGCCCTCGAAGTTGCCTCGCTCCGTGACCCCGTAGAAATCGATCACCGGATCCGCTTCCGCTCCCAGTACCTCGCGGATCTCCTCTGGCGTCCAGACGTAGAAACGGCCCTCCTCGCCCTCGGAGTCGGCGTCGAGGGCGGAGTAGAAGCCTCCCTCCGGGCCGCGCATCTCACGCAGCGCCCAGTCGAGCGTCTCCTCGCAGGCTCGGCGGTAGCGGTCGTGGCCCAGGACCTGCCAGCCGTGCAGGTAGGCACGGGCGAGCAGCGCGTTGTCGTAGAGCATCTTCTCGAAGTGGGGGACGAGCCAGACCGCGTCCACCGAGTAGCGGGCGAAGCCGCCGCCGAGCTGGTCGTAGAGGCCGCCGGCCAGCATCGCGTCGAGCGTCGTCTCGACTACCTGCCGCTCGCCTCGGGCGAGCAGCAGCTCCAGCGCCGAAGCGGGCGGGAACTTCGGCGCCCCGCCGAAGCCGCCTCGCTCGAGGTCGGCGCGGGCCGCGAGCACGGCGACCGCGGCGTCGAGCAGGGCTGGGTCGAGCGGCTCGGGGGCCGGTGCGACCTGGCCGACGGCGCCGAGGTGGGTCCGCATCTGCGGCGCCTTCTCACGCAGCTCCTCGCGCTTGTCGTGGAATGCTTGGACCACCGCTTCCATCACCATGCGAAAGCTCGGCATCCCCCTGCCCTCGTCGGGCGGGAAGTAGGTGCCGCCGTAGAACGGCACTCCCTCGGGGTCGAGGAAGACCGTCATCGGCCAGCCTCCCTGGCCACTGATCGTCTGCACCGCCTCCATATAGAGAGCGTCGACGTCGGGGCGCTCCTCGCGGTCGACCTTGACGCTGACGAAGTGCTCGTTCATGTAGGCGGCGGTCTCGTCGTCCTCGAAGGACTCGCGCTCCATCACGTGGCACCAGTGGCAGGCGGAGTAGCCGACCGAGAGCAGGATCGGCCGGTCCTCCCGCTGCGCCCGCTCCAGTGCCTCCGTGCCCCAGGGGTACCAGTCGACCGGGTTGTCGCGGTGCTGCAAGAGGTACGGGCTGGTCTCCTGCGCCAGACGGTTTGCCATTAAGCCCAGGCTACCCGTGTGGCGCAATCGCTCACTAATGGGGAGCAGGGGTCGCCGAATAATGGGGGAACCCGCGCAAAGGGCGCTCCGATGCGGTCTGGAAAGGTTAACTTCAAGCAGAGTGACTTACGAAAAGCTCCTTGCTCAAAGCGATCCGGCGATCGAGGTGGTGCTCGCCAAGCTCGATCCGGAGGACCGCGAAATCGTGCGCAGCGCTCTCGCCAAGGCCGAGAAGACCGAGGCCGAACTGCGCTACATCGCCGATCACGACTCGCTCACCGGCCTGCTCGACCGGCGCCGCTTTCGTGCCGAACTGGACCAGTTCGTCTCCTTCAGCGCCCGCTACGGCGGTCAGGGCGCGGTGATGATCATCGACATCGACGGGCTCAAGGCGGTCAACGACGCGCTCGGCCATCACGCCGGCGACAACCTGATCCGCCGGATCGCCTCGATCCTGCGCGAGCGGGTGCGGACCACCGACATCGTCGCCCGCCTCTCCGGCGACGAGTTCGCGGTGCTGGTGCCGCAGACCGACACCGATGGCGCCCTCCAGCTCGGTGAGGACCTGCGCGCCCAGGTCGCCGAGAGCGCAGCGCCGCTGCCCGACACCGAGAACGCGACGATCAGCGTCGGGATCACGATGTTCGGCGGCGAGCGGGACGTCGGCGCCGAGACCGTCCTGGTCGCCGCCGACCAGGCGATGTACCGGGCCAAGGAGGAAGGGCGTAACCAGATCGCGCTCTTCCAGGACCCCGACGAGCCGCGGCGCGCTCAAGACCGGGTCAAGCAGACCACCACGGCGAGGATCCGTGAAGCGCTAACCCACGACCGGCTCAGCCTCCACACCCAGCCGATCCGCAGCCTCGCCTCGGGCGGGATCGAGCGCTACGAGCTGCTGCTGCGGATGACCGGCGACAACGGCGAGCTGCTTCCCGCCGCCTCTTTCATCGGCGCCGCCGAGCGCTCGGGGATGGTCCAGGAGCTCGACCGCTGGGTCGTTGCCCGCGCCCTCGAGCTGCTGGCCGAGCGTGAGCGCGCCGGCGAGCCGGTCTCGCTGCACGTCAACCTCTCGGGCGCCTCGCTCACCGACGTCTCGGTGATCGAGTTCATCGAGCGCCGCCTCGACGAAGGCGACGCCGATCCCTCCCGCTGCACCTTCGAGATCACCGAGACGGCGCGGGTCGGCGACTACCAGGCGGCGGCCGGGTTCGCCGACCGGCTGACCGAATTCGGCTGCCAGGTGGCGATCGACGACTACGGTGCCGGCTTCGGCTCCTTTCACTACCTCAAATCGATCCCCTTCGACGTGATCAAGATCGACGGGGCCTTCATCCGCGACATGCCGCGCAACGACGCCGACCAGCTCACGGTTCAGGCGATCGTCCAGATCGCCCGCGGCCTCGGCAAGACGACGATCGCCGAGTACGTCCAGGACGATGCCACAACCCAGATGCTGCGCGAGTACGGCGTCGACATGGCCCAGGGCTTCCACCTCGGCAAGCCGGTCGCCATCGACGAGGCGCTGGCCGCGGCTTAGCGGCAACGGCGCGCTTTCAGCTCTGCGCGAGGTCCTGCGCGAAGGCCTCGAAGGCGTCGAGGTAGCGCTGCAGGTCCTCGTCTGAGTGGGCGATTGAGAGGGTCCACTCCTCCTCGACGCCGGGGGTCATGAAGACGCCGTGGTTCATGTGGTAGAGCCAGGCCAGGGTCGATAGCTCTTCGTCGACCTTGCTCAGGTAGTCGCGGTACTCGTACATCCGCTCCGCTGAGAAGACCACACAGCCCTTGGCGCCGAGGCCCTCGGTGTAGGCGGGCAGGGCGTATGAGTCGATGACCTGCTGGCAACCGTCGAGCAGGCGCCGGTTGGTGGCTTCGAAGCTCTCGTAGACGTCGTCGGTCAGCACCTGGGTCAGGGTCGCCTCAGCCGCCGCCATCACCAGTGGGTTGCCGTTGAAGGTGCCGTACTGCTTGACGGTGCCGTCGGCGACGATCGCCGCCAGCTCCTCGCTCATCCCGATCGCGCCGCCTGGGTAGCCGCCGCAACTCGCCTTGGCCAGGGTGATCATGTCCGGCGTGACGCCGAAGCGCTGGGTGGCGCCGCCGGCGGAGATCGTGCAGCCGGTCTTCACCTCGTCGAAGATCAGCTTGACGCCGTGCTGCGCGGTGAGCTCACGGACCCGCTCCAGGTAACCCTCGCGCGGCGGGATGATGTTGATGTTCATCATCGCCGGCTCCATGATCAGCCCGGCGACCTGCTCGCCGATCTTCTCCAGCACGCTCGCAAGAGCATCGGCATCGTTGAAGGGGACGGCGCGGGTCAGCTCTGTCAGTGCTCGCGGGGTGCCGCCGCCGTAGGGGACGCTGACCGGGTCGTCTCGCTCGCCAAGCGCCTCCAGCGGCGGGTAGACGGAGACCATCACCGAGTCGTGGTGGCCGTGGTAGGAACCCTCGATCTTGAGGATCGTGTCGCGCCCGGTGGCGCCGCGAGCGAGGTGGACGGCGTCCATCGTCGCCTCAGTGCCGGAGTTGTTGAAGCGCCACTGCGGCAGGCCAAAGCGCCGTACGAGCTCCTCGGCAACGGCGATCGAGCCGTCGGTGGGGGCGGCGAAGTGCGTGCCTTCGTCGATTCGCGCCTTGACCGCGGCGCCGACGGTGGAGTTGGCGTGGCCGATGCACATCACGCCGAAGCCGTTGTGGAAGTCGACGTACTCGTTGCCGTCGACGTCCCAGACCCGGCTGCCCTTGCCGCGCTCGATGTAGGTCGGCCAGGGGTCGTTCTCCTGGAAGGAGGAGGGGACGCCATTTGGCATCGTCTTGACGGCGCGCTCGAAGGTCTTCGCCGACTGCCCGGTGCGGTTGCGGAACTGCTCCTGCTGGGCCTCGGTCAGCGCCGCGACCCTCTTGCGGTCGATCTCCTCCACGACTTCAAGCGTAGATGGTTGATCTCCCGCTCCCCGGTAGAGGACCGGGCTCCTTTCAACGGGTTGCGGCAGCTCAGCTAGAGCTCGTTTCGGAGCTCGAAGCTGGTGTGCGTGAGGAGATGCCGATGCCCCTCTCCGGGAACGTCGCCGACAGGCGGCGGAAATGCAATCCGTTTCTAGCGCGGCGTCAGCCGCGCTCCATTTCGGTCGCTAAGCGCGCGGAGCGCGCGTGCGACGCTAGTTCACGGAGAGGGGCATCGGCATCTCCGCGCTGCGACATCTAGCTCTTCCGCAGCTCGGCTCGCTTGATCTTGCCGCTGTTGGTCTTCGGCAGCTCGGCGGCGAACTCGACGATGCGCGGGTACTTGTAGGGGGCGGTCTGGGCCTTGACGTGCTCCTGCAGCTCGCGGGCGAGCTCGTCGGAGGGCTCCCGGTCGGTGTCGAGGACGACGATCGCCCGCACCACGGCGCCGCGCTCGGGGTCGGGGGCGGCGACTGCGGCCGCCTCGGCGACGGCCGGGTGGGAGACCAGTGCCGACTCGACCTCGAAGGGGCCGATCCGGTAACCGGAGGAGAGAATCAGGTCGTCGCCGCGGCCCTCGAACCAGAGGTAGCCCTCCTCGTCCTCGCGCACCCTGTCGCCGGTCGACCACCACTCGCCCTCGAAGCGCTCGCCGTCGAGGTAATGGGAGAAGAAGGTGGGGGAGGTGGAGGCGTGCAGCTGCAGCTCGCCGTCGACGACGCGGGTCTCGATCCCCGGTAGGGGGCGGCCCATCGAGCCGTCGCGGGCGGGATCGTCCTCGTCTGGGCGCATGCCGCAGACGGCCCCCGTCTCGGTCTGGCCGTAGCCATCGCCGATTGCGAGGCCGAGGCGTTCGCGGAAGCGCTGGATCACCTCGGGCTCGATTGGCTCGCCGGCCGAGACCAGGCGGCGCAGCGAGGGCACCGGGGTCAGCTCTGAGCGGGCGGCGAGCATCCGATACTCGGTTGGCGCCTGGCAGAGCACGTTGATGCCGAGCTCGGCGCACATGTCTAGCCGCTTGGCGGGGTCGAAGCGGCCGTCGTGGAGGACGGCGACGGCGCCGCCGAGCCAAGGGGCGACGAAGGCATTGCGGGTCGACTTCGACCAGCCTGGGGCCGCCGTGCACCAGGCGATCTCGCCCTCGCGGGCGCCAAACCAGTGCTTCGCCTGGAGCTCCTGCCCGAGCAGGTAGCGCTGCGGGTAGACGACGCCGCGCGGCTCGCCCGTAGTTCCAGAGGTGAAGACGATCGCCGCCGGATCCCCCGGGTCGAGCTGCTCGACCTCGGCCGGGGTCTCCTGCGGCAGGTCCTCGTCGAAGACCCGCGCCAGCTCCTCCATGTCCATATAGGGGATACCGTCGGGCAGCTCGCCCAGGTAGCGGGTCTCGCCGACCGCCAGCTTCGGACTGGCAGCGCCCGCCCGCAGCTCGAGGTCCTTGCGGCGCAGCTGCGGGTTGCAGGGCAGCGCCACTGCGCCCATCCGCCAGCAGGCGAGCATCGTCAGCACCCACTCGACCCGGCTGCCGACCAGGGTCATCACCACGTCGCCGCGCCGCACGCCGCGCGCGGCGAAGGCGCCGGAGAGCCCGGCCGAGCGGGCGAAGAGCTCGCCAAAGTGGTGGACCCGGCGCTCGCCCTCGGCGCTGACCTCGATCAGCGCCGGCCGCGCCGCCGGGAAGCGCTCGACCACGTCCTCGATGAAGTTCACGCGCGGCAGTTTGCCGCAGCGGCGAGGCGGGGCGCTAGACCGTCGTCTCCGTGGCGGGCTCAGGGGTAGCTGAATCGGGCAGCTCGGACTCCGAGAAGCCAAACCGCTGCTGGAGGCGGGCCAGCGGTTTCGGTGCCCACCAGTTCCACTCGCCGAAGAGCCGCATCAGCGAGGGGACGAGCAGGGCGCGGACGATCGTCGCGTCGAGCAGCACACCGACCGCCATCCCGATCGCGATCTGCTTGACGAAGAAGACCGAGCTGACGGCGAAGGCGAGGAAGACGACGGCGATCGCCACTGCCGCGGCCGTGATCACACGGCCGGTCTCTGCCGATCCCGATCGCGACCGCCTCCTCGTTGTCGTCGCCGAGGTCGCGCCGTTCCTTGATCCGCGCCATCACCAGCACCGCGTAGTCGGTGGCGAGGCCGAAGAGGACAGCGAAGAGGAAGACAAGACTGGTCACCTCGACCGCGGCCGGCCCGGTGTAGTCGAGCGGCGCCTTCAGCCAGCCCTCCTGGAAGGAGAGGACGAGGACGCCGAGCGTCGCGCCCAGGGTCAGCGTGTTCATCAGCAGCGTCTTCAGCGGCAGCAGGACCGATCCGGTGAGCAGGAAGAGCAGGATCAGAGTGGTGAGAGCGACGATCGCGACGACCAACGGCGCGTTCTCGATCAGGCTCTGCTTCTGGTCGACGAAGCTGGCGGTGTTGCCGGAGACGAGCACCTCGGTTCCCGGCGGCGGGCTCAGGTCCCTGACCTCTTGCAGGGAGTCCTGGGACTCACCGCTGAGGGCCGGGTCGGAGAAGGCGAAGTTGGTGTAGGCGACGTCACCCGGTGCGCGGGCGAAGGGCGCCCCGCGGACCACGCCGTCCACTGCTTCGACGCGGCGTTGGAAGGCGGCTAGCCGAGGCGGGCTGGTGCTTCCGTCGACGGTGACCGTGACCGCCTCGGTCACGTCGCGCGGGTAGTGCGCTTCGAGGTACTTGTACGCGTCGTAGGACGGTTGTCCGGGCGGCACGGCTTCGGCGCTGGGGCCGGTCAGCGTGGTCCACAGCAGCGGCGCCGAAGCGGCCAACAGCAGCGCCGAGCTGGCCAGGGCGACCGCAACTGGGCGCCGCATCACGCCACGGGCCAGCCGGTACCAGCCGTCGGAGGTGTCGGAGACGGCCGGGCCGCGGCGGATTGAGAGGGCATCGATGCGGGAGCCCAGCAGCGCCAACAGCGAGGGGACGACGAGAACCGCCATTACCGCGGAGAGGAGGGCGACGGAGGCGCCGGCGACCGCCATCGAGTAGAGGAAGCGCTGCGGCATCACGATCAGCGCGGCCAGCGCGGCGGCGACGGTGAGGCCGGAGAAGACCGCGGTGCGGCCGGCTGTGGCGACGGTGCGACGGTGCGCCTCGCGAGTCGGCCCCTCGCGCCCAATCTCCTCGCGGTAGCGAGAGACGAGCAGCAGCGCGTAGTCAACCGCGAGGCCGAGGCTCAGTCCGGTGGCGATGTTGAGCGCGAACAGCGAGGTGTCGACAAAGCCGGACATGATCCGCAGCACGAGCAGGGTGCCGACGATCGAGATCACCCCGATCAGCAGCGGGATCCCGGCGGCGACCACGCCCCGGAACACGAAGAGCAAGAGGAGCGCGAGGATCGGGAAGGCGATCAGCTCGGCCTTGGTCAGGTCCTCGCGGGTCTGGTCGTTGGTCTCGTTGAAGCCCGGCGCGAAGCCGCCCATCGCGACGTCGAGCGAACTCGAGGCGACCAGCGGCTTGACGCCCTCCGCGGCATAGCCGCCGGCGTCCTGGATGTCCAGGGTGGAGAGGTATGCGGCGAGGGCGATCGACTCGCCGTCGCGGGCGATCAGGGCAGCGCCGGCGCGGCGGTCGCGCAGCGGGTTGACGACCCGACCGACGTGTTCGACCTGCGCCATCTCGCGGCTGAGCCGGTCTACCTCCCGCCGTACGGCGGGATCCCTTGGATTGAGCGGGCCGCCGCCAGGCGAGCGGACCACGAGCACGATCGCCGGATTCGGGTTGTAGCCGAGCGAGTCGCGCATCAGGGCCGTCGCCTGCTCGCTCTCCGAGCCGCTGTCAGTGAAGCCAGCTGCTTTGAGGTGGCTCTCGACGTCGCGGCCGGCGGCGGCGGCGACTAGGACGAAGATCGCGACGGCTGCGAGAACGAGCTTCGGATGCTTCCAGGTGAGGTCGGCGACTCGGCTCATCGAGGTTTCAACGCCGAGGGGTCGGGAACCGTGAGGTGATCACGGGCGGGGACTGTACCAGAATTCAAAGTACTTGCTTTGAAATACAAATCAAATGCTAAGATCCTTCTGTGCCGACGCGCAACTATGGCCAGTCCTGCAGCGTTGCCGGCGCTCTCGATCGAATCGGCGGGCGCTGGGCGCTCCTGATCGTGCGCGAGCTCTCGCTCGGCCCGCTGCGCTTCTCCGAGCTGGTCCGGGCCGTGGGTGGCGCCCCGACCGACGTGCTGACCAAGCGGCTGCGCCAGCTCGAGGAGGACGGCATCGTCCGCCGCTCCGAGCTCGATCCTCCCGCCGCCGCGACCGCCTACGAGCTGACCGCGGTCGGCCGCGAACTCGAAGGGCCGCTGCTCGAGCTCGGTCGCTGGGGACTGAACTTCTTCCGCGCCGCCGAAGTCGAGGCGATCGAGCCTTCTCATCTGCCCAACTCGCTGCGGGTGATCCTGCGGCCGCCGGCGGATGCTTCGATCTCGGTGCAGCTGCGCAGCGAAGGCCAGTCCTTCCGGCTGCGGATCGCCAACGGCTGGATCGACGCCGAGCGCGGCAAGGCCTCCGATCCCGACCTGACCCTCTACGGGCCGCCGCGGGGTGTGATGGCGGCCATAGTCGGCGCCGCGCCGGCCAGCTCCGAGGTCGAGATCGAGGGCGATCCCGAGGCGCTGGAGGCGTTGCGGGAGATGGTCGTCCTGCCCGAGCGGCTGCGGGCCGAAGCGCTGGCCGCGCTCCAGCCCGCCTCCCCCCAGGTCTAGCGCAGCTCTGCTGAGCTCTTGCCGAGCAGCTGACGGGCCACGATCAGCAGCTGGATCTGCTGGGTGCCCTCGAAGATGTCGAGGATCTTCGCGTCGCGCGCCCACTTCTCGAGCAGCTCGTTCTCGCCGTAGCCGACGCTGCCGCAGAGCTCGACGCAGCCGAGCGAGACGTCGACGCAGGTGCGCCCCGCCTTCGCCTTCGCCATCGAGGCCTGCAGCGAGTTGGGCTTGCCGTTGTCGGCCATCCAGGCGGCGTGCAGGGTCAGCAGCCGCGCCGCCTCGTAGTCGGCCTCCATCTCGAGGTAGCGGGCGGCGGCGGCGTGCTGCGAGAGCGCCGGCGTCGCGTAGTCGATCTCGACATCGGCCTCTTCGAGGCGCTTGCGCGTCTCTTCCAGCGAGGCGCGGGCGACCCCGACCGCCATCGCCGCGACCAACGGCCGCGTGTTGTCGAAGGTCTGCATCGCCCCGCCGAAGCCCGCCTTCGTGTCGATCTCCGGGCTGCCAAGCAGCGCCTCCTTCGGCACGCGGCAGTCCTGCAGCGTGAAGTTGGCGGTGTCCGAGGCGCGGATCCCGAGCTTGTGCTCGAGCCGGTCGAGCTTCAGCCCGGGGTTGTCGCGCTCGACGATGAACGACTTGATCGCCGCCCGGCCCTTGTCGCGATCGAGCGAGGCCCAGACCACGATCAGGTCGGCGCGGTCGCCGGAGGTGACGAAGATCTTCTCGCCGTTGAGCACGTACTCGTCGCCGTCGAGCTCGGCGGTGGTGCGAATCGAGGCCGAGTCCGAGCCCGCCTCGGGCTCGGTGATCGCCATCGCCGCCCACCTGCCGCCGTAGCGCTCGAGCTGCTCGTCGCTCGCCACCGAGGCGATCGCCGAGTTGCCGAGCCCCTGGCGCGGCATCGAGAGCAGGAGGCCGACGTCGCCCCAGCAGAGCTCGATGATGCCGAGCACGGTGGAGAGGTTGGAGCCGTTGCGGTTGCCGCCGTCGCCGTTGTCGTTCGACTCGCGGCGCACGCCGGCGGCGCCGGCGGCGCTGTCTGAGCCCTCGTTCATCCCGTCGATCAGCGAAGCGAGCATGTCGAGCTCCTTCGGGTACTCGTGCTCGGCCACGTCGTACTTACGGGAGATCGGACGGAAGACCTCGGTCGCGACCTGGTTGGCCTGACTGACAAGTGGCTTGAACTTCTTCGGTATCTCGAGATTAATCATGGTTCTGCCTTTCGCTCGCGGACTGCGCCTAGACGAGCAGGGCGCCCTCCATAACGCCCGCTGCGCGGAGGTCTCGGTACCAGCGCTCGACCGGGTGCTCCTTGACGAAGCCGTGGCCGCCGAGCAGCTGGACGCCGTCGGAGCCGATCTTCATCCCCTTCGCAGCGCAGAGCCGGCGCGCCAGCGCCGCCTCGCGGGAAAAGCCCTCGCCCTGGTCGGCGCGGCTCGCCGCCCGGTAGACGGTGAGGCGCATCCCGTCGGTCTCGATTCCGATATCGGAAACCGCGAAGGCGACCGCCTGGCGGTTGGAGATCGGTTCGCCGAAGGCGGTCCGCTCGTTGACGTAGGGGATGACGTAGTCGAGCACTGCCTGCGAGGCGCCGACCGCCAGCGCGGACCAGGCGATGCGGGCGCGCTCGACGCACTCGACGTAGGCCTCGCGCTTGCCCTCGGCCATCAGGGCGCCCTCGGGGGCGCGTGCTCCCTCGAGCACGAGACGCCCGGTCGCGGCGGCGCGCAATCCCATCGCCGGCTCGTCCTCGACCGAGAGTCCGGAGGTGCCAGACTCGATCACGAAGAGGGCCGGGCCGTTCTCCTCGGTCTCGGCGGCGACGACGAAGAGCTCGCACTCCTTGGCGCGGGCGACCAGCGACTTGACCCCGTCGATCACCCAGTCCGAGCCGTCGCGGCGCGCCTTGGTCTCCAGCTTCAGCGGGTCGAAGAGGGGCCGCGGCTCGAGAATCGCCAGCGCGGCCGTGGGCACGTCCTCGCCGGTGAAGGAGGGCAGGTAGGTCGCCTCCTGCTCGGCGCTTCCCCAGTGGCCGATCGCGGTGGCGACCGCGCCGGGCGCGAGCGCCGCGTAGGCGATGCCCATGTCGCCATGGCCGAGCGCCTCATCGATCAGCGCCGCGGTGACGGCGGCCTGCTCTTGCATCACCCCGCCCAGCTCCTCGGGCACGCCGAGCATGTTGACGCCGAGCTCGTTGACCTGAGCGAGCAGCTCCGACGGCGTCTCGCGGTCCGCGTCGGCGGCGAGGGCGGCAGGCCGCACCTCGTTGGCGGCGAACTCGCGCACCGCCTCCTGGAACATCTGCTGCTCGTCATCGGGCGTTACGTCGAAGAGGCTGCGCGGCTTGCCGGTCGCCTGGCGCGCCGGTTTGCCCAGCTGCTGCGCCGCCTTGAAGGTCCGCCCGGCGGCTGTCGCCGAGCGGAAGCCGCTCTTGGTCGTAGTGAACAGCGCTCGCTCGACCTGCTTGCGGATCCGGATCCTGTCGAGCAGGTCCGAACCGGCGAGCCGGTTGAGCCAGCGCAGGCCGAGCCCCATGCTGCGCTCGGCCATGCTCTTCTCCTGGGTGACTGTCATCTCAGTTGCTCCTCCCGGCTTTGGGACTGGACCCCAGCGGCCGCACCCGGCCGTCGAGGTGGGGGGTTTGACGTTTTGCGTCACGGACCGCGAACTCGGTTGAGTCGCCTTGCGGGGCGCTTGCGAACTCGACCCGCGCGGGCAGCAGGATTGGCTTGCGGAAGCGAACCTCGACGCCAAAGGCGTCGGGTAGACGGCTCTCCAGAGCCGCCAGGCAGCGCGCCTTGGTCCACATCCCGTGGGCGATCGCTCGCGGGAAGCCGAGCGGCTTCGCGGTCAGCGCGTGCATGTGGATCGGGTTGCGGTCACCAGAGACGGCCGCGTAGCGGCGGCCGAGGTCGTCGCCGAGCCTCCACTCGGCACTCGCCTCCAGGGTCAGGCCCTCGTCCTTGCGCTTGCCGGCGGCAGCGGACTCGCCGCCGCCGCGGCGCAGCATCGTGCTGACGCTCTTCCAGGCGAGCTCGTCGCCGGCGCGAGCCTCGGTGACGAGGCTGAAGGTTCGCCCACGCGGGTGTGGCTCGAGCGCGGTCGGCCGCACTCGCAGGCTCAGCTCCTCTCCTAGGCCGATTGGTCGTAGCTGCTCGATCCGGTTCTCCACGTGGACCAGTCCGACGGCGCCGAAGGGAAAGCTGCCGTCGGCCATCACCGCCATGTGCAGCGGGAAGGCGAGCACATGGGGATAAGTGGGAGGTAGATGGTCGCGCAGGGTGAAGCCGCAGACGCGGGCGTAATCGGCGACCGCCCTGGGCTCGGCCCGCACCCCGGTCAGCTCCAGCTTGATCTCGGGGATCTCCTTGCCGCGCCCGGGGACGAAGGGCAGCAGCGAGGCGCCGGGGATCATCGGCGCCGCTGCGCGAGCGTAGAGAGGCAGGATGCTCGGGGGGCTGTCCAGCGTGCGAACCGCCATCAGGCCCCCAGCAGGTTCTGGCCGCAGACCCGGACCACGTTGCCGTTGACCCCGGTCGAGGCCGGGCTGGCGAACCAGGCGATCGTCTCGGCGACGTCGACCGGCAGCCCGCCCTGGGAGAGGCTGCTCATCCGCCGGCCGGCTTCGCGCGGGCCGACCGGCATCGCGGCGGTCATCTGCGTCTCGATGAAGCCCGGCGCGACGGCGTTGATCGTCGCGCCGCGCTGCGCCAGCTCGGGAGCCAGCGCTTCCACCATCCCGATCACGCCGGCCTTCGAGGCGGCGTAGTTGGTCTGGCCGGAGTTGCCGGCGATTCCCGACATCGAGGAGACGCAGACGATGCGGCCGTTGGCAGCGAGCAGCCCGCCGTCAAGCAGGGCGTCGTTGATTCGCTCCTCGCTGGAGAGGTTGATCTCCATCAGCTGGCTCCAGCGCTCCTCCGGCATCTTGGCGATCGTGCGGTCGCGGGTGACGCCGGCGTTGTGGACGACGACGTCGACGCCGTCGGCGAAGCGTTCGGCGATCCGCTCCGGCGCCTCCGGCGCGGTGATGTCGAGCTCGATCGCGTCGCCCTCGACTTTGGCCGCGATCTGGCGCAGGTCCTTGCCGGCCTGGGGCACGTCGAGGCCGACGACCTTGGCGCCGTCCGCGGCCAGAGTCTCGGCGATCGCTGCGCCGATCCCGCGCGAGGCGCCGGTGACGAGGGCGGTCTTGTCCGCAAGTGGGCGATCCCAGTCGATCTCTGGCAGCGGCGCGACCCCCTCGCCGATCTCGACCACCTGGCCGGAGACGTAGGCGGAGCGCGGCGAGAGCAGGAAGCGCAAGGTCGACTCGAGCTGGTCCTCGCTGCCCTTGCGGACTAGGACGAGCTGCGCGGTCGCGCCGCGCCCGCCGACCTCCTTGCCGAGCGAGCGAACGAAGCCCTCGAGGGCGCGCTGCGCCGTGGCGGCGCGAGTCGAGCCGGTCTCGCCGGGGGGCGTGCCGAGGACGACGACGCGGCCGTTGCCGGCCAGCCGCCCGACGCCGGGATAGAAGAAGCGCTGCAGCTCGACCAGCTCGGTCGAGTCCGAGATCCCCGAGGCATCGAAGACGAGCGCCTTGGCTGGGCCCTCGGCACCGGCCCTTTCGACGCCGATGTTGTCGAGGACGGCCTTCAGCGGGCGATCGAGCCGACCGCCCGGGGCGGCCCCGGAGAGCACCTTGCCGCCGAGGACCGGCCCGCTGGAGCGGCGGCGCTCCAACGTCGCCGGCCGCGGCAGTCCGAGCTGGTTGGCGACCTGGCCGAGCACCGGGGCATTAACGAGCTGCGCGTAGCGGTCGCTCATCGAACACCCCCAGCGCTCTCGAGAATTGCGACGACACCCTGGCCGCCTGCGGCGCAGATGCTGATCGCGCCGCGGCCGGAGCCGCGTTCGTCGAGGGCCTTGGCGAGGCTGGCGACGATCCGCCCGCCGGTTGCCGCAAAGGGGTGGCCGGCGGCCAGCGAGCCGCCGTTGACGTTGAGCTTCTCGCGATCGATCGAGCCGAGCGCCTCGTCGCGCCCGAGGCGCTCCTTGCAGAACTCGGCGTCCTCCCAGGCGCGCAGCGTGCAGAGCACCTGAGCGGCGAAGGCCTCGTGGATCTCGTAGAGGTCGAAGTCCTGCAGCTCGAGCCCGTTGCGGTCGAGCATCGTCGGCATCGCGTAGGCGGGGGCCATCAGCAGGCCCTCGCGCTTGTGGACGTGGTCGATAGCCGCGGTCTGGCCGTCGACGAAGTAGGCGAGGATCGGCAGGCCGCGCTCCTCGGCCCACTCCTCGCTGGCCAGCAGCACCGCCGAGGCGCCGTCGCTGAGCGGGGTCGAGTTGGCCGCGGTCATCGTCCCCTCCTCGCCGCCGAAGACCGGGCCGAGCTTGGCCAGCTTCTCGGTCGAGGAGTCGGGGCGCAGGTTCTGGTCCCGCTCGAGCCCGATGTAGGGGGTGATCAGGTCCGACATGAAGCCGCGCTCGTAGGCGGCGGCCAGGTTGTGGTGGCTGGTGACCGCGAGCTCGTCCTGCTCCTCGCGGCCGACCTCCCACTCGGCGGCCATGATTGCGCAGTGCTCGCCCATCGATTTACCGGTGCGCGGCTCCTCGTTGCGGGGAATCGCCGGCACGACGTGTCCGGGACGCACCCGCGTCAGCTGCTTCAACCGGCCGCCGGTCGACTTCTCGCGGTTGACGTCGAGCAGCACTCGGCGCAGGTCCTCGTTGAGCCCAATCGGCGCGTCGGAGGTGGTGTCGGCGCCGCAGGCGATGCCGGCGTCGATCTGTCCCAGGGCGATCTTGTTGGCGACCAGGATCGTCGTCTCGAGGCCGGTGCCGCAGGCCTGCTGGACGTCGTAGGCGGGAGTCTCGGGGGCGAGGCGGGTGCCGAGCACGCTCTCGCGGGTCAGGTCGCGGTCGCGCGAGTGCTTGAGCACGGCGCCGCCGGCGACCTCGCCCATGCGCTCGCCGTCGAGCGAGAAGCGGTCGATCAGCCCGTCCAGGGCCGCAGTGAGCATGTCCTGGTTGGAAGCGTTCGAGTACACCGAGTTGGAGCGCGCAAACGGAATCCGGTTGCCGCCGACTATGGCGACACGACGTGGGCTATCGATCAACTGACCTCACCTTTCGTTGCAGACATCCGTGTAACGCTACCCCGACACGGATCGATGTCAAACCTCCCGTGACGACCCGCACACAGCTGATCTGCACAAGCTGTTGAGGACCGCCCCTGATAGGGGTGGAACGTCTTGTACTTTTTTCGCGGCAATCACCGTCGGTAGCCGCAGGCGTAGCTCGAAAAAAGTTAAGTGGAACCCCTATCAGGGGCGGTCCCTAAGACAGCTCGGTGCCGTCGTAGAGCTTCTTGACGTGCACCATGCCTGTCGGGGCCGCTTCGATGCAGAGGCGGCAGAGGACGCACTCGTCGAGGTTCTCCTCGACGATCTCGACCCCGGAGTTCGCCCCCTTGAAGATGTCGACGGGGCAGACTTCCTCCAGCTTCTTCGCCAGCTCGGTGTCGCCGGCGACCGAGGCGTCGACCTCGACGTCGATGAAGACCTTGTGCAGCGTCTCGGCCATCAGGCTGCGACCCCCAGCTTCTCCTTGACCGCGTCGGGAATCTCGTCGATCCGCTCGACGACGCGGATTCCGGCGGCTTCGAGGCGGGCGATCTTCTCCGTCGCCGTGTCCTCCTTGCCCTCGACGATCGTGCCGGCGTGGCCGAAGCTCATCCCCTTCATCTCCTCGTCGTCCATGAACTTGCCGGCCATGAAGGCGACGATCGGCAGCCGCGAGTTGTTGTTCTTGACCCATTCGGAGAGCTGCGCCTCCATGCGCCCGCCGGGCTCGGTGTAGATCACGATCGCCTGCGTCTGCTCGTCGGCCTCGAAGTAGGGCATCAGCTCGGCGTAGGCGGAGCCGATGATCGCGTCGCCGCCGATCGAGATCGCGGTCGAGACGCCGAGGCCGGCCTGGGTCAGGGAAGAAGAGATCTCGGTGGTCATCCCGCCCGAGCGGCTCATCACTCCGACCGGGCCGGGCGCGTAGGCCTTGGCGGCGTCCTTGGCCGGGCCGCCGATGCCGCCCATCTTGCAAACTTCGGGGACGATCAGGCCGAGGCAATTAGGGCCGATGATCCGCGCCCCGCGCAGGTTCGCCAGCTCGACCATCTGGGCGACGTCGCGACGGGGGATGCGCTCGGTGACAATCACGATCAGCTGGATCCCGTTCTCGATCGCCTCGAGCACGGCGTCCTTGGTGAAAGCGGGGGGGACGGTGACGACCGAGCCGTCGATCGGCCCGCCGTGGTTCCTGACCGCCTGCGCGACCGTGTCGAAGACCGGCACCCCGTGCACCTCGCGGCCCTTACGGCCGGGGGTGACACCGCCGACCACCTTGGAGCCGTAGTCGAGGCACTCGCGGGTTAGGTTGACCGCCTCGCGCCCGGTGATGCCCTGGACGATGAAGGTGGTCTCTTTGGAGAGCAGGATGCTCATGCTGGCGCTCCCTGGATCTTGGCCACGGCGCGCCCCGCCGCCTCCCACATCGAGACGGAGCGGTCGCAATACTCGACCCCGTAGCGCTCGAGGATCTTGAAGCCCTCCTCCTCCCAGGCGCCAGGGATGCGGAAGATTGCGATCGTCTCGCCGGGGTCCTTGCCTAGCTCCAGGCAGGCCTTGATCACCCCGCGAGCGACGATGTCGACCCGAGTGTTGGAGACGATCGACATCATCACTGCGATCTTCTCGACGCCGTCCTTTTCCAGCACCTGCTTGGCCAGGCCGCAGGCCTTGGCGACCGAGGGGTTGCCGCCGATCTCGGAGTAGTTGGCGGGCTTGCCGCCCTGGCTGCGCACCGCGTCGGTAAGCGTCAGCGAGCCGCCGCCGGCGCCGATCACGAGTCCGAGGTTGCCCTCGAAGCCGTGGTCCTTACCCTGGATCACGCCGCGATGGTCGGCGGCGTCGATCGCCGCCACGTTGCGCTCGAAGGCGGAGGGCTCATAGGTGTCGCGGGTGTCCTCCTCCGCGATCTCCAGCTTCTTGCGCAGCAGTCCCTTCTGGCGCCCGACTGCCTCGTTCTCCATCTCCATGTGGGCATCGAGGGCGACGAAACGGCCATCGCTGAGCTCGGCCAGCGGGTTGATCTCGGCCAGAGTCATGTCGTTGTCGCGGAAGAGTCGGGCGAGGCGGGCCAGCACGGGCGTCGCCCGGTTCAGCTGCGAGCCGGTCACCCCGGTCGCGGCGACCACCTCCTTGGCCTCGAAGTCGGAGATCGGCAGCAGATTGGAGACGTGGCCTTTGCCGACGTGGTCGGGGTGCTGCTCGGCGACCTCCTCGATGTCGATGCCGCCCATGTCGCTGAACAGCATCAGCGGCTTCTTCTCGGTCCCATCCCAAACGACGCCGGCGTAGTACTCCTGCTTGACCTCGGCCTTGGGGTCGACGAGGACGCCGCGCGGCATGTGGCCGTTGATTTCCAGCGCCAAGATCGCCTCGGCGTGCTCAGCAGCCTCGTCGGGCGTGTCGGCGAACTTGACCCCGCCCGCCTTCATCCGGCCGCCGCTCAGTACCTGTGACTTGATCACCACCGGGCCGTCGATCTCCTCGGCAGCGGCGCGTGCCTGATCGGCGGTCGTGCAGAAGCCGTACTTGGTGACGGGAATCCCCGCCAGCTCGACGATCTTGCGTGCCTCGTACTCGTAGAAGCGCATTGCGGCGCGGAACCCTATCCAACCGGTCCCTGGATCCAGTTCCGCCGCAGCTCAGTCGCGATCCGCAGGCCGACCTCGCTCCGGGCGCCGAGCTGGGTCCCGTCCAGCGCGCGAACCTGCTCGACGCCGCGCACCGAGCTGGTCAGGAAGACCTCGTCCGCGCCGAGTAAGTGGTCGCGGGTGAACGCCCCCTCGCGAACCTCGAGGCCGGCCGCGCTCGCCACCTCGATTGCACGGGCACGGGCTATGCCAGGGAGGATGCGGCCGTCGGCGGGAGGGGTGAGAAGGACGCCGCCCCACGCCGCGAAGACGTTGCCGCGCGAGGCCTCGAGCACGGTGCCGTCCCACTCGACGATCAGCGGCAGGGCATCGGCGGCGAGCTCGGACTGCGCTTGGTCGAGCAGGGAGCGGTCGGCCCACTTGTGGGCGCCGAGCCCACCGGCCAGGACGAGGCTATGAGCGGCCACTGAGCGGGGGACGGGGGGGAAGACGAGCTCCGACTCGATCTCCATGACCCTGATCGTGGCTTCGATCCCGGCCCGACCGGCAGGCCCGACCCTCACCCGCAGGCTGCCCCGCTCGATGTTTTGCGCGCGGGCTTGGATCGCCCCCTCGAGGTCAGGCGGCGAG
Source organism: uncultured Solirubrobacterales bacterium (assembly GCA_963702175.1). GTDB lineage: Bacteria > Actinomycetota > Thermoleophilia > Solirubrobacterales > 70-9 > VRUE01. The sequence continues at coordinate 2,439,777 of OY969721.1, forward strand.
CGGTCGGGGAAGAGCGTGGCCAAACTGGCGGTGAGCCTGGTGAGGTGGGCCTCGAGCTCGATCACTCGCCCGTCGAGGACCAGCAGGGTCTCGAGGATTCCCTCTTCCCGGTCGGGTCGCGGTTGAGCGGAGGCGGTGGCCAAGCCCCTACAGCCGAATCAGGTTCGCGGCGTCGATCTCGCGCGTGACGCCGCGGAAGTCGACGACCCGGGGCGCTGTAGCAACGATCTCCTCGATGTCGACTCCTGGATGGGCGGTGACGATCGCCGCCAGGTCGGCCGCGCGCAGCGCCTCGTCGAGGTCGACGGAGGAGAGGCCGAACTCCGGCAGCTCCGGCACGAAGGGGTCGTGGTAGGAGACGTCCCCGCCCAGCTCGCGCAGCGTGCTGACGATCTCCAGCGCCGGCGACTCGCGGATGTCGCCGACCCCCGGCTTGTAGCTGATCCCGAGCAGGAGGATCTTCGAGTCCTTGACCGGCTTGCCGGCCTCGTTGAGGGCGCGGCCGATTCGCTCGACGCAGTAGCCGGGCTGGGCGCGGTTGATCTTGCCCGCCAGCTCGATGAACTCGGGGTAGAAGTCGTGCTCGCGGGCCTTGAAGGCAAGGTAGAAGGGATCGACCGGGAGGCAGTGGCCGCCCATGCCTGGCCCGGGCTCAAAGCGCATGAACCCGAAGGGCTTGGTGGAGGCGGCGTCGATCACCTCCCAGACGTCGATGCCGAGCCGCTCGCAGAGCTGGGAGAGCTCGTTGACGAGGGCGATGTTGACCGAGCGGAAGATGTTCTCGAGCAGCTTCGACAGCTCGGCGGTCTCCGGCGAGGAGAGGACGACGACCTCGTCGCAGATCAACGAGTAGAGCTCGCGTGCGCGCTCCGTACAGGCCGGGGTGATTCCGCCGACGAGCTTCGGCGTCGTGCGTACGGTGTAGTCAGTGCGGCCGGGGTCGATCCGCTCCGGAGAGAAGGCAAGGTGGAAGTCGCGGCCGGCCGCCATCCCCGACTCCTCGAGGATCGGCAGCAGGCGCTCGCGCGTCGTACCGGGGTAGGTCGTCGACTCCAGCACCACCAGCTGCTCCGGCTGGAGAGCGCTGGACAGGGCCGTCGCCGAGTCCGTCAGGTATGTGAGGTCGGGCTCGCGCGAGCCGGTCAGCGGCGTCGGCACGCAGATCACGACCGCTTCGCACGATTCCAGCGCTGCGTGGTCGGAGGTCGCGTGCAGGCGATCGAGCAGGGGCGCCAGGACGGAATCGGGGATGTCCTCGATGTAGCTGCTGCCCGCGCCCAGCGCCTCGACCTTGCGAGCATCGGCGTCGAGGCCGACGACCTCGTGCCCGGCTTCGGCAAAGGCCACGGCCAGCGGCAGGCCGACGTAACCGAGCCCCACAATCCCGATCTTCATCGGCGGGAGTGTAGACCGACCTCCCTCTTGGTTATCCTGCCGCGCGATCCGCTCAAGAGGGAGACAGATCAGATGAGCATCGGGAGGCGCTCGGCGATCGCACTGCTGGCTCTCGCTGCCGTGTTCGCAACCGGCTGCGGCGAGACCCAGCTCGACGACGTCAAGACCGAGGACACGATCGAACAGAGCCTGCAGCGCTCCAGCGGGCTGAAAGTGTCTGCCGTCGAGTGCCCCTCCGGAGTGGAGGTGGAGAAAGGAGCCACCTTCGAGTGCACGGTGAGCCTCGCCGACGGCGACGAGGAAATCGCCACGCTGAAAATCCTCAACGACGACGCCGACGTGTCGCTGGTCGACCTCCAACCCGCAGGGGGTCAGTCGAGCAAATGATCGTCCTCGCCCGTCTCCGGAGCATCGCGCTGGCGGCTACGCTCGCGCTCTTCCTGCTGCCCGGCACTGCTCTCGGCGAAGAGGCCGGCGCTCCGCCCTGCGGCTGGCATGGGCAGGAGCCGCGGGAGGCGCGCGACCACGAGCTCCGCACCTCGGTCCTCTGCTTGATCAACCGGATTCGCGAGCACTACGGGATCCCGCCTCTTGAATACAACCTGGCATTGCGGCAGTCAGCGAGCTCACATTCCGCCAGCATGGTCAGAAGCCGCAGCTTGTCCCACTACGGGCCGGGAGGCAGCACCCTGACGACCCGGGTTGCCCGCGCGGGGTACCTGGGGGGCATGTCAGGCTTCCGTGCCGCCGAGAACATCGGCGCCGGCCAGGGTCATCTCGGATCCCCGTTTGCCATCGTGCGCACCTGGATGGGAAGCGCGACTCACCGGCAGAACATCCTCGATCGCGGTCTGCGCGACTTCGGCGTTGGTGTGGCCCGCGGTAACCCGCTGGGTGGGGGGCGCAATGCCGCCACCTACACGATCGATTTCGGCGCCCGCTGGCGCTAAGAGCGGGATTCGTCCGCGAGACGAAGCCGACTTCAGGTCCAATATCGAAGCCGACTTCAGGTCCAATAAGTAGAGTGACGCGGATGAGCCAGACGACGACGGCCAACGCGCCGACCACGCACGCAAAGCTCCTCGACTGGGTCGGGGGGATCGCCAATCTGACCCAGCCCGACGCCATTCACTGGTGCGACGGTTCGGCTGAGGAGTACGACTCCCTCGCCCAAGTCCTGATCGACGCGGGCACCTTCGAGCGCCTCTCCGACGCCAAGCGCCCGAACTCCTATCTCGCCCTCTCCGACCCCGGCGACGTCGCCCGGGTCGAAGACCGCACCTTCATCTGCTCCGAGCGGGAGGAGGACGCCGGGCCGACCAACAACTGGCGCGATCCGGCTGAGATGCGCGCGACGCTGAACGGCCTCTTCAAGGGCTGCATGGCAGGCCGCACGATGTACGTGGTGCCATTCTCGATGGGCCCGCTGGGCTCGCCGATCGCCCACATCGGCGTGCAGCTGACCGACTCCCCCTACGTCGCCGTCTCGATGCGGATCATGACCCGGATGGGCAAGGCAGCCCTCGACGTGCTCGGCGCCGACGGCGAGTTCGTTCCCTGCGTGCACTCGGTCGGGATGCCACTGGCCAAGGGCCAGGAGGACGTGCCGTGGCCATGCAACGCCGAGAACAAGTACATCGTCCACTACCCGGAGACGCGCGAGATCTGGTCCTTTGGCTCTGGCTACGGCGGCAACGCCCTGCTCGGCAAGAAGTGCTTCGCGCTGCGGATCGCCTCGGCGATGGCCCGCGATGAGGGCTGGATGGCCGAGCACATGCTGATCCTCAAACTGACCTCCCCCGCGGGAGAGGTCAAGTACATCAGCGGTGCCTTTCCCTCGGCCTGCGGCAAGACCAACCTGGCGATGGTGGTCCCGACCCTGCCCGACTGGAAGGTCGAGACGGTCGGCGACGACATCGCTTGGATGAAATTCGGCGAGGACGGCCGCCTTTACGCGGTCAACCCCGAGGCCGGCTTCTTCGGCGTCGCCCCGAACACCAGCCACAAAACGAACCCCAACGCAATGGACACGATCGAGCGCAACTCGATCTTCACCAACTGCGCCAAGACCGACGACGGCGATATTTGGTGGGAGGGGATGACCGGCGAGTCGCCCGCGCACGCGATCGACTGGCACGGCAACGACTGGACGCCGGACTCCGAGACCCCGGCCGCGCACCCGAACGCGCGCTTCACGACGCCGGCCTCGCAGTGCCCCTCGATCGCGCCCGAGTGGGAGGATCCCGCCGGCGTTCCGATCGACGCCTTCCTCTTCGGCGGCCGCCGCGCCACCGCGGTGCCGCTGGTCCAGGAGGCCTTCGACTGGGAGCACGCGGTCTTCATGGGGGCGACGATGTCCTCGGAGACGACCGCCGCGGCAGCTGGCGCGGTCGGCGAGCTGCGCTTCGACCCGATGGCGATGCTGCCCTTCTGCGGCTACAACATGGCCGACTACTTCGCCCACTGGCTGAAGGTCGGCAAGCGCGAGGGGGCGGAGCTGCCGCGCGTCTTCTATGTCAACTGGTTCCGCAAAGACGCGGAGGGCAAGTTCCTCTGGCCCGGATTCGGCGAGAACAGCCGCGTGCTGGAGTGGATCTTCCGCCGCTGCGAGGGCAAGGCCGATGCGGTCGAGACGCCGATCGGACTGCTGCCGACCGAGGACGGGATCAACACCGAGGGCCTCAACGTCTCGGCGGAGGCGATGAGGGAGCTGCTCAGCGTCGACACCGAGCTGGTCAAGGCCCAGCTGCCGCAGATCAAGGAGCACTTGGCCAAGTTCGGCGACAAGCTGCCGGCCGAGGTAACTCAGCAGCTAAAGGCTCTAGAAGAGCGGCTCGGCTGACGCCGAGCCGCCGCCGAGCGCTATAGCCCGTAGGCCTCGGCCAGCTCCGGGTCCTTCTGCGCGAGCATTTCGGCCAGCTCGACCATCACCTTGCACTGCTTCCAGGTGGCGTCGTCCTGCATCTTGCCGTCGATCATGTGCACGCCGCGCCCGTCCGGGATCGCCTCCAGCACCTTCCTGGCGAACTTGACCTCGTCCGGCGGCGGGCTGAAGACCTTCTTGGCGATGTCGATCTGCACCGGGTGCAGCGACCAGGCGCCGACGCAGCCCATCAGGAAGGCGGCGCGGAACTGGGTCTCGCAGCCGGCCGTGTCCTTGATGTCGCCGAAGGGGCCGTAGAAAGGAAGAATCCCGGTCGAGGCGCAGGCGTCGACCATGCGTGCGATCGAGTAGTGCCAGAGGTCCTGCTGGGCGCTCACCCGGTCGGCCTCGGGGTTCTCGGGGTCGGCGGGGTCCTCCATCACGCGGTAGCCGGGGTGGCCACCGCCGACGCGCGTCGTCTTCATCCGCCGCGAGGCGGCAAGGTCGGCGGGCCCGAAGCTCATCCCCTGCATTCGCGGGCTGGCGGCGGCGATCTCCTCCAGGTTGACGACTCCCTGCGCCGTCTCGAGGATCGCGTGGATCAGGATCGGGCGCTCCAGTTTCGCCTTCGCCTCCAGCTGGGCGAGCAGGCGGTCGACGTAGTGGATGTCCCAGGCTCCCTCGACCTTGGGCACCATCACGACCTCGAGCTTGTCGCCGATCTCGGTGACCAGGGTAGTCAGATCGTCGAGCACCCACGGGCTCTCCAGGGAGTTGACCCGGGTCCAGAGCGAGGTCTGGCCGAAGTCGGACTCACGGGCGGCCTGGATCAGGCCTGCGCGGGCAGCCTCCTTGCGGTCGACCGGAATTGCGTCCTCGAGGTTGCCGAGCAGGATGTCGGTCTTCTGCGCGATGTCGGCCGCCTTGGCGACCATCTTCTCGTTCGAGAAGTCGAGGAAGTGGATCATCCGCGACGGCTTGACGGGTATCTCGCGCAGCGGCTCGGGGGCGCCGATCGCCTGCGGCTGGAGGAAGTCTCTGGGGTTTCTCAAGCTGCTCCTCGCGTCATTTGGGGGTTCGCTGGTCGGGGCGGAAATCTATTCCACTGCCGCCACGGACGGCCAGAGCATTTGCCGCCTGCCCCCGCCCTAGAGTCAGTGGCGATGTCGGGGGCAGAGCGCGACAGTACACAGGACTGGCTGCTGCCCGGGCATAGCTTGCCGCCCACGATCGCCGAGCTGGAGGAGCGGATCGACGAGGCACTGGCGACCGCGCGGGCCACCGAGGTGGCGGTGATGACCGTCGGCACTGCGGCACTGGACGCCGCCGAGCAGGCCCGGCGCGCGGCTGAGTTGGCGGAGCGGGCAGCCAGAAGTGCCGCAAGTGTGAGTGCGGGGGCCCAACGCGACCGCGGTGAGTCGACGCCCCCTCCCCCGGTTGAGCCGGGGGAGGGCAGTATGCGCGACTTCAGCGAGCGGGCCGACCGGCTGGTGGAGCGGCTGCAGCAGATCCAGCGAGTGCCACTGGATAGGCCGTCGGTGCGGCAGCACACCCGCTCTCACTCCACTCGCTGAACGGTCGGCGGCTCCCATCGAGGGGCCTCAGCCTCACTATTCGGAGAGGAACTTGAGCGAAACCACTTAGATTGGCCAAATGTTTGACCTGCAAAATTGGTCAAACGTCCTCTCCGTGTGTACGGTCGAGCGACCCCCAATCACGGCCCACCGATGGGCTTCCTTCGCCTCAAAAGAGGCCCGATATTCAAGGAGATTTCCCGTAATGATCGCTCGATCGACGGCAGTTCCACAGCTTCGCTGGTTGGCGCTGGCCCTGTCGGTGTGCCTGGCCATGGTTGGTCTCTCAGCCGCCACCGCATCGGCCCAGAATTCACAGAAAACCCTCAGCTCGGTCAACCTCTGCATCAAGCGGAGTGGCCCGGGCAAGGGCACCATCCGCCTCGTCTCAGCAAAAGCGCGCTGTAAGAAAACCGAGCGCGGCGTCCTGATCGTCACCGGCTCGACTCAGAGCGGTGTGCTCGGCGCCGAAGCCGGCAGCGGCCCGACCGGGGCAACCGGTCCGGCCGGTCAGGCAGGCGCTAAAGGCGCGAAAGGGGACAAAGGCGAAAAAGGAGAGAAAGGCGAGAAAGGCGCCACTGGAAACCAAGGTCCTCAAGGTCCTGAGGGTCCAGCAGGTCCCGCAGGTCCTCAGGGACCCCAGGGCGAGCAAGGCGCCATCGGTCCCGAGGGTCCCGCAGGTCCTCAGGGAGCTACCGGCCCGGAGGGCGATACCGGCGCCACCGGCCCGGAGGGTCCGAAAGGTGCCGACGGTGCCACCGGTCCCGAGGGTCCGAAAGGCGATAAAGGCGACACCGGGGCCACGGGTCCCGAGGGTCCCGCAGGTCCGGAGGGTCCGAAAGGCGACACCGGAGCGACGGGTCCCGAGGGTCCCCAGGGCGCCAAAGGCGACAAAGGTGAGACTGGCGCCACTGGCCCCGAGGGTCCCCAGGGCCTGAAAGGCGACACTGGTGCCACCGGCCCGGAGGGACCCGCTGGTCCCGAGGGTCCGCAGGGCGCCAAAGGCGACACCGGCGCTACTGGCCCCGAGGGTCCAGCCGGCCCGGAGGGCAAAGAGGGCGCTGAGGGCAAAGAGGGCCCACAGGGTCCGAAAGGCGATACGGGTGCCACTGGTCCCGAGGGTCCGCAGGGTGCCAAAGGCGATACGGGTGCCACCGGCCCGGAGGGTCCCCAGGGCCTGAAAGGCGACGCTGGCGCCACCGGGCCTGAGGGCCCGCAGGGCCCCAAAGGTGACACCGGAGTTACTGGCCCCGAGGGCCCCCAGGGCAAAGACGGGCCTGAAGGTAAAGAGGGTCCCCAGGGTCTGAAAGGCGACACCGGAGCCACCGGTCCCGAGGGCCCGGCTGGCCCGGAGGGCAAAGAGGGCGCTGAGGGCAAAGAGGGCCCACAGGGTTCGAAAGGCGATACGGGTGCCACTGGTCCCGAGGGTCCCCAGGGCCTGAAAGGCGACACAGGCGCCACGGGGCCCGAGGGTCCGAAAGGTGCCACTGGCGATGAGGGCCCGGCCGGTCCTCAGGGTCCGGTAGGCAAAGAAGGGCCTGAAGGCAAAGAAGGGCCTGAAGGAAAAGAAGGTCCGCAGGGCAAAGAAGGACCCGAAGGCAAAGAAGGCCCGGAAGGCAAAGAAGGACCCGAAGGCAAACAGGGCCTCGAAGGAAAACAGGGTGAGGAAGGCAAACAGGGCCCGGCTGGCCCGGCCAGCACGACGATCATCGGTGGCGGCGGTCTCGACTCGAAAGTCACCAACAACAGCAGCAACTCATTCGTCGGCCTCTTCATGGACGGCGTCAGCACGACTGAGTCTCTGATGCTGCAGAGCATGCCCGTGGCCGGGACGCTCAACAACCTCACCGTTCGACTGAACGAAGATCCGGGCTCGGGCACCGATGAGTACATCGTCACCGTTCGCCTCAACGAAAAAGACACGACGCTGAAATGCACGATCATCAATCCTGCGCTCAGCTGTCCTGCGACCGGTGCCGTGGCGGTGGGCGCAGGGGAAGGCATATCGATTCAGGTCGATCCCAACAACGATCCATCGAGCGATCCGCAGGTCCGCTGGACGGCGACATTCACGCCGTCTTCGTAAGCAACTAATCCGCCCTGACTGGACGGGACGAATAAAAACGGGGGCGAGACGGCCAAGCCGTCTCGCCCCCGTTTCAGTTCGGAACTGGGGTCTCAGTCGGCCAAGACGATCTGGCCTGAGTTGACGAGCTGCAGCGCGCGTTTGAAATCGGGGTCGTAGACCTCGATCTGGGCGTCGACCCCCGGGTAGACGAGGTAGACGCTGCTGGGCTGGTTGCGATTGAAGTAGACCGTGGCGCCTCCCGGGGCTTTGGCCAGCACCCCACCGGGTTCTTTGCCTTGGCGTTTCAGCTTGGCCAGCGCGTCCTCGTCCTCGTAGGTGCCAACGGTGAGGAAGTCGGGCTGCGGGTCGCCGGCCTCGGCGCCTCCGGTCAGGTAGCGCACGTAGGTTCGGTCCGTATCCGGCCGGCTCAGCTCGAGCTCCGTCCCCGCCTGCTCGCCGGCCCAGTAGATCGGTGGCTCCTCGGCTGCATCCTCGCGCAGTGTCTCGACGCTCACGATCTGTGCCTCGCTCGAGCTGCTCGGCGAGTCATCGCCATCGTCGTCGCGGAGCGCGATCCAGAGGATCAGCCCGACGGCGAGAACCGCCGCCAGCGCCAGCCGCAGGCGAAGGCCATTCCCGCTCGATCCACCGCCGCGCTTCTGCTCTGCCTGCGAACTCTCCACTGGAGAACGAACCCTAGTTACGCCCTCGGAAGGGACGGGGAATCAGTCGCAGCGGGAGCCGAAGTGCTGGGCCCAGACACGAGTGCCGTCGCGGCCCCCCAGAGTGCCGACCTCGACGCTGAGCCCCAGGTCCGTGTAGTCGCCCAGGAGGTTGCGGCGGTGCGTCGGGGAGCGCATCCAGGCACGGAACGTGGCGCGCACTGTCCCTTCTTGCCCGATCCCCCAGGCGAGGTTCTCGCCGACCCGCCAGCAGTTTTCGCCGATATAGCCGGTTTCTCTCATCCAGAAGGTGAACTCGCGCCCGCAGGCGGAGTGACTGAAGCTGTCGCAGCCAATTACGTCGAGCACCTTGCTCCGGGCCGACGCGTCCAGCTCCGACGCGCCGGCGAGGCTGCTCAGGCCGATCGTGCGGCGGGCGAAGTCGGTCATGCAGCGCATCGCTTGCGCCTGCGTCTCGGCTGACGCCTTGAGGCTGTTCTGGCCCGGGCAGGCGGCCGGCGGCGCGATCAGGCGGCTTGCATGCGCGCTCGGGACGAGCGCCAGGCCGCCTAGCGAGAGGGCGAGGACGAGTGCGAGCGTGCGCTTCACGTCCATCCATCTCGTCATCCCGCGCTCGTCTGAAATGCCTGGCTCCCCCCTCTGGACGAATATATGAAGCCCGGGGGACGACGTGTCAACACCCGTTGCCGCTGACGCGTCCAGAGAAGGCGGCTCCGGGAGAGCGGCGCTAAGCGCCGCAGCGCGAGCCGAAGTGCTGGATCCAGACCCTGACGCCTTCGCGTCCGTGCAGCCTGCCGGTCTCCAGGCCGATCCCCAGGTCGTCGTAGGGGCCGAGGATGTTTCGCCGGTGTTCCGGCGAGTGCAGCCAGGCTTGGAAGATCGAGCGCGCTGTCCCACCTCGAGTCCCCCTGGCGATGTTCTCCGCCACACGCCAGCATGAGCCGAGGTAGCCGCTCCTCCGCATCCAGTAGGTGAACGATCGCCCGCAGGCGAAGTGACTGACGCTGTCGCAGCGGAGGATGTCCCGCGCCTTCCGTCGCGAGGAGGAGCTGAGCGAAGGAGAGCGCGTGAGGCTGTCGAGCCGGGCCCGCCGTCTGGCGACGTTGGTCATGCAGCGCATTGCCTGCAGCTGCTGCTCGGTCGACGCGTCGGCGTCGTTCGTGCCCCGGCAGGCAGCCGGAGGCGCGATCAGGGGCTTGCGCGGCACTGCTGCCGCGCCAGGCGGCAGCGCCAGCGCCCCCAGCAAAAGCAGGCCAAGGACGATGGAAAGCGTGCGCCTCACGCATCTCTTCTCGTCACCCATGGCGCATTGCTGAGCCGCGCATCAAACCTGGCGGACGCACGTATGACGTGTCGCGAACAATTCGGAGTAGGCGAGACGCCGATATCCTTCGCTTCCCGCGCCGCGCGAGCGTTTCCTCGCCGGCGGAACCACCGACGAGGCTAGGAGCAATGGCCGTAGACACCGCCGCCTATCGCGAGCAGACCGACGAGCAACAGGCAATTACCGAGATGGTCCGTCAGTTCGCCGACGAGAAGATCATCCCCAACGCCGAGCACTACGACCACGAGGATTCCTTCCCGGAGCCGATCGTCGAGGAAATGAAGGAGCTCGGCCTTTTCGGGGTGACGATTCCCGAAGAGTACGGCGGCATGGGCCTCGACCTAACCACCTACGCGATGATCGTCGAAGAGCTTTCGCGTGGCTGGATCTCGATCTCGGGCGTCGTCAACACCCACTTCATCGGCTCCTATCTCTTGATGAAGTTCGGCACCGACGAGCAGAAGGACTACTTCCTACCGAAGATGGCGACCGGCGAGATCCGCGCCGCCTTCTCCCTCTCCGAGCCCGAGGTGGGCTCCGACGTGCAGGGCATCAAGGCCACCGCCAAGAAGGGCGACGACGGCAAGTGGGAGCTGAACGGCCAGAAGATGTGGGTCACCAACGGTCTCGGCTCCAGCGTCGTCTTCGTCCTGATGAAGACCGACACGAAGGCCGAGCCCGCCTACAAGGGAATGACCTGCTTCATCACCGAGAAGGAGCCCTGGAAGGAAACGAACGAGGGCGACTTCGCCGGTCTCGTCGTCCCGCCCAAGATCAAGAAGATGGGCTACAAGGGCGTCGAGTCGACCGAGCTCGTCTACGACGGCTACCGCTGCCCTCCGGAGCGGGTCCTCGGTGGCGAGGAGAATGGTGTTGGGCAGGGCTTCGTCCAGATGATGGACGCGCTCGAGGTCGGCCGCGTCAACGTCGCCGCCCGCGGGGTCGGCATCGCCCAGCGCGCCCTCGAGCTCGCCCTCCGCTACAGCCAGGAGCGCAAGACCTTCGGCAAGCCGATCGCCCAGCACCAGGCGATCCAGTTCAAGCTCGCCGACATGGCGACCAAGGTAGAGGCGGCACGCCTCGTTACCCGTAAGGCAGCGCGTATGAAGGATGCGGGCGAGCGTTCCGACCTCGAGGCGGGGATGGCAAAGCTGCTCGCCTCGGAGACCGGCAAGGAGTGCGTCGAGGAGTGCTTCCGCATCCACGGCGGCTATGGCTACTCGAAGGAGTACGAGATCGAGCGCCTCTACCGCGACGCGCCGCTGCTCCTGATCGGCGAGGGCACCTCCGAGATCCAGCGCATGGTGATCGGCAAGAAGCTGCTCCAGCGCCACAAGGTCTAAAGGCAGAGCAAAGAAAGAGAAAGGGCCGCCCGGAGGCGGCCCTTTCCTTCTGTGGGGCTGAGTTACGGTTAGCGCCCGGTGCGGGTGCGCGTCTGTGTTCCTCCGCGCGTCCCAGTGTTCGTGTCGTTGTCGTTGGTGGTGCCTCGTGTCGAGTGCCCGTTGCGGCTGGTGTCGTCGGTCGCCGCAGCGCTGGCGTCATCGTCATGACCGCCGCCGGGGCCGCTCCCGGTGCTTTGCGTTGACATCTTGCCCTCCTCGTCTTACAGATGGTCGGTTACCCGCTTGGGTGTTTCGTTAACCCGAGCGCCGGCCCAAGATCACGTCAGGTCAGACACCGATCGCACCGCGCCGCGTGAGGCTGATCTTGCGGGGCAGCTCGGCGACCAGCGGCTCGAGCCGCTCGACCACCTCGCCGCAGCTGGGGCGGCGGGCCGGATCGCGTTCGAGCAGCTCGGCGAGCAGCGTTCGCAGCTCCTTCGGCACCTGGGTGGGCAGCTCGCGCGGCTCCAGCTCCAGCTGTGGGAAGCGCTCCGGTCCCTCCTCGCCGGATCCCGCAGGGAACGGCTTCTCGCCCGACACTGCGTGGAAGAGCGTTGCTCCCAGCCCCCAGGCGTCCGCTGCCGGCCCGATCCGTGCGCCCGCCGACTCGCCCACGCACTGCTCCGGGGGCATATAGGGGTCGGTGCCGATCGGGCCCTCCGTTTTCGTGGCCCGCTCGAGGGTGCGGGCGATGCTGAGGTCGATCAGCCGCGGCGGCACCCCCATCACGATGTTGTCGGGCTTGACGTCGAGGTGGACGTAGCCGGAGTTGGCCATGTATTGCAGGGCGCCGGCGACATGCACGGCCAGGGGGAGGAGCTGCTCGAGCCCGATCGCCCCGTCGCGCCTGATCAGGCGGCGCAAAGAAGGGCCCTCCAGGTGCTCGATCAGCACGTGGGGGTAGGGCCCATCGAGGACCGCGCCGAAGCTGCGTACCAGTACCGGGTGTGCCAGCTCGTCCAGGACCTCGACCTCGCGCGCGAGGTCACGTAGGGCCTTCTCCTCCGTCGCCTGGTCGGGGCGAAGAACCTTTGCCACGCCGAGGGCGAAGAGCGACTCGTCCCAGACCAGGCAGACCTCGTAGCGGTTGCCGCCGCCGATCGTCTTCAGGACGACCCGGCTGGGAGCGATCTCGCTGCCCTGCTCGAACTCCCAGCTCGCGTGTTCGCTCACCCCAGAAGGGTAAGCCCACCGAGGTCTCGGCTAGCATCGGGCGATGCGCTGGGCCGCCAAGCTGGACCTCGCGGCCGGCATCCTGCTCGGCCTTGCTGTTGGCCTCACTCTCGCGTACTTGGCGATCTTCGTTGTCGGCGGTGGCGGGGACGCGTCCTCCTCCTCGGTCCCGACCCCCAGTCCCTCAGAAAGCCAGACTAAGACGGACGAGCCCGCCGGTCGAGCCGCTCCCCAACAGCCTTCGCAAAGACGATGAGGCGCTGGGCCGCACTGTAGAGCGGGTGGCAGGTCGTGAGGACGAGTCGCTCGTAGCCAACGTCCTTGACTACGCCGACGGAGCTCGGGTCGACGATCTCGGTCTTCTGCACCCGGTAGACGATGGTCGCATAGGGCATCTCGAGCACGATGCGGTCACCGCGCTCGACTGAGTCGGCGTTACGGAACGGCGCTCCGTAGGTCGTGCGGTGGCCGGCGATCCCGACCGTACCGCCCTCGCCAGGGAACGGCGTCTCGGGGAAATGCCCGGGGCCCTTCTCGAGGCTGGCGGTATCGGTGTCCTGGATGACGATCGCGTCGAGGTCCATCGCCGGGGCGCGGAGGCGGCCGATCGCGTCACCGGTGTCGACTTGGGCCGCAAAGCGCCGCGCTAGGGCGGCGACGCGCAGCTTGCGGCTGCGGATCCGGGCGACTGCGCGCTCGGCGGCACGGTTCGGGAAGCTCGCTTCGGTCTCGTTGAGCTGGTCCTCGGCCTTGCCTTGCTGGACGGAGGCGTAGATTGAGGAGAGCGGCTCCTCGTAGAGCAGGGTGACGCCGATCTCGACGAACAGCACCAGGCCGGCGGTGATCAGGGCGACCGAGAGGATGTGGAGCAGGCGGGTCATCGACCCTGGATCTTCCACTGCCCGGGGGCTATCCGCAAGCTACGGCTGCGTGGCCACGTGCGCGGACGAGGCGACCGCGCCGAGCTCGCTGCCATTGGTAACCGGGCCCTGGGGCGAGGGACCGTACTCGTTGAGCGCCCGTTCGTAGTCGTCGCGGCGCCCGATGTCGAGCCAGAGGCCGTCGTAGCGGTAGGAGCCCACCCGCTCGCCGGCGTCGATCAGTCGCAGCACTAGGTCCGGGATGTCGAGCGTTCCCTCGGAGGGGATGTGGCGCAGGGCGCCGGGAGAGATCACGTAGACGCCCATGCTGACCGTGTAGTGGATCTCGGGCTTCTCTTCGTAATCGACGATCGGGGCGGTCGCCGTGGCGCCATTCCCCTTGACACGGAGGACGCCGTAGTCGACCGGCACTATCCGCTGCTGGGAGGCGAGTGTCAGTGCGTTGTCGGCGTTCAGGTGGGCCTCGTACAGCTCTTTGTAGTCGAGGGTGGTCAGTACGTCGCCGTTCATCGCCAGGAACGGCTCGTCGAGGTCGTCGATCTCCCTCAGGGCGCCAGCGGTGCCCTGAGGTTCCTCCGCTTCGCTGTAGCCGATCCGGACTCCGTGCTCGGAGCCGTCGCCGAAGACGATCTTGATCAGGCGCGCGAGGTGGTCGACGGCGAGCGTGATGTCGTCGAACCCGGCCGAGCGCAGCTGGCCGACCACCACGTCGAGGATCGCCCGGTCTCCGACCGGCAGCAGCGGCTTGGGCAGCACGGTCGTGTAGGGACCGAGTCGCGAGCCTTTGCCTCCCGCCAGGATCACCGCCTTTCTGGACATGGACTTCTTTTCGACCCCCGCCGCCGTTACTTGAGGCCGGCATGTCCCATGCCAGACCGTCGCCTCTGGACGCATGTTCGAGATTGGTTGCAGCTTCAGATGCGGCACCCGGCGGCCCGACGCCGTATCGTTTTGCACCCCTCCCTGGCCATGCTGGCCAGGAATCCATGATGAAGGCCCTTCCCAGAGAGCAGACCGCAACCCGGCGCGGCGCCCTGGACGATCCCCCCGCGGTCGTCCTGGGCGGCACCGTGACCGCGCTTTCGGTTGCTCGCAGCCTCTGGGAGGCAGGGGTCCAGGTCCACGTCCTCGATCGCCGCGACTCTCCGGCACGCATGTCGCGACAGCGGGCCAGCTTCGTCGACGTTGGTGGCCCAGACATGCAGGACCGCATGCTGGAGTGGCTGGAGGCGGCGCCCGAGGGCGCCGTCGTCCTCGCCGGCAGCGACGACGGGCTCGAACTGATCGCGCGCCACGGCGCCGAGCTGGCGCGGCGCGGGCTGCGCCCGATGGAGTCGGACGGCGAGGTGCTGCTGGCGATGCTGGACAAGCAGCGCACCTACGAGATCGCCGAGTCACACGGGATCGGGATCCCGAAGACGATCCGCTTGCGTTCGGTCGCTGACGCGGAGGAGGTGGCTGGCGAGCTGAGCTATCCCTGCCTGCTGAAGCCGAACCATGCGCATCTCTTTCGCCTGCGCACGAACTCCGATGCAAAGGTGCTGACGATCGGCGGTCCCGCCGAACTGCGGACGGAGTTCGAGCTGCTGCAGGACATCGGGGTCGAGATGCTGGTCACCGAGGTGATCTGCGGGCCGAGCGACGAATTCGTCTCCTACTTCGGCTACATCGACGAGAAAGGCACCCCGCTGGTCCGCTTCACCAAGCGCAAGATGCGCCAGTATCCGCCGGGATTTGGGCTAGGCACCTACCACGCGTCCACCCACGACCCGGAGGTGGCGGAGCTCGGGCAACGCTTCCTCGAGGCCGCCGGCCTACGCGGCCTCGGCAACGTCGAGTTCAAGCGCGATGGTCGCGACGGGCAGCTCAAGGTGATCGAGTGCAACGCTCGCTTCACTGCCTCGAACGAGGTGATCCGCCGCGCCGGAGTCGACCTCCCCCTCCTCGCCTATAACCGGCTGATCGGGCGGCCGACCGTGCCGGTCGATGACTATCGCGACGACGTGCGGCTGTGGGAACCGGTTAATGATACGCGTGCCTTCCTCGTCTACCGGCGGCGCGGCGAACTGACCCTTCCCGGCTGGTTGCGCAGCATCGCCCATCGCCAGCACTTCCCGGTGGCGCGGCTCAGCGATCCGTTGCCTGCCATCGTTCGCCATGCGGAAAGACTCAAGCGCGCGGGGAAGCCCGGGAACGGGTCGCCACCGCCGTCGACCGGACCGAGCGGCGTCGGGGCAGTGTCGGCGGTCTCCGAGCCGAGGCGCCAGACTACGCCCGATGCGGCTCCTTGACCTGATGGCCCAGTTGGGGCGCCCGGGCCGCTCCCTCTCCGCCAGGCTCGACCTCCTGGGCTTTGCGGGAGCTGGCTACTACCTGCGTCGCCTGCGCGACCAGCGCAGCTACTCGCGGTTTCCCGACGGCGCCCGCGATGCCCTGTATGAGCAGATCTGGCGCGAGGCAGCGGCGGCGGTGGGCGCTGAGGCGACCTCGCTCGGGCCTGGCCGGCTCGAGCTGAGTCGGGATGGCACAAAGACGCGCGTGGACCGGCGGGCCGTCTCGCTTGACGGTCCAGACACCTTGAGCCTCGCTCTCGACAAGACCGAGGCGCACCGCCTGCTGGTGGACGCGAAGGTGACGGTTCCGGAGTATGTCGAGTTCCGCTTCGGCAATCAGGCGCCGGCGCAGGAGTTCCTGGAGCGGATCGGGGGGGCCTGTGTGGTCAAGCCGGCCGCCGGCACCGGCGGCGGCCACGGGGTCACGGCGGGGATCGCCAACCCGGCCGATCTGCGTCGCGCCTGCACGTACGCCGCGAGGGCCACTGACCGCCTCCTGATCGAGCGGCAGGCCCCCGGATCCGTCTACCGGCTGCTGCTGCTCGAGGGGGAGCTGCTGGACGTCGTCCGCTGCACGCCAGAGCGGCTCACCGGCGATGGCAGGTCGCCGATCTCCGAGCTGATGCGGGCGGAGAACGCCCGGCGGGTCGCGGCTTTCGGCGCAGCGGGGCTGGCCTTGCTCGGCCTCGATCTCGACCTGGCGCTGACGCTCGAGCATGCGGGCCTTTCGCTCGCGTCGGTCCCCGGCGCCGGGCGCAGCGTGCCGCTCCGCACCATCACCAACAACAGCGCGCCTGAGCGGTGCGAGACCTACGTTGGCCCGATCGCGGACAGAATCAAGGAGGAAGCGCGGGCAGGCGCCGAGGCGGTGGGCTTGAGACTTGCGGGGGTTGACGTGATCACCCCCGACCCGACCCGGCCGTTGCACGAGGTGGGCGGTGTGGTCAACGAGGTGAACGGCAGGCCCGGCCTGCACCACCACTACCTCGTTGCCAGCCAGGCGCAGGCGACGCGCGTCGCTATCCCAATTATGGAACGGCTGCTTCGCTAGTCCGGATGCCCGACAAGCGTCCATGCACGACGGGCCGCGCCTGCTAAGTTGCCGGGTCTCGCCGCGGGCGGGCACTGACATGGTCGGAAAGCCGAAATCAGCAGAGATGAGGGCCGGCCCGGGATTCCGTGTCCGCGAGGAGATCTCCCGTCCGCCAGCCGACATAGTGAGCGCGTTCGCGGGGTTCGACAGCCCTGAGGTCTCCGACTTCATGAACCGGCTCTACACAATGAGTTCGGAGATTCAGGCGCTGACGCCCGGCAGCACCTCAGTCGTCGGCCCGGCCTGCACGGTCAAGGTCTTTCCCGGCGACAACCTGATGGTCCACAAGGCCCTGGACGTGGCTAAGCCAGGCGATGTCGTCGTCGTCGACTCCAAGTCCTCCACCGCGGCGCTGGGCGATCTGATCAGCACCAAGGCCCGGCACCGTGGCATTGCTGGCTTCATTGTCGACGGCCTGATTCGCGATTTGCCCGACATCAGGGCGCTTGGGGACTTCCCCGTCTTCGCCAGGGGCATCACGCCAATCGGGCCGCTGCACCGCGGCCCCGGGGAGATCAATTACCCGATCGCCGCGGGGGGCGTCGTGGTCGAGCCGGGCGACGTCATTGTCGCCGACGGCAACGGCGTGGTGGTCGTGCCTCAGGGGTTCTGCACCGAGCTGCTCGAGCAGCTGAAGAATAGGGAGGACGCGTCGCGCGCCTACAGCGAGGCGGTGGCGCGGGGTGAGTTCGACAACCAGTGGGTCGACGCCATCCTCGAAGAGGGCGGCGTCAGCTCCGGGGTCGGCGCGGCCGATCCGATCAAGCCCGGCAGCGGCTAGGCGACGCAGCCTCGCTCAGGCTTGCGCGTGCTCGGCCTCCAGCCAGGCTGCGGTCGAGCCCAGGTCAAGCTCCCTGCAGGTTTCGGCGATCAAGAAGAGGAGCTCGGGCCGGATCGGAATGCCCTCGGCTAGGCGTTTCGCCGCGGTAGCGTCCCCGGACGCTCCCGGTAGCCGGGGCGCATCGAATCCCTCCGCGGGGGGGAGCCCGCGCAGGCGCTCGGCGAATGCGCTCGCCCGCTCGGCCGAGGAATCGCTGAGCAGCGGGTGCGGATCGATGGCGATGAAGACCTGGCCGACCGAGCCTTCGATCAGCGGGAACTGGCTCGGGTCGCCTTCCGTCGCTTTCATCGTGAGCATGGCGAATTCGTCATCCGCTTGCGCATCGGCCAGCAGGATCGCGAGCATCGATATCGTCAGTGCCAGTCCCGACCCCTTCGGACCGGCGATCGGCAGCACGCTTCCCTCGAGCGCGGCACGCGCGTCGCGCGTCGGGCGGCCGGTGGAGTCGATGGCCACGTTCTCGGGTAGGGGCTTGCCTAGCTCAGCTGCGTGGCGAATCTTTCCCCTTGCCGTCGCGCTGGTCGACATGTCGAGCACCATCGGAGGGCCCTCACCGAGCGGGACGCCGAGCGCCACCGGGTTAGTGCCCAGCAGCGCCTCCGCGGCCCCGTAGGGAGCAACCGCCTTGGGCCCGTTCGAGATCACGATCGAAACGAGCCCGCGCTCGGCGATGCGGCGGGCGTAGAACCCCGCCGACCCGAAGTGGGAGACGTTGCTGAGCGCGACCACGGCAGCGCCGTGCTCACGGCTCAGCTCGGTCGCCATCTCGCTGGCCTTGACGGCCGCCGCCGGGCCGAGCGCTTTCCCGCCGTCGAGCCGCCGCAGCGAGCCGCCTCCGGCGACGACTCGAAGCCTGTCGCTGCCTCCGACGAGGCCACTCTTCACCCGCCGCATGTAGTTGGGGAGACGCAGGAGGCCGTGCCCATCCTGCCCGCGCAGGTTCGCGTAGAGCAGCACCTCCGCCACCGCCTCGGCATCCGCGGCGGGAAGGCCTACGTCCAGGCAGCAGCGGCGAACGATCTCAGCCAGCGCCGACGCCTCGAGCAGGGTGCTCACGGCGTCATTTATATACCTGCGCCCATGAGTATCCGGTTGACTCCGGTTGGCGCCCAAATGAGCCGGTCAAGGCCCGCTGAGGCGGCCCCGGCACCCGCAGCCGACATTGACCCCACTCTGGTGGGGTAAAAGTCGGCTGCGCCAGAGCACCGGTTGGGTCTGGAGGCCCGAGTTGCGTTTCGGTGGGAGCAGCCTGAGCGAACCGGATACTCACGACCTGCGCCTATTGCTCGATGGCAGAGAGGCTCAGCAGTGCGAGCCGAAGTGCTGCGTCCAGACTCGAGTATCGCTGTGGCCCTCGAGATCGCCGACCTTGAGGCCGACCCCGATCTGCCTGAAGCGGCCGAGAATGTTGCGGCGGTGTCCGGGAGAGTGCATCCAGGCACGGAAGATCGCTCGCACCGTGCCCGCCTCACCGGTGCCCCATGCGAGGTTCTCGCCGGCCCGCCAGCAGCTCGCCGCGAGGTAGCCGGACTGCTTCATCCAGTAGGTGAAGTCCCGCCCGCAGGCGTAGTGGCTGAAGCTGTCACAGCGCAGGATGTCTCTCGACTTCCCGCTTGCGGAACGATCCAGCTGCCTGATCTCGCCGAGACCACCGAGGCCGGCGTAGCGGCGGGCGTAGTCGGTCATGCAGTGCATGGCCCGCTTTTGCACCGGTGCCGGCGCATCGAGGCTGTTCTGGTCGGGGCAGACGGAGAGAGGGGCGATAGGGCCCTTCGGAACGTGCTTTTGGCCCTGCGCGCCGGGGTTGGGCTTCGGCGCGACGCGCTGCTCGCCAAGGCGAGCGACGGCGCCGGCGTTGGGCGCGATGGCAAGCAGAGCAGTGATTGCTAGCGCAAGGGGCGAGAGTCTGCGAAACACCCCCCTCTTGTCGCCAGGCAGGCAGCGCTACTGCGGCCTGTCCAGGGGGTTTGGACGAATGTACTAGGCGGCCCGCGACGGCTCGAGGTCCGCCGCTGCCGTCGCCGGCTCGAGGTCTGCAGTCGCCGGAGCGACGATGCAGGTCGAGAGATGCCCGGCGATCAGGGAGGCGAAGCCGCCGAGGATGCAGGCACCGCTGATCACCTCGAGCGGCTCGTCGGCGGAAACGCCGACGATGTCGGAGCCCGCGGCCAGCGCGAAGGCGGCGAACGCCCCGGCGAACAGCCACTGCAGCCTGCGGGTGCCGAAGAGGATGTCGCGGTAGGCCCAGGCGAAGACGATCGCCGGGATCAGCAGCAGGGCGAAGAGGGCGTCGTCTGGGCGCTCGATGCCGGGTAGGTCGGTCAGCAGCGGCAGGTTGTGCCCGATCGTCTCGTGGATAGCGAAGAACTCGTCGACCGTCAGCAGCGCAAAGCCGAGGCTGGCAAGCGCGTAGAAGCGCCGCAGCCGGAGATCTTTGCCGGCTGCGCGGAGCACCAGCGAGGTGATCAGGGACGCCACCGCGAGCGCGACGAGGACGGATCCGCTGATCGCGTCCATGTCGGGTCGCGACTCTTCGGCGGCGTAGATGGTGACGGAATCCGCCACCCGGATCTTGTAGACCACTCCCGAGTCATAGGGACGCACGTCGTCCCCCTTGTCTACGACCTCGTACAGAGACGGCGCGACCAGCATCACCACCCCCGCAACTGCAACCACCGCCGCGATGGCGATCAATGCGCGTGTCTTCACCCGGAGTTCCTCATCCCATCCGACTCGTCGTTAACTGGATTGTCACAGTTTTCGCTGCTCAGGCACTACCGCAGCCGAGCGGGAACCGTATCCTTTCCGCGATGGCATCGACCGCCGAGCAGATTCGCACCGCGGTCGAGCGGTTCCAGGCGGAAGTGCCCGCGCTGCAGAAGCTGAAGCTGGTCTTCGGGCTGGAACTGAAAGCAAGGAGGGACGTCCAGCTCTACCGGGTCGAGCTGCCCGGGCCGAAGATCGCCAAGGACCTCGCGCAGGATGAGCGGATCCTGGTCCAGATCGACCGTCCCCAGTTCAACGAGCTGGCCGAGCGCGGCACGCTGAAGGACTACCGCCGGGCGTACGAGACCGGCCACATCAAGGCCAGCGGCGACTCCAACGTGAAGAAGCTGATCGCCCAGGTGGTGGAGCGCCAGGAAGAGCGCGCCCGGCTGAAGAAGGCCCACTGACGGCTCCGCCCGCGAGTCCCCGGCGCGGATAGCATCCCCCCGCTTCGTCAACCCCCAGAGGAGAACCCGAACCGATGAGCGAGCAGAAGTACGAGCTGAGCACCGACCAGGCCGAGCGCGAGGCTTCGGGCGCCCACGCCTACGGCCGCTACCTCGAGGACTTCGAGGTCGGCGCCGTCTACAAGCACTGGCCGGCGAAGACCGTGACCGAGGCCGACGACCACCTCTTCTGCCTGATCACGATGAACCACCACCCGCTCCACATCAACGACATCTATGCCAAGCAGTCCCAGCAGGGCCGCAACGTCGTCGTCGGGCCGCTCGTCTACTCGCTGGCCCTGGGAATGTCGGTCTCCGACGTCTCGGGCAAGGCGATCGCCAACCTCGCCACCGAAGAGCTCAGCCACCCGAACCCGGTCTTCCACGGCGACACGCTCTTCTGCGAGACCGAGGTGCTCGACGTCAAGCCGTCCCAGTCGAAGCCCGACCGCGGCGTGGTCAAGGTCCATACCCGGGTGTTGAACCAGGACGGCGTGCTCGTCGCCGAGTTCAAGCGCCTGGTGTTGGTGCCTCGCCGGGAGGAGGGTTGACCATGCGGGTCGCGATCAGCGGTGGCGCCGGCTACCTCGGCGCCCTCACCGCCGCCGAGCTGCGCGCGGCGGGCCACGAGGTCCGCGTCCTCGACTCCCTGATTCACGGTCAGCGAGGGGTGGCTGAGGGGCTGGCCGCCGAAGGCGTCGAGGTGCTCGAGGGCGACGTGCGCGACGCCGAGATGCAGGCGGCGCTACTCGCCGACGCCGACGCTTTCGTCCACCTGGCCGCGATCGTCGGCGACCCAGCCTGCGCCCGCGATCCCGAGCTGGCCGTCGAGGTCAACCTCGACGCCAGCCGGGCGCTCTTCGCCGCTGCGAGGGAGCTCGGGGTCGAGCGGGTCGTCTTTGCCTCGACCTGCTCCAACTACGGCCGCATGAGCGACCCCACCACCCCAATTACCGAGGACGGCGTGCTGGCGCCGGTCTCGCTCTACGCGGAACACAAGGTCGAGATGGAGAAGATGCTGCTCGCCGGCGACCTCGGCGCCACCTGCCTGCGCTTTGCGACGCTCTACGGCGCCGCACCGCGGATGCGCTTCGACCTCACCGTCAACGAGTTCACCCGCGAGCTCTGGGCCGACCGCGAGCTGGAAATCTTCGGCGAGCTCTTTTGGCGACCCTACGTGCACGTGGCCGACGCTGCGCGGGCGATCAGGACCGTGCTCGAGGCGCCGCGCGAGCAGATCGCCGGCGAGGTCTTCAATGTCGGCAGCTCGGAGGAGAACTACCGCAAGCTGGATCTCGCCAAGATCATCTCTGAGCGCGTCCCCCGCGGAGAGATCAGCTACGTCCACCGCGACGAGGACCCGCGCGACTACAAGGTGGGCTTCGAGAAGATCCGCGACACGCTCGGCTTCGAGCCGCGCATGCGGGTGCCCGACGGAGTGGATGAGATCGCGACAGCGCTTGATGACCAGCGCTTCGGCAACCCGTTTGCGCCGGTCCACGCCAACGTCCCCCAGTGAGCGATTTCACGATCCCGCCCCGCCAGTAGCCTGCGGCGCGTGTCCCGAGCCGAAGGCGATCTGCGCGGCGTGGTGCGGCGGATCTCGACGATCACGCCGATGCGCGACGAGATCGCCAGCATCGACCACTTCGTCGCCGACCTCGCCGCCCAGGACTTCGCCGGCGAGCTGCAGGTGCTGGTCGCCGACGGCGGCTCTGTCGATGGCTCGGTAGAGCGGCTGGAAGCCGCGGCGCGGGAGGCTTCGCTGCCGCTGGAGGTGATCGAGAACCCGGCTGGGTGGGTGTCGCCAGGGCTCAACGCCTGTATCGGCCGCGCCACCGGCGACCTGATCGTCCGCCTCGATTGCCACTCCCGCTATCCGCCGGACTACCTGCGTCGCTGCGCCGAGCTGGCCGAGCAGACAGGCGCCTGGAACGTCGGCGGACGGATCGAGCCCGAAGGGGAGACTCCGATGGAGCGCGCGGTGGCCTGCGCGATGGACAGCCCCTTCGGCGGCATCGGCTGGACGCGGCTCGGGGGCACGGAGCTGGTAGAGATCGACACCGTCACCTTTGGCGCCTTCCGGCCGGTCGCCTTCAGCGCCGCCGGTCTGTTCGACGAGGAGATGGTGCGAAACCAGGACGACGAGCTCAACCTCCGCATCCGTGAGGCTGGCGGGCGGATCATCCTCGACCCGACGCTGGTCGTCAGCTACCGGCCCCGCGGGTCGCTCGCCCGCGTCTGGCGGCAGTACTATGAGTACGGCCTCTGGAAGGTGCGGGTGATGCTCAAGCACCGCGCGATCCTGTCGATGCGCAGCATGGCGCCACTCAGCTTCCTGCTCCTGATCCTTTTGCTCGCGATCGCGGCGCCGTTCTCGACCGTTGCCTTGACACTGCTGGTCGCGGTGTTGGCTCTGTACCTGCTCGGCGCTCTGGTCTTTGCGCTGCGCGGGGTGCGGGCGCGGAGCGAGCCCTTGTCGCTGGCGCCGCGGGTGATGAGCGTCTTCCCGGCCTTCCACTTCGGCTACGGGGTGGGGATGGCACGCGGCTGGCTCGCCGCGGCTGCCGTCGGCCTGCGGCGATGAAGCTGTCGGCGCTGATGTACCACGACGTCGTCGGCACCGACGGGGTCCGCGGCGGCTTCGAGGGCGCCGGCGCCGCCGTCTACGCGGTCTCGATCGAGGAGTTCGAGCGGCAGATGGACGGGATCGAGCGAAGGTTGGGAGCGCCGCCGCTGCGCGCGGATTCGCCGCTGCCGGCGCAGGGCGGCTGGATGCTCACCTTCGACGACGGCGGCTCGAGCGCCGCCATCGCCGGCGGCGCGCTGGCGCGGCGGGGCTGGGCGGCACACTTCTTCATCGTCACCGAGATGATCGGCCAGCCGGGCTTCCTCGACTGGGAGGGGGTGCGTCGCCTCGCCGCGGAAGGGCACGTGATCGGCTCTCACTCCCACACCCACCCGGAGCGGATAGGGAGCCTCCCGCCGGGGCGCCTGCGCGAGGAGTGGTCGCGCAGCGTCGCGGCGCTGTCGGAGGCGATCGGCGCTCCGGTCACGACCGCCAGCGTCCCCGGCGGCTACTACTCCGAAGCGGTGGGCAGGGCGGCGGCGGGCGCGGGGATCGAGACCCTGTTCACCTCGCAGCCGCGACGCACGGTCGAGCGGATCGACGGCTGCGCCCTGGTCGGCCGCTTCGCAGTGCGCGACTCGACGCCGACGCAGGCGGTGGTCTCCGCCGCAGCGGGCAGGGCGCGCCCCTGGCTGCGCCAGCGCGCCGGCTGGGCGGCGCGGGGGGCGGCCAAGCGCATCGGCGGGCGCCAATACGTGCGCCTGCGCCGCATCCTGCTCACACGGCGCTGAGGAGCGGCGGCTGGCTAGGCAGCGATGAAGCGGGCGAGCCGCTCGCTCTCCGCCTCGAGCGTGACCGCCCGGGCCCGCTCGAGGCCGGCGCTCACCATCCGCTCGCGCAGCTCGGCGTCGGCGGCGACGCGCTCGAGCGCCTCCGCCGCGGCCTCGGGGTCGCCGGGAGGGATGAGCAGCGCGGCGTCCCCAGCCGCCTCCGCGACCCCGCCGACCGCCGTCGCAACCACCGGCAGGCCGGCGGCGAAGGCCTCGAAGAGGATTTGCGGCAGCCCCTCGGTCCAGGAGACATGGAGCATGGCGTGGCTTTCCCGGTAGAGGTCGAGCAGGCCGCCGTCGATCGGCACGTAGCCGGCCAGCGTCGCCCGACCGTTAAGGCCGAGCCGCTCGAGGCGCTGTGCGAGCTCGCCGGCCAGCGGTCCCTCGCCGCAGACGGTGAGGCGCCAGCGCGCGTCCGGGCCGAGCGCGGCGAGGGCGTCGGCGAGCAGCAGCGGGTTCTTCTCCGCCTCGAGCCGGCCGACGCTGAGCGCTTGCAGCTCACCCTCGTAATCAGAGCGGGATGGGCCTGCGGCGACGTCCGACTCGCGGATCAGCGAGACGTTGATCGGCAGCAGCCGGCGAGCGCGGCGGTAATTGCACGCCAGATCCGGCCCGACGACGACCGTGGGGCAGAGGCGAGCCAGGAGCCGATAGCCGGCCTCGAGCGTGTCGGCCATGAGCTGGATCGAGCGGCGGTCGGGGTGCCTGTTGCGCGTGTAGGCGGGCAGGTCCTGCCGCACCCCGAGCACCACCCGGCGCCCGCGCAGGGCGGCCAGCGCGGCGAAAGCGAAGCAGGTGGGATGGGGGCCGAACAGCAAAACGGCGTCGACGCCGTCCAGCACTCGCCAGAAGGTGCGGACCGAGCCGAGCAGGGCACGCCCTACCGCGAGCGGGTTGGCGAGACTGCCGTACCAGGGGAGGGGGGCGAACTCGATCCCCTCCGGCACCGGGTAGTGGGCGAGCTCGCCGCGTCCCTCGCCGGGGTGCAGGCGACCGGGCATGACCAGCCGGTCCACCCGTTCCGCCAGGCCGCCGAGGAAGACGACGAAGGCACGCTCGGTCCAGATCCGGCCCTCGGCACGCCAGAACCTGTAGTCGTTGTAGACGGCCAGTCGCAGGGGTCCCCGACCTAGCGGGTGATCAGCTCAGCCGAGTCGCCGAGGATGAAGTCGGGCGCCGGCACCTGCTCGGTGTCCTCGCGTTCGACCAGGGCTTGGAAGGTCTGCAACAGGATCACCAGGTCCAGCCCGACCGAGCGGTGCTTGAGGTAGTAGAGGTCGTGGCAGGTCTTCCAGGCGGTGCCGATGCGGCTGCCGGCGTAGCCGCAGCGCACCTGCGCCCAGCCGGTGAGGCCGGGCTTGACCAGGGCGCGCCGGTCATAGTGCGGGACCACCTGGCTCAGTGTCTCGACCAGCGCTGGCGGCTCGGGTCGTGGCCCGACCAGCGACATCTCGCCGCGCAGCACCTGGAGTAGCTGCGGCAGCTCGTTGAGGTGGCCTTTGCGTAGTAGCCGGCCCGCCCGCGTTACCACCTCCTCCTCGGAACGCCCATCGGCGAGGAGCTCGTCGGCGTCAGCGCGAAGCGTGCGGAACTTGATCATGTCGAACTCGCGCCCCTCCTCGCCGTAGCGCCGCTGCCGGTAGAGGATCGGTCCTCGGTCCTCCAGCTTGACCGCCAGGGCACAGAGGATCATCAACGGCGCCGCGACCACCAGAAGCACGGCGGAGACGAGGATGTCGAGCAGCCGCTTGGAGAGTGGCGAGGACGGCGAGTAGAGCGGGTGCATGATGTACTGGAACCAGGCCGAGTTGATCGCCCCGATCGGCACGTGCCCGAGGATGTTCTCGTAGAGGGCCGTAGCCTCGATCATCCGCACTGGCAGGTCGAGGCACGCCTTCGCGGTTTGCTCGAAGATCGAGAGGCGCGGCCGCTCGGGACTGACCACGAGCAGGTCGACCTGGTTGTCGAGAACGACGGTGCGGATCTCGGACATCCCGCCCAGCCGCGGCAGCGTCGACTCCCCGTCCCTCTCGGCGACGGCCTCGCCGTCCTCGATAGGCGACTCGTCGACATAACCGATCAGCTGGTAGGAGCGGATGCGGTTCTCCAGCAGCTCCGCCCTGAGTCGGGAGGCGAAGCCGCTGTCACCGATCACGGCGGTGCGGATCGGCCGCTCGATCGCGAAGCGGTCGCCGACCCAGAGGGCGAGCAGGCTGGTCGTGCTCGCGCCCACCATCGCCACGAACGCCGTTGGAGTTACGAGCGAGGTGGCATTGAGCTGGCTGAGTCCGTAGGCCAGGACGAGGCCGGTCACCGGCACGAGGACGCTCAGCATGTACCTGGCCAGAGGCACGAGGTGCAGCGGGTAGCGCCGGCCGCGCAGGATTGCGTCGACGAACAACATCGAGATCAGCACGAGCAGCGCCAGGTCGAGGTTGTCCAGTCGCTCCAGGACGATGATCGCGGCGACGATCGGCGGGCCGAACCGGCTCAGCGTCCGGTCGATCAGGTTCTGCGCGTAGATCGTGCTCATGGTCGCGGGTCAGGCTCGCAGGGCCCAGGTCCTTCATCGGCACGTGTCAACGATCAGTTAAGGGATGAGAGTGATGCACCGATTGCGGCGTCGGATCGGACAAGATCATGACCGTGCTGGCTGTCATAGTAATCGCATGATGCCTCCCCGGCTAGAGCCTGGACGTGGTCATGCCGACGCCGGCTGGCGCAAGCCCCGGCAGGCGTCGCCGAGCCTGCTCCGCTACATGGAGACGGTCCGCGAGAGGATATGGCTCGTCGTTGGCGTGATGGTGCTTACCCTCGCCGCCGCGACGCTCTACCTGGCCACCGCCGACAAGGTCTACGAAGCGCAGTCTGAACTGCTGGTGACTCCCGTCTCCGACGACGATCCGGCGCTCACGGGCCTCGCCCTGATTCGCAGCTCGAGCGACCCCAGTCGGGACGTCGAAACCGTTGCTCGCCTGGCCACCTCACGCGCCGTCGCCGCCGACGTCAAGGAGGAACTCTCGCTCGACGAGTCGCCCCAGGACCTCGCTGACAGCATCGACGCCTCACCCGTGGCGCAGAGCAACATCGTCGTGATCAGCGCTCGCGAGAACGACCCCGAGCTGGCCGCCGACATCGCCAACTCGTTCGCCGAAAACGCGATCGCCGATCGCGACGAAAAGCTGCGCGCCCAGCTCAAACCCCTGATCGAGAGTTTGCAGGTGCGGCTGGCGAACGGCAGTGTCCGCAGCGACACGGCGGTGACGCTGACCGAACAGCTGACCCGCCTCGAAAGTCTCGAGGCGGGGGGGGATCCGACGATCAGGTTCGAGACCAGCGCCGCCCCACCGGACAGCCCGGTCGCGCCGCGCCCGGTGCTGACGATCGCCGTCGGGCTGATCGGGGGGCTGGTGCTCGGCCTCGGCGCCGCCTTCCTGATGCAGGCTGTCGATCCCCGCCTGCGGCGGGAGGAGCAGCTGCGCGAGCGCTATGGCCTGCCGATCCTGGCGCGCATCCCGCGCGAGCGCAAAGGGATCGATCCGGAGTCCCAGGGCATGCGCAAATCCGTGCCGGTTCCGCTCGGTCCCTCCTCGCTCTCGCCGCGGACGCTTGAGGCCTATCGCACCCTGCGCACGATGCTCTCGGCGGCTGGCGTTCCCGCCGAGGGGGAGGGGGGCCCTACTGGACGGGCGATTCTCGTCACCGGACCGTCTCCGGTCGACGGCAAGACGACCACGGCGATCAACCTGGCTTCCTCCTACGCGCTAGCCGGCAAGCGGGTGATCCTGATCGAGGCCGACTTCAGGCGCCCGAAAATTTCCGCAGCCCTCAAAGTCACGCCGCGGAAAGGCATTGGCGACGTGCTCCTCGGCGAGGCGAGCCTGGACGACGCGCTGGTCTCGGTCAAGCCATTCGGGGACGAGCTGCGTGTCCTGCCCGTGCAGAAGCCCGACGACCAGGTCAGCGAGTTGCTCTCGATGCCGACCGCGAGGCGCCTACTGGACAACGCTCGGGAGTTAGCTGACTACGTGGTCGTTGACTCACCGCCCCTGACCGAGGTCGTCGACACGCTGCCGCTCGCCCACTGCGTGGATGACCTCCTGCTCGTCTGCCGGATCGGCGGCAGCAGCCTGCTGCAGCTCTCGCGGCTGGCCGACCTGCTCGAGCAGAACGGCATCGAACCGCGCGGCTTCGTCGTGATCGGAGTCGCGGGCTCCGAGGGGAGCTACTACTTCGAATCCGCCGGCAAGGGCCCTGAGCTCGGGCCGGAGGACGGTGCCTCGGAACGCTCGAAAGGGTCGAAAGACTCCTCCGGCGAGCCCGGCGAGCGACTGGCAAGGCGCTGACGCCGCTGGGCGGCCACGCTTGACCGTTTACGCCGGTCCGATATCGAATCGCTTGCTGCCACTGGCGATCGCCGGCTTGGCGGTGCTGATCGGCGCGCTGGCAGGATACGAACCGAGACTGGCGCTGGGCCTCGCGGTCGGCCTCGTTTTCGCCGCGATCGCCCTTACCAACCTGACCGCCGGCGTCTGCGTATTCGCGGTCTTCACCTTCATCGACGAGGCCGTGCCGTCGGGTGGGCTGCCGCTGACCAGGCTGCTGGGGGTGCTACTGATCCTCTCCTGGCTGGCGGCGGTGACGGCCGGGGAGAGCCGGGGCCGCAAGCTGTTCGAGAGCAACGGGCTGCTTTTCCTGATCCTGCTCTTCGTCTTCTGGGCCGCTTTCAGCGCACTCTGGGCGGCTGACTCCGGCGAGGCGATCGGCGCCGTCGCCCGCTATGCGCCGAACGCGCTGCTCTTCCTCGTCGTCTACGCCGCCGTGCGGACCCGCTCCCAGGCAATGTGGGTGATTGGCGCCCTGCTCATCGGCGCTCTGATCGCCGCTTTCTACGGCGTCATCTCGCCTACCGAGGCGGACGCCGGCGGCAGGCTCAGCGGCTCCATCGGCAATGCCAACGAAGCCGGCGCCGCGCTCGCCGTCGGCGTTGCGCTCGCCGGTGGCCTCGCCGTCGCACTGCGTGGCCATCCCGCCCTGCAGCTGACCTCGATGGTCGGCGTCCCCCTCTGCATGCTGGCCCTCTTCCTGACCGTGTCACGGGGAGGAATCGTCGCCCTCGCCGCGATCCTGGTGGCCGGCGTGTTCATCGCCGGGCCACGTCGCGGCACGGTGCTCGGCGCGGCGGTGCTGGGAGCGATAATGGCGGTGGTGTACTTCGGCAGCTTCGCCGGCGAGCAGGCGCGCGAGCACCTGCTCCAGTCCGACAATGGGACCGGGCGGACCGACATCTGGAGGGTGGGCTGGCGGATGGTCGAGGCCAACCCGGTCACTGGCGTCGGCGCCGGCAACTTCCAGAGCTCCTCTGTGCACTATCTGCTCGAGCCGGGCACGATCGAACGTGCGGACTTCATCGTCGACGAGCCGAAGGTCGCCCACAACACCTATCTCGGAGTGCTGGCCGAGTTGGGGGTGGTAGGGCTGGCGCTGTTCCTCGCCATCCTCGGTGCCGTACTCGCCTCGCTCTGGAGGGCGGCGCAGGCGTTCGGCGCGAGCGGCGACCGGGAAATGGACCTGCTGTCCCGCGCGGTGCTGATCGCCCTGATCGGGTTCCTCACCGCCGCCTTCTTTGGCTCGCGCGAGTACAGCAACCAGTTTTGGCTCCTGCTCGCCCTCGGCCCGGCCCTGCTCGGTCTCGCCCGCGCCCAGCTCGACCGCCTCGGCGAGGCGGCTTCGCCTGCGGCGACGAGCGAGCTTTAGGAGGAATTAGCGAAAACCCCCGCCCGCGCCTGGCGGCGGCGGACACTGCGCGGAGCGGCGTCCTCAGTCAGCCGAATAGCGCTGCTATTCGGCCTCCCTGCGTCCTTGCCCCGCTTGGTCCGGCGCTCGCCAGACGCACACGCGGGTTTCGCTAATCCCTCCTAGCCCGCGGCCGGCGTCAGCGAGGAGAGGGCGGCGCGCCGGCGAGGGGTCGTGAGGCGCACCCGCCTGGGTTCAGCTTCCGGAGCCGGGGTGACAGTGCCGGCGATGACGCCGACCACGTCGCCGACCAGCTTGACGCAGCGGCTGTCGGGGTCGAACCGGTAGTCGCCGCGGCTGCGGGCGACGTACGGAGATCCTGGTGAGACGAGGTTCGCGCTCGCCGTGAACCCCCCGTCCCCCTCCTCGATGCCGGAGGGGGCGTCATCGCCGTTGCTGTAGACGCAGTTGCGCAGGGCGCGATTGCCGCTGCCGGTTCCCGCGTCGGACCATGAACCCTCGAGGTTCCAGCGCTGTTCCGAATAGGTGATTGCGTTGTTGCGGACTACGTTGCGGTCCGACGTGTCATCGTCGCCGCCGGCGAAGATCACGCCGCCGTGGTTGCCGTCGATGATGTTGTGAGCGATCAGGCTGTCGTCGGCGTTGGAGTACATATGGACTCCCCAACCCCCGGCGTTGCCGGTGAGGATGTTCCAGCGCACGACCGCGCCGCGGGTGCCCTGGAGATAGATCTGGTGCATGTACTTCGAGCTCGCCGGGCCGCAGTCGTAGATGCGGTTACGTTCGATCACGACGCCTGCGGCCGGGTGGTAGGTGCCGGCGAGCAGGCAGATGCCGTTGCCGCCCTTGGTCAGCTCGTTGTCGGTGAACTGGGTCCCGTCGGCCTGCAGCTTGATCCCGACATCGTTGTCGTGGTGCGAGGCGTCGAAGCGGAGGTGGTGTATGTGGGCGCCGACCGCCTCCGGTGTGACCTCCATGAAGGCGGTAATCGTCGCTAGCTCGCCGGGGTAGCTACGCAGCTCCGCGCCGGGCGCCTCGAAGTAGACCGAGTCGCCGCCGTAAGTTCCGGCCCGCAGGCAGCCGACCTCGCCGGGGTCGAGCGAGTCGACCAGTTCCTCCAACGTGCGGTAGGGATCGGCCTCGGTCCCCTCGGCCTCGTCGGAGCCGTATGGCGCGGCGACCTCGGTGCATCCCGAATCGGCCGCGGCGGGACCGGGTCCGATCGCCAGCAGCGCCAGGCAGGCGGCCGCCAGGGCAGCGAGGATGGCGTAGCGACGGGGGAAGGGAAGCGACTCTCTCACCCGCGCTATATCGGTGGTGAGGCGAGGCGGCAGAGTGCTGGGCGAAACGTCCCATACAAACGTCCAGGCGAAGAAACCGATCTATGATCCGGGCGTGGCTGGGGGTGACACGCTTGTGCTCTGCTATCACGCGGTCAGCGACTCCTGGCCGGCGGACCTCTCGACCACCCCAGAGGCGATCGAGGGGCAGCTGTCCGCCCTCGTCGACCGGGGCTACCGGGGAGTGACGTTCTCCGAGGCGGTCGAAGACGGGCCGGGACGGCGGCTCGCGGTCACCTTCGACGACGCCTACCGCTCGGTCTGTGAGCTCGCCTTGCCGATCCTGGATCGCCTCGGGCTGCCGGCCACGGTCTTCGTTCCGACCGCGCACGTTGACAGCGAGGCGCCCATGTCCTGGGCGGGGATCGACCGCTGGATCGGCGGCCCGCACGAGCGGGAGATGCTCTGCATGAGTCGCGATCAGCTGCTCGCCCTGGACCGGCTGGGCTGGGAGATCGGAGCCCACACGCACACGCATCCCCACCTCAGTCAGGTCGCGGCCCCCGCTCTTCCCGCTGAGCTGGATCGCCCGCGCCAGATGATCACCGAGTGGCTCGGCAAGCCGTGCCGCTCGCTCGCCTACCCCTACGGCGACTTCTCACCGGAGGTCGTCGCCGCGACGCGCTCTGCTGGGTACTCGTCGGCGGCGACGCTCGCCCCGACGTCCCCGACGCGGGACCCCTTGACCTGGCCGCGGGTGGGCGTCTACCACGGCGAAGCCGATTGGCGGTTCCGGCTCAAGGTCACGCCTCTGGTGCGACGGGGCGGGCTGGCGCGACTGCGCCATCCGCTCGCGGCGCGGCGCGAAAAGCGTCAGGCCGCAGCCGGCTGAGCCGGCTGCTCGAGGAGTTCGCCGAGGATTCCCGTCCAGCGGTCGGCGACGGCATTGAGGGAGTGGTGGTCACGCACGAATTCGCGCCCACGAGCGCCGATTGCGGCGCGGACCTCGGGATCCCCCTGGAGTTGCCGAGCACCCGCGATCAGGTGCTCCATCGAACCGTCGGCCAGCAGGCCTGCGCCGCGCTCGGCGATGCGGTCGTCGGGGTCGACACTGAGCGAGAGAACTGGCACGCCCCGCGCCCAGGCCTCGAGGAAGGTGTTTGGCATCCCCTCGACCTCCGACGTCTTCACGATCGCGATCGCTCGCTCCATTTCGGCCAGTGCCTCGGGCCGCGAACGGCGCGGCAGGAGCTCCAGATTGGGAAGGGAGCGGGCGGCGGCCTCGACACGATCGCGCAGCGCGGCTGAGGTCTCCAGCGTCGGCAGGGCGATCATGCGGAAATGCGCCTCGGGCAAGGCGGCGGCCAGCTCCAAGTACTTCTCCGGGTGCTTGTAGTCGGTCAGTCGATCGGACCAGAGGAAGTACTCGGGTTCTGCCGAGGCGCGCTCAGCCGGTTCGGCGAAACTCGGGATCACGATCGGCTCCAGAGAGGGGAAGGCTTCCCGGGCGAGCTCGGTCTGGCGCTCGGTCTGGACGATGAGACGCTGCGCCCGGCGCGCTGCACGGCCATAGGCGCGCAGGGTCGAGGGACGGCGATCCGAGCGCTCCAGGTCGAAATCGAGCTCGTTTGACGCCGCGAAGACCAAAGCTCGACGGTGTCGTGAGCACCAGGTCGCGGCGGGAACGACGTAGCCGCCGCTGCCGCGGACGACGACTACCTGGGCGTCCGCCTTGGAGAGCGCCGGCCAGATGTCGATGAACTCGCGCAGCGGGTGGAACCGGCTGCCGCCGCTCGTGGGGCGGCGCTCCACCAGCGCAGGGGCCGGTGGCTCGAGTGGCACCGGGTCAGGAATCGGGTAGACGACGTGAGCGACGTCGAGCCCTCGCACCGCGAGCGCTCGCGCCAGCATGATGGTCTGCATCTCGGCCCCACCACCGCCATCAGCGCCGCCGTTGCGACCATAGAGTTTGGCCGCGGCTGGGGCGTAGATCGCTACGTCGCGCATGGCCTCAGGGCCTATCCCGGCAGGGATTCCACTTAACTTTTTCGGAGTGTGGTCTGTGGCTAGCCAAAGGTCGCTAGCCGAAAAAGTACAAGACGTTCCACCCCTACCGGATATGCCCTAAAGCCGGACGGACGGAGCCGAGGCTATGGCTGGATCTGACGGCGCGTCAGCCTGCGAAGGCCGAAGCCGAACATCATCAGCAGCCCGCCGCTAGCAGCCATGATCAGAAGATCGGTGCCGGTGAAGGGCAGAACGTCGGAGTCGTCCGAATCCGAAACCGTCTGTACGCCGGCGGTTTCGCTTTCCGGCGAGGACGACGTAGGGCCTTCGTCGTTATCGGTCTGAACACCAGAAACGACGTTGTTAGGACCGCCATAACCTTCGTTGCTGGAGGCGCCGAGTGCAACGGTCGGCAGGGCCAACATGGCGAGCACGGCGAGGGCGGCGATCTTGATTTGCAGCGTCTTCATGGTGTTCGAAGTCTCTCTTCCGTCTGAGGGAGGCGGGGCTAGGATCAGCTTTCCGATTGGCCGGAAAGTAGCACGGGTGCAGGACATCTGCAAACGAACGATCCACAATAATTGTAGTACATCCGTTGGGTTTTGCTCCTAAAGCTTTAGTCCGGCCCGATGCGTTCCTCGACGTCGCTCAGGATCAACTCGTCGACTTCGGCCGGGGTCACCCGTCGGCCCGCTTCAAGCCGCCGCTGCACCTGCCTGGCGACCGCGTCGAGGGGGTTGAGTTCTCGGGCACGGCGGATGTTCGCCGTCGCCTCCCCGTCCCGCCCGGTCGCGGAGGCGATCGTCGCCAGCTGCAGGTAGACGAAGGAATCGCCGGGATCGACCTCGAGCGTTTCGCGGAAGCGCCGCTCGGCTCCTGGCAGGTCGCCCAGCTGGCGTTCGATCACCGCCGCCGTCTTGTCGGCGAGCGGCGAGAGCGGATTGAGATCGGCGGCGCGGTCGAGCTTGGCGAGCGCGGCGGCCGGGTCCTCGCCGGAGAGCTCCCGCGCCGATCGCAGCTCGCGCTCCGCCAGCCAGGGGACGGTCAGGCTTGTCGCCAGCACCAGCACCAGCACGGTACCGCCCCCAGTCGCGGCTCGGCGCCATGCCGCCGATGGCTCGCCGAGCGGGTCGGAGCGGGTGGAGATCGCGGTCGCCATGCCGAGCAGGGCGAAGGCTGGTGCCCCGAGCCCCGGGAACTCCCAGAACCAGTCCAGCGAGCCGTGGGCGATGAAGTAGGCGAAGACGACGATGCCGGTCCCGGCGGCGACTGGCGCGATGCCGTCCATGCGGCGGAGCGGGCGAGTCGCCGCGACGAGCGCCGCGACGATTCCCCCGAGCAGCAGCAGGACGCCGATCAGCCCGGTCTGGGCGAGGGTCCGCATCTCGACGCTGTGCGGATAGGCAGGCGTCTGCCCGCTTTCGCCGTGGAGCAGGTATTCGCGCCCGAAGTTGTCGGCTCCGACCCCGATCAGCGGGTTCTCCTCGAAGCTGTCCCAGGCGACCCGCCAGTAGTCGTAGCGGTAGCTCCCGCCGATCGTCCCCAGCCGCGCGCTGCCGGACGACGAATCGGCGGTGCCGTCCTTGAATTCGTTCCAGGCGTCCGCGGTCTCGCTCAGCGGGTTTCCGCGCACGACCGAGAAGGCGGCCAGGCCGGCGAGGCAGGTCACGGCGAAGCCCACCACCAGCGCGGTGCCGAGTCGCCGCCGCTGCGTGGAGCCGATCACCGGCGCCCGATCGACCAGGCCCCAGGCCACGCCCGCGAACGTCAGCAGGACGAAAGCCATCAGCGTCGCCCGCGCTGCCTCGTCCATTCCCTGCGACCCCACCGTGTCGGCGTCGAACTGCCGGAAGACCTCGAGCAGGGGATGGGAGATCGCGGCGATCGCCACCCCGACCAGGGCGAGGGCGGCGATCGTCCTGCCGCGATCCGGGATCAGCGCGATCGCCAGCAGGACCATCGCCGGCATGATCACCACCCAACCGCGGCTCTGGCCCAGCATCGCCAGCGCCGCCAGCAGGCCGGCGGACCCGAGCAGCGGACCGCGCAGCCAGGCCGGTAGCTCGCGGCGGCCGGCAAGCAGCAGCGCCGGCCAGAAGGCGGTCATCCACAGCGCCACGTTGGCGTTCGCGTACCCGGTCGGCTCGCTCAGCCGCCCCTCGTTGAGGAAGGCGATTGGGTTGTCCGTCCCGGCCGCGCGGACCAGCTCGACGATCCCGAGGCCGGCGACGCCGAGGGCGTAGGCGGCGGCGATCGCCGCCGCCACGGGCCCGCGGATCGGCCAGAGCGCGAAGAGGGCGAAGACGATCGCGTACATAGCGGTGCGGTTGGCGCCGTCCCAGGCCATGCCCTGCTGATCGGCCCAGATGATCGAGAGGTAGCTCCACGCCGCGTAGCCGACGATCAGCCCGATCGCTGCCCACTGCGCCCGTGACGGCCGCGGCAGGGGGAGTGCCAGCAACCCGACGACGAGCAGGGCGAGCAGAGCCAGCGTCATCGGCAGGAAGGTCGTGCCGTGAAAGCCGCCCTCGTCGGCGCCCATCCAGACGAAGAGGACGGTCGCGACCGCGAGCAGCGGCGCCGAGGGGTTGGCGCTGATCAGGCGCCGCAGGGACTCGCTCACGCGGGGACTGTGCCGCGCAGCTCGGACAGCCCCTCTCGCAGGGCCTCCAGCACTCGCTCTTGATCTGCTTCGGCGAGGGTGGGGAAGAGCGGCAGGGTCAGCTCCGCCCGCGCGACGCGCTCGCTGTGCGGCAGCGACTCGCCGCCTGCGTAGGCGGTGAACTCGTGGATCGCCGGGTAGAGGACGCTGGTCTGCACGCCGCGCTCGAGCATTCGCGCCCGCAGCGGCTCACGTAGCTCCGGGTCTTCGACCATCGTTGGCATCACGTAGCAGGAGGAGCGCTCCACTTCCTCATCCGCGAAGGGCGCCGAGATGCCGTCGAGGCCGGCGAGCTCGGCGCGGTAGCGGTGGACGAGCTCGCGGCGGGCAGCGATGTTCTGCTCGAGGCTCGGCAGGCGGGCCGCCAGCAGCGCTGCCCGGGGCTCGTCGATGCGGTAGTTGAAGCCGAGGTCGAGCACGTCGTAGCCAGCGGAGTGGCCACGGTGGCGGTCCCAGGTGCCGGAGGTCATCGCGTGTGAGCGGCGGCTGCGGGCCAGTGCTGCCACCTCGTCGTCATCGGTCGCCAGCAGGCCACCCTCACCGCATGAGAGCACCTTGTTGGAGAAAAAGCTGAAGCAGCCGGCGAGCCCGTAGGTGCCGAGTTTGCGCTTGCTCCCCGGCGCGGTCGCGCTGGGGGCGTGAGCGGCGTCCTCGATCAGGGCCAGGCCGTGCTCGGCGCAGAGCTCGCCCAGGCTTTTGACGTCCGCCGCGAAGCCGGCGTAGTGGACGGCGCAGATCGCCTTGGTCCGGGGGGTGATCCGAGCGGCAACGTCCTCGGGGTCGAGGTTGAGGTCGTGCTCGCCGCGCACGTCGGCGAGGACCGGCGTGGCGCCGCAGTAGCGCACCGCCGCCGCGGTGGCGACGAAGGTGATCGCGGGGACGATCACCTCGTCGCCCGGCCCGATTCCGGCGGCCAGGTAGGCGAGGTGCAGTGCCGCGGTGCAGCTGGAGACCGCCACCGCGTGCCGGCAGCCCAGGTGCGCGGCGAAGTCCTGCTCGAACTGCTCGGTGCGCGGTCCCATCGTCAGCCAGCCCGAGCGAAGAGTGTCGGCCGCCGCCTCGATCTCCCCGGCTGTGAGCTCGACGTCAAAGAGCGGGATCAGCCGCTCGCGTCCATCACCCATCGGCAGCCTGCGCGCTGTCCAGTGTCTCCTCGTACATGAAGACCGATCGCAGCTTGCCGAACTCGGTGATCGCCCGCTCGTAATCATCATGCCGCCCGATGTCGAGCCAGTAGCCGTCGAAGAGGTAGGAGCCGACCGGCTCGCCGGCGGCGAGCAGGCGCAGGACCAGCTCGGGCAGGTCGAGGCGAGCGCCGGGCTCGATGTAGTTCAGGGCCCGGGGGTCCATCGCGTAGACGCCCATGCTGACGATGTACGGGATCTCGGGCTTCTCCTCGAATCCCGTCACCGCCTTGGTCGGGCCGTCTTCGTTGCCGACGTGCAGGACGCCGTAGTCAGTGCTGACGACGCGACGATGCGAGGCGATCGTCAGGACGTTGCCGGACTCGGCGTGCAGATCGAGCAGCTTGGCGAAGTCGAGCGTTGTGAGCACGTCGCCGTTCATCACGATGAAGTGATCGTCGAGGCCCTCGATCGCCGCCAGCGGGCCGACGGTGCCGAGCGGCTCGCGCTCTTCCGCGTAACCGATCTCGATGCCCCAGCGCGAGCCGTCGCCCATCGCCGCCCGCACCAGGTGGGCCAGGTAGCCGACGGCCAGGGTCAGCTCGGTAAAGCCGAGATGGTGCAGCTGGTGGACCACGACGTCGAGGATCGCGTGATCCCCCACCGGCAGCAGCGGCTTCGGCAGGACCGTCGTGTACGGGCCCAGCCGCGATCCCTTGCCGCCGGCGAGGATGACGGCGCGACGTTTTGGATTAGTCACGCGGGTAAGTGTATGAGGCCCAGTCTGTACTCGATGTCGCCGAGACATCTGCAATAGTCCGCGGAAGGGAGGGGAACCATGGTGTTCATCGTCATCGGAGCCTTGATCGTGGGCGCGCTTCTGCTCGCGCTTGCGCTTGGCGCTGCCGCGAACCACGAAGACAGCAGCGATCTGCTCTGATCAGTGCGCCTCGTCTGAGGCGTGCGCGGGTGGGCGGGACTCCTCCGCCAGCGAGGTGATCTCGAGCGGGCCGTGGGCGGCCTCTTCGAGCACCTCCGTCGCCTCCTCGGCCGAGCGCGCGTAGAGCTCGACCAGCATGTGGACGACAATCCGCTCCTCGTCGTGCTTGTGGAAGCGGACGTGGGTGAAGAACTCGCGCACGCCGGCGTCGCCGAAGGCGCCGTAGGTGAGGAACTCGATCGCTTCTGGGCCGGAGCAGGTCTCGACCCGGTCCTGGTCGACCGTGACCGTGCAGGAGGCCACCCAGGGGGTGCCGGCGACCATCCGCTCCCAGCGGTCCTCGACCGGGACCACGCGGTCGTCCTGGAAGCCGAGGTGGGGCTGGTCGTGCATGCAGTCCATGCACTGCACGACTGCCTCCTGCACCTCGTCGACCCCCTCGGCCAGGATGCCGGTGTCTGGGTCGACGCGGCGGATCGCGTCGTAGTGGATCTGGATCTCGAGGTTGCGCGACCAGCAGCGGTAGCAGCGCTGCCAGGCCGAGCGGTCCCCGTTCAGCTCGCTCACGGCCGTTATTGTCGCGCGTCCAGCTCCTCGGCGATCAGACGTGCTAGGGCCAGCGAGGAAGTGGCAGCCGGTGAGGGGGCGTTGCGCACGTGGATCGCGTGCTCCGTGCGATGCACGACGAAGTCATCGACGAGGGTCCCATCCCTCTCGATCGCCTGGGCGCGAATACCCGCCGGGCCAGGCCTGACTTCGAGGCCGGACAGAGCGGGGGCCATGCGGATCGCCTCAGCGGCGAAGGCCGTGGGACTGGCGGCGTGTCGCATCTCCAGCAGGCCGGCACGCCAATTGCGAGCCGCCATTCGCCAGGTGCCCGGCCAGGCGAGAGTCTGGCTGAGGTCACGCGCGCGCACGGTGGAGAGCCGGTAGGCGTCGCGTGCGGGGGCTAGCAGGGCGCTTGGGCCGATCAGCACGCGGCCGTCCATCGTCGGCGTCAGGTGGGCGCCGAGGAAGGGGAGGTCCGGGTTGGGCACCGGATAGACGTTGCCGCGAATCAGGCTCGAGGCCGCCGCCGGCAGCTCCAGGTAGCCGCCGCGGAAGGGGATGATGCGCGGGCTCTTGGGCGCGCCGCAGGCGACTGCGAGCCGGTCCGACCAGAGACCCGCGCAGAAGACGGTGGCGCCGGCCGCGGTAGTGCCATACGAGTGGGTGAGGGCGAGGCGCCCGGCGCCCGGCCGGGCGCCGGTGACGGCGGCGCCAAGGTGGACAGTGCCGCCGTCGCGCCGGACGTCGTCGGCGTAGGCCTCGGCGACCGCGCCGAAGTCGACG
Source organism: uncultured Solirubrobacterales bacterium (assembly GCA_963702175.1). Classification (GTDB taxonomy): domain Bacteria; phylum Actinomycetota; class Thermoleophilia; order Solirubrobacterales; family 70-9; genus VRUE01. Next base: position 2,479,100 of record OY969721.1, read on the forward strand.
ATCCCGGTGCGGGGCGAGTGCAGCGCCGCGACCCCGCAGGCGTTCGGCTCGATTGCCGCGATCTCGTCCGCACTCAGCCGGCGCAGGTCCGGCACCTCGTTGGCGCGACCGCGCCGCTCGAGCTCGTCGAGGCGCTCTAGCTCCTCCCCCTCAACCGCGACGATCAGCTTGCCGTTCTGCTTGTAGGGGATCCCGCGCTCGTCGCAGTAGGCGTAGAGCTCGCGCGCGCCGTCTACGCAGAGGCGTGCCTTCAGGGATCCCGGCTGGTAATAGATGCCGGCATGGATGACGCCGCTCGAGTGAGTGGTCTGGTGCTGGCCGAGGCTGTCTTCGCCCTCGAACAGGCAGAGGCTCGCGCCGGGGTTCCGCGCAAGCAGCTCTCGCGCGACCGCGAGGCCGACGATGCCACCGCCGACGACTGCCAGGTCGCACTCGGAGGGAGGAGGCGAAGCCGAGCCGCTCAAGCGGCCGCGCCGGCGCTCGCGCGCTGCTCGACCAGCCCGACGATCTCGCCCATGATCCGGTTGATGTCGAAGTCCTTCGGCGTGTAGACGCCGGCAACGCCCGCCTTGCGCAGGCGCTCGGCGTCGGCGGCGGGGATGATGCCGCCGACCACGACGGGGACGTCGACCCCCGCCCCGCCCAACATGCGCACGACCTCGGGGATCAGCTCGAGGTGGGAGCCGGAGAGGATCGAGAGGCCGACCACGTCGACGTCCTCCTGCAGCGCCGACTCGGCGATCTCCGCCGGGGTCAGGCGGATCCCCTGGTAGATCACCTCCATGCCGGCGTCGCGGGCGCGCAGCGCAATCTGCTCGGAGCCGTTGGAGTGGCCGTCGAGGCCGGGCTTGCCGACCAGGATCTTAATTCGGTGCCCGATCTGCTCGGAGACCTCGTCTACTTGGCGGCGGATCTCGGCCAGCTGCTGGCGCTCGGCGGGCGCGCCGGCGCCGTCGACGCCGGTCGGCGCTCGATATGCCCCGAAGGACTCGCGCAGCACCTCGGCCCACTCGCCGGTGGTGGCGCCGGCCTTGGCGGCAGCGATCGTGGCTGGCATCACGTTCTCGTCCTCGGCGGCGGCGACGCGGGCCAGCTCGTCGAGCGCCGAGCGCACCGCTGCCTCATCGCGCTCTGCCTTCCAGGCCTCGAGCGCCTCGACCCGTTCACGCTCGACCTCGGGGTCGGGGGTGAGGATGCCGCCGTCGGCGCCGGCCGTCAGCGGCGAGTCCTCGCTCTCGGTGAAGCTGTTCTGGCCGATCACCTTCTGCTCGCCGCTCTCGATCCGTGCCACCCGCTCACGGTGGGACTCGACCAAGCGGGCCTTCATATAGGGCACGGCGGCGACCGCGCCGCCGTGCTCCTCGACCACGGCCATCTCGGCGCGGGAGCCGTCGGCCAGCTCCTCGACCAGCCCGTCCATCACCTTCGAGCCCTCGAAGATGTCGGGGTACTCGAGCAGGTCGGTCTCGTTCGCCAGCACCTGCTGGATCCGCAGGCTCCACTGCTGGTCCCAGGGGCGGGGCAGGCCCATCGCCTCGTTCCAGGCAGGCAGCTGGAGGGCGCGGGCACGGGCGTCGCGACTCAGCGTCACCGCCAGCGCCTCGAGCACGATCCGCTGGATGTTGTTCTCCGGCTGCGCCTCGGTCAGGCCGAGCGAGTTGACCTGGACGCCGTAGCGGAAGCGCAGCATCTTCTCGTCGGTGACGCCGTAGCGCTCGCGGCCGATCTCGTTCCAGATCCGGCCCATCGCGCGCAGCTTGGCGATCTCCTCGATCAGGCGGATGCCGGCGTTGACGAAGAAGGAGATGCGGCCGAAGACCTTGGGGAAGTCGGCCTCGGCGACCTGGCCGCGCGCTTTCACCTCGTCGAGCACGGCGATCCCGGTCGAGAGCGCGTAGGCGATCTCCTGCACCGGTGTCGCCCCGGCCTCCTGCAGGTGGTAGCTGCAGATGTTGGTCGGGTTCCAGCTCGGCACCTCGTTGACGGTGAAGGCGACCATGTCGGCGATCAACCGCATCGAGGGCTCCGGCGGGAAGGCGTAGGTGCCGCGCGAGAGGTACTCCTTGATGATGTCGTTCTGGGTTGTGCCCTTGAGCTTGGCGCGCTCGACGCCGTTCTCCTCGGCGACCGTGACGTAGAGCGCCAGCAGCCAGGCAGCGGTTGCGTTGATCGTCATCGAGGTGTTCATCTCGTCGAGCGGGATCCCGTCGAGCAGCTGGTGCATGTCGCCCTTGTGGGCGATCGAGACGCCGACCTTGCCGACCTCGCCGCGGGCGAGGATGTGGTCGGGGTCATATCCCGTCTGCGTCGGCAGGTCGAAGGCGACCGAGAGGCCGGTCTGGCCCTTGGCAAGGTTGCGCCGGTAGAGCTCGTTGGAGCGACGGGCGTCGGAGTGACCGGCGTAGGTGCGCATCACCCAGGGACGGTCGCGTTCGGGAAGGCGGTGCTCAGCCATCGTCACCAATGATATTTGCCACAAGAGGAAAGACAGCGTTCATCGGTCACAGCGCGCATCTTTTCCCAGCACCTGTGTTTAGGGTTTCTCCGATGAGTATGCGACTTTCGGTCATAGCGACGGCGATCTCCGCGACGCTGCTTCTGGCAGCCAGCGCCAGTGCGGCAATGGTCGGCGTCTACCGCAACAGCATGGAGACGACGGCGCTGCGCGGCCAGATCGTCAAGCTCTCGGGTCAGAGCTGCGGGCGCGGCGATCTTGATGGCGCCCTGCGGATCACGATCGGCAAAGCAACCAGTGAGTGCTCCTACCGCACCCCCGTTCTCGGCCGCGACCTCGAGATCTCCGCCACCGAGCGGCTGCTCGGCTCGACGCCGAAAGCGTTGAAGCGGAAGGCCTTCCTCGGGCTGCAGTTGAGGGCCGGCGGCGACGCTCGCTACCAGCTCGCGGTCTTCCCGTTGCAGCGCAAGGTGCAGCTGCGCAAGGTCCTCGCCGACGGCACGACCACGTATCTGGACATCGCCAAATCGGTGGCCGAGGTCAAAGGTGTCGGCCAGGCCAACCAGCTCCGGCTCAGCGCGATCAACGTGACCAAAGGGCCGGATCGCGGTCTCTGTCGCTTGCGCGCCTACGTCGGCGGCGGCCTCGTCGCCGAGGCAGTCGATGAAGGGGCCGGCGATCTCACCGGCCGCGCGTCCGGCGTTTCGGTCGGCGCCGACGGCAACGCCAAAGGGGCGATGGCCAGCGTCGACGACGTCGTCGTCCGGGTCCCCAGCCCCTTCTAAGGAGGGACTAGGTGCGCCGGAGCCGAGCTGGCAACATCGCTGCGGCCCGGCGGCCGAGCGCGGTGAGTTCAGCCGCCGTCAGCTCCCTCGTCGCCAGCAGCGCGCCGACGTAGACGGCCAGCCCCAGGGCGCCGCCGACGATCAGCAGCGGCAGCGATACGTCGCCGGTGCCGAAGGCGAACAGGACGGCGCTCATGCAGGCAATTGCCATCAGCACCGCGATCAACGTACGCGCCAGCGGCCGCAGCCGGGTTCCGATCAGCCGCTTGCAGATCCAGAGATGGGCGGCGACGTAGAGGATGTAGGCGACGTCGGTGCCGATCGCGCCGGCGACGATGCCGATCTCCGAGAGCAGGACGAGGTCGATCGCGAGATTGATCAGCAGCGCCCCGATCGCGATCGGGATTCGCAGCCGGGCCTCGCCCATGTAGGTGACGCCGCGGGCGAGCACGGGCGAGATCGCCAGCAGGAAGACGAAGGGCGTCAGCGCGCGCAGCACGTCGGCCGATTCCGCATAGCCCGGCCCCAGTACGAGCCGGGTCAGCGGCTCGGCCCAGATCAGGAACGGGGCGATGAAGATGCCCTGGAGGACCATCAGGCGCTTCAGGGAGAAGTCGAAGGCGGCCGTGTCCGGCCCATCCTTGCCACGCGCGACCCGCGGTGCCACGCCGGCCGCGACGGCGGCGCCAGCGTACGTGGTCATCGCGGCGAGCCGCATCGCTGCTTCGAACTCGCCGACCGCGGTGACGTCGATGATCGCGCCGATCAGCAACACGTCGATCTTGCTGAAGAGGGTGAAGGCGCCGTCGATGATCAGCAGCGCGGACCCGTAGCCGACGATCCGTCGCACGTTGCCGTGGCCGCGACCGAGTACCGGCCTTGCTCCGATGGTGCGCACGACAAGCACCAGCCCGAAGCCGGCCGCGAACAGGTAGGCGCCGGCGCGCCCGGCGATCGCGCCCGAGACGCCGAGCCCGGCGAGCACCAGCGCGATCGAGCCCGTCGTCTCGAGGAAGCTCTCGACGGCCACGATCCGCAGGTAGACGGAGAGCCTGCCCTCGGCCTCGAAGATCTGATCGTAGAGCTGGAGCATGCTCTGGCCGAAGACGGCGAGCGAGAGGATCCGGATCGGCCAGGCCAGCTCGGGAGTGTTGTAGGCGTCGGCGATCGGCTCGGCGGCGATCGCCAGGAGGAGGCAGAAGAAACCCGAGGCGAGCAGCTTGAGGCGGAAGGCGTCGGAGACGACGCCGTGCACGGTCGGGCGGTCATGGCGCGACTCGGCCATGAAGCGGGAGGTCGCGTTGGCAATGCCGAGGTTGGCCGGCAGCGTCACCAGGCCGCCGACGCTCATCGCCAGCGCGAAGACGCCGTACTCCTCGGGCCCCAGCTCGCGCACGAGGAAGAGCAGCAGCACCGCGGTGAAGACGGCGCTGGTGACGCCGACCGCGAACGAGAACCCGACGTTGCGGCTGATGCTGTCCGGCGCCGACTGGGAGCCGGGGGAGTCGCTCATCGCGCTGCCGCCCCCCAGTCCCGCGCGACGTCCTCGTAGAGCTCGATCAGGCGGTCCCCCCAGGCCTGCAGACCCCGTTCGACCCGCACCCACTCGTGTGCGGCGACGCCCTCGCGCCGGGCTAGCTCGGGATCGCGGTCGAGCAGCGCCGCGGCGGTCTGCGCGATCCCCTCGGCGGTGAGCGGAGCGATGCGCAGTCCGGGTGGCCCGCCGCTGAGGACCGCGTGGCCGGGGATGTCGGTTGCGACCACGCCGAGCCCGCTGGAAAGCCCCTCCAGCACGGCGAGCGGTTCGCCCTCGCCCCTGCTGGTGGCCATCATCAGGTCCGAGGCGGCGTGCAGCTGGCGGATGTCGGAAGCGCCTTCGATCACCACGGCGCGGTCGCCGAGCCCGCGCCGTGCGATTTCCTCCCAGGCCCTGTCCCCACCGCGGAGCATCAGCGCGAACAATTTGTCGCGGTCGCGAAGGCGCTCGAAGGCTTCGAGAAAGAGGTCGGTCCCCTTGACCCACCAGTCGCGACTGAAGTGGAGCAGGGCGATGGCATCGGACGGCACGCCCAGCGCCGCCCGCGCCGCGGCCCGCTCCTCAACCCCGGTCTCGACCGGGAAGTGCGAAACGTCGAGGCCGGCGGGAAAGTGGAGGACCTTGTCGGGCGGCGCGCCGCGGGCGCAGATCGCCTCGCCCAGGCCGGGCCCGGCGCAGAGCATGCGCTCGACGTAGCGGCTTGCGAACGTAAAACGCAGCCGGTTGCGGACCCGCGCGCGCAGACTGTTGCTGAGCACCGTGTGGAAGTGCCAGATCGCCCTGACGTCGTCATGCCGGCGGGCGACGTCAGCGGCGGCGAGATCGTAGGCGGTCATGTGGGAGTGGAGGATCGTCGGTCCCGGGCGGGAGTCGACGACCTCCTCCAGCCAGGCGCCGAGCTTGCGCCGGGGGACGTCGGGGGCGAACAGCAGCTCGTCGCCATGCTCGGCTTGGAGCTGTGGCAGCCACTCGCGCGAGCGCGTGCGGGCGCGAGGAGGGAAGGTCGCGAGCGGCTCCCAGCCACGGGCGCGGATCCGGGTCAGCGCCGTGCGCAGCATCGGCACGAAGGCGCCCGCGTGGGGGCTTCCGTAGTCGGTGACGTAGATGACCCGCACGGCTTCGCCGCCGCCGCCGGCTACCGCGCGGTTCCCGGCTTCGATCCCCGCGCGGCGACGACCTCGGCCAGCCACTCGAACTCGGCGCCGAGCCCCTGCTCGAGCGAGGTTTCCGGCTCGAAGCCCAGGTGCTCGCGTGCGAGGGTGGTGTCCGCCGCCGTGTCGCGCACGTCGCCACGCTCTTTGTCGAGGTACTCGACCTCGAGCGGGCCCCCGGCCAGCTGCTCGATCATCTCCAGGACCTCCCTGATCGAGGCGGGGGTGCCCCCACCGACGTTGAACACGCGTGCGTCCTCCAGCGGCTTATCGGCGGCGGCGAGCGTGGCGGCCACAACATCGCCGACGTAGCTGAAGTCTCGGGTCTGGCGGCCGTCGCCGAAGACGGTGATCGGGCGCTTATCGAGGGCGGCCCGGCAGAAGATGTGGAAGGCCATGTCGGGTCGCTGGCGCGGGCCGAAGACGGTGAAGTAGCGCAGCGAGACGGCGTCGAGGCCGTAGTTGGCTACGTAGAGCGAGCAGAGGTGCTCGGCGGCGAGCTTCGTCTGTCCGTAGGGAGAGAGTGGCTGGGTGGGCGCGGTCTCCGGGGTGGGGCGCTGCTCGGCGTCGCCGTACACCGATGACGAGGAGGCGTTGACGAGCCGCACGTCATTGCGGTCCTTGAGCGCCTCGAGCAGGTGCTGGGTGGCGATCACGTTGTTGTGCACGTAGCGTTCGTAGCGCTCGCCCCAGCTGGAGCGCACGCCGGGCTCGGCGGCGAGGTGGATGACCGCGTCGCGGTCGTCGGTGATCTGCTCGAGGTCGCCGCGGCCGAGGTCGATCGGCACGAACTCGAACCCGTCCCAGTCGTAGAAGTGCCGAAGGTTGTGCAGCTTCTGGGGCCGACCGTAGTTGTCGTTGAAGCAGTCGACGCCCACCACCTCGTCGCCCCGCTGCAGCAGGGCCTCGGTGACCTGGGAGCCGATGAAGCCGGCGCAGCCGGTGACGAGGGCTCGCATCAGGCTCGCAACCCTAGCTGCCGAGCCGGGCGCGGCGGCGCCCCGCCCGGCTCGATCAAGTAGGCCTCGGCGGCGTCTCCGAGCTTGACCTCGGCTCCATCGACGCGGATGCTCTCGTGTGCCCGCAGCAGGGCGAGCAATTTGCCGGCGCCGATCCATCGCAGCCCGCGCAGCGCCGGCAGCCGCACGACGTCGCGGCGCAGGAAGAGACGCGCCAGGCCGAGCAGGTCTCGCGCGGCGCGCAGCTGGCCCATACGCAGGTCGAACAGCCCGCCGTGCAGGACGGGAGTCGGCGGCAGGCCGGCGCTCGCCATCGCCGCGAAGGCGCCGTAGTCGAGCCCCCGCATGCCGCGGAGGGCGCTGTCGATCGTCTCGTGCACGTCCCACCCGTGGTGCAGCGGCCCCGGCTCCGGGCGCCGCCAGGAGTGCAGCGAGCGCGCCGCCGCCGCCGCCAGAGTTCCCTCGCTGTAGCCCCAGGCGGGCGCGACGAAGGTCTCGGGCCGCCGGCCGAGCGTCTGCTCCTGCCAGGCGAGCACGGCGTCGATACGTCGCCCTGCCTCCTCCTCGTCGAGGCGGGCGAACTCGCGGAATTCGACCTCCCCCAGCGCGAGCGCCTCGGTGTCGAGGTGCAGGTAGCCGTGTCCAACCGGCTCGAACACGCCGTCACGCACGCCCTTGGCGAGCGCGGCGACGGAGCGCGGCCAGACCTCCTCCAGGGCCAGCTCGGCGTGGCTCGGGCCGAGCGCGCGGGCGGCGACGGCGACGTTGAGCACCGCGTTGCCCCGACGGTAGGCACGCGAGAGGGAGCGGATCCGGCGCAGCTGGCGGCTGTCCGAGTGGTCGTCGCCCTGAGCCTGGTGCTGGGCGGTGCCAGGGACGTCATCCAGGCGCACGCAACCGACTGGCGGCAGCAGCACTAGCGGCCGCTCGAGCACGTCGGGGAGGAAGCGGGCGAGTGCTTCGAGAATCCAGTAGCCGCGCAGCAGAGTCCACGCCGAGCTCGCCTCCGCCGCGAGCACCAGGACTCGCCGGTCAACGATCGCGGCGTGCGTTCCCAGCGAGGAGCGCAACAGCGGCTCGCCGCCGTCGAGCAGGGTAAACTCGCCGTCGAGGCGGATGCCGCCGTCAAAGGCCGCCACCCCGGTGCCGAGGCGGCGCTCCGGCAGCGGAGCGCTCGCCAGGCCGGGCCCGGAGGCGAAGACGACCGCTCCCGCGAGCCGGCCCACACGCACGAGCGCAGCGAGCTCGGCCGCCTCCTCAGCGTCACCTACGCCGACGGCACGCGGGTCGGGCTCGTCGAGCACCGGCCCCAGGCGCCATAGCCAGGCGAGTCCGGTGGCAGCTCCTGTTGCCGCCGACCCGATGGGGGCGTAGAGGCGACCGTCTTCCTCTCCCTGTCCGCTCACTTGCTGCCCTGGCGGGGCAGGCTAGCGCTGCGAGCGGTTGGCGATCTGCGCCAACCAGACCCGCGACCAAGAGCCTGGGACCTTCTTCGAGCGCTTCCTGCGGGTCGTCCGCTTGTGGCGCGACGGCTTCCTCGCGTGCGCTTTGCCTTCGTCCCCCACGACGGTGACCGGGAAAGGTATGAAGGAGGGCATCGCCTCCCATAGGGGAGGCGTCGTAGCCGACGGCGGAGGCACGGGCTCAGTTGGAGGTGTGGGTTCGGACGGAGGCGGTGTGGGCTCGGACGGCGGAGGGGCGGGCTCAGTCGGAGGCGGTATGGGTTCTTCAGTCGGAGGCGGTGTGGGCTCGGACGGCGGAGGAGTGGGCTCCTCAGTCGACGGCGGCGTGGGCTCGGATGGAGGCGGCGTAGGTTCAGATGGCGGAGGCGTCTCCGACGGCGGAGGAGTTGGCTCGGACGGTGGAGTGGGTTCTTCAGCTGGCGGCGGTGTGGGCTCAGTCGGAGGCGGTGTGGGTTCCGACGGTGGAGGAGTTGGCTCGGACGGTGGAGGAGTGGGCTCCTCAGTCGACGGCGGCGTGGGCTCGGATGGAGGTGGTGTGGGCTCCTCAGTCGGAGGCGGAGAGGGTTCCGACGCCGGCGGGTCGACCTCACCGGCCACCGCGGCAACGACATCGCCGACCAGCTCGGCGCAGGGGCTGCCCGGCTTGAAGCGGTAGTCGCCGGCTGTCCGGTCGACGTAGGGGTAGTCATCGAGGACGACGTTGCCATCGGCGGTGAAGCCGTTGTCCGGGTCGATTCCGCTCGGTTGCCCTGCGCCAGTGCTGTAGAGGCAGTTGGCGGTGGCGACGTTGCCGGTGCCGGCCGGGCCATCGGACCAGGAGGACTCGATGTTCCAGCGCGGCCAGCTGCCGGTGATCGCGTTGTTGCGGACGACGTTGTCGTCCGAGGCATCTTCGCCGTCGCCGGCGAAGATGACGCCGCCCTGGTTGCCGTCGATGATGTTGTGCTCGATCAGCGTGCCGTCGGCGCCTGGGTACATGTGCACGCCCCAGCCGCCGGCGTTGGCGCTGAGGATGTTCCAGCGCACGATCGCGTTGCGGGTGCCATCGAGGTAGATCTGGTGATCGAACTTGTTGGGCGAGCCATCCGGCCGCACCGCCGAGCCGCAGTCGTAGATGTAGTTGCGCTCGATGATCACGCGCTGGGCGGGGTTGAGGGTGCCGGCGAGGACGCAGATGCCCTCGCTCCCCTTGGTGATCACGTTGTCGCTCAGCACGGCGTCGTCGGCCTGCAGCTTGGTGCCGACGCTGTTCGAGTTGCCGCTAGTGTCGATCCTCAGCCCCGAGACGCGTGAGCGCGCGGCTTCCGGTGCGATTTCGAGGAAGGCAGTCAGCGTCGCCCGCTCGCCGGGGTAGCTCTGCAAAGCCGTGTCCGGCTCGCGCATGTGGAGCGCTTCGTCGCCGCCGTAGGTCCCGCTTCGCAGGCAGCCGGTCTCGCCGGCACCGAGCGAGCTGACCAGGCGATGGACGGTGAGGTACGGGGCAGCCTCGGTGCCGGCATCCGAGTCGGCGCCGTAGGGGGCGGCGATCTTGGTGCAGCCGGTTGATGCTGCCGACGCGGGAGTGACTATGAGCGCAAGCAGCGCGAAGGTCGCGGCGAGCAGCGCCAAAGCCATGCCGTTTTCCTTGCTTTGTCCGCTCACTAGCGCTTCCCCTGTGGGGAGAGGCTAGCGGTGAAGCTGTACGCGCGCGCGTACGTTGCTGACGCGCGACCGCGAGCCGGTGCGACTCGACCGCGGCTTCTTTGCCCGCTTCCTCTTCGTCGACCGCTTCGGGCTTGGCGCCTTCTCCTCGCTCGCTCCGCCTTCGTCGGTAGGGGCGGTGGACGGGGAGGGTGGCGGCGTGGACGACTCTGGAGGAGTGGTCTCAGACGGTGGCTGCGTGGGCTCCGGCGACGGCGGGGTGGGCTCCGAAGGCGGGGGAGTCGTCGACGTGGGGGGTGTGGGCTCCGACGGCGGAATGGAGGTCTCGCCGCTCACTGCGGCGACGACATCGCCGACCAGCGTGGCGCAGGGGCTGTCCGGCTTGAAGCGATAGTCGCCGGCTGTCCGGTCGACGTAGGGGTATCCGCCGAGCACGGTGTTGCCGGTGGCGGAGAAGCCCCTGCCAGAGGAGACGCCGCTCGGCTGGCCCTGGCCGGTGCTGTAGAGGCAGTTGGCGGTGGCGACGTTGCCGGTGCCGGGGGGGCCGTCGGACCAGGATGACTCGACGTTCCAGCGCGGCCCGCTGCCGGTGATCGCGTTGTTGCGGACGACGTTGTCGTCCGAGGGGCTGCCCTCGCCGCTGCCGGCAAAGATGACACCGCCCTGGTTGCCGTCGATGATGTTGTGCTCGATCAGCGTGCCGTCGGCGCCTGGGTACATGTGCACGCCCCAGCCACCGGCGTTGGCGCTGAGGATATTCCAGCGCACTACAGCGTTACGGGTGCCGGACAGGTAAATCAGGTGATCGAACTTGTTGTGCGAGCCGTCCGGCTGTACCGCCGAGCCGCAGTCGTAGATGTAGTTGCGCTCGATGATCACGCGTTGGGCGGGGTTGTAGGTTCCGGCGAGGACACAGATGCCCTCGCTCCCCTTGGTGATCACGTTGTCGCTGAGCACGGCGTCGTCGGCCTGCAGCTTGGTGCCGACGCTGTTCGAGTTGCCGCTGGTGTCGATCCTCAGCCCTGAGACGCGCGAGCGCGGCGCTTCCGGCGTCACCTCGAGGAAGGCGGTCAGCGTCGCTCGCTCGCCGGGGTAGCTCTGCAGGGCTGTGTCCGGCTTGCGCATGTAGAGCGCCGCGCCGCCGTAGGTCCCGGCTCGCAGGCAGCCGGTCTGGCCGGCGTCGAGCGACTTGACCAGGCGCTGGGCGGTGAGGTACGGAGCGGCCTCGGTGCCCGTGGCCGAGTCGGAGCCGTAGGGGGCGGCGACCTTGGTGCAACTGGTGGGGGCCGCCGCCGACGCGGGGCCGGCCACGAGCGCGAGCGCCGCGCAGGCCGTTAGGAGCAGGGCGGCGAGCGCTCTCGGGTGCGTGGCGTTTCCGCTGCGAGGCATGCCGCCTCCATCGGGTCGCCAGGCGGGGACGCTTCAACCGAAAGCCCCTGCGTAGACGAATGTCCAGGGCGCCGCTCAGTGCCCGGCGACGGTGGCCTGGGCGACGTCGCCAACTAGTACACGGCAGGGGCTCTCTGGACGGAAGATGTAATCGCCGCTTTCCCGGTCGATGTAAGGCGATTCGCTCAGCACCAGATTGGCTTCGGCCGCGAATCCCTCCGCCTCGCCGATTCCGGCCGGCCCGCCGGCCGTGCGCGAGAACAGGCAGTTGGAGTTAGCGAGGTTGTCCGTGCCAGTGGAATCGTCGCTCCAAGAGCCCTCGATGTTCCAGCGTGGCCCTGAGTAGGTGATCGCGTTGTCCCGAACGACGTTCCGGTCCGAGGTGTCTTCGTCGTCGCCGGCGAAGATGACGCCGCCCCGGTTGCGGTCGATGACGTTGTGCTCGATCAGCGTGTCGTCGGCATTGGGATAGAGGTGAACGGCCCACCCGCCGGGGTTGTCCGTCAGCAGGTTCCACCTGATCGTCGTCCCGACGGCGTTCTGGACGTAGATCAGGTGGTCGAACTTGCCGTGACGCCCGCAGTGGCTGATGCGATTGTCCTCGATCGTGACGCCATGGGTCCTGCGTTGCGACCCGATCAGGACGCAGATGGTGTTCGTGCTGCCGGTGATCTGGTTGCCCGCCACGCGTGCTCGGTCCGCTTGCACCTTGAGCGGTTCCGGGTACTCCCGGCTGCGGGATGTGAGCGAGACGCTGAGCAACTGGGCGCCCGTCGCGCCGGGCATGATCCAGATCGGGCTGCGAATCCGAGCCGGGTCAGGCCCGACCCCACGCAGGACGGTGCCACGCCGCGTCAGCCGCGCCACGCCCCCGTGCCTGTACGTACCCGGTTCCAAGCAGCCGGTCTGGCCGCCCCGCAGCGAGCCGAGGAGTCGCGGCACACTGCGGTAAGGGCGATGAAGGCCGCCTCGGCCCGGCCCGCGATCGGACCCCGATGGGCTGGCGAAGCGGTCGCAGTCCTCGATCTCCCCTGGGTCGGCCGGAAGGAACGTGGGGGCGGGAGGGATCAGATCCCCTGGCTGATCGATCAGATCGATCAGGCCAAAGCCCAGGGCGAGGACCAGCACAGCCACCGCGCCGCTGTGGAATCGCCGCGACATCGTTGCCGATGAGGTTAAGGGATGACCCTAATGCTCGCCTGAATTGGAGTCCGTGGCGCGGTAGAAGTGCTCAAGTGCGCCGCGCCGCTGCCTCGTCTCGACCAGCTCGATGAAGCCGAGCTGGCGCAGCACCCTGATGTGGTAGGCGAGGTGGCTGACGTCCACGTCGAGTCGCCTGGCGACCTGGATCGGGCTGACTGTTCCCTCGGCGAAGAGCGGCAGCGCTTTCGCCCGGAGTGGGTGAGCCAGCGCTTTCAGCAGGCGCTGATCGACCTTTGCGTTGCCGTTCTTGGGTCACTCCGTGAACCTCCAGGTCGTCTTCGGGCCTGGGGGCACCATAACTAATCTGAGTACTTAAGTCATCTTTAGGTATAGCGGGCGGTAGGGAGCTTCCCTGGCTCGCCCTCTTCTCGCATAATTGGCGGCAATGTCGACGACCACGGTGGAGCGGCCGCGCGGGGCGGGTCCCGGTGCGGGCCTGGGGGGCGAGTGGCGCGTGATCGTCCGCAACGACGACCACAACACCTTCGACCACGTCGCCCAGACGCTGGCGCGGGTGCTGCCCGGGGTCAGCCTCGCGCAGGGTCACCAGTTCGCCGACAGCATCCACAACAGCGGTCAGGCGATCGTCTGGACGGGACCCAAGGAGCCTGCCGAGCATTACTGGGCGCAGCTGGACGGAGCGGGCCTGACGATGGCGCCGCTGGAGCGCGCGTGAGAGTCGGAGCAGCCGCGGTCATCTGCTCGCTTCTCGCGAGCCTCTTGCTAACTCTCGCCCCGGCCCCGGCACTCGGTGCCGAGCTGCCCAGCGGCTTCCAGAGCGTGCCTGTGATCGAGGACCTAAGCCAGCCGACGGCTCTCCAGTTCTCCGCCGACGGCAGGGTCTTCGTCGCCGAGAAGGCGGGGATCGTCAAGGTCTACGAGAGCCTCGCGGACGAGAGCCCGGAGGAGTTCGCCGACCTCCGCACCAGGGTTTACGACTCGGGCGACCGCGGCCTGCTTGGCCTCGCGCTCGACCCGGAGTTCCCCGCCAGGCCGTATGTGTACGTCCTCTATTCCCACGACGCGCCGATCGGCGGAACGGCGCCATTTTGGGGCGAGGCAGACCAGGCGGGCGACGACTGCCCCGACCCGCCGGGCTCGGACACACACGGCTGCGTGATCAGCGGGCGGCTCTCGCGCCTGACCGCGGTTGGGAACCAAGCGAGCGCCGAGCAGGTTCTGATCGAGGACTGGTGCCAGCAGTTCTCCTCCCACTCGATCGGCGACCTCCACTTCGGTGCCGACGGCGCGCTCTACGTCAGCGGGGGCGAGGGCGCCAGCTACGTCGCCCGCGACTACGGGCAGTTCGGGTATCCGCAGGTCAATCCGTGCGGGGATCCCCCAGCTGGGCTTGGCGGAGCGATGACTCCGCCGACCGCGGAAGGAGGCTCGCTGCGCTCTCAGGACGTTCGCACGCTCACCGACCCGACCGGCCTCGACGGCACGGTCATCCGCGTCGACCCCGACACCGGCGCGGGGCTGCCCGGCAACCCGATGGAGGAGAGTCTCGATGCCAACGCCCGTCGGATCGTCGCCTTCGGCCTCCGCAACCCGTTCCGCTTCGCGGTTCACCCGGATACGCACGAGGTCTACGTGGGCAACGTCGGCGCGGGCAGCTACGAGGAGCTCGACCGCTTTGCCGCCACCTCGAGTGAGCCGTTCAACTCCGGCTGGCCTTGCTACGAGGGCGATATTCGTCCTTTCAACAGCCTCGACCTCAACCTCTGCGAGAGCCTCTATGCGGAACCCGGATCGAATCCCGCGCCCTTCTTCTCCTACAACCACGACGAGGGGGTGTTTTCCGGCGACACGTGCCCGTTCTCGGAGGGGTCCGCCCTCTCCGGTCTCGCCTTCTACGACGAGAATGCATTCCCGCCCACCTATGACGGTGCTCTCTTCTTCGCCGATTCCGTGCGGGGCTGTCTGTACGTGATGTTCGCTGGTGAAGACGGGCGCCCCGACCCCGCCACGCTGACCGAGTTCATGTCAGACGCTGGTCCCTATCCGGGCATCGACCTCGAGGTCGGGCCGGAAGGAAATCTCTTCTACGTCAGCCTCTTCAGCGAGGTCGGAGGCGACGAATTCGAACCGGGGGCAGTCCACCGGATCTCCTACTTCTCCGGCAACCAGCCGCCGCTAGCTCGCCTCGCCGTCGACAAACAGTGGGGCGCCGCGCCGCTGGAGGTCGAGTTCGACGCCACCAAATCGACCGACGCCGACGACGATCAGCTGGAGTACGAGTGGGACTTGGACGGGGACGGGAGTTTCGATCCACCCACCTCGGATGGCATCGTCAGCGAAACCTACGCCGACGACGAGAACCACACCGCCGCGGTCCGCGTCAGCGACGAGAACGGGGCCAGCAGCATCGCGCGGCTGACCGTCTACCCTGACAACACGCCGCCGCAGACGGAGATCGTCGCGCCCACCGCGGCTCTGAAATGGGCTGTGGGGGAGCAGCTCGATTTCTCGGGAAGCGCCGAGGACGGTGAGGACGGTGAGCTACCTTCGACCAGCCTCGACTGGAGCAGCCGCCTCTTCCACTGCCCCCAAGGCAAAGGCTGCCACGGGCACCCCCTGCTGGCGTTCCCAGCGGTCGGCTCGGGGAGCTTCGCGGCGCCCGATCACGATTACCCCTCCCACATCGAGCTGACCTTGACCGCGGTTGATTCCCGCGGCCTCGCGGCGAAGCAGACAGTCAAAATCGACCCCCGCACTGTCGAACTGACGATCGCCTCGAATCCGCTTGGGATAACGCTGGGCGCCGGCCTGCTCACGGCGCCAACACCGTTCCCACTGACTTCGATCGAGGGCTCCAACGTGGTGCTGGCGGCGCCCACGTCGGCGCAGCTCGGTGGTGATACGTACACCTGGCAGGGCTGGTCCGACGGTGGCGACCGGGTGCACACTGTGCAGGCCGACAGCTCCGCCTCCTACGAGGCGACCTATACGAAGGTCCTACCACCGCTACCACCGCCCCCACCGCCACCCCTACCGCCCCCACCGCCGGATCCCCCGCGGACCCGCATCGACCGGCATCCGAAGAAGAAAACGCGCAGCTCGACCGCGAGGTTCGAGTTCTCCGCGTCGGTGCCCGGCGCCAGCTTCCGCTGCAAGCTCGACAGCCGCCCCCTGAGGCATTGCAGCTCGCCGCGGGTCTACAGGAGCCTAAGGCCCGGGCGGCACGTCTTCCGCGCCATCGCCGTCGGCGCCGACGGTAAAGCCGACCAGACGCCGGCGATCTTCGGCTGGAGGGTGCTGCCGCGGGATTGAGCGCGGTCGCTACTCGGCGACGACGAGGGTGTGCCAGGCTGGCAGCACGGGGATGTCGTGGAGGTCGATGACCTGTGCCCGCGCCGCCTCGATCTCGTCCGAGAACCAGTAGCGCTCGAAGTCGGCGCGGCTCTCCCAGACTGAGGACTGCTGGAAGTGCAGCGGGTCGTCGATCGAGCGGATCAGCGACCAGCTCTTGGCGCCGAAGGCGGGCATCCGCGCCGCGGCCGGCTCCCAGAGATCGAGCCAGCGATCCGCCCGGAAAGGAGCGACGTGCCAGTCGATCGTGCAGACCTCACTCATGCTCCCACCTCCGCCCGGATCGCCCCCGGGCCGTCCTCGTTCTTGCCCTCGTCCTCGGACTCGGCTCCGACCAGGATCGAGATCTTGCCCAGATGCTTGTTTTCGTGCAGCAGCTGGTGCGCCTCCGCGACCCCGTCGAAGCCCATCGTCTGCCAGATCACCGGCCGGACCTTGCCCTCCGCCATCAGTTGGTTCGCGCGCATGCACTCGTAGGCGTTGGCGAAGTGCGAGCCGATGATCTGCTTCTGGCGCATCCACAGGTAGCGCACGTCGAAGTCGAGCTGGAAGCCCGAGGTCGCACCGCAGATCACGACTTTGCCGAACGGCTTGACGACGAAGACCGAGGTCGGGAAGGTCGCTTGGCCGACGTGCTCGAAGACGATGTCGGGGGCGTCGCCGAGGATCTCCTTGACCCGCTTGGCGAAGCCGCGCGAGGCCTTGAAGCGCTCCTTGTCGGCGGCCGGGTCGGCGAGGTTCTCCTTGGTCCGCATCATCTCCCCGAACTCGCCGCGGTTGATGTAGTCGACCGCGCCCAACTGCTTGACCAGCTCGCCCTTCTCGTCGGAGGAGACGACGCCGACCGCGTTGGCACCCGCCGCCTTGCAGAGCTGCACGGCGAATACGCCGAGGCCGCCGGCGGCGCCCCAGATCAAGACGTTGTGGCCGGGCTGCAGCTTGCACTGGTCGATCAGCATCCGGTAGGCGGTGAAGTAGGTGAGGCCGTAGGCCGAGGACTCCGCCCAGGAGAGGTTCTGGGGGCGGGGGAGGAGCTGCTGCGCTTGGACCTTGGTGAACTGGGCGAAGGAGCCCCAAGTCGTCTCGTAGCCCCAGATCTTCTGACTCGGCGCGGCCAGGGGGTCGAGTCCGTGCACCTCGACGTCCTCGTAGGAGGCCTGGTTGCAATGGACCACGACCTCGTCGCCCGGCTTCCAGCGGGTGACGCCCTCGCCGACCTTCCAGACGATCCCGGAGGCGTCGGAGCCGCCGATGTGGTGGCCGTACTCGGGGTGGTCGCCGTAGCCGAAGACGGAAACCGGCTTGCCCAGCGCCGCCCAGACGTTGTTGAAGTTGACCCCGGCCGCCATTACCCGCACGATCACCTCGAAGGCGCCGGGCTCGGGGACCTCGATCTCCTCCAGCTGGAAGGCCTCGGTCGGCTCGCCCTCGCGCTCCTGGCGGATTACCCAGGCCGCCATCGTCTCCGGCAGCGTGCCGGGCTCGACGTCCAATTTCGCGACTGCGCTGGTGTCTACGGCCAAGAGGATCCTCCGCGGGGTCGTTTACGGGCGGGCGGCGAATCCTAGCTCCAAGGCCGCCTGACACGGCGCATGCCCGCGTCCTCCCTCGCTTACGTGCAGAGCACGCTGCGCTCGGTGCGTCCTTGGCCTGCTTGGTCAGGCGGCCTTGGAGTCGTGCAACTCCGGGGCAGTGATCTCGCGGACTGTGATTTCGACCGGTTCGGGCGGCTCGATCTTCTTGCCCGGAGCGATGCCGAGGTCCTCCACTTTGCGCAGCTGGGGCAGCAGCCGGCTCTCCATCGAGGCAATGGCGGAGTCGTAACCGGTTGCCGCTGTTTTCAAGCCTTTGCCGACTTTCTCGAGCTCGCCGAGGAACTTGGTGAAGCGGCCGTGCAGCGTCCCCGCCGCCTCGGCGATCTCGGCCGCCTCGGCGACCATCCGCTCCTGGCGCCAGCCAAGCTCCATCGTCCGCAGCAGGCCGATCAGCGAGGTCGGGCTGACGAGCAGGACGTTGCGCTCCAGGGCGTAGTCGAAGAGCTCGGGGTCGGCGGCGAAGGCCGCGTGCAGGGCAGGCTCGTTGGGGATGAAGCAGACCACCAAGTCCGGCATCTCACCGGTCTTGAACTGGCCCTGGTAATCCTTGGAGCTGAGGCTTCGCACGTGCTCGCGCGCCTGCCGGGCGTGGCGCTCGAGGTGGGCCTTGCGCTCGGAGTCGACCTCGGACTCTTGGGCGTCGAGGAAGGCGTCGAGCGGGACCTTCGAGTCGGCGACGAAGCTGCGTCCCTCCGGCAGCAGGAAGCGGGCATCGGGCCGCAGCCTGCCGTCTTCGGTGCGCAGCGTCTGCTGCAGCTCGAAGTCAACGTGCTCGGTCATGCCTGCGATCTCGATGCAGCGTCGCAGTTGCAGCTCGCCCCACTGGCCGCGTGTCTGGGGCTGGCGCAGCGCCTTCTTCAGGCCGGCGGTCTCAGCCCCCAGGTTGCCGACCGTCTGGCCCACCTGCTCAATCAGGGCCCGCGTCTGAAGATCGGTCTCGCCGCGTCGCTGGACCTCCTTCTCGATCCTCTCCTGACCCCTCGCGATTCGCTCGGCCAGGGCTTTGATCTCCGCCTGCCGCTTGTCCAGTGCCGCCTCTGCTGCCTGGACGTCGACCTTGCGGGCCTCGTCGTTCGCCTGCAGGAAGCCCGGTATAGCGTCGGCCACCGCTTTCGAGGTCGCCTCCTGGATCGCCGGGCCGAGGTCCGACTGCGTGGGTCGGCGCCGGGATGCCAGCGCGTAGACCAGCCCCGCGGCGAGCAGGACGACGGCGATTGCAAGCAGGACAGTCATCGCCATCGATGCTGACAAGCCGTCCAGACGGGACCACCGTCCTGAAAAGCCGCTTGCAGCGGCTTCTACGGCAGCAGGATGTCGTTCTCGGAGGAGGTCCGGTACGGCCCGACGACGAGGCGGGCGGGTTTGGCGTCGGGGAGGCCGGCGGCGACGATCTCGTAGGTCCCGGTGGGTAGGTCTGTGAGGAGGGTGCCGTTGCCGTTGGGGACGAGGGTGCCCGAGCTCGTGTCTTTCGGTCCGCGCAGGACCAGCCGCGAGCGGACGTCGGTGAGGTTGGCGGCGACGATGAGCACGCTGAGCGGCGCGTTGCTGCGCACGGTCGGCTGCTCGACCTCCTCGTTCTGGGGGATCTGCTGGGTCGGTTCGGGCCCGACCGCGATCCGCTCGGGCTGCACCGTGACCTCACCCTCGGTGACCGCGACGCTGACGTGGGTGGGTGGCTGCGGCCGTGGATCGTTGACCCGCTCCTCGGCGCCGCAGCCGGCGACGATCAGTGCCAGCGCACCCAGTACGCAAGCCAGCGCCGCAACGCTCCCTCTCCGACGACCCATCGCGGCGAGAATCTAGCCGAAGGGCAAGTCGACTACGCGCGCCGTAACGCCATCTTCACCTACGACGAGCTCGTCGCCGGGCTCCACCTCGCGGCGGACGATCGCCAGCCCAAGCGGGCCGAGCGCGGGGGAGACGCAGGAACTGCCGACCTCGCCGACCTCTTTCTCGCCGAGTCGCAGGGGCGTTCCAGGTGTCGTCGGAGTGCTCAGCCTCAACCCGCGTAGGTGCCGGTTCGGGCGGCCCTTGTAATGGAGGCGGGCGACCGGCTCCTGACCGATATAGCAGCCCTTGGTGAAGCTCACTGCAGCCTCGACGATGCCGGCCTCGGCGGGCATCGTTTGCGGCCCCATCTCGGCGCCGAAGCGTGGCCTGCCCGCCTCGATCCGCAGGACCTCCGCCACCTCGGGAACGACTTCGGGGGCACCGGCCGTGACCAGTGCTCCCCGCAGACGCTCGGCATCGTCCGCGGCGGCGATCAGGTCAATCCCGTCGCGGGTCCCGACCGCGAGGCACTCGACGCCGTGCACCATCAGCTGCTCACAGCGGTAAGGGGGAAGCGGGGGAGAGGTGGCGATCTCGGCACTGCGCGGGCCGATCAGAGAGAGGAGCGCCCGCTCGGCGTCGGTGACCTCGACCTGGCGACCGATCTTGTAGGTCTGCAGGTGGCGGCGAGCCGCCTCCAGCGCCTCCGGCTCGGTGTCGATCCAGATCTCATCCGAGGCCAGCCGCAGGACGCGCATGTCCGCCTGCATGTGGCCCTTGCGGTCGAGCAGGGCCGCATAGCTGCCTTCGCCCGGCTCCAGCGCCTCGACATCATTGGTCAGCTGCCCCTGCAGGTACTCGGCGGCCTCCGGGCCGGTGACCAGCAGCTTGCCGCGCGTCGAGCGGTCGAGCAGGCCACACTCTTCACGCAACTGCCGGTACTGGGCATCGATCTCCACCGTTGCAGCTTCGGCCATGCCCCGATTCTAAGAAGCAAGCGTCATGGGCGAGGGGATGACCCCCGGACGAGCCTCCCTGCTGTTGTGAGGAGGGGGTTATCCCCCTCGCCCTGCACACCGTCTTTTAGATGTGTCAAAATCAGATTTAGACGTGTCGAAATCCCTTCGCAAGAGAGCTCTGTGAGCGAGAACGGCAAGATCAGCCGGCGCAAGCTGCTCGGAGTCGCGGCAACGGTCCCCGCCGCCGCCGGCCTCAATGCGCTGGTTCAGCGTGGTGGCGGCAGCGCTCTCGCCGAGGGTCCGCATGGCGGTGCCCCCGCCGCTGCCGGGAACCCGGGCCACAAGGGCCACGAAAGCTTCGCCCACGCGACCTTCGCCCCGGGGCGAAGCGTCGACCACCGGGCCAATGGCTTCAATCCCAGTCAGCTGTTGCGTGACTTCGACTACGGCAAGACACGGCGCCTCGCCAGCGGTCGCGTCCTGCGCGAGTGGGAGATCGTCGCCCACGACAAGGAGATCGAAGTCGCGCCCGGGGTCAAGTACGAAGCCTGGACCTACAACGGCCGCGTCCCGGGGCCGACCCTGCGCGCCCGCGAGGGGGAGAAGCTGCGGATCCACTTCGTCAACGGCTCCTCCCACCCACACACGATGCACTTCCACGGCATCCATCCGGCGCTGATGGACGGCATGCCGGGGATCGGTGAGCGCCAGGGCGGCGGTCAGATCGAGCCCGGGGAAGCGTTCTCCTACGAATTCGAGGCCGAGCCGTTCGGCCTCCACCTCTACCACTGCCACGTCGCGCCGCTAGCCGCCCACATCACTCGCGGGCTCTACGGCGCCTTCATCGTCGACCCGAAGAAGGGGCGGCCGGAAGCCGACGAGATGGTGATGGTGATGAACGGCTTCGATACCAACTTCGACCTCGCCAACGAGGTCTACGCGGTCAACACGGTCGGCTTCCACTACATCAACGAGCCGATCCGGGTGGCGCGCGACGAGCTGGTTCGGATCTACCTGGTCAACGTGCTCGAGTACGACCCGCTGAACTCGTTCCACGTCCACGCCAACTTCTTCCAGCACTACCCGACCGGCACCTCGATGGAGCCGGCCGAATTCACCGACACGATCGTCCAGGGCCAGGGCCAGCGCTCGATCCTCGAGCTGAAGTTCCCCTTCGACGGCGACTACATGTTCCACGCCCACGTCAGCGAGTTCGCCGAGCTGGGTTGGACTGGGTTCTTCCGAGTCGGCAACCCATCGCTACTCACTCCGGCGGCCGCGGCCGCCGCCTACTGCAAGCTGCCCTGGGGCGGCGGGAAGCCCGCCTGACGATGGAGGCGAGCACGCAGGCCGAGCAGCTGCGCGATAGCCGCTTGCCGGCCTGGGCCTTGGGCCTGATCCCGCTGGCTCTGATCGCGGTCGCGATCGGTGCCTTCGCGCTGCTCGGTGGGCCGGGGCTAGGCGAGCGGACCGGGCCCCCGGTAGAGGAGGTCTCGGTCGAGCGCACCGTGCTGCGTCCTGGCGAGATCGAGCTGACCTTGCGCAACGACGGACCCGACCCGGTCGAAGTTGCCCAGGTCGCGGTCAACGACGCCTTTGCCCCGTTTGCGACCAGCGAGGGGCGTGAGATCGGCCGGCTCGGCTCGACCGCGCTGCGGATCGAATACCCCTGGGTCGAAGGCGAGGCCTACGAGATCTTCATCCTCACCTCCACCGGGGGGACGATCGACGCGGCGATCGACGTCGCCGCCGAAACTCCCGAGGCGGACCTGAGCTTCTACGGTCTGATGGCGCTGCTGGGGATCTACGTGGGCGTGATCCCGGTCAGCCTCGGCATGCTCTGGCTGCCCTTCGTACGCCGCATTGGCGAGCGCTGGATCGGGGCGTTGATCGCCTTCACCGTCGGGCTGCTCGCCTTCCTCGGGATCGACGCCGGCCTCGAGGGATTGGAGATCGCGGCTGAAGCGCCGGGCGCCTTCGGCGGCGCCGAGCTCGTCTTCGCAGGCGGTATTGCCGCCTACTTGGCGCTGGCCGGAGTCGACGCCTACCTGGCGCGTCGTCGCGAGACCGCCGGCGGCGGAACCGCGGCCGGCGGTCTCTACCTGGCACTGCTGGTCGCTATCGGGATCGGGCTGCACAACCTCGGCGAGGGCCTGGCGATCGGCTCGGCTTACGCAACCGGGGCGCTCGCCCTGGGGGCCTTCCTGGTGGTCGGCTTCGCGATCCACAACACCACCGAGGGCCTGGCGATTGTGGCCCCGCTGCGTGAGGACGAGGACGGTCCCAGTGCTCGTCCCGGCCTCCGGCGTCTCGTGGTCCTGGGTCTGATCGCGGGCGCTCCGGCGGTCCTCGGCGCCTGGATCGGTGCGGCGGCCTTCAATCCCAGCCTCGCGGCTCTGCTCTTCGGCATCGGAGTCGGCGCGATCGCCAGGGTGGTGGTGCAGATCGCACCGGCGATGCGCGACGACGAGGGTCGCTACCTGCACCCGGTATCGGTCGTCGGCATCCTCGTCGGCATCCTCGCCCTCTACCTAACCGGCCTATTGGTGGCGGTCTGATGGGTGCCCGAAGCGCGAACGTTCGAGGGGCGGCAGGGACGGAGGCGATCGAGGACTACGCGAAGGCGATCTACGCCGTTGCGCTGGAGCGGGAGGGACCGGTGACGAACGGCGAGTTGGCAGAGCGGCTGGGGGTGACACCGGCCACGGCGACCTCGATGCTGAAGCGGCTCGACGAGCTGGGACTTGTCGACTACCTCCCCTACAAGGGCGTCACTCTGACCGCGGCCGGGGAGAAGGTCGCTCTGGAGGTGATCCGCCACCACCGCTTGATCGAGGCCTACCTCTCCGAGGCGCTCGGCATGCCCGACGACCGCGTCCACGCCGAGGCCGAGGTGCTCGAGCACTACATCTCCGAGGAGCTGGAGCTGTTGATCGCCGCCAAGCTCGGCGAACCCAGTCACGACCCCCACGGCACCCCGATCCCGGGGCCCGACCTGCGTCCGCCCACCGGCTAGGCTGCCTTCGTGGCTCTGGCCGACGACTTCCAGCAGGTGCTCGACTCGCTGCCGCCGGATTGGACCGACTTGGAGGTCGACCTGCGAATCGAGGACGAGAGCCAGTACATCGACACGGCGGTCGCCCTAAGTCAGGTCAACGCCCAGCCCTACTCGGAGATGGACTGGCACTGGCGCCTCCTCGTTGCACGCAGCTTTGGGCACGCGGCGGCGGCGGAGACGGTGAAGGGCGTGCTGGCGAAGCTCGACGGCGAAGGCGTGGCCGGCGAGATACAGGTGCGCGAGGTGCGCGAGGGTCGGGCCGAGGTTGTACAGATGTGGGGCCGACCGGAGAGCGTCCGCGAAGAGTTCCGCCAGCGCCGCTCGCTCTAGTGACCCGCGTCGTCGCTCTCGGCGCCGACTTGTTGCTGGGCAGCAAGGTCGAGGCCACCCTGAAGGCCGCCGGCCACGAGGTCACGCTCTCGTCCTCGATTCAGGAGGCGCCGCTCGAAGGGGTCGACCTCATCGTCGCCGACCTGGATGCGGAGAATCCCGAGGCGCTGGTCGGTCTCGGCGTACCGGTCCTCGGCTACTACTCGCATGTCGAGGTAGAGACTCGCGAGACGGCGGAGGCAGCCGGCGTCGACCTGGTCGTTCCTCGATCGCGCATGGCTCGCGAACTGCCGCAGCTGGCCGCGGGCCTGCTCAGCGATTGAGCTCGAAAGCTGTGTCGACGTCCACGGGGTGCTCGAGGAGGCCGTGGGCGACGTCCCAGTTCGACCATTCGCTCAGCACTGAGGGATCAAAGGCGGCGGGACGGAGGAGTGGGAGTAGGACGCGGAGCTGAGCTGCCTGTTCGCCGGGGTCGAGGGTCGGGGCCGCGGCGAGTAGATCGTCGAGGGCCTGCTGGGGCTCGCGAACTGCGAAGGCGTAGCCGCGGGTGGTGGCATCGACGACGGCGTCGATCAGCTCGGGATCTTGCTCGAGCGTGCGGCGCGACGTGGTCAGGACCAGCTCGGGATAGGGCGGGGCGCCGTAGCGGTCGACCTTGAAGACTCGAAGCGGCACGCCCTGGCGTCGCAGCGCCACTCCCTCGGCGTTCCAGAATCCGGTGGTCGCGTCGACGCGACCGGTGGCGAGCGATGCGACCGCGTTGAACCCGATCGTGACCCGGCGCACGCGGCCCGGGTCGCCACCGTCGGCGCTCACCTCGGAGTCGACCACGGCTTCGTCGGAGGGCAGTCCGGTCACGCCGACGGTGCCGCCTTCGAGATCACGCGGGCGGCGCACCGGACCGTCGCCGCGAGCGAGCACGGCGGCCAGCGGGCGCTGCACCAAGGGCATCACGCCGACCAGGTCGAGCCCGCGTTCGCGGGCGATCCCGAGGTCGTGGATGTCGAGGATCGCGAGCTCGGCTCGCCCCGCCTCGAGTAGCTTTGGCGCATCGGTCGATTCGCCCGGCTGGCGAACGGTCAGGTCGATCCCCGCGTCGGCGTAGAAGCCCCGCTCTTGCGCCGCGTAGATCCCTGAGTGAACCGCGTTGGGGGTGAAATCGAGCACCAGCGTCGCGCCGCTAGGCGCGCCCGGTTCTGCATCGCTCCCACCGCAGCCGCTTGCGCCGGCCAACAGCAGGGCGACCGCCAGCAGCGCGGTACCCCATTTCATGCGGGGGAGACCTTATTGGCTCGGTCGATGTGAGTAGACTGCCGCCCGCGAAACCGCAACCTGGGAACTAGGAGGAGAGCGTGCAGCAAAGAGGACTTCCGGCTTACCTTGCCGAGCTGATCGGCACCTTCCTACTGGTGTTCTTCGTCACCAGCGTCGTCGTGCTGTTCGTCTCGACTGGCGAACAGGCACAGTTCGGATCGGACTTCGCCGTTATCGGCCTCGTTCACGCCTTCCTGCTGTTCGGGCTGATCGTGATGTTCGGCATCGCCAGCGGCGGCCACTTCAACCCCGCGGTGACGCTCGCGGTGCTCGCGATCAGGCGGATAGCGCCCATTGACGCGCTGATCTACATGCTCGCCCAGCTCTCCGGTGGCGTGCTCGGCGCCCTGCTCTGCAAGGGGTTGCTGCTCGACGAGGGGCGGGCCACCAACTACGGCGCTGTGCAGGTCAGCGGCCTGCTCGGCGGCGACTTCCAGGGGATGATCATCGAGGCGATCGGCACCTTCTGCCTCGTCCTGGTGATCCTAGCCGCGGTCTTCTCGAAGAAGAGCGTCAAGGACTGGGCGCCGCTCGCGATCGGCGTCACGCTGGGCTTCATCGTCATGGTCGGCGGCCCGCTCGACGGCGGTTCCTTCAATCCGGCCCGCTGGTTCGGCCCGGCGCTGGTCAGCGGCGAGTGGGGCGGCGTCTGGCTCTACATCGTCGGCCCGATCGTCGGCGCCCTTGCTGCCGTCGGCGTCTTCAAGTTCGTGCTCGAGCCGGGCGGTCCGGCGCCGACCGAGCCGCCGGAGCGGGTCAGGCCCACAGCTGCAGCGCCGAAGCCCAGCGGCGCTTCCTGAGCTTCAGCAGCTTCGCGAGCCGCCGGGACTGCACGCCCCGGCGGCTCGCCTGTTTCTAGCCCCGCACTAGAGTGACGGTCGTGCGCCGGGTCACCTTCTCGCGGAACTACACGCTCTCCCTCTCGCGCACCTGCCAGTGCCACTGCAAGTACTGCGCGTTCGCCACGCATCGCGCCCACATCCACCCGCCCGAAGAGGTGGAACGGCGCCTCGACGAGGCCGAGCGGCGCAACGCCAAGGAGCTGCTCGTCCTCACCGGCGAGCGGCCGGAGGTGAACGCCGAGGTCGCGGCCCGACTAGCCGAGTGGGGCCACGACGACTTCACCTCCTACGTCGTCTGGGCCTGCGAACGGGCACTCGAGCGCGGCATCCTGCCCCACACCAACATCGGCGTCCTCGAGCGGGACGACCTGGCCCGTTTGCGTGAAGTGACCGCGTCCCAGGGCCTGATGCTCGAGTCCACCGCCGAGCACCTGATGGACACCGTCCACGCTGGCTCTCCCACGAAGCACCCGGCCAAACGCCTCGCGACGATCGAAGCTGCCGGCGAGCTCAAGATTCCCTTCACCAGCGGAATCCTCGTCGGCATCGGAGAGAGTGAGCAGGAGCGTGTCGAGTCGCTAGAAGCTCTTGCGCGATTGCACGAGCGCTATGGCCATCTACAAGAGGTGATCCTCCAGAACTTCGTTCCGCATCCGCGGTACTACGGGCAAGAGGTTGCCGACATCGCCGACGACTCTGCACGTCGGAAGTGGGAGGACGACGGAGACCCCTCCGCCCGAGCAACAGCTGGGGAGGCTCGCTCGGAGGGGTCTCCATCGTCCCCTCAACACGCTGAGGAGGGCGGCGGGGTATCCCCTGGCGGAGCCTCCACGGCTGTTGCTCCGACAGGGGATACCCCGCCGCCCTTCCCGGCTTGGGCGAGCGAGGTGACCATCGAGGAGATGAAGCGGCTGATCTCCGAGTGCAGGCGGCTTATGCCGGACGTTGGCATCCAGGTGCCGCCGAATCTGTCGGATGCCTGGCCCGAGCTAGTGGAGGCGGGGGCGACTGATCTCGGTGGGCTATCGGCGAATGGAGATCACATCTCACCCGAGGAGCCGTTCCCGAGTCCCCATCAGGTGCGGAAGGAGTTGGCTCCAAAGGGATACGCGCTGACTGAGCGCTTGTGCGTCTACCCGCAATACATGGACCCCGAGTGGATGGAGCAGGGGGTGCTCGATGTGGTGAAGCTGAAGTACTGGAGCTTCATTCCGCGCAAGGGGTCCGGGCGCAGGAGCGAAGAGTCGATCGACGGTGCGCTCGCGCCCGAAGCGATCGCCAAGGGTCGCGAGGGGGAGGAGCTGAGCGAGGACGAGTTGACAGCGCTCTTTGCTGAGGCACGACCTGAGGTCATTGAGGAGATGCGGGTCGCGGCTGATGAGCTTCGCCAGGAGCTGGCGGGGGAGCGGGTGACGTTTGTGGTCAACCGGAACATCAACTTCACCAACATCTGCGTGGTCGGCTGCGCCTTCTGCGGCTTTGGGCAGGGCCGGCGCTCGCCCGACGCCTACGAGGTCTCCGAGCAGGACTTCGCCGCGCGGATTCGGGAAGCGGTCGAGTTCGGCGCGACCGAGATCTGCATGCAGGGCGGCATCCATCCCGACCTGACCCTGGAGGAGTACGGCAAGTGGCTGCGGCTGGCCAAGGACGTCGCGCCGCAGCTGCACCTGCACGCCTACTCGCCGATGGAGGTCCACTACATGTGCGAGCGCTCGGGCAAGGGGCCGGAGGAGGTGTTCGAGTACCTGATCGAGTGCGGGCTGGGCTCGACTCCCGGCACTGCGGCCGAGGTGCTCGACGACGGGGTGCGCCAGCGCATCTCGCCCAACAAGCTCCCGGTCGATCGCTGGGTCGAGATCATCGAGGCCTCGCACCGGGCGGGGTTGCGCTCGACCTCGACGGTGATGTTCGGCCACATCGAGGAGCCGCGCGAGCTGGCCCGCCACATGCGCATCGTCCGCGCTCTGCAGGAGCGCACCGGTGGCATCACCGAGTTCGTGCCGCTCAGCTTCATCCCCTTCAACACGATGCTCGGCCGCACCCATGGGATCGAGGAGATATCGGCGAGCGAGAACCTCAAGCACACCGCCGCCTTCCGTCTGGCGCTGGGCAAGACGATCCCCAACCTGCAGGCGAGCTGGGTGAAGATGGGTCTCGACGCCGCCACCGAGGCGCTGCGCTGGGGCGTCAACGACCTCGGCGGCACCCTGATGGAGGAGAACATCTCGCGGATGGCGGGCTCCCAGCACGGCGTGCGGCTGGAGCCGGAGCAGCTGATCGCGGCCGCCCGCGCCGGTGGCCGTGAGCCTGCTCAGCGCACGACGCTCTACGAGATCGTCGAGACCTACTAGCTGGACGTTTGTTCTAGCGGTATGGTGCGTTTATCGCTTCGCATTCGTCTGCAGTAAGGGGAGGAGGATCGGGGCTGGCAGTCTTCTCGCTGCTTGCCCTGCTGCTCGTGCTTGCCGCCGCAGCGCTGATCAGCCTGCGGCCCTGGGAGGGCGATTCGGTCACCCCTCAGATGCAGATCTCGCCCGAGGTCGAGACAGGACTGGACGATGCGATCGCTCTGGCGCCCGGCCGTTCGGCCGGCTCGCCCGCTGTCGCGGGCGCTCAGGTGGCCGCGTACTCGATCCCCGAGATCGAGCCGGTGACCGTCCGGGAGCCGGCGCCGATTCCGCGGATCGGCATCTCACCAGGCCGCGCGCTGAGTGACGTCCAGCCCGTTTCGCTCCCCGCGCCGCCACCGCCCGAGCCCCAGGCTCCACCAGCCGTGCCGGTCGTGGCGCTGCCGGCGCCGGCGCCCTCGGTCCCGCCCGCGCCATCAGTGGCGCCCGTGGCCCCGCATCTGGTCGCCGACTTCGAGAACGGCATGAGCGGATGGAGCACCGCCGCGACCAGCGAGGTGACGCCGAGGCTGGTCAGCGGGATCGTGCGCGACGGCGAAAGGTCGAGCCTGGTTCGGCTGACCGGTACGCGGTCCCGTTCGCAGCTGATTCTGGGCGGCGATGGCGGGGAAAGCGACGAAGGCGTGGTCCAGATCCACGAGGGCGACGAGTTGGCCTTCGCCTTCTCCTTCTATATCCAGACGATGACCTACGGCGAGCCCGGTGTCGACAACGCGATCTTGCGGCTCAAGAGCGATGCGAGCGAGATTCCGGCCTTCGGCCTGCAGCTCTGGGATCCAGTGGTCGGCGGGCAAGACGGCGAACGCGGGCTCTGGTCGAGCGGAGAGGCGGTCGGCGGCGATCGCTTCCTGGCGCCGGTCCCGGAGCGGGAATGGCATGACGCGATCGTCCACTTCAGGGCGTCCAGCCAGGGTGTCGGCTTCTACGCCGTCTACCTCGACGGTGAGCTGGTCGACGCCCGCGACGCGGTCAGCATGATCGTTCCCGGCAGCAGCTACGCGCAGATCGAAGTCGGCCTCTACCGCAGCGGTGGGGAGGTCCCGGGGACTTCCGAGATCCGCATCGACGCCGCCAAGCTCGGCCTGACGCTGGAGTCCGTCCAGCCCCTAGCGGAATAGATCCTCGTCGCGGGGGCGGCGCAGGGCGGCGGCGCCGGGGCCGTCCTCAGGAGTGACGAAGCGGCTGAGGCCGCGGACGATTGACACGGGGACACGGCTGGTCTTGTCACGGACGAGGTCGGCGGCTGCCGCGGCCTCGTCGGCGACCGCAATCAGCGTCGCTTGTAGTTCGCGACCCTCGGCGTCGCCACGGCCGCGCCAGTCGTCGAGTGGGGCGATCCCGGCGCACCCGATTGCCACCTCGGCCTGGCCCTGCCGCCAGGCACGGCCGAAGCTGTCACTGATCACCACTGCAATGGTGGGGGGGAGCCGAGGGGGGGACTCGGCGGACGGGGAGTGTCCGGCGAGTCCCCCCCTCGGCTCCTCAGCAATCGCAGCGGTGATTTCGGTTCTGAGCTTGCGGGAAGAGGCGTCGGGGTCCTCGGGGAGGAGGCACGCCGTGCCGGGCTGAGGGAGATTGGAGGTATCGACGCCAGCGTTGGCGCAGACGAAGCCGTGGTGGGTCTCGACGATGAGGACGCCGCGCTCGGCGCGCAGCACCTCGCGGCTCTCCGCGAGAACCAGCTCGACCAGCTCCGGCTCCTTGTCCAGCGCCGCGGCGAGGCGACGCGCCTCGGCGCTCGCCTCCACCGAGGAGAGACGGCGAACGCGGCCCTCGGCCTTGGAGACGATCTTCTGCGCGACGACGACCACGTCCCCGTCGCGCAGCTCGGCCGATCGCGCGATCTCCTTGCCAACCGCCATCCCCTCGGCGAACTCCGGCAGGCCCGCTACAGGCAGGACTCTCAGCTCCGCCGCCTCGCTCATATCCCAAGCGCCTTCGCAGTTCGCTTCGCCCGGCCTCGCCTCGCCTCCAGCGCCCGCGTCAGGGCGACGAGGTCGGCGGGGGTGTCGAGGTCGAGGGCGAGCGAAGGCAGCTCCTCGACCGCGAAGGGGATGCCCGCCTCGCGGGCGGCGGCGACGTGGCGCGCGCAACTGCCCTCGCCGAAGGCCGGCCGGATCGCATCCGGGGGGGAGAGGAACAGGGCGTTGGTGCCAGTACCGTGACGGTCGGGCACGATGGCGACGTAACGCTCGGGAACGCCTGTCAGCACCCGGTCGAGCTCGCGCGGCTCGAGCAGCGGGCAGTCTCCCGGGAGCAGCATCACGCGCTCGGCACCGAGCGTCACGGCGCGGGCGATTCCCGCCAGCGCCGCCTCGGAGTGACCCTCCTCGGGAGAGTCGGGGGCGACCTCGGCGCCAGCGCTCCGAGCCAGCTCGACCGCGCGTGGCTCGTCGCTGATGACGATCGTGCGCTCGATCGTCCGCGCCGCGCCGATCGCCTCGAGCACGTCCTCCAGCATCGCCGCGACCAGCGCCTCCCGCCGAGCCTCGTCGATCCCCGCCGCGAGGCGCCGCTTCGCCGCCGCGAAGCGCTTGACCGGGAGGATGGCGGTCGCTTTCAACCTTCGGCGAGGCTAGCGGCGTAGTCGAGCACGATGCGCGCCACCCTGACCCTGCCGGCGGCGCCCTCCATCAGGGTCGGCACGGCGAGGGCCGGGATCTCGCCAGGGGGTGGGTCAGGGTCGTCCTCGTCGACGACCATCGCGTCGACCAGTCCCGTGTAGAGCGACGCCACGCCCGCCGCCGTAGAAGGACGGCCGACCGCCTGCATGAAGCGCTCGGTCGGTCCCTTGACGACCTCGCCGGCGACGAAGGGACTGACCGCCACGACCGGGGCCTCGGCCTCGGCGATCGCCTCCCGCATCCCGGGCACGGCGAGGATCGGGCCGATGCTGATGATCGGGTTGGAGGGGCCGATTACGATCGCCTCGGCCAGGCGCAGCGCCTCAAGCACCTCCGGCGTCGGCTCGGCATCCGCGATCCCCTCCAGCTCGACGCCCGTCACCTGCGGCTCGCCGCGGTCGACGATCAAGTACTCCTGCAGGCCGCGCGCGCCGGCGGCGGTGTGCACCTGGGTGCGGACCTTCGCCTCGCACATCGGCATCACCTGCGCCTCGACACCGAGGGCACGGGCGATCTGGCCCTGCGCATCGGTGAGGCGGCCGCCCTCGTCGAGGAACTCGCGGCGGTAGAGGCAGGCGGCGAGGTCGCGGTCGGAGAGGCCGAACCAGCTCGGCGCGCCGAGCCGCCCCAGGCGCTCGAAGACGGTGAAGGAGTCGTCGCGGAGTCCCCAGCCGCGCTCCTCGTCGATCTCCCCGCTGAGCCAGTAGGTGCAGAGGTCGGGGTCGGGGGAGACGTGGACGCCGAGGACCTCGACGTCGTCGCCGGTGTTGGCGATCACCGCGAGATCGGCGCCGATCTCCTCTTGCATGCCGGCGGCGAGCTTGGCGCCTCCGGTTCCTCCGGCGAGCAGGGCGACCCGCACGGCGCTACGCCCAGTGGTCGGCGTCGGGCAGCCTGGTGAGCTTGATCCCGGCGTGGGCCTTGTAGCGCGAGTTGATCGAGATCAGCAGCGGCGTCAACTGCTCGACGATCCGCGCCATCTCCAGCGGCCCGGCGTTGACGGCGCGCAGGCCCCCGATCAGCTCGATCAGCTGCGCCACCCGCGCCTTGTCGGCCTTGCGGTCGCCGCAGACGAGCACGTCCTCGTCCAGCTCCGCCGCCGAGTTGGCGAGGGTCGGGGCGGCGATCGTGTGCAGGGCGGCGACGACTGTTACTCCGTCGGGGACCATCTCCTGCGCCTGCTGCGCGGCCGATCCCTGCCAGACGCCGAGCGAGCGGGTCGCCCTGCCGCTGACCGCGGCAGCGAGCGGCACCGTGCAGTCGACCAGGATCTGGCCTGGCCGCAGCGTCTCCCGCAGGTTGTTGAGGTTCTCCGACTGGGCGCGGAAGGGAACGGTGAGGAAGACGATCTCGGCGCGCGTCGCCGCCTCCTCGTTCGACAGCCCCGCGACCTCGGCGCCGGGGACCGCGTCGCGCAGCTTGGCGGCCGCTTCCTCGGCACGTTCCGCCGAGCGGGAGCCGATCGCGATTGGCCGTCCCGCCTTCGCCCAGCGCAGCGCCAGACCGGCGCCGAGGGCGCCGGTGCCGCCGACGATCGGGATCGGCTCGTCCATCAGGCGCGCCAGTCTATGCTCACGGCCTCGATGAGGCTGGAGGGACGCAAAGCGCTGGTCACCGGCGGTGCCAGCGGCATCGGCGCCGCGATCGCCGCCCGGCTCGCCGCCGAGGGGGCGGAGGTCTGGGTCGGCGACATCGACGTCGCCGGCGCCGAGCGGGTCGCGGGCGAAATCGCCGGCCACGCGATCGAGCTTGACGTCACCGACATCGAGTCGGCCAGGGCCGCTGTCGAGGCCGCGGGTGCTTTCGACATTCTCGTCAACAACGCCGGCACCGACGAGTTCGGCTTCTTCACCTACACCAAGCCCGAGCAGTGGCGACGCCTGCTGGCGATCAACCTCGAGGGGGTCTTTAACTGCACCCACGCCGCCCTCCCCGGCATGCAGGAGGCCGGCTACGGCCGGATCGTCACCATCTCCTCGGAGGCGGGGCGGGTCGGCTCGAAGGGCTCGGCCGTCTACTCGGCGACCAAGGGCGCCGTCGTCTCCTTTATGAAGGCGATCGCGCGCGAGAACGCCCGCTACGGGATCACCGCTAACGCGATCGCCCCGGGCCCGATCGAGACGCCGCTGCTGATGGGCGCCAAGGAGTTCGGCGAGATCGGCGAGAAAGTGATCGAGACGATGAAGGCGGCGACGCAGATGAAGCGCCTGGGTCAGCCCGAGGAGGTCGCAGCCGCTGTCGCCTTCCTCGCCTCTGACGACGCCGCCTACGTCACCGGCGAGACGATTGGCGTCAGCGGCGGCCTCGGGATGGTCTGATGAGTCTCGGGCCGGGTATCGAGCGCCGCGACGAGTTCACGGTCGCGCCGCCGCTGGTGACAGACGTCGGCGGCACGATCGGCACCGGGGTTCTCTCGACCCCCGGGATGATCGGAATGATGGAGGGCACCGCCTCGATGCTCGCCTTCGAGTACCTGCCGGAGGGCCAGGCGACCGTCGGCTTCGAAGTCTGCGTCAAGCACGTGGGCGCGGCTGCCGAGGGCGCGACCTGCCACACGCGGGCGAGCCTGCGTGAGGTCGTCGACGGCCGCAAGCTCCGCTTCGACGTCGAGGTGACCGAAGGCGAGCGGACGATCGGCGTAGGCACGCACGAGCGGCGCGTGGTCGGTCAAGCCGGTCCGCCGACGGCGTAGTCACTCAGCCACTCGCCTGGCCCCGAAAGGGGGAGAGATCGCGCCGCTCGATGCATTGAGCACACCAGAGTGTGTTCAATCGATCGAGCGGCGGAGGGGGAGGGCGTTTGGGGGTTGGCCGGCGACCAGCACGGCGTGGTTTCGCGGCGGCAGCTCCTTGACCTTGGACTGAGTCGCCGGGCCATCCAGCACCGGTTGACGCGTGGTCGACTGCACCTCATCGCGAACGGCGTCTACGCCGTGGGGCGATCGGAAGTGACGCGACATGGGCAATGGATGGCAGCGGTCCTCTCGTGCGGACCCAGCGCAATGCTGAGTCATGGCAGCGCGGCCACGCTCTGGGGAATCGGTCGAGAGCATCGGGGCATCGAGATTTCGGTGCGAGTGGCGTCGCCGCGCCGGCAGGCGGGCCTCCGCGTCTACCGGCGTCCGACCCTGGCGGATCGCGACGTCACGAGCCGGGATGGGATTCCGGTAACCGGCCTTGTGCAGGCCCTGGTCGATCTCGCAGCGGTGCTGGCGCCGCATGCGGTTGAGCGACTCGTAAACGAGGCCGATCGGCTCGACCTGATTACACCGCCGGCTCTTCGCCGGGAGCTTGAATCGCATCGCTGTGAGCCGGGCGTCAGGCCACTTCGTCTCCTGCTCGACAAACGGGTCTTTCGTCTCACCGACTCGGAGCTCGAGCGGCGCTTTCTGCGCCTCGTCGAAAAGGCGGGCCTGCCTTTTCCCTTGACTGGGCAGTACGTCAACGGATTCAAGGTCGATTTCTTCTGGCCTGACCTCGGTTTGGTCGTAGAGACCGATGGACTGCGCTACCACCGCACGCCGGCGCAGCAGGCTAGAGATCGCCTACGCGATCAGGCTCATCTCGCCGCAGGTCTGACACCGCTCCACTTCACCCATGCGCAGGTGCGCTACGAGTCCCACTACGTGCGCGCGACCCTGCTCGCGGTCATGATGCGCCAGCGACGCGTACGAGACGCCTAAGCTTGCTCCGATGGTCGAGCTGCCGGAGAGCGTGCGGATCCGCGAGGTCGGACCACGCGACGGGTTCCAGAACGAGCCGGAGACGATCGCGACCGCCGACAAGGTGCGACTGATCGACATGCTCTCGGCAAGTGGCCTCAGGCGAATTGAGGTGACCTCGTTCGTACGCGCCGACGTGATCCCCCAGCTCTCCGACGCCGAGGAGGTGCTGGCTGGCGTGCAGCGGCGCGACGGGGTTGCCTTCTCGGTCCTGATCCCCAACGAGCGGGGGTTGGAGCGGGCGCTGACAGTGCGCGACCGCTTCGACGAGATCAGCGTCTTCCTCTCCGCCTCGGAGACCCACAACCGCAAGAACGTCAACCGCTCGATCGAGGAGTCGCTGGCCGGGCTGGAGCGCACCCTCGCCGGCGCCGGCGAGGCGGGACTGCGCTGCGAGGGCGTGATCTCGGTCTCCTTCGGCTGCCCCTACGAGGGCGAGGTGCCGCCCGAGCGGGTCTTCGAGATCGCCGAGCGGCTCGCCGCCGCCGGCTGCGAGGAGGTCGGCTTCGGCGACACCACCGGGATGGCGAACCCGCGCCAGGTCGGCGAGTTCTTCGCCGCCGCGCGGGAGCGCCTCGGCGGGATCGAGCTGACCGCGCACTTCCACAACACGCGCGGGCAGGGGCTGGCCAACGTGCTTGTGGCGCTGGAGCAGGGCGTCGAGTCCTTCGAGGCGAGCTTCGGCGAGCTGGGCGGTTGCCCGGTGCCGCCAGGGTCGACCGGCAACGTTTCCACCGAGGACGTGGTCTCGATGCTGCACGAGATGGGGGTCGAGACCGGGATCGACCTGCCGGCGTTGATCGAGGCCTCGCGCGCCGCCCAGGACGTGCTCGGCCGGCCGCTCGGTGCCCACGTGCTACGCGCCGGGCCGGTGGAGTGGGGCGGGCCGGCGGAGTAATCTCGGGTGCGATGAAGAGCGACGCCTTCAGGCAAGCCGCCGAAGCCAAGGACTTCTCACAAGGCGAGGAGCTGTTCTCGCCGGACGTCGTCTTCCGCAGCCCGGTCGTGTTCAAGCCTTACACCGGGCTCGAGGCCCTGGGGGTGATCCTGGGGGCGGTGTCAGAGGTCTTCGAAGACTTCCGCTACGTCGACCAGGTCGAGACTGGGGACACGGCGGTCCTCGTCTTCGAGGCGCGGGTTGGCGAGAAGCAGCTCAACGGGGTCGACGTGTTGCGCTTCGGCGAGGACGGGAAGATCGCCGAGATGATGGTGATGATCCGGCCGCTCAGCGGCCTCACCGCGCTCGGCGAAGAGATGGGCCGTCGGCTCGAAGCCGCCGCAGGCTAGAGCCGTCTAGGCTCACCCTCGCTGTGACCGATATCCGACCCGCCCTCGAGGCCGCCCTTTCCGGCG
This sequence comes from uncultured Solirubrobacterales bacterium, assembly GCA_963702175.1. Taxonomy (GTDB): domain Bacteria; phylum Actinomycetota; class Thermoleophilia; order Solirubrobacterales; family 70-9; genus VRUE01. The sequence goes on from OY969721.1 coordinate 2,514,969, forward strand.
GTCCGCAGCGCCACCACGAGAAGACCGCCGAGCAGCGCAAGCTGCCGGTGCGCGAGCGGGTCGAGCGGCTGGTCGACGCCGGCTCCTTCGCCGAGGAGGGGCTGCTGGCCAACTGGGAGCAGGAGGGACTGGGCGCCGACGGCGTGCTCACCGGGCTGGCGCAGATCGACGGCCGTCCGGTCGCGCTGATGGCCAACGACCCGACCGTGAAGGCGGGCTCCTGGGGCCCGAAGACGGTGGAGAAGATCCTCCGCGTCCAGGAGCGGGCGCTGAGCTTGCAGGTGCCGATGGTCTACCTGGTCGACTCGGCCGGGGCGCGGATCACCGACCAGGTGCAGATGTTCCCGGGGAGGCGCGGCGCCGGGCGGATCTTCTACAACGAGGTGCGGCTTTCCGGCCAGGTGCCGCAGGTCTGCCTGCTGTTCGGGCCGAGCGCGGCCGGCGGTGCCTACATCCCGGCCTTCTGCGACGTGGTGATCATGCGCGAGGGCAACGCCTCGATGTACCTGGGCTCGCCACGGATGGCGGAGATGGTGATTGGTGAGAAGGTGACGCTGGAGGAGATGGGCGGGGCGAAGATGCACACCGGCGTCTCCGGCTGCGGCCACTTCCTGGTCAAGAGCGACGAGGAGGCGATCGACCTCGCCAAGCGCTACCTCTCCTTCATGCCGGTCAACTGGCGCGAGGAGCCGCCCGTCGCTCCGCCGGCGGAGCCGGGCTCGACCGCGACGATCACCCAGATCGTCCCCGCTGATGAGAACCAGCCCTTCGACATGCGCGAGGTGCTCGACGTGCTGCTCGACGCGGACTCGTTCCTCGAAGTGCACAAGCGCTGGGCGAAGGAGCTGATCGTCGGCTACGGCCGCCTCGACGGCCGCGTCGTCGGCGTCGTCGCCAACCAGCCGCGACAGAAGGGCGGCGTGCTCTTCGTCGACTCGGCCGACAAGGCAGCCCGCTTCATCCAGACCTGCAACGCCTTCAACGTGCCGCTGCTCTTCCTCGCCGACGTGCCCGGCTTCATGATCGGCACCGCGGTCGAGCGCCAGGGGATCATCCGCCACGGTGCGAAGATGATCAGCGCCGTCTCGGAAGCGACCGTGCCGAAGCTCTCGGTGATCGTGCGCAAGGCCTACGGCGCCGGTCTCTACGCGATGGCCGGACCCGCCTTCGAGCCCGACTGCTGCATCGCCCTCCCCAGCGCCTCGATCGCCGTGATGGGGCCGCAGGCGGCGGTCAACGCCGTCTTCTACAACCAGATCCAGGCGATCGAGGATGAGGCCGAGCGCGAGGCATTCGTCGCCGCCAAGCGCGAGGAGTACGCCGAGGACATCGACCTCCTCCACCTCGCCTCGGAGCTGGTTGTCGACGCGGTCATCCAGCCCGAGGACCTGCGCGGCGAGTTGATCCGCCGCTTCGCCCACGCGGTGAGCAAGGACCGCTCCTTCACCGAGCGCCGCAACCCGATCACGCCGGCCTAGCGCCCCGCCGTCGGGATCAGCCCTCGAGCGTGCCGGCCAGCTCGACGAACCAGTCGAGCGCGGCGGGGTTGGCGAGCGAGTCGCGGCTGGCGGCCTGCTCCGGCGGGGTCCCCATCAGGATCCGCTTCACCGGCACCTCGAGCACCTTGCCGCTGAGCGTGCGCGGCACCTCGGCGATCTGGAAGACCTCGTCGGGGACGTGGCGTGGGGAGCAGCGCTCGCGCACGCGGCGGGCGATCTCCTTGCGCAGTGCGTCGTCGAGCTCGGCGCCCTCGCGCAGGACGACGAAGAGCGGCATCCAGCCCTCGGTGCCGGGGCGGGGAACGTCGACGACGAGGGCGTCGAGCACAGCGTCGACGTCGAGCACGGCGCGGTAGATCTCGCTCGTCCCCATGCGGATGCCGGAGCGGTTGATGGTCGAGTCGGAGCGGCCGTAGATAATCGCGGTGCCGCGCGAGGTGATCTCGATCCAGTCGCCGTGGCGCCAGACCCCGGGGTAGTGCTCGAAGTAACTGCCCCGGTAGCGGCTTCCGTCGGGGTCGCCCCAGAAGAAGACCGGCATCGAGGGCATCGGCTCGGTGACGACCAGCTCGCCGACCTCATCGACGACCGAGTTGCCCTCTTCGTCCCAGGCCTCGACCGCGGCGCCGAGGGCGCGACCCTGCAGCTCGCCGCGGTAGACGGGGAGCAGCGAGACGCCGCCGACGAAGGCGGTGCAGAGGTCGGTGCCGCCGCTGGTCGAAAAGAGCCAGGTCTCGTCCCCGACGTGCTCGTAGACCCAGTCGAAGCCCTCGGGTGAAAGGGGGGAGCCGGTTGAGCCGACCGCTCCCAGGCGACTGAGATCGCGCCCGGCGCCCGGCTCGACGCCGTCCTTCATGCAGGCGGCGATGTAGGAGGCGCTGGTGCCGAACATCGTCACCCCGGCATGCTCGGCGAGGTCCCAGAGCACGCCCATGTCGGGGTGGCCAGGGCTGCCGTCGTAGAGGACGATCGCGGCCCGGGTCAGCAGCCCGGAGGCGAGGAAGTTCCACATCATCCAGCCGGTCGTCGTGAACCAGAAGAGGCGGTCGCCGGGGTGGGCGTCGACGTGGAGGTGGAGCTTCTTCAGATGCTCGAGCAGGATGCCGCCCTGGCCCTGGACGATCGCCTTCGGCAGGCCGGTCGTGCCGGAGGAGTAGAGGACCCAGAGCGGGTGGTCGAAGGGGACGCGCTCGAAGGTCATCTCGGCGCCCTCGCCGGAGGCGAGCAGCTCGTCCCAGCGGATCGCGTCGCGCAGGGGGGAGAGGTCGGGGTCGGGATCGAGATAGGGGAGCACGACGGTGCGCGCGAGGCTCGGCATCTCGGCCTGCAGCTGGGCGAGCGTCTCGCGGCGGTCGAAGTCCTTGCCGCCGTAGCGGTAGCCGTCGACCGCGAACAGGACCTTGGGCTCGATCTGGGCGAAGCGGTCGACGACGCTAGCCGGGCCGAAGTCGGGCGAGCAGCTCGACCAGACCGCGCCGATGCTGGCGCTGGCGAGGAAGGCGACGATCGCCTCGGGGATGTTGGGCAGGTAGGCGACAACCCGGTCGCCGCGCTCGACCCCGAGCTCGCGCAGGCCGGCGGCCACGGCGGCGACCTGGGCGCGCAGCTCGCCCCAGCTCAGCTCGGACAGCTCACGCAGCTCAGAAGCGTGCAGGATCGCCGTCTCGGTGTTGTCCTTGCCGGCGAAGACGTGCTCGGCGTAGTTGAGGCTGGTGTTCGGGAACCAGCGCGCCCCCGGCATCTCGCGGCTGGCCAACGCCGGCACGGGATCGCCGTCGGCTTGCACCGCGAAGAAGTCCCAGATCGAGGACCAGAAGCCCTCGAGGTCGTCGACCGACCAGCGCCAGAGCTCGTCGTAGTCCCCAAAGCGCAGCCCGCGCTCGCCCTCGAGCCAGCGCATGTACTCGGTGAGGCGGGCGTTCTCGACCAGCCCGGCGGGCGGGTCCCAGAGCTTCTCGGCCTGGGATGGGCTCACGCCGCGGCAGTGGCGGCGCTTGCCGCCTGCGCCCGCTCCAGCTCGTGCGGGTCGTGGGCGCAGAAGATGCTGACCTCGTCGCCGTGGGCGCCGCCCAGCTCACGCAGTCGTTCCACGTTGCCGATGCGGGCCTTGTTGTCGGAGGCCATCAGCGTCTGGAAGCCGCGCAGGACCGGCGGGCAGGAGGGAGGGGTGGCGATCTCGCCGCGGTGGAAGTAGGCGTCGCCGCAGTGCAGCAGCCAGCCCTCGCCGTTCCTGACCGCGACCGCGGTGTGGCCGCGCGAGTGGCCGACCATCGGCACCAGCAGCACCTCGGCGTCGCTCCCAGGCAGGATGCGCACGCTCTCGAAGCCGAGCCAATCGTCGCCACTGGCGTCGTGCTCGACCCAGCGCGGGTTGTGCTTCCAGTGGGCGCCGCCGATGTAGCGGCTGCGTTCACGCAGGCTTGGGTTAAGCGCCGCCTTCAGCTCCGGCGCGAAGAGGTGGACCTCGGCCTCAGGGAAGTCGGGAAGCCCACCGGCGTGGTCGAGGTCGAGGTGCGTGGTGACGATGTGGCGCACATCGGTGGCGGCGAAGCCAAGCGCTTCGAGCTGGGTCAGCGCCGTCGTCTCGAGCTTCGGGCGCGGCTGCATCAGCAGCCGGAAGGGGGCGCCCAGCTGGCCGGGGTTGCGCGCGTCGTCGGCGCCGAAACCGGTGTCGACCAGGACGATCCCGTCGCTGGTCTCGAGCGCCAAGCAGTGGCAGACGATCTGGGTCCGCGCCAGCAGCCCACCTTCGCCGGCGATCAAGCGTGCCCCGTGGGGGCAGAGCGAGCCGCAGTTGAGGTGATGGATGCGCATGGCGCGGGCCGCAGTCTAGTTCTATCGTTCATTCCTCGCCGGAGTGGCGGAATTGGCATACGCGATCGGCTCAAAATCGATTGCCCTAACGGGCTTGTGGGTTCGAGTCCCACCTCCGGCATCACGCGTCTGCTGTGGGCCCCGCTATACGGGGGGTAACAGCAGACGCGTGGCCCAGCGGGGCCTCAGGCGGGCTGCGTGCTGGGGCCGGGCGAGGCGCCGTAGTCCTCGCCGGAGCCGATCGGCCGTTCCTCCTCGACGTGCCAGTCCTGGTTGAAGCCGTAGAGGGCGAGTGCGATCAGGACGATCTGCAACAGGACGAGGACGAGGACGAGCAGCCCGATCAGCGAGGCCGGGATCAGCGCGTCCTCGAAGCCCGACTTGTCGCGGGCGAACCAGCTATCGACGCCGACGGCGCAGAAAATCGCCAGGATCATCGAGAAGGCGGCCGAGATCGGCAGCACGCCGCGGCTCCAGCGGAGGACGAGGAAGGCGAAGAGGGCGTAGAGCGCCACGTAGATGAAGCAGACGATCGCCATCCCGCCGCCACCGCTGAGCAGCGAGAAGCCCGTGATCGTGATCAGGGCCGCGATCGCGGCCGTAGCCACCATCAGCAAGACGATCACGACCCGCGTCGTGATCACCTCCGCTTTTTCCCTGTTGGGGTGCCAGAGCTCGTACCCCGGCCTCACCTCTCCTACCGCCACGAAACGATCATAGAATCAATGGGCGACGAAGCGGCATTGGTCGCGCGTTAAGGCCCGATGGGCCAGCCGCGCGGGCGTGGCGGAATTGGCATACGCGCCAGGTTTAGGTCCTGGTGGGCTTCGGCCCGTGGGGGTTCAAATCCCTCCGCCCGCATAGCGATTCGCACCGGTGAAGTCGAGCTACGGGCGGCTTTCTGCCCGGCTAGCATGGCTCTTCTCGGGGCAGTGGCCCAACTGGCTAAGGCACCGGTCTCCAAAACCGGCGATTCCAGGTTCGAGTCCTGGCTGCCCCGTTTGATGTTCCCGCTGGGAAGGCGCAATCTGGCTCTGGGAGCCAGATTGCGGTTGCTCTGGTCGCGATCTCGACTCCGGCGCGAGACCCGTCACGCCTTTCGCGACGTGCTCGGCTAAGCGGCCTTCGCAGTCACCCGCAGGGCGGCCGGTAGGCCGAGGACGAGCGAAGCGAGCGCCTTGACGGCGGTGGGCCCCAGAATCCCAGTGGCGAGGGCCCACCATTCTTGGGCTCTTGCCCGCGGGTAGCAGGGGCTGGAAAAGGCGATCAGGGCACATTCAAATCTATGGCGGGCGGTCAGCGCCGCCCTAAACGTGGCGTATGTTTCACGCGCATGGACAGCGTGACGGCCGGGAAGGAGGGTGGTGCAGCCCTTGCGGATCTCTCTCGTGAGGATCTGATCGAGCTCCTGGAGGCTCGAGGTGGAGGGGGCATCCGGATCGACTTTTCGGGCAAGAGCAACGCTCGGAAGCTGGCGCGTCAAGTTCGGCCTCGTGTAGCCAGGACAATCAAGAAGTACGGCGTAGGCTCGGAAGCCGAGCAAGCCCGGAATTGCTTGATCGAGGGCGACAACCTCCAGGCGATGGCCACGCTGTTCAGAGAGCAGGGCCAGGTCGACCTGATTCTCACCGATCCGCCATACAACACGGGCAACGATTGGCGCTACAACGACCGCTGGGACGACGACCCAAATGATCCTGGTATCGGCGACTGGGTCAGTCCCGACGACGGGGCGCGGCACACGAAGTGGATGCGCTTCATGTGGCCGCGGCTACAGATGATGAAAGGCATGCTCAAGCCCGGCGGCGTGCTCGCGATCTGCATCGACCACCGCGAGCTCTTCCGGCTCGGACAGATGCTCGACGAGCTCTTCCGCGAGGAGAACCGACTGGCGATCATCAACTGGCAAAAGGCGAGCGCACCCCGACCCGATAACGCGCACGTTTCGACCTCTACCGAGTATGTCCTGGTTTACGCGAGGGACCGCGACAGGGCCAACACGGAGGCGATTCCACGCGAGCAGAGCTCCTACAGCCGGTACAGCAACCCGGACGGAGATCCGGAAGGTCCCTGGCGGGAGGGCAATCTCTCAGCCCGCACCCCCTCCGAGGCCAACAGCTACGGCATTCAGTCGCCGTTCACCGGGGAGGTCCACTATCCCCCCGGCAGCCGCGCCTGGACTCACCCAAAGCGCGACATCAAGGGCTGGCTGGAAGGTTGGGGAACGAGCTATCGGGAGCAGGACATCGGCGACGGTCGGGCCAAGGCGCTGATGGTCTACGGCGAACCCGGCAAGGTCACAGCGGAGGGGAGAAAGGCCGCCGAGGCGACGCTCGCGAAGGACCCGTGGCCGTTCATCTGGTTTGGCCGCGACGGCGCCGGCACGCCGCGCAAGAAGACGTACCTGGAAAAAGTTCGCAAAGGTCATGTGCCGATCACCTACTGGGCCGCCGAGGACTACGAGGACCCGCTGTCGCTCGGATCGTCCTCATGGAACTACTCGGAGTCCGGCAGGACCAGCGACGGCGCCGACGAGTTGTCGGCGATCGTCTCTCCGGGTCACAACTTCCTTACCGTCAAGCCGCTCAAGCTGATCGAGAAGGTGATCCAAATCTGGTGCCCGCCGGACGGCCTCGTATTCGACCCGTTCGCCGGCTCGGGAACGACCGGTCACGCGGTCCTCGGCCTCAATGCCAGCACCGACTCCGAGCGGCGGTTCATCCTCGTCGAGCAGGGACGGCCCGACCGCGGTGACTCCTACGCTCGGTCACTAACCGCAGATCGCCTCAAACGCGTGATCAAGGGCACCTGGGCAGGAAGTGACGATGAGCCGTCTCTGGGCGGCGGCTTCCGCTTCTGCAAGCTCGATCGAAAAGTGGACGCGGCCGTCCTGCTCAGCATGGAGCGAGAAGAGATGGCGGACACGATCATCGGTTCGCACTTCGATCCGGACAGCCGACTCCGAGAGGCACTCGAGAGGATCTCCAACAACGACCAGTTCACCTATCTAATGGCGAAGAACTCCGAATCCGAGGGCTTCTTCCTGGTTTGGAACGGGGCCGATGGCACCTCGGACTTCACCGAGGAGATCTACGAAGCCTGTTCCGAAGAGGCCAAGGCGGCGGGGCTGAGCGTCCAGTACCACGTCTACGCGCGCCTGCAGCGGTACCAGACGAGCAACGTCGTCTTCTACCCGATCCCAGATCGCATCCTGATTGACTTCGGGCTTGATCTGCGAGGCGAGCCCTACCACGCCGACGAACAGTGATCAAGCTCAAGGGGTTCCAGAAGCAAGCGGCGGATCAGATCGCCGAGCGCTTCGCCAAGTACTACGAGGACCCCCCGGCACGAGGCACGACGAAGCGGCCCCGGGTCGTCCCCTTCTACCAGGGGCTCGCCTCGATCACGGCCTCGGGGAAGACGGTCATACTCGCCGACGCCGTTTCGACAATCTGCACGCTGCTCCCGATCTCACCGGTGATCCTCTGGCTCTCGAAGGGCAAGGTGGTCGTCGATCAGACCTACACCAACCTGACTGCCGGCGGCAAGTACCGGCACCTGCTCGGCCCAGCTCGCATCAGTTACCTGGCCCAGTACGACAGCCAGGACGTGAGCGAAGCCGAGGGTCCACTCGTCTTCTTCGCGACGGTGGGGACCTTCAATCAGAAAGATCGCGAGGAGGGAGCGCGGCTGATCTTCAAGAGTGAGATCGACACCGCAGACGAAAGCACGTGGGATGCGCTGAAGCTGCGAACCGATGCCCAGGGGCACCGGCGGCCGCTGCTGCTGGTTTACGACGAGGGGCACAATCTCACCGACCAGCAGGTGGAGCTACTGCTCGAACTGGAGCCGGACTCCCTGATCGCGGCGAGCGCGACGATGAGAATGCCGGCCCAGCTCGGCAACGAGGTGAAGTCCCTGAAGGAAGCGGGCTGGACCGACGACGATCTCGTAACCAGCATCGACGCCAGGGCAGTTGCGGACTCCGGCTTGGTCAAGAGTCGCATCCTGCTCGGCGGCTACGAGGCCCCGATGGAGGAGACGATCGACGCGCTGATCGCCAACATGCGCGAGGCCGAGGAGGAGGCGCAACCACATGGCGTTGGCAAGCCCAAGGCGATTTACGTAAGCAAGACGAACATCGTCGAGGGCAACGACCTCCAGAAGGACGATCCGCGACAGCCGTTCGAGCAGCGTCGGTCGCCGCCGATCCTGATCTGGCGCCACCTCACCGAGCACTGCGACGTCGATCCGGCTGAGATCGCGGTCTACTGCTCCCTCGCGACCCACAAGGACTACCCGCTGCCGGCGGAGTTCCGGTTGTTCAAGGGCAAAGACAAGGACTACGCCGCCTTTACGGAAGGTGAGTTTCGCCATGTGATCTTCAACCTCAGCCTGCAAGAGGGTTGGGACGATCCGCTCGTTTACTTCGCCTACATCGACAAAAGCATGGAATCGAACGTCCAGGTTGAGCAGATCATCGGTCGCTTGCTGCGCCAGCCCGGCACCTGCCACTACTCCGCGGAGCGCCTCAATACGGCCCACTTTTACATCCGGGTCGACAAACGCGGCGTCTTCAACGACGTGCTCACCACGGTCAACCGCAAGCTCGCGGCCGAGGCGCCTGGGATCAAGATCGTCGAGTCCAGACCCGGCAAAGCAAAGCCAGAGATGCTGCCGGCCAAGGAAGCGAAGGGGATCTTCGAGACGGCTTATGTCACCGACCAGGCGGTCGAGCCGATCGCAGAGATCATTGGCAGCCTCAACGACTACCGGGGGGACAATGGCTCGAACATTAGGAGCGGCGGCAGCCGGGTGCAGATTCAGCGGCTGGTGGGGGACGACTCTGAGGCCCAATTCGAGTGGGAGGACTTTGAGCACACCAACCTGGTCGTCGCCCGCTGGTTGTTCCAGCGGGCGATCATGCGCCGCTTCCAGGGGGCCCTGGGGGTCGCGCCTACCGACGATCCAAAGTTCGATGCCCGGGTCGGATTCGGCAGCAGGGCACATAAGCAAATCGAGGCCAGTGCCGAGAAGGTAGTCGCGGCTTACATGGACGGGGTTGTGCTGAAGCAGCGCGATATAGACGAGTACATGGTCGGCTCGATACTTACCCGGCGCGACGAGATGGAAGTGTTCGAGAATTCCCTTCACGAGGGTTATTCCGGCCTCAACCAACTGGAGCTTGAGTTCGCTTGGGCGCTGGACAGGGTCGGCGTCGACTGGTGCCGCAATCCGTCGCGCAGTGGCTACAGCATCCCCCTGATCAGCCTCGGCCCGACGCGGAACTTCTACCCCGATTTCCTCGCCTGGAAAGGCGAGGACGTGTTCGCGATCGACACCACCGGCGGACACCTCCTGAGCGAGAAGACCAACCGCAAGCTGCTTGACATCGCGCCGCCGAAGGGAAGCGGAGGACGCTTGGTCGTACGGCTGGTCTCACCGGGCAAATGGAACGCCGACCTGCAGCAGGAGGACGCTACTGGGTTCACGGTCTGGGGTCGCAAGCAGGACGGCTCCTTGCGACCGACCCAGGTCGATTCAGTCGACGCTGCGGTGGGGCGAGCACTCGTGAGCGGCTCGGGCTAAGGTCCTCGGCGCTCTGAGGGAGTCGTTATCGCTGGACCGTCACTCGCAGGAAAGTTGCCGGGATCGAAGTGGCCCCGTCCTCGCTCGTGTTCTGCTCGTTGAACAGCTCCTCCAGCTCCGCCTGGAGATCGGCTTCGCGGCCGTCCGCCGCTGCCGCCGCGAAGGCGTTCATGGTCGGCCCGTAGTAGCTCTTGAACTCGGCGACCAGCTCCAACGGCGAACCCGGGTAGTCGAAGGTGTAGGTGCTTCTCTGGAAGGAGATCTGATCCTCCCGCACCCCGGCGGCCGTGAAGCGCTCGATTACCTGGTCCTCCACGCCCCAAGTCATCGGGCTGACGAAGCCCTCCGGAGGCGGGGGCGAGTAGGAGGCGCTGATCTTCAGGATCTGTGCGACCAGGGTCGGGTCGTTGGGAATCCAGTTCCCCATCACGATCCGGCCGCCGGGCTTGGTCACCCGGACCATCTCTTTGGCCACCTCGAATGGCTTGGGAGCGAACATCGCGCCGAAGATGCTGACCACCAGGTCGAAGCTCTCGTCATCGAGCTCGCTCAGGTCCGATGCGTCGCCCTCTTGGAACCTGCAATTCGTCAGACCGAGGGCCTCGGCGCGCGCGTTGCCTGCCGCGACGAGGTTGGCGGCGATGTCAACGCCCAGGACATCCGCCCCGAGCTGAGCCGCCGGCACGGCGGTGGTCCCGTCGCCGCAACCCAGGTCCAGCACTTTGAGGCCGTCGGTGATGCCCAACTCCCCGACGAGCGCCTCTCCGCTCTCCCGCATGCTCTCGGCGATACGGGTGAAATCGCCCTTCTCCCACAGTTCCTTGTTCGCGTTCATTAGTTTCCCTCCAGGTTCGAGTGGGTGCCCCGAGCCTATCCCGTGGGCGCTATAGGATCGGTCCGTGCAGAGGGCCAGGGGGATCGTTGGAGTGCTGGTCGCGGCGGCGATCGTGCTCGGCGCAGGCGAGAGCGCGGGCGCTGCCACGCTGAAAGCCAATTACCAGCTGCAGGGCAACCTGGCTTCTACGGTTTCTGGTGCGCCCGACCTGACAAACCTTGGGGCGGGCAACCGCTTCGCCTTCGAGACCATCGATGGCGTCAGGCGGCAGGTGCTGAAGTTTCCTAAAGGCAACGGACTCGCCCTGAGCACGGCCGGGCTGGTCGACCCCCGCAGCTACTCGGTGGTGCTGCAGTTTCGGCTGGACGACCTCGAGCGCTTCAGGCGAATCCTCGACTTCAGCAACAGCACGTCCGACAACGGCTTCTACGACTACAGTGGGATTGCGGTCATCTATGGCAGCGACGACGGCCTCGCCCGCGGCGGGATCGTGTTCGACGAGTCCTACGCCCAGGTCGTCTTCACCAGCGCGCCCGCCGCCGACAGTTCGCAGCGGGTGGTCGCGTACGTGAACGGCGCCGAGGTTGTCGCTGCGACCGCCTCTAAAGACTTCGATCTCAGCCCCGGGACGCTGCGGCTCTTCCAGGACAACACCAGCGGTCCGGCCGGCGGCGAGGAGTCGGCCGGGGCGCTTGCCTGCCTCCTGGTCTACGACGGCGTCCTGACTGCGGACGAGGTCGGTCAGCTCGCCACCGAACCCGCTCTATGCCCAGCTCCACGGCCCACCCCAAGGCGGGCGAAAGCGCTCGCAACGGGAAAGCCGAAGCTGAGGGATTCGGGTCGTCCAGGGCGGTCGCCGGTGCTCGACACGGGCCTGACCGTGCGCTGCCCGATCGGCGCCACGCCCTGCTCGGTCCGTGCCCGCGTGGACCTCCCCAGGTCCAGCCAACGGGCACTGGGCACGAGGCTCAGCCGCCTGGGCGCGGGCCGTTTCTCCCTGCCGGGGGGAGCTAGCGCGAAAGTCCTGGTGCGCCTCTCGCGTAGCGGCTCAAGGGTCCTGCGCGAGGCCGGATCGGTGGGGGTCAGGACCTCGGCGAAGATCACGGTGCCCGGAGGAAGGGGCGCCACCGCCGGACAGGCGGGCAGGATCGAGGCCCCGCGACTTCCCGCCTACAGGCGCGGCCTCTACACCGGTACGACGAGCCAGGGGCTGCCGATCTTCATTTCGGTGAGCCGAACCTCGATCGGGTCTGTCTTCCTGCGCTGGCGCGCCCGCTGTGCAGACGGCAAGGTGCGTACGAACACGATTTCCTTTCGCGGTGAGCGGATCCGCCGGGGCCGCTTCTCCTTCCGTCGGACGCTGGAGACTGGCGGAACGGTCCGCATATCGGGCAGGATCAAGGGGGTGCACGCATCGGGCACGCTGTCCCGCGTCGGCACAAGCGCGTTCGGGACCAAGTGCGCGGCGAGGGGGATCGGCTGGCGAGTGCGCGCCTCGGGCATCGAAACCACATCGTCGCGCTGATTCAGCGTCGCTTCGGCTCGAGCCCGATCACCTCGTAGTAGCCGATCAGGTAGAGGCGGCGGCCGTCGGAGACGACTGGGGTGTAGCCGGCCTGGCGCAGCTGAAACGTTCTTGCGGTGGGTATGGACGTCGATGCCGATCGCGTCGCGGGTCTCGAAGCTCGAGGTGTAGACGGTGTGCCCGATCACGGTCGCCGTCCCGGGCACCGGCCCACCGACGTCGAACCTCCACCGCTGCTTGCCGGTCAGCGCGTCGAGCGCGTAGAAGTGCTCGTCGTAGGAGCCGATGTAGACGGTCGGCGGCGTGCCGGGGACCTTGGCGACCGCCGGTGAGCCGTAGACGTAGTCGTCGGTGGGGAAGGACCACTCGACCTTGCCGGTCTTCGCGTCGAAGGCGAAGACGGTGCCGTCGTCGCGACCGGCGTAGATGCGGCCGAAGGCGATCGCGGGGGAGGAGTAGAAGCCGCCCTCGCCGAATGGTGGCGCCTTCGAGGTGTTGGTGCGCCAGATCGGCTTGCCGGTCTCCGCGTCGAGGCAGAACATCGCGCTCTGGTAGTCGGCGACGTAGACGCGGCCGTCGTGGAAGGCGGGGCTGGCTTTGATCGCGCCCGGCGCGTTGAACTGCCAGCGGATCTTGCCGTCGGAGGCGCGCAGGGCAATCAGGTTGGTCTCATTGGAGCCGACGTAGAGGGTGCCGCCTACCGTCAGCGGCGAGGATTCGAGCTCGGTGTGCAGGTCGCGCACCCAGGCGCGCTTGCCGGTGTCGGCATCGATCGCGACCAGGTTGCCGTCCATGAAGGCGAAGAAGACGAGGCCGCGGTGGTAGGTCGGGCCGGTGACGTCGGTCGGCGAGCCTTTCTGGTTGGGGTGGGTGACGCGTTCCCAGAGCACCTTGTGGTCGCGCAGGCGGATCGCTTTCGCGTTGCCGTACTTGTTGACGACGTAGGCGACGCCGCCGGCGATCGCGGGCGGGAACTCGATCAGCGCGTGGGTGCTGATCGACCAGGCTTCGCGCAGCGGCGGGTCGAGCGCGGCGCGCCTCGCAGGCAGGTAGTGAGTGCGCTCATGGACGCGCCCGAAGAGCGGCCAGTCGACCAGTGCGCCTGCCGTTGCTGCGGAGGACCCGTCCTCGGCATCGTCACCGCAACCGGCTAGCGCCAGGCCGGCCACCAGCGCGACGGCACAGGCGAGGGCACTCCCTCTCACGATCCACTTGCGCATCGGTGCATCACATCGGCACCCGAGGGTGGAACTGAAGCTGCAGTCGCGAGGTTCTCACGCCCGGGCTGGGGAGAGGAGAGCGGCGGACGGGAATCGAACCCGCATCATCGCCTTGGAAGGGCGAGGCTCTACCGTTGAGCTACCACCGCGCGGATGAAGCCGCCCCGACGAGCAGTGCGGCGTCGGTGACAGTTTGCACAAACCACGTCGCACTTTGCCATCTCGTCGAGGACGCTCTGCCATTCTCGATCGCGAAGGCCCTTCCCGATGCCGAACTCCTTGTCTCGCAAGTGGTCGAACTCCAGGACGATCGGGTCGGCCTCTCCGCAGTCGACGCAGGGATGCTCGCGCAGAAACGAAACCAGGGGCGGCAGTAGTTGTCGCGTTGCCCACGTGCCTGCCTGCGCCAGGCGAAATCCTCAAGAGGCTTCTGCCGTCTGCATCGCCCGCACGATCTCATAACGCGACCGTAGACCCCTTGGCTGTCGATGCGGCAGAATGTCAAGCAGCCACGGGGCGTGGCGCAGTCTGGTAGCGCACTCGGCTGGGGGCCGAGCGGTCGCTGGTTCAAATCCAGTCGCCCCGATGCGAGCGAGCCGATCAGGCAGGCGCAGAGCTTGCCCTGATCGAGTTCCACCAGGTCTCAAAGTTCCTTTTTTGCCAGTCCTCGCCCGTGTCTTTGCCGGCAAAGACACGGGCGAGGAAGGGGCCGACGAGCGAGTCGACTGCGCCTTCCGGATCGACATCGCTGCGGATGTCGCCGCGTGTCTGGCCACGTTCGATCAGCGAGCGGACGATCACGCGGCGGGGATGCGTGACGCTGCTGCGGAAGGTCTCGATCAGCTCCGGGTGCCGCTCCTGCTCGGCAATCAGGCCGCCGGTCAGGCGGACGTAGGCCAGGCCGTCTCTGGGCATCCCGGTTTCGACCGCGGTCCAGAGCTCGGCGCGCGTGTCGCCGAGCTCGGGCACGTTCATCTCGGGTAGTTGCCGGGCGATCACCGCCGCCACCAGCGACGCCTTGCTGGGAAAACGGCGATAGATCGTCGGCTTGCCGACCTTGGCTCTGCGCGCGACCTCCTCCATCGTCATCGCGGAGAAGCCACGCTCGTTGAGGAGGGCCAGGGTCGCCTCGGTGATTGCCTCGTCGACACGGGGGTCCAGGGGCCGGGCCATAGGCAATAACGTAACGGCAGTTACGTAACGCCATATCTATGTACAAACTGGATTCCTCACCGCTGCGTGAGCATCCGCTGGAGCGCCTTATAGTTGTCCCTTGTGGAGGAGACCACCGGGGTCGAGCACCGAATCGAGCGTGTGGTCTTCGAGACGGAGGGGTTGCACATCGTCGGTGACGTGCAGCTGCCGCCGGAGGGCTACCAAAGTCGCTTCTCCGACCTGCTCAACCGCGAGGACCTGAGCTTCGTCCCGCTCGTCAACGTGGAGGTCACTCCGCTCGCGGGCGGTGAGGCCAAGCGCTATCCCTTCCTGACGCTGGGCAAGGCCCACGTCCGTGTCGCCTACCCGTTGCCGCCGGGCGAGTAGCTCAGCGCTCGTAGCGCCGCCGCCCGCCGCCGACGTAGGCGCCGAGGTCGAAGAGGAAGGCGAGGACGACGATGAACCACTCGAAGCCGACGACGCCGTGCGAGGAGCTCCACATCAGCGCGTAGGCGAGTGTCGTCCAGGGCAGCAGGAAGAAGCCGAGGAATGGTACGAGCCAGCTGTCGAAGGCGCGGCTGAGCAGGTCGCTGAACAGGAAGATGACGAACAGCGCCAGGCGCGGCGAGATCAGGGCGAGAAGGATTGCTAGGCAGCCGATCGGCGCACTGTAACGTCAGTGGGGATGAGCCTGCCCGGTCGCAGCGAGCCAGCCTTTGAGGTGCCTGAGCGCCACGCTGTGCTCGGCACGCCGCTGCAGCCGCCTTTCCCGGAGGGAGTCGAGAACGCCTACTTCGCGCTCGGCTGCTTTTGGGGGGCGGAGCGGCTCTTTTGGGGGCTCGACGGCGTCTACACCACGGCGGTCGGCTACATGAACGGGGACACGCCTAACCCCACCTACGAGGAGGTCTGCAGTGGGCAGACCGGCCACGCCGAGGCGGTGCTCGTCGCCTTCGACCCGGCCAAGATCTCCTACGCCGACCTGCTCAAGGTCTTCTTCGAGGAGCACGACCCAACCCAGGGCATGCGCCAGGGCAACGACGTCGGCACCCAGTACCGGTCCGGCATCTACTTCAAGAGCGACGCCCAGAAGGAAACCGCGGAGATGGCGCGGCGCGCCTACGACGAGGCGCTGCGCGCCGCCGGCCACGAGCCGGTCACCACCGAGGTCGAGCCCGCCGGTCCCTTCTACTACGCCGAGGACTACCACCAGCAGTACCTGCACAAGGTGCCGAACGGCTATTGCGGCCTGGCCGGCACCGGCGTCTCCTGCCGCATTCCCGCCGCCGCCTCCTAGGGGGAGGGGCCTAGCCCGCCCGCCCGGCGCTGCGAATAGCATCCCGCGCCGGTGACCCCGTCCTTCGCCTCCTACATCGGCGGCTGCCTCGCCGTCATCGCGATTCTCTCCGCGCTCGGCCTCGGCGCCTACTGGCTGCGGCGCTGGATCGTGCCGGAGTTCTCCGGTGCCCTGGCGCGCCTGGCCGACCTGACGATCGCCACCGCGCTGTTGATCCTGGCCCTGCAGCTGCTCGGCACGCTGGGGATCCTGACGCTGGGCTGGACGATCGTCGGCTGCATCGCCGTCGGCCTGCTCGCCGCCTGGATCGGCTGGCGCCAGGCGCCGCGCGACGGCCGCGAAATCGAGGCGCCGCGGGCGCAGACGGCCGCCCTGGTGCTCGCGCTCGGGGTCGCGTCCTGGGTGGTCGCCGAGTGGACCTTCCCGTCACTCCAGGCGCTCGACTACGGCATGTTCGGCGGCGACACGACCTGGTACCACATGCCCTTCTCCGGGCGGATCGCGCAGGAGGGCACGATCCTGCCGCTGCACTTCACCGACCCCCTGCGACTCGCCGCCTGGTTCTACCCCGGCAGCGCGGAGCTGGTCCACGCCGCCGGCATCGTCCTCTTCGACAACGACTGGCTCTCGCCGCTGATCAACCTCGCCTGGCTGGCGATCGGCCTGCTTGCGGCCTGGTGCGTGGGCCGCCCCTACAAGGTCGGCCCGGCGACCCTGGTCGCGGGCGCGCTGGTCTTCTCCGCCGGGGTGATGATCGAGACCCAGCCCGGCGAGGGGCGCAACGACATCATGGGCCTCGCCTTCCTGCTCGCCTTCGCCGCCTTCCTGATCAACGGCCACCAGCGCCGCGCGCCCGACGCGGGGGCGGTGCAGGACACGCCGGAGCGCGACGCGCCGCTGCTCGACAAGGGCCCGCTGATCATGGCCGGGATCGCCGCCGGGCTCGCCGTCTCGGTGAAGCTGCCGTTGCTGGCCCCCGTCGGGGCGATCGCGGTCGGCATGGTCCTGGTCAGCGGCGCCGGGCGGCGGCTGATGACCGCCGCTGCGATCGGCATCCCCGCCTTCGTGGTCGGTGGCTACTGGTACGTGCGGGCGGCGATCCACACCGGCGGCAACCCGATTCCGCAGATCGGCTGGGGGCCGCTGAACCTGCCACGGCCCGACCAGATGCCGCTCGATCCGCGCCCGCGCTTCGCCGTCGCCGACTACCTGACCGAGCCGACGATCTACCGCAAGTGGTTCTTCCCCCAGCTTGAGAACGCGCTTGGGCCGCTCTGGCCGCTGATCCTGATCTGCGCGGTCGCCGCCGCCGTCTACATCGTGGTGCGCTCCCGCAACCAGATCCTGCGAGTGCTGGCCGGCGCCGCCCTGCTCACCGCCGCCGTCTACGTCGTCACGCCGCTGACCGCGGCGGGCCAGGAAGGCTCGCCGACCGGCTTCTTCACTAACACCCGCTACCTGATGCCCGGGCTGCTGCTCGCCCTCGCGCTGCTGCCGATTGCGCGACCGCTGCGAGCACCCGACAGCCGCGCCTGGCAGACCCTGCTCTTCCTCACCGGCGTCTTCGCGATCATGGTCCTCTCCACGCCCCGCTGGTACCCGGGCTACATCGTCGGCACGATCTTCCTCACCCTGGCCCTGGTCTGGGCGCCGGCGGCGCTGACGATGTTGCGCGGGCGGCGGCAGGTCAGCCGCGGGCTGGTCGCCGGGACGGCGGCCGCGATCCTCCTCTTCGCGGTCGGCCTCGGCCGCGCCCAGGAGGTCCAGTACTACAAGCACCACTACGAGAAAACGACGCCCTTCCTGCAGGAAGGCGGCCCGCGCAAGGCCTACAGCTTCGCCCACAACCAGAGCGACCGGCGGATCGGGATCGCAGGCTCGGGCGAGATCTTCTTCGGCCAGTACGGCTTCTACGGCCGCAACCTCGACAACTACGTCCAGTACATCGGCGCCGAGGGGCCGGACGGGACCTACCGACTGCCGACCAGCTGCGCCCAGTTCCGTCGCTTGGTCAACGAGGGTGACTACGACTTCCTCATCGTCAGCCGCTTCACCGTCGACGCGTTCGACTCTCCCTACTGGTACCGGATCTACTACTGGCTGCAGGACGACCCGGCGGTCGAGGAGATCATCGCCGAGCCCGACATCACACCCCAGCCCGACTACGTCTTCAAGGTCAACGGCGAGCTCGACCCGGCCGGGTGCGCCGAGCTCGACGAAGGCTGAGCGCGCTGCTCAGACCGGGGCGAGCGCGTGCTCGCGGATCAGCTCCGCCGAGCGCTGGGGCTGCTCCCACCAGAACATATGGCCGACGCCCTCGAGCGTTTCCAGACGGGCCGTGGGGATCAGGGCGGCGATCTCGCGGCCGTTGTCGTAGCCGAGCAGGCGATCGACGTCGCCGTGGATGACCATGGTCGGGAGGGAGATCTGATTGAGGCGCTCGTGCGTGTCGTGTTCGGCGCAGGCGCGCATCTGTTGCAGGACGACAGGTTGCGGGGCGGGCAGCGCCGACCCCATCTCGACGAAGGCGGCGAAGCGCGAGTCGTCCTCGCGGAAGCTGGGGGAGAGGTTGATCTCCCACATCGCCCGCAAGACCTGTTCGGGCTCGCCGGAGGCGTAGGCGGTGCCGAGCAGTTGCAGGTCCTCGGGCGCCATCAGCGAACCCTGCGGACCGCCGCAGTAGCTGGCGCCGATCGTCAGCGTACGGATCCGCTCGGGATGGGCAAGGGCCAGCTCCTGGGCGATCATCCCGCCCATCGAGATCCCGACCACGTGGGCGGTCTCGATCTCCAGTGCGTCGAGCAGGGCGGCCGTGTCGGCCGCCATATCAGCGGTAGTGAAGGGCAACTCGGCCTGGCCCGAGAGGCCCATGCCGCGATTGTCGAAGACGGTGCACTCGAAGCTTCGCTCGAGCTCGTCGAGGAAGGGACGACCCCAGGCCATGTGGGTCGCGCTCATCCCCTGGACCAGGAGCAGCGGCTCACCCTCGCCGGCGCGGAGGTAGTGCAGCTCGGCGCCGCCTGCATCGACCGTTGGCATCGTCGGCGATGCTACGCGATCCCGCTTTCCAGGGCCTAATCTAAGCGCACCTGCCCCCGTAGCTCAGTGGACAGAGCGACGGCCTTCTAAGCCGTGGGTCGCTGGTTCGAATCCAGCCGGGGGTACTTGGGCAAGGCCTCTTGACGGTGGTCGAACCAGACCGCGGAGAAGGACCATGGATTAGGAAGGCTCCCAGCGACGGGCTGGCAGCCTACGTCACGTTGCTGAAGATTCGCCCCGATCCTCCTGGGCAACCAAGTTGTACTCCGGGACGTTGGTTTGATGGTCGCCACCGGCTTCGGGCTGGACGGCATAGAGCCACGTGTCCAGCGGAGGTAGACCCAGCACACCAGGGACCGTTCCTCGCCTCACCGACGTGATCTTCCCGGGGAGGCCCTCGTCGACTAGGACCGCCTGGCCGATCTCGAAATGTGGAGGCTCAGTGTTGCTCATCGGGGATTTGGCGGGTGGGGGATGCCGAGCTGCTGGCAGATCGATCGCGTGAGCCCGGGGCCGATCTCCTTGTGGCGCGGTAGGGCCGAGACCTGCCCCTGTGGTCCGCGCCACTTCGCGTGCTTCGATCCACCGACTTCGCGGCAACCGTGACCGCGCAGATGGCGCTCAAGGTTGCGGCGCTTCACGCTGCGGCGACAAAACGCAGGTGCTCATGGTCGGCCCGGGGCGTCTGCCCGGCCAGCTCCTCGTCAGGCGTAAGCACCGTGCGCAGGGCGTCGAGCACGTTCTCCT
This sequence comes from uncultured Solirubrobacterales bacterium, assembly GCA_963702175.1. Classification (GTDB taxonomy): domain Bacteria; phylum Actinomycetota; class Thermoleophilia; order Solirubrobacterales; family 70-9; genus VRUE01. Next base: position 2,534,689 of record OY969721.1, read on the forward strand.
TGGCTTCCTCCCGTGTGCGACCCTGGCTCATGGCGCCGGGGACCTCCAAGATGCGCGCGACGATCCAGCCCTCCTCGTCGGGGCCGTCGAAGGAGATCGTGAAGTCGACCGATGCCGCCATGCGGAAACCGTAGCGCGTGGGCAGGTCCAACGACGAAACATCGCTCCCGCATCGTGTCCGGGCGAAGAGCCGACATCGTGATTCAGTTGCCGCACGGGGTTCAGCGGTTCGCATGGTGAGCCAGGGAAACCAGGTCGGCGACGAGCCGCGCCGGCGTTGCCTGATCGGCTCGATCCGATCACGGCTTCGCCAAGCCAATTCGCGGCCGACAGTTCGACCGGAAAGTATGTTTACGCAGTGCGACCTCTTCGGTATTCCATCAACGTCACTTTGGACGGATGCTGCGATCACCGTGCAATTTCCCCGGACGAAGAGACCCATCGTCACGCGACGAAGATTCTCGCCCAGGCCGATGCTCTTCTCTTCGGCCGGGTGACCTACGAGATGATGGAGTCAGCCTGGCGGCCGCCGGGGCAGACGGAAGCGATGCCCGATTGGATGGCGCCTTTCGGCCGGACGATCGACGCGGCAAAGAAGTACGTCGTGTCGAGCACCCTGGACCGGGTCGATTGGAATGCGGAGCTCGTGCGTGGGGATGTCGGGGAGGCAGTTCAGAAGCTGAAGCAGGAGTCGGGTATGGGACTGCTCGTGGGAGGCGTAAAGCTCCCGCTGGCGTTGGCGGAGCTGGGGTTGATCGATGAGTACGAGTTCGTAGTGCAGCCCAGGCTGGTGGGCCATGGGCCGACGTTGTTCGCGGGTCTATCGAAACGTGTCGACTTGAGGCTCGTGAGCAGGCAGGAGTTCGGCTCAGGGGCGGTAGCGATGCGCTACGAGCCTCGGGTTCCGTAATCGAGCCGGCGTAAACGGCTTTGCAAGCATCCGTCTATGGCCCATCCAGGGTCACCACAGGCATGCACCGCGCGGCCGGGGTCCTGTCAGGCGGCCCCGACCGTCTCGGGTCGGGACAAAGTGACCTGATCCTCGAGAAAGGGGTCCGGTCACTACCGTGCCAGCGAGATCGGGTCGCCTGCGATCCGCGCTACTCGGTTCGTTTTATGTCTCGTAAGGGGTGCTAGTGGGGATTGACACCTAACCGGTACCTTTCCAGCACTCTGCAGGACACGGCTACATCCGAGCGCCTCCCCAGCGAGCCGTCGAAGCGTCGGCGCCTCTGGCGGGCTGTCACTGGGCTGTCGATCCTGATCGTCGTCCTCGCCGTGTTTGCCTCGCAGCAGTGGGGCGACGGCGACGACAGTGGCGGACCGCTGAACGCGATCGCCGCGGCGGCCGAGAGGACGCAACGCGAACCGGGCGGACGCGCCACGATGCGGGCGGTCGTCTCCTCGCCGACGCGGTCGGAGCCGCTCACGATTACGGGCGAGATGGTTTTCAACGACGAGACGGGTCGCGCCCGGGCGGTCATGAGATTTCCGCACTCCGAGTCGGACGGTTCGACGGAGATGGAGGTCGTCGGTGATGGGACTGTCGTATACATGCGCTCGAGCCTGTTCGGCTCGCTGCCGGGCGGCCACGAGTGGATGGCACTCGATTTCTCGTTCGGGCATGAGCTGGATATACCGCTCCCGGCCAACGGCGACGCGAAGGGGGAACTGGAACTCCTGGAAGAGACGACCGGCGTGCGGAAGCTCGGAAAAGAGGACGTGCGCGGCGTGCCGACGACGCGCTACAGCGGTACGGTCGGCGTCTCCGAGCAAGCCGAGCGGCTGCGGGAAAAAGGCGCGGAGGATCTTGCCTCGTACATCGAGGAGGAGGGCACGCCGTTGCGGCTCGAGGTGTGGATCGGCGCCGACGGGCTGGTGCGACGCATGAGATTCGTCAAATCGGAACCGGGAGAGGGAGGCGAGGGTTCCACGACCGTCGATATGCGCATGGATTTCTTCGACTTCGGCATCGTTCCCGAGATCAACGTGCCCGAGTCGAGTGAAGTATTCGACGCGACGGCGTTGGCCCAGAACGAGCTCGGCCTCTAAACGACGAGTAGCGAAACCTCTCAGGCACTGACCGGTTCGCCATTGGCACTCAGCGTTACGTCGATGTTGCCCCGTGTCGCGTTCGAGTAGGGGCAGACCTTGTGGGCCGCCTCGACCAGCTCGGCTGCTGTCTCCGCGTCGACCGAGGGCAAGGTCACGGCAAGCTCGACCGCGATCGTGAAGCTGCGGTCCTCGCCGGTGACCAGCATCACTTTGGACTCGACCTCGACGTTGTCCACCTCGAGCTTCTGCCGGCGGGCGACTGCGGCCAGAGCGTTCTCAAAGCAGGCTGCGAAGCCGACGGCGAAGAGCTGCTCGGGATTGGTTCCGTCGCCGTCGCCGCCCAGCTCGGGCGGAGGGCGGAGATCGACCTCCAGCAAGCCGTCACTGGTGCGGCCGTGCCCGGCGATCCGGCCGCCGGTCACGTGCGCTTCCGCTGTGTAGAGGACCTTGCCGATGCCTCCAGCGTAACCGTCGGTTTCAGGCCCCGTAGCTGAAGCGGACCTTCTGCTCTCTGCCGTCCTCGACTCGCCGGCAGGCGACCCTGGCGAGCTCGGAGCCCACCCGGTTTCGCTGACAGGCGAACCCGTCGGGGCTGGGATCCTGGTACCCGGCGAAGATCTCGGCGGTGTAGAGGCGAGCGACGCGGCGGGCTTTCCCGCAGCGAATGCCGTGCGCCTTGACGTCGTACCAGCCGGCCCCGGGATTCGGCTGGCTGCCGCACTCGCGCCAGTAGGCGGCCGAGCTGGAGTCCACCCCGGCGAGGGCGAATGCCGCCGCCAGGAGGAGCGTCGCCGCTACCCCTTTGGTCCCTGTCGTTGCGAGTCGCGAGGCCTGCACCGACCGAGAGCATAGGAGCTACATTCCCGGCCTGTGATCGACCTGATCATCTACGCGATCCCGGCCTTCGTGCTGCTGCTCGTCGTCGAGATGCTCTCGTTCAAGTACGCACGGGACGAGGAGCTGGTCGGCTACGAGTCGCGCGACACGCGCACCAGCCTCTCGATGGGTGGCGGCAACGTCGTGATCAACGCGGTCTGGAAGCTCGCCGTCGTCTTCATCTACGCCGGGCTCTACGAGCTGACCCCGCTGCGGATGCCGGCCGAGGAGTGGTGGACCTACGTGCTCCTTTTCTTCGCCGACGACCTCGCCTACTACTGGTTCCACCGCATCCACCACGAGGTGCGCGTCTTCTGGGCCAGCCACGTAGTCCACCACTCCTCCCAGCACTACAACCTCTCGACCGCGTTGCGGCAGACCTGGACGCCGATGACGGCGCTGCCGTTTTGGGCGCCGCTGGCGCTGCTCGGCTTCGCGCCCTGGATGATCCTCACCGCTCAGGCGGTCAGCCTGATCTACCAGTTCTGGATTCACACCGAGCGGGTGAAGAAGCTGCCGGCGCCGCTCGAGTACGTGCTCAACACGCCTTCACACCACCGCGTCCACCACGGCGCCAACGAGGTCTACCTCGATCGCAACTACGGCGGCATCTTGATCATCTGGGACCGGATCTTCGGCAGCTTCCAGGGTGAGACCGAGCGGCCCCGCTACGGCCTCACCCAGAACATCCGCACCTTCCGCCCGACCCGCGTTGCTTTCCACGAGTTCTCGGCGCTGGCACGAGACGTGCGCGCAGCGAGCGGCTGGCGCGAGCGCCTCGGCTACGTCTTCCGTGGCCCCGGCTGGTCGCCGGACGGGCGTGGCGGTGGCACCCGGGGCTGACGCTGTCCGCCCCCAACGACACGCCAGTCCTGATCGTCACCGGGCCTCCCGGCGTCGGCAAGACGGCGGCGGCCAGGATCGTCGCCGAGCGATCGCGCCGTGCCGTGCACTTGGAGGCGGACGAGTTCTTCAGGTTCATCCGCACCGATTACGTCGAGCCGTGGCGACCCGAGTCGCACGACCAGAACCGGGTGGTGCTGGAGATCGTCGCCAAGGCGGCGGCGGGCTACGCCGAGGCGGGCTACCTGACGATCGTCGACGGGATCGTCATCCCCGAGTGGTTCCTAGAGCCCTTGCGCGGCGCGCTTCAGGCGGCGGGTCACCGGGTCGCCTACGCGGTGCTGCGGGCGCCGCTGCCGACCTGCCTGGCCCGGGTGCAGGAGCGCGAAGGCCAGCCGCCGATCGACCGCGAGGCGCTCACACAGCTCTGGCAGAGCTTCAGCGGGCTTGGCGAGCTGGAGGCGAACGTCCTCGACGTCGACGGCAGGTCCGCTGAGGAGGCGGCCGACATACTCGAACAGCGCCTCGCGGACGGGCGCCTCGCGGTTTGACCCCCTTGGCCCGGGTAGCTGCATGAGATCGCGATCAGCGCCCTAATCGCGGGAGCCACCGGGTTCGTCGGCGGACGGCTCGCGACGTCGCTGGCCGATTCAGGTGCGCAGGTCCGGTGCCTGGTGCGCGACCGCGGTCGCGCTGCAGAGCTCGAGGCGCGCGGCCTGGAGCTGCACGAGGGCGACGTCACCGTCGCCGCCAGCCTGGCCGGGGCCGGGCGGGGCGTCGATGTCGCCTACTACCTGGTGCATGCGATGGGCGGCGGTGCCGGGTTCTCCCGGCGCGAGCACCAAGGCGCGCTCAACTTCGCCCGCATGGCGAAGGAGGAGGGGGTCGGCCGCGTCGTCTATCTCGGTGGGCTGGGGGACCCGTCCACCTCCGAGCACCTGCGCAGCCGCCACCAGACAGCGCTGACCCTGGCCGCCCAGGGCCCGCCGCTGACCTACTTCCGGGCTGCGATGGTCGTCGGCGCCGGCAGCGAGTCCTACCGGACGCTGCGCTACCTGGTCGCCCGCTTGCCGGCGATGGTCGCGCCGGCCTGGCTGCGCACCCTGAGCCAGCCGATCGGCATTGATGCGACGGTCGAATACCTGCGCTGCGCTCCCAAGGTGCCCGAGTCGGCGGGTCGGGAGGTGCAGATCGGGGCCCCCGACGTGCTCGCCTACGAGGAGATGCTCGACCGCATGGCGCTGGCGATGGGCAAGCGGCCGCGGCCGAAGCTGCGGGTGCCGCTGCTCTCGCCCTGGCTTTCGTCGCTCTGGCTCGGCCTAGTCACGCCCGTCGACACCAGCGTCGCCCGTCCTCTCGTCGACGGGCTGACCACGCCCACCGTGGTCACCGATCCCAGCGGCGCCGAGCCCTTCGGCGTCGAGCCGGAGTCGTTCGACCAGGCGCTGCGGCTGGCGCTCGCCGAAGAGGAGAGCGAGGAGTGAGCACCGCGCTTGTTCACCCGCCAGCTCTGCTGGCGCGACTTCCACCACCAGGTGATGGCCGCCCGTCCCAACCTGCCCAGCGTTGACTACCGCTCACGTGACGATCGCTGGCGACGCAGCAAGCGCCTTGCCGACGCCTGGCGTCGCGGCCTCACCGGCTACCCGATCGTTGACGCCGGGATGCGCCAGCTCGCCCGCGAGGGCTACATGCACGGGTTTGCGCGCCCGCGGGCGCGGGTAAGTCGGCGCCATGTCACTAGCGATACTGCTCATAATCATCGGCATTGTCCTGGCGATCTTGGTGCATTACGCACTCGGGATCATCGTGATCCTGATCGGCCTAGCGCTGTTGCTCATCCCTCGCCTCGGAGGAGGCGCGGGGACGAGACGCGTCTAAGCGGGCGCGGGCGCACGGTCGTGCCTGGACGGCCCGGGACGGTCGTGGCAGCCTAGGGCGATGGATGCCTGGAAGCTGCCACTGATCGTCGCCGGGATCGCGGTTCCGATCGTCGCCGGGTTCATGCTCGGTGGGGCCGCGGTTGGGGCCGCAGTTGGAGCACTCGCCGCGCTGGCGATCCTGGTCGTGGCGGCGCGACAGAAGCCGCGCGGGCCGATCCGCCCGGCGCCCGCCGACGACTTGGAGCGCCACGTCCTTGTGGTCGCCACCTGCGTGGTGGAGGACCCGGCGGCGATCGCGGAGATCGCTCGCGCGGCGCGGGTCGATGGCGTGCACGGCGGCGAGGGGGCGGAGCTGCTCGTCCTCGCCCCGACCCAGATCGGCTTCCTCGATCGCTGGGCCTCCGACGTCGAGCCCGCCCGCCACCGCGCCCAGCAGCGCTTGGTGACCACGGTCGCAGCGCTGGCCAAGGCCGGCGTCGCGGCGGAGGCGCGGGTCGGCGACGAGGACCTCGTGCAGGCGGTCGAGGACCAACTGCAGAGCTTTCCGGCCACCGACGTGATCCTGGTCCTCGCCGGGCCGGAGGAGGCCGCGGCAGCGGCGGAGGCGAGCGCCGAACTCGAGTCCCGCCTCCAGGCCCGCTTCAGCCGCGTCGTGGTCGGCGAGGACTGACTCAGCAGGCGTGCGGGCGGGCGGCGCTGCGCACGACCTCGAAGGCGCTGCCGGGAATCCGCTTCAGCTGGTTCAGGTTCTCGTCGTCCCAACGCCGGTCGCTGGTGCCGCTGAAGAACCAGTTGGAGCCGTTGTCGGCGACGATCATCCCGTAGCGCTTCAGCGCTTCGGCGATCACCTTGGCGCCGCCGCTGAAGCCGCCTAGGCCGTAGCCCGCCTTGAGCCGCAGGCGCGTCCCCATCGCCGGCGCATTCGGGCTGGCGGTGTCACCGGCGCAGTGGGAGGCGGGGTGGACCCAGGCATCACGGGTGCTCTCGAAGGTGACCCGGATCGCGTACTCGATGCGTCCGGAGGCGACCTCGTCGTAGCGGACCAGCCCCGGGAAGATCGGCAGTCCGGCCGCATCAGCCGAGGTCCAGGAGTCGGGGCGCAGCTCGCTCGAGCGCAGGTCCCAGCTGACCCCGGAGTCGGCGTTCCAGTGGGCGCCGCCGCTGCGGGAGAAGAAGGCGCGGTAGAGCTCGTAGAGGATGCAGCGCGAGCGGTCGACGACGAGCACGTGGCGGTCGCCGTCGCTGCCCTGGCCGCCCTCGACCAGGGCGCCGGTTGGGACCGGGAACGGCCCGCGATCGCTCTCGCTGCCGTAGGCGGTGTAGCGGATGGGGAGCTTGCGTTGCTTGGCGCCAACGACCGCGTAGGGGAAGCCATAGGCGCGCGGCGAGCCGAAGTCGGGGTGGAGGCGGTCGCCGCCACTGGCGTTGATGAAGGCGATGACGGCGGTGGAGTTGCGGGCTACCGGGGCCCGGGAGATGTCCTGGTTCCAGGCGGCCTGGTTCGGCAGCGAGGCCGCGGTGGGAGAGAGCGAGGCGGGCGGGTTTGGGAAGACCGGGCAGGTGCCGAGGTCGGGGTAGGGGCCGAGGGCGTTCGCCCGAGGGACCCCGACCAGGGCAGTCGCGCTCGTCAGGCAGATCAACGCGACCCCGATGCCGCGCATCCGACGTTGACCCCACTCAGGTGTGGTCAATCTCGGCTACGCCCCTCGCTCGGCTCATCGTGAACGCGCAGCTGGGTGATCTCCAGCTCGCCGACCTGAAGCTTGCCGATCTTGGCCCGGCCGATCGCCAGTCGGCCCACCGAGAACCGCCCGATCGCAAAGCCACCGACAGCCGCGGCGCCAACGGCCAGGGCACCGATGGCGACCGCGCCCCGCGCCTGGGCCCCAATCCCCGTTGCGCGAAACGCCGCGATCCCAGATCTCCGCCGCATCGCTCCCAACGCTACCGCTAGATTGGAGGAGCGCGGTGGACGTAGCTCAGCTGGTAGAGCTCCTGGTTGTGGTCCAGGCGGTCGCCGGTTCGAATCCGGTCGTCCACCCCTCTAGAAATCGCTGCAAATCGGCACCCTGGTGTGGGCGGGTCGGTTTGAACCGGGATCCAAATTCCGCTCCCGATCAGGCAGAAACTGCCTGATCGGCGCCGGATAGGCGGGGATGCGCGGCGATTAGCGCTGATTCGTCACCCGTTAGCGAAACTGGGGAGGTCCAAGGCTGGACCCGACCCGCGTTGACACTCCCAAGACGTAGATCGCTGAGCCTCGAGCGGGTGAAGCGTCCGACCGGGACGGGGTGAGCCGCAGCCCCCATTCCCTCAGCCCGGGACCAGCAACGTCTGAACCATAGGCGAACATATGTTCGCTTAGGAAAGGAAGCATGGGGAAGGAGGCGAAAATGATCCCGATGGCCGGCAACAGCGCGATCGAGTGGACCGAGGCGACTTGGAATCCAGTGACGGGATGCGATCGGGTTTCTCCGGGCTGCGCGCACTGCTACGCCCTTGATCTAGCTGCGCGGCTAAAGCGCATGGGGCAGGCCAAGTACCAGCTTGACGGCTCCAAGAAATCAAGTGGCCCCGGTTTTGGAGTGACCCTTCACCCAAGCTCGATCGATACGCCCCTCCACTGGCGAACCCCGCGGATGATCTTCGTCAACTCGATGAGCGATCTATTTCACGAGGCAATCCCCGACAAGTTCATTGAAGAGGTCTTCGCAGTGATGGCCGAGGCCCACTGGCACGTCTTTCAGATCCTGACCAAGCGCCATGAGAGGTTGGTGGAGATCGCAGATCAGCTGGAGTGGCCGGAGAACATCTGGATGGGAGTGAGCGTGGAGAACCGCAAGTTCGTTCATCGCGCCGACCATTTGCGCCAGGTACCCGCGGCGGTCCGGTTCGTGTCCGCCGAGCCTCTGCTGGGACCGCTTGATGATTTGAAGCTCGACGAACTGGACTGGGTCATTGTGGGAGGTGAGTCAGGACCCAAGCATCGTCCGATGCGAATCGAGTGGGCACGTGATCTACGCGATCGTTGTTTGGAGGCGGAGGTACCTTTCTTTTTCAAGCAGTGGGGAGGCCTTCGATCGAAGTCGGGAGGACGTCAGTTGGACGGGCAGGAGTGGTCACAGATGCCGTTGAGGAGTACCGAACTTGTCGGGTGAGCTGGCAGATCACGATCTCGAGAAGTGGAACTACACCGAGCACGCTCGGGTAAAGCACGAAATTCAGCGCCGCTACCTTGGCGCCTGGCTCGCGATCCTCGGGGGAATGAAGCCCCTTCTGCTCTTCGACGGCTTCGCCGGCCGCGGCCACTACAACGGCGGTGAGCCCGGCTCCCCACTCGTCTTTTGGGATCGGGCCGTCGAAGCCGTCAATCGCGGCCGCCCGAAACGAGTTGAGATCGACTGCGTTGAGGCGAACGTCGCCAACTTCAAAGAGCTGAGTACAGCCATCGCCGGGCTCGACCACCTCGGGGTCACAATCCGCGCTCATCACGGCGAGTTTGCCCCCGAAGCGCTCGCCAAGGCGAATGCGTTGCGCGCCCTCTCCTGGGTACCGCCCGTCTTCTGGACCGCTGATCCCTATGGCTTTCGTGGCGTCCCGCTGACGGTAGTCAAAGAGCTGATGTCGCTGCCACGCTCCGAGGTCATGCTCACTTTCATGGTCCGCGACATGCGCCGCTTTCTCGGTGAGGAAAGCCATGAGGCACCACTGAACGAACTCTTCGGCGGCGACGCCTGGCGCGCATGCTTGCAGCTCTCCCCTGGCGAGCAGCGAGAGCAGAAGCTCCTGCTTACTTACTCTGAACTCGTCCGCGAAAATGTAGCCCGCTTTGCCACGCCGTTTCGGGTCTTCGAGGACGATCGTGCGCAAACGCTTTACTACCTGATCCACCTGACCAATGAGCCGCTAGGGATGCGAAAGATGAAGGAGGCCATGGTCAAGCAATCGGCTGACATGACCTTCTGGCCGCTCACTCTCCGTGATCCAGACCAAATCGCCCTCGATGTCGCCGAGGCCAAGCCTTACCCGACCCTACAGGAGTATCTAATCACTACATATCTCGGCCGTAGCCTTCTCTTCGAAGAGCTGTTGAACGAGGACTATCCGCTCGGTGTCTGGGTCGAGACGCACTATCGCGCGGCCCTTGCTGCCCTTGCTCAGGCAGGGCGCGTCGACGTTGACCGCCACCGTGAGACCCGCACCGGGCGCAAGGCGACCGGGATCAAGCTCGAGGACCGGCTTACCTTCGGTGCCCAGCAGCTTAGTTTCGGCTGAATGGTAGATCGCGCCGCTTAGTTCGGGCTAGGGCCGAGTCGGCACCTCCGGTTGCCACGCGCGATTGCGCCGGTCTTCGCCAAGGTTGGAGGGAGGCGGACTTGTTCGAGCTGCGACCGAGGCAGGGTGCATGCGAGGCGCGGCCGATCTACGCACGTCTCGGAAACCGGTTCGTCGTTCTGGCCGTTGCGGCGAAAAAGAAAGACTTTGAGCGGGCGGTTGCGGAGACGGCGCAGCGCCTGGGACGCCACCGTTGACATTGATAATAGTTTTATGATCATGACTATCGCAATGGCTTCTGGAAAGAACTTCGACGCGCTGGTCGCGGAAGAGCAGCTCGCTGATCCCAGCTTCAAGGCGGAGTGGCAGCGGCTAGCTCCCGCTCGCGAGTTCGCTGCGACCCTTCTGCGATATCGCGCCGAGCACAAGCTGAGTCAGCGGGCTTTGGCCGAGCGTCTCGGGGTGTCTCAGCCGCGGGTCGTCAAGCTCGAGTCCGGGGAGCACAACCCGGAGGTCGACACGATCATCAACGCGGTGAGAGTCACCGACTCATA